>AP017895.1 GCA_002355935.1 Rothia aeria | reverse complement strand
TTTTTTGTGAGTGGGGGTCCCCTGGTGGGGGCCCTCTTTTTTGTGCCCCCACAGGGGGTGTGGGTGTTTTGGGGTCTACACAAAAAGCCAGGGCTATAAGGCGCCTGGTATCTTCACCCCCGTATGAGAAACATGACATCACTATCTGCATAAAGGCATATATTTGCGTCGTAAAATAAGCTGAGAGCGTGAGAAAACTCCGAAACTCCGCAGAAATCGACTGATGGCTGGAATATGCATCCTCTAGTTCGGTAGTCTAGACGGGGTAATGATAAGGCGCAGCGTCGTGCGTCCTACAAGAAAAGGAACAGGTATGTCGAACGATGCCCGTGAAAAGGCCCGTCAAATCGCGGCCAAACAGGCACGCAATAACCCAACAAAATCAAACCGTCGCCTGCTGCAGCTGGGTGTGCTAGCGGTTGTCCTAGTGGCCGTGATTATTGTCGGTTTTGTCTTCATTAATGGGCAGAAGCAGGATATTCCCAAGGCAGGACCCGTGCCAGCTAGTGCTAACGAATACGGCGGTATCGTTATTACCAAAGACGGAATCGTCAAGAACGCATCAAAGCAGGATCAGCGAGACGCTGATAAACTCGGTACCTCCGATACATCCATTACTCCCTCTGCCAGCGGAAGCGCCACCCCAGAAACCCTGCCGCTAGGCATAGAGAAAGCAGAAGAAGCCAAGAAGAACGGTAAGCCCGTACACGTGGTGATCTTCCAGGACTTTAACTGCCACCACTGCCGTGATTTTGAACAGGCAAACTACGAGACCATTAAGAAGCTCGTTGAGGACGGTTCCATTACCGTGGAATACCGCAATATGATCATTCTGGACCGTGGATCACCCACCCAGTACTCCGCGCGTACCGCAAATGCTGCCTATGCTGTGGCAAACCAGGTGAGCGCCGATAAGTACCTGGAGTTCCAGAAAGAACTCTTTGACCGGCAGGGCGGTGGGGACCTGAATAACCAGCAGATCGCCGACATCGCCGCAAAATACGGGGCGAATATTTCGAGCGACCTGAACGATAACAAGTGGCGTCCCCTCGTGAATGTGGTCAATGAAGAATCTCTCAATAACGGTGTGCACGGCACTCCGGCGATCTACGCTGATGGGGAACAGTTCCCCGGGCCTAAATCCGAAGACTTCCCTAAGTGGGTTCAAGGAAAGATTGATGCCAAAAGCAGCAGTAACAGGCTGGTCTGTGGTCGCCCGTGTGGTGCGTAAAATAACCTCAGGGTAGCCATACCACGAGGTGGGTCGCATACCTGATACGATAAATGTGTCAGGTATGCGACCCACCCCACACATAAACTGGAGTGATGTAGCCGATACTGAGCGCCTAAAAGGGCAGGAAATCGCCCATCGTAGGGTAAACTAGAGGTCGTATGCCTCCTTAGCTCAGTTGGCCAGAGCATCGGTCTTGTAAACCGAGGGTCACCGGTTCGAATCCGGTAGGGGGCTCACCCAAAATCCTGATTCGTCCCCTCCGCCTGTGCGGATGCGCTGAATCAGGATTTTCTTTCATACAGGGCACACCGATACAAACTACAAACCAACCGCAAACATTCACATCAACCATAGAATGGCAACCATGTCAGACCAACCGTCAGCACGCACCGCACCGGCTCGCCCGCAGGAGCCTAAGCCCTCGAAAACTTTATTGAGACACGCGGCTTTCGCCCCGAAATTCAGGGGCTGCGAGCCTTCGCAGTGCTACTGGTTGTCTTCTACCACGTATGGTTCGGCAGGGTCTCCGGGGAGTGGACGTGTTCCTCTTCATCTCGGCCTTCCTGCTCTCGTTGTCTTATCTCCGTAAAATCAATGAGGGTCGTCCTCTGAACCTCATTAACTATTGGCTGCACGTATTCCAGCGGCTGCTGCCCGTCGCTACTATCACCATTGCGGGTACGACCATTGCTGCGTTTTTCATTCTCGCGCCCAGCCGTTGGCCTGAGATTATGGCGGACGCCAAATCTTCGCTGTTCTACTACGAGAACTGGCACCTAGCGAATAGTTCAGTGGACTACTACGCCCAAAATGCGGCCGCGAAGACCCCCTTCCAGCACTTCTGGTCGCTCTCCATCCAGGGACAAATATTCCTTCTATGGCCTCTGCTGTTCGCTTTTGTTGCTTATCTGGTGCGCCGTCACAACTGGAACCTGCTCACCACAGCTGTGCTTGTTTTCAACACCGTGTTCGTGGCTTCCCTAACCTTCTCCATCATTGAGACTAACGCAAACCAGGGGTACGCGTACTTTGACACTCGCACCCGCCTCTGGGAGTTTGCCATCGGAACCCTGTTGGCCATGCTCACCCTCAAATGGAAGGCCCCAGAGAAAGCACGCGTCATTATGGGCTGGGTGGGCATCATCGGGCTTGCTATCTGTGGCGCCGTGCTACCGGTGCAGCGGTCTTTCCCAGGCTTTCTCGCCCTGTGGCCGGTGCTCTCGGGGGCACTTGTCATTATGGCTGGCCGCACCAATAGCAAATGGGGCATAGACCGGCTGCTGGTCTCCCAACCGTTGCAGAACCTGGGTAACATATCCTACGCTCTGTACTTAGTGCACTGGCCTATCCTCATTCTCTACAGCGCCGCTGTTGGTAAAACCGGGGTAGACTTCCTGGAAGGGACCCTGATTATTGTGGTCTCCGTGGCGTTGGCATGGCTGCTGACCCGTTTCATCGAAAAACCGCTACGGTACCGTAAAGACCCGTTCGTGCCCTGGCTCATGATGAAACTACGGTTTAAAAAAGTGTTCGTGGTGAGCACCTGGGCAGATCAGGCTGCTTTCCTTGTCGCCATCTTCCTGCTCGCAGGGATCCCGCTTGCTGGCGCGCAGGCGTGGGTGAGCGCATCCAACACCAAAGCCGTAGCCAAAGCAGAACAGAGTACTGGCGATGAACACTCAGAGTACCCAGGCGCGCGCGCCATTGGTACCAACCGGGTGACATCAAACGACAACCCCATCCCTTCTACCGACCCCAAAAGCCAGTATGAGCGCCTGGACGGGGCTTGCGATGGGGTGTTTAAACCCAGGGACGAGTCGCTTTCCAAATACTGCAATATCCAAACATACGGTGCGGATGATGCCCCGCTGACCGTTATTGTGGGCAACTCGCATATCGAACAGTCCATTGCCTCCTTCAAACCGATCGCGGAGCAGACCCACACCAACCTGCAAGCCTACCTGCTGGGAGGGTGCCTGTACCCGACCCGAGACGTGAACGCATCCGACGAATGCAGCGAATTCAACCATAAGGTGACCGAGGAACTCCTCAAACGCAAACCCCAGACGGTGGTGTTAACCGCAACTGTGGCAGATGCGAAAACCAATGAGGAACGGGTCGACCCGGCGCTGGATGAAACCGTCAAAAAACTTACCGATGCCGGGATTCAGGTGATTGGTTTGCGGGATAACCCGCGTTATGACTTCAACGTGTACGAGTGCGCCCAAAAAGCCGGTTCGGATATGAGCTCCTGTGCTCGTCCCGTGAATGAGAAGCTTGCTGATACCAACCCTCCCGCGAGGTGCTAGACCGGTACGAAGGCGCGGTGACCATCGACCTGGCTGACCTGTACTGCCCTGAAGGAACCTGCCAGCCGATCATCGGGAATGTTTACGTGTACATGGACGATAACCACGTGACAAAAAGCTACGCTCGCACCATGGCGCACGCCATTTATGAGCGTGCATCCCGCAGCGGCTGGTTGGTGACCGGCAGACTCAAATTTTAGGGAAGAGAACTCAAATAAGTCCGCCGACTGGTTTGACAATAAACTCAAGGCGCTCGGCAAAACCTCAGCAATATCACCCGCTACGGCGTTATATCTGCCGTGTCGCCAATGACCCGCACGACATGTTCGTTGTGGGGAGGAACCGCGATGGGTAAACGCCTTCGCTGGGTGAGCGGGCAGGAGGCAGGAACCCCGAAGGAGCAGGTGTCGTTTATGGGATACTGGCGTGTAGGCAAAACTGTGAGCTAGGGGAGGGGAACGGTGCTTCACCTTGATGAGAATGCTCGCCTGAACGGTGAGCCGGTACGCTATGTGGCCTTGGGCGATTCGTTTACTGAGGGGGTCGGCGATATTGATGAGTCCCGCCCGAATCAGGTGCGTGGCTGGGCCGATAGGGTGGCTGATGCGATAGGTGCCCGGGATGCGCAGGCGCAGTACGCGAACTTGGCGATCCGCGGGTATTTAATGGATCAGATCATGGATGAGCAGCTGGCACCGGCTCTTGAGCTGAAGCCGAACCTGGTGAGTATTTACGGCGGGGGTAATGACATCATACGCCCCAAGGTGGATATTGATGCGTTGGTGCAGCGCATGGATGATGCGTTTGCTCTTTTGCGTGCCGAGGGCATTGAGGTGTTCACCATGACTGGTCTGGACTTTTTGGGGGAAGGCCCGTTTGCCCGCACCCGTCCGCGCACGGCCTTGTATAATGAGCTGATCCGTGAGGTGGCTGAGAACAGGGGAGTGCACATTGTCGATTATTGGCGGATGCGTGATTTTGTGGATTGGCGGCTGTGGGCTCCCGATAAGCTGCATATGAACGAGTATGGGCACCAGAAGTTTGCGGCTCGGGTGCTGTCTTTATTGGGTCTTGAAGGCGCTGTGCCGGAGCCGCAGCTGCCGCCAGTGGTTGAGTTGAGCCGCCGTGAAGAGCTGGAGCAGAGCGCGCGCTGGGTGTGGGAGCACGCCCTGCCGTGGGTGGGGCGTAGGATCCGGGGAACCAGCTCTGGGGATGGGCTGCAGCCTAAGTATGCGGCGTTTCGTCCAGCGTTGTTTGAGCCTTCTGCCCGTGCACTTGGCAGCGGTGTGGGTGTGCCCGCCGGCAAACATGTGGTGAGCGCAGCGTAGTTTCCGGGTCAAAGGGAACACCGCTGGTGTGGAAGGCTGCGGCCTGTGCTTTTGCGGTTTAATGTCTTAATCGGTGCTTTAAGCTATTAATCTCACACAGCGAATTTCAGCTGTGTTATTTACTCAGGTTTTGGGGCGCGCTAACACCCACTAAAACTATCCGCTACCGGGGTGAATAGGGGCTCTGACTTGCGCCAATACGGGACAGTGATAGAATATTCTGGTGGCTCTCTGGCCTGATGCTGGGTGGTTTCCGGGGTACCCCACGGGGTGCGCACCCTAAGGTTTTAGCGAGAAATCCGCAAAATTTATGGGGATTACCGGCGTCTAGGCTTGCGAGAGTGCCTTGAGTTACCTAGAATTTAAGGCTGTTCGTAGTGGTGAAAACGCCTCTCGACACTAATTTTAAGCTTCACCGTTTTTCCCGCGGCGGGGGCTGTTGCTCGGACTCTCACCCGGGTGGCGGTCTTGGACACTCTAGCCCGGCGAATAACCCGGTGCTTCTACATTGGTGACGGGACGCTTACGAGTAACATCGACTGCGTACCCGTCATAAAAATCAACCATAAGGAGTGAAACATGGCAGCAGTCTGCCAGGTGACCGGAGCTGTTCCCGGCTTTGGACACAGCATTTCGCACTCGCATCGCCGCAATAAGCGTCGATTCGATCCGAACGTTCAGAAGAAGACCTACTGGGTTCCTTCGCTTCGCCGTAAGGTAACCCTGAACGTGTCCGCCAAGGGCATTAAGGTGATCGATGTTCGTGGCATCGACGCCGTGGTCGCAGACATCATCGCACGCGGGGAGAAGATCTAGCATTATGGCATCTAAGAAGGCTAAGGATCTGCGTCCTATTATCAAGCTCAAGTCCACTGCTGGCACCGGGTTCACCTACGTGACCCGTAAGAACCGCCGCAACAACCCCGACCGTATGGTGCTGAAGAAGTACGATCCCGTCGTACGTAAGCACGTTGATTTCCGAGAGGAGCGCTAAATAATGGCCAAGAAGTCAAAGATTGCTCGTAATGAGCAGCGCAAGGTCATTGTGGCTCGTTACAACGAGAAGCGTCTTGCCCTGAAGAAGACGCTGATCGACGAGAACGCTACTCCCGAAGAGCGTGAGGCAGCACGCGTGGCGCTGCAGAAGCTGCCGCGTAACGCTTCCCCCGTTCGCGTTCGCAACCGTGACCAGATTGACGGCCGCCCGCGCGGTACCTTCCAGAAGTTTGGTATCTCCCGTGTGCGTTTCCGCGAGATGGCTCATCGTGGCGAACTGCCCGGCATTACTAAGTCGAGCTGGTAATTTCTGGTATTTTGTACCTAGGCAAAGTTATTTCTCACCGGAAAAAGCTTTGACTTAGTCGCAAATCTAAAGTCTCAGGAAGGGGCACCCTAATGGCTAAGAACCGTACCGAACTCGTTGCAGAGGTAGCAGAGAAGTCTGGCAAGAGCCAGGCAACCGTTAATGCAGTCCTCGACGCAGTGTTCCAGGTCTTCGAGACTTCCGTCTCCAAGGGCGAGAAGATCACCATCCCCGGGTGGCTGGCAATTGAGCGCACCGACCGTGCTGCTCGTACCGGCCGTAACCCGCAGACCGGCGAAACCATCCAGATTCCCGCTGGTCACGGCGTGAAGCTGACCGCAGGCTCCAAGCTGAAGGCAGCAGTCGCCACCAAGAAGAAGGCCGCCAAGACCACCAAGAAGAAGTAATTCTTGAGACTCTAAACTGTGAAGAGCCGCCTCCCCGCCGTACCGGTGGGGAGGCGGCTCCGTTTGTGTGCGGCCTCCGCATACGAAGCAGGGAGCCAGCCTATACCGCAGATAAAAGGATGTGAAAGCCACAGGTGCTGGGTAGCTTTGTGCGGGGCTGCGGGATAGACATGTGGCGAATATTGTAGGCGGTTTCGGGTGGGTCACCCGCCGAAAACAGGGTTTATAACGTGTGACACGCCGGGCGTTCATGGTTTTCTCAGGGAAAACACAGGTTTTCTTAGCTGGGGCATAGTGGACGTTGCTATGATATGGGTAATGATGGGGCGGTGCATGGTAGCTATCCGGCCAGCAGCCCCCGCGCCACGCCGGTAGAAGCCTCCACCCCGTACGCTGGGGCACGCAGTTCAGGGTTCGTCTGGGCTACGAGATACGGCGTTTATTCCGTCTTTCGGGAACCCCCAGCGATTCACACGCAGGACAAGAGAAGGACTTTCCCTATGACACCCCGACAGAAAACATACTATGCGGTGGTACCCCTAGCTCTTGCGGGTGTTTTGGTGTTGGGCGCCTGCGGAAAATCCCATGAGACCCGCCAGGCCTCGGACGCGGTGGCCTCAGCACAGGCCGAGATGGCGAAACGGGCATCAGAATCAGCTTCTGCTTCCCCGTCCGCTTCAGCATCCGCCAGCTCCCACGGTAGTGGGCCTCACCGCTCTGAGGCGCCCGCCGCCGCACCGGTGCATGAGAGCACAGCAGCGCATACTGCTCATGAGACGGCAAACGGGGGAAACGGGGGAATACTGAGGCCGCCGCAGCACCAAGTGCACGTGCTGGCGGTACCGCTGCACCTGCACCTGCGGCCCAGAACGGATCCAGCCCCTCCGCCGCTGCCCCGCACGGTGGTGAACAGCAGCCACAGGGCGGAGCGACACAGGGTCAAGGCTCCCAGAACGGTGGCGGTTCTTCTGTCAATATCTCGGGGGTAACACTCAAGCAGTTGCCGCTGGCGGCGGGTGGAGCACTACCGAATCTGACGGCGATGTTGTCTCGGTAAACCCGGACGGCTCGTGGGTGAAAACCGAGCCTGATGGCGACGTGGTGACCGTGAATTCTGATGGCTCATGGACGAAACGTGAGAATGACGGGGACACCGTCACCGTCAACTCTGACGGCTCGTTTGTGATGATTGAGGACGGGGCTCCCTCACATGACCGGCCGGACGTTCCTGAGCTCCCCGCGAAGCCGAACCAGAACGCGACCGCACCGAAAACACCGGTGCAGCCTCGCTAATAATGGCACACTGCAGTATGCCGGGGCGCTGACTCACAAGGCATGAGGTACCTATTTTCCGGTACAATCATTGTGCCGCTTAGCTGGGGCGGCATACCAACCACGTGAGGAAAGAGCCCCTGATGAAAAGTTCCGCACGAAAACTGTATGTGCTGCTTTCTTGTACCGTAGCGGGTGTCTGCTTATTGAGCGCCTGCGGCGGCACCTCGAATGAGACCCGGCAGGCTTCAGACGCGGTGGCTTCGGCGCAGGCTGAAATTTCTAAAGCGAAAGCGTCTTCGGAATCTGCCTCCAGTGCATCGCCTAGCACCAGTGCTACATTGGGCATGTCCCCCAGCTCATCTGACCACACCCCATCTGGCCACGCCCAGCCTGTAGAGCCTGAAAAGACAGCATCAGCAGCGCAGACACCAAGCAGCTCCCCGGCTGCTGCCAGTGCGGCCGCAGCTGGCGCGACCCCCAGCGTCAAAGCATCAACGGCATCTCCGCAACACAACGAAACGGGCACCATCGATCTGGGGTTCGGCACGATTCAGGAAGTCACCACCATTGAGAACGATGGTGCCTGGGAAGCGCACAGTGCCCAGGGCACCACGGTGCAAGTTGATGACGATGGTTCATGGTCTGTGAACGGCACGAAGGGCATCCTCGCGGTGGACAGCGACGGTTCGTGGACGTGGACGAGCCACCCATCCGGAGGTATGGTGACCGTTGAGCGCAATGGTTCGTGGACCTGGACGGGCGGGCCGTACGGTATTGCTGAGGTGAAGGTTGACGGCTCGTATAGCGCGACCAGTGGAGGTAAGCCGCAGGTTCCGGCAAAACCCGCTGCTATTGGTAAACCGTCGAACGAAAAGGCAGCGGCCCCTGCTGTTCCAGCGACCCCGAAACAGCTGAAGTAAAAATAGTGCATATGTAAAATTCAGCATATTCCCAGGTGCATGCATCACTTTACAGGTGAAATGAATGCTTGGATAACTTTATGGTTAAAGAAGCTCATTGAAACATCTACCTGAGGGATGCGACTATGAATACCACCTCCACGAACACCCGTAAAATCGCTACCTGCGCCACCATTGTGCTTGCCGGAACGCTCGTACTGAGCGCCTGCAGCGGCGGTGAAACTATTAAAGGCACGGAAGTAAGCTCCTCCAGCTCCGGGACAGCTCAGGCAACTGAACGCATACGGGATTTAGGTTTTAACACCAAAGACGCCACAGTTGAAGATAGCGGTGCTTGGCAGACACATAACGGTCAGGGGATGACTCTTAAGGTGCACTCATCGGGGGCCTGGGAGGTGCGCAATTCACAGAACACGAAGGTGCTGGACGTGAAATCAGACGGCTCCTGGTCGTGGGCTGATGGCCCGGATGGCTCCATCACTGTGAATAAAGACCGCTCCTGGGAGCTATCCGGTGAGAACGGCAATATATCCGTCGCTGCTGACGGGTCGTACGATAGTACCGGGAAGAAAGACGATTTTAAGGGCCCTGCCAAGCCTGGTACTCCCGCAAAACCCGATAACTCGAAGGCCAAAGACCCGGCACAGCCCATCTCCCCGGTGGTTCTAGGGCGGGCTAAAGCAGTGGTGAAATAGCCGCACCTGTGCCCTACGCACCCTGAGAGCGGGTGCGGTGAGCCTCACCAGAGATTGACGTCGCCAACGAACGGTACAACATCATATTTGTGAACGGTATGCGCCCTCTGCTGGTGGTGCTGCGGGTATTTTAGCCTCGGCATCCTGCAGGGGTGCCTTGTGCGTCAAGAACGCTTACGTTGACACACAATCATAAAATATAAAGTTAAAGTTGAGGGTTCTATCGGGTGCACCCTAGGGGTTTCACAGCTGAGAGCCGGTTTTTTAGAGCGGCCATACAGCAGCGGTGAATAGGGTAGAACTAACGCCGTAACCCGTACAGCGGGTACCTCCGAGAGAGGCGGCGATCCGCAACCGACCGAAGGGAAACAACAGTTCTGATGCGTACCTCACTGTACAAAGGTTCCGTACCCGTTGCAGCCACCCTAGCTGGCACGCTGATTCTCAGTGCATGCGGTGGTGGAGCAACAAGCTCCTCCTCAGAAGCCACCTCCTCAGCCGCAACAAGCACCCCGGCTCAAAGCTCAGCCTCAGCAGCAGCCCCGAACACCTCAGCCTCGGGCGGTGCGGGCGGCTCATCAGACTCAGATAGGACCACCATTGCTTGGACAAAAGATGAGCCTGACGGTAATAAGTACGTCGTGTTCCAGGACGGAAGCTGGACCATCACTGGCCCCAAAGGTGAAAGCACAAATGTGCTAGCGGATGGTTCGTGGTCTTATACCACCGCCTCGGAAAAAGGACAACTGATAAAGGAAGCGGCGAGGGTGGATGCCGACGGCACTTTCCGCGTGCTTAAAGAGGGCGCAGTATCCAACGAGCCCCCGAAACTTCCAAAAGCTCCCGAAAAACCCGATAACTCGGCAGTTACCCCTGTCACTCCCGTACAACCCACAAAATCCATAACAGACAACAGCTAGCCCGCTTGTGCGGGAATCTCCCACAACATACGGGAACAGCGTCGTTCCCACCTGACCCCCCATCCCCGGGTGCCGCATTAACGCCGATGCGGCACCCGGTTCTCACCAACAGGACGCATCGCCCCCGGCGGATGCAGACAGTAATAGCGGGGTAACGATGCTGGTGCGGCACAGCAAACACCTTTCATATCAGATTAAGTCAGAATATTAAGATTTAACTATCACAGCTAAAGCACAGGTTTTCTGGGAGAAAACATAGAAAATCTTGATAAGCTGGGGATATCACCACAGGATGACAACATACAATCACATTAGGTTCAGCAGATTCTTCGCATTTGGCGACAGTTCCCCACGAACCCGAACCGGCACCGAGAATCAATTTCCCTCCCCATACGGGACGCACACACCTGATCCTATAATGTGCTGTGGTTGTGCATCCACCCGGTGGTAGCCAACCGACCACCCTTGAAGGGACAAGACAATGAACGCATCTGTCAAGAAAACTTCCGCATTCCTGACCATTGCGGTCGCCGGTGCGCTCGCGCTGAGCGCTTGCGGTGGTTCTAATAACGCATCATCTTCCAATAGTTCTTCGAGCTCCAGCTCATCAAGCGCTTCATCAGCAGCCAGCTCTTCTGCGGCTGCGACTCAGGACGGTACCGCATCCAGTGCGGCAACTGGTAGCGCATCTGCTAGTGCTTCTGGTGGTGCCTCCGGTGCCGCAAGTAGTGGCGCGGCTGGTGCAGCTTCGGGTGCAGCATCCAGTGGGGCAAACGGCAACGTGACCATGGGTGAAGGCGGCGCTTGGACCCTCACAGAGGCTGACGGCGACACGATCACAGTCGCAGCAGATGGCTCATGGACCAAGACCGAACGTGACGGTGACACCGTATCGGTGCAGCCTGACGGCTCGTGGACTAAAACCGAACACGACGGCGACAGTGTGACGGTAAAACCTGACGGCTCGTACAATCAGGTTGAGCACGACGGTAAAGCAGATAAGCCAGACACCCCGGACGTGCCCGCAAAACCGAATGCTGAGGCCGCCAACCCTGTCAGCCCCGTCCAGCCCACTAAGAAACTAGGTTAGGGACTCCGGCTCGTTCAACGGTTCAAAAACACGGACCTTACTGAGACTGGGTGCTGTACCCGCTGCGGGTACGGCACCCAGTTGCCGTACATATGGAGGCTCCCCACACATTATGGGGTGCTTTTCACAGTTAAAACATAGCTTTTCATAGCAGGGGCATAGAAAACGACAGTAAAATTAAAAGGTCTCAACTGATGCGGAAAACCCCGCCTACACAGGCCAAATGGAGGCACACAGGCGACTGATGGTGCCCCGAATCGTTGGGGCATAGCATAACCGCATACTAACAATCACATAAGAAAGAACTTCCGATGAATATCACCTCCAAAAAAGCTCCTGTTTTTGTGTCTCTTGCTGTGGCTGGCATGCTCGCGCTGAGTGGGTGTGTTTCAGTGAACTCTTCAGGATCGTCGTCTGATTCTTCGTCCTCTTCATCGGCTTCATCGTCGGCTAGTTCTTCGGCTTCGGCTGCTTCGTCTGCGTCAGCTTCTGCTGGTGCTAATGTGTCGGTTGGTCCTGACGGGAATGTGAAGATTTCCGGTAGTGACGGCAAGGGTAATTCGGCGGATGTGAATGTTGGTAAGGGTGGGGATGTGAGCGTGTCTGCCTCGGCGTCCTCAGGGGAAACCGCATCAGATGAAGCCTCAGAGGACTCCACCGCATCAGCTGACGATAAAGCCGACTCCGCAGCTTCTTCTGAATCGGCAGAAGGCAAACTGACGATGAACGACAGCGGCGCATGGGTGCTAGTGAAGCCCGACGGCACCCAGATTACGGTTAACGCGGGTGGGGCGTGGGCGCTGCAGAAGTCCGACGGCACTCACATTACGGTTAACGCCAGTGGCGCGTGGTCCATGACCGATGCTGACGGTAACACCACAACTGTTAACGAGAATGGGGCATTCCACTCTGATAATGGAACTCCCACCGTCCCGCAGGTGCCTGCTAAACCGAACGATAAAGCGGCCACCCCGACAACTCCTGTTCAGCCCAAACAATAGGCTTAAGGATCTCACCCACGCTAATAAGGTACTGAAACCTGAAGGCGTGGGTGAGCTTCTTAACGCATCTTTTAGCGGTTGCGTATGTGGCCGTTGAGGTGTTTTTACCCCCAACTCTGATGAGCCGATTAGCTGTCAAATAAGAAAAGAGAAAATACTGTGAATATTTCCGTCCAAAAAGCTCCTGTTTTTGTGTCTCTTGCTGTGGCTGGCATTCTCGCGCTGAGTGGGTGTGTCTCAGTGAACTCTTCAGGATCGTCGTCTGATTCTTCTTCCTCTTCACCGGCTTCTTCGTCTGCGTCAGCTTCTGCTGGTGCGAATGTGTCGGTTGGTCCTGACGGGAATGTAAAGATTTCCGGTAGTGACGGCAACGGTAATTCGGCGGATGTGAATGTTGGTAAGGGCGGGGATGTGAGCGTGTCTGCCTCAGCGTCCTCGGGGAGACGGTTAAGGCTGATTCTTCGTCCAGCTCCGCAAGCGCCAATGGCAAAGCTGGAGAGTCTTCTGCCTCTAGTAGCGCCAAGAGTGGCTCTTCCAAGGCTAAGCTGGATATCTCTTATGACGGGTCATGGACACAGGTGAAGGAAGATGGCACTAAAATCGCCGTAGATTATGACGGCAGCTGGACAATGGATAAGCCAGACGGTACCCATATTGTGGTTAAACATGACGGGTCATGGACCATGAAAGACCCCAGCGGCAAAGTCACCGCTGTTGAGTATGACGGCACCCCTTCACCAAAGGACGGTACAGTAGTTGCTCCCCAGGTACCTGCTAAGCCGAACACTGACGTCAAAGACCCACGAACCCCCATCTCTCCAAGTAAGTAACCTGCTGCTAACTGCACATGAATAGAAAGCCCCATCGGTTACCGCGTGGAGGTGGCACCGACCACTCTGAATAATAATCGGAGAATGACTGAGGTAAGTGTAATGTTTCATCCTCAGGATGCCTGACTGGTGACTGGGAAGAGGTATGGCAATGTTGAGATTTCGTAAAAATACAGCGACGTAAGCAGTCTGTATTTTCTCGTCGTGAGAGTGTCAGGATAGTGCTTCTAGAAAGTGTAATGTGTCCCACGTTGTCAGCGGTTCTTTTCAGGTAGACTAAATACCAGTGCTTTAACGGCCTGCTAGGGGTGAAACCTGTTCCGCACCAGTGAAAGTAGCCGCTAGTGACGCACCCTACCTTTATGCTGGCTCAACATATGTTGGGATAAGCGTCTGGGGTGGGGACACACACCGATATACACTACCGAAAGGTCTCTCGATGAAATACAAAAAAGCACCGGCCCTACTTTCCCTCGCCTTCGCTGGTGTGCTCGCACTGAGCGCATGCGGTGGAGGGTCTGCCTCCAACAACTCGAGCAGCAGCAGCGCAAGCTCCTCCGCATCTTCAAGCGCGAGTTCCAGTGCTTCCGCATCGTCCTCCGCGTCAAGCAGCGCAAGCTCGAGCAGCAGCGCAAGTTCCTCCGGGGCAGCTGATTCCAGTGCGTCTGCAGACAGTGACAGCACCGAATCAACCGCTGATAGCTCCAGTGGTTCAGACTCCAGCAGCGGTGCAGCTGACTCTTCAGCTTCAGCAAAGAGTGGTTCAGGTTCGGGTTCTGAAGCTAAGGGTCTGGAAGACGTAAAAGTGAGCCCTGATGGTTCTTGGGTTGGAAAGTTCTCCGAGGAGGGTATCGAACTGTCTGTTGCTGCGGATGGGTCCTGGGTTATGAAAAAAGAGGGCCAAGGAACTATTACCGTTGCTGCTGATGGTTCGTGGGTTCGTAAAGGTGATGACGGCGCCACGTTTACCACGAAGACCGATGGAACTTGGGTATACACTGATGCCGCGGGTAATACTGGAACCTCAGAGGACGGTAAGGCTAAGGTTACGATACCTAAAAGCCCAGACATGAGCGCTATCAAGCCGTCAAAAGACGCTACTACTCCAAAGACCCCTGTGCAGCCCAAGAAAGTTAACAGCTAATTCTTAGGGGAGCATCCTTCACCTAGCGCCCGTGCACAGGGCGATCTAGAGTCCCGGACCGGTACAGTTTCAGCACCAGCCCGGGGCTACCTTTATCCACCACATGCTATAAGGGGTGTGCGACTGATATGCGGAAAGGTTTGCCAATGACGGCTGCTCAAAACGTACCGGTTCTCCTCGTTACGGTTCTCACCGGTGTGCTGGCCCTCGCTCTAACCGGGTGCACCACCAGCGGTGCGGGCGCACCCACCGGTACTGCCTCATCTGTGGCAGCTGACACCGAGCCCGCCGAAAACCCCGGCGGTGTGCACACCCTGACCTTCAATACCGACACCGCAGTCGTGCAAACAGACGGTTCTTGGTTTGTTACCAACCCTGACGGAACTCAGCTGCACGTTAACCCCGACGGGTCATGGGCCGCAACCGGTAGTGATATAGGTACTATTACCGTAAACGCCGACGGCTCATGGCGGTGGACCGGATCCCCCGAAGGTGGAGTTATTGACGTTAACCGTGACAGATCCTGGACCTGGATCGGCGGTATTAATAAAGGCAGTATGCGTGTTAAAACCGACGGAACCTACGACAACCCCGGAGGCGGCGGCACCCCCGTGCTCCCCGCAAAACCAGGTACACCCACGCCCGCCAGCGCACCCGGGGCGGCAACACCCAAAACCCCTATTAACCCAGCCATACCTGTAGAAAAATAGCGGCACCGCACCTTCTGTAAGACAACAGGCTGCTATCGTTACCTCTTTTCCCGGTGAACCTCAGAATTCGCAATGTGCAATGCGGCGGAAACTAAATGTACTCATGCGCCCCGGGATGAGCGCCATGCATGAGGAAAACAGCCGCGCATTCTCAAAAATAAGCTGTAATTTTCCGGCGTTTACTGAGGTCACCCTGCTAAGCTAATAGCACCACACCGATATATGAGCCCCGTTGCATGAAAAGGACAAGATGAATACCGTCTTCAAAAATTCAAAAATATCTGTACTGACCGCTCTTAGCATCGCGGGGCTGCTCACTCTTAGCGCCTGCGGCACCACCAACACCATCTCCGAAGACAGTGCATCCGCAACCCCCGGTGAAACCAGCAGCGCAAGCACCACACCGAAGCCCACCGCCAGCGGCAGCAAAGGAGCCGCAGCAGGCAAAACCACTGGCAGTGCAGGCGCAGAAACAAACCCGGGCACGGCAGGGGCATCCACCCAGGCGAACCCCCACGAAAAACCTAAGACCAGCACCAGCCCCAGTACCGCCGAAACCAGTGCAGGCGGCGGCACCCAGACGGCTGGCAGCGGGCAGAAACCTGCAACCTCCGCAAGCAGCCCAGCCTGGAAGAACACCGAAAACGGCGGGGCAACCGTCACTGTGGGTACCGCAGGGTCTTGGACCCGCACCAACCCCAACGGTGACACCACCACGGTCAAGGCAGACGGCTCATGGGAAACCCGTTACGCCAACGGTGACACCGCAGAAGTGAGCGTAGACGGGGAATACACCGTTGTTAAAAACGGGTCTCCCACCACTGAAAAACCCGCAACACCGCAGGTTCCTGCTGTGCCCAGCGGGCAGAACGTCACCCCCAAAGCGCCAGCAGAACCCACACAGACCTCCAAATAGTTCCCTCCATTGAGCGGATAACAGCTGCTACCCGAACGTTGGCCTCAAAAACAAGCGGGGGAGCGGCGTGTGACCTGTGGCAGCGATCCTAATAGCAGACAGAGGCACACTACCTGCGGCAGGGGCGCCACGGTATCCCCGCTGCGGCAGTATCCCACTACAGCTGAGGTGGGAGCCGCCTCGCCAAGCCCCACTGCTTCGGTGCTCTCGCTGTTCACAGGTGGGTATCACAGTATAAACACAGGTCAAACATAGCCACCCCTTATATAGTGGAACCTATCACTACCGCAAGCCTGCAATAATGCGGGTGCACGAACTGCGGCAGTACACCCCAAACCGTATACCAACCACCACAGAGGAAAACCCTCATGACCACCTCCGCTAGAACCCCCTCCACGCTGCTGAGCTGACGGTCACGCCTTCACACAATCCCTTCGGGAAAGAAGCCGCCTACACCACCGTATGCGGCAGGCGAACAACTGACCCGATAAGGCCGCCAGCTCATAAACCTGTGCGGAAAGAGCGGCGGCGCGTCAGTGCGGAAATAAGGCGCGCCGTACGGCTCAACCACCTCGGCACAGGAAGCTGCCGTTCAGGGGCCACAAGTAACGTTCCGTGCCTCGGGGTAGCCCAACAGGCGCCGCATCCAACGGAGGATGCGGCGCCCTACGGTATTACCGGTAGAATGGGTGCTGTACACGAAAACCGCACACACGGTGTACCAGCAGCGAGGAGGCATATATGCGCGACGCAGCTAACGCTTACGCTCGGCGCGCCTTCACCCCTTGCAACACCCCTGTGCATGCACTGAAACGGATGCGCATACGCTGTGCATCCCCACCCGCACCGCCCTAATGGGGCGTGCCTGGGCTATCTCAGGTACCGCCGTGCTCCTCGGCGCAGCCGGACACACCCTTGCCGGGGCCAGCGCGCCGCACCTTATGATTCTCATCCTGTGCACCGCGCTTGGGGCGCTCATGAGCCTGGTGCTGCTGCTGGTTATGAGCCGGATGCGCAACCGCATCCCCCAAGCCCTCACCGCAGGAACCGCCCTAGGCGCCGTTGCCGTACAAGCACTACTGCACACACTCTTTAACCTCTCCCACGCGCCCTCCCTAGCGGGGGAGCACATCGCAGCAGCCCACGCCAGCACCGCCGCGCACGGGGCACATACCCATACGCTGGGCAACCATGTTTTACCAGGAAACACGCCCTATGACTATGCCCCATCGGGCGGCGGGGTAGGCGGCACCCACACCCTCACCCACGCAGCGGCCGAACACGCACATATACCCATGTTCGGGGTGCACCTAGTGGCAGCTATCGCCAGCCTGGGGGTGCTCTACAGCGCTGAGCGCACCCTCGCTCGCTTAATACGCCTGCTCGCCATGAAAGTGCGTGCCCTGGGGGTGGCTCTTTTCACCCCGCCAGCCGTGCTGCCGCTGCTGGGGCGGCGCATCCTACTGTATATTCCGAACACACCCGCCACCGGGCGGGTTGCCACCCTCAAATACTGCCGTATTGAGCGCGGCCCGCCCGCCTTCGTCTGAGAAAGCCAGCGTGCCAGATGGTGCACGCACCCGCACCCGGGTTACCGCAACCCGTGACTCAGACAAGGAAACACTATGCGCACTATTTTGCGTACCCTACTTGCCGCGCTCACGGCAACGCTGCTGACGCTCACCGCCGCGCCCGCTTATGCGCACGACGAGCTCGTCAGCAGTACCCCCGCCGCCGATGCGACCCTCAGCAAGGCACCCACCGAAATCACGCTCACCTACAGCGCTAACCTCATGAACGTTGAGGGCGGCAACCGGGTGCGCGTGACCGACTCGGCTGGCAATTCCCTTGTTGAAGGGAAAGGCGACGCTAAAGTCAGCGGCAACACCGTCACCCAGACCCTCAACCTCAAAGACCCCGCAGCGGATGAAACGTACACCGTCACCTGGCGCGTGGTCTCATCCGACGGGCACCCCATTCAGGGTACCTACAGGTTTACTGTGGGGCCGGTAAAACCGCCTCGGCACCTGTAAGCAGCGCCTCCGCCGAACAGAGCAGTGAGGCGCAGAACGGGCCGGACACGGAACATAAAGAAGGACTTGCCCCCTGGCTGTGGGGCGGCGGCGGGCTGCTGATCCTGCTGGTCGGGGCGATTGTGGTGATGCTCATCCGCAAACGCAACGACGGCTCAGGAACTACTAAGTAGCCGCACTCACTAAGTATGCGCAATAGCTGGGGTCGTCCCTCGACCGCAGCTGCGCACAGCACACACCGGGCGGTACCGCCCAGAAAGAGAAAACCAACCATGTTCAAGAATCATCAGAAGCTCGTAACCTTTACCTGCACCGCCGCAGCTGGGGTGCTGCTGCTCTCCGCCTGCGGGGTGGCTCCACCAGCACCGGCTCATCCGGTTCCGCATCGGCATCCTCCTCGGCAAGCTCATCAGCCTCAGCGGGGGCTAGTGCGGCAGGCGGGCAGGGGGCCAGCGCCTCGTCAGGCACCCTAAAATTGAGGGGGCCTGGGTGAAAGCCAGCAAGGGCAGCATGACCGGCGTGTTCGGCAAAATCACCAATAGCGGGGACAAACCGGTGAAGATCACCAGCGCCTCCTCGACCGCCACCGACACCGTGCAGCTGCACACCACCACCAAAGGCTCAGATGGCGGCACAAAGATGGAGCAGGTGCACGAGTTCACCATTGAGCCCGGTGCCACCCTGGAACTCAAGCCCGGTGGTGACCACATTATGCTCATGGATATGGGCTGCTCGCTCGCCGCAGGCGGGGCGACCACTGTGACGGTCAAGACCGAAGACGGCGCTTCCCTTGAATTTAAGCCGGTGGCCCGCGACTACCAGGGCGCGAAGGAAGAGTACAAGGGTGAAGGTTCAGCGTCAGCCACCGCCGATGCCTCGGCAAGCGGGCATGACCACTCGCATGAGGGACATGACCATGAACACGGCGGGCACGACCACTCACACAGCCACGATGGGCACGACCACTCGCATGAGGGACATGACCATGAGCACGGCGGGTCCTCAGCCTCCGGGTCGGCCTCAGCCGGTGAACACGCTGACCATGACCACGGCGAAGGATCCCACGAGCATTCGCACGGTGCGGCAGGGGCCTCCGAATCGCCGCTGCCCGAGTGCAAGTAGCCGCAGCACCGCGCTAATACCGTAAATCGCTCTATGGGAGGCGGGTAAACCGATGGCGTCAGGTCATCACACGGTGCCTTGCGGTGCAGGACTTTTGAGCCCTGCACCGCAAGGCACCGGCCCCGCCGCGAAACCCAGAAAAAACAACGGTAAACCACTCAGAACCGAAAAACTGTTTGGTAAAATAAATGGACTTAAGCCGCACCGGATCGGGCGGTAACCGGCCCTATCGTACCTACTGTAGGAAAGCCCGTAACCGGTGCAGCAGGATGCTACCACCGTAGCATCCAGAATGCGCACACCACCTTACAACCACCACGAGTAGCGCAGGATAAAACATGCCACCCGAAAACCCACATAAAACCACAGATACTGCGGGGCAAACGCCCCTAGGCGCGATGCGCCGCCGCACCGTCATTACCGGCGCCGCCGGGGTAGGGGTCGGCGCTGTTGCCGGGGCCAGCGCCCACGCGCTGCTGTCACCGCCCCGCTCGGACATGTCGGTCCCCGGGCGGAAACCCGCCGACATTGCCCTCACCGACGCCACGGCAGGATTCTACGGTGAACACCAGCAGGGGATCGCCACAGAATCCCAAGCGCACGCCCGGTTCATCGCCATTGATCTGAACGAAAACCTCCACGCCGAGGCAATCCAGCGGCTCCTGCGTATCCTTACCAACGATGCTGCGGCATTGACGAGAGGAACCGCCCCGCTCACCGACCAAGAACCTGAACTTGCCCAGGTCAGCGCGAACCTGACCGTCACTATTGGGTTCGGCTCCCGCATCTTCGATATCGCCGCACCCGAGAAAAAACCCGGCTGGCTCGCGCCCCTGCCGGCGTTCCCCGCCATCGACAAGCTGCAGGACGCCTACACCGGCGGCGACCTGCTGCTGCAGCTGTGCTGTGACGACCTCACGGTACTCTCCCACGCCCAGCGGATGCTCACCAAAGACACCCGCTCCTTCGGGCGTATTAGGTGGGTACAGAACGGGTTCCTGCGTGCTTTCGGGGCTGGCACCGGCACACCGCGTAACCTGTTCGGGCAGGTAGACGGCACCGTGAACCCCACCGCCGACCCCGCCGCAACCCCAGGACGCGGCGGCGCCAGCCTCGACGACATCGTGTGGGGCAAAGGCAGCGCCAGCGCTGGTTACCCGCAGGCGTGGGAACCCGGCGGCACCTCCGTGGTGATTCGGCGCATCCACATGAACCTGGACACCTGGGATGAGGTAGACACCCCCGCCCGTGAGGACGCGATCGGCCGTAAACTTTCCAACGGGGCACCACTGACCGGGACAAAAGAATTCGACGACCCCGACTTCGCCAAAACCAACAACCTGGGGTTTGAAATGATCGCCCCCTACGCGCATATTCGCCGGGCCCGCGGGGAAGAACTCGATAAAAAACCGTGGGAGCGCATCCTGCGCCGCGCCTATAACTACGACGAACCCGTGGCGAACGCGGGCGGGCTGTCCCGGCACGGGGAGGTCTCCGGCGGTATCTCCAACGCGGGCCTGATTTTCGTGGCATACCAGACCGACCCGGTGCAACAATTTGTGCCCATTCAGAAACGGCTCGAAAAACTC
The DNA here is from genome assembly GCA_002355935.1 of Rothia aeria. Lineage (GTDB taxonomy): Bacteria > Actinomycetota > Actinomycetes > Actinomycetales > Micrococcaceae > Rothia > Rothia aeria. The sequence goes on along the minus strand of AP017895.1, from coordinate 2,567,854 downwards.
GATATGCTCAACACGTGGACGATTCCCATCGGGTCGGCGGTTTTCGCTATCCCCGCGGGGGTACGTGAGGAGGGCGGGTATATCGGCGAAAGCCTCTTCACCTAGCCACCCAGAATGTACGCGCATACCTAACACGCACCATCGCACACACCACAGATAAAAAGAACTATGGCTACTATGTCTTCACAACCGCAGAAAACCGAGGCAGGCCCCAAGAGCGCCGCCGTGCGCCCCGGGCTGAGCGCACCCTGGATTGCCGCCTACGCGGGGGTGGGGCTGCTGGTGCTGATTATTTCACTGCGTATTACCGCCGCTAACGCCGCAACGGACTTAGCGGATGCCGGTGCGCTCGTGCGTTGGGGGCTGCCCATCACCGAGGTTGTGCATAACTTTGCAATGGCGACGACTATGGGCGCGCTAATCTTCGCGATGGGCATTATTCCCCGCTACGCCGCCGATGCCGCCGGAACACGCCACGGCACACGCTCCGCACACAATACCGCTGAGAAAGAGTACAAGCCATTCGCCGATGTGCTGAACCTTGCCGCCGCCTCCGCCGTGCTGTGGACTCTAGCGGCGCTGGCTGTGCTGATTCTTTCCTACGCCGATATTTCGGGGCGGCCCATTGGCTCCGGTGCCGAGTACGCCAGTGAGCTGATCAGCTACGTCACCACGTTAGATGCGGGCAAAGAAAAAGGTATGACCGTCGTGGTTGCCGCCGTGGTCGCCACCGCCTGTTTCGGGGTGCGCTCACTCATGGGGCTGTTTTTCATCTTCATGATCTCGCTGGTTGGTATCGCGGATATGGCGCTTTCGGGGCACTCCTCGGGCGGGCAGGACCATATGGGCGCCGTTAACTCCCTGGGGCTGCACCTGCTGGGGTGAGCATCTGGTGCGGCGGGCTGATCGCGCTGGCGTTTATCTCGCGCGGTATTTCGGGTAAGGATGCGGGCACCGGCACCGTCGTTGAGGAGCGCCGCGGCGAACACACTGCGGCATCTCGTCGCGTGCCGATGGCCCATGCGGTACTGCGCCGCTACTCGCTGCTTGCCCTCATCGGGTTCATTCTCGTGCTGCTCTCGGGCATTACGAACGCGGGGGTGCGCATGTCGTCGTGGCGGGACTTAGGCACCGACTACGGCAAGATTGTGCTCCTAAAACTAGGGCTGACCCTGATTCTGGGAACTATTGGTGCGGCGCATCGCCTCAGGCTCATTCCCGCGCTCGCCGCCGGTAAGATGAGCGGCACACGCGCCCTGTGGAGCGCCATAGCTGCTGAGCTTGTGATTATGGGGGCGGCCTCCGGGCTGGGGGCTTCGCTCTCACGCACGCCGCCGCCGGTTCCGGAAACTCTCGCGCCGGATGCCACGCCGGTGCGCATTATCACCTGGTACGACATGCCGCCCGAGCCGCATTTTCAGCGCTGGTTCACCGAGTGGCGTTGGGACTGGTTCTGGGTTGCTGCGCTGGGGTATCTGGCGATTGTATACCTGTGGGCGTTCGTGAAAGTACGCCATGCGGGTGACTCTTGGCCTGTGATGCGTGCCGTCTCCTGGATGTTGGGGCTGCTCGTGCTGAACTACATCACCTCCGGCCCGCCCGCCGTGTATTCGCGCGTGCTGTTTTCGGTGCACATGTTTGAGCATATGGTGCTCACGATGGTCGTACCGATTCTGCTGGTATTAGGTGCGCCCGTGACGCTGCTGCTTAAGGCGCTGGAGCCGCGCCAGGACGGCACGCGAGGCCCGCGCGAGTGGATTGTGCGCATTGTGCATTCGGGATGGTCGAAAGTTGTTACGCACCCCATTTTTGCCGCCGTCAATTTTGCTGGCTCAATCGTTGTTGTTTATTTCACGCCACTTTTCGGGGTGATGCTGCGGTACCATATCGGGCACGAATTCATGATGATTCACTTTACGCTCACGGGCTATATCTTCATGCTGGTGCTTATTGGTATTGACCCGATTCCACACCGCCCTCAGTACCCTATGCGTCTGATTATGCTGATCGCAACCCTGGGGTACCACGCCTTCGTGGGTATTTCGATCATGAACTCGAAGGCCCTGCTGGCCGCCTCCTGGTTCGGTAACTTGGGGCGCACCTGGGGCCTGTCGGCGCTGGACGACCAGAAGATGGGCGGTGCGCTCATGTGGGGTATCGGCGAAATCCCGACCATGATCGTGGCGGTTGCGGTGGGCTTCCAGTGGGCAAAGGCCGACAAAAAACTCGCTGCACGCATTGACCGGCAGGCCGACCGTGACGGGGACGCCGAACTGAATGCCTACAACGAAATGTTTGAGCGTCTGCACGAGGAGGACACGCGCCGCGGCCTATAACCGTGTGCCAGAAAGCCCCGCCCGGGTTCTATAATGATGCCCCTTGGCGGGTTTTTCGTCCCGTGAGCGTGACGTGCTGGCGGTGGCTTCTTCCGGAGGCTCTTCTCATTATGTGGATGTCTGCCCTGACCGTCGCGCCAACAAAAGCCTGCGGAATATAATAAACCCCATGACTAACAACGCAGCATCAGCCCCACCTTCGAAGAATGGACCGGGGAAGCATCCCCGCAGGCCGTATCTATTCTCTCTGGTAAAGGCGGCCTTATTGTATCCCCCACAAAGGTCGGTTACATTCTCATGGCAACCGACGGCGAAGGACTAGAACGTAAGTTTGACGCGAAACAGCGCAAGCGCCAGAAGCCTGGCGTTGTGCTGTGCGGTTCCATGGAGCAGCTTGAGGCTCTCGCCCAGCTGACCCCGGAAATCCGCGACTTCTACCAGAAACACTGGGACGAGGACATCCTGCTGGGGTGCATCCTGCCGTGGCGTGAGGACGCCGAGAAGTACCTGCCGGATGAGACCACCAAGGAACTGGCCCGAGACACCCGCGCGACCAGCTGCTTCGTGATCCGTTTTGGTGTGCCCGGTGAGCAGATCGTGCGTAAGCTGTGGGAAGGCGGGCGCCTGACCTTCGCAAGCTCAGCAAACCCCTCCGGTATTGGCAATAAGGGCCGTGCCAGCGGCATTGGTGAACGCATTGAAAGCAGCGTGGATTTGATTATCCGCTCCGACGAGTACGTGAAGTCCATCCAGCCCGATAAGTCTGAGGAGACCCGCCACGAGCAGGGCGTGATGGTGTCCATGGTTGATGATGAGGGCAAGATTGTCCCCGAACAGCACGGCGAGCGTGGGGTAACCCCCGCACCGGTGCTGATCCGTAAGGGCCTGGATTATGAGGCAATTATGCGTCACCTCTCCGACTCGTTCCCCAGCTGGGACTACCGCCACGGCATGTACTACTAGGACGCTTATCCGGCGGGGAAACCGCCGAACCTGTGCCTTTAGCCTCCGTGCGTGAACGTACAGTGTGCAGGGTCTAGAAACCAACATAGTCTTCCGCCCCAACCGGCCTGTAGCTGGTTGGGGTGGGAGCTTTTATGTGGGGGTATCGTCGGAGTGTTCTGCCGGTGAGTCATCGGGGAGGGCGGAGGCATCCGGGGGCTGCTGCGGCGCGAGTGATTGCGCGATACCGTCAAGGATGATGGTGATCTTGCAGATGAGCCAGTCATACGGGTCACGCGTAAAAACATCCAGTATTGCCTGTTGGGCCTGCTCTCGGTAGGGGTCAGTATCCTGGTCCTGATCCTGCTGGTGCGGTGCGGGCTGGTCTTGCCCCACCTGCTCCAGGATGTTCTCCCGCCCCGGGCCGCCATCGGGGATGAGGGCATCAATATGCTCGACTCCGCGCCTGTTGTCGATCACCATATCGAACAGGGTGTCGCAGGCAATAACAGCGTTTTCGGGGGTGAACCCGCGGCGAATTAGGGCGGCGCATAGCTCTTCCAGGAAGTACATTGCCACGGCGGGAACCACCCCGCGTGCGGCTTCGGTGGCGGAGCCGGGGTATTTCTCAAAACTGCGCCACAGGTGCACCGCCTGGGAATGGAGGATGTCCCGCCAGTGCCCTTCAAGCGGGGGCATTTCAACTTGGGAGAACGCGTAGTTCAGGCCCATTCGTACAAGCTCGTCGCGGTCGGGGGCGTACCGGTAGAGGGTGCTTTCACCCACCCCCAGTTTTTCGCGTACCGCCGCGAAGGTGAGGTTTGGGAAACCAACGTCAATGACTGCCTGCGCTATCTGGTCATGGGTGATGCGGGGCGGGCGTCCGCGTCGTGATTGGGTCTGATCCATGGTGAAGTCCTTGTGTGCGCTGTGTGGTTGTTTGTTTTTCACCGTCTACTTTCGATACTACGCTACTGGGCAGAGTTTTATCAGTCATCGGTGTGTTCTGGCTTGTGGAATACCTTTGCGGGGCTTCCCGTGCGGAGAACATGCTGTGCGGGGATGTGCGCTCCCGGTGTGGGTTTGTGCCTGCGGAATACCGCATCACCACACAGATTTTAATAAGTACAGCCTACCCTAATAATTGACTTTACGTTAGCTTAAGCTTACTTTTAAGGGTGTGTGGTCTAACCGCATATGAGAGGTGGCCCACCCCCGCCCCTCGCCGACACGAAGGTACAGCAATGACGCGGTGACACCGCAGAAAGAAGGCGCATCAATGGTACAGCGTCAGTTTCCCAAACCGAGCGAACTCATGGAATTCATGCAGTTCAAAAAGCCTAGCCTGGACTTCACCGGAAACCGCCTGGAAAAAGCGCTGACCATCTACGACCTGCGCAAAATCGCTAAGCGCCGCACCCCCGCCGCTGCCTTCGACTACACCGACGGAGCCGCCGAAGGCGAATTCTCCATGAACCGTGCTCGCCAGGCATTCGAAGACATCGAGTTTCACCCCGGCGTGCTCACTGATGTTTCGACCGTAGACACCACCACCGAGGTACTGGGCGGCACCTCCGCCATGCCGTTCGGTATTGCCCCCACCGGCTTCACCCGCCTGATGCAAACCGAAGGCGAGATCGCGGGATCTGGAGCCGCCGGTGCGGCAGGCATCCCGTTCTGCCTCTCAACCCTAGGCACCACCAGCATTGAGGATGTGCGCAAGGTAAACCCCGACGGGCGCCTCTGGTTCCAGCTGTACGTGATGCGTGAGCGTGAAATCTCCTACGGACTGGTTGAACGCGCCGCCAAGGCCGGGTTCGACACGCTCTTCTTTACCGTGGACACCCCGGTGGCCGGTGCACGCCTGCGCGATAAGCGCAACGGTTTCTCCATCCCGCCGCAGCTGTCGCTCAAAACCGTAGCGAACGCTATCCCGCGCCCCTGGTGGTGGTACGACTTCCTGACCACCCCAAGCTGGAATTCGCCTCGCTCTCCTCAACCGGCGGTACCGTGGGCGAGCTGCTGAACGCGGCGATGGACCCCTCCATTAACTATGAGGACCTGAAAGAAATCCGCAGCATCTGGCCCGGCAAGATCGTCATTAAGGGCGTGCAGAATGTTGAGGACTCCAAGAAACTTGCCGATTTGGGTGTGGACGGTATTCTGCTGTCGAACCACGGCGGACGCCAGCTGGACCGCGCACCTGTACCGTTCCACCTGCTCCCAGAAGTAGTGCGTGAAGTCGGTATGGACACCGAGGTGATGGTTGATACCGGGATTATGAACGGCGCCGACGTGGTGGCCTGCCTGGCACTGGGTGCGAAGTTCACCCTGATTGGGCGCGCCTACCTGTACGGGCTGATGGCAGGTGGCCGCCGCGGCGTGGACCGCACCATCGAAATTCTCTCCGAAGAGGTGCGCCGCACCATGAAGCTGCTGCAGGTGCAGAACGTGGCTGAGCTGGAGCCCAAACACGTAACCCAGCTGCGCCGCCTGCAGCCGATTCCGAAGGCGTAAGCTCTAAACCTACATAACCTCCCTTTCGCTAGGGGAGGATAAAAGCTCTCGGTGTGAACAAAGCGTTAGAAACTCCTCCTTGTTCACACCGAGAGCCTTTTTAGCATGTAGGTTGCTTCCTGTAGATGAATATATGATGCAGGGCTACGTACTCTTTGTCATAATGAGGTAATTATTTTTCCATGTTCACTCGGCGGAGCACTAATGCGGAGGATCTATAATTGATTTCCTCAATTATCTGAACTTCAGGAGTATCTTCATGGCAGCCTCTGAATCAGTGCCAGAACCTCATGCTGGTTTTACAGCGGATATTACACGTACGAGGCTACCTGCTTCCTTTACTACCGTGCTTATTGGAGAGTCCTTCTCACTTTTCGGCACTCAGATTTCTTCTGTGATGATTCCTCTTATCGTTGCGATAACGCTTAGCGCAGGAGAAATAACTCTGGGCGTTGTCAGCGCTGTAGGGTGGCTGCCCATTATCTTGATAGGACTTATCGCCGGTGCCATTGTTGATAGGCATAGTCGCTGGGCCATGATGGTGGTATGTAATATCACACGTGCCGGATTAATTGGGTTGATCCCAATTCTTGCGCTTACGCAGAACCTCACAGTGACAGTTCTCGTAGTTATCTCATTCTGCATGGGGGTCTGTAACGTATTCTTCGATATCGCTTATCAAACCTATGTCCCCGACATTGTGCCCCGAATATGCTTGACAGAGCAAATAACAGGTTTGAGCTTATTCGTTCAATGGCTCAGCTTATAGGACCACTTATGGGAGGATTTTTAGCAGCACATTACCGCCCAGAGTACCTAATTACTTTGGATGCAGTAACTTTTCTCATCGCATTTATCGTGTTGCTACTGTTACCAGGTCGTTTCAGGGTTCCATCGGCAATTTCACAGAGAAGTTCGCTGAATACACCCAGTATTATCTCTGATATGTTGGCTGGGCTTAAACTTGTCTGGCGCACGCCTGTTATTCGTTTGGTCGTACTATCTGGTGCCTTCATTAATATTTTTGAGGCAGGAATAAGCGCCTTATTTGTTCTATATGTGACGCGAACCCTTGGATTAGATTCGTCTGCATATGGTATTGCTATAGCGGTAGCAGGGATAGGTGCTTTATGCGGTGCACTTAGCTACCGTATATGGTCGGAGAAAGTTCAAGAGGGAGCCTGTGTAGGTATTGGCGTAGCGTGGATGGCAGTGGGATCGATTCTTACAGCCGCCGCTATTTTTCCTGGATGGTCATGGATCTGTCTGTTATCGGGACAATTTTGTATTGGGTACGGAAGTCCAATCATGAATATAGCTCTCGTAACTTTACGGCAAAAGATCACTCCCGCTGAAGCGCTTGGACGTGTAAATGCTAGTGCCCGTGTCTGCATCATGAGTAGCCTACCGATAGGCGCTCTCATGATTTCTTCACTTGCAGAAGCAGTATCAATCTCAACTGCTCTGTGGGTTGCAGGCCTGGGGGAACTTGTGGTGCTAATCATTTTAGGACCACAACTTTTACGGATTCGTATCCAAGAAAGTTAGAAAGCAGAATTTGTATGTTTTCTCATCTTGCTGACGAGTAGTATTGCCAGACAACGTGACGTTTAGACCATGAATCTATGACAGAATATGACGGCGTATTGCGGGGCGAGTTCATAAACTTTGACCGCCCGGTGAACACGCCCGCACCGCTGGCATAATAGGGTGAAACGAGCGCACCCTGCTGCTCAGCGGGGTCTGGGCGCGAAACCATAGGGGAGAGAATCGTGAGCGAAACCAGCAACCAGCATTCCGGGCAAGATCATACCGGGCAGAAAACCGTGCGCGTGCGCGCCAGCGAACTCATCGGACGATCCTGGCTCAACACCGGCGAGAAGAACCTAGACCTGCAGGCTCTTCGCGGCAAAATCGTGATCCTCGACTTCTGGACCCTGTGCTGCATTAACTGCCTGCACGTGCTCGACGAGCTGCGCCCCTCGAAGAAGAATTCTCGGATGTGCTCGTCACTGTGGGCGTGCACAGCCCCAAATTTGAGCATGAGGCAGACCCGGTAGCGCTCGCCGCAGCCGTAGACCGCTACGACATCAAACATCCCGTACTCGACGACCCCGAACTCACCACCTGGCAGGCTTATACCGCCCGCGCCTGGCCCACGCTCGTGGTTATCGACCCCGAAGGGTATATTGTGGCGCATCTTTCTGGGGAGGGGCACGTGCAGGGGCTTACCTCACTCGTGCGTGAGCTCGTTGCCGAACACGAAGCAAAAGGTACCCTGCACCGAGGCGACGGCCCCTATGTGCCCCGACCCAAAACCGAGGGAACATTCGCTTTCCCGGGGAAAGCTATCGAACTCCCCACAGAGTTCGGACCCAAAAACCTGTTCGGCACCGGCGCACGCACCTACCTGGTGTCCGACACCGCTAGGCACCGCATCCTGCAGGTTGCCGAAGACCTCAACACTGTGCTGGCAACCTACGGTGGGGGAGAGGACGGCGAAAAAGGCTACGCCGACGGAACCGGAACCACTGCACGCTTTAACGAACCGCAAGGGCTTGCTTTGGTACCCGCCGAACTGCGTGAAAAACTCGGGTACGATGTGCTGATCACCGACACCGTGAATCACCGGCTGCGCTCGCTGAACCTGCGCACGGGTGAGGTTCGTACCCTTGCGGGCAATGGCGTGCAGCGCGTGATTGATGGAGACAACGCCGTCACGGGCAACGCAAACCATATCCCTGAGGATGTGCCCGCCACCGCTGTAGCCCTCTCATCCCCGTGGGATGCGGTCTACTCGCGTGAAGCCGGGCAGTTCGTGATCGCGATGGCTGGCACCCACCAGCTCTTCGGCTACGACCCCGTCTCTGAAACCGTCAGTATTTTCGCGGGCGCCGGGGTTGAAGGGCTGCAGGACGGTACCGCCGAGGACGCATGGTTTGCCCAACCCTCCGGCATTATCGAGGCGCGTGACGGCAGTCTGTGGGTAGTCTGCTCGGAAACTAGCGGGCTGCGCCACATAACCTTTACGCGGGACGAACACGGACACCAGAGCGTACAGGTGACCTCTGCTGTAGGGTTGGGTCTGTTCGATTTCGGGTTTGTGGACGGCGACTCGCAGACCTCACGTATGCAGCATCCTCTGGGACTCGCGGAGCTTCCCGACGGCTCTATCGCAGTGGCAGACACCTATAACGGTGCGATTCGCCGCTGGGATCCTGCCGCGAAGGAACTGAGCACCTTGCAGCGCGGACTCGCCGAACCCGCCGACCTCCTGGTGGAGCATAGTCCGGGTGAGGAGCCCCGCCTGATAATCGTGGAAACCAATGCGCACCAGCTGGTGCGTGCCGCCATTCCGGCGCAGGCGCAGAAAGTGGACGAAGGGGCGATTACAACCGCCCGACCCGCCACGAAGCTCACCGGCGGAACCCTCAAATTCACCTCGCGGTTTACCGTGCCGACCGGGCAGAAACTCGATACCCGCTGGGGAGACCCGACCCAGCTGAAAATCTCATCCACCCCCGAAAACTTCCTGCTGGACGGTGCCGGTACCTCCCAAGGGCTCAGCCGTACCCTCGTGCTCAACCCCGAAATTCAGGAGGCGGTGCTGCACATTACCGCCCGCGCTGCCGCCTGCGACGGCACCCCCGACGGCGATATTCCCGAGCACGCCGCATGCCACCTATACCAGCAGGACTGGGGTATTCCGGTCATCGTCACCGGTGATGCCGCGGATGAGAGCGAACTCGTGTTGGATTTGCGGGGGATTAACTAGAGCCCGCCCTGTGAGCCTATAAACGTCTGCGATATTGCAGAAAATAACTTTTAGCCAAAAAGTAACCAAAGGCGCATACATAAAACAAGAACGGTATGACGGGAATTACATACGTACTAATAGTGCACTCACTGTGAGCTATTCTTTATCTATGCGTATTCACTCTCCCGTCGAGAAGCTCCTGACTGCCTGGGTTATTGGCGTTATCGTGTCCCTCGTGGCGGCCGCTGGCGCGCTTTTCGCCACCAATAAACTGGTGTACGGACCGGAGGGGAAAGTACGCGAATATTTCCACGCACTCCAAACGGGTAACGGATCATACGCGCTGGGGCTGCTCGGGGCCAGAATCCCCGACGGAGACCCCGCTATGCTCGACGGCGACACGCTGCGGCGTGCAGCCTCAACCCTCAAAGATGTGCAGATTGACGTCATAGAGAAAGACCCCAACGGAAATGAAGCAACAGTGCGCGCCTCCTACACCATTGACGGCAAAAGCGAACACACCGATTTCCGGCTCCACCAGGCGGGCACCCACTGGGGAGTCTTCGACCGTTGGGATATTGAGTCGGGGGAGCTGCCCACCCTCACAGTGAAAATCGCGGGGGTTGAGGCAGCCACCGTGAATAACCGTAAAGTCGCCGTCGATCAGGGCGAGGCATCATTCCCGGTATTCTACCCCGGGGTGTACACGGTCGCCTACGACTCCGCAGTGTACACCGCCTCAAAAAGCGTGCAGCAGGTGCTCACAGCAGATGCATCCTCCCAGGCCGATATAGCCCTGGAACCAAGCGAAAAGGCGCTGGAATCCGTACAAACCCAGGTGCGTTCCTACGTTGATAAATGCGCGGCACAAAATACCCTATACCCGTCCGGATGCCCATTTGAGTACTCCTTCGGTGGGCGAGTAGATGGGGCAGTGAAATGGTCAGTTATTGAATACCCGCAGCCGAAAGTAACCGCAGAATCAGACAAAATGTGGAGACTCTCACCCGCAGAAGGCAAAGTAAAAATCTCGTTCGAGCAGCTAGATTTATACACGGGAACCCATAAAGAAATAACAAAAGAAATCCCGTTCACACTCAAAGGCATGGCCGAGGTAGACGCGAAATCCGTGCGCGTCTCCTTCTGAAACACTGCGCCAGTATTATCCCCCGTTCCCGCCAGCAGGTAAACGCCCCGTATCCGCAGCACCCACGCTAAGACCGGCTGCACCCCAGAAAACCACGCGCCCGAACGGCAGGAATAGGGCAGTAGAAACCGCGCGCCCCACTAGGCTATGAGCGCTCATACCACTAAAGTGGAGAGTATGGCAGAACGCGCACACGAAATCAGCAGCAAACACGGCACCGCCGAACACATCTACCACCCGCGCATCCGCTCCTACGGCAGGCGCGTCGAAGCGGCACTACCGGGCACCCTCACACTCATCGCCGCGCTCGCCTTCCTCGGCTACAAACGGCCCGCCCTGCCCTACACCATAGTGACACTGCTCATCGCGTTCTGCGCCGGTATCAGCCTCTACTCGGTGCTCAAACCCACCATTGTGGCCCTGACCGACACCCACGTGCTGCGTGCCCGCCTCATCGGCTGGAAAGCCGTGCCGCTCAAAAACATAGACCACACCATCCTTGTTGAAAAGCTCTACCCCAAGCAGGCGCACGGCAAAAAAACCACCGGCATGGGGCGGCTGCGGTACCGTCCTGCCCCCGCCATGTGGGCCATCGGCAAAAACAAGAAACCGCTCATGCGCCTGGACGGGCGCGTCTGGGATGCAAAAACAATGCGCACCGTCTCCTCAAAACTCTCGGAGCAGACCACTGTCTACCAGAAAGCGAACGTGCTCGATATTGATAAACTGCACCCGCACCTGATCACCTTTAACGAGCTGCACCCCGGCTGGCGCTCAGCCACCATCGCCGTGGTCGCCGCGCTCGTCATCCTGCTGTTGGGAGCCGGGGCGCTACTGCCCGAAGAAACAGCACGCGCCATCCACCTGATTTCCTCATAGAAGCCACCTACACAACACAACGGGGGCGGTATGTTCGACAACATACCGCCCCCGAAGCCTAGACGCACCCTACTTAGCCCGCGAAAGAACCGCCACCAAATACTCCGAATCCTCGGTGAAAGGACGCAAATCCCAGGTGCTGTAAGTGGCATCCACAGTAAAACCGGCCTGGCGCGCATCCGCAAGGAACTGCTCAAACGAATAATCCCGTCCAGGGCCGGAACCATACCCCACTACGGCCCGGCCGCCCGGGGCCAGCACCCGATAAAAATTCTCAACCACAGGGTACCGGGTAGAACGCGCCAAAAAGCCCATCACATTCCCCGAACACACCAGCAGCTCAAAACCGTCCTGATCGGCTTCACCGTTGAACCCAAGAGCCTGCGGCAAATCCGCCAAATCAGCGGTGACCCAGGAAGCCTCGGGGCACACACGGGTCGCCTCATCAATCAGCTCAGGGTCAATATCCACACCGGTGACGCGGTGCCCCAGCGCGTGCAGCTGCTTACCCACCCGGCCCGGGCCGCACCCGGCATCCAGGATTTTTGCCCCTCGGGAAGCCATCGCATCCAGAACACGTGACTCACCGCCCAGGTCGTTACCCTCAGCCTCCATCTGCTTAAAACGCTCAATATACCACTGCGAGTGGCCCGGGTCGTTTTCCTTCTTAATGAGCCACAGCGACTTTTCGCGCTCGCCGGGGGCATTGAACTGTATCTCAGCCATCAGTTGCCTTTCTATAGGGTGGAAGTGTGTGCACGTCTTCGTTGCGGGCGGGGCCGCGTGGGAGCGAACACGGGCCGCATAAAGAGCATCATTGCGCTCTTTATGCGACCCGGTGTATCTGCTTTGCGGGCGCCCTCTAACAGTCTACTTCTTTGCCGCCGCCTTCTGAATAATCTGCTGGCTGCGCAGCTTCGCCATAGAGGCAGAAGCGGCACGTGAGCTGGGCTTCAGAGGCGGGCGCGTAGCAGCCTGAGGCACCGACAGCTCAGCGGGGGAACGCCGCGACTTGAGCATGCTGGCCCCCGGTGTGTACCGCTTACGCGGCCCGTTGAAACTAGCAGAAGGAGAAGTCACCACGCCGGTGGAAGAGCCAGCCGGTACTGGCTGAGCACCTGCCGATTTAGCGCGCACCGCCTGCTGCCGCATCCCCAGCCGGTACGCTTTCGCGGCGCTGGTGGTCTTGGCCGCCTCCGCACCGCCGCCTGCAGGCTGCGGCTTATTCGCGGGTTGTGTGGGCTGTACACGTGCAGGCTGGATCTGCTGTGCGGTTTGGCCCGAGCCGGTGCCGCCCTGCTGTGGCTGGGAGGCTTTCTGCTGCCCCACCTGAGTCAGGGGCTCGGTGGCATCGTTGGGCTTCTGCGTCGGCACCGGAGCAGTGGCCTGCGCCAAGTCCTCAGACGCCTGAGCGGCAGAAGCTGCCGGGGCTGACGTTTGAGCTTTCTGAGCGGGAGAGGAGGCGTCCTGAGCCTTCTGCTGCTTTGGCTGCTGTGCAGCGGCCTCTTTCGATGCCGTTGGAGAAGCCGCGGCAGGCTGCTGCGCTGCCGTATTCTTCGCGGTTTTTTGGGGCTGAACCGAACTCTGCGCGGGGGCGACCCCAGCGGCCGTACCCTGTTGGGGCGCTGCGGGCTGCTGCTGGGATGCACTCTGCCGCTGAGCTGCGACGTTTTGCTGCGTGGAAGCACCCTGGCCCTGCGCGGGCTGCCTACCCTGTTTCACGGGTGCGGGCTGCTGCGCATTCTGGGATTTCGATACGGCAGCCTGAGGCTGGGTCGGCTGTTCGGAAGCAGGCGCCTTCTGCTGCGCTGGTGCGGTGCGGCCCACCTGACCGTGAGAGACATTGTCCACAGCGGCGGGCCGGGCCGGGGCCTGAGTCGCCGAGCTGCCCTGCACTGGTGCGCGCTGCTCTGAGGCTCCTGCTGCCGAAGCGGCGGCCTGAGCGGGCTGCGCCTCCTTGGGGGCGTTCGGGTCTTTAATGGCGCCGAATTCAACCAGCAGATCATCCATAAGCTGCTTCACGTCGCTCGTTCCCGCTACGGGGCCGCCCGCCAGCATCCCGTCGGAACCCAGGATCACGGCCATTGGGGTGCCGCGGCCAAAGTTGTGCATTGCCGCATGCTTGGGATCCACCAGCGCCTCAACGCCCTCATCCAGTTTCTCCAGCTTATGGGCCTGACGAATCTTCTCTTCACTGCTGAACACGGGGTGCAAACCCAGCTGCGGCAGCAGCTTCTGCCACCGGGGAATAGTCTTCAAAATAGGGGTGCAAGAACCGCACGTGGGAGAAGCAAAAAACAGTACACGCGCCTGCACACGAGACATATCGCGCAGGGTGGTCACACGCCCATCGGTCGTGTAAATAGAGGCGTAAGGGATGGGAACCCGCACATAATCCTCGGACTCATCAGCTGCGGAGGGCAGCACCACCTCGGGAATATCCGGGGCGGGCTCGGCCAGGGACTCGCCCCGCTGAATAGCCCACAGGGTCAGCGCGATCAGGCCCGCGCCAACAGCCCACAGCCACCCGGAACCGTTAAGGCCCACCAGCTCATACACCAGTGCCTTCCCGCCAACGAAGGAAGCCACCACGGTGAGAATACCCGCAATGGTCAGCGCAATATTACGGATCAGCGTGTAACGGCTCACCGGTGCCGCTGATTTCTTCCCGAAGCAGTTACAGCCTTCGGTGCGGCCGGTAGCCAACGCCCGAGCAATCACCACCAGGTAGAACACCATAAGCGCACAGGAGGCTATGGCGAACACCGGGAACAGCGGGCCGGGGGCGAACAGAAGCCCGGCGGCGAGCACCAGCTCAGCCCACGGCAGTACAGCGGGGGTGAGCTTCAGTGGCGCAACCGAGTCTAAACCTAAGTTCAGAATACCTTCAACGGTGCTAGAAGGGTCTTTAGCCTTAGCGATACCGCTGGCCGTGAGAGTAACAACAAGGATAGAAGTGCAAAGCAGAAGGGGAGTCATGAGTCCTTGAAAAATTGGGGCCAGAAAATTGTTGTCCTTCCCATACTACTCTCGTTACGTATAAAGATGCGCTTTAATTGCAAGGCTGTGCACATCATTTTTAAAAAATAGCGTCCCGAAGTGCGAAAAAACGTGTGAGCGCATGAATTTCAAGTGTGCAAAGACGAATATTTTTAAGCCCCCGAGCGGATATGTTAGGCCCCACCATGCATATAAATAGGGAGATTTGTCACACACACCGTTACACTGGTGCTTTAGAAAAGTTTCAAGTGACAGGGGTAAAATACGGGTAAACGGGGCGCCGGATGCGGCACCACCCAACGTACACCTGTACAGGTTCGTGCGTACCGCCTGAACCCTGCGGTGAGGCGCATCAGCGCCCGTCGCTACCGTTGCAGTGGAGGTTTCCCATGTCCATAGTCGTCACTGAACCTAAATCCCTGGCCCTTGAAATACTTGATCTTGAGACCGACATATTCGCAACAACCGACAAAAATGCAACTATTGAGGTGCCCCATGCAGAGCTTTTCACCGTGCGCACCGACGAAGGCGCCATACAGCTCACCCAGACAGAACACTACTGGCAGTCACCCTTCGCAACCCGCCCGTCACTGCTGCACTTTCTGACACGCCCCAGGGTAAAAATCACCGTCCCCACCGGGACGTTCCTTGACGCGTTACGGGTGCGCACCAGCTCGTACTGCACTATCGGCGGGATGCGCGCCAGCTACGCCGACCTGACCGCCGCCGAAGGCACCATCCGGTGCAGGAACTCTGACTTTTCACACGTTCAGGCGCGGGCGTCATCGGCGTCGGTCCTGCTAGCGAACTGTACCGTTGATGAGGATGCAAGCCTTAAAGTGGCTGGCGGGGCGGTGCTCACGGTGGGCACGTTTGATGAGATGCCCGGCTACCGGGTGCGGGAGGCAACCGGCAGCGTGGAAATATTCGGAAAACAGTGCCGCACCGGCGACTCGTACGATGCCGAGAATCAGCCGAGCGTGTACATCACCTGCTCCGGCGGGCACGTGGAAGTCGAATAGGTGCAGCTTCAGCAACCAGGCTTATAAGAAGGGGAAGAAAAACGATGAAAGCCAGTTTTATCACCGGAATCCGAAGCGCCGAAGCGCGTGAGATTGAAGATGCGCACCCCCAACAACCAGATGAGGCCCTCATTCGAGTTGCCCATGCGGGCATCTGTGGAACCGACCTTGAGCTGTACGACGGCACCTCAAACTACCTGCGGCGCGGTCTGACCGAGTACCCGCACCATTACGGGCATGAGTGGGTGGGCGTGATCGAAACCCCGCCGCAGACTGTTCACGGCACTCAGCTGAAACCCGGTGCGGTGGTCACCGGAAGCACCATGATTCCCTGCCTGATATGCGATTTCTGTCAGCGCGGGCGTCGGAACCTCTGCACAAACCTGCGCGAAGTTGGTCTCTATGAGCACGGCGGGGCGGCGGCGCAAAAGCTTGTAATGCCAGCGCACGTGCTGACCGTTATTGACGACGGCCCGGGCGCAGAACCACACCCCGAATACATTCTGATCGAACCCCTCGTGACGGTTCTGGAAGGCCTGGCGAAAGCCACCCCAGAACCCGGTGACAGGGTACTGGTGCTGGGCGGCGGCACGATCGGCACCCTCGCGGCACTGGTGCTGAAGCAGTACCCCGTTGAGGTTGCGGTGGTTGACCCCTCACAGCCCGTGCACCTTGCCGAGCTTGGGATTAGGGCCTATAAAACGGTGGACTCTCTCCCCTCTGGGGACTGGGATGCTGTGTGGGAGTGCTCCGGCTCCGGTACGGCGCTACAGGCTACGCCGTCTCTGCTGAGGAACGGGGGCGCGGCGGTGCTGATCGGCTTCCCGCCAGCGCAGACCGGCCTTGACGCCTCAGAGCTTGCCCTGCGGGGGCAGCACCTGGTGGGTGTGCGCCACGGCATCGACCACTATGCGGCTGCCGCGCAGTTCGTGCGGGAGCACCGGGACAAGCTGGGCGCGCTCATCGACAGCAGCTACAGCCTCAACGATGCGCAGGCCGCCTTCGAACGGCTGGAAGCGGGGGAGCGGGAACGCCCCAAGGTGATGCTGAGTATCGATAAATAGTCCCCTAATTTTTCGCCCAAAAAGGCTCTTTATTTCAATAAAGCATTAGAGAACCCGCTTTATTGAAATAAAGAGCCTTTTTAGGTACCGAACCTAACAGCCGATACCTGGCGCAGCTTGGGGATTAGTTAATTTACCCAACCCACTGGTTGATTTCGTTCTGCAAAGCCTTGATGGTCTGGGATGGACCGTCGAGACGGCGATCCTGGGAGATACCATAGTGCTTCTGTAAGTTTTCGATGACAGTATTATTGATCATACTGGGAACCGGGTACTCGATGTTCTTGAGCCCTAGCCACAATGACATATGGAGGATGGTGGGGAACCTTCTGCCTGCCTAGGTTCTACCCATTCCCAGCCACCGACGATTCCAGGGCATGCAGGTGCCATGTGCGAAGGCTGCGAACTAATCACTCCATCAACGACAAGACCAGCACCCCTGACAGTGTTCATGAACCGCTGCAGCCCCGCGCTAGTTTCAGATCCCCACCAGCCGTCGGCGGAGATAGCGTTGGCGGAGGTTGCGGTTACGAGGGTGGACCCGAAGGCTACCAGCCCTGCCGCAGGAACGCCTATAGCGCCTGCCTTGAGGAGCTTGCGACGGGAGAGGTTTTTGTTTTCTGCGGTCATGATAAAAACTCCTTACACATAAAGCACTGGGTACATCCATGCGAATACTGAAATTCGCAAGAATTTAGACGTACTGGTTGATTTCGTTCTGGAGAGCCTGAATAGTCCGGGATGGAGCGTCGAGACGGCCGTCCGGCGAGACGCCGTAATGGCGTTGTAGGAGGTTGATAGTGCTAGCACTAATGAGACCATCTTCCCACTCATAGAACTTTAACCAACTCTGCATACTCGCGATGGTGGGTGAGCCGTCTGCCCGACCTGATACCCATTCCCAGCCGCCGACAATTCCTGGACATGAAGGTGCCATATTTGAAGGTTGGGAGCTAATGACTCCGTCGACTGTAAGAATGGCTTTGCCTGCTATGGCATTCATGAACCGCTGCAGCCCTGCTGAGGTTTCGGATCCCCACCAGCCGTCGGTGGAGATGGCGTTGGCGGAGGTTGCGGTGACGAGGGTGGAGCCGAAGGCTGCCAGGCCTGCGGCGGGCACGCCTATAGCGCCTGCCTTGAGGAGCTTGCGGCGGGAAAGCCTGGTGTTCTCAAAAGTCATAATTTCTTCCTTTTCATATGTTGAGGCCTATAAAGCGGATATTGACGCCTAAACTGGGGCGCATCCCATAAGGAGAAAAACGCGCCCCAGCTAGGCAGGGTATGGGTGGAAGGTATGAAGAAGAAACCTCTAAACCCACTGGTTGATTTCGTTCTGGAGAGCCTGGACAGTCCGGGAAGGACCATCAAGGCGACCGTCTTGAGGGATTCCATAGTGGCGCTGCAGATAAAAAATATCTCCAGTGCCGAAGATAGGGGTTGGAGGATTCAGATCTAACCATGACTGTAACCATTTGATGGTGGGAGAGCCTTCCGCTTTGCCGGATTCTACCCATTCCCAGCCGCCAACAATTGCGGGGCACTGGCGTACCATTCCTGAATCTTGTGAGCTGATGATCCCGTCGACAACCAGACCCTTGCTAAACTCCTCGCTTGTGAGCCAGCCCTTATTCGTGACCACAGTATTTAAGAACCGCTGCAGCCCTGCTGAGGTTTCGGATCCCCACCAGCCGTCGGTGGAGATAGCGTTTGCGGAGGTTGCGGTGACCAGGGTCGAGCCGAAGGCGAGTACACCTGCTGCGGGCACACCTATAGCACCTGCCTTGAGAAGCTTACGGCGGGAAAATCCGGTGTGTTCATTCGTCATAACGAAAACTCCTTACACATAACGTACTGACTACATCCATGCGAATACTGAAATTCGCAAGAACTTTAGACGTACTGGTTGATTTCGTTCTGGAGAGCCTGAATAGTCTTGGAGGGCCCGTCGAGACGACCATCCTGCGCGATACCGTAGTGGCTTTGTAGCTTATTAACGTGTGTCGAGGAGAAATGAGGGTAAGGGTATGAATACGAACTACCGTCAGCACCTTTCCATTGCATTCCCAGCCACTCTGACATCTTAGAAATTGTAGGGGAGCCTTGATCTATCTGTATGGCCCACTCCCAGCCACCCACAATTCCCGGGCAATAGGGTGCCATTGCTGCAGGTTGGGAACTGATCCATCCGTCGACAACTAGATTTGCGCCTAAAGCCGCATTCATAAACCGCTGGAACCCTGCTGAGGTTTCGGAGCCCCACCAGCCGTCGGTGGAGATAGCGTTGGCGGAGGTTGCGGTGACCAGGGTCGAGCCGAAGGCGAGTACACCTGCTGCGGGCACACCTATAGCGCCTGCCTTGAGGAGCTTACGGCGGGAGAGGCCTTTATTATCGGCGGTCATGGTAGGCCCTTTCGGTAGGGGATGTCTCCCCATCTACCCTAGAAGACCCGTGCTATAAATCTCAAGCATTTACTCAGCAAACCTTAAAGTTTAATGTAAACGTTATTTTCCTGTTTTCAGGTTTATAACGCCTGTGGGGCGCCCCTTCACAGCGTGAAGAAGCCGCACGATGGTGGGCTACACCCCAGTGAGCCTCACCCCATAATCTGCTGCAACCGCATCCCATTCCTGTATAAACTTCGCTGCGCGTGCCCCGGACTTACAAAACACGCCCACGCGCTCCCCGGCGAGCGGCTTCAACATAGAGCGCACTGCATCCTCGGTAGCTGCGGAGAGCGGAAGGTGCAGGGAATCCGGGTACTTCACCTGGGTTTCGCGTTCGTTCTGCTCGCGTACATCCAGCAGAATTTTCGGCAGTTCGTAGGCGCTCAAATCCGTCACGGGCGCACGTTCCGGGTCTGGGGAGAGCGCAAAATTCTGGAATGTGCCGCTCAGCGCCTCGTAGGTGAGCAGCCGACCCTCAAGTGTGGGCAGCCCCGCCAGGAACTTGAGCGTTTCGGTCGCCATGAGCGAACCAATCACCGCCGTGGTAGCGCCCAGCACCCCCGCCTCGGCGCAGGATTCCAGCGTTTCCGGAGTTGTAGGGAACAGATCGCGCAGATGCACCGACCCCGTGCGGAAGACGCTCACGCTGCCCTGATACCGCAGCACCGACCCCCACACCAGCGGAATACCGGTTATCTCGGCGGCATCGGCAATCAAATATTTAGTCTCAAAGGTATCGGTACAATCGACGATCACCGCCGGGTTCTCCTCGGCGAGCAGGTCAAGAATCCAGGATGCCTCCAGGTACCTTCGATACACTGTCACCCTCAGCGCCGGGGCAATCTCGCGGGCACGATGCGCGGCAACCTCAGCCTTCGCCCGGCCGCAATCGGCGATCCCGAACAACGGCTGGCGCTGCAGATTCGACAGCTCAATCACATCGTGATCGACGAGCGCAATCGACCCGACCCCGGCGGCGGCGAGCGCCTGCACCACCGGGCACCCCAGACCGCCCGCACCGATAACGAGCACATGCGCATTGGCGACCGCCTGTTGGTCGAAACCGGGCAGACGATCCTGCCGCAATACGCGCTCAGCTTCGAGAGCCTGCGCCTGCGCGGGTCCTGTGGCGCTAGAATCTGCGGTGCGTCAGGCGCCGAAGAGCGATCATGCGAGGTCACATCCATGACACCAGACCCTCCGCCGGGGAAGAAGCCTTCGCGTGCTCGCGCTGGGGAATCCTGCCTGCGCTTCGCGCCAGATAGCCTGCCTCAACGGCGGCTTTCATGGCTCGCGCCATCGCCACCGGATCCTGCGCACGGTTGACCGCCGAGGCCAGTAGCACACCCGAGCAGCCAAGTTCCATCGCAAACGCGGCATCCGAGGCGGTGCCAACCCCCGCATCCAGCAGCACCGGAACCGTGGCGCGGGAGCAAATCAGCTCAATATTGTGCGGGTTCAAAATGCCCAGCCCCGTGCCGATGGGGGAGCCGAGCGGCATGACCGCCGCGACGCCCACATCCTCTAGACGTTTGGCGATCACCGGGTCATCAGAGGTGTACGCCATGACCGTGAACCCTTCTGCCACCAGCGTTTCGCAGGCGGTCACAGTCTCGCACACATCCGGCAGCAGGGTGTCTTCATCGCTAATCACCTCAACCTTAACCCAGTTCGTGCCCAGGGCTTCGCGCGCGAGCCGGGCGGTGATAACGGTGTCGCGTGCGGTACGGCACCCCGCCGTATTGGGTAGAGGCGCAATATTTAGCCTGGTCAGAAGCGGAAAAATAGGGGTACCCGAGGCGTGCCTGCGCATGGCGACCGTGGTCATCTCGGTACCGGATGCGACCAGCGCTTTTTCGAGCAGATCCATGCTGGTGGTGCCTCCGGAACCCATAATGAGCCGGGATGAGAACTCTTTCTCAGCAATAATCATGGCCACTACCCGCCCTGAACTGCGGTCAGCGCATCGACCCTAGCGCCCTCGGGCACTTCGGTACTCGCCCACCGTGAACGCGGCACCACAGCACCATCGAGTGCGACAGCGACCCCCTGATCGGTGCCCGCCTGCTGAAGAATCAACGCCTCAAGATTCGTGGCCGAAATGTCTAATAATTCGCCGTTATAGGTTATTTTCATGGATTATTCCTCTCGTTTCTGGTGCACAAACTGGTGGTATGTTGTAGCAAAACCGCGTATCAGTGCTCAAACCTCTTCGGCGAGCAGGGCGCGAACTCCGGCGGAATATCCCCGCCCAAAAACACCTCCGCACCGGCTTTCCCCGCGAGTGCCGCCAGTAAAATTCCGTGCCGAAAATACCCGTTTGAGATCAGCTGCCGCCGCCCGGTCGCCGTGGTGCGGTCGCCAAAGATCGGCAGATCATCCGGGGTTCCGGGGCGCACCCCCACATTCGACTCGATAAGCTCGCATTCTTCTACCGCAGGAACCACCCGAATCGCATCTTTGAGCAGCTGATACACGCCGTCCACACCGGGGCGGGTGCGCGTGTCCTCGCGGCTTGTTGCACCAATGCACACCTCACCGCCTGGCCGTGGAATCACATAAACGGGCCGCCCGTTCACGAACCCGCGCACCACATGCTCCACCAGCGGATGCGGCGCCTGCAAACGCAGAATATCACCGTAGACCGGGCGCAAGGGGTACTGCCCCGCCGCACCCAAACCGGTGCACACAATATCCCCAAAATCCGAGTCAGTCACACGCTCACGCACAAACTCGACCCCGCGCGCCCTCAACGCCTTCACGAGAGCCTGCAAAAACAGCCGAGGCGCCACCTGATGATCGCCCTCAATCAACGCCGCACCCGCCAAATCCGGGGCAAGCGCAGGTTCCAGGGCACGAGCCCGGCTCACGGGAATCGCCTCAGCACTGCGGTTGATCGAACGGTAATACTCAGAAACATCGCGCAGATGCGCCGCATCCGCACGGTCACCCGCCACCACCAACGTGCCGGTCGTATCGTAGCCGGTGGGCGCATCCGTCACTGCGGCGAGCCTGCGCATGAGCGAAGGGTACGCATTCGCGCTGGAAACCATGAGCGGGAAAAGCGCATCCTGCTGAAACTGCACTTCGGCAATAGGCGCGAGCATTCCGCCCGCAAAATAGCTGGCACCCGTGCCGCGCTCGCCGGGGGTTGGGTCATAGACGCGCACCCGCTGGCCGCGTTCGGTAAGCTCAAAGGCAGTGGTCAGCCCAATAATTCCACCGCCCACCACGGTAATAACCTCTGCCATGATTATGCCTGCAATTCCGGGTTTTCCACGAAGGCACGTGCCATTGCAACCCCGGCAACCCCTGTTTCGCGGATGCTCGGGCAGTCTTGCGGCCAAATATCGCCGATGGCGACCACCGGAATCTTCGAAAGCTCGGCAAGTTCATGCAGCCCTTCAATACCCAGCGGCGGGCGGTTTGAGGCTTTGGTCGGGGAGGGGCGGAACGGCCCGGCACCAATGTAGTCGATCAGGTGCGCAACGGTGTTGGCGCGCTCAACAAGCTCGCGGGTGCCGGTGGTGAGACCAATAATGGCGTGCTCACCCAGCAGACGGCGGGCATCGGCGACGGGCAGATCGTCTTGGCCGATATGTACCCCGTCGATGCGCACCCCGCGAGCACGCAGGGCAAGGGCAACATCCACCCGATCATCAATCAGTATCTTCTGGTGGGGGAGCGCGATGCGCGCAATCTCTTCGGCAAGGGCATGCAGGTCGCGGGCGCTGATGGGCTTGGAACGCACCTGTATGCAGGTGGCATGCCGTGCCCGCCGCACCGTTTCGACGGGGTTTTCGCCGGTGACCAGATACAGTGAAAGGTCTAATGGTATGGCGGTTTCGGCGGTGCTGTTGGTTGTCATGGGATCACGATTCGACTGTGAAAGTAGTGTTTCCTGCGTGCTTGCGCGGGCGTTGCGGTGATTTTGCGACGATGCGGCACACGCAGATATTTCTCATTCAGGCTAGCACACAACCTTCGTTGTGCTTCCTGGCTGCGGTTTTGTTGCTCTGATGGTTTATATAAAGCTAAGAGTAGAAGGATCTTGATAATTTCCACAATAAATACACACTTTTGTTATACTTTAGATATACAATGTTTCACGATAGAGAGGTGTATTTACTGTGGCAAAGACGGCGAACATCAATCTGCGCATAGAACCAGAAGTTAAGAGGGAAGCTGAGGAGCTTTTTGGAATTTTCGGAATTTCCGTAAGTGATGCCATCACGATGTTTTTAAACGTTTCCATCATGCAAGGTGGATTGCCCTTTGAACTCAAGCAACCTCAATACAATGCTACAACTGAGCAAGCTATCGCAGAAACGAAAGCTATGATGGAGGGCACCCGTAAAAGTAAACAGTACAGTTCGCCCCGAGAGCTCTTCGCTGAGCTTGATGCTGAAGGCGATGATTAGTGCTTCACCTTGAAACAACATCCCAGTTTCGTAAAGACTACAAGCTCATGAAGAAGAGAGGATTAAATCTTCGTCTCTTAGAAGATGTCCTCGACAAACTCATACGTGAGGAGCCGTTAGAAACAAGGCATCGAGATCATGCTTTGACAGGTAACTATCGTGGATTAAGGGAATGCCACATTCAGCCTGATTGGTTGCTTATCTATGCTATCGACAAGGGACGATTGATTCTGACTGCTTCCAGGACGGGAAGTCATGCTGACCTCTTCAAGATGTAGTTTTTCGTCCGACCAAATTTGTACAGCTAAATGTACTCATTATTTGAACATACGCTTCCAAAAACCACCTGCTCGCGGGGCTAGCTGAGGAAAATAAAAAAGCCCTGGTAAACACCAGAACTTTTGAGAGCGGCTGACGGGCTGGAGGTAAAAAATCGTCCTTTATGGGGCGATTTTTTAGCGTAAGCGATTCCCCAAAGCCTAAAAAAGAGGTCTCCAGCCTAACGGTTGGAGACCTAAGTGGAGCGGCTGACGGGCTGGAGGGTGCGGATTCCGAGTGAGCGAGGTACCAAATCCGCGCCTGGAAGCGATTCCCGTCCAAGGCTGGGTATGCGAAAACCCCTAACAGAAGCTAGGGGTTTATGAGAGCGGCTGACGGGAATCGAACCCGCGTATCAGGCTTGGGAAGCGTGCGCTCTACCATTGAGCTACAGCCGCGTATCCGTAATGGACATATCTAGTGTAGCGTGTGTTTGGGTTTTTCGCATACCGGCCGGGTGCGTGCCTCATCACCCCGCCCGGTAGTGCCCCGCCGCCGCGTCGTTCAGAACCGATGCGGGTGCAATTGTGCGGCACGCCCTAAAATTTGCGGCGCTTCGGTGCGCACGGGAGGGGATACACTAGGTATCCTTAGAGAGTGCTTATCTCAGACCGCGATATACGACAGGAAATTGCTGACGGGCGCATCGTGCTCAACCCGTTCGACGACTCGATGATTCAGCCAGCCAGTGTTGATGTGCGCATCGACCGTTTTTTCAGGCTGTTCGATAACCATAAGTACCCGTACATTGACCCGTCGCAGCCGCAGGAAGACCTCACCCGCCTGGTTGAGGTTGCCCCCGATGAGCCTTTTATTCTGCACCCGGGTGAGTTCGTTCTCGGCTCAACCTATGAGAAGGTGACTTTGCCGTCGGATGTGGCGGCGCGTCTTGAGGGGAAGTCGTCGCTGGGGCGTTTGGGTTTGATGACGCATTCCACGGCCGGGTTTATTGACCCCGGCTTTTCGGGGCATGTGACCCTGGAACTGTCGAATATGGCGACCCTGCCGGTCATGCTGTGGCCGGGTTCTAAAGTGGGCCAGTTGTGCTTCTTCAGGCTCACGAGCGAGACTGAGCACCCTTACGGTTCGGGCGCTTACGGCAACCGCTACCAGGGTCAGCGCGGGCCCACGGCTTCGCGCAGCTACTTGAACTTTCACCGTACCGAGATTCCCGTTACTGAGAATCCCGCAGATTAGCCGGGGTTTATTGTCCTGATGGCTAAGAGAAAAGAGAATACTGTTGTTCCCTACAATGGTTGTGCGGCCCGCTGGCGCCCAACTGAAGGTGGTGTTTGGTCCCGGCGCTGACGAGCAGTTCGTGAGCAAGGTGGAGCAGATTTGGGCTACCCTCGACCCGGTGCTGTATGAGAGCGTTGAGGCGGCTGTTGAGGCGACCCGCTCCGTGGCGCATATGCTCGTGGCGCATGATGGCAGCAGAAACCTGTTTGATGAGGTCCCGCAGCTGATGAACGGTTTCGAGACCATGCAGATGGTGAACGTCACCCGTGAGGCTGAGGCGCTGCAGTCCATGACGTCCATGCTCACGGTCGCTATGATTCAGCAGCTGGTGGGTGGTTCTAAGGTGCTGCTGCATGCTGCCGCCATTGGTGACCCCGCCACGAAGCGTGCCGTTACTTTGGTGGGGGCATCCGGCAGCGGTAAAACCACTGCCTCCCGCTACTTGGGGCAGCGTTTGGCGTACCTGACGGATGAGACCACCATTATTGAGCGCACCACTGGTGCCGTGGTGCCGTACCCGAAGCCGCTGTCGGTCATTGTTGCCCCCGACGAGCCGAAGGAGCAGCAGAACCCCGCCGAGCTGGGGCTGAACGTGGTTGCTGCGGATGATCACAGTTACCGTCTTGAGCGTGTGGTGATCATTGACCGCCGTGATGAGCCGACCTCCCCGCGTATTGAGCCGGTGCCGCTGGCGCAGGCGCTTATGACGATCTGTGAGCAGACCTCGGGGCTGATGTTCACCCGTGAGGGGCTGCGCAGCATCGCCGATGTGATTATTGAAAGCGGCGGTGTGTGGCGTCTGGTGTATTCGGAGGTGCAGCAGGCTGAGCCGCTGGTGTATCAGTTGCTTAGTGGTGAGGGGCTGCCGGAGCGTGAGGCTGAAGGGTACCAGACGTTTGAGCCTGCAGACGCCCTGCCGAACGTGTTCGCTAACGGTACTGTGACGGTGGCCCGTGCGCCCGGTAGTGAGGGGTACCTGGTGGGGGAGGAGACGTTCCTGCTGCACCGCGGTGAGGCCCTGAACGAGCTGTCGGGGTTCGCAGCCGAATGCTGGATCGCTGCTGAGCAGCAGATCTCTTCAGAGAAGCACTATGAGCTGCTGTGCGAACTGTTTGAGGGTCTGCCGCGGGATGCGTACGATACGGTGATTACGCAGCTTTCTGAGGCGGGTATTTTGACGGTGCGCACGGTGGATGACCCGCTGTACACAGACCCTGAACCGGCTGAGCCGGATGCCGCCGACCCGGATGCGGCCGCCTCTGAAGAGGGCGCTCCCGGTAGCGAAACCGCCGCAGAAGATACCGCAGAAGACGCCGATGGGACTCCCGCAGGGGTACCACTCAAAACGCGGAGGCCACCGAGTAGGCTGGTCCGCAGACTGACTAGGCACAAACGCACCGGCCGCATCACAGAGTTATTTTGTGATGCGGCCGGTGCGTTGCGGTATGCTGCCCCTTACCGCCGGTGGGCGGCCTTGTGCTCTTTCCTCTCCCGCTTCACCTGTTTCTTCTCCAGCCGGCGGGCTTTACGCTGCCGCAGCGCCTCCGGCGATTCCAGCGGCAGGAGCATGAGCAGCCCGGCCAGAATCACGATCATAATCCCCAAGATGCCCCACACCTGGGCGTTGAAAATCACCACGAAAACACCGAACAGCATGGGGGCTAAGAAGCTTGTGGCCCGCCCGGTTGTGGAGTACAAGCCGAACAGTTCACCCTCCGTGCCCGGGTCGGCAATACGCGCCAGGAACGTGCGGGACGCCGACTGCGCCGGGCCCACAAACAGGCACAGCACCAGTGCGCACACCCAGAACGTGCCCGGGTACGGGAACAGCAGCAGCGGGGTGGCGGCCAGCAGAATACCCACCAGCGAGAACACAATAATTTTCTTCGGCCCCAGGTAGTCGTCCAGGTACCCGCCAAGGACCGCGCCAATAGCGGCCACGGCGTTACCGGCAATACCGAAAATAATCACATCAGATGTGGTGAAACCGAACGTGCCCGCCGCCAGGATACCGCCGAACGTGAAAATGCCGGTCAGCCCGTCACGAAACACCGCGCTTGCCAGCAGAAAGTACAGGGTCTGCGGGGCGCTTTTCTGCAGCCGCACAATGGTGCGCCACAGCTCCCGGTACGAGGCGAACAGCCCGCCCTGGCGGGCCGGGGAAAGCCGTGTAAAACCGCGTTCTAAGAACTTCAGCTCACGCACGGGCAGCACCTCCGGCAGGAACCGCTCCCGGCGCCGCATCCGTACCAGCAGTGGAAGGCAGAACACCAGGCACCAGAACGCCGAGAACAGGGCGACAGCACGGATATTGAACGCATCGTCGGTGCTGAGCCGCAGCCCATTCGGTTCAAGCACGAACCCCCACAGCACCACACCCAGCGCCAGCACCCCGCCCAGGTATCCGGCCGACCAGCCAAGACCCGAGATTTTGCCGATATTATTCGGGGTTGAAACCCGTGGAAGCACAGCGTTGTAGTTCACGAACGCGAACTCACTGAACACGCTTGCCGCCGACACCAGGCTCACCCCCAGCCACAGGTACGCTGGGGAGGGCGCAACGAAAAAGCACAGCGCCGTCAACGTCACCAGCGACAGCGTGTTCACACCCAGCCAGAAGATGCCCTTACCCGTTTTATCGGCACGCTGGCCGGTGACTGGCGCCAACAGGGCGATGAAAAACCCCGCAATGGTCAGCCCCAGCGACAGCGCCGCAGAGGTGCCCTCCTTAGACCCGAAGTATGCGCTGGTGAGGTAGACCGTGAAAATGAAGGTGGTCATGATGGTGTCGAAACTTGACGATCCGACGTCCCAAAGCACCCATGAGGCCACCGAACGGCGGCTGGTGCTGTGGTCAGGTGTAGTAGCCATGTTCTTTGAAAAGCTGTCAGGCGGGCGCGACCGTGCGCATTCCGCGGGGATGTTTTGTGTGAAAAAGTGAAGGACACGCGGGCCGGTGCGGCGAACCCGCGCATCCCCTCAAAATACCCGCATCAGCGGGTGGTGTGCGGTACGGTACGCGCTACCGGGTGGGCAGGAAGCGACGCTGGGCGCGGGCAATACCAATGCTCACCAGCGTACCCACCACCGAGGTGAGCACCGCCCAAATAATAACGTTGCGCACGGTGTCTTCAGATTCGGGGGCGATAGTCGGCGGTTCATTGCCAGTAACACCCTTCCACACATAGCTCAGGCCCTTGCCTACGAGAGCGGACGCGGCGAGGTTCACACCGGTGATGGCGATTTTGGCGACGGGGTTCATATAGTTTCTCCATTCGATAGAAATACCCTACCCTCTAGCGTATATGCTTTTACGAGGTTACGCGCACCCGGCGCGGATTTTTCAGGGTGTGATACCCGCCCCGCCACATCAAAAGCCACTTTCGGGCAGCTTCACGCCTATTACCCGCTATTCTTTGGGCAGAACACGGTCTTTGAGCGGGATTCACCAAAGCCTTCACCTGTATGTAGAATATGTATGGACCCCGGGCGGTACCCGGGCATTAACGACAGGGGAGCGCCCTACGGCGCTGAGAGTGCTACGCAGACCCTCGAACCTGATCCGGTTAGTACCGGTGTAGGGAGTCGACTATTCTCGATAACCCCGCCCACATACACGGGGCGAGGCTGTCCCCCTTCCAACGACGGGAGGAAAAATGTCACATAAATCTCGCCTCACATGGCGTGTGAACGAAATCGTGATCGTATCGGTCGTGGCGGTAGCCTGCGCCGTAGTGTTCTGGGTGTGGGATATTGGGGTGAGCCCGGCCGCTAAAACCATTTTCGCGGCCGTCCCCGAATACCAGCCCCTCATTGGCGGTGCCTGGCTGCTCGCCGGGGTGCTCGGTGGGTACCTGATCCGCAAACCCGGCGCCGCACTGTACTGTGAGGTGGTGGCCGCCATTATCTCAGTGCTCCTGACCGGGGGCGCTTTCAGCGGTGAGATTCTGCTGGCGGGCCTCATCCAGGGTGTGGGCGCCGAAATCGCCTTTGCCGTGTTCGCATACCGGCGCTGGAACCTGCCGGTGGCGGTATTCGCCGGTGCGCTTGCGGGGCTGTTCATGGGCGGCAACGAAATCCTCATCTACTACCCGGATATGGACCCCATCAAAGCCGCAATCTACATCGTGTGCTCCGTGCTCTCGGGGCTGGTAATGTCCGGTATCGGCTCGTGGGCGCTCACTAAGGCGCTCGCGAAAACCGGTGTGCTCGCCTCCCTCGCCTCGGGGGCGCAAGCCCGCACCGTGCAGGCGTAACACCTCACTATCGCAGGAGAAAGGCACACCGTGAACACCACCACCGTGGGGCAGCACCGCACCGCAGAACCAGCAGGCTCAGCGGGGGCACGCATCGAACTGGACGGGTTCGGGTGGCACCACCCCGGCCGTGAAAAACCCGCGTTTTCGGGGATTACCCTGAGCATCGAACCCGGCCAGAAAGTGCTGCTGCTGGGGCCCTCCGGCGCCGGGAAATCCACCCTGCTGCACGCCCTAGCGGGGGTTATTCACGATGATGACGGGCACAGCCAGCTCGGTACCGCACGCATCGACGGGCACACACCCGCCGATGCGCGCGGAATAGTGGGGCTCATGCAGCAAGACCCGGAGTCGTCGGTGGTGCTGGCCCGCGTGGGCGACGATGTGGCCTTCGGCCCCGAAAACCTGTGCATTCCGCGCGAAGAAATCTGGGAGCGCGTCAGCCAAGCCCTGAGCGCCGTGAACCTGGAGCACCTGAGCCTGGACCACCCCACCAGCGCCCTCTCCGGCGGGCAGAAACAGCGCCTGGGGCTTGCCGGGATCCTGGCGATGCACCCGCGCGCCATCCTGCTGGATGAACCCACCGCCAACCTCGACCCGCAGGGGGTGCAGCAGGTGCGTGAGGCCGTGGTGCGGGCGGCCGCGCACACCGGGGCCACCCTCATCGTGGTGGAGCACCGGGTGAGCGTGTGGGCGCAGCACATGGACCGCGTGATCGTGCTCGGCTCCGGCGGAGGCATCACCCACGACGGCCCGCCCGAGCAGGTGCTTGATGAGGCCCGCGAAACCCTCATCGCCGACGGCGTGTGGGTGCCCGGCTACGTACCCGAAACACCCGGCACCCCAACGGCGCCAAAAGCCGAGCTGCTCTCCGCCGAAAACCTTGCTATCACGCGGGAATACCCCACCAAAAAACAGCTGCGTGCCCGCCGTAAACAGCTCAAAACCATGCCGGATGCCGCACCCGTGCGCATCAGCATGCCCACCCTGCGCGGCGGGGTGAACCTGAGCATCAGGCAGGGGAGCACCTGAGTATCCTGGGCCCAAACGGTGTAGGAAAATCAACGCTTGCCCTCACCCTGGCCGGGCTGCTCTACGCCGCCGACGGCACCCTGTGTGCGCATCCGGCGCTGCAAAACCTCGCCCACGAGGCGCACCCCGCCAGCTGGGATGTGCCCTCATGGAACCCGGCGCAGCTGCTTGGGCGAATCGGGTACGTGTTTCAGGAACCCGAGTACCAGTTCGTGCGCGGCACCGTGCGTGAGGAGCTGCAGCTGGGCCCGCGCCGCCTAGCCGCTTTACGCCGTGAGCCCGTGGATGAGGGCGCGCTTGCTGCCGCCACCGAGTCCCTGGCTGAGCGGCTGCGCCTTAGCGGGCTGCTGGGTGCTAACCCGTTCACTCTTTCCGGTGGGGAGAAACGCCGCCTGTCGGTGGCCTCGGCGCTGGCGACCGCGCCCCGCGTGCTCATCCTGGATGAGCCCACGTTCGGGCAGGACGCCCACACTTGGGGTGAGCTGGTGCGCATTATTCGCGGGCTGCTGGCCGAAGGGACGGCGGTGCTGTCTATCACCCACGATATGGAGTTCACGGCGGCCCTGGGTGGGCGGAGCATCACCCTTGATGCGCCCGCCCGGGATGCTCAGGAAGGAAACCGCGCATGAACACGGATTTTTCGGGCCAAGCGCCGAACGGAACAGCTGGTTTGGCGGGCTGAACGCGGGGGTGAAATGCGTGGTCACCGTGGTGCTTATCCTGGCGGCGATCCTCATTAAAGACCCGGTGAGCGCCACCGTCATGCTCGTCCTCGAACTGGTGGGGTTCACGGTGGTGGGTTTCCGCCCGGTCAACCTGCTGGCCCGCGCCTGGCCCATCCTGGTGGCGGTGGCCAGCACCGGCTGGAGTGTGGCGATCCTGGTGAATAAGACCGGCCCCGTGATCCTCGACTTCGGGGTGAATAGTATTACGCAGGGTTCGTTGGCTGCCGCCGTCTCAATGATGCTCCGCTCCCTGGCGATGGTGCTGCCCACGTTCGCGTTCGTGCTCTCAACCGACCCCACAGACCTGGGGATTCGCTGGCGCAGACCTTCCGGCTCCCGGCACGGTTTGTGCTGGCCGCGCTGGCGGCGCTGCGCCTGGTGGGAATCCTATTTGGGGAGTGGAATACGCTGGGGCAGGCGCGGCGTGCCCGCGGGCTGGGCGCGGGGCAGGGCCCGTGGGGGCGGCTGCGCACCGGTGCGGGGCAGATGTTCGCGCTGATGGTGCAGGCTATTAGGCGCGGCTCACGCCTGGCGGTCACCATGGAGGCGCGCGGGTTCGGTGCGGGGGCGCGGTCGTGGGCGCGTGTGCCCGCCTATTCGCGTCGGGATGCGTACCTGGTGGTGGCCTCAGTGGTGATTGTTGCGCTCGCGTATGGGGTGTCGTGGTGGCTGGGCGCCCTGCAGTTCCTGTGGGGGTAGCGGGCATTGAGTACACCTGGTGATTGGAGGGCGGGTCACCGCATGGATGTGTATGCTGCTGGCTTTACGGGTATGCAGGTGACAGCTGCCGGTGAGACAGGGGAGTATTTTCTGCACGGCATCTTTAAACATATGCCGTTCTCCATTCAGCTAAGTGACCCTGCCGACTATCACGATGCTGATTTTGTGTTTGTTGCCCACAGAATGAACCGTGCATCTGCGTACCGGCAGGACGCCGAACTATTGCTACAGAACATCCTGGCTGAAAACCCGGGCGCATTAGGGTCTCTGAGGGTGATCGTGCACCCGACGGGCCGCTTCTTTCGCTGCCGGAATTTATGTTCTATGAGGGCAGCAGCTGGTCTATTGTTTTTAGGGAAAGCCCGCTACCTATTGCCGAGCCGTACGGCATACTCATTAACTTTTGTGATAGCAAAATTATTGGTTTTGAGGATATTTCCGGCTCAGAAGAAATATGACAAGCCATGAGCACGCGGGCGGAAGCCCACCCCGTCTGGTTGACCACCTAAACGCCCGGGGCGTCTTCTGCACGGTTGTACTGCGGCACATGTGGGCTGGTTTTGGCACAGGAGAACAGTAGAGAAACCGGGGACACCGTGGTAGGTTGAGAACACTGGTGTTAAGACTCGAAAAGCTGGTGCGGGTAAAGCATCTGATGCCTGCCGCCGCCGTCTTAACCTTGTGCATACAACCAGTCGTAGAAGGGCTATTAGTATGGCGGTGTACACGCGCCAGGTGCTGGTGAACGCTCCACCCAATCAGGTGTTCCGGTACTGCACCTCACAAACCGGGTTCTGCCAGCAGTTCCCCTTCCCCGTCCGCTGGCTTACCGGCACTGACCACTGGCAGCTGGGCGACATTCTAGATTTCAGGTACCGGGTGTGCGGCCTGTGGCTGCGGCACCGTGCAGAGGTGGAAAAGCATGAGTGGGGAGCACTGTTCACCGATACTATGCGTAAAGGCCCCTACCGGACATTCCGTCACACACACCGCTTTGAGCCTTCAGCAGGCGGCACCTGCATGACAGACACCATCGAATTCACAACAGGGTTAGGTGCCCTAATCGACAGGCTCATTGGTGTGCCCATTCTGAAGTACACGTTCCGCAAACGTCACGAGGCCCTGTCCCAGGTGGACTGGGCAGACGTCTTATAACTTGAGGAGAAGCACATGCCCACCACGCACTATCAAGACGCTGATTTGTTCTACCGTCTAAGCGGTGAGCCTGAAAACCCGGCCATGCTGCTTCTGCACGGTGGGTTCGGGTCAGCAGAGGATTTCGCTGCTATCCTGCCTGAGCTGCAGCAGCACTTTTTTGTGGTTGAAACCGACGCACGCGGTCACGGGCGTTCCACCCGCGGCACGGCTGAACTCACCTACGCGCAGCTTGCCGAAGACGCGCGTCATATTGTGCAGGTTACCGGGCTGCGGGAATACCATGTCTTTGGTTTCAGCGATGGCGGCACGGCGGCTTACCGGCTAGCGGCTGAGGATACACGAGTGCTTTCGGTAGTGACTGTTGGTTCGTCGTGGAGTGGTGTACAGGATGCCTCCGTACGGGAGATGTTTGAGAACCTGTCGCCCGCACTTTTCCGTGAGCGCATGGCTGACAGGGTCGCATCCTACGAGAGGCTGAATCCGCGCCCTCACCTTGAGACACTTGTAGACGATCTGCGTCACCGGTGGCTGGACACCACGGAGACAGGATACCTGAACGAGCATGTTTCCGCGATTAAGGTGCCTGTGCTGGCCGCGCGTGGGGAGAACGATTTTCTGTTTTCTCTACAAGAGCTGGCGGAACTGCGTGAGCACCTGCCCGAGGCGCACCTGATGAATGTGCCGTTCGCCAGCCATGAGGCTATCAGTGAGCAGCCCGGCATCATATGGGCTGCCATGAAAACAATGTACGGACTATAAACAGAGGAAATCGCTGAGGGCTGGTGCTTCTGCAGGTACGATAAAGAAGCACCTGCCGCAACCGAAAAATTTGAGAAAACCCATGCGATATAACGACTACCAGCAGCCTATCGGCGATGCCCTGCCCGACTACCGCGCGGGTGAGGCCCCCAGTGTTGATTGTTTACAGGGGCGCTACTGCCGCCTCGAAAAACTTGATGCAGAACGCCACGGCGACGACCTGTACGAGGTCTACGGCCCTGAAGCGCCCAAACCAAGTTTCACCTATTTGTCCCTGAACCCTGTTGCTGACCGAGCAGAGTTAGAGACCCTCCTCAAGCGCATGGAGGAATCCACCGACCCGTACTATCTGACTGTGATAGATCAGGATGGGCGTGCGATTGGCACTTTAGCGCTCATGCGCATTAACCCCGCCCACCGTGTTATCGAGGTGGGCAGCGTGACCTATGGCGAACGTCTAAAACGCACGCGCGCCGCCACGGAAGTGCAGTACCTGCTGGCGCAGTACGTGTTTGAGACGCTGCACTATCGCCGCTACGAGTGGAAATGCGATGCACTGAATGAGCCTTCACGCCGCGCAGCCGAGCGCCTAGGCTTCACCTATGAGGGAACGTTCCGCCAAGCCGTCGTATATAAAGGCCGCAACCGCGATACGGCGTGGTATTCAATGCTGGATACCGAATGGGAGCAGCGTAAACACCGGTTGCTGCAATGGCTGGATCCGAAGAATTTCGATGCGCACGGTCAGCAGCGCACCTCCCTGCGGGAGATCGCTGTGTAGCCGTTAGCCGAACGGGTGCCCTGGGGTATTGTCAGAGCCAAACGGCATAGATACTATGGGTATTTTCTAACGTCGAACGGAAGGAAATACCATGAAAACCCTTGTAATTGTTACTCACCCGAATATCCACGAGTCTACGGTCAACAAAACCTGGGTGCAGATGCTGCGCCAGCATCCGGACCGGTTTACCGTGCATGAGCTGTACAGCGAGTACCCCGACGGTGTGATTGATGTAGAGCGCGAGCAGGCTCTCGTGGAAGAGCACCAGAACATTGTGCTTCAGTTTCCGGTGTACTGGTTTAACTGCCCTCCGCTTCTGAAACAGTGGTGCGACGAGGTGCTGACGTACGGGTGGGCCTACGGATCAAAGGGTAAGGCATTCGAGAATAAGAAACTCGGTATTGCCGTCTCGCTGGGCGCTCCCGCCTCAGAGTACAGTGCGGAAGGCTCCGTTGGGTACACTGTTGCTGAAACCCTGCGCCCCTTCGAGCTGACGGCTAACTATATTAGCGCCAATTATCAGCCTCTCTTCACGTTCCACACCATCGACACCTATGAGAGCTACGATGAAGCCGCCGCCCAGCTGGTGGCAGACAGTGCGGGTGATTACCTGGCGCACCTGAACACCTACTACGCCTAGCAACAGCCTGTGCGGCCTGCGCGGGCCGGGAAAACCCGCAAAAGCTTATGGGGCAGGGGGTTAGGAGAGCGAGTTGAAGTTCCCCAAGAATACCGCCAGCCCCATGAGCAGGCTGTACGCCAGCGCCACAATACCGGCCTGTTTCAGCACGGGGATGAGGTCTTTGCCGGTGCGCCCAGAAAGCACCGTCACGCATGAGTAAACGGTCGGCCCTACCAGCACAAAAATCAGCGCAAACCACGGGTTCTGCGGCACCAGCACGGTACACAGCAGAATCGCCAGGATCATCTCAACCGCGTAGGTGATGCGTGCGGCCCTATCACCCAGCCGCACCGCCAGGGTGAGCTTACCCGATTCACTATCGGTGGGGATGTCGCGCACATTATTCGCCATGAGCAGCGCACACGAGATCAGGCCCACCGCTCCGGCCCCCACCCACCCGGTGAGCGTCAGCTGATTAGTTTGCGTGAATAACGTGCCTAAAGTGGCAACCAGCCCAAAATAGATGAACACGAACACGTCACCCAAACCCATATACCCGTAGGGCCGTTTCCCGCCGGTGTACCCCCACGCCGCAAAAAGCGCGGATGCGCCAACCGCCAGGAACCACCACTGGTTCGCTAACGCCACCAGCAACACACCGGAACACACGGCGAGACCGAAACACAAAAACGCGGCGAACTTAACCGCTTTCGGGCTTGCCGCACCTGAACCGACAAGGCGCATCGGGCCGACCCTGCCCTCATCGGTGCCTTTGACACCGTCAGAGTAGTCATTCGCGTAGTTCACGCCCACCTGCAGGAAGAACGCCACCAGAAGAGCAAGCACAGCTCGTAGGGGACGGAACGAATGCAGCTCGGCCGCCGCCACAGACCCCGCCACGATCGGCGCCAAAGCAAGCGGTAGGGTGCGCAGACGCGCCCCCTCAATCCATTCTGCCGGTGATGCCACGGCTATGCCCTCCTTCACACACGGTTGGTTTGCTGCTCGGCGTGCGCCTTACACAGCATACTGTATATTGCCAGCCGGTCAGGTTTGCCCGTGCTTGTGGCCGGAAAATCAGGCACAATACGCACCACCTTCGGCACGCCCGCCGCACCCAGCCGTGCGCCGCACAGCTGCTGCAGCTGCCTTGCTGTTTCGGCAGCGTCCGCACCATAATGCCCGGGCAGGTTCCGCAGGGTGACGGCGGCAATGACGGCGGCCCCCCACCGCGCGTCGGGAACACCGGCCACCGCAGCCTCACGCACCGCCGGGTGGCTTTCAAGGACGGCGGCGACTGCGTGAGAAGAGACTTTCACCCCGCCGGTAATAATCACATCATCGGAGCGCCCCAGAACACTCAGCGCCGGAGCACCACCGTCCTCGGGAGTGTTTGGGGCGGGGGCACGAGTGAGCCGTAATCGTCGGTGCGGTACCACCGGCACCCGTGGGCATCAACGAAGAAATGCGATGCGGTGCGCGCGCTATCGCCCAAGTACCCGCTGGCAAGGTGCTCACCACCGAGCCAGATACGCCCGGCCGCTTCAGCCCCGGCCACAACCGGGCTGTCTGCTAAACCTGCGTCCTCGGGAACCACACGCAGCCGCACCCCGGGCAGGGCTACCCCCGAATAGACGCACCCACCGGCGGTTTCTGCGCTGCCATAGGTGGTGACCACGTTCAGCCCAAGCTCGCGCGCGGCTGCCAGCAGGGAAGCGCTTGCCGGGGCGCCGCCAAGCAGGATTCCGGTGAACTGGCCGAGCGCATCGTAAATTTCTGACCCCAGTGCGGGGCTGGCTTCGGCGGCTTCTAGGAGCTTATGCACCTGCGTGGGCACAAGAGAGACGAACCGGCGGGCGCAGCTGAGCCGTTCGGCGGCGTTCAGAAATACTTCGGGTGTAAAACTAACCCCGTCGGTGATCGATGCGGCAACTACCGGCGTCGTTCCGGCGAGCACCGACCGGGCGAGAACCTGAGCCCCCGCCACATAGTGCGCGGGCAGGGCGAGAAGCCATTGCGCAGGAACCTCAGAAGTAGCCCTCTGCGGTTTAGCTGAACCGGCCGAAGGGTAGTCCGCAAAAAACCTCTCGGTCGCCCGAGCGGATGCCCGCAACGCCCGTACGCTTAACGCCGTCTGTTTGGGTGCACCCGTGGACCCGGAGGTGCCCACCACGAGCGCAATAGACTCCGGGTCTTCTGTTTGCCCGAGCGGGTCTTGACCATTCCGAGCACTGTTCGGCAAGTCCCCGGTAAGAGAGCGCTCGAAGGCGCGCAGAATCTCTTGCGGATTGGCGGGCTCATCGGCGCTGAGGATGACCGCGTGCGGATGCAGCGCATCCTGGCGTGGAGCAGGAAGCGGCGTGAGTGAACCGGGGAATGCACCCGTCATAGCGCCTGCTTCGCCGCTATCCACCCGGGACTTACGGGGATCGCAGTGGCCTCCCGGCACAACAGAACGGTTATTCTGCAACGCGTAAAACCCTAGAAATAGTAGGGATAGTTCGACCAGTCGGGGTCACGCTTTTGTAGAAACGCATCGCGCCCCTCCACAGCCTCGTCGGTCATATACGCCATGCGGGTTGCCTCTCCCGCGAAAACCTGCTGCCCGAGCATACCGTCATCGGGCAGGTTGAAGGCGTACTTGAGCATACGGATAGCCTGCGGAGACTGCCGGGCAATATGAGCCGCATATTCCAGACCCTTATTTTCCAGCTCTGCGTGGGGCACCACATCATTAACGGCACCCATCTCGTACATGCGCTGCGCATCGTACTCTTTGGCGAGGAAAAAGATTTCGCGCGCAAACTTCTGCCCAACCTGCCGCGCCAAAAGCGCCGAACCGTAGCCCGCGTCGAAAGAGCCAACAGTCGCGTCGGTCTGCTTAAACTTGCCGTACTCTTCGGAGGCTATGGTCAAATCCGCAACCACGTGCAGGGAATGCCCGCCACCCGCAGCCCACCCAGAGACCAGAGCGATCACAACCTTGGGCATGGTACGAATCAGGCGCTGCACCTCCAGAATATGCAGCCGCCCAGCACGTGCAGGGTCAATAGATTCGGCGGTGTCGCCGCTGGCGTAGTGGTAGCCGTCGCGCCCACGGATGCGCTGGTCACCGCCCGAGCAGAACGCCCACCCGCCATCTTTGGGGAGGGGCCGTTCCCTGTCAGAAGCACAGCGCCTACATCAGAGGTCATGCGGGCATGATCGAGCGCCCGGTAGAGTTCGTCCACAGTATGCGGGCGGAAGGCGTTACGCACCTCGGGCCGGTTAAAAGCAATGCGCACGGTCGGCAAGTCGCGCAAGATTTCGCCCGTCTCGTCGCGCTGCACCTGGCGGTGGTAGGTGATGTCGGTAAAATCCTCAAACCCGTCAACGATGCGCCAGTGCTGCGGGTTGAAAATATCGGAAACCTGGGGAGGGAACGTAACAGTCATGCCCCCTATTTTACGCGGGGTTCACCCGCCCGTGTCCCAAGGGCGAAACGGTGCTGCACCCTCAAGGGAACAGCCCGTCAAATGCTACAATCAGGGCATGAGTGGCGTAGCCGGTATTCAACGTATGTACGCTCTTCCACATGAGGAGCGCGTACTTAACATTTTGCGTGCTTACGGTGCTACCCGCGCTCGCCTTTTTGGGAGTGCGGCACGTAACGAGCTCACCCCCACTAGTGATATTGACATACTTGTAGAGTTCGGAAATGATTCCGGTTACCAAGCTTTCTGCAAGAGTGTGGATGCTGCGGTTGAGCTGGAACAAGAACTGCACCGTCCAGTGGATCTTGCGTTATCAATTGATCCACGCATGTGGCAGTATATAGAGCCGGACCTTATTGAGCTTCCCCTATGAAAACCCCGTTACCTTATCTTGAAAATGCGCTGGATTCTGGGCATCGTCTGCTCGGGTTTTTACCGCCCAGCTATGACGAATTCATGGATTCAGATCTAATTCAGAGCGCGGTTTGCATGAGACTGCATGAGCTTGGTGAAAACCTGGCAACTATTCGTCGGAAATTTCCCGAATTCTGCGAAATGCATCATGCGCCTGAATGGCAATATCTGATTGCAATGCGACACATCATTTCTCACGGATACCGGCAACTTGATATGGGCATCATATGGGAAGTTAGTTCCACCAGACTGGTAGAGGTCCTTAAGGGTATCCAAACAACTCGTGACACCCTAGCTTCTAGCAAATAGTCCACTGCTTGGTAGCGGGTGATGCACCCTGAATATCCGTTATTTTCCGCACATGCCCGTCTACCGCTTCCGTGGGCACCGTGGTGCATCCTGTGCGTGCCAGGTGCCGCCGCTGGGCACCTGACGCCTGTTCCGGGTATGCAGTATTTTCCCTAGTCGGTGCATAGTTTTCCCGTAGCTGGCGTGTTCTTGCGGTGGTGCCTCACGTTGCGTCCTGTGGGGTGTGGCCCTTAGAAACTTCAAGCAGAAAACCTTATTGTTGTGTGCGCAACATCTGAAAAAATGTAGGTCACCTGCAACCTGAACCTGAGACTTTTATGCATAATCAATGTATAACCGACAAAATTAAGTGCGGACCGGCGAGCACTCCCGTAAGCTGAGGGGACAACACCAGCCGCACATACCTGATGAGGTACACCATGCCCACAACCGACTCACCAGCCCCCGACCCTCGTTTCGACCGCCAAGCCCGTTACATCTCCGCACTGGAACAGCTCGCTGACCCTGCCCCCGTCACGCGCCTTAGCGGAGCCCAGTCCCTCATATGGCTCATTGACGAATGGTTGGCCGACGAGACCCTGCCCGGCCCCACCCGCCACGCCGAGGCCACCGCGCTCATTGACAGCCTGTGCGCCTACATTCGCTCCCCGTACCCTATGGCCCCCGAATACAAGATACTCAGCCGTGACGAGCCAGACCCGGCGCTGAGTGAGGAAGACAAACGGAACTTCCCGCACGACAAGGCCGAATTCGATGCTGAAGTCACCGTGCGCCTCACCCTGCTGCTGGCGGTGCACACGCGCGTGATCGGTACCCGTGAGAGCCCCGGGCCCTGGTCCGGTTTCGCCTATGATTTCTCCGGCAGTGTGTTCTTCTACCCGGTGAACCTTTCCGGCTCCTACTGGAGCGTGCCGCTCAATATGGCTGAGGCAACATTCTGTGCGGATGCTGACTTCTCCAGCTCAACCTACCTCGCGGACGCCATCTTTAACGACACCGTCTTTAATGGCGACGTCGACTTCTCCCACAGCATCTACGGTGCCGATGTCCATTTCAATAAAGTCCACTTTAACGGGGTGTTAAACGCATCTTCGACCATCTACGAGCAGGGCGTGAGCATACAGGGTGTATGCCTCCAGGAAGCCGATCTGAGCGGGTGCCTCTACCACGGCAACACCTGGATCGACATCACCCACCACGGCCACGCCAACCTGAGCCGGTGCCTCTACTACGGGGAGCATATTGACTTATCCTCCAGCTACCTTCAGGGGGTTACCGCCAATAACTGTATCTACCACGGAAAAACCAGGTTGGGCTACGGCGATGGGGAACGCCTCGCAGACTACAGCCGCAGCGTCTTCTTCGCAGACCTTGAACACGAAGAAACCACGTTTGCCGGGCCTATCGACTACAGTCACAATGTCTACTACGGGCTCACTGATATCAATATCAACACCTACGAGGGCGATGTCACCATGCGTGAGAGCATCTACCTTGGGCAGGATACCGAGCTGTCCTACAACACCTATGAGGCGAAGGCAGACTTCGGCGACTGCCTCTACCTGCAGTGTGTGCCCCCACAAGATGGTGAAGGCTACGGCGATACCTCCGGGGTGTTCTCCGGAAGCTGCTATGAAGGGCCCGTCACCTATGGCCCCGCCCTCTTCTGCCAGAGCGTCAGCCTTGACGAGGTGCAGTACAGCACCCCCGATAATTCGTTCGCCGGGTGCATCTTCAACCCGGCCGTGCGCAACACTTTCAGTGTGGACTACGACAGCGACTATGAGGCAGAAATACGCGCCGAGTACCCGGTCGGTTCCCGGCTGCTCAACGGCTCGCAGGTGGCCCACATGAATGAACGCTCCCAGCACGTGAGGGAACTGGCGGAGACCCTGCTGCAGGCACCGGCAGACTCTGAAGAGCGGTGGGCCATCCACCAGCAGATACTCGCCGTGTGCAACGAGCTGAAACAGTGGGCGTACGCTCTCTAAAACCACACCCGCTGCCCACCGCATCACCACATACCACCGATAAAACCAGGGGAGTACACCACCGTGAACCCGAGCCAGCCCAACCACACCCAGCGGCATGCCCAAGAATCCGCTGCCGCCGAACAGCTGTACAGCCCAGCCGCCCCCGTGCGCACAGCAGCCGTGAAAACCCTCGTGACGCTCGCCGACGACTGGCTTGCTGATGAGCATGTTCCCGCCGAGCAGGCTGGAACACGCGTGCAGGGCATTATTAACACGCTGTGCGAGTATATTCGCTCACCCTATGCGGGTACCGACAGGTACCTGCAGCTCACCCAGGAAGAACCGGATGAGGCCCTGAGTACCCGAGAGAAACGCCAGTTCTATGCGGATCAGGCGCACCTGGTCCAGGAGGGGCAGGTGCGGCAGAGCATCCTTGCGGCCATTATAGAGCGGGTGCGTTGGGTGGGGTATGTTCCGCAGCGGTACACATATTCCATGAGTTTTGGTACTGCCGACGAGGAAACCGTCATCGGCGGGCCGTGGTCCGGGTTTGACTATGATTTCTCGGGCGCGGACTTCTTTTACCCTGTTCACCTTGCGGGGGCTTTCTGGGGCGGGAGGGTGACCGCCCGGAACGCCACCTGGCGGGATGATGTGTTCATGGAGACCAGCGTTTTTAACGGTGATGCGTCGTTTTCGGGCGGCACCTACCTGGGAAAAACGATTTACGTGTTTGGGTGCATCTACCGTCGTAACCTGGACCGCAGCCACTGCACCTACGGGGCTGTGGAGGGCAACTATCACGGGTATACCCACGATTTTACTGCTGCCGGTTCTGTGTACCGGGGTGCGGCTGATCTCAGTAACAGCACCTACGACCGGGGCGTGTGCAGCCATGGCAATACCTACTACGGTCCCGCCGATTTATCGGGGTGCACGTACCGCGGCAAGGTTAACTACAGCAAAAACCGGTACGGGGCGAACCTGACAATGCGCGGGTGCACATACGGTGCCTCGGCGCAGATTGGGGAATCCGCACATATGGGGGATGCCGACTACAGCTGCAGCGTGTATGAAGCAGATGTCTCGTTCTACGGGAGCCGTTATCTGGGAAATGCCACCTTTGCGGAATCCCAGTACCGTGGCGGCGTTTACCACGCTTCTGAGCAGTTCATCGGCTCCGCCAATTTTGACGGCGTCCAGTTTGGCCACACCGCAAACCCGCAGGCGTCCAGCAGCTTCCGAGGGTCGGTGTTCGCCGGCGGGGTGTCCTTCATGGGTGCGCACAGCGCCGGGAAGCCACCCGCCTTTGACGAATGTGTTTTCAATGACTCCTGCGTGAACGATTTTGGCCCTCTCCCTTATAGCGAGCACGCGGTGCCTATGAGCGGTGCGCTCCCGGCCGCCTCCCGTTCGCTGAGCTTCAAAGAGTCGGTGGCCCTGAGCCGGTGCCTGCGTGCCCGGGCCGCCTTCGGATCCTACCTGCGCACCATACCGTTTGGTTCGCCCGCTTACCAGGCTGCTCAGCATCAGGTTCTGTTCCACACATGGTGCCATTTTATGTTTGATAACGACCTGCTTAACTTTCCCGCCCTTGTGCAGGCCCTCAACAACGCAATGAAGGGGTAGACAATGCGCACAGAACGCACAGCACGTTTTGAAGAGGCAGTCAGGCAGCTCGGTGGCGGTACGGTTGAGGCTCGGATGGGTGCGGCACGCACCCTTGTCATACTCGCCGATGAGTGGCTGGCTGATACAGCCGTGACGGAACACGAACGCCACCACCAGGTGCAGACCATTATTGACGCCCTGTGTGAGAGCATCCGCTCCCCGTTCTCCCTCGCCTACCGGGCTGAACTGTGGGCCGATGAGCCGACCGGCGACCTGCAGGAGCAGTCCCGGTTCTACGCTGAGCGGGCTGAACTGGTGGCTGAGGCGAAGGTGCGGCGCAGCATCCTGACAGAGATCCACGAACGGGTGCGCTGGATGACCACCAAAACTGTTAGTCAAAACCCTTACGCGCCGCTTAAAACCGGGGATTTCAGCCCCGGAACATGGTCTGGGTTTGCCTACGATTTCAGCGGCACCCTGTTCTTCTACCCGGTGGATTTCAGGGGCTCCTGCTGGGGTCAGGGGCTGAACCTGAGCGGGTGCACGCACCGGGAAGATGCGAACCTCACCGGCTCCTATTATGGCGGGCCCGCAGATTTTAGCGGATCGACCTACGCGGATGATGCCGACTTTTTCGGGTCGGTGTATGCCGGTGCAACGGACTTTTCGGGGTGCGCCTACGGCGGGTACACCCGGTTCGGCGGGAGCCTGTACCGTGAGTTCGTGAATTTCAGCGGTTCAACGTTCGGCCCCTACGCGGGGTTCATTAGTTCCGTCTACCGCTCCGACGCGGACTTTTCGGGCTGCACCTATACGGGGTATATGTCGGCCTCACAGTGCGCCTACCACGGCCGGGCAATATTTACCGGCAGCACCTACAACTCGGATACGCGCCTGAACCACAGCCACTATTCGCGTGCCGCCCGGTTTGACTCCTGCACCTATAAGGGAGACGCGTTCCTGCACGATAACACCTACTGCGGCACGTTCAACGCGAGCGGATGCACTTACACCAACCCCGTCTCTTTTGACCGCTGCACCTACCTGCAGGATGCTTCTTTCGTCGGCAGCACCTTCGGGCACTATTTCACCGGCAGTGATTCGGCATACTACGGCCGTGTTGCTTTCAACAGGTGCCGCAGCACCGGCTATGTGGCGTTCGCGGGCAGTATCTTCCATGAGGAGGTCAATTTCACGGGGAATGTGTACGGCATGAACCTCTCTGTTCGGGAGGCGGTGTTCCTTGAGGGGGTGGACTGCAGCAACTCGGTGTGCCACGAACGCGCCGCGAATTTCCGGGAGGCGGCGTTCATGGGCGGGGCATCATTTGCCGGTGTCCGGTTTGTTGCGAACGAACCGGCCTTCGATAGGTGCCTGTTTAACCCGATGGCTGGGTACTTGTTTAATGTGGCGATGGGCAGTGAGCACTGCATCCCCATGGCGGCGGGGTGCCCGTCGTTCCCTATAGGCTCACGTACCCTCACCGAGCAGGGGCTTATCCGCTTGAGCAGCTACCGGCAGAGCATTAACCGGGCGGCAAAGGCCCTGGAGGTTATGACGCGCCGCACCGGGCAGGACTCCCCGGAGGTTCTGGAAGCCCGCCCGGAGCTGCACGCAGCCAGTGAGGCGTTGGCCTCATGGGTGCGTTCGTTAACGGCCCCTGACACGGCACGATAGTAGCGGATGCGCGCATTGGCCCCCAGTAGCGTATGCTAGGGTAACAGTACCAACCACAACATATTGCGAGGATGCCGCAATGACCCCGTCCGCCTCAACGAGTAATCTCACGATGCTGAATCGCCGCGCCCGCTATATTGTGGCGCTTGAGCAGCTGGGCAGTAGCGACCCGACTGTGCGCATGAGCGGCGTGTACGCATTGGTGTGGCTGGTGGATGAGTGGATGAACACTGACGACGCCCCGGCGGCCCAGTGCAGGCAGGAGGCGCAGGCGGCCATCAGCAGCCTGTGCGC
The DNA here is from genome assembly GCA_002355935.1 of Rothia aeria. Taxonomy (GTDB): domain Bacteria; phylum Actinomycetota; class Actinomycetes; order Actinomycetales; family Micrococcaceae; genus Rothia; species Rothia aeria. Next base: position 2,522,963 of record AP017895.1, on the reverse strand, counting down.
GTATGTGCGGTCCCCGTTTTCGTTGGCGTCGGAGTATGCGCGTTTTTCGTCTTTAGAACCTGCCCCGTTCATTAACGAACAAGAGAAACAACTTTTCACGGTTGATAAGGCGCTGTTTGAGGCGGAGGCGCAGGTGCGGGCGGGTATTGTTGAGGCCATCCATTCCCGCACGATTGTGGTGGACGGCAAGCCCGGCGCCTGGTCCGGGTTCCAATTCGACTTTACGGGCAGCGTATTTTTCTACCCGGTCACGTTCACCGGGTCCTGCTGGGGGCGGCCGCTGTCGCTGCGCGGGTGCACCTACCACGCCTCCGCAGATTTCAGCCGCTCCGTCTACTACGGGGATGTGGATTTCAGCGACTCCGTGTTCGGCGGGCCCACCAGTTTCGGGTACTCCGTGTACCGGCAGGCCGCTAAGGTGCACGGGTGCACCTTCAACGGCCCCGTATTTTTTGGGGTGTCCCACTATCATCAAGGGTTGGATGCGCGCACCAACCTGTACAATAGCGACGCTGATTTCTCGGGGTCCGTCTACCGGGATGACGCCTACCTGCACGGCTGCAACTACTATGGGGACGCGAACCTGAGCCGCTGCACCTATTTCGGGGAGGCGGTACTGGCCGGGTCCACCTACATGAGAGACGCCGCATTTCAAAGTTCTGTGTACTACGGGTACGCCTCGTTAAGCAGCCGCTGCCGGGAGCATGCCGACTTTAGCCACTGCGTCTATTTCAGTGACATGGACATGTACGACTCGCAGTACCGCGGGTACACCGACTTCACCCACTGCGTCTACTACGGGAACGCCAATTTCGGGGCGTCCTCCTATGAGGGCACGGTCAGCTTCAGCGGCTCCACCTACCTGGGGGATGTGGCGATGGGTCAGTGCCGGTACGAGGCTGGCGTTGACTTCAGCGGCTCCCTCTACCTGGGCGGCCCCAGCCGTGAACCCGCCGGGATGGCCGGGTCCTCGTACGGCGGCGCCGCCAATTTTGGGCAGTCCATCTACTGCGGTACCGCCGATATTGGCGAGTCAAAATTCATGGCGGGCGCCCCTCCTTCGACGGGTGTATTTTTGACCCCACCGTCAATAACTATTTCGGTAACGGCCCCGGCGGCCGGTACGATATTCGGCTGGTGGGCGGCTTCCCCGCGGGCGCGCGGGCACTCAGCTTGTCGCAGGCTGCGCAGATGGGCGTGCACCTGCGCGCCATCGAAGCGCTTGTGGCGTCCCTGTACGATGTGCCGCCCGGCACGGATGCGCACCGTGGTGTGCATCAGCGGGTGCTTGAGGCGTGCACCGTTTTTGCGCGGAGGGTGCGGTCACTATGAGCGGTTATTTTTCAGCGGATGTTGCCCTCACCGGCCGTCACGCCAGGTTCTCGGCGGCGGTTGGTGAGCTGAGCTATGAGAGCGGCCTGAGCGTTGAGGCGCGCCTAGGTGCCGTGGGTGAGCTGGTTCGGCTGGCCGACGAGTGGCTGGCCGATGTCTCCGTGTCTGAAGGCGCCTGCCACCGTGAGGCGCAGGACATTGTCAGCGCCCTGTGCGCCTACGTGAGCACCCCGTTCCCGCTGGCATCCCGCGCGGAACTGTACGGTGAGGTGCCCCCGAACCTGGACCAGCAGGAAACGCTGCAATTCCACCGGGATAAGAAGGCGCTCACCGAAGAATCGCGGGTGCGGGTGCGTATCCTGGAGGAAATCCACACCCGTGTGCGCTGGAAACCGGCGGGCGGGGCCACCAAGAAGAAAGAATCGCAGCAGGTGGCGGCGGGGGAAATCACCCCGGGCCCTGGTCGGGGTTCTACTTCGAGTTTTTCGACTCTGCCTCGTTTTCGTCTGCCGAGTTCTTCTTCCCGGTCGATTTCTCCGGCTCATACTGGGGGGAGGGGCTGTACTGCCCCGGTGCGTTCTTTGCGCAGTCCGTCACGTTCAGCAACTCGTTCTACGGTGGGAACGTCTCATTCATCGGCACCCACTGTCAGGGCATCGCAGACTTCAGCGGCTGCACCTACGCCGCCAACGCCGACTTCGGGGTCACCCGGTACATGTCTCCCGTCACGTTCAGCGAGTGCATCTACCGGGGCGAGGCGAACTTTAACGAGAACCAGTACGGGGAACGCGCCGATTTCTCCAGCTCAACCTTCGGCAAAGAAGCGGTATTCGCCGACTCGGTGTACAGCACCAAAACCGTTTTCAGCTACTCCGTATTTTCTGCCGCAACAGACTTCAGTAATATTGTGCTGGCGGGGTCATCACCGTCGTTTAAAAAATGCGTTTTTGCGGTGGGTAAAAAGCCCGCACGCCGCGAGTTTAAGCGCGCCTAGGCAGGGCCGCTAGGCGCTGGCGACAGAAGGAGCATATGGTGGATGCGGTGAACCTGCGCGATGGCTGCTGCGCTGATAGGGTTGCTGAGGCGCTCGCCCGCATGGGGGACACCGCCCTGCCTGCTGTATCTAGAATGCGTGCAGTGGATGAGCTGGCGGCACTGGCCGATAAGTGGCTGGCTGATACATCCGTGAAGGAGCAGGAACGTAATCGCCGCACCCAGGGTATTATTACTGCACTCTGTGACTACCTGCGCACCCCATACCCGTCTGAGCCGCAGGGGCAGGGGAGAGAACCGCAGCACCGCAGCAGCGAGGGTGAAACCACAGAAAAAGAACCATCGTTCTATACGGGTGAGGGTGAAACACCCCCGAACAGCACCACCGAGACGCCCCTGCGGCAGCATATTCTGGGCACCATCCACCAGAGGGTGCGGTGGGAACCGGCCTCTGGCGGTGCGCGCAAGAACGCTGCGCGTCACCTTGAGCGGGGCGCGGTGACGCCCGGCCCGTGGTCACACCTGGTCTTTGATTTTTCTGGCGCCGAGTTCCGCCACACCGTTAACCTGAGCGAATCGTACTGGGGTGCGGGCACGAATTTTTCGGGGTGCAGCTACCGTGAGACAGCCAACCTGAGCGCCAGCGTATACGCCGCGGCAGCACATTTTACGGCATCCACCTACTACGGCAAGGCGATCTTCCGCAATAGCGTGTACCGTGCTGCCGTGCATATGAGCGGATGCGACTACCGGGGGCAGGTGCACGCCCAAGCCACGGTGTATGAGGCTGAGGCCAACCTGTCGGAAAACACCTACCGGGAAGGCGCCGACTGTATCCGCTCCACGTGGCGGGGGCATCTTAACGCCAGCGGGTGCACCTATGGGCGGGGTGCGAATTTTGCGGAGTGCACCTGGGGCTGCGACGTTATCCTTGCAGGGTGCACCTATGAAAAGGATGCGGTATTTATGAGCACCGCATTTCACGGTACCGCCCACATGGAGGGCTGCACCTACCGGGCGGGGGCCTATTTTTCGTACAGCGAGTTCCGGGGTGATACCGATTTCAGCGGCAGCGTGTTCCGCCACGATACGGAGTTTGTGGGGTGCCGTTGGCGCGGCCGCGCAGACCTGAGCGGCTGCACACTGCACCACGTTTCTTTCGAGGGATCCTCCCACCTGCGGTCAATAACATTCCGGGGCACCCAGTTTTCGGGCGGACGCTGCGTGTTTGACCGTTCAGTGTACGCAGGCGGCATAGATTTTACGGGGGCCGCGCAGGCTACCAGCACTGCACAGGAGAGAGCTGCGGGTGAGCCGCAGGTGTCTTTCACCGATTGCTTCCTTAACCCACATCATGAAAACTATTTCGCTCATCCTGTGTTTACCGGCAGCGGCTTACCTGCCGGTTCACGCTACCTCACCCCTGAAGAAACGGAGGATTTAGCCAACCGACTGGCAGCGTACACGAGTGCGGTACAAACGTATCATGATGCGGCTGAAGGGCCGAACAAAGAGGCGCTCGCCGCCCGTGTGCGCAACCTGGATAACGCCATCGACCAGTGGGCATACGCGTTAACGAACCGCGCAGCCTATAGCGATTGGTGAACGGTGCCTGCGGTGAGTGAAGCACACGGCAAAAGCGTGGATGAGGCCAAGCGGCTGCGGCGCCTCAAGAGCGCGCTTGGGCGGCTTAATGGGGTGGTTCCCGCTGGTGGCGGCTCCACCCCAAGTGTTGCTGCACGCCTGAACGCGGTGGATGAACTGGCGGCACTGGCCGATGAGTGGCTGGCCGATACGTCTGTGGAGGAGCAGGAGCGTAACCGCCGCGCCCAGAGCGTTATTACTGCGCTCTGTGACTACCTGCGTTCTCCTGCTAATGACTGCGATACGGCACCGGCTGACGCTGCGCACCTCAGCGCCGCAGGGCGCATTCACACGCACACCCTTGATACGATCCGGCAGCACGTGCGCTGGCGAGAAAACCCTCACCCGGCGGAGCCCATGCACGCTGAGTTGAGTACAAGGGAAGGCGCGCATCCCTTAGCGGCGGAGCTTAATCAGCCGCCGAAACCGGGAGCGGTCCTGCCGGGGCCGTGGTCGCATCTGGCCTTTAACTTTTCGAATGCGGTGTTTTACGATGTCGTTGATCTGGGTGAGGCGTACTGGGCTGGGCCGGTCACTTTCGACGGTGCAGTTTTCACGCATGACGCATATTTTGCAACTCGCTGTACGGTGAGGACGTGGTGTTTAGCCGTTGTGAATACCGCGGATATGTCCTGTTCTCAAACTCTACCTACTGTGGTGCGGCGTCTTTTGCAGAATCGACCTACCACAATATTGTATATTTTTCCGATTCAGTGTATGAGGGGTGCGCGGTTTTTACCGGCTCCCACTACCGTGCAGCAGCCGACTACGGGTGCAGCATCTACAACGCGGGGGCAGACTTCAGCGGCTGCACACACCACGGCACGGTCACCTACCATATGAGCGCCTACGGCGGGGAAACCAACTTTACGAACAGCCTCTACCAGTCGCATGTGCACGCGGCAAACAGCACCTACAACGCTCCGGTGCTTGCCACCGGGTGCCTCTACAGGGGCCGCGCGGACTTCTCGGGAAGCAGCTTCACGGAAGGTGCCGACTTCTCCACGGCGGCATACGATGACGGTATCACCCTCACCGGCTCGACATTTGCAGGCCCTGCCGTGTTCACCAGCTGCCGTTTTATGGGGGACGCCGACTTCACCGACTGCACCTGCACCACCAGTGCCAATTTTAGCGGCACCATCTACTGGGACAACGCGCATTTTGACCGCACCGTTTTTGCGACCGCCCCGGTCTTCACCCGCGCACGCTTCACGCCCGATGCCGCCATGACAAGCGTGGAGGCGCTATCCGCCGGGGCACCCCTCACCATGGGGGAGGGGAGCTGCCGCCCGGTGCCAGGCGTCTAACCGACTGGCGGGACGTGGAACACGGCCGCACCTAAATGCACAAGCGCGCTGAGCATCCCCGTAAGATGAATAGGCGAAAGGAAAACGCCCGCACTTTCCGGTGCGGGCGCCTCACAAACAGACAGTTACTTTTTCTCGCCGAGTGCTATGGGCACGAGAGAGATTTTTGCGTTGGTCGAGTCCGCCTGTATGACGGGGTAGAGAGAATTGGACGCTACCCATAGCTGCACGGTGGCTTTGCCGTTGGAACCGAGCACGTTTTCTTCGACCGAGATATTCGAGATCTCAGCGTCTTTCGCAATGGGGGTTGAGTCGTCGGAGATTTCGCTGTTTCCCCTGCCGTCCGCAGAAGACGACCCCTGAGACCCACCATTATTTTTGTCGTCTTGCGGCTTTTTCTGTGCAGAGGAGGGCTGTGAACCTACAGAGAGGGTGCTGTTTGAAGCCCATATATCTACATGGTCACCCGCTTTGAGGTTAGTAGCTAGACCCCGGTCTACCTTAACGGTCACAAGCCGACGGTTTTCCCGCACATTATTGCTGGCAGAGTTTTTGCTGACCACCTCGCCCGCAGGGATAAGCCGAACAGCCGTTAAATCACCTTTTTGCACTTCTTCAGCAGTGAGATAGTTTTGGGAGGCAGACCCCAGGTTAGCCTCAACAGGAGTGAGCTTATCGGTCGAGATTTTCTCCCCAATCGGGATGTCATTCTTCGCTATATAGTACTGGGTGCTGCGGTTATTCAGCTGGATAACCGCAATAGTACCAACAAGAGAAACCAGAACCAGCAGGATACCAACAATAAATTTGGGATCTTTCAAACCTGGGCGTCGAAGGCGGGCTGAGGTCTCGGGCTGCTCAGCGAACGCTGGTTTCAAGGTACCGTCTGGGAGGTTGCTGCTCATGTGTGGTTGTGTCTTTCGGTCAGTGCCCGTTAGGGGCGAAGCCGGGCGGGCCTAAGGTGATTTGCTGTATTTATCTGAGCACAAACAGGGGCTATAAAGCAAATAGCAGACTATTCACCATAGAACGCCTCCCTGGCATATCTGCTGGTGAGGGAACAGAAGATTTTCCTCCCCGAATACCCCTGAAAATATTGAAACCGTTACTCCCTTGCCTTAGCAGGCTGCTATACGGGAGGAAAGAAAAACACACTAACAGCAGCTACCACAATAAATATACTTTTTGGGCGTGTTACATCCACTGAGCCTTGATTTGTTGAGTCTCAGCCCGTAGTCTAAGGGTACGTATTCACATTGAACCAATAAGATTGAGGCGCTTCCGGGCCAGATGATGTGGGTGTATTTTCTGCCGCCTGTTGTGCACGGGGCCTTCTAGTGTTGATGAAGGAGAGAACTCTCGTGATGGTAGAACCAAACACTGGCCGTATTGTTCCGCGTCGTCGTGCGCTGTTGCTCGCTGGTGTGGGGTTAGGGTCACTGGGTCTTGCGGCGTGTGGTGGTGCTGGTAATGCTGAGGGGCAGTCGGGGTCTTCGTCGTCGGTTTCTTCTGATGGTGGTGTTTCGGGTAGTGAGGCTGAGGCCAGTGTTAGTGATTCGCCTTCGTCGTCGGTGTCGGAGGGTCCTTCTGCGGCTCCGTCATCTGGTGGGGAGACTATTGTGAAGGGGTATTCGGGTGGGTCGAAGGCCCCTGAGGGTGAGTACCGTGCTGCGGATGAGCATGGTCCTGCGCAGAATGTTCCGAAGCCTAAGGAGCCGGCGGGGATGAATGTGGAGACGGTGGAGGGTGTGGTGAAGTTCCTTAATTATTGGGTGGCGGCGCATAATTATTCCATTCAGACCGGTGATGCGGTGCCATGGGCTAATACAACCTCAAAAGCAGATGAACACGATACAAAATCAATACAATGGGTTCACGATTTGTATCATAATAATGAGGGGTGGATTGCTGGTGGGCTACGTAATATCACTATTCACGAAGAGACATTTCATAAAAGCGATAAAGAAAAGAGTATAAAATATTAACCCATATAGAAACCCGGAACACTGTGGTTTATGATCCTTATAATCATAAAATAAGCAACACTGACCATTCTGATGATAATCGGAAAATGATTGAGGTAAGTGTGATTTTTCATCCTCAGGATGGTTGGCTGGTGGTTGGGAAGAGGTTTGCCAATGTTAAGATATCGTAAAAATTTGGCGATAATAGCTGCTATCTCCCTTGCGTTAAACTTACAAGGCGTAGGAGCAGTAGCTGATGAGGCTAGTAGCTCTGGAACTGTTGGTAATGGTAAATTTACCGTAACTTCTAGCAAAATCAAGGCTGGCCAAGAACATAACTATAATGTTGTAATTGTTGCGCCTACTCAAGGTCAAGGTGCTGTTCCTGCTGGACAGGGTGTTCCGGGTAGGCAGAACGCTCCAGACAATGGACAGCAAGCTGCACCAGAAGAAGCCGAAGGGGGAGCAATAGCAGGTATCCTACGTTGTTCCTTACAGCCAGCTTTAGAGATGGCGGGTGAAAATGTAACACCGGATTATGGGTGCACCGAGAAACCTGCCGCTTCAGATACTGGTAATGCGATTAGTCGTCAGCAACAAATCGCGGCCCGGGTACGAGACGGTCTGGACTCGTTAGATATTTCTAAACCCGTTCTGCATAATGATTTCGGGTTGCATGCTTATACCGATCTGAATATTAATTATTATGTTACTCAGGCAGGGGTGCAGACCAAAGAAACAACAATTCTTGATGAAAAAGTTACGATCCAGGTAATACCCGTTAGCTATCAGTACACTTATGGTAATGGGGCCGTACGTACTACTTCTTCTGCTGGTGCCCCTGGAACTCGGTGGGATGAGAGCGAGAAGAACTATACCAAGACCTCTACCTCGTACCAGTTTGAAAAAGCGGGCAACTTCCACTCGTACGTGACTGTGGTGTATCAGGCCCGGTATCGGATAGGTGACAACGGCCCGTGGATGGTGGCTGGTACTACCGAGATGCGTAGTGAAGCGATGTTGCTTCGAGTGTGGGAAATTGATGTGCATAATGTCGCGAAAGACTGCCGTGAAGATCCGTATGCTTGGGCGTGTCCGATGAATAAGAATCATCCGGATTATAATAATCCGAATCCGAAGCTTGCTCATCCTGATCCGTTTACTGGGCAGCAATGGCATAAAGATAATGCTGGCGTGGGTGATACTGAACGTGGTAAAAACCCCGCAGCCGAGAACGCGGCTAAAAGCTAAAAATATACCTGGTAGCACACATAGCTAAGAAAAAGAACACCATAAAAAGGAGGTACCCTACTTTGTGGGGCACCTCCTTTTTACATTTGTTAGCCTACTAGGCACTGTCTACCCATCAAGCTATTCTTACAACAAAACCAAAACTACCTAACTGATCTAAGAGGCTGGCTGTAACGTATTCAATCGGGCGCTTGAATACGCGCTCACCTCAATACCATCAGGCACCACAATACTCACTAGCGGTGGGTGAATCCGTCCGCTTAACCGAACACGTACCGTATCTCCATCAGCAACTTCGACCGAATCAATCCTGAGATTCTCAAACTCCCGGCTCGCCCCACTGGCAGCTAAATACTCGGCAGCATACTCATACCCACGAGCACCAGAAACGCCGTTTCCTACACCCACCATTCTCTGTTCCTGTTGTAACCGCCGCGCTACTGCTGAGGCTTGGGCGTCTGCGAAATCAGTGAGCCGCTGGGTCTGTACGTGCGCGCCGGTGATCGCTAGCGTCACTGACCCAATGAGCAGAAGCAGCGCGCATAGCCCGGCAATTAGGGGAACAACACTGCCTTCTTCTTTCTTCACCGTGTCTTGGGTGCCAGTATTGTCAGCAGCGGTAGTGTTTTTCCGTGCTCTGCCTAGATACTGCACTTGTTAGCTCCCTCAACGTATTGAATATGAAACCACCGGAAATGCCCCACTGCCAGTGGCGAGGGAAATAGTGAATTCTGCAATTTAGACGCTAAAATAATACTAACCTATTTTCCTGGTGCTTTTCATGTGATTGTTTGCTAGTGGGTGTTTTGGGGTGCTGCTGATTATGCGGGTTTTGTGCCCAGAAAAGTATTTCACCCCGGCATATTGGTATGCCTGCTGGTTGAACGGCTCATAAGCTTAGGTGCGAGTCTCGGGGTGTTTTTTGTCCCGTTGGGTGCATGTTCTGCCGTGTGGTGTACCTGTTCACCCATGGTGTGGGTGCATGAGCGTGTTCATGGTGGGCTGCGGCCGGTGGCTCTGCTGTTCTGTCTCACGGTTTGTGCGGTGACCGGCCCAGACGTGGTACGGGGGCGGGTAGGGTATGCTAAGGGGGCACATTACCCGTCCCATCACCGTGCAGGAGCGAGAATGGCCTCACCGAGTGCACCAACGTCACCCATGAAAGACAATACCGACTACATTCTGGCTGTAGAGCAGCTGGCCCACGGCGCCTTCGCTGAGCGGCGGGCTGCGGCGGATACGCTGGTGGGGCTCGCCGACGACTGGCTGTCTAATGCCACAATCAGCGCGGCGGAGCGGGATGCCGCCGCCCAGGGGGCGGCTGACGCATTATGCGCGTATATTCGCACCCCATTACCGTCTGAACAAGAGACGGAAAACCCAAGAAACACGGGGAGAACCCGCCCGAAAAAGAACGGTCATTCTCTCACGGTGAAGGGCAGGTGAATGAGGGTGCTGAGGGTACCCTGCGCCAGCATATCCTTGAGGCTATTCATCAGCGGGTGCGGTGGCGCCTGAACCCGGGGGAGCTGGTGGGGAGTACGAAACCCCGCTGCAGGCGCAGACAACCCCGGCCCGTGGTCACACCTGGTCTTTGATTTCACGGGCGCTACTTTCTGCCACCCGGTGGATTTCACCGGTTCACACTGGGGCCGTACAGTGAGCTTCGCGGGGTGCACCTTTACTGAGACCGCTGACTTCTCCTCATCCTTCTACGAGGGGGAAGCCACTTTTGAGGGCGCCACCTACCGTTCGGGGGCCGGGTTCGTGCAGTGCGTGTACCACCAGGATGTGCGCCACACCGGCAGCGTCTACCGGACTGGTGCAGAGTTCGGGGCCAGCACCTACCGGGGCGCGGCCGACTTCTCACGGGCACTCTTCTACGGCCCCACCGATTTTGGGGTGTCTGTCTTCTGCGGCGGGCCGCAGCACCCCGTAAATTTCAGCTGCTGCGTCTTTGCTGAAGCCGCCGACTTCTCCAAAAGCTGCTTCTGCGCATACACCGATTTCTCAACGGTGCAATGGATGGACACGGCGTTCTTCGAGTATTGCATCTTTTACGATGGCACCGCCATGCGGGGCAGCTCGTTCACCGGGGAAGCAGTCTTCGCCGAGTCCGTATTCTTGGCGGACGCTAACTTCTCAAACATCACCTGCGAGGCGGATGCCGACTTCGATTCGTGCTCCTTCTACAGCAACTACCGCAGCGATGAGAGCGAGTATGAAGGGGCCGTTGGCTTCACTAACGCCCTGTTCCTGGGGGACGTCGATTTCGCGGGGGCACGGTTCACAGGCGATGCGCCGTCGTTTGAAGAGGCGGTGTTCGCCCCCGGAGTGCTCACCCGACTACCGCACAAGAATCAGCCGAGTGATGGGCACCAGCACCCGGATACTGCCCCGGCAATAGAGCTGACGCAGGCCCCGGCGGGTGCGCGTCTGCTTCCCGCTGATGGGACGGCGCAGGCGCACACGCTGCTGAGCACCATCCCCCACCAGATCGCTACAGTGCAGGGCAGGGAGGGCGAGAACATGAACTTCCTGACCGCCGGTAATGAACTGCGCGCGGCGACTGAAAGCCTGTGGGAATGGTCGCAGCAGGTCAGAGACGGGGAATAAACAGCACCGTCAGCTGCGGGCAGCACGCCACTCATGGCAGGTGCCTCTCGTATGAACGCTGCGGGCGCATAGTTCCGGTACGCACAGAACCTTCAATGTCCCGTCCTCACGCGGTTTATACGGTGACCGAGCCCGGTGTGGTGCGAGGCCGGTTGGGGTATGCTGAGGGGGCAAATGTTCACCGTATTAACCGCATAGGATTAGAGAATGGCCTCACCAAGTTCACCAGCTTCACCCGTTAAAGATAATGCCGATTACGTTCTGGCTGTGGAGCAGCTGGCCCACGGTGCCCTCGCTGAGCGGCGGGCTGCGGTAGATACGCTGGTGGGGCTCGCCGACGGGTACCTAGCGGATACCTCCCTGGACGAAAACACCCGTAACACCAACGCTCAACACATTATTAACCGATTGTGTGAATATATTCGTTCCCCGTATGCTCTTGCTGGTGAGTACGATGTGCTCACCCGCACCCCTGTACGCGAACTGCCCGCCGAGCAAGAACCCACCCGGTACCGTGCCGATAGGGACGCCCTGGCGCAGGAGGCCCAGGTGCGCGGGCATATTCTGGGCAGTATCCACGAGCGTGTGCAGTACCTGCGCAGAGCAGAAAGTGATACACCGCAAGAGGCCCTGGAGGCACTACGACCCGGCCGGTGGTCGCACCTTACCTTTGACTTTACGGGTGCCGACTTTTTCTACCCGGCATACCTGAGCGAATCGTACTGGGGCGCGGGGGCCACCTTCACCGGGTGTACCTACCGTGATAAGGCGCGCACCGATGGGTCCGTGTACTGCACCGACGCCGACTTTTCAGGCTCCACCTACCAGAAAGAAGCAGACTTTTCGGAGTGTAAATTCTTAGGCACCGCGCGTTTTACACAATCAACCTACAACGAACTGGCCTTCTTCAGCGGCGCTATCTTCGCAGGCGATGCCCACCTGAGCGGGTGCACCTACGTGGGAGTGTTCTTTCAGGGCTGTTTCTTCTTCGGGCAGGTGAACCTGAGCGAATGTGTTTATGACGGGCCAGCTCAGCTTGAGATGAATTATTATTCACAAGCCGTGGATTTCAGCGGGTGCACCTACAACGACTGTGCGGACTTCTACGAGTGCCTGCACGGCGGGCCAGTCACCTTCACGAAGAGCGTGTGTGGGGAAGCCACGAATTTCGGCGGCTCCATCTACCTGGGTGGTGCGGATTTTAGCGGCACCCGGTTCAGCACCAAACCCTACTTCGAGGGGACTGTGTTCGCCGATGGCACCGTAAACAGGTTCCTGGACTCCGCCCCGAACACCCCGCCAGATGGGGCCCGCTGGGTGAGCGGCGAAGAATACACTCAGTGGCAGCAGCAGAGAGAGCTCATTGAGGAAGTCAGCAGCATCCGGCAGGTGCATAACGCCCGCTAGAGCTGGGCAGAAACCCACACGCGTCAGCACATGGCACGGGGCAAGAGCATACCGCAACAATAAACCTGGGAGACATACATGACGGGCACACAGGGGGAGGGGCACCTCACCGAAACAACCGCGCACGGGTGGGGCCCAGCACACGATAGGCGCCGCACCCACTACCTCAAGGCCCTGGAGCTGCTGGGGAACGCATCAGCAATAACGCGCCTTGGCGGGGTGAGGGTGCTTGCCCAGCTGGCCGACGAATGGTTAGCCGACGCCAGCATACCCGCGCCGGTGGGTCGGGAACAGGCACAAACGATCGTGGATATGCTCTGCGCCTATGTGCGGCTGCCTTTCCCACTGGCCCGAAACTGCCCCCAAGCCCCCGCCAGCACCCCCGAACGGTTATCGGATACAGGTATGGCACGGCAACACCGCATTGATGAGGCCGAATACCTGGCGGAGGCGCAGGTGCGTTCGCGTATCCTGGCTGAGATTCGCGGGCGGGTGCGCCAGCCTCAGCCGCTGGAGGACGCGGCCGCCGGTGGGGAGGCAACCCCAGGGCCCTGGTCGGGGTTTGACTTCGACTTTTCGGGGGCAGAGTTTTTTGACACGGTGGATTTTAGCGGGTGCTGCTGGGACGGGCGGCTTACATTCGCGGGTTCCACGTTCTGCGGTGCGGCATCCTTCAGTAACTCGGTGTACCGCGGGCAGACGGGTGTGTCGTTTGAAGAGTGCACTTACCGTGCAGGCACCTGTCCCGAGGCGACAGCGCCCGTGGGAGCAGATTTTAGCGGCTCGTATTATGGCGGGTTCGTGAGTTTTGCCGGTTCAACCTACGAGGCAGACGCCTGCTTTAGCGGGAGCGTGTACTGCGCGGGGGCCAACGCCCAGGACTGCACCTACATGGCCGACTCCATATTCAGCGGGTGCACCCACTACGGGCCCGTCGCCCGCACCGGCACCTACGGCGGGTGTGTTACTGCAGCCGACAGCACGTTTTATTCTTCTGTATCATTCGGCGGTGAGGCCGCTGGATGCGCAGATTTTAGTGGCTGCGCCTATTACGGGCCCGCCTATTTTAGGGGCACGTTCCGGGCCGAGGCGGATTTCGGCGGCTCCATCTACTGTGAGGGCGGCCGCTGGGATTCTTGCGAGTTCCAGGGCCAGGCGCTTTTGGGGCGTTCGCTGTTTCTGGGGCCTGTGTCGTTCGCTGAGGCGCAGCTCGCGGCGGGCAGCCCGGTGTTTGAGCAGAGCGTCGTGAGTGTTTTCCCCGATGCTGCGGGCTGCGGGCCAACCGAGGAAACCCCGGGCGGGGCGCGTCTGCTCACCGAAGAAGAAACCCGCGAGGTCACCCCATGTGCCCGGGCCCTCATCGAGGCGGCAGCCGCCTTGCCTCAGCCCTGTGTCCCGCACGATCATGCTGCTTTTGAACCGGTGCGGGACGCTGAAGAGCAGGTGCGTGCCTGGTTCGACTACTTCTGCTGCACAGACCCGCTGCCGCGCACCGGCAGGAACACCTTGAATTAGCGCACTGTTGGTGCATCGCAAAGGAGTATATATGGAGCCAGATGAATTTGGGCGAATTATTGAGCTGGAGGACACTATTGAGGAGTCCGATATTTTCACGCGCTACAGCGAGTATATCGACCGAGTGATTGAGTTCACGGAGCGTAGCGTTATCCCGTTAAGCGAGCAGCCTGAGGTGCTGCGGGAGTGTGTGGGGTACACCCGGGCGTACCGTTGCGGGAGCATTGATGCCGCTGACCTGGAGCGGCGCCGGTTAGAGCTGATGAAAAAGCCCTATGCACAGAAGCAGGAAGAAGCAATCGCAGCGTATATGGATTTCCTGTTGTGGTTCGAATTTTTAGATGGTACGACCCCGAATGGCAGCAGGATAGCCATACCTCCTACCTGCTGGATGGCTTGTACAAGATACAGCACAGTATGGCGCTGTGTGAGGAACTGTACGCACACGTTGTGGGCACAGGGTCAGTGAGTTAAAACTTTAAGAAGCGATTCTCTCACCCGCCCGCTAAGGGCTGGGCGAGAGAATCGCTTCTTATCTGGTGTTAGCTGCGCAGTGCGCCCTGTGGCTTATGCCTTGGCCGCCTGTTCTTCTTCCTTGGCGGGAAGATCAGCGGTGGTGAGCTTTGCGAGGTTTGCGGCCTCTTCAAACTCTTGCTCAATCTTGTCGTTCTTCTGGTAGGTAGACAGAGAGACCACGACGGTCACCAGGAAGGCTAGGAAGAACCCGGGGATCATCTCGTAAACCTCGATCGTTTCGGTGAGGTTGAAGATCTGGCGCCAGAAGAAGGTGACGACAGCACCCACAATCATGCCCGAGACCGCACCCGGTAGGGTGAGCTTGCGCCAGTACAGTGAGAGGATCACGATTGGGCCGAAAGCCGAACCAAAGCCCGCCCATGCGAACTCCACGAGCGAGAGAATCGAGTTGTTCTTATCGAGTGCCATGAGAGTCGCGATGACCGCCACAATCGCTACGCCCGCACGTCCAAGCCAGAGTGACTGGTTTGAGCTGAGCTTCTTCTTCACAAAGACACCGTAAAGATCTTCCACGAGAGCCGAGGAGCAGACCACTAGCTGCGAGGATAGCGTAGACATAATAGCCGCGAGTACGGCAGCCAGGATCATACCGGCGATAAAGGGGTGGAAGAGAATCTGCGCGAGATCCAGGAAGACTGTCTCTGCACTTTCCTTATCGGTGAGAGAAACTTCGGGGTGGGTTGCAAAGTAGGCTACGCCCACGAACGCCGTGCTGATGGAGCCTACCACGGTCAGGAGCATCCAGCTCATACCGATGCGACGCCCGGCTTTCGCATCCTCGGGAGTGCGCAGCGCCATGAAACGCACGATAATATGCGGCTGTCCGAAATAGCCCAGGCCCCAGGCGAGCGCCGAAGCGATGCCGATAAACGTAGTTCCCGCGAAAAGTCCCAGGGCGTCGGGGCGAACGTTGGCGACGGCATCCGTGACGTGGTCGAGTCCGCCCATATTGGTAATAGCCACGATCGGCACGGCAACCAATGCGGCGAGCATCAGAAGACCCTGCACCATATCGGTGTAGGAAGCACCCATAAAGCCGCCGAAGAAAGTGTAGAACATGGTGATACCGGCGACGAGAAGCATACCGGTGAGGTAATCCTGGTGGAAGGAAGACTCGAAGAATTTACCGCCAGCAACCATGCCGGAGGAGACGTAGAAGGTGAAGAAGACGAGGATAATAATGCCTGCAAAAATACGCAGAATATTGTATTTATCGTGCAGTCGGTTGCTGAGGAACACCGGGACGGTCACGGCATCGCCAGCGACTTCGGTGTAGGTACGCAGGCGGGGTGCAATATATTTCCAGTTGACCCATGCGCCGATTGTCAGACCGATAGCAATCCATGATTTGGAAAGACCAGCTAAATAGACAGCGCCGGGCAACCCCATTAGGAGCCAGCCGGACATATCGGCGGCGCCTGCCGAGAGAGCCGCGACGGTGGGGGAGAGCTGCCGCCCACCCAGCACGTAATCGTCAAGGTCGTTGTTTTTGCTGTTTGCCCACAGCCCGATCACGATCATGGCGATGAAATAGATCGCCAATGCGATGATTTGGAAAGTACTATCGGACATTTTTCTCCCTATTTCGGTGGCAGGTCATTCTTTCAAGCAATTGAATATTTATGCACAAATATACGTCTTTATGAGTGGCCCGGGATACAGTCTAGCTTTCATATCTCAAAAAAACAAAGTTGAAATGGGGTTTGGTGAGCCGAACTCTGGGTATATATATGCCCACACTCGTAGATTAACTGTCCGGTTCATGTGAGAATATGTGGGTTTATCTGCCGTGTGCATCCCCGCTATGACGGGGAGGAAAGTTTTACGCGTTCCCGAGATAGGGTAAAACCCGCACAAACACATGTGGGGGTCTGAAAAAATTTCAAAGCCTTGGGGATAAATCGTTTCGCATCATGAAATTTTAAGCGGGTCCCGCACCGTCCAAGGCTCCAAACTCATCCGTTGCGGGTCAAAAAACCGTAAAATATGCATCGCGCTTTCAAACACCTGCGCCCCGCCCGTTTTCTTAGGATCGGCGACGGGGATGGAAGCGGCAATCCAGCTCAGCACATCCGCCTCAGTAAACCCGGCCTGGCGCAGCTGCGGCAGGGTCACCGCGCCGTCGCGTTTAGCCAAGCGCTTGCCCTCCTCATTCAGGGCTAGAGGAACATGCGCATACGTTACCGGCGGGTACCCCAGAAGATGCGCCACATACGCTTGGCGCGGCGCCGAAGACAGCAGGTCATCCCCGCGCACCACCTGGGTCACCCCCTGAAAATAATCGTCCACCACCACCGCCAGGTTATATGCGAATGTGCCGTCATTACGCACCAGTACAACATCATCCACTGCCGCCGTGTAGTCGCCGCGGAACATATCGTGCACCGTATACTCGCTCACCTCGGCGCGCAGACGGTAGGCGGGTGCCCGGTGTGCGCGGCGTTCGGCGCGCTGCTGATCTGATAACTCCCGGCAGGTGCCCGGGTATGCGCCCGGGGCCCCATGCGGCGCGGTGGCGGCCTGCTGAATCTCACGCCGCGTGCAGTAGCACTCGTACACCATCCCAGCCTCCTGCAAACGTTCAAACTCACGCTGGTACGCTTTCCGGCGGGTGCTCTGGTACAGCACCGGCTGCTCCCAATCGAGCCCCAGCGACGCTAAATCCGCCAGCTGCTGCTGTGCCGCGCCCTCCTTCACCCTATCGAGGTCTTCGACACGCATCACAAACCGCAGGTTTCCTTGCCGAGCCAGCATCCATGCCAGAAGCGCGGTGCGCAGGTTCCCTAAGTGCAGGTCTCCCGAAGGAGAAGGGGCGTACCGGCCAGCCCCAGGGTGTACGCTGGGGCTCGGTGAAACGGTGACGGGTGCGGCGTTAAGGTGCGGTTCACGGGTCATAGCACTATGGTACTTTCCCGCTGTGTTGTTAATATGCTCCGCCGGTGTGAAGGGGCGGCGTCGGTACTTTTGGGAATTTTCAATAGCACGCTTTACGCTCCCTAGTTGAAGTTTCATTCAAGATAAACTTGATATGCGTTTTTCCTCGAAGCATATACTGCATATCAATATGTCTGCTGCCGGAGCCTTCCGGTATTTATAATGATGCGCATAAACCGTGTGCTCTATTTCTTTCACACTGTGCCCAGTATGTACCCTAAAACAGCCCTTTACGGCCCGTAAATAAAAGGAATGCAACGATATTTACAGTACCGAATATATGCTGTGGTGAACACTTTCAATAGGGATAAATATGTGATCTAGCGCAATATAAAAAGACTGCGACATGTGTGGGCTCGACGGTAGTTCAGAGAAAAGAAACGTGAGGTTAACGGCACAAAAACCGGAGCACACAATGGAACATTAGAAAATGTTACGAAACCTTAATACAGCATATTCGCGCAAAAACTAGCCCGGTCAAGTACCGTTTAACTATGGCACAAACTATCGAACTAGCTGACGGCGTGTACCGTATTGCAACGGATAACTATCGTCTAAATACAGGACTTATCCTCGGCCTTGAGGCCGCCCTGGTGATCGATACCGGCGCTGGCCCCGTCAAGGCACCGAAATATATGATGAAGTGCGCCGCCTAACCCGACTGCCTATTACCGTGGTTAACACTCACGCCCACTACGAGCGTTTCTTCGGCAACGATGTTTTCGTGGCCATGGGTGTGGAGGATTTCTGGGCGCACCCGCGTACCGTGCGGGCTATCGAAAAATACGGCGAATCGCAGCGGCCCTATGTTGAGACCTTAGAACCTGAAATGGCGCACCACCAAGGCCCGGCTACCGATATTATCGTGCCGAATAAACTCACCGCCCATAACGGTGAAGGCATTACGTTCACCCCCGTTGAGTTGGGGGAGCGCTCTGCAACCCTCATCTACCTGGGTCAGGGACACACCAAAGGCGACCTGCTGGTGGGTGTTGAAGATGTGCTATTCGCGGGCGGCCTGCTGGAACAGGGCACCGACCCTCCTTTGACGATTCGTACCCCGACCGCTGGGTAGAGACTATCGGGGCGCTGACTGAGCTTGACAGGTACAGCATCTACGTTCCCGGCCGTGGCGAGCCGGTTGACCGGGATTTTGTGGTGCGTGCCCGAGACACTATGGAGGCCGCTATTGAAGCGATTCGCACCTCCGCGATTGACCAGAGCAACCCCTCCACCACGGCCTCAATGTTCCAGCTGCCCTACTCGCCGGGTACCACCCGCATTCTGCTGGACCGGCTGGCATTCCTTGACGGCGGTAGCGATGCCGCAGCCCAGCCGGATGCGAGCGGCTTTACCGGGCCGATTACGATCGGTAAGGCGCATTCGGGGCAGCGGTAGTATACTCTGGCAGCCCGCCCGCTGCGGCCCGCCCAGGGTGGGCCGGTTAGGGGCGGTGAATGCTCACGCGCACCCCGGAGGCGGTGCCGAACCCGGCGGCCATGGCCTCTAAATCGGTGTTCTCGGCGGCGCGCACCGTAAAGAACCGGTCTACTGTGCGGGCAAATTGTTCCTGCCGGGCGAGTTCGCCGTGCTCTAGGGTGCTGAAGATACTGCCACCCGAATCATCAAAAACATGCACCTCAAGGTTCGGCAGCAGCTCGGTGACGGGCAGGTTAAGCGCCGCCACGTCGTGCTGAAAGGTCAGGTCGCCGCACAATAACCGTACCGGTGATGCGGCACCCCCACCGTGCCGGTGCCGGTGGGGTAGTAGCCGGCTAAGGAAATGCCGATAGCGGTAGCAACCGTACCGTCAATACCGGCCAGCCCACGGTTTGCATACACGCGTGCAGGGCCCGCCTCACCCAGTGCTGGCGCGGCCCTATCAAGGTCCCGCACCAGATTCGACGACCCCACAACGAGAGCATGATGATCGGAGGCGCATTGTACCCAGAGGCGGTGCGCTAGGGCCTGCCCGGCGGTACGATCCGCAGGGTCGGCATGTTCTGCCTGGTGGGGTGCGCTCTGTGAACGGTACTGCGCTATTCTGCGCTGGTTTTCGGCATATTGTGCGGTGCCTGCGTCGGTCCACTGCTCTAGCCATTCGGCGCTGCTGGCGGCAGCGCCTTTAAGCGCAAAAATAGCTGCATCGGCAGGAAAATCTATTTCTTGCGCGGCGCGTGCTCCCGGCTCATACCAGCTGGCTTTACGCGGCGCGTAGTACGCCTGCGGGATGCTTTCCCGCCCCAGCAGGGCACTGATTGGCCGTGAGAGCGTGGGATGCCCAAAAGTACCACCCGTTCAATCTGCGCCCCTAACTCACTGCGTGCGTCCATGCCGAGTAGCTCAACATAGTGGGGGATGGAGGTGCGCCCACCGCGCGCACCGGAAGAGGGCTCCGCAAAAAGCGGCAGGTTCAAAGCAGATGCGAACTCTGCGGCGAACGGGCCGGCCCCGTCCCCGCGACCACCACCGTTTTGGGGGCTTGCGGGGCATCAAGCAGCGGGGCGCCGCAGGCGGCCTCGGCTTGGGCTGTTTTGTGTTGCACCAGCCACCCGGCCTCAATGGGGCTCAGCGCTGTGAGAGTGCCAGGGCCCTCATGGGGGCTGTCCCTAAGTGCTCCGCCAGCTGCCGAGCCTCGGCGGCGTAGTCAGTGTGTTCGGTCAGTGAAGCCGCCCACTGCGGCAGGATGCGCGCGGTCTGCTCGTCCGGCACCAGCGGCGAGTCGAGGCACAGGTTAATATGGGCGGGGCCCAGCGGCTCGTCGCTGGCCCGTGACCAGTTGTGCGCATCCCTGCCGGTCAGAGCCGCCAGGCACCGTTTAAACGCCTGAGTTTGTTCCCCTTCGGACTGTTCGGGGTAGCGGGTCAGATCTGCGGATGCGCGCACAAAACGCCCATACAAGTTGTGCTGAAAAGTGGTCTGGTTGGCCCCTGTACCCCGCAGCTTTTCGGGCCTGTCGGCGCTGATAATGGCCAACGGAACCCCCGTATGGTACGCCTCCATGACCGCCGGAACATACTCACCCAGTGCCGTGCCCGAGGTGCATACCAGCCCCACCGGCCGCCCGGATGCTTTCGCAATACCAAGCGCGGTGAACCCTGCGGTGCGTTCATCAACCCGCACGTGCGCCACGATCGCGCCCGCAGTTTCGGCGGCAGCCACCGCATACGCCAGCGGCGCGCTGCGTGAACCGGGGGAGAGAACGATGTGGCGCATCCCGGCGCGGATGAGCGAATCAAGTACAGAGATGGCGCTGAGCATAGAGAGTGGTGTGCGGTTTTCAGTCACCAGACTATTCTAATGCTGCCTCGCTGACGGTGGGACTGTGTGTGCCCTTAGTCGCCCATAGTCTCTTGGCCGTGCCGGGCATCGGCTGTGGCATATCCGCGGTGCAGCAGCCGCCAGCACCGTTCGATGCGTTCTAGCCACCATGCGCGTGTGGAGTGGTCTGCGGCGAGCGCCTTCAGCCGTGCCTCCTCGGGGGCTGCGGGCCGCACCGGTATGCGGCCGTTTTCGGCCACAAGGGGGTGCTGCTCACATCGGTGTTCAGGAGTGAGACCGTTCCCAGCCCGCACCCGTAGGGCAGTTCGGGCAGGGACGCGGCCAGGTGCACACCCGTTGCGATACCCACCGAGGTTTCGAGTGCGGAGGAGATGACGGCTGGCAGCCCGGACTGTGCGATGACAGCGGATGCGCGCCGCACCCCGCCCAACGGTGCCGCTTTGACAACGATCAGGTCGGCGGCGTGCGCCCGCGCCACGGTGAGCGGGTCATCAGCTTTGCGTACGAGTTCGTCTGCGGCGATGAGAACCGGAACCTGCGCATTGTCGAGCTGGGTGCGCAGCTGCTTCATGTCGTTAATGCTCCCTACAGGCTGTTCGGCGTACAGCAGGTTGTAGTCGCTCAGGGCTGTGAGTGCTGTGAAGGCCTGCGGTAGTGTCCACCCGGCGTTTGCGTCTATTTTGAGGCGGGCGTTGGGCAGGGCGGTGCGGGCGGCGGCGACCCTGGCGATGTCGTCGTCAAGGGTCTGTCCGCGTTCGGCGACTTTAATTTTTAGTTCCTGTATGTCGCCGTTGTAGTTGGTAAGCACGTCGGGCACGCGGTGGGCGGGTACGGCGGGGAGGGTGGCGTTGACCGGCACCTGTTCGCGTACTGTTACGGTGGGTGGCAGGTAGGCTGCCTCTAGGGCGCTGGATAACCAGTGCGCGGCTTCGGCGTCGTCGTATTCTGGGAAGGGGGCGAATTCGCCCCAGCCGTAGGGGCCGTGGATGAGGGCGCTGTGCCGGGTGGTGACCCCTCGGAATTTGACGCGCATCCCCACGCTCATAATGTGTGCGGTGTTAAGGATTTTTCGAGTGGGGGCAGCGGTGTTCCCTCAGAGACGAACCCGTAAGGGGTGATACCGGGGCTGTTGGAACCGTCGTGGTGTGTTGATGCGGCGCGGGAAAACGGCACAGTGACCTCCTCTAGCACGGGTGGGTATTCCCTGCAAACTCCCAGCTTTGGGTTGAGAATTTTATTCTTTTTCATAGCTTAACCTGAGATAGTTAGGACTGATAATGCCCAGATGCGGCGGTACTGACGATTGATCCGGGAGGACACCATGGCAAAACGCAGTACGGCACATACCGCCTCGGCTCATGACTCCACCGCGCCTGATGATTCAACGATTCCCTTGGGCGAGGTGCCCGAGGCTACCGAAGTTTTAGGTGCTGAAGAAGAGACGATAGGCGCAACCCGTAATCCGTACCAGCGGCGTAGCAGCGCCTCCGGTACGGCGCAGATGCCGCATGTGCCTGATCCGCACTCGCCGCCTACACCCGCTCAGGGTACCCTGCGGCGTCTCGTTCGGCTGGCGCCTATGATGCTGACCCTACGGAGCATCTTCCCTATAGTGCGGATCCCCAGTTTTCTTCAAGTCCTCAGTATGCTCAGGCCCCCCAGCAGTACCCTCCGAATGCGCAGTACGGTGGTCCGGCCGGGTATGTGGCTTATGGGGCTCCGCCGCAGGCGCCCGGTGCCGCCCCTGAGGGGTACGCCGATACCGGGCGGCCTGGTACACGCATTATTCTGCAGCATCTTTTTGCATTGTTCGTGTTTGCGGTGGGTGCTGTTGCCAGCCTTTATTTTTTGTGGGCACCTACCGTGGGCAGCAGCTTGATGAGGACGCCCTGAACGAATACGGTAAGCAGTTCAGTGGCTATGAGGGCCCCACCTTAAAGGCTCTCGATAACCTGCCGTATGTGGTGGTGGCGTTGGCCGTGGTGGGGCTGGTGCTGGTGCTGATATGGAAGCATCATTTCGTGTCGGCGGTGGTGGGCGTGTTCACGGCTGCTGCGGCAACTGTGAGTACGCAGTTGCTGAAGAATACTTTGGTGAAACCCAACTACGGTGTTCAGGAGGCGGTGCTGAACTCGGCCCCTAGCGGACATACCACTTTGGCGGCGGCCGCAGGTGCGGCTATTTTCTTGGCGGCCCCGCGTTCGCTCCGCCCGGCGGTTGCGGTGTTGGGGTCGTTGGCGACCTGCCTGACGGGTATGGCGACCATGATTAATAACTGGCACCGCCCGGGGATGTGGTGAGCGCTATCTTTGTGACCGCGTTTTGGACGGTGATCGGGCTGATGGTGCTGCGGTATTTCCGCCGCTCAGAGTTCAGGGGCGGTAAACGAACAATTGGCTCGGTGATTGTGCCGCTTCTGACGATTGCGACCCTGTTCTTGGGGTTCTGCTCGGTGGTGCTGTACCTGATTGTTTCGGTGTCGTCTTTGCCGGGCGGGGTGTTTGTGGCATCCACCAGTATGGTGTTGGCTGTTGGCACCGGGTGCGCGGCTGCACTGATTGGGTTGCTGCGCCCGCGTAACCGGCCGCGTCCGGCGTACACCAAGGTGTGGTCGTACTAGTTTTCTGCGGTTTTTCACGCCTCCACAGGGCATAATACTTGTGATGGAAAGCATTTTGCGGGGTGGAAAACCGAGGCGTAATATTGGCACTGTACATGCGATATTGGTGTTTTAGAGGGCGGGCTCAAAGCCTATCCCCGTAAGAAATACCGTCGCACACGACGAAAGGTAAACCCATGGCAGGCACCCACGAAGGTCGCGTCATCATCTTCCCGCAGCTCACCGAGCAGCTTACCCCTTTGAGGATAAGCCGCAGGCTAAGAAGCTTATTGACGCTGATGGGGGAACCTTATCCTCATGGAGCTTGCCGCCGGGCAGTCGTGGCATGAGCACCACAGTGTGCACCCGGTGGTTGTGCAGGCCCTGAAAGGCAAGATTGATTTCCGGGTGAAAGGCCAGAGCGTGATTCTGGTGCCCGGTAAGCCGATTCACGTGACGGCGGACCTGCTGCATTCGCTCACGGCGCTGGAGGATTCCACGCTCATGGTTACTATGCTCACCGGTGAGTCGCATCCTGATGCGAAACCCACTGTTGAATTCGATGAAATTTAGCGGACCCACCCCGCCCGCAGGCTTTCACTCAACAGTATTCACTCTCTTCGATTCACTCCTTTAAGCGCGGAGGCGCCCCGGTTGCTGGAAACCGGGGCGCCACTGTTTAACTGGGGTATGACCATCTGCGGTGTGTAGGGGAGCGATACATAATCTGGCGTAAACTGCTAACCGTATGGCGCGAATTGCTAATGATGTTTTTTCTATGCTGGTAATACAACCGGATAAAAAACGCATAAGACAACCCATACAAGGAGAAAAATGTCCCAGGTTATTCTGCTCACCGGCGCAAGTTCAGGTATCGGCTACGACACCGCTAAAGATCTTGCAGCCGCAGGGCACACAGTCTACGGTGCCGCACGCCGCGTGGAGAAGCTTGAAGAACTTCGGCCCTTCGGTATCATTCCGCTTCAGCTGGACATTACTGACGAAGACTCCATCAAGAAGGCTGTAGAGACCATTATTACCAAGCAGGGGCGCATCGACGCTCTTGTTAATAACGCGGGGTACGGCTCCTACGGTGCGATCGAGGATGTTACCCTTGACGAGGCACGCAACCAGTTCGAGGTAAATCTCTTTGGGCTGGCACGACTCACGCAGCTTGTCCTGCCGCATATGCGCGCGCAGTGCTCCGGGCGCATTATTAACGTCTCTTCAATGGGTGGGCGCCTCACCACCTTCATGGGCGCCTGGTACCACGCCACCAAGTACGCCTTCGAAGCCTTCAGCGATGCGCTGCGCATGGAAACCTCCGACTTCGGCATTCAGGTCTCCATTATCGAGCCCGGTGGTATCAAAACTGACTGGGGTATGATCGCTGCCGACAAACTGGAAGAATCGGCCAAGGGCGGCGCCTACGAGAGTATCGCCCGTAAGACCGCCGAGAATATGCGCCGCCTCTATTCCTCAAAGTCGCTGTCTGACCCCGCTATTATTTCCAAGGCGATCACCCACGCCATCGAAGCAAAAAGCCCAAGACCCGTTACCTCATCGGTTTCATGGCAAAACCCGCAGTTCTGATGCACACAGTTCTGCCCGCTCGCACCTTCGATACGATCGTTCGCCGCTTCATCTAGGTGCCCGCCGTGGAACACATAACCTTGCCGGGAAGCATCATGCCCTACCTGAAAAGCTACGGCATAGAACCCGAAGATTTCCTTCCCGCCTCCTGCCGCAGGGCACTGGCCACCGGCGAAGACATCACCCTAAACCCCAGCCAGTACCTCGATTTTCTGCGTACCATAGATACAACAATTCCCGATAAGGAATTACTGAAGCTGGGCACTCAGAGCAGTCTCAAACAGTGGGTTCCAGCGATTTTTGGGGCGCTCGCAGCCGATAACGGGTGGGAGGGGCTAGCCCGGTTTGAGCGGTACAAAAAACTCACGGCCCCTATCGACATGCACACCACGCATGAGAAGAACCGGTGCCGTGTCGAATTTGCGTTTGCGGGTGCTGAACGGGCGCTTCCCCGCAGCGGGGTCCTTTTAGAGCAAGTTATTCTGCTGACCCTTATGCGTACTGGGACGGGGCGGTATATTGTGCCCCTGTTCGTGGAGGCACCGTTTGAGTACTCCGCAGAATACACCGAATTTTTGGTGTTGCCCCGCGTGCGGCCAGCTGCAACTCACTGGTATTCGCAGCTGCCGATCTGCTGCTGCCCTTTCGGAAAGCGAATAACGTCATGTGGGAGTACCTAGAACCGGTACTTGACGAAAAAATCGCTGCTTCTGAGCGTCACTACGGGGTAGTACAAAGTGTGCGCGCTGAACTTTTACGGATGATACCCAGCGGCTCGTACAGTCTGGAGAAGCTCTCATCCCATCTGGGCGTGAGCGGACGAACCTTACAGCGTGAGCTTCAACAGGCCGGAACCAGCTACCAGCATGAATGCTCTCAGGCGCAAAGCGAACTGGCGTGCTCCTATCTGAAAAACCCGGCGGCGGGCCTGCAGGATGTGGCGCTGCTCTCTGGATATACGGAGGTTAGTTCGTTCACGAGGGCATTTAAAAAATGGACGGGTCTCACCCCGGGTCAGTACCGCGATCAGCTGTCGTCCCAGGAAAATACCACAAACACGGTGAACGGTTCATAGCAAAGTGGGACGGCAAACGGGTTTTACCTGTTTGCCGCCTCACTCTTTAACGTCATACCTGGCGGGTGCGTACCGGCTGCCTGGGGGGGGGGGAGTATTTACCCCTTGGCTTGTGCGGTGGACGCATCCTTGGCAGTGTCCTGCTGCGCTTGAGCAACGTGGGTGGGATCCAGCACACGCGCTAAGAAAGTCTTGGTACGCTCATGCTGCGGGTTGCCAATCACCTGCTCGGCGGGGCCTTCCTCTACCACCACGCCGTCAGCCATGAAAACCACACGGTCGGCCACGTCCCGGGCGAACGCCATCTCGTGGGTGACCACGAGCATGGTCATCCCCTCATCGGCCAGCTCACGCATAATGCCGAGCACATCGCCGACCATTTCGGGGTCGAGGGCACTAGTGGGCTCATCAAACAGCATCAGCTCGGGATTCATGGAGAGCGCCCGGGCGATAGCCACACGCTGCTGCTGCCCGCCTGAGAGCTGGCTCGGCAGGCTGTTTTCCTTACCGGCAAGCCCCACCTTCGCCAGCTGCTCGCGCGCCACCTGCTCAGCGGTTGCCTTGCTGCGCCCCAGTACTTTTACCTGGGCAATGGTGCAGTTATCGAGTACGCTCAGGTGCCCGAACAGGTTGAACTGCTGGAACACCATGCCCATGCGGGTGCGCACCGCGTTAATATCCACATCCGGGTCGGTGACTTCGGTGTGACCTACGGTGATGGTTCCGCCCTGAGGCTCTTCAAGCAGGTTCACGCACCGCAGCAGAGTTGATTTGCCTGAACCGGAAGGGCCGATCAGGCACACCACCTCACCCGGTTCCACCTCAATATCAATACCTTTGAGTACCTGTAGTTTGCCGTAGGACTTATTGAGGCCCTTAATGCTCACGGATGCCGGTGCCGGCTTCATCGTCTCAGTCATCGTAATGTTCTCCTTCACCGGTTACTTGCGTGAACGTGCCTGGGTGCGCTTCTCAAAGTAGGCCGAAAGCTGCCCCAGCGGCACCGTAATAATGAGGTAGCATAGGCCCGCGACCACCAGCGGGGTGAGCCCGGCACCCCCAGCGGTGATGCCTTCACGCCCGAATTTCGCCAGCTCATACTGGGAGACTGTCACGCCCAGCAGGTACACGAGTGAGGAATCCTTGGTGAGCAGAATAACCTCGTTCGTCAGCGGCGGCAGCACAATGCGGAATGCCTGCGGCACGGTGATGGAGACCATCGCCCGGGTGTGGGACATGCCCAGCGACCGGGCTGCCTCATACTGGCCTTTCGGCACCGCTTGAAGACCGGCCCGCAGCACCTCGCTAATGTACGCGGCTGAGACCACGCCCAAAGAAAGCGTAACCGGGATGAGGTTATCCACAAACCGGATTTTAAACGCCAGAGGAATGCCGTAACCGAATGCGAAGAAGACCAGCAGGGCGGGAATACCCCGGAAGATCTCGACGTACAGGGTGGCGAGCCACCGATAGGGTGCGATGGACGAGATACGCATGAGCGCCAGCAGCAGCCCGCCTGAGAGGCCCACAGCGAAGCCGAGCGCCGTGTAAATGAGCGTATTTTTCAGCGCGACGGTAATGATGCCGGGGAACTGTTTGGCGGCAATATCAAGGTTAAAAACCTGTTTGGTGAGCGTATTCCAGTCGGCCATGACGAGCGCAATAATCGCAATGACTGCGAGCAGCGCGTACTGGGTGTACCGAAATATCGCCTGTTTTTTGCGGGGTGAGAGCTTTGTCTGTGCCATCTATCTGTTCGTATCGTGTGGGGCTGTGCGTTGTTGTGACGCTTGTGCTGGGAGCTTTAGCTCTTGGGGGCCGTGGCGGCGGTGCTTGAGGTGGAAGAAGTCCCCACCCACTTTTCTTTGAGCTTATTGAGTTCGCCGCTGTTCTTGAGCTTGTCGATGCTCTGGTTGGCTTTCTCCAGCAGGGCGGTGTTGGTGGGGATACGGCTGCGGCGATTTCGTCGGCCCCTTCGGAGGTTTCGTAGGCGATCTTCAGTGAGGGGTTGGCCTTGAGGGCCTCAGAGATAACGGAGAGGTTTGCTGATACGGCCTGCACCTTACCGGTTTCAAGGGCTGAGATCATGAGGGAGGTGTCCTCATACTGGGTGACGTCTGCGCCCTGGTTCTTGGCGTATTCTTCACCGCTGGTGGCCTGCTGGGCCCCTACTTTAGCGCCTTTGAGGTCAGCGGCAGAGCTGATCTTTGAGTCTTTGGGAACCAGGATTGCCTGTTTGTCTTCAAAGTAGACGTTGCTGAAGGCCATCTTGGATTTCCGGGCGTCGGTGACGCTAATACCTGCTAGGGCAATATCGCACTGGCCGCTGGTGAGGCCGGTACCGGAGTCAAGGCCCTCGAAACTAATGGAGGTCAGCTGCGCCTTGACGCCAAGATCCTTGGCGATAGCTTCGGCAATGTCTGCATCCAGCCCGATCACTTTGCCGTTTTCTTCGTATTCGAAAGGCTTGTAGGGGGTGTTGGTGCACACGCTGAGGGTGTCGGATTTGATGAGGTTAACGCTGCCTCCGCCGGAGCCGGAGCTTTCGGTTGAGACGCATCCGCTCAACAGCAGGGGGGCGAGAGCGAAAAGCGCGAGGGTTTTCTTGGTAGCGGTGGTCATGGTCTCTCCGTAGGTGTATGACGTTTATCGGGCTTTCTCTAGTCTGCACCCAAACGATAAAGAATGCAAGTAATATAATAAATATTCATAAAATTACTGAAAATACAGGATATGAATATTCTGAATGCGCATACACGCCCGAAATGGCGGGGAACAAGTGCCTCCGAAGGCAGTGAATATTCATGAGTTTCGCGCCGTCAAAGGGTGAAAACACCCCCGCACCCCACGCACCCCGCCTCCTTACAGAAAGTGTCCAACTATCCACCGGCGGTAGAACATGCCACAATTGAAGGCGTGAGCACCACAGAAAAGAACCCCATGCCCCGCAACTCCGCCAGAAGCCGCGCGAGCCTCGATAAAAAAACCGGCGACATCGCCGCCATGTTCGACACCGTCGCGCACCGCTACGACCTCATGAACGGCATCCTGTCACTGGGGCAACACCTGCGCTGGCGCAAACACACCGTCGCCGCCGTCGAGGCGCACCCCGGCCAGAAAATACTCGACGTTGCCGCCGGAACCGGCACATCCTCCGAGCCTTTCGCCGACGCCGGGGTAGATGTTATCGCCGCAGATCTCTCCGAAGGGATGCTGGAGGTCGGACGCAAACGCCGCCCCGATATGACGTTCGTGCAGGCTGACGTCACCAACCTCCCCTTCAGCGACAGCACCTTCGACGCGGTCACCATGTCCTACGGGCTGCGCAACGTGGCTGACTACCCAAAGGCCTTGCGCGAACTGTACCGAGTCACCAAACCCGGCGGGCGCATCGTCGTCCTCGAATTTTCCACCCCCACCTTCGCCCCATTCGGTAAGGTATATAAAAAGTACATTATGCAGGCAATACCGCCAGTAGCGCGCGCTATCTCCTCAAACCCTGAATCCTACGAATACCTTGCGGAGTCGATTATCGCCTGGCCTAACCAGCGTGACCTTGCCCAAGAATTCGCGCGCGCAGGCTGGCGAGACGTCAAATACCGCAACCTCTCCGGCGGAATCGTTGCCATCCACCGCGGCTTCAAACTCGCAGAGCCTAACTAAATAGTCCAAAATGTATACTACGGCCAAGTCAGCAGACCACTGCACCTTGGCGCACCCACTCACCCGGCACCAAACGCACAGCATCAATAAGAGAAGGCACAGTGAGCGCAAGCAACACAGAACAGCCCATCGCGGCAACCGAATTCATGGCGGCAGATGACTTTACTCTGCCCGCCGGGTTCGAACTCATCGCGGCAGACCCCGAGCTTGGGCCGCGTATTCTCACCTCCTTAGCGCGTATCGAAGAGCGCCTGGGAGAAGCCATCGCCCAAACCGATAAGCTTGCGGATGTTGCCTCACGCCACCTGTTACTCGCCGGAGGTAAACGCGTGCGCCCGCTGCTGACCCTGCTCGCTGCCGCCGTGGACGGACAGATTAACGACGAGGTGACTGAGGCTGCGGTGGTTGTCGAGCTCACCCATCTGGCAACCCTCTACCATGACGACGTGATGGACGAAGCCCCCAAACGCCGCGGAGTAGACACCGCACAAACCATCTGGGGCAACTCCGTCGCCATCCTCACCGGCGATCTTATCTTCTCCCGCGCCTCACTGCTCGTCTCAGAGCTGGGCACCCGCCCCATGAAAATTCAGGCGCAAACCTTTGAACGCCTCGTGCTGGGGCAGCTGTACGAAACAACCGGCCCACGCGAACACCAAGACATTCTTGACCACTACATTGCCGTCATTGAAGGCAAAACAGGCTCGCTCATCGCCGCGGCGGGGGAGTACGGCTCCCTGCTGTCGGGGGCAAGCGAAGAGACCGTGCAGATCATGGCCCGCTACGGTGAACTCGTGGGCGTGGCCTTCCAGCTCGCCGATGATGTGATCGATATTGTCAGCGACGGCGCCTCCTCCGGCAAAACACGCGGCACCGACCTGCGCGAAGGCGTGCCCACCCTGCCCACCATCCTGCTTGACCGGGCCGCCGCAGCCGGGGACGAATCCGCCCGTGAAGTGCGTGCCCTCATTGACACCGACCTCAGTACTGATGAGGCGTTGGGGGCCGCCGTGTCCGCGCTCGCCGCGCACCCGGTCACAGAGCAAGCGTGGCGGATCGCCTACGAATGGGCTGACCGTGCGATTGCGGCGCTCGCGCCCCTGCCTGAAAGCACCGCGAAAGCTGCCCTCACCTCATTCGCCCACGCCGTGGTGCATCGTGAAGGGTAACTATAGGGTTAAGCTCACAACCTTAAAGCGAGGCATGCAGGCCCAAGCACATTGACCGCACGCATTAAATACTGTAAACCTTTTAGAGTTATGCTCCCGGTCATACCCGGTACCGGCGGCATCGACGAAGGAGACACGCCGCAACCAGCGTGCATCCCGATATCGGCACCGCACCCCGCACCTTACCGGCGCGAGGGGCGCCTTTTGCCGTGCAAATGTGCACACGTGAACATCTAGACCGAGGTATACCAAACCATGGGAGCAACTCCTGCTAAAACCCCGGCGAAACGTGAAGGATTCTCAAGCCGCAGAGTCTTCCTGTTCGCCGCCATCGGCTCAGCTGTGGGGCTGGGCAATATCTGGCGTTTCCCTGCTGCAGCCTATAAAAACGGCGGTGGCGCCTTTATGATCCCCTACATTGTGGCGCTGCTGACGGCCGGGGTCACCTTCCTCTTCTTCGACTACGCAATCGGCCACCGCGGGCGCGCATCGTCCCCGCTGGCGTTCCGCCGTCTCAACCGCAAAACCGAGTTCATCGGCTGGTGGCATATGGGCATTAACTCGGTGATCGCCATCTACTATGCCGCGATTATCGCCTGGTCGGTGCGGTACATGATTTTCTCGTTCAACCAAGAATGGGGCGACGACGCGAAAACCTTCTTCATGAAGGACTTCCTGAAAGTGGGGAAGCCGCAGCTTTCGCTCGACTTTAACCCCGGCATTCTCATTCCGCTCGTGTTGGTGTGGCTTTCCCTGATCGTCATTATGGCGCTGGGCGTGCAAAAAGGTGTGGGCGCCGCCAACGTGGTGTTTATGCCCCTGCTGATCCTGATGTTCGTGGGGCTGGTGGCGTACTCACTCACCCTGCCCGGGGCGATGACCGGTCTGAACACCCTGTTCAGCCCCGACTGGGGAGCACTGGCTAACGGCCAGGTCTGGGTTGCAGCCTACGGGCAGATCTTCTTCTCGCTCTCCATCGGCTTCGGCATTATGGTCACCTACGCCTCCTACCTGAAGCCCAAGACCGACCTAACCGGCTCGGGCACCGTCGTGGGCTTCGCCAACTCCGGGTTTGAGCTGCTGGCGGGTATCGGTGTGTTCGCTGCGCTGGGCTTCATGGCACAGGCACAGGGCGTCGCCGTAGGCAAAGTTGTCGAAGAAGGCACCGGCTTGGCTTTCATCGCCTTCCCCACCATTATTTCCCAGGCGCCGGCGGGGGCGCTCATCGGGTTCCTGTTCTTCGGCTCCCTGCTGTTCGCCGGGTTCACCTCGTTCATCTCGATTCTTGAGGTCATTATCGCCGGTGTGCAGGATAAAGCCGGTACGTCACGCCTGATCTCGACCATGATCGTGATTATCCCGTTGGCGATTATCTCGACCCTGCTGATGCCCACCTCATCCGGCCTGTACGTGCTGGATATTCTCGATAACTTCGTGAATAACTTCGGTATTCTGGCTGCCGGTCTGACCTCCATTGTTGTGGTCGTCTACTGTGTGCGGGCCCTGCCGACCCTGCGGGATCACCTGAACTCCGTCTCCTCCTTCAAGGTGGGATGGCTCTGGATGATTCTTCTGGCGGTAGTTACCCCGCTGATCCTGGGTTACAGCCTAATATCCACGTTCTTCACGTCCCTTTTTAAACCTTATGAGGGGTACCCGGCGGAACTGCTTCTGATCTTCGGCTGGGGCATGGTGGCATTCCTCCTCATCGGCTCCGTCGTGATTTCATTCCTGCCATGGTCGCATAAGTCACGCGCCGCCGAAGAACCCCCGGCACCGCCCATTATCGGCGGTAAACTCGCCCACACGCATGTGGACGACGCCGCGCGGAAAGCACACGCAAAAGCACAGGGCGAGGAGGCATAATGAGCGGTGCAGCTATCGCTATGATGATCGTGGCAATCCTCATTATCTGGGGCGGTCTGGGGTTCGCGCTGCTGAACCTGTACAAGCACCCCGAAACCGATACCGGCGACTCTGATGAGGTCCCCGCACGTTCGGGTACCGAGGGAACATCCGCCGCATCGTAACGGGTGCTCCGCACCTTGCTAGGATGTAAAACTAAAAGAATATAAATACATAAATTGTGCACGCCACTCATAAAACAATGGGTGGCGTGCATAATTTTATAGTCCGTAAAATATTGAAAGCTTCGCATAAAATGGGCATTATAAACTACATTCACAGGCCATAATCTTCTGTCGTCATTTATGCGCTAATCAATAAATTTACCAATAATTTTTCACCATATTCGGTGCGCCCAGGATTTATTCATTGATGCAATAGTTCGGTGAGCTTTTATTCCTCGCGCTGCACAATAGGTACCATACCGGTCTCGGGGTCTGCCGTGCGCGAAAGACGCGAGGTACGTGAAGCCCGCACCGCATCGGCCGTGAAAATCACCAGCGCCACCCAAATGATGCTCAGCCCCAGCCATTTCTCGGCGCCAATATGGTCTTTCAGCACGAACACCGCCAAGAAAAACTGGATGCTCGGCCCCACATACTGCACCATCCCGATCACCGTCAGCGGCAAGCGTTTAGCCGCCGCCGCAAACGCTATGAGCGGCACCGCCGTCACCACCCCCGTGGAGGCCAACAGCAAAAACCGCCCCGGCGTGGTGAACATTGTGGACTGCCCCGTACCCTGCACCCACACCAGCGCCAGCAGGGCAACAGGAATGAGCAGCAGCGTCTCCAGGGACAACGAAACCACCGGCGCAACCGTGCCGCCAACCCGGCTTTTAAGAAGCCCATAAATGCCGAAACTAAACGCCAGGCCCAACCCGATGAACGGCACCTGCCCATACACGACGCTCATGATCAGCACGGCCACCGCCGAGAGTCCCACAGCCACCCACTGCGCCACCCGCAGCCGCTCCTTCAGGAAAATCACGCCCAAACTCACCGACACCAGCGGGTTAATGAAATACCCCAGGGAGGCATCAATCGTGCGCCCCGTGGTGGTGGCAAGCACGTAAATAAACCAGTTCACCCCAATCAGCAGGGACGCTGCAAACAGCACGAGCGTGGCCCGCCTATTCCTCAGCACCTCAACGAACCCGCCGGTCAGCTTCAGCATCGGTAGCAGTGCCGCGCAGAAAATCAGGGAGAAAACCACGCGTGAGGCCACAATTTCAACGGGGGAGGCATCCGCCATGAGATTGAAATACAGCGGCAGCATACCCCACATCAGGTAGGTAATGATCGCGTAGAAAAGTCCGGTGCGCATATGTGATGGGGCGCGGTTATCTGCTGCCAATGCGGCTCCTTATCTACAGTGGGACAGTGGGGTGGTTGTGCGGTTACAGCCCTGCGGTGAAGCATGATGCGGCCCGCGGGACACGTTTTCCACTATACCTATCACCGGGTACCCGTACCACGCCTGCTGTGAGCATATTATGCGGCGTGGCTCTGTATCGTGAGCGCCCCTCCCCAGATATGTGGCAGCCGCTGGGCCGTAAACTGCGGGTCCGCTGGCGGCGTCAAGGTGGCAGGGGGATAGACGCCAGCGGGTTCGCAGCAAAAAATACGCCGCCTTGCGGGTGTGCAAGGCGGCGTACCGCGTATTGTTTCCGCGCCGCAATAACCGGCGGTTACGGAATTTAGAGCCCGAAGAACCGCGAGAAGAAGCCCTTCTTCTTGCCCTCTTCGTCGGTTTTGTGCTCCTGCTGTACCGGCTCGGGGTACTCCGGTTCGTGCTCCTCCGGCTCGACGTGTTCAGGCTCGGTATGTTCAGGTTCTAGAGGCTCGGGCAGCTCCTCCGGCTCCTGCTCGGGGTGCTCCAGCTCTTCCTCCGGTACGTGGATCAGCTCTTCATCAATGCTGATTTCGGTATGCTCCTCTTGCACCTCAACAACCTCGGTGACGCCGGTGTGAACCTCGTCTTCGTGCACCTGAAGATCCACGGTCTCAGCCTCGTAAGCATCCTCGGCCTCCCCATCGCGGTACGCCCCTGCGGGTAGGGTGGAGGTGGTCACGGTGCCGTGCTCGGAATCTTCGCGCGGGTCCTGATCGAAGGGTGCCTCGGTATCCGGGTACAGGTGCTCGGTGGTCGAGACGCCCGTAACCTTCTCACGCTCAGCCTTGGCCTGTTCACGCTCAGCTTTCTCCCGCTCAGCCTTGGCTTTCTGAGCCGCTTCACGTTCGGCTTTCTGGGCTGCCATCTTCTCGCGTTCTGCGCGTTCAGCCTGTTCACGTTCTACCTTGGCGCGTTCTGCCGCGCGTTCAGCTTCGGCCCGCTCCTGCTGTTCGGCCCGTTCAGCCTCAGCACGGGCAGCAGCCTTCTGCGCGGCCTGCTGCTCACGTTCAGCGTTTTGCTGCTGGGCCTCGGCGGCAGCCACTTTCTCAAGGCTTTCGCGTGCTTGTGCCAGCGCAGCGCGATGCTCAGCCGCCTGGGACAAACATTTCGCCAGCACCTCCGGGCCCACCTGGGGTTTGGCTTCTTCAATGCCGCTCATGCGGCCCTCATCAAACCATAGGCGCAATGCCCCGTCGGTGAGAGTCAGTACAGCGGTTGCCTCGGTATCCCAAGCGATGTGGAAACCGCGCTGTTTCGCGTATGAATCGACTGCAAGAACCTGATTAACAATATTCTCACCCTGCAGGGTTTGAGCGATAACGCGGCCCACACGTTTCATGGTTGGCTCCGGCAGCACCAGCTCATCCCCGTCAAGCAGGGTCCAGGCGCGCACCCCGGCACCAGCGGGTAGGGGGTAGTGCGCGTAGAGGCCGGTCACAGTCTTTGACGCTAGGGTCAGGCGTCGCGCCAGCGAATCAGAAAGCGGAATTTCGTCGGTGCTTAGCTCTGTCAGGGACTTTTTCTCGCCGGCTTCTCGTGCCTGCACCGCAGCAGAGACCACAGCGTCCGGGAAATACCCCAACTGCTGCCACGACCACACCCAGGTTCCCCGGTTTTCAGATTCGGTACCCAGCAGGTAAGGTCGAAGTGAGACCGGGGGAGTGGTCTCAAAACTTAACGACTGAGCCGTAAAATCAACATCCCATTGCGCCGCTCCCACCAGTTCGGCCACACGAGCCTGGTACTCGGTCGAGATAAAGATTGACGCGTCGATCAGTTCCTGCAGAGAATTTGTCATGTACTTAAGGTTAGCAACCTTTCGCACTAAATAAGCACCTCAAAACCGTTATTTCGCTTCGTGAATTTAGAAATATTCTTGATAACCCAGCGTTTTTACCCGCATCTGTGCACCTTGAGAGCGAAATCGTCGCATATCCGGTTGTTATTTTCGCTAAAATGGGTGGAGATAGGACGCCGCGCTCAACTCATACACTCGGCACTAGCTCACCACCGCCTAAGAGGAACAAAGAAAACGAACGTATGCTACAGATTCAATCAACTCAACCTGCACGCCGAGCAGTCAGAGTGCAGGAGGCCCTGAACAACATCGGCAGCTGGCTG
This sequence comes from Rothia aeria, assembly GCA_002355935.1. GTDB lineage: Bacteria > Actinomycetota > Actinomycetes > Actinomycetales > Micrococcaceae > Rothia > Rothia aeria. The sequence goes on along the minus strand of AP017895.1, from coordinate 2,486,658 downwards.
CTTGATGTGGTGCGTGCAGAACCCGGCTGGAACGAGCTGATTCTGGACATTAAACCGCTCGCCGAACAGACGTTCGTGCGTGTGCGCGAGTTCCGTGACGACCAAGAGTTCATCGGAACGATCGGGCCTCTTAAGGAAGACTCTCCCGTCATTGAGGAGATCCGTAAGCTGCAGCAGGCAGCCTACGACGATGTGCGCGGTACTTTCTTCACCGCCTCAATCGTGGTTGCCGCCATGAACTGGCCCAACCCGCAGTTCAGCGTTGGGGCATCCTACAAACGCGATATTGAGCCCGAAAGCTGGAAAGGTGAAGGCGGGCTGACGGCGGTAGACGTGCGTGAGCACCTGCGCCAATTCCCGCGCGCCCGCAAGTTCGTGCCCGAATGGGCCTACGAGCGTCTGGGTGGCCGCGCCGACCGCAAAGACCTTGAAGAGTTCACGCGGGAAGGCAAAGAAGAGCACGAGGTGCCAAACAGTTACCTTGTGCACGCCCTTGACGTTTTCAAGAATGATGTTCGCGAAGAGACACTCATTAACGTGGTGCGAACCCTTGTGGGCGGGGACGTGCTGGTCGATGCTACCGGCTCCACCGTTGTGCCCCAGGGGCAGCTTGAAATCGGCCCCGAATCCCAGCTGCGTTACCAGGTGATTCGCCACGACCAGAATACTCAGGCGCTGAGCGTCTTCTCATCCTCGGAGTACATTCTGGGCAGCCCCGGCTACGATAAATCCCGTGAAGGCGATGAGCTGATCCTGCGTGAGCCCGCAATGAAGATCCTCATGGACTTCCTCAGTAACGAGGACCTGGACCTGATCGTGATCGACCCCGGCAGCGACCACGAGTGCTACATTGAGCGCGCCCAGGTGGAGTGGGTTGTGGGCGCTCCCCGTAACGACGGGGCGAAGATGGCGCTGATGAACGATAATATGCAGCAGCTTCTCGGCTCCCTGGTGGCCCCGAACTCAATGCTTCTGGTGGCTGTTGACCCGAACGACCCGATGAGCCGGCCCTTCTACGCCCCGGACGAGAACGGCAAACCAAAGAGTATGCTGGTGTTCACCTCGCCCATTGAGGTGGCCGCAATCGACCCGAAGATTACGGTGCGCGCAGCCCACGCCCTGGAAGTGCTCAAGTTCGCCATCTCGGACGGTGCGAAGAGCGTGCAGATCAACCTGTTTAACCCCAGCACCACGCTGAGCCTGAAACAGATCCGTGAGCTCCTGGACATCACCCAGGAACAGGAGAACATGCAGAAAGAGGCAATGAGCGAGGCAGCGGTAAACATATAGCCAAATATTTGCCTCTGCAAAATATAAGCGTGCCCGCTACCGAACTCCGGTGGCGGGCACGAATCTTTACTCCTATTTGGTTTCGTTGGGATGGTGCGTGTGTACCGCGACTATATAGACCGATTGATCCTCAACGTAGTACCATATTCTGGCGCTGCCGCCCAAGGTTGGCTTATATTGCCATAAGGTGTGAGCAGCACCTTGATGCACAATAGTGGCTTCCTTACCTTTCAAAGGGTAGCTTCGTTGAGTATGTTTCAGTGGCGTTTGAGTGAGAAAATCCCACGCATCAACCATAGGGTTTCGCAAGGTGGCAACGAGGTCACGCCATTTTTTGGAGGCATCATGAGTCCCGAAAAAGAGCTCATACTCATATTTCTTTGTAGGCCGTGGGACTCTGGATTTCTTAGCCATTAGGGGCGCTCCACCCGGATAGGCTCATTAAGCCAGTCAATGGGGTCCTGGAACAAGCCATGTTTGCGTGCGTAGGCACTTTCTTTCCAGCTCTCAATTTCAGTCAGGAAGAAATCGATAGACCCGCCGGTTAGCGCGTCTCGTGCGCTATTAACGATGTCTTGGGCGCACTGGGCCTTGTCTTCAGCGGCAAGAAAATATATCCACGGAAAACATCAACCAAATTATCTTCCAGCGACCCCGCAGAACGGGTAGTGGCAGCAAGAATTTGCGCGGCGTACTCGGAAAGTATGTGCCGTTTATGCTCTTCTTGCTCCGTCATGAGTACATAATTCTCCCCATCACGACGCACGACACGAACCGGATGCTGCGACGCCAACATAAATGCAGCTTTGGAATTACGGCTCAAGTCAGAGGAGGTAACTTCCTGATAAGACATCAGAGAGTGGATGTGGTTCTTCGTCGTCATATACCAACCGTAGCAGAACAACAGAATCTTTTCATGAAAAGTTCAGAACTTTTTCATATGTAGGTTTTGCTGGTTTTAAAAGGCTCAGGGCCGGTGACCCCACCTCACAGAAAGTCACCGGCCCCGAGCTACGGCCACACGTAACCTACAGGAGGTTACGCTGCCGCGCCGCACGAACTAGGCGCAGCGGCGGCCGCCACGGCCTCGCGTACGCGAGAACCGAGTTCAGGGTGCACGTTATCCCAGTACGTGAAGGCGCGCTCACGAATCTCATCGGAGCGAACGGCGCCCACATGGCCAGCGATATTGCTGACCAGACGCTCACGCTGAGCATCATCCATGGTCACCTCGTACAGGGTGCGTGCCTGGCTGAAGTCATCATCTTCAGCCCGCAGGGTGTAAGCAGTGCGCACCAGGGAGCCATCAGACTCCCAGTTACCTTCGCCAGCGCGCGCCGCATCGGCATGCGGGCCGCCCAGGCTGTTCGGTGCGTAAGTCGGAACGGACGGGTCGTTAAAGTTATAGCGCATCGACCCGTCGTGTGAGTAGTTGTTCACCGGCGCTGCGTGGGGTGCGTTCACCGGCAGCTGCGCGAAGTTAGTGCCGATGCGGTAGCGATGCGCATCCGGGTAGGAGAAGATACGTCCGAGCAGCATCTTATCGGGCGAAGCCGCGATACCGGGCACAAAATTCGAGGGGGAGAAGGCTGCCTGCTCGATTTCGGCGAAGAAATTCTGCGGGTTACGATCCAGCACCATGCGGCCCACCTTGATCAGCGGGTAATCCGAGTGCGGCCACACCTTCGTCAGATCGAAGGGGTTAATACGGTAGGTCTTCGCCTCCTCGTAGGGCATAATCTGCACATAGAGCGTCCAGGCGGGGTAGTCGCCACGCTCGATAGCCTCGCGCAGGTCGCGGCGGTGGAAGTCAGCATCCTTACCCGCCATCTCATCGGCCTGAGCCTGAGTGAAGAACTCGTTGCCCTGCTCGGTCTTGAAATGGTACTTGACCCAGAAGCGTTCGCCTTCGGCGTTAATCCACTGGTAGGTGTGAGAGCCGAAGCCGTCCATGTGGCGCAGGGTGCGGGGCAGGCCGCGGTCGCCCATCAGCCAGGTGACCTGGTGCGCCGTTGCGGGGTTCAGGCTCCAGAAATCCCACTGCATATCGTGATCGCGCAGACCCGAACCGGGCATACGTTTCTGCGAGTGGATAAAGTCGGGGAACTTAATGGCATCACGAATGAAGAAGATAGGGGTGTTGTTGCCTACCAGGTCGTAGTTGCCTTCGGTGGTGTAGAATTTCACCGCGAAACCGCGGGGGTCACGCCAAGTATCGGGGGAGCCGGACTCGCCCGCCACGGTCGAGAAACGAATCAGCAGCTCGGTTTTAACGCCCGGCTGAAAGAGTGCCGCACGGGTGTACTGCGAAACGTCTTCAGTGGTTTCAAAGTAGCCGTATGCGCCGGTTCCCTTCGCGTGCACCACACGCTCGGGCACACGCTCACGGTTGAACTGGGCGAGCTTTTCAACGGCATAAGCATCGTGCAGAACGATGGGACCATCAGCCCCAATGGTGAGGGAATGGTCATCTGAAGCCACCGGCGTGCCGGTGCTTGTGGTCGTAAAAGATCCGGGGTGAATGGGGTTATTCGTCATGTCTCTTCCCTAACTCTGACGTATCGCGCGGTGTGGTGCACGCAACCGTGCGCTGTTTGGTGATGCGGTGCCGCATGAGCCAGTGGGTATCGGCACTTTAGAAGGTGTTGCCGGTGCGCCGCTGCAGCCGTGTGAGGACTGAGCGGGTGGGCCGCCACGGCACCTTTAGCGGCTGATGCTCTCTGCTGCTTGTTTCTGTGCCGCAGCAAGGTATGTTTCTTCTTCGGTTTGGCAGTCGGCGCAGATGCCCTGGTAGAGCACATCTGCGCTAATGAGCGCCATGCCGTGGAAGTCGCTGGGTGTCAGGCAAGGTGCTGAGCCGATGGCGCAGTCTACGTCCTGAACTTTTCCGCAGCGAATGCAGAAAGCGTGATGGTGGTTATCACCCGTGCGGGTTTCGTACAGTCCGGGGGTCCCGGGCGGTTCGAACTTGCGCAGCAGGTCTATGTCAGTGAGGTCTGTGAGGATGACGTACACCGACTGTACGGTAATGGAGGGGAGCTCCTGCCGTACAGCGGTGACAATTTCTTCCGCGTTGGAGTGCGGATGTGACTGAACCGCGCGGAGTACAGCGAGGCGCTGCTTAGTCACCCTACGTCCTTTGGAACGCAGACTAGCCGACCAGACTTCCTCTAGAAGCTGCGGCGTAGTATCTGCGTCTGCCGGGAGCGGGCCGGTGTGGGCGCATCCTCGGGGTGCACGCTCGGCTCTAGGGGCCCCGTTCGTGGCTACGGTTTCGGTCATGACCACCACTTTACATTTAATCTGAGTATTTCACAATTGGTAATCTGAATTTTTCATAATAAATTGATGAAAATGCGTAATGCGCTGTCGCTAAAAACCGTGTCATGGCGCCTTAAGAGGGGTATGTAGTTCCATGACCGGTGATTTATCTCTCATGCAGCGGTGGATGTGTGCATGCAAAACACCCCGCTCTGGGCGAAGTCTCCCACGCGCCAGCCGCGCACCCCGTATCCTAAGAAAAAACACGTTCACCCTAACACCCCGCTGCACACACCAGCATGGGAAGTTGAAACGGGGAAGGAAAAATGCACAAACACTACAACGGCCTCAAAACCGCCCTGCTCATGGGGACTATGGTGGGGCTCCTTATGCTTATTGGCGCGGTTATCTCGGCGTACACCCGCAGCATGCTCTTCATCTGGCTTTTCGGGCTCATCGGGCTCGGCTCGGTAGCCTACACCTACTGGAACTCCGATAAACTTGCCCTGCGTTCCATGAACGCCTACCCGGTCAGTCGAGAGGAAGTGCCTGTACTCTACGACATTGTGGAAGAGCTCTCCTCCCGCGCGAACCAGCCTATGCCCCGCCTGTACGTGGCACCCACCCAAACCCCTAATGCGTTTGCTACCGGCCGTAACCCGCAAAACGCCGCCGTATGCTGCACCGAAGGTATCCTGCAGCTGCTTGATGAGCGAGAGATGCGCGGGGTTTTGGGACATGAGCTGATGCACGTGTATAACCGGGACATCCTCACCAGCTCTATCGCCGCGGGTATTTCTACTATTATCGGCACCATCGCTAACGTGGTAAGTTTCGGGGCTATGTTTGGCGGCGGTAACCGTCACGAACGCGGTAACCCGCTCGGGGCTCTTGCGATCGCTGTGCTCGCGCCGCTGGCCTCCGCCGTTATTCAAATGGCTATTAGCCGCACCCGCGAGTATGACGCTGATGAAGACGGCGCCGCGCTCACCAACGACCCGCTGGCGCTCGCCTCGGCGCTCAATAAGCTTGAATCCGGGGTGTCGCTGTACCCTATGGATCCCGATAACCCGCGTACCGCCACCACCTCCTCCATGATGATCGCCAACCCCTTCGGCAACCTAAATATTGGGAAGTTCTTCTCAACCCACCCGCCGATGGATCAGCGTATCGCTCGTTTGCAGCAGATGGCGCGCGATAACGGGCAGTACAACTAGACCTGCCGCCCCAGTGCCCGGTTGGAGTGACCAACTGGCTCAGGTTTAGGGCAGTATACGCGGCGGGGTGGGTACCGAAATGTTCCGGTACCCACCCCGCCGTGCGTGTGTTGTGTGTGCGTGTCTTAGCGGTAGTTTACGAACTGCAGATCCACCTCAAGGTCTGCCGCCTTGAGCATCGCAATAACATCCTGCAGATCATCACGTGATTTGGACGAAACACGCAGTTCGTCCCCCTGAATCGTTGCTTTAACACCCTTGGGGCCTTCGTCGCGGATAAGCTTGGAAATCTTCTTTGCCTGATCCTGGGCAATACCTTCCTTAATGGCGCACTCAATGCGGGTCTCCTTACCCGAAGCATAAGGCTTGCCATCGTCCAAAGACTTGAGCGAGATGCCGCGCTTGACGAGCTTCGACTGGAAGACGTCTAGAACTGCCAGTGCCCGCTCCTCGGTATTGGCTTTAATCAGGATTTTCTCGCCCGAAAAGTCGATCTCTGCGCCCACATTGCGAAAATCGTAGCGCTGTGAGACCTCTTTCTGCGCCTGGTGCAGGGCGTTAGCAACCTCCTGCTTATCAACCTTTGAGACGATGTCGAATGAAGACTCGCTTGCCATTGGTTTTCTGTTCCTTTCGGTTGGTAACGGGGTGCGGCGCGCCAGCGCGCACCTGGTACACATCTAGCCTACCCGCTCTGAGGCGCCGTTCACAGCGAACTATCAGGTTCGCTCGAATATTTCTCAGCTTGTTCCAACATTGGCCGCTCAGAATGGAGATATGACGACTAACTACTACCAGACACACGATATTACTAATAACAATCCAAATGACCTGGAAACCCTGCTTTTCTTGGACATTTATAGTTCTCTTGACCTTGACCCGGCCGATATTCCCGATGCCGAGAAGGTCGAGGCCACAACGGCTGTTGAAGCTGGTGACGAGCAGGAAACCGATGAGGACTTCTCCCCATTTGAGGGCATTGGGGTGACGCTCACTGACCCGAACATTGTGGCTCGGTTCAACGGCGTCCGCCGCGATCTGCTGCGGGAGATTCGGGGCGGGATGTGCACCGTCGAACAGGCTCAGCGGTACCTTGAGCACCTCGAAATCACGCTGCTGCTTGAACAAGACGGCGAATAGAAAAAGTAGCGTTCCTCACAAATAAGGGTGTTGATTTCACACAGTTGCTATACATGCTGTAGACTTTTATCTGTTCGCCTGACGAACGTCTAACAATCATAAATATGATGGTTAGCTTGGCAGATTACCCGAGCGGCCAAAGGGGGCTGACTGTAAATCAGCTGGCACAGCCTACGGGGGTTCGAATCCCTCATCTGCCACAAATAACCCGGTTACTGCGGTAGCCGGGTTTTTTTGTACCCGTTCACTACCTGCCCGAAACAGCAGGGCGATACCGCCAATAAGCATGGTGCGGGTTGCGTTCAGCACCCCCAAACCCGTTTTCATGTTGTTAACCGCATAAAATATGACGACAATACGACATGAAACCAACACATTCTTTAGTCTGTGAGTGAAATATTCGCGCTAAGCGCCCGTAAGGTGTAGCGTTATCTGCATGGCAACTATCGAAATTACCCAGCAGAACCTCCTGCCCACCGTCCAGGAGAACGACATCGTCTTCCTCGACTTCTGGGCTGACTGGTGCGGTCCTTGCAAGCAGTTCTCGCCTGTCTACGAGGCTGCCTCCGAGAAATACAGCGACATTACCTTCGGTAAGGTAGACACCGAAGACCAGGGTCAGCTCGCGCAGGACGCTGGTATTACCTCCATCCCCACTATTATGGGGTTCCGTGAGGGCATCCTCGTATACTCACAGCCGGGTGCGCTCAACGAGTCACAGTTCGAGCAGGTGATCTCATCCATCCGAGAGCTCGACATGGATAAGGTTCACGCAGAGGTAGCCGCCGCAGAAAAGGCAGAATCCTAAGCTTAGCGCAAACGTGCGCATATGATGCAGGGGCCGGTACCGTACAGGTGCCGGCCCTATACGTGCACCTCCGCCCTGAGGAACCCCGCCGAACCCGGTACGTATACGGTCTTATAGGTCGCGGTAATCCCGCACCGGCGTGCGCGGGCCGTGTCTCGGCTCGGTAGCGCCCGCAGCCAGAATCAGCCGCACCACCCGCTGGCGGTGCCCCGCGTACGGGGCTAAAAGCCTGAGCATATCAGCATCATCACCCCGCTTCCCACGCAGGGCATACCCCACATGGTGCGCCAAATGGTAGTCGCCTACGCTCACCGCATCCGGGTGGCCCACCTGAATCTGAAGCACCTGGGTTACGGTCCACGGGCCCACCCCGTGCAGCGACCCCAAGGCGGAGGCAAAATGAGCCACCGGGCCCGCAGCGGCAAGACGGTGCAGAGAATCGGCGGCGCGGGCGTAGGCGCGCACCGCGTTATAACGTGCCGCATCAACCCCACCCGGTGCCACCCCCAATCCGGGATCGCCCCAAGTGTGCGGGCCGTTGGGTGCACACGCATCCCCGCAGGCTGATCACGGTACCCCGACTCCACGGCGGGTTCCCCATAGCGTATGAGCACGTCACGCTGCGTCTGGAACGCCTCCTTCAGGGTGACGCGCTGCTCAATAATGGCTGCAAAAACGTGACGGTCCAGCTGGTCCGAGGCGCTAAGCCGCAGCCCCGGATGTTCCCGATGCGCCCTGCGTAAGCTGCGCGGCAGGCTCGCGTACCCTGCCGAAGCGGTAAACGACTCCCAAGAATCACCCAAACCCAGCCACGCTGGGCAGCTTCGCACCAGCGCCTCCACATCGGCCCGCGCCTGCGGCTCTTCAAGAAACATTTCGGGCGATAGCCGCGCCCACGCCCGCACTAGGATGGGACGCATCAGCAGGCGGTGAAGGGCTGGCAGGGCGGGCTCGGGGGTGTCATCTGCCGCCCGAGAAAAACGTAGGGTGACCGGGAGCATCAGCTGCGGGGTGCGGGCGGTAACCCACACCATTTCGGCCCCCGGCTCCCGGGCGGTTATCCGATATGCGGCATCTGCGGCACCCCGCTGCAATACCCCCAGTGTCTGGCCCATATGCACCGGAACCTGCGGGCGGATCATCGCCTGCACCCCGATCGTCGCCTCCTGCGTGATTGCGCTGGTGCGAGTGGGCAGCGGCGTCAGCTCAACCTCTGGTAGCGCCATGAGCGGTGTCGGAAGATTCGGGGGCATACACACATGCTACCGCAGCCTCGTGCCCCACATACCGCCGCCTGAGCTTGTCGCCGTGGTGCTGACCATAGGAAATGTGCACCACCGTATCAGCTGTTACACCGGGGGATAAGATACCCTTATGAGGTAGATATTCATGATGCGGATGCCCCGTGCACGGTGCGGGTGCATCCTTATCAATGCGCCGCTACAGGACACCGTAGACAAACAGGCTGACAGGGGAACAACATGGCCGCAGGGGCATCCGGTACAGAGGATACGCCGAACACTCAATCCAATACTGGTAAAGCACCCGACACCACCACCGAAAATACTGCGCCCGAAACCGGCGCGCCCGCACACTCCGCCGAGACAGAACCAAGAAAAACATCGGTACGCGCCTGCGTGAAAAACAGGGTACCCTGCTGGCGGGGCTGCTTGCGGTGTGCATTTTCATGCTGTACAACTACTACTCCTCACAGCAGCTGCTGCACTGGATCACCCCCTCCTGGGATTTAGCGATTTTTACCCAAATGGCCCAGGCGTACTCGCGGTTTGAAATGCCGATCGTGCCCATTAAAGGCCCCGACTTTAACCTGTGGGGTGACCATTTTCACCCCATTCTCATGCTCCTGGGGCCGGTGTACGCCTTCTTCCCCTCACCCATGACCCTGCTGGTGGTGCAGAACGGTATGGTGGCCCTTAGCGTGTACCTGACGGTGCGGTTTGCTCAGCGCGCGCTTGGCGGGCTCAACGGGCACGTTGTGGGAGTGCTCCTGGGCGCAGCATTCGGGCTGAGCTACGGGGTGCAGCAGGCGGTCGCCGCCCAGTTTCACGAGGTGGCGTTCGCCCTGCCGTTCCTAAGCCTCTCGCTGGGACACCTGGTACTTGCTGGCACGCAGCAGAACCCGCAGCGCGCATCACATATTACACACGCCTGCTGGTGGGCGGCCCCGTTGGCGTTCGTTAAAGAAGATATGGGCGTTACCGCAGCCATGATCGGTGCAATCGCGCTCATCCGCTCCGGCTGGCTGCGTGAAGCGGCGAACACACTGTTCCCGCACGCCAGCAAGGATGTACCCGCATTTTGGCCGCGCCTGCGTGAGGTTTTTTCCGGGTGGACAAAATCGCGTGGGGCAGCCGAAGCCACCTTGCTGATGGTGTGGGGCCTTTTCTGGTCGTACACCTCAATGAACCTGATACTGCCGATTTTTAACGTCAACCACCAGTTCGACTACGCCGACAAAGTGGACCTTTTCGGTGCCCTCAAGAACCCGCTGAACGCGCTTCAACTGCTGTTCACCCCCGATGAAAAAGCCCAAAGCCTCTGGCTTCTGCTCATGGTGGGCGCCTTCCTGTGGGTGGTCAGCCCCCTGGCGGCCGTGGCGCTGCCCACCATCGCCTGGCGGATGCTTTCAAGTAACTCGTCGTACTGGCTGAGCACCTGGCACTACTCGCTGGTACTCATGCCGATCGTGTTCATGGCGCTACTGGACGTGCTGGTGCGGGTGCACGAGCACCGTCGCCGGGTTGCCGCCTCAGCACACGATAAAGCCGCTGCGGATCAGAACACCGCCTACCAGAAGCCTGAGCAGCAGAACACGGCGGGGAGCGACTGGGCGAAACCATACCGAAACGCCACGCAGGCAATTATCCTCAAAACCCCGCTGTGGCTGGTGCCTCTTCTGGCTCTGGTGTTCACTGTCGCACCGATTCTTACCGCCCAGCCCACCCAGCCGCTGGCGCAGCTGACCGACCCGGTGTTCACCACCACCGATCAAACCAGTACCGAGGTGAACAAGCGCCGTGCCGTTGATGCGGTGCCCATCGGTGCGAGCGTGGCCACCGACCTGTCGATTATTACCGAGCTGATTCCCGGACGCACTGTCTACTGGATTGGGCATCACGGCGAACCGGCCCCCGACTATGTGGTGATTGACCGCGCCGGTACCGCCTGGGGCGGTAAGCCCCGACCAATGCGGCGCAGTACGCCGCCGACCGGTACGGGCACCCCTATGAGGTAGCTGAACGTGTGGGCACCATCGATATTGTGCGCCGCACCGACAAATAGCCTCCGTAAAATCCATGAGCCCTGCCTCTGATGCGCCCCACCGCCTGCTTCGGCAGCTGGTGGGGTGCACCTGTATCAGCTAACACTTGCCCCCCATGCCTGCCGCTGCGGTGCGGGCCAGCGTGAGGCGGCATGAGGCGGAGTAAGCGAAAGTAATGTGCAGGCTAACCCCAACCGGTTCCCGGGTGCGGTACACTAGATGACGTACGGGTACCCCAAGAGGTCTTGTGCGCCCAAAAAGAGCCGGTTCGCCAGCTCGCACGGGAGGGCGCCGCACTCCGAATCAATTCTTCACCGCCCACCGGCGGACGCCACGTTTTCACCGTGCGTGGCGATGTTGCGTGTTTACGAGAAATTCAAGGCCTGAAAATCCCAGCAGCAACCATCCCATCGCACCACCGCATAGGCAATCCGCTCTGCGCGCCACGGCCCCGTCGGGCTGTGCAAGATGGGAGTACGTTTTCCGCAGGGACACGTGGAACAGGGGAACCCCGCCCGGTGCCGAAAAGCGCGCACCGTACGAACCCCTAAAACAATTGAGGAAAAATTGACTGAGAATATCTCTGCCGATCAGGCAGACAACGCAACGTATACTGCCAATACCTCCGCCGCTGAACAGGAAACTGCGGCGCATACTGAGACTACACAGGCCGCCACAAAGCAGAACGACGCCGCGCACCCCGAACAGGGAACCGTTGAAGAAACCCACGTCGCCGCGGCAGCTACAGCCCCCGAAACCGCCGCAGAAAAAGGCGAGGAGAACGGCATTAAATTCACCGACCTGGGGCTAGACCCCCGAGTGCTCTCTGCACTCGAAGAAGTCGGCTACGAGAAACCTTCCCCCATCCAGGAACAGACCATCCCGCTGCTGCTGGACGGCAACGATGTGGTGGGTCTGGCACAGACCGGTACCGGCAAAACCGCAGCCTTCGCACTGCCCGCGCTCTCCCGCATGGCAGAACTCGCCGACATTAACGGCGTCTCCCGAGACACCCAGGTGCTCGTACTCGCCCCCACCCGCGAGCTCGCTCTGCAGGTTGCTGAGGCCTTCTCCTCCTACGCAACCCACATGGAAGACTTCACCGTGCTTCCCATCTACGGCGGCTCACCCTACGGGCCCCAGCTTGCCGGGCTGCGCCGCGGCGCACAGGTAGTCGTCGGCACCCCAGGGCGCGTGATCGACCACCTCAACAAAGGCTCGCTCGACCTCTCAAACCTGCAGTACCTGGTACTGGATGAGGCCGACGAAATGCTGCGCATGGGCTTCGCCGAAGACGTAGAAACCATTCTCGAAGGCACCCCGGACGCCAAACAGGTGGCGCTCTTCTCAGCCACCATGCCCACCTCGATCCGCAAAATCGCCCAGCAATACCTCAACGACCCCACCGAGGTGCGCGTCAAAACCAAGACCACCACCGGGGCGAACATCCGCCAGCGCTACATGCAGGTCACCCACTCCCACAAACTTGACGCCATGACCCGCGTGCTCGAAGTCGAAAACTACGACGGCATTATCGTCTTCGTACGCACCAAAAAAGAAACCGAAGAAGTCGCCGACAAGCTCAAGGCACGCGGCTTCCAAGCCGCAGCCATTAACGGCGACATCCCCCAGCAGCTGCGTGAACGCACCGTTGATGCGCTGCGCGACGGGCGCATCGACATTCTCGTAGCGACCGACGTTGCCGCCCGCGGGCTGGATGTTGAACGTATCTCCCTCGTGGTGAACTACGATATTCCGCACGACACCGAATCCTACGTGCACCGCATCGGGCGTACCGGCCGCGCCGGGCGTGACGGCGAAGCGATCCTCTTCGTCACCCCGCGCGAGAGGTACATGCTGCGGCAGATTGAAAAAGCAACCCGCCAAAAGGTTGAGCCGATGCGCATGCCCACCGCCCAAGACGTGAACGCGAACCGCAAACAGCGCTTCGCCGAGCAGATCACCACCACCATCGAAACCGAAGATTTGGACTTCTTCCGCCAGATCATTCAAGACTACGAGAACGAGCACGACATTACCGCCGAAGACATTGCGGCGGCACTGGCTGTTATCGCACAGCAGGGGCGGGCCTTCTTCCTCGACGAAGACGAGGATATTGCGCACGCCTCCCGCCCCTTCGCCGACGACGGAGACCGCCCCCGCAAGAACAAGGGCAAGAAACAGTTCAATAACGAGGGCATGGTCGACTACAAGCTGAATGTGGGCCGCTCCGCACGGGTGAGCGCCTCCGCGATTGTGGGTGCGCTCGCAAACGAGGGCGGCATTAAGGGCTCACAGATCGGTTCGATTGATATTCGCCAGCACTTCACAATTGTGGGGCTGCCGCAGGATCTGCCGCGTGATTTCTTTGAGCGTCTGCGCGACACCAAAATCGCCGGTGAGTTCATTAATATCCGCAAGGATAACGGCCCCAGGGGAGGCGGCTCCCGTGGCGGGCGCGGCGGTTTCCGCAATGACCGTGGCGGGTATGAGCGCCGCGGCGGTGGTTACCGTGAGGGCCGCAACAGCCGGGATGACCGTCGTGGCGGCCGCGGCGGGTACAAGGGCGGTGGGCACGGCGGTAAACGCTACTAGCCTGCTGCTGATGCCCCACCCGGCGTAGCGGCTCAGTGCAGCGGCTCGGCGGCGGCCCGCCTCCTTCAGCGGGGAGGCGGGAGCACGCGCCGGGGTGGGGTATCCGAACCCCCGCATACGTGGTGCAGAACACTCACCCTGCATTTGTCAAAAAGATGAACCGTGCCGTAAACTTTTATCTGTTGCCCCGATAGCTCAGTGGTAGAGCGCCATCTTGGTAAGATGGAGGTCCCGGGATCGATTCCCGGTCGGGGCTCTCGCATTGACCTGCAAGGTTAATGTTCTGGCGGTGTAGCTCAGCTGGTTAGAGCGCACGACTCATAATCGTGAGGTCGACGGATCGAGCCCGTCCACCGCTACGCCCCGATAGCTCAGTGGTAGAGCGCCATCTTGGTAAGATGGAGGTCCCGGGATCGATTCCCGGTCGGGGCTCAGCTAAGCCTGTCTCTTCGGAGGCAGGCTTTTTTGTTTGTGCCTTTTGGGTGGCTAAATGGGTCACACGTATCTAAGGGTGTTGGGTCTCTTCGGGTTCTGTCTGCCCGAAAAGCGCATTCTCAAGCTGGAAGGTCGAGTGGCTAATAGATACCTCGAAATGCTCGGATACGCAGGTTCGGGCTTGCCGTAAGATTTCCAGGGCCTCACCATTCGTGAAGCATTTATCGGCGATAACGATATGAGCGGTCAGTACGGGCAGACCCGTTGCTATGGTTGAGGCATGTATATCGTGAACCTCATGTACACCCGGCACGGTCAATATATGGCGACGCACTTCTTCAAGATCCAGCCCTTGGGGAGAGAACTCCATCAGTACACCGGTGGTCTCACGCATGAGCTTTGCCGCGCGAGGAACAATTAGCGCCGCAATGAATAAGCCCGCAATGGCATCGGCCTGCATGAAGCCGGTGAAGACTATAACGAGTGAAGAGACGATGACGCCCACGGAACCAAGTGCATCGTTGAGGACTTCAAGGAACGCGGCGCGCATATTAAAGTTCGCATCACGGCGCCCAGAAAGCACCATGATTCCGGCAATATTTGCCGCCAAACCGATGACACCGAAGAGTAAAAGTTCGGAAGCCGGTACCTCTGGAGGCACGAAGAGACGATGAATCCCTTCAAAGGCCGCATAAAGACCGACCGCCATCAGTAAGGTGGCTTGGGCGAGTGCCGCAAGAACTTCGATGCGTCGGAATCCCCAGGTTCGTTGTGCCGTGGCGGGCTTCAGTGCGAGAGTCGCCGCTATCAAAGCGACTAGCAGTCCGGAGGCATCGGTGAGCGCGTGCGCCGTATCGGTAAGAAGGGCGAGACTGCCCGTCATAAGAGATCCGACGAACTGGATTACGACAATCGCTGCAGCAAGCCCAAAGGCGAGTGCAATTCGCGGACGCAGGTCTGGGTTCTGGGAACGGGTGCGGGCAGAAGAATACTGATCTTCCGAGCTCATGAGCGTACCTTTTGTTGTTCTGGCATGTCTTGGCGTGGGGAAGGGGCTTACCAATAATATATAAAAGTTATTTTATATATCTAGGGTAAAGCCTCATAGACCTTATGCCAAGACATACCAGAAGTACGGGGTAAATCGCTCAGAATAGGTAGATAAATCCTCGTTAATCTAGTTGGTTTTCTGGAAAATCGGCAGCTGTGAAAGCAGCTCGTAGTTTCGGATACGGTCCTCAAACTCCCACGGTGCGCTCATCACGATCGCCTCATTCGCGCCGGTGCGCTCCACCAAGTTAGTGAGCTGCCGCTGCGCAGTATCAGCGGACCCAACGATCGCCTCGGCGAGCATAGAATCGACGCGCTGCTTCTCAATAGGGCTCCACAGCTTATCCATAGTCTCAACCGGCGGGGCGTAGAGCGTGCGGCCGCGAATAACACCCAAAAATGCTGCTGCATGGTGGTGAAAAGCCGCCGGGCCTGCTCATCGGTATCGGCGAGCATCGCGGCCGCACCCACTATCACATACGGTTCAGACAGCACACGCGACGGCGTGAAATTGGTGCGGTACAGGTTAATAGCCTCAGTCAGCGCTGCGGGCGCAAAATGGGAGGCAAACGCAAACGGCAGCCCCAGCTGCGCCGCCAACGACGCCCCAAACGTGGACGAGCCCAGAATATACAGGGGCACGTTCGAGCCCTGCCCGGGGATAGCGTGCACCCGCCGCATGGGGGAGGGCTCACCCAGATAGCGCTGAATCTCTTCTACCTCGGCGGGGAAATTCATGGCCGCTGAATCATCCCGCCGCAGCGCCTGGGCGGTCATTGGGTCGGTGCCGGGTGCGCGGCCCAACCCCAAATCAATGCGCCCGGGGTGGAACGCCTCAAGGGTACCAAACTGTTCTGCTACCACATACGGGGCGTGGTTGGGGAGCATAATACCGCCCGACCCCACCCGGATACGCTCGGTTGCGGCGGCAATCTCAGCCATCACCACCACCGTCGCCGAAGAAAGCAGCGAACCAGCATTATGGTGCTCGGCCACCCAGTACCGGTTGAACCCGAACCGTTCCACCGCCTGCGCCGCCTCAAGAGTGTAGCGCATGGTCTGGTGGTGGGTGCGGTCTTTGCGGGTGGGCATAAGATCCAGCACCGAGAACGGAATCTGCTGGTTAGTCATTGTGTCACTCCTTCACTGTGACGGTTAATGTACCTTCTTAGGCTACTCCCGCTTCGCGCGCGGCAACAGGAGGTTCGCCGTGGGCGGTTTCTACGGCCGTGAAAATGACGGGTGCCCCCGCCGCACTTGCGCCCCCACGTTGCGGCCAACCCGATAGACTGGTGGGTATGAGTATTAACCCTGACATTGTGGGTCGCGTGTACCCCGCCGAGGGCACCTACGCCGTTGGCCGCGAGAAGATCCGCGAATTCGCCCGCGCCGTACACGCCGAAAACCCTCTGCATCATGACGTTGAGGCGGCACGCGCCGCAGGATACGCAGACCTGATCGCCCCGCCCACCTTCGCTATCATCCTGTCCCAAGCAGCCGATGCCGCTCTGATTGGTGATAAATCTGCGGGCATCGATTTCTCTCGCGTGGTGCATGCCGATCAGCGCTTTACGCATCACCGTCCCATCGTGGCGGGGGACGAACTGCGCACTGAAGTTCATGTGGATTCCGTGCGTGTGATGGGTGCGGGCGCCATGCTCACCACCCGCGAGGAAATTACTGATGCTGACGGTAAACCCGTCACCACCTGTATCTCATCCCTGCTGGTACGTGCCGACGAGGAGGGCGAATAATGTCCGTAAACTTTGCAGAACTCGAAAAAGGGCAGGAGATCGGCTCCCGAACCGTCGATATTTCGCGTGCATCGCTGGTGCGGTATGCGGGCGCATCCGGCGACCTCAACCCAATTCACTGGAACGAGCGTTTTGCCCAGTCCGTGGGGCTTTCCGGCGTGATTGCGCACGGCATGCTCACGATGGGCACCGCCGTGCAGCTGGTGAGCGACTGGGCGGGCGATCCGGGTGCAATCGTGGACTACCAGACCCGCTTCACCAAACCTGTGCCGGTGCCGGATGCGCCCGGTGGCGACAACCCGGACACCCCCACGAATGCGCTGACTATCACCGGCAAGGTAGGCGCCGTGGATGAGGATGCGCGCACGGCTCGCATCGACCTCACCGTTACCGCTGACGACGGTGAAGGCACCCAGCAGAAGGTTCTGATGAAGACTCAGGCCGTGGTGAAATTTGCATAGCCCGCGCTTGCAGTCGATACTCTGTGTGATTGTGCGTTGTTGAGTTATGGCAGGCCCGCTCCGAATATGGGGCGGGCCTGCCATAAGGTTTAGCTGACCCTAACGGAATAAAACGTGACAGACCGGTATTCTTAAAGACATGACTGAAAAGCTGCTGAGTGAGATCACCACCGCCCAAGTTGGCGGCCCTGCCCGCACATACATCCGCGCCACGACTGAAACCGAGATCGTCGAGGCCGTTTCCTCCGCCGATGCCGCCAACGAACCCGTGCTGATTGTGGGCGGCGGCTCAAACCTGCTGGTTTCCGATGCTGGGTTTGACGGTACCGTTGTGCATATTGCATCCACCGGGGTTGAGGAGCTGCCCATTCCCGCATGTGGTGGCGCGAATGTGCGCGTGCAGGCGGGTACCGTGTGGGATGATTTCGTGCAGCTGAGCATTGAAAAAGAATGGTCCGGCCCGGCGGCGCTGTCGGGCATTCCCGGGACTGTGGGCGCAACCCCCGTGCAGAATGTGGGCGCCTACGGGGTGGAGGTCGGCGAGTTCATCGCGTCCGTACGCACCTGGGACCGCCAGATTAACCAGTTTAAGACCTTCGCAAACGCCGATCTGCGTTTCGGCTACCGCGATTCAATCCTGAAGCAAAACATGGTGAACGGCTCGCCGCGCTACGTAGTGCTGACCGTGGATTTCCAGTTCACGCTCGGCAGCCTGTCTTCACCCATCAAGTATGGGGAACTGGCGAAGAGCCTGGGTGTGCAGGTGGGGGAGCGCGCCGAATCCGCGCTGGTGCGGGATAAGGTGCTGGCGCTGCGTGCCTCCAAGGGGATGGTGCTGGATGCCTCCGACCGCGATACCTTCTCGACCGGTTCGTTCTTCACGAACCCGATTGTGCCGGTGTCTGCACTGGACTCTTTGCCTGAGGATGCGCCGCATTTCCCGGTGGTAACGCGCACCGGAGTGTTCGGAACCGAGCAGCAGGAGAACGAGGAGTACGTGAAGCTCTCCGCCGCCTGGCTGATTCAGCACGCCGGGTTCGAGAAAGGCTTCGGGCTCGAAGGCGATGCGCGCGAGATCGCGGGCGGCCGCGCCTCGCTCTCGACTAAGCATACGCTGGCGATTACGAACCGTGGGGATGCCACCGCTGAGGATATTTTCGCGATCGCCCGTGCCGTGCGTGCCGGTGTTGCCGAGAAATTCGGGGTTGAGCTGGTGCCCGAGCCGGTTGTGGTGAACGGGAAGATTTAGGACTCTTCAGCTTCTTATTCCCTGCGATTTCCGCGGACAGATAAGTATTTTGACGAGCAGATAGCGGATTGTTATCTGCTCGTCAAAATACTATCTGCTCGCGGTTTGTGGGGTCTGTAAGTTTAGGAGTTTTCTTGCCATTCTCAGGGGCGCATCCTATTCTTGCAGATATATCGCTGTGTAAGGAGCTATCGTAATGACCGTGATGACCAATCAAGAGTTCAAGCAGAACGTCAGCCAAGCACAGAAAACGGCACAAACCGAACCAGTCATTATTACCAATCGGGGCGAACCCGCATACGTGCTCATGACCTATACCGAGTATGAGAAGACTTTGCAGTCTAAATCCGTTCGGAGTGGTTTAGACGCTTTGATGCCACTCGACGCCGCCGATATTGAATTAGAACTACAGCCGCGCAGCCGTGCCCAACGCCGTCCTGTGGATTTTGAGGATTAGTTGGCGGATTAAACGGATCACCCACCCCATACGAAACTCAAACTGTGATGTGGGTGGGGTGGCGTTGTTAATCCAACAGGTCTAGAATCTTGTTGCAGGTTTTGGCGTTACGCAGGGTCAACTGGTTTGCGAAGGCTTTCTTCGACATAAACTTGCCGTACTGCGCTTTCTTGTAGTCGGGCGTGCTGTAGTTGCCGAAGTAGACGGCGCAGGTTCCTACGTGAAGCACCTCGTCGGGAACATCCAACGTTTCGAGCTCAGCGGCGAGCGCATCGCGATCAGCATCAATGGTGAAAAACATGGCGTCTAGGCGTGGCATGTCCTCGTTCCACCACTCGGGCAGGTTGTGCGCATCCTTGCGGTATTCGTCAGCGGTGAGAAGCGAGAATGGAATCTCAAAATCGTAATGCTCCGCCAGCAGCTCGGTGATCTCCTGCGCCACGGTGGTTTTATCCCGCGAACTCACAAATAGCAGGTTCCCCGAGTTGATATAGCTTGTGACGTTCTCGTACCCCAGTGCAGCCAGCCGCTTCTTCAGCTCAGGCATCGACACCTTGCGCAGCTTCCCCAGGTTAACGCTCCTGAGCAAAAGAATGTACTGCATAGGCTTAAACCCTTTCTAACGATGAATGGTAAAAATCTGGGTCGAGTTCTCGGCGTAGCTTTTGTTGCCCGCGTTTACGGCTCAGGATTGTCAGAAACAGCACCTGAAGCCTCGTAAAACCACGGCACCGCTGCATCGCCTTCATTCTCCTGTGAGGGTACGCCGGGGGCACCCGGAAGATGCGGAATCAGCAGATCCACCTCGTCGCGGCGCAGAATCTCGGGGTCGGTTACCGCAGGCACGAACCCGGGCACCCGATCCCAGCTCCAGTAGTAGAACTTCTCGGGTGAGCTCCAGGCGATCGTGCTGAACCCGCCCCTGGAATCCTCATCAAACTGATCTTTGACCCGCGCCTCATACAGGTACGGTGCCCTCTCACCGGTCGTCGGGTTTACCCCGTACCAGATACGCGTGATGAGCGCCCGCAGCATGGCTTCACCCGTATTGACGTGCACGGAAGAGACCTGGCCGTCCTGGTCGTAGAGAACCTTGCCTTCGCCCGGGGCGAGCACGGGCGGCTCGGTTCCCAGAGAATCCACAATATGCCCCACCAGTGCCTCGATATAGGAGCCGCGCCCAGCAACATCATCGCGAAGCTCCCAGACCAGGTTTCCTTCCGCATCTAGGATCGCGACGGCGCACACCTCCCAATCGGTGGCACGCCACGGGGTCAGATGCTCCGCCACAAACACCAAACGGTTATTCCAGCGGCGCATGACGAGCGTAAAATCTACGCCAAACCAGGGCCGCGCATGATTCAAGTTAGGCATAATCCCCGAGATGGGCATTAGCTCGGCGTAGACTTGGCGGTCGCCCTTCATGGAATCCCAATCGGGTTCGCAGGCGTCCAGATACATTCTGAAGGGGACGCTTTGCGGGCTTTGAATTAAAAACTCCCCGGAAACGAGCTTCTGCCACGGATACTGGGTGCCACGAATACCCTCACCCTGCTGAACCGTCATAGGCCAGTGCGTAAAGACCGCACCATACTCTGAGGCGGGCGGGTAGGAACGGGCGGCTTGCCGGTAGGGCGCTGTCGGCAGATGGGGGAGTATGCGGCGCACATACTCGGGAATATCCTCGCCCGTGTCCGGAGGATAGATGAGGGGATCGGTATGTTCGAATGTGTAGCGCGCATCTTCGGTTGGAACGCTCCACGCCAGCTGAGCCGGAGGGTGGCAGTAGCTCAAAACCGTTGCCCGGTAGTCGGTCGTCACGTCAAGGTATGTTCGAGAACTGTAGTCGGTAACGTACGCCAGCCGAGTAATATTGTCACCCTGGCGCATATGGTATGAGTAACACGTGTCTTCGTTCAGGTCTAGGAACTCACCGTCCTCAAGCGCCGTATGCTCAACGCTGAGGCTGCGGTACAGTGCCATGAAGACCGCCTCAATATAGACCGAACGCTGCGGGTCATCATCGTGCTGCTCCCAGTGAAAAGCGAAATTACGATCCACCCGGGCGCGCGCGTACGTGCGGTCAGAGGGCTCTTGCCAGGCCAGAAAAACGTGCGCCGTGAAGTAAAGATAATCCTCATCAGCTTTGAAACTAAACGTGATATTGCCTGAGAAATACGTGTACCGATGCACCAGTTCACCCCTAAACCGATGCGGGTTTTCGGGGTCGAAAGGTTGGGGGTTCAGCTCCGCCATCAGGTGAAATTCCGAACCGATATAGTGCAGCACCCCGGGTCCCAGATACTCAGCAGGATGCCTGCCTGCGACCGGTTCACCGTTCTCAAGCGGCGCGGGCGTGTGGGCAATTGGCCAGGGAATATAGGTGACTGCGGGGGTTTCTGCCATGCCGCGCTCCTTGAGGTTGATGTCTAGACCGTTCTATCTCACCTGAGATACGCACTGAGCCCCACCCTGTACACATTAATGAGGCGGTAACACGCGATGTTTAGCCATCATAACGTATCGGCACCTGGAAATACGTCAGCACCTCATAGTGTGTGCCTGCGGCGTGCCCCGCAGATTATGCACCCTATGTCTTCTGCGACTCCACGAGCACCTGATAAACAAAGAAAAAGCCGAGAAGGTGAGAGATTCCCACCTTCTCGGCACACTATGCTTCACATCATTCCTGTGTTGAAGGTTTTAGCAGCTAGAGCGATTTCCCGCGCTTTTCGGGCAGCGCGAAGGTAGTAACCGCCGCCAGAAGGAATGCCGCCGCGAAAACAGCGAACAGTACTCCGGTGCCGCCGAAAGAGATGAGCGGCGGAACGATAAGCGGCGCCAGAATCGAGGCGATGCGCCCCAGTCCGGCCGCCGTGCCGGTGCCGGTGCCGCGCAGTCGGGTGGGGAATACTTCCGGGCTGATGGCGTAGAGTGCGCCCCATGCGCCCAGGTTGAAGAACGAGAGGAAGCACCCGCTGAGGATAATGTAGAAATCCGAATGTGAGAGGCCGTAGCATACCGCCGCGCCTGCTGAACCAGCTAAAAATACGGCGAGGGTGGCTCGGCGCCCCCACTTCTCAATCAGGTAGGCGGCCACTGCATAGCCGGGCAGCTGCGCCAAGGTCATAATCAGGGTAAACGCGAAGGACTTCACTAGGCTGAAACCCTGTGCGCTCAGCAGCGAGGGTATCCAGATAAACGCCCCGTAGTACGAGAGGTTAATGCAGAACCATACGGTACACAGCGCCAGCGTGCGTTTACGCAGCGGAGCCGACCAGATGGAGGTTGCCTCCTGGGCATCGTTGGCAGGGGTCTCAGGTGCATTGTCACGGTTGGTTTCATCCGCGTGAGCACATGTGCTGAGGGCCGCAGAGCTCTCAAACTCGGCAACCACTCGTTCTGCCTCGTCAGTGCGCCCTTTCGACTCTAAGAACCGCACGGATTCGGGTGTTCCCCAGCGAATAATCAGCGAATACAGTGCCGGGATCACGCCGATGGCAAGCGCCCACCGCCAGCCGTTTGGGTTCGGCACAACAAAGGTGCCGATAAGCGCCGCAAGAATCCATCCGAGCGCCCAAAACGCCTCCAAAATAACGACCACACGCCCACGAATAGCGCGCGGCGAAAATTCCGACATCAACGTGGATGCGACCGGCAGCTCAGCCCCGAGCCCCAGCCCCACAATAAACCGGAAAACCATCAAAACGGCCAGTGAACCGGCGAGTGCGGATGCGCCCGTCGCCAAACCGTAGATGAGCAGCGTTGCGGCGAAAATGTAGCGTCGTCCAAAACGGTCGGCGAGAAGCCCGCCGACGGTGGCGCCCAGAGCCATACCCAAAAGCCAATGGAGCCTAACCAGCTTGTTTCGGTGGGGGAGAGCGACCACTGTTTGGTCAGTGCCGCCATGATGAAGGAGATCAGCCCAACATCCATGGCGTCGAGCGCCCAGCCGATACCGGTGACGCCCAGGAGCTTGGTATGTTTGCGGGTGAAGGGCAGGGATTCGAGACGTTGTGAGAGGTTACGTGTGGCGGGGGATTCTGCTGTTGCAGCGGTTTTCATGGTGGATACCTTTGGTGCGATATTTTCTTCGTATCTCAGCATACACCAGGTTAGGGTGTTTATGACTCAAACATAGTGTGTGAAGGTAAGCACCCTCCCAATTTGCGGGTAAAAACCGTCAATAGTGAAGAAATATTACGCCCAGCCCAGACTGGAAAACCGCGCGTTTAAGCGCCCTCCACAACGGGCAGGCGTTTTACCGCATAATTCACCGGGGCAGGAATACTCTTGCCGTGCAGAGGGTTATCACCGTCATCGTCGGCACCTTCCCAGAACACTACACGACGTGGGCCGCTCCACACTACGCTCCCACTGGGCACCCCGCGCCCCACCACCTTGGCAAAATACGATGCGGCCTGCGTGAGGGGGTGGTGCGGCACGAATTCCACATTCACAAAACGCACCACCACGCCCCCGGCTACCGTATGGTATGAGGCTCCAACAATAGGTTCAACGCGCTCAATGGTGCCCGTCACCTCCATCATTTCGCCCTCGCTCAGATGCGGCGGGGTCACCCCCAGGCTGGTGCGCACCGCATCCAGTATGGCGGCCATGAATTCCATAAACTCCGGGTCGTCGCTGCGGATTTCCCACACCACTTTGAGGGTGGGCTCGATTCGGCCCCGCACGTAGCACACCCGGTCGTCGCCGGTGTCGCTGACAGCCGCAATATACAGGTTCTCGGAGTCGGCAGAGTACTCAAAGAATAGTTCCTGGTCCTCAAAATCGTAGGCGCCCTCATTTGAGAACCCCCGAAAATTCTTGGGGTTCAGCGGGTTATACGCGGGAGGGTTAAAGAAGAAATAGTCTACGAATTCATAATCCACCTCGACGGTGCCGCCGCCCTTATGGGGCCTTCATCGGTTAGCGCCCGGTCAATCGTGAAAATTCCGGGGAACAGTCGCGAGGCCGGATGTACACCGGCGTTTGAGGAAGCGGCTAGGGGCCACGGAACGTACGTTATGGTGTAGGAATACTCGCTCACGGGTGATCCTTTACGAGGTGACAGACACTGTATTTGTAACTGGCGTCTTGGGCAGGTGGTTGGTGTGCCGCGGCACCCTGTGCCGCTGACTTTAGCATCTATAGTAACCCTATACTATATACGCGAGCAGAGGATATTTGTCTCACCGGAGGAGAAAATATCCTCTGCCCGAACCGATACCCTCTGCTGGCGCTATAGGCGCAGCTACCCCACGCGCTGCCTGCGGATCGACGAATCAGGCAGATGCCGCAGAATGGGCTGCACATGCCACTCCGGAATATCGCTGCCGGTGAGCGGAGTATCAAACAGCGGGTTCATGCCGTACGGCCAGCACCGTGCATCCTGCTCGGCGGCGTGCCATGCCAGGGCCGTGTCCTCCTCAAAGTAGCTCAGCACCCGCCCATAGTACCCGGCTTTCGCGTTGCGGGTCTGGCTGTTGGAGTATTCGGTAATGTTAATGACCCGAATAATATCGTTACCTTCCCGCAGATGATACGAGGACGCCTCACCGTCGGGGGAGCGCACAGCCACGCACTGCCCGTCGGCTATGGTGCGGGCGGGGTGGCGCATACTCTTATGCAGGGCGCCGATGACGGCCTCGGTGTAGTCCCGGCGGCGCGGGTTCTCATCCCGCTGCTCCCAATGCAGGTTAAGCTGCGCATCAATACTGGCTAGGGCGAAGCGGCTCACGGCCGGGTCGTCCCAGTGCAGGCGGCTTCGGGCACGAATCATCAGTTCGCCGCCTCTTGCAAAGTATTTGAACTCAATGTCGGGTGCCCACTGGTCAGCGTCGGGGCTGTGCAGGTACCCCACGAAGTCAGCATCGTGATTGGGCGTGAATATGGGCGGCACCAGGTACAGTTCGTGGGTGGGGTCGCTGATTCTTGTGTGTGCGATGCGCAGCACGCCAGGCTGCAGGTACTCCGCCGGATGCGCCCCGGGTTCGGGGCGGTGTAGAAGACTTTATATTCGTCGGTGACTGGCCAGGGTGTGAATTGTATGGTGTACGGGAAGCTATTCACATGTGTTCCTATAACGGGTTATTTATCGGTGTGGTGATTGGTGTCATGCCCTAAATAGTTATGCATATATGATAGCTTAGAGCGGCCCGTTTTTCTGCCATATTCCTGAATAATTTTAGAGTATTTTACGTATATATCTTTAAACCTGTCGAATTATTTGAGAGTAATCATTAATCCTCTACGGTATATATCGCTCCCTTAAAGTATAAAAATACAAATTGTGTATAGGAATGTGTGTTGCTGGCCGTGCATTACGGCCCGCAGCACACGGCTCAACGCAGTGGTTTATGCGTCTTGTACTAGCGGCAGATGCGCAATGAGCTGCCGAATATGCTCCGGAAGGTCCTCACCCGTCAGCGGAGGAAAAGCCGCCGGGCTCAATTCCTTCGGCCAGTAGCGGGCATCCTCGCCAGTGCTCCACGCCAGATACTCCGGTTCCGCAGTGTTAAAAAACTGTGCCACATACACTGGGTCCGGTGCACCAATACCAATCGGGTGCATACAGGCCACAAGCCGAAGCATCTGCGGCTTCTCAACACGCGTGCAGCCGCCTTCGCTGAACCTATCGGCCACCAGGGTAGTGGCGTAATGCAGAGAGCCTACGGGACCACCCCAGTCGTACTCAGAATCCTCCACCAGGTGTGCCTCACCCTCAGCAAGCTCAACCGGGGTCAGCGACAGGCTCTCCACCAGTGCACCCAGCACGTTCTCAAGGTAGCGGCGGCGATACGGGTTCGTATCATGCACCTCCCACACCGGGGTCATATCCTCACCGATACGCACCCGGGCAAGAAGGCTGGTTTTAGCCCATTCTTCATAGTCGGGGCCCTCTTGCGGGGACCAGAAATAATTATCCTGTTCAGCGGTCAGATGCAGCTCAGTTTCGGTAATATCCATCCCGAAAATGAGCCCATCGTCGGCGGCCTGTGAGAACGGAAATACCGACAGGTACCCCGCACGGTACGGGAAGCCCCACCGGTTGCCATTCTCAAACATGTCCGGGGTGAGCCCTTCCCAAACCACCTGGTACCGCAAGATGCAACCCTTCTCGCCGCTTTCCACCCCTTCCTCCCAGGCAAAGGGAATGTGCAGCTCCCCGGGGATAAGGCGCGCCGCCGGATGCTTAAACTGCTGCTGCCGCTGAACCCACCCGGCGGGCACGGGCCAGGGGATGAACTCGGTCAGAAAAAGGTCGTCGGTCATGCTCTGCTTATTCCTTTCATATAGCGTTATAACGCATGATTAGCTGGCTGTATTGTATATGTTCTCAGGGTGCAGAATTCCGCTAATGCGCAGAATCCTTAGGCGGCTACTCGCTGCCCGCTGGCGGTAGGTGCGCACTCAGTGCCCGCACGGGGGCAGGAATCTCATCGCCGGTCAGCGGCGGGAAATACGCCTGATGCCCCGGCGCCTTCCAGTACCGGGCACCATAGGAACCGGTGCCCCACACGAGCACACCCGTCCCGTCGGTGGTTTGTACCTGCGCCTGGTATAGCTGCACATCACCGTCCACCCAGCCAGCCCCCACCATAAATGCGCGCACCATCACCCCGTCATGGCAATAATGGTAGGTGCCGAACTCCTCAGCCACATCGAACCTATGAGGCAGGTGCAGGCACTCTCCCTCAGGGACTATTGGCGGCACCGTGCCGGGGATGGTGTGCATCACCTCAAACACGGCCTCAATCAGTTCGGCTCGGCCCGGAACCGTATCCCGCACCTCCCAGGTGAGGTTCAGTGACGAATCAAGGCGTGCCACCGCGATCTCTCCCACCCCGTTGGGGGACCATACGGTCTCAGCGGCGCTTGCCACCAGTAATAGTTCCCCATGCTGCGCGGTACGGCGAAAAGAGAAGGCGAGACCTCCTGCGGGGTCCTCAGGAAGCTCGGGCGGGACCTGGAAGAAACAGCCAGGCACCAGGGTGTGGGCATCATCAACGGCCATATACAGGCTCAGGTTTTCAGGTTTACCGTCTGCACGTTCCACGCTCAGCTCGCCCGGCACCAGGTGTCCCCACAGATCCGGTGCCGCGCTCATGCGCTCCGCCTGCGCAGCAGCCACCGGCCACGGCGTGAACGTCACCCTGTAGTCGGTGACCTGCGGCGGCTGCGGATATTCGCAAGCGATCGGTGCAGACGGCAGATACGGCAGGATTTCCCGCACAAACTCGGGAATCTGCTCCCCAGTCAGCGGAGCATCAAAGAGAGGGCTCATGGCATCTGACCAGTAGCGGGCATCCTCAGCCGCCACCTGCCACACCAGGCACCCATGATCGGGCAGTACGTGCGCGCAGTACTCCGTCACCGTGCGACGCTCGGGGTTGCCGTAGCGCTGGTCCACCTCAAGAACACGGGTAATCCGCCCGGGCGCAGCAGCCGAATGCAAGTGGTATGAAATGAACCCGTCGGGGGAGCCCACCCTAGCGTACTCACCGGGGCCAAGAAGGTGCGGGTCGGTGAGCATCCCCTGATGTATCGCTGTCACGGCTGCCTCAATACAGGCCATGCGCTCTGTATTCGTGTCGCGTTTAGCCCATATGAGCTTCAGGGCGCGGTCTATGGCGGCGGTTGCATAATGCGTTTCTTGCTCCCACAGGGAGGAACCACACACACGAACCAGCAGCTGGCTCTCATCGGCCGTGAAATGGAAGCACATGCCCTGCGGCTCGGGCTCATCCGGCAGGATGATTGGTGTGGCCTCAGCGCTGAAACCATACGGGTGCTCCGGGGTAAACGCGGGCGGCACCAGGAATAAACTGTGCGCGCTGCCGCCTGCTGTGAGGGTGAGTAGCCCGGGCTTCAGGTGCAGAGCTGGATGCGCCCCCAACGGCGTGCCCTCACTAATTCTTTGCGGGCCAGCCACAGGCCAAGGGATGAAGTGCACGGAAGGAGAAGAGGCCACGGTTACTGTTCACCCGTTCCATGCTCGGTGAGGGACGCACCCGGGGCGGCTGGCAGGTACGGCAGAATCGCCTGTATCTTCTGGGGCAGCGCATCGCCGCTGAGCGGAGCTTCATACGGCACAATATCGGGTGCGAACGTGTAGCGTGCATCCTCGGGGGTGCTCCAGGTGAGCACACCGTCATACCCGCCGTGGTTCATAATGGTGGCTGCGTACCCGCCGGTGACGCGTTTGCCCTCGGGTTCTTCAACATCCCAGCTGTCGGTAATGAACAGGCGCGTAATGCTGCTGTTCACACACAGGTGGATCTCTTCCAGCGCTTGCTCACCCGTGCTGAGGGTCTGCTCCTTATAGAAATGGTGGCCTTCGGCGAGCACCACCGGGGTCACGTGGAAGCTGGAATACACGCTCTCGAAAATTGCCTCAATCAGTCGGGCGCGTTCGGGCAGCCTATCACGTACCGTCCAGGTGAACTCAAGGTCGGGGCCGATAGCGGCCTCAGCGATCACGCCCTCCTCATCGTAAGCATATGGCTCCCACATGAGGTTACTCACCGCCTGAAGGCGCATCCCCTCACGGCGCATATCGAACATGATAGTGAAGCTGCTGGTGATACGGGCCGTGGTGGGATCGGTGGTGAAATCCACTCGATAGTCGCTGTATTGGGTCGGCTCAACTTGGTTATCCCAGTTCAGAAAAAGCCATGACTGTTCACCATTGGAACAGCTAATGTGGAATTCGCCCGGTATGATGCGTTCCCACGGCCTCTGAGAGGCGCGGATCCGTTCGGCGTGATACACCGTGATAGGCCAAGGCGTAAAAGTCACAGTATAGGTGCGGTCGGTCATAGTTCCCTCGGGTCGTGCTGTGCCCGCGAAAGATTCGTGGGGCTGTGCGGTTGGTTAGGGGGCTTAGGGGTTTGTGCTCTCGCCCGGCAGTGGAAGAAAACGCATTATTGCGGGGCGTGCCACCCTGGCGTCCCACGCCTCTTAGGATACCCTTTGCGACTGGGAAAACCCTTGGGTGCTCCGCACGCAACGCAATCAGCAGTAAGGCGTGCTCAGTAAAGATAGGAGCGGTAGATTACCCCGGGCGGAGCACCTTCGGCACGGCTGGCAGCTAGCTTTTGCTCTTAGGTGGGACACTCAGTGTGGGGCTGGCTTGCATGCTGCGGTGTAGCGCCTCCACTATGGCTTGTATAAACGCCATCCTGCGCGGGTTTTCGTCACGCACGTCCCACCACAGGTTCATATCCCGCCCAATATAGGCGATGGTGTACACCCCGTTGCGGTGCTCGTCCCAGAAAACGGTGTCACCTAACGCTATGATGGCCATATCGTCGTCGGTGGGGCTGTGCCATTCGATACTCACATCATGCGCCCACCGTTCGCCTTCGCCCAACGGGTACAGCTTCCCACTTCTGGCATGGGTACGGCACACTCCCGGCCTGTCGGGGCGGGGCATGGGGTCAAGGTACAGCTCATAACAGCCCCGCCCGGGCGTATGAACACTGATCACCCCGGGCTTAAGCCGGTCTGCAGGATGCGCATCATCCCACGGGTATACGGCCAGTTCAGGGGGTACCGTCCACGCGGTGAATTCTGTGGTGAAACCGGTGTCGTAATCGGCTGTGTCCATAGTTTTCCTTCTAGCTGCGTGCCTGTGCGCTGCGTGATTTTTGGTTTTCTGCGCTGAATATGCTGATAACGGGGTCGGGTTTTACCGGGTGCTGAACACGGCAGGATATGGGCGGAACACGCCCGTGCGGTTTATATCATCAGCGAGGGTGATACTCACGGATCTGTAGACGCTCATTGCGTGGTTCCTTCCCGGAAGATGCGCGGCGCGTAACGGGGCAGTTTTTACCCCGGAAGTGGTAAAACCAGCGGATGCGCCTTATTTTAGATGGTTTGTATACTACTACCTTGCGGGTGTTGGTGCGCCCAGAAAGGGTAACTTGTATTGCATATCACCATTTGTTCATAGGTTTAGCAGCCCGCACACTCTCAGACAGCGAAAAGGAAACCAGGCCGTAAAAAAGCGAGTGAAGAAACAACACCCCTATTCCGGGCACCGCTCGTCGTCTATCCTGGAGCACGGCTGCTGCGCCCCTTTCCTAGCGTACTCACAGGCGCCGATGATAGTCTTACTTCAATGCCGTGTGCGCCGCCCGGCATACTCCCTCACTGCTGGAAAGAAGGTGACGCACCGTGAAAACCATCGAGGACGAAGTCAAAGAAAGCGAAACCAGCCGGTTCCACCGCTGGTTAGAGAAGAAAAAAGCCCGCATGCACGCCCACCCGGTAATGCGCCACCTGTACAAGCCGCTTGTGATCGGCGTGGGCGGCTTCTGCCTCATCGCAGGGCTGATCATGCTGGTGACCCCCGGCCCCGGCTGGCTGTTTATCTTTATTGGCCTGGGAATCTGGGGAACCGAGTTCGCGTGGGCGCATCACCTGAACCAACGGCTTAAACGGCTGGTGCTGCGTATCTGGCACTGGTTCAAAGAACGGCACGCCGAACGTAAAGCCCGCAAAACAGAGGCCCGCAGGCAAGCATAACCCTAACCAACCCGAAGGCACGTTACCTAACCACTAACGTGCCTTTGCTGTGTGGCGGGAAAACTAGTGAGCATGCTCTTGTACCCGGTAGGGAAGAGCGCAGCTGGTGTGCGCGGCACAGTACATAACGTTTCATTGCCTGCGATCTGGGGGGCAAACTCAATATGAGTGGGCGCGGTACCGTTTACACGGCACCGCGCCCACGAATACTTTGAGAAGGCTACTTTAGAGCTTTCCAACCGCGATCTTGAGCATGCGGCGCACCGGCTCGGCGGCACCCCACAGCAGCTGGTCGCCCACCGTGAAAGCACTAATGTACTGCGGACCCATCGCCAACTTGCGGATGCGCCCCACCGGAATATTCAGCGAGCCGGAAGCGGCGACCGGAGTCAGCCCCTCCATCGTGGCATCCTTAGTATTCGGCACCACCTGGGCCCACTGGTTATCTTCAGCGATAATGCGCTCAATCTCGGCAACCGGCAGGTCTTCGGTCAGCTTCATGGTGAGCGCCTGAGAATGCGAACGCATGGCCGCGATACGCACACACAAGCCGTCCATTATCACACGGTTATCGCCCTCAAGACCCAAAATTTATTGGTCTCGGCATCAGACTTCCATTCCTCGCGGGACTGCCCATTGCCCAGGTCAGAGTCAATCCACGGGATCAGCGAGCCGGAAAGCGGAACCCCGAACTGCGCGGTATCCAGCTCACCCGAACGCTGCTTAGCGAGCACCTTACGGTCAATCTCCAGGATCGCCGCTGCCGGATCGTTAAGCTCGGCAGACACCTCATTACCGAGGTCGCGGAACTGCCCCAGAACCTCGCGCATATGACGGGCGCCGCCTCCCGAAGCCGCCTGATAGGTCATCGAGGTGGTCCATTCCACCAGACCCTGTTTGAAGAGGCCGCCCAGCCCCATGAGGAGGCATGAGACGGTGCAGTTGCCACCAATAAAATCTTTCACACCGGATTCGAGCCCGCGGTCAATCACATCACGGTTAATTGGGTCAAGCACGATAATGGCATCATCGTTCATGCGCAGGGCAGAAGCGGCATCAATCCACAGGCCCTCCCAGCCGGACTCGCGCAGCTTCGGGTGAACCTCTTTCGTGTAGTCACCGCCCTGTGCGGTCACAATAATCTTATGCTGGCGAAGCTCATTCAGATCGTACGCATCCTTCAGCGTAGAAGGTTCAAGCGTGCCGTCGAAGGTGGGGCTTCACCGCCCACATTGGAGGTTGTGAAAAAAACGGGAGGAATATCGTTGAAATCGCTCTCTTCAAGCATGCGCTTCATCAACACGGAACCAACCATGCCGCGCCAACCTACAAACCTACTGAGTCACCGGGATTAAAATTCATAATTTCTAGTCTACCCCGTGTGCCACATATCGCGTGGAACAGCGTCATAACCCCTAGTCAGTATGGGGAAAGACCAGGTGAAGTGTGAGGAGCGTGATGAGCTGTGGTGTAAGACGTTGCGAGGTGAACGAATGTACCTCAGACAAACGAGACTACACTTTGCCGTTCGCACAGGCGAACGTTGTTGTAGGGAATTTCCGCGCCAGGTACATCAGAGGCGGGCTAAGGTCTGAAACGAGTAGTACATGGGATTTTTCCCGCCCGAAGCATCCAGCAGGTAGCCGCGCTCGCTCTTCTCCCAAGCGCTTTCACCCAGGATGCGCCATCGCACCGGTTCGTCCGCAGCCACAAATCCTTCTACCGCGAGTTCGGGGGCGTAGGTATCACCCGTAATCTCGTTACCTTCCTGACAATAGAAGAAGGTGCGTTCGATAATCTCGACGCGACCAAAGGAAGGTAAATCCTCGCGGGAAAGCGCCTCCGCATAGACTGAGCCGCCGCCAATGATCCAGGCAGTAACTCGCTGATGTGCCGCATCTGAGTGCTGGGTAGTGTTGGGCGTTAAAGGCGTGTTGCCCGCGAGGGTGAGAGCCGCATCCAGCGACGGAACCCAAAGCGCGCCATCGCGTTTAAGAGGCGCGGCTGAATCGCCCGTAATACTGCGACTGATGACGATATTGGTGCGCTCAGGCAACGGTCGAAAACGCGGTGGAAAAGACTCCCAGGTGCGCCGCCCCATGATGACGGGCTTACCCATGGTGACGGTTTTGAAATGCGCAAGGTCTTCGGGGGCACGCCAGGGCATGGTGCCGTCGCGCCCAATAATACCCGCATCGGTCTGCGCCCAAATAGCGCCGAGGCACGGTTGTGCGGGGGAGGGGGATTCATCTTCACGCATCGATTGTCCTAAACCGCGATGGGGGCAGAAATCCCCGGATGATGCTTATAATCGATGAGCTCAAAGTCTTCATACTCGTAATCAAAAATAGAAGGTTTCTTCGTTTTGATAACGAGTTTGGGGTACGGGTAGGGCTCACGCGGGGGATAGGGATTACCCTCGGGTCGTTGCCGTAACCGAGCTGCTTTTTCACCTGTTCCAGGTGGTTGGAGTAGATATGACAGTCGCCACCCGTCCATATGAACTCGCCGGGTTCCATACCGACCTCGTGGGCTATCAGGTAGGTCAGCAGGGCGTAGGAGGCGATATTGAAGGGTACACCCAAGAACATGTCGGCGCTGCGCTGGTACAGCTGACACGACAGTTCCTTCACACCGTCAGGGCGCTCGTGCACGTAAAACTGGAACATGGCGTGGCAGGGCGGCAGTGCCATCTCATCAACCTCGGCGGGGTTCCACGCCGAGACAATGTGGCGGCGTGACGACGGGGTCGTTTTGAGAGATTCGATCACTTTCGCGATCTGGTCGATGGTGCCGCCGTCGGGGTGGGCCAGGAGCGCCACTGCACCCCGTAGACCGGACCGAGGTCACCATTTTCGTCAGCCCATTCATCCCATATAGTCACGCCGCGTTCCTGCAGCCAACGTATGTTTGAGGAGCCGCGCAGGAACCACAGAAGCTCGACCGCCACCGATTTGAAGTGCACACGCTTGGTAGTAATCAGGGGGAAAGAGTTACGCAGATCGAAGCGCATCTGCCGCCCAAACACGCCGAACGTGCCGGTGCCCGTACGGTCTTTGCGCTGAGCATCGGCGGCAATAGCATCACGGTTCTCATCAAGAATTTCGCGCAACAGATCCTCATAGGGCGTTGGGATGCTCTGCTGACCAGAGGCGTGGTGCGCGGGCGTACTCATGGTGACTTGACTCCTGGGCTATAGACACTTGGCCAAAATACCATTGTACTGTAGATGGGGCAGGGCCCCTACAGCGCAAAACAGCTCATCAGGGCAATAGTAATCCCTGCCCCACGTCTGCAGCGGGGCAGGGATGGATGGCATACGGGCCGGGTTCTTAGTCCGTGAACGGGCGCACCACTTCAGCCGATACGATGCCGCCGCGTTCGTACGCGGAGACCTGAAGCACCAGTATGTCCCCGGTTCGAGGTACGGGTCTTTGGCGGGCAGGTGCTCCTTCTGCTTTTTGGTGAGCAGGTGTTCGGCTACCGCATCCAGCACCACCGGCAGCACCGGACGGTGCGTGCACACCAGGGCAGGGGTGCCCTTCTCGAAGAGGGACGCAATGGTTTTTGCGGTGCGTTTGGGGTGGCGTTCTGCGCCCGCCTCTGAGAGTGACTTTTTCTCTTTCACCGTCAGGGAGTACTCGTTCACGTAGGGGGCGACGGTCTGCACACACCGAAGCCAAGGCGAGGACAATACCCGAGAAGGCTCCCACGCCGGCAGCAACCGGGCCAGCGCAAGCGCCTGCCTTTTACCCGTACCAGCGAGGGGCCGCTCGTCTTCGGCTGCTGACCAGTTGGCGCGCGGTTTGGCTTTCGTATGGCGGGCAATAATGATGGGGTGCGTGTCCAGCCCGCTGGTAGCCCACAGGTTCTCGAACGCCTCTAGCGGCTGCAGGTCTGAGGGGTTGGTGAGCATGGTGCGTGCCTTCTTAATGCTCACCCACTGGATATCGTCCACTTCGTCCTTGTCAGCGCGTGGTTTCTGTCCCGTCGGCAGCTGTGCGGCCCAGTAGAAGACGTCTTTGGTTTTGCTGTTGACCTTGTACCGGGTGGTGCCCAGGGGTACCCTAGGTGTACCCGCAGCTGCACTTCTTCGGAGATTTCACGGATTGCTGTTTCGGGGATGGTTTCGCCCGCGTCCTGTTTGCCTTTGGGCCATGACCAGTCGTCGTAGCGGGGGCGGTGAATGATGAGCAGCTCGATTTTGCTGTTGCGTACGCGCCAGATGAGTGCGCCTGCGGCAATAATTTCAGCGGCGTTTTTGGGGGTGTAGGTGAGGGCTAGGCCGTTGGGTTGGGTATGCGCGGAGTAGTACGTTGTTTTAGGCACGTGTTCCTTCTCGGTGCGTAACGGGCGGGCGAGGTGTGGTCGGGGTGGAGCTGTTAGGCGTCCGTTCCTCCCATAACTATTCTAGGGGATTAAACGCCCCGTTCCGTCACCTGTGCGTTACCTTCCGTTTACTTTGGTGGTGGGGTCTGCTGCTCGGTGGCCTGCGAAAAGCGGCTTTCTGGCAGCCCGGTATGTGTGCAGGGGCGTTTCGCAGCTAGAAGCCACTTTTCGCAGGGGTGAGCCTCAGCGCCTCAGTGCGGTTACACCTTGTCCACGTTCTTCCGGGAGCGTGAACGCAGGTAGTGTGACTGCACATCCCTGAGCGGGTTACCCTCAGCGTCCTGGTTAAAACGTGTCCAGGTGCCGTTGGCGTCTAGATGCCAGGTGCGGGATTCGTCGCTCATGTACACCGTGAACATGTCGAGCAGATACTTAATGTGGCGGGGATCTTTGATCCGCACCAGCGCCTCGATACGGCGGTCGAGGTTGCGGTGCATCATATCGGCTGACCCGATGTAGACGATAGGCTCACCGTTGTTAGCGAAAGCAAACACGCGGGAGTGCTCCAGGAACCGCCCGAGCACCGAACGCACCCGGATGTTCTCACTGAGCCCGGGAACGCCGGGCCGTAGGGCACAGATTCCGCGTACCACCACATCCACGGGAACCCAGCCTGTGAAGCACGGTAGAGCGAGTCGATAATCGCCTCATCCACTATGGAGTTGCACTTGATCTGGATGCGTGCCTCTTTGCCTGCCTTGTGGTTCTCAATCTCCTTTTCGATGCACTCGATCAGCCCGCTGCGTAGCGAGCGCGGTGCCACCAGCAGGGATTTGTAGCTGGTTTTGGGGGCGTACCCGGAGAGCTGGTTGAACAGGCGTGAGACGTCTTCGCAGATTTGCTCGTCGCACGTGATAATCCCCAGGTCTTCGTAGAACCGTGCGGTGGAGGGGTGGTAGTTGCCGGTGCCGATGTGCGCGTAGCGGCGCAGCTGGTTGCCTTCGCGGCGCACCACCAGGGAGAGCTTGCAGTGGGTTTTGAGACCCACGATGCCGTACACTACGTGCACGCCTGCACGTTCGAGTTTCCGGGCCCACGAGATGTTTGCTTCCTCATCGAAACGGGCTTTGATTTCGACGAGGGCAACAACCTGCTTACCTGCTTCTGCCGCCTCAATGAGGGCGTCTACGATGGGGGAGTCGCCGCTGGTGCGGTACAGGGTCTGCTTGATTGCCTGCACACGCGGGTCGGCTGCGGCCTGGGCGAGGAACGCCTGCACACTGGTGGCGAACGAGTCGTAGGGGTGGTGCAGCAGCACATCGTGGTCACGTGCTGCGGCGAATACGTTCGCTTCTTTAGCGGTTTCGGCGGCGTTGAGCCAGCGGGAAGTGTGGGCAATATGTTTGGGGTAGTGCAGGGCGGGCCGGTTGGCGCGCACGATTGCACCCACACCGCGCAGGTCTAGGGGCGCGGGCAGCTTGTACACCTCGGATTCGTCAATGTTCAGCTCGGAGATGAGCAGGTCAAGGATTGTGGGGTTGATCGTATCTTCAACCTCAAGGCGCACGGGCGGGCCGAATCGGCGGCGCAGCAGCTCTTTTTCGAGCGCCTGCAGCAGGTTTTCGGCGTCGTCCTCTTCAACTTCAAGGTCTTCGTTGCGGGTCACCCGGAAGACGTGGTGTTCCACCACTTCCATGCCGGGGAAGAGCGTGTCTAGGTGCTCGGCGATAATCGTTTCCAGCGGGATGTACCGTGACTCTTTCCCGGCGGTGTTGGCGGCGCGTGCACCATCAACCGAGATCATGCGGTCGAGCTGGTCGGGTACTTTCACGCGTGCGAACAGTTCTTTGCCGGTTTGCGGGTTGCGCACCAGCACCGCCAGGTTCAGCGAAAGCCCCGAGATGTAGGGGAACGGGTGTGCCGGGTCTACCGCCAGCGGGGTGAGTACCGGGAAAATATCGCGCAGGAACTCTTGGCGCAGACGGGTCTTGGCGTCTGCGTCTAAGTCATCCCAGCCCACAATATGAATGTTCTGTTCTTCCAGTTCGGGAAGTACCTGCTGGTGGAAGACCTGCGCGTGTCGCTCCTGCAGCTGGTGTGCGGCAGTGGCTATTGCCTCCATCTGCTCGTCTGGGGTGAGCCCGGCGGCGGATGGTACGGCGAGCCCGGTGGCGATACGGCGTTTGAGCCCGGCCACTCGCACCATGAAGAATTCGTCAAGGTTCGAGGCCACGATAGAAAGAAAATTCAGCCGTTCCAGCAGGTACAGGTCGGGGTCTTCGGCGAGTTCGAGCACGCGCGTATTAAAGTCGAGCCAGCTGCTTTCGCGGTCGAGGAACCGTTCGGTGCCGAAATCGCCTTCAAGGCTGGGCAGGGTGATTTTTTCGCCTGCTTCGATGCGGTCGCTGCGTGTTTCGGCGCGCTCAATCTTTGAGACGTCGTTCCCGATGTGAATCACCCCGGTGACGGGTGCGGGCTCTTTGGTTTTCTTTTGCGGGGTTTTAGGTGCCACAGTGTTCCTTTCGGTCGATCATATTTTTCGGTGTTCCTCTAACCGGGGGCCTCATCGCCCTCCGGTAAAGGAACGAACGTTCTTTACAGGTGCGGGTGGGTTTACCTGTGTAGTGCCGCTTATTCGCCTGATGCCGGGCGGGCTGGGGCGTACATGCGGTCAATAGTTGCCACCGCAAAGCCCAGCGACTCGTACAACGCCACCGCCGGGGTGTTGTCTGCATCCACGTACAGTTCGATGGACCGCAGCGGCACGTTGTGTTCGTCATGCGCCAGCGCCAGGTACGCCAGCCCGCGCAGCACCAGGGTCCGGCCCAAGCCGCCGCCTTGAGCACTTGGGCTAACACCTACCACGTAGATTTCACCGGCCGGTGACAGTGCCGTGGCGGGCTGAGAGCGCGGTATTTTCGTCCACGTGAATGCGGCGATGCTGCTGGGGTTTTCACGGTCGCTGGCAATGAAGAACCCTTCGGGCGGAACCAGTCGGCGCCGGTGCGTTCACGCAGGTCTGCGAGGGTCAGCCGCCCCTGCTCGGGGTGGTGGGCGAATGCCTGGGCGTTGACCCGCAGCCAGGGCTGCTCGTCGTCACGGGTGTAGGTGCGCAGCAGCAGGTCATCGGGCAGCTGGCGGGCGTCGGAGGCCTCCACCAGGTTCTCCCGTGTCTGCGGATCCAGCGGCAGCACCATCTTGTACAGCACCCGCACCGGTTTGAACCCTTCAGCTTTCGCCAGCGCATTCGCGGGTGACTCAATACCGGTGTCCTGCGCGCTGCCGTGCACCCACAGGTTGTACAAGGAAGCTTCGGCCCCGAGCTCGGCGATCGCCAGTTCGAAGAATTCCTGGCCCAGGTGCACGCCCCGCGCATCCGGGTGAACAGCCGCCTCAATGACCCCCGGAACCGTGTCCTGCTGCCCGCCGGATGCGGGCACCGCCACCAGCGCCGCCGCAAGGTAGCCGGCTCGCTCCAGCACAAATACGCGCGGGGGCACCGCATCGTGCGTGGCGAGCGCCTTACTCAGCTCAATGCGGGTCTGTTCGGAGAAGGCAGGGGTGCCGTCGTGCGCCTGCACTGTGGCGGCAAAGTCATCGAACCGCGCCAAGAACTCGTCACTGAGCACGGGCTGAGTGAAAGAGACCGCTTCGGGGGTGAACTGCTCTGGTGCCATGTACGCCTTCTTTCCGCTGTGCCTTCTGTGTTTAACTCTATCGGTTTTCTGTGCGGTTTGGTGACGGTTGAGGGGTGTATTACCCTGCGCTGAACCTCGGCGTATGCGGTGTGCTGCGGCGGCGGGTTAGCGCTGGGCGTTAAAGCTGTACCCCACGTTGCGTACAGTTGAGATCATCTGCTCATATTCGGTGCCGAGTTTAGAGCGCAGCCGCCGCACGTGCACATCCACGGTGCGGGTGCCGCCATAGTAGGCGTCGTACCCCCACACCTCCGAGAGCAGCTGGGCGCGGGTGAACACCCGGCCGGGGTATTGCGCCATGAACTTCAGCAGCTCAAACTCTTTGAACGTGAGGTTCAGTGCGACGCCGTTGAGGTACGCCGAGTACGCTGGGGCATCAATATACAGGGCCCCTACCCGGATGATTTGTGCGGAGTTTTCGGTGTCTGCGGAAGATTCCGGGGAGGTGACGACCAGGCGCAGGCGTGCATCCAGCTCGGATGGAGACACCTGGTCGAGCACAATATCGTCCACCATCCATGCTGAAGAGACAGCCGCCATCCCGCCTTCGGTGAGCACCATCATGAGCGGGACGTCTAATCCCGCCGTTTTGAGCGCCTGCGCCGTGTTGCGTGCCTCAATGAGTTTGCGGCGGGCATCAATCATCACAACATCGTGGTGCGCCGTCTCAAAACGTTTCGCGGAGGTAGCCAGGGGGTACAGGTCCACGCGGTGGCTGAGCACGCTCAGGGCGGCGATATCGGACTGCTCGCCGGAAGCGTCGCTCAGTAGCGTAATGCGGTACATGGGCCCTCCTGGGTTTTACCTGGTAGAACACCATTTTACCCGTCGGGGTGTGAGCCCCCTGTACGAACGCTGTGCGCGCTACCCGGTGCGGCCGGTTAAGAGGCGGGCCTGCTCGGTGGCGGTGCGGGCCAAGGGGCTGGTTGAGTTACCTGAAATAACCTGAGGTTAACATTAGGGCCGGGCGCGCATCCGCTGTGATATTTTTTAAGCATGGATAACATTTTTGCTCTTGAAATCTTCTTTATCTGCCTGCTGGGCCTGGCATCTATCTGCATCGCAATTGGTGCGTTGAAGGTGCTTCTGGGCCTGTACCGCGGCCAGAAGTAAACCTGTACGCAGCGAACACGGGGCACACCGTTCGTGCCCTGCTGGTTTGTATAGGTTTATGCGGCGCTAAGGGCTGTAACGGTGCGGTTCATGACGGCCCAGGTGCGGCTCCAGCTGGCGGGGTACAGCACCTTATCGCAACCTCCTCAGGGCGGCTTAATAGCGTGGTGATGCGCATACTGGCCCTTACACTGGGTGAGCTTTAGAACGTGAGACGTGGACGTCTGGGGCGGTTATTCCGGTAGGGAAATTAGCTGCCTCATATGGTAGTGTGTGCCCGCGCACCGTTAGACTGGTGTGTATGGCAATTGAAATTCCAAGCAACTTAACCCCGAACTTGTGCCTTTCTCGTGGCTCCTTGGAACCTGGGAGGGCACTGGTACCATGTGGTACAAAGAGCAGGAGAAAACCCCTTTTGGCCAGATTATTACCTTCACCCAAGACGGCCTGCCGTACCTGGAATACCGAGCAGAGTCGTTCCTGCTGGATGATAGCGGGCAGAAGCTGCGCCCCATCACTATAGAAACAGGGTTCTGGCAGATTGACCGCCCCCTCACCGACGCGGATGGCGGGTTTGGGCTGGTGCCTAAAGACATTGTTCCCGCTTTCGCCGACGCGGAATCGGTCGAAACCCTCCGCAACGAAGATGACGGATTTAACCTGATCGCCACTATCGCCCACCCCGGCGGCATCAGTGAAAACTATGTGGGCATGGTCAAAGGGCCCGTGGTGCGTATGCAGACGGCAAACCTGATTCGCGACGATATCTCCCACCAGTACGCCGGTTCGGTGCGCCTGTGGGGGCTGGTGAACGGCAACCTCATGTGGGACTGGGAGATCGCAGATAACGAAGGGAACCTGCACAAGCACGCCTCCGCAGAACTGCGAAAAACCTCATCCATGTCCGGAGATTCGCTGGGCACCGGCATGTTTGGTTCCCTCGACGACGGCGCAGAAGAAGGCTCCGCCGAAAACTAGGACTACGCCACACAGCATAGAACCCGCACACCCGCCGCCCCGTTGTGGTGTGCGGGTTTTGCAGACCGCCTGGCCGTCACTCACGATCAGAAAGCATGAGAGGAACCATCATGAGCACCGCCGAAAATATTGCCGCTGATGCACCCGAATACACCCCTATACCCAGCCCCCTCATGCAGGTACACGGTGCCTTCGCCGCAGATGGGCCGGATGCGGGCGTCGCGGCGCACTACGGCAATCCCCTCGCCGAACAGCGTGCTTTAGTCCGCGACCGTGGAGCCACCACGGGGGACCCCGTAGTTGTGGACCGTTCCTCTCTTGGCGTCGTGAGGGTCTCGGGGCCCGACCGCGCCAGCTGGCTCACCTCCCTCGCATCCCAGATTTTGACCGACATGAACCCGGGGGACAGCCGCGAATTTTTACTACTCTCCCCGCAGGGACGCATCGAATATGCACCCGCCGCCGTCGAGGACGGGCAAGCGCTCTGGCTCGTCGTCGAGGGTGCACAGGCGGAGCCGCTGACCGACTACCTGAACCGCATGAAGTTCATGCTTCGCGTCGATATTGAGAATATGAGCGGCGACTATGCCGTCGTTGAGACCGCCCGAAACCCGCGCGGAAAACAGGGTGCGGCCCATCCTGCCTTTGCGGATGCCCTGATCTGGCGCGACCCGTGGACGGCACTCGTCGAAGGCGGCTACCATTACAGCGCAACGCCTGATTCGCATCCCGGTACCGACTACGAACGGTACCTGAGCATTATTCCCCGCGAAAAGCTCACCACCCTCACGGAGGGTGCTCAGCTGGCGGGCGTCTGGGCGGCTGAGGCGCTGCGCATCGAAGCCTGGCGCCCGCGCGCAGGCACCGAAGTTGATAATAAAACCATTCCGCAAGAGCTGGACTACACCCGCACCGCCGTGCACTTCGAGAAGGGATGCTACAAGGGGCAGGAAACCGTTGCGCGTGTGCACAACTTGGGGCATCCGCCGCGTCGCCTGGTCTTTCTCGACCTTGACGGTTCTGAGCACACCCTGCCTGCAGCGGGCAGCGAACTCTTTGTAGAGGGTAAACCCCGTGCGGTGGGGCGCATCACCTCGGTGGCGCTGCATCATGAGGCGGGCCCCATAGCGCTCGCCGTCATTAAGCGGGCTGTGGACCCTGCGGCACCTCTGCGTGCGGTAGATACCGGTGAGGCCGCAACCGATGAATCCTCAGCCCCCGCGACCGAATACGCTGCGGCGCAGACTCTCATCGTCTCTCCCGAGGCTGGCGAAATTGCCCGCAAATCCGTTGCGGGGCAAGACTTCCTCAAACGCTAGGAGCCTTCCGGTTTGCTGGGCAGGCTATTTGATAGTGCACAGGATTGCTACTTCTGAAACTTCACTATAATAACGGTGATTGTCAGGTGGCCGTGGTACATTCAGGTACATGAGTGAACAGACTTCCGGGCATCACGACGATTCTTATCAGCCACACCGGTCAGAAAGCCACACGGAAAAACACCGAGAACCAACGGTTCAGCCATCCGCACCTGGCGGGAACTACCCTGACGCTGTACAACAGGGCGCAAGGCTTGAGGTGCAACAGCCTCCAGCTGCTAAGGTACGCCCGCACACACCGCTGAAATGGCTCTACGGTGTGCGCATCGCTATTTTTGTGATCTTACTGGTGGTAAATGTCGTGTCCACGGTGGTGTTTCTTATATTTATTCTGGCGGAGGGCTCCAATGGATATGGTCCAAGCACAGAGACCTACCTTCAGTGGGCCATGCCTTCGTTTCTGATTTCGGCAGTGTATACGGCGTATCTGGTAGCACAGATTATTGCCGCTATCCTGTACCTGCGTAACCGGGCTCTTGTGTACATTATCGTGGTCAATATTATTGGTGCGCTGTGGGGCCTGTACGGAACTGCTCGTCTGGTGTACCAAATAATCTCTGGGACAGCGTTCTTCACGGAGCAGGACCCGCAGAGGCTGCTGGCCTTCACAGCCGACAAAATCGATATGGTGCTGTGCTTCCTTTTTGCGACGCTGGCTATTATGACGTTCAAAAAACGCCGTACCCAGCCACAGCCGTCCACGGAAAACACCCCGACGTCACTGTAGCGTCACAGGCTGCTCGCAAACCTCTGTGACGCTACAGTATTTTCGCCCACTGGCGGGGTTAGCGGCCCCGTACCCGTCGTAAAGACGGCCGCGCGCTAGTACGTATCG
Source organism: Rothia aeria (assembly GCA_002355935.1). Lineage (GTDB taxonomy): Bacteria > Actinomycetota > Actinomycetes > Actinomycetales > Micrococcaceae > Rothia > Rothia aeria. The sequence goes on along the minus strand of AP017895.1, from coordinate 2,443,791 downwards.
GCTAGTGCTTGTACCGGTAGATAAACGCGGCCATCGCATCACGGTGAATCGGGGCGCCCGGTGAAAAATCACCAGGCACCCCCTCTGCGTTCAATATATCTGTGTGTTCGATGGCCCTAACCCACTCGTTAGGGGCCAGCGTCTAGCGGCCGAACAGTACGGCCGCCTCGTCCCAGCGTTCCTGCGGTACCATTTTCAGCCCGTCAAGTGCCTCCTCAAGCGGAACGTACACAATATTGGTGGCCTGCAGCGACACCATCTTGCCCCAGAGCTTCTGGTTCACCATATCCACCGCGCCCATACCCAGGCGGGTTGCCAGCACCCGGTCAAAACCGGTTGGTGCGCCACCGCGCTGAATATGCCCCAGGATGGTGTTGCGGGTTTCAATACCGGTGCGGGTCTCAATCTCGTGGGTAATGTATTCACCGATACCACCCAGGCGGGGCCGCCCGTCTTTTTCGGTACCCTTATTCGCCATGACCTCGTCAGAGCCTTCGGGGATGAACCCTTCCGCAACCACCACCAGGGGGAGCGGCCACGGTCATGTACCTCTTTCACCCACTGGCAGACCTCGTCCATTGACACCTTCACCTCGGGGATGAGAATCGCGTGTGCGCCGGAGGCCATGCCGGAGTTCAACGCGATCCACCCCACGTGACGGCCCATCACCTCGGCCACCATGCACCGGTGGTGTGACTCGCCGGTGGTGCGAATACGGTCCATTGCCTCAGTCGCAATGGAAACAGCCGTGTCGAACCCGAACGTGTAATCGGTGGCGCGCAGGTCATTATCGATAGTTTTTGGCACACCAATAACAGGAAGACCCGCATCCGCCAGGCGCTTGGCCCCGGCCAGGGTGCCTTCACCGCCGATGGCGACAATGGCGTCAATCCCGTGGCGTTCCATCATAATTTCGATGTTTTCGGGTCCGCCGTTAGGTCCATCAAAGGGGTTGGTGCGCGAGGTGCCGATAATAGTGCCGCCCTGGCTGGCCAGGCCGCGCACCTTAGTGCGGGGCAGATCCATGAAATCCCCATCGACGACGCCACGCCACCCGTCACGAAAACCGACGAATTCGTAGCCGTACTTCTTGACACCGTTGAGAACTGCGCCGCGGATAACGGCGTTGAGACCGGGGCAGTCGCCTCCGGAGGTAAGCAGACCGATTTTCATGATGGCTCCTTGGGTTGGCGCCCGCAGGTGTTGGGTTTAGGCGCGCGGTCATATAATGATGGCCTCCGCAAAGCTTGTGCGACGCGTTAAGCAACGCGTGGCACGAGCCCGGGAGGCCGTTCTCTTGCTATCTATTCTAGCGCGTTTGGGTTGTGTGGGTAAGTGTTGGGTTGGGTGTGTTTTTACCGAAATGATGCCGAAGTCCGGCAGAAAAGTTCAGGTAATAGGCACCTAAATCAACGTACCGGGTGTGACTGAGACGGTTCCTACCGCGCACTTCCCAAAAACTTCTGCAGACGCTCCACACCCTCGGCGAGGTCTTCGTCGCTGAGCGCATAGGAGAGCCGCAGGTACCCGCTGGGGCCGAACGCCTCACCCGGCACCACCGCCACAAGCGCCTTCTCCAGGATGAGGTCGGCCAGCTCGGCGGAAGTCTGCGGACGCACCCCGTCAAATTCCTTACCGAGTAGCCCGCGCACATCCGGGTAGGCGTAGAACGCACCCTGCGGGGTGGGGCAGTGCACGCCCTCAATGGCGTTGAGCCCGGCAACAATAGCCTTACGCCGCCGGTCGAACGCGGCATGCATGACCGCGACCTCATCCTGCGGGCCGGCCAGTGCCGCCAGCGCCGCACGCTGGGCGATATTGTTCACGTTTGAGCTCAAATGCGATTGCAGGTTTGAGGCGGCCGCGATAACATCCTGCGGGCCAACCATCCAGCCCACACGCCACCCCGTCATGGCGTACGTTTTCGCCACACCATTGAGGATGATGCAGTTCGGGGTGAGCTCCGGAACCACCTTGAGAATAGAGACCGAATTAACACCGTCGTAGGTGAGGTGCTCATAGATTTCGTCGGTGAACACAAAAATCCCCTTCGCGAGCGCCCACTGCCCGATAGCGCGCGTCTCTTCCTCGGTGTAGACCGAACCAGTTGGGTTTGAGGGGGAGACGAACAGCAGGGCTTTTGTGGCGGGGGTGTAGGCGGCCTCCAGCTGCTCAACGGTGACCTTATAGTCTTGCTCGCTTCCAGCAAAAACCTCAATGGGGTTTCCGCCCGCTAAGCGGATGCACTCAGGGTAGGTGGTCCAGTAGGGGGCGGGTAAAGAACGTCGTCGCCCGTATCAATAACAGTCGCAAACGCCTCGTAGACCGCCTGCTTACCCCCGTTGGTGACGAGCACCTGTGAGGGGTCAACCTGCACACCGGAGTCACGGAGGGTCTTCTCAGCAATGGCCTGTTTCAGCTCAGGCAATCCGGCAGAGGGGGAGTAGCGGAAGTTCTTCGGGTCGTTAAGTGCCTGACGGGCGGCCTCTACAATGTGCGCGGGAGTGGGAAAATCAGGTTCTCCCGCACCGAAACCGATCACCGGCTGACCGTCGGCTTTGAGCGCCTTGGCCTTGGAATCGACGACGAGGGTTGCTGAAGGGGTGATGGCGGCAATACGGCTGGCAATACGCGGCATTCTCTCTCGCTTTCATAGTGTTCTGCACCAATACTTCAGTGCAAAATTCGGTGATAAGCCCGGTGTAGTCCACCCTTAGCGGCCCGAAGGTGCGTGTGCGTGGGGCTGCGTGCTGGGCACCTTCCTACTATGATAGGGGGTTACCGCCGGTCGGCGGAAGCGCATCTTAGCCTGCGTCTTGGGTGTGCTCAGAGTGTGCGTGCGCTAACTGTGCTGCATGTTGGGCGGAGAAACGCTTCAGTGCGGAGGCGGCGGATTCGCGGAAAATATTTGCGGTTCAAGTTGCCAAGCGGGCTTTGTATGGTCTAGAGTTGTTTCTGCACCCGCTACTAGGGTGCATTAGTTTGTTCCCTTGTATAGCCGCCGGCTGTGAGGCATTCGAGGGTGCAAACACGTGGGGAGCAACACCCCACACCGACGGAGTGGAAGCTTCGAAGGGCGGTGGCTCAATTGGTAGAGCAGCGGTCTCCAAAACCGCAGGTTGCAGGTTCGAGTCCTGTCCGCCCTGCTAGTGCCTCAATGAAATGTTCTGTGCGTACCGGTTATAGGGCGCCATGTTAGACAGTAGAAAGGGGCGAGGAGATGGCTAAATCTGCTACCGCCGAGACGGTTTCTGAGTCCGCTGAGGATAAGACACGGCGAAGCCTATTCCAGTACATCCGTGAGGTGATTACGGAGCTTAAGAAGGTCACCACCCCACCCGTAAAGAGCTGATTGGCTACTTCTTCGGCGTGCTTTTCTTTGTTGTTTTTATGCTTCTGTTAATTTCGGGTCTGGATTGGGTGTTCGGTCAGGGCGCCTTCTGGGTCTTCGGTAACGGAACCATTCAGACGGGCGGAAGCTAAGCCCGTACCCGCATCAATTCGCCCCGCCACCTGGCGCCGGGCACAGGTAACGAACTGAGAAAGTAGGAGCGACGTGCCCGAGAAGGATATGGTATCCGAGGTTGAAGAGGTCGAGGTGGAACCCGCTGAGGCCGAAACTTTTGAAGACGAAGTAGAGGAAATCGGCAGCATCGCAGCTGATGAGCAGCCCGCTGCGGACACCGCTGAGCAGGAGCCTGAAACGGAGGAGTCTCAGAGCTCCGCAGAGGCTGCTGCCGCTGCCGACCCGCTGGAGGAGTTCAAAGCGAAGTTGCGCCGCCAGATCGGTGACTGGTATGTGGTACACACCTACTCGGGGTACGAGAATAAGGTGAAGGCCGGGATTGAGACCCGCATCCAGAACCTGGAGGCCGAGGATGAGGTGTTCGAGGTTCAGGTTCCCATGGAGACCGTTGTTGAGTACAAGAACACGGTGAAAAAGACCATCCGCCGCGTACGTGTGCCCGGTTATGTGCTGGTGCGCATGGATTTGACCGACCACTCGTGGGGCGTGGTGCGCCACACCCCCGGTGTGACCGGGTTCGTTGGTCAGGACGCATACAACCCCATGCCGCTGCGTATGGATGAGGTGTTCGATATGCTCCTGCCGGTCTTTGAAGAAGAGCAGCAGAGCAAGGGCCTGCCCACTCCTCAGCCTGTGGTCGAATCCGACTACTCGGTGGGCGATAATGTTCGCGTGAAGTCCGGCCCGTTTGAGGGTATGGACGCCACGATATCCGAGATTAAGCCCGAGGCGCAGGAAGTCGTCACCCTCATCTCGGTGTTCGAACGTGACACCCCGGTGACCTTGAAATTCAGCCAGATCGAGAAGATGTAAACTCTTTTCTGACTCTGAACGTATCAGCCTCTTGGGGCGGTGCAAGAACCCGTTTTCTTGCACCGCCCCAAGAGGTTTTTATGCGGGCGGTACGGTTGGATCTGAGACGGCGGTGCTTATGCTGAGGGTGCTTAACCTCTTGCGCCCGCAGAATTAGGATGGCAGGGTAGATACTGTACCAGCGGGAACCTGCCGCTTCACCGATGCACGAGAGAGAAGGCACCTCATGAGCTACGAGCTGATCACGACATCTAAGACTAAAAACCGTCACATCAACTACCGTAAGCTGAGCGATGTTCTGTATGGCGTCGTTCACTGGTGGGGTGACGATAAGGGAAAGTCTTTTGATGAAACCGTTAACTTCCTGTGCAATAACGACCGTAAGGTATCCGCGAACTATGTGGTAGAAGCCGGTCGTGTCGCTCAGATCGCCGATGATCAGGATGTAGCTCTTCACGCGGGACAGTGGGAGGTGAATGAGGTGTCAATCGGGCTGGAGAACCGACCCGATTGCCGCTCCGAGGATCTGGACACGCTGGCGCAGCTCATTGCAGATATTGAGGTGCGGCTGGGGCATTCGCTGTACCTGATTGGGCACCGGGATATTATTAGCACCTCATGCCCCGGTGAGTATTATCCTCACCTTCCCGAACTGATTCATCGGGTGAACACCATCAAGGCCGGGATGAATAACGCCCCGGCTGCTCTGACCGCACAGGAGCGGGCAGACCGCCTGGCTAAACTGCAAGAGCTGAAGCAGAAGAAAAAGCAGGCTGCCTAGAACTACCAACACCCGCCGGACGGTAACCGTGGTGCGGGGGGCGCACAGTGTGACGGGGAGATAACTCACTACCCATCCCTCCCCGTTTTGTCAGCCGTGTTCACGCAGGAATCCAGTGGATTAAAAATGCGATTAACGGTAGAATATTCGCTTGTGTATGCGCATGTTCACGCTTTCATGCGCCCGCACGGGTGGCCGCGCCACGGTCACCGTCTGCTGGCGTACGCTCCTGTGCGTCAGTTTCCCAGCTAAGAAAAGGACCTAACATTGGCTCCCAAGAAGAAGGTCACCGGCCTTATTAAGCTGCAGATCCAGGCAGGCGCCGCTAACCCGGCTCCGCCCGTCGGCCCGGCACTGGGCTCGCACGGCGTGAACATTATGGAGTTCTGCAAGGCATACAACGCTGCTACCGAATCGCAGCGCGGTAACGTGATCCCCGTTGAAATTACCGTATACGAGGATCGTTCCTTCACCTTCATTACGAAGACCCCTCCGGCCGCTGAGATGATCAAGAAAGCCGCCGGTGTTGCGAAGGGCTCAGCAACCCCGCACACCGTGAAGGTTGGTTCGATCACCGAGGCTCAGGCACGTGAGATCGCCGAGACCAAGATGCCCGACCTGAACGCGAACGACCTGGATGCCGCAACCAAGATCGTTGCCGGCACCGCTCGCTCCATGGGTATCACCGTCGAGTAGTCTAAGCCGTTTTTCGGCAACCGCGGTTTTCGCGTTTTAACTTGTAAATGCCCACGTTTGAGCGTGGGATGTGGCAGAGCCGAGCGCGGCTCACGAGACCACAACTGCATAAGGAGATAAGCAGATGGCAAAGCGCAGCAAGGCGTACAAGGCGGCTGTAGCCAAGATTGAAGAGGGTAAACTCTACACCCCCGCCGAGGCAGTAGCCCTGGCGAAGGAGACTTCCTCCGCTAAAACCGATGCAACCGTTGAGGTGGCTCTGCGCCTTTCGGTTGACCCCCGTAAGGCCGACCAGATGGTTCGCGGCACCGTGAACCTGCCGCACGGCACCGGTAAGACCGCCCGCGTGGTTGTTATTGCCGCAGGCGATAAGGCTGCCGCAGCTGAGGCAGCGGGCGCCGACTATGTCGGTTCGGACGAGCTGATTGCTAAGATCGCGGGCGGCTGGACCGACTTCGACGCTGCAGTTGCAACCCCCGATATGATGGGTAAAGTTGGTCGCCTGGGTAAGGTTCTGGGTCCCCGTAACCTCATGCCGAACCCCAAGACCGGCACCGTGACCATGGACGTTGCAAAGGCTGTTGCCGACATTAAGGGCGGCAAGATCGACTTCCGCGTTGACCGCAACTCGAACCTGCACTTCATTATCGGCAAGGCATCCTTCTCTGCTGAGCAGCTCGCGGAGAACTTCGCGGCAGCCCTGGAAGAGGTTAACCGTTTGAAGCCCTCTTCGGCTAAGGGCCGCTACATTTCGAAGGCTACCATTGCGACCACCTTCGGCCCCGGCATTCCGGTGGATCCGGCAGAGGTCGCTGCATAAGACGCTGTAGCGTTACCAGCTTTCATACAAAGAGTCCGTTATCCCGGTGGGGTGGCGGGCTCTTTGCTGCTTGTGGTGGGGTTATGATGCGTCGCAAAGCCGCACCCCAGAGCCGCCTGAGCACCTGCGCGGGAATAAAGCGGGAAAACTTCTACTTATATACCCCGGCAGCTACACAAGCCAGACCCATACGAGGCGATACCTCAGGTGAGAGCGCCGCCGTATACTGTGCATATACTTCGGGAGGATTACATGAGTACCGCCGCCGCACAACCCGTACCTTTGGGCACGCCCACCACCACAAAACCGTTCCCTATTCCAACGAGCTACTTTTCGGTGGCGCTGGGAACGAGTGCGCTGGGGCTGTCGTGGCGGTACGGTGCCACCGCACACCTGGTACCGTCCTGGGTAGGGGAGAGCATACTGGCGCTCGCCTCAGCAACCTGGCTGGTGCTGATCACGGCATTTGCCGTCAAACTTATAACCCGTCGCGATGCGCTCCAGAACGAACTTCGCGACCTCGTGATGTGCTGCTTCCTGGCGCTGGTTCCGGTCACCACCATCGAAATCGGGATATCCGCACGCCCCTATGCGGCCCCGCTTGGGTATTCGCTGATTCTTATCGGTGTGCTGGGACAGCTGGCATTTTCGATGTACCGCACCGCCGGGCTTTGGCGTGGAACGCATACAGTGGCGGCGACAACCCCGGTCATCTACCTACCAACGGTGGCCGCGAACTTTGCCTCCGCGTCCGGGTTAGGGGCGTTGGGGCACCACGACTGGGCGATGCTGTTCTTCGGTATGGGTCTTCTCTCGTGGTTTAGCGTGGAGGCTGCAATCCTGGGCCGCCTGCGCACCAAACCTGCGTTGGATCCTGCGGTACGCGGCATTATAGGGGTTCAGCTGGCCCCTCCGTTTGTGGGCGGTAACGCCTATCTGGCGGCTAACGGCGGACACGTGGACTGGGTTTTCCTGGCGCTCACGGGTTACGGGGTGCTTCAGCTGCTGTTCCTGCTTCGCTTAGTGCCGTGGATTCTCAAAGCGGGGTACACTATGAGCCTGTGGGGATTCTCCTTCGGGCTGGGCGCTATGGCGGGTGCCGGAATGCACCTGGTCGCGGTTTCTCAGCTCGTGCAGCTTGGCTGGGCGCTGTGGATTCTTGGCACCGCACTGATCGCGGTGCTTTGGCTCGGGATGCTGGTGCTGGCGATACGCGGCAAGCTTTTAGTGCGGTAGCTTCATCGAACACAGAGCCTCAGGAACGTGTGGGCTGTGGCGCTGCTTTTCGGGTAGAACGCCGGAGGTCATAATAGAAACATGACAACTCAAGGTTCAACACCTCAGCCTTCCTCAACGACGACTCACGGCGGGCTTCAGATTCGTGGTGTCGCGAAGAGTTTTGGGGCGGATACTCACGTTCTGCGTGAGATCGACCTTGAGGTGGAACCGGGCGAAATGGTGTCACTGGTGGGCGCATCCGGAACCGGTAAATCTACGCTTTTGCGCATTATTGCCGGGCTTGAGGAAGCCAATGCCGGACGCATTACCTATGCGGGTCAGCCGCTGAACGCCGGGCAGGTAGGGTTCGTTTTTCAGCACCCGATTCTGTACCCGCACCTGTCGGTTCGCAAGAATATTCTTTTTCCAACTACGCTGCGCGGTTACCGCCAAAAGGTCGATAAAAATTACTATACGGATCTTATGGATGCGCTCCAGATTGGCGAGCTTCAGCACCGCAAACCCCAGGAACTCTCAGGCGGGCAGGCGCAGCGTGTGGGTATTGCGCGCGCCCTCATCCGCAAAGCACCTGTGGTTCTTTTCGATGAGCCGCTGGCGAGTGTTGATGAGGAACTGAGCGCAAGTATTCGGGCGGATATTGCGCGTCTGCACGCTGAATACAGGTTCACGGGGCTGTACGTGACGCATGATCAGAATGAGGCGCTGCAGCTTGGGCAGCGCGTGGCGGTCATGGATGCCGGGTACCTGGTGCAGGTTGATACTCCCGAGCATCTGTTGGCAAATCCGCATACGCTGCAGGCGGCGCGGCTGACAGCATCGCCAGCTCTGAACGAGCTGACTCTCACGGAGGGGCAGCATCTTCCTGCTGGGGCTTCGCTCTATGTGCGTGCAACCTCGCTGCGGCGCATAGAGAACATTGCTGAGCACCCCACGGAGAATACGATACCGGTGCAGGTTCGGAGTGTACTCCCGCAGGTGGGTGGCACACTCTACCGTGCTGTAACGCAGGCAGAGGTGACTGTATATGCCGCGTCGCATGACGGTTCGGCGCGAGTTCCTCTGCAGGTTCCCAGTGGACAGCCCCTCGAATTTTTTGAGCCGGATGCGCTCGCCCTGCCCGTCCTGACATCGGGGGAACGGGTACAGGTGCAGGTTCCCCCGCATCGCTGTTTTATCTTTGCCGACGGCACGCGGCACTATCTGTAAGATGAAGTTCTACACCGCAGAGTTGGTTTCCTGCGAGGGGAAACTTGCTTTTGCCGGTTTAACCTGTCATGATGATTAGACCAAAGACCGCCGGTCTAGTGTTTTGCTGTGCATTTTTCGGTGAATAGCCGTAAGCTGCCAGTGTTATTAGCACTGATAAGAGCAGATTCCCGTTCCAGGGATTCGCCGCCCGCGCAGGTGATGAAGAAGTGAATAGAAAACCTCCCTCAACTCTAAAAGGGACTTTTCTATATGCCTCGAAGCCCTGCGCATCGGGGCATTTTTAGTGCTCACGATTGTGCTCTACCGGCGACCTTACAAGAATCGGAAGAAGGAACTACCATGGCGACTCAGGAAAAGATCGCTGCAGTATCCGAGCTGAAAGAACTCTTCGAAGCTTCGAATGCAGTGATCCTGACCGAATACCGCGGTCTTACTGTGACTCAGCTCAAGGAGCTGCGTCGTGCACTCGGTGCAGAGACCGAATACGCCGTGGTGAAGAACACGCTCGCTGCTATTGCGGCGAAAGAAGTTGGCATCGACGCGTTCGACGGCCAGCTTCACGGCCCCAGCGCGCTGGCATTCATCAAGGGCGACCTGATCGATGCTGCCAAGGGCCTGCGTGACTTTGCCAAGGCAAACCCCCAGCTCATCGTCAAGAGCGGCTTCTATGAAGGCGCCGCACTGACCGAAGCTGATGTGAAGCGCTACGCTGACCTCGAATCCCGCGAGGTTCTGCTGTCCAAGGTTGCTGGTGGCGCGAAGGCAGCTATTGCCCGTGTTGCTCAGGCTGTGGACGCCCTGCGCGTGAAGCTGGAAGAGCAGGAAGGTGGCGCACCCGCCGCCGAGGAGGCAGCGGACGAGGCATAAGCCGCACCGCACTCACCGCGTGAAAACGCACCCAAAACTTTAGCCCACCCGCCGGGTGCGGCACTCAAATCTAAAACGCGGGTACATCCCGCACCTGATAGTGAAGGAGCCACACATGGCTAAGCTGTCCATCGAAGAACTCATTGCAGCTTTCAAAGAGCTCTCCCTCGTAGAGGTTTCCGAGTTCGTTAAGGCATTCGAGGAAGAGTTCGACGTTACCGCTGCAGCTCCCGTTGCAGTTGTAGCAGGCGGCGCTGGCGGCGGCGACGCTGCTGAAGAGAAGTCCGAATTCGACGTGATCCTCGAATCCGCTGGCGACAAGAAGATCGCCGTGATTAAGGAAGTTCGTGCCCTGACCTCCCTCGGCCTGAAGGAAGCAAAGGACCTCGTTGACGGCGCACCCAAGCCGATCCTCGAAGGCGCTTCCAAGGAAGACGCTGAGAAGGCTAAGGAGCAGCTTGAGGGCGCAGGCGCAACCGTTACCCTCAAGTAATCGACTTCTTCTCGATTCTTACCCCACCCGCCGGATGAGCTCCCTGACGGAGCCCGCCCGGCGGGTGGTTTTTTGTCTCTAAACCCTACAGGAAGACAGCTCGCGAGGAAACAGCTTTTCGGCACCTCAACAGCAGGGGCCGGTGTCAAGATCCGAAGATACGAAGAAGGTGCATCCTGTATGATGAGAAACGCCCGGTAAAACCCGGCAGCAGTATCCAAAGCAGCCGCCAGGCACCCGAGAAAGCCCCCGCGAGGGCGCATGAATATCTCACGCCACTGTAAGCACGAACCCACAGAATGAGCATGACTAAACAGAATAGACCCATACTAGACACAGACGACGTGCAGCCGGTCGATGAGAGCCCCACCACCCCGTGGTCCTCTTTCGGGAAGATCACGCTCGAACCTCTGCCGGAGAACACCGCACCCTCTCAAACCGCCGCCAAGCCGGTTACGCTGGCACCCCTCGCCCCGTACCTGCAGCGGGATTTAGCGGCCGAAGACCATCAGACCGTGGCCGCCTTCGGGGAATCCGTGCGCAGCGACCGGGACTACCCGAAACTGCATCTTGCCCCTCCAGTAGGGCGCCTGAACGACCCGAACGGGCTGGTATACGACGGGCGGCACTACCACGCTTTCTACCAGTACTCGCCGCTGCACCCAGAGCGCATTGTCTACTGGCGGCACGCCATAAGCGACGACCTCACTTACTGGGAGGACGCAGGTACCGCCCTAGTACCAAACACGCGCTACGATTCGCACGGCTGCTACTCGGGCTCCTGCATCCGAGTGCCCGGCGGTTTTGAGTTCTTTTACACCGGCAACGTGAAAGACTCCCGCAATAACCGCGAAACCTACCAGATACTGGCCACCGCGGGGGAAGACGCACACCCCACCCGGCAGCTGCCTCCGCTGCTTGAGGGCCCGCATGAGGGCTATACGGCGCACTACCGCGACCCGTACGTATTTGAGCGGGACGGCCAATGGTGGATGGTCATTGGTGCCCAGAAAGACGGCAAAAAGAAGAAGCACCGCACCGGTACCGTAGTCGTGTACACTTCGGCAGACCGCCGCAGCTGGGATTTTAAAGGCGAACTTGACTTCACCGACCCCACCGTTGAGGGGTGCTACATGTACGAATGCCCGTCTCTGCTGCAGCTGCGGGATGAGGCGACGGGCACCCTGCGGGACGTGCTGATTTTCAGCCCCCAGGGGCTGAGCCCCGAGGGGGAGAAGTACCAGAATATCTACCAGTCAGGGTACATTGTGGGCGAGCTTGACCCGCAGACCCTGCGGTTTGAGGTGCACACCCCGTTCACGGAGCTGGATGCCGGGTTCGAGTTCTACGCCCCGCAGACCGTGCACGGTACCGGCACCAGCGCACATGATGATGCCCCGCACCCGCAGACTGTGATGATCGGCTGGTTGGGTAACGCCGAGCAGGACGACCACCCTTCGTGGGCGCACCGTTGGGTGCACATGTTCACCTACCCGCGTGAGCTGCACCTGCGGGAAGGAAAAATCTACCAAACCCCAGTGCCGCATCTTGACCGGGTGCTGCCGCTTGAGCCGACGGTTGTTGACGCGGTGAAAGGTAAAGTTCCGGTGCTCAAAGACGCGGGTACCTGGCGGCTTCACGGCACCGTTGATGTTTCGGATGGTCCGGTAAAAATCCGGGTGAAAGATGCGCATGGTACGGCGTTGCGCATCACGATCGCGGAGGATTTTGCGCAGCTGGACCGTTCGGGCACCCGATACACTGAGGGCGGCACTTTACGCCGCCGTGCCCTTACCCCGAACACTGAGCGCGAGTTTGAGTTGCTGGTGGATGCCTCATCCACCGAACTGTTCGTGGGCGGTGCTGTGAACGGGCAGGACGGGGCTGGCTCATACGAGCAGGTATTCTCGGCCCGCACCTACTTCTCGGGCAGCAAACGTCGTGTGCGTATGGGCGGTAACGGCGAGGTACTGAAACTGAGCTACGCAGTGCTGTAGTTTCACTTGCGGCCCGCTCCCTTAACAGGGCTCCTGCCAGGTGTCGCGGTAAGGCAAGAGCTAAACATGTGGGCTGCAAGAAGCCTGTACGGGGCAGAAGCCGTGCCTGGCAGCACAAAATTATGTGGTGCAGGGCGCGGTTTTTCGTGCCTGCTAACCTGCCGTTCACGTATGCTGTAAGTAAATGCAGTCAGCGTACAGGGGCGTTCTACGCACCAATATGTCAAACGTTTGACATATCTGCTGGAAGGCCCCGTCCGCCCAAACTCAAGGAGAAGAACGTGGACCACAAATCAGTGGCAGAGCGCGTGCTGCAGGATGTCGGAGGCGTGGGCAACATCCGCGCGGCGGCTCACTGTGCAACTCGTCTGCGCCTGGTCTTGAAGAACCAGGATTCCGTTGATCAAAGTGCTATTGACAATGACGAAGACCTTAAAGGCAGTTTCCTGAATGCCGGACAGTTCCAGATTATTGTGGGCCCCGGCGATGTTAACGAAGTCTTTAAGCATATGGTGGCATCGGGTGCCCCCGAGGTCAGCAAAGATGATCTGAAATCTATTGCGGCAAATCAGGGAAATATCTTCTCCCGCTTCATCAAAACCATTGCCGATATTTTTATCCCCCTGATCCCGGTGCTGGTCGGCGGCGGTATGCTGATGGCGCTTGATAACGTCCTTCGCGCCAAGAACATCTTTGGGCCAAAGCCCCTGATTGAAATGTATCCCGCCTGGGAAGGCTTCGCAGATATTGTGAATCTGCTTTCGGCGGCGCCTTTCGCTTTCCTGCCCGTGCTCGTGGGATACTCTGCAACTAAGGTCTTTGGAGGCAACCCTTACCTTGGTTTAACGATGGGTGCGGCTATGGTCTCACCCGCGCTGATGAACGGGTATAAGGTTGCGGCATCGCTCGCCCACACTGAGGGTGCAGACCCCATGAAGTACTGGGATCTTTTCGGTCTTCAGGTGCAGCAGGCGGGTTACCAGGGAACCGTGCTTCCTATCTTGCTGGTTTCCTTTATCCTTGCGAATATCGAGAAATTCTTCCATAAGATTCTCAAGGGCACAATCGACTTTATTTTCACCCCCACCCTGACCCTGCTCATTACCGGCTTTGTTACCTTCCTGTTGGTGGGACCGCCTATGTTCCAGCTGGGTACCTGGTTGGGCGAAGGCGTGAACTGGCTATACACTGCCGCTGGTCCCATCGGCGGGCTGATCTTTGGTGTGCTCTACGCGCCCATCGTAATAACCGGTCTGCACCAGTCCTTCCCGCCCATCGAAACCTCGCTCTGGGCAAGCGGTGGTTCCTTTATTTTCGTGATTGCCTCGATCTCCAATGTTGCCCAAGGCGCAGCAGCGGCAGGTGTCGCGCTGACGACCAAGAACAAGAAGATCAAGGGCGTGGCCTCGGCTTCGGCTCCTTCGGCATTTTGGGTATTACCGAACCCGCACTTTTCGGTGTGAACCTGGTATTGCGTTGGCCTTTCTATATCGCGATAGCTTCGGCTGGTATCGGCGGAGCGCTCTCAGCAATTTTGGGTGTGAAAGCATCAGCCCTTGGTGCTGCCGGTTACCTGGGTATCCCTTCCGTGAATCCTCAGGCTGGAGCCGGTTGGCTTGGTTTCATTGTCTGCTTGCTGATGACGACCGCTCTTGCCTTCGCCGCCTCATACGTCTGGGGCCTGAAGGTGGCACGCGGTGAGGCTTCCTCACCGGATGCTGCAGAACCCGCCACTGCTGGCGAAACCAAGGCCGAGACCGCCGTTGCGGCCCCTAAGACTCCCGAGGTTGAAGGTGAGAAAGCTGAACTGGCCGCGCACCTGAGCGGTACCGTGGTACCGCTGGCTGAGGTGAGCGACCAGAGCTTTGCATCTGGTGCGCTTGGCTCTGGAAACGCGATTGAACCGACTCAAGGCACCCTAGTGGCTCCCGCTGATGGCAAGATCACCGTGGCATTCCCCACCGGGCACGCCTACGGTATGCGCACCGAGGACGGGCTGGATCTGCTGATGCACATCGGTTTCGACACTGTCGAGCTGGATGGTAAACACTTCACCCCCAAAGTTGCTAAAGGTGATGTGGTCAAGCGTGGGGATGTGCTCGCCGAATTCGATATTGACGCCATTAAGAAGGCTGGGTACCCGGTTACCACTCCGCTGGTGGTTACCAATGCCAAAAAAGCTGTGGCCCTCATGGCGGATGCTGCCGGTGCTGGTACAACCGTGACCGCCGGGAAAGACACCCTCGCGGATGTCACTCTCAAAACGAAGGCGACGACCACCCAGGCTTAATATTTTCCGGAATATCCTGCCTGTACGAGGCGGATGAAGCGGTGGCCTGCCCCGTATAACAGGGGATAGGCCGCCGCTTTGCTGCAAACCGTAAAGTCAAGGATAAGTGGCGTATATCATATTTGCACTTTGACCGTGTAAAGGCCTTCGTTAGCATCGAAAAGAGATGTAATCACCAACACACAGGGGGATATACCATGCCACCCGAACCGTACACGATTCGTGAAGCCCGCCCCGAAGAACTCCCGGAACTCCTCGATGTGCTCGTTGAAGCGTTCACCCCAGACCCGTTTATGCGCGTACTTTTAGGAGAGGAACCCCAGCCCGAGAAGATCCGCGGGCTCTTCGAGCTTCAGCTCAAAAGCCTCTACATCCCACGCGGATTCATTGATGTTGCGGTCGATAGCGACGGCGCAATCCTCGGAACCGCCCAGTGGATGCCTCCCGAAGGCCAGCAAGGAACCCTGAAACTGGAGCTGCGTGACGGGCCGAAGTACCTCAAAATACTCGGGGCCCGTGCCCTGCGGCACGTGATCGCCACCGACATCTACATTCGCAAACACCGTCCTGCCTTCGACCACTGGTACCTGCACACTATCGGTGTGCGCGCTACCGCCCAAGGGCGTGGGGTTGGCTCGGCACTGCTAGAACACGGCATCACCCGGTTTAATGGAACCGCCGCATATCTTGAGGCATCCACCCCGCGCAGCGCCACACTCTACACCCGCCACGGTTTCGTACCCATCGGCACCTATAAGGGAACCAGCCCGGCAGCAGGGATGCTCTACCCCGCCACCATTGACGGGGTGCAGTACGACCCGCATTCAGCCGCTGCAAACGGCCTCTTATCGGCGGCATAGCGAGGAAGTAGCGAGGTCTGGTGTTCCGCTAAGAGGAGGCGGTAATGGCCCTGAGGGTACCGCCTTCGTGCAGGTGCACTGGGAAAACATCAGCCGTGGAACCCTGTTGCTTCTTATCGCTTTTATGAGGCGATGGTGTATCGTCGGGGTGGCCCTGTCTGCCCGATTCGATCGTCTGAAGCAGCCGCTGCACTGCACGCGCGGCGATCTGCTCAATCGGCTGCACCACAGTTGCAAGATCCGGGATAAGTGCGCGTACTGTCTCGGTGCCGTCAAACCCCACCACCTGAAAATCCTGGGGACACACAGGTTACGGGTGCGCGCCCAGTTCAGCGTCATCGCCGCATACGTATCGTTCGAGGCGAAGACAGCGTCAACACGCTCGCCTGTGGTGCTCTCCTTAAGATAACGTTCGATAAGTTCACGTTTGCGGGGCAGGGGAGTGCGGAACCCTAACTCAAGCACCTGAGGGGTCATTCCTGCGGCAGTTACCGCGTCCCGGTAGCCCGCCAGGCGAAGGTTCTGCTCGCTCACGGTTGAGGTGATATGCAGAATGTTTCCTGCTCCGGTGGCGACCAGATGCTCAACCGCCATGCGTGCACCCGCATAGTTATCCGCACGAATATTGGGGTACTTCTGCGTACCTGGGCGGTCTACTGTCACCAGCGGCGCCTGCACATGCGGCAGGTTCGCCACCACCTGCGAATGCGCACCGGTAATAATTCCATCCACCTGGTTCGATAGCAGCATCTCAAAATACTGTTCCTCCAGGTCTGGGTGGTCGTCACTATTACATAGAATCACCCGGTACCCGGCGTCCGCTAAAAATGACTCAATCCGGTACACCATCTCCGCATAAAACGGATTAGCAACAGTTGGGAAAACCAGCCCGACTATACGGGAACGCTGACCTTTAAGGCTGCGGGCAATAGCGTTAGGGCGGTACCCCAGCTCCCGCATTGCATCGTATACTTTTTCACGAGTTCTCTGGCTCAGGTAGCCTCTATTGTTCAGGACTCGCGACACTGTGGTGGGAGAAACCCCTGCGCGTGCGGCCACATCGCCGAGTTTAGGCTTTGACACGGGTAAGTCTCCTTTGCAGTATACGTATGCAATCTTAACCGTAAAGGTTATTGTACACTTGATCCTCCGAGAGAACACCGGGTGTTCGGCTTATTCTGCGCCCATAAAAGCACAGTGTGCTGCGGCGGAAAAGAAGGGGATGTAGCGGCCCTCCCTAAAACACCGGCAGCAGCGGCACACGATCACCCGCCGTATGCCCGCTGGCATCCGCTACCAGCAGGTGGGTGGCCTTCGACAGCCCAGAAAGCATATAGGATGCACGCCTGGGAAGCGGATGCGCCCGGCATTCACGGACTAGGGCCGGAATGAGCCGCTGCTGGGAGCTGGCGGTGAGCGCGGGAATGTCCTGGGCAATTTCAGCGGTATCAAGAGGCGGCAGCGGCAGCCCCCGCATACCCGCCAGCAGCGGCGGCAGGTAAGAGTACAAGGCCGTGTACGCTGCCAGCGGGTTACCCGGCAACCCCAGCACAATACGCCCGTCAGCTAAGCGGGCGGCGAGCGCCGGGTGCCCGGGGCGCACCTGCACTGACTCGAACAGGTAAGTTGCCTGAGCCTCGGCGAGGGTTTTACGCACCATATCCACCCCGGAGGTGCTGGAGCCGCCCGTAAAAATCAGCACCTGCGCGTGTGATGTGTTCAAAAAAGTGGTGAAATCATGCCCCGTATCGGCCAGACGGGCCGAAGGCAGCGCGGCGCACCCCTGAGTTGCGAGAGTTGCCTCTAGGAAGCCGCCGAAAGCATCCCGCACCTGCCCGGCCTCTGGCACACCGATAGTAATAACCTCGTTCCCGGTAAACGCGCAGCGGGCGGTAACGGGCGCTAAGACGGGGATTTCGTCGAAGCCGTTCATCCCCAAAAATGCGGCAAGGCGGGCGGTAATGAGCGTGCCGCGCTCAACCAGCAGCCTGCCTGCGGGCAGCTCGGACCCGGTGCGGCGGATATCGGCGCCATTGGCCGGGGGATATGCCCGGAAGCCATTGTCACGGTGGTGATACCTCCTACCGTGTTCAGTGTGGTGTGTTCTTCCCGCACAATAGCCTGCGCCCCGCGGGGCAGCAGCCCGCCGGTGAGGATGGGGGTGGCCTGCCCCGGCTCAATCGCCACTGTCAGGCGGTGAATATTAACGCGCTCGTCGTCGGGATATTCGGGGGTGACAAGCAGCCAGGGCGGGGTGCCGGATACGGCGTACCCGTCCATTGCTGAGGAATCATAGTGGGGTACGTCCATAAGTGAGTACACATCATCGGCTGTGTAACGCCCGATGGCGGCTTTGGGAGGCAGGGTCTCAACATCGGTACCCGCCGTGCACGTGAGCCCGGCGGCGTGCAGGTTCTTACGTGCCTGCTCCCAGGCAACGGCGGGAGGATGGTGGTGCGGCATGGGCGGGTACCTCAGTTTCTTGCGGGGTGGTTCGGATGCGGTGCGCGGTTATGGAGTTTCTAGTAGCTGCTCCACTGTGGGGAGTCGAAGCCTAGCGCCCGCGCCTGCTCCCAGGTGTCCACGTCGGCGGTGTGGGCGGGGCTGAGCTCTACCTCTTGGGGGTGCAACTGCTTGAGGAACGAGCGCACGGAGGCGTTAGTGCTCCCCGCCGAAAAAACCTGCCGCAGCGGCGCATAACGGTATATCCCAACCAGAGGCTGGTAGACGCCGTCACAGACGCCCCAGAAACCGGTTTCGTGCCCGGCGGCGGCCCCCGCATGCTCGGCAAGCAAACTTACCGCCGGGGCGATATTGGGGGTGTCTACCCCCAGGATGATGCACCAGGTAGGGGCCGGGCGGCCGATCCCTGAATAGTGCTGGGCCAGCTTTTCGGCTCCGGCGTGGATAGCGGCAGCTGGCCCGGAATACGGCGGGTCTTCACGGGTGAGGAGTACATCGTTGGGCACCGGCAGGGTTTCGGGGCCTACAACCACGCAGGCATCGGCTTGAGAAACCGCCAGGAGGGCCCGGTCGAGGAGGGTGTGCGTGCCGTTTGAGAGGCCAGCTTTGGGGGTGTTTCCCAGGCGGGAAGATTTTCCTCCGGCAACAATAATGGCGCAGAAACCCGGTGTGTGCATACGTAACCCTCATTGTGTGGTTCGGTAAGCCGCAATGGCTACAGTAAGTGTACCGGCGCGGTGTGCGCTTGTGAATATTGTGGCATCCCTGCTGCTGCCGTACAGAACGCTTTAGTTAATAGTTGAGTGCCCTTAATAGGAACCTGCAGGTGGCGCCTGAGGCGGGATGGAGGACCCGGTTTAGCCGCCCGCGAAGGGGGGAAGCACATCCACGCGGGTTTCTTCGGTGAGAGCCGCCTCGTGCTCTGAACGCACCCCGTCGAGCAGGAATGAGCACTGCTGCATTACCTGCGCTAACGTCAGCCCGGAGGCGGTGGTGCCCGTGTAACGGTCTCCCAGCTCCTGAACGAGCGCCCCGAGGGTGGGGGAGACGAGGTCGCTGAGCGTAATGTTCACCTGATCCACGCCAGCTGCCGCGCATGCGGCCGCATAAAACCTGACAATCACTGCTTACCCCCCGATCGCGCTCATAGAGCGGCTTGCCTGAGCGAACTCTTCAATATCGAAATCGGCGTCTTCCTTGCCGTGGGCGCGCGGCTTAAACCACATACCCTCACGCCAGCGCAGCGCCAGCTCTTTATCGGATGCCCCCGAACGCAGCAGCTGCAGCAGATCGGTCTCGGAATCCGAAAACAGGCAGGAACGGATTTTACCGTCGGCGGTGAGCCGTGTGCGGGTGCACGCCCCGCAGAATGATTCGGTGACCGAGGCTATAATACCTACCCGCCCCAGGGATGCTGTGCCGTCAGCGGGTACCCCGTCGGTGAGGGCGGTGCCGTGCGGGTACACCTCCCACAGGGCGGCGGGGGAGTCACCGCGTTCTTCAGATACCGGCCCGAGCGTGAACTCATCGGCGAGCATGGCGCGTATCTGCGCCGCGGTAATAGTGCCTTCACGCGTCCACCGGTTATCGGCGTCCAGGGGCATCTGCTCAATGAACCGCAGCTGGTAGCCGCCCGCTAGGGCCCACTTCAGCAGCTGCGGGGCCTGCGTATCGTTTAGCCCGGGCATGAGCACCGCGTTAATCTTAATCGGGTGCAGCCCGGCCGCCGCTGCACCATCAATGCCACGCAGTACGGCGTCGAGCTTATCGCGGCGGGTCAGCTCAGCGAACGTTTCTGGGCAGATCGTGTCAAGGGAGACATTGATGCGGGCCAGCCCGGCTTTTGCCAGCGTCTTGGCGCGTTTTTCCAGCCCGATGCCGTTCGTCGTGATCGCAAGAGGCACCTGCGGGTGCATGGCGTGAATCAGCCCAATAATATCCACCAGGTCGGCGCGAACCAGCGGTTCACCGCCGGTGAACCGGATCTCCTCAACACCGAGCTCACGGATCGCGATATCGGCTAATCGTGCAATCTCGTCGGCGGTGAGCAGATCGTTCTTGGGAAGCCACTGCAGCCCTTCGGCTGGCATGCAATAAATGCAACGAAGATTACATTTATCTGTCAAAGAAATACGCAGGTCGGTGGCGATACGACCCCAGCGGTCTAAGAGCGGACCGCTGTTCTTAATATTCGCCGGTTTACGCCGCTTAATATCCGGGGCCTGGATTTTTTGAGGCGTCACAAAACCGGCTGTCTCACCCTCAGCAGAAGCTAAGGTGTGTAACACGGGGCCAGCGATTAGCTGAGACCGGCCCGAACCGGGTGTGTAAGCCATTGGAACCTTCATAGAAAATATGCATACTAAAAGCGACAATATAAATTATTCCATGTTTTGGGTAATCACCGATAGTGCGCCAAGGGTAAGTTACATCCCCGAAGCAGTGCACACGCACACACCCTAAGAACATGGAGACACCTCGCATTGTATCCACTCACTTCGATTCATCCAACCGCAAAGGAAGAACACGTATGAAGAACTCCCTCAAAGCCGTAGGCGTCGGCGCAGCACTGGCTGCTTCCCTAACACTGGCCGGATGCGGCTCCAACGCGAACTCCTCATCAAGCGCCTCAGCTGACTCTTCAGCCGCTGGTTCCGTTTCGGGCGAGGTGAAGGTGTTCGCCGCAGCATCTTTGCGCAACGCCGGGAAAGACCTGGAAGCTGCTTTCAAGAAGGCGCACCCGAACGTGAACTTCAGCTTCACCTATGAGGGCTCTTCCAAGCTGGTGCAGAAGATTGAGCAGGGTGAGGATGCCGATCTCCTCATCACCGCCGATAAGAAGAACATGGACAAGGCCGCCAAGCTCGACGAGTTCAAAGGCTCCAAGAGCGAGGTTATTGCAACCAATAAGCTGGTACTGGTCACCGCCGACGGCAACCCCGGTAAGATCAACTCCATCGACGATCTGAAGAACACCGACGGCACCGTGGCCATCTGCAAGGAAGACGTACCCTGCGGCACCCTAGCCCATAAGGAACTCAAGGACCACAATATTGAGCTGAAGAACGCCACCAACGAGTCGAATGTGGCCGCAGTGACCACCAAGGTCACCTCCGGTAGTGCCGATGCGGGCTTCATCTACACCACCGACCTTGCCGCCGCTAAGAAAGACGGCAAGAACCTCGGCTCAGTAGACCTGCCCGATGTGGAGAAGAACGAGTATCCCTCGGCGCTGACCTCAAAAGGTAACTCCTCCGAAGCCGCCAAGAAGTTCAACGAGTGGCTCACCACCGACGAGGCCCAGAAAATCCTTAAGGAGCACGGCTTCGAATCCGCTCGATAATTAACCTGCAGCCGCACCCGTTGCGGGCGCTATCCCACAGTAGGCGCCCGCAACAGCTGTATCGTAGAACCCCAGTAAGTAACACCCACACAGGAGTGACCACGTGAAAAAACGCACCACCTTCAGCGTCGTACCGTGGTATTTCACCATCCCCTCCCTCATCGGGTTAGCTCTTATTCTGGGGCCGCTGCTGGGGCTGCTGTACAACATCCCCTGGATGGGTCTGCACGAAATTATTGATGAAGAGGTGGTCGGAGCCACCCAGCTCTCACTGGTCACCGCCAGCATCTCAACCCTTATCTGCGGTGTAATTGGTGCCCCCCTGGCGCTCACACTCTGCAAAGTGCTCGACCGCTCCCGCCTGCGCGGCGCCGGGAGCCTGCTCTACGCTATTATCTACACGCCCATTATTTTCTCTCCCGTTGTTTCGGGCCTGGGGCTGCTTTTCTTCTGGGGGCGTAAAGGCATCATAGGGGCGGCCCTGTATGATGCCGGAATCAAAATCACCTTCACCACCACCGCCGTCATTATTGCCCAAGTTTTTGTGGCCCTACCATTCTTCGTTGCCAGCGCCGTCACCACCCTGCAAGCCATCCCCCGAGAATACGAAGAAATTGCCGAAGTCGAAGGCGCAAAAGCATCAGAAATCACCTACCGGGTGCTGCTGCCACTGGCTGCGCCCGGCATCGCCACTGGGTTCCTGCTCTCCTTCGCCAGGGCACTGGGAGAATTCGGTGCCACCGTCACCTTCGCCGGAAACGTCAAAGGCAAAACCGAGACCATCCCGCTGAGCATTGATCTAGCCATTAGCGGCGGCAATATGTCTGGCGCTCTGGGAAGCGCGCTCATGCTCATCAGCCTGTACCTGTGTATCTTTGGTCTGCTCGGCCTATTTTCCGTGGTGAAGAAACTGCGTGCCAAAGCCTCTTACAATAACTAGTAGATAATTTATTACCGTTTGGGAGTACAGATGCACAAGCCCCAGTTCGATGGCACCCCCAGCACCGAAGAGTATCGCGCCTATCTGGCGCTTTTGTTGCGTGATACTTTTATTGGTCGCGCCGAAAACCTGCCACTGGCGCGTGCTACCAACCGCATCCTCGCTCAGGACGTGCTGGCTAGGCTCGATGTACCGAGTTTCGATAACTCCCAGATGGATGGTTATGCCCTAACCGCCGAAGGCGCCAGCCGTGAGAACCGCATCTTCACGGTGGGGCGTGAAATCCCGGCGGGGCGGCCGCTGCAGCGTTCGCGCGCATCCGACGATTTAACCTACCCGATTATGACCGGTGCCCCCATTCCTAAGGGGTATGTGGCGGTGGTTCCGGTTGAGCATTCTGAGCGCATCGAATATCCCGACGTACCCGAATCTTTCGGGCGTCCCAGCGAAAAAATTAGGCTCCCTCAGGCGCCCAAAGGGCAGTTTATACGTCGCCGTGGCGAAGACGTGGTAGCCGGGCAGGTTCTTGCGCGCGCTGGCGAGCGTGTGACCCCCGCGCTGCTGGGTACACTGGCCGCGCAGGGGTACACCCGCGTGACGGTGGCCTGCGGACCGCGCGTGCTGGTGTGCACCGGCGGCGACGAAGTTCGCCCCACTCTCACCGAAGACGGCGACGATACGGCCACCGACCTCGCCTACGGCCAGATTTATGATGCGAACGGCCCCATGCTCACCTCAATGCTGGTCGAAGACGGCGCCGTGGTGCGGCGCATCTCGATTGGGGATGACCCGGAGCTTCTGATTGAGCATTTGCGGGAAGAATATGAGACTTTCGCACCGGATATTATTATTACCTCCGGCGGGATCAGCCACGGCAAATACGAAGTGGTGCGCAATGCCATCGCTATAGCACCGTCTTTGGGGCTGCCAATTCCGCTCAGTTGGTTCGGCCATGTGAGCCAGCAGCCCGGCGGGCCACAGGGCGTGAACGTGCTGGATTTCAACGGGCACCGTCTGCCCATGATTTCTTTCCCCGGCAACCCCGTCAGTACCCTTATTTCCTATGTGCTGATGCTTCGCCCCTACCTGCGTG
Organism: Rothia aeria; assembly: GCA_002355935.1. Lineage (GTDB taxonomy): Bacteria > Actinomycetota > Actinomycetes > Actinomycetales > Micrococcaceae > Rothia > Rothia aeria. The sequence goes on along the minus strand of AP017895.1, from coordinate 2,420,361 downwards.
CGGGCGGCCCCTACGGCACCCCGCACGAGGTGGCCTCGCGCATGGCAACTCTCGACAATGCCCCGCGCGGCGTGCTCGTCATTGACAAACCGCTGACGGCACCGGCCAATAAACGCCAATTTTTGCGCGGGAACCTGACGATGGTTGAATCCGAACCGGGAACCTACCAGGTGGAGCTATACCCCGATGTTTTGCCCGGATCGCATCTGCTGCATCACGCTGCGACCGCCGATGTGCTCATCGAGCTGGCGCCGGGCACCACGTACACCGGGGGAGAAGCGGTGCGGTACCACCGTATCCGGCTTACAGATAACTGAACGTGGCTGAACCCTCACCCCAACGCAGACCTTAAGGACATACCGTGACCGAGAAGAATCTTCACCCCGATGCGGCACAGCCAGCCCAAGACTTGACTCATGTGCGCGCCGACGGGTCGGCCCATATGGTTGATGTGACGATGAAAGACGTCACCACACGCACGGCGCTCGCTGAGGGAACCGTGCACACTCGCGCCGATGTGATCGCCAAGATTTTTGATGCCGACTTACCTAAGGGCGATGCCCTGCCGGTTGCACGTGTGGCCGGTATTATGGGCGCTAAACGCACCCCGGATATTATTCCGCTGTGCCACCCGTTGCCCCTGGGTAAAATTACCCTGGATTTTGAACGTGGCGAGGATTCTGTGCGCATTGTGGCTTCGGTGAAAACCCGGGGCGTTACCGGGGTTGAAATGGAGGCGCTGACCGCGGTCTCCACCGCGGCGCTGACGATTTTCGACATGATTAAAGCGGTCGATAAATACGCCGTGATCAGCAATATTCGGGTACTAGAGAAATCCGGCGGAAAATCCGGCGACTGGGCTGTAACAGATCGGTAAACCCGCCGCATCACCACACTAGTAACCACTCTATAAGGAGGGCACACCATGAGTGCAGAAGAAATCCAGCTTCCCGAGAATCTGACCGGGCTTGTTATTGTGGCATCTACTCGCGCCGCCCGTGGTATCTATGAGGATAAATCGGGTCCTATCGCGGTCGAGTGGCTGCGTTCGCGCGGGTTCGACACCCCGGACGCCGTCGTGATCGAAGACCGGCAGATTATCGACTACTTCAACACCCTCATTGCCGATGGGAAGAAGAATAATAACCTGCCCACGTTTATTCTCACCAGCGGCGGTACCGGGCTGAACACGGACGATCAGACCGTGGAGGCGGTACGCCCGCATCTGGATAAGGAAATCCCCGGAATCATGCATGCTTTCTGGGCGAACGGCCTGCAGAACGTATCTTCCGCAGTGCTCTCACGCGGGGTTGCGGGCGTGATCGATAAAACCTTCGTGATGACTCTGCCTGGGTCGCGCGGCGGAGTTAAAGATGGAGTGAAAACCCTAGACCCACTCGTGGAACATATTTGCCGCCAGATGGAGGACTACCATGACCACTAAGCCGCAGGGGCTCGACCACAGCGGGGCGCACGGTGCTGAGCCCACCGGTTCGGTTGTCATTTTCACCGATATTACCGAGGAAGCCCTAGAGCCGCTTGCCAACGCCGCGAAGGCTCAGGTCATGACAGAGGCCATGGGCGCCCTTGTTGTATTCGACGGCATTGTACGCAACCATGATCACGGCAGCGCGGTGCGCGGGCTGTCCTATAGTGCGCATCCGCAGGCGAAAGAATATATTGCGCGTGTTGTGCAGTCTGTAGCGGATGAGCTGGAGGGGGTTCGTCTGTGGGCGGTTCACCGCGTCGGTCCCATCGCTATAGGAGAGTCCGCGCTGACCGTGCTTGCCGCTGCAGCACATCGTGGGCGAGCCTTCGAGGCCTGCGAGGCGGTGGCCGACCGTGTGAAAGCCCAGGTTCCCATTTGGAAAGAACAGGAGCTGACGGACGGCAGCACCGAATGGGTGGGCATAGACACCTAGAAACTCAACACGTATTTCCGCGAAAGACACTATTAGGATGAGCTTTATCCCAGACCCCGAAACCGCGCCGGAGCCCTCGACCCGGTTGAGCGCGGCTGAACGCGCCTTCTACGCGCGTCAGCTGATTCTGCCCGAAATCGGCATGGCGGGGCAGCTGAAGCTGAAGGCGGCACGGGTTGCTGTACTCGGTGCCGGTGGGCTTGGTGCCCCCGCCCTGCTCTATCTTGCGGGAGCCGGGGTGGGCGAGATTATCATCATCGACGATGACTCCATTGAGATCTCAAACCTGCACCGGCAGGTCATCCACAGCTACGCACGGGCGGGAAACTCGAAGGCAGAATCGGCTGCCGAAACGATGCGCGCGCTCAACCCCTTCATCACGGTGACCGTTATCCGCGAACGCCTCACCGACAGTAATGCTTTGACTCTCCTCACTGGCACGGATGCGGTGCTTGATGGCAGCGATAACTTTGAGGCTCGCTACGCGGTTTCGGCTGCGGTACAACAGTTGGGCATCCCGCATATTTGGGCGGCAATCCTGGGTTTCGACGCACAACTCAGTGTCTTTTGGCCCGGCCGCGGTCCAGTCTACGAAGACCTCTACCCGCAAGCCCCTGCGCCGGGAAGCGTCCCTTCGTGCAGTACCGCCGGGATTATCGGGGCGCTCGCCGGGGTAGTGGGCTCAGCGATGGCGATGGAGACTATTAAAGTCATCACAGGTTCCGGAAAACCACTTGTTGGTGAGGTTGGCCTATACTCGGGGTTAAGTGGGGAGTGGAAATATATACCTCTGTTAGCTAACACGCAAGCTCTGCCTCAGAAAAACGCCGAATCTCACTCTGAGAGGAGGAAAGAGCCTGAAAATCGCGTAACATTTCGTAACAATTTGGTTTTTTTAGACACAGTTTCCGAAGACAGCACCCGGTCGGATATTAGTGCAGCGGAGCTTCAAGATGTCATATCCCGTCAAAAAGTTGTTGTGATTGATGTGCGTGAACGGGTCGAATTTGAGGCCTACGCGATCGACAATGCCGTGAATTTTCCCCTGACCGACATCCTCTCGCGGGCCCGTAAGGGCTCACTTTCCGCTAAATTACGCGAAAAAATTGCCCCTGAAACAAACCTGGTGGTTATTTACTGCACCGGATACACCCGATCCGTTGAAGCTGCCCGTGAAATTACCCCCTCACACAGGCTCCAGTTCGCATTCTATCGGGTGGTATTTCGAGCTGGCTTACGGTCTGAATAACCCTATGAATTCCCTTGATTAGATAAGATTTTTATATCGTATTCCGGGTACCAAATTTACGATATATTGGCTATATGGAACAAGCATCACAGACCAAGGGCCCAGATGGCCCCCTTACCGATCAACTGATTAAATTCGGTAAGTTCTTCTCCCGTTGGGATGAAACAGATGACGGCCGTGCAGTTTTCCGTGAAGGTGGCCGTAAAGGTGACGCCTTCTACCGTGACCGTTGGAGCCACGATAAAGAAGTTCGCTCAACCCACGGGGTGAACTGCACCGGTTCCTGCTCTTGGAAGGTGTATGTCAAAGACGGCATTATCACCTGGGAAGCGCAGGAAACTGACTATCCCACAGTCGGTCCCGATCGTCCCGAATATGAGCCCCGCGGGTGCCCCCGTGGCGCAGCCTTCTCGTGGTACACGTACTCGCCGACCCGCGTGAAATACCCCTATGTGCGCGGTCTGCTGCTCGAAATGTACCGTGAGGCGAAGGCGCTTTACGGCGACCCGGTGGAAGCATTCCACTCCATCGTCTCCGACCCTGTTAAACGCAACCGCTACATTAGTGCACGCGGTAAAGGCGGTTTGGTGCGCTCCACCTGGGCTGAAGCACTCGAACTTGTTGCGGCCGCTCATGTGCACACCATTAAGTACTACGGGCCCGACCGCTGCACCGGCTTCACCCCGATTCCTGCAATGTCGATGGTCTCCTTCAGCGCTGGCGTGCGTTTCATCCAGCTTATTGGCGGCGTGATGACCAGCTTCTACGACTGGTACGCCGACCTTCCCGTGGCCTCCCCGCAGGTCTTTGGCGATCAGACCGACGTGCCTGAATCCGGTGACTGGTGGGATGCTTCCTACCTGATCATGTGGGGTTCGAACATTCCCGTGACCCGTACCCCGGATGCCCACTGGGTTGCCGAGGTGCGTTACCGCGGCACCAAGGTTGTCTCGGTTAGCCCCGACTACGCCGACAACACCAAGTTCGCTGATGAATGGCTGCCCGCACAGGCAGGCACCGACGCGGCGCTGGCTATGGCGATGGGTCACGTCATTCTTAAGGAAAACTATGTGGATCAGCGCGTGGAGTTCTTTGAGGACTTCGCACTGACCTACACGGATCTTCCTTTCTTGGTTACCCTCGAAACTCGTGAAGACGGTACCAAGGTGCCCTCCAAGTTCCTGACCGCTGCGTCGCTGGCGGGGGAGAAGCACCAGGAGAACGCCGCCTTCAAGACCGCCATGATGGACCGCGAAACCGGTGAGGTTTTCATTCCCAATGGCACCATGGGGCATCGTTACTCTGAGTCTGATCAGGGTAACTGGAACCTTGAACTGGATGGCCGCAAACCCATTCTGTCGATCCGCGATCTGCCCCAGGGTGAGGCTGCAGCGGTCGAGATTAAACTTCCCACCTTCGATAACCCCAAGGGCCACGGCGACATTATTACCCGTGGTGTGCCCGTCAGCTACGTCGAGGGCCAGGAAGTTACCACCGTCTTCGACCTGATGCTCGCTACCTACGGTATTGGGCGCCCCGGGCTGCCCGGTGAATGGGCCTCGGGCTACGACGACTGGTCGATCCAGAACACCCCGGCATGGCAGGAGCAGATTACTTCGGTTCCGCCGGAGGCCGTAATCCGCGTGGCACGTGAGTTTGCGCAGAACGCTATCGACTCGCACGGTCGTTCCATGATCATCTTTGGCGCTGGTATTTGCCAGTGGTACCACGCAGATACCACCTACCGTGCTATTTTGGCTCTGCTGAACCTGACCGGGTGCCAGGGCCGTAACGGCGGCGGCTGGGCCCACTATGTGGGTCAGGAGAAGGCACGTCCGCTCACCGGTTTGACCAATATGGCGAACGCTCTGGACTGGAGCCGCCCGCCGCGTCATATGATCGGCACCGGCTTCTGGTACATGCACACCGACCAGTTCCGTCAGGACGGCTACTCCACCGACTACCTGCAGTCCCCCCTCGGTAAGGGCGAGCTGAAGAACGTACACACTGCGGATGTTGTCGCGCGGTCCACCCGTATGGGCTGGATGCCGTTCTACCCGCAGTTCCCCGAGAACTCGCTCGACCTCGCCGATAAGGCAGAGGCGGCGGTAGCACGCGGAGAAGCTAAGGATAATGCCGATTATGTGGCACAGCGCCTGAACTCCGGTGACCTTGAATTCTCTGTCGAAGACGTGGACAACCCCGTGAACTGGCCGCGTACCCTGATGCTGTGGCGCTCGAACCTGTTCGGCTCCTCCGCTAAGGGCGAGAGCTACTTCCTCAAGCACCTTGTGGGCAGCATGGACAACGTGCAGGGTGCCGACCACGAGGAATCCATTCCGCGTGAGGTCAAGTGGTACCAGGATGCCCCGCAGGGCAAGCTGGACTTGCTGGTATCTTCAGACTTCCGTATGACCACCACGACCCTGCTGTCGGATGTGGTGTTCCCCACCGCTACCTGGTACGAGAAGTACGATATCTCCTCGACCGATATGCACCCCTTCCTGCATGCGTTCTCACCCGCGATTGACCCGCCGTGGGAGGCAAAGACTGATCATGAGACCTTCAAGGCTCTCATGTATGAGTTCACGCGTCAGGCGAAGAAACACCTGGGCACTCGTAAAGACATTGTTTCGGTTCCGCTGCTGCATGACACTCCGGGTCAGATTAAGCAGCCTGGCGGACATGCCCCCGACTGGAAGAACACCCCCGATATGGTGGGCGTTCCCGGCATGAACATGCCGAACTTCATGACTGTCGAACGCGACTACGGCGCTATGTACGATATGTACACCTCCGTGGGTCCGCTTTTTGACAAGGTCGGTGCCACCACCAAATACGTGACGTACGATCTGAAGGACGAAGTCGCTCAGATGGCGAAAGAATTTGGTGTGATGGACTCCGGTAAGGGCGCGGGTCGTCCTGCACTGGATACCGATGTGAAGATCGCTGAGTCTATTCTGCGTATCTCCGGTACGTCCAACGGTCAGGTGGCTCTTAAAGGCTTCAAGGAGCTTGAGAAGCAGACCGGCCTGCACTTGGTGGACCTTGCCGAAGGTAATGAGGAGCGGAAGATTACCTTCCCCATGACCCAGTCATCCCCGCAGCCGGTGATGACCTCCCCCGAATGGTCCGGTTCGGAAACCGGTGGTCGTCGCTACGCGCCGTTCACTGTGAACATCGAGAAGAAGAAGCCATTCCATACCCTCACCGGTCGTATGCACTTCTTCCTGGATCACGACTGGATGCACGAGATGGGTGAGGCAACCCCGATTTACCGTCCGCCGCTGGATATGACCGGGCTCTTCAAAGAACCCGAGATTGGTGCTACCGACGGTGTTTCGGTTGCGGTGCGCTACCTGACCCCGCACAATAAGTGGGCTATCCACTCCCAGTACTTCGATAACCAGCATATGCTGACCCTGTTCCGCGGCGGTCAGACTGCCTGGATGAGCCCCCAGGATGCCGAGAAGATCGGCGTCAAGGACGGCGAATGGATCGAATGCGTGAACACCAACGGTGTGTTTGTGGGTCGTGCGGTTGTCTCCCACCGTATGCCTGAGGGTGTGTGCTACGTGCACCACGCCCAGGAGCGTATGATGACGCCGAAGACCGAAACCACGGGCAAACGCGGCGGTATTCACAACTCGATGACCCGTATCCTGCTCAAGCCGACCCACATGATCGGCGGCTACGCCCACCAGGCATTCGCCTTCAACTATCTCGGACCGACCGGCAACCAGCGTGACATTGTCTCGTACATTCGCCGTCGCAAGTCGCAGGAGGTTACATTCTAATGCGTGTTATGGCCCAAGTTGCTATGGTGATGGCGCTTGATAAATGCATCGGCTGCCACACCTGCTCCGTGACCTGTAAGCAGGCATGGACAAACCGTGCTGGTACCGAGTACGTGTGGTTCAACAATGTTGAAACCCGCCCCGGTCAGGGGTACCCGCGTCGGTACGAGGACCAGGAGAAGTGGAAGGGCGGCTGGGTACTGAATAAGCGCGGCCGTCTGGAGCTCAAGAGCGGTAACCGCTTCCAGAAGCTCTTCTCCATCTTCGCCTCGCCGATTCAGCCTGAGCTGACCGACTACTACGAGCCGTGGACCTACGACTACCAGAACCTGACCACCGCGCCTCTGGGTGATGACTTCCCGGCAGCGAAACCAGTTTCGCTGATCACCGGTAAAGACGCCAAGATTCAGTGGGGTCTGAACTGGGACGATAACTTAGGTGGTGCCCCCGAGCACGGCCACCTTGACCCGCTGGTTGAGAAGGTGCGCAAGAAGGCAGAGGACAAGATTAAGTTCGAGTTCGAGCAGACCTTCATGTTCTACCTGCCGCGTATCTGCGAGCACTGCCTGAACCCGTCCTGCATGGCGGCATGCCCCTCCGGCGCTATCTACAAGCGTGCCGAAGACGGTATTGTTCTGGTTGACCAGGACCGCTGCCGCGGTTGGCGCCAGTGCATCACCGGCTGCCCCTACAAGAAGGTGTACTTCAACCACAAGACCGGTAAGGCCGAGAAGTGCACATTCTGCTACCCCCGTCTTGAGGCTGGTATCCCCACCGTATGCGCCGAGACCTGCGTGGGTCGTATGCGTTATATCGGTATCTTCCTCTACGATGCAGACCGTGTGACCGAAGCAGCCTCCGTACCGGACGAGAAAGACCTGTACGAGGCACAGCTTTCGCTGATGCTTGACCCGCACGATCCGCGTGTGATTGAGCAGGCTCGCGCAAACGGCATTCCGGATGCCTGGGTTACTGCCGCTCAGAACTCCCCGGTGTATAAGCTGGCGAAAGAGTGGAAGGTGGCTCTGCCGCTGCACCCCGAATACCGCACCATGCCGATGGTTTGGTACGTGCCGCCGCTGTCGCCGATCGTGGATCTGCTCAAGGACCAGGGCCACGACGCTGAGAGCAGCCAGAACCTGTTTGGTGCGATTGAAGCACTGCGCATCCCGGTTGAATACCTGGCTGAGCTGTTCACTGCGGGCGACACCGAAGTGGTCACCTTTGTGCTCAAGCGCCTGGCTGCGATGCGCGCCTACATGCGTGACATCACCTTGGGCGGCGAAGGCAACGAAGAGATCGCAAATTCGGTGGGCATGACCGGTGCGCAGATGTACGAGATGTACCGTCTTATGGCGATCGCCAAGTACAACGAGCGCTACGTGATTCCGCGTGCCCACATGGAAGATGCCCACAACCTTGAAGAGATGGGATGCTCCCTGAGCGTAGACGGCGGTCCCGGAATGTACGGTGACGCCTTCAACGACATGGAGGGTCGCCCCACTCCGGTGTCCACGAGCGTGTATGAGAACTCAAATAAGGTGAGTCTCTTCAGCTGGGACGGCAATTCCCGCCCCGACGGCCTCTTCCCGAACACCACCGGAAAGAAGTAGGTAAGTGGCTGGTTTCTTCTCCAGGCTCATGGGTACAGCCGGGTCCGAGGATAAAACCTCGGATCCGGCGCACCCCGCGCAGGATAATATCGACCCTTTTGACCGGGACTTCGGTCCCGGGCAGGATCGGGATTCGGTCATCTACCAGGTCAGCGGCATGCTCTTGGGTTACCCCAGCGAGGAGCTAGTGCAAACCCTTCCCGAACTTATCCGCTTGGCGCAGGCCACTGAGGATGACGAGTTCACCCAGGCCGTGCAGACCGTCGCTAACTGGATGACCGCACAAGATTTGGAAGATGTTCAGAGCGAGTACGTGCAGGAGTATGACCTTTCCCGCCGCCACGCTCTGCACCTTTCCTATTGGACGGATGGCGACACCCGCCGCCGCGGTGAGACCCTGCTCAAGTTTAAGCAGATGTACCGCGACTCGGGAATGTTTACTCAGCTCAATGGGGAACTGCCCGACTACCTGCCGCTGGTGCTGGAATTCGCCGCTCTTGTGGATCGTACAAAAGGGCGTGCCGCGTTACAGGCGTACCGCCCTTCTTTGGAGCTTCTGCGTCTGTCCCTGAAAGACGGAAACCTGCCCCACTATGGGCTTTTGCATAGTATCTGCGGCACCCTGCCGGGCGTCTCTCCCGAGACCCAGGAGCAGGTGCAGCAGATGGCAGGGTACGGACCGCCCGTTGAGACCGTTGGTCTTTCCGGGTACGCCGACCCCCGCATCGCCCAAGCTAATCCTAATAACCCTTAAACCCCTCGATAGGAGTACATCGTGTACGCACTCGCATCTGAGCATGCAGCCCATGGGGTGCCTGTGCCTGTTGGCGAGCCGGGGATTGTTGATATCCTCTTGTGGGGCGTGCTTCCCTACGTCACCATTCTTATCCTGATCGGTGGCACCATTTGGCGTTACCGCACCGATCAGTTCAGCTGGACCACACGTTCTTCGCAGATTTACGAATCGAAGATGCTGCGTTTGGGTTCGCCCTTGTTCCACTACGGCCTAGCCGCCGTGTTCATGGGACACGTGGGCGGTCTTGTGGTCCCGAAGATGCTCACGGATTATGTGGTGGATGATCACACCTACCACATTGTTGCATTGGTGGGCGGCTCGGCTGCCGCTCTAGCCACCATTGCCGGTTTGGCACTGCTGCTGTGGCGCCGCCGCAATAACGCCCAGGTGTTCACCGCAACTACTGCGAACGATAAATTCATGTACTTCGTGCTGGTGGCCGTGATTCTGGCCGGTACCGCCGCGACCCTGTTCTCGGCAATTAATCCTTCCGGCGGCCTGCCGCCGGTGAACGGGCACGAAGTGGAGTTCAACTACCGTACTTCAGTTGCGGTGTGGTTCCGTTCCATCTTCTACTTCCACCCGGAGGTGGCACTGATGGTCAACGTGCCGCTATCCTTCAAGATTCATATTATTGCGGCTATGGTGCTGTTCATCATCTGGCCGTTCACTCGCCTGGTGCACGCGCTGACTATGCCGCTGCACTATCTGTTCCGCCCGTACACCATCTACCGTTCCCGCGGTGGGGAGCGTGTGGGCGCACGCCGTGGTTGGGATCCGATCGGTACTCACGACCGTGAAGATGTCTTCCGCCGATAAGTAAACACACAATCATAATGAGGAAACATGAGTGCTCCCGCTGCTGAGAGTTACGACCTGAAAAAAGGTCAGCTGTTTAATCTGCTGCTGATTACCTTCGCCTCGACCGTCGGGTTCTGGGCGTGGACAATCGTCGGTCCGTTAGCTAAGTACTACGCTAAACCGGAACAGATGAACCTAAACCCGGGCACCACCAGTTTGCTGGTTGCCATGCCGATCTTTATTGGTGCAGTCGGGCGTATCCCGATCGGTGGTCTGACCGATAAGTACGGCGGGCGCATCATGATGAGCCTGGTGCTTGCTGTGAGCACCCCGCTGGTGCTTTTGGTCGGTCTTGCCGGTTCGATGAAGTCCTTCCCCTGATGCTGGTCTTCTCGTTCCTGCTCGGTATTGCCGGTACCGTGTTCGCAGTGGGTATCCCGTTCAGTGCAGCTTGGTACCCGCCCGCGCGTAAAGGCTTCGCAACCGGCGTGTTCGGTGCAGGCATGGTCGGTACCGCACTGTCGGCCTTCTTCACTCCGCGTCTGCTGTCTCTCGTGGGCTACATGAACACCCACTACATTATCGCTGGCCTGTGCGCAGTGACCGCCACCATCTCATTCTTGTTTCTGCGTGATTCACCGGCGACCGCTAACCGCGAGGTTACCCCGCTGATGCCGAAGATCATTCGGGCGTTCAAGGTGAAGTCCACCTGGCAGCTGTGCTTCCTTTATTCTGTGGTGTTCGGCGGCTTCGTGGCGTTCTCGAACTACCTGCCGACCTACCTGAACAATATCTACAACTTCGACGCTGAGGCTGCTGGTGCTCGTGCCGCAGGTTTCGCGGCGGCTGCCGTGGTCGCTCGTCCCTTCGGCGGTATCTTGGCTGACAAGTTCGGCCCGAAGATCATTACCTTCATTGCCTTGGGCGGCGTATCGGCTTTGGCATTGGTTACCGCATTCCAGCCGGACGCCGAGCACGTTTATGGCCCCATCTTCTTGGCGATGGCAGCTCTGCTGGGCTTGGGCTCCGGCTCGGTCTTCGGCTGGGTTGGCCGCGCGGCTGACCCGAAGAACGTGGGTGCGGTTTCTGGTGTGATCGCTGCTGCTGGTGCTTTGGGCGGGTTCTTCCCGCCGCTGGTGATGGGCGCAACCTACGATGCTGCACATCGTAACTACTTCGTTGGCCTAACCCTGTTGGCTGTAACCGCGGCCTTGGCCTTCGCCTCGGCATTCTTGGTCAAGCACGGAGGCAAGCCGGAGCATCATAAGGCTTAGGTTGTTGCGAAACAGTAGCTGAGTTTTTCACTCAACTGTTTGTTCCACGGCTCTGGTCGTTCCCCACCCTGGTGGGGAACGACCAGAGCTTTTTCTGTGGGTTTCAAATCGTAAAACAACAAACTTATGGGGCGACAGTCACAATAACCCATAAATTTCGTATAAACTATGCATATATTCAGTGTGGGTTTTAGTAGACAACGCAACACCGATACACCAACGAGGAACCATGGAAGCTTCTGAAGTGAAACATGCTGACCTGAAGAAAGGGCAGCTGCGTAACCTGCTGGTGGCAACGTTCGCCTCCATTTTTGCGTACTGGGCCTGGAGCGTTATTAGCCCGCTCGCCAAATTCTATTCCTCCCCAGACCAAATGCATCTGGATGAGGGAGGCTCCAGCTTACTGATTGCTATGCCTGTACTGGTGGGGGCGGTAGGGCGTATCCCTGCTGGGGCGCTCACCGATAAGTACGGCGGGCGCGTGATGCTCACCGCTGTTATGGCGCTCAGCGCCCCATTAACGCTGCTGGTGGCGCTGGCGGGTTCGATGAAATCGTTCGGGCTGATGCTGGTGTTTAGCTTCCTTCTTGGTATTGCCGGTACCGTGTTCGCAGTGGGTATCCCGTTCAGTGCAGCTTGGTACGGTGCCTCGAAGAAGGGGTTCGCGACCGGTATTTATGGGGTGAGCACCGTGGGTACCGCCGTTTCGGCGTTTGTGACCCCGATTTTGCACAGGCAGCTGGGGTACTGGCCCACCCATATTCTGCTGGCCGCCCTGTGCCTGGTGATGGCGGCCGTATGTTTTACGGTTCTGCGTGATTCCCCGCAGTTCACTCGTTCTGCGGAGCCGATAATCCCTAAACTTTTGGCGGCCTCCCGCGTTAAAGAAACGTGGCAGCTGTGCTTTTTGTACTCGATTTTCTTCGGCGCCTTTGTGGCGTTTTCAAACTACCTGCCCACGTTCCTTACGAACGTGTACGAGAAGAACCTGATTGAGGCGGGGATGCGTGCCTCTGGCTTCGCGGTTGCTGCGGTGGTGGCTCGTCCTCTCGGCGGGATACTGGCCGACCGGGTGGGTCCGCGCTTGGTGACCCTGATAGGTATGGGCGGAACCGTGGTGCTGGGGGCCTCGGTGGCCTTCCAGCCGGAAGGGGAGCACGTGTATGGTCCGCTGTTCTTGATGATGGCGGTGCTGCTGGGGCTTGGGTGCGGCAGCGTATTTGGCTGGGTTGGCCGTGCTATTCCAGCCGATAAGGTGGGCATCGCGTCTGGGATTATTGGTGCCGCCGGTGGGCTGGGCGGGTTCTTCCCGCCGCTGGTGATGGGCGCAACCTATAATGCCGCCGCGAACAGCTACTTTAACGGGTTGATGCTCTTGGCCCTGACCGCGGCCGTCGGTGTGGGGATGACGCTCATAGTGCGCGGCGGCAAGAAGTCTCTTGACGCGCCCTAACCTGCTCATATATGTGCCGGTAAACCCCATAATATGCGGGTCACAGGGCACAGACAGCTAGAAGTTTAAGCCCACATTGTGGGAAAATTAGTACTGTTATACACAACAGCACCGTTGTGAACCGCTAACGGTTTGCGCCGATTAGGAGATAGATATTATGTCTTTCATTGACCGTCATCTCGGCCCCCGTTCCGCAGACGCTGAGCAGATGCTCAGCACCCTGGGGTATGACTCCCTAGGGGCTCTGATGGACGCCGTCGTCCCCGAACAGATTCGTCTTCGTGCCGATCTGCCTTTGCCGGAGCCGCTGACTGAGCAGGATGCGCTGGCTAAGATCGCCGGGTATGCCGCTAAGAATAAGGTGTACGCACAGATGATTGGTGCCGGCTACTATGATGCCGTAACCCCCGCTGTGCTTCGCCGTAATATTCTTGAGAATCCCGGGTTTTACACCTCATACACCCCGTATCAGGCTGAAATTTCGCAGGGCCGCCTGGAGGCTCTGCTGAATTTCCAGAACACGGTCATGGAACTGACCGGTCTTGAGATCGCCAACGCTTCCCTGCTGGATGAGGCGACCGCGGTTGCTGAAGCGGTTGTGATGATGCACCGCGCTAACCGTAAGGTGAAGAACGGTTTCTTCGCCATTGACTCACGCTGCCTGCCCCAGGTGATTTCGGTGGTGCGTGGCCGTGCGCAGATGCTCGACATCCCGTTTGTAATCACCGACTTCTCAGATGGGCTGCCTGAGGGCGACCTGTACGGTGTGGTCTTCGCGTACCCCGCCCAGGATGGCCAGCTGCGCGATATTGAGCCGCTTATTAAGGCCGCTAAAGAACGTAAGGCCCTGGTGACCGTGGTCGCCGACTTGCTGGCTTTGACCCTGTTGAAGTCCCCGGGTGAGTTGGGTGCCGATGTTGCGGTGGGCAACACCCAGCGCTTTGGTTTGCCGTTCTTCTTCGGCGGCCCGCACGCCGCGTACATGGCGGTTCATAAGGGTATGGAACGTACCCTGCCGGGTCGTCTGGTGGGTGTTTCGCAGGACTCTTCGGGTAAACCTGCGTACCGGTTGGCACTGCAGACCCGCGAGCAGCACATCCGCCGTGAGAAGGCCACCAGTAATATCTGTACCGCCCAAGCTCTGCTGGCGATTGTTGCCGGTGCTTACGCCATGTACCACGGCCCCGAGGGGCTGCGCGCTATTGCTGAACGCCTGCACACAAATGCGGCACGTGTGGCCACTGCCCTGCAGAAGGCTGGCTACGGTATTGTGCACAAGAACTTCTTCGACACCGTTGTTGTCGAAGCACCCGGTGCGGCTGATGAGCTGGTGGCTAAGGCGTTGGATGCCGGTGTTAACATTCGCCGTTTCGACGCTAACCGCGTGGGTATCTCGGTGGGTGAGTCGCATGGTGATGCCGTGCTGGGGCGCCTTGTGAAGGCCCTCGGCGGGGAGCTGCCCGCCGAAGCTGACCCTGCGTTTGGTATCCCGGATGCACTGCTGCGCACCGACGACTACATGCAGCACCCCATCTTCCACAAGTACCGCTCCGAAACTGAGATGATGCGCTACCTGCGCCGCCTCTCGGATAAGGACTTGGCGCTGGATCGGACGATGATTCCGCTGGGTTCGTGCACCATGAAACTGAACGCGGCGGCTGAGATGGAGCCGATCTCGTGGCCTGAATTCGCGGGCGTTCACCCGCTGGCACCGGCCGATCAGGCCCAGGGCTGGCATGAGCTCATCCGTGAGCTTTCTGACTGGCTGGTGGCTATCACCGGGTACGATGCGGTGTCGTTGCAGCCGAACTCAGGCGCGTCGGGCGAGTACGCCGGTCTGCGTGCCATCCGCTCCTACCACGAGGCTAATGGTGACCATCAGCGCAATACTGTGCTCATTCCGCTCTCTGCGCACGGCACGAATGCCGCATCTGCCGCATTGGCTGGGCTTAAGGTTGCGGGTGTGGCAACCGCATCCGACGGCTCGATCGATGTTGAGGATTTGAAGGCGAAGATTGAGAAGTACGGCGATGCGATCGCAGGCATTATGATCACCTACCCCTCCACGCACGGCGTGTTTGAGGAGCAGGTGGCCCAGGTGTGCGAGCTGGTGCACGCCGCGGGCGGGCAGGTGTATGTGGATGGCGCTAACCTGAACGCACAGATGGGCTTTGCGCAGCCCGGTAAGTTCGGCGGCGACGTCTCCCACCTGAACCTGCACAAGACCTTCTCCATTCCGCACGGCGGCGGCGGCCCCGGCGTGGGCCCGTTGGCGGTGCGGGAGCACCTGGTGAAGTACCTGCCCGGTGATGCCTACACCGCTGACGCTGAAGGTAACCTGCCTGAAGGCGCGGCGCTTCCGATTGCGCAGGCGTTCTTCGGCTCGGCCGGGGTGCTGCCGATCAGCTGGATGTATATTGCGATGAGCGGTGCCGAGGGTCTGAAGAGCTCTTCCGCATATGCGGTACTGAACGCCAACTATGTTGCGAAGAAACTGAACGATAAGTTCCCCGTACTGTACACCGGCCCGGGCGGGCTGGTGGGTCACGAGTGCATCCTGGATGTGCGTGAGCTGACCGACCGCTCGCATGTGACCGCTGAGGACGTGTGCAAGCGCCTGATGGACTTCGGCTTCCACGCCCCCACCCTGGCGTTCCCGGTTCCGGGCACCCTGATGATGGAGCCGACCGAGTCGGAGTCGAAGGAGGAACTCGACCGTTTCATTGAGGCGATGGAGACCATCTACGACGAGATTCTTGAGGTCGCAGACGGTAAGGTCGCACTGGAGGATTCGGTGCTTCGTAACGCCCCGCACACTGTGGAGGTCGTCTCTGCTGACGAGTGGGACCGCCCCTACACCCGCACGCAGGCGGCGTACCCGGTGAAGTCTTTGCGTCTGAATAAATACTTCACCCCGGTGGGCCGTATTGATGGTGCCGGTGGTGACCGCCACTTCGTTTGCGAATGCCCGCCGATGGAGGCATTCGACCTTGAAGCCCAGTAGGGTTTTCGGCCGGTAGCACCGGTTCAGGGGCGCCCCGTTTCGCTCTCCCCCCCAGACGCGGGAGGGCAGGGGAGCGGGGCGTACCCCAGCACACCAACCACACTTATAGCAGAACGATTGTTCTTGCACTAGTTTTACACGAAGCAGTGTAGTAAGGAGATAATATGTCACCCAAGAAAACCGCCCTGTACCCCGTCCACGAAAAACTGGGTGCCTCGTTCACCGACTTCGGTGGCTGGGATATGCCGCTCAAGTACGCTAACGATGTTGCCGAGCATGAGGCTGTGCGCACCCGCGCCGGTATCTTTGACCTCTCCCATATGGGCGAGTTCCGTGTGAGCGGGCCGGACGCCGCAGCGTTCCTTGACTACGCGCTGGTTTCCAACATGTCTGTCTTGAAGCCTGGCCGCGCCAAGTACTCGATCCTGGTGAACGATAAGGGCGGTGTTATTGACGACCTCATCACCTACCGTCTGGGTGACGAGGAGTTCCTGGTGGTGCCCAATGCCGCCAATATTGATAAAGATTTCGCCGCCATGAGTGAGCGCCTGGGCGATTTTGATGTGAAGTTCGTCAATGAGTCTGAGGAAACCTCCCTGGTTGCTGTGCAGGGTCCGCGTGCTGAGGAGATTCTGCTGGCCGCTGGTGCTTCCGATGAGGACGCGGTGCGTGAGGTCAAATACTACGCTTCTGTGCCGGTTACCATCGCCGGGGTGGACGTGCTGCTGGCACGCACCGGCTACACCGGCGAGGACGGTTTCGAGCTGTTCGTGCCGAACGCTGATGCCGTGAAACTGTGGGAGGCCCTCGCAGCCGCAGGTGAGCCGTTCGGGCTGACTCCTGCTGGTTTGGCTTCCCGTGATTCCCTGCGCCTTGAGGCTGGTATGCCGCTTTACGGCCACGAGCTGGGCCTGGATATTACCCCGTTCGAGTCTGGCTTGGGTCGCCTGGTTGAGATCGCCTTGGAGAAGAAGGCCGTTGACTTCGTGGGCCGTGCCGCCCTGACCGAGCTGGCGAAGTCTCCGTCGGAGCGCATCCTGGTGGGTCTGAAGGCACAGGCGAAGCGTCCGGCACGTGCGGGTTCGTTCCTTGTTGATGCTGAGGGCAACCAGATTGGTGAGGTCACCTCCGGTATTCCCTCGCCGACCCTGGGTTACCCGGTGGCAATGGCCTTGGTGAAGCGCGAATTTTCCGAGGTCGGCACCGAGGTGGACGTGGATATTCGCGGCAAGCGCGCAACGTTTGATGTGGTTCCGCTGCCGTTCTACAAGCGCGAGAAGTAGCAACAAGCGGCGGCTGCTCACAGTGTAGCCGGTAGGGCTTGCGCACGGATCCGGCCGGGGTGCTGTCTCCTCACAGCGGTGGGGGAGCGGCACCCCGGTTTTTGTGTGTGTCCTCTGCTTGTGGTGTCTTGGGTGAACGAATACTTAGCGGGCGGGCATGAGTGCAGGGTAACCCACCCTTAGTTTTAAGGTTGGTGCCCGGTGGGATAGGATGGGAAACGTCTGCTGTTGATACCTGCTCGGCGGCTCCGCTCATACCGCAGATACTGTAGCGTTTCGCCGCCTCACCCCAGAACCCGGGGCAGGGTTCGGCACCGTATGGGGCTGGGTGAGAACACTGTTGCGGTGCAATGTCGTGCCGGGAAAAAATCAGAAAGTTTAGTGAACTATGGCTCTTAACATTGGTGCGCCCGATGACGACCGGAACCCCAGCACCGCCAGCATACCCAGCGCCGTGCAGAAGAAAGCGGAGGCACTGGAGTATGACATTAGTGTCTTTGAGCTGTTCAGTGTGGGGGTGGGCCCCTCAAGTTCGCACACAGTGGGGCCGATGCGCGCCTCCAACCGTTTTATTGCCGAGCTGATCGACGCGAACCTGCTGGATAGGGTGAGCCGTATCCACGTCGATCTTTACGGTTCCCTTGCGGCAACCGGGGCCGGGCACGGCACCATGAGCGCGGCTTTGAAAGGACTCTGCGGGTTCGTCCCCGAAACCATCTGCATTGCTGATGCCGAGGCGATGATGCAGCGCAATAGTGTAGATGGCACCTTGCCGCTTGCCGGGTACCCGTCCCAGGCCTACACGGGGGGAGCCCCCGGCAGTGAGGACGGGAAAGTGTACGGGCCGGTGCTGAACTACCGTGAAGCCGAGATGACCCTGCGCCCGCTCACGGTATTGCCACGCCACACGAACGGCATGAAAATCACTGCGTTTGCTGGTGAGCAGATACTGGCGGAGCGCACCTACTTCTCAATTGGCGGCGGGTTCGTTGTTGAAGGTGATGAGGAGGCCACGGGAGGGGCGTCCCTGTCGAACCCGCCTTATCCGTTTGGCTCCGGTGCCGAGCTGCTGCAGCTGGCGAATGATGCCGGGCTGAGTATTGCCGAACTGAAAATGGCGAATGAGTGTTCCGTCCGGTCCGAGCAGGAAGTACGCGCTGGTATTCTAGGCATTCGGCAGGTCATGAAAGAGTGCATTGGGTCTTCGCTGTCACGCGTGGGGTACCTGCCGGGGCCGCTTAAAGTGCGGTGCCGTGCGGGGGCTTGGCACCGTGACCTTATGGTGGAGGACCCCGAGAAGTCGGCGGAATTCGCCACGGACTGGGTGAACCTGATCGCGCTTGCCGTGAATGAGGAGAACGCCTTCGGTGGGCGCGTGGTGACGGCCCCAACGAACGGCGCCTCAGGTATTATTCCGGCGGTGCTGCACTACGCCATGAATTACACCCCGGGAATTCGCCACTGTGGCCAGGCTGCGCGTGAGGACGCGGTGGTTAAGTTCTTCCTGGCGGCTGCCTCAATCGGTGCCCTGTATAAGAAACGGGCCTCCATTTCGGGGGCTGAGGTGGGGTGCCAGGGTGAGGTTGGTACCGCCTCGTCAATGGCGGCGGCTGGGCTGGCGCAGGTGCTGGGCGGCACGAATGAGCAGATTGAGAATGCCGCCGAGATCGCGATGGAGCATAACCTGGGGCTGACCTGCGACCCCGTGGGTGGGCTGGTGCAGATCCCGTGCATTGAGCGGAATGCTATGGCCGCATCGAATGCGGTGACGGCGGCGCGCATGGCCCTGCGCGGGGACGGGGTGCACCGGGTGTCGCTGGATCAGGTGATTGAGACCATGCGCCAAACCGGCATGGACATGTCACACCGGTATAAGGAGACTTCCATGGGCGGTCTCGCGCTGAATGTGGTGGAGTGCTAGCTACCGGGTGTTAGGCGTGTCCGCCCACCGCACGGTTTCTAGAAGAACTAGAGACAACGATTCAAGAACACGTTCGCTAAAAAGACCGGAACGGGGCGCGGCGATGAAATAATGAGAGTTCATACAGAAGGAAAGTGGCGGCGATGAAACCTGAGAGCACTCCTGAACCTGAGACCATAAACTTCACCTATGATACCGATAAAGAGCTCTATGTGAGCGACCCGGTGGACGTGCCTGCGCTCAAGAAGAATGCAGTAACGTTTAGGTTCGATCTGCAGACTCTTGACTCTGCCGGGTGGCAGCGTATTCGTGCCGCGATTGATAACTTCCGCTCACCCGATGCCGATATTTTTGCTCAGGCAACCCCGTATGTGCACCAGTTCTACCGCATGTATTTTGATATGGCGGATGAGTACGGGTGGGAACAATACTTGCCGGATATTCCTGAATCTCAGGTGTGGAGCCTGGTGGGCCCTATCTGGGATCAGTGCACGGTGGCCTTGGACAATAACAGCCTGCTGATTGTGGTGGAAGCCGAGACTGAGTGGGATATTGAACATGGCATGATAATGGTGTACCAGGACGGTGTAAAACTGGTGAAAGTGGGTATGGCGGTTGAGTCGTACACCAACCCTGACGGCACTATTTTTGACTATGGGCACTAGAAGCATGAAGGCCAGCCGGGGCGGGGGAGAGTGAGAGACTCTCATGAGCGGTTCAAAATCCGGTGATTAATTATTGCGGGCATACTATTGAAGCTTTCACAAGGGGCATCACAAGTTCTTGTGAACCGGCGCTTGCATCATCCCACGGGGTGTGGTAGACAATCCTCAAACAATGGTGTATCGTTAATATTTACGCTTTCCCTAACCTGAGTGCCTTCATATAGCGGTGGGCACAGGCTTGAAGGTGACGTTTCCCCGTTCGACATCTGTAGCTTCGTGCACCGTATCTGCGGCCCGGAGTCTGTGTTTTCGGTAACGTTGCCGGGAGGCTGATTGCTAACAGACATGTCTGTGGAAGGATCCCCATCTTGGTCGCTTCGAGCACCTCTAACCATGACGCCGCTAACGGTGCGGGTAACACCGACCGCCGTATTTCATTCGCAAAATTAACGAACCGTTGAAGGTTCCTAACCTGCTGGCTATCCAGACCGATAGTTTTGACCGCCTTGTCGGTAACGCCGGGTGGCTGGCTCGCCTTGAAGCAGCTGAAGCTGCTGGCGATACCTCCGTTCCGCGTAAGTCCGGTCTTGCCGAGATTTTCGAAGAAATCTCCCCGATTAAGGACTTTCAGGAGACCATGCAGCTCTCCTTCTCCGACCCGGAGTTCGCGGACCCCAAGTACACGGTTGAAGAATGCAAAGACCGTGACGCCACCTATGCCGCTCCGCTCTATGTCAAAGCTGAGTTCATTAACCACGCCACGGGCGAGGTTAAGCAGCAGACCCTGTTCATGGGCGACTTCCCGCTCATGACCGAATCCGGTACTTTCGTTATTAACGGTACCGAACGTGTGGTCGTTTCCCAGCTGGTGCGCTCGCCCGGTGCTTACTTTGAGAAGGCCCCGGACCGCACCTCGGATAAAGACATCTACTCGGCACGTGTGATTCCTTCACGCGGCGCCTGGTTCGAGCTTGAGATTGACAAGCGCGACCAGGTGGGTGTGCGCCTGGACCGTAAGCGTAAACAGTCCGTGACCGTGCTGCTGAAGGCCCTGGGGTGGAGCGAGTCGAAGATTCTTTCAGAGTTCGGCCAGTACGACTCGATCCGTGCAACCCTTGAGAAGGACTCCGTCTCAACCCGGGACGAGGCCCTGCTCGATATTTACCGTAAGCTCCGCCCGGGTGAGCCCCCCACAGTTGAGGCAGCCCAGGCACTGCTTGACAACATGTACTTCACCCCGCGCCGCTACGATTTGGCGAAGGTTGGCCGGTACAAGGTGAACCGCAAGCTCGGCGTGGAGGTGCCCCTAGACTCGGATGAAGCGTCGGTGCTGAGCCAGGACGATATTGCACAGATGATTCATTACCTGTGCGCCCTGCACGCTGGTGAGCCCACCATTAAGGGTTCACGCGGCGGCCAGGAGATCGACCTGAAGGTTGATGTGGACGACATCGACCATTTCGGGAACCGCCGTATCCGTACCGTGGGTGAGCTGATTGAGAACCAGATCCGCACCGGTCTTTCCCGCATGGAGCGTGTGGTGCGTGAGCGTATGACCACCCAGGACGTGGATGCGATTACCCCGCAGTCCCTGGTGAACATCCGCCCCGTAGTGGCGGCCATTAAAGAGTTCTTCGGTACGTCACAGCTGTCGCAGTTCATGGACCAGAACAACCCGCTGGCTGGGCTAACCCACAAGCGTCGCCTGTCGGCGCTGGGCCCCGGCGGTCTTTCCCGCGACCGCGCGGGCATGGAAGTGCGCGACGTGCACCCCTCGCACTACGGTCGTATGTGCCCCATTGAGACCCCTGAAGGCCCGAACATTGGTCTGATCGGTTCGTTGGCAACCTATGGCCGCATTAACTCTTACGGCTTTATTGAGACCCCTACCGCGTGGTTGAAGACGGCAAGGTCACTGACAAGGTGCGTTATTTGACTGCTGATGACGAGAAGAGCGTTATTATTGCGCAGGCAAACGCCCCGCTGACCGCTGACCGCACCTTCGCTGAGGACGAGGTTCTCTGCCGTGCAGGCGATGGTTCCGGTGAGGCCGTGCTGGTAGCACCGACTGACGTGCAGTACATGGACGTTTCCCCGCGCCAGATGGTGTCGGTGGCAACCGCTCTGATTCCTTACCTTGAGCACGACGACGCGAACCGCGCGTTGATGGGCGCGAACATGCAGCGTCAGGCTGTGCCGCTGCTGGAGTCTGAGGCTCCCGTGGTGGGTACCGGTATGGAGAAGTACGCTGCGCTTGACTCCGGTGACTCCGTGCTGGCGAAGAAAGCTGGCGTGGTCTCGGAGGTCTCGGCTGACCTGGTGATGGTTCGTAATGATGACGGCACCAGCAGCTCGTACCCGATCATGAAGTTCTCCCGCTCGAACCCGGGTAACTGCTACAACCAGCGTGTTGTGGTTAAGGCCGGTCAGCGTGTGGAAGAGCGTGACGTTATTGCGGACGGCCCCTCCACCGACCGTGGTGAGCTTGCTCTGGGCAAGAACCTGCTCGTGGCATACATGCCGTGGGAGGGCCTGAACTATGAGGATGCGATTATCCTCTCCCAGCGCATGGTTTCCGAGGACGTGCTGACCTCCATCCACATTGAGGAGCACGAGATCGATGCCCGCGACACCAAGCTCGGGCCTGAGGAAATCACCCGCGATATCCCCAACGTCTCAGATGAGGCCCTGTCCGCGCTGGATGAGCGCGGCGTGATCCACATTGGTGCCGAAGTTGAGGCTGGCGACATTTTGGTCGGTAAGGTCACCCCCAAGGGTGAGACTGACCTGACCCCGGAGGAGCGCCTGCTGCGCGCGATCTTCGGTGAGAAGTCCCGCGAGGTACGCGATACCTCCCTGAAGGTTCCTCACGGCGAATCCGGTACTGTGATCGGTGTTCGTATCTTCGACCGTGAAAGCGACGACGAGGACGATCTGCCCCCGGGCGTGAACCAGCTGGTGCGCGTGTACGTGGCGCAGAAGCGTAAGATCACCGATGGTGACAAGCTCGCGGGCCGCCACGGCAACAAGGGTGTTATTTCCAAGATCCTGCCGATTGAGGATATGCCCTTCCTGGAAGACGGTACTCCCGTGGATGTCATCCTGAACCCGCTGGGTGTGCCCGGCCGTATGAACATTGGGCAGGTGCTTGAGGTTCACACCGGCTGGCTGGCCAAGCAGGGCTGGAAGATTGAGGGCGACCCGGCCTGGCTGAAGAATATGCCGAACTTCCCGAAGGAGTCCGGCCCCACCCGCCTGGCAACCCCCGTGTTTGACGGCGCCCATGAGGACGAGCTGTTTGACCTCATGGACCACGCAAACCCGAACCGTGATGGTGACCGCCTGATTAACCGCTCCGGTAAGGCCCGTCTGATTGATGGTCGTTCAGGTGAGCCGTTCCCTGACCCGATCTCGGTGGGGTACCAGTACATCCTGAAGCTGCACCACTTGGTGGACGATAAGATTCACGCCCGCTCCACCGGCCCGTACTCGATGATTACGCAGCAGCCGCTGGGTGGTAAGGCCCAGTTCGGTGGTCAGCGTTTCGGTGAGATGGAAGTGTGGGCGCTGGAAGCGTACGGCGCCGCCTACACCCTGCAGGAAATCTTGACCGTCAAGTCTGACGATGTGGCTGGTCGTGTGAAGGTATACGAGGCAATCGTTAAGGGTGAGAACATCCCCGAACCGGGCATCCCCGAATCCTTCAAGGTTCTTATTAAGGAAATGCAGTCCCTGTGTCTGAACGTTGAGGTGCTCTCTACCGACGGGAAGACCATTGAGATGAGCGACTCGGAGGAAGAAGGCTTCCGGGCAGCAGAAGATATGGGTGTGAGCCTCACCCACGCAGAGCCCAGCTCTGTGGACGAGGCATAATCCGCCTTCCTTCTAGGGTGGGGCGCCGCTGCGGTTGCCCCGCCCGCTAAACCGAAGTCTTCGTAAACTACAGAAAGAGATTAGGACCGATATGTCCAACGAATCTTCGCTTGGTTTGATGCGAATTGGCCTTGCCACCGCCGACGATATTCGTCGCTGGTCTTACGGCGAGGTTAAGAAGCCCGAGACCATCAACTACCGTACCCTCAAGCCCGAGAAGGAGGGCCTGTTCGACGAGCGCATTTTTGGCCCTACTAAGGACTGGGAATGCTACTGCGGCAAGTACAAGCGCGTACGTTTTAAGGGCATCATTTGTGAGCGTTGCGGTGTTGAGGTGACCCGCTCAAAGGTGCGCCGTGAGCGTATGGGCCACATTGAGCTGGCTGCCCCCGTCACCCACATCTGGTACTTCAAGGGTGTTCCCTCCCGCCTGGGGTACCTGTTGGATCTGGCTCCGAAGGACCTGGAGAAGGTCATCTACTTCGCCGCGTACATGATTACGAGCGTGGATGAGGCCTCCCGCCATGAGGACCTGCCGAACCTGCAGGCCGCACATGACCGTGATAAGAAGGCCCTGGAGACCCAGCGCGACGCCGATATTGCCGCTATTTCCCGCGAGGTTGAGCAGGAGCTGGCGCGTATTGAGGCTGACGGCGGTAAGGCTGCTGAGAAGCGTAAGCTGCGTGAGAACGCTGAACGTCAGATGGCTTCGGCCCGTAAGCGTGCTGACCGCGAGATTGAGCACCTGGAGAAGGTGTGGGACCGCTTCAAGAACCTGAAGGTCGCTGACCTTGAAGGCGATGAGGCGCTGTACCGCTCAATGGTTGATAAGTACGGCGTGTACTTTGAGGGCGCAATGGGTGCTGAAGCTATTAAGAAGCGCCTGGAGGATTTCGACCTTGAGGCCGAAGCCGAGGCGCTGAAGGAGGTCATTCAGAACGGCAAGGGCCAGAAGAAGACCCGTGCGCTGAAGCGTCTGAAGGTTGTTAACGCGTTTTTGACCACCAATAACTCCCCGCTGGGTATGGTGCTGGATGTTGTTCCGGTTATCCCGCCGGAGCTGCGTCCGATGGTTCAGCTCGATGGTGGCCGTTTTGCAACTTCCGATCTGAATGACCTGTACCGTCGTGTGATTAACCGTAATAACCGCCTCAAGCGCCTGCTGGAGCTTGGTGCCCCCGAGATTATCGTGAATAACGAGAAGCGCATGCTGCAGGAAGCTGTGGATTCGCTCTTCGACAACGGTCGTCGCGGTCGCCCCGTGACCGGTCCCGGTAACCGCCCGCTGAAGTCGCTCTCCGATATGCTCAAGGGTAAGCAGGGGCGTTTCCGTCAGAACCTGCTTGGTAAGCGCGTGGACTACTCTGGCCGTTCCGTGATTGTGGTTGGTCCGCAGCTGGAAATGCATCAGTGCGGTCTGCCGAAGCAGATGGCGCTGGAGCTGTTCAAGCCCTTCGTCATGAAGCGCCTGGTGGAGCTTTCGCACGCACAGAACATTAAGAGTGCAAAGCGTATGGTGGAGCGTTTCCGCCCGCAGGTGTGGGATGTTCTCGAAGAGATCATTACCGAGCACCCTGTGCTGCTGAACCGTGCACCTACCCTGCACCGTCTGGGTATTCAGGCGTTCGAGCCGAAGCTGGTTGAGGGCAAGGCTATTCAGCTGCACCCGCTCGTGTGCTCCGCGTTCAACGCTGACTTTGACGGTGACCAGATGGCGGTTCACCTGCCGCTTTCGCCCGAGGCTCAGGCTGAGGCGCGCATCCTGATGCTCTCCTCGAACAATATTTTGAAGCCTTCAGATGGTCGCCCTGTGGCTGTTCCGTCGCAGGATATGATTATTGGCCTGTACCACCTGACCACTCCCCGTGAGGGTGAAAAGAATGAGGGCCACGCATTCTCGTCGATTGCCGAGGCTCTGATGGCGATGGATCGTCACGAGATTGAGCTGTACACCAAGGTGAAGGTGCGTCTCTCTGGTGACGAGTTCGTGGCACCTGAGGGCTGGGAAGCCCCTGAGGGTTACACCTCGGGCGGCCCGGTTCTGCTGGAGTGCACCGTCGGTCAGATCCTGTTCAACCAGACTCTGCCGAAGGATTACCCGTGGTTCTCCGGTGTTGCTGATAAGAAGGGGCTGGGCAAGCTCATTAACGATCTTGCTGAGAAGTACCCGATGGATATCGTGGCACGCACCCTGGATAACCTGAAGAACGCTGGCTTCTACTGGGCTTCACGTTCGGGTGTGACCGTGGCGGTTTCTGATATTGCCACCCCGTCGATGAAACCTGCGATCATGGAGAACTATGAGCAGCAGGCCGCCGCTATCCAGGCGAACTTTGAGATGGGCACCATTGGCGATGATGAGCGCCGTGAGGAACTGATCGAGATTTGGACCCAGGCAACTGATGAGGTTGCTGAGGCGATGCGCGATAATTTGAGCGCTAATGGCGGTCAGAACACCATTTACCGTATGGTGACTTCCGGTGCACGTGGTAACTGGATGCAGGTTCGTCAGATTGCGGGTATCCGTGGTCTGGTGTCGAACCCGAAGGGCGAGATTATGCCCCGCCCGATTAAGTCCTCCTACCGTGAGGGCCTGTCGGTGCTGGAGTACTTCATCGCAACCCACGGTGCCCGTAAGGGTCTTGCCGATACCGCGCTGCGTACCGCTAACTCGGGTTACCTAACCCGTCGTCTGGTGGACGTGTCGCAGGATGTGATTGTGCGTGAGCATGACTGTGGTACCCGCCGCGGTCTGGTGCTTCCGCTCATTGATGATGAGGCAAACTTGCATCCGGATGTTGAGACCTCCATTCACGGACGCACCCTTGCGGTGGATGTGAAGGACGCTGAGGGCAGCGTACTTGCAGCCGCCGGTGAGGATGTCTCGGATGTGCTGATTGAGAAGCTGTTCAAGGCTGGCGTGAAGGATGTGCGCGTGCGTTCGGTGCTCACCTGTGAGTCCGGTATTGGTGTGTGCGCCCTGTGCTATGGCCGTTCGATGGCGTCGAACACCCTGGTCGATATTGGCGAGGCCGTGGGTATTATTGCGGCTCAGTCTATTGGTGAGCCCGGTACCCAGCTGACCATGCGTACCTTCCACACCGGTGGTGTGGCATCGGCTGACGACATTACCCAGGGTCTGCCTCGTATCCAGGAGCTGTTTGAGGCCCGTACCCCCAAGGGTGTGGCACCTATTTCTGAGGTTGCCGGTCGGGTGAGCATTGAGGACACGGAGCGTTCCTACAAGATTGTGGTGACCCCGGATGACGGTTCTGATCCGCAGTCGTACACGGTGCTGCGCCGTGCCGCCTCGAAGCTTCAGGATGGCGATCACGTGCAGGTGGGCGAGCAGCTTGCCGCCGGTTCGGTGGATCCGAAGGAGGTGCTGCGTATTCGCGGCCCGCGTGAGGCACAGAAGCACCTGGTGAGCGAAGTTCAGGGCGTGTACAAGTCTCAGGGTGTGGAGATTCACGATAAGCACGTTGAGGTTATTGTGCGTCAGATGCTGCGCCGCGTGACCGTCATTGAGTCTGGCGATACTGAGCTGCTGCCGGGTGAGCTGGTGGATAATATCGTCTTCCAGCGCGCTAACCGTAAGGCCCTGACGGAGGGTAAGAAGCCCGCCGCCGGTCGCCCCGAGATGATGGGTATTACCAAGGCGTCGCTGGCAACCGAGTCCTGGCTCTCTGCCGCATCCTTCCAGGAGACCACCCGCGTGCTCACTCAGGCCGCAATGGAGGCTAAGACCGACCCACTGCTTGGTCTGAAGGAGAACGTCATTATCGGTAAGCTGGTTCCGGCCGGTACCGGTTTGGCTCGCTACAACGATATTGAGGTTGAGCCCAGCCCGCAGGCCCGTCAGGAGCAGCTTAACGCGCTGGAGGCGTTCGGTTACCAGAGCGTCTTTAGCCCGATGGGCGACGAGCCGTACCCGTATGCGAATAACGGGTTTATGGCGGTTCCTTTGGATGAGTACGGTCGCGGTATGGAGTAGCCTCACCTGAGGTTCTATCCGGTCTACTTCTGGTGCTAACCACTGGGGCAGTTGAGGGAAGCGGCTTCGGCATTGTGCCGGGGCCGCCTCCTGAGGCTTTAAGGCACGGTATGCGCCTGCGGGGTGAAAACATCTCCCGCACCACGATGGTGAGTAATCACACAGGATTTAAAGCAGTGGTTGCCTTCTTGGCGGTAAAACCCGCTGGATTAAGCGGGTTTTAACCTGTATAGTCGTATGTCGAAGTACTTGGCCTCAGTGCTGGGGTGCCCGCTATTACGCGGGTGCCGTGAAGATTCCGGCACGCGGGCAAACGAATCAATGGCAGTATGGATACCGTCCTTTGGTGTTGCTTTTTGTGCTGACACCTAAATGCC
Organism: Rothia aeria; assembly: GCA_002355935.1. GTDB lineage: Bacteria > Actinomycetota > Actinomycetes > Actinomycetales > Micrococcaceae > Rothia > Rothia aeria. Next base: position 2,392,339 of record AP017895.1, on the reverse strand, counting down.
ATTTTTAAGTGTGCCCAAAAACTTCTAACCCCGGTCGAATCGAGCTCGGTCGTAAGGTAGCAAGTGATTCGCTGGGAGCCAAGAACCCGTGCCCTTTATCACCTCATGCGGGGTGCTAGTGTGTGCGGGCTTCTATAACCGAGAGCGCCCGGGGTGAAAGCGCCGGGAGCTAGTCAGTTTAGCGGGCTTGAAGACAGATAAGCCCATCAATGCAACGGAGAAAACGTGCCTACTATTCAGCAGCTGGTCCGTAAGGGCCGGACTCCCAAGGTCGTCAAGACCAAGGCGCCCGCACTGAAGGGCAACCCCATGAAGCGTGGCGTGTGCACCCGTGTGTACACCACCACCCCGAAGAAGCCGAACTCGGCACTGCGTAAGGTCGCTCGTGTCAAGCTCAACGGCGGCGTCGAGGTTACCGCATACATTCCCGGTGAGGGCCACAACCTGCAGGAGCACTCAATTGTGCTCGTTCGCGGTGGTCGTGTGAAAGACCTCCCCGGTGTTCGTTACAAGATCGTTCGTGGCGCTCTGGATACCCAGGGTGTTAAGGGTCGCGGGCAGGCTCGCTCCCGCTACGGCGCTAAGAAGGAGAAGAAGTAATGCCTCGTAAGGGTCCCGCTCCCAAGCGTCCCCTCGTCAACGATCCGGTGTACGGTTCGACACTGGTCACCCAGCTCATTAACAAGGTTCTGCTGGACGGCAAGAAGTCTGTTGCCCAGCGCATCGTATACGGTGCTCTTGAGGGTGTTGAGAAGAAGACCGGTTCTGACCCGGTTGTTACCCTGAAGAAGGCTATGGACAACATCAAGCCCTCGCTTGAGGTTCGTTCCCGCCGTGTTGGTGGCGCTACCTACCAGGTTCCGGTTGAGGTTCGCCCCGGCCGTTCCACCGCTCTGGCTCTTCGCTGGCTTGTTGGCTTCTCAAAGCAGCGCCGCGAGAAGACCATGACTGAGCGTCTGATGAACGAGATCCTGGATGCGTCCAATGGTCTCGGTGCCGCTGTGAAGCGTCGCGAAGACACTCACAAGATGGCCGAGTCCAACAAGGCCTTCGCTCACTACCGCTGGTAATTCTCCGTTTAGAGCCTGCCGGGTTTCCCGTCAGGCTTTCGGAGTATCTCATTTAGGGAGAAAAACGTGGCACATGATGTGTACACTGACCTGAACAAGGTCCGCAACATCGGTATTATGGCGCACATTGACGCCGGTAAGACCACCACAACTGAGCGCATCCTGTTCTACACCGGTATTAACCACAAGATCGGTGAGACTCACGATGGCGCGTCAACTATGGACTGGATGGCTCAGGAGCAGGAGCGAGGTATTACCATTACCTCCGCAGCTATCACCTGCTTCTGGAAAAACAACCAGATCAACATTATCGACACCCCCGGTCACGTTGACTTCACCGTTGAGGTGGAGCGTTCGCTGCGCGTGCTTGACGGCGCGGTAGCAGTGTTTGACGGCAAGGAAGGTGTTGAGCCTCAGTCTGAGACCGTGTGGCGTCAGGCTGATAAGTACGATGTTCCCCGCATCTGCTTCGTCAATAAGATGGACAAGATGGGCGCGGACTTCTACTTCACTGTTCAGACCATTATCGACCGCTTGGGCGCTAAGCCGCTCGTTCTGCAGCTGCCCATCGGCGCTGAGAGCGACTTCGTTGGTGTGGTTGACCTGCTCGAAATGAAGGCATACGTATGGCCCGGTGACTCTAAGGGTGACGTGACCATGGGTGCTTCCTACGAGATTCAGGAAATCCCCGCCGACCTGCAGGCTAAGGCTGAAGAGTACCGTGCCGAGATGGTTGAGGCTGTTGCTGAGTCCAGCGAAGAGCTCATGGAGAAGTACCTCGAAGAGGGCGAACTGACCGTTGACGAGCTCAAATCTGGTATCCGTCAGCTGACCATTAACGGTGAGGCATTCCCCGTGCTCTGTGGTTCTGCTTTCAAGAACCGTGGTGTTCAGCCCATGCTGGATGCCGTGATCGAGTACCTGCCTTCCCCGCTGGATGTGCCCGCTGTGGAGGGCTCTAGCCCCTCGGATGAGGAAGAGAAGCTCACCCGTAAGGCTTCCGCTGATGAGCCTTTCGCGGCTCTGGCCTACAAGGTTGCAGCTCACCCGTTCTACGGTCAGCTCATCTACACCCGTGTGTACTCCGGTCACGCGTCCCAGGGACAGCAGGTTCTTAACTCGACCAAGGGTAAGAAAGAACGCCTCGGTAAGCTCTTCCAGATGCAGTCCAACAAGGAGAACCCTGTTGAGGAAGTCACTGCAGGCCACATCTATGCCGCAATTGGTCTGAAGGACACCACTACTGGTGATACCCTGTGCGATCCGGCAAACCCGATTGTGCTTGAGTCGATGACCTTCCCCGCCCCGTGATCTTCGTGGCAATTGAGCCTAAGACCAAGGGTGACCAGGAGAAGATGTCGACCGCTATTCAGAAGCTCTCCGCTGAGGACCCCACCTTCACCGTGTCGCTGAACGAAGAGACCGGCCAGACCGAAATCGGTGGTATGGGCGAGCTTCACTTGGACATCATTGTTGACCGTATGAAGCGTGAGTTCAAGGTTGAGGCTAACGTTGGTAAGCCTCAGGTTGCATACCGCGAAACCATCAAGAAGGCTGTCGAGAAGGTCGACTACACCCACAAGAAGCAGACCGGTGGTTCCGGTCAGTTCGCAAAGGTGCAGGTTTCCTTCGAGCCGCTGCCCTTGGATGGCGAGGAACTGTACGAGTTTGAGGACAAGGTGACCGGTGGTCGCGTGCCTCGCGAGTACATTCCTTCTGTTGACGCCGGTATCCAGGACGCTATGAAGTTCGGTATCCTGGCTGGCTACCCGATGGTCGGTGTGAAAGCAACCCTGATCGACGGTGCTTACCACGATGTCGACTCCTCTGAAATGGCGTTCAAGATCGCCGGTTCCATGGTGTTCAAGGAAGGCGCTAAGCGCGCTAACCCGGTTCTGCTGGAACCGCTCATGGACGTTGAGGTACGTACCCCGAGGAGTACATGGGCGATGTTATCGGCGACCTGAACTCCCGTCGTGGTCACGTGCGTTCCATGGAGGATGCATCCGGCGTGAAGATCGTTAAAGCTCTCGTGCCGCTGACCGAAATGTTCGGCTACATTGGTGACCTGCGTGGTAAGACCCAGGGCCGTGCAGTGTTCTCGATGGCCTTCGACAGCTACGGTGAAGTTCCCAAGAACGTCGCTGACGAGATCATCCAGAAGAGCCGCGGCGAGTAATCACCGCTCTCATCCCGTGGGCTGCGGGTTGAGAAACGCGCAGCCCACACTCTAAAATTTTAATTAAAATCCATCATTGAAGGCATGGACAGTTTCATCTCTGCGTCGTAATCCGCTATTGTAGACGCTAGACCGTTTTCTACGGATTGCGCCGGAGATAAGATCCGGGTGCATGTTTTCGATACGTTCTAGGAGGAACACTCTTGGCTAAGGCTAAGTTCGAGCGCTCCAAGCCTCACGTTAACGTCGGTACCATTGGTCACGTTGACCACGGTAAGACCACCCTGACCGCTGCCATCTCCAAGGTGCTGGCTGACAAGTACCCGGACCTGAACGAGAAGCGTGACTTCGGCATGATCGACTCCGCTCCTGAGGAGCGTCAGCGCGGTATTACCATTAACATCGCGCACATTGAGTACCAGACCGATAAGCGCCACTACGCACACGTTGACGCACCCGGCCACGCCGACTACGTCAAGAACATGATCACCGGTGCTGCTCAGATGGACGGCGCAATCCTCGTGGTTGCTGCTACCGACGGTCCTATGGCTCAGACCCGTGAGCACGTGCTGCTCGCTCGCCAGGTTGGCGTGCCCACCCTGCTGGTGGCACTGAACAAGGCTGACATGGTTGACGACGAAGAGCTTCTTGACCTCGTCGAGATGGAGGTCCGTGACCTTCTCTCCTCGCAGGAGTTCGACGGTGACGAGGCTCCCGTGATCCGCGTTTCCGCTCTGAAGGCTCTTGAGGGTGACCCCGAGTGGGTTGCTAAGGTTGAGGAGCTCATGGAAGCTGTTGACAGCTACATCCCCGACCCGGTTCGTGAGAAGGACAAGCCCTTCCTCATGCCCATCGAGGACGTCTTCACCATTACCGGTCGCGGCACCGTTGTGACCGGTCGTGCAGAGCGCGGTACCCTGAAGATCAACTCCGAGGTTGAGATCGTTGGTATCCGACCCATCCAGAAGACCACCGTGACCGGTATCGAGATGTTCCACAAGCAGCTCGACGAGGCATGGGCTGGCGAGAACTGTGGCCTGCTTCTGCGTGGTCTCAAGCGTGACGACGTTGAGCGTGGTCAGGTTGTTGTGGAGCCGGGCTCCATCACCCCCCACACCGAGTTCGAGGCAAACGTCTACATCCTCTCCAAGGATGAGGGCGGCCGTCACAACCCGTTCTACTCGAACTACCGTCCTCAGTTCTACTTCCGTACCACTGACGTGACCGGTGTTATTAAGCTGCCCGAGGGCACCGAGATGGTTATGCCCGGTGACAACACCGAGATGACTGTTGAGCTGATCCAGCCCATCGCTATGGAAGAGGGCCTCGGCTTCGCTATCCGTGAGGGTGGCCGCACCGTTGGTTCGGGCCGCGTTACCAAGATCATTAAGTAATTGCCGTAACAACGACAATTCGCTCATGCTCTTGTAGCAGATTCTGCCTCTAGAAGGTAGCGAATCTTACACAGGGACCCCCGCAGTATTGCGGGGGTCCTTTTGTATTTAAACGGTGGGGCTGAGATGGTAACGGTAGTGGCGTACAGCCCGGTACGGTACTCTAGGGTGTGGCATAAAAGTTTACACCAGTACTTTTAGGAGAGATGAGTGCCAGGTCAAAAGTACCCGCCGGTTGCCGTGATTCTGGGAAGCCGCGAAAGCCAGGCACCCGCCTATGGTCTGGAGAACTCAGCTGCGGTACGTGCCCTGCAGAACCTCACTGAGGTACTAATCGTGCGTGTGGCTGAGGGGCAGGATCCTTTGGCTGACCGGTTGGTGGTCAGGGTCGCTTCGCTTTTGGGGCGGGAGTACACGACCACTCATACTTTATTTAGTTCCGCGAAAACCAGTTTGCGTGCCCGCTCCCAGGTGGCTGATTTGCAGGGGGTTGCTGCGCTTATCTCTTTAGCACCACCTACTGAGACGATTATGATATCCGGGAAAATCCCTGTTATTCAGGTGGCGGATTCGTCTTTTGGAACCCGACTGCGCGCCGAGAAACGGCGCGGCGGCGGCATTAGCCGACTCATGTCGGTACAGGCCCGGATTCTTGAGAAGGCATCCGCGTCGGGGGTGAGCCTGTTCGCGGTGGCGAACCGCTGGATTAAAGACGTGCTGATTGATGATTTGAATATTCCCAGCAGCAAGGTTGAGGTTGTGCCGATGGGCTCCTTCGTGGGGGAGTCAAAGATTATCCGCCCCACACGCATCACAGACCGTGATGTGCTTAAGCTTCTGTTTGTCAGTGAGGACTGGAAGCGGGACGGTGGGCCGATGATACTCGACTTGTATGAGCGGCTGGTGAAGGTCCGTAAGGTGCAGTTGTGTATCGTAGGCGATTCCCCGGAGGATTTACTGTATGAGATCCGTCGGGTTCCGGCCCCTCAAGCTATGACGAAGCCGCGAAAGTGTATATTGAACACGATGTTCTTCTTGTCCCTGTTGCCGCGGGTAAGGATGCGCTGGTTACCGATGCGCTGTACTGTGGTCTGCCAGTGCTGGGGGAGCAGGTAGAGGGGATTGCTTCGCTGGTGCGGCACGATCGTAGCGGTTGGCTGTACCGAACCGACATGTTCCAACAGAACTCGTATAAGCGCCTGCAATTTATGAAGGCTGTTGATATTGACAATGCATCACTGTGGGCTGTGCGAGATGTGCGGGAGAGGCTGAACTGGGACAGCTGGGCTCGCCGCCTCTTACAGCTGGTGCGGTACCTGAACGGTCAGGGCGAACGCTAAAGTACAGCATAGTGAATACAACACAATAAACGATGGGGCCTGGAAGGAACATTTAGTGTTCCTTCCAGGCCCCCCTTGTTACCGTCACGTTAGGGTGAGCGGGCTACTGTTGCGGGTACTGTCGCCCCTGCCATTGCTGACCCTGAGCGTAGTCGGCGAACAGCGGGGGCTGCTGCTGAGGGTAGTACTGCTGCGGTTCGCCCTGCGGGGCCCCCATACCCTGCACCGGGGCGGGCATGTGGTCCTGCGGGTTATAGGGTAGTGGGGCACTTGGCTGCGGCATACCGTTGTGGCCAGCATCGGTGGGTGGGTTTTTCTTATCGCGGGTAAGCAAACGCCACACCACACCGGAAATCAGGATAATCGCGATGATCATCAGCATCAGCGGGTTCATGCTGTTCAGCAGCAGAGCCAGGTCTATGGTGACAATGACAGCCCCAATAATGACCCAGATGCGGTCAACCAGCAGCGCCGCAAGAATGGTCATGAGCAGGCTGATGGTCATAATCACGGTGCCTTGGGCAATATCGTGCGGGGAAGCCCATGCAATGAAGGTGACCATTCCTTGAAGAGCAAATGTGGCGTACAGGCCAGCGACCGATGCGTCAATACCTTCCCGAGCCGGACGGTTGGACATGACGTTGCGCAGTACTGGGGCGGTGCTGAGTGCTAGCAGGATAAGTGATATCAGTTCCAGGAAGCTAATGAAGAAGCTTCCGCTGTTAATCGTCAAGAGGAACCGGCCCACAAAAGCCACAACTGAGAGCAGGAACGCTATGTACGTTTTCTCCTTCGGCAAGACCGACGCGATAGAAAGCACCGCGAAGGCGCAGAGGAAAGCACTAATAGTTGTATTAGCTGATGCGAGGGAGAACATCCCATAAAGAACCAGGGCGATAATGCCAGGAATAATAACCAGCAAATTCTGTACACCGCATGCACGGTTGGCGAACGAACCGCGTTGTGCTTTTCGATACGGATAGGGGCTGGTAAGCGGCCCGTGCATCGGCAGCAGCACCACACGCGGCGGGGTGCTCGGAAGCTGTACCGAGATGCTGGGGCGTACATTTTGGGTACCCCCAATTTCAAGGGGCAGCAGTACCTTGCCAACGTACAGCAGCAGTGTGGCGAAGAGAGCGCTGAGGCCATAGACGGTGGGGAAATCAGCCACCCAGGTAAACGGTCCACCGGTATCGCTGTGCAGCGCAAAGAATGATGGTGTGAAAGTTACATCAGCTATGGACTGTAACGTGAGCACCAAAGCGGAGGCAGCTGCTAAGCGAAGGAACAGTACGTTAGTCCATTCTCCGATACCCCACATGAGCACTACAGCCAGCGGGCACAGGGTAGCAGCGAGCGGTTCGGAGCGGACCATGAATAGTCCGGCAATACCTGCTGGTACGCAGGCGATATAGAAGAACACCTGGAAAGTCACCATCTCGCCGCGGCTGCCGCTGGTGCGGTATAGGACGGCGCTGAGCGCACCCAGCAGCAGGCAGAGGCCGGATAGCAGCAGCAGGAAGTCAGCAAAACGTGCCGTATCTGAGGCCCACAGTACTGGGGCTATCCAGCAGATGGGTCCGCGTGCCATATTGAGCAGGAAGGTACGGCTTGGGCTGCCTGCCGGGATCATGATGAACCCTAAGAATGCGATAGTGCCACCTAGTATGACCAGCATAATGATGGACAGCAGGTAGTAGGGCATAAGGACGGATGCTATGGCTGCTCCACTGAGGGCGATACCCAACGCCCAGCGGGCCCCCAGGTTAATGTTGGCTGAGGCGGTATCGACAGCCAGGCGGATCATCCAAATGCACAGTGCGGTGAGGGCGATAAGAGCCGCGCTGTAGAGCATCGCGGTGAGAATCTCGGTGGAACCTTCGGGGTAACGGAAGCTCAGCACCGAACGGAGAAACAGGAACGTGGCGGAGGTGATGGTATACACGAGCGCTTCAACAATACGGCTGTTGCTCTTAGCGCCCTGAGCGGAGTGTGCGAAGGAAAGGGTGATCACCCCGAAACCTGCCATGACAGCGGCCATGAGCAGGATAATGCCGCGCCCACTGAAATCACTGAACGTCACGTACGACAGGTGCATAATACCGAGGAACGCGCTCACCTTGGCGCCGATGGAGACCGCTAATGGCTCAACGCCCGGTGCACGCTTTAGCAGCAGGGCTATGGGGATGACCGCGAAGCACACATAGAACGCCCCATCAGAACGTGCCGTGGCCAGAGACAGAAGCAGAGCAACGCCATAAACCGTGTAGAGGATGACGTTTGCAGGCAGTATACGCTTGTAGGGGAGCATACCCACAAGGAAGAATACGCTCAAAACCCAGAGCGCGGGCAGGAATCCGCCATTGTTCTGTGACTCGAAGAAGGGCAGTAGGTGCTCTAGGACGTTTCCCCCATCAATGGAGCGGTGAGACAATATGGTGATGGTAGCTTCTAAGAGCGTGAAACCAGCAGCGGCGATGCTGAGGGCTGCATCAAGATGACCAACCACCTCTAGGCGGGGGCACCATTCTGGTCGTAACCTTTGCGCTGCATAATAATCGGGTAGCACAGTAGGGCTGCTAGGGTGTTGCTGAGCAGGACAGCTAGGAATAAGAACGCGAACAGCAGCGGCAGATTGTGCAGTTCTATGCAGAAGTAGATGACGGCCAGCAGCGGGTAGATACGCAGCTGGATATAGTAGTCGAGTTTGTTGTCGAGGGTGAAAAACACGAGGGCGTACACACTCATAATGGCGAATACAACGCCCACCTCAAGAAAGCTCATATTCGAGACGAAGAAGAACACGACCGCTGCCGTGACGGGCACAAAAATACGGGAGGATTCTACGAGTCCTTCACGGAGCCCGGTAGGTACAAGCTTCGCGTTGAGCCGCAGAATAAGACCCAGGATGGTGGCGAGCACTGTCAGCAGCACGAAGTACCATACGAAGGGTAGTTCTGCGACTCGGGTAGCCGCTAAAGCATCCGAAATGAAGAAGGATACGAGCAGGTACGCCATAATACGGTTACGCATCATGGTGCAGGCCAGCACGATGGCCACAGTACCCACCAAAGAGGTGATGAGCCAAATCATGCGGCCGTTATCCCACACTCCCAGATGGTAGGTTGCTATACCGGTCAGTGGTAGAAGAGCTAAACCGGTGCCTGTGAAGGAATAAGAAGCCAGACGCAGGCGTGCCACTGTTTTATAGATGATCAGGCCAGCGCCGTAGAAGAGGGCGCTGCCAAAACCGAGCGCTGCAACACGTAGACCGATGGTTTCTTCGGAAGTGACGCTGGTGATAAACAGCGCTGCTGAGCCAATAAGCAGCAGCGACCCTAAATAGAGCAGAACGTTCAGAAGCAGATCTTCTGTTTTCCTGCGGCTGTTAGAAGGGGCAGGAGCTGGGGATAGTAGCCGGGGTAAGGCTGTGGTGGTACCCCCTGGGGAACCTGCTGGGCGTACTGGGGTGAGCCATAGTTGGGGGTGCCTCCTGCTGCGGTGCAGGCTGCCCCGGCTCGGGGGGAAGCTGAGGGGGGAACCCTTGATTAGGTTCTGACATCGTAGTCTCCTCGTGACGGTAACGGGTTTACTTCCACCTTAGTTGAACCGATACCCCGGGTCACTATGTTTTGGGCTGTAGCGGCCCAAAAGCTTACTGAGAAAAACTTTGAAGATTCCTGGGGAATCAGAGGTGTAAAGAATTCATAACCTCTATTTAGTTATGTATAAATCACTAATATATCATTTTAGTGTTTTTAGAGATGTATTGTTTCTGCAGATTTCCTGAGTAAAATCCGACGGCCCAGTGTGAGGGGTGTTGGAGGATGCTTGGTGCCCAGGTGTCTGATGGGAGGGGCTGCTGCGTTTGCTGGGCTTACGGCAGGTGCCGTTTAAGTGTTCTTCCACACTTAATGTATTCCCGCTTGCGCGGTACCTTCCTATTTGAGAGAATAGACGGCGTTGTAAAAGTGTCTGTTGCTCAAAACAGGCCCACGTATGACCCGATTCAAAGACACAAGGGATGAGTCTGTCTGCGCACAGGCGACACGCCCGAGTTCGGGGGTCGGTGCCTGAGCGGGGTGAGGAACCCGGCATTGCCGGATTCAGTCCGTATCGGGAGGCGCACGTGATGAATATATCGCGTTCCTTAAGCGCCGCTATAAGGGGCACACGCCCCGATACAGGGAATACATCAAGAAAGAGAGTCCGACAGATGGCGGGACAGAAAATCCGCATCCGTCTGAAGTCCTATGATCACGAGGTCATTGATTCTTCGGCACGGAAAATCGTCGAAACGGTCAAGGGTGCAGGCGCAACTGTAGTTGGCCCCGTGCCGCTTCCGACCGAGAAGAACGTATACTGCGTTATCCGTTCTCCCCACAAGTACAAGGACAGCCGCGAGCACTTTGAGATGCGTACGCACAAGCGTCTGATCGACGTCGTTGATCCGACCCCTAAGGCTGTTGATGCCCTCATGCGTCTTGACCTGCCGGCAGACGTGAACATCGAGATCAAGCTGTAGAGGATCGCATCTAAATGACTAACAAATTCGAGCGCCAGGTGAAGGGCCTGCTAGGCACCAAGCTTGGCATGACCCAGGTCTGGGACGAGGACGGGAAGTTCGTGCCCGTTACCGTCGTCAAGGCTGATTCTAACGTTGTTACCCAGATCCGTAACCAGGAAACTGACGGCTACACCGCCGTGCAGATTGGTTTCGGTGCCATCGATTCTCGCAAGGTCACCAAGCCGCTGGCTGGTCACTTCGAGAAAGCCGGTGTTACCCCTCGTCGTCACCTCGTTGAGGTACGTACCGCAGATGCCGCAGAATACACCCCCGGTCAGGAACTGACTGTTGAGATGTTCGAGGTCGGCCAGAAGGTAGACGTCGTAGGCAAGACCAAGGGTAAGGGCTTTGCAGGTGTTATGAAGCGTCACGGCTTCAAGGGTGTTGGCGCATCGCACGGTCAGCACAAGAACCACCGTAAGCCCGGTTCCATTGGTGGTGCATCCTACCCCGCACGCGTGTTCAAGGGTATGCGCATGGCTGGCCGTATGGGCGCAGCACGCCACACCACTTTGAACCTGACTATCCAGGGTGTGGACGCTGAGAACAATGTGCTGCTGATCAAGGGTGCAATTCCCGGTCCTAAGGGCGGCGTTGTTCTAGTTCGTACCGCTGTGAAGGGAGCCTAGTACATCATGGCTGTCAAAACCCTTAAAGTAGACCTGCCCGCAGAGATTTTTGACGCGCAGGCATCCGTGCCCCTGCTGCACCAGGTTGTCGTTGCACAGCTTGCTGCCGCACGTCAGGGCACCCACAAGACCAAAAACCGTGGCGAGGTGTCCGGTGCAGGCCGTAAGCCTTTTAAGCAGAAGGGCACCGGTAACGCACGTCAGGGCTCCATCCGCGCACCGCATATGACCGGTGGCGGTGTGGTGCACGGCCCCACCCCGCGTAACTACGCACAGCGCACCCCTAAGAAGATGATTGCTGCGGCACTGCGCGGCGCTCTTTCTGATCGCGCTCGTCACGGCCGTATCCACGTGGTAGAGACCCTCGTTGCAGGCGAAACCCCCTCAACTAAGGCTGCTAAGGCGGCTTTGGCGTCCATCACCGAGCGTAAGAACGTGCTCGTAGTGATCGGCCGTGACGAGGATATTGCGGCACTGTCCGCACGTAACCTGCAGAATGTACACGTGCTGTACGCTGACCAGCTCAACACCTACGATGTGCTGATTTCAGACGACGTGGTCTTCACCAAGGCAGCATACGATGCATTCGTAACTGCTAACCAGAAGAAGGAGGGCGCTAAGTAATGAGCGTTTCCACCAAGTCTGTGTACGACGTGATCATCGCCCCCGTCGTATCCGAAAAGAGCTACAGCCAGATCGACGAAGGTAAAGTTACCTTCGAGGTTGCCCCCAACTCCAACAAACTGGAGATTAAGCAGGCCATCGAGAAGATCTTTGGGGTTGAAGTAGCGTCCGTGAACACCATTAACCGCAAGGGTAAGCGCAAGCGCACCCGCTTCGGTTGGGGTTCTCGCAAAGACACCAAGCGTGCCATTGTGACCCTCAAGGACGGCCACCACATCGACATCTTCGGCGGTCCGCAGGCATAAGGCCAGCGGAGACCACTTTAACGAAGGAAGAAATATCTAACAATGGGTATTCGTAAGTACAATCCGACGACCCCGGGTCGCCGCGGTTCGAGCGTTGCTGATTTCACTGAAATCACCCGCTCCACCCCGGAAAAGTCCCTGGTTCGTCCGCTCCCTAAGAAGGGCGGCCGTAACAACACCGGTCGCATCACCGCTCGCCACAAGGGCGGTGGGCACAAGCGTCAGTACCGTCTGATCGACTTCCGTCGTCACGACAAAGACGGTGTGAACGCACGCGTTGCACACATCGAGTACGACCCGAACCGCACCGCACGCATTGCGCTTCTGCACTACTTCGATGGTTCCAAGCGTTACATTATCGCTCCGAACAAGCTCGCACAGGGCGACATCGTTGAATCCGGCCCCGCAGCCGATATTAAACCCGGCAATAACCTGCCGCTGCGCAACATCCCCGTAGGTACCGTGCTCCACTGCGTTGAGCTGCGTCCTGGCGGTGGTGCAAAGCTGGCACGTTCCGCTGGTGCCTCGGTTCAGCTGGTTGCTAAGGAAGGTAAGTACGGCCAGCTCCGTCTGCCCTCCGGCGAAATCCGCAACGTGGATGTTCGCTGCCGCGCAACCGTGGGCGAGGTCGGCAACGCCGAACAGTCCAACATTAACTGGGGTAAGGCTGGCCGTAACCGCTGGAAGGGCATCCGCCCGACCGTTCGTGGTGTGGTCATGAACCCGGTGGACCACCCGCACGGTGGTGGTGAAGGTAAAACCTCCGGTGGTCGTCACCCGGTTAACCCCAACGGTAAGCCTGAGGGCCGCACCCGCCGCCCCAACAAGGAAAGCGACAAGCTCATCGTTCGTCGCCGTCGTACTGGCAAGAAGCGCTAAGGAGCCTGACACATGCCTCGTAGTTTGAAGAAGGGCCCTTTCGTTGATCAGCACCTTTACCTGAAGGTCGCAGCTCAGAACGAGAAGGGCACCAAGAATGTTATTAAGACTTGGTCCCGCCGCTCGATGATTATTCCCGACATGCTCGGGCACACCATCGCAGTGTACGACGGACGCAAGCACGTGCCGGTGTTTATCACCGAGTCGATGGTTGGTCACAAGCTCGGCGAGTTTGCACCGACCCGCACTTTCCGCAGCCATGTGAAGGACGACCGTAAGGGCAAGCGTCGCTAATCGGGTTTTCCCGATCAGCTAACGTTTCCCTTTCGGCAATAGACGAAAGAGAGATAGGCAATGGAAGCCAAGGCATCAGCGCGCTATGTTCGCGTTACGCCTATGAAGGCCCGCCGTGTCGTCAACCTGATCCGTGGTAAGCAAGCGGAAGAGGCTCTGGCGATTCTGAAGTTCGCCCCGCAGGCAGCTTCGGAGCCGGTATACAAGATTGTTGCTTCGGCGATGGCTAACGCACGCCAGAAAGCAAACCAGGAAGGTGTGGCTTTCCGCGAAGAAGAGCTGTTTATCAGCGAAGTATACGCGGACGAGGGCCCGACCATGAAGCGCATCCAGCCCCGCGCTCAGGGTCGTGCATACCGCATCAACAAGCGCACCAGCCACATTACCGTGGTCGTTGCTACCCCCGAAAAGGAGGAGAACCGCTAAATGGGCCAGAAAATTCACCCGAACGGTTTCCGACTGGGCATCACCACCGAACACGTCTCTAAGTGGTTCGCTGATTCCAATAAGCCCGGCGAGCGTTACGCAGATTTTGTCCGTGAGGACGTAAAGATCCGCGAACTGCTGGCGAAGAACCTGGATCGCGCAGGCGTTGCGAAGGTTGAGATCGAGCGTACCCGTGACCGTGTACGTGTGGACATCCACACTGCTCGCCCCGGTATCGTGATCGGCCGCCGCGGTGCTGAAGCAGACCGTATCCGCGCTGAGCTTGAGAAGCTCACCGGTAAGCAGATTCAGCTGAACATTCTGGAGGTCGCTAACCCCGACCTGTCTGCTCAGCTGGTTGCACAGGGCATCGCGGAACAGCTCGCATCCCGTGTTGCTTTCCGCCGCGCCATGAAGAAGGCTATCCAGTCCGCACAGCGTGCAGGTGCAAAGGGTATTCGTATCCAGTGCTCCGGGCGCCTGGGCGGTGCTGAAATGTCCCGTTCCGAGTTCTACCGTGAAGGCCGTGTGCCCCTGCACACTCTTCGCGCGAATATCGACTACGGCTTCTTCGAGGCTAAGACCACCTTCGGCCGTATTGGCGTGAAGGTTTGGATCTACAAGGGCGATCTGACCGACAAGGAACTGGCAGCTCAGCAGGCAGCCAACAACCGACGCGGCAACCGCCGTGACGGTGACCGCCGCCGCTCCGGTGGCCGTGGCCCCCGTCGTGAGCGCCGCAACGAGAACGCTTCGGCAAACACCGAAGCCAAGACTGCAGAGAACGGTGAGGCATAAATGCTTATTCCCCGTCGAGTAAAGTACCGCAAGCAGCACCACCCCAAGCGTCATGGTCTGGCTAAGGGCGGCACCGAGGTTAGCTTCGGTGAGTGGGGCATTCAGGCCCTGAGCCCTGCGTACGTGACCAACCGCCAGATTGAGGCTGCCCGTATCGCAATGACCCGTCACATTAAGCGTGGCGGTAAGGTCTGGATTAACATTTATCCGGACCGCCCGCTGACCAAGAAACCTGCCGAAACTCGTATGGGTTCCGGTAAGGGTTCACCCGAGTGGTGGGTTGCCAATGTTAAGCCCGGTCGAGTCATGTTTGAACTCGATGGCGTGTCCGAAGAAGTGGCTCGTGAGGCAATGCGCCTGGCAATCCACAAGCTCCCGATGAAGGCACGTATTGTGCGTCGCGAAGGTGGTGAATAAGAGAGATGGCAGTTGGATCCAAGGATCTTAGCATCGACAAGCTCGCAGAGCTCTCCAATGAAGAGCTGGCTGAGAAGCTGAGCGAGTCGAAGAAGGAACTCTTCAACATCCGTTTCCAGGAAGTCACCGGTCAGGCTAACGCTGGTCGTCGCCGCACCATCAAGCGTGACATTGCACGTATCTACACCGTGCTTCGTGAGCGTGAGCTCGGTATTCGTCCCGCAACCGAAGGTGAGTCCAAGTGAGTGAAGTAAAGAACGAAGAGCGCGGCTACCGCAAGACCCGCCGCGGCTACGTCGTCTCCGACAAGATGGACAAGACCGTTGTCGTCGAGGTCGAGGACCGCGTGAAGCACGCACTCTACGGCAAAGTGATGCGCCGTAGCTCTAAGATCAAGGCACACGATGAGCAGAATAGCTGCGGTGTCGGTGACCTCGTTCTGCTGGCAGAGACCCGTCCGCTATCCGCTACCAAGCGTTGGCGTGTCGTAGAGATTCTGGAAAAAGCTAAGTAAGCTTTTCTAGAACGAACGCTCTGTCTAGCGTGTATTTAGAGGAAGGGCCCTTCCCCGTTTTTCCGGGGAAGGGCCCTTTGCTGTGGGTATTTGTTTGCGTACAAAAATAAAATTTGATGACGGAACGTAAGCAAGAAAAATATAAATATCTGATTACAATTCCTGTCTAGTGGTTGATTCTTGGAAATGCAATCTCTAGTATCGAACTGTACTTGTCTACATCTCAGGTTTAAGTTAATTACTGTGTTAGTCAAGTAATCTTTGAGGTTTACGGACCCTAAAGGTCAATCGCCAAAGACATCGAGGATCAGAATATGACTTCTTCGTCCAAGAAAGTAACTTCCCGCAAGCTTTTGGCTTCGGCTGGCGCACTGTCAGTCGTAGCAGGCTCGCTGGGAACCATTCCCGCAGCATTTGCTAATGCACCCACTGAGCAGTTGGGGGAGGCGCCCGTCAGGAGGCGCAGCAGCCCGCTCAGCAGCAACAGCAGCAGCCTGCCCAGCAGCAGGGCCAGGCTAACCAACAGCAGCAGCCCGCTCAGCAGCAACAGCAGCAGGGCCAGACTGGCAACCAGCAGCAAGGCCAGGGCCAGGCTGAGCAGAGCAAGGATTTGGCTGGTCAGTACCAGTCGTCGCAGTCCGCATACTCTGCCAAGAACAACAAGGCTTGGAAGACTTACTCTTCCTATGATTCGTACCGCGCAGGGTGCGTCACCCGCGTGAACGCTGATACCCAGCAGGTTGAGGCAACTGTTCAGTTGCCCGGTGCTACCCAGGGTTCCAGCTCCTACAGCATTGCTATTGATGACGTGAACGGTACCGTCTGGGTTGTTAACACCGAGAAGAGCACGGTGACTGTTTACGACCAGAACACCATGAAGGAACTGTGGACTAGCAATGGCGCCGTTCAGGGTGCGCAGGGCCAGTCCAGCTTCCAGGCACGTGAGATTAAGATTGACCAGGACTCTGGCAAGGCATATATCTCAAGCTACGGCTATGTGACTGTTATTGACCTGCAGACTCGTGCAGTGGTGAAGACTATCGATCTGAAGACCTCCACCGGTCAGTTCGATATTGTCGGTAATATGTCTTTCTCCGGCGGTAAGCTCTTCGCTTATGGCCAGAACTCCGGTGCGTTGATTATTGTGAACACCGTCACCCTTCAGGTTGAGAGCGCTAGCCAGTCTTCTGGCGCAAGCCAGCAGCCTAACGGTGGTGCTTCCTCCACCCCCACGGTTAATAACAACCAGGCTAACCCCAACAAGGGTGGCAACCAGGCCGACCCGAACAAGGGTGGCAACCAGGCCGACCCGAACAAGGGCGGTAACCAGGCCGACCCGAACAAGGGTGGCAACCAGGCCGACCCGAACAAGGGCGGTAACCAGGCCGACCCGAACAAGGGTGGCAACCAGGCCGACCCGAACAAGGGTGGCAACCAGGCCGACCCGAACAAGGGCGGTAACCAGGCCGACCCGAACAAGGGCGGTAACCAGGCCGACCCGAACAAGGGTGGCAACCAGGCCGACCCGAACAAGGGCGGTAACCAGGCCGACCCGAACAAGGGTGGCAACCAGGCCGACCCGAACAAGGGTGGCAACCAGGCTAACCCCAACCAAGGTGGCAATAACGTAGTTGGTGAAGTAGATGTTCACACCTACGATGATGGTGCCAAGGTGTACATTCCTGAGCAGTGGCAGGTTGGTCAGCCGCTGAAGATCCGTGGTGAGGGTTTCAAGACTCAGGATGGTACCAGCGGTTCGGTGATCGCTGTTAAGCTCAATGGTGGTTCTCTGGCTCCTACGCAGGACGCTACCTTTGAGGGTAAGAAGGGTAACAGCGCTGGTGTGTGGCTGTACATCCAGGCCGATGCTAACGGTAACTTCACTGCTGAGCTGCCCTTCCCGAGCGCAGACAAGGTGAAGGGTGGTGCTGCACCGAACGTTGGTGATGAGGTCAGCGTTAACCTGCTGACCGGCTCCATGAAGAAGGGTGATACCCCTCGTGGTGGTGAAGCTAACGATGTGACTATTGTTGCTGGTGGCGGTAATAATGCTGGTGGTAACAACGCTGGTGGCGGCGACAATGCCAAGGCTGGTGCAAACCAGGGCGGCGGCAATAACGCTGGTGGCAATGTAAACGCCGGTGGCGGTAACAACGCAGGCGGTGGCGACAACGCTAACGCTGGTGCAAACCAGGGCGGCGGCAATAACGCTGGTGGCAATGTAAACGCTGGCGATAACGCTAAGGCTGGCGGTAACAACGCAGGCGGCGGCGACAATGCCAAGGCTGGTGCAAACCAGGGCGGCGGCAATAACGCTGGTGGCAACGTAAACGCCGGTGGCGGTAACAACGCAGGCGGTGGCGACAACGCTAACGCTGGTGCAAACCAGGGCGGCGGCAATAACGCTGGTGGCAACGTAAACGCCGGTGGCGGTAACAACGCAGGCGGTGGCGACAACGCTAACGCTGGCGGCAATAACGCAGGCGGTAACAACGCTGGCGACAATGCTAAGGCCGGCGGTAACGCCAATGCTGCTGATAATGCAAACGCCGGTGGTAACGCCAACGCTGGTGGCAATGCAAACGCAGGCGGTAACGCCAATGCTGCTGACAATGCAAACGC
Source organism: Rothia aeria (assembly GCA_002355935.1). GTDB lineage: Bacteria > Actinomycetota > Actinomycetes > Actinomycetales > Micrococcaceae > Rothia > Rothia aeria. The sequence continues at coordinate 2,374,281 of AP017895.1, read as the reverse complement.
TGGTGCAAACCAGGGCGGTAACCAGGCTGACCCCGGCAATAATGCTGGCGCTAACGACCCGGCTCAGGTTGCTGTCGAGGAAACCGTTCACACTTACGATGACGGTGCCAAGGTATACATCCCCAAGAACTGGCAGGTTGGCCAGTCATTGAAGATCCGCGGTGAGGGTTTCAAGACTCAGGATGGTACTAGCGGTTCGGTGATCGCTGTTAAGCTCAATGGTGGTTCCCTGGCTCCTGCACAGGACGCTACCTTTGAGGGTAAGAAGGGTAACAGCGCTGGTGTGTGGCTGTACATCCAGGCAGATGCTAACGGTAACTTCACCGCTGAGATTCCTTTCCCGAGCGCAGACAAGGTGAAGGGTGACGCGCCCAAGGTTGGCGAGAAGGTTGCTATTAACCTGCTGAGCGGCTCCATGAAGAAGGGCGATAATGCTCGTGGCGGCGAAGCAGCAGAGGTGACTATCACTGAAGGCGGCGCTAACGCTGGTGGCAACGCTAACGCGGGCGATAACGCCAATGCCAACGCAAACGCAGGCGGTAACGCTAATGCAAACGCTGGAGGCAATGCAAACGCTAACGCGGGCGCAGATGCCAATGCTAACGGCGCAGCCAAGGGCGACGCCAATGGTATTGCAGCTGCCAAGGATAACGACCACGACTCCGCTGTAACCGGCGATTCCACGACCACCAGTGGCGGGTCTACTGGTACTACGAGCGGCGAGGCACGGGGCTCCGGCTCTGCAACCACTGCCGCTACCAAGTCCTCCTCACGGACGCTTGCTAACACTGGTGCCTCAGGGATGTGGGTAGCCCTGGGTGCTGGCACGGCTGCGCTCGTTGCAGGTTCGGTCATGGTGGCACGTCGCCGCACTTCAGCCTAAACGGATAAAGTCGGTTACACCGCTTTAGGCTAGTAAAACAGCGCATAGCGCGTCTATGATAGGGGCGGGTACTTCCTCAAGAGTAGGGAGTACCCGCCCCATCACATTAAATATCCGCCTCCTATATTTTTGTGAGAAGAATCTTTCATTATGGCTCAGACTGTTACCGCTAACCTCCTTAAAGCGCAGGGTATTCCTGGGCAATACCAGCTAGCGCACAACCCCACAACACGGCAGCTGTTCGTGACCGGAACCTTTAACTATGCCCGCGCCCACGGAAGCACCACCTCAACCATTGCGCGCATTGACCCCGATACTTTGCGTATCGAAGCACTCGCGCAGCTGCCCGTGACCTCCGATAACCGAGACCTGGTGAAAGGGCAATACCAGCTGCAGGGTGCTTTTGGGCTAGCACTCGATAACGAACGCGGAACTTTGTGGGTTGGCAGCGCAAGCACCGGGTCCGTCACAGTGTATAACCAAGATGACCTGTCCCTGGTATGGGATAGTTTGGCGGTGGGGGAGCAGATATGGCAGCTGCGCGAATTATTTATTGATACGCCCGGAAACCGCGCCTATATCACCACTTCAGGAGGGTACTGCACTGTAGACCTCGACACTTTTGCGGTGAACTACCACTACCTCACTACGCAGAGCGGCGGCTCTGAAGCGATGCTTCTGGGGCCTATTGCCTTAGATGAAAAACGTGAACTGTACATTCCCGACATTATGAATAACCAGATTTTAGTGGTAGATCTCAATACCGCGGAACATGTACGAACTTATGATGTGCCTGCCGCCGATTACAAGACCCTACCTGCTGTGGTGCACGGTGTTGAAGTCAGCGGTGCGCGCGGTGAGCTCTATGTCTCCACTCAGGGTGTGCAGGGCCGTAACTCCGGTGTTCATATTCTCAGCCTTGAAGGGGAACCCTTAGATTTTATCCCCTACGGCAAAATGCCAACCGATATCCTCTATGACGCTGCCAAAGCTCTACTGTATGTGACTGATTTCGGTGCGCCCCGTTCGCCTGAGCCTATTGGTGGAACTGTTGGCATTATTGACGTTACCAGCCGAAAAGTGTTGGGGGAGATCCGCGTGAGTGAGACGAAAACCAATCACCAGGTGTTGCTTCCTGATGGGGCGGTGCTTGTCTCCGATAAGGCGGGCGAGCACAAGCAGGTGCGGGTGCCGTTCCATATTGATCCGTTCACGGGTAAATTTACTGCGGCGGATACTGAAGAGCGCACCGGTGAAAAGCCGCGCACTATTGACGCGGATTCTATAACGCGTGTGCAGGTGCAGGTGCACGGTGAGCCGGATGCCACGGTTTTTCCTGTATTCTCCCCATCGCTGCGGGTTCTTGTTGAAGACGATGGTGCTGATGTTGAGATACTTGCAGAGCTGCCTGAAGGGTACCCGATCCAGATAACGGGTTCGGGATGGTTCAAAGAGCATCCCGGATACGGCCCACGCGTTGGGTCCGAGGTGATTATCGAAGGGGATGGGGTAGAGCTGGCGCGTGTTCAGGTTCAGGCGGCGCATTTTGGGGCGTTACTGACCGCCTCCGTAGAATTCCCCGCCGAGTGGAAGGCCGGGCAAGAGCATGTTATTACTGTCCGTTCTGGGGAAGCAGAGGGCGATATTGCGCGCTCCTTGGGAATCCCAGTGCGTATTGTAGAGGCAGAACGCCACATGCCTGCACCAGCGGTAGCCACCGTGGATACATCTGTGCAGCACACTGATTTTGCAGGATACCCCAAATTTCCCTAGCCCCGTGGGATGAGTATCCGGACGGGACAGCTAGGGCGGGTAGGCGTGTCTCAAATGTGGCGCGCATCCTACCTGCGGCATTTTCTTTGTTTTACCGCTAAATCTCCGGTATATTTTTAAGAATGCGTGCGCGCATACAGATTCGCGCGCGCAACCACGGGTTTCTCGTGCCAAAGCATAATGCCGCTACGCGGGTGGATTACGCCCGCTTCACGCGGGTCCAGATGCTGTTGGCATGGGCTACCCCAGGCGTTTCCGCTAACCCTCACTGCATAGTGTTGGGCCCGGGGCGTCACCCAATCCCGTAAAAATGTTCCGCAAGGCTGGCTCGCGCTTACTGCGTGTCGGAACCGGCGAGACGACAGGAGAAATATGATTCAGCAGGAGTCGCGACTGAAGGTCGCCGACAACACCGGTGCGAAGGAAATCCTGACCATCCGTGTGCTCGGTGGTTCTTCGCGTCGCTACGCAGGCATTGGCGACGTTATTGTCGCAACCGTCAAGGATGCTATCCCCGGCGGTACCGTAAAGAAGGGCGACGTGGTGAAAGCCGTAGTCGTCCGCACCAAGAAGGAAACCCGTCGAGCAGACGGCTCCTACATTAAGTTCGACGAGAACTCCGCAGTGATCCTGAAGAACACCGATGGTGATCCTCGCGGTACCCGTATCTTCGGCCCCGTGGGCCGTGAACTTCGCGATAAGAAGTTCATGAAGATCGTTTCGCTTGCTCCGGAGGTGCTCTAACTCATGGCTAAGATCAAGTCCGGCGACCTGGTTCAGGTTATTTCCGGTGCAGACAAGGGCAAGCAGGGTAAGGTTCTGAAGGTTATCCCTAAGGAAAACCGCGTGATTGTTGAGGGCGTTAAGGTCGTCACCAAGCACACCAAAGCCAACCCCGTAACCGGCGCTGCTGGCGGCATTCAGAAGGTTGAGGCACCGATTCACGTCTCGAACGTTGCGATCGTTGACCCCGAAACCAAGAAGCCGACCCGTGTTGGTTTCCGTGAAGAGACTGTAGAGCGTAACGGCAAGACCCGCACCGTTCGTGTGCGCTACGCCAAGAGCTCGGGTAAGGACATCTAATGAGCGAAACCAAGATCACCCCCGCTTCAAAACCAAGTACGCTGAGGTCGTCGTTCCCGCTCTGCAGGAAGAGTTCAAGTACGAGAACGTCATGCAGATCCCGAAGGTCGTTAAGGTTGTTGTGAACATGGGTGTTGGCGAGGCAGCTCGCGACGCAAAGCTCATGGACGGCGCTATCCGCGACCTCACCGCCATCACCGGTCAGAAGCCGATTGTTACCCGCGCGAAGAAGTCCATCGCACAGTTCAAGCTGCGTGAAGGCATGCCCATTGGTGCACACGTCACCCTGCGTGGCGACCGCATGTGGGAATTCCTGGACCGCCTCGTCACCCTGGCCCTGCCCCGTATCCGCGACTTCCGCGGACTTTCGGACCGCCAGTTCGACGGTAACGGTAACTACACCTTCGGTCTGACCGAGCAGTCCATGTTCCACGAAATCGATCAGGATTCGATCGACCGCGTGCGTGGTATGGACATTACCGTGGTGACCAGCGCCAAGACCGATGATGAAGGCCGTGCCATTCTGAAGGCACTGGGCTTCCCGTTCAAGACCAACTAACGACTACGTTGTAGGTCCCACCCGCACAACAGGCGGCGGGGAAACCACAACGAGGAAGGGCAAGAGCCCACATGACTATGACTGATCCGGTCGCAGATATGCTGACCCGTTTGCGCAACGCAAACTCGGCATACCACGACACCGTATCTATGCCCTACTCCAAGCTGAAGGCTCGTATCGCCGAGATCCTGAAGGCTGAGGGTTACATTGCTGACGTTAAGGAAGAGGAAGCCAAGGTTGGTAAGACCCTGACCCTCGTCCTCAAGTACGGTCCGTCCCGTGAGCGTTCTATCGCTGGCGTACGCCGTATTTCCAAGCCGGGTCTGCGCACCTACGCAAAGTCCACGAACCTGCCGAAGGTTCTGGGCGGCCTCGGTACCGCAATCCTGTCCACCTCCTCGGGCCTGCTCACTGACAAGCAGGCTGCGAAGAAGGGCGTGGGCGGCGAAGTCATCGCTTACATCTGGTAGTCGGTTAGAGAAAGGAAGAGAATAATGTCACGTATTGGACGTCTCCCCATCTCGATTCCGGCTGGCGTTGAGGTGAAGGTTGATGGCAACCTGGTGACCGTTAAGGGCCCCAAGGGCGAGCTGAGCCACACTGTGGCCGCCCCCATTACTGTGGCCCTGAACGAGAACGAAATTACCGTTTCCCGCCCCAATGATGAGCGTCTGTCGCGTTCACTGCACGGTTTGACCCGCACCCTGATCCAGAACCTGATCATTGGCGTGACTCAGGGCTACGAGAAGAAGCTCGAGATCGTTGGCACCGGTTACCGTGTGACCGCCAAGGGTAAAGACCTTGAGTTCGCTCTTGGTTACTCCCACTCGATCAACGTTGAGGCCCCCGAAGGTATCTCCTTCACCGTGGAGGGCCCCAACAAGCTGACCGTGTCGGGTATCGACAAGCAGCAGGTTGGTCAGGTTGCAGCAAACATTCGTGGTCTGCGTAAGCCCGACCCCTACAAGGGCAAGGGTGTTCGCTACGCAGGTGAGCACATCCGCCGCAAGGTCGGGAAGGCTGGTAAGTAAACATGGCTATTAAGTCGAAAGCAGCGCAGCGTGCACGTCGTCACGCTCGTCTGCGTAAGCACATCTCGGGTACTGCGGCGCGTCCGCGCCTGTGCGTCACCCGTTCGAGCCGTCACATGTTCGTTCAGGTGATTGACGATGTGAAGGGCGTAACCCTGGCATCGGCATCGACCATGGAAGCGGATCTGCGTGCAGCAACCGAACTGACAAAGACCGCTAAGGCTAAGCGTGTTGGCGAACTCATCGCAGAGCGCGCGAAGGCTGCGGGTATCGAAACCGTTGTGTTCGACCGCGGCGGTAACAAGTACCACGGTCGTGTTGCAGCAGTTGCTGAAGGTGCACGCGAAGGGGGTCTGGAACTCTAATGAGCGAGCAGAACGAAAAGGAAACTCAGGTGAGCGAAGCAACCGTAGCTGAAACCGCTGAGACCTCCAAGCAGCGCGAAGATCGCCGCAGCAACCGCGGCGAGCGTCGCGGTCGCGGTGACCGTAAGAACAACCGCGCACGCGAAGAGGAAAAAGACAAGTACATTGAGCACGTTGTTGCCATTAACCGTGTTGCCAAGGTGGTGAAGGGCGGCCGTCGTTTCAGCTTCACTGCTCTGGTCGTTGTTGGTGACGGTAACGGTATGGTCGGCGTCGGGTACGGCAAGGCCAAGGAAGTTCCCTCGGCTATTTCCAAGGGTGTTGAGGAAGCGAAGAAGAACTTCTTCCGTGTTCCCCGCATTGAGGACCGCACCATCCCGCACCGTGTGCAGGGTGAGGCAGCCGCAGGTGTTGTGATGCTCCGCCCGGCAACCGCCGGTACCGGTGTGATCGCTGGTGGCCCCGTGCGTGCGGTGCTGGAGTGCGCTGGTATTCACGATGTGCTCTCCAAGTCGCTGGGGTCAGCTAACCAGATCAACATCGTTCACGCAACCGTTGCAGCACTCAAGCAGCTGGAAGAGCCTCTGGCAGTGGCAGCCCGCCGCGGCCTGCCCGCAGACGAGGTTATCCCCAGCTACCTGCGCAACACCAAGTCCGATAAGGCAGGTGCGTAATGGCTAAGCGTATTCAGCCCAGTGACGCAAAGCTGGAAATCACCCAGGTCAAGTCCTATGTTGGTCAGAAGCAGAACATGCGCGACACCCTACGTTCCCTCGGCCTTAAGCGCCCGGGCAACAAGGTAGTACGCACTGCTGACCCCGTCACCGTTGGCATGGTTAACACCGTTGCTCACCTGGTGAAGGTTGAGGAGGTCAAGTAAGATGGCAGACGCTATCAAGATTCACGATCTGCGCCCGGCACCGGGTGCCCACAAGGCAAAGACCCGCGTAGGCCGCGGTGAAGGCTCCAAGGGTAAGACCGCAGGTCGCGGTACCAAGGGTACCAAGGCACGCTACCAGGTTCGTGCAGGCTTCGAAGGCGGCCAGCTGCCGCTGCACATGCGCCTGCCGAAGCTGCGCGGCTTCAAGAACCCGTTCCGCACCGAGTACCAGGTGGTAAACCTGGACCGTATCCAGGAGCTTTTCCCCTCCGGCGGTGACGTAACCATCGCCGAGCTGGTGGCTAAGGGTGCAGTTCGTAAGAACCAGCCCGTGAAGGTTCTGGGCAACGGCGAGATCACTGTGAAGGTGAACGTAACCGTTGACAAGGCATCGGCTTCCGCTATTGAGAAAATCAAAGCCGCTGGCGGTTCTGTGACCGTCAAGTAGTTTTCACACTACAGGTATGACCCCCGCAGGTTTTTACCCCTGCGGGGGTCGTTCTTTTCCAGTCAGCAACCGCACGGTGTTATTGCACACTAAATCATGCTCAGAGAGTAGAAATAGGCGGTATTCGTGGGTACGGTTATCGACAAACGCCGTGAACGGGTTAGACTGGAAGGTATGTGTTTAACGCACCCGCTAAGGTTAGCCTTAGGGCGTGCACACCCCAAGAATTTCAGGAGGACATGTGCTTAGCGCATTCGGGCGCGTCCTAAAGACCGCCGACTTGCGACGCAAGCTGCTGTTTACCCTGGGCATGATCGTGATATACCGCATGGGCACTTTCATCCCTGCCCCCGGTATTTCCTACGGCACCGTTCAGCAGTGTATCGCCAATAATGGCAGTAACCACGGAATCTATGACATCGTTAACCTCTTCAGCGGTGGCGCCCTGTTGCAGCTGTCTATCTTCGCACTGGGCGTGATGCCGTACATTACCGCAAGCATCATTATTCAGCTGTTGCGTGTGGTCATCCCGCGTTTCCAAGAGCTACACGATGAAGGGGCTCAGGGACAGGCTAAACTCACACAGTACACTCGTTATCTCACCATCGCCCTCGCGCTTCTGAACGGCACCACCATTGTGTCGATGGCCCGCAGCGGCGCACTGATCGGGAACTGCCCGAACATTATCCCCGTTGACGACATCTGGCATGTTCTGCTGATTATTATCACCCTGTGCGCAGGTACCACCGTGATCATGTGGATGGGTGAGCAGATCACCGAACGCGGCGTGGGCAACGGCATGTCACTGCTGATTTTCACCTCCATCGCCTCCTCCTTCCCGAACGCACTTGGCGCTATTGAGCGTCAGCAGGGCGCAATGGTTTTCTGGGCCGTGTGCGGTGTGGGCCTTGTGGTGATGCTCGCCGTGGTCTACGTGGAACAGTCGGTACGCCGTGTGCCCGTGCAGTACGCAAAACGGATGATTGGGCGCCGCACCATTGGCGGCACCAGCACCTATATTCCGCTCAAGGTCAATATGGCCGGTGTGATTCCGCTGATTTTCGCTTCCTCCCTGCTGAGCCTGCCCGGCATTATCGCCCAGCTGAACACCCCCAATAACGGCTCGCCTCCGCCGGAGTGGGTCAGCTGGATTAACACCTACCTGGTGCGCGGCGATCACCCGCTGTACATTACCCTGTACTTCTTCCTCATCCTGGGATTCACGTACTTCTATGTGTCGGTGACTTTCGACCCGGTTGAAGTGGCGGATAATATGAAGAAATACGGTGGGTTCATCCCCGGCGTTCGAGCCGGCAAACCTACCGAGCGTTACCTCAGCTACGTGCTGAACCGTATTACCCTGCCTGGCTCACTCTACCTGGCGGTCATCTCTATGATTCCGCTGGTTGCGCTGATTCTATTCCAGGCAAACCAGAACTTCCCGTTCGGTGGCGCCTCGCTGCTGATCGTGGTGGGCGTTGGGCTTGATACCCTCAAGCAGATTAACGCCCAGCTCCAACAACGACACTACGAAGGACTGCTTCGATGAACCGTCTGCTGATCGTTGGCCCCCGGGGCCGGCAAAGGCACCCAAGCCGTAAAAATCGCCGAGAAACTGAACATCCCGGCAATCTCCACAGGCGATATCTTCCGCAAAAACATTAAGGAAGAAACCGACCTGGGTAAAGAAGCCAAGTCGTATATCGACTCCGGCAACCTAGTTCCTGATTCTGTGACCAACAGGATGGTGCGGGCGCGCCTTGCTGAGGCAGACACCGCCAACGGCTTCCTGCTGGACGGGTACCCCCGCAACACCGCGCAGGTGCACGAACTGGATTCGATCCTCGCCGAAACTCATCAGCAGATTGACCGTGTGCTCTTGTTGGTTGCTGATAACGATGAGCTTGTGGCGCGGCTGCTGAACCGTGCTGCCGAGCAGGGCCGCACCGACGATAATGAAGAGGTCATCCGCCACCGCCTGAAGGTGTACGAAGAGGAGACCGCACCGCTGATCGCGATTTATCGTGAACGCGGCATCGTCAAAGAAGTAAACGGTCTTGGCGAGATCGCTGAGGTGACCGAACGTATCCTCTCGGCCCTTAACTAGCGGAAACCGTGACTTGTGCCCCCGCAAGAACTTGCGGGGGCACAGCGTTTTAAGCTTGGATAGATACGGCACCCCGCCGCACCGCACTGAATGAAGGGTAAACACCGTGGCACGAGTCGAGATTAAAACCAATGCCCAACTGGCGCATATGTCACGCGCCGGGTTAATTACGTCCCGAGCGCTCGACGCAGCGGTTGCCGCCGCCCAGCCAGGAGTGAGCACCGCAGAGATTAACCGCGTCTTCGAAGAGAGCCTGCAGGAGCAGGGCGGCACCTCGAACTTCTACGGCTACTACGACTACCCGGCCAGTATTTGCACCTCTGTAAACCACGAGGTGGTGCACGGTATTCCCGGCGACTACAGGCTCAAAGAGGGAGATATTCTCTCCATTGACGGTGGCGCCTATATTATTGACCCGGCAACCGGTAAACAGTGGCACGGTGATTCAGCACGCACCGTCTTAGTGGGTGAAGTGTCCCAGGAACGGCGTGAACTTTCGGACATCACTCGCGCTGCTATGTGGCACGGTATCGCGGCGTTGGCTACCGCCAAAAAAGTGGGGGAGGTCGGAGTTGCTATTGAAGGGTTCGTGCGTGAGCAGGCGGGGGATAAGTACGGCATTATTGAAGACTATGTGGGGCACGGTATTGGCACCCAAATGCATATGCGCCCAGATGTACTGAACTATGCGGCACGTGATTTAGGCCCGAAAATTAAGCCCGGTATGGCATTCGCTATTGAACCGATGCTCGTCACCGGGGGTATTGCCACACGCGTGCTCCAGGACGACTGGACGGTCGTGACTGCTGATGGCTCCGACGCCTGTCAATGGGAACATTCGGTTGCTGTTCACCGGGATGGGATCTGGGTGCTTACTGCGCAGGACGGGGGAGCTAAGGAACTTGCGGAGCTGGGCGTGGAGGTGCGAGAGATCCCCGCCGACTAAGACACCGCCCCACAGCGGACCGTGCGGCTGCTGCACTTGAGGTACCCTCCCACCCGGCTTCCAGAATACCGCCGGGCAACCGGTTCCTCACCTGATGAGGTACTGACCTCACACCACACAGACGACAGGAAGAAACCATGACCGAAACCTTCGCTGGCTGCGCCGCAGCTTCAACCGATTCCACGTCGCGCTCCACCAAAGTACCCGTGGAGATTTCAAGCGTGCGCCCCGAACCGGGAAAAATTGCGCTCAAAGCACCCCGGCGCACAAAACCGCCCAAGCATATTGCCGATTTTGATATGGCGGGGCGTCGTGAATTCCTCAAGGAACTGGGATACCAGCCCTTCCGTGCATCGCAGCTCTCAAAGCACTATTTCGAACGACTGGTTAACGACCCGGCGCAGATGACAGACCTGCCTGCTCAGGATCGTGACGAGATAGTATCCCGTGCAATGCCGCAGCTGCTAACTCCCGTGCGAACCCTAGAAGCTGACGGCGGGGATACCCTCAAAGTCGTACATCGTCTTTTCGACGGGGCGCTTATTGAATCGGTCATTATGCGGTATGACAACCGCGTGACCATGTGCATTTCTTCGCAGGCCGGGTGCGGGATGAACTGCCCCTTTTGTGCCACCGGGCAGCAGGGGCTCACTCGTAATCTTTCGACCGCGGAAATCGTGGAGCAGGTGGTTGCTGGGGCACGCTATCTGAAGCAGATGAAGGGTCTTGACAAGGCCGATGGAGGGTCGGAAGATACCCGCCCGCTGCGCGTCTCCAATATTGTGTTTATGGGCATGGGTGAGGCGCTGGCAAACTATAAATCAACGATGGGTGCGGTGCACCGCCTGATCGATCCCGCCCCGAGGGATTGGGTATCTCCGCGCGCGGACTGACGATGTCTACCGTGGGATTGGTGCCCGGTATCCGCAAGTTTGAGCTGGAGAAACTGCCGATTACGCTTGCCCTCTCGCTGCACGCGCCGGATGATGAACTGCGCGATGAGCTTATTCCCATTAACCAGCGGTGGAAGGTTGATGAGACTCTGGATGCCGCATACGACTATTACCGCACGACCGGGCGGCGCATCTCAATTGAATATGCGCTGATTCGCGATATTAATGACCAGGGATGGCGCGCCGATTTGCTGGGGAAAAAGCTAGCGCAGCGCGGCCGCGGATGGGTGCATGTAAACCCTATTCCGTTGAATCCGACCCCCGGCTCAAAATGGACAGCATCGCGTAAGGGCGTGGAGCAGAATTTTGTGGAGCGTCTGCGGGCGCACGGTATTCCAACGACAATCCGCGATACTCGTGGTTCTGATATTGATGGTGCCTGCGGTCAGCTTGCCGCCAAGGAAGAAGAATAACAGCAGTGTGTGGTGAAGCATAGCCTCCCAAGTTGTGTTATGGCCGGGCGTGTCGTAAAGTTAATAGCTGGTAGTTTGTGCCGGCGTTAAGTGCACCCATTTTAGGTGTGGAACGCCCCGCGCCGATACTCTCGTATGTCGGCGAGGGCTCACAGCAGAATATTAGATTGCCCGGCGCATTAGGCTCCGGGCACCGACGTTAGCGGAGGATATGGCCAAGAAAGACGGCGTCATCGAAATTGAAGGCCACGTGGTGGAAGCCCTACCTAACGCGATGTTCCGCGTTGAGATGGAAAACGGCCACAAGGTCCTTGCCCACATTTCAGGCAAGATGCGTCAGCACTACATCCGAATCCTGCCTGAGGATCGTGTGATAGTGGAACTGAGCCCCTACGACCTCTCTCGCGGTCGTATTGTCTACCGTTACAAATAAACCCGATGATTAAACGTCGCTTCGGCGGCGTTTAAGTCGTGTTCACAGGGATAAATAGTTCCGCGTTTTGACGGAACCTCTTATCTCGCCAGTTATCAAGTTGCAATCAAAAGGAATGCGATGAAGGTCAAGCCGAGCGTTAAGCCGATCTGCGATAAATGCAAAGTGATCCGCCGTCACGGTGTGGTCATGGTGATCTGCGAAAACCCGCGCCACAAGCAGCGCCAGGGCTAAGCCCCGGTCGCCATAAACCCACCGAACGGTGGAACCGTCATAGGCACCGCTCCGCATCGTCCCTTATACGGGGCGCAGGCGGATACCTCCGGACTCAGAGGCCGGGGACCGGGTACGCCCGGGCAGTGATGCTATAGACCTCTGGAAAACAACAAGGAGAAGCCAGTATGGCACGTCTCGCTGGAGTTGATATTCCCCGCGAAAAGCGCGTGGAAGTTGCTCTCACTTACATTTACGGCGTGGGTAAGACCCGTGCTCACGAAACCCTCGCTGCTACCGGCGTGAACCCTGACACCCGTGTTAAGGACCTCACCGACCAGGAGCTTGTGGCTCTTCGTGACTTCATCGAAGGCAACTACAAGGTTGAAGGTGATCTTCGCCGCGAGGTTGCAGCCGATATTCGCCGCAAGGTTGAAATCGGCAGCTACCAGGGTCTGCGTCACCGTCGCGGCCTGCCGGTTCACGGTCAGCGCACCAAGACCAACGCACGTACCCGCAAGGGCCCGAAGCGTACCGTCGCAGGTAAGAAGAAGTAAGCAACGTTGCTCAGCCGGATCATCGCTATCGGCCAACGTATTAGTAAACCTTTGTAGGAGAATCAAAAATGCCTCCCAAGACTCGCGCCGCGGCTGCTCGTAAGACCCGCCGCAAGGTTAGCAAGAACATCGTTGCTGGTCAGGCTCATATTAAGTCGACCTTCAACAACACTATTGTCTCCATTACCGACCCCACCGGTGCAGTGATCTCGTGGTCTTCCGCAGGTGACATGGGTTTCAAGGGCTCCCGTAAGTCCACCCCCTATGCCGCACAGCTGGCCGCCGAAGCCGCTGCTAACCGCGCCAAGGAGCACGGCGTGCGAAAGGTGGATGTATTCGTCAAGGGCCCCGGTTCCGGTCGTGAAACCGCCATTCGTTCGCTGCAGGCAGCAGGCCTAGAGGTCGGCTCGATCCAGGACGTCACCCCCGTTGCGCACAACGGCTGCCGTCCGCCTAAGCGCCGTCGCGTCTAGTAGGGTTCCGTCCCTGTCCCTCGCAGGGCCACCCGTGTTACGGGCTATGCCTTGCGAGCAGAGTACAGACTACCGTCTGCTTCCTGAATCCTGTTTTCCCCAACCTGTGGGCTCATATAGCGGAGTCCACCGAAAGGAAACAAAGTGCTTATTGCACAGCGCCCCACTCTGACTGAAGAGGTCGTAGCGCCGAACCGCTCGCGCTTCACCATTGAGCCCCTTGAGCCGGGCTTCGGTTACACCATGGGCAACTCGCTCCGTCGTACCCTGCTGTCCTCCATTCCCGGTGCTGCCGTGACCAGCGTCCGTATCGACGGTGTGCTTCACGAGTTCAGCACCATTGCAGGTGTGACCGAGGATGTGACCGAGATTATCTTGAACATCAAGAAACTCTCCATTTCCTCTGAGAACGACGAGCCCGTGGTCGCCTACCTGCGGCTGCAGGGCGAGGGTGAGCTCACCGCAGGCGATATTGAGGTGCCCGCCGGTGTGGAAATCCACAACCCGGATCTGCACATCGCTACCCTGAACGATAAGGCGAACTTTAACGCTGAGCTGACTATCGAGCGTGGCCGCGGCTACGTGTCTGCTGCTCAGAATAAAATTGGTGACGCAGAGATTGGCCGTATCCCGGTTGACTCTATCTACTCACCGGTTCTGAAAGTCACCTTCAATGTGAATGCGACCCGTGTGGAGCAGCGCACCGACTTCGACAGCCTGACCCTGGATGTTGAAACTAAGGAAGCTATCGCACCGCGCGATGCCGTCGCATCCGCTGGTAGCACCCTAGTCGAGCTCTTCGGGCTAGCACGTGAACTCAACGTTGCTGCCGAGGGTATTGAGGTTGGTCCGTCCCCGGTGGACGAGTCCATCGCCGCTGATATGGCGCTGCCGATTGAGGACCTGAACATGTCCGTCCGCTCGTACAACTGCCTCAAACGTGAGGGCATCCACACTGTGGGTGAGCTGGTGACCCGTAGCGAGGCCGACCTCATGGATATCCGTAACTTCGGTGCCAAGTCCATTGATGAGGTCAAGGCAAAGCTTCACGAGCTCGGCCTAGCCCTGAAGGATTCCCCTCCCGGGTTTGAGCCCGTAGTCCGCGCGTTCGACGACGAAGACGGTTCCGGCGAATAATCCCCACGGACCATTCCGACCGTACAGTTCACCCGGTAAACCGGGGTTAGTCAAACTTGGTTCCTAAGCTCTGAGGCTACTGGAGCGACGGAACGTAAACTATGGAGAAATAATTATGCCTACTCCCACTAAGGGTCCTCGCCTTGGCGGTTCCCCGACCCATGAGCGTCTGATGCTCAATAACCTTTCTGCGCAGCTGTTCCAGCACAAGCGCATCACCACCACCCTCACCAAGGCGAAGCGTATGCGCCCGGTGGCGGAGCGTTTCATTACTTTCGGTAAGAAGGGCGATCTCGCTGCTCGACGCCGCGTGCTGCGTTCCATTACCGATAAGTCTGTGGTGCACGAGCTGTTCACTGTGATCGCCCCGGCAATGGCGGAGCGTCCCGGCGGCTACACCCGCATCATTAAGATTGGTAACCGTAAGGGTGACAACGCCCCCATGGCTGTGATTGAGCTCGTGATGGAGCCGGTGGCTACCAAGGGCGCCGTTGCGGAGGCTACCAAGGTTGCTGAAAGGCTGCTGATGCTCCCAAGGCTGAGAAGGCTGAGGCAAAGCCTGCTGCTGAGGAAGCAGGGAAGTCTGCTGACCTGCCCACGGGTGCTCACCCCCGCTGGAGTCTGGTGAGGCTCCCAAGGGCTTTGAGGTGAAGGGTAACGCCGACTCAATGAAGTACCATGTGCCCGGTTCCCGCTGGTATGCGAACACTATTGCTGAGATTTGGTTCGACTCGGCCGAGTCAGCTGAAGCAGCAGGTTACGCACCGGCTGGTGGCGCAGCGGCTCAGAAGGTGTCCGCCGAGTAGTCGTGGCGATCATCTGATGCTTTGTGCAGGCCCGCCCTCACGTTCTGTGGGGCGGGCCTGCTTTTATATCAATTTGATAAAATTTTACTTATTTTCTCGTTGTAGTTTCTTTACCGGTTGTTTGGCGGGTATGGTGGAAGAGCACTGGCTCACACTCACCGACTCAACCAACCACAAGGAGAATACGATGCTGGCCCTCTGGGAAGCAGGTGTGCAGGAAGACAGCGTTCAGGATTTTGAGATGCAGGAATACGATCCAGCCTTAATAGCCATGCGCTGCGGCGATGATTTCGCTGACGCCGCTATTAGCGTGCGAGCTCCGGGGCTGCGTAGGGTACGTATCGACTTGGCGTATGATGGCTCGTTCTTTAGTGGGTGGGCGAGGCAGCCCAGCCGGGTGACGGTCCAAGGTGTTCTGGAATCTGCGTTGGAACTTATTCTGCGCTCACCCCACCGAGTGACGGTCGCAGGCCGTACCGATGCCGGTGTGCACGCTGAGGCGCAGACTGTGCATCTGGACATAACAGAAGAGACATGGCAGAAACTCACCGGACGTGAGGGTAATCAGGACCCGGCGTGCACCCTGCACCGCCGCCTTACAGGGCCCTGCGCCGCACGCTGGGGGAGGCCGAGGTAAAATTGGGCCTGCCCATGAGTATGCACGGCGTAATGCAGGGGCAATACGTATTCACCGCGTGTGCGAGATGCCCGCTAACTTTGATGCACGTTTCTCAGCGACTGGCCGTCGTTATATTTACCGTATCGCCGATGGGCAGCAGGCGGGCCCCGACCCGCTGCGGCGCACCTTCACGTGGGGCGTCCCTGAGAGGCTCACCCCGAGTGTTCTGAACGAGGCCGCCGCAGACCTGTTGGGGTTGCGTGATTTCCTGTCGTTCTGTAAGCCCGTGAGGGTGCTACGACTATTCGTGAACTGCGTATTCTGAACTTTATGCGCACCGAAGAGGGCCTGATTGAGGCCCATATTGTTGCTGATGCCTTCTGCCACCATATGGTGCGCTCCATTATTGGGGCTCTGGTACTGTATGCCAGCGGCAAGCGCACCCGCGAATGGCTGCGGGGACTGATTGATTCCCCGGCGCGCGATGCCTCTCTGACGTTGGCACCCCCTCAGGGCCTATCATTGGCTGAGATTTATTACCCGGCTCCTGAAGAGTACGGGGCGCAGGCGGAACGTGCCCGCCGGATGCGTACCGCCGCAACTGCAGGGTAAACCGGTCATAGCTCGGCCCCTAAAAGGTGCTGGTTTATTTTAACGTTTAAATCCACACGGATGAGGGTTCCGTGTGGATTAAGCGTTTAAAGTCCTGTATAGTTTTGACAGTTGTGCGTGTTCTACCCGAGCGCGCTCTGCGGCACTGTCTAGTTGCAGGACGTTAAGGTGCCGCGGGGTACGGGCTAGGACGGGCGAGCATTCGGTCCTCACCCGGATTCGTCATGCACGTAGTAATAGGCGTGATACCCAACTAAGCGCCGAATGTACATTTCGAGACAAAGGCCAATATTTTGCGCACTTATACTCCTAAGCCCGGCGAAATTGAGCGCCAGTGGCACATCATTGATGCCACCGACGTGGTGCTCGGTCGCCTCGCAAGCCAGACCGCTATCCTGCTGCGCGGTAAGCACAAGCCGACTTTTACCCCTAACGTGGACACCGGCGATTTCGTGATCATCGTGAATGCTGAGAAGGTCGCCCTGACCGGTGCAAAGCTTGAACAGAAGCGTGCATACCGCCACTCGGGTTACCCCGGCGGTCTGAAGTCCGTTAACTATGCAGAGCTTCTTGAAACCAACCCTGTTCGTGCGGTTGAGAAGGCTGTGAAGGGCATGCTGCCCAAGAACAAGCTGGCTGCACAGCAGATTAAGAAGCTGAAGGTCTACGCTGGCCCCGAGCACCCGCACGCGGCACAGCAGCCCAAGACCTACGAATTCAACCAGGTCGCCCAGTAATTCGGGCCTACGAAGAAACAATAGGAGAAATCGTGGCTCAGAACGAAGAGCAGATCGTAGTCGAGGAAGAGCTGACCAGCTACACCTCGGAATCCGCAGCCCCCGTCGCGGCGGCTGCACAGGCAAGCCGTCCGGCACTGACTGTTGCAGGTGCTGCAGTTGGCCGCCGTAAAGAAGCAGTGGCGCGTGTGCGCGTTATCCCCGGCTCCGGTAACTGGACCATTAACGGCCGCGCCCTGGATAGCTACTTCCCCAATAAGCTGCACCAGCAGGACGTGAACCAGCCGTTCAAGATTCTGGAACTTGAGGGCGCTTACGACGTGATCGCACGCATTAACGGTGGCGGCCCTTCCGGCCAGGCTGGTGCGCTGCGTTTGGGTATTGCTCGCGCGTTGAACGAGATCGACCGTGAGAACAACCGTCCCGCGCTGAAGAAGGCAGGCTACCTCACCCGTGACGCACGCGTCATTGAGCGTAAGAAGGCCGGTCTTAAGAAGGCACGTAAGGCTTCGCAGTTCTCCAAGCGTTAATCGCTGGTTCTGCGACAGTTTGCAGGCTCTGCAGCTCTCCTCAGGTGGGGCTGCAGGGCTTTTGCTTTACCTGAAGCTATCGAGGTCAGTCTGGAGCTCTTCTTGCTGCTGCGGTTTAGTAGTGGGATAACAGAGCAGAGGTAGAGCGGCGGTGCGTGCAGAGTGCCCCGTTTGTATGGGCGTTGAAAGACACATATATCACAGGGGAGTAGGCCCACGGTAATAGCGCCGCTGAAAGGGCACAGCAGCGGGGCTTGGGTAGTAACCATAAGGGTACGTGTAACTGTAACGGTTGTCACTTAGAGGGTGATTTCGATACAGTTAAAAGGTCATAGTAGACACAACAGGAAGAGACAGTATGACGGAGAAAAACCCCGCAACGGAGCAGGCCACCACTGTAGAAGCTCAGTCCGTTACAGCCCATTCTGTAAGTGAGAAGGCTGTCTTTGAGACCGAAAAAAGTGGCGCATCCACCTCCGATAAGCGGGCAGCCATTAAGCAGGCTCTTAGGCCTCAGCTTCGCCGTACCTCGGTAGTGGAAGACTATGCCGCGGAATTGGACGAAATGGCTTCCTTAACGCACGCACTAAACGGCAGCAAAAAAGACGACAATAAGAGCGATGCCTGGAAAATCGGCTATCCGTACGATACGAAACTGGGGCGTAAAGCCTACGAGAAAGAAAAGCGAGCCCTGCAGATTGAGCTTTTGAAGCTCCAGCTGTGGGCAAAAGCCACGGGTCAGAAAATCCTGATCATCTTTGAGGGGCGCGATGCCGCTGGTAAGGGCGGATCTATTAAGCGCTTTACCGAACACCTGAACCCGCGTGGCGCCCGTGTGGTTGCGCTGGAGAAACCCACCGACATTGAACAGACCCAGTGGTACTTTCAGCGGTACATTAAACACCTTCCCTCAGGCGGGGAGATCGTGATGATGGACCGTTCCTGGTACAACCGTGCCGGTGTTGAACGGGTGATGGGATACTGCACCCAGACGCAGTACTTTGAGTTCATGCGTGAGGTTCCCGACCTGGAACGTATGCTGGTGAATTCCGGTATTAAGCTCATTAAGTTCTGGTTCTCTGTCACCAAGCAGGAGCAGCTGGCGCGTTTTAACTCGCGCCGGACCGACCCGGTGCGACAGTGGAAGCTCTCACCCACCGACCTTGCCTCACTCGATAAGTGGGACGATTACACTGCCGCCAAGGAGGCAATGTTCTTCTACACTCACACCGGCGATGCCCCGTGGACCGTAATTAAGTCGAATGATAAGAAGCGTGCCCGTCTGGAGGCAATGCGCTATGTGCTCTCGCAGTTCGACTACCCCTCTAAGGACCATGAAGTGGTGGGCACCTGCGACCCCCTTATTGTTCGGTCGGCAACCGATGTATTTGAGGAGGAAGGCGGCAGCGACCCGGAAGGTTTCCCCGTCGTTCAGTAGCCTAGCCCATGTACAAGGGTAGACCCTGAGGCCTGCACCCACCTGGAAAAAGTCACTGATACACCGGGTGGGTGCGGTGCTATAAAACTTTATTGCTATTACACTCCGAATAATACGGGTAATACATAAAAAAATTTAACGAATAATCTATTATCGGGTTGATAGAAGAATGCAGTTGCGTCCCGCAAGTTTTTCCTTGCAGGGCGCAATTAATTTATATAATCTTAATTTTTTAAATGAATATTTAATAAAAATTTTAATGATGTGATCATTGCTATTGACCAAACCTGCCTGAAGAATCTCTCAGTACCCCGTAGAATGGGAGTGTGACTGAAAGACTATTTGGAACCGACGGGGTGCGTGGCCTCGCCAATTCGGCGATCACCCCGGAATTCGCTCTAGAACTTGCCCAGGCAGCAGCTATTGTACTGGGATTCGATACCGTTGCTGACGGGGTACGTCCCCGGGCAGTTATCGCTAACGACTCTCGGGCATCCGCAGACTTCATTTGCGCGGCAATGAAGGCTGGTTTCGCCAGCGCCGGTGTTGATGTGCTTGACGCGGGGGTAGTCCCCACCCCGGCTGCGGCCTACCTGGTAGCCCACACCGATGCCGATTTTGGGGTGATGATTTCTGCCTCACACAACCCTGCTGCCGATAACGGCATTAAGTTCTTAGCACGCGGCGGTCAGAAGCTTGAGGACAAGGTCGAAGACGCCATTGAGCACGTGTATAAGCTCAAAGCATTCCGGTACCCCACCGGCGGTGCGGTAGGTACTGTGCGTCCGCTCAGTAATGGCGCCTCAGTGTACGTGGATCATCTGGTATCCACCCTATCGGAAGAAAAACCGCTGGCGGGCCAAAAGATTGTGCTTGACTGCGCGAATGGTGCCGCTTACTCCGTCTCGCCCGCCGCATTTGAGGCACTGGGCGCTGAGGTAGTTACTCTAGCTGTGG
Organism: Rothia aeria; assembly: GCA_002355935.1. Lineage (GTDB taxonomy): Bacteria > Actinomycetota > Actinomycetes > Actinomycetales > Micrococcaceae > Rothia > Rothia aeria. The sequence continues at coordinate 2,354,328 of AP017895.1, read as the reverse complement.
AACCGAACGGCACGAATATTAACGACGGTGTGGGCTCAACCCACCCCGAGAAGCTGCAAGAAGCCGTCATAAAACACGGCGCCGACATGGGTATTGCTCACGATGGCGACTCTGACCGGTGCCAAGCCGTGGATGAGAACGGCAAGCTCGTGGACGGCGACCAGATTATGGCGATTCTTGCTGTAGCAGCGAAAAACGCTGGCACTCTGGCGCAGGATACACTCGTGGCGACCGTCATGAGCAGCCTGGGGCTGGAACTATATCTGAAAGAGCACGACATTAACCTAGTGCGCACTGGGGTAGGGGACCGCTACGTGCTGGAGGCCATGCGCGAAAACGGCTATAACCTGGGTGGCGAACAATCCGGGCACGTGATTATGAGCGACTATGCAACCACCGGAGACGGTGTGCTGACAGGCCTTCACCTGGCGGCCGAAGTGGCCCGGAGCGGGAAGAAACTATCGGAGCTGGCAGCCCGCATGAAGCCCACCCCGCAGCGCCTCATTAACGTGAAGAACGTAGACAGGGCCGGTGTGAAAACCAATAAGGCACTCACCGCCGCAGTGACTGATGCCGAGAAAACACTGGGGCACAGCGGGCGCGTGCTATTGCGTGCCTCCGGTACCGAGCCGCTGGTGCGGGTAATGGTGGAAGCCGCAGCTCAACAACAGGCTGACGAGGTCGCCCAGCAGCTGGCTGATGTTGTCACTAAAGAGCTGAAACTCGTATAAACCCTATAATGCGCACAAGGCACCGACGGCTTGCTCCGTCGGTGCCCTTTCATTATTGGTGTCCCTGTTGTGGGTATGACGCTTTAAAGCAGCTATCCCGCTCTTTCCGGTGGGAAAGAACGGGATAGGTTAAGCCTGTTAAATACAGGTACGAACGGGAAGCTTACTTCTTGGTGGCGAGGGAGTCGCGGATCTCCTTCAACAGGGACAGCTCAGTGTCTTCCATATCTTCAGCCTTTTTCTTGCTGACCCTTGCGTTGAGCTTCTTCATAGGCATCACTACCGCGAAGTACAGGGCGGCAGCAACCAGCAAGAAGTTGACAACAGCAGTCAGGAACACGCCAACCTTGACATCGCCAAATGCCAGGAAGTTATCGTAATTCTGAACGCCAACAACCATAGAAATGGCAGGCATCAGAATAGAATTAACGAGAGCCTTCACGACCTCGTTGAACGCAGCACCCATGATGAAAGCGACCGCAAGATCAAGGACATTGCCACGGAGAATAAAATCTTTAAAACCTTTAAGCATGTGATTAAGGATAACCATAATCAGGTGCAGATTTCGAGAGGTGTCTCAGAATATAGACAAAAACCCTTGTGTTTTTATTCACAAATAACTTTCTGGAAATGTTCAGCAGTCTATCAGAGATGCATTTATTAACCGCATAAATTCGAGCATAAGAGGGGACACACTCTCCATATGTGCCCCCTCAGTACTTCACTAAATATACAGTTAAGCCTGTCGTTCAGGGTGAGCCCTCAGTGACGGTCAGTCACCGCTCTAAGACTCCTCATAATTCGGGGCAGCCCCCGTGCCAAAGAACTCCTCCAAAGTGTCCGCTCCTGAAGCTGTGTACTCCTTGGCAAGCTCAACGCCCAAATACCGGTAGTGCCACGGCTCAAAAATGTAGCCAGTAATACCCTGCTGCTGCTGAGGGAAGCGCAGGATATAGCCGTACTCGGGGGCGTGCTCGGCCAGCCACCGCCCGGCCTTCGTGTCCTTATAGCACTCTTCCAGCAAGCACCCCTCCTGCGCCGACCCAAAATCAATGGCAAGACCGGTCTGATGCTCCGAATATCCGGGGCGGGCCGAGAGTGTATCTGCCTTCTGCTTGCCGTTCACCTCAACCCAGTGCTGATAGGTCTGCTGCTGTACCGCGTACGAACGGTAGGCGCTGCTAACCGTCAGCTCCACACCCTCCTGCTTCGCGGCCCGCATCATTTTCTTCGCTGCTTCGGCCGCCTCAGCCCGCAGCTGATGTCCCTCAAAATCTACCAGGTCCTCAGGCTCCCACTCCTTAGGGGAGAACGGGCGCATCTTGTTCACAATCACTCTTAACGACCCCGGGTTCGTCTCGGTGCTCGCCGATGCGGCCGAAGGGCTGGAGCCAGCCGCAGCCGTTGAGCCCGCACCACCCGACCCTTCAGAAGCGGAACCAGTAGAAGAAGCCGAGTTTGATACACCCGAAGTACCATCACCCGAACCGCAGGCCGCCAATAATAAGGCGCCCGCTCCGCCGCCAGCGAGAGCAAGCGCGGCACGGCGCGAAAAAATATCGGCTGTTCGGTGCACGGTCATAATATCTCCATTCGTCGGTGATGCGCACGCCACACGAACGCATCTAGTTTTTACGCAAAAGCACCCGCTGCACGCTGTGGTTAGCGCCCTTTTGCAGTATCAGGTGAGCACGGGCACGGGTCGGAAGCACATTATGTACCAGGTTCGGCTCGTTAATGGACTTCCAGATACCGGTAGCAACCTCTGCCGCTTGCGTATCGTCCAGCTCAGCATAACGCCTAAAATACGAATTGGGGTTAGAAAACGCCGAAGAACGCAAGGAAAGGAAACGTTCCACGTACCAGCGTTGAATATCTTCAGTGAGCGCATCCACGTAGATGGAAAAGTCGAAAAAATCACTGAGCGTCAAATCCGATGTTTCGGGGCCTTCCGTACCGGCGGGGGCGAGCACGTTCAGCCCCTCCAGGATCAGCACGTCCGGGGTGTTCACCTCAATCCGCTCATCGGGCAGGATATCGTAATACAGATGCGAGTACTTGGGTGCCGAAACCTGCGGCACACCCGATTTGACGGCGGATACAAACTCCAGCAGGGCTCTGCGATCGAAAGACTCGGGGAAGCCCTTACGGTGCATAATGCCGCGACGCTGCAGCTCGGCATTAGGGTACAGGAAGCCGTCAGTGGTGACGAGCTGCACCTTCGGGGTGGAAGGCCAGCGGCGTAATAACGCCTGCAACACGCGGGCGGTTGTGGACTTGCCCACAGCGACCGAGCCCGCCACACCAATGATGAACGGTACCCGCCGCTGCGAAACCCCCAAAAAATCGTTCGTCATATGGTTCAGCGACGAGGCGGCGTTCACATACAGGTTCAGCAGACGAGACACCGGAAGATACACCTGCTGCACCTCTTCAAGGTTTATCGTCTCGCCTAAACCCCTTAAGTCTTCGATCTCTGCGCCGGTCAGCGGCACCGATATTTCGGCGGAAAGACGCGACCAGCGGGTGCGTTCCAGCTCGGTAAAACGCGACCAAGCGGCAGAAGTAGATGCTGAGCTCATGACCTCAAGTGTAGGGTTTTTGTCACCGGCACGCTAAACCGGACCCTTAGCGCCCCCGACAGGGAACAACGTCCTGGGTATGTGGCGTACCTAACGAAAAGAAACGGGGGTGGTGAACCCCATTGTGCTCACAGGCCCAACCGGCCCCCAAACGCGCAGAGAACCGCTAGCAATAAGATAGACTTTTGAGTATGTGTGGAATCGTTGGATACGTAGGTCTGGGCTCAGCACCAGACGGTCATAAATTTAGCCACAATGCATATGATGTGGTTCTAGAAGGTCTACGCCGCCAGGAATACCGCGGCTATGACTCTGCCGGTGTTGCGCTCGTATGCCCCGACGGCATCGAATTCCGCAAGAAAGCGGGCAAGCTCATTAACCTGGAGAACGAGGTTGCGCAAGCTCCTCTCACCGAATCACGGATCGGTATCGGTCACACTCGGTGGGCCACCCACGGCGGGCCCACCGACACTAATGCGCACCCGCACGTGGTCGATCACGGCCGCCTTGCGGTAGTGCATAACGGTATTATTGAAAACTTCGCTGAACTGCGCGCCGAACTGCTCGCTGAAGGGGCCGAGTTCCAGTCCCAGACCGATACCGAGGTAGCTGCCGCACTGATCGCAAGCAGCTATAACAAGCTCGGCACCGGTAACTTGACCGAGGCCGTGCGCGTGGCATCAAACCGTATGGAGGGTGCGTTCACGATCCTTGCGGTGCACGCAGACCACCCCGACCAGGTGGTGGCCACCCGCCGTAACTCCCCGCTGGTGATCGGCCTGGGGAGAACGAGAACTTCCTGGGCTCTGACGTTTCGGCGTTTATCGATCACACCAAAGAAGCCGTGGAGATGGGGCAGGACCAGATTGTCACCATCACCAGCACCGACTACTCGATTATTGACTTTGACGGCAACCCCGCCGAAGGTAAACCCTTCCACATCGAATGGGACGCCGCAGCGGCGGAAAAGGGCGGCTACAACTCGTTTATGGAGAAGGAAATCCACGAGCAGCCCACCGCCGTTGAGCAGACCCTCATGGGACGCATGGACGAAAAAGGCAACCTCGTTCTGGACGAACTCAATATCGACGACTCCGTGCTGCGCTCGATCGATAAGATCATCGTGGTAGCTTGCGGTACCGCAGCGTACGCGGGCCAGGTTGCGCGCTACGCTATCGAGCACTGGTGCCGTATCCCCACCGAGGTCGAGCTCGCTCATGAGTTCCGCTACCGCGACCCCATCGTGAACGAGAAGACCCTGATTGTGGCTCTCTCGCAGTCCGGCGAGACCATGGATACCCTCATGGCGGTGCGTCACGCCCGCGAGCAGGGCGCTAAGGTCATCTCCATCTGCAACACCCACGGTTCAACCCTGCCGCGTGAATCCGATGCGGCACTGTACACCCATGCTGGACCCGAGATCGCGGTTGCATCAACCAAGGCGTTCCTGGCGCAGATTACCGCAGCATACCTGCTGGGTCTGTACCTGGCGCAGCTTCGCGGCAATAAGTACAAGGACGAAATCTCCGCGATCCTCGGTGAGCTGCAGAAGATGCCCGCCAAGATCCAGAAGGTGATCGACAACGATACCCTCGTGAAAGAACTCGGCGCCGAGATGAAAGACACCTCTTCGGTGATCTTCCTGGGCCGTCACGTTGGGTTCCCCGTTGCTCTTGAAGGCGCGCTTAAACTCAAAGAGATCAGCTACATCCACGCTGAAGGCTTCGCCGCCGGCGAGCTGAAGCACGGTCCTATCGCCCTGATTGAAGAGGGCCAGCCCGTCATCATCATTGTGCCCTCCGCGCAGGGGCGTGAATCCCTGCACGGCAAGGTCGTCTCCAATATTCAGGAAGTGCGCGCCCGCGGGGCATTCACCATCGTGATCGCCGAAGAAGGAGACGAAGCCGTTAAGGACTACGCGGATCGTCTGATCACTGTTCCCGCTGCGCCTTCTCTGCTGCAGCCTCTGCTGGCCACCGTGCCGCTGCAGATTTTTGCGTGCGCATTGGCAGAAGCGAAGGGACTGGACGTTGACCAGCCCCGTAACCTCGCCAAGTCGGTGACCGTGGAGTAGCGCAACCCCGCTCTGTCAGGAACTGCCACAAGCGTCCGGCGTGCACCCCAGGTGCTGCCGGGCGTTTTCTTATACCAGCCCGAAACCCACTCTGCTGCAGCTACATGCCCTAATAGGCACCCCACACCCGGAAAAATAGTCTGCAGCGGTGCTGAGAGCAAAGCGAAACCTGTTGAAACCCACACAACCTAGCTAGACTTAAACATAAAACACCGCATCGGGAAGAAGGTGAGAGATGATTATCGGCATCGGCGTAGATACCGTCAATATCGAACGATTCGAGCGGATAGTGACCGAAACCCCCGCCTTCGTGCGACGCGTCTTCACCGCCAGCGAGCGCACCCGCAACCTACGCTCCCAAGCCGTACGGTTCGCCGCGAAAGAAGCCCTCGCCAAAGTTCTCGGCGCACCCGCCGGGCTCAACTGGCAAGACTGCGAAGTAGCCAGCACCGAATCCGGCCAGCCCTACCTGGTGGTCAGCGGAACCATCGCGGCCCGCGCCCGCTCGCTCGGCATTAACCGCCTGCACCTGAGCCTCACTCACGACGAACCTGTGGCCGTGGCTATCGCCACCGCAGAATACCTCAACACCAGCGAACTGGAGCACCTGCGCCGGTTCAACCCCGAAAGCTACCGCATTACCGTGCTCGCCCCAGAGCCCCCAGGCGAAACACCGTAGAAACGTGTGAGGGCACCAGCCTAAGGAGAGGCCATGAAACTCATCTACACCGGCGAAAGCATCCGCGAAGCCGAAAAGCCATACGTGCAGGCACCCGATTATAACGGCTACCTGATGCAGCGCGCCGCCGATGCGCTCGCCGAAGAAGCATACGATACCCTCGTTAGCCACGGGGCGCCGCCGCACAGCGGGCGTGTGCTGCTGCTGGTAGGGCCCGGCAATAACGGTGCCGACACCGTGTATGCGGGGGTGCGGCTGCATCGGCTTGGGTACAGTATTGACGCGGTGCTGTTTGACCCCACGGGGCGTAACCTTGAGCTTATCGCCCGTGAGGCTGGGGAAGGCACCCGGGTGTTGCACACAGAGCAGAGCCTGCGTAATATCTCCGACTACTCATTAATCATTGATGGGATCCTCGGCACCGGTGCGCGCGGGCCTGTGCGCGGGGAAGCGGGGGAGTACCTGGGGTATTTGCGGTCCCTGCAGCAGCTGGGCACACTACCGCCCGTTATCGCCTGTGACATCCCCAGTGGGGTAGACAGCAACGACGGCACCCTGAATGAGCCGTCCCTTGCGGCGGTGCGTACCGTCACCTTCATTGGGCATAAACTGCCGACTGGCACCGGCACCGCCGAACACTGCGGCAGCATTCGGCTGCACACCCTGGGGGTGCCGCACGCCCTTGATAACACCGAACCGGCGCTGCGGGTGCTAGAGACCAAAGATTACCGCCGTGAGCTTGAGACCCCCACCGTAGAATCACACAAATATACGCGGGGAGTGGTAGGGATGCTCACCGGAACACCCGAGTATCCGGGCGCGGCACTCATGAGTGTTCATGCGGCCATTAACACCGGGGTGGGTATGGTGCGCTTCGGTGTGAATGACGAGAAATTACACGCCCTGATGCTCGCCCACAACCCCGAAGCCGTGTGTTTCAGCGGGCCTGCACGCCAGCAGCAGGTGCACGCCTGGGCCGGGGGCAGCGGCACCACATCGAGCGAACCCACCAACCGGTACCTCATTGAGGCCCTTGAACCGGCGGTACTTGACGCCGGGGCTGTGGATACCGTGGCGGAGTACCTGCTCACCGGTAAACGCCTCACCGCCCATAAAATACTCACCCCCACGCCGGTGAGCTGCAGCGGCTGCTGGCGGCGCTCGCTAACGGGCTGACGGGGCGGTGGGCCGAGCTGATGCAGAACACCCCGCCCCCAGCAGGGACGATATTACCCGCCAGCCGCTGCGGTGGGTGAAAACCGCTGCCGCGCTTACCGGGGCAACCGTTATGCTCAAAGGCGGGTATAGTCTGATCGCCTCGCCCGCAGACACCGTTTACAGTGTGCGCGGGGCTACCGCCTGGTTGGCCACTGCCGGCAGCGGAGACACTCTCACCGGTATTTTAGGGGCACTATTGGCGCAGAAAGTTGCCGCCGCTGCACAGCGCGGCACGCCGCTGGAGGACGACGTCTACGCGCGTGTTGCCGCTTTGGCTGTGTACCTGCATGGCCGGGCGGCCCTCGCCTCATTGGGTGGACGCAGGGGCCCGGTACCGCCCACACGGGTGGCTCAGAGCCTACCACAGGCGATTGCAGAACTGCTGGAGTACTAGCAGTGAGACAGAAAAATAATACTGTGCCCGCCAGCTGATATCAGCTGGCGGGCACAGTATCCTAGTCTGAGGCGGCGGTAAGAGACGCCGTTTGTGTGTGATGTTTAGTACGCCCCGTCCTTGGCGAATACGGCGCGTACTGTGCGCGCTAAAATCACGAAATCGGTGGTGAGTGACCAGTTCTCCACATAGTACAAGTCGAGGCGTACCGACTCTTCCCAAGAAAGATCGCTGCGGCCAGAAACCTGCCACAGCCCCGTAATACCGGGTTTGACCAGCAGGCGACGGTACACCATCTCCTCGTACTTTTCGACCTCTTCAGGCAGCGGCGGACGCGGGCCCACCAGTGACATGTCACCCTTGAACACGTTCCACAGCTGCGGCAGCTCATCAATCGAGTATTTGCGGATAAACCGCCCCACCGGGGTGACTCGCGGGTCGTTCGCCATCTTAAAGAGCAGTCCGTGCCCCTCATTTTGCGCCGCCAACTGTTTTTTGATTTCTTCGGCGTCGGTGCGCATCGACCGGAACTTCACCATCTTAAACGGCTGGCCTTTAATGCCCACACGCTCTTGGAAGAAGAACACGGGGCCTCTATCGCTCTTCACCACAAGCGCCACAATAGCGAACAGCGGGGAAAGCAGCAGCAGCCCCAGACCCGAGCAGACCACATCAATACTGCGTTTTGCGAAGGCCGAAGCGCCCGTAATACGCGGGGTTGAGACGTGCACCAGCGGCAGACCGTTCAGCGGCTGAATGTGCATGCGCGGGCCCGCCACGTCGGTGGTGGCTGGGGCCATAATCAGTGAGATGCGGGCATCAGCCAGTTTCCATCCCAGCTGCCGCATCTGGTTGGGGTCAGGTGGTGGCCGTTCGAGACCGCCACCATATGAATATTGTTCTCCTGCACTGCCTGCATAATCTTGGCGGGGTCGGTGCTGTACCCCAGCACCGGCAGGTTATCGCCAGCAACAACCGTGCCCTCGGGAAGGCCCGGCAGGTAGAACGCGGTGGGGCACAGCCCGGAGGCGATCACGCTCCCCAGCGCCTGGTGCAGGTGACGCCCGGTGATGACGTCGGAGATAATCAGGACGCGGGTGAGCGCGCGGCCTCTTTTACGCCACCGCACTAGTCCCTGCCGCAGCAGCCACCGCATAAACGCCAGGGAGATAATGCCCAGCGGGTAGGAAATCAGCATGTACAGGCGGGTGAATTCCACCTTCAAGAAGAAGGCGACAATGATGATCATGCAGAAACAGTAGGTGGTGCCCCGCGTGACAAGCCGGTACTCCTCTGTGCCGAACCCCAGAACCCGCACACTGCGGGAGCCGTTAAATTGCAGGAAAAGCCACCACATGATGATCATGATGATATCTAGGGTGATGTAGTCAAACGGGATGTATTCGCGGCCCATGACGCTAAACGGCCAGAGGTTAATGGGGGGAAGATCCACCTGCTCGAAGCCAAACCGGAAAATGTGCGCGCTCACCACGGAGAATGCGATCGCTATAAGATCAACCAGGTACAGGGCGTGCACGACTTTCGTGTGCCAGGTTTTCTTCATGACATAGGCGCTATCCCATATTTTCTTAAGGTTGTCTTGAATCCCCAAAATTCAATAACCTTCCCCGGACCGTGGAGCCGATAGACTGGTTCCGCGCCGTGGCGGCAGACCCGCCCGGCGTGAACCTATTGTTTTTGCCAGTGCTGTGTTTGCGTGAGTGAGTGGAAACGCGTTTCAGAAGCCGAACACTGCCGGGGCAGGATCAGGTAACGAGAGAACAATCGGCTGTCAGCGAAAACGTACCCACTCATTATTTTAGGGCTACAAGGCCCGCGCATATTCACACAAAACCCGTTAAGTTGAGTGAAGTCGGTCACAGGACGTGCGTGTGGTGGGGAGACAGCGCCGCATAACGCCTGCTGGCGCGGAAGGCAGGAGCGGGTACTCGCTGCGGCAGGCAGCGCCCGCAGGGGCCTAAAAGCAGCAGTGCGTGAGGTGCGCTGGTACATCTTCTTAGTCTATCCGCTCATGCTTATAAGTCATGAGTCAGGAACGAAAACCAGTCAGTTCAGCCCGGTCGAGCACAAAATCAATCAGCGGTTCGTAACGATTCGGCGGAACATTATCATCCATCGGAACACAAACCGGTAAATCACCCTGCTCCGCGGCAATAAACAGCCCCGGGTCGTTACAGTCGGCAATACCGAGCGTCGGCAGCTTCTGCTGCGATGCCGCATACCCCGCCATCCCGTGATCGGAAACCACAAGATCGGGCAGTTCGCCACGCTCACGAAGCTGGGCGAGGGCGATGCGCATCGGCCCGGGGAAATGCGTATGCTGCAGATTCCCGTACTGCTCAAACATCACCACACCCATGATCTGGCGAATATCGCCGTCCAAAAACCGCTCACCCTGCTCAATACGCAGCACCGTGGCCCCGGCGAGTTCGGCGACGCGCGCCAGCTCAGCATAAATGGGGAAAAGCCCGGCGGGATGACCGGTGGCGAACAGGATCTTTTGGCGGGCACGCACCGCATCACCAAAAATACGGGCATACTCTTCAAGAGCATCAATGCACTGGGCGGCACCAATCGTATCTTGCCCCTGAACATGCGAGCGGTCAGGGTTCAGGCCAGCACGGCGTACCATAACTTCAAAAACTTCGTCGTAGGTCCAATCCTTTGACCAGATCACCCCGAATTCGAGGTGCTCATTATGATCAAGGAAACCTTGAATATGCGAAAGGTTATTCTCGCGTGGGGTGGCAACATCACCCGTGATACGGGCGGAATCAAGGTAAGCGGCGAACTCGTGCCGGGTCATAGGGAATGTCATGGGTACAGTGTAGCTAATGGAGATGGGGTTCCCCGGTGAGACGAGCGCGTCCGGTTAGCTCACTGCGGAGAGCGCATCTGCATACGCCGCCAGAGTTTTCAGTGCCGTAGCCTCCCAGCTGAAGGAGCGCGCCCGCGCCGCCGCCTGCGCCCCTAGGGTGAGCCGAAGCCGCGGGGCACGAACCACACGCTCAATGGCCCCCGCCCAATGCTGCGGGGTACGCGGGGCTACCAGCAAACCGGAGACATGGTTCTCGACCGCATACCGCAGCCCATCAACGTCGGAGGCCAGCACCGCCGCACCAGCGGCCTGAGCCTCTAAAGCCACCAGCCCGAACGACTCGGATGAGGACGGGGAAGCCACAATATCGGCCCGCCGGAAGATCTGCGCCAGCTCACTCGCCGGAACGGGGGGCCGTAAATGCACCCGGTCCGCCACCTGCAGCTGCGCGGCGCGCTGAAGGAGCAGCTGTTCATAGTCGGAGTCGGAACGGCCAATAATATCGAGCTCAACCAGCAGGTCATCAGGGAGCAGCCCCAGCGCCTCGACCAGCAGGTGCGGGCCTTTAAGCGGCTGGGGCCTGCCCGCAAAAACGATACGGGAGCGAGTATCCGACCCCTCATTCTCGGCGTGTACGCCCGCAACGGGGCAGAAAATACTCGTATCAACCCCTGGAGTAATCACCCGCAGCCGTGAAGGGTCAGCTCCGTAGTACCCCTGCAGCTGGTCGGCCTCAACCGGGGTGTTCGCGATAATGAGGTTTGCCTCGGCAATAATACGGCCCTCTTCAGCTCGCCGGTACCCCGGCTCCGCAGGCTCGTTGGCACCACGGTGCGCATCCTTCGCCGCCGCCGTAGTATGCGGGGTAAAAAGAACCGGAACGTTCGTTCTGCTGCCTGCGGTGGCTGTCGCATAGTGTGCCGCAGCGTTTAGCGCGGCAACACCCGAAAGCCAATAGTGCGCGTGGATCAGCTGCGGTGCCCACTGTGCCGCCTCCACCGCCGCCTGCGCAAAACCGCCGGTGAACTTCGGCAAATCATTCTTCGTGGCCCCGCGCGTTCCCGAAACCGGCACATAGTGCACGCGACACCGCGGATGCTCAGGGGTCGGCGAGCGTTCTGACGCCCCATCCCCAAAATCCAGGGTAAAAACCTCAATACGCAGGGCGGGGTCAGCGGCGAGCATCGCCTCCACCGAACGCGCAATGTACACATTCATGCCCCGGCATCGCCGCTGCCAGGCTGAGCAAACGGGTCGGTGTGCATTGAAAAAACATGCACCACGCGGGCGGCGGTCTCAGAGGAAACGCAGGAGGGCGGGGTTGAAATACTCACTCGCACAGTCTACCGTGCCGCACCGCACCCACCCCAAAAAACACCCGCACCCAAGACGGCATACCGGCACATAGCCAGCGCACAGCCAGCACTTACACTCCGCCCAGCCGCATTGTGCATGATGGAAGAAACCCCGCACGGTAGAAAAACCCTGAAAACGCGGTGACTAGGGCGTATGACCGCTGGGGGAGTCCACGATAAAATGTAAAGACACCGGCGTACACCGCCCAGCAGGTCACCTAAAGGCACAACTAAACCGAGGTACAGAGAATGAACACCCCCGAAAGCGCCATTCCCGGAACCCCCATCGCCAACGTCCAGCTGCAACCCGGCGAAGCCGAACGAGCCGCCATTATCGATCTGAGTGCTGTTGAACATAATGTGCGCACCCTCAAACATCGTATTGGTGAGCGGCAGCTCATTGCCGTTGTTAAAGCCGACGCCTACGGGCACGGCGCCTACCCGGTTGCCCGTTCCGTTCTTGAAGCGGGCGCCGACATGCTCGCGGTGGTGCACGTCTCCGAAGCTCTTGAACTGCGTTCCGAAGGTATAGAGGCACCCATTATTGCGTGGCTCCACACACCCCGCACCGACTTTGAGGAAGCCATCGAAGCAGACGTTCGCCTGGGTGTATCCGGCTGGGACTTGGAAGCGATCGCCATTGCCGCAGCCAAACTGCGCATGCGTGCCATAGTGCACCTCAAGGCCGATACCGGGCTGGGCCGTAACGGCTCCACCGACACCGAATGGCCTGCCCTTATCTCCCGCGCCGCCGAGCTTGAAGCCGCCGGGCTGATCCGAGTGGAGGGCATTTTTACGCACTTCGCCGTGGCCGATGAACCCGAACGCGCCGAGACCGCGCAGCAAACCGAGAAGTTTAATAAATTCGTAGCCGCCGCCCGCGCCGCCGGGCTCACCCCCGACCTCATCCACTTGGCGAACAGCCCCGCCACCCTCACCGGAGCATCCGAAGAGTACAACACCCCTGAGGCTGTGCTCGGTAATGCTGTCCGCTGCGGGCTGGCTATCTACGGGCTTTCACCGTTGGCGGGGGTGAGCGCTCAGCAGCTGGGGCTGCGCCCCGTCATGACCCTCACCGGGTATGTGAGCGCCGTCAAAGAGGTACCCGCCGGGCAGGGCGTCTCGTACGGGCTGCGGTACACCACCGACAAGCCCACCACCCTCGCGCTCATCCCGCTCGGCTACGCCGACGGTGTGCCGCGCATTGCCGCGAACGCCCCGGTGCGTATTTACCCGCGGGACGCCGAGGCGAAAACCTACCGTGTGGTTGGCCGCATCGCCATGGACCAGCTGGTGGTAGACCTTGGTGAGCCGGGGCTTTCCAACCCGGAACTTGGCTACCTGGGTGCGCGGGCGGTCCTGTTCGGTGCCAGCCCCAACCCGCCCGTGGAGGAGTGGGCTGAGGCCTCCGAGACCATTAACTATGAGGTTGTTACCCGCATCTCTCCGCGCGTGATCCGTATTTATAGCGGCGGCACCTGGATTGAACGCGAAATTGATGTGCTGCACTCCTTGGACGAGGCGCTCAAAGACATAGACACCAGCGTTCCCGAAGGTGCACAGTAATGTACGCCGCTGAGGCTATAGACCTTGAGGTGACAGACCCGGCGCACACGCGCCGACTGGCCCACGCCCTCGCCCGGATGCTGCGCGCCGGGGATGTGCTGCTGCTCTCGGGTGAGCTGGGGGCTGGGAAAACCACATTTACCCGCTCATTAGGGGAGGGGCTTGGCGTGCGTGAAGGGGTTATTTCGCCCACATTCGTGCTCTCACGCGTGCACCCTAGCCTGCCGGACGGTCCCAGAGCTGGCGGGCCTGACCTGGTGCATGTGGACGCCTACCGGCTCTCAAGCGCCGAAGAACTTGACGACCTCGACCTGGAGTTTTCCCTGGACACCTCGGTGACCGTTATCGAATGGGGGCGCGGCAAGGCCGAGCACCTGAGCGATTCACGCCTGGAACTGGACTTTACCCGGCTGCACGGCGCCCACACGGCCCTGGAATACGCCGCCGGGGAGCAGGGCGAATTCGACTGGGACGCGCAAGATGACGCAGACACAGACACCCCGGAGGCCCGCCTGCTGCGGGTGCGCGCCATCGGGCCTCGCTGGGAGGGGCACGCTGCACATGAACTGTACCGCGCCCTGCAGCAGGAGTAACGGTCACACCATAGTCAGGGGAGCAGGTGCACAAAGACCGGCAGTGCACGCTCTGCTGACTGGGGCGGCGGGCGCGTTAGAATTGATGGGTGCTAGTACTTGCCCTTGATTCATCAGCTACCGCATCCGTAGCGCTTGCTCGCATCGACAGTGACGCACCGGGTGCGAGCGCAGAGATTCTCGCCAGCTACGAGAGCGAAGACACCCGCTCCCACGCCGAGGTGATGGCCCCCTACGCCGCTCAGGTTTTAGCCGATACGGGGCTGGACGGCGCCGCCGTGGATGCGGTGCTCACCGGCACCGGGCCGGGCCCGTTCACCGGGTTGCGCGCCGGTATTATGACCGCCCGCACTCTCGGGTTTGCTTGGAATAAACCAGTGTATGGGCTTATGAGCCTGACTGCCATAGTAGAACGAGCGTTCGCTGACGGTGCTTTCCGTGACTCCCTGACGGCAGCCAATAACGGTATGAACCGTGCAGCGCATGAGACGCTAGTTGCCTCGGATGCCCGACGCCGTGAAATCTACTGTGCGCTTTTTGCCGTCACCGAGAATGGCTATTCGCTCGCCGCAGGCCCGTCGGTTGGGCCCGCCCACCAGACCCATGCACCCGCATCCGACCCGTCAGACCCCGCCGCACCCGCACTAGGGTACGGGGCAGGGCTGTACGCCGAGGCACTGACCGCCTCCGGCTGGAATGTGCTCAAAGACTACGCCCACCTGCACCCCACCGCAGCGGACTTGGTGAAAGCTGCGGCGCGGTGCGGGGTAAAAAATCTCAGCCGCGATACGCAGGCGCTGTACCTGCGCGAATCGGATGCGAAAGTACCGGCCGCCATGCTCGCCCGCACCGCCAGCGCCCAGCCCCCGCATGGGCAGCAGAATACAGGCGAGCCACAGAAAACACGCGGGCAGCAGCCCGCCCCAGCAGCACCCGCACGGGAGCCGTGATGCCGCCGACCCCAGACCACCCGGAACCGCAGCTGCCCACCCGCCTGGGGAAGACACTACCCTGCGGGCCGCACAGCTGCAGGACGTGCCCGACCTGCACACCCTTGAAACCCGGCTTTTCCCGGCAGACGCCTGGGCTCTTGACATGTTCCTGGCCGAAGTAGGGCACCCCACCCGCAGCTACTACGTGCTCGAACATGACACCGGCTCTGGCCCCAGCATTATCGGCTACTGCGGGGTGATGGTCGTGGGCGATACCGCCGATGTGCAGACCATCGCCGTACTGCCCGAACATGAAGGGAACGGGTACGGCCGTGCCATGTTAGAGACCATGCACACCCGCTCCCGCCAGCAGGGGGCCGAACGCATCCTGCTGGAGGTGCGCGCCGACAACCCGCGCGCCCAACGCCTCTACCGGCGTAACGGGTACACGCGTATTCACGTGCGGCCCCGCTACTACGACGACGGCACTGACGCGCTCATTATGCTCAAAGAACTCACGGCACCCACCGCGCCGGTGGCGACCGTACACCCACCCGCCACCGGTGAACACCCCACAGCACCGCACACTGCAAAGGACAGAACTCCATGACAGCTACTGAACCACTCGTTCTGGGCATCGAATCCTCCTGCGACGAGACCGGCATCGGTATTGTTCGCGGCTCAAAACTTCTGACCAACACCATCTCCTCCTCCATGGAAGAACACGTGCGGTTCGGTGGTGTTATCCCAGAAATCGCCTCCCGCGCGCATCTGGAGGCCATGCTCCCTGCCTTGGAGAAAGCCCTGACCGAGGCGGGAGTGAACCTTAGTGATATTGATGCGATCGCCGTGACCGCTGGCCCGGGACTGGCCGGGGCGCTCATGGTGGGTGTAGCGGCGGCGAAAGCGCTCGCGGTAGCCACCGGCAAACCGTTGTATGGGATTAACCACCTGGTGGCGCATGTTGGGGTGGGGCTTCTGGACGATAACGGCACCAGTGACGGGGTGCGCCTGCTGCAGAACGCCGAAGCTGGCGGGCTGGGGGCGTTGCTGGTCTCGGGCGGGCACACCGAGATTTTGCAGGTGCGTGACATTACATCGGATGTGCGTCTGCTGGGGGCTACCCTGGATGATGCTGCGGGAGAGGCATACGATAAGGTTGCGCGCCTGCTGGGGCTTGACTACCCGGGCGGCCCCGCTATTGATCGTGCTGCGAAGGATGGTGACCGCACGGCGTTCACTTTCCCGCGGGGGCTCTCGGCGCGTAAATTCATGGGAAGCGCCGAAGAGCCGGGTCAGCACCGCTACGATTTTTCGTTTTCGGGCCTGAAAACGGCGGTTGCGCGCGTAGTTGAGGGGCTCACCGCGCGCGGCGAGATGGTTCCGGTGGCTGATATTGCGGCGTCTTTCCAAGAGGCTGTGGTGGATGTTATTACGAAAAAGCAACACTTGCCTGCACCGAGCAGGGGATGGATACTTTGCTGCTGGGCGGGGGCGTGGCGGCGAATTCGCGGCTGCGGCAGCTGCTGGCGGCACGGTGCGCTTCTGCGGGGGTGCGCCTGATTATTCCCAAGTTCACCCTGTGCACAGATAACGGGGCGATGGTCGCGGCCCTTGGGGCGCAGCTGGTGGCGGCCGGCCATGAGCCTTCAGGGGTCGGGTTTACCGCGGATTCATCGCTTCCAGTGACGACGGTCTGCCTGTAGACCCGTGTTCTGCTGCCTGTTGCCAGCATGGGCACGTGTGCGGGTGGTGTGGGTACCACATGCCGCTAGTTGAAAAAACCTTCAAGTGAAATATTCATCTTAACCCACAACGGTTATAAAAGCCCATGTCAGTGCCTTTAAGGTTACAATTCTTCTTAAACGCTCATTAATGATAAATCTAAGGTTTATATTGTATTTTCCTGCGCGTTTGGCGTGTTTAAGGAGTGTAACCACATGAAAATGATGAGGAAGCTAGGCACAGCCCTCTCAGCAGTGAGTATCGTGGCGGCCTCGTGTATCACCACAGCTCCCGCCGTGGCGGATGATGAAAACCAGCAGGCACCCTGCCAAGATGTTGAGGTTGTTTTTGCACGCGGCTCCGGGCAGCCTCTCCTAGCGGATGTGGAGTCCGAGGCGGTCGGTGAACAGAAAACGGACAAGGCGAAACATGTCAAAGAGGCGAAACGTGTCAAAGAACTTGCCGCATCCAATGCGCAGACACTGGGTCTGACCCAAAACTTCTACGAACTGGGCACACGCCATATTAATGGTGCCCACTACCCGGCCCACCCGATTCAAGGATTCACCTCCCTACTGAACGCGGGGATAAGGCCGAGGGCAGCCGGTACTTCTCCTACGAGCAGAGCGTGAACGAGGGCGTGCGGGAAGGGGTGGGGTACCTGCAGCAGCGTATGAGCCAGTGCCCCAACAGCCAGTACGTTCTGGGCGGCTACTCCCAGGGTGCACAGGTGATGGGGGACGTGTATAGGCAGCTCACAGATGAACAACGCAGCAAGGTAGCTTTTAACGCGTTCTTTGGTGACCCCAAAATGAACCTTCCCGAAGGGCGGTCCGTGGCGGGAGAACACCCCGTCTTTGACGGGCGGGGAATTTCGCCGTGGCGGCGGCAGAGCCCCGCACCCGCAACCACGCAAGGATCCTTAGGGGCGCGCACCCCCTACCTGCCCGCAGGGGAGCAGAACACCGGCTCATGGTGCCTGGCCAACGACTACGTGTGCGGCTCCACGAAGGTGCTCATGGGGTTCAGTCGTGAAAACGGGCACATCCTGTACGCACAGGCAAACGGGCCGATTGATGAGGCCCTGCGGGAAGCCTTCTCACGTGTGGGCCAGCGGCGGGGTGTGGAAGATGCCGCCGCTCGGCTGACCCCCGCCGGTAGCGGCCCGGTTGTGAACCTGCCAGCGGATGAGTACTACGCCCCCGTGGGGCACACGGTACGCCTTGACGCGGGAGCATCCTACTCGGCGGGCTCAAAAATTGTGCGCTGGGACTGGGATATTGACGGCGACGGCGTGTACGAGACACACGACGGCGCGGCCGTAATGGAGCACTCCTACTCGGTGCAGGGTGACTACACCGTAAAGGTGCGCGCCACCGACAACAACGGTGCGGTGACCGAACGGCAAGTGACGGTGCACGCGGGCACCACCACCGGCATCCCGACACTGCCGGAGGCTGCGGCCACAGTGAGCGGGGAACGAAACGGCACCGAGGCGACCCTGCGTTGGAGTGCCGCGAAAGCACCCGAACTTGGCTGGCAGATCACCGTAAACGGGTTCCCCGTTGGGGTGTACACTTCCAATACCGCTGAGGCTGTTGTGACGGGGCTGGATGCCTCCCGCGATGTACAGATCGGGGTGGCTCCCGTCTCGGCGCAGGGCATAGCGGGTGAGGTGAAAACCTTCACGTTTAAGGCTCAGGGCGGCAGCACTCCCGGCGGGTCTGCTCCTGGCGGCTCCTCCGTACCTGGTGGGTCTGTTTCCGCCGAGGCGGCAGCCTAGCCGCAGCCTCTTTTCGGCTCTCTCTGCGCGCGGCGGCTTCCCGCTGGCGTACCCTGCGGAGTACTCTGTGTATTCTCTCGGGTAATGCCTGAACCGGGGTGCACCGCGCGCAGTGTAAGGGAAACGGGCTACCGTAGCGGCGGCTGCTTTGCCTGCTCCGCAAGATCACGCATCACCTCACGGAACGACCCGGTCTGCGCCAAGACGCGCCGCTGCCTGTCGGCACCGGTACCCTCAGTGAGGATACGCCGCATCTGCTCCAGCTCGGGCAGGCACTCCAAATCCTCAGCGACCGGCCGCAGCATATCCAAAAGATCCTTCAGCTCATCCCGCAGCGGGCGAATTCGCGGCTCGTTAGAAACCACCACCTGCGCATCCAGCCCGTACCGGGCTGCACGCCACTTATTCTCCTGGGCATGCCACGGGTCCAACACCTGCACCCGCTCACCCGCATCAAACCGGCGTGAAAAATGCTCCACCAAACACTGGGTGAGCGCCACAATACCGGCCACATCCGGCAAAGACGCCAAACCGTCGCAGTAACGCATCTCGACTGTGCCGTAGTGCGGTACAGGCCGCACATCCCACCGGTCCTCGCTCACATCCTCAATAGCGCCGGTCGCCACCTGCGAATCAAGATACGCCGAGTACTGCTCCCACGTCTGAAAAGAAAACGGCAGCCCGTTCGAGGGCAGCTGCTGGTACAGCATGGTGCGGTGCGAAGCGTACCCGGTGTCAATACCCTCCCAGAACGGCGACGACACCGAAGGCGCCAGCAGGTGCGGGCAGTAGTTAGTGAGCGCATCCACCACCGACAGGGCCTTCTGCGGCGAATCAACACCCACATGCACATGCACCCCAAAAATGATCATGTGCCGGCCCCAGTACTGGGCACGGTTCACCACCCGCTGGTAGCGGTCCTTATTAACCACCGTCTGCTGCGCCCACCGGGAATACGGGTGAGTTCCCGCGCAGAAAAAGTCCAGGCCCAGCTCATCACAGATAGGCCGCAGCGCATCGACGGCCTCAGCAAGCTGACGGCATGACTCGGCGACGGTGGTGCACACCCCGGTAATAACCTCCAGGGTATTATTCAAAAATTCGCCGGTCACATGCACCGACTCGGTCGAAGGAGCCAGCAGATGCGGGTGCCGCTCACCCAGGCGTGCCAGCACCTGCTCGGCACGCGGGGCGAGCTCGCCATCTGTTTTATTGGTCAGCGCGAGCTCCCACTCCACGCCGATTGTGGACTGGGGCGAGTGGGCAAAAGCTACCATTTCTCTCCTGACGGTGACAACTGCAATTATTTTACGCGGTGCAGCTCACTTTCACCGCCATTTGGGTAATGTATGACTAAAAACAACAGCACCGCTGGGCACAGCGTCACAGTGCGTAACACGGGCGCGGGTGCTCTTTCGGTACCGCAAGACCCGCGTCTCAGATGACGGATGCACCCAAGCGGCAGCCCCGCACAGGACCCTATACAGGGTGAAACCGGCACCGGCTCAGCCTACTGCACGCACCACCTGCACCTTATACGGGCCAGCAAACCAGCCCGCTCCGGTGAGACCACCTGGTTCACTCCGCCGCACCCTGCGGCCGCACCCACCAGCCCACATGCTCCGTCCGCGCAGCATCCTCACCAGAGCCGCCAACCCGGGTAAAAACCAGGGTCGCAGGCTTATACTCGCCCTTCTTCTTTTTCACCCCCGCCAGCAGGGCCGCCCGCAGCTTCTCAGGCACAATATCCACCCCGCGTTTTTTGATGGTCACGGCGTTAATACCGTGCTCACGCACCCAGCGTTTTAGCTGCTTCTGACCCACTGGAACCCGCTCAAGCACCTCATAGCAGGCGGCGAACTCCGCGTATGAGGCTGGCAGCGGGTGCTCGGCAGAAAGATAAGCGATACGCGGGTCAATACGATGCGCACCCACCGCACACGCAAGATCATGCACCAGCTGCGCCCGAATCACAGCCCCGGAAGGCTCATACAGGTACCCGCCCGCCACCGGCAGCCCAGCACCATCATCAGGTGCCGCCAACGGTGCGGCCGCACCAAGAGGCTCAGCGGAGGTCATCTCGCCCAGCACCTCGCCCGCATCCCCCACAATTGTTGCCGCCCGCGCCACCGACTCACGCGCCGCCGCATTAAACCAGAGCACCAGCTCAACCACAGACCCGGCGTGCTGCACCCACTGCGCCTCAACACGCGGCTGCGGGTTCGCCGCACCAGCAATATCCTCCAGGGAGGGGATCGCCTCATGCGCGGTACCTGGCCCAAGTTTAACCCCCATCGGTACGCCCAGCCGCGCCAGCGACAGCACAAACGAAAACGGTGGAGAGAACGCCTCAGGATCAAAAATACGTTCGGTGCGGGTCTTTTTCGCACCCTCCAACTCGCGGCGTGCCGGGTCGCACCAGATACCCTGCACCGGCTCCCCAGCGGCTGTACACAGTGCTCCGTGTTCATAGTCCGTCACATCACCCACCAGCACACGCGACTGCCCGTATGAGGCCAGGTTATGGGCCGCAAATGAGGCGGTGACGGGGTCACGCTCAACCGAGACAGTCGCCAAACCGGCGGACGCGAACGCCACCGAATCCGCGCCAATACCGCACCCCAGATCGGCCACCGAACCCACCTGTGCTTTCAGAAAACGCTGCGCATGGTACCGGGCAACAGGGGAGCGGGTGGACTGCTCAAAGCCCTCCTCCGTCAGCAGCAGACGGCGGGCGCGCTCGCCGAATTTGGCCTCGGCACGGGTGCGGGTTTTCACCAGGGTCAGGATGGCTGCCGACTCCTCAGGCGTAAAACCTTGTGCACGTAAGGCAGCGGCATCAGTGAGGGAACGGGAAGGATCATAGGGGTACAGCTCATCAGCTGCCTGTAGCGACTGCGGGGTGAAAGGAGGCGCGGGTGGGTTCGTGAAACCCAGCGGCGCGCCGGATGCGGTGAAATTTGCCATATCTTCAAGTGTAGTGTGCCTGTACGCCGCAGGGGCATACCCGGTGTGATGCAGAACGTGGGGTGGTGGCCGTATCGGTCTGTGCGCATTCCCCCTTGCGCGAAATGCCGCCGAACGCGGCGGGTCTTTCTTGACCGGTGCGCGGCGGGATTCTAAAGTTGAACTAGTGCTCTGGCGGGCGCAGAAAAAACGCGCTATCACGCCAGCGAAAACACCTTAAGAATGTAATGCATAAGGAGAAAACCTCTCATGGCAATTAAGCCCCTCGAAGACCGAGTTGTTGTCAAACTAGAGCAGGCTGAGCAGACCACCGCATCCGGTCTGGTTATTCCCGAAACCGCCAAGGAAAAGCCTCAGGAGGCTCGCGTGGTGGCTGTAGGCCCCGGCCGCATCGACGATAAGGGCAACCGTGTTCCCGTTGATATTGCTGAAGGCGACGTTGTGGTGTTCTCCCGCTACGGCGGTACCGAGGTGAAGTACCAGGGTGAAGAGTACCTGATCCTTTCCGCCCGTGACGTTCTGGCGATCGTCGACTAATTTCGTGAAGTAACCGGATGCGCCGCCACACCCTGGCGGCGCATCCGCGTAGCTGGGCCCGCACGGTACTTACCGGTGGGCGTACCAGAAGAACAGCCATATAAGGAGTAACGAAATTCATGGCTAAACAGCTTGAATTCAATGATGCCGCCCGCAAATCCCTGCAGGCCGGTGTTGATAAGCTTGCCGACACGGTGAAGGTTACCCTCGGCCCGCGCGGGCGTAACGTGGTGCTTGATAAGCAGTGGGGCGCACCGGTTATTACGAACGATGGCGTCTCCATCGCCCGTGAAGTCGAACTGGAAGACCCCTACGAGAACCTGGGTGCGCAGCTCGCCAAAGAGGTAGCCACCAAGACGAACGACGTTGCCGGTGACGGTACGACCACCGCAACCGTACTGGCGCAGGCACTCGTGAATGAGGGGCTGCGCAACGTAACGAGCGGTGCGGCACCTGCGGAGGTGAAGCGCGGTATTGAGGCCGCCGTTGAGAAGGTCTCGGAGCGTCTGCTTCAGGATGCCCGCGAAGTGCAGGGCCCGGAAGTTGCGCATGTTGCCGCTATTTCGGCTCAGTCCGACCAGATCGGCGAGCTCTTGGCATCTGCTTTTGAGAAGGTCGGTCAGGACGGCGTCATTACTATCGAGGACGGCTCTTCCACTGAGATTGAGCTTGATATTACCGAGGGTATGCAGTTCGATAAGGGCTACCTTTCGCCTTCGTTCGTGACCGATGCTGAGCGTGGCGAAGCGGTTCTTGAAGATAGCCTCATTCTGCTCTACCAGGGTAAGATCTCCACGGTTGCCGAGATTATGCCCCTGCTGGAGAAGGTCGTACAGGCGAAAAAACCGCTGACCATTATCGCCGAAGACGTTGATGGTGAAGCGCTGTCCACCCTCGTGGTGAATAAGCTCCGCGGAACCCTCGACGTGGTGGCGCTTAAGGCTCCCGGATTCGGCGATCGCCGCAAGGCTATTATGCAGGATCTTGCCATCCTGACTGGCAGCATTGTGATTACTCCCGAACTGGGTATCGACCTGGCTCAGGCAACTCTCGAAGAAACCGGTTCGGCGCGCCGGGTGACTGTCACCAAGAACACCACCACGATTGTGGACGGCGGCGGCAGCAAGGAAGCGGTTGAGGATCGTGTGCAGCAGCTGCGCCGCGAGATCGAGGCCGTAGAGTCCGAATGGGACCGCGAGAAGCTCAAGGAACGCCTGGCGAAGCTCGCCGGTGGCGTGGGCGTGATTAAGGTGGGTGCGGCAACCGAGGTTGAGGCTAAGGAACGTAAGCACCGCATCGAAGACGCTGTGTCTTCTACCCGCGCGGCTCTTGAAGAAGGCATCGTATCCGGTGGCGGTTCGGCGCTGGTTCACGCCCTGAAATCGCTTGACGGTTTTGAGCTCGACAGTCATGACGCGAACGTGGGTGTGCAGATTGTGCGCCGTGCCCTGGTGCAGCCGCTGCGTTGGATTGCCGAAAACGCCGGTTATGACGGTTACGTGGTGGCCGCGAAGGTTGCTGAGCAGCCTGTCGGTCACGGCTTTAACGCTAAAACCGGTGAGTATGAGGACCTGTTCCAGGCGGGCGTGATCGACCCGGTGAAGGTTACTCGCTCGGCGCTGCAGAACGCATCCTCCATTGCGGCGCTGGTGCTCACCACCGAGACCCTGGTGGTGAACAAGCCCGAAGAGGACGACGAGGACGAATAACCTCATAAAAGCCTGTGCCCCGCGGATTACGGTTCGCGGGGCACAGGCTTATTCACTCTGCTGACGCCTCTGGGCCCGGCTCACCCCAGGCGGCGCACCGACACAGAACCACCGTCCGGCAAAGACCATGCACGCGGTTTACTATAGATATACGACTGAACTATACCTCCTTGAGTTCCACGGTTGTGAAAGGTAAAGAATGACCACCCCCACCGCCCTGTCAGAAGACCCCTTCGGCTTCACCGGCCTCACCTACGACGACGTTCTGCTTCTTCCCGGAAACACTGATGTTATTCCCTCTGACGCAGACACCACCACCCGGCTCTCTAAACGCATTACTCTGGGCACCCCCATTATTTCTGCGGCGATGGATACCGTCACCGACTCGCAGATGGCGATCGCTATTGCGCGCCTGGGCGGGCTGGGCGTGATCCACCGCAACCTCTCCATTGAGGATCAGGCGGCGCATGTGGACCGGGTGAAACGCTCCGAATCGGGCATGATTACTAACCCCGTGACCATTGGTGCGGATGCGAGCATTGACGAATACGATAAGCTATGCGGCTACTACAAGGTTTCGGGCCTGCCGGTGGTGAGCGAGGACGGTGTGCTGGAAGGCATTATCACCAACCGTGACATCCGTTACCTTTCCCGCACCGACTACGCCGACATATATGTGCGCGACATTATGACCCCCATGCCGCTGGTCACCGGTACGCCCGGGCTGACCAAGGATGAGGCGTTTACCCTGCTGTCAAAGAATAAGATTGAGCGCCTGCCCCTGGTGGATGCGGCCGGTAAACTGGCCGGGCTGATCACCCTCAAAGATTTTGTGAAAACCGAGCAGTACCCGCGCGCCACCAAAGATGAGGACGGGCGCCTGCGGGCCGGTGCAGCAATTGGTTTCTTCGGTGATGGGTATGAGCGGGCCATGACCCTCATCGAGGCGGGCGTGGACGCACTCTTCGTTGATACCGCCAACGGCCACTCCCAGGGTGTGCTTGATATGATTGCCCGGCTGAAAAAAGACCCCGCCGCGGCGCATGTTGATGTGATTGGCGGTCAGGCGGCAACACGCGCAGGCGCGCAAGCCATTATTGATGCGGGCGCGGACGCGGTGAAAGTTGGTGTGGGCCCCGGGTCGATCTGCACCACCCGCATTATTGCTGGTGTTGGCGTACCGCAGATTACCGCCATTAATGAGTCTGCTAAGGCCGCCATCCCCGCCGGTGTTCCGCTCATCGCCGACGGCGGTATGCAGCATTCGGGTGAGATTGGTAAGGCCCTGGTTGCGGGCGCCGACTCCGTCATGCTGGGTTCGCTGCTGGCGGGAACCGCTGAGGCCCCCGGCGATCTGATTTTTATGAACGGTAAGCAGTTCAAGTCGTACCGTGGCATGGGCTCCCTGGGGGCTATGCAGACCCGCGGCGCCCACAAGTCGTACTCGAAGGACCGTTACTTCCAGTCGGATGTGTCCAGTGAGGAGAAGCTTATCCCTGAGGGTATTGAGGGGCAGGTTCCGTACCGTGGCCCGCTCTCTGCGGTGCTGCATCAGCTGGAGGGCGGCCTGCGCCAGACCATGTTCTACGTGGGTTCACGCACCATTGAGGAGCTTAAGACTAAAGGCAAGTTTGTGCGCATCACCCCGGCGGGTTTGAAAGAATCGCACCCGCACGACATTATGATGACCGTTGAGGCACCGAACTACCGCCGCTAAACTTTTTGCCGCGCCCGTGCCGTAGCCTGACGATGGTGCAGCACCATCGTGGGTTGGGGTGCGGGGCGGTGCCATTCCGTAGGGAGAAACCCGGAAGGAAAAACATGTCTGATATTCAGATTGGGCTCTCGAAGAGTGCCCGCCGCACCTTTGCCTTAGACGATGTGGCGCTGGTGCCTACCCGCCGCACCCGTGACCGCCGCGACGTGGACACCTCGTGGCAGATTGATGCTTTCAGGTTTGACACCCCCATTGTGGGGGCACCCATGGACTCGGTGATGTCCCCGAAGACCGCGATAGCGCTCGGACAGCTGGGCGGGCTGGGCGTGCTGAACCTGGAGGGCCTGTGGACCCGGTATGAGGATCCGCAGCCGCTGCTGGACGAGATCGCTGAGCTCCCTGAGGCCGACCCGGCATCATCTACCCGGCGTATGCAGCAGATCTACGCCGAGCCGATTAAGCCTGAGCTGATTACCGCGCGCCTTGAGCAGATCCGTGATTCCGGGGTTATTGTGGCGGGTTCGCTCACCCCGCAGAATACCCAGGAGCACTACGAGACGGTGGTGCAGGCCGGGGTGGATGTGTTCGTGATTCGCGGCGCGTCGGTCTCTGCGGAGCATATCTCAACCTCGCATGAGCCGCTGAATTTGAAGAAATTCATTTACGAGCTGGATGTGCCGGTGATGGTTGGCGGTGTGGCCGGGTATTCGCAGGCTAAACACCTGATGCGTACTGGCGCCGCCGGTGTGCTGGTCGGGTTCGGTGGCGGTTCGGCAATGACCACCCGCAAGGGGCTGGGTATTTCCGCGCCAATGGCGACCGCTATCGCCGATGTTGCTGCGGCTCGTTCGGACTACCTGGACGAATCCGGCGGGCGGTATGTGCATGTGATTGCCGACGGTGGGCTTAGCCGCTCCGGGGACCTCGTGAAGGCGCTGGCCCTGGGGGCGGACGCGGTCATGATCGGCGCACCGCTGGCTCGCGCATCTGAGGCGCCGGGCCAGGGCTGGTACTGGGGCAATGAGGCGCATTCGCGGGACTTCCCGCGTGGGGTGCGCACCCCCTGGGTGTGGTTGGAACTCTCGAAGAGGTGCTGTATGGGCCCTCGCACCATGTGGATGGTACCCGCAATATTGTGGGCGCCCTCAAACGCGCAATGGCGAACTGCGGCTACCTGGATTTGAAGAAATTCCAGAAGGCAGAGATGACGATTGTGCCCGAATACCGGGGATAACCGCGGGCAGTCGCATTCCGTTGAGAACGCCAGAACCGAACGAACATTCTCTTTGCTAAAGTGATGCGCCCCCACCGGGTATTTTACCGGTGGGGGCGCAGTGTTAGAGGTGCAGCCGTTGCGGTTTTTGTGTGCCAAGCTGGAGCATTGTGCGCACCGCGTGGGCTGGTTATCTGCCGTTAGTCTTTTGTGACGGCAGGCTGTTGGTTGAGTGAGGGAACCTCGCCGACTTTCGGGTACCCAGCGAACGGAATCTCGGTGGATTGCACAGTATCCTGGGTGGGTACGGTGCAGCTGTCAATGTACTTGGGGTTGTACTCTTCGACCTTGAACTTCATGGTGAGAGAGCGCTGCTTATCTCCTTTGGTTTTGCCAGAAGAAATGGTCACGCTGTGTTCCTCACCAGGTTTCCAGTCGGCGGGCACCTCAATGTCACGGGTGAACGACGTCTCTTCCTCAGAGAGCTTGAAGGTCATTTCACCCTGCCCGTTTACCTTTGACTTGCCGTCATCCAGGGTGACGGTAATATCCGAGGGAAGATAGTCTTCTCCATACGTCCAGTCAGACCCTCCAATCGTGAACTTCTGCCCCGCATATACGGTCTTCGGGGCGGAAACAGTGGCCGCCTCACTGGTGTTATCGCTTACCAGGCGGGTCTGTTCAGACGCGGACGCAGGGTCGATAATCCGTTTGGTTTCGCCGGGCGCGGTACCTGCATCTTCAGCCTTGAACCGGGAGAGCGTGTTTGCAGTAATATTCACGGATTCCTTGCCGGGGTATTCGTCCACGCTGGCGCTCTGGTACTCGCCGGTGGTGGGGTCAATGCGGAAGTCCACATTTGTGTTTTTGTACGTTTTATCACGGGAAACAGCCACTACGGAGCCGTCGCCCTGAATCGTGAGGAAGTTTACTTCGCTGGGGGATACGCGCACATCTTTGACTACCTTGTTCTGGCGGGTGTCGAATACCGCTACGTTCCCGGCGTCTTTACTAATCTGCTTACTTTCGCCGTAGTCGGCAACGTACAGCAGGTCACGTTCTTCATCGTGGGCTAGGGCTCCACTGAGGTAGCCGTGCTTTACGTAGTCTTTGACCTGCCCGGTGTTCTTGTCAAGCTCGTAGATACCGGAATTAATGCCGTTGCTACCCTGCGCCGAAATGTATAGCTTGCCTAAGGAGTTATCGTAGGCGATGCCATGCGGTTGCGTAGGCACGCCAGTTTGCTCAGCCCCGGTGACCTTGAGGCTGCGCTTGTGCGTGAACGTGTCGGCGTCAAAGACCAGCACCTCGTCGGTACCCCAGTCGGTCACATATAGCTCACGGTCGGCGCTATTGAGCGCGGTGTGCATTCCGAAGGAATCGTACACGCCTTTAGGATAGTCAAGGCTCTTGATTTCCTTGGTCTTGGGGTCGATCGAGTACATACCCGTGCCGGTAACGAACAACTTACCGGTGACTGGGTCAATCTTGATTTCGCGCGGATGCTGGATAGTCTGCTGGTCCCGTTTCTTGTTAGGGTCGTAGCTGGTCCACACCTGCTGCAGGGTGTTTATATCGTAGGCGCTGACGGAGTAGGTGAGTCCATCGGTCACCCAGATTAGATCGTGTTCATCGTCTACGGTGATACCCAGGGGCGCGCGGAACTGCTTGAGGTTAGGAGTCTTGTTTTCGGTATCGGGCACAACCGGGATTTTTGCGGTCGCTTCGATCTGCAGGGTCTCGGGGTTTACCCGGGCAAGGGTGCTAATATTCGTTGACTCTGCGGCACCGCTTTCGGCGCTGGAAACGTAGAGCTTATTCTGCTTCTTGGAGTAGCCGCTCGTGTACTGCCCAGGCAAGCCCTGAGTTTTCTTCGCGCCGGTGATGTTCACGGAACGGTAGGTGCACTGGTTCGGGGTGCTGGAGGATCCATTTCCGCTACCGGGGGTGGAGCCGCCGGGTGCTGATGAGCCTGATGATTTGGTGGTTGAGGAAGGGGTAGTAGCGCCTGCAGCCGGGAAGCCGAGCCCAACAATAAGCATAGAGCATGCGCCGAGGGTCGAGATAATACGAGGGTTAGTGAGGCGGTAAGACATATTATTCTCCCAAGTCGGAACCGAATACAAGAAGACTTTTTAGTCTTACCTAAATACGCTATCAGATAAGGCAAAGTTAATTAATGGAGAGTCTAATCACAGTCTATGAGTGCATTCTTCGGGCTTGAATATAAATATGCAATGATGCTTTGGCGGCAAGAACCACAATGACCATACGCGGGGCACAGACGCATTAAACCCCGTAGCATGAATAGGGCAGGCGGGTAGCGTGCAGTGGTTTACGGTATTTCGCAGGTAAGGCGAGAGGAAAAATTGTGGGCGTTCATTACCTATATCCCGTTCTCAGTTCAGAGGATACCCTCATTGATGTCGAAGCTTTCTTACGTGAGGGTCAGCGAAAATGGCCCGGGTGTAAGACGGCGCAGTGGACCGCTGAGGAAGACCGCTTGACGGATGCCGACATCATTATTACCCCTGATGGGGCATCGACGATTATTAGTCATTTCACTGATGGTCGGCTCATATCTGTTGATGGGGCAGATTTTGAGGAGGCCGTAGATATTGCCGCGTGGGTGCGGTCTTTGAACCCAGACCCTGACGTGGTGCTATGGTTTACATCCAGTGCTTTCGATGGTCACACTGTCTTGACTCCGGGAATTACACCCCAGCAGGTGCTTGATCAGTGGGTGGATCATCGTGAGCATGACCCTTATGTGGAGTACCCTCAGTACTTCTCGTGAATGATGTAGTCATAGTGAAAGGGGCGAGGCTGATATGGGCGCGGTAAACCTTGGGAGTATGGCGATACCGGCAAGCTAGTAGTGATTGGTTGCTGCGGCAGCAGAGCTGGTTTTTAGAGCCGGATAGGAGATAGGAAGAGGCTAAGGCACATGACAGATGAGGCTATTGGTGTACCCAGCGGGACAAATCGGGCTATGTCGGAATGGACGTGGCAGGACTACCTGAGCTGGGGACAGGAGATTAACCAAGAGCGGATGGAGGCCGACTGGAAGGGCCTGTGGGACTACGCACCGCCCAATACAGGAGCCTCTGAAGAAACACTGGCACGTACTGAGGCTCAGCTGGGTTTTCGTTTGCCAAAGTCCTACCGTGACTTTCTCAAGGTAGCCGACGGCTGGCCCTGCTTCTACCAGGACATGACGATCTTCTCCACCAGTGACCTTCTTGGCGGCGAACTGCGTAGGCTGGGCGGGGTTCAGCTGGAGCTGGAGGAATGCATTGAGGCTATGGCTTCAGACGGTGTTATCGCTGCTGACCATTTCATGGTTGCCGCCGCACAGGGGTCGATTGACATCGTTCTGATGGGACGGCCCGGTACCCCAGCAGAGGGGACTGCCTCGTGGGTGCGCGGTGAAGTACTAGGACGCTACGACGATCTTCTGGACTATTACCTGTCTATGATGGAGTACAACAAGCTCGAAACCGCCGATCTCAGAAAGGACTTCGGCCCCAAGCCCGACGGCGTTCCTCACGCTGTCCTCGATACCCGCCCCAATGAAGGGGAAGACTGACGTAGTTCGCATAGCTAGGTGGGCTATGGCGTTCTCACGCCCGAGGCTGCTCAGCATCTTAAGAATCTATCGACAAGCTCTAAAAATCCCAGAAGAGAGACCGAATTCTCATATGTTAAATGAAGCAAACTCCACACCGTCAGGTTTTCGCGCGTATCCGGTCGAGCAAGCGGTGGCCATCATCCGAGCAATAGCTGAGCATCGGTGGCCTATGACTGTTGACGAGGCATTCTCGTTGCGAGATCAGTTCGGCTGGACACCTGCTCCCGACGATGGAAGGTTTTTCGTTACCCCCGTCAGTAACGGAGAGGAAGACGGCCACATAAGCCTAGACGTCAGCGACAATAAATTTGTATCGGGAGTCTCTTTCCGCTTGACCAGCCTCGCCCCACCAGAACCAGGCCCGGAAATTAGGGCATTGATACAGTCGGCACGTTCAGACTATATCGCCGGACTCACATCACTGTACGGGGCTGCAACCCCCGGCCCTAGCAGCAAAGTGGAAACTTTGTCTTGGTATTTGCCGTCACGCGCGAGTGTCGGTTTAGGAGTCGGCAAAAGACTTGTGTCCGCGACAATTGAATCGCCAGCGATGACTGATCTTACTGAAGCTGAAGAGAAGTATTTTGCGGAGGGTGGGGAGCTTTAACGCTGTGCGCCGCTGGTTTGCTGCCAGCTATTTTTGGTTCTGGGTCCTTACCGTACCGGCTAGACTGCGTTCTACACTGGGAAACGACGCATCTCTGCAAACTATTCACCGGGACTTTTCCCCGCGTAGGTTACCAACGGCGTTAGGGGCACATCACGCAGACGCGTTACCCTAGATACGTGTGGAAATTGGCGTTTACTCCCCGCTGGTTGGGCGGGCTTTTGCTGGCTCTCGTCTTCGTGACGGGGTTTGTTGCGCTCTCCAGCTGGCAGTTTAACGCCTCCACGTCGGGCCAGGTGCACGCGGATACTGCCAAAGATACTCTGCGGCCCTACACGGACATCCTGAAACCTCACGAGCCGGTCACTAATATTACTGTGGATACCGTGGTGCGGGCGAAGGGCAGCTACGTTGCGGGGTCTTCCATGCTGGTGGCGCACCGCCTCAACGATGGGGAACGCGGCTACTGGGTGCTGAGCGAATTCATCCCCGAAGGCACTGATACTGTGACCGCCCAGGGGAGCACCAAGCCCCGCGCTATTGTTGTGGCCCGCGCCTGGGTGAAAGGTGAAGGGGATGCGCCTGCGGCTATCCCCGCCGAGCCGACCGGCACCGTTGAGGTGGCGGGCCGGGTGGTTAACGCGCAGGGGCCCACCGAATATAAGCGCCAACAGCAGCGGATTCTTGAGAGCGCATCCCCGGCGCAGCTCAGTAACCTGTGGGATACGCCCCTATACGACGGGGTGCTGGCACTGGCCGCTGAGGTCCCCGAGGGGCAGACTATCCCCGTGACTGAGCATCATACGATTGCCGAGAATTCTACGGTGATCGGGCAGTCGCAGGATGTGCGGCCGATCCGTGCCACTCAGGCGGTGGATGATACGAGCGTGAACTGGCTGAATATTTTCTACTCACTTGAATGGTTGATTTTCGCGGCGTTCGCCCTCTACCTGTGGGGCCGCATGCTTAAGGATGCGGCGCATCGTGCCGCCGAACCCGCCGAATACACCCAGTATTTCGAGTACGAGGGCGAATACTTTGTGGATGAGGCCACCGGACGCCCCTACTATTGGGACCCTGCCGATAAGCAATACTATTTCTTCGATGACGCCCCCAGCGCCTCCTCTCCGGGAGAGCCCCATACGAAAAAATAAGAACGACCGTTCTTCATAGCTAGGTTTTGCATCACCACTGCACACACGAAAGGTGAATATGAGTAAAGAACACGGTTCCGAGACAGATAGCGCACCTACCCCAGGGGCACCCCAGCCGGTGGAACGCACCGACGGGCGCAAAGTCACCCTGTCCCCGAACGCTTCAAAGGCACCTGCGGACGGGGCTGGGCATGCGCCCCAGGGCGGGTTTACGGTGCGCAAAAAATTCGGTGGTACGCAGGCGCAGATTCGTTCGGCGCTCACCTTCTATAAATGGTGCGCCTGGATATCCGGTACCTTCCTGCTGCTGCTGGTTCTTGAGATGATCAGCCGTTACGTGCTGGGCTTCGACCTGGTGGCCGGTGGTACGGAGGCGGCAAGCGGCAAGTCTGTGGCCTTGGGGGTGCTGAACCGCGAAACCGGTAATCTCACCGGCGGGGTGAACATCTCCACACTGGTGCTTATTATTCACGGCTGGTTCTACGTGATCTATTTAGTGTCATGCTTCCGTATCTGGCTGCTCATGCGCTGGGGTATAGCCCAGTTTATTGTGATGGCGCTCGGCGGCGTGGTGCCGTTCCTCTCATTCATCGTTGAGAAGCGCATCCACGCAGAAACCCTGGCGCAGCTTGACGCTAACCCGCAGGCCACTAAGCGGTACTAGGCCCCGGCGTTGGTGGACACCGCCAGCGAGAACTGTTGTGAGAGCACCACATAAAACCTTTATCTCTCCCGTAGAATAGAAATACAAGACTTCGCGCGCTCGCGCGGAATTTCGACCTGACACGTGAGGAAAATCCGTGACCGACTCTGTACACCCGGATCAGCTTGAAGAGCGTCCGGTTCTGGTGGTAGATTACGGTGCCCAGTATGCGCAGCTTATTGCTCGTCGCGTGCGTGAGGCGGGTATCTACTCTGAAATCGTTCCCCACTCTATGAGCACCGAAAAGATGCTCGCTAAAAACCCTGCCGCGATTGTGCTTTCGGGCGGGCCTTCATCGGTGTATGCCGAGGGCGCCCCCCGTGGCGATAGGGCACTATTTGAGGCTGGCGTGCCGGTCTTCGGCATCTGCTACGGTTTTCAGGTGATGGCGCAAACCTTGGGCGGTACTGTGGCGCAGACCGGTTCCCGCGAATACGGCGCAACCGATGCGACCCTGTGCGCAGTTGATTCTTCGTTCCTCACCGGTACTCCGCAGACGCAGAACGTGTGGATGTCGCACGGCGATTCCGTGACCGAAGCCCCCGCCGGGTTTGAGGTTCTGGCGCAGACCCCGGGTGCGTCCGTGGCGGCGTTCGTGGATGAGCACCGCAAGCTGGGCGGCGTGCAGTGGCACCCCGAGGTGAAGCACTCCGACTACGGCCAAGTTGCGCTTGAGAATTTCCTGTACAACATTGCTGGGCTTAAACCCACCTGGTCAACCGCCAATATTATTGAGGAACAGGTTGCGAAGATTCGTGAGCAGGTTGGCGAAGACCGCGTGATTTGTGCGCTTTCTGGCGGCGTGGATTCTTCTGTTGCTGCGGCTCTCGTGCATAAGGCCGTGGGCGATCAGCTGACCTGCTTCTTCATCGACCACGGGCTGCTGCGCGCGGGCGAGCGTGAACAGGTTGAGCAGGATTACGCCGCGTCAATGGGTATCCGCGTGATTACCATTGACGAGTCAGAGCGTTTCCTCACCGCACTGGCTGGTGTGAGTGAACCCGAGCAGAAGCGTAAGATTATTGGCCGCGAGTTCATCCGCTCCTTCGAGCAGGCCGAGCGCAAGCTCATTGAGGAAGCGGGCGAAGAGGGCGCGCAGATCAAGTTCCTGGTGCAGGGCACCCTGTACCCGGATGTGGTCGAATCCGGCGGTGGCGAGGGCGCAGCGAATATTAAATCGCACCACAATGTGGGTGGTCTGCCTGAGGACTTGGCGTTTGAGCTGGTCGAGCCGCTGCGTACCCTGTTTAAGGATGAGGTTCGCGCGATTGGTCGTCAGCTGGGTGTTCCCGAGAAGATCGTGGCGCGTCAGCCGTTCCCCGGCCCGGGTCTGGGTATTCGTATTGTGGGTGAGGTGACCCGCGAGAACCTTGAGACCCTGCGCGCGGCGGATGCGATTGTGCGTGAAGAGCTGACCGCCGCCGGTCAGGACGAGCATATTTGGCAGTGCCCCGTGGTTCTTCTCTCCGGTGTGCGTTCGGTGGGCGTGCAGGGCGATGGCCGCACCTACGGGCATCCGATTGTGCTGCGCCCGGTTTCTTCAGAGGATGCGATGACCGCCGACTGGTCGCGCCTGCCCTACGATCTGCTGGCAAAAATCTCGAACCGAATTACGAACGAAGTCAAAGACGTAAACCGTGTGGTGCTGGATGTCACCTCCAAACCCCGGGAACCATTGAGTGGGAGTAACGCACTAGGGGAGTAGCCCCTACGATTCAACCCAGTTTTGAGTAGATAAGCCGCCCGGCATGGCCTGAATTTTCAGGATGCGCCGGGCGGCTTTGTATTTCTCGTGAAGGCTTGTGGCATGACTTTGGAAGACTTCTTCAATTCCTTCTGTAACAGAGCACAGTTTCGGATACCCATTGATGGGAATGTGAAAGTCCGAAGCGTACTCGGTAACAGGTGTAGGCTTGGTTGCGAGAGAATCTTGCTGGTGTTCTCGATATTGTTCTGCTTGTGGTTTTGCCGGGGCTCAAACCTGCAAAGTGAATAAACCTTACAATAAGTGTTACCAGCATAATGAGAAAAGCAGTACTAATAACTGATAATATCGGCTTTCCCATCATGAGAAATGGGGATGGTGTTATAGATAAGAGTCACGCACTATTAGGGGCAGGAATCGTTGTTTTTACTGTCCTCTAGGGGTGCCTCTAATGCTTAACCCTCAGTTTTTTCTGAAAGTTGGGCGGTCTTCTTAATACTATTTGTCGTGACAACAATCATTAAGATGTCCAAAATAACTTCGTAAAGGGCTACCATAACCACCACTATTGTAAAAGAGTTCTCGGCAGATGAAGATGGATCAAGAAGCCGCCCTAGCATAAACGGCACATAGATAACCTCGGAGATCGGGGCAACAATAAGGCCGTAAATATTGACACCTCGTATCCACCGAAACTTGACTGATTTCCTAAACCGCATAAACGCGACAACCTGCAAGATAACGTGAATCATGTAAGGAAGTACAATAACGGCAATACTAAACATACCCACCAAGATAAGATCATCATATCCACTGGGCGCAGATACCAAAACGTTAATGAATACACAGACAAAAACAACCAGCACGATAAGCGCAGGAATAATAATCAAAACATTCCTGATGGCCTGTGCTATGAGAAGACTTTTGTGGGTTTTGGGGTCTATATCAAACTGTTGTGATATGCGTTTATGAGGCTCTTCCTTTACCTCAGCGCCCTGAAACTCCGGGGACGCCTGGGGATCCAAGGACATCTTACCGTCGGCACCTTCTAAACCATACAGCTGTGTATATTTTGGCTCTTGTTGGGAATTCTCCGGATTATTCGATGCACTTTGCTTTTCCACGGGAGGTCGCGGGTCATTATTATCAGCGGTTGAAAAATTCTTATCGGTGCTCATTGCTGTTCACCCTTATCTTTCTTCTGCGACCTAACTTTAACGTATTGACAAGGAATTTCTACTATCAGATCCTCATGATGCTTCTTCAAGGATTCTGATTCATCACCCAACTCGTACGCCTTTCCCTGAGAACCGTTTAGAGCATCGTCATATATTCGAGGTTTAGCGACAGTGACTCTCTTATCCTGAAAAGCATGAGGATATTTCCTTTTGATCACGGTTATCGTAACGATCATAAAATGCTCATGATCGCTTCAAGAACGCAGGCACCTAGCATCCACCACAATGGCTGCACATCAGCATTTGGAACCGACGTCTCAATCACGAACAATGTATAAAAAGCGCCAAGAGGCGCAACAATTAGCAAGCTATAAACATTAGTTCCCCTAACCCAAGCGAGCCGAGTTTCTTTCTCTGCCCGTGACCATGCCACAGCCTGCAAAACAAAATACAAACCAAAAGGCGAAAAAAGGATTAGGACTAAAGGATTAGAGAGCAATGGCAGTAACAGCACTACCAATATGAGCTCAAGAGCAGTCCTTATAATCTGCACAGTTATAAGAGCAGGAGGAAACGAGTTCTGCTTCTCAGTCGAATCTGCCGCTAATTCTTTCTTGACATCATGAACATCTTGAGTCTGAATTGTTCCATGCTCAGGTTTTGAAAGGTCTTTATTAGTAGTCACAGCTTCACCCTAAGCTTATAGCCTGGGTATTCAGTGGAAGCTCCCTGAATATTCTCAAAATAATGTTTTCAATTTTCCTAAAATCAAACAGGTTATTTATGTGAATAAAGCAGGGTTTCTAACGCTTTATGGGGTATCTATTAGTGGGGTACTCCCTAGATAACAGTAAATCGGGATCGCAGATTTTCTTCGGAGTGTAGGCTGCGTTCTCACCGCAAATGTCTGCTCCCGTTTTTATTTTCCCTCTATCCCGTTTCCCGCCAGCACCTGTCCTGAGTATTGACAACCAGTTGTCATATTTGTAAACTGGTTGTCATAATTGCTGCTGGAGGAAAAATGGATGCTTCATTACTGAGCGAACTCGTGGTGCAGATCTTCCGTATGAACGGGGCACTCACCACATGGGGAGACCGGTTCGCCGCCGAAAGCGGCCTCACAACAGCGCGCTGGCAGGTATTAGGCGCAATCTCAATGGCGAAAGAACCGAGTACATCACCTCAAATCGCTGAACGCATGGGAATAACCCGGCAGGGTGTGCAAAAGCAGCTCAACCTCCTGCGGGATGAGGGGCTGGTTATGCCCATCGAAAACCCCGCGCATAAACGTTCCCCGCGGTACTCTTTGACCGAACACGGCGAGCGGAAACTAGCGGAAATCCGCAAACGCTGGCGCCAGCAGGTTGAACAGTGGAGCGGGGGCATCAGCATGAATCTGTGAGTGCCGCTCTTAAAACCCTAGACGTTTTATCTCAGCAGCTTAAGGAATAAAACACATACGAAAAGCTACCGGCGGAGGTTTAGATATGAATCCCGTTCTATTAACCGTAAACACTATTTCTGCACTCGTAACAATCGCCAGCGCATTTTTGGCGATATATCGTCCAGGGCTTATGGTTCACGCTTCTTCTGTTGATGCTAATGCTCGTTTCTATGTGTATATGTATGCTGTGCGCGCCATACCGGCCGGAATAGCCGTGCTTATTGCACCCTTCTATTTTCGAGGCGGTGCCGTTTCCCTGCTTCTTGTGACTTTTGCGGTCATGCAGGTGGGTGACGCATTGATTGGCTGCACCCGCAAAGAATGGGGCATGGTGCTTTTCCCTTCACTTAGCGCGGTGATTCATACAGTTGTTGCCTGTGCAGTACCGGGCGTATAGAGGCCATCCGCTGGGGTCGCCGAACTTTGGGAACTGTGCGTATAATTTCTGCTCCTATACAGCTCGGCCGAGGTGGAAAAGTGCTCTCTTTCTGCGGCTGCGTTTAGACTATTGTACAGTTGGTGCAAGAATATAAAGGAGAAATATGCTGCAAAAGATGGTGACCGAAGCTGTCATTCACGATTTTTACGGTCTGCAAAAACTGGCAGGGGAGAAAACCATCTACGGCTGCGCCTTAGTGACAGACAGCGACTTCGGCTCGGTCTTTATGAGCATGAACACCGTACGTGAAGCGGGCGACCCCACAAGCTACGACTGGGATATATACAGCTGGGAGTACACTAGCGACCAGCTCAATAACAGTAAACTGCCGAGGGTGAGCAAGAAACTGTGGCGGCTGCTGGATCGTTCAGGAGATTCACTGCAAGACACCGTTCTGCCCGTGTTTGTTCAAGCCCTCAAACACCTGCAACAAGATGTTGCGCGCACCGGGTGCGATACCGACACCATCTGCTTTTCGTGACCATAACAGATGACGACAATGCCGAAAATATAGAAATATGACTGCACGCGATATTAACTCAGGCCGAACCCTCAACGCTTTCCTCACCCGGCCATAGGCATCCGGTCATAACTAAATGCAGCATAAACCTGGGAACTATAAAAGCACGCAAAAACAGCTCCCGCACTGTGTGCATGTGTGCTCAAGCTCCTGTGAATGAGACAAGAGCGCCGGGAGTACTACACGGTTTAGCCCCTCAGCAGCGTATAAAAATGCTGTTGGTACCGCAGCACCGGGGGAGTGCGCCGTAACAATCACGACCGGTACGGCAGAACATAACCCTAGTCGGCGCGATAATGGACACACTATTTCCTTCAACCTTCCCCTGCTGCTACACCTAAAACTCACCTAAAGATTGCAGGATGTGTGAGTGGAAAATGTAAAGAATGTGCGTATAGAATTGAGAATAAAGAAACTTCCGGGCCATAAAAAGACCACCTCAACTAAACACTAAAAGAAACCTGCAACACCTTTTCGCGGGTATTTCTTAGCCTTACTTTAGTCGGGTAGTCTGCGATGGGGAGTACCATAAACACATACTCCACTATTCACTCAGCGATGGAGCTACCAATGTCACTCAACTACGAAAATATAACCCCGTCACGGTCCGCAAAAAATATGCGTGGACTGGCGGGTTCCACAGGGGCTCAGCTGAGCACCTGGCGTACCGGCGTGCCCGCCGCGCCGAACGCGAAGAAGCAGTCGATAAAGTCATTAATGTTCTTTCCGTCGGATGCGCAGGCATCCTTGGGTGGGTGATCCTGCCGTGCACACTCCTGTGGTCGTTCACGGTACTATTCGCCCCCGCCGCCCCCGCCACCGCGCAGCTGGTCTCCACAGGGGAGACCATCACGGAGCAGCTGGGAACATCGAATCAGCTCTCACTATGGGTACTGCTGGGCGTACCGTTCCTGCTGGTGTCGCTGGCACTCGTGCTGAACTTTGGGCTGGGCCCATACTCGCTGTACTTTATGCGTGAAACCGCCGTCGCAACCCGCATCAAAACCCTGCTGCTGGGTCTGCCGTTTACCCTGGCGGTGGGGTCGCTGATCGCGTGGCTCATGGCAGACGGGGCCGCACTGGGGGTCTAAAGCACACCCCGCCCCAGAGGTCTTCGGGCGTACCCCAGCAGATGGTTTTTCTATTCAGAAAAGTTTTTGTACTCAGAGAATTAATATGGCTTCTGAATACAAAAACCTTCTCTGTAGACGGGGTTACGGAGCTCACCCTACAATGAGGGGAAGTACCCGCCAGAAGACAATAAATAAAAGGAGCGTGCACCGTGAAAACCCTAGGCATTATCGGCGGCATGAGCCCTGAGAGCACCGCCCTGTACTATCGGATCATTAACCGTGAAGTCAACCGCCGCCTCGGAGGCAACCACAGTGCCGATATCGTGATGCACAGTGTAGATTTTGAGGAAGTCGTGCGTCTGCAAAAAAGCGGTGACTGGGAAGTCGCTGGGGCTCTGCTGGCGGCAAGCGCCACAAAACTTGAGGGTGCGGGTGCGCAGCTGCTGCTGGTGGCCACAAACACCATGCACAAGGTTGCCCCCGCAATAGAGCGTGCCACCACCGTACCGCTACTGCACGTAGTTGACGCCACCGCCACCGCCATCCAAAGGCAGGGGCTGCAGAGGGTGGGGCTGCTGGGCACAACCTTCACCATGAGCGACGGGTTCTACACCGAGCGCATGGCGGCGCAAGGAATCCAGACGATCGTACCAACCGAACCGGAACAGGCAGAGACTAGCCGCATCATCTTTGAGCAGCTGTGCCTGGGCCGTGTGGAGCCTGAATCCGTGCAGTATCTTCAGCAGGTCATTACAGGGCTGAAGGAACAGGGCGCCCAAGGCGTGATCCTGGGGTGCACCGAACTCTGCCTGGCAGTAGAAGCGGACAAGACCCCGCTGCCGGTCTTTGACAGCACCACCATTCACGCGCTCGCGGCAGTAGAGGCAATGTTAACGCCGCCGCCTCCCGCATAAACCCCGCTTCTTGACCGAAATAAATAACTTGCTCCCCATGAAAAGACTAGCTGCAGCCCTTGAATATAAAGTTCCACCGCCACTTATTGGGGCACTGTGCGCCTCACTGATGTGGCTCATCTGCGGGATGCCGCCGCTGACAGGCAGACCACCGCTGCTGCTGGTTCCCGCCCTTGCACTGGTTGTACTCGGCCTAACGGTAGACGCGGTGGGGGTGCTGTCATTCAGACGTGCCCGCACCACAGTGAACCCGTTCGCCCCCGAACGCACCGTAAACATTGTCTCCTCCGGAATATACCGTTTAAGCCGCAACCCCATGTACTTGGGCATGGCCTGCATACTTACCGGGTGGGCAGTGTGGCTGTGGCAGGTGCAGGCTGTGCTCGGGGTGGTGCTTTTCGTCGCCTGGATAACGCGTTTTCAGATCATTCCTGAAGAGCGGGTTCTCACCCAGAAATTCGGTACAGAATACCGGCAGTACCGCCAACGGGTGCGGCGCTGGGTATAAGCCCATCACCTGCTAAAAATTGTGTATGGCTGGCTATGCGGACATACATCCTGCCCAACCGAAACCCTGAATGGTTCAGGGAGTCACTATCGTATGTGTGCCTTTTACAGGATAGACTTAATAGCGGTGGGATCTCATGAAAGACGGTGATATGCATGAATCGTATCTCAACCCATTTTCTCGATTTTGAAGGCATTAAAACCGCGTACTACAGTACGGAGGGTGAAGGCACGCCTATCATGCTCCTTCATGGTGGCGGGGTGGATCACGCCATGCTCTCCTGGAAAACGATCATGCAGACCTGGACCGGATCTCAGCCTTTAGTTGCCCTGGATCTGCCGGGGTATGGAAACAGCGATAAACCCGAATTAGAGTACTCGCTGAGTTTCTACACAGGCTTCCTCAATGCCTTCCTGGATACATTGAACGCTCAAAATGTTACCTTGTGTGGCCTTTCAATGGGCGGCGCCATTGCTTTGCAATATGCGCTGCGGTATCCGAACTATATTGGCAAGCTGGTGCTGGTGGCACCTTGGGGTGTGTCCGCTTCAGCACCGTATTCACTCATGGGACGGTTGCTGGTGCGTTTGCCACTCAATCAGGCGACATATAAAACATTGCAGAACAGGTGGCTGGCAAAGAACATTATTGCCGGGTCACTGATTGGAAATCGCGAGAAAATTACCCCCGAAATTCTGGATGAGGTGCAAACTGCCGCCCATTCGAAAGACGCGGCACGAGTTTTTCAATCATTTCAGATCAGTGAGCTGTGGGGAGAACCTCCGGTCGGGCACCTAATACCGCTTCTGCCACAGATCAAGGTGCCAACCCTATTTATTCAAGGGGATAAGGACCCCGGCGTCAAAGTCGGTGATGTGAAGCAGGCAGCCGCATCTATGCCGAATACACGGGTCGAAATTTTTGAGCATCATAAGCATTGGGTTCAGAAAGAGAGCCCCGAACGGTTTGTGGATATAGTGCGCGACTTCATCGAGTCGTAACTCTTGTCATACTGAACGAACAGTATAAAAATGAACTCCGGGAAGCGCTTTGAGAACAATACTTTCCGGTAATCGGCGGGAACAGCAGTCTCGGCTGGACATGCGCAAAACGTCTTTGAACTCTGAATAATGCAGCTTTGGGCGTATTACAAGGCCCTAGAGGGTGGGTAATACGCCCAAAGATGCGTTATTCGGGTTGGGAACAGAGGATAACCTACTTCACGATGCGGTAAACCTTCGCTTCGTAGGGGCGTAGGGTGGTGCCGGCATCGGTCGGCGCGCCGGTGTCATCCCGGTAGTTGGAGTGCACCAGTTCGACGGATGCCCCGGCTGCACGCGCATCATCCAGCAGCGAGAAAGTGCGCTCCACCGACTCCGACGTGAAGTTAGAAACCACGAGCAGAGACTGGCTCGCATCGGTGCCGTCCGGGCCGCCGGTACGGGTGTAGGCGTATACTGCCTCATCCTCGGAGTGCGGAACCTCAACCGAATCTACGGGCGCGAACGAACCATATACCATCAAATCTTTGAGCTCACCGCGGCGCAGCTTCGCCAATTCCTGATAGTGGTAGAACACCGAATCCTGATCGTCCAGAGCAGCCTGCGCATTAATCTGCGGGTAGTTCGGGTTCACCTTCAGCCACGGCTCGACTCCCGCGTTCGTGAACCCACCGTTCGCCGAGTCATCCCACTGCATGGGGGTGCGGGCGTTATCGCGGCCCTTAATGTAGATAGCGCGCATCGCATCCTCGTGGCTGAGCCGCTGATGATCCACGTGCATATCCTCGTAGAAACGAATCGAATCGCCGTCGCGGTAGTCGTCGATCGACTCGAACCGCACATTGGTCATGCCCAGTTCCTCACCCTGATAAATATAGGGGGTTCCCTGCATAAAATGTAGGGTGGTTGCCAACTGCTTCGCTGAAAGCACCCGAAATTCGGGGGAATCGTTGCCGAACCGTGAGACCACGCGCGGCTGATCGTGGTTATTCCAGTACAGCGAACCCCACGCCTTGCCCTCAAGTTTCGTCTGCCACTCGTTCAGAATGCGCTTAAGCTCGGTTAGCTTGTACGGCGCATACGACCACTTGCCGCCCAGCGAACCTTCGGGGTCGTTATCGACGCCCATGTGGTCGAAGTGGAAGAGCATCTGCAGTTCGCCCGCATCGTAGCCCGCCCACAGCTTCGCGTCCTCGGGGCTGGTCGCGCTTGTTTCGCCCACGGTCATCACATCGTACTTCGAGAACGCCTCACGGTTGAGCTCTTTCATCCACGGATGCACCATCGTACCGTTCGCAATCACAAACGGGATCGACGACGTATGCTTTTCAAAATCAGTGGACGGGTCGTCCGGGAAGCCCTCAGGCTTAGAAATAATGTTGATGGCGTCCAGCCGGAAACCATCCACGCCCTTATCGAGCCACCAGCGCACCATCGCATACAGGTCTTCGCGCACCTTCGGGTTCGCCCAGTTCAGATCGGGCTGTTCCTTGAAGAAAATGTGCAGGTAGAACTGCTGCGTGCCCTCGTCCCACTGCCAGGCGGAGCCGCCAAATTCGGAAGCCCAGTTATTCGGAGGAATCGGGGCGCCGTTCTCGTCAAACCCGTTGGGGTCTTTCCAAATGTAGTAGTCGCGGTACGGGTTATCTTTTGAGGAACGAGACTGCACAAACCACGGATGCTGATCCGAAGTATGGTTTGCCACCAAATCCATCAGAATTTTGATGCCGTGCTCATGTGCGGTGGCCAGCAGCTCATCGAAATCTTCCATTGTTCCGAAATCGCTCATGATGGCGAAGTAATCAGAAATATC
The DNA here is from genome assembly GCA_002355935.1 of Rothia aeria. Lineage (GTDB taxonomy): Bacteria > Actinomycetota > Actinomycetes > Actinomycetales > Micrococcaceae > Rothia > Rothia aeria. The sequence goes on along the minus strand of AP017895.1, from coordinate 2,311,024 downwards.
GTAGCCGTTATCCACGTTCGGCGAATCAAACACGGGGGAGAGCCAGATAACGTTAATGCCCAGCTTCGCCAGGTACGGGATTTTTCGGTGATGCCGGGCAGATCGCCGATACCGTCGCCATTGGAGTCGTTGAAGGAGCGCGGGTACACCTGGTAGACCACCGCCTCCTTCCACCACTGCCGCCCGGCGTAGGAAGGGACCGCACGCTCTTCAGTCGTGGTTTCACTACTCATCATCAGAAGCCTTTCGTTAAGGGTTGCGTCGTTCGGCTCAGCGGGAAGACCCGTAAGCCGCATCGCCGCAGGTATGTCTGCAAAACTTTCAGTCAGGGTGTGCCAGCGCGCCACTCGCCGCGCACTCTACGCCCTACCGGTACAGGTACACCTTCGCCTCATAGGGGCGTAGAGTGGTGCCTTCGTCCGTGAACTCGCCGTGCTCATTCCGGTAGTTTGAGCTGATCAGCTCGGGTGCTTCTGCCATAGCCGCAAGCTCCTCAAGTTTCAGCACGCCCGGGTTCTTGAGCGCCAAAGAAGCGAGCTGACCGTCTGCATAGGGTAAAGACAGTGTTTCTTGGGTGAAATTAGCAACCACCAGCAGGGCGCGCTCGCCGGATGCGGCGGCATCTTCAGTAGAGTTCACGCGCAGGTAGGCGTACACCTGCTCATCCTCGGGGTCGAGCACACGGTATTCGCCGGTGAGCACGATGGGGTGTTCTTTGCGCAGATGAATGAGATCGCTGTAGTGGTAGAAAATAGAATCGTCGTTCGCCAATTCTTCGGCGGCGTTAATGTCGGTATACTGCGGGTTCACCTTCAGCCACGGGGTGCCGGTCGTGAAGCCCGCATTGTCGCTCGCATCCCACTGCATGGGGGTTCGCGCATTATCCCGACCCGATGCACTGATGTACCGCAGCATATCCTCGGGGCTAACCCGCTGGGACTCCACCACGTATTTACGCCAGGAATCATGGATTTCAAGGTCGTTGTAGTCATCTACCGAGTCGAAGAAACATTGGTCATACCCAGCTCTTCACCCTGATAAATATAGGGGGTTCCCTGCATCATATGCAGAACCGTGCCGAGCATCTTACCGCTGACCTCACGGAACTCGGGGGAGTCATTGCCGAAACGTGAAACCGTGCGCGGCTGGTCGTGGTTATTCCAGTACAGCGAATTCCATCCGCGACCGTGCAGCCCCGTCTGCCAGTGGCTGAGAACATTCTTCAAATCCACCAGGTTAAAACGAGTGTCCGACCATTTGCCGGTGGCGCCGCCTGCGCTGGCGTCCACATCCATATGCTCGAACTGGAACACCATCTGCAGTTCGTGGCGGTCAAAACCTGTGTACAGGGCGGCATCTTCCACGCTCACGCAGGGAGTCTCACCCACGGTCATCACCGGGTATTTGCTGAGTACCTCACGGTTCATCTCGCGCAGGAACTCGTGCACGCGCGGACCGTTCGCGGCCACCGCCAGAGAATTATCTAGCCCTCCTGCGGTGACGGCGGGGTCATCTGGGAAGGAAAGATCCTTAGAAATCAGGTTGATAACATCCATGCGGAAACCGTCGACGCTCTTATCAAGCCAGAACCGCATAATGTCGTAGACCTCTTCACGTACTTTCGGGTTTTCCCAGTTGAGGTCGGGCTGCTTCACCGAAAAATAGTGCAGGTAGAACTGCTGAGTGCCTTCGTCCCATTCCCAGACCGATGGTGAGAAACAGGAAATCCAGTTATTCGGCGGAATCGGGGTGCCGTCTTCTGTGAACCCGGCAGGGTCACGCCACACATAGTAGTCGCGGTACGGGTTATCCTTAGCCGATCGCGCCTGGCGGAACCATTCGTGCTCATCCGAGGTGTGGTTCACCACCAAATCCATCATGAGCTTAATGCCGTGCTCATGTGCGGTCGCCAGCAGCTCGTCGAAATCGGCCATCGTACCGAACTCGGTCATAATCGCCCGGTAATCCGAAATGTCGTAGCCATTATCGTCGTTCGGCGAGGCATAGATCGGGGAGAGCCAGATAACATCTATACCCAGCTTCGCCAGGTACGGGATTTTTTCGGTAATGCCGGGCAGATCGCCGATGCCGTCGCCATTGGAGTCGTTGAAGGAACGCGGGTAAATCTGGTACACAACGGGCTGCTGCCACCACTGAATTTCGGTTTTCATGAGCTGTCCTTCCACGGAATATATCAAATAAAGGTCTGAAAGCGGGATCGGTCGCTCAGCTGCGGCACCCTGCAGCTACCGCACTATCCGGGTTGAGCCTGTGACGGCAACGGCACGGGGTGCATCCTGGCGGTGGGCTCGAAACTCGACTCGTCAAGCTCTACCAGCACGCCGCTGTGATCGGAAATCGCCTCAGGAGAATTATCGCGGAATACCACCGCATGCGAAAGTACCTTCACTGCTCGGTCGGCAAACACGAAGTCGATGCGCTTGGCATCCTCCTGCCCTTCCCACCCGGCAATACCACGATGTACGGTGAATTCGCCGTCGGTACGCTCGGCGATCTCGCGGGTGTCCACCAGGCCGGAAGAAAGTGCCAGGTCGTACCCTTCGCCGCGCACCTGCGCCGCTGTGTTGAAATCGCCGCCTAAGAGAACGGGCGCATCCTGACCGCGCTCGGTGAGGGCCTGCGAAAGCCGCGCAAACTCCTGTGCGAAAAGCGGTTCGCCCTGAAAATCCCACCACGACATATGGGCGCTTGCACACCATACGGACCCCGCATCGGTACCCACCCGAACCGCGAGAGAAGACCTGCGTTCAACCCGGTCGTAGCTGTACTGCGGGCTCATCACAAGAGGATCGATGCGCTCAATAGGCACGCGAGAAAGCACCGCCACACACTCGTCATACCGATCCCACCCAATATGTGTTTCGGTCAGCGCCCACTCGTACTGAAGCCCTAAATCAGCCAGGAACCGAACCAGCAGCAGTGCATAATTATCCTCACGGATAGGAATACCGGCCCCGCCCTGGTACCCCAGTGGAGTATCCACAATAGGGGAGTGCAGGTACTGGTTGACCTCCTGCAACGCAATAACGTCAACCCGATGATGGGCGATAAAACGGGCAAGCTCATGAATCTTAACGATCTGGTGAGGCTCGCACCAGCTGTGGGTATTCAAGGTAAGAAAAAGCATAGGTATGTAGTTTTCGAGAGGTCGTGCGTTCAATAACACCACGCCACCTGCCACGGTGGGGCGGGCTACGGTTACATGCTACAAGAGAAACACCGTTTCAAAGCACTAAAAAACCGTGACAGTAGGTTAGTATTTTTACCCGGTACCGGGAGATGTTTCATGTTATGAAAAAATATGTCTAATCTCCCGCAACAGACGTGTAGCCCCGCCAAAAGGTGGGATGATGGTGCCATTCAAATACTGATGACATTCGCGCGGGCGCGTGTGCCTGCGTATTTTCTCGTAACCCGAAAGGCGTAAGCCTCATGATGGAAAAAGTTCAGAGGTTCGGTTCGGCCATGCTGGCCCCCGTGCTTCTTTTTGCCTTCGCCGGTTTGGCGGTTGGTATTGGCAAAGTTGCCACCCTAGAGAACATCGTTGGTCCTCTAGCTAATGAAGACACGATGTGGTTTAAAATCTGGGATGTCTGGCTCTCTGGCGCCTGGACCGTCTTCACTCAGATGGAGCTGCTCTTCGTGCTCGGCCTGCCGATTGCGCTCGCTAAGACCGCAAACGCCCGCGCCGTGCTCGAAGCTGGCATGGTCTACCTGACCTTCAACTACCTGAGCGGGACAATGCTCAAGTACTGGGGCCAAGACAGCGGTGGTATCTTCCAGCTCAACTACGGAGTGGATATTTCCGAGTCCGCCGCCGGTACCGGCCTGAAAATGATCGCCGGTATTAAGACCATTGACACCGGTATCTTTGGTGCGATTATTATCTCCGCCATCGTGGTGTGGGTACATAACCGCTGGTTCGACAAGAAGCTGCCCGACTTCCTGGGTATTTTCCAGGGCACCCAGTACGTGTACGCCGTGTGCTTCTTCCTCATGTTCCCCGTCGCGTTCCTCTTCACCCTGCTGTGGCCCTACGCCCAGCACGGTATTGAAAGCATGCAGGGGTTCTTCATCGCCTCCGGCGCGCTCGGTGTGTGGATCTACACCTTCTTGGAGCGCTTCCTCATCCCGACCGGTCTGCACCACTTCATCTACTCGCCGTTCATGTTCGGCAACGCCGTAACCCCCAACGGCATTGCGAAGGACTGGCCGACCCACCTGAGCGAATTCGCGCAGAGCGACAAGCCCCTGCGTGAGCTCTTCCCCGGCGGCGGCTTCGCACTGCACGGCAACTCCAAGGTGTTCGCACCGGCAGGTATTGCGGCGGCCTTCTACACCACCGCACGGCCCGAGAAGCGTAAAGAGGTTCTCGCCCTGGTGCTGCCCGTGAGCCTCACCGCGATGCTCATCGGCATTACCGAGCCGCTGGAATTCACCTTCCTGTTCGTGGCACCCCCGCTGTTCGCAGTGCACGCTGTGCTGGCTGCAACCATGGCGTCGATCATGTACATGTTCGGGCTTTCAGGCAACATGGGCGGCGGTTTGCTGGATAACTTCATCTTCCTCAACTGGGTTCCGCTGTGGCAGAACCACTGGCCGACCTACCTCATGCAGATCGGCGTGGGCCTGTGCTTCACCGTCATCTACTTCCTGCTCTTCCGCTTCCTGATCCTGAAGTTCGACTTCAAGACCCCCGGCCGTGAGGCTGAAGGCGGCGAAACGAAGCTGTACTCGAAAGCCGAGTACAAGGCCGCCAAGGCTGCCGAGAAGAAGGGCGGCGCATCCGCAGAAGACGGCGACACTGACCTGTACGCACCGCGTGCGGCTGGTTTCCTTGAACTGCTCGGCGGTGCCGACAACATCACCACCGTGAACAACTGCGCCACCCGCCTGCGCGTGTCGGTGGCCGATGAATCCCTGGTCGACACCTCGGATGCCGCGTTCAAGGACGCCGGTGCTCTTGGTATCGTACGCAAGGGTAAGGCATTCCAGGTGATCGTGGGCATGGACGTTCCGCAGGTTCGCGAACGTTTTGAAACCATGGTGAACACCAAAGCCTAAAACGTGAGCTGGGCTAAAACCCGCATCACGCGATAACACCACAAGGCTCCTGAGCCGCAGACGTTGTAATATTTTTAATATTGCTTGTCAGCGATTCAGGAGCCTTGAGTGGATTTACAAGATGTGGTGAATGCAAACCAGCACCGCTTCAGCGGTACAGAGCGCGAGATTCTGGCGTTTATGCTCGACAACGAAAAGTTCGTTGCCGAAGCCACCATCAGCTCCCTCGCGCACAAAACCTACACCTCAACCAGCTCCATTATTCGCCTCACCAAGAAACTGAACTTCTCAGGCTTTGCGGAGCTGAAATACTTCATCAAATCCTCCCTCACCCGCTCCGAACCCTACAACCCCAGGTTTATTGAGAGCGGTAAAGAAGACATCCTGCGAACCTACGACTACCTCGAACACATGGAGCTGTCGAAGCTCCTCGAAAAAATGCACGACGCCCGCACCATCTACTGCTTCGGCACCGGGTACGCCCAACGCAACGCCGTGCAAGAGTTCGCCAAATCCATGCAGGTGTGCGGCAAATTCTGTCACGTCATCCCAGCCCGCAACGAGTTTGAGAGCACCATGACCTCCATGACCACCAACGATTTGGTGATCCTCGTATCGTTCTCCGGGCAGACAGAGAACATGCGCGAACACGTAAAAATGCTTGCCCTGCGCAAAATCCCCATGGTCGCGGTCACCGCCCTCGGAGTGAACTACATGTCCTCCCACGCCGAATACTCACTGCACTACCAGAGCACTCCCACGCAGATCACCGGCCAGCGCGGCCCCTACAACTCATTCGTGGCGCTCTCAGTGCTGCTGGACTACCTGGTGCGCCGGTACATCGACCACATTGAGACCCGAAACCCCCAGCGGCAGCCCGGCGGGAACGAAACAGACCCGGGCACCGGCCCGGCAGAACCCACCGCCGACTAAACCCCAGAAAGCACACAAGACATGAACATCTTCGCCGCGCTTGACGACGACCGTAAACTCCGCCGTTTCCTCTTCTGGTACTGGCTCCTGGTGCCCTTCGCGCTCTTCGCCTGGATTCTGCTTGGCGCCGCGAACTCCAATATGACCTTCCAGCAGGCGCTTAACATTCCCTTCTTCGCTGTCGCGTTCCTCAACGGGTGCCTGACGATCCTGCTCGCGGGACTCTTCAAACTCGCTGGAAGCGAAAACGAACGCACCGAACGCGTCTTCACCCTCTACGCCCTCGCGGTGCAGATAGTGGTGGGGAACCTGCCCGGCGCGCTCGCCTGCTACCTGCTGCTGCGCGCCACCCGCGACTGGGATGAGACCGAAAAATTTGCGCCCACCTACCGTTGGGTACTCATCGCCGCCATGGTATTTTTGGGGATGGTGAGTCTGCTGGTTCTTGCGGCGAACATCCGCCTCTGGACAAGCTAAACACACACCTTAGCTGCTGCAAGGCCGCATAGGAAGGACGAACCGCAGAAACTACGGCACTATAACGCGCCACGGTGGGCTGCCCGCGAAACGCTGAACCCATCCGCCCGGCAAAGACACGAGGCGCACCCACCCGGCCGTATGATGTAAGAACGTGCAGAATACAACACACCCAAGGACGCACACGACGTGAACGGAACCCCCGAGACCCCCCAGGGCGCGCCCAGGACGGGAAACTCGCCAACCTCAGAACCCGCACCGGCACCCAACCCCGACGGGCCCCCTGAGGCACTGCCGCCGCACCTTGACCCCGCCAGCCACAGCTTCGACCCAGCGGCGGGGCTGGAACGCTGGGCGGAACAGATGGACATCTACACCGGCCCGGACGCGATGCTCAACTTTAACCGGGTTGACTATGTGCACATCGACCTCACCGCCGCAAACCCCTCCGGACTCGCCCAGCTGCTGGCCGGGCGGAAAACCCGCCTGTCCACCATTCTGCGCGAAAAAAGCCTGCTGGAGGAGGGGATGCGTGCCGCCCGCACCCTGCGCACCAAAATCTATGAGCTGTCCACCGACCACGGGCTAGACTCCGGGTATTTCGTGGCCGGTACCGCCTCCTGGCTCTCACGCTCCACCCGCGAGCACACCGTCTCCTACGAGAAACGGTTTATTGCCCCTATCCTCATGGCGCCGCTGAGCATCACCCCGCACCCCAGCAGCGACGACTACGAGCTGCGCCTTGCCGGTGCCGCGCGGCTTAACCCCGCCATGGTGCGCCAAATCAAACAGGAATACGATATTGACTTGGGCACCATGGACGTGGCGCAGCTGGCCAATTCCATGTCCCGCCTTGACCCCGAGCCCGTAATTGAGCGGATGCGCGCCACCACTGGGAACATCCCCGGGATGGCCATCGAATCACGGTTCTTCATCTCAACATTCGCCGACCTCAAAGAAAGCATGGGTGAGCTGCCGCACACCGCCCACACGCCGCTGGTGCGTGATATTGCCGCGCTCAAAGTCCCCGGGGTGCAGCCGAGCATCCGCCCGCTGGTGCAGAACCAGCCCCCTCATGACGACCGCAACCCGCAGCGGGAGACGCAGCTGCTTGACGCCGACCCGGCCGCACAGACCATTATTGATGCGGCCGCCAGCGGCAACTCGTTCACCGTCACCGCCGCCCCGGCACCGAGCCGCTACGCACCGCCGTGAATATTGCTGCGACCCTCGCGGGGCAGGGCAAATCTGTGCTTGTGGTGGGGGAGAAACGCTCCACCCTGGCCGATTTCACCGCACTGCTTGAACGCAACGGTATTGATTCCCTCCGTTTTGATGTGCTCACCGACCGCGACGCCGAAGGCCAGCGCGCCGAATTCATCCAAGCCATTGTGCGCAACGAAACCGCTGCCATACCCGAGGAAGAGGAGACCACCGCCGAGCTGCTTGAAACCCGCCGCCGCCTGCACAGGCACACCGAGGCTTTGCTCTCGCACGAGCCGTACTGGAATATCACCACCTACCAGGCGCTGCAGACCCTCGCCGAACTCACCTCACGGAACGAGGCGCCCGCAACCGGTGTACGGTTTAGCCGCCGCATGCTTGATCGGCTGCTCGAACGCGAGAACCTCGCTCACGACCTCACCCGCCTCGCGGAGCTGGGGGCGTTCACCCCGGCAGCCCGCACCTCCCCTGGTACCGTGCCCGCCTGGCCAACGACGAGGAGACCGCTGACGCTTACGCACTGGTTCTCACCCTCAAATCCTCCCTGCTGTCTCTGCGGGAGGCTATGAGCCGGCTCAGCCGCACCACCGGGTTACGGCTGGGCCGCACTATCGCCGACTGGCAGGGGCAGCTGCGTATTCTGCAGCGCATCCGGGAAACCCTGAAACAGTTCCGCCCCACCGTGTATGACCGGCCCGTCACCGACCTGATAGCGGCCACCGCGACCGGGGCGTGGCGCCGCGAAAACGGCATCGAAATGAGCAGTATGCAGCGCTCCCGCCTGCGCCGCGCCGCTAAGGAGTACATCCTGCCGGGGGTGAATATTGGCGACCTGCACGAGCAGCTGCGGATTGTGCAGGCTGAACGCGCAGAGTGGATCCGGCACACCGCCGCCCCACGCACCCCGCAGATCCCCGAGAACCTTGATGCGCTTGTCACCGCCTGCAATTCCCTCATTAAAGAGTTCGACGGGCTGCGGATCGTGCTGGATGACTCCCCGGAAGGCACCGACTTTACCCGCACCACCCTGGACGCACTCGAACAGCGTTTGGACGCGTTACTGGCCGACCGGGTGCTGCTGATGAGTCTGCCCGAGCGGGATACCCTCACCGCGCGCCTGCTGTGCCTGGGTCTGGATGAGCTCATGGAAGATTTGTACGCCCGGCAGGTGCCGGCACGGCTGGTGGCCGCCGAGCTGGAGCTGGCCTGGTGGCAGTCCGCCCTTGAGGAGTTGCTGCACGACCACGAGGGGCGAATCCTGGGCGGGCAGGCGCTTCGCGGCGTTGAGTCCCGGTTCCGCCGCGCCGACTACGCCCACATGCTGGGTGCTGCCTCACGCCTGCTGGAGTGCACCCGGCAGCTGTGGAACGACCGGATCGACACCCACCATGAGCAGGCGGCGTACCTTAAAAGCCAGCTGCGCGGGCATGAGTTTGTGCTTCAGCAGTTATTGGAGCACGCCCCAACGATGGCGAGCACCCTGCTGCCGATTTGGACGGCCAGCCCCTTCGCGTTGGCACGTCACGTTCCGCCCACTATGCGTTTTGACGCTGCGATCTTATTAGATTCCGAATCGACGCCGCTGGCGGCAAACCTGCCCGCCATTACCCGCGCTGAGGCGGTGATCGCCCTCGGCGACCCGCACTCCGGGTACCCGGCCCCGTTTATTGTTTCGGCACCGGCGACGGGGGCACCGGCACCGGCAACGAAACGGCTTGAGAGCACCTTTGACGCGCTTTCGAAGGTGGTGCCCTCGCTGCACCTGGCGCAGCTGGGGCGGGCCATGGACCCGGTGACCTTTGACTATTTGAACCGTGAGTTTTACGGGGGGCAGCTGCGGCAGCGCTCGGTGAGTGATGCAGCCTCCGAGCCGAAGCCGACCCTTAGCGTCGAGTACATTGATACGCGCGGGAAGGTGAGCGATAACGCCAACCAGGAATCGCCCAGTTTTGAGGTGGAGCGGGTGACCTTACTGGTGCTGGAGCACGCTTACCGGCGCCCGGAGCGTTCCCTGGCGGTGGTAACCGCGAGCCCTAAACACGCGCAGCGGGTGGCCGGTGCGGTGCGCAACGCCCTGAATAAATATCCGCAGCTGGCGCCGTTCTTTAAACCCGGAAAAGAACCGTTTAGGGTGGTTGATTTTACGCGCGCTGAGGGTATGGAGCGAGACACCATGATCTTCTCCTTGGGGTGGGCCGCCCCCGCCCGACCAGCGTACCCCTACACGATGGGGCAGCTGTCGGAGGAGCACGGCCGGGAGGGGCTCGTGACCGCGCTGACCCGCGCCCGCCGCGCCACCCACATTGTTTCGTGTGTGAGCCCGGATGCGTTGGAGCCGCAGAAACTAGAGCACGGCGCCCTCGACTTTTACCGTCTGATGCGTGCCCATGAGGCACACCAGAAACGTGTGGACGAGCAGCAGCAGGCGGCACGCATCCCCGAAAAAATGCCCGATAACGAGTTCTTAGCGGGTGAGGATTACGGCCCTCTGCCCGATACCGGCGATTGGCTGCTGAACGACCTGCTGGTTCGGCTGCGCCAGCGCGGGGTGCGTATTGAGCCAGGCGGCGGGCTGGTGGCGTTTATTGCCTACGCCCCCGCAGGCGGTGGCGACGATGAGGAACCTGCCATGCCGCTGGTTGCCTGCTCGGATGCCTCACCGCGTTTTGCAAGCACCAGCGTGCGCGAGCGCACCCGCCTGTTGCCTGAGCGGCTGGGCCTTACCGGGTGGAACTACCTGACCCTGAACACGGTGGAGGTATTCGCCGACCCGGATGCTGTGGTGGAGCGCATTATGCGGTACGTTGGGATGCGGGAGGACAACTCGTGAGCGGCTACTCGCCCGTGCCGAAACCACGGCGCGGTCATCGCCGGGTGAGTGGGGCGGGCGCGCCAGCTGAAGCTGAACCGCGTATCGCTAGGGTGAATGCCCCCGAACCGGGGCGGGTGCAGCGTGTGAAGCCGTCGGGTGGGCAGAGGGCCGCCAGCGGACAACAGGGGACTGGGGCTACCCGTGGCGTGCCGGGTGGGCGTTCCCAGCAGGTGTTGAGCGCGGATGAGCTGGCTAGGCTGCAGTGGGTGCAGGAGATGAAGGAGCAGAAACCTCCGCACTATTAGCCCGCACGGTGCCCTCAGGGCGCCGCGTACCCCATTCCTGGTTGCTTACCGTAGTCCCGCACCCGGTGTGGTAAAAGCCCAGCACTGCACACTGGGCCATGTTGTTCACGTTTGACCTGCACCCTGACCGGATGAGGGGTTGGGTGCGCGGCGGTTAGGCGGCGCCTGCTGAGCTGCCGCTGGAGCTGCTTGAACTATTTGTGCTGCTGTTTTTGTCGTTTGTGTAAAACCCGGATCCTTTAAAGACGACGCCCACCTCGTTGTAGCGTTTACGCAGTGTTTCCTGTCCGCAGCTTGGGCAGGTGCGCAGCGCATTATCGCTAAAGGATTGGCGTTTTTCGAAGGCGTGGCCGCAGTTTTTGCACTGGTAGACGTAGATCGGCATGGTATTCCTCGCTGAGCCTGTGTGATTACTTCCAGCTAAAAAGTGTACCGCCTGTGTGTGGTGTCCGCCTACGTGCTGGTTGTACGGTGTGTTAGTGGGTGGCGTGTTCGCCGAGTGGGTGCACCCCGTTCTCGGTGAGCACCCGGTAAAGTACCCCGTCCCACGTGTCGTAGGGGATGCTGTCAAGCACTTCGTCGGCGAATACCACGCCCACTGTTGTTTCGCGCAGGGCCTGCTCGCTCAGGCGCGGCAGCAGCCGGTCGTAATACCCGCCGCCTTGGCCAAGCCGTCGCCCGTTGCGTCCGTAGGCCAGGGCGGGTACTAGGCGCAGGTCGGCTGCTGTGAAGGCGTGGGGGCCTTCAGCGTCGCCTTCGGGTTCGGCAATACCCATACCGTTGAGGGGTGCTGCACATGCGGGTCCCATTGCACCCAGGCGAGTTGCCGCCCGGGGCGCACCACTGGCACCAGGATGCGGTGCCCGTCGTGGTGCAGCTGCTGCAGTGCGTCGGTGATGGGGGCTCCGCAGCGGTTGGCAGGTACGCTGCAATGGTTAGTTTTTTCCCGGTGCGGGGTATGAGGGAGTAGATGCCTTCCTGGTAGCGGCGCGCATAGTCTGCTTGCCCTGCCTCTGCGCGGTTGCTGCGGTTAATGAGGCGGCGCGGGCGGATTTGGGCGCGTAATACTTGCTTATCGAGCGCGATGTCTTCGGGGGATGCCCCGAGGCGGGCTGCTGCATGGTTCTCCTGGGACGACGTTGGCTGCAGTACTGAAACACAGCGTGGCGCGTGTTATTTCAATTATAGAATTGCAGAAGGCCTAATCCTGAGGGGAATGTCTAATCAAAATATTGTGAAATATGCGGTACTTGAGACGTGCTTGTTCTGCGGACATTCTCTTCTCATGTATGCTGTTTGCATGACTAATGTATCTGGGTCTATTACTAAGGCTGTTATTCCTGCGGCGGGTCTGGGCACCCGATTTTTGCCCGCAACAAAGGCGACCCCTAAAGAGATGCTCCCGGTGGTGGACCGTCCCGCCATCCAGTATGTGGTGGAGGAAGCGATCCGCGCGGGGCTGCAAGATGTGCTGATGATCACCGGCCGCAATAAGCGCGCCTTGGAGGATCATTTTGACCGTGTGCCGGTGTTGGAGCGGCAGCTGGCTGAGCAGGGTAAAGAGGCCCTGCTGAAGGCTGTGGAGGAGTCCAACTATTTGGGAGAGATCCACTATGTGCGCCAGGGCGACCCGAAGGGCCTGGGGCATGCGGTGCTGCGCGGTAAGGTGCATGTGGGCAATGAGCCGTTCGCGGTGCTGCTGGGCGATGACCTGATTGATGAGAAGGAAGATCTGCTCTCTCGCATGGTTGAGGTGCAGCAGCGTACCGGCGGTTCTGTGGTGGCCCTCATGGAGGTGCCGCGTGAGGCGATTTCTGCGTATGGTGCCGCCGCGATTGAGACCGTTGAGGGTGAGGACTTTGTGAAGGTGACCGGGCTGGTTGAGAAGCCGGAGCCGGAGCAGGCCCCCTCAAATTATGCTGTGATTGGCCGTTACGTGCTGAGCCCGAAGGTGTTTGAGGTACTTGAGAATACCGCCCCGGCCGTGGCGGGGAAATTCAGCTCACTGACGCCTTGCAGACTCTTGCCGTGGGCGAGGGCGATGGGGAAGGCGTGTATGGCGTGGTGTTTAAGGGCCGTCGTTTTGATACTGGTGATAAGCTCTCGTATTTGAAGGCGAATATTATTTTGGCTGCTGAGCGCGGCGATTTCGGTCCCGAGCTGTGCCAGTGGTTGAAGGAATTTACTGCCGAAAACTGCTAAAAAATACGCGTTTTAGGGTGTTATGATGCGGTGGCTTCCCGTGCCGGGGCCACCGCATTATTGTGCGGTTGGGTGTTTTCAACCCGGTGCTGTGTGGGCGGGCACAAAAACTTGGTGATGTTTTGTGCCTGGGGCGTATTCTGGCACACCGATATCCGCTAATTTCGGTAGTATTTATAGATATAGGTTTTTGGGATCCGGCGTTTTTATGGGGGCGGTATAGAAGCATGATCTGGCTGAGCACTTCGGGCATTGTGGTTGCCCTTGCTGTCATTATGCTCTTGTGGGTTGTGCCTAGGGCTTCTCGGCGCGCGCCCGCCAACGGATCCCGGCGGCAGCTGGCGCGTGTGGGCCGCACCGCTGAGGATATTTCTCGTCCGCAAAAGTACTGTTTAACAACGAGGAGACTGCACGCGGTACAGGTGCGGCCGTGCCCTCTGCTTCCGGCAAGGCTGAGGTGTACGCTTCAACCTCCACCGGTTCGCTGGAACCCCTGGGCGGAGTGGAGTTTGCTGAGAGCGCCGCTTCGGCTGCGGTGAACGTGCAACAGCAACAGGAAGAGTTTGCGGACGATAAGACGCAGCTGCTGTACACCACGGATGCAGCCGAGAGTGCCGAAGACGCCGACCTGTGGGAGGAGGCCACGATGCGTGAGGACGCGAACGCCCAGCAGCAGGGCGCACACGATACTGAGCTTTACGACGAACCGTACGATGAGGACCTCTACGCCCCGGAGCCTGACCTGGACTCTGCGCCCGGTGCGGAGCCTGCCGACGGCGAGGCTGATGCACCCGCACATTGGGAGGTTACAGCAAATTCCCAACCTTCAGGCTCCCGGATAGGTCGTAGTATCCCTGAGGTTAATATAGACGCTGAGACGGCGGGGCAGGATCCCTCCGCTGCGGACACCGATTCTCAGCGCCCCAGCGGCACCCACCATCAGGGCACCGGGCGTGCGGAGGAGTCTCGGGGGAGGCGCCTTCGGCGGCTGCGGTCCGCGGCCCTGCCCTGCATGAGCTTTCCTCTACCGAAGAAGTTCCGGAGGTTCAGGAGTCAATGCTGGGGGTCCGGTACCCCGGGGATGACGGTTCATACCGGCCGCGCCGTACTTTTGGGCGTGGCCTTGCTGGCGTTTGTCGCGGCCCTGGGGTTTGCCCTCATGGCTTTTTCCGGCATGCTGTCGTGGGTGTGGCCGGTGGCGGCGCTGCTGGTTGCCGTGGCGACCGGCGGGCTGCTGCGGTACCTGGCGATTTCGGGTGCTAAAAAGCCCGCAGCGAGCCGCCGCGAGTCTTCCAGTGCCCCGGTAGCCGAACAGCCCGAGGCGACAGCCTCCGCTGAACACGGCAGCCGTGAGTCTGAAACAGTCGGTGCTGACCCGGCGGCTAATACCCGCCGCACCAAGGAGGCACGCCCCGCTCCCGCCCGTATAGCAGCTGCGGGTTCGGTTGCACGTCAAGACAGCGGCCGGACGCAGGGGCGTCGCGCCCCCGCCGCCGAGCACCGCAGCGAACGCACGGCAGGGCGTGAACGTCCCGCTGGTGAGGGCGTTCAGGAGGAGCCATCTCGTCCCCGCCGTGAGCCTGCACCGGTGCGCCGCCACACACCTGCGCGTCGCAGTGCGTCAGCTCAGGGGGCCCGTGCCGCCGCATCGCCCGGGGTTCAGCGGGAACCTGATGCTCAGGGCGCCGCACGCCGTAGTTCAGCGGAACGGGAGCCGGTTCGGGCCCGTACTTCTCAGCTTCCGGCGATTCGCCGGGGTGGGCGGGGCTCGCACCTGCCCCCGCAGCTGAGGCCCCTGGCGCACCGTGATGAGCCCATGCTTTTGATATCCAGCCCGAGACCCCGCAGGCACCTGCGGCTTCTGCTCGGACTTCTCAGCCTGCAGACTCGGCTAAACCTCCTGCCCAGGCCACTCAGCCTGCAGACTCGGCTGTATCTTCTGCGCCGGTCACGCCTGCTGCCCCCACCCAGAGCGCCCCTTCCCAAAGCGATTCTGCTGAGGCGGCGCAGCCTACTGCGCCTGTTCCAACTCAGCCACCTGCCGCCCCGGCCCGACCGGAGGCTGCTGCTAAAACTGGCAGGGTGCCGCAGCAGAACCTTTCCGGGGCATCCTCCTTCGAACGGAGTGGCTCCTTTGATGCTGACGTTACCGCCCCGATCACGGATGGGATATCCACGGCGAACCTGGCTCAGCGTGCCGCTGCGGCCCGCGCGCAGGCTACCCGCGCAGCTGAGGCGGCGCAGCAGGTGCAGCGTGAGGCAGCTGAGCGTGCCCGCCGCAGGGCGCGGCAGCTGAATCTGCAGAACCCGTACCCGCAGCAGGATCCGGTGCACCAGCCCTCCAGTGATACGGCGGAGCACACCACGGTGCCGCTGGGGCAGGGTGCAGCCCCTGATGTGCCGCCGGTACAGCCGCCCGTTCCGCATACTCCGGTGCCGTCAACTATTGATGAGAGCGACCTGGACTCTTTGGATGATGATGTCTCACCGGTGTTCGAACCGCAGCAGCAGCTGGGTACGCTCGGCAGCGGGTTTGAGGATACATCTACTCAGGGCATTCGGCTGGGCCCCGGGGCGATGCCCATGTTCAAGGCCACCTCAAACACCTGGGAGCCGGTGGAGCTACCGAAGCCGCTGCACACCCTGCATCAGAAGAAAGGCAAGGACGGTAAGGGCAAAGGTAAAACCGGAGAATAGGTGCCAAGGGTAGAAGCCGAAATATAGAAATGCAGAGCGGTTCCTGCAGCAGTCTATAAGCGCTCGTGCGGGCCTGTCTCACCATGGTGAGACAGGCCCGCACGGTGTTAGTGAGCGGATAGATATAGCGCACAGTAACTCTATGATTAAGGTAATACTTGAATATACCGTGTGAGTGGGCGCACAGAACCTATGATGGGTTTATCGAATAAATACAATCCGAAAGGATGCCGATTACGATGACTTCCGAAATAACCCGCCGCGCGGCTTTAAGTCTTGTGGGCGCAGGAACAACGGTGTTTTTATCTGCCTGCGCGGCAACCAATGTATTTGTGGGTACTCAAGAGGATGCCTCTTCACCGTCAGCCTCTCCCAAAGACTATAAAGGCGAGGCGAAACTGGAGGAATACGATACTTCTGCTGGTACCTTTGAGCCCGCCACCCACGACACTCCGCCCAAAAACGTTCCCAAACCCATTAAGCCCAAAAACGCTGACGAAGATTCCATAGCCGGACTGTATTCCAGCATTGCATTTCTTGGGGCGGCTATTACCTACGCCTTTACTACGGGGATACCACATATATGCAGGACTCGGCGTTCAACGAGGAAACAAAGAAAGAGATAATAAACAATAGGGTCGTACGAAAAACGGCTGAGGGTAAACACTGGGAAGCTGACATTAAGCTCGTTTATTCTCTGGAAACCTCAGAACCCACAAAAGAGGGGATGAGTACACCTGGCCGTACCGGGGAATTTCCCGCCACGGGGCGTACTATGTGGAGGTTGACGGCCCAAAGACCAGCGTGAACTTCATTTCTGAGAGCAGCCAGGAGACTATAACACCGGGGCGGATTAAAGCAAAACACACTGGCGGTCACTGGGTCATTAGTTTTGAGACCGATGAGAGTGCCAGCCCCAGTGCTTCCTCCTCCCGCTCATCAAGCATATAAGGCGCGTTTCTTATAGTGTGCTTTCTGTGAACGGGGACGAATCATGGCCCAGCACCATAATGATGGGGGCTTTCTTTGAACAGCAGAGGGGCTAGAGAAGGCTTCTGCCCGTTCCCTGTACCCGTGTATTTTCCGTAGTCGGAGTGCAATATCTAGGGCTATTTGGGTGTATACGTAAGGGAGGAGTCCCTCTTAGGACTCCTCCCTTGCTGTCACCCGGATGTTCGGGATGGGGTGGTTCTTAGTAAGACGGTGAGGGGCTGGAGCTTGACTCGTCAAACTCAATATCAATGACCCACCGACCACCAGTGTATTTTGCTTTAATCTTCCCACTTCCCTTACTCACCTGCTGGCTTGTGGGGATGGTGCTCACCTTCACGGAGCGCTCGGTAGAAGTCTCTGTCACATCTACCCGGAACGCCCCGTGCCGTGATTCCATCTTATGCAACCAGATGTACTCATCCCTTCTTTTGTGGGCTCCGAGGTCTCTAAGAAAATCACAACTTTGGACTCGGCCTCCCAATATTTACCCTCACGGATTTTATCTAGGGTGACCGCAGACTTAAATCCTTTCTGATCTTCCTCACTAAGAGCGGATTCGTTGATCGGCCCAACGTCCCCGGTCACTAAAGCATACGTGAGGGCAGCCCCAAGAAATGCAATACTGGAATACAGCCCGGCTACGGAATCTTCGTCAGCGTTTTGGGCTTAATAGGTTTGGGAACGTTTTTGGGCGGAGTGTCGTGGGTTGCGGGCTCAAAGGTACCAGCAGAAGTATCGTACTCTTCCAGTTTCACTTCGCCTTTGTAGTCCTTTTTAGCGGCCGATGAAGACTCGCTGGAGGAGCCTTTAATAGCTGTGCCAGACCCGCAGGCCGCAAGAAGTGTTAGGGATGTTACGCCCGCAAAGCCCAGGGCCGCGCGGCGGGTTATCTCGGAAGTCATGGTAACCGGTTTCCTCTCAAGTGCGTGATATACCAGCTATCTCTATCCTAGAGAACACGCGGCCCATAAGCACGTACATTTAACTATTACTTTAAATGTAGGCTTCTGTGTGGCGAATGTACTGGGTGCAGCAGCTTCCGTCGCAGTTAAGGTAAGGAGGGAGTTCCGGGCGGAACCCCCTCCTCGCATCACACACAGGAAGAAAAGTCTTCGAAACCGTTTCGCGGAAGAATCCTTCCCACAAGGACTCTCGCTATTTGGTAATAAAATATAACCTAATTAATGGGGGTGTGCCAACCCGAATATCCCAAGAAATAGTGACAACCTGTCTGCAAAGCAAGGTATACCTAAATTAGTTCCGTGTATTTGCGGGCAAAAACCGGGCACGGCTAGGGCGCAAAAAATATTTAAACTTTTTCCCCGCCCCTCTTTGCGCACCCTCAGCTGTGAGTAAGGCCGGTAACATGCAGCGGTATGGGTGGGTAAAACGTGAGAGAATGGCAGAGTGAAAGAATGGTTCGATTCCCTACCTGTAGAGGCGGCCGTTGCCTGCCTGTGGGCGATCGGCATTATCCGCACGTCCATTGTGTTTCTGCTCGGCTACCTGGCTGCCGCCGGAGGGGCACGCTTGAGCCGCATCCGGGAAGCAATGGACACCCCCATATACCAGCGGGCCACAGCGTTCGTGAACCGCTGGGGCGTATTAGCCGTGCCGCTGTGCTTCCTCACCGTAGGCTTCCAAACCGCCGTCATTATCACCACCGGGTTCACGAAAATGCCGTTACGCCGTTGGGTCCCGGCCATGCTCGTGGGCACTTTCATCTGGGCCGTCATCTACACCACCGTGGGGTTCGCAGTGCTCGCCGCCCTGGGGCTGCAGCCGTGGATGCTGCCGGTTGCCCTAGCGGTAATCGTGCTCCTCAGCCTGGGAATCTCTAAAGTGCGTGAACTCATCACCGACCGCAAACCCCGCCCGTAACCGGGGCCGCCGCCGTCCACTGTGCTAGCGTAAAGGCATGAACGAAACCCCCGAAGCTGCTACACCCGCAAAACCGGTACCGCCAAGCACCCAGCAGGAGTCCAGCATTGAGCTTGCCGCCCCCGCCGCCGGGCTCATCTACTCGGCGCAGGCAGCACCCGCACCGGTGCTGAGCCGTGCCAGCTTACGCATCGGCTACGAGCCGGGGGTAATGCCCGGAAAATGGTTCACCCGCTGGCACGAACGCTACGGCAGAACCGCCCCGCTGGCCGAAATACCGCTTCGCGAAGGGGCCGGTCTTGAGGCACTCACTACCGCGCTCAGCACCCCGAACAGCACCAGCGGCGAAGCCCGTTTCGAGCCGTTAGCGCACATGGCCATAATGCGTGCCGCCGCACAGGAAACCCCCGACAAAGACCGGTACCACAGCATCCGCCTGTACGAGGAAGTACCCGTGGTGGTGCTGCCCAAAGACCATGTGCTCACCGTGCTCGACGAGGTTCCCCTAGGTGAGATGGCTGAGGAGTTCCTGCTGCATGAGCCCGAGGAGTTCCCCGCCTGGGGTGAAGCCTCACAGCAGTGGCGCCAACAGAACCCCCGGTTTTTGCCGCAGATTCCCACCCATGCGGACGCTATCGAACTGGTAGCTGCCGGGGTGGGTCTGTACATCACCCCCATGTCGGTGGCCCGTCTGCACCACCGCAAAGACCTCACCTACCGTCCGGTACCCGACGCCGAGCCGTACCCCGTGCACCTGGTGTGGCCCCGTACCCCGGCAGCCCCCACCCCCGATACGGTCCAGGGCGAGAAAGACGACGAGTTTGAGGTGCTCATCCAGGACTTTATCGGCATCGTGCGCGGGCGCACCGCATCCAGTAACCGGGGCAGCGAAACCGCCCAGGCCCGCCGCACCCGCATAGCCGGTGAACGCGCCAAAACCACAGCGAAATCCCGTGCGGCTAATGCCCGCCGAGAAGCACGCCACCAGAAAACAGCCGCCTCCCGCACTGGCGGCACCTCCCGGCGCAAAGCCGCCGCAGGCAGCAAACCGGGACGAAACGGCAGGCGAACCGGTAAACGCCGGTAGCCTGCCCACACCCGCCATCACGGGTGAATAGCGCCACCAGTAAACAGGCCGAACGCCCAAGAAGACGCGGTAGAATCGAATCTATGGCATTAGCAATGGAGACCCGACCCGCCGCCTACGCGGTTGTTATTGAGCAGGGCAAACTGCTCATGACCCGCTGGGCGCCCGAAGACCGCTCGCACGAGCCCCTGTGGACGCTACCCGGCGGCGGCATGGAACCGGGGGAGCAGGCCGACGAAACAGCCCTGCGGGAAACTCTTGAAGAAACCGGGTACAGCGTTGCCATTGAAGACGTCCTGGGCGTGCACGCCGGGCATTTCCCCGCACGCAACGGCATGTACGGCAACTCCCTGCCGTTCTGCGCCTTACGCATTATCTACCGGGCGCACATCGTCACCGGCCAGCTGCGGGCCGAAGAAAACGGCTCCTCAGACATTGCCCGCTGGGTTCCCATTAGCGAAATCGATACGCTGCGCTACGGCACCATTATTGATGAAGTGGCCTCCATGATGGGGTACGCCAACGCCGCCGCCTGGGCCTTGGAATACCGCGAATTCCTCGCCGACGAGAACGCCAGGAAACTATCATGAACACACCCCGCCCCGCCCGCTTGTGAGCCGCCGATCGGCGCTCACTGCCGCCGCGCTCGCCCCCATCCTGGCTGCCTGCTCCGCCGGGGACAATAAACCCAAGGTGGATCCCTCCGCCTCAGCCTACGGCACCCTCTACGTCACCACCGGGGTGTTGGGGGCTAAAACCATTGTTGCCCACGCGTACGCCCAGGCGCTGCGGAACGTGGGGTACACGGTGGAGGTTATTGGGCACAATAATAACCGCGACGAGTACCTGGCGGCCCTGGGCGCCACCGAAAACACGCGCCTTGATGTTGCCGTTGACTTCACCGGCGACTTGCTGCTGCACCTGACGAAGAACGGTACGCTCAGCCCCGCCCAGCTGCAGGCGGAGCATCAGACAGCCTCCGCCAGTGCCTCCGCCGCCAGCGCCGGGGTGACCCTCACCCCCTCAGCTACCCCCAGCATCCCCGCCGATATTAGTCCAAGCCCCAGCCCGACCCCCACCAGCGACCCCATTAAACCGCGGGCCTTATCACTTAGTGACACGCTCTCAGCCATCGGTAAAATCATCCCGGGTCACCTGAAACTGATGGATACCGTCAGCGCCCAAAACCGCAACGTTCTGGTGACCACCAACGCCACCGGGGCCCGGTATAAGTTCAATAGCCTGAACCAGCTGCCCGAAGTGAAAGCGCCCCTTACCTTTGCCGTGCCCGAGGCGTATAACACCGGAAACTACGGGATTGCCCTGCTCAAGAACGTGTACAAGTACCAGGTTCCCGCCACGAAGGTGGCTAATGAGAGCACCGAACGGGAACAGCTGCTGGCTAAAGACGCGGTGCAGGTGGCGCTTCTGCACAGTATCGACCCGAGCATTGAGGATAACCGGTTCACCATGCTCGAAGACCCCCAGTCCACCCAGCTGAACCAACAGCTGGTGCCTCTTGTGCGGCAAAGCCTGCCATCTAGTGCACAGGAGGCCATTAACCGCGTATCATCTACATTAGATACCGGTAATCTGACCTTTCTACTTCGCCTCACGAGTGGAACAAACCCCGTCGCCGAAGACGAAGCAGCAAAATTCTGGCTCGACCACCCAAGGAAGTGAATATGACTAAGTACCGTCAGTCGTCGAAGCTCAATAACGTCCTCTACGATATCCGCGGACCTATTCTCGAAGAAGCGAACCGCATGGAGGCGATGGGACACCGCATCCTCAAACTCAATATTGGTAATACCGCGCCTTTCGGGTTCGAAGCGCCGGACGCGATCATGATGGATATTATCCGCCACCTGCCCGTCACGCAGGGGTACTCCGATTCGCGCGGGCTGTACTCGGCGCGAACCGCCATTGTGCAGCACTACCAGAACCGGGGCATCCTCGACCTGGAACCTAACGATGTGTACCTGGGCAACGGGGTGTCCGAGCTGATCCCCATGACCTTGCAGGCACTGTGCGAAACTGACGACGAGATCCTCGTGCCCATGCCCGACTACCCGCTGTGGACCGCCTCGGTGGCGCTAT
Organism: Rothia aeria; assembly: GCA_002355935.1. Lineage (GTDB taxonomy): Bacteria > Actinomycetota > Actinomycetes > Actinomycetales > Micrococcaceae > Rothia > Rothia aeria. The sequence continues at coordinate 2,289,228 of AP017895.1, read as the reverse complement.
CAGGCGGTAAGCCCGTGCACTACCTGTGCGATGAGGAAAACAACTGGTACCCCGACCTTGAAGACATTAAATCGAAGATCACCTCACGCACCAAAGGGATCGTGGTTATTAACCCGAATAACCCCACAGGTTCCGTGTACCCGCGCCACATCCTGCAGCAGATAGTGGATGTGGCCCGCGAACATGAGCTGGTGGTGTTCACCGACGAAATCTACGAGAAAATTATTTACGACGGCGCCGAAGCCATTAACCTGGCCACCCTCACCGGTGACGACGTGCTGTGCCTGACCTTCTCAGGCCTGTCGAAGGCGTACCGGGTGTGCGGTTACCGTGCCGGCTGGGTTGCGATTACCGGCCCCAAACATGAGGCCGCCAACTATATTGAGGGCATCACCCTGCTCGCCTCGATGCGCCTATGCTCGAATGTGCCCGCCCAGCACGCTATCCAGACCGCCTTGGGCGGGTACCAGTCCATTGATGCGCTGGTGGCGCCCGGCGGGCGGCTGCATGAGCAGCGTGACGTGGCGTACCGCATGCTGAACGAGATTGACGGTATTAGCTGCAACCAGTCGGACGGGGCGCTGTACCTGTTCCCCAAGGTCGATACTGAGAAGTTCAACATTGTGGACGATGAGAAATTCATGCTTGACCTTCTGAAGGAGCAGAAGATCCTGTTCAGCCACGGTGGCGCGTTTAACTGGCATAAGCCCGACCACTTCCGCCTGGTGTTTTTGCCGGATGTGCAGACCCTCACCGATGCGCTGAACCGGCTGGGGGAGTTCCTCTCCGACTACAAGCAGCGTGCCTAACCGGCAGGTGTGAGAACAAGAAGCGAACGTCCGGGCACCCGCGAAATAACCGCAGGTGCCCGGACGTTTAGCGTGCCACGTGAGTTAGCCGGAGGGGCTAGCCGTGTGTTTCCTCCCCGTCTTCGGCGTCTTCACGCTGCTCGGCGCGCGCCTCATTAAGTTTTTCGCGGGCGCCCTCAAGCCACGCCTCGCACCGTTTCGCCAGGGACTCACCGCGTTCCCACAGGGCGATGGAAGTTTCCAAATCGGATGCACCCGATTCCAGCTGCCGCACCACGTTCTCAAGTTCGGCGCGCGCCTGCTCGTAGCTGAGCGTATCAACCGGCGCACCCAGCGACTCGGTATTAAAACTAATGTTTTCGGCCATGTTCTGTCCCTTTCTGGTGGGGTTCTCATAAAATCTGGCAGGGTCTAAAAACTTCTAGTGCCACCCCTGCAGCCGGTGCGGCACCGGCCCGGTGCGTCACACAGGGGCGCTGACGGGACCGAGCTCAGGCGTCCACATTCGATGCGTGCACCCCGGTGACGGACGCATCCGCGCTGCCAACCCCGGCGCGTACCGTCAGTTTCTCACCCACGGTCAGCGCGGAGGCATCCCGCACCAGCGCCCCGTCAGCCCGCTGCACAATCGCGTACCCGCGCCGCAGCGTCAGCTCAGGGGAGAGAGACCGCACCCGCGCCAGGGTGTGCGCCACCGCATCCTGCTCACGCGCCAGCCGGTGCTGCACCGACACCAGCGCCCGCTCCCGTAAACGGTGCACATCATCGGCGCGCCACCCCAGGTCATTCTCGGGGCTGGTAAACACCGGGCGCTGCCGTAACTGCTGCACATACTGCCACTGGTTACTCAAATACCCGGCGATGGCCCTGTCAATACGCCCGCGTGCCTCACTAATCCGGGCGAACTCCTCCGCCACATCCGGCACGATGCGCTTGCCGGCATCCGTAGGGGTGGAGGCGCGCACATCAGCCACCGCGTCAACGATGGGGGAGTCGGCCTCATGCCCGATCGCCGACACCACCGGGGTGTGGGCCGCCGCGACCGCACGCACCAGCGACTCGTCCGAGAACGGCAGCAGGTCCTCAAATGAGCCGCCGCCGCGGGCCAGCACAATCACATCCACCAGCGGGTCGGCATCCAGCTCCGAGAGCGCCGCACACACCTCACGCACCGCGTTCGCGCCCTGCACCGCCACCTGCCGCACCTCAAAAACAACCCCCGGCCACCGGAGCGAGGCGTTACGGATCACGTCTTTCATGGCGTCGGAATCACGCCCGGTCACCAGCCCCACCTTCTGCGGCAGCAGCGGCAGCGGCTTCTTGCGGGAATCCGCGAACAGCCCCTCAGCGGCCAGCGCCTCACGCAGCTGCTGCAGCCGCTCGTGCAGGTTGCCGGTGCCCACCGCGTGGATACGCTCACCCACCAGCGACAGGCGCCCGCTAGGAACCCAGAAACTTGGTTTCGCCAGCACCACCACACGCGCGCCCGGCACCACGTCTTTGCCGATGCTGTAGGCGGCGCGGCCAAAAAGCGCCAGAGAGAACGTGGCGTCAGCCTCCAGGTCTTTCAGGTCAATGAACACGCTGCCGCGCCGGTTATTGAGCGAAATCACCTGCGCCTCAACCCACAGCTGCGGCACCTTCTCAATATGCGCCTTGAGGTTGCGCGCCAAAAGCGCCAGCGGCCAGGGGTTCACGGCGCTCGTCTCGCTGGAGGTGGCGGGAATCTGCCGCTCATGCGCGGGCGGCACCGCGAGCACCTGCGGGCGGGCATCAAAATTACTCATACATCTATTTCTACCACCGATACGCCGCCGGACGCGCCGGAAACTCACCAATGTGTTTAGCTGAGGGCACACTCGCTAAACCCCGCAGGCGGCACAGGGTACTCTAATCAGTATGGGCGCACCCTCAACCGGCGGAACTGCCAAGAACCCTAAGACCCCCGAAACGCTAGAGAACCCCGAACAACCTGAACGCACCAAACCTTTACCCGGTGCGGGCGAGGTGGTGCCATCTGGCACGGACACCTCCGCCGCCGAACCCGATGGGAACACGCCAGAAACTGGCACCTCCCTAGACACCGGCGGCACCGAAACCCGCGATAATACGCCGAAATCCGCAGACCCACAGCACACAGACCCGCAGCCCGCTGACTCACCCTCAGAAGAGCCGCAGTCAGCGCAGCTGCAACCGGACACAGACCAGGCTATGGCAGAAACAACCCGGCCCCTGCCGGATACGGCAGCGCCGGAATCTGACTCATCCGACACCACCGCAGCCCTCGACACCCCCGACGAGGAAGAACCCACCGTAGCCCTTGACGAAGAGGCCGCTTTTAGCCACACCAAAACACTCGGCCACGCCGTGGCTGGGCGGTACGTGAGCGAAGACGACCTCGACGGCATGGGCATCCCCGCAGAGCACCCGATGCGCGCGCCCTCGGTGCTGCTGGCCCCGCCCGCCCAGCCGTTCGCGGCCGGGCTGCGCCGCACCCTCGCTATTCTGCTGGCTGCGCTCGCGCTTATTACCGCCGTCCTCGGGGCGGGCGGAAAATGGGCCGGGACCCACCTGATTAGTACCCGCGGCTTTAACGACCTCAGCTCCCGGCTGGCCGACGACCAAGACCTGCAAAAACGCGTCGCGCAGGCCGCTGTCACCGACCTGATGAACTCTGAGGGGCTCAAAAATATTTAGACCCTAACGGCAGCAGCTGGGTGAACCGGCTGCTGGTGCACAACCGCGACAGTGTACAAAAAACCCTCACCGAAGCCGCCGAAAAAATCTCCACCACCGGCGAGTACAAGAAACTGTGGCGGCAGGTCACCACCGACACGCATGCGCACCTGATCAGTGACGAAAACACCCCCGCCGCGCTCGACATTAGCGCGTTTTACCGTGAACTTGACACCGCCGTGGGAACCTTCGGTATTTATGACCCGGACATCCCCTCCTGGGGTAACCGGTACATTACCTTAGAGGATGGCAGCAGCACAGCCGTTCACGGTAAAATCATGCAGTTGAAATCGTTCGCCGATTCGGCGGATACGTTCCTGACGGTCTCCCTCATGAGCATGCTCATTGCGCTGCTGCTGTGGCCGCGCGGGAGGCCGCTGTTCCTGGCGTGCGTGCTCATTGCCGCGACCCTCGCCGCCTGGGGTGCATCCTTTTACCTGGAGGGGGTAACCCCGGCCAGCCTCGGCATGAACCCGGGCAGCGAACTCGGCAAAGTATTCCTTGACGGCCTGTTTAATGGGGCACGCCCCGACGCGGTCGCAAGTGCCCGTGCCACCGCCAGCTACAGCCTGATCGCAACGCTCATTACTCTGCTGCTGGGTATTTTGGTGAAACTCACCAGGCTCACTGCGAGCACCACCACAGTGCCCACACACTAGAAGAACAAACCACGTAGGATAGTAACCATGTCCGTTGAAACCATCTCCCTTGGCCTGCCCCCCGTCCCCAAGGTACGCCGCACCCGCGAAGACGTAGAAGCCGCCGCACCCGTCACCGGCCAAAAACGTGTGCTGCTGGCCACTCCACGCGGCTACTGTGCTGGCGTGGACCGGGCCGTGATCGCGGTTGAGAAGGCCCTTGAACACTATGGCGCGCCCGTGTATGTGCGTAAACAGATTGTGCACAACCGCCACGTGGTTGAAACCCTTGAGAAGCAGGGCGCTATTTTCGTGGATGAGGTGGATGAGGTGCCCGAGGGGTCCGTGACCGTGTTCTCGGCGCACGGGGTGTCCCCGGCCGTGGTGTCCGCTGCGGGGCAGCGCCAGCTGAACACGATTGATGCGACCTGCCCGCTGGTGAACAAGGTGCACCGTGAGGCTGTGCGCTTCGCAAAACAGGACTACGATATTCTGCTCATTGGCCACACCGGGCACGAAGAGGTGGAAGGTACCGCCGGTGAGGCGCCCGACCATATTCAGATTGTGAATTCCCCGGACGAAGTGGGCGCCGTGACCGTGCGCGACCCCGAGAAGGTTGTGTGGATCTCCCAGACCACCCTGTCGGTGGATGAGACCCTAGAAACTGTGGCGCGGCTGCGTGAGCGGTTCCCGTCCCTGCAAGACCCGCCCTCAGACGATATCTGCTACGCCACCTCAAACCGTCAGGGCGCTATTAAGGAGATCGCCCCGCAGTCTGATCTGGTGATTGTGGTGGGGTCCGCGAACTCTTCAAACTCTGTGCGGCTTAAAGAGGTGGCGCTTGAATACGGTGCCAAGCGCGCCGAACGGGTAGATTTCGCGCACCAGGTGGATGAATCCTGGTTTGAGGGTGTGGCGACCGTGGGGCTGACTTCCGGCGCGTCGGTACCTGAGGTGCTGGTGCAGGAGGTGCTGGCGCTGCTGGCCGACTACGGGTACGAGAGCATCGAAGAGGTAGAAACCGCTAAGGAAGATATTCTCTTCTCCCTGCCCAAGGAGCTGCGTGCCGCCCTGAAAAATGATGAGAACACTGGGCGTCAGCTCGGCGGCCGCGGGGCAAAACCGACCCGCTAGAGCATACTTGCCCACCCGCGCACCCGGTGCCCTTCCCTCATGGCGTGCAAAAACGCTTGTGGGGGGCGGGGGTCGCCGCCGTCTATCCCTTCGGGCCCGGAAACCGCCGGACTATGGGGGAGGGGAGGATAACCGGGGGAGTACCACACGGTGCGCACCCCACCCATGACATTTAACACGGGTGGCCTCACGCATCCGGTGTAGCCTAAAAACACCCCGCCTATAATGGTGATACACCTTCAGGCGATGATGCACGGCAAGCACACGGAGCGAGTATGACAATCACGCGTACACCGGACCATGACAGCAAACCGGCCGCATCCAACCCGCACCGTACCGCCACCCCCACCCGCGGCAAAGCCTCTTTTTTCGATAAATCGGGTATTGTGCGGAGCCTCGTCTGGGGGAGCTGTCTCAACATTTCCTCCAGCGGTTTTATGCTGATCGCCATCAGTAACACCGGTGAAGCCGAGTTCGTCAAAAATAACCTGTTCCTGTGCACGCTGCTGTACCAAATATGTATAGTGCTGTTCTTTGCCGCCAACACAATGCCGCAGCTGATACCCGTGAAAAACACAGTACTGCGTACAGCCTTATGGTGTGTTCTGGTGACGGTACCTATCGGTTACGTTATTGCCTTATACCCGCAGGGTATCGCCGGGATGCTCTACACCATATCTCCCCTGTGGGTGGCACTGTGGCTGATGAACCTGCACATACCCTTCAAACTGGGGGTAAAAACAGCCGTTGCAATCGCCGTAGTCTTCACCACTAACTACTTTGTTGGCGTGGTGGGGCAGGGGTATTTCGATAACGCACCCACTGCCCCGTTCCCAGTCGTTTCCGGCGATAAAACCCTCAACGGGTTCTTCATTTTCGATATTGTTACCACGATCCACATTATCGCCTACTTCGTGGGCCGCAGCATGCACAAGAGCCGGGAACACAAGGCTATTGAGAAAGAACTCGATATCCTCACCGAACGCGAACGCATCGCCCGCGACGTGCACGATGTTCTGGGGCATTCCCTCACGATCGTGAACCTCAAAGCCGAGCTGGCCGCAAAACTCGTAGAAACCAACGCCCCCGCCGCGCAGGAGCAGATGCGGCAGGTTGCCCAGCTCTCCCGCCAAGCCCTCGCTGAGGTGCATTCCACCGTCACCCGTTTGCGCGTTCCCGACCTTGAAGGTGAGGTTCTGGCATCCTCACGCGCCTTGGAGACCGCCGGAATACAGGCGAACCTACCCGATGCGACAACTGCCGCGAACATTGCGGGTATGAACTCTGCCCTGTTCAGTTGGGCGTTGCGCGAGACCGTTACCAATATCGTAAGGCACTCTCACGCCACCTACGCTACCGTGCGGCTGAACCCCACCGGGTTGGAGGTTATCGATAACGGCATAGGGATTGGTGATGCCCCGTGTAAGAGTGGGCTCATCGGTCTGCGTACCCGTATCGAAGACGCAGGCGGAACCCTCACGCTCGGGAACGCACCCAAACACTGGCTGCAGCAGGCGCCTGTGGCAGGTGTGGGGATGGGTGCCGAATCCGCATCAGCATGGACGAGAAAACCGACGAGATTATGGGGTAGCCGTGCCGCTGAGAATACTTCTTGCCGACGATCAGCAGATGATTCGTGAAGCGCTTGCCATGATTCTCGATCTTGAAATTGATCTTGAGGTGGTCAAGCAAGTGGGCCGCGGTGATGAGGTGCTGCCTGCCGTGCGTGAAACCCGCCCGGATGTGGCGCTTCTCGATATTGAAATGCCCGGTGCCACCGGGATTGAGGCGGCCGCCGAACTTGCCCGTTCGGGCCTGAGGTCGCAGACGGGCGCGCCGGTTCGTTCGCTTATTCTGACGACTTTTCGCCGCCCCGGGTATTTACGCCGCGCCCTTGAGGCCGGGGCGAGCGGGTTTGTGGTGAAAGACGGCACGGCATCGCAGCTGGCGCAGGCGGTCCGCCGTACCGCGGCGGGGCTGCGTGTGGTCGATTCGGTGCTGGCTGAGGAAGCAAAATGGCAGGGCTCCTCACCGCTGACCGGGCGTGAGACCGAGGTTCTTCGCACCGCCGAGACCGCCGGGAGTGTCAAAGAAATCGCGGGCATGCTCGGGCTGTCTTCGGGAACGGTACGCAACCACCTCTCGGCGGCTATGGCGAAAATCGACGCCATTAACCGGCATGAGGCGGTGCGCATCGCCCGCGACAACGGGTGGCTATAACCAGCCGTTGTCGGCGGCAATATTGAGTGCTTCTTGCCGGTTCGAGGCGTTGAGTTTCGCCATCGCGGAAGATAAGTGGTTGCGCACCGTGCCGGGGGAGAGGAACAGCGTCGCGCCGATCTGGCGGGCTGTTGCCCCGTCACGGGTTGCCCGCAGAATCTCGGTTTCCCTCTCGGTCAGCGGCGACTCGCCGTGCAGCAGCGAATCCGCCGCCAGCGACGGGTCTACCACGGTCAGCCCCATATTGACGCGCCGAATGCCCTCCGCCAGCTGGGACGCGCTCGTATCCTTCACCATAAACCCGCTCGCCCCGGCATCTAGAGCACGCCGCAGGTACCCCGGTCTGCCGAAGGTCGTCAGGATAAGCGAACGCACCGGCTCGCCGGTGAGCGCTACCAGTTTCGCGTCCCGGATCGCGGCTGCCACATCAATACCGCTGGAGAGCTCAGAACCGGGCATTTCAATATCGAGAAGCACCACATCCGGGTGGTACCGGTGGATCGCCGGAAGAACCTCGTCACCGCCACCAACCTGCGCGACCACCTCAATATCGTGTTCAAGCCCCAGCAGCGCGGCCAGCGCCTCACGCACCAGCTGCTGGTCATCGGCGAGCATAATCTTAATCATCTGTCTCTCCCGAAGGCTCAATTTCGGCGGTATTACCGTCCATACTAACCCGAAGCCGTGTGCCGCGAACGTCCGCCGTCCCGGAAGCGGCAGGATGCGCCCGCAGCCAGCGCGCCGGAGCATCCTCAACAATAAGGGTTCCGCCCGCAGACTCCACTCGGCTCTTCATGCCCTTAATGCCACTTCCGGCAGCGTACTCGGCGGGAACGCCCACCCCATTATCAAGAATTTCAAGCCCGGTATTGCTCACCCGCACCTCACAGAAACCGGCCTGTGAGTGCCGCACAATATTTGTCACAGCCTCACGCAGCACCCACGAGAAAAGCGAAGAATTCACCCCAACTGCTGAGAGGGCACGTTCCGCATCGGGCAGTTTCGCGGTAACTGAGGCCGTCTGCAGGGCGCGCTCCGACGCCTGAATTTCGCCCGAAAAGTCCGGGATGCGCAGCCGCGTCACCGTCGAACGAACCTCCGCCAGTGACGACCGAGACAGCTGGGCGATCGCTTCAAGCTCCGCATCGGCACGGTCAGGGTCGGCGTGCAGAAGTTTACGCGCCAAATCGGCTTTAAGCGTGATCACCGTCAGGGAGTGCCCGAGCACATCATGCACATCGTGGGCGATGCGCTCGCGCTCGCTGACCATTTCAAGTTTGGCTTGGGTTTTGTCGGCGTTTTTACTCATCTGGATCAGGTAGGAGAACGCCATAATCCCGATCATGGGGGCGCCCAGTGATAAGGTGAGGCGGGATTTCTCCGCGAAATTGATAGGGATTCCGTCAGAGAACATGTAAATTATCCAGAAAACCGCCGCGATGGTGAAGGCGCCGCGAATTCGTGTGCTGTAGGGAATGTCCTCGGTGAAGGTCCACAGTGCCACAAAGTAGATGGTGAACCCGATGAGTACATCTGCCGGTGGAATGGCGGCTATCAGCATCACGCCGCATACGGGCACGAAGAGAAGGGCCGTCCAGAGAAGCAGCCGCCTGAAATATGATGACACTGGAAGGACCCAGGGGACCGTATACGCGGCAACATCTGTGATTGAGAAAATGACCAGGCAGATAATGACGTACACGTGCTTCCACACCGGAGCGTTAGGCTCTAGAACACCGTCATAGATATACCCCAGAAATATGAGCCAGGGCGCGGAGAACCCCAGGCTAATCCAGTCGATTTTGTGTTCGTCGTGGGTGCGTGGCTGGGCTGCGGCGGGTGATGGGGTCATATGCTCCTCCTGGGCTCTAGTATAAGCACGCGTTCGGATAGAGTCGTGGGCGCATCCGGTAAGGTGGTGCCGGATGCGCCCAAGATGTGGTGGGCACGCGCCATATGAGGGTTTTAGCGCTTGGTGCTGCGGCCCATGAGCAGCGCGGTGGCGACGACGAAAATAACCGTCCACACGCTGAAGTTTACGATCCCGTACCAGAGCGGTTCGGTCATATTCCATTCGGCGCCGCTGCCGCTAATAATGGTGAGCCCTTTGCTGAAGGGGTAGCGGGCGATTTCGGCGGCACCGTACAGCGGGGTGAACCGTGCGTAGGGCATGAGGTCTTTGGTGAGCGGTGCGAAGAGCGTGCCGAAGAACGAGAACACCACCAGAATGCCGTTGGCGATTCCCACTGCGCTTTCGCTGGGTACCAGAAACCCAATGGCCAGCCCGAAGAACCCGAAGACCATAGCGCATAGTATGGACAGCGCGGCGCAGGCGATCTGTTGTTTCAGCGGCATATCGATTTTGGTCATGCGCGCAACAATGTTCACCGCAGTAATTGGTACTGCCGCCATAATGAACGCCACGCAGCATTTGGAGAGCAAGTATTTGCCGGTGTTCATGGGGGTGAGCCCCAGCTGCCTGCCCCACCCGGCCACGTTTTCGACCACGGTCAGGCCGCTGATTGACACGGTGCAGCTAATAGCGCCGTAGAGCGCGATGCCGATCATTACGTAAGCGGCGGCGTTACCGTCTGCGACTTTGATCTTTGCGTAGTCTTGCAGGGCGCCGAAGAGCAGGTAGAGCCCCACGGGCATAATGATCGTGTAGAACAGGGATGAGAAAGAGAGCACCGATCGGCGGATTTCGTAGAGTGTGTAGCGTAGCATTTTAGGCCTCCTGTGCGGCGCGATCAGTGAGCTGAACGAACGATTCGTCCAGTGAGGGTTTGACAATTTCAAGGTCGCGCACGGTGTACTTGGTGAGCAGCACTCGCGCGAATTCATCGGCGTTGGCCACGGTGGTGCGGTGCCGGTACGCCCCGTTTTCTTCGCTGGTTTCGACGCTCAGCATCGGGTATTCGCTGAAGGTGATGGGCTTATCGGCGAGGAAGCTCACGTGGCGTCCGCCGGTGAGGTCACGGATCTCTTCGGAGGTGCCGTCGGCAATGATTTTTCCGTTGTCCATGAGCACGATGCGCTGCGCGAAGTTCTGCGCCTCTTCCAGGTAGTGGGTTGCGAAAATAATGGTTTTGCCGGTTTCGGCGAGTTTGTCCATGCGTTCCCAGAAGGTTCGGCGGGCGGTAACGTCCATGCCGGTGGTGGGCTCATCCAGGATGAGGATATTAGGGTCGTGCATGGTGGCGATAGCAAACCGGATGCGCTGCTGCTGCCCGCCGGAGCATTTGCCGACTTTGCGGTGTGCCAGCTCGGTCAGGTCTGCATCGGCGAGCACCTGGTTCATGTCGAGGCGGGTGGGGTACAGCGAGGCGAGCATATCGAGGGTTTGCTGCACGGTGAGGTCTTTGAGCAGCCCGCCGGTTTGCAGTACCGCCCCAATGTTTCCGGATTGTATTGCGGCTTTGGGGGAGGCACCGTCAATGGTGAGAACACCTCGGGTGGGGGTGCTCAGCCCCAAGAGCATGTCGATGAGGGTGGTTTTACCCGCCCCGTTGGGACCTAGCAGGGCAACGATTTCGCCTTTGTCGATGGTCAGGTCAAGATTATCGACGGCGGTGACGTTACCGCTGCGCGTACGAAAAATCTGTGTGAGGCCTTGGGCCTCAATAACATGTGACGTGTTCATGATTTAAGTACAGCACCGCGGGCAGAAAAATGTGAATGTGCACTGTCATTATCTGCCTATGACAAGTGTCATGGAAGGCTGCTCCCGCGCCGGTGTGGCGCCGTCCCCCCAAGAGGCGGCGTGGCAGAGAAAAGCCTATTCAGAAGAGTTTTTTGCATTCAGAAGGTTATATCGCTTCTGAATGCAAAAAACTCTTCTGAATAGAACCCCACTGGGAGAGGAAGAAACATGGGGTGTCTCACTCTGTGGGTGCGGCGTGTCTTGTGGTGCGCTGTATACTCTCCGTCTGCACTGTAGAATGGTGGGGAGTTGTGCCTGCACTTTAGCTGTTTCCGCGGTGCGGGTGACTATAGGTACTGATTTTGAAGGATTTTCTGTGGCTCTGACTATCGGCATTGTCGGTCTTCCTAACGTGGGCAAGTCCACCCTGTTCAACGCGCTCACCCGCAACACGGTGTTGGCGGCTAACTACCCGTTCGCTACGATTGAGCCGAATATTGGTGTGGTGAACCTGCCGGATGCCCGCCTGAACCGGCTCGCCGAGATTTTCGGGTCTGAGCGTATTCTGCCCGCAACCGTCTCGTTCGTTGATATTGCGGGTATTGTGAAGGGCGCCTCTGAGGGTGAGGGGCTGGGGAATAAGTTCCTGGCTAATATTCGTGAGGCGCACGCGATCGCGCAGGTGGTGCGCGCGTTTGATGACCCGGACGTGATTCATGTGGACGGCAAGGTTGATCCTGCCTCCGATATGGAGACCATTAATACCGAGCTGATTCTGGCGGATTTGCAGACTTTGGAGAACGCGATTCCGCGCCTTGAGAAGGCCGTGAAGATTAAAAAGGGCGACGCCGCCCAGCTGGCAACCTACAAGCAGGCGCAAAAGATTCTTGAGGACGGGAACACGATTTTCTCGCGTGCGGCTGCTGAGAAGCTTGAGATGGCGCATTTGAAGGAGCTGAACCTGCTGACCGCTAAGCCTTTCATCTACGTGTTTAACGCGGATGAGGGCGTGCTTGCCTCTGAGGAGAAGCAGGCTCAGCTGCGTGAGCTGGTGGCTCCGGCGGAGGCTGTTTTCTTGGACGCGAAACTTGAGGCTGACATGGTGGAGCTCTCCGAGGAGGAGGCCCGCGAAATGCTGGAAATGAGCGGTCAGGACGAATCGGGCCTAGATAAGCTGGCTCGCGTGGGCTTCTCGACCCTGGGGCTGCAGACCTACCTGACGGCTGGCCCGAAGGAATCGCGCGCCTGGACGATTTATAAGGGCGACACTGCACCGCAGGCGGCGGGCGTGATCCACTCCGATTTCGAGCGCGGCTTCATCAAGGCTGAGGTTGTCTCATTCGATGACCTGGATGCGGCAGGCTCCATGAACGAGGCAAAAGCCCGCGGCAAAGTCCGCATGGAAGGCAAAGACTACATCATGGCAGACGGTGATGTGGTTGAGTTTAGGTTTAATGTGTAGGTTCGTAAGCAAACTATTACAGCATTTTTGTAATAGAGAGTTGTTTGCGTGATCCATCATTTAATCGCTGCAGGTGGGCGGCATACGGTTGGCCTGCGGACTGATGGTACGATGGTCACCATTGAGTGTCAGCGTGAAGACTATGAGAAGTTAGCCGCGTTCTGTGGGTGGGAGGTTGTCGAGACTTACGTCGATCAGTCCATCTCTGCAAGCGACAAGACGAAGAAGCACCCTGCCTATCTCCGCATGGTGCAGGACTACGAGGCGGGGCTCCTCGACGCCATCGTGTGCTACGGCCTCGACCGGCTCACACGCCAGCCTCGGGAGCTGGAAGATTGGATCGACCGGGCTGAGTCCCGTGGCCTCCTCCTCGTGACAGCCAATGGCGACGCTGACCTCGGCACCGATGGCGGCAGAATGTACGCAAGGATCAAGGCGGCAGTTGCCCGTGCTGAGGTTGAACGCAAGGGTGCTCGCCAGTCGCGCGCGCACGTTCAACGCGCCCGGCAGGGGCGACCGCCCAAGGGCGTCCGCCCAATGGGCTACACAACCGCTGGCGAGCTCATCCCTCATGAGGCCGAGGCTGTGCGTGCCATTTACGCTGCGTTCCTTCGAGGGGACTCGCTCCACGGCATCGCACGTGCCCTGAGCGGCGCACAGGCTGACGGTGAGGGGGCGGGGGTTCCACGCATATCCCTGCACAGTCGGACGATCGTTCTCGAACGCAACGCACGTCGGCAGGCCGAGGGGAAGAACCCCCGTCCGGTGCCCGACGATAAGCCGTGGTCACCCTCGACCGTGCTCGGCATCCTTCGGAACCCTCGCTACGCGGGCTACTCGGTCTACACCTCCAAGGACGTGCGTCGGCAGGAGGCCGGGGAATCGCGCCGCAAGGCCCTGCGAGACAACCTCGTCAAGGACGAGAACGGTGAGCTCGTCCTCGGACAGTGGGAGGCCATCGTCGAAGCCGACGAATGGTGGACTGTGCAGAACCTTCTCGACGACCCTGCCCGCGTGACGAACCGGAGCGGCTCCACCATGCGCAAACACCTCGGGGCAGGGCTCTACCGGTGTGAAGTGTGTGGCGAGCCTGTGCGGACCCGCGCCCGCTACTACAGCTGCAACGCCGGGCATCTCAACCGCACCCGAGACGCGATTGACGACTTCGTGCGGGCTCTCGTCGTCGCCCGCCTACAGAAGAAGGACCTCAAGCGTCGCAAGAAGCAGGCGGACCCCGAGGTGAAGGACGTGTTCTCGGAGCAGATCGCACAGCAACGAGCCCGCATTGCTCGTGCTGAGCGAGACTACGACGCCGAGGTGATCGAGGGTGCCGACCTCGCCCGCATCCGTGCTGCTGCTCGGGCTGAGATCACCCGGCTTGAAGCGGAGCGATTGGTCTCCGGTACCGGGACCATGCTCGCGCCGATCCTCGGGACACCAGACCCGGCAGCGGCTTTCCTTGGGGCTCCCATCGCATTGCAACGGACGATGATCGACACGCTCATGACGGTCACGCTCAGGCGGGCGAAGCAGGGGAAGAAGGGCTTCGATCCTGAGTCGGTTGAGGTCGTGTGGAAGTGACCTGGCTTCGGGGTGCTGACGGTGTGTGCTCCGGGTGGGGTTCTCGAAACATCCAAGACCGCGCCCTGCGGACGCGATGAGGAGCAACTGTACAGCGCCCCTCCGGGGCGCGAGCTCATCCGCACAGGAGAGCGAGCCCGCAAGGTGAGTGCCATGAGGGTGTGTGAGCGACCGTGTACACCAATGGTGTACATGGTTTCTCCTCGTTTACCAGGCAAAACGGTGTGAAAGTACAGCAAAATCAGAGTCTCGCATACGCGTGCGCACGTGAGGGTTGTGTGTCGGATTTCCGTACCTTCTAAAAAATGGTGTACATGGTGTACTTTGAGGGGTTTCCCTTGATATATTAAGCAAAACGAAGTACACCATCGCGATTTTTTGGTGTACATCATCTGTACTTGGTGTACTTTTGCTGTACGTCGAGGCATGAAATCATGTCCTACATCACACAAATCGGCCCGCTATGGGGCTTCTGCCCCCTCATCTCATCTCCCACCTTCACGTGCTCGCCGGTAGGTATGTTGTCCCGCTCCTCCTGCATGTCGGCCCATCCCTGTGCGCGCGTAGCGCGCCGGTTGGCCTGTGTTCCTCTGGGATGGCCCAAGGGCTATCCGAGCGGGTGAGTGCAACGCTGGGTGTGCTTCCTGTGCGCGAATAGAACAGATCGCTGCCCTAGGAGCAACAATGGCTACAAATCAACTCAAAGACTGGTTCTCATACCTCAACGGCGTCTCATCCGACCTGCCAACCGAGCCGCTGAAATGCATCGAAGCTCGCGACGGTGTTCTCGCATGGGCTATCTCGGACATCACCGAAGAACCCACCCGCAATGAGATCGCAGGCATCCTTGCGGGCCTCGACGCGAGCCGCGTGAACGCTGATCGTGTTGATCGCGTCCGCCGAGCACTCGCCGAGCACTACCTGGCCACCGACAGCGGCCGCGCCATCGCTGCGTCTGCCTACCTTGAGTGGCTCACAGGCCGATATGAGCTGGCCGCTCTCGCCTTGAGAACAGCGTTCTCCGATGGCCACGATAACAACCTCCTTCAGCTCGTCTCGCGGGCTCTCGCGATGGGCGTTTCTTCCCCGCTCTACCCGGAGATGCCACCGCTGAGCGTCCTGCATCTACAGGAGGCGTTCGCGTGAGCACTGCACTAGCACAACACAGCTGAACACCACTGCTCCGCTCGTGTGGGTCGGCTGCCTCGCCTGCTATAACAACGGTCATCTCGTGGGTGAGTGGACAGCCGCAGCAGACGCTGCTGACCTCACCCCTGAGGAACTGCATCGCCACCCCACCTCTCACGAAGAACTATGGTGTTTCGACCTCATGGGCTTCCCGTCGGGTACCGGCGAGATGTCGCCGTCTGCTGCTGCCCCGTGGGGCGAGCTCTACGAGGAGGTGGGGGAGGCGCAGTGGGGTGCCCTGCTGGCATGGGTGGAGACTGGCTGCTACGTGGCTGATGTGGACGGCCTGCCCTGTGCGTCCGACTTTGAGGATCGCTACTGCGGTTGTTAGGACTCGGAGAGTGACTACGCTGCTCACCTCGCCGAGGAGATGCGCATCTGGGATGAGGTTCCCGAGCACCTACACAGCTACTTCGACCTCGATGCCTGGTGGCGCGATGAGCGCTACGACTACACCATCGCCAACGCCCCTGACGGCGGCGTCTTCATCTTCCGTGCCCACTGAACGCATATCTGAACCCCCTGGAGGTCACACCGACCTCTAGGGGTTCGTTTTTCAGGCAAAACCCGCCTTTTGTTGCCGTGTCTGACTGTTCTCAATGCAATATATCTGATACAATCTGAGGTAGAAACGGCCTGCCAGAGAGAGGATGAACATGGCGAACGAGAGGGCGACGGACCAGATCGTCCGTGACATGCTACGCGAAATTGGTTTTAAGCGTCCCTGGGAGCAGGATGGTGGTCCGCAATGGAAGCGAGACGCTCTCAAGGGAGGGTCCAAGTCTGCGTCGGCCAACGCTGAGGGTAAGCCGGAGTTCGTCTTCGTCTCCGACGGCTTCGTCGTCGTGATCGAAGATAAGAGAGAGGTACAACGCACTCGTTACTTCGTCGATGGGGAGCCGACGACCGAGTTCCCTTACCGTGCGGATTACGCCCTCAATGGCGCGATTCACTACGCGAAGACGATGCTCGCCAACGGAATTCCTTTCAATAAAGGCATCTTTGCTGTCGGTTTCGGTGGAGGCGAGGTTCACCACGAAATTGCCGTCTCATACCTCGCTCCTGGCTTCGTCAAGCACCTTGACGACCTCGACAACCTCGATGTCTTCTCAGAAAGCGAAATCAGCGAGTACTACGCAGTCCAAGTTCTCGGGCAACGCCCTCGAGCCGAAGTTCGACTTGACGATGTTCGAGCCGCAGCAGAGCGCCTGCATGAAGGAATGCGCAACTATGGATCGGTCGAAAATGACCGAAAAGCACCGCTTGTCTCGGCGATTCTCTTGGCGCTCCAGAACCCCTATTTCGACCTCGACCGCCTCCAGAGCATTTCGCCCGGTAACAACTACCAGGTGTGGGATGGGCGCATCATCTACGACGCTGCCGAGCAGTACATGAAGTCTGAGGCATTCATGCCGCAGGCAAAGATCGGCACGCTACTCGATCAATTCGCCTTCATCAAGCAGGCACCGCAGCTCAACCGCTCCCACCGAGACCTCGGCGAGTCTCCCCTCAAGTGGATGACCCGCATCCTTGCGAACGATGTGTACCACGTCGTCACTGACCCTTCGATGACTGCCTTCGACGTGCTCGGTAACTTCTACCACGAGTTCATCTCCTATGGCGGAGGCGACGGCTCAGGCCTCGGCATTGTGCTCACTCCTGAGCATGTCACGACGCTCATGGCTGAGCTTATCGACGTCAACGCCACCGACTACGTTCTCGACCCTACGGCGGGTACTGCATCGTTCCTTATCGCAGCCATGCAACGGATGTTCGACGACGCCGGAGACAATGCCGCGCTTCGCGAAGACATCCGAAAGAATCGTCTCTACGGCATCGAGCTCCAGGACAAGCTCTTCGCAATCGGCACAACGAACATGATCCTGCGAGGCGATGGCAAGGCGAACTTCCGTCGCGACTCGATCTTCGAGGCTCCAATGGCAGAAATGCGCGGGGACATGAAGCTGTCCGACGGCACAATCGCCCTCGGACACGGCTTCACCAAGGTGCTCCTCAACCCGCCATACTCGCAGGCCAAAGGCAAGAACACCCGCAACCTCTCCGAGCTCGCCTTCATCGAGCGTGCGCTGGAGTTCCTCAACCCTGGCGGCAAGCTCGCCGTGATCGTGCCCCAGTCCGCGGTGGTCGGCAAGACCAAGGAAGACAAGGCCCGCAAGCGCTTTATCCTTGAGCACCACACGCTCGACACGGTAATCACCATGAACCCGATGACCTTCGCGAACTCGGGGCACACGCCCCACACGGTCATCGCGATCTTCACGGCTGGCCGCAAACACCGTGATGACCACGTCGTTCGCTTCGTGAACTTTGAGAAGGACGGCTGGATCGTCGCCCCGCACCGTGGCCTCGTGGACGACGGCACGGTCGCCTCGCGCCGCAAGCACCTCCTGGAGGTTCTGCGCGGTGACGCACAGGACGACACGAGCTTCATCGTCCGATCCGAAGTAACCGCCGAGGACGAGTGGCAGCACAGCTACTTCTACTTCAACGACGTGCCACCGACCTACGAGGACTTCATGAAAACGGTCGCTGACTACGTGTCCTGGCAGGTGGATATGCACGCCCACGGGCTCGGCGACCTCATCACGCCATCTATGAGCGTCACCAGCGACGAGGAGGCCGGCGAATGAGCGTCCTCGAAACCCTCGACTTTCAGCCGATGCTCATCGTCGACATGTTTCGTCCCCACAAGGGGAAGCGACTTGTGGCAGCGCATCGTCAACCTGGCAAGACTCCGTTCGTTGGAGGCTCTGAGTCCTACAACAGCATCACAGGGTTTTCCGATGTTGACCCGCTCTTTCCTGGCGGATGGATCACTCTTGTCTACAACGGATCAGTGGGACAAACTCGCCTGCAACCAGCACCCTTCTTCGCTTCTGATGACGTGATTGCCCTTGAGCCAATCGCTAAGAATGTCTCCGAAGCCGCACTTCTTGTCTGTTGCGCGATCATTCAACGAGAATGTGTAAACAAGTACTCCTATGGGTCGAAGCTGAACTTGCAACGTTTGAATCGTCAAACCGTTATGGTTCCGACGACTGTGGGGAGCGACGGCACTATCGAAGCCAACTGGGACGGCATGGACCGTCTCGGCGCAGAGCTGCTGGACCAGGTTGTCACACACACACACAGCGCTCGCGAGACTCGCCTCGCTGACGACGACACGCTCCCGGAACTGAGGTTCGAGCCGATGTTCATTACAGATGTATTCGACTCGATGAAGGCGTCAAGGGCGTGGTACGACAAGGTTCACCTCGCCGGCGGTCAAGGCCGGAACCTCTACCTCAGTCAGACTCTCGGCGGGAACTCCGTCTCTGCGGTCGTAGCCGACCAAGATTCAAGACCCGAGCCAGGGAACTGCATCACGGTGACCCTCAAGACACAGTCGACCTTCTACCAGCCAGCACCCTTCTACACGGCCCAGAACTTCCTCATCTTCCGCCACAGGAATCTCGATGCCAACAGTGGTCTATTCCTCGTTACCACGATGCGAGACGCCATGAACAAGTTCTCCTGGGGTTACGGGGTGTCGATGGTTCGTCTTCAGAAGACCCGAATCATGGTTCCCGTCGTCACTGACATCTCAGGTGAAGATGTTGTCGACTGGAAGGGGATGGCGTCCTATGGACGCGCCCTGCGTGTGCGTGCTGAGCGTGCCATTGCACCCGTCGTTGGGAGCGCGTCATGAGCCGCGAACCGAACCCTGCTCGCGGAGTCGGCCAGGATGTGCGCGATGCCCGGCGTGCTCTCGGCTGGAGCCAGGCAGAGCTTGCCAACCGAGCCCATGTTTCTCGACCGACCATCGCCCGTGTCGAGACTGGCGTGAACATCTCCACCGGGACGTTGGAAAAGGTCGCCAAGGCGCTCGGAAAGCGTCTGCACATCTCAGACCAACCCTGACGCCCTCAGGAGCCCCTACAACGCACGAGAACCCCCGAGGCGAGGTGACCTCACCGGTCGTCTCGGGGTTCTCGTTCTCTCCTACGCCTTCTGAGCATCATCACGCTGTGTTGGTTGCGTGCTCGTCACCTTGCGATCATTCGTGCTCTTAGCTTCACGTTCACGTTTCTTCGCCGCTGCGAGCTTCGGATCAATCGGTCCGTGATGAACCTCGATGGTCTTTCCATTCGCCAATCGAAACAACATTGCTCTCACCCCCTCTCAAATGAGTCGTTGCTGCTATCGCGGTCATGAGTCGTACTCTTGGTGGTCGTGCTGGCCTCGTTGAGCCGCTGCTCGATCACGCGCTGACTACGCTGCTGTCGGTCGAGAGTGCGCTCTCGCCGCTGCTCCCTGCCAGCCGTCACCGCCTTCGCGAAGTCTGCGAACTTGTCGGGCTCGGCGAAGTTCACGTGCGCGCTCTGAACCGAGTCGATGACCCGCCTAATGGCAGCGTCCTCGACTCTCTTCGAGACGCTCTCGGCGACCACACGAACGCCCTCGGCATAGAGCGCCCGAGCCTGCTCGCCTGAGAGCGGCTTGGAGGTCTTGACTGCTGCGAGATGCTGCTCGGCCTCAGTCGCCAAGGCGCTGGCGCGGTCGAGCTCGTTGGCGACCTCATTCGTGCCCTCCTCACGGCCTTCTTGCTTGCCCTGTTCGCGCGCAGACGCGGCGACGTTCTCAGCACGTGAATGTGCGGCCACCATGAGGTCCTCGGCATCGAGCTCGGCGCGGGTGATGATCTCCTCACCTTCCAGCTCCGCGTCGATCACCAACCCTCGCGACTTCTCGCGTGCGGCAGCAAGGAGACGCTCAGCCTCGGCGCGTGCCTCAGGTTCAAGCGCCGCGACCCTGGCGAGGGTCTCCTCGGCGGTGTCCAGGGCCTGCATGGAGGCCACATACTCAGCCTTGGCGAGGTTCTCCAGCGAGCGCTCGGAGGACTCGCGCTCCATTACTTACAATGCGATATGCCTGACTGGTGGGCGCGGTGCTATGTTTGACTTCACGCACAACTTCGAGCTGCACAACATCATCGCCAGCGTATATGAGCGGGGCGCGATCGTCGCATCCGTGGGGCACGGGTACTGCGGCATCCTCAATGTACGCCTGAGTGATGGAAGCTATCTGGTGAACGGCAAAATACTGACCGGCCCCTCCTGGAGGGAAGAGAAACTCGCTTTAGTGTCTCAGAAGGTACCCTACAATGCTGAAGAGCTAGCCAAAGAACGCGGGGCAGACTATATTCGCTGGAGGAGGCCTTACAGGGGCTCAGCGGCAGCGACTAATGGACTAGTTACAGGGCATAACAACTCCTCATCAGGTAATCTTGTTGCTTCTTCTGTGTGTGATGAACTCGATCGGCTCGACTCTCTGAAGGCTAAAGGCTCGGAGCCTCTGTAACTAGTTTTAACGTGCTCGATCCCGGTGCGGTTATCGCGAACCGTACCGGGATCGAGCTTTGCTTCTTTCGTTGTTGCCCGGCGCGGGAGCACCCGGGCACACAGGGGAGAGGATTAGTCCTCAACACCAACCATGACGTTGGATGCCTTGATAATGGCGGTAGCGGGCTTGCCAACCTGCAGCCCAAGCTCCTCAATAGCGGCGTTGGTAATCGAGGAAGAAACAATCAGACCAGGAGCGATCTCAATCTTCACAATGCCGTTGGTTGCGCCTTCGGTAATCTCAACAATGGTGCCAGCGAGCTGGTTACGGGCAGAAAGCTTCATGCTCGGTTCCTTTCCTAATAAAAAACGTCTCCTACATACTACACACCGTATCTTTTGTATGCGCATGAGGGTACCCAATTATTAGGAATGCGAACATGCTGCAGCTCTTGGGGCCACCGTAGTTGCAGTGTGCTGAGGGGCATCTGAAGCAGCCATCTCAATCTTTTATTACTTTTCTGTATAAACTTTCAGTTAAATTTTGTGTATTTTTGTGAAACTACTGGTCAGAACCTTATAAATCCTGAAAAGTATCCTCGTCATGTGAGATGGTTAAAAAACCAACCGATAATTATTCAGCAGAAAGGATGCGACCCATGACTACCACGAAGGTTTCCGCATGCGTGTCCCTAGCTGTTGCTGGAATGGTGGCCTTGAGCGCTTGCGGCTCGAACAACTCCGGTGGCACGTCGAACGCGCCCTCATCGTCCGCCTCTTCTTCCGCATCAACACATTCTTCGGCTACCGCCTCCGGTGGCTCTGGCACCGTGAATGACGGCGGTACCAGCGGCGGCGGTACCTCCGGTGGCTCCGGTGCAGGCGCCAATGGTGGCGGCACTGTGAATTCCACCGCTGGCGGTGGTGCTGCAACGGAACAGGCCCCAGCCGCTGGCTCACAGGGGGATAATGCCGCCGCTAACCCCAACAACCCCAACAACCCTAACAACCCCAACGCTGGTGCAGCAGCGAACGGCAACGGCGGCGGTGCCCAGGCAGACCAGGGCGCTGGCGCTAACGCCGCCGATAACGGTGCCGCCGCACAGCAGCAAAGCGGCGCGCAGCAGAACGGTGCCAACAACGCACAGGCTGGCGCTAATGGTCAGGCTGACAGCGGCGCACGCCACTATAATCTGACCCCCGGGCAGTACATCATCCACCGTGAAGGCTCCTGGGACTACGTGAATACCACCGGCTTAACGTACCATGTTGACGGTGACGGCAGCTGGAAGAGCACCGGGGAAGGCGGCACCAGTGTGGTCGCGGCGGATGGTTCTTGGACTAAGAACTATACTGACGGACACACGGTAGCCCGGGTAGAGGCTGACGGAACCTACCGGGTCACCTACGACGGCAAGCTTTCCCCTGAGATACCTATTAACGCCGTCCCAGTGTCCCCCGGGAGCCTCCCCGACCCGAAGGCAGTGCCGGCAGTAACCCCGGTTAAGCCGACCAAGCCGGGCATGTAACCGCTTGAGAAACACTATTTCCGCAAGGTGATTCTTTGAAACGGGCGCGCACCCTCCACCGTGAAGGTGCGCGCCCCTCTTTGCCCGCTCACGGTAGCCTCTAGAAGCGGTCAGGCGGCGTGGAGCACGCCCGGCTGAGCGCACTGACTCCCCGGCCGTTATAGGTGTTGGCTTGCAGACCAGCAGCATCGCAGCCCACCAGGGCAGGGAGCGTAACAGTTCGCGTTTGCCCTGAGATCTTGAACCCGCCACCGTACTACAGGTAGCGTGGATACAGGTACAACACCCACCTCAGGAGGCTTTATGCGCGAACGTCACCATATGCCGAACGATATTGCGGCGGCCCTTAAAAGCTCTGGTCTATGCGCCGACTATAAGGCCCGCCCGGCGTACCAGCGCAATAACTATATTGGTTGGATTGACCGCGCCAAAACTTCGGGTACGCGCATTGAACGCCTCGAACAGATGCTCACCGAACTGGCGCAAGGCGGTATCTACATGGGTAAGGAGCATAAGGCCTCACGCAAATAGTCCGCATCCTGAAAACGCAGCTTAAGGCGTATTGCGCGCCCTCTAGGGGTAGGTGATACGCCTTTACCTGCGTTATTCGGGCCAGCTGAGCACACTGGAAGTCTTGAACATGCGATTTAACAATATGAATTTTTCTGATGGTCACTATGTGCAGATACCCACTAGTTGGGATGCACAGGAATTTACCTACCGTTTTTATCTGCAACCCCTCCGTGGGTTCGTACGATAATGCAGGTGCGTAACCGTGTTGTACAGAAAATAGGGTTTACAGTACAGCCCTCATCGAAATCCAAGCAATTGGAGGTCGTGGTTGGTTCATCAGCGGGCCCCTTTACTTTTACTGAGGTCACTGATGAGCATGTCATTGGTGGCCATAAGGATAAACATATAGAGTTCTCCTCAAAATTCGTGGTTACCGCTGCTGAGGAGGGCAGCACGTCTGCGCGTGGCGGGATTGAAACACACGCCCAGCCTCAATCGGCTGTGGGGAAGGTGTACTTGACATGTATCTGGCCTTTTCACAAGGCTCTAGTACCTTACATGCTGCGCCAAGTCGATATAAAACCATGAGTGCAAAAGATTATGACCCTCGTATAGTTGATTTCTATGATGAAGACAACCCCGATGGGGCGGACCATGATTATTACCGTTCTCTAGCTCATCGGTTTAATGCCCAAAGAATCCTTGACCTAGGATGCGGTACCGGCATACTTACCGTAACTTTAGCTCAATCGGGGCGTGCTGTTATCGGTGTAGACCCGTCAGCATCAATGTTAGAGTACGCACGCAGTCGCCCTGGCGCTTCCAAAATCCGGTGGATTCTGGGGGATAGCCGAAATGTTCCCGACCATGGCTTCGATTTGGTAGTGATGAGTGGTAATGTGGCGCAACACATCCCTAGCCCACAGTGGGAAAAGACCTTGAATGACCTACATCGTATAATGCACTCAGGTGGAATGCTCGCGTTCGAGAGCCGTAATCCAGCATGTCGAGCCTGGGAAAATTGGACTACGTCTACTACGACTCGCTCCACACGGCACGGACTGATATCTGAATGGTCAGAAGCGGTTGCACCTGATAATAATGGGCAGGTTCTGTACCGCACTAACTATCACTTCATGGACTTTGGAGAGACTGTGGTCCAAGAAAGTATCCTAACTTTTCGAGATAAAAAGACATTAGGCTACCAGCTGCAGAATGCAGGATTTGAAATACACGCCGTATGGGGTGACTGGTGCCGCACCCCTTTTGATGGCACTCAACCGATTATGGTTTTTGAGGCTGTGGTGCCAACGAGGTAGATATGCAAAATAAAGCAGCATCATTATCCGCATCACTTATATGCTAATATTGATGCGGAGGTTATTATGCGTACAACCGTTACCCTTGACGAAGAAATCGTTGCTAAAGCCGTCAAACTCACCGGTATCGAAGAGCGCTCAGTGTTAGTGCGCGAAGCTATGGAAACTCTGGTACGTATCGAAAACGGGCGTTTGCTTGCCGCTTTAGGTGGCTCCGATCCCCAGGCCCAAGCGGCTCCGCGGCATCGAAATGTGCAGTCATGATCCTCGTTGACACTAATGTGTGGATAGATCATCTGCATCATGCAGAACCCGAACTGTCGGAGCTTCTAATACGTGATGAAATCTGCTGTCATGATTTAGTGCTCACAGAATTAGCCCTTGGTTCCCTTAAAAAACGAGATGAGTTTCTATCTGCTCTGAGCGAGCTGAAACGGCTTCCTGCAGTCGATGATCACGAAGTGCGGTGGTTTATCGAAAAACGTAAGCTGTGGGGACGCGGTTTATCTGCTGTTGATGTGTACCTTTTAGCCTCGGTTGTGGTAGTTCCAGGAACTACTCTGTGGACTCGTGACAAACGTTTGCGCGATGTGGCACAAGACCTGGGGTGTCGGTTCGAGAACGGCTAAAACGCAGCTTAAGGTGTATTACGCGCCCTCTAGGGGTAGGCGATACGCCTTTACCTGCGTTATTCGGTCTTGTAATACAACAGCAGGCGGGCCCACGCAGTATATGCTCAGGCCTGCCCGCTGGTTAAGGTGGGATTACTTCCTGCCGGTCACGCCTAAATAGACCGAGATGGCGAGCATTGCAGCGGCCCAACGGATCCAGTCAATACCCGCAGTATGGGCGACACCGAAGAACCCGGCCACCCACGTGCCTACAAAAGCCCCAACGGCCCCCAAAATAATGGTCCAGATAATAGAAATATTCTGCCTGCCGGGCATAAACACCCGCGCTAATGCACCAATAATAGCGCCGGTAATAATCGATCCGATAATGGTACCCACGGTACCTCCTCACGGGGCCAGGCGGCGCGAGCCGGAAGATGTGCCGCAAACCCGGTGTTAATAAATATTGCTATCGAGTATACGGGCACTGAGGGTATGGCATCTTGCCCTAGTGGGGCACTGTGTGGGAGGCGAAGATTTTCGCGCGCAGCGTGGGAGGCAGAGACTAAAACACGCCATGCTCACGCTTATGCTTTAGTCTTGAGGCCACCGCCCCGTATCGGCGTGGGTGGTAACCATACGTGCGAATAGTTCCGGGTTTTCGGCACTCCACGCGTGAGGCATTCCCGGCGCAACCCAGGTGCGCAGCTGCGGCAGGCACTTGCGCAGCGGGTCGAAGGATCGGCGTACTGAGGGTGTATCGTGCTCGGCGGCAACCGCAAGCACCGGCCCGGTGAATGAGAACGGCTCGGCAGGCAGCGCCCGAACCCCAAGTTCCCGGAACAGCAAAGTGTTCGTGAGCGGTTGCGGGCTGCTGGCGGTTTGCACAAAAAGTTCCCGATCTTCCGCCGGAATGTTAAACGGGCGGGACTGCGCAATCCAGTACCAACGCCGGTGCCAGAGCGGAACCTGGGCACCAATAACCATCCGCTCCCATCGGGTGTACCCCAAGAGCGGCGATCCGCTGATCGTGCATGTGTACGCTAGGGTGGGGTGGCGGCGAATCAGCTCAATCGCCACGAATCCGCCGAGTGAGAGGCCCACAATGTGCGCTCGCCCGCCGATACTGTGGGAACGAATGAGTGCAGCCATCCTGTCAGCGGCCTCGGCAATACCGGGCCATACTTCGTGTGTATTCCTGCCGTACCCGGGCAGGTCGGGGTGAGCAGGTGGCGATCGGGCATGGCCTCAACCTGAAGGTCCCACGTCCAGCCCGCCATGTTCCCGCCATGCAGGAATATAATCGTCTCACCCTGCCGGGGGCCGTGCTCCACAGGGTAATCTTTGCTGTTTCGCGTCTTGGCAGTCATGGTCATTTCTCCTTACTAGGTGGGCTGAACCTGGTGATACTTTCGCGGGTTTGCTGAATCCAGGCAAGCTCCGCCTCTGTCTCAACAATTCCTTTGCGAAGGGTGGCGGCGCGCAGGGCGGATGCTAGGTCTTCCGCCGGGGCGTCAATAGTTTTGAGGGACTGCAGCTTACGTTCAATCTGTTTTTCACGCTCAGCCAGTAGCTGTACCACTTCGGTGTGGGTAAGGTTTGCGGCGAAAAATAGCCGCGCCATAAAAGGCTCTTTATACCGCTCTTGCTCAAGGGGTGAGGTGAGCCAGTCTTCCAGCTCAGCCCGCCCGATTGCGGTGAGTGAGTGAACCTTGCGGTTGGGTTTTCCCTCTTGGTGTATTACTTTCGTTGTGATCGCCTTGTTGGCGGTGAGCTTATCGAGCGTGCGGTAGATTTGCGACTGGTCGGCATACCAGAAATGCGCCACAGTGTTGTTAAACGCACGGTTGAGGTCGTAGCCGCTCATCGGCTGGATTGACAGTAGTCCAAGAATCGCATGTTTAAGCTCCATAGCCATATGGTCTCATACCCATATAGGACTATACAAGTATAAATTTTGGGGCGCGTTCTGCGCGAACAGAAACAGGCTGGGTGAGGGATAGGGGAGGGAAGCCGCGCGGCAACTTGTATGTTCTAAGCAGGTAATTTACCTGAACAAATCCCACACACTGAAAGTCGTGCGGCGGTAGATAAACACGCCAGTTAGGCAAAACCTGTATGACTATCCCAATAGTTTGCGGATGCTCTTCATGGGCAGGATCAGCTGAAAAGGGTCCAGCGGTGACTCAAGTACATCTGCGTGGTACTCATAGAACTTTTTTGCTTCTTCATCACGGCAGTGGATCAGTAATGCAGCCACTCCAAGGGTCTCGCTGGCGGACACTGTACGCTCCAAAGCATCTCTCAACAGCAGGGTGCCGATGCCTTGACCTCGTGTCCTTTTATCAACTGCTAGTCGTGCCAACAAAATACACGGGATTTCGTGCGGGCGGCGTTGGGCAAAATTCTTGCTGACCGCAGCTTTTTGGACGCTGCCAGCGGCAAGAGCATAGTAACCAACAACCCGGTCGCCAATAGTTGCCACATACGTGACTGAGTTGTGAGCCCGCTGGTTCTCCCAGGCGAACTTGTGAAGCCAGGAATCTAAATCGTGAGCGCCACTCTCAAAATCAGACAGGTTATCGCTTTTTAGAAGACGCCTGGGTTTCTGCAGCGACATTAGTCCTCTTTAAAAACAATTTCTTTACCAACGGGAGACTCTCGGGCAAAGAGCCTTTCAAGTTTTTCAGTTCGTGTGGGAGCTTCGAGCGCCTGAACAAATAAGTCGTATTGTTCCTCAGTAGCTACAAACCACCGGCGATCAGCAAGCACATGCTCTGCACGCTCGGTGGCACTACTAAGAATGAAATCAGATACAGACGAATCCGTAACCTCGGCAGCCTGCCTAATCAGAGCCTCTTGGCGTTCACTAGCCCGTAGGTTAATACGCTGACTTTTAACTGTTGTACTCATAGTGTTCCCCTCCCTGCATAGTTGTACTTACATTGTACATACAGTACACAGGGGGTAGGTTTTGCTACCTGAACAAATCCCACACGCTGAAAGTCGTGCGGCGGTAGATGGCCCCTTTCACGGAGCGCTTTGGGTTCTTCACAAACCCCATACCGCGCTTGCCATAACCAGGAATCACGGCTTTCTTCACGGCGCGTTTTGCCCGGCCGGTGGTGCGGGCCTTAATCATTCGTTTCACACTGGGTTTACGCATACCAATTCTCATGGGTATAGCCTACGTCTGTTGTCGTAAAAATAGCCACTTGATCTTTCGCCGCCCGCCCCGGATGCGCTGACCTGCCGCGCGTCGTATGATGTGAGAACAATACCGTTCAATGCTGATTGGGATATAAGATGCCTGACCCCCGTGAAACCGCCCCTAACGAACGCATCATTTTCACCGCAGAAGCCGATGCAGACCATATTGAGAAAAACCTGCGCCTCACCGAAGAACAGCTGAAACAGCCCAAAAACGCCGCCCTATATTTATCCTCAGTCACCGCCGTATATGATGCCCAAGCCGAGCCAAACCGCAACTGGGAATGCGTGTACCGTTACAGTGCGGGTGAGACTCTTGACGCTATTGCCACAGATATCGGTGTGACCAGGGAGCGCGTGCGGCAGATTATTAACGCCGCACACACGCATATTTCCGTTCCGCAGCTTAAAGTTGCGCGCCGCACCGTGAAAGAGCAGGAGCAGGAAGACCTGCGGCACATGGTGTACGAGTGGTCGGTGCATAACCCGGATAGGGCCGGGCAAGAGTGCGAAGAAGAATTTGGGGTCACCCGTCAACAGGTTAAACGTATCCTCAAAGGCCGTGCAGCGCTGCACTACCCAGTAGAGCCACGGGCGCAGGGAGATGAACAGAAAGAATGGCAGGATCAGCAGCTTATCGATTTGCTGCGGCAGTGGTGGGATGAGTGCACAGACCACCGGTCCATGTCGTTTAACGACTGGTCGGTGGCTCGCGGCGGCCCCACCCGTCAAACACCCATTATCCGTTTCGGCAAATGGTCACATGCCTTAGCTGCGGCGGGGTTGGGCGATGAGCGGAGCAGGCCCCGCAGGCGCCGCGGCAAGTACGGTGAAGCTGACCTGTGGGCGGCGCTGGTTCAGTTCGTGTCCACTCCCCGGCAGAAATACACCTACCTTGAATTTGAGGAGTATGCGCGCAGTGTCCCCGGTATGCCTTCAGCGGTGCTGGTGCGTAAATACCTCAATAAAAACTGGAATACGCAGGTAGAAATCGCCAAAACAATCATGCGCGGCAACTATGAGAGCTTACCGCCTGAGGTTATTGCTGCCGGGGTTGAGAACATCCGGCGGGAACGTAACTGGGAGCAGGAATACGCCCGCAGCAAAGACAATGAGCAGGAGTCCGTGCAGGTGGCCGTTGATGCCCTTAAACAGTACATAGCGCATCATGGCAGCCGGGTTGTGAACGCCCGCTACGATGAGTGGGCGCATGGGCAGGGGCTGCCTTTGGGGGTTACGCTCACCAAGAAGAGCGGCCTCAAGTGGGCGGAGCTTGTGCAGCGCGCGGGCGGTACGTGCGGTACCCGTGCCCCGCGTAATCTGAGCCCGGACGAGGTGCAGGCCCGTAATGAGCGTGCGCTCGCAGGTATCCGGGAGTATCTGGAACATGAGGCGGGTACCCCAACATATGACCGCTACATTGCGTGGGCGCAGCAGGCGGGGGAGGAGTACCCGAAAGGAACCGCGCTTCACAGCTGGTTTGGCGGGTGGCGCAACGCCCTCCAGCAGGCCCGAAGGTCATCAGCTGGTACACAGACGGAGACACCCGCCAGCTAGAGCCGCATCGGGCAAGAACCCGTGCTGTGGTGTCTTGTGCTGTAACTGACGTGTACGTGTTTAACACTTGGGCGCAGGTGGGCACCATAAAGGCCCCGCCAGAACCCTAGTTTCATGGGGTTTGGCGGGGCCTGCGCGCGGTGGCTGGGTGGGTCTTACATTACGACCAGCAGTTTGCCGCGCGTGTGTTTGGTATCCACGTAGTCTTGCGCTTCGGCCAGCTCCTCCAGCGTGTACCGTTTCTCAATGACGGGGCGAAGGTTGCCGCGTTCAACGGCGGCGGTAATCCACTTCATTGCCTCAGCGGTTGCCTTGGTTGCCAGCAGGAACCCCACACGGCGGTTCGTGAAAAGGGACGTCAGCACTGCGGGAAGCCCGTCGGGGGAGAGCGTCATCATGCGCCCGTGCGGTTTGAGGTAGTTGCGGTAGTATCCGGTGACCACGCCGCCGCAGTCAATAATCGCATCGAACGGGGTCACGTTCGCGGCATCGGGCAGGTCTTCGTGGTCGTACACCTCAACAGCCCCCAGGTCGCGGCATAGGGCCATATTGTCTGAGGCGGATACGGTGCTTACCTCAACCCCCAAAATCTGCCCGATCTGCAGGGCCGCGTGCCCCACACCGCCGGTAGCGCCCACCACCAGCAGGCGCTGCCCGCGCTGAAGCTTCAGGTTTTTCCGCAGTACTTGCAGGGCCGCCAGGCTCACCAGCGGCAGGGCTGCGGCATCAATAACGTTGGGGATACGCGGTGCGTGGCAGATGCGTCCGGCCTTAAGCCTCACGTATTCGGCGGCGGTGCCGGTGGGGCAGGCGCAATTGACCCTGAGAACCCCCACACGGTGTCCCCAATTTTGAAATCCATGACGCCGTGGCCCATGCCCACCACTTCACCGAGCACATCCACACCGGTGCCTTT
Source organism: Rothia aeria (assembly GCA_002355935.1). GTDB lineage: Bacteria > Actinomycetota > Actinomycetes > Actinomycetales > Micrococcaceae > Rothia > Rothia aeria. The sequence continues at coordinate 2,258,820 of AP017895.1, read as the reverse complement.
GGGGAATCGCTTGCCGGTAAAAAGGCGCATCTGCCCGGAACGTACGAGCGCGTCGACGCGGTTCACGCTGAACGCCTGAACACGCACCAGCACTTCGCCCGGGCCGGGGTGGGCACGGGAACCTGGTTGATGGTGAGCACGTTAGACGCACCGTATTCGGTGTATTGTACAGCGCGCATGGTGGTTGGCAGGGTCATGGTTGCTCCATTTATTCTCTATTTTGGTGATGGCTCCATTCTAAAGGATGTGCGCCCCGCCAGAGTTGAATGACGCGGGACCCGCTCACAACAGAATTTACCGGTGTGCTGTGCCCGAAAAACCGGGGTCTGCATGCCCGCCCGGTGTATTTGGTGTGGCCCGCGCGGCACCGCCGTAATTCCCCTGTTGTCTGTGATAAGGCCTATCGGCCGGTAGCCACCGCCCCTACCTGCCGTCTTAGTACCAAAAAAGTCACCTTCACGCGGTGAGGTCCGCCGAAAAGGTGACTTTCGGGTATGGGATGGGGAGAAACCCTATACTTTTTCGCCTTTCATGAGTGCCGTAAACGCCGCACTATCGAAGAAGATGGAGATGCCCGTCAGCTTGCCGTTGTGTATGGTCAAAAACTCGGGAACCTCGAATATTGCGGTGGCTCCTGCCGGGGTTTTTACGAAGTAGTCGGAGATGACCGCCGCCTGATCGCCGTCTATCACCAGGTGCTTCACGTCCACGTCAATGGTCATCGCCAGAAAATTACCGGCCCCATTGAGGTAGTCTTCCTTACCGAGGTCTTGGAGGGCGCTGTTGAAACCGTAGGTCATGTCTTCGGCCAGGAAATCTTGCCAACCGCCCCGGTGGATGGCGGCGAAGTAGTCGCGGATGGTCTTCTCGGTGCTCATATGTGCCTCCTCGCGAGTAGGGTACTTCCGGTGCGGGTGCGCACCTCGCCCGATTAACTGTAACATAGCTGTAACAGATATTGAAGGGATGTGTGCATGATAGACACAGTTAAGCCGTTGCGGTCGGATGCGCAGCGCACAGCTGCCGCAATTTTGCAGGCGGCCGAACGGGTGCTGCGGCACGACCCCACCGCCTCATTGGAGCAAATCGCTGCCGCTGCCGGGGTAACCCGCACCACGGTGCACCGCCGGTTCGCCAGCCGGCAGGTACTTATTGCCGCGCTGCAGGCGAGCGCGATTGAACACTTTTATGATGCTTTTGAGGCCGCCAGCCCGGAGACCGCGCCGCCGCCGGTGGCCCTGCACCGGCTCACGGTGAACGTGATGCGCACCAAATCTAACTGGGGGTACGCACTGGGGATTCTCAGTGAGGACGACCCCGCCGTCATCACCAAGCGGCGTACTGTGCTGGCTCGCCTTGAAGTGCTGTTTCAACGCGCACAGCACGATGGCCTGATCGCGCCCGACGTAAACCTTGACTGGGCACAACGCATGTACCGCGCCATGGTTGATGAGGCCGTTAAAGACCTTGAACCCGCAGCCAGCCCGCAGGGGGTAGCGGACACTAGAGCAAACGAAGCTGAGCTTGACCGCCTGGCCACCCTGATTCTGCACACCCTGCTGAGCGGCATCGGCTAAGACTGAGGTGAGGGTGCAGAAGAAGCAGAGAATGGGTCGTGGCTGGGGTCTTGGTTCCACAGGTATTCGCACCGGTGGGCTTGCACCTGTGCCTCGTCAATGCCTGCAATATCAGCGATAAACCCCAACGTCATATCCATACCTGCTGAGACACCCGAGGAAGTATAGAACTTCCCCGAATGCGTCCACCGCGCCGTGCCCTGCCACAGCACGGGCGGGTTTGTGCCTCTCACCCAGTCAAAAGCGCGTTTATTCGTGGTGGCCTCTAGCCCATTTAGCAGGCCGGTGGCGGCCAGAAGCGCTGAACCGGTGCACACACTCAAACAGTATTCGCTCTGCTGAACCCACCGGGTGAGTGCCTCCACAAAATCAGTATCATGCACCAGGGTTCGGGTGCCCGCACCACCGGGAATGAGCAGAACACTGCCTGGTTTCAGCTCACCCAGCGGCTCTGTTGCCACCGAGAAACCCTGGGTGCTGCGCACCGCCCCGCCCAAATGCGAGACATAGTGCAGCCGCGCACCGGGTACACCGTGCAGGAACTCGACCGGTCCCATAAGATCAAGTGTTTCGTACCCGTCAAACAGCAGACAGTAAATATGCACGGCGGGTTTTTCACCCCCACTCATGATGCTGGATCTGCTTCAGGCAGCTGCAGCCAGCACACTCCCGGCAGCTTATTCGCCAGCTGCGGCAAATACTTTTCAATGAACAGTACGGACCATTTCCCCGGCCCACGGGGGAGTTCAAATGTAACGTTATGTACAGACACCTGCTGTCCCAGCCAAGCCGACAGTAGCGGCTGCAGCTCGTTACGGTACACGCCCCAGGGCATGGGTGGGGTGCGGTACGTGTCTGTTTTCATCCACCCCTTCTCGCTCAGGGTACGTTTTGAGAGGAAACGCCCAATGTAGTCGAACATGACGGTTGCGCCGGGGAACCTGCGGGCCATAGAGCGCATGAGGGCAGCGACTTCTACCGTGGTGAAGTACATGAAAAGCCCTTGCGCCGCGATGAAGACCGGGCGCCCGTCGGGGACAGCATCGAACCAGGTGGTATCTAGCGCGTTTCTCGCCACGTGCAGGTGCCGCTCATCGGGGGCTATGAACCGTTCCCTAATGTCAATGCCTGCGGGTAAATCCACGCTCACCCACAGGGTACCGGGAGAGTCGATGCGGTACCGTTGGGTTTCCAAGCCCTCACCCAGGTTCACGATCACCGCATCCGGGTGCTCCTTCATGAAGCGGCTAATCTGCCTATCGAATAGCATGGAACGCACCCCGTGCGAGCCGTCCGCTTTGCCGAAATGAGCCTGGTAATCGTAGTCAATGGCCCGGTAGATTTCTAGGCATTTGGGGTCGGTAATGCACCCGTCGGCTCGGGCGGCTTCGCGGGCACGGTTGTGCAGGGTCCACAGCATCGTTTCGGGGATATCGGTCAGTTCGGGGTGCATGGCAGTGTCACTTTCTGAAGGAGCATATATTGCCGCAGCTGGTGGGAGCCTCATGTTTTATAGTAGCCGCCCGAGAAGGGGATGTGTATAGACGTATTTCACCCGTGGGGGCGCGCTAATCACTGCTGTGCGGTACTGGGGCAGCATTAGAGACAACCTTAAACCTTCCTCAAAGGTTCATTAAAAACTGTATTTGAACTTAAAAGTTGGTGCTAGGTTTAAAAGGCATCCGAAAGTCACCGAAGATTGGAGCAATGATGCGTTACTTTCGTACCCGAGGTGCCCTTGCCGGAGCCAGCGCCCTTGCCCTAGTGGGTGCCACAGCCGTGCCACTGTCGCAGGCATTTGCTGAACCTCAACAGGCTGGCAGCACCCCATCCAGTCAGCAATCCACCCCTTCCACATCAGAGCAGAAACCGAGCATCCAGAAAACCGAGGGCACACTCGACCCCCTCGCAGAGAAAAATACGATTAAGGTGCAAGGCACCGGGCTGGATAAGACCCTCACCGACGGGTATTACGCCGAAATGTGGGAAATCGATGCACAGGGCCAACCGGTAGGCGAGAACATTGCTGAAGCATCCGATCAGCTGACCTTGGGGCAGCGGGGACAATTTGATACCACGCTCACCGTACGCGGCTCCCGCGTAGACCCGCAGAAACACTACGCCGTGTTCATTGTCGACCATACGGGCCGTGGGGGACATATGGGGGTGCACGCCACGGCCCCCGTGAATATAAAACCCACCGACCCGACCAAGCTACGTCCACGCTTCGAGACCTCACCCGAAACCCTCTACACACACCGGCAGGATAACGAGGTCACCATCCGCGGCAAATACTACTATCCGCCTAACTCGGATGCGAGCGTCGCCATTTCCCTTCGGGAAAAGCATGAGGACGGCGGCCCAGGGGATGAGGTAGCCACCGGTACCGTTGTCGCCAGCGAACTGAAGGACGGCACATTCACCTACAAGCTGCACGTGCCCGGGGAGAAAATTAAGGACAAAACCTACTACACGCTCGCGGTGGCAATGGATGGCGGCACCAAGGAACAGGGAGCCATTAAAGAACTCTATGGTCACGGCGGTTCCTTTGCCGTGATTACCGACGGAACGGTAAGCCGCAGCAGCCAGCATAATCAGGTGAAGGTGGCCGGTGGCGGGTTTAAAAACGTACAGCAGGGCACCGCCATGCATCTGCGGCTGCGCGAGTACAACATTGATGCGCAGAAGCCTGCCGGGGATGCGCTGGCTGAAAAGCAGGTTACCGTCAACCCGCCCAATGGCAGCTTCGAGACTGACTTTGCGGTTCCTGCGGATAAGCTTCAGGCCGGGAAAAAGTATGTGATTGAGGCGAGTATTGACGGCCAGGAGCAGTCCGAAGTCACGGAGTATATTACGGTGAACCCCTAGCGCCTCTTTACACGCGTATTGGACCCAGTCGGGCAGGTTTTTGAGGACGCAGTTTTCGGGTGGCCGTGGCGGCGGCACGGTTTAATCAACACCCGGAAACTGCGTCCTATGGTGTGCGGAGGTGACGCAGTCGCCCCTAATGGCGATGCAGCTACCCGGCCGCCTTAAACATTATGGAAATAATTGTAAAAAACCTAGACCTTTACCTAAGAGTACGGCTATCTTAGAAATGTAATCACTAACCGACGAATGGAGTAGACCATGCGTTCTTTCCCCACCCGTTCCGTGCTCGCAGGAGCCTGCACTCTCGCATTGATTGGCGGCACGGCGGCTACTCTTTCGCCCGTGAACGCTGCACCTCCGGCAACCTCAAATACTGTCCAGGGCGGTTCAAGCTCTCTTCCGGGCAACAATAACAATAATGACAACGCCAATAACAACCCTGATAATGTTCAGCAGACAAAAATTACCTCTGTTGAGGGCGGCCCGCTGAACCCCATCACCGGGGAGAATACCCTAACAATCACCGGTGAAGGGATTGATCCGAACCAATCCTTCGAGAGCCTGCAGGCAGAAGTCTATGAGCTTGATGCTGACGGCGACCGCACGGGCAAGAACTTAGCTCAAGATGATGCGAAGCTTACCGTGACTGAAGATGGGCATTTCAGCGGCACCGCGAAAGTGAAAGGCAACTTCGACCCCCAGAAGCGTTACGCCGTGTTTGCTGTTATTTACTCTGGTCATGGCTATCACACTGTGGAGGCCCGGCAGGACCTTCCCGTGCAGCAGGTTGATGAGAAGAACGTTCACCCTTCGGTAACAGTGACCCCAGACTTCGCGTGGAATAACACTTTTTACCGCCACCTGAACACCAACACCCTTACGGTGCGCGGAACCCGCCAGGAAGGTGCCACCCGCCTCATTATCCGGGTTGAAGCCCTGGATGAGAACGGTAAGGTCACTGAGACGTTGGTGACGAAGGACGCCTCAGCAGACCTGAATGGCGGTAACTTCACCACTAAGGTGCAGGTGCCCGGCTCGAAGATCGAAAGCGGTAAGCGTTACCAGGTGGTTGTTGAAACTGGCGCCAATGACTGGTCACGCGCTGAAGTTGAGGACTTTCGCGGAGATACGGAATCTGAGGCTGTTGGCATTGTGGACGGTGCACCCCTTAGCCGCAGCGCCGCCGAGAACCACCTGAAGGTTGCTGGCGGCGGGTTTGACCCTGCAGTAGCGGCTCAGAACGGGTCCAAGGTTCGGCTGATTTTCGCCGAATACGACATTGAGAATGACATCATCAGGGATGATGAGATCGTGAATACGACGGTTACCCCGAAGCCGAACGGTGACTTTGAGAGTGAACTGACTATTCCCGGTAATAAGCTGCAGGCGGGTAAGAAGTATGTGGTGCGCGCATACCTTGAAGACGCGGACGGCCGAGTCTCAAGCGACATTACCCTCAAGACCCTGGTGCCCACCAAAGAATAATGTGGCACCAGCCAAGGGTAAAACGCCCTTATATTAAAGGTGCATAATACCCAGCACGTAAGTGTTATAGTGCACGCGGCGCCCCGAAGAGAATAGGCTATTTTGGCCTAAAGATTTCTTTTCGGGGGCGCCGCGTGTATGTTGTTAGAACGAAAACGCGCCCCACACCATCAGGGCAGCGCAGAGGAAGAACAGCATCCAATGCCCCAACATATAGTAGGTGCGGCGCTCAACCTTCACCGCCGCCAGCTGCACCAGCCACACCACGCCCCATGCGCCTAAATACGCCGCGATAAACAGCCCAATATCTCGTTTAGCGGGTAGCACATCGGTGAACGCTAAGAGCAGTGCAGCGATGGTGACCAGCAGCAGATCGACACTTACCAGCTGGAACACGCACATGGCCTGCGCCCAGTGCCGGGTTAGCTCCCCACGAGTGCTAGGGGTGCTGGCCGCAGCGTCAGCGGTGGGACGGTTCTCGGTGGGACGCAAGGCCAGTGTCTCACGGGTTCCCACAAAAACGTGCGCGCCCACCGCCAACGCCATGAGCACCCCAGCAATGGCAAATGGTACTACCATGACGTTTCTCCTAACGGCGTGGGGTGCGGAACGTAATGTAGTAGAACTGGTCGTCCCAGATGAGCTCGGTGCGTGCATCCTCAACGGTGCTGGGAATCAGCGCCTCAATCTCTGAGAGGTCGAAGGTGGCGTCCTTGTATGCTTTGCGGGTGAAGATGCTCTTTTTGTACTGCGAATCAATGTAGTCGGAAGTTTCGTCTGCGATCATAATTTTCGTGCCGGGCTTGGCCACCCGAATCATTTCTTCGATCGCGCGTTTTTTATCGCTAAAGAAGTTAATGCCGCCCACGTGCAGCACCACATCAAAGCTCTGATCGGCAAAGGGCAGGTTCTCGGCGGCGCAGTTCACCAGGTTCAGGTTCGCGCGACCGCCCCAGATTTTCTGGCATTTCTTGAGCATCCCGAGCGAAATATCGGCACCCGTCCAGTCGATTGCGCTTACCTCAATATCGTCGGGCAGGTAGCGTAGGTCGGTGCCGGTGCCGATTGAGACGTACAGCGCCGAGCAGCCGGGAAACCACTCTAGTTCTTTCATGAACTGGCGGCGCATCTGCGCGACTTCATTGCCGTAAGCGAGACGCCCAAACCACCGTTCTCCTAGGTCATAGACGGTGGCTATGCGGTTGTAGAATTTCATGTATTTGGCGTTATCGCCCTGAACCTGCGCATCATCCAGGCACATCAGGATGCCGTTCTCTTCAGCGGGCGGGTTAGTGCGGAATTCGGGCTTGAGCTTGTTCGTGAGGTTAGTGTTTGCCATGGCTTCTCCGCCTTAGGTTAATATGGTGAGCACATTTCTGAACGTCGTGAGAGAGAAATGTGACTCCTTATAAAACACTTATACCTGTTTTGGAATATACGCGTCAATATTTTTTATATCTGAATACGAGAAACAGCCTTTTGAACGCACCGTATTCAGAAAAGTTTTTGCATTACTGAAAAGTAAAAAGCTTCTGAAGGCAAAAAACTCTTCTAGATAGAAACCGCCAGTGACGGTGTCAAAAAATATGTGGATACTGTCCGGGTGTTTTAGTGTTCTTTTTCAAGCACGAGGTTTACGTAGTCGCGTCGTACCAGCCGGGCAGAGCCGCCCGCCACCGCCATATCGTGCAGATGCTGTACAGCTACCGTATGTAGCGGCAGTTCTTGTGTGAGCGCAACTATATCGGCGGCATCGTACAGGGCGAAGCCGTACTTGGTGAATGGCAGGGTCTTCATAAAATCTTTTTCACAGAAGCTTAAACACACCCGCCCGCCGGCGGTAAGCACCCGGCACATTTCTGCGAGCAGCCAAGCCGGTTCCTCCCAGAAATACACCGTATTCACGCTCAACACCTTCGTGAAAATACCGTCTTCATACGGCAGATTCACGCCGTCATACAGCGCGTACTCAGCCAGCCCTTCTGCGATAAACACGTTATTGGCAGCGCGGGCCTGCTCATACATGAGCGGCGAAATTTCCACCCCATCATAGTGCAGGTTCTCTGCGAGGGAGAGAACATAATTGAGGAGCCCACCATTGCCCGGGCCCGCCTCCAGGATGCGGTCGCCTTCCTCAATGCCTAATGCATTCAGGGCGCTCACAATCATGAAAAGATTCCCCAGGTTTAAAGAGTGTGCTAGCTCTTGACCGGTGTCACCCATGGGGCACTTAAGCTGGGAAGCAAGGGCCTTCGCCTGCTCGGCCGGGTTCTGGCGGGTACTAGACATAGTGCTCCTTTATAATAATCCAGGCGTGAAGATTTTTTATCATAGCACGGCCGCAGCTTGTGCCACCGCCAGGAGAGCTTTAGCGCCGAGAGGAGGTTTTATAGATGCGCCAGGCACGGCGAATCATTGGCAGCTGCAACGGTAGGCGGCCGAAAGCCACAACACGTTTAAACGCTGACTCATGCCGCCAATCCCATGCCATCTGCACATTCGCCGGGAACACCGCCGTATACAGCGCAATGGCCGCGAGGGCACCCGCCCGGCGGGTTGTTGGGGCGGTCAGCAGCCCTGCAACACCAAGCTCAGCAACCCCCGAAGCATAGGTGTAGAACCGTGCCGAGCCCGGCAGGGCGCGCGGCACAATCCGATCAAAATGCTCAGGTTTTACAAAATGCAGAACACCCATGATCCCCAGAAAACAGGACGTCACCACCGGTGCGCGAGAGGCGGGTGTGGAATCATCAGAAGTTTTCTCGAAAATACTCATACGGCATTCTCCCATATCCAGCCTATTCACAGCTATATGAGCGTACAAATACGCCGTAAAGCTCGCCGTTCTACGCTAAAATGTGCAAGGGGGCACCGTACCCGTTGCGGATTAGGCCGCTACCCGGTGCCGACGAAAGGAAAACCATGAAGAAGCTTATTGTTATTGCACTCATTGGCGCAGTTGCATTCGTGATCCTTAAGAAGAAGGGCTTCATCGGCGCTAACTAATTACGCTGTGAACATGCCAAGCCGGGCCCGCATCCACCCCACCGTTGGGGAAGGACGCGGGCCCGGCTTTTTGATGTGTGCACCCCGCTTCGGTCTACCCATTAACGGTGGGCAGGTGGCCGCTCATGACGATCTTCCCCTGAGAATCGTCCCAGGTGAACGAAGCCTTATCGGCGCTGTGCGTGGCCGAAATCTGGTTGGCGGCGGTACGCGAAACATTAGGCTTCCCATACAGGGGGTCGTAAGTTCCGGTTCCCAAGTACTCGCCGTAGTGGAACAGCATAATATGATACGGGCCGTCGGTACCGCCCTGGGCACCCACCACAATCCACGACAGCTCAACATTCGCATCATAGTTTGAGGTATCCGATAGGGACATAGTCCATGTGTAGCCGCCGCGTAGCTTCGACTTGTTCTGCTCTAGCGCCTGCTGCCCGCTGGTGGGTGCCCCGGCTTTTGCCTTACCGCTGCTTGAGGACGAAGATGACGGCGAAGAACTGCTCTTATCCGGGCTCGCGTACACCGTCACCGTGCTGGGGGTCGGCTCAGGAGTTGCGGTGACCGTCACCACCGACGGGGAAGACGAAGGCGAGGCACTGCTGGTGGCCGCTGACGCTGCTGATGACGACGAGGAATGCGACACCTGAGCCGAGCTGCTGGAGGAAGAGCCGCTGCTTTTAGTGCTTTTCGACTCGGTGGAGGCACCAAACGGGTTGCCGCAGGCTGTGAGAGTAAGCGCCGCCACGGCGGCAGGGATAGCGATTTTTGTGACGGTTGGTCGCAAGGTTCAACTCCAATCAGGGGTAATAAATCGGTGTACTCTTGTGCGGTGCGCCGGGGCCAGCGGCCGGGGCGCACCCAAAGTTAAAAGGTGATGTGCTCGGTGCGGTTGAGGAACACCCCGTGCCCGGTAGTGTGATTCCAGCAGGTCACCCCGTTTTGTTCGGAGGCGCAAACAAATGTGCCCACGTGCAGCATCTGCCCGTATTGCAGGGTTTTTGTGGATGAGCGGTTGCCCATGGCCCCATTCACACCGCCCGGGGCCGTGACCTGTGACGACCCATCGGCTTTAAGCTGCAACTGGAACGCGCGGCGTTGCACAGGTTTACCGGTCTTCGGGTCGATACCGGGGCTGTCTACCTTCTCCGTCCACTGGGATTCCTTGAGCATACACACCACCATCGAATCACCGGAGATCACATCGCACCCAATATTGCCGGTAGGGGTGAGGAACGAAACCGCACCGTGCTTATCGGTAGCCCAGCTTTGCACCCCCGTAGGAACACCTGTTGTGCCGGCCTTCGCGTGCGCCTGAGCGGGAACGTTCTGCACCACACGGTTACCGTTAGAGGAGCTGCCGCCACCATCGGCGGCCGGGATGGTCACCACAGTAGGAGGAGGTAAGGTGCTGGGCGTAATACTCGCGGGTTTTGGCTTGGTACTGCTGCTGGGGGAGGCATTATCCGTATCGGGCGCTGTTGCTGTTGCGGAAGCCGATGCACTGGCCCCCGCCCGCGGGTTCACGGACGTTCCGCTACTGCACCCTGCGAGGGCTGCTGTGGCTAGGGCACAGAGGATAAAAGTCTGATATGCGGTTGGCTTCATGAGGTGTTTCTCTGTTCTCGGCGTGGGGTCAAGACTATTAAATTTTCGGCTAGCCCGGGCACAGGGGCTGGGGCCGGTACGGGGGCACCTTCGTGCCCCTGCCAAACGTGCACCGTAGCCGCGTGAGCGTGCACTTGCACGTTTGGTTCGCCGCCTGCGGGATACACATAGGATACCTGAACACTCACGTGAGAGAACCGGACGGTGACAGGAACCTCGGGTGCCTTCAGTGCAGCGGCGGCGATCTAAGGGAGACTGTGAATGACGCCACGTGCAGCAGGTGCAGCCGCGGCACAGCAAGAAAGCCCGGGTCTTAACCGCATCGGAGGGGCACATCCGTCACGGGTCCTGACTGCATTCTTGCGCTGGCCCCGGCACTGGGCGACAATTGATGCATGGCTAAAATTACTTTTCATGAAGAAACCCCCGTCAACACCATCGGCGAGCTGCCCGCAGTGGGCACCAAAGCTCCCGCGTTCGAGGTGCTTGGGGCTGAGCTGAACACGATCACCGGCACCGATTTTGCGGGCAAGAACATTATTCTGAATATCTTCCCCTCCGTCGATACCGGCGTGTGCGCAACCTCCGTACGCACCTTCAATAAGGATGCTGCCGCACTAGACAATACTGTGGTGCTGTGCGTCTCGAACGACCTTCCGTTCGCCATTGGCCGCTTCTGCGCTGCTGAGGGGATTGAGAACGTTATTGCCACCTCCGCATTCCGCTCATCCTTCGGGCAGGACTTCGGCGTGACAATGACCGACGGGCCGCTTGAGGCTCTGCTGGCGCGTGCCGTGGTAGTCGTGAACCCTGCCGGTGAGGTAGTGTACACCGAGCTCGTTCCCGAAATCACCAACGAACCCAATTACGAAGCAGCGCTCGCAGCTGTTAAGTAAACGCAGCTGAGCCTATCAGGCAGGCACCATGCCCGGTTTTTCCGTGCCGTGGTGCCTGCTTTGTTCTGCCGTTTGAAACTATTGCGCTGGTTCGTGCGGACTCTCTTCTACACGATCGCGTGCCGCGCGGCTGCGCGTCGGGTCGTCGGCAACCAGCATATGTTGAGGCAGAGAACCGCGTTTCTTCGCCGCCGCATAACGCCCCATAAGAAGCGCCATATACACTGCCATCGCCACCAGGAGCATAGACCCCGGGGCAATAATCAACGCCAGCACCGCCGCAATCACCGAGAAAAGCACCGTGAGCTTATCGGGGTTAGCGCGGTAGGCATCAAGGGCAAGTACCGTAAAGAGCGCGGTCATCACGAAATCGAACCCCTCAAGATGCGCCAGAAAACTCGACCCCAAGAAGAACCCGAGTGTGGAACTGAGGATAACGCTCATATGCATTCCCGCATGAATCCACAGAATGCGTGACCCTCTCAGCGCATGCCGTTCCGGCCCGCTGTTGAGCGCAAAAGCCTCGTCAATAAGTGTGTAGACAGTGTAAAACTTGGCGAGAGAGCCGTGCACACGTTCGATAGGGTAGGACAGCCCGTACATGAGGTGGCGTGAATTAATGAGCAACGTCATGACCGCAACGGATACCAGCGAGGCACCCGCCGTCATCATCGTCAGCAATACGAACTCTACCGACCCGGCGAATAAAACTCCCGGAAGCAGGGGTGCAAGCCACCAGGGAAAACCCAGGCTGTGTATCACAACACCGAGCCCAATTCCCACGAAAAACAGGCCCAGCATCACAAGGGATGCAGCACGCATTGCCTCACGAAATCCGCTCTCGCCAGTGCGGCGGAGCTCGACACTGTGGGTACCACCTGCATGTAAAGCCTGCTCGCGTTCCTGCACCACCGGGATGCTGCTGGTCGCCAGACCCGCGGAGGCGATAATATCGAGAACCTGTTCGTTGCTGGTTTGCTGCGATGTGTCCCTAAGGTGACGGCTGGGGCGTGAAGATCTTTCAGACATGCTATACCCCTAGAAAACCCAGTTAATGAGAATAACGCAGGTGGCGGTACCGGCGATCATGCTGTACACCATATTCTTCTTCCACAGGTGCACGAGCGCCGTCACCACAAATCCGGCAAGATAGGGAACCGCGGTGTGCGTGGATGAAAAATCAATACGGCTCACCGCGTAGATCGCCAGAAGCGCTACGGCCCCGAGGGGAATCCAGTGGCTGAGCGCATCCAAAACCTCAGAACCCGCGAGGGCTTTTTTGAGACCAAAGGGGAGCACCCGCAGAACAAAGGTTACAGCCGCCGCCACCAGAACAGCGCTGATAATATAGCCGCTATCGATGTGGCCGTTAATCATGGGGGTTCTCCTGCGGGTCGTTGTGGTGAGTGAATGTGAGGCTTGAGGTTTTCACCTGATCTGTCGTGCTGTCTTCGGCAGCCGTCACTGCTGTGTTATTCTCTGGGGCGGGTATCTGGTGTTCTGGTAGTGTTCCCCGTGATTTTGCGATAAAGAACCGTACTATCAGCAGGGCAGTGTAGGTTCCCATCGACACCAGAAGCATGGAACCGGGTGCCAGGATAATACCCACCGCGCCAGAGAACAACGTGAGAAGAGCCGTGACATTATCCCGTTGAGCGCGGTAAGCATCAATCGCGAGGATCGTAAACAGCGCCGTCATGGCGAAATCCATACCCTCAAGGTGGCTCAGAAACGATGCGCCAATAAAGAATCCGGCGGTTGTTCCTGCCACCCAGCTGATGTGCAGGAATGTACTCACCCATAGAATACGTGCGTGAGAGAGCGTATTCCGGTCGGGGCCGGTGTTGAGCGCGTAGGATTCGTCGCAGAGCGTGTATATGGCGTAGAGCTTCGCCCAGAAACCCTTCACATTCTGCAGCGGGAAGGAAATACCGTACACCAGGTGGCGGGAGTTCACGAGCAGAGTTGTGAAGCCGATAGCACCTACACTGGCCCCGGTTGCGATCATTTCTACCACCAGGAACTCGACGGAACCGGCATAAACGATGAGGGATATTGCGGGCGCAAGCCACCACGGTAAATGGTGAGCACTAATAATAACGCCCAAACCTAACCCCAACACCACGAAACTTGCAAGCACCACGCTGGATGCCCGTAAAGCCTGTTTGAAGCCGCTCTCGGTAGGGTTATGACCGATCGCGGCGTAATGTTCTGCGTCGCTTGTTTCCTTCGCGGTATCTTTCATGGTGCCTCTCAGCAAGAGTGAAAATGAGTCTTCGAATATCCTAGCGCAAGAGTATGCCCAGTGTGAGTTGGAGCTTTGCTGCCTTCGGAGTGTTTGCGAAAAATTCCGGTGGCGGCGGGCGCCGGCGGGGGAGTAGAATAGGGGACTAAATAAGAAAAACTTATGTCGCATTAGTTTTTCTAAAGATGATTTTTCGCCGCGTCGCCGCACCCCGCCACCGATCGGGGTGTTTGCCATGCGCGGGACCAACAAGGAAGAAAAATATGTCCCCACATCCGAAGAAAAAGCGGCGAACAGCCCCGAAGAAACGGAGCTAAAACGCGGTCTTTCGGCGCGTCACCTACAGATGATCGCCATCGGCGGAGCCATTGGCACCGGCTTGTTCGTGGCCTCCGGCAAAACGATCTCTACCACAGGGCCGGGCGGTGCTATCGTTGCTTACGGGCTGATCGGCATTATGGTGCTGTTCCTCATGCAGTCTCTGGGTGAGATGGCAGCGCATCTGCCCGTCCCGGGTTCGTTTCAAACCTATGCAACCCGTTACGTTTCATCATCCTTTGGGTTCACCATGGGGTGGAATTACTGGTTTAACTGGGCGATTACCGTCGCGACCGAGCTCGTGGCGGTCGGTGAAGTGATGAAGTATTGGCTGCCGGAGACTCCCTCGTGGGTGTGGGCAGGTACCTTCTTAGTTCTCTTGACGGGGCTGAACGCCCTGTCCGCCAAAGCCTATGGTGAAGGCGAATTCTGGCTCGCCACTATTAAAGTGGTCACCGTTATCGTGTTCTTGATCGCGGGTATCGCCATGATCTTCGGGATTCTCGGAGGGGCATCGCCGGGTGTCTCAAACTGGACCGCTGGTGACGCTCCTTTTGTGGGTGGGCCCATCGCTATTTTCTCCATCTTCATGGTTGCCGGGTTCTCGTTCCAAGGCACCGAGATGATTGGTGTTGCCGCCGGGGAGTCCAAAAACCCCCGCCGCGATGTGCCGCGCGCGCTCACCAGCGTGTTCTGGCGCATCATGCTGTTTTACATTGGCGCCATGGTGATTATCGGGTTCCTCATTCCTTACACCGACCCGAACCTGCTCACCGCAGCCGAAGGGGATATTAACATTTCTCCCTTCACCCTCATTTTCGAACGAGCCGGTATTTCCTTCGCTGCCGCAGCGATGAACGCAGTGATCCTTACCGCCGTGCTTTCCGCCGGTAACTCGGGGCTGTACGTTTCGGCCCGTATGCTGTTCTCTCTTGCGCAGGAAGGCAAAGCTCCCAAGGTTTTCACCAAGGTGAATAAGGGGGGTGTGCCCATGCCCGCCCTCATGGCAACTTCCGCCGTGGGAGCCATCGGGTTCATTGCCTCCATTATTTCGCAGGAAGCGGCATACCTGTGGCTCGTTAACGTCTCGGGTCTTGCCGGGTTCATCACGTGGGTTGGTATTGCGGTGGCGCACTACAGGTTCCGCCGCGCCTACGTGCGGCAGGGGCATAGCCTTAACGACCTTCCCTACGTGGCCCCTTTCTTCCCGGTGGGTCCGATTATCGCGTTCATCATGTGCCTGCTGGTGATCGGTGGGCAGAACTATGAGGCGATTCTTGAAGGGAACTGGGCGGGCGTGATGAGCTCATATATTGGTCTGCCGGTGTTCATAGCGGTGTGGGTCATTCACGCTCTAGTAACCCGCGACCGCCTGATCCCGCTGGAGAAAGTGGACGTGGGTGGTATAGATTCTGCCACCATTAAAGCGCAGCAATAACTGCGTCACGAGAAAACCTGCCGGGGTGAGGTTTTCGCTGTGTACACATCGTATGGTGTGCTCATCGGCGAAAATTTCACCCCGGCAGATGTGTGTTTTATGACGCTGCGGAAGCACAATTGGGGCGCTCACCCTTCAGCGGGAGTGCTGTGTGCCGATTTCGGTAGAAAAGTAACGATCTTAGCCACAAAATCTAAATCTAAAGTATATCTTCATGGTATTGTGAAGAGGCGCATAACCAGCTATCGGGCTGGTGTGCGTTCACCGCATATAACTACATACACCCCAGGAAAGTACCATCATGAAGAAGAACACCTCCCCCTTTGTTATCGGAGCTGGCGCCGTTGCCGTTTTGAGCCTAACGGGGGCAGTCTTTGCGACGGGGGCATTGGCCGCCTCCACTCCGGATGAACAACCCTTACCCAACTACACGTGGGCCGTGCCGAGTGATGCTCCTACGCGTGACCCGCTTCCGAGCTATAACCCCGAGGCTGCCGCAACCGATACACCCAGTGAGCACGCTGAGGTGCACCCCACGGAGCAGCCCTAACGTCCTTTTGAAAGTGGCAGCCCCTGCTGGGGTTGCCCAGATCATACTCAGTGCACCTGCGCCGTTCAGCTGTGGCGGCGCAGGCCCGTTCAATGCTGACTACCAGGCGGTGCGTGCCGTTACCTTCAGTAATAAGGCACGCACCGCTTTCCTGTATTCACGCGCCAAGGCGATCGGTAAAAGTGGCGGGGGTACACAGTGAAGCGTATCCTGCATAAGCTGGAAATATGGATATTACGATTAAACGTATATATGAAGAAGTATCACCCGATGATGGTTACCGTGTGCTTGTAGACAGGCTGTGGCCGCGCGGAGTTACTAAGGACCGTGCCCGCCTGAACAAATGGGCGAAGGAGCTGGCCCCTTCCACCCAAGCGCGCATTGAGTTCGGGCATAATCCGGAACGTTTTGAGGCATTCAAGCACCGCTACCGTGCAGAACTTGATGTAAACCCTGATGCGCAGAGCCTCATGCGCAGCGTTGTTGCCAACGCCAAAGAAACCGGTGATATGCGCATTACCCTACTGTACGCAGCTAAAGACGAGCACTGTAACCACGCCATGATTTTATGCAGCTACATGGCGGAGCACCTGCCAGATTTGACGAGGCTTGTCCCTTAGTCGTCCGTCCAGAGAACCTCACCTATAGAGGTTTTTGGGGCCACGGCCCGACGCACCCAAGCAGGTGCACACCGCCTGCCCACCGGCGGCAGCGTCGTTGGGCTGCCTTGAATGGCTCAGAGGTATGTGGGGAGCCTGGATATGGAGGATAAAGGCTCAGATTTTGAAGTTGCCGCCGGAAGGTCCGAAACTGCCGCCGCCGTTGTCATTGGTCTCTGAAAGAATCCACCGCCCGTCTTTATACTGCGCGGTAATCAAAGCTTCCTCTGTGGATGATTGCTTGTCGTGGGGAAGGTCTACCGGAACTCCTCGGTACACCACGAAACTACCCAGAGAAAAGATGTACTTAGCAGGCCACTTGTAGTTGTCCCCGTCCTGAGTTGGCTGAGCGGTGTTAAGAGTGAATGCTATCTTCAACTCTTCAAACCATGCGCCGTCCATCTCCTGTGTGGTTTCTCGGATTTGCTTTTTAAAGGTGTTAGTGTATGTATCACTGAAGGGGAGATGATCAAGCGGGCCAAGATCACCGGTGACAAAAGCGTAGGTTAACGCTGTAGTGAAGAAACCTATCGCGGAGTATAACCCGGCCACGCTGTGTTCATCCATATTTTCGGGTTTGATGGGTTTGGGCACATTCTGCGGGGGCGAGGTTCGTGTGGCTGGTTTATACTCGCCCGCAGAAGTGTCATAACTATTGAATTCCACTGCGCCCGAATAGTCACTGCGTTCAGATGCCTTGGCTTTTGAATTATTATTTGCTGAAGATGCGCCATTAGAGTCATGAGTGCCCGCGGTATTGGCAGTTGTGAGGGATGCGGAACATGCCGTTAACGCGGCGATGGAGCCTGCGCCCAGCGTGGTGAGTGCGGTACGGCGGGTCATAGCGGAAGTCATGCTGGCGTTTTCCTCTCGAATCGGTGAAGGTCAGCGCTTTCTATTGTATCGGCAAACACCTCATTTGCTGTCTAAAGAAGGTGTTTCTTCTGTTTTTCTTACTTTTATACTGCTAGGATGCTAAAAACCCCGATATATGCTGTATATTTTGCGGATGGTTAAGCTTGTCACAGGCACAGTAGGGCTGTACCTGGTAGAGAGAAAACCGGAGCCTATAAACCTGGATGCGGTAGGGTAGAACCATGCCTGAAAACCCACGCCCTCAAGCCGCCCACACTCATGCGGCCATAGACACCGAACGGAAAATCGTGTACGTCTCAGCGGTTGCAATCCGTAACGAACGGGGGCTGGTACTGACCGTGCGTAAAACAGGCGCAAGCGGGTACATGATGCCCGGCGGCAAACCCGACCCCGGCGAAACCCCGCTTGGTGCTGCGGTACGTGAAGTCACCGAAGAACTCGGGTTCGCCCCTGACCCCGCCCGCATGGTGCACCTGGGGACATTTCAGGCACCCGCACTTAATGAAAACGGGTACACGGTACGCGCCGAAACCTACGAGTACCTGCCGCACCCCAGCGAATATGAAGTGCTCGCCGCTCTCACCCCGCAAGCCGAAATCGCCGAACTGCGCTGGGTAGACCCCGCACAGAACAGGGATGCCACCCAAGCCCCGCTCAATATTGAATGCATCTTTCCGGTACTTTCTGCCCACCCACGCTAAACAGGCGGGGCGGTTCAGCAGCAGGGCACCTCACCTGGTAACACGCCGTGAATATGCGCACACCCCACCTGTCCCACTTGCGTGTGCCTCCCCAATGGCTGTAGCGTGCAATAGGTGTTTGCACTATACCCTGCGAGTGGACGGCGCACTGGAGCGCGCAGAAAGAAGAACAATGACGGAACAAACTAGTCAGCCTGAAAATACAATATTGCTGTTTACTGTGGTGCCGGTTTCGGCAACGATCCACTATTCGTGGAACGCGCGCAGCAGATGGGTCGTGCCTGCGCCGAACGAGGTATCGGTGTGGTCTACGGCGGCGGCAGTACAGGTCTGATGGGAACCGTCGCGGGTGCAGCCCTGGATGCAGGCGGCAAAGTCTACGGCGTGGTCACCCACCAGCTCGTGGAGTGGGAGGGCGTGTACCCCGGGCAGACGACCCTCGACATTGTCGATACCATGCATCAGCGTAAAATCGCCATGATTAATAAGGCCGACGCCTTCGTTGCGTTGCCCGGCGGCCCCGGAACCCTGGAAGAATTTTTTGAGGTGTTCAGCTGGCAGTTTTTGAAGATTCACGACAAGCCTGTGGCGCTGATGAACGTGAACGGGTACTGGACGAAACTTATTGAGGCTATGGAGTATATGTCAACCACTGAGCTGCTAAAACCCGAATACCTGCAGCGGCTTATTGTGGTTGAAACCCCCGAAGAGCTCATGAAAGTGCTGGGTAAATAGGCGGCATTAAACCCCTAGAGTGTGTGCACGCCCGTAGCCTGAGTGCTGCGGGCGTTTTTTGCATCCTCACTCGGGTATTTGCGTGAGCTAGTGTTTACCGCGCGCCCTGCTCAGAAGCGAAGAAAGCGGCAGAATATGCACAATAATCCATACGGGCGTGAGCGTCATCATAAGCATATAGAGAACCCGAATCAGGGACTCCATGTGAGGGTCTTCTGAGAGCATGCCCAGATAGACCGTCAACCCCAGTACCGCACCAGTGGTGAGTGTCAAATAGAGTAATGCCCACAGCACTTCGGAGCGGCTGGCGTGCCCGCGACCGAGTGTGTAGAAGCGGTAAAACCGTCCCACCGCCTGAAGGAACGAGGCACCTTCTAACGCCTGTGCGGGTTCACGAACAGCGGCTAGCGCCTCCTGCTCATCATCAACGCCGATTTCGCGCAGGGCATCGGGGGTATCCTGGAGAAGAAAAACGGGTTCTTCTTTGTGACGGTGTGTGCGTGCCATACCTCTAGGGTACCCGACGACGTGTAAAGGACAACGATGACAAAGACCCTTCTCATCACCTATTTCGGCCCGTTTCCCGGCGTGAGCGTGAACCCGAGCGGGGTGACAGCGCGGCAGGTGGCTGATGTACTCGCCGACGAATCTGCGGTACGGGTTGTAACCCGTGAGATTCCGGTGAGCTATGCGGGGTCTTCAGAGGCTTTAGAGGAGATGCTGACCGATATTCGCCCGGATGCGGTGCTCAGCTTGGGCGTGGCAGTCGGGCGGGATAAGGTGAGCTTTGAGAAGGTTGCCATCAACCTGGACTCCGCCGATATTGAGGATAATGACGGTGTGGTGCGTGTGGATAAGGCGATCGCCCCGGAGGGACGCGACGCGTATTTTTCGACCCTGCCGGTGCGGGCAAGCTATGAGCGTCTGCGCGGTGTGGGGCTGCCGGTTGAGATTTCGTACACCGCCGGAACTTATGTGTGCAACCACGTATTTTATGAGGCACACCGTATTCTGGAACGCCAGGGGCGGCGGATTCCTGCGGGGTTTGTGCATATTCCCGCCACGCGAGTCGATCATGAGCCCTCTGACGCACAGACAACGCTCACTGCGCATGCCGATACCGGGGGAGTAGAGAGCGAATCGGTGCCGACTCTGCCTGAGGCGGTGGTTGCGCGCATCGTGGCGGAGCTGGTGCGCGATACCCTCAAGGTGATGTAGTCTCATTCATACCGTTGAACCGGGGAGACGAGTGAAAGCGGCGGTTATTAAAACGCGGTGCCCCCGATGAGAGATTCATCGGGGGCACCGCGCATATTAGCCTAGGGCACTGCTACTTGCGGTGCTTAAGGTAGTAGTCGATCAGAGATGCGGTCGAAGAATCCTGGCGTTCCAGAACCTCGCGGTCTCCTTCAATAGCGGGCACCAAATCAAGCGCCAGCTTCTTGCCGAGTTCGACGCCCCACTGGTCGAAGGAATCGATACCCCACACGATACCCTGCACAAAGGTGATGTGCTCATAGAGGGCAATCAGCTCGCCCAGCACCCGCGGGGTCAGGCGAGAAGCCATAATAGAGGTCGAAGGACGGTTGCCGCTGAAGATACGGGCGTTTACCACATGCTCGGCGGTACCTTCGGCGCGTACCTCATCCTCGGTCTTGCCGAAAGCGAGCGCCTGAGTCTGTGCAAAGAAGTTTGCGAGGAAGAGTTCGTGCACATCCTGCTCGCCATCCTTGGTGGGGTGAGCTGGGTTGGCGAAGGCCAGGAAGTCCGCAGGGATAAGGCGGGTGCCCTGGTGGATCAGCTGGTAGAAAGCGTGCTGACCGTTGGTGCCGGGCTCGCCCCAGAAAACCTCGCCCGTGGAGTAGTCCACGAAGGAACCGTCGGCGCGAACGGATTTACCGTTGGACTCCATGGTGAGCTGCTGCAGATAGGCGGGGAAACGGTGTAGGTACTGGTCGTAGGGTAGGACCGCGTGGGTTTCGGCGCCCAAGAAGTTCACGTTCCACACGTTAAGCAGACCCATGAGTACGGGGACGTTCTTTTCAAAGGGCGCGGTGCGGAAGTGCTCGTCCATGGCGTGGAAGCCCGCGAGGAATTCTTCGAAAACCTTTGGGCCGAAGACGATGGCCAGCGAGGTACCGATTGCCGAGTCTACGGAGTAGCGACCGCCTACCCAGTCCCAGAAGCCGAAGGCATTTTCGGGGTCAATGCCGAAGGCAGCAACCTTATCGAGCGCGGTTGAAACGGCGATAAAGTGCTGAGCCACGGCTTCTTCTGCGGTTTTTCCCTGCAGGGCGTTCGCCTCGCCAAGCGCGGTGAGCAGCCAGTCGCGTGCCACACGAGCGTTGGTCAGGGTTTCTAGGGTGCCGAAGGTCTTCGAAGCAACGATGAACAGGGTAGTTTCTGGGTCAAGATCAGAAACTTTTTCGGCAACATCGGTCGGGTCGATATTTGAGATGAACCGTGCGGAAATCCCGGCGTCGGCGTAAGGCTTAAGCGCCTCGTATACCATCACGGGACCAAGGTCAGAACCGCCAATACCAATATTTACCACGGTCTCGATGCGCTTGCCGCTCACGCCGGTCCACTCGCCCGAACGCACACGATCGGCAAAAGCGTACATCTTGTTCAGAACGGCGTGAACATCGCTATCGACATCCTGCCCATCAACAACGAGGGCGGGGAGTAACCCTTGGGGCGGCGCAGCGCGGTGTGCAGAACCGCGCGGTCCTCGGTCACGTTAATGTGTTCGCCAGTGAACATAGCATCGCGGCGTTCGGCGAGGTTCACCTCTTTGGCGAGTTTGAGCAAAAGCTGCACGGTCTCTTCGGTAATGAGGTTCTTCGAGAGGTCTACGTGCAGGTCTGCGGCATCAAAACTAAATTTCTGGGCGCGGGAAGGATCCTGCTCGAACCAGGCTCGCAAATTCGGAGTGAGCGATGCTTTGTGTTGGGTTAGTGCTGACCACGCACCGGTGGTCGTCGGGTTCGTAATAGTCATGGTTTCTATTTTCCCTCTTCGGCTCGGTAATGTCACCCTAGATACCGGTTCTGTGCGGGAAGCTGAGGGTTGGCAGCATTATTGTTTTCTGGCGGTCTGCAAAGACCGTACGTGTTCCCTGCCCATCGCAGACAGGGGGTGCGTCTTGGAACAGGTAGGCGGCTCAGTTTGGTGGGGTGCCCCGGTGCGGGCGTAGAGTTGAGGGCATGAGCACCCAGAACAAGAAGCTGCCAGCGCATACCACCGTAACTGATGAAACCGCCTCACGCCGCACCCGCTACTTGGTTGTCTCCCGGTCGGGTGACACCCTGGTCGGCGCCGACGGAACCCTGCACTACCTCGATAGCCCGCCTGAAGACAGTCTTACGGACGTCAGTCTGGAACCTAAACTCATGAAACCTGAAGCACGGTACGCTATTGAGTACCGCGCTGTTTATGTTGAAGATGCAGATTTGGCGGCGCTCACCCAGGAGCTGGGCGCGCTGCCTGAAGGGTGTGAGGTATCCACGGCGGGTTTCTGGTTCTACCCTGTGCACGCCGACCCGGCGGGGCGGGCCCGGTACGGTGCGGCGCTGGCGAAACGTGACTACCTGATTGAGATGGCATACTCCGCCTACACGGGAGAGTCAGCCCCGGTGGACCCCCACAAAGGGATACGCCTGACCGGTTCCGGGGAGATGGTGTTCCCGCGTATTGAGCCGGCGGTGATGGCACTTATTATGAGCGAGGATAATAGCCGCGTTCTATTAGCCAATAACAGGCTGTGGCCGCGCAACCGGTTCGCCCTGATTGCCGGGTTTGTGGATCCGGGGGAGAACCTGGAGCAGGCGGTGACCCGCGAAGTGTATGAAGAGACCGGGCTGGACGCCCTGCGCCTGGATTACCGAATGAGCGATATTTGGCCTTTCCCCCGTTCACTCATGGTCTGCTACCGGGTGACGGTTGATGCCTCCCAGCCGGTGACGCACTTAGACGGTGAGATTCACTCCGCCCGCTGGTTTACTGCACCTGAGCTGGCGCAGGCTATTGCGGAGCAGCGCACCGGTGAGCCGAAACTTGAGCTGCCCGGAACGAATGCGGTGGCCCGCCGCATGTTGGATGAGTGGCTGCAAGAGAAAGGCTTGTAAACGCCTTACAGGGTGCAGCAGGTATGTCAGCGTACCAATTATGGGTGAATGTTCATCTTCATCTACCCCACATAACAGCGGATTTTTACTGAGGCAGAAGAATGCTTGTGAGAGGGGGTAGAGCGGGCCGAAGAAGAATGTTGGGGGCATTCTTCTTCGGCCCTGGAACATGACGGAATAGGTGGTTGACTATTCCGCGGAATCAATATAGTGTGGGTATTTTTATGCCGTGTAATATGCGGGATCCGGGTGTTATTATCTTTACCTCAACATATAAAACATGTAAAGAGTGAAGGTATTGTCACCACGGTGAGTATTAGCTTTAAATGTGAAGCTGCTTGAGGATATTTGCAATGATCTTCCCAAGCGTTTTTCCCGCACCCTGAGGGGAGTAAGATGGGCTGGAGCTGGGGCGCGGTTCTGGGGCGGGGCGAGATGCTGCTTGAGCTGGGGCAAGAGGGGCGAGGAGGACTGCTGAGAGTCCCACAGCGACTGTTGCACGGCGAATAGTTTTCAGGGCGCTCATCTTAAGATCCTTCATGTTTTAGAGAATGTCTAAGGTGCTTACTTCTCGATGAATCTTTACCGATTCGATATAAAAAATATAAAGCATAAAAACTTGGCTGAACAACAGGACTCAGGAAACTCCACGCTTTCTTTGAGGATTTGCGGGATAAACAGTTGATAGATAAAAATTTGACCCTTGAAAAACTGTGCACTAATTGAAAAGCTGCGCACTAAATGTCTTTATAGTCCGCAGGCAGAGGATACTTTCTCCTCATATTTGAACCAATACCTGCTGCTTGCGGTATGCGGGCCACTCGCTGCGGCAGGTGGTACACTGGACAGGCAAGCCCACCACTAGGGCGCGTTTGCCGTGCCCACACAGTGGCCCTGTACCGCGCATCCGTGGTGATGCACTCACACGGCGTGGCGGGCAGTACCGTACCCCTAGATTTAAGCGAGAAAAATTACGCATGTCTGAAAACACCGCTTCGCGCCCTGATTTGCGCAACGTGGCGATCGTGGCTCACGTTGACCACGGCAAAACCACCATCGTGGATGCGATGCTCAAGCAGACCCACGCGTTCTCGGCGCACGCAGACGTCGAAGACCGCGTGATGGATTCCGGCGACCTTGAAAAGGAAAAAGGCATTACCATCCTCGCGAAGAACACCACCGTGTTCTACGATGGACCCTCCGCGAACGGTGAAACCATCACCATCAACGTGATTGATACCCCCGGGCACGCCGACTTTGGCGGCGAAGTCGAACGCGGCCTGTCTATGGTCGATGGTGTGGTGCTGCTCGTGGACGCCTCCGAAGGTCCGCTGCCGCAGACCCGCTTCGTGCTGCGTAAGGCACTCGCCGCGAAGCTGCCCGTCATTTTGGTGGTCAACAAGGTGGACCGCCCGGATGCGCGCATCGACGAGGTCGTCAGCGAAACGATGGACCTTCTGCTCGGCTTAGCATCGGACCTGTCCGAGGAGGTACCCGACCTTGACCTCGACAGCGTGCTGGATGTGCCGGTCGTCTACGCCTCCGGTAAAGCTGGCGCCGCATCGCTGAACCAGCCCGCCGACGGCGCCCTGCCCGATAATGACGATTTGGAACCGCTGTTTAAAACCATCATCGAGCACGTGCCCGCCCCCACCTACAACCCTGATGAGGTGCTGCAGGCGCATGTGACCAACCTTGACTCTTCGCCGTTCCTGGGCCGTCTGGCGCTCGTGCGTATCTTCAACGGCACCCTCAAGAAAGGGCAGACCGTCGCCTGGGCACGCCAAGACGGCAATATTAAAAACGTGCGTATCTCCGAGCTGCTGGCAACCAAGGCGCTCGAACGTGTTCCCGCCGAAGAAGCAGGCCCCGGCGAAATCGTGGCGGTCGCCGGTATCGAAGACATTACCATTGGTGAAACCCTGACCGACGCCGAAAACCCCAAGCCGCTGCCGCTTATTAAGGTGGACGACCCGGCGATCTCCATGACCATCGGCATTAACACCTCTCCGATGGCGGGCCGCGTCAAGGGCGCGAAGGTGACCGCACGCCAGGTCAAGGACCGTCTTGACCGCGAGCTTATCGGTAACGTCTCCATTAAGGTTCTGCCCACCCAGCGCCCGGATGCTTGGGAAGTTCAGGGCCGTGGCGAGCTCGCCCTCGCTATTTTGGTGGAGCAGATGCGCCGCGAGGGCTTCGAACTGACCGTGGGTAAACCGCAGGTAGTCACCAAAACCATCGACGGCAAACTGTATGAACCGATGGAACACATGATTATTGATGTGCCCGAAGAGCACCTGGGTGCCGTAACCCAGCTGATGGCGGCACGTAAGGGGCGCATGGAGAACATGTCGAACCACGGCACCGGCTGGGTGCGCATGGAATTCGCGGTACCCGCGCGCGGCCTGATCGGCTTCCGCACCCAGTTCCTCACCGAAACCCGCGGCGCCGGTATCTCGTCGTCGTACTCGATCGACCCCGAACCCTGGGCTGGCGATATTGAGTACCGCACCAACGGTTCGATGATCGCCGACCGTGCCGGTGCGGTAACACCCTACGCCATGATTAACCTGCAGGAACGCGGCACCTTCTTCGTGGAACCGACCTCCGAAGTATACGAGGGCATGGTTGTGGGCATGAACTCCCGTGCAGACGATATGGAAGTGAATATCACCAAGGAAAAGAAGCTGACCAATATGCGCTCCTCCACCGCAGACAGCTTCGAAAACCTGACCCCGCCCAAGAAGCTTACGCTGGAAGAATGCCTCGAATTCGCCCGCGAAGACGAATGCGTGGAGGTCACCCCCGAAGCTATTCGCATCCGCAAGGTTATTCTGGATGCGAACGAGCGCGTGCGTGAATTCCGCCGCCGTGCCCGCGCCAACTAGGGCACACGAGCATCACACACCCCGCGCACCGTAAGGCTCGCGCACCGGGTGGGGGTGCACCCACACTGCTGCAGGTGTGGATGCGCCCCCACCCGACTTTTTAAAAATACCGTTCATATGAACACATGTGGGGATAGAATATAGTGAACGCTAAGTTGAAGGAGGCAGCGAGCACGGTTATGTCTGAGGCTACCCCAAGTTACCCCCAGCAGGGCACCAGAGTGGTGTCCGCATCTAAACGTAATCTGCTACCGAACGGGCGCCTCATTAAAGACGGTGTGCTGCTGTTCGTGCACGCCCACCCGGATGATGAGACCTCCTCAACGGGCGCAACAATGGCTGCCTACGCCCGTGAAGGTGCCAAAGTACACCTGCTCACTCTTACCCGCGGAGAAATGGGTGAGGTCATCCCCGAAGACCTGAAACACCTGCAGGTCGGCGACCCCGAATGCACCGATAACGGGGAAGCACTGGGAGAATACCGCACCGGCGAACTCGTCGCCGCATCCCGCACCCTGGGGGTTGCCAGCCGTTTCTACCTGGGCCAAGCACCCGCCACCGCCACGGGCACACGAAAAATTTACCGCGACTCCGGCATGGTGTGGGGCGAAGACGGCAAACCAGCCCCCAACCCCAAGGCCAGCAGCGACTCGCTCACCGCAGAACCCATAGAGCCACAGGCGCAGGCCATAGCGAACGCAATCCGCTCCATTAAACCCGACGCCCTCATTACCTACGATGCCGACGGCGGGTACGGGCACCCCGACCATGTGCGCACCCACCGAGCAGTCATGCAGGCACTCTCACTTCTCAAAAGCAGCCAGAAACCGGTGCTGGTGTGGGGCATAGAAGGGGAATTTGACGAAACAGATAAACGCACCCAGGCGGCGATCTACGGCTCCACCACCGCTAAACGTAAAGCAATGCGCGAATACGGCACCCAAATTGTGGTGACCGGTGATGACACCTTTGAATACTCAAACGGTGTGGAACAGAAAATATCG
Source organism: Rothia aeria (assembly GCA_002355935.1). Classification (GTDB taxonomy): domain Bacteria; phylum Actinomycetota; class Actinomycetes; order Actinomycetales; family Micrococcaceae; genus Rothia; species Rothia aeria. Next base: position 2,231,839 of record AP017895.1, on the reverse strand, counting down.
GGGGTAGAAACATACCGACTATTGGCGGGGGACGCGAATATTGAAGTCCCCAGCGGCCACGAACCCGCCGGAATAATAAGCACCTCCTTCACGAGTATCCTGCTGGGCATTATGGCAGCCCTGGGCGGTTCCATCTACCACGCCTGGATACAGTATGCGGGTGACACCCCCATCCCGGTGGGCCTGGGCCTAGGGTACCTGACGGTATTCTTCGCCTCCCTGTGGGGCGCCACCATGATGCGCCGCCCAGTGGCCGCGCCCATCCAGGCAGCAGCCGTGTTTATTACCATCTTCGCGTTTGCCTACGCCCGGCCGGAAGCGCCGTTTGTGCTCGTGAACCCCACCGCCGGTGCTGCAATCGGCATAGTGGGCACCTGCTGGCTGATGGGCGCACCCATTATTGTCATGCTGGCGGCCCCCGTTGCGGTACGCTCCCTGCGCAATGAAAAGCAGCAGCTGCGCGAGCATAAAAGCGCACCCAGTTTTTCGCAGCCTCACAAACGCTGACACCGAGTGAGCTATATATGGACCGAGTGAGTGACGCTGCAACATAAAAACACACCCAAAAACTATGTGGCGAACTTAACTTTATTTTCTTATTCTGCTAAATTTAAGGCTCTGACTAGGGAGAACGCTAGAATTTGCAGGACAGCCTAGCCTAAAAAATAGGGTATTTTACCTCTCAAACACCTGTTCACTGCGCCACGAAAATATTGTAAAAACGCCGTAGCGAGATAGACTTATACACAGGCTTTCGGGCGGATACCCCATGCCCCAGCGCCAACACACCCCACACCCCACCAACATTGGGACAGTGGGCGCTGAAACCGGTTCAAGAAAGGCACCCATGACTTACGTAATTGCACTGCCCTGCGTAGACGTGAAGGACCGCGCCTGCGTAGAGGAATGCCCCGTAGACTGCATCTACGAAGGCGACCGCACCCTGTACATCCACCCCGACGAATGCGTGGACTGCGGCGCCTGCGAACCCGTATGCCCCGTCGAAGCCATCTACTACGAAGACGACGTACCCGAAGAATGGTCCGAATACATTACCGCCAACGCCGAATTCTTCGACGACCTCGGCTCACCCGGCGGCGCCGCCAAAATGGGCCCCACCGGCAAAGACGTTCCCTTCATTGCGGCACTACCACCGCAAGGAGAATAGCCTCCACACAGCGGACACACACCCGCACACCGGGAAACAACCGGCCCGCACTTTCTGAACTACAACTTTCTCAATGGTGGCCTACAAAACACCGAAGCCCCCGCACCCGCATCTTACACGGTGGGAACGGGGGCTTTACCCGTACCCCAAGGCCCGCCCACGCGATACAATAGCTACGCCCCCACCACAGAGTTACAGGCCACCCCGCCGGTGAAGGAGAACCATGCGCACATACGGCATAGACCTACCCGAATACCCCTGGGAGGCGCTCGCCCCCTACCGCGCCATCGCGGCTGAACACCCCGGCGGAACCGTAGACCTCTCCATCGGAACCCCGGTTGATAGCACCCCCCAGCTCATTCAAGACGCGCTCGCCGCAGGCGCAAACGCCCACGGCTACCCGACCACGCACGGCACCCTCGAACTGCGGCAGGCGATCGTGGACTGGTTCGCCCGCCGCCGCAACGTGCACGGGCTCAGCGCCGACCAAGTGATGCCCACCGTCGGCTCAAAAGAACTCGTGGCGTGGCTGCCGTTCCTGCTGGGACTGGGCACACACCCCGAAACGGGGGAGCGTGACGTGGTAGTGTACCCCCGTGCAGCCTACCCCACCTACGAGATTGGGGCGCGCCTGGCCGGGGCCGACCATTATGCCGCCGACAGCCTTACTGAACTGCCCGAAGACGTGAAACGGCGGGTACGGCTGGTGTGGGTGAACTCGCCCGCTAACCCTAACGGCGTGGTGCGCGGTGTTGAACAGCTGCGTGAGCTTGTACGTCACGCCCGCGACATTGGTGCCGTAGTAGCCAGCGACGAATGCTATGCGGAACTTGGCTGGGGAGAATGGGACACGGCGCGCGGCGGTAAACCCGTGCCTTCCATCCTTGATGAACGCGTCTGCGCTGGGGACTTCACCGGGCTATTCGCCGCTTACTCGCTCTCGAAACAGTCGAACCTGGCGGGATACCGTGCCGCGTTTATCGCCGGAGACGCGCAGATCATGCCGAACATTATTAACACCCGTAAACACGCGGGAATGATCGTACCCGCACCGGTGCAGTCCGCCATGATCGCGGCCCTCACCGATGATGCGCATGTGGCCGCGCAGAAAGACATATACCGTGCCCGCCGTGAAATCCTCGTGGAGGCGATTACCGCCGCAGGCGGGAGAATCGAAGGCTCCGAAGCGGGCCTGTACCTGTGGACCACGTTTGGTGAGAGCACCTGGGAATCGATCGAGCGGCTGGCGAAACTGGGTATTGTGGCCGGCCCCGGAGTGTTCTACGGAGAGGGCTGCGACGGCTATGTGCGCATCGCCCTCACCGCCTCGGATGCGGCGGTCGCTGCTGCCGCAGAACGCCTCAAAGGCAGCGTCGCATAGCCCGTGCCCTTCCCTGCGGGGTAATGCCAGTCCCATAGCAGCGTGAGGAGAGCAGCCTCCGCCGCTGGCACCAAGGACGCACAAATAAGCAAACGCCCGGAACCTCCAATGCGGGAGGAACCGGGCGTTTCTAGTCGCGTACCCTAAACCGTGCTGTACGCTACTTGCGTTTGCCAGGGAGCACGAACATCTGCTGCGTGGGCGGGTTCGGGGTATCCACCTCGCCGGGCAGGTGGTGCATTTTCTTCGGCGTCACAGAGGTACGTGACGAGAGGAACCCGCCCAGCCACGTGGCGAACGTAGTCAGCGAGAAATTCACCGCAATAAACAGTACTGCCGCCAGCAGCAGGGTCTGCAGAATATTGCCGTCACCCGAGCCGATGCGCCGAGCAGATGCCAGCAGTTCGGGGTACGAAATAATGTACCCGAGCGCAGTGTCCTTGAGAATCACCACGAACTGGCTGAGCATCGAAGGCATCATGGCGTTAAACGCCTGCGGCATGAGGATGGTGCGCAAAGTCTGGCCCGGGGTCAAACCGATTGCCAGGCCCGCCTCACCCTGACCGCGCGGCAGCTGCTTAACGCCCGAACGCAGCAGTTCGGCAATCACCGAACCGTTATAGAGGGTCAAGCCGATAACCACGGCAAAGAACGGCAGCTGCGCGGGGTTAATCCAGCTGAACCGGCTCAGGAACAGCCAGAAGAAAATCATCATCATCAGCACCGGAACGGCGCGGAAAAACTCCACCACCACGGTACCGAACCAGCGCATTGGCCGGTTCTGCGCCAGGCGCGCCATGCCGAACAGCACACCAAACACGACGGAAGTCACTACCGAAATACCCGCCGCCTGCAAAGTCGCCAGAAGCCCCGGCAGATAGTACGAGCCCCACGCTTTTGCGGTGAACAGATCAGTCCACTTCTCAGCCTCCAGCTGGCCTTTAGCGCCCATCACCGAAAGCACATACGCCATAAACGCAGCCAGAAGCACGATCGCGCCAATATTGAACCAGCGGGTCATCGCCTTCGCACGGGGGCCGGGGGTGTCAAACAGCACGCTGGTGCTGGTATCGAGTTTAGAATTCAGAAGTTTCATCGCTTCACCGCCAGTTTACGTGAGGACCAGGTGGTTAGTACGCCCAGGGGCACAACAATCACCACGAACCCCAAAGCGAACATGAGGAAGATGGCCAGCACCATATTCGGGTCGAACTCAATCATGGTTTTCATTAACCCGGAGGACTCGGCAACCGAGGCGACCGAAGCAACCGTCGTATTTTTTGCCAGGGCGATCAGCGTATTACCCAGCGGAGTAATAGAACCGCGCAGCGCCTGCGGGAAAATCACGTGCCGGGCGGTGGGGAAGAACCCCAAGCCAATAGCACGCGCCGCCTCCGCCTGCCCCGTGGGAACCGTATTCACACCCGAACGGATAGCCTCACACACAAAAGAAGCGTGGTAGATCGAGAGCACAATCACCGCGTAAACAAAGAAGTTCGTCTCAAAACTCGTTGAAAACGAGAGCTGAAACTGCGTCCACACACCAAGCAGAGCGAGGGTCATCAGAATAGTCAGCGGCGTATTACGCACCGCATTCACGTAGGCGGTGCCCACAAAACGTAAGGACGGTACGGGACTAATGCGCATGAGCGCCAGCACGGAGCCGAGCACGAAAGACCCGATAGCGGCCCAGAAGGTCAGTTGCACATTGACCCAGAACGCGCCCACCACATCGTATTTGGCGAGGAGGGCGCCGAGTTGGTCAAAGAATGACATCGTTTACCTCTCGGTCAGGCATTAGGCGCAGCTGGCGCCAGGATGCGGTGGGTTATTGTTGGAGTTATAGGTGTAGCCGGTGCCTTCAGTATTTTTCTCCACCAGCCGCTGCCAGGTGCCGTCCGCGACCATCTCATTAATGGCCTTATTGACGGCCTCGCACTTATCGGTACCCTTGGGAAGGCCCACACCGTACTTTTCGGTGGTGAACGTTTGACCCACCAGCTTGAGCTTGCCCTTATTCGCCTTAGTGGCGGCAAGCCCGGCAAGAATAATGTCGTCGGTGGTCACCGCATCCACCACGCCGCCGTTGAGTGCGACCACACAGTCCGAGTAGCTGTTCTGATTGACCAGGTTCACGTTTTTAGCGAACTTGTCCTGGATTTTTTTGGCACTGGTTGAACCGGTCACCGAGCACAGATTCTTACCGTTAAGACTGTCGGGGCCAGTAATATTCGTCTCATCGGAGCGTACCAGCAGATCCTGCCCCGCCACATAGTAGGGGCCCGCGAAGTCAATGCTCTTCTTACGACTATCACTAATGGAATAGGTGGCCACAATCATATCTACCTGGCCGTTGGAGAGCATATTCTCGCGGTTGGCGCTGGGGGACTCCACGAATTCGATCTGCTCTTCCGAGTAACCGAGCTTACCCGCAATATACTTCGCAATATCCACGTCGAAGCCGGTGAATTCCCTGCCGTCCTGGTAGCCTAAGCCCGGCTGATCGTATTTAATGCCAATCCGGATCTTCGGCTTAGCATCTGCGGCACTGGAACAGCCGGTGAGGGCGAACCCGAGGGCGAGCGCGGCGGCGGTCCCGGCGGCAAAGAACTTAGCTGCGGCGCGGTTAATGAACGATTTTTTCATGGCGCGCTCCTAATGGTCGATGATCTTGGAGAGGAAGTCGCGGGCGCGTTCGCTCTTGGGCTTGGTGAAAAAGTCATCCGGGGTGGCTTCTTCCACGATCTCGCCGTCCGCGAGGAAGACGATGCGGTCGGCCGCCTTGCGGGCGAATCCCATCTCGTGGGTTACGACGATCATGGTCATGCCGTCGCGGGCGAGGGAGACCATGGTGTCGAGTACTTCATTCACCATTTCGGGGTCGAGCGCACTGGTGGGCTCATCAAACAGCATGACTTTGGGTTTCATGGCGAGCGCGCGAGCAATGGCCACACGCTGCTGCTGGCCACCTGAGAGCTGGGCCGGCATTTTTTCGGCCTGGGATTCCACGCCGACTTTCGCCAGCAGTTTCATGGCTTCCGCCTCGGCTTCAGCCTTGGGGAGTTTGCGGATTTTGCGGGGGCCAAGGGTGACGTTGTCGAGGATGGTTTTGTGGGCAAAAAGGTTGAAGGATTGGAAGACCATGCCCACTTCGGCGCGGAGTTTAGCGAGGTCGCGGCCTTCTTGGGGGAGGTCTTTACCGTCGATAGTGATGGTTCCGCTGGAGGTTGTTTCGAGGCGGTTAATGGTTCGGCACAGGGTTGATTTGCCGGAGCCGGAAGGGCCGAGCAGGATAATGACTTCGCCCTTATTGACGGAGAGGTTAATGTTTTGAGCACATGGTTTTGCCCGTAGTACTTATTGACGTCGTGAATACGCACGAGTGGGGCTTCGCTCATAGGGTTCTCCTTTACACACGGTGGGGCTATGCCCAGCAGATACGACGCGGCGCGCGGGCTGTGAGCCGGAAGAATCACGCGCATCACGGTAGTAACCTAGCTTACGCCGGGGATGTAACAGGAATGTTAAAGATTCGGTAATCGGTGTAAATATTCCGGTGTTTAAGGTATTGGGTGGGGCGTATTCCCGCGAAAACTCAAGGAAACCAAAATTGAGTTGAATATATCACAGAAGCGGGTTGTGCGGGGTGTTCGGGGTCAGGTACTCGGTGAATCCCGTATTTTCAGGGGATTTGGTGAATGCGGTGGGGCGGGTCAGTGGGGGAGCGCAAGTGCGGTGGTTCTTTTTGCGCAAAAATCCTGCCGGTAAATCGCACATAAAACCACCCAAAGCAACACATAGTCAAGAGAGGCGTGGGCAGGGCTTTTCACCCCGTAAACGCAGAAACGCGCCCCAGCAGGCGGGTGCCTGCTGGGGCGCGCATAGCGGGGCACTGTTAAGCCCCTATTGGCTATTGTTCTTCATACCCGTTCGGGTTGTTCTTCTGCCAGTTCCAGTGATCGCGCACCATCGTGTCAATATCCCGGGATGCGCTCCACCCCAAATCAGCCAGTGCCGAGGAGGGATCGGCGTAAGAGACAGCAACATCGCCGGGGCGGCGCGCCACAATCTTATAGGGCAGCTCCTTACCGCAGGCTTTCTCGAAGGCGTGCAGCACCTCAAGCACCGAATAGCCGTTGCCGGTGCCCAGGTTCCAGGTGTGCAGCCCGCCGTGCTCGGTAATGTAGTCCACCGCCTTGAGGTGGCCATCGGCAAGGTCAACCACGTGAATGTAGTCGCGTACACCGGTGCCGTCCACAGTGGGGTAGTCGTTGCCGAACACGTTCAGGTGCTCGCGGCGGCCCACCGCCACCTGGGCAATAAACGGCACCAGGTTATTCGGGATTCCTGACGGGTCCTCACCGATACGCCCGGACTCGTGCGCGCCCACGGGGTTGAAATAACGCAGCAGCGCAATATTCCAGCGGTCATCGGAGGCCGCCAGGTCCACGAGCATATCCTCAATATGTTCCTTGGTGCGCCCGTAACAGGACTGTGCGTCCATATTCAGCTTCTCCACCAACGGCATGGACTCAGGCTCACCGTACACGGTCGCTGACGAGGAGAACACGATGGAGCGGCAGTTCGCCTCCTCCATGGCGTAGAGCAGGTTCAGGGTGCCAGCGACGTTCGTCTGGTAGTACCACAGCGGCTTCTCAGCGGATTCGCCCACAGCCTTTAGCCCCGCAAAGTGGATGACCGCGTCCGGTTGGGTGCTGGTGAACAGCTCCTTCATGCCCGCCAGATCCAGCAGATCGACGTTGTGGAACTCGGGGGCGCGCCCGGCAAGCTCGGCGACGCGCTGCAGCGAAGTTTCGGAGGAATTCGAGAGGTTATCCATGACCACCACCTCGTGGCCCGCGTTCAGCAGCTCAAGCACAGTATGGGAGCCGATATAGCCGGCGCCGCCGGTGACCAGAATCTTCATATTTATCCTTTCGGGCACGCCGGTGCGCACCGGATACGGTAAGTTCAGGGGTAGCACTTTAAATAGTAGCCCGCCGGATGCTCCCCAGCCGTGCATTGACGTGCGGGGGCACCCGGCGGGTTGCCAAACTCACTGGCCTCTCACGCCCCTTGGGGCATCAGAAGGCACAAAGGAGCTAGTTCGTGTGCAGCGCCTCGTTCAGCTCCACACTATTCTTAGCGCGCGGAAGCACCTCAACCGCGCCGGTGACCGAGTTGCGGCGGAACAGCAGGTTCGACACACCCGACAGTTCGGCGGCCTTCACCACACGCACATCCTCACCCGGGATAAGCACAATCACGCGGGAACCGGCGGTCACGTACAGGCCCGCCTCAACCACACAGTCATCGCCCAGGGCGATACCAATACCAGACTCAGCACCCAGCAGGGAACGCTCACCGATTGACACACGCTGAGTACCGCCGCCGGAGAGGGTGCCCATGGTGGAGGCGCCGCCGCCCACATCGGAGCCATCGCCAACCACCACACCCTGGGAGATGCGGCCTTCAACCATAGAAGTGCCCAGGGTGCCAGCGTTAAAGTTCACAAAGCCCTCGTGCATGACGGTGGTGCCATCAGCCAGGTGCGCGCCCAGGCGCAGGCGGTCACCATCACCCACACGCACCCCGGCGGGAACCACATAGTCAATAAGGCGCGGGAACTTATCGACATGGCTTACGCTCAAATGCCCCAGCTTCCGCAGGCCCAGCGCGAGCTTGTTCAGCTCGGTGGCAAGTACCGGGCCGTGGTTCGTCCACGCCACATTCGCCAGGTGCCCGAAAAGGCCCTCAAGATTCAGGTCATTCGGGCGCACCAGGGTGTGCGAGAGCAGGTGCAGACGCAGGTACCCATCGACTGCGTCCTCAGGGGCCTCATCCAAATCAATGGAGACGGTGCGCACCTCGGTGCGGGCATTGCGTTCGGGGTGCTCGCCGGTGAGCTCTTCAAGCTCATCCGCGAGGGAAAGATCGGGGGTTTGGGTGAGCGCAGGCGCGGGGAACCACGCATCCAGTACCGTGCCCGCATCGGGGCCGGAGGCGACGACATTAACGAGGGCCACGCCGGAAGCGTAACGAGTTTCGGTTGAAGCGTTTTCAGACATGCCTTTAATTATAGGGATGCGCCGGGATTGGGTGTAGGCGCCCGCAGGGCGGGGTTCTTGAGGGTTAATTGCGGGTAAACCTCAGGGTGCAAAGGCCGCCAGCGGCTTCAATGATGCCCCCGATAACCAGGTGCAGCCCCGCAAACGGTTCCTGATAAGGGGCAATGGTTAAGGCCCCGCCCCGCACCCAGCGTCCGGGGCGGCTGAAGGTGGCTTCCGGGGCGCAGATAAGGTTGAATATTAGGGTAAAGAACCGCGCCGCTAATGCGACTGACACTACAGCTAAGGGACCCATGAGCCACCCCACCGCAGCCATCGACACGAACGTCTCCATGCCCGAACTGACCAGGGTTCTGCTTGATATTTATTCTGTCTCGGGGGAAGAGAAAACCCTCGCCGACGCCATCTACCGGGCCCTGGAAACCCACCCGCACCTGCACCTGGTGCGTGACGGGGACGCCATTATTGCCCGCACCGACTTCGGGCCGCAGAACGGGCAGCAACGCACCCGCATCCTGCTCGCCGGGCATCTGGACACCGTGCCGCTGCCTACCGTGGCGGGGTCGCTCGGTACGGTGCCTTCCCGCGTGGTTGAAGAGGACGGCGACTGGGTGCTGTACGGGCGCGGGGCCACCGACATGAAAGGCGGTGTGGCGGTACAACTTAAGCTAGCCGCCGAATTAACTGCTCATGAAACGGACTACGACCTCACCTACATCTTCTACGACAATGAGGAAGTGGCCAGCGAAAAATCCGGTTTGGCGCGGCTGATCCGCAACCACGGCGAGCTGATTACCGACGCCGATTTCGGGGTGCTTCTAGAACCCACCGACGGCACCATCGAAGGCGGCTGCAACGGCACAATGCGTTTTTACCTTCGGACCACCGGGCTGGCTGCGCATTCCGGGCGGGCCTGGAAAGGGGAGAACGCGATCCACCACCTGGCTGATGCGCTCACCACACTGGCGCACTACACGCCGCAAACCTACCGGGTGCAGGGACTGGATTACCGAGAAGGGCTTAACGCCGTCCAGGTGAGCGGGGGAGTGGCGGGCAATGTCATCCCCGATGCGGCCGCGCTTCACGTGAACTACCGGTTCGCCCCCAATAAGACCCTGGACGAGGCCGTGGCCCACGTGCAGGAACTCTTCCAGGGGTATGAGCTGGACTTCGTTGACCTCTCCCCGGCGGCCCGCCCCGGCCTTGACACGCCGCTGGCTGCTTCCCTCATTGCCGCTGTGGGGCAGGAGCCCAAACCCAAGTACGGGTGGACGGATGTGGCGCGGCTGAGCGAAATCGGCATCCCTGCGGTGAACTTCGGCCCCGGTGATGCCTTACTGGCGCACACCGACAATGAGCATGTGCGTTTTAGCGAACTCAACCGGTGCTACAGCGAACTGCGAAACTGGCTCATGAGCGACTAACGGCCCACGCTGCCTGCCAGCACCAATACCGCAATGACCCACCGGATGGAACGTGCCGCCGAATACGCGCCCAAGTCCGGTTCATTAGGTTAAACTGGAACCCCGCCCTTTTTGTCCGGAGGTACCCGTGAACATATTGATAACGTTACTTGCCCTCGCAACCCTGCTGATTGTTATCTACAGTGCTGTAGTCATCAGCAGCGACCGTGCGTTCCCCGGGCGAGCCTTCTTCGAACATATTGCGGGGGACGGGCTGAACGTTTTCGGTGCCCGCACGCAGCCCGCCCCAGAGCTGGCGGGGCAACAGGTTGTGGTTCTTGAACCCTTGCCAGACACCCCCGCAGCGGCAGATAACGCAGCAGCCGAGGCCGTCCCGCAGGAGTCTGAAACAGGCGAAGCGGATGCGGCGCATGAGGCCCCCGCAGCGGCAGCAGCTGGCACCTCCGCCGCCGAAGAAGAAACCCCCGAAAAAGCTGCGGCAGCTCATACGGATACCGGCCGCACGGCGCAGGTGCCGGATAACGATGTGCGGGACCACAAAGAGACTGAGGCTCCCCAGGGGCACCCAGCGGATGAGCCCCTCACCTCCGAAGAATCCGCCAAAGCCGCCACAGACACCGGCACGGCACCTGATGGGGCGCACCCCGCCACCTCCCAGCAGGTACTTCCCTGGTCCGAAGCGGGACGCGCCGCCCACGCCGCCAACACTGCGGCCAACGCCGTGGTAGCGTCCTCCGCGAAAACCACCGTTGAAACCCCCGCAGCGGCTAAGCCGCATGAGGATGACTCCGCGCAGCACAAGAACAGCACCAGCGGGGCTATTGTCGCCATTAATAAGGAAATCGCGGATAAAGAATCGGCGCACACCACCGATAAGGCGGACTCCTGACCGAATGAGTACCGACAGCACCATTCTCGACAGACTCTACACGCGCCTTCACGGCTGGGGCCACTACCTGTGCACCCTATTCGTTGAACTGCCGGTCATCCTGCGGGTGCTGCTCATCTACGGGCTCAGCAGACTGTGGGGTGTGGCCGTCTTCAGCATGGTCGGCAGGCAGCAGCTGTGGGGGCCGTGGGGGGAACGCCTAGGGTACCTCGAATTTATTAGCACCTGGGACTCCGGGTGGTACTGGCAGATCGCCGACAGAGGCTACCCCGTTGAACTACCTCAGGATATGAGCGGGACGGTCATGCAGAATCAGTGGGCGTTCTACCCGCTTTTCCCGCTCACAAGCGGCTACATTTCCCGCACAACGGGCCTGGAATATTATGCGGTCGCCTCGACTGTGGCACTGCTGGCCGGGTTCATCGCGGCCTGGATTGTTTACAGATTATGCATCGCCAGCCTGCAGGCTTTAGGCCGCACCGACGCAGCAGAGAACACCTCCCTGGGGTGCTGGGCCGTGGCGGTCTTCGCGTTCCTGCCCGTAGCCCCCGTACTGCAGGCACCCTACGCCGAATCCGTAAACCTGATCTTCCTCGCCTGGACACTGTACCTGATGGTGCGCGCACGATACCTGCTGCTGCTGCCCGTGGCCGCCCTCGCCTGCCTGTCCCGGCCTGTGGGTGTGCCCCTGGGTGCTGCCGCCGGGCTGTGGTGGTTTATCTGCCTCATCACCGATATGCGCGCCGATGCGCGCCGCCGTGCCGACGGGGAAACCCCACGCGGTTTCTGGCGTATTTTCGCCTCCCGCGCGGTGCAGCTGTGCAGCGCCCTTATGGTGTGCGCGTGCGCTCTTATTTGGCCTGCCATCGCATGGGCTGTGACCGGGCGCGTCGATGCCTACACGGCTACCGAAACCGCTTGGCGCAGCTCCCACCTGGCCCCGTTTGAGCCGTGGCTGAAGCAGGGTTCCATTTACTTCGGGGTGTTTTCCATCCCCCTGCTGGTGCTTCTGGTAGTGGTTTTCGCCCTCGTCTTGCTTTCCCCCGCGGTGCGAGGGGTACTGTCAGGGCCGCTGATTCTCTGGTGCGCGTGCTACGCGGCGTACCTGCTGATCTTCTTGAACCCGCAGTCTTCCACGTTCCGGCTGCTGCTGCCGCTCTTCCCCCTGGTTCTGCCAATGGTGGCGGTCTCTGCCTCCCGCGCGTACCGGTGGCTGCTGGTGCTCTCAGGCGCCACCCTGCAGCTGGTGTGGGTGGGGTGGCTGTGGCATTGGAAGCAGAACCCCGGTGGCGGCGACTACCCGCCCTAAACCGGTGAGGGCCGCAGGTGCGGGGGCTGACGGTGCGGCACCTGCCTGCGCTATCACCCCGCCCGGCAGGTAAATATTTGCAGTGAATAAGTAACCTGTGGGCGTAGGATGTTACGCCCCACCGTAAATCCTGATAGTCTAACTGTTGTGTTTGGTATTAGTGGTCTCGAATTTATCGTTCTGGTCGTTCTCACGTTCTTCGTGATCGGCCCCGAACGTATGCCCGAGTACGCCCGCCAAGCCAAAGAATTCATTAAAACCGTACGGCGTATGGCCTTTGACGCTAAAGACGACTTCAAAGATGCGCTGGGCGACACCGGTCTTGACGACATTAACTGGCGTCAGTACGACCCACGCCAGTACGACCCGCGTGTTATTGTGCGTGAAGCATTCGCTGAGGACGACGCCGAACGTGCCCGTGAAGCGAAGGAACGGGAAGAGAAGAACAAGCCCGTCGCATCAAATATTACCCGGCTGCCGCGCGGAGCCTACGCACCGTTCGACACTGAAGCAACCTAGCCGCAGATGCAGGCAGCTGCTGGAATCCCCGCCCCACAGGCCGGGGGATTTATTGTGTGCGGCCCCGGTGCGCCCGCCTAGACATTCAGCCGCAGCGGCTTGCCCGCCAGCGACTCGTCGCGGTGCAGCAGCTTACCAGCAATGGCCTGAATCTCGGCGGATGTGGGGGAGCTGGGGTCGCCCCACACAATGGGGTTGCCCTCATCCCCGCCGGTGCGCAGAGACACATCCAGCGGCACCGACCCCAGCAGCGGCACCGGGTAGTTGAGCACACTGCTTAGACGCTGGGCCAGCTGGGCGCCCCCGCCGGAGCCGAACATTTCAAGCACCGTGCCATCCGGTAAGGTCATCGCCGCCATATTCTCAATGACGCCGCTGACTTTCTGGTGGGTTTGCAGGCTTAGGGTGCCGGCGCGCTCGGCAACATCAACCGCCGCGTGCTGCGGGGTGGAAACCAGCACCAGCTCGGCATTGGGCAGCAGCTGCGACATTGAGATCGCAATATCTCCTGTACCCGGAGGCAAATCAAGCAGCAGAATATCGAGCGCCCCAAAATGCACGTCAAGGATGAACTGTTCCAACGCCCGGTGCAGCATTGGCCCGCGCCACGCCACCGGCTGGTTACCTTTGAGGAACATGCCGATGGAAATCACCTTGACGAACCCGCCCGGCGAGCCGCCGCGCACCTGCCCGTGCTCCCGGGGCGCATCCACTGCGGGCGGGATAATCAGGTCATCCAGGCGGGTGGGTGCCTCGTGAACGCCCAGTAGCCCGGGGATGGAAAAACCGTGCACATCCGCGTCAATAATGCCCACGGCCAGCCCACGGGAGGCGAACGCCGCCGCCAGGTTAGCGGTCATTGACGACTTACCCACCCCGCCCTTGCCGGAGACCACGGCAAACACGCGGGTGAGCGACCCGGGGCAGTGAACGGGTTGGTGCGCTCAGGTTTGAGCTGCGATTTGAGCGCGCTGCGCTGATCGGCGTTCATGGCACCCACCTCAACCTGAACCCGGGTGATGCCCTCAACGGTGCTGGCGGCCTTGCGCACATCCTGCTCGATCGTGGTTTTCAGGGGCACCCCTCAATGGTGAGCAGAATTTTCACATCCGCCACATACCCGCCGTCGTCCTCGCTAACGGCCTGGGCGCGTTCAACCATCCCCAGCTCCGTGATGGGGCGGCGCAGCTCGGGGTCTTCAACGGTGCCCAGGGCCGCCCAGAGCGCATCCGCCAGCGGACTATTGGAGGCTGGAGTGTTCGAGTTGGTCCCCTTGGGGTTGTGCTCGCTCATTCGTTCATCCTTTCCGCGACAAAGCATACGGTGCGATATACGCGTTCATAGAGTCATGGGTTTACGGGGGCGGGTCTTGGGGTTATGCGGGATTGCAGGATACGGGGATAGTTTGCTCGGGGCATGGGGCTGCGGCGGTAACGCGGGCGCTGACCAGCACTCACAGCCATACGCACCCTAGAAGAAACACAGCCCCGCCGGAACGACCCCTGCCTTTCTCATCATGCGCCCGGCAGCAGGCACCGGGCTAGGAGCTAGCTAACGTCCTTGCGTTCTTTCTTATCCGCCGCGCTGGCTGCCGCATCGCCCGCCGCGGCGCTATCGCTGCTCTCGGAGCCCTGCTGCGCGCCGTCCTCGTGGGTGTCTTCGTCCTCGTATTCCTCGCCAATATCGTGCAGCTGCTCAGCCTGGCGTTCCTGCTCTTCCTGAATAGATTTCAGCTCTTCCAAAATATCCCGCAGCTCACTGCGCACAAAGTCACGGGTGGCAACCTCACGCAGGGCAATACGCAGCGAGGCGATCTCACGCGTCAGATACTGTGTCTCCTCAAGGTTCTGCTGGTCACGTTTACGGTCCTCGGAGGCGACCACGCGGTCACGGTCATCCTGCCGGTTCTGCGCCAACAGCAGCAGGGGAGCGGCGTACGATGCCTGCAGGGAGAGCATTAGGGTCAGCAGGGTAAAGTTGAGGCTTCGCGGGTCAAACTGCAGCTCTTCAGGGGCGAGCGTGTTCCACCCCAGCCACACGCCACAGAAAACAGTCATCCACAGCAGAAACTGGGGTGTGCCCATGTACCGAGCAAACCCCTCGGTCATACGCCCAAACGCATCCGGGTTCGGGCTGTAGGTGAACCGCCGCACCTTACGCTCAGCAGGTGTGCTCAGCTGCGACTCGGCACGCGAACGGGTCTTCTCCCGCCCGCTTTGGCCGCTCTCGGCATACCTTTCGGAGTATTTTTCTCCAGCCGATCCTTCAGGATGCGCGCCTTATCAATGCGCGGGTTTTCTTCGGTACGCAGGTGGTTCTGCTCAGACAAATCGGCGTCCTACCTTTCGTACAGGAGTCCCATCGTCGAAGGTTCGCCAGTCCTCAGGCAGCAGCGCATCGAGTACGTCGTCGATCGTCACCGCCCCACCAGCCGGTGTGATTCGTTCACAATGGGGATAATGGTCAAATCGTAGGTTGCCAGCACGCGCGCCAATTCCTCAAGGCTGGCCTGGTCAGAGACCGGCTCAGTGTCCGTGTCTAGGATGCGCCCAATCGACTCGCTCGGCGGCACCCGCAGCAGCTGCTGCATGTGCACCATCCCCAGGTACCTGCCCGTGGGGGTTTCCAGCGGGGGACGCGCCACCAGCACCGCCGCGGCCATTGCCGGGGGATCTCCTCAGCCCGAATATGCGCCAGCGCCTCCGCCACCGTCGACTCGGGGAGAGAATAATCGGCACCGGGTTCATGAGCGAACCGGCGGTACCCTCATCGTACTCAAGTAGTCGGCGCACATCTTCCGCTTCGTCGGGCTCCATGAGCTCCAGCAGCTTCTCACGCTGGGCATCCGGCAGCTCAATCAGCAGGTCGGCGGCGTCATCCGGTTCCATCTCTTCAAGCACCTGCGCGGCACGCTCGTCGTCAAGATGCGAGAGGATCTGCACCTGGTCCTCTTCCGGCAGCTCCTGCAGCACATCCGCCAGCCGCTCATCCTGCAGCTCGTGCGCAATCTCAAGCATACGCTTATCGCTCATCTCGTGGATGGCATCCGCAAGGTCGGCGGCGCGGGCATTCTCGTGGTTGGCGACGAACGTGGTCGCCTCCTGCGGCTCAAGGTCGGTGGACAGGATCGTCTCGTCCCAGTCCACCACCAGCGTCTCTTTAGACCGGCGCCGCCAGCCGCTGCTGGATTTTACGGTGCGCGAGACAAACAGCTCCGTAATGCCCCAGTCGCCGTTACGGCGCTGCTCAATGGCCACATCCTCAATCACGGCGTCCCCGCTGCCGTCAAGCAGCCGCACCCGGCGGTCAAAGAGCTCCCCAACCACCAGCACCTCAGAATTACGCTGCTCAAAACGGCGCAGGTTCACCAGACCCGTCGAAATAATCTGAGACGCCTCAATACTGCGCACCCGGGTCATCGGCATGAACACACGTTTTTTGCCCAGCACCTCAATGATGATGCCCACCACCACCGGCTCGTTGCCTTTCGTGGGGCGTGAGCCTGCCGCCATGGCGGCACCAAAACCGCGTTTGAGCACCACAACATCACGCAACCTGCCCAGGCGGTCACCGAACGGGTCGAACACGTCAAGGCCGAGCAGGCGCGCAATATAGATTTTGCTGGGGGCGCTGGACTTAGTATTGCTCACCTCTCTAGGGTACGCCCGAAAAAGAGAATGCGCACTTTATATAAGGGTCCGCTGGCTGTGGGCGTAACCCGGTGCGTGAGCACACCGGTCCGCCCGTGCGACCTCAAAACCGGTTCAGCCGATGGCGCACCCACCCTGCGGCGGGCCCACCCGCCCCGGTAAGATAGGGTTATGACTCAGACCCCGCCCTCCTCGTACCTTGCCTCCCGTCTCGCACAAGCCAGCGGCCAGCCGCTTCCCAACGGCGAGGCGCTCGCAGCGTTCACCCGACGTGACGACGCGCTCGCCGCTTTTGACGTGCTCAGCGCCGCCGGGTTCCCGGTGACCGCCCTGTACCTGGTGAATGAGGGCGTGAAACAGGTGGAGTACCCGCTGCAGCGCAGCTACGGGCGGATGCTGCTCTCCTCCCTCATGTGGGGGATTATCGCCGGGCTGGGGTGTGCGGCTTTGACCATTGGTGACGGGTCTGATTTTTTGGGGCGCGCCGCCTCAACGGTGCCGCTGAGCGTCGCCATTTTTATGGTGTGGACCCTGGTGAGTATCCGCCGCGGCGGCAATAGCCGCTACCCAATGCGCGGGGAAGCAATCCCCGAACGCACCACCATGTATGCGCTGAGCGAGTACGCCGGGCAGGCACGCATGATCCTGCGCGACACCCCCGGTTTTGCCCAAGCGATGCGCTCAGTACACGGGGCGGCATACGGCGGCGGGAACGCAACGCAGCAGCCGGGCACAACAGGCACAGCCGCACCGCGTACCGGCAGTACCCCCTCCGCCCCGGCCGGTACGGCAGGCACCGCAGCGGGCACCGAGTCTGAGCATGCTAAAACACCACCGGCGCCCTCAGCGGCTACGGGCGGGGCGCCTCACCGGATGCGGGGCGGGTAGCCGCAACGGACGCCACCGACAGCACCGCCCCTGCGGCAGAGAGCGGTACCGAACCCCAAGGCGGTGAACGGGCCCCCGCCCAGCCGGCGGCACAGCGGTTCGGTCTGCGCATTGACGACCCGGAGGAATACGCCAAAACTATTCGGCAGGCCCCAGCCCGCGAGACACCTAAGCCTAAGGGAGTTAAAGAAGACTAATAACTTTCTAACGCCAAAGAGGTATCTGACACAACGAAAAAGTCCCCGCAACCAGGACAGTACTGGCTGCGGGGACTTTCGTCTGCGAAACTAAGAGACTACCGGGCGAGCTTCGCCATCCACGCCTCAATCTCTTCAACCGTGCGGGGCAGTGCCGCCGAGAGGTTTACATTGCCGTCCTCGGTGCACAGCACGTCATCTTCCAAACGAATACCGATACCGCGGTACTCCTTGGGAACAGACAAATCCTCATCCTTGAAATACAGCGCGGGCTCAATCGTGAAGACCATACCCGGCTCCAGGGTTGCGCCGGTGTACAGCTCCGCCTTCGCCTGCGCACAGTCGTGCACATCCAAACCCAAATGGTGGCTGGTGCCGTGCGGCATCCACCGGCGATGCTGACCACCCTCAACCGTCAAAGAAACCTCAGCCGAAACGGGCAGCAGCCCCCACTCCTCCAGACGGTGAGCCAGCACCTCCATCGCGGCATCGTGAATCTCATGGAACTTACGACCCGGCACAGCGACCTTAAACGCCGCATCCGCAGCATCCAGCACCGCGTTATAGACCTTCGCCTGAATCTCGGTAAACTTGCCGTTCACCGGGAATGTGCGGGTTACATCGGCGGTGTACAGGGTATCGTCCTCAACACCGGCATCCAGCAGCAGCAGCTTGCCCTCATCCACGGTGCCGTTATTGCGAATCCAGTGCAGAATCGTCGCATTATTCCCGCAGGCTGCAATCGTGTCATAGCCTAGGTCGTTGCCGTCGGTACGTGCCACCGAGAAAAACGCGGTCTCCACCACGCGCTCACCACGATGATGCGCCACCGCCTTCGGAAGCTCACGCACAACCTCCTCGAAGCCCTTCACCGTCATATCAACCGAACGCTGCAGGTTCTCAACCTCAATCTCGTCCTTAATCAGGCGGGCCTCAGAAAGCGCCACCGTCAGCTCGGAATCGAGCTTATCGGATTCCTCCAACGCAACGCCCGTGTTGTACCGGGAAGTATCAACCAGCGCATCAATGGAAGGATCAACCTCACGCACCAGTCGAATACGCACCCCACCCAAATCCTGGGCCCCGGCGTTCTTCGTAATTGCAACCTCAAGCTCCGAAAGGTCCTTCGTCCGCACACCGTAACGCTCCGAAAACTCCTTGAGCGTGGGGCGCGGGCCAACCCAGAACTCGCCGTAGCGCGCATCCGCATAAAACTGCGTGGTGTCACGGCCAGCCAGCGGGCGGAAATACAGGGTCACCTCATGGTTCGAGCCGTTATCGCCGGTGCCCTCCTCCACAGGCTCAAAAACCAGCACGGCGTCAGCCTCATGATCAACACCCAACCCGGTCTGGTGCGCAAACGCCGAATGCGGGCGGAAACGGTAATCGCAATCGTTCGAGCGAACCTTCAGCGGCCCCGCGGGCAGAACCAGACGCTCACCCGGGAATTTCTGGGAAATCTTTTTACGGCGCTGCGCCGCAAAATCGGCAACGCGCTCGCGGGTATAACCGTCATCGGCTGCTGGCTCCCAGTTTGATGCGATGAACTCCTGAAAAGCTGATGCTTTGGGGGTATCGCGGTGATCTGTTTCTGGAGCTTCTGTGCTCTTCTTCGTATTTTCACTCATAGTTGTATTCTATCCCACGCGTGGGGCGTATTTTAGGGTGGGGCGAAACCCGAAAAGGCCGTGTGCCACTGATACTGGTGGGGCGCTGTGGTGCGGTACAGTTAGGGTATGACTGAACGTTACGACTTGCATATTCACTCCAATATTTCTGATGGTACCCAGCCGCTGACCGAACTGGTTCCTCTGATTAGAGATGCTGGGCTTGCCGGATTCGCCTTGACCGACCATGACACTGCACGCGGGTGGCCGCAGGCCGCCGAGCTGGCGGTGGAGTACGGGCTGGATTTTCTGCCCGGCGGTGAGTTCTCGTGCCGCTACAGCTACCGGGATGAGCAGGGGCATGAGCGCACTAAGAGCGTGCACCTGCTGGGGTACGGGTACGACCCCGACTACCCGCAGCTGCGGGATGAGATGAAACGCCTGCTGGATGATAGGCTCAGCCGCGCCCGCCGGATGGCGGACCGGCTCGCCGCTGACTACCCGCTGACCTGGGACGATGTGCTCGCCCAGTCGAGTGACGGTGAGAACACCGTGTTTGGGCGCCCGCATCTTGCCGATGCGCTGGTTGCCGTGGGTGCCGCCGAGAACCGCGCCGATGCGTTCGACAATATCCTGCATGTGAACGGCCCGTACCATGTGCACCAGCAGTCAATGGACCCGCTGGAGGCTATCCGGCTGGTGCGCGCCGCCGGTGGTGTGCCGGTGGTGGCCCACCCCATGAGTGAGGAACGCGGGCCAGCGCTGCCGCTGGAATACCTGGGGAAGATGGTCGAGGCGGGCCTGGCCGGGGTGGAGGTGTACCACCGCGAAAACTCCGAGCCGAACCGTGCGCGTCTGCTGGAATTTGCGCGTGAGCGTGAGCTGCTGGTGACCGGCTCCAGCGACTACCACGGTGCGGGCAAACCAAACCAGCTGGGGGAGTACACCACCTCCCGCGAAACCGTGGAGGCGATCCGCGCCCAGATTAGCCGCTAGTGTCCCCGGCTCCTGCGGATGGGGCTAATAATGCGGTCTGTGTAGAAGGGTTTTGTGCCTTCAGAAGACTTTCTAACTTCTGAAGGCACAAAACCCTTCTGAATAGGCCAACTATGCTGTTTTCTGTGCGTTACGGAACTGCGGGAGGCTACTTTTTCGCCGTCTGCGCCCGTTCTTTAGCGAGCTGCTGGCGGCGTCTTTCACGGCGTAGCACGTCCCGGCCGCGAATCCGCAAGTCTTTATCCACCGCGTCCGTGGAATGATGCCGCACAAACACGCTTGATGCGCCCGGCACAGGCTCAACACTTTCCTGCACTTTACGGCTCTGCGCCGCCAGTGCGCGCCGTGAGGCCGCCGTGAGCGCGTCCCGCGAGGTTCCCCCGCGCACGCCCACACTGCGCTGCGGCGTGAACAGCACCGCCGCCCCGCGCGGCACACCCCGGTACGCGGCAAATGAGTGCTCCTCCACGTTCAGGCGTTTCGCCATGACCTCAATCGCGGGCGGGTTCTGATCCACGCACACGAACTTACGTTCCAGCTCAACGGCTGCGGCCCCGGTTGTGCCGGAGCCGGCAAAGAAATCCAGCACCCAGTCGCCCGGGCGTGAGGAGGCGGCGATCATCCGCTTCAGCAGCCCCACCGGTTTCTGCGTGGGGTAGCCGGTTTTTCCTTGCCGGTGGGGGAGACGATCGTATGCCACCACACGTCGGTGGGGAGTTTACCGCGCGCCGCTTTCTCCTCGGTCACTAGTCCCGGCGCCATATAGGGTTCACGGTCCACCGTGTCCGCGTTGAAATAGTACTTTTGTGGATCTTTGACGTACATCAGAATATTGTCGTGCTTCGTGGGCCAGCGTTTGGTGGATTTTGCGCCGTAATCGTAGGCCCAGATCAGCTCGTTCATAAAACAGTCGCGCCCAAAATCATGTCGCACATGACCTTGGCGTAGTGAACCTCACGCCAGTCCAGGTGCAGGTAGAGGGTGCCGTCCTGGGTGAGCAGACGGTGGGCCTGCCTAATGCGCGGCTCCAAAAACGCCCAGTAGTCCTCGAACGCATCATGGTAGCTTGCGAGGGTTTGCAGGGCGCTTGTGTAGCTTTTGCCTTGGAACCCGGTGCGGTCACCCCGGGCACCGCCCTCCTGCGCGGGGGCGGTTTTGAGGGTGCGCCGTGTCTGCGTTTTGCCGGTGTTAAACGGCGGGTCAATGTAGATGACGGTGAATGAGGCATCCGGCAGCTCGCTCAGATACGCCAGATTATCGGCCTGAACCACCAGCGACGAACCGTTCGGGTCGAAAGCAGGTGCAGCAGCGCCCGCAGATTGAGCCGTGGCTGCGGTGGGTACTGTTTCGCTCACTCGCTGCTTACTCCCCACCTGCGGCAGGGGCACCGGAGCCCGCCCCGTTAGAGCCTTGGCGGCGCCTGCGGCGGCGGCGTTTACCGCTGCCGGTAGACTCCACTGACTTTTCCCGTTCGGCGCGTTTACCCTCACGGTCCTGTGCGCTTTCACCCTCAATACGGCGGGTGCGGCGGCGCTGACGTTTCTTACCGGAATCCTGCCCGGGCTTCTCATCCCGTGCAGCACGTGAATGTGACCCGGCCCCGCGTGAGCCGGAACCGCCCCGGCCCCGGGAACCCCGGCCCGAGCCGCGCGATGATGAGCGGGCCCCGCGCGGGGAGTCCCCGTAGTCTTCCAGACGCTCGGCGTCCAGACCCTCCAGCGTCTGCTCGGACCGCGGCAGACGGCCCTTAGTCCCGGCCGGGATGTTCAAATCATAGAACAGGTGCTCCGAGGACGAGTAGGTTTCTACGGGGTCAGGAACCCCCAGCTCCAGGGCGTCATTAATAAGCTTCCACCGGGAAACATCCTCCCAGTCCACGAAGGTTACGGCGGTGCCCTCATTGCCGGCGCGCCCGGTGCGTCCGGTGCGGTGCAGGTAGGTTTTCTCGTCCTCGGGCACACGGTGGTTAATCACGTGGGTCACGTCTTCCACGTCAATACCGCGGGCGGCAACATCGGTCGCCACCAGAATATCGACCTTGCCGTTGCGGAAGGCACGCAGCGCCTGCTCACGCGCACCCTGGTTGAGATCGCCGTGCAGGGGAGCGGCGGCGAACCCGCGCGCAATCAGCTCGTCGGCAACACGCGCCGCATCCCGCTTGGTCTTAGTGAAAATGACGGTGCGCCCACGCCCCTGCGCACGCAGGATACGGCCCAGCATCTCGTCTTTATCCATATGGTGCACCCGGTACACCACCTGCCGGATTGATGCCTTCGTTTTGGCTTGGTCTTCCGGGTCGGCGGCGCTCATGCGCATTGGCTTATTCATGTAGCGCCGTGCCATTGAGATGACCGGGCCGGGCATGGTCGCCGAGAACAGCATACTCTGCCGTTGAGCGGGCAGGTAGCTGAGGATTTTCTCGACCGAGGGCAGGAACCCCAAATCCAGCATCTCGTCGGCCTCATCCAGTACCACAATCTTCACCTGTTTCAGGTTCAGCGCACCCTGGTTGTACAGGTCAATGAGGCGCCCCGGGGTGCCGACCACAACCTCCAGCCCTTTCTTGAGCAGCTTCACCTGCGGCTCGTACGGTACACCGCCGTACAGGGTTGCCACGCGGGCGTTACGCAGCTTTGAGGCGATGGCAAGGTCCTCACCCACCTGGATGGCCAGTTCGCGGGTGGGTACCAGAATGAGTGCCTGTGGGGCACCGGGGAACTCCAAATCATCCCAGCCTTCGTCGTCGCGCCCGGTGACGCTCTGAATCGTGGGCAGGCCAAAGCCCAGGGTTTTGCCAGTGCCGGTTTTTGCCTGGGCGATAATATCGTGCCCGGCCAGCGCCACCGGCAGCGCCATTGTCTGAATGGGGAAGGGGGTGGTGATGCCCACCGCCGCCAGTGCGTCGCTAATGTCCTGGCGTACGCCGTAGTCGGCGAATGTCTCGGTTTTCTGTTGTGCTGCGTTATCAGCCATTGAGTGATTCTTCCTACCCGTGGGGGTGTTCGGCGGCGCCAGGCCCTTGCGTTTTTTGGTGCGCGGTTGGGGCGTATGCGGCTCACACGCTCGCGTGTGCCGGTGCGTGGCGCTCATGATGTAGAAGCCGATCGCGGGAAATTCGTAACCCCATCCTGGGGAGGAACAAGAAATTGTGTAGTCTAACGACCGGGCATTCACTTAACCCTTAAATGTTAACCCGTCTGAGGACGAATCGCATCTTTATTCGCCGTGATGGCGCGGAAAAATATTCATTGCAAGCGTGCAAAAGCCCGCATCCGCACGGAACAGAAACCGGCGGGTGCGGGCGTGCTGCGGCAGAGTTTAGGCGCTGAAGCCGAAGCCGATGTGACGCTTCTCCTCGGTGCCCAACTCAACATAGCTGATCTGCGCACCGGGTATGAAGGTTGTGGCGCCTTTCTCATCGGTAATCTCAAGCGTGGTGCCGTTATGAATAGCGTCGGTCACCTTTGAGCGCACCTTTTCGGCGGTCTCATTGGTGTCGATGCTGATCTCGCGAGAAATGTGGCGGATACCGATTTTGATTTCCATGATGCTCCTTGTAAAACACTTGGCGGGGCGTTTTGTCTTGATGATTAGTGTAACCCGCCGGGGGCGCTCTTCGGGCGGGCGGTATCGCCGATTCGCCGGGGGCTTAGCGGGTTTTACCCTCACGTTCAAGCGGGCATTTGGCCCCGTGCAAACCTCGCGTTAACGGTTGGTGCCCGGCGGCATTGGGGGCGTGCCGGTTTAGTCTTCTTCGACCTCAATACCGTAGAGTGCCTCCAGCCCGGCCACGTACTCATCGGTGCGCCCCTGGGCGGCCATCTGCTTGGCCCGGATGGTGGGGGTGTGCAGCAGGGATTTGACCATGCGGCGCATTGCCAGTTCCAGCTGTTCGGCGGCGGCACCACACCCAAACTGGTTGCGCACCTTTTCAAGCTCGGTGTCGAGCACGCTCATGGTGTGCCCGCGTAAAGCAACAATAGCCGCATCAATATTGCGGGTTTTCTGGCGGGCGGCAAACGCCTGCATCTCCGATTCGACAATGCGCTGGGCGGTTTCGACGGCCTCTTCAGTTTCTTCGGGGGCGGCCATCCGCACCGACTCTAGGGTGATAAGCTCCACCTCGGGCAGGTCCGCCACTGCGGGGTCGAAATCGCGAGAGAGCGCCAAATCAAGGATGGTGTGCCGACCGGGGGAATGTCGGAGGGCGGCAGCGGGGCGGCCCCGCCGGAACAGCCGATAATCACATCCGCCTCGGCCATTGCCTGCCATGAGTGCCCCTGCGGTACCGCGTGCACATCGCGTTTGGCGGCAAACTGCTGGGCACGGCCTGAGCGGGAATTCACCCAAATATCTTCGCATCCGCGTTCCCGCAGGGCTGCAATGGTGGCACCCGCATAGGCGCCCGTACCGAAGATGAGTGCCCGCCGGTTAGCCCAGTCTTTTTCAGCCACAGTATCGGCCAAATCAAGGGCGACCGCCACAATAGAACGCCCCTGCGACCCGATGGTGGTGTGCTGGCCTACCTGACGGGCGGTGTGTGCGGCGTGCTCAAAGAGCTGCACCAGCTCACCCGGCACGGGGCTGGCCTGCTGGGCGGTGGCGAGCGCCCGCCGTACCTGCCCGGCAATTTCTCGTTCACCAACTACCGCCGATTCCAGGCCCGAGGCCACGGTGAAAAGGTGCTCGGCGGATTCGAGGTCGCTGTACACCTCAAAGCTGCTGCTGACGATCTCTTGGGCGAGTCCGGCTTGGGTGGCGATATGAGCGAATATCAGCTCGCTCACGGGGGCAGATGCTTGGGAACCGTCAGTTTTATGTACACTTCGAGGCGGTTGCAGGTTGCCAGCACCACGGACCCTTCAACCCCCAGCTGCTGGGCGGTGTCGCTTTTGAGTGTTTCGGGTACGCCGGAGGCACCGTTGCTCAGTAATGCGACGGTGGTCAGGTCGATTATCCGGTGGGAGGCCACAAAGGCGTAAATAGTCACTAGGAACTAATCATAAACACTTTGTGGGCGAGTGTGTAAAACTCGTGAGGTGACTAGTCGCCGAATGTGAGAATGAGTGGGTTTTTATCGCCCGGTGTGGGTTTCGGCGGTGTGTATTAGGGTGCAGAAAACACGAAGCCCGTTCTTTGCTGAGGTAGCTTCTCCCTTGTAAATACTAAGGTATGCCTATGTGTCTAGTACGGGGTGTAAAACATGTCGGAATGTGACAATGTGTCGTAAAAACACACGTCCAAAACCTGGCACACTGGGATATATGACCAAAACCAGCCCTGTACCCTGCCCGCCGCATCCGGCGGAGCGCCAGCGTGATTTGCTGACCGAGGCGCAGCTGTCGCGCCTGAGTGCATCCCACCCGCTGCGTGCCGCCCAAACCGCCGATTCGCCGATGCTGCAGGCGCTCACCGGGCGCGCATCTGAGCATCGCCCGGTCTGGTTTATGCGCCAGGCGGGGCGTTCGTTGCCCGAGTACCGCAAGGCGCGCGAGGGAATTCCCATGCTGGACGCCTGCTTGACCCCCGAACTTGCCGCCGAGATTACCGTGCAGCCGGTGCGCCGTCACAACGTCGATGCCGGTATTTTCTTCTCGGATATCGTTATCCCCATGAAGCTTGCGGGCGTGAATGTCGATATTGTGCCCGGCCGCGGCCCTGTACTTGAGAATCCTGTGCGCACGCTTGATGAAGTGCATGCCCTGCCGGAGCTGACCGATGCGGCACTCGACCCTATTCGTGAGGCGGTCGCGGCAACCGTCGAGATGCTCGGTTCCACCCCGCTTATTGGTTTTGCGGGTGCACCGTTCACCGTTGCCGCCTATATGGTTGAGGGCGGCCCCTCCCGCGATCACCTGCGCCCCCGCACCATGATGCACGCCGACCCCGTTGCTTGGCGCGAGTTGGCGCAGTGGGCCGCGCGCACCGCCGGGCAGTTTCTGCGGGCCCAGATTGAGGCGGGTGCATCCGCCGTGCAGCTCTTCGACTCCTGGGCGGGCTCGTTGGGCGAAGCAGACTACCGCCGGTACGTGCAGGAACACTCCGCCGCCGCCCTGGGTATGGTTGAGGAATTTGGGGTGCCGCGCATCCACTTTGGTACCGGAACCGCCGAGCTGCTGCCCGCCATGCATGAGGCCGGTGCCGATGTGATTGGGGTGGACTACCGCCTGCCTCTTGATGAGGCAAACCGCAGGCTCAACGGTGCGGTGCCGCTTCAGGGGAATATCGATCCCGCGCTTCTGTCTGCTGGGCGTGAGGCCCTGTACGCTCACGCGGATGAGGTACTCGCCGCCGGGGCGAGCGCCCCCGCCCATATTGTGAACCTGGGGCACGGGGTGCCGCCCACAACGGACCCGCAGGTACTCACCGATCTGGTGGCATATATTCACGAACACCCCACCAACTCACTACACTAGAAACTACACACTAGGAAAGCACCGCAATAATAACGAGGAACAGTACGATATGGGTCTACACAGGGCAGCACACCCGCACATAGGAAAGAACGCACCCACCGCGATCGTGGTGGGCGGCGGTGTCTCCGGGCTGTTAGCTGCCCGGGAGCTCGCCGCAGCCGGGGTGCGCGTGACCCTCCTCGAACAAAAAGACCATCTGGGCGGTGCCGTCGGTGCGCACGAAGTTGGGGGGCTGCTGCTGGATTCCGGTGCGGAATCCTACGCCACCCGCTCACCCATCGTTTCGGAGCTTGTTAAAGAGCTGGGCCTTGGGGAGCATATTGTCACCCCCAACCCGCACGGCTCGTGGCTGTACCTGCCTTTCGGGGCGCGTAAAACCCCGAACACCGGGATTATGGGTATTCCGGGCAACCTGGATGATAAAACCCTGCTCGGGGTGCTCGGCCGGGCGGGGCTGCGCCGCGCCAAACTTGATAAGACCCTACCGGCCTCTGTAGGTGCTAAAGCAAAAACTCTTGGCGAGCTGGTGCGCGCCCGTATGGGCAATAAGGTGCTGAAAAACCTGGTGGCCCCGGTGGTTTCGGGTGTGTATTCGGCGCACCCCGACCAGCTGGATGCGGACGCCACCATCCCCGGGCTACGCGAAGGGCTGAAAAAACATAAGTCCCTTGCTGCCGCCTCCGCAGCGCTGAGGTCGCAGGCCCCGGCCGGTTCCCAGGTGGCTAGCCTATCCGGGGGCTTGAACCAGCTCTCTGAGAAGCTGGTGGAAGACCTGTACACCAAATGTGCGCGTATTATTGCGGGGTTCGATGTGATCGCCATTGACCGTGACAGCGTCACGGGGGAGTGGTTCGTGATTCAGCGGCACACCGTCGACGGGGAGATTCAGGCCACCCTACGCGCCGACTATTTGGTGCTCGCCACCGACGGGCCCACCACTGCGCGCCTGCTGGGTTCACACATTAAAACTTCGCTGCCCACCCTGGAACCTGGACCCGAGGTTGCGCTCGTGACCCTTGTGGTGGAGCAACCCGCCTTGAACGCGCACCCGCGCGGCACCGGCATGCTGGTCTCCGAGGAGGTCACAAATGTGCGCGCTAAGGCACTTACCCATGTGAGCGCGAAATGGCCGTGGGTCGCCGAGGCCGTCGGGAAAGACAAGCACGTGGTGCGTCTTTCGTACGGTCGCGGCGGAGAGAACGCGAGCATTAGCGATGTGGCGCTTGCCGACGAGCAGCTCATCACCCTGGCGCTTCACGACGCCGCGAAACTGCTGGACGTTCCCATCACCGCCCATGAGCTGCTGGATGCGGACGTGGTGCGCTGGAGCAACGTATTACCGCGCACCGCCCCGGGCCACCGGGATAAGGTGAAAACATTCCGGGAACTCACGGCGCAGCTGGAGACGGTGTGCGTGGTGGGAACCTGGGCTGCCGGGTCCGGGCTGGTCTCAACGGTGCGTGACACCCGCGAGCAGGTGGAACAGTTCCTCAAACGAAACACCCCGCAGGCCGACGGCGCCAAAAGCGGCGAAGAAGCAGCCGGGTAGCACCCCAGGCGGCCCCGTGCCCGCCCACCAAACAATAACAGCATAGGCGCCCCGGCGAGGATGGGGAACGCCGCACAATCAAGAACGCAGGTAGGGCGGGAAACCGCCGCACGAAAGGAAGAATAATGTCACAGGAATCCCACCACGACGCACATTCGCACGGCGCGCCCGCTGGCGGCTCCCACGCCCATGGCGGGCACGGGCCTCACGGGGCGTACGGTGACCGGCCTGCACACGGGTACGGCAGCCAGCAGCACTCGCCCGCAGAAGAAAATAAACGCGGCCGCGAGAACGGCGAGAAGCTCTTCTACACGCTCTACACTGTGTTTGCCCGTGACGGGGTGCGCCCGGAAGGGGCCTCCAGCCCCGCCGCCATCGCAGAGTTCGAGGAACTCACCCAGGAACTCGCCAACGACGGGGTGACCGTGCGCGGCCTCTACGACGTGTCCGCCATGCGCAACAACGCCGATGTGATGGTCTGGACCCACGGCTCAGCCCCCGAAAAGCTGCAGGAGGCTGTGCGTAAGATCCGCCGCACCGCCCTGTTCGGGGCCACCACCATCGTGTGGTCCACCATGGGTGTGCACCGCGACGCCGAGTTCACCCGCAACCACGCCCCCGCCTACTCGCGGGGTAAAGCACCCGAGGCGTGGGTGTGCGTGTACCCGTTCGTGCGCTCGTACGACTGGTACTACATGAACCCGCAGCGCCGCGCCGAAATGCTCAAAAACCACGGGATGAAAGCTATCGATTTCCCGCAGGTGCTCGCCAACACTGTGGCCACCTTCGGCTTGAACGACTACGAGTGGGTGCTTGCCCTTGAAGCCCCCGAACTGGTGGACCTGGTCGATATGATGCGCCACTTCCGCAACACTGAGGCGCGTCTGTATGTGCGTGAGGAAATTCCCTTCTACACCGGGCGCCGTATCCCAGCTGCCGACGTTGCTGAGGTGCTCGCGTGAATCAACCGGTAACGAACCATGCAGCCCGCCCGGGTGCTGGCGGCAGCGGTGTGTGCAGCGGCTGCTGCGGCTCGGTGCCCAATAATATCCGCCCGAACGTGACCGACCCGCACAATACCGCCTCCAACGGCCCCGCGGTACTGAACGAGGACACAATCGGCAGCTACCGCGGCGAGTGCGGCATCACCCGTTCCCGCGCGGCTGCCCCCGCCCCGTATGATCTGGTGATTCTCTCATCGTTCGGCGGCCCCGAGGGGCAGGACGATGTGATTCCCTTCCTGCGTAATGTCACGGCGGGCCGCGGGATTCCCGATGAGCGTCTTGAAGAGGTCGCCACCCACTACCGTGCTAACGGCGGTGTCTCTCCCATTAACGAGCAGAACCGTGCTTTGCTGGCCGCCCTGAAACAGGCCCTGGCCGAACGCGGCCCGCGCATCCCCATCGTGTGGGCGAACCGCAACTGGGACCCCTACGTCAGTGACGTGCTGCAGCAGGCGTATGAGGAAGGGCACCGCAATATTCTGGTGCTTGCCACCAGCGCCTACCCCGGCTACTCCAGCTGCCGCCAATACCGTGAAGACTACGGGGTGGCGCTTCAAAAACTGGGGCTTCACGGTCAGATGCGCGTCGATAAGATCCGCCAATTCTTCGACACCCCCGGGTTTGTGCAGGCCTTCGCCGACGGCCTGCAGGACGGGCTGAAGCAGGTGCAGGAGCAGGTGGCTGCACGGCGTGCTGACGGTACCGCCGCTGCAGGGAATGGGCGGATCCGCATTATGTTCTGCACCCACTCGGTGCCGACCTCCGCCGCGAATGAGGCAGGCCCGCGCGGTATCGACTATGAGGGCGGATCCGCGTATGTTGAGAAGCACCTGCAGGTGGCCCGCGCCGTCCTCGCGCGAGTGCAGGAGCATCATGAGAGCCTGCTGGATAATACCGACTGGGAGCTGGTGTACCAGTCACGCTCCGGCCCGCCGTCCATGCCGTGGCTTGAACCCGACGTGAACGACGCGATTGAGAAAGCCGCCGGTGATATAGACGGTATTGTTCTGGTGCCGCTGGGTTTCGTCTCTGACCATATGGAAGTCAAATGGGACCTTGACACCGAGGCACTGGATACCTGCGCCGAGCACGGGATCGCGGCGGTACGCACCCCCACCCCCGGCACGCACCCGGCGTACGTTGAATCGTTACGCCGCCTGATTGCCGAACGCGTCGCAGCCAACCCACACACCGGGCTGGATCATGAGGCGGCCCGCACCCGGGAGAGCGTGTGCGAGGAATCAGTGACCGGCGAACGCGGCTGGTTCGACGAATGCGACCCCGACTGCTGCAAACCCGCGCGGGGCGCCGCGAAACCGGTTATCGCCGAATACTCCGGCGGCACGAACCCGTAGCTGATGCTTCAGGCGGGTGCCGCCCAGGAGATAGGAACCATAGAACCGGCACCACCCGCGTACCCCGAAACCCCACGCCGTGACCCCACCACTAATACCCTCAAGGAGAACCATGAGCGAGACCTACCTGCTGGGCACACGCGGGTCGGCGTTAGCCCTCACCCAGAGCACCCTCGCCGCCGAACACGTCACCGCCGCCTCCCACGCTCATGAGGGCACCACCGGTGTGGAATTTGAGCTGGTCACCGTCAAAACTGAGGGGGATACGCTCGCCGGCCCGCTCGCAACCCTGGGCGGCACCGGCGTGTTCGCTGCGGCCCTGCGTCAGCGCCTGCTGGCGGGCAATAACGGGGAAGGCGTCGATATGGCGGTGCACTCCCTGAAAGACCTGCCCTCTGCCCCATGCCCCGGGCTGGTGGTCGCGGCAACCCTCGAACGCGAAGACCCGCGCGATGCGCTTGTTGCGCGTGATCAGCTGACTCTTGATACCCTCCCCACCGGCGCCCGCGTCGGCACCGGGTCGCCGCGCCGTGCAGCGCAGCTGCGGCTGCTGCGCCCCGACCTTGAAATCGTTGATATCCGCGGTAATGTGGGCACCCGCATCGCCCGTGTGAAAGGGCTCGAAGAGCACGGTGCCCGGCAGGTGATGGTGCAGGGCTCGGCTGAAACCGACCGGCAGGCGCACACCGGGGTGGGGGCCGAAACCACCGGTGACTGTGACGCCGTGGTGCTGGCTGTGTCGGGCCTCAAACGCCTGAACAAAGAGGACGTTATTACCGAGTACCTTGACCCTACCCGCATGCTCCCAGCCCCAGGGCAGGGCGCGCTCGCCCTTGAGGTGCGTGAGAGCGAATTCGCCAACCCGGATATTGCCTCCCTGACGGAGACCGAAATTTCCCGGCCGGTGCGTTCTTTGGGGGCCGCACTGATTGCCGCCGACCATTTTGAGACCCGGCTGGCGGTCACTGCGGAGCGTGCTCTGCTGCGCCGCCTAGAAGCCGGATGCGCCGCCCCCATCGGCGCCTATGCGCACGTAATAGAGGGCGATTTGGTACTCACCGCCATAGTCGCAGACCCCAGGGGCACCGAGTGCATCCGCCACTCTGCTGCGACCGTGGAGCTGGACATACCCGGTGCCGAAAGGCTGGGGGTGCACGTGGCTGAAGATATGCTGCAGATGGGTGCAGCCGCACTTGCCGGGCTTGAGGTGTCCTAGTGGGCGCCGCGCGCGTTCTGCTCACCCGCACAGCAGCTAAAGGCACCGGGTTCGCGCGGGCGCTGAGTGAGCTTGCCCGGCAGCGGGGTGAGCCCGCCCCGAACGTGCTGTATGCGCCGGTGCATGTGCCGCGCACCGTGGCGTACACCCCCGAGCTGAGCGCGGCCCTTCAAGCGACCGCCGCCGATCAGGTGGCGTGGGTGACGTTCACAAGCGCCAATGCGGTGCGTGCCTGCACCGAGCTGTGGGGAGAGCATTTCGCGCATGTGCTTAATGCCGCCGATGCGCGCCTGGCGTGCGTGGGTAAGGCGACCGCAGCGGAACTGGAACGGTGCGGGATAGAGCCGGACTATATACCGCACACCCAGAGCGCCATGGGGATGCTTGCCGGTTTCCCCGCCAGTGATCGTCAGCAGGACGAGCCTGACACCGTGTGGGTGGTTGAGGGCCAGAACGCCCGGCCTACCCTGCGTGAGGGGCTGGGGGCGTTGGGCTTTCGGGTGATGCGCACCGTGGTGTACCGTATGGAGCCTGCGGCCGAGGCTGACCTCGCCCCCGGTGAGCTTGGGTGTGACGCAGCCCGGGAAGCCCTCAGCCGTGAGACATCTGCTGGCCAGCCAGTAACGGATGCCGTGGTCGCTACCGCCCCGTCGCTGCTTCAGGCGCTCGCCGAGGGGGTGCCGACCGACAGGTTCCCGCCGGTGGTGGCTATTGGGCAGAGCACCGCATCTGCTGCGCGTTCTTTGGGGGTGCCGTATGTGGTGGCGGATTCCCCGTCTGCGCAGGATTTGGCGTCCGCCGCGTTTTCGGTGGTGAGCGCGGGTGCTTAACGGGTGGGATGAGCAGCTGGCGCAGTGTTGTCAGCGCCGCACGGATAAAATAACGCTGCCCGGCAAACTACCCGCCGGGCTGGACGGTGCGTACCTGCGGTTTTTAGCGCAGTACCGTGGTGGGGAGATAACCGCCGACTGCTGTCTTTACGGGTATGAGCAGGCCCTGGAGCATCACCGTTACCTGGAGCGGGAGCACCCCGAGTTCAGCCGCACGGTGTGGCCTGTGGGCAGCGCCGGTAATGGCGATGAGTGGTTTTTCGCCCGCGACAGTAACACCATCCTGTACTACGACCACGATGCGGGCCAGTACGATGCGCAGCATGTGGAGGATATGCGCATTAGCTTTACGGAGTTTGTGGAACTGCATTTTCTGTACAGAGAACTTGAAGATTACCTGGATCGGCGCGGGTCGCTCACCGATACGCAGAGGCAAGATTTTGTACGCTCCGTGAACGCTATACGGGATGGCCTGTTTGAGGATTACCCGTTCGCCCCACCCGAGTAACCCCAGCCGCACCCGCCACCGAATCAGCTACTGAAAGGACACACCTCATGAACCTGACCCGACGACCCCGCCGACTGCGCACCACCGCCGCGATGCGCGCCCTCACCGCCGAGACCGCGCTGCGTCCCGAGCAGCTGATCCAGGTGTTTTTCGTGCGCGACGGCATGAGCGAACCACAGCCGATTTCCTCAATGCCCGGGCAGTACCAGCACACGCTAGAGTCCCTAATTCCTGCTGTGCGCCAGGCTGCGGAGGCGGGCATTAAATGCATCGACCTCTTCGGGGTTCCGCTGGATGATGATAAGGACGAGGTAGGTTCGGCGGCCTGGGATGAGAACGGTATTTTGAACCGCGCTATCGCTGCCTGCCGTGCCGAGTTTGGCGACGAGATCGTTATTATGGCCGATACCTGCCTGGACGAGTTCACCTCTCACGGGCACTGCGGCGTGCTTGTCGATGATGGTTACGGCACCATGATTGTCGATAACGACGCAACCGTGGAACTGTACTGCAAGATGGCAGTGTCTCAGGCACGCGCCGGGGCACACACGGTGTCCCCGTCGGGCATGATGGACGGGCAGATTGCCGCCATGCGCGCCGCACTGGATACGGCCGGGTTCCAGAACGTCTCTATTATGGCGTATTCGGCGAAGTATGCCTCAGCGTTCTTTGGTCCGTTCCGCGATGCGGTGGAGTCTAGCTTTACCGGGAACCGCAAAACGTATCAGCAGGATCCGGCGAACCGCCGCGAATCTCTCCTGGAGGTGCAGGCCGATATTGACGAGGGCGCCGATATGGTGATGGTCAAGCCTGCCGGAAGTTACCTCGATATTGTGCGTGAGGTCGCCGAATTTTCACCTGTGCCGGTGGCGGCGTACCAGGTGTCGGGGGAGTACGCCATGATTGAA
This sequence comes from Rothia aeria, assembly GCA_002355935.1. Classification (GTDB taxonomy): domain Bacteria; phylum Actinomycetota; class Actinomycetes; order Actinomycetales; family Micrococcaceae; genus Rothia; species Rothia aeria. The sequence goes on along the minus strand of AP017895.1, from coordinate 2,197,957 downwards.
GCCGCCGCGGCAAACGGCTGGATTGACCGCCGTGCCGTGGCGTTGGAGGCGCTGCGTTCGATTCACCGCGCGGGCGCGGACATGATTCTCACCTACTATGCAGCCGAAGCCGCCCGCTGGCTGCGTGAAGACTAACCCTAGGGATACTTTATTGGGGAGTAAACCGGGCAAGGACCATGCGGGTACCAGACGGCAAGTTCCTGAGGGCACTGTTGATACCTCGCGGCGACCAGGAACGCGCATCCAATGAACCATCAGAATTAGGGGAGTGTGGTAGCTCAAGACGGTAGCAGGAACGATCCGCGAGCCGCCGGATAAACTCGCTTATCTGCTGATGCCACACTTCCCGGCTCTCAGGTGAATTATTCTCTTTGCCCCAGCCGCAAACAATCGGCGCATATGGGAACTCGGCAAGTACCGTCTCTAATTCGGCAACCGCGTGCCGGTCTAGGGAATACTCTATATTGCGCGAATTTGGTTCTACGAAGGTGAATAGATTAATAATTAGCACTGTGCGGGCGTGCAGTAATGGTGCAGAATGTACGGGGTCGAGGAAGTGACAGGTTCCCAGCATAGCCTGAGTTAGAGCTTTTACCGTAGGATCGGAGACCCGAAGGCTTCCGGCTAAACTTGGGTTTAGCCCAATGAAAATAACGGGTTTACCGGTTCCATGAGTGTTGTCGATTCTATAGCGGTACCTGTGGAATTTTTCTATAAGCATCTCAGAACTCCAGGTAATACCGTCTGCTAAGCTGCCCTGGCGCGACAATCTGGGTATATCCAACAAATTCCTCTTTATCTCATCAACCTACAGTGAGGGTTATTCATTAGGGAATACAGCCCACTCATGGAAAATAACGGTTCCTGCGGTGGTAAAGATACCATCAACCGCCGATCACACCCGCAGAAGAATATTCAAAGATGGGTTCTCCATAAAACGTGAGACCAGCATTTCTGCGATGGTATCACGACAATAGAGAACCCATCTTTGCGCCTGCGCGGCAGAGCGAAGAAATCCTAATGTGTCTGCTTGAAGGATGCGCGGTATGCTGCCTCCTGCGCGAATTCACCTGCGGGTTTATGGCCTTTGGTGGTGCAGATAATACGGCCATCGTTGTGGTATTGCAGCAGCTGCTCGCGGTCGGCTGGGGAGTTCATATCAGCCCAGCGTTCCTGCTCGATACGGAACGCGATCTGCCGGATAAGGTAGCGGACTCCCGGGTCAGACAGTGACGTGGAGAAAGGGGCGCTTTTGCCGGGTATTTTGACCTCAATACGCCATTTGGAAGGATCTTGCATATCGGGGTGAATGGCGTCGGGGTCGGTGGGGATGATCCGGAAGAACTCAAGCTGCTGGTAGTAGAGAATTTTCGCCGAACCGAAGACCCTGCTGATGAGGATCTGATCCGGCAGGAACACGGTGTAGTGGCGGTAATGCCAGAACACCCCAATAGCGCCGAGTACTGTGGCCAGGGTGAGCAGCACCGCCATGTCGCCCACGTAGAGGGGCCCGCATCGAAGAGCGATGCGAGGAAACCGAAAGCCGCCAGCAGGTAAAGCCCCCAGGTGACCCAGGCGAAGACTGATACGCCGTAGATAATACCGGCTGACTGCATCTGCTCGGAGCCGCGGAAGAGGTTGCCGAGCTTACCCAGAGTTGCCCGGTAGATGGGCGGCATACCGTAGTCGCGGTCCCAAATATTTAGCCCGCGTGCTATACGGTAGCGCCGCCGCCCGAAGTAAGCACCTAAGTAGATTAGCGCGAAGGGGAGTATGAATGCGCCGCCGCCAAGACCGTAACTGTAGTAGTAGATGTCCCAGAACAGGTGGAATGTTTGGGCGAGAGCAAACCAGGCGATCACATACCAGAGCATGTGAATAGTTCCGCTCCAGAACCCGCCGTACGCTGGCTTTACTGCTTTCTTTTTGCTGATGTACATGGGATAGGCCACCTCGTTGAGCAGACACAGCCCCAGGTAAACTATCGCAGCGATCAGCCAAATATCTCTCACATCCATATACCCATTTTATGGGATTTTCCTGCTCAGCCAAGGGTATACATTAAGGAATTATGGGGGTGGGCTACAGATTTCCCTTTCTCGGTGGTGAGGGCGCGTTAGGCTTTAGCCGCCGCACGTGCCGCGCCCGGCAGCGCCTCAATGATGCGTTCCATCGCGGTATCGTCGTGCGCTCCGGAGAGGAACCACGCCTCAAAAGCACTCGGGGGAAGGTATACGCCAGCATCAAGCATGGCGTGGAAAAACGCCGTGTATTTGGCGGTGGCAGAACCCTTAATATCAGCGTAGTTGCGCACGCCGTGCTCGCCGGTACCAAAGGCAACCGAGAACAGGTTGCCCGCCGTCTGAATCGAATGATCCACCCCGGCATCGGCCAGTGCCTGCGTCAGCGCAGCCTGTAGCTGTTCCGAACGTGTATCCAGCGTGCGGTAGAGGGTATCATCGGCGAGTTTGAGGGTCGTAATGCCGGATGCCACCGAGAGTGGATTACCCGAGAGCGTGCCCGCCTGATAGACGGGGCCGGTCGGCGCCAGATGCTCCATCACCTCACGTTTACCGGCGAGTGCGGCGATCGGCATACCGCCGCCGATCACTTTACCGAAAGTGAAAATATCAGGAACCCAGCCGTTATCTTCGGGGGCGAATTTACCCCAGTACCCGGCGGACGAGACGCGGAAACCGGTCAGCACCTCATCAAAAATCAACAGGGCATTATTGCTCTGCGTCATTTCGCGCAGGCCGCGGTTAAAGCCTGGTTCGGGAGTCACCACGCCCATATTGCAGGGGGCGGCTTCGGTAATGATGGCGGCAATTTCTCCCGGATGCGCGGCGAAAGCCTCGCGCACGGCGTCAAGATCGTTGTAGGGCAGCACAATAGTTTCGGATGCGGTTGCCGCGGTCACGCCCGCCGAGCCGGGTAGGGCGAGAGTCGCCACGCCGGAGCCTGCTTCAGAGAGCAGCGCATCCACATGCCCGTGATAGCAGCCCGAGAATTTGATGATTTTATCGCGCCCGGTGATGCCGCGTGCCAGGCGAATAGCGGTCATGGTGGCTTCGGTGCCGGTAGATACCATACGTACCTGCTCGATTGCGCCAGGGATCGCAGTGTTGACGCGATCAACCACAAGCTCTGCGAGCTCTGCCTCGGGCGCGGATGCGGCACCGAACGATAACCCGCGTGAGGCAGCCTCTTGAACCGCCGCAACAACCTGCGGATGCGCGTGCCCAAGAATCGCCGGACCCCACGAACAGACAAGGTCTACGTATTCGTTGCCGTCAGCATCATAAATATAGGGGCCGGATGCGCGGGTCACAAAGGCAGGCGTGCCGCCCACGGAGTTGAAAGCACGCACGGGGGAGTTCACCCCGCCGGGAATGACGGAACGGGAGCGTTCAAAAAGCTCTTCGCTGTGCTGGTGTGCCAGGTGGTGTTCGGCTGATACGCTCATGGGTAACCTTTCGTGTGTGGGCGCCTGAAAGTCTCTTATCCCATGATAGGCGGTTATTGGTCACCAGGCATCAGCTGCTGCGCGCCTATAGTAGGGGATCGAAGAGTTGGGCTACCTGAACTTATGGATGTCTTCAGCGCCAATGTGGCCCTCGCCGAGCTCACGGAGAAAGAGGTGTTGGCGTTCGTACTCCTGCAGCAGGTCTTGCTGTTCGGGTGTGCCGTCGGCGCTGGCGGGGAAACACGCCAGGGTGTCTTTCCAGTTAATAACGTTCTCAGCGCAGTTGGCGAAGTAGGCGGAATCTTTCCTGCCAGCGCGCAGCCCACCCAACATGCTGCTGATTGCCGTGAGCATCTCAAGACAGCCCTGTGTCGCCGGTTCGTCATTGAGCGGGGTGTCTTCATCATCCCAGTCGATCCGGTGCAGGGTTTCTTGGGCGGTTTTTGCGTTAATGGGCGGTGAGCCGTACCAGCATTGCGCAACGATCCTCTCGCACACCCGGTAGTTTTCAGCCGAGCCGGTGAGCAGGGTCAGGTGCTTCTGGATCGCGGGTTCTGCCACCAGGGCGTAGCAACACCAGGAGGCAAACCGGCGCCGCGCGTCACAATCTAGGGGTTTAAGGAGGTCTTCCACCTGCTGTATATGTGATTCTATGTCCACGCCGTATCCTCTGGTGCATGCCCGCACTGTGCTGCTTCGCCGCGGGCGGTTTTACCTCATCATATAGCGGTAAATATGCTCAAAGAAATCGTGCGAGACCTCAAAATGCCCGTACCGCAGCTGCTTCGCATAACTCCGCCATTCGGGGTGCTCGCGTGCCACCTCAATCGGGCACGGATGCGGCGCATCCTGCTACTCACGCCACTAAAGGCCGAGCCTTACCTACCATGCTCACCCCGCAGGGGAGCAGATGCTCGCTCAAGCAACCGGGCGCATCCGCGAGATTGAGCAGCAGATGGTGGGAGGGCTTAGTGATACGCAGCGTCAAGAGCTCTGGGATTTGCTCACCGCCTGCATTGAGGGAATAAAGTAGACACCCCGTATCCTGCGCACTGCCAACATGCTGAATATGGTCTGCGGTATTTGGCGCTAAAGCTACAGAGTAGAAATCCGGTGTATACCCTCATAATGGTGCTAACGTTGAAGTGTAGCTTGAAGACAGGAGGTTCGAGTCTTATGCTCGACGTATTCTTGTGGATACTTGTGATTGCCGGTGGCGTATGCGGTATCGTCGTAACGCACTTGACGTACCTGCTGGTACGCGGGGCGAACGAAAAGAAAAACGCTCCGTTGAGAGTACGGTTTTACTCTTGGGGTAAGGTCGCGCTATTCGAGGTACTCATTGGCGTTGTTGTAGCTGGTGTATCTAGTGGTTTCATAGCGATCTCAAGCTCCTTAAAGAAGTCAGATCCTCTCTGGACGGTTCTGCCGTACGTGTTTCTTGTGATGTTTTTTAGCGCTTTTGCCGTGTCTATATGGCGTATGACCGTCCCTTACTATGAGTTCACCCCTTCCGCTCTTATTGTGCGCACCACAGGATCGGGTGTTCGCTCACTTGAGCTGTCACAGATTAGCGGATACCAGTATTACCCGTACCGTGCTAATAGAGATGGCGGCGGCAGCGACTACCTGGAAATATATGATGCTAAGGGCAGCGTGTTCTATAAGATTTCCGTTTTGCGTCAAAACGCTCCTAACGTTCTGGGCGCCCGCATCGTGTTTCGTGCTCAACATGGGCGCTGGGCCCGTGAGGATGACCCGCGTGATCAGCAGATTCTCGCTCAACTGACGCACCGAGAAACAGTTAAATATCTGATGCAGCACATGGTGCGTGACGATTTTCTAACACTTAAGGGCGCATAGCCCCGAAGCTATGACCGCGTGAAGGCAGCAGACAGTTATACAACTTTCTTCAGAGAGGGCGGGAAGAACTTTGCTGGAAGCATTAGGACACTACAACTATTTGGGTACAGGTATTCTTACAGCCATTATCGTGCTGCACTTTGTGTACCTTCTAATCCGTAACCAGCGTGAGAAGACTACAGCACCGTGGCGGGCACGCACACCCTTGTGGCTGTGCGCCATTATCGAAGCGGTACTTTGGGTCATCGGCAGCTTCATTGTGGGGGTGGGCCTGATGATAATGGACCCCACTAAGAGGATCGGCACCGGGGTAACCATGATAGGTTTTATCCCCATAGGCTTTGTGGCGTTAGTTACACTGATCACGCTATGGGCGCTGACCATCCCTTACCACGAAATAACCTCTAACGCGGTGGTGGTGCGTAATTTCTTTGGGTTCAAACAATCACTTGAACTTTCCGAAATCGGCGGGTACCTATACACCCGTACTCTGCGTAGCAGCCACTCAGATAATGGCACCACCCGCTATCACCTTGAGGATCGCCTTGAGATACAAACCAAAGAAGGTAAGAGGTTTATGGGGGTACGCATCTACCGTTCCCCAACCAAGAATTACTTGGGTCCCCTGATGATGGTGCGTGCTGAGGAAGGGCGCTGGCTTGACGTGAAGAACCCCATGGACCGGCAGCTGATGAAGCATATGACGCGCCGAGGAACCCTCGAATACCTGCTGGAAAACAGCTACCGTGGCGATTTTTAAGGCGGCACGCACAGGAACGGGTGCAGTCTGATTCGCCGGTGCACATGCGTTAAACGAGAAGGGGATAGGGAGCATGAGTGTTCTATTGAGTTATGCGGTAGTGGGTGTAATACCCATTTTTGTGGCGCTGCACCTGAGCTATGTGCGTCGGCGGGCCGCCCAAGAGAAGACGCAGACACCACGGCGGGGCCGGTATCCGATGTGGGTTTTCGTGGCCTTCGACGTGGTCGGCGGGGTTATCTGCTGCGCTGTGGCTGTTACCGGGGCGGTGCTTATATCGTCTTCTGCGGGCTCACACCAGATAATGATGCTGATTCTGTGGGGCGGCGGCACCTGCCTGGTTCTTCTTGCGTACGCTTTGGGGGTTTGGGGTATCACGGTCACATACGTTGAGATGCTCCCTGATGCTTTGGCGGCTCGCGGTTTCTTTGGCGGTACCCGTATCATCGCTTTTGAGCAGATCGGCGGCTATATTTACGACCCCATGTACCGTGATGTGGTAAGCGTAGAGGAAGACCGAAGGAATCTGCACATGAGGCGGTGGCATAGCTACAGTGTTGTACACCGGGATAAGCTGCAGGTTATGGATAAGGAAGGCAACGTGGCGTTTGCAACCCGGGTGGCGGGGACACCGCTGCCGCACTATGCCGGGCAGTGCATTATGTTTCAGGGGTGCAGGGCCGGTGGCCGCAGCCGGGTGCCGATGACGATGAGCGGCTGCTGAGTGATTACACGAAGGATAGGGTCGCCGGGTATCTGCACGCCCACCGGTGGCGCACCGACCTGTAGCCCCCGCACAATCAATCCATAAAATATATGTGCCGCGCCCCCACCTGAGGGGGCGCGGCACATATGTGTAGGTTCAGTCTGAACGGTGGCTTTTAGAGGGTCAGATCACTTCCTTTAGAGTTCTCGATCAGGTACTGTTTGCTGGATCCGTCAGCTATTGTATTCACGAGAATCTGCTGGTCGTGCGGGTTAGTGGGGCTGGGCCAGCGCCCATAATATAGCCGGAACGCTATCGCTGCGATGGTGCGCTCACCCCGGTAGTAGTTCGGCTGGAACGCGATACGCCTATTATCGGTGGTTTTGAGGGAGAGCCACCCACCGAGCTTCCCCTGCTCATTGTCAGCTGGGTGTTCCCGGGGTTGTATGAGAAGGAATCGATCTCATTAAAGTGGATGCGCACGGGCACCCCCACCCACAGGCGCTGCTCAACATAGTCGACACCGGTTTGAATGTACACGTTTTTCCAGGCCAGCAGGATAATGCCGCCCATAATAAAGAACAACAGCGCGAACAGGACGGTTATAATCAGTTGACCGATGGACGAAAGATAAGCAGGGACAGCGAACGCCATAAACAGCAGCCCCAGAAAAATGCTGGTGAACCCCGGCAGCGCATGCATCCAGTACATGCGCACCCGCACCGTACCGTCTGGGGTAGTGGGTGCCTGCGCGGCATGCCGAACCAGTATGGGGTGTAAGAAAGCGCGAATAAAATATAAATTCATGGGTTTAGTGTATTCCTGAACCTGAAGGATTCACTGGGAGAACCCTGAAAGCACCCTGCCTAAAGGTATGGCCGCCCCGAATGAAAGCATCCGCAGGGGGGAGAGAAGAGGGGAGAATAGTCATAAAAAGTAAACGAAACGGCAGGCCATGAATATTGCGGTTAAAAGCACGACAGAGCAGCGCGCAGGTTACGTTTTTGCGAGCCTCACCGTTCATCTGGCGGGAATGACTCTTGGCGATAAGAATGCTGAAGACCTATGCGGTACGGTAACAGCGGGGCTGCAGACGGTCACCCATAATATTCGCGGCCTCATCCGCGACCCCCACGCCACACTGCGCTGGGAGCAGGCGAAGAAACACCCCTGGAGGAGTACACCGGCACAGTTCACGACCTGCTGCCAAGAGGAACCAACATATTCGACGGCGATACTCTGCTCGTCTTCCGTGACGGCACCACATTCACAGCCCTGTGCGAGCCTTACAATCATCCGGCGCAGGTTCTTTCTCATTTCCCGCTGGAAACATATGTGGAACGCATAATAGAAGCGGAACGAGCTCTCAGCAGCAGGTAAAGCATACACTACCCGGTAAGAACACGGACCCGCGGTTCCCGGAAAAAATACTCCAACCATGCGGAAGACTCTGCGCTGAAACCCTTGAGCACCAGGGTGCTGTTGTGGGTGTAGCACTCTAAAATATTCTCAAAAGCCTCCATGGTGCCCTCCGGGATGTTCCGAATAGTGGGGGAGACGTATGGGTGGGCACTGGTGCACCCCGCTACGTAGCAACAATACATTCCCCTATTTTTCTTGGGCCATCCAAAAAGTCAAATTTAAAACCATCTACCAGTAAATAATGCGGTGCAGTATCAGCTAAAAAATAAACTTCATTAGCGATACACTCGTATCCTTGCTCTATTGGTGGAGTACTGAACTCCAAAACTATAGACCAGATTTGGTCTGGTAAATAGAGTTGTGTATATAAAATATTTCTTGAAGAAAGTTTTCTATGCACGCCGTCAATAATTTTTTTATCCCAAAAAACAAGACACATCATTACACCATTGTAACCCAATATGCCATTACGGCCTGAAATATCTTTACCACTGTACCACCAGGCCCATCGCCATTACAATTCACCGCCTTACTAATATCGCTCAACAGTATTTTGACCCGAAACACTCAGAACACCCTACGCCCTCACTAGTAGACACGCGATCCTACTCGCTTGCAGAGTAAGGGGCTTTTGCTTTATAGTGCGTGTGCAGGGTGAAGTGCGCCCCCTCTATAAAGAGCCTTTTGACTGGAGCAAACACTATGAGTACTAGAATGCAAAATTTAATAGAAAACATGGGAGGAGTCGTAAGGGTTGAAGCAAAACCTTTCGCTCCTTTATCACGAGAAATAATGTCAAAATATCTAGATGTAGATAAGAAAGAGTTTTCTGATTATTTAGACTATTTGACATGTTTCGGAGGAGAAACATATCTGAATGAAATATTCTACAAGTTAACTATGTATAACGATGGGCTGCCAATTTATTGTTATCCCAGTGAATCACCAGTAGAAAATGTTGTAATAAAAAATGGAGAATTTGGTTGTTTTTACGGAGAAGGATCTTCATATCAAACTGGTTATTTATTGAGCAATGCTATAAAAGAATGGAAAATAGGATTCCTATGAATTTTTTGCCTATCGCTGAAAATAACTATGGAGATAGGATATGCCTGTGCGTAGAAGGGGAAAGAATAGGGAAAATTTATTACTGGTACCATGGAAACGAATGGGATGAAGAAGATTACTGTGATGATTTTGGGGAAACCATGCCCGAAGAAGTAAAAATGCAAAATATGTATTTAATCGGGGAAAATTTGTATGACTGCTTTAAACGCATGGTTCTAGTAGAAGAATAATTTCTATGTTAAATTTAGATTATTTCGGAAATACTTTTTCTTAAAAAAGCTTTATCCTGAAGGTGTATTTAACTCCATTTATATTAATGAAGTTTTAATTAGTTTAAATGGTGCTAGTGAATTCAATTTCTTTATAAAACAAAAGCCATTGGTTCCCGTTAAAAAATGGGGGAATGGGAAAAAGATTTTAACGCCCTTTGTGTCAAAACATCAAGTAATGTAAGAGTTAATGAAGTTTCGATTTTAAACCCCGATGCGTTAGGGTATAACAAACTGGATATTTATATTGAAAATTCTTATTTGAATTTTACTTCAAAGAGAGAAAATTCCCATATAAATCTATCGCTGTCTAAAAATGATATATTTATAATTCAGGAGATACACCCTATTTTAAATTTACAGGATAGCGCGTGCATTCCCTGCACAAGAACGCAGCTTTACCAATAAGCTGGAATGGTACGAATGCTGCATCCTTATCCATTTTCCCGGCTGCGCCTGATATGGAACCATTATATGGAAATTTATGAAGAGTAAAAAGATAGGAGCTAGGTATGGAGCCTCAAGAATTAACTAATGAAGTTCTGCTGGAAAGTATTTTGGAATGTACTCATTTTGTGTCACAGGAAGTTCCTAATTTATTCAAATCTGTAAAAGAATCTTTGCCTCACAGCGACAAAATATTCTTTATGAATTTTGTTGAAGACGAAAATGGAGAAGATGAATATTATGGGTACATTTATGATAAAACAAATACAGCAATATATGAGTATTATTTCCAAGATAGTAAGTCATTGAAAAACAGGAAATTATCTCTTGCTGAAAAAGATATTAGTAAGCTAACCGTAAAAGACATTCTTGAACTGCCTGTACTCCATTTACTGTAGTTACAATTAGCATTGTAAAATACAGCTAATTGGCTCCTCATCGCCCCCACCGACCTTGCGCCTATGAGAGCTGGGAGATGTTTTGCCTCCTACCGCATGTGCTGGTTCATATTTAGCTTCTTTAGTACCTGCGTGTCGTGGTCGATTAGCCAGTTCTTATCAAACAGCAGCCGCACAAACGCCAGCCCCAGCCCCAAAGCCAAAAACGTCAGAAACGACTGGGCAAAACCACCCATCGCCGCATACAAGTCACCGGAAGACATATGCGACATTGCCAGGTAGAACGGCACACCCGGAACCATCGTCACCACCGCAGGCACCGACAGCGAAATCCGAGAGTACTGCCGCCCGTGCAGCGGCGCCACAAGCTCCGCCATAATACCCACCGCGAACACCGCCAAGGTGGCCGCCATATGGGAGGTCCAGCCCGCCTCAACCAGCCAAATACGCGCAGGGTTCGCCACTGCTGCGATCACCCCGCCCCACACGCACGCCACCGGGGACGCCGCGAACAGCATCGCAAAGCCCGCCGCAGCAACCCCGAAGAAACCACCTGCAACAGCAGGTACAAACCATCCGGGATGTCTGGCCGGGCGTTCTGCGCCAACGGCAGATGAAACAGGGAAGCCAACACCCACACGGCAAACGATGCGCTCACCAGAAGCACCGTCACATACATGAGCCGAGACATACCCGCCAGAAGATCCATCCGCGAAATATCCAGCATACCCGTGACCATCGGGAACCCCGGCACCAGGAACAGTATCGACGAAATGAACCCCACCATGTGTTCAGAACCAATCAGCTGCAGCCCCGTCAGCAGATTAATCAGCCCAATATAGGCGCCCGCCGACAGGAACCCGCACGCCATCCAGATCGCCATATGGCTCACCCCGCGCTTCATGAGGGTGGAACGCAAAAACTGCCCCAACCCGGCGGCAATAAAACCGCCGAACACTCAATCAGCCCGCCACGGTTCAAAAACGCGAACCCCGCGCACGCCACCGCCGAAGCCAGAGCAAGCATCCACCGTTTATACAGGTGCGGCATCGAATCAATGCGTTCCAGTTCGGCATTCGCCTCCTGCGGGGTGATCCGCTCCGGCAGTTCAGAAATGAAATTGCCCAGCAAATCAATCTTGTGCGAGTTAATGCCCATCGTGCGCTGCTCGGCCACCTCGGTGCGAAAATTCCCGTTCCCGTAGGCGGTGGTGGCGATCTCAGTGAACGTCACCTGGGCGTGGTGCTCATCCAGGCCCACCGCCTTCGCCAAGCGCGCCATTGACGCCTTAATACGGTAGGCACTCGCCCCCGACTTCATGAGGATACGACCCAGCCGCAGCACCACCTGCGACTGCGCCACAATGAACTTATGCTGTTCCCTGGACGACCCTAAATAGATGCTGTACGTGTTGGTATCGGTATACGCCTTATCGTTGTGCTGTTCCATCTGAAGCCTTCAACCAGTGAATCTGCGGGGTGGGGTACGGGTATAAAACCCGGCCTCTTTAGCATAGGCCAAAGAGGCCGCGGCAGGTAGCGATACACCCCGCCGCCGCACGTAATACGCCTTACGTTGACTTACCGGGCGGCCCCGCAGCAGCCAGGGCTACCGGCGCACCGGCCACCGGCCGTCAATCACCTCGTTCTCCTTACCCGGTTTTGTGCGCAGCCACGCCTGAAAATCGGCGGCCTGCTGCGCCGCCCACTGCACCTGCTGCTCGTGCAGGGCAGCGGCATCCACATCAAGCACCGCAGGGAACCTCTCGGTGAGTTTCACCAGCAGCCGTTCGGCGGCTAAGGCATCGTCCTTGGAAGTGTGCGCATTATCCAGCTGCACCTTGTGCTCCACGGCCAGCGTCTCCAGCTTACGGTTGCCGCGCTTACGCGGAATAACGTGCTTATGAATAATGTACGGGTCAAGGATGCACCCGCCGGGCAGCTCCCCGTTGGCAATACTGTACCGTTTCATCTCATGGTGCAGAACCGAGAAATCGTAGGCGGCATTAAACGCGATCACCGGAACCCCGTCAAGGAATAACGAGCCGATAGCCCCCGCCAGCTCCCACACCACCTGCTGCGCTGGCTGCCCGTGCGCCCGCGCATACTCTGTAGTAACCCCGTGCACCGCCGCAGCAGCCTCAGGGATTTCAACCCCGGGTCAGCCAGCCACTCCCCGGCACGGCGCACCGAGCCGTCAGGGTTCAATAACAGTAACGATGCGGTCACAATGCGCGCGGTCTCAACATCCACGCCCGTGGTCTCAAGGTCGAAAGTGGCTCGGGGGCCGTGTATCCAGCTCATAAATTCGACTATACGTGAGTTTTTGCACCGCCGCGGCCCGGACCGTCACCCTCTGACATATAACGCAGCAGCCGCCCCAGCTGGCAGATAGACTTGAACCATGACCGCAAAACTCATCACCGGGGCACCCGGAACCGGCAAGACCGAGCGTATTATCGCAGCCGCCGCCGAATTCATTGCCAATGGGGGAGACCCGGCGCGGCTACTGGTGCTTGCCCCCACCCGTACCGGCGCAACCCGCATCCGTGACGGGTTGGCGCGCCGTATCACCACGAGCATGTCTACCGCACCCACCCGTGCGTGGGCGGCCTACGCCTTCGACCTGCTCCGCCGTGCCCACACCCTGGGGAGTCTGCCCGGGGTGCAGTACAGCCCCAAACTACTGTCGGGGCCCGAGCAGGATGTGATGATTGGCGAGATCCTGGGCGGTCACCGTGAAGGCGCAGGTGCGGGGGTGCGCTGGCCCGCAGACCTGCAAGAGGCCCTAGGAACGCGCGGTTTCAGGCACGAAATACGCGACTTTTTTGACCGCATGGCTGAGTACGATGTGAGCGTTGAGAGGGTTCAGGAGCTCGCCGAACAGCTGAACAGGCCCGCCTGGCAGTCGGTGGCAGCCCTGCACACCGAATACCGGCAGATCCGCCGTCTGCGCGCCCCGCACGCCTACGACCCGGCGGCGCTCATCCACGAAGCCTGCAACTTTCTATTCGCAAACCCCGACTGGCTAAGCGCCGAACGGGAACGGTTCGACCTGATCCTTATTGATGACGTGCAGGAGCTCAGCCCCGCCACCTACCGGCTGCTGAATATTCTGTGCGCCCAGAACCCGCAGGCGGCCCTGAGCTCGTACCGGGGGCAGGCGCGTGAGGAAGTGGCTGCTGCGCTCACCGCAGGAACCGGGCAGAACCTCACGCGGCGCATACTGATGACCTGCTGCACCGAGACCGTGGTGCAGGGTTTCCGCGGGGCACGGCCGGATTTAGCCAGGACACTTGGAGAGTCATTCCCCGCGTTAGAGACGGAATACCTAAACACCTCGTACCGGATGGGTCCCGGCATTGCCGCCGCGTGGGGTGAGCTGGCCCGCCGCCTGCCCGTTATCACCGGGGCTAAAACCGTGCGTGAGCTGCGTGCCCCCGCCGCCGAGGCACAAGAACAGGCGCTATTGCAGCTCAGCGACGAAGGTGACCTGCTCGACCCGCGCCGCTACAGCACACCACCCGAAGGGGTCTTCGGGTACATGCTCCTCTCCCCGCAGGATGAGGTGAACCAGGTGGCGCAGCTGCTGCTTGAGGACTACCTGTACCGGGGTGCCGCCTACGCGCGGTCAGCGATTGTGGTGCGTGATGGCTCCCGGGTGGCCAATATCCGCCGGGTACTGGCGGCCTCGGGTATTCCCACCGTCACCGGTGCGGCGCTCACACCGGTGCGTGATGAACCGGCGGTACGGCCGTTTCTGGATGCGCTTTCCCTGCTCATGTACGCCCGTGAACGCGGCGCCGAACAACTGCATTTGCCGGATAATTATGCGTCACCTTCCGGGACGGAAACCTTATCGGACGGGGAGGAGCCGCTCACCGCAGAAACAATTGCCAACGCCTCCCACACCACGGCAGAAGAGGACGAGGCCAAACTCGCCCGGCGAAGCCTTGAAGATGTGCTGGCCGAAGAAAACCGCACGAACCCCGCCTCCGGTGCGCACAACGCTATCACCTTGCTCACCTCCCGGCTGGGGGGCGCCTCCAGTATGGATGTGCGCCGCCTGCGCCAGCAGCTGCGCGCCGCCGAACTGCGTGCCGGTGGGCGCCGCTCCAGCGACGACCTGCTCTTAGGGGCGCTGCTGAACCCCGAAGCTCTGCCGGACTACGGGGTGGGCACCGCTATCCGCCGCGTCTCCCGGGTGCTCGCGGCGGGCCAGCAGGCGCTCAACGCCCCGGGCGCTAACGCCGAGACCGTGCTGTGGGCCCTGTGGCAGGCCAGCGGGCTAGAAAAAACCTGGGTGAACAGCAGCGCCGCAACCGGGCCCGAAGCCGAGCGGGCGCACCGCAACCTTGACGCCATGATCGGGCTTTTCGAGGCCGCCACCCGGTTCGTGGACCAGATGCCCGGCTCATCCGCAGAACAGTTCCTTGACTACATTGACGCCCAAGACCTCCCCATGGATACCCTCGCTGCCCGCGGGAAACGCTACGACGCCGTGGAAATCCTCACCCCGGCCCTCGCCGCTGGGCGGCAGTGGGACACCGTGTACGTGTGCGGTATCCAAGAAGGAACCTGGCCTAATACGAAAGTGCGCGGCTCGCTCCTGAACACCGGCGAGCTAAGCGACATCTGCGAAATGGGGGTTGAGGCGGCGCAGAAAGTGCGGATGGCGGATCGCATCCGGGCTGTGCGCCACGACGAGCTGCGCATGTTCGCCACGGCCATTAGCCGCGCCCGTAAGCGCCTCGTGCTGACCGCCGTCTCATCCACCGATGAGGCGCCCAGCGAATTCTTCGACATCCTGGTACCCGAAGTGCGTGCCGGGGAGGTGACCCGGGTGCGGCGCCCCATGACCCTGCGCGCGCTCGTGGCCCAGCTGCGCCGCAACGCCACCGTTGAAGAGCATAACCCGGCGCTTGCGCACGCGGCCGCCGCCCAGCTGCACCGCCTCGCCGACGCGCAGGTGCCCGGCGCCCACCCGCGCCAGTGGTGGGGCTGCTGCCGCTGTCAACTCAGGAGCCAGCGTTCACGCCGCGACGGCGGCAAGGGCAAGAACCCGAGAAGCTGACGGTCCCCATCTCACCGTCACGTCTTGAGACGATCCACAAGTCGCCGCTTGACTGGTTTGTGGCGGCCGCCCGGGCCGAGGCGCAAACAGACACATCACGGTCGCTGGGCACGCTCATCCACGCTATCGCCGAGGAGTACCCCGCCGCTGACTATGCGACACTCAGTGCCGTCCTTCAGGAGCGTCTGATCACCCTGGCGCTGCCCGAGACGTGGGAGGGGGAGGAAACCCGCCGCCGCGCCGAGAAAATGATTCAGAAACTGGCCGTGTATTTTAAGGAAATTATGCCCGGAGACGGGCGCACCTTGGTGGGGGTTGAGGGTGCTTTTAAAGTGCGTGTTCCCGGGGAGAAGCTCGACGCCCAAATTTCGGGGCGGGTAGACCGGCTGGAGGTCACCGAGGACGGACGGTACATGATTGTTGACCTGAAAACCGGGCGCACCAAACCCGCAAAAGCCGATATTGCCCAGCACGCCCAGCTGGCCGCCTACCAGGTTGCGGTTGAGGCCGGGGCGGGGGACACGATGAGCCGCGAACTGGGAACGGAACCGGCCGCACACCCCGGCGGTACACCCGGTGGCAGTGACGATAACGTGTACCGTGCTATGGGGCGCCGTTCGGCTGGGGCGGCGCTCGTACAGCTGGGCGACGGCACCGCCCCAACCGCCAAGAACCGCCCGCAAGAACAGCCCCCACTTGACCCTGACTCCGATGAGTGGGCTGTTGAGCTGATCCGGTGCGCCGCCGAGCTGATTGCCGGGGCCCTCATACAGGCGCGGCACCGCCCGGGCGAGAAATGCAGGCTACCCGAAATCTGCCCGCTGTGCCCGCAGGGCAGGCAGGTTACACAGGGATAGGTAGGGCGCGTACCAAGTGAGAGAACAGAGCATGAACAATAACCACACCGAAACCCACACGCCCGCAGATACGCTGCAGAGTGATGAGCACCTGCCGGGGGTCGGGCAGGGTACCGCCGGGGAGCCTTCCCACGGGGGCAGGCGCATCCTCAGCGCCCTTGAGATCGCGCGGGAACTGGGGCTAAACCCGCCCACCGATGAGCAGATTCGCATTATCGAATCCCCGCTGCAGGCGCGTCTGGTGATTGCTGGCGCGGGATCCGGTAAGACCGCCACCATGGTGGACCGGGTGGTGTGGCTGGTGGCCAACGGGTTTGTGCGCGCCGATGAAGTGCTGGGTGTGACCTTCACCCGCAAGGCCGCAGGTGAGCTGCGTGAGCGTATGCGGACTCGCCTGAATATTCTGCGTGAGCGAAAGCTCATAGACCTCACCGAGCAGGAGCTGCTGGAGGGGGCATCAGAACCCACGGTATCCACCTACCATTCGTACGCGAATACGCTGGTGAAAGACTACGGGCTGCGCCTGGGTATTGAGCAGGATGCGCAGATGCTGGGGGACGCACAGGCGTGGCAGCTGGTGGCGCAGATAGTGCAGTATTGGGACGGCGAGCTTCCGCAGGGGGTAAAGGCGAGGCGGCGTCAAAGACTTATCTGGTGAAGCAGGTGCTGAAATTAGCTGGCGAGTGCGCCGAGCATCTGGTGGCCCCGCAGACAGTGATCGAGTTCTGCACCGCCCAGATTGCCGCATACGAGTCGTTGAGCACCCCCGGGCCGCGAAAAACCGCGAACGATACCCTGCGCCAGCTGCAGACAAAGATTATTTTGGCGCGCATGGTGCAGCGGTACGCGCGGGTGAAGGCACGCATGCAGGTGCTTGATTACGGGATCTGATTGCTTTAGCGGCCCGTATCGCCCGGGACGTTCCTCAGGCGGTGCAGCTGGAGAGGGAACGGTATAAGGTGGTGCTTCTGGACGAGTTTCAGGATACCTCCCACGCCCAGCTGCAGCTTTTCTCAGATTTATTCGGCACACGTGCTGCTGAGGGGGAACACCCGGGGTATGGGGAGCATCCGGTGATGGCGGTGGGCGACCCTAAACAGTCAATTTATGGGTTTCGCGGCGCATCTGACGGTCAGCTGTTCAGTTTTTACCGGTATTTCCCCACCGCCGATGAGACGCCCCTGTATTTGACCGTTGCGTGGCGTAACGATACGGCGATTCTGGATGCCGCGAACCTCATTGCTGAGCCCCTTAAAACTATGCCGGGGTGGGTGCGGGCGTCTCAGCCGCCTAAGGTACCGGATTTGCGGCCGCGTTCGGTCATTACCCGCCCCGATGAGTCTGGTGAGGCGGCGATGCGCGGTTCGGTGCAGCTGGCCCGGTACGCCACCGACGCTGATGAGGCGCGCGGTATTGCCGAGAAAATAGCCGCTGAACGTGCCCGGTTCCGGGATAACCCCACCGGCATGCCCACCATGGCGGTGCTGACCCGCACCCGCAGCCAGATGGAACCGATCCGGCAGGCGTGTGAGGCACTGGGGGTGCCCGCACAGGTGGTTGGCTTGGGCGGGCTTCTGGAACGCCCCGAGGTGATTGATATGGTGGCGATGCTCCGTGTGCTGGCTGACCCTAACCGGTCGGATGCGCTGGTGCGTCTGCTGGCCGGGGCACGGTGGCGGCTGGGTACCGCAGACTTGTTGGCGTTGGGGGAGTGGTCGAATGAGCTCACCCGTGTCCGGGAGCGCGGGTACGTGAGCGGGGCCGATGCCCAGCAGCCGGGGCAGGAGACCCCCGGCACTTCTGATGAGCAGCTGCGCCGGGCGCAGCAGAGCTTTGAGCAGGCCCGTAAGTTCGCTGTGGAAGACCTCAGCGAGTACGGGTCGTTGATTGAGGCGATAGAGCACCTGCCGGAGGCTAACGAGCAGGGGCACCCGATCTACCCGCCGGATTATTCACCGCACCGCCGCCGTCTGAGTGTTGAGGGGCTGGCGCGTCTGCGGGCGTTTGCGGCTGAGCTGGAGTATTTGCGGCAGTTCACCACTGAGGATTTGGGGACTCTGCTGTACGAGATTGAGCGGGTCATGATGCTCGACATTGAGCTGGCATCCCATGAAGGCTCGGATAGTTATACATCCCGGGTGCATCTTGATGCTTTTCACGATGTGGCCGCCAACTATGCGGCGACTTCCCCGCGTATTAACGCCATGATCTATGCCGGGGCGGATGGTACCGCCGCCGAGGAGGACGCCCCCACCGCCCGCCGGTTTGTGTTATCTGCCAGCGGCATCAGCTACCTTACGGGGTTCTTGGCGTGGCTTGAGGAGGCGGCTGAGCACGAGAACGGCCTGGCCCCGGCCGTGGAAGAGCCGCGGCAGGATGCGGTTCAGATTCTTACGATGCACGCCTCAAAGGGGCTGGAGTGGGATCAGGTGTACCTGCCGCGCCTGAGCGATGCCCGCGCCGAGCGTCACCGCATGTGGCAGCGTCTTGAACCGGGTGTTTTGCCGTGGCCGCTGCGTGGCGATAAGGATTATCTGCCGCCGGCGTTGGAGCGCCCCGAAGAAATCACGGCCTTGGAAACCTTTAGTGAGCTGAACCTGGCGGTCGAAGAGGGCGAAGACATGGTGCATGATTATGCGGGTGCTGAGGCGCGCCGCCTGATTTATGTTGCCATGACTCGCGCCC
This sequence comes from Rothia aeria, assembly GCA_002355935.1. Classification (GTDB taxonomy): domain Bacteria; phylum Actinomycetota; class Actinomycetes; order Actinomycetales; family Micrococcaceae; genus Rothia; species Rothia aeria. The sequence continues at coordinate 2,178,943 of AP017895.1, read as the reverse complement.
GGTCCCTGCTGTACATTACCACCTGCCGGTGGACGGGGGCCCATGTTAAGCCGGTGAAAACAAGCACCTACTGGAATGAGCTGGTGCAGTTCTCCCAGGGGGACGCGCAGCCCCCCTATGAGGGGATTCAGCATGCGCCGTGGCTGTACCCCGGGTACTTGGGGACGGGGTACTATGTCCCGTCGGCTGCCCGCGAGACGGACCCCAGTATTGATGCGGTGTTCGGGCGTGAAATGAGGGATTGGGGGTATACGGTTCCGCAGGGGCGGTGCTGCTCAACGGCACCCCGGTGCCTTCCGTCGCCCCCGTTGCTGACCCGCAGGATGGCCCCGCGCGGGATGCGGCCATAGCCAGCACCTGCGCGAACGTTGCCCGTGCCCTCTCAGCGGATGGGGCGGATCCCATTGAGAATGCGCGTATTCTGCGGCTGCCGCCGGTGCACCGGGTGTACCGTGCGGCGCACCCCGATGCTGATGTCACCGCCGAGTTCGCGGCGTTTGACCGTGATACCCCGGCGGCGGTGAGGGCGGGGCACCGGCACAGTCAAAGAGTAAAACCGCCGATGCCGAGTTCGTGTTCGCCCGTGAGGAGCTGATGAAAATTTCTGCGCATCAGCGTCCGGCGCGTTCGGGGGTGCGCCCGCAGATTGTGCAGCGCCTGCTCACCCCGGCCGCTTGGGCGGATCAGAACCCCCAGCAGGGGAGCGTGCTGACGGCCTTGTGGCCTTTCGACCCTCTGGACGGGCCCGCCGTGTGGCGCTGGGAATCTGATGAGGCTCTCACCGAGGGGATGCGCGCACAGCTGCGCTACGGGGCGCAGTCGGACGATGCGCACCCTGCGGAACTTTCGGAACAGCAGCAAGGCCCTGCCGTGAACCGCCCCCAGCAGGTGAGCGTCCCCGGTGACCGCCGTGCTCGGGTGGAGCGTGCCGCCCTGAATGTGGCCCGCGGCGGTATTGAGCTTGCCCCGGGTGCTAACGCCCCACAGGCCGATGCTCACACCCGGCAGGAAATTCAGGATTGGGAGCAGGAGGTTGAGCTGCTGCTGGCGTTGGCACGGCGCGCGGTCACTCCCGCCGCCCCGTCGAAACCGGAGCACCTGTCGGCCTCCGAGCTGATGTCACTGGCCGAGAACCCACAGCAGGCGCGGGCGCGGATGGTGCGCCCGGTGCCGGTTCAGCCTTCAGCGGCGGCGCGCGCCGGGACGTTCTTCCACGAGTGGGTTGAGAACCATTTCGGTGCCGACCCCATGCTGGATCTTGACGACGAGCTCTACACCGATGACGAGACTGACACCACCCTCAGCCTTGATGCGCTGCGTAAGACGTTCCTGGCGAGTGAGTGGGCGAACCGCACCATCTGGCGGGCCGAATACCCGGTTGAGACGCATGTGGCCGGGGTGAGTGTGCGCGGACGTATTGATGCGGTGTTCCGCACGGTTGAGCGCACCGAGCAGGGGCAGCGGGAACGCTGGGAGCTGGTGGATTGGAAGACCGGCCGTAAACCCACCGCCAAGCAGATGCGGTATAAGCGTATCCAGCTGGCGCTGTACCGGCTGGCGTTTGCCAAGATTCAGTGCGTTGACCCTGCGGATGTGCGGGCGGCGTTCTACTATGTTGGGTCTGACCAGACGGTGTGGGATTCCGATATTGCGGGCGGGCTGCAGTCTGAGGCGCAGCTGGAGCGCATCATTACCCGCTGGGATTGGGAGCCTTAGCCGACCCAGCGCCCGCGCGAGACACCGGGGCTATTCCAGCCCTTCGGCCCGCTCCGGCAGCGGCTGGTTCTGCCCGAGCATGTCCCCGGAGTCACGCAGGTTCTCGCAGACCGCCTGCAGCATCTGCTCGCCGTGGGCGATCATTTGCGCGTCCCCGTATTCCACAGCGTGGGTGAGCCACTGGGCCAGAGCGAACTCGGCGTAGAATTCGGCGCGTTCTACCAGGTGCTGGTCGGGCATCTGCGGCATCTGTGAGGAGTAGACCCGCACCACTTCATCTGTGAAGGCGGTGTCGGAGCAGGCAAAAAGCCAGGAGAGGTCTTGGGCGGGGTCGCCCACATGCACTTCTGACCAGCCGCTCACTTCGGCCACCGTACCGTTGTGGATGCTGATGGTTTCGGTGCCGAGCTTACCGTGCACCACGCGGGTGCGGAAGTCCCAAATAGGCCCGGGTTCTAGGAAAGCACGCCAGTGCGCCACCAGTTCGGCCGGTACTTTGCGGGTGGAGGCTGCCCTGTCCAGTTCGGAAAGTTTACGCCTGCGCAGGTTCTGGGAGGAGTAGACGGGCAGGTCTGATTCGATCATGATATCTTCAGGCATCACGTGCAGTGTGGCGATGAGCCTGCCCAGGTCGGTGGCGAGGGTGCTGTTGTTGGCACGGTTAATACGAGCTAGTTCATCAAGGTCGCGGTGGGTGCCGGGAACGTAGGTGTACACGAATACGCTCATACCGTTGTACGGTACGGTTCCGGCGATGGTGGGTACGGTAAACGGCAGGCGGGCGCGCAGCCCGTGGGTGAAGGAACGGAGCACCTGATGCTCTGCTTCTAGGCGCATACTGGCGTCGTGGTTGCGGGGTGCACGCACACGCCAGTTGCGGTCGGCGGAGTCTGTGATGACCGCCGTATCGTATTCTGCGGATTCTTCGGGGGCAGCCGCGGTGGCGACAGGGTAAATACCCGGCACGCCCGCCGAAACGATGGCCGCTAACTGAAGAGGAGATAAAGTCACTCTTTAAGGTTACCTAATATCGGGACGAATACGGTATCTGCGTGGGGCGCGCCCCGTGTTCTTGGGGTTTGCGCTTCGCCGCGAGCGAGTCGGCAGCGGGTTTCTAACCGGTCGTACTGTGCGCGGGATACAATGGGGAACCGTGGATGTTTCGTGTCCGCGCGGCGGGTATTTCGGCTGCGGGGCACGCACCGTAACTACTTTCGTGCTGGCGCACCCGGTGTGGGCGATAAAGGAGAAGGGGCACCTGTATGGGCGGGGGAAAAAGCAGAGGGGGCTCACGCGGCTCGTCATCAGGTGGTGCGCAAACCCCCTCCATGTTTGATGTGCCGTCACCCTCTCGCCGTACCGCTGGGGTGCCCGGCCCCGTTCGGGGTGCTGGCGCTGCAGCGGGTGAGGCACCCCGCCCCGCCCCGGCCGAGCAGGGTCCCCTCAGCTCCCGCTGTGCTCTCAGCCGAGGACATTCTCACCGGTTTGGACGCGGATCAGCGGCGTGTGGTGACGGAGCTTGACGGCCCGATGCGCGTGCTGGCGGGCGCCGGTACGGGCAAGACCCGCGCCATCACGCACCGTATCGCCTACGGTATCGCTATTGGCCGGTATGTGCCGCAGCGGGTGATGGCTTTGACGTTTACCACGCGTGCCGCTGAAGAGATGCGTCTGCGTTTGCGGTCTTTGGGGGCGGCGGGTGTGCAGACCCGCACTTTCCATTCGGCGGCTTTGCGGCAGCTGCGGTATTTCTGGCCGCAGGCGGTGGGGGTACCTTCCCACAGATTGTGGGTCATAAGGCTCCGCTGCTGACCGAGGCGGCAAACCGGTTGCGTATCACCACTGACCGGGCGCTGCTGCGCGATATTGCCGCCGAAATTGAGTGGGCGAAAGTTTCGATGCTCACCCCGATACGCTTGCGGCGCGACTGGGGGAGCGGGCCCTGCCAGCTGAACTCACGGCACAGAATATGGTGCGGCTATTTCGCGCCTACGAAGAGCTCAAAGACGAACGGAACGTGATCGACTTTGAGGATATTCTGCTGCTGACTGTGGGCATCATTGAGGAGGATGAGGCGCTGGCGGCGACTATCCGCCAACAGTACCGTCACTTTGTGGTGGATGAGTATCAGGACGTTTCACCGCTTCAGCAGCGCCTGTTGGATGCGTGGCTGGGCGAACGCACCGATATTTGCGTGGTGGGGGACGCCTCCCAGACCATTTATTCGTTCACGGGCGCCACGAGCCGCCACCTGCTGGAGTTCCCGCGCCGCTACCGGGGGCGCAGACGGTGAACCTGGTACGGGATTACCGTTCGCATACGCAGGTGGTGGAGCTGGCGAACCGGCTTCTGGAGGCCCGCCGCCCGGGTAAGGACTCTACGGAGTTTTCGTGGGCACCGCCGCTGCGTCTGGTGTCTCAGCGTGGGGCTGGGGTGGAATGCGAGTGGTTTGAGTACGCCGATGATGAGGCTCAAGCGCAGGGTATCGCCGAGGACATCCTGGATTTAATGAACAAGGACGGTCTGCCCGCCAGCGAGATCGCGGTGCTGTTCCGCACGAACGCACAGTCGGCGGTGATCGAGTCGGCCCTGAGCGCGGCGGGTGTCCCGTATCAGCTGCGCGGTGCGGAACAGTTTTTTGAACGCCCCGAGGTGAAGCAGGCCGTATTGGCGTTGCGCGGCTCCGCTAAGGGCACGGACGGCAGCGAGCATGCGCCGTCCCTAGTGCGGGATGTGCTCTCTTCCCTGGGGTATTCCGAGAAGGCCCCGACCTCCGGGGTGCGGTGCGGCAGAAGTGGGAGTCGTTGGCGGCGCTGGTGTCTATGGTTGATGCTTTACACGCCGAGCGCCAAGAGCAGATTGCTGCACAAGCACCCGCTGAGCAGGGGTTGTCTCCGCTGAGTATGCGTGAGGTGGTGGAGGCGCTCGCGCACCGTATCGCCACGCAGGATGCTCCCGTTATGGATGGGGTGACTCTTGCGTCTTTGCATTCTGCTAAGGGCCTGGAATGGGATGCGGTGTTCCTGTGCGGGCTGAATGAGGGGCTTATGCCGATTTCGTATGCGCAGACTAGCGATGAGGTGGATGAGGAGCGCCGCCTGCTGTATGTGGGTATTACCCGTGCGCGTAAGCACCTGTGTTTGAGCTGGTCTCTTTCGCGTACCGCGGGTGGGCGGGGAAACCGTAAACGGTCCCGGTTCCTGGACGATATTGACCCTAAACGTCGTCCTCGTCGGGCGCCGTATTTGCCTTAGTGACCGCTCGCTGCGGCTGAGTTGTGTGGGAGGAGCCATGACGCCCCGTCATCCTGTTTCTGAGGTTATTCCGGCTACGGAGGAGCACCCGCGTGTTGAGGTGGTGCGTTCTGCCCGGCGGCGGCGCACGGTGACGGCTCAACCTGCCGATGACGGCAGTATTCGGCTGCTGGTGCCTGATATCAGCACGGATGAGCAGATTCGGGGCTATCTGGCGGATCTGCTGCCGCGGGTGCAGCGTACCCGCCAGCGCGCGCAGGGTAAACGCCGTCATTTCGCTTCGGATGAGTATCTTCTTTCGCGGGCCCAGTACTTGGTGGAGCAGTATCTGCCGGAGCTTTCCGGTAAGGTGCCTGAGTCGATCCGGTGGGTGTCGAACCAGCGTACCCGCTGGGGTTCTGCCACCCCGGGGCGGGGCGCATCCGTATTTCTGATGCGCTCACCGGCGCCCCGGAGTATGTGGTTGATGCTGTGCTGTACCACGAGCTGTGCCATTTTGTGGTGCTGCACCATAATGCGCAGTTTCACAGGCTGCAGGATCGTCTCCCACGCCTCGCGCAGGCGCAGGCGTTTTTGGCTGGTATTGAGTTTGCCCGCACGCAGGAGGCTCATGAGCGCCGACCCGAAGACCAGCCATAGGGTGCTGAACGGTTGGATGATGCGGGTATCTGACCGCTGGGCGTCTCAACGGTGCTTTGTATCGGTGCGCAATATTGGGTTGCAATATTGGGTTAAGGATCTGCACGAGGCGGCGTCCGTGTCGGCAGATATGATTCTCCCGTGTGGAACGCCGCCTCGTGCGGATGATGAAAAGGTTTTTATTTATTGTCGTCGTACCCGCCGTCGAGCAGTTTCTTGAGCTCCGAGTCGAAATCGACGTCGTCGAACGAGAGCTGTTCAGAGACACGGTCTTCGTATTTTTTGAAGTTTTCCAGTTCTTTGGCGGTGGGGAGGGTTTCGGGCGCCAGCCACAGGTTGTCGCGCGCCTCATACCCGTGCTTCTCGTCGTAGTCACGCCAGAATGCGGTGGCTTCCCGCACCATGCGGGGGCGAATCTCAAGCCCCACGAGGGTTTCAAATACTTGCTCGCTGGGGCCGCCCTCAACGCGGCGGCGCGCGAAAGTCTCGGCGATTTGCGGCGCCTTGGGCAGGTTCTGGGTGGCCTGATCTGCAACGAATGAGACCCACCCTTCAATGAGGGCCAACAAAGCTTCCAGACGTTCAACCGCAAGCTCCTGGTCTTCGGTGCGCTGCGGGTTGAACATGCCGCCTTCAAAGGCCTCCTGTACGGCTTCGGGGTCGTGCATGTTCACCTGGGAGGCGGCATCCTGGATCCGGTTCATGTCCACGCGGATGCCGCGGGCGTAGCGGCTCACCAGCGCCATAATGTCTTCACGCAGCCACGGGTTGGTGCGGTGCAGGCGAATCAGCGCGGATTCGCGCACGGCCAGGTACAGCAGAACTTCCTGTGCGGGAACCTCAATCTCGTCGCCGAGGGTTTTAAACCCGTTCGGCAGCAGGGCGGTACGCCCGGGGGCCAACGGGAACCCAATATCGGTTGAGGAGTACACCTCTTTGGCGAGGGAGGCGAGGGCCTGGGCCATCTGAATACCGAAGAATGTTGAACCGAGGTTGTTCAAAAAGCCGCTGTTGCCCAGCAGCTGGGAGAGCTCTTCGGGTACGTTATCGGTCCCGGGCAGCACCATGGCCTGGGTGACCTCTGCGGCGACTGGCTCAACCATTTCACGCCACGAGTTGAAGGAAGCATCCAGCCATTCGGCTTTTGACCACGCCTCCACCGGAATATTGTGCCGTTCAAAAACTGTTACTGAGTCGAGCCACAAGTCGGCTAGGTGTGCGGCGTCGGCGGCGGCCTGTTTCAGGTTTTCGGCGATTGAGGGGTCTGAGTCGGCGGCGATCATGCGGCGGGCTTGGTCTTTGACCCCTGTCCAGTTCACGCCCTGTTCCGGGGTGCTGCCGGGGGTGGCGTTAATCGAGAACATGGTGTTCATCTGTTCCAGGATGCCTTGCATCATGGAAGGGTCAAAGGGCAGACCCATGTTTTTCAGGTCTTCAGGGTTCAATGACGATGCCCCCAGCGGGTTGTTGTTATCGCTGGGGTCGAAACCTGATTCCTGCATTTTTTTGAGGAAGTCTTCGAGGGGGTCGCGGCCGTCACCCGAGTCACCGTTGCCGGGGTTGTTATTGTTTGGAGAATTAGTCATTGTGTATCCCTTCGTACCATCGTACAGTGCGCGGGCATAGAGAAACCCCACGCACACAAGGGTACCGTTTGAAGCTGTGAATTTCCTCAGTAGGCAGCAGAAATAAGCCCACAGCACACCTGCTGTCGGCTTGTGCCTGTACGAGCGTTAAAGGGCCGGTTGATGAGTTCTTTGAGGTCGAGCCAATGTGCCGATGTGATATGTTTCCGCGACAGGCTGCTGTAGAATCGGGTACCCTATAGTTTCATGAGTAAGCGCACATTTTTTTCGAAAGCATCTAATAAATCTACGAGCAAAACAAGTGGCAAAGGTGCCAAAGATGGGGCTAAGAAGCCGTTTCGTAGGCGAGGAGGGTCTGTGCGCACCCTCAGCGGCGCGGCAACGTTCTGCCTGATTCTTGGGGCGTTTGTGATGCCTAGCCGCTATGTTATGGAAGGCCCAGGCCCCATGTTTAATGTGTTGGGGCAGCATGAGGGCAGGACATTATCTCGATTGAAGGCGGCAGCGAGCGCGCAACTAAAGGGCAGCTGAACATGACGACGGTGTCTGTTTCGGGTGGACCGTACACGCCGCTGAGCGGTATTGAGGCGATTAATGGGTGGGCGTCGCTGGACGGTAAACAGTATTTGGTGGTGCCTACCGAGATTCTGTACCCGCGGGTTTCAAATGATCAGGCGAATTCCGCGAGTACGTCCCAGATGGCTGATTCACAGACTCAAGCGCAGGTGGCGGCGGCTCACTATCTGAAGATTCCGGTGACGGAGACTGTTACGGTGCTGCAGACTGTTGAGAAGAGCCCGGCTGAGGGTGTGCTTAAGGGCGGGGATCGTATTCTGAAGGTGAATGACGAGCCGCTGAAGGGGTATAAGAGCATGGTTGATGCCACCCAGGCTTCGGAGGGTAAACCTATTAAGCTGACGGTTGAGCGTGATGGCGCGCAGCAGGAGCACACGTTAACTCCGGTTAAGGATGAGGAGTCCGGCCGGTGGCGTGTGGGTGTGGCTTTGAAGCAGGACTATGAGATACCCGCAAAGATTAAATACCACACCGAGGGGTGGGCGGCCCCAGCGCCGGGTTAATGCTTGCTTTGGGGACTATTGAGAAGGTGGGGAGAAAAGCCTGCTGGCGTCCGGCCCGTTGAGTGAGTCGAATTATGTTGCGGGTACAGGCACTATTAACGCTGAGGGCAAGGTGGGGCCTATTGGTGGTGCGAAGTATAAGATTATTGCCGCCGGGGATAAGGGCGTGGCGGTTTTCTTGGTGCCCAAGGAGAACTGCTCTGATGTGAACGAGATGCGCAAGAGCAACCCGGAGCTGCTGAAATATAGGGACTCTAACGGCCAGAGGCAGCAGATGCAGATTGTGGCTGTTGAGAACCTGGATCAGGCGGTGCAGTCGCTGGAGCGTATTCGGGATAAGGGCATCCACACGGACGGTCTGCCCACCTGCGGGTAAGGGCGTTGTGCGCCGTAGCGGCAACGGTGCGACCTCACCGGTGATTTGAGATAATAGCCTCAATGAATCTTTAAACCGTATTGTGAGGGTATTGTGACGGCTTCTGCTTCTGCGCACCCGAATCGCGCCGGGCGCAAACGCCGGTTCGGTCCGCTGGGCTGGACCTTGGTGATTGTGGCGGCGCTCATTGCTGCTTTTGTGTTTGCCACTCAGGTGTATACCGACTGGTTGTGGTTTAGCCAGCTGGGGTTCGGCGGCGTTTTTATGACCGAGACGCTTCTGAAGGCTGGGGTGTTCGTGGTGACTGCCCTTTTGGTGGCGGTGCCTTTGTGGGCTTCTATGTCGTATGCGGTGAAACATGCTGAGGAGCCTGCCCCCGCGGCTGAGAGCCCGCAAAAAGCCAAGCAGCAGGAGGGGCAGGGTTCGGAGTCTGAGGATAAAGCCTCTGAGAAACCCCAGTCTGCTCGGGGGAGCTGCAGGCGGAGGCTGAGGAGCTGCTGCGGGACATGTTCGGGCAGCACTCGTTTGAGGACAGCATGGTCAAGTACCGCCGGAGCGTGGAGCGTATCCGTAAGGCCCTGCTGCTGGTGTTGCCTGCTGTGCTGGGGGTGCTGGTGGCGACCACGTTCATCACCCAGTGGGATACTGTTGCGCTTTTCTTTAACTACCAAGAGTTCGGGGTGAAGGACCCCGAGTTTGGCCTGGACATTGGTTTTTTTGTTTTTACCTTGCCGTTTCTGCAGCTTTTGGTGAAGCTGTTCTCGGTGGTGCTGGTGCTCGCTGGTTTGGGCGGCATCATGATGCACTATTTTTACGGTGGTATTCGTGTGCAGCCCGGCGGTATGGGCACTTCATCCGCTTTTCGCCGTCATATTGCGGTGTTGTTGTTCCTGTTCATACTGGTGCGCGCCGGGGGGTTCTGGCTTGACCGGTACACTACGGTGCAGCAGCAGTCTGGGCGTTGGGCTGGGGCGATGTACACCGATACGAACTCGATTATTCCGGTGAAGGCCATTCTGGCTATTTCGGCGGTGCTGGTGGCGGTGTTTTTTCTCATGGCTGCTTCGACGCACCGGTGGCGTTTGCCGATGATTGGTACGGCCATGCTGGTGATTGTGGCGCTGGTGGCTGGCGGGGTGTACCCGTGGATTGTGCAGCGGTTCCAGGTGGTTCCGAATGAGCAGGCGGCGCAGTCTGAGTTTATTCAGCGAAATATTGATGCGACCCGCTATGCGTATGGGCTGGATAAGGTGGAGACCACCCCGTATGATGCCACGATTAATACTGCCGCGGGTGGTCTTTCCGGGTCGAGCCCAACAATTGAGAATATTCGCTTATTGGACCCGAATGTGGTGTCTTCGGCGTTTGCTCAGATGCAGCAGTTCCGCCCGTATTACCGGTTTGATACGAATCTTGCGGTGGACCGGTATTTGATTGATAAGAAAACCCAGGATACGGTGATTGCCGCCCGTGAGCTGAACCCGTCGCAGACTTCGGGGGAGTCCTGGTATAACCGCCATGTGGTGTACACGCACGGGTATGGTGTGATTGCCGCGTACGGTAACCAGGTGGATCCGGCTAACGGTAATCCTAAGTTTATGCAGTCTGGGATTAAAGCAACCGGCGTGATTTCTGAGAACTATGAGCCGCGTATTTATTTCGGGATGAGCTCACCGCAGTATTCGATTGTGGGCGGCAACGGGGATCAGCTTGAGCTTGACCGCCCGCAGTCTGCTGATGAGGCGAATAGCGCAGATGCGAAGTACACGTTTACGGGTAGTGGTGGGCCGCGCGTGGATTCGTGGCTGAACCGTCTCTCGTACGCTATTAAATTCCAGTCGTCCGATATTCTGCTGTCGGATGCGGTGCGTGATGGCTCGCAGATCCTGTATGAGCGTAATCCGATGGATCGTGTGCGTAAGGCTGCCCCGTATTTGCAGGTTGATTCGAAGGCGTACCCGGCAATTGTGAATAATCGTGTGGTGTGGATTGTGGATGGTTATACGACCACTAACCAGTTCCCGTATTCGCAGGGTAATACGCAGGATTCTTCGGGTTCGCAGGGCCGGGGGAATTCGATGAACTATATCCGTAACTCGGTGAAGGCTACCGTTGATGCCTATGACGGGTCGGTCAACCTGTACGCTTGGGATGAGGATGACCCGATTCTGAAGGCGTGGCGTGGCGTGTTCCCGGGCACGGTGAAAAGCTATAAGGACATGAGTGCTGAGCTGATCAGCCATGTGCGGTACCCGAATGACATGTTCAGTGTTCAGCGCAGCATGTTGAATAAGTACCACGTGACGAGCGCCCACAGCCTGTACGCTGGCGATGACGTGTGGTCGATTCCGAATGATCCTACGAACGATAGCGGCAGGCCGATCCCGCCGTACTATCTGTCGCTTCAGATGCCCGGCGATAAGCAGGCTCATTTCTCGTTGACCTCTTCGTTTATTCCGCAGCAGAGCGATTCGAACTCACGGAACGTCATGTACGGGTTCTTGGCTGCTAATGGCGACGCGGGCACCGGTAAGGATGGGGAGCGCAGTCCGGACTACGGTAAGCTGCGGCTGCTGGAGCTGCCACGTTCTTCGGTGGTTCCCGGCCCGGGGCAGGCACAGAATATTTTCAACTCTGATGCTGAGGTGTCGAACCAGCTGAACCTGCTGCGGCGCGGTTCGTCCGAGGTGATTAACGGCAATATGCTGACCTTGCCGGTTGCTGGCGGTATTTTGTATGTGCAGCCGGTGTACGTGCAGTCTAGCGGGGATGCGAAGTATCCGCGTCTGCAGCGTGTGCTGGTGAGTTTCGGCGATAAGGTGGGTTTCGCGCCTTCGCTTGAGGAGGCATTGAACCAGGTGTTTGGCGGCTCGTCGGGGGCGAAGATTGATAAGCCGACCGGTTCGAATGCCTCCCAGCCTGCGGATTCGTCTGGGTCGGGGGAGTCTAAGGGTGCTGATACCACTGGCGGCTCGTTGAAGCAGGCCCTGTCGGACGCATCGAAGGCTATGCAGGATTCGGATGCGGCGATGAAGAAGGGTGACTGGGCGGCCTATGGGGAGGCCCAGAAGCGCCTGAACGATGCTCTGCAGAAGGCTGTGGAGATTGAAGGGAAGCAGTCTTCACAGGGTGGTTCTGGTGCTTCATCGTCACCTTCTGCTACCCCAGCGGCTTCTGCTTCGGCGGCTCGCCCTTCGGCAAGCGCCACTGCTTCGGCTTCACGGCAGTAGCGGCGGGCGTCCCTGAGAGGCTCGCCATGGGGATGGTCCCGGCTGGTTTACTGGCCGGGGCCTTTCTGTACGCCTTAGCATGGGCCTGTGCCCGGCTGATTGTGTGCTCTTTCTCTCATGTGGCTGTTTCGATTTGAGGATACGCGGCGTGCCGTGTATAGTCTTATAAGTCGCCGCGGGGTGGAGCAGTTCGGTAGCTCGCCGGGCTCATAACCCGGAGGTCGCAGGTTCAAATCCTGCCCCCGCAACGTGTAAGCTCCCGAAGTCATATGACTTCGGGAGCTTTTTTTGTGCGCGGGTTTTGGGTCAGCGCCTGTTATCTGGAATGTAATAACCCAGGTGGCTGTTCACAGAAGCGATTTCTCTTGATAGCGTTAACCTATAGAAAATCTGTTGCTAGGAATCATTATCATATTTTTAGCTCTGGGTACCGGCTACCTCTTTAAGGCCGTCTTTGCGCTGGGCCCATGTTATCCGTAGCTTCGCGCAGGAGTTCATCGCGGATTCCGGTATTGATTCTTCTCAAGTGTGGACGATGGGCTACTCCGGCGGGGCCGAGTTCATTACCAATGAGTTGAACGCCAGTCGCCGCAATAGCTGGCGTACCGGTGGCGGGTCCATTATGGTTGGTGGCGGCGGGGCTGAGAAAAGGATTGAGGCCCCCGACAGCATTAAGCCCATACCTATGTTCTGATGGGTGAATTGCAGCGATACTGATCATAAAACTAATCCGCCCAGGTGGAGTGCTGCTGACGCTGCCAACCAGGGGTATAAGCGGTACACCGACGCAGGATTTGATGCCCGGAAAGATGGTGATTGCCTGCCTGGGCAGGGGCATCTTGGTTATGATTTACCGGGCCTTCTACGGCGGTCACTGGAACAGCAGTAGCGGCCCTGACCTGCTGTTTTATGCCTTTGGAAGCTTCTCTTCCATCGGTAATAAATATGCAACGCGCGGTGTTGTTTCTCACACATGCTGCGTTCCTCTTCCAACGGCTCCTTACCAGGCCTTAATCTTTCTGCAGTTGAGGTTTAAAGAAAATCTATCGAGGTATCAAAACTTTAAAGCAGCGGGAGGTTTACCAAACCCTCAAGTTGTGTTTAACGGATAAAAATACATGCAGGTAACTATCTGGCGAAGACGCAGATCTGCTTCGATGAGGCTACTTTCAGCGTTGTTTGCAGACTCGCGTTCTACTGGTACTTTTATCTACTAGAAATGTGCGGTTTCCCTTTGGGCCCTATCTTTGTAGTCCGGGCCTGACGCTTTTTGAGGCGGAACCGGAACCTGCACATTTCACTTTTTAGTTAGCTCATACACAAGTTCATATCACAACTTAATATCTACGAACCCAAGGAATAACGTGAACCTTAAAAACAAGGTGCGGGCTGGGGCTCTTGCTGCCATTACCATTCCCGCTATTATTGGTAGCACCCTGACTGTTCCCGCGCAGGCGGCTGTCGCCTCGGGAACCTACCGCAGCTACACCGCCCCGAACGGGCTGAGCTCCCAGTATCATGTCTACGCTAACGGTATTGACTGGTCGCAGCCGGTGGGTGTGGTCTTCTACGTCGATGGCGACTACTGGGAAGCGAAAGACTCCAAGGTGCACAGCCCTAATAACGGTATGCTTACCGCAATGGGACGTATCGCTAACGCCCGTAATATGGTGTTTGTGCCCGTTATCTCACCGGATAAGAACGCCTCGGGCGATGGGATCACCTGGTGGGAAAACCAAGACGCTAATGGCGATTACTTCCGCAGCTTCGCACAGAAGTTCATTGCAGATTCCGGTATTGACCCTTCTCGGGTGTGGACGATGGGCTACTCCGGCGGGGCCGAGTTCATCACATACGAGCTGAATGCAGACCGGCAGGGGAGCTGGCGAACCGGTGGCGGGTCCATTATGGTCGCTGGGGGCTCAAACACGGGCATGCAGACCCAAGCCCCGCAGCACATTAAATCTCAGCCCATGTACTGGTGGGTGGGTGAGAAAGACACCTCTGGTTCTACAAACCCGCCCACCTGGAGCGCCCGTACCGCCGTGGAAACCGGTTATAACCGTTATACCCAGGAAGGGTTTAACACCCGGCTGCGGTACATTCCCAACCTTTCGCACCACGACTACGACCTGCCGCATATCCTGGCGCAGTCCCTTGATATGGGCGGGTACCGCATGAGCGCCGGATACAATGACATTTCTGAGGGGGCCGCTTTCTACAATGAAATCAGCTGGAACTCCGATAAGCGTCTAATGGTTGGGTATGCTGACCGTACTTTCCGCCCGCACGCGAAGGTGAACCGTGCCTCCATGGCCGCCTACCTGTACCGTCTGGCTGGATCCCCGCAAGTGAACCTGCCCGCCATTTCACCGTTCCGTGACGTACCGGTGCAGCACCCCGCGTATAAGGAAATCGTGTGGATGTACCAGCAGGGTATTACCACCGGCTGGGCCGACGGCACATTCCGTCCCCACGAAACAGTCAGCAGGGAGGCAATGGCCGCGTTTTTCTACCGGTTTAACGGCTCACCCGCATTCAACCCCGGCTCGCAGCGATTTGCTGATGTGAACACCTCCAACCCGTTCTACAAGGAAATCCAGTGGCTGGCGGCTAAGGGGATCACCACCGGATGGCCCGATCGCACATTCCGTCCCGGTGCACCGACCGAACGTAACGCGATGGCGGCGTTCCTATACCGCTACGCAAACCTGAGCTAGTACGATTCAACGGGTTTAGGTAACCCAAGCCGGTTCTACTACGGCTGGGAGCTCAGGTGCCTGCATCATGCGGACACATATAAGGGGTGGGGCCCACGAACAGTTACGTGGAACCCCACCCCACCCGTTACCATCGGGTCAAAAAGGTAACTTACGCGTCGATAGCGCCGCCGTTACCCTTGTTCTTGAGCGCCGCAAGGCGGGCTTCAAGTTCAGTCTGACGGCCGAGCTCTTCAAGGTCGTTGAACTGGGCATCCAGCGAGGAAGCTGCAAGCTCCTGCTGGCCGATCACACGCGCCTCTTCACGGCGCACCTTCTCCTCAAAACGGGATACTTCGCTGGTCGGATCCATGACGTCAAATGCCTTCAGAGCATCATTCACCTGGGTCTGAGCGGCGGCGGTCTTCTGACGTGCATTCAGCTCATCACGCTTTGCCTTCAGCTCATCCAGCTTGGCGCGCATCTTCGTCAGGCCGTCCTTGAGCTTCTCAACCACCTCAGTCTGAGCCGCAATCTGAGGTTCGGCGGTCTTAGCTTCCTTCTCGGCCTGCATCTGCTTGCCCAAAGCGATCTTCGCCAAGTTATCGAACTTGTCAGCGTTGGCGGCATCTCCAGCGGCACGGAACTCATCGGCTTTATTGGAAGCTGCTAGAGCCTTTGAACCCCACTCAGCGGCGTCACGTACATCCTCAGCATGATCTTGCTCAAGCATACGCAGGTTACCGATGGTCTGTGCCACAGCTGCTTCAGCTTCAGCAATGTTGTTCGTGTAGTCTCGCACCATCTGATCGAGCATCTTCTGCGGGTCTTCGGCCGCATCTAGAAGCGCATTAATGTTAGCTTTTGCCAGCTGAGCAATACGACCGAAAATGGACTGCTTTACCATTTGTATTCCTTATCCTGCGGCCACACCGGGGGAGGGCTTCCCTCCTCACTTACCGTGCGCGCACACACATTATTATCGAGTACCTATCTGAAAAATCGCTGGGAAACACCTGCGTGAGCGCTCCATATAAGAAGCACTGCGAGAGCGAGCAAACCCTAAAACACTAGAGGTCTAGAACGATCCGCCGTCTCCTCCGCCACCGCCCCAGTCGCCGCCGCCGAAATCGAAGCCGCCACCACCGAAGTCAAAGCCACCGCCGCCAAAGAACCCACCGGAATCACCACCAGAGTGCCCGTGTGCGGAGCCGGAACTCAGCGACCCCAAAATGGTGCCCAGAAGCATCCCTTTCGCCAGGGAGCTATCGCCTATATCGAACCCTCCGCGACCGCCACGATCATCATAGTAGCTGTTCATATCTCGGTTCGCGGCGTTCTGCGCGTCTGTAGCAAGCGCAATAGCGCGGTTTGCGCTATCAAGGGCGGAAGCCGGGTTCGTGGTGCGTAACCGGTGTGCCTCAGACAAATGCGATTCCGCTTCTGAGAGGTAGGTGCGGGCCTGCGACCCCACCCCACCGCGACGGTTTCCAATAAAATCACGGGCACTATCAACCTGCACCCGCGCCGAACGCAGAGCACGCTCTAAACTCTGCTCTGCTGCGTGCTGACGCTCCCGATCAGCCCTGAGAGAGGTCATTGATTTATCCAGCTCACTCGTGAGCTGCCGCAGCTGCTCGTTAAGGGCCAGCGGGTCATTCGGGCGTGCCTCTGACTGCTGACGTACCTCTCCCAGTACCGCTTCCATCCCCGCAGCAACCGCCTGAAGATCATCCTTATTCTGCGAAGCGGCCAGGCTCTTGGCCTCCGCAATATCACGCTGCACGCTCAGCAGGTCAGTAGACAGATTATTCTGGGCTGTCTCCAACTCGCCAGCGCGGTTCTGCACGGCCTCCGCAAGCTTAGCCACCTGCTGGGCAGCCTCCTCACCGGAACGTAGATGCACCACAGCCTCAGAACGGGAAGTACCCAACAGTGTATTAGCCTGGTCAAGCTCCTGCTGCAGCAGAGTACGGTTGGCTTCTATGAGCGCCACGTTTTCCTTCACCGGTTCGAGAGCACTCGGCAGGTAACGCTCCTGCAGCTGCGAGTAGGTGCGCTGTACCGCCTCAATTCGCTGATCCAGTTCAGGAAGGCCCAGCTGAAGCTTTTCAATAGCAGCGGGGGCATCATGCTCAAGGTTGCGAAGCGAAGACAGTTTCTCTTCCTGAGCTTGCATCATCTCAGTGACCTGGCGGGAATTCTCAATGATCTCTCCCAGCCATGCCCGCTGCTCCGCCGGGGTATCAGGAACATCATCCTCCAGAAGCTTCTGCCGGTGGAATGACGCTTTCATGAGTTCATCGGCGCGTACAATTTCCTTCTCAAACTCGGCGACCTGCGCATCCCCGTACTGGGCGCGTGCGAACTCAACTTCCTGGCGTGAACGCACCAGCGTATTATCGGCCTGCACAAGGGAAGCACCCGCTCGGGTTTGCAACTCTTCAATCGTGGCTTGCGGTACCGTGGGGTACCCGTATTTATTGACCCCGCTTTTTTTGGCCTCAGCAGACTTTTTGCGGCGGCGGTACAGATATGTTCCGCCAACAGCCGCAACACTTGCCGTACCGACTGCAACGGCGCCAACCACCACACCAGAGCCACCGGACTTCTGCGCATCAATACCCTCAACAGCCGCTGCGGCTGCACCCTTGTAATCACCACTTTGCAGCTTGGGTTTCACATAGTCCTGATACACCTTCGACTGCTGCTCAGAAGAAAGAGTCTTCTCACTGCCGGCAATAAAGTACGCCTGCCGCGATTCTGTAGCTATTACCAGCACCGCATCAGCCGATCCCCAATTATTCTTCTTCGCGAGCGCCTTTGCCCATTCACTAGAAGATGAAGGGTTCTCAAACTTATTAATAGTGACAACGTGCAGATCGACCTTATGGTTTTTTGAAAGGTCAGAGATTTTCTTCTTCAAATCGGCAGTATCACCCAGCACCGAAGTGTTATCAAGCACCGTTGTACCGGTGATGCTCATAGGCTCCTGCGCCCAAGCAGATGGGAGAACGAACGAGGACCCGCCAAGAGGGGCAGCCACCGGCAGCACGGTTGCACCAAAGGCTAAGGCGCCTACACATAGGACGCGGCGGAGGCACACACGGGGTGAGAAAGCAGCCGGTCGAGTACTCGTATTCTGCTCAGACAGTATCGTCAAAGGAGGGCCCCTTCCTGGTACCTTACGCTCCCGTTTAAACATAGCGCGAGAACAACGGCACGCACTGTGCGCGCCTTCTTCCCATCTTACCGGCCTAATACAAATAGTCACTGCCTGCGGGTGTTCACCAAGACGGCTCTGAGGGAACTCCCAGCTACGGTTTAACCGTTTATCCGTAGCGGCGTGCCCCAACATATAGGAAAGCGGTTAGATATCCTCGCAAGACCCTTAACCGCCTGTATGTGGGTAGTGAGGATATGAACGGTTCGTACCGGGTGACTTCTATGTTTCACTGTTTTGATGCGGGTCGGAAGCTGAAGCCGGTGGAATGCCTTGGGGCATCTTCTCAGCATGGGTTTGTGATAGGAGAAGGTCGTGTTTTTTCTGTCGCCTGAGAAGAAAGATAACCGTAATAACAACGGCGATCATCACTACAGCCGCAATCACTATAAGTACGATAATAAGTACCTGAACGGTATTGTTGCCGTTGGTAAAATCATTGGCTTCTGCAGTTACCGAATCAGGGATTTCGTTATCGCTTTGCAGCCCCTGAAAGTTCCATAGCAAACTTGCGAATTGACGTCCTGCGCTACCGTAGTAGCCTTCGCCTACATGGAACCGTATAGCGAGTTCAGGGTTAGGGCTGTTACGGATATCGGTGTTGTTTTGCACATATAGTAAGTCTGCGCCTTTGTCTGTGAGGAATGCTTGGTCATTACTGGCAATACCACCGCGTTGCTGAGAAGAATCAATCACAAGCACAACAGAGGGCGTTGGGGCATGGTTATGCGAGAGGAATTCTTTGCCCCACTGCTGCGGAGTAAGAGAATCAGTGCCGTTAACAACCACCATAAAGATGCTGTATTCCTTACCGCTGGAGGCACCTTTTGCGTGTAGGTTATTAGCCCTGGCCAGTTGTTGTGTGAGTTCGTTTTTAAGCCCTGACGCAAGGTTATCAAGCGCCCCGCTTTTATCTATTACGGGACGTTTCGGATCAAGAGATGCGTTGAACACCGGTTGTGCCTGCGCCGTAGAAACGCCAAAACCAGACACGAAAAGCCCGGTACATAGTGTTATTGCCATTACTACGGCGGCTAGAGTTTTATGGGCAAGATTTCTCATACGATGCTCCAATATAAGATTATTTAGTATCTATCGGTATTTATATGATATGTGGGAACGCTGGAAAATCTGCTGCGGCACGCGGCGAAAAAACGTAAAATATAACGTGGTAGGCGCTTCCGGCATATGCCCTTAATACACCTGTGCTGCAAGGGTGTAAGAAATGAAAGGTAAACACCCTATGGTTCACAGGTAGTTCCCAGCAAACTCCGGGCGGCTTTATAGTAATTCTTCCGTTTTCGTGCAGAACGGCCTATTACTCTTGAGAAGGACAAGCGCTCGCGAACAACGACGCTACCGCGAGGCAACCCCCGCAACGGCTTCACGCTCGAAACATAAATGATAGAAACCTTACGTGACGAAAGAGGAAACACCCATGACCCAGCCCGGTTGGAACCAGAGCTATGGCAGCCAGCAAAGTGGCTATAACGGTGCGCAGTACCCGCCTCAATACAGTAACCAACAGTACGGGCAGAGCCGTGGCTATTCTCAAAACCAGCAGCAGTATGCTTACGCGCAAAACCAACCGGGTTCGGGTAATAACGCGAACGAGTACCCCAAGAATGAGCGCCCCGGTTCTGAGCCGAGTGAACCCAAAAAACACAGTACTGGTGTGGTCCTTACAGCGGCTCTATTGGCATCTCTTGTAGGCGCTGGCGTAGGCGCGGGGGTTGGGGGAGGTATTGCTGCCTCAAACAGTGGCGGATCTGGCGCCGTCAGCTCCAGCGCGTCCAAAAGTTCCGGCACTACAAGCAGCAGTAACCTGAACTCCACAGACCCGACGGTAATCACTGAAACCGCCAAAAAGGTGCTTCCCTCAACTGTGACTGTGGGCGTAAAAGTCGGCAGTGGCTCAGGCACCGGTAGCGGCGAAATTCTAGATACTAACGGGCATATCCTCACTAACAATCACGTGGTTACTGATGACTCCACAAAAGCTGATCAGGTGGAGGTGCGGCTGCACGACGGTACAGTTCGCACGGCGAAGATTGTGGGAACCGACCCGGCATCTGACCTTGCGGTCGTTAAGATTGACCCCAAGGGGCTTGAGTTAACCCCCATTACCTTCGGCGACTCATCCAAACTTGTTCCCGGTGACCAGGTGGTCGCGCTCGGTTCCCCCTATGACTACCGTGACAGTGTGACGGTTGGGGTGGTCGCCAGTGCCTCCCGCGTGACGCCCGCAGATAATAAGAAAACCGCGTATATCCCCATGATCCAAAGCGACGCCGAGATTAACCACGGCAACTCGGGTGGCCCCCTTGTGAACACCCGCGGGGAGCTGGTCGGTATTAACACACAGGGGTACCGCAGCACCGATGGTGGTGCGGCAGCCGGTATGTCGTTCTCCGTCACCTCGAACTATGCAAAACGTATCTCTGACGAGATTATTGCCAAAGGAAAAGCGTCCCACGGGTACCTGGGGGCGAGTGTGAAAACCACCGGCGCCACCACCGACAACGGCAAGTCAAAGCTGTTCGAAGGCGGTGTGGAACTCACCGATATCTCTAGCGGAAGCCCCGCTGATAAGGCCGGGCTGAAGAAGGGGGATGTGGTAGTTGAAGTAGACGGGCACCGTATTGAAGCTGACGAAGAGCTCAACGGTACTGTGCGTTCCATGGCCCCGAATACAAAAGCCACCTTTAAGGTGCAACGAGGCTCAGAAGTCAAAGAAATTCAGGTGACCCTGGGTGACTCAGACTCAAAATAGCATTAAGCCCTAACTAATGTACCGGAACGGGGTGGGATATCCGCGACAATTGCGGATATCCCACCCCGTTCTGGTACGCTCCCGCCAAGAACATGCGCCACTGGTTGTGTCGGGTTACCGGACGGAAGAGGTGCCATCGTTCCCGCTAAACGGTAGAATATAGCCAAACCTAACTAAACCCCACAAACGCGCCGCACACACATGAGGCGCAGGAGGATGAGCGTGAGCGAAAACGCATATCGCATCGCCGTACTTACCAAGTACGTGCCAGACACCCAATTTGAACAAAAACTTGACGATACCTTGCGGGTAGACCGCAGCGAATCAGTGATGAGTGAGCTTGACGAATACGCTGTAGAAGCCGCCGTGCAGATCGTCGAAGCGGAAGATACCGATGCAGCGAATTCTGCAGTTATCGCCTTTACGTTAGGCGCAGCAGATGCCTCTAAGGGGCTGCGCCGTGCGCTGCAGCTGGGTGCACACGAAGGCGTACACATTCTCGACGATGCTTTCGCAGGGGCTGATGCTCTGGCGACCTCACGCATCATAGCCGCTGCACTCTCCACCTATGAGCAGGAACACGGCACCTTCGACCTGATTCTGACGGGTATGGCATCAACCGAAGGTGAGACTTCGTTGGTGCCCGTTCAGGTGAGCGAACTTTTGGGGCGCACCGGAATCTCTCAGGTAGCGTCGCTGAGTGTTGCGGGCCGAACTGTTAGGGCACACCGGGATCTGGATACTCGCTCGCAGCATTGTGAAACTGAATTGCCCGCTTTGATTTCTGTGACCGATCAAGTGAACACTCCGCGATACCCCAACTTTAAGGCGCTGATGGCAGCAAAAAAGAAGCCTATTACGACCGTGAACGCAGCGGATATTGCGGATGAGCTTGCTAAGTTCGGCGGCAGCGCATCGACCGTTACCGTGACCGAAGCGCAGGCGCGGGAAGAACGCACCGCAGGTGAAACTATCGTGGATGAAGGCGACGGCGGCATACAGCTGGTCGAATTCTTGGCATCCCGAAACCTCATTTAACCAGTACAGGAGATAACGATGACGACTGCATACCGTGTGCTGGTTATAAGCGGCACAACGAATTTTGCGACCGAACCCAGCGGTGTGGACCGAGAACTTTTAGCGTTGGCACGACTGCGCGCCGGTATTGGACAGGGCGGAACACAGTTGGGAGTATTGACATTCGCCCAAGGCTCCGCCGATATTGCCCAGTTTTACGCTGAACAGGGTGCGGCACGTGTCTTTGCCCCAGCGCAGTCTTTGACAGATGCGTTGCCTGCTGCCCGCGTGGAACTCGCCGTACAGGCCATTACTGAGTTTGGCCCTGATGTGGTTCTTGCCCCGCATGATATTGACTCGATTGAGCTTCTGGGGCGCGTGGCCGTGCGCCTCGGGAATTCCGAGGCGGGATCTCGTCCCGTAGGCGTTGTGACGGGCGCTCATGACGTGGATGATGCGCTCAATATTCATAAGAACGTTTTGGCGGGCGAGTACGACAGCACCGTGCGGGTTGAGGGTCTGCCGCTGGTAACCCTACGCCCCAACTCGGTAGATACGGCGGCGGCACCCACTGCGGTGGGGGAGGGCGTACTCACCACCTATACTCTGCCCGGATACGACACGGTGCGCATCACCGAAATAACCGAGAAGCCTGCATCTACCCGCCCCGACCTTGAAGAAGCAGCTATTGTTGTAGCTGCTGGCCGCGGTATCGGCGGAAATTTAGCCCCCATTGAGGATCTGGCGGATGCACTCGGTGCTGCGATCGGCTCGACCCGCGCCGTCACAGACGCAGGCTGGCTGGATCACTCTACTCAGATTGGGCAAACCGGCAAGAGCGTTTCTCCCGAACTATACGTTTCCGTGGGTATTTCGGGGGCTCTCCAGCAGAAGGTCGGCATGGATACGTCAAAGACCATTGTCGCCATTAACAAGGACGCGGACGCGCCCATATTCGAGATTGCCGACTTCGGTGTCGTCGGGGATCTTTTCACTGTCATCCCGCAGGCGGTGCAGGAAATCCACAAACGGAAACAGAAATAACGCGCGTGAACCCGGCGTAAGCGGGTGGAGCTGGTGTGTGTCAGCCCCGCCCGCTAACAACGGAACGGGCTAAATTTTTCCGCCTGCAAAACCGTGCTGGCGCCATGCCTCAAACACCGCAATAGAGGCGGAATTCGCCAAGTTAAGGGAGCGGCGCCCCGGAACCATGGGGATTTTTACACGTTCCGTAATATGCTCATCCTGCTGTACTTTCTCAGGCAAACCCACCGACTCGGGACCGAACATGAACACGTCACCGGGGCGGTACGCAATATCCGCATATGAGGTAGCCGCCGTGGTCGTAAACGCGAAAACCCTCGCCGGTGCCAGTGCATCCCACGCATCCTCAAGGGTTTTATGAACCGTTACCACCGCCAAATCGTGATAATCCAGTCCCGCACGGCGCAGATGCGCATCCTCAAACGTGAAACCCAGCGGCTCCACCAAGTGCAGCTGAGCACCCGTAATAGCAGCTAAACGTATAGCATTGCCCGTATTGCCCGGGATTTCCGGCGTATAAAACAGAATCTTAAACACGCCCCTAGTGTAACGCGTGCACCCTGGCTGCTCAGCCCACGGCAAACCAGCCCCGTACCCCACGCCCAATAATGCAACGGCGGCTAGAATAGGGAAATACACAACCCACAGGAGCACCATGACCGCTAACCGCGTGTACCTCGACCACGCTGCCACCACCGATATACTGCCCGCCGCCATTGATGCGATGGTGCAGCAGATGCGCACCGGCGGCAACCCCTCATCCCTGCATGCCATCGGGCGTGAGGCTCGGGCCGCTGTCGAATACGCGCGTGAACGCATCGCCCAAGCCATCGGCTGCGACGCGGCTGAAGTGATATTCACCTCCGGCGGTACCGAAGCCGATAACCTCGCTGTCAAAGGCATGTACTGGAAACGTCACAGCGCCGATTCCGCGCGCCGTCGTATCCTCGTCTCCAGTATTGAGCACCACGCCGTTGAAGAAACCTGCGAATGGTTAGAGACACACCAGGGCGCGGTTATTGAGTGGATACCCGTTGATGCGCAAGGGCTCGTGCACCCCGACACTGTACGTGAACTCATCGCCAAAAACCCCGCGGATGTTGCACTCGTGACCGTCATGTGGGCGAACAATGAGGTGGGTACCATCCAGCCTATTGCTGAGATTGCCCAGCTTGCCGCCGAATACGGCATTCCCATGCACTCTGATGCGGTGCAGGCATTCGGTGCGGTACCCGTGAACTTCCGAGAGTCACAGGTGACAACCTTAGCCATTTCGGGGCATAAAATTGGTGGGCCTATGGGGGTGGGAGCCCTCATCGCCACCCGCTCAGCAGATATGACGCCCGTCCTGCACGGCGGAGGTCAGGAACGTTCGGTGCGTTCAGGCACCATCGACGCCCCCGCCATTGCAGGTTTTGCCGAGGCAGCCGCGCACGTCACAGAGAACCTGGCGGAAGAGACCCAACGTATCGCAACCCTACGCAACGAACTGGTACAGAGCGTCCGAGCGCTCATCCCGCAAGCACATTTGAGCGGGATAGACCCGCTGACAGAAACATCCCCCGGGCAGAAACGACTCCCCGGAAACGCACATTTCACCTTCGAAGGCGCCGAAGGGGATACCATACTATTTCTTCTCGATATGCAGGGTATTGCTGCCTCCACCGGGTCTGCCTGCAATGCGGGAGTCACCCGCCCCTCCCACGTACTATTAGCTATGGGCATGGACGAAGACACCGCCCGGGGCGCACAACGTTTCACCCTGGGTCACACCAGTACTGGCGAAGACCTCGCCCGACTACTGGCGGCCCTACCTGATGCTTACACGCAGGCGGCTAAAGCGGGGCTCTCCTCCCAACTGCCTGATGCCTCCCGATGGTACGGGTAGGCGCCCCTTGGTAGAGCCCAAGGGCGGTACCCAGTGTAGAATCAGAGTTTACGCGCCAGCCGCAACCGTAGCACGGTACACCCCCATAACACCTGAGACACCCAAACCACAGCCCGGTTACCCCGAATACCATCAGCAGAAACGCGTAAAGGATTGAACATGAAGATTTTGGCAGCTATGAGCGGTGGCGTAGACTCAGCCGTAGCCGCTGCGCGCGCCGTCGATGCAGGCCACGAGGTGGTCGGCGTTCACCTGGCGCTTTCCCGCATGCCCGGAACGCTCCGCACCGGCTCCCGTGGGTGCTGCACCCTTGAAGATTCCATGGATGCCCGTCGCGTATGCGCGCAGCTGGGCATCCCCTTCTTCGTGTGGGACTTCTCAGAACGCTTCAAAGAAGACGTGGTTGATGACTTCATCGCTGAATATGAGGCTGGACGCACCCCCAACCCGTGCATGCGGTGCAACGAAAAAATAAAATTTGCCGCCCTCCTTGAAAAAGCGGTTTCGCTAGGGTTCGACGCCGTCGTTACCGGGCACTACGCCCGAGTTATCACCAACGACGACGGCAACCGTGAACTGCACCGCGCCGCCGACTGGGCAAAAGACCAGTCCTACGTTTTGGGGGTGCTGACCCACGAGCAGCTCAAGCACGCCTGGTTCCCCCTCGCTACCACCCCCTCTAAGGCCGAGGTGCGTGAAGAAGCGGCTCGCCGCGGTTTCTCCGTCGCCAAGAAACCTGACTCCTATGACATCTGCTTCATCCCTGAAGGTGACACCCGCGCCTGGCT
Organism: Rothia aeria; assembly: GCA_002355935.1. Classification (GTDB taxonomy): domain Bacteria; phylum Actinomycetota; class Actinomycetes; order Actinomycetales; family Micrococcaceae; genus Rothia; species Rothia aeria. Next base: position 2,153,631 of record AP017895.1, on the reverse strand, counting down.
GGGTGAGCACATCCAGATGCGCCCCGGCCTCATTAAAGACACCTCCGGCACTGTGCTGGGGGAGCACCCCGGTGCGCAGGCATACACGGTAGGGCAGCGCAAAGGTCTCGCCCTTGGCACACCCGCCCCCGACGGCAAACCCCGTTTTGTCCTCGAAATCCGCCCCAAAACGAACGAGGTAATCGTCGGCTCCCGGGAGCTTCTGGCGGTGGATGAGATTCGCGGTATCCGAGCCACCTGGGCGGGCGTACCCGTAGCAGAAGCAGCCGAGTTTATGGGGCAAGACCCCAAGCTTGGGGCCTGCAGCGCCACATTTGAGGTGACCGCACAGGTACGCGCCCACGCCGACCCTGTGCGGGGTACCGCCCACCTGCAGTGGGTGGAAAATACCGATGAGAACACTGAAGGCCAGCTACGCCTAGAAACTGTGGTGCGCCTTAAAGATGGGCTGAGCGGGGTGGCCCCCGGGCAGACGATGGTGCTCTACCAAGGCACCCGCGTGCTTGGGCAGTCCACCATCGCCCGCGCCTACTCCCTAGCCCGTGAAGATATCCGCCAGACTGCCGCATAAAACGCGGCTGCACCGTTAGGAGCGACCATGAGCACCGCAGAATTCGACCCGAACGCCACCTCCATGGGGGAGGAAGTGGCGCCAGAGGTATACGAAGAACTATTTGCCATGCGCCGCTCCATCGACAACTTCGATGCTGCCCTTGTGCATATTCTCGCTGAACGGTTCCGCGCCACCCAGCGGGTGGGCGTCCTCAAGGCTAAACATAACCTGCCCGCCGGAGACGCCGGGCGTGAAGAAGCCCAGATCGGGCGTCTGCGTGCCATGGCCAAGGAATCCAGCCTTGACCCCGAATTTGCCGAAAAATTCTTGAACTTTATCATCTCCGAGGTGATCCGCCACCATGAGCGCATCGCCATTGAACACAACGACAAAGACCTGCCCAGCGGGGGCGGAGAGTAGTGTCGACACCGGGCCCCACCTGCCGTATCCCGCAACGAGCTGAACCACCGGCACGGTTACTGCTGCCCGGGGAGTACCGCGCCCCCGAACCCACACAAGAAAACGCCTGGGACGTTGCCAACAGCGGCCAACACACCTTCGTACAGGCCAGCGGCCTGGGGCCTTTCCCAACAGCGGATATGGTGGATGCCCTGCACCGGGTACGTGGTGAACTGGGAGATCCCCACCTGCCGTTCCTGCCCGAGCTGCCGCATCGCGGCTGGCGTGCCACCACCCTGGCACGAACTATCGCAACATTCGACGGGCTCCACGCGGAAGGGGCATCCTACGGGTGGAGACTGACGCACACCGGCACAGCAAGTCGTGAATCTGCGCTCGCTTACGCCACCTACGAGTCGGATATTAATGCGCTCGCCGATGTGGTGGGCCAAGAAAACAGCCGTGGCGGGCGCTCAAACGGTAACGCCAGCGGCGGGGAACCCATATTTAAGATTCAGCTCACTGGCGTGTATACCCTTGCCGCAAGCATTTATCTCCCCAGCGGTGAACGCGCCATTAGCGACCCCGGAGCCACCCGGGACATACACGAAAGCCTGTTCGCCGGTTTGCGCGACCGGCTGGAAACCCTGCGGCAGGCACTCGATACCCCGGATGGACGTATCGCGGTGCAGCTTAACGAGCCTGACCTGCACCGCATTATTGCCGGGTCTATCCCCACCGTGAGCGGTTTCCGGCGTATCCGCTCCATACCCGCCCCGACGGTTATGGAGGGGCTGCGGGCTTGCGCCGAGGCGATCACGGATTGTGGGGCATCACCGGTGCTTAATCTGCTGGGGAACACCCTTAATGGTTCGCATATCCCGGCCGCGACAGGGCAGAAGGGCCTCAACCTGCTGGAGCTGGCGCAAACTATCGGCGGTGAAGATACCCCTGCCGCGCTTATGATTGATCCGGATGCCGTCTCTGACACCACCATACTGGTGCCGCCGCTGAGCGACCCGCGCCGTTTTGAAATAGTCGCTGCCCTCATTGATGCTGGCGCCCGCGTGTGGCTGCCTGCTATTGGCGACACCCCGGTGCCGCATCAGGTGCGTGCATTCTGGCGTGTCTGGGGCGAGCTGGGCTTAGGCGGATCCCAGCTTGCGCATGTGGTTCTCACCGAACGGGCTGAAACAGCGGGCAACCTTTCACGGGACGTGGCAGAGGCAACCGCCGCCATGGCCCGCACCGCCGAAGCCGCTCAGGCTCTTGCCGAGCTTTCTGGCTGAAAATAGTTGTGCGAGGGGGTAAAAATCGCCTATATTGCGAAGAGGCCCCCCAATCAAGCTACGATAGATTGGTACACCAAGCACATTCGCAGGAGGAAGCCGTGACTGTTTCAACACCCACCATCCTGGTTGTTGATGATGATGATGCGCTTGCCGAGATGATCGGCATCGTACTAGCCCAGGAAGGGTATAACGCCCAGTTCTGCGAAAACGGGGCCCGCGCCTTCGAAGTGTTTATGCGGTACAGCCCCGACTTGGTGCTTCTTGATTTGATGCTCCCCGGCAAGAACGGTATTGAGGTGTGTGAACAGATTCGTGCCTCATCTAATGTGCCGATTATTATGCTCACCGCCAAGAGCGATACCGAGGACGTGGTGAAGGGCCTTGAAGCTGGCGCCGACGACTATATCGCCAAGCCCTTCAAACATATTGAGCTGCTGGCACGTATCCGTACCCGTTTGCGTCCGCGTGAGAGCCGCCAGCTGGTGGTTCGTATCGGAGACACGGTGATGGACATGGACGGGCGTACCGTCACCTACAATGGCACTGAGATCCCCATGACGCCGCTTGAGTTCGATCTGTTGGCTGCGCTGGTGCGCCGCCCCGGTCAGGCGCTGTCCCGCCAGGAGCTGCTGGAGATTGTGTGGGGCTACAGCGATGTGAGCGACTCTTTGGTGAACGTGCATGTGCAGCGTCTGCGCGCTAAGTTCTCTGAACTGGGAGCGCAGCAGGTGATTCAGACCGTGCGCGGGGTGGGGTATAAGGTTCCTCTCGATAGCGTCGGGTCGGTTTCAACCACCTCATCTTTGCCGACTGTACCGGCGGCGGGGTCGCCCCAGGCTGGAAGTAACCAGTAGAGATGAGCGTCTACACCACGAACGCCGAAGCGCCCCCGCATCAACCGCAGGGGAACACCGGCGAGGCTGCGTCGTTACCTTACGAGCAGCAGCATACCGGTGAGAAGAAGAAAAAGAAACGGCGGCGAGTCTCACCGATACGGGCCATGCGTAACCTGTGGGAACGGTCCCTGCAGTTTCGCAGCCTCAGCAGTGCGGGCATCCTCATGATTATGGCGTTTATTCTGGTGGGTTCCTCCCTGTCGAACCAGATCGCAACTTCTCTTTTTGAAAATAAGAAAACCCAGGCTCTTGAGGAGTCTAATAAGGGTTTTGTGAATGTGCAGAGTGTGCTGGATTCTTCAGAGGCCCGCAGCGATAGCGAGATTAACCGCGATGTGCGCCGCTACCTGCCCCTGATGGACGCTGGCGGCGACGATAAACGTCAGTGGATTCTGCTGCCGCTCAACGGCCAGACAAAACGTGGTTTCGTGCCGGAACAAAGTAGCGATAGCGCGTTGACTTCATCGGCAATTCCGGCCTCGCTGCGGGACACGGTGCGGGATAATCAGGGTATTTACTGGCAGACTGAGAATGTGACGGTGGGGGACCAGACCTACCCGGCACTGATTGTGGGAACCAGTATTACCATTCCGCAGAACCCTAATTATGGGTTGTTTGCCGTGTATGATCTGCGGGATTCGGCGAACACGATTACCCACATTAATTTCGTATTGAGCATCGGCTTTATTGCGTTGTTGCTGGTGGTGCTGAGCATTGTGTGGGTTGTGACCCGCATGGTGGTGCGCCCCATTACCCAGACCGCGATTACCTCGGAGAAACTTGCCGCTGGGGATCTTGACCAGCGGGTGAGTGTTGACGGTAAACACCAGGCGGCTCGATTAGGTATTTCGTTTAATAAGATGGCCGATAGTTTGCAGCAGCAGATTGTGCAGCTTGAGCGGCTATCGACTTTGCAGCAGCGGTTTGTGTCAGACGTTTCTCATGAGCTGCGCACCCCACTGTCTACCGTGAAGCTAAGTACCGAGCTGCTGTATGATGGGCGGGAGAATTTCACGCCCGTGCAGAGCCGAAGTGTGGAGCTGCTGCATAATCAGGTGGGACGGTTCCAGGATTTGTTGGCTGACCTGCTCGAAATTTCCCGGTTTGATGCCGGTAGCGCCCTGCCGAATATCGATACGCATGACTTTATGCGTATTCTGGTGGATGTGCTTGAGGAGGCCCTGCCGCACCTTGAACGCACGGGCACTAAACTTAATATTCACACTAGTCAACAGCAGATTATGGTGGATGTGGACCGGGTGCGTATTGAGCGTGTGCTCCGCAACCTGCTGTTTAACGCTATTGAGCACGGCGAGTCGAAGCCCATTGACGTATATATTGCCACCAGCGAGACGGCGTTGGGCGTCACCGTCCGTGACCATGGTATTGGTTTGAGCGATGAAGAGGCGACGCAGGTATTTAACCGTTTCTGGCGTGCCGATACTTCCCGGAAACGTACCCTGGGCGGTACGGGCTTGGGCCTGTCGATCACTGCCGAAGATGTGCGCCTGCACAGCGGCACCATTGAGGCGTGGGGTATTAAGGGCCGTGGTGCGAGTTTCCGGCTGACCCTGCCGCTGGTGCACGGGCAGCAGATGGGGCCCTCCCCGGTGCTTCTGACCGGTGAGCCCGAGTACATGCCTGTTAGGGGCGCGATGGCAGGAAATACGTTACCTGCTGCTTCTCGCCCTGCTGCGGAGGAATCCGAACAACCTTTTAACCCGCCTGTTCAGTGAGTGATGGAGTGCCCTGAATGAATCAACAGAACATTTCTGCCGTCACCGGCATTGTCTCCAGCTCAACTAGCCGTCGTCGTTTCCTGGGAGTGGGTGCTGCTGCGGCGGCTACCGTGCTTCTGGGCGCCTGCGCGGGTATCCCAACCTCTAAAAACGTGCACCGGTACAGCGATAAGCTGGAGGTGCGGGAAAATAAGAACCAAGCGATTCATGCGGTCGGACCGCAGGAAGACGCACCCCCGGAGGCCATTATTGAAGGGTTTATTCACGCCGGGGTGGATAGCGCCGATAACTATGCGGTTGCGCGGCAGTTTCTGACCTCAGACTTTAAAGGCAAGTGGAACCCGACTACAACGACCAGGGTGTACCGTAATACCGCCCAGGTGAGCGCTGATGAGTCGTCTTCAGGGGTGTATCGAGCACGTTTTCAGCAGACTACTTTGGTGAGTGAACAGGGCCTGACCAGTAGCTTTGCTGAGACACTAGAAACTTTTGATTTTAAGCTCCGTCAGATTGAGGGGCAGTGGCGTATTGAAGCCTGCCCCGACGGGTTATGGCTTGATAGCGTTGAATTTGACCGGGTGTTCAGCCCCTACCGCCTGTATTTTTATAATTCAATGTACACCCATGCAGTACCCGATATCCGCTGGTTCGCGCACCGTGATGGGCAGTTGGGGATTCTGCTGCAGACGGTAATGGGTGGGCCCGCATCGTATTTGAAGGAGGTAACGGCTTCCACCCTCGTGGAGGGCATGAGTTTGGAGCGTGCTGAAGTTTCTGACCGGGACGCAAAAATACACATTAACGGCCCGGTGCTCAATGCTGTTACCCGTGCCCGGCTGCGCCAGCAGGTGGGGTATGTACTGAGCAATTTCTCGTCTGTTAATAAGTTTGAGCTAACCTATAACGGATCGGTGGTGAGCGAGGACGCCCCAACTGGTTTTCAGGAGGCCCCATGAGCCCTGAGATCAGTAAGCGTGTTGTGGGTCTTGAAGATGGGAAGCTGGTAATCCGTGAGGATTATCTGAGCCAGCAGCCAGAGACAACTGGTACTGAGTCGGTGACTGATGCCTCGGACCCTGCGATTAACTATGATGGTACGGCGCTCGCTTGTCTGGGGGATACAGGCCGCAGCCTGTATTTCTTCTCGGGCGGTAAGGGGCAGTACCTGGTGAAAAATAAGAAGATGACTGCCCCCAGTTTCGATTCGTTTGGCTGGTTGTGGGTGGCTGAAAGTGACGGGGCTGTACGGGCTTATAACGCAGCGTCAACGAATGAGAAGGAGCGATCTAAGGGCATTGAGATTCCGGTATCATGGCGGAGCGGGATGACCTTTAGCAGCTTGCGGGTCTCGCACGATGGTGCCCGCGTGGTGGTGGTTGGTACTCGTGATGGTACGGCGGCTGTGGTGATGTCGGGTGTTGTCCGTTACAGTTCGGGAACCCCGAAAGGCTTTACGGAGCCGGTGCGGGTGACCTCATCAATTACTCCGCGTACAGCCGTGTGGGCCGGTGAGCAGAATCTTGTGGTGGTCAACGATAAAACTGGGGAGTCTGAGGTGACGACTCTCAGCGGTGAAGAGACAAAATTTGATCGCCTCGACGGGGTGAAATCGGTCTCGGCTGCTGGGAATACCAGCAATATGCTGGCGCATCGCTCTGACGGGTCATGCTATGTGCTGGAGGAGCGCGGTTGGAACCGTCTGAATACGTCTACACGTGAGATGTCATTCGCGGGGTAAACCGTGAGCCAGAGTGTGGGTGGTAGCGGGACGCCCCAACGTAAAAGGGCGAATGCGGCAACGGGAGCGTTGAACAGCGCCTACGCCCTGTGGGAGTTGCTTTTTCCTGCGACCTGCGCCTGTTGCGGTGTTGGGGGCACAGCTCTTCTGCGGAGAGGCGATGCTTTGAAGCAGCCGCAGAAAGCGGGGGTTGTGCCACAGCGCAGCGGGCTGTGTACTGACTGTTCGTCTCGTGTGCAGGAGCGGCTTGCGCAGCCGTATCAGCCGTTGGTGCAGTATCGGCTCCCACCTGTCCTGACGGCAGGTAGTTATGAGGCTGAGGTGACGCGCACTATCTTGGCGTTTAAGAACGCTGGTCGGCTTGATACTCTTGCAGAGTTGGGCGAACCGTTGGCGGCAGTAGTGGAGGCGCACCTTTGGGCTGCTTATCGTACCGGGCTGATAGCTCCAGGGGATACACTGCACTTGGTTCCTGCCCCGTCGTCGCCTGCGAGCGTGCGTCGCCGCGGTTATTCTCCGGCGCGGGAGTTAGCGGATGAGGCGGCTCGCCGGGTCCGGGATCGGCCTCTGGCGCGTCGTTTGGGGGTGCGGGTGTCGGTTGCCCCGGTGCTGCGGGTGCGCGCTTCATGGGCTTCTTTCGCTGGTGCTGGTTCTGCGGGTGGGCAGAAGGGACTGAGCGCTTCAGAGCGTGCTCGTCGAATGCGGGGAATGATGCGTGTCTCGGGTACGGCCCCTGCAGGAATGCTGTGTTTGGTGTGTGATGATGTGTTGACTACTGGGGCCACTGCTGTCGAGGCGGTACGCGCGTTACGCCAGGCGGGTATACTCCCGTTGGGGGTGGCTACGCTTGCCTCTGTACCCTTGAAAACACAGGGTGATGAGCTAGTCACATAGCCTAACCTGAGCGGTACGTGTGAGTTTTTCTTTCTCTAAAATATTCGGTGGTGTCCGGTGACATGCACCATAAATCTGTACTAAAATGGGGGCAAGGAACCTCAAAGACGGGTTCCCGGTGCCGAACCCAACCGGGTGCGGTACAAAGCCCCCAAACCGGAGGGAAAGTATCGTGGAAGTCAACATCTACGGACGCAACATCAAAGTTTCGGAACGTCTGCACGATTATGTCGAAGACAAGGTGCAAAAGTTCGAAAAGCTCGGTGATAATGTCAGCGATATTGACGTAAAGTTCACCAAGGATGGCCATCTCGGCGGCAATGTTATTCGTGTTGAAATTACTGTGATTGGGCGCGGTCCGGTGCTTCGCGCTGAGTCTCAAGGTCCCGATAAGTTCGCGGTCTTCGATGAAACCTACGGCAAGCTTTTGGAGCGTCTGCGTCGTGCACGGGATCGTCGTAAGCTTCGTAAGCACGGCGGCAAGCATCCTGTATCCGTTGCGGATGCTACTGGCTCGATACCGGTGGTGGGTAAGACCGCTATTACCGAGATCCTGCTTCCGGATGTTCCTGTTGAAGAGGCGGCTTTCGACACAACCGAGGTGACGCTCAGTGATGAGGCAGCTTCACCCCTTGAGATCCGTCATAAGAGCTTCCCGGGCGAGCGTCTGAGCCCGGCGGAGGCTGTGGATCATATGGAATTGGTGGGTCACGACTTCTACCTTTACATTGACAAGGAGACCGGAGCCCCGGCAGCGGCATACCGCCGTAAGGGTTGGAGCTACGGCATTATTACCCTGACCGATGAGTAAGCAGGGGTTTTAGAGTTCGTTGCGCTCGGGGCGGGTTTTCCCACCCCGAGCCTTTTTCTATGGTGCGGGTAACATCCAGTGTGGGATTTCGTGCGCTCTACGAATAATATTGACGTAGAATCCGTCATTTAGGTGGCTCTGCCCTACAATAGTTAGGAAAGCCTCAACCGGGGTTCGCTTTGGCGTGCCCGTTGGGGAGTACGTGATGATTACAAGGAGCAATGGGCAGTGGCATCTTTCCTGGAGAAAATCCTCCGCACCGGCGACAAGAAGATTCTGAAGCAATTGGAGGAGTACACCAAGGCGGTGAACTCACTTGAAGATAGCTTCGCTTCACTTACTGATGCCGAGCTACGCGCCGAAACCGATAGTTTCCGAGAGCGCCTAGAAGACGGTGAGTCTCTCGATATTCTGCTGCCGGAGGCTTTCGCTGTGGTGCGTGAAGCATCCAAACGTACCCTTGGTAAACGCCACTACGATGTTCAGATTATGGGTGGCGCCGCCCTGCACCTGGGGAATATTGCCGAGATGAAGACCGGTGAGGGGAAGACTCTTGTGGCGACCCTTCCCGCATATCTGAACGCTCTTTCAGGTAAGGGCGTGCACGTGGTGACGGTGAACGACTATCTTGCGGAGTACCAGGCAAACCTGATGGGCCGCGTGTACCGCTTCTTGGGCATGGAGTCCGGGGTTATTCTTTCTTCAATGGATTCTGAGGAGCGTCGTAAACAGTACGAGGCTGATATCACCTACGGCACGAACAACGAGTTCGGGTTCGACTATCTGCGCGATAATATGGCCTGGACGGCTGAGGAGCAGGTGCAGCGTGGGCATAACTTCGCGATTGTTGATGAGGTCGATTCGATCCTGATTGATGAGGCGCGTACCCCACTTATTATCTCCGGTCCGGCTGCGGGGGAAGCGAACCGATGGTACGCCGAGTTTGCCCGCATCGCTAAGACTACCCTGAAGAAGGGCGAAGACTATGAGGTGGACGAGAAGAAACGCACCGTCGGCATCCTTGAATCGGGTATTGATAAGGTTGAGGATCACCTAGGCGTGAAGAACCTGTACGAGTCGAAGAATACCCCGCTGATTGGTTTCTTGAATAACTCAATTAAGGCAAAAGAGCTGTTCACCAACGATAAGGACTATGTGGTGGTGGACGGTGAGGTGCTGATCGTGGATGAGCACACCGGCCGTATCCTGCCGGGCCGCCGTTATAACGACGGTATCCACCAGGCGATTGAGGCCAAAGAGGGCGTCGAGATTAAGCCCGAGAACCAGACAATGGCCACGGTGACCCTGCAGAACTACTTCCGCATGTACGATAAGCTCGCAGGCATGACCGGTACCGCAGAGACTGAGGCCGCCGAGTTCATGAGTACCTACGAACTGGGCGTGGTTGCTATCCCCACTAATAAGGGTGTGCACCGTATCGATAACCCGGATAAGGTGTACAAGGATGAGGTCGCCAAGTTCAACGCCGTGGTGCGGGACATTAAAGAGCGTCATAAGAAGGGCCAGCCAGTACTGGTGGGTACCACCAGTGTTGAGAAGTCGGAGTACCTCTCACGCCAGCTGTCGAAAGAAGGCGTGCGTCATGAGGTGCTGAACGCGAAAAATAATGAGCGCGAGGCGCATATCGTGGCACAGGCGGGCCGTAAGGGCGCGGTGACTGTGGCAACTAATATGGCCGGGCGTGGTACCGATATTATGCTTGGCGGCAACCCCGAGTTCGAGGCCGTTGAGAAGATGAGTCAGCTTGGGCTGGATCCGAACACAAACTCTGAGGCTTATGAGGCCCGCTGGCCGCAGGTGCTTGAAGAGTGCGAGCGGGCGGCTAAGAAAGAACATGATGAGGTGAAGAAGCTCGGCGGCTTGTATGTGCTGGGTACTGAGCGGCATGAATCCCGTCGTATCGACAACCAGCTACGCGGCCGTTCGGGCCGTCAGGGAGATCCGGGCGAGTCCCGTTTCTACCTGTCTTTGGCGGATGATCTGATGCGTCTGTTTAATACGACTGCGGCTACGCGCCTTATGTCTATGGCACCCGACGATTCGTCAATCGATTCAAAGATGGTTTCTCGCGCTATTGCTAATGCGCAGGCGAATGTTGAGGGCCGTAACGCTGAGCAGCGTAAGAACGTGCTCAAGTATGATGATGTGCTTAACCGCCAGCGTGAGGCTATTTATAAAGACCGCGCGCAGATTCTGCACGGGGATGATTTGAAGGATCAGATTTACGGGTTCATTGATGAGGTAATTACCAGTGCCATTGATGCCCGTGTTGCCGAGGGGCACGCGGAAGACTGGGACTTTGAGGATCTGTGGGATGCACTGAAGACCATTTACCCCGTTAGCCTGACTGTGGATGATATCGCTGAGGAAGCGGGGGACCGCACCCAGATCACCCGTGACCTGCTGGTGGAAGAAATCCTATCCGATGCTCACGTGACCTATTCGGAGCGTGAGGAGAGCGTTGGGGCAGAAGCGATGCGTGAAATTGAGCGCCGCGTGATGCTTTCGGTGATCGGCGAACGTTGGCCCGAGCATCTGTACGAGATGGATTACCTGAAGGAAGGTATCGGGCTGCGCGCAATGGCCCAGCGTGACCCGCTGGTTGAATACCAGCGTGAAGGGTACGGTATGTATGAGGATATGCTGGGGGCCATCCGTGAGGAGACCGTCACTTATTTGTTCAATCTAGACTTGTCCAAGCAGCGCACTCAGGCTTCTGCCGTGCAGCTGCAGACCCCAAGCCGCCCGAAGTTCTTGCAGTATTCAGCACCTAGCGAGGATGGCGGCACGAGCGTTCGCGTGGTGAATAAAAAGTCGTAAGCTGAGTGCACCGCAACCTCCAAAGGGCTCCCGGAAAGGTATATCTTTCTGGGAGCCCTTTGGAGGTTTTCTAGCGGTATTCGACAGTGGTGATATGCCAGGTTGAATAGCGTTCGATAACGCGCATTGCCATGGCACGCACTTTCACCCCGTCGTGCACTACAAGGGTGACCTCGTAGCCGCCTTTGGCATTATCAACTTTCTGTGCGCGGGAGCGCAGCACGCGGGGTGTTGCGGTTCGTCGAGTCTGTGACCTCTGAGAGCGTATTGTCTGCCCGAGGGCCTGCAGCTCTGCGCAGCAGCTGGGGGAAAACCATTTACGGAATTGTTCAAGGGTGCGGTGCCCTGCGAGCATTTCAACAATCCCCAGGCACAGGCCCGAACAGAGTATCTCCACCGAGCGGGCTGCGGAATCTGAACGTTTGAGTGGGCGCCCAGTTCGCCGGGGTTTGCGGATTTTAACCCGTGCTGGCCGGTTGGCATCTGGGGTACCCATAATTTCTTGGGCATAGTCGGTGATAGGCAACAGGGTAAAGCCGCTGGGAGCATAACGCAGGTTTGTGTGCGTGCTGGCCGTTGCATGGTGGTCTGCTGGGATGAGCGGGTTGTGTTCTGCATCGATCTTTTTGGCAGCGTGCATCTGTACCGCACGTGGTTTTTCTCGGGCTGGATGGGTTGCCCAGCGGCCTGCCGATGACGGTCGTGGTGGAAGTTAGCGTAGAGAGTGCTCATTGGTTGTCTCCTTATCGGTGCAAAACATGCGTTCTGTTATTAGTTTTATGAGGGCAATAGAATTCGCTGTCCTGGAAGAACTAAGTCTGGGTTATCCCCGATGGTGCTGCGATTATTTTGGTGTATACGTACTGTGTACTCTAGTATGGTTGCGTTTGATGCATTAGGGCCTAGGATGCGTTGTGCAATATTCCACAAGCAATCTCCGCGAACCACCACGTATTCACTGCCTTGCTGAGCTGATGCTGGCTGTACATGTGGTGTTCCTGTTCCGCCACCAAAGAATGGGCTGAGTGTTGGGCCGGTTTGCTGCTTGGTGGGCGGGTAGAAGGGGGTGAGCTCCGTTCTCTCCGCCGTAGTGTTTACTGTGGCTGTGGTGGTGGCTGGCGTTCCGACGAGGGCTGGGGCGGATACGCTGACTGGTGCAGATTGGGGAGATAGGCTTGACGTCTCCGTTTGTTGGGTGGCCTGGGCTGGGGAAAGCACGGCTCCTAGCCCAAGGGAAATACCGCCCAGGGTAAGCACTGCATTGCGCATAAAACGGGGGAGTAGTAGTGTTCCGCGTTCATCACGATTAACTATCTGGGTAAGTCCCGAACGAATGCGGTACAGGTAGCGTATAGCGAATGCGCAACTGAGGAGCCACCATCCAAGTACGGCAAGTGCCGCAATAAATGTGCAGTACAGGGCAGCACTGGCAATATTTTGGGTGGTAAAAAGTGTGCTGGTGAAGAGAGAGGACGCTCCGGTGCATACGGCAAGTACAGGGATGGACACGCTAAGAATAACCTCTGCATCAACCTTTGTGTGCTTTTGTATCACGATTATCCTCCAATCATGTTGTTTGATGCTTTTTGATTCTATAACTACTATCCACTATAAAGAGGGTGTTTGTAAAGCTAATAGGTAATTTTTTATAGTTTATTTTGTTTGATATCTTCGGAATGCCCTTGAAGGGGGTCCATTGTTGCTAGATTGCGCTTTGACCCCCTGTGTCCTAGGCTCAGTACTATGCGATTTGAAAAAGTCTTCCGGGATCTTGAGGTACGTTTGGCGGCGGAGCGGGTCCGCGATTTGGAGCTGGATGCCCGCCAAGCTGCGCGAAGCGCCTACTCATCCGTCACCATGGTTGAACGACTTTCGGCTCATTTGGGCGGGTCAATACGCATTTGTGGCGCCGACACTAGAGTTTGGGAAGGACTTTTGGAGTCTGTGGGGGATGGTTGGGTGCAGGTCAACGCTATGGGGGAGAGCGTTATATTGCCGCTGCAGGGCGTGCTGTGGTGGGAAGGTTCTGAGCTTGCATTGCGTGCGGATGTGCGCCAGAAGGTGTACCGTTTGACTCTGCCCCTGGCTTTACGTGCTTTGGCGACTTCGCGTGAACTCGTAAAGATCTACATGGCGCATGGTGGAGTTGTGTGTGAGGGTGTTATTGAACGTGTTGGTGCCGATTTTGTGGAGTTGAAGGTACTGACCGGTGGGGAATACCCACGTTCAGACTCTTGGCGGGGCGCACAAAAGGGCGTAAGGATTATCCCTACGCCCCTTATAGGTGCTGTGGTTGCCCGCAGCTAGAAGACTAATCAACCTTAACGCGGGTTGCGGACATCTTGCCGGAAGCGATAGCTTCCACAGTCTGTGAGTGGCGCTCGTCAATATATTCTTCAAAACGAGTGCGTTCAATGCGCCACTGATTACGGCCACCAATCTGAATGGCGGGTAGTTCTCCACTACGAACGAGCGCGCGCACCTGGCTAAGAGAAACCTGTAATTCATCTGCAACATCGCTCAAAGTGAGAAAACGAGGGGCAGTCATCGTAGGCATCCTTTCTGTGGTGAGTCCTACTTCTCTAGGGGTGGGCATTATTTTCAAGAGAAAATTCTGCTGTTCAATTTCAAGTATAGGCTAAAGGATTCTCTAACACCAGCATTTTACGGGGTATTACACCAAAATCCTGTTCTTAGAGGCTTTATGTATGCAGGCAATCCTTCGTCACCTCCGAGGTCTGAGAGGTGAATGAATATATATTACACTCCTTATAGGCCATTACTTGCTTTATGATACCACTTTATGCTGAGATAGAAGCCTATGCAGACTCACCAACTGCAAAAAACCACCTTTATATTCCCAGAGTCACGCCTGGGAATCCCCTGAAAGGCATAAACTTACCAATGCACAGAGATCTTCCGGTTAGTAACACTTCCGAACAGCGCGAGCCCTCAGCTCGTCTGCAGCGTCCCGGTATTAAAGATCCTAAGCTCCTGATGGGTATTCTGCTTATTCTGGTTTCCATAGTCGGTGTTATCGCAGTTATACAGCTCAATAACCACACCACACAGTATTATGCTGCTAAAAGTGATATCCATGTAGGCGATAAGATTACTTCCGACATGCTGACTCCGGTCGATGCCAATTTAGGCTCATCCTCAGAGCGATACATCACTTCTGAAGAGATCAATAAAGGCGATTTGATGGCAACCCGGTATATTGCCAGCGGTGAGATTATAGGGAAAGATTCTACAGGTACTAACGTGCGAGAAAATCGCCGACTAGTTACCGTGACCATTGACCGTGGCTCGGCCTCCGCGCTTAAAGCGGGAGAGCAAGTAGACGTATGGGCTGTGCAGCGTGACACCGTTGTTGCCACCGCGCCGCAACCGTCTCCTCAGCCATCTGCTTCAGCAAGTAGCGATTCGCGGGATAACCCCTCTGCCTCGGCAAGTCCTTCCTCTGAAAGCCAGGGGAGCAACGGCTCTTCTCCCATTGTTAGCGGTGCCGAAATATCCAGTATCTCAAAGGAAGAAAGCGTTCTTGGGGCGAACGGCAAAGCGACAGTGCAACTGTGGGTGAATCCTAACGCCGTATCCAGTATTGTTGAAGCGAACGGTAGTGAAGCAAAGATCACTCTTGTCCCCGTTGCCCTCGGAAGGGGAAATTAAATGAACATACCCGTCATTCTCTATGGGGACGATGGAACTCTGCTGCACGGTATAGAATCACAGCGTGGCGCCGTGAGCGTTGCGCGCACCACTGATGACCTAGCAGAGGCTCTGGGGTTCGCACAGACCGGAATCGCACGGGTATTACTATGCGCGGTGCCCGTCACGGACCTTACTGCCTCTATGGTCGCGACCCTAGCTGAGGCCGAAGTACGGGTTGTTATAATCGCTGACCCGCGAGATAAACTGCCGTTTGGGACATACTGGGTGGATTCTAATGCTGAATTGGCTGACGTTCTCAATACTCTAGAACAGGCCTCTCTAGGCACCATACTTGCTGTGGGGGAACAGCCACGTCCACAGCTTGCGGCCTCACCTGATGGGTACGGGTATGACGCTGCCTACGGATATAGCATTCCGCAAACACAGCAGGCTCCTTTAGAAGCCCCTGAGGCGCCTCAGCCCCACAATTACACAGTCGAGCCCATTGAAGAGCCCACCACGGTTATAGGGAACACGGAGCCTGAGAGCGCTCCACAGAACCCTCAGACATATGTAACCTACCGCGCCTACCGATACGACCCTCAAGCCGAAAAAGCAGCCCGTGAGGTCACGGAAGTGATTGCATCGGATGACTCGTCTGAACTATTAGCAAACGATGCTGATAATAGTGGTGCAGAAGCCACTAATACTGAGGAAAAACACACGCTCACGCCACAACAGCAGGCGGCGGAACTCAACCCTGAAGAGGCAGTACTTAATGAGGCAGCCGCCATCCTGAACGGTTTTGACCCCACCCAGCCTGATACAAGCTGCGCCGAAACAGACTCTGCCCGCCAAAAGGCGGATACCACCCAGTCGGAAAAAGCAGAATCTGCCGAGCAACAGCAGCAATACCCTAAGCCTCCATACGAGGCGAATATCGACGAACAAACGGGTTACCTTGGTCAATGGGAGGAACAGGAACAGCCAGGTGTACCATCTCCCTACGAGCCGCAGGAGTATCAGGATCAGCCTGAACCGTGGGGGTACGAGTCTGCCTCAGATACCGGCCAGTTCGGGCAGGAAACCTCCCAGGGGTTTGCTCCATACTCGGGACAGGCGCCCCAGGATAGCTTTGGGTATACGGCTCCCGTTGATGCAACCGGCTATGCGATGCCGCCTCAGCCTTCTGCCGAATGGCATACGGTTCCTGCTGAGCAGATGCCCGCCCTTGGGAATGAAGGCCAAGGCTATCAGCCGCCCAGCTACGGCCAGAACAGTATGTATAACCAGCAGAATGCGCAGCAGCCGGGGATCTCCTCTGCCAACACCATACAGCCCCGCCGTGGGACTGTTCTTACTGTTTGGGGCACAGCTGGGGCTCCTGGGCGTAGTACATTGGCCCTGAACCTGGCATCCACAGCCGCTGCTGATGGGCTGAAAGTTTGCCTTATTGATGCCGATACTTACAATCCTTCGTTGAGTCCTCTGCTGGGGCTTTTGGACGAATACTCCGGCATATCGCAGATGTGCCATTTTGCGGATCGGGCTTCTCTGACCGAGCAGAATGCCCGTGAGGCACTGTGCTCGGTGGCGTTAGGGAAGTACAGTATTGACTTTTTGAGCGGTATTACCCGGGCTAACCGCTGGCCCGAGTTACGGGCTAAGTCATTAGCAGCAAGCATTGACTGGCTCGCCACACGGTACGATGTGCTCATAATTGACGTCGCATCGTGTATTGAGGCTGACGAAGAGCTCAGTTATGACGGCCCGGTTCCCCTGCGAAACGGGGCAGCTATCACCGCTCTTGAGAAGGCCGATCGTATTGTGATGCTTGGTAATGCTGATGTCATTGGTGTACCCCGACTGATACAGGCGTATGAGCAGCTGCGAGACGGGCCGTATGATATTTCTCCGCTGACCCGTATCGATCTGTGGCTGTGCAAGGTGCGTTCCGACGCGAGCGGACACGGGACAGTTGGTGAGCTGCGCCGCGCCTGGGAGAGGTTCGGACCGAGCGTGGGGCTAACCGGCTTCTTGCCGTATGATCGTAAATCACTCGATAAGGCGTGGATGCGCGGCCAAACCCTACAGGAGTGTGCACCTAAAAGCCCACTGACGCGAGGGATCAATGACTTGTATCGTAAGCTAGATATCGCTTCTGGATACAAACAACCTCAAGTAGCTGTGCCTGCCTCACCGTCTGCACATGAGCCTGCCCCTGCTCCTATTCGCCCGCCGGTTGTTGACACAAATCAGCAGCAGAATCCTATGCCTGTATATCATGGGGCACCGGCACAGCCTGAGCAGGATGCTGCTAGCCAGCCTCTTCAGCCGGAGAAAAGCGGGGGAACTCTGAGCCGTCTTTTCGGGGGCCGCAAGAAGAAAAACTAGGCTCTGTATGGTGCTGCCTTGTACGTTTGTACACGCTGGACGCCGTAGAATAGGAGAACCCGCCTAAGCCTAAGGAGCATAGCTATGTCTTTCACAGAGAGCATTCTTAACGCTGGCGATTTCGGCCCTGGAGACACCGAATGGATACACCTGATCATCGGTGAGTGGCAGATTATTGCCGATGTGGCTCATAGTGATTTGGTGCTATGGTTCCCTACAGACTATGTGGTGGCTGACGGTAGCGTACCCGATAGTGTGTCGGGCCCGTCGATCACCAGTAATTTCTCTGCTATCGCGCACGTGAGGCCTTCAAACGTGCATACGCTTTTCCATCACGACCCGATTGGCACGACGATGGGAGAGACGATGCGTCTAGCAGCGTTGCACTCCTGGACTGAACAGAACATTATCTCGTTCGCGGACGATGAGCCGAGTGAAGGCCTAGCTGAGGTGATGATTAAAGTTGTTCCTATAGTGCGTAATAGCCGCACAATCGCCCTGTTAAGTGTTCATACTGTTCCTTTGGTGAGTCGTAAGCCAGCTCGCACTGAGAATATTTATTACAAAGTCGCAAATAATATGCTCGAAATGGTGCATGCAGGCATTTGGCCTGATTCGTTGGCGCATGAGAACAATACACGCGGTAACCCGCGAGTTACTGACGGTATCATTCTGATTAATGACGCAGGAGACGTCACCTTCGCCTCACCCAATGCAAATTCAATGTATGCCCGCATGGGCCTAGAAGGGTACCTAGAAGATCTGAACTTAGCGAACGTTACCCGTGATATGCTCCCGGCGGGGGAGGAAGCTGATGAAACTCTGCAGCTTGTGCTGGCTGGCCGTGAAGATGCCCGAGCTGAACTGCACATTGGGAAAGTTCGCATCACTTTACGTGCCATCCCGCTGGAGCGAATCACCCCATTGGGGGTGGAAAGGCACGGGGCGCTGCTGCTGTGCCGGGATGTGACGGAGCTGCGTCGCCGCGAACTGGAGCTGATGACAAAAGACGCGACTATTAGAGAAATTCACCACCGCGTCAAAAACAATCTGCAAACGGTCTCCGCACTGCTGCGACTACAAGCCCGTCGCATGAGTACCCGAGAGGCGAAACAGGGACTGGAGCAGGCGATGCGCCGCGTTTCGACGATCGCCACCGTCCATGAGGCACTCTCGCAGGGTCTCGCGCAGAACGTAAATTTTGATGAACTCGTTGAGAGGCAGTTTCACTTAGCGGCAGAGCTCGCCTCCCCGGGACAAGAGATTAACACCCGGCTTCTTGGATCGTTCGGTTATCTGCCGAGCCAGTTTGCCACCCCTTTGGCGCTTGTTATTAATGAGGTTGTGGCCAACGCCGTGGAGCACGGCCTTAATGGGGGTGCTGGAACGGTCACCCTAGAAGGAATTCGTTCCATGAATGAGGTGGGTGAGGACACTCTCACCGTCATTATCACTGACGATGGTCAAGGGATGGGGGGAGAGCCCATTGAGGAGTCCGGGGCTGAAGCATACCGGCCCAGCACAGGTAATGAGGGGCTGGGGATGCAGATTGTGCGCACCCTTGTGGCTAGTGAGCTCAACGGTTCTATCCGGTGGGAGCCGCATGAGCCTGCTGGTACCCGGGTGATTATTAGTGCCCGGCTTAATTAAGAACACCTAAGACTGCAAGCCATATGGCTAGAGTAGTTTTATCGTAGTTATGCTGGGGTAACAAAACGCGGCTTCCCTTCGGGAGCCGCGTTCAGCTGTATGTGTGTAGTAGCGCGTATGATTAGGACGCGCGGCGGGCGCGAGCAGCACGACGCTTCATAGCGCGGCGCTCATCCTCGCTGGTGCCACCCCAAACACCGGAATCCTGACCGGTATCGATAGCCCACTTCAGGCAGACATCAACTACCTCACAGGAACGGCATACTGTTTTTGCTTCTTCAATCTGCAAAAGGGCAGGTCCGGTGTTTCCAACGGGGAAAAACAGTTCGGGATCCTTATCCAAGCAAGCAGCACGGCTACGCCAATCCACAGCTGGACCTCCTTCAATCTTTTAGTAGTGCACTGGCACCGGGGCGCTTCGTGCGTTTGACTTTTGGTGTGTGACATAAAGCATCCCCGAACGGAGGGGAACTTGACGTATCAACTTTCCCACGGTCCGGGCATGCTGACAAGAGGTTTTCCAAAAAACTTTTTGAAATATTAGAGGTATGTATCACATAGGGTAACCTCGCTCAAAAGGAAGTAACGGGTATTTATGACATAAACTCATAGAGTGTTTCCCAGCACTGCGCCGAAGAGCTGCAGGGGTCGCTAAAATAGAGGGACGCGGGCTGCAGATCTATGCACCCTTACCCCGCTCAACGCACCGACCAAAGGATGACTATGGCCACCCCGAAGACGACTGTGAACCCCAAAGCGCCCCTGAGCGTTCTGTTCGTGGCGGGGCTTTCAACCGTAGAAGCTGTGTATCTGCTTTTCCGGGGGGTCGCAGACCCGCTCTTTGGTGATGCGGCCCGAGCCGTTCAAGAACGCCTCGTCGGCGGTATTATCCAGGCTTTCTTTGGCCTCATAATCTTATTCTTTGCCCTCAGGTTCTATCGGGGAAAACGAACAGCTCGCACCCCCATGGCCCTGATTCACGCCTGTGCCAGCTTCATCAATGCCTCAAATATATACAGCTACTTCTCCTACCGCAGTGTGGTTGGGGCAGACCATGCACCTTTCTCCTTTATCATCATTCCCACAGTGCTATTACTCCTCTCCGGTACTGCACTGGTTGCCGTATTCCTCCCGGCAACCAGCCAGTACCTGCACGAAACAACCGAAGCAGACGAAGCAGACCTTAAACGGCACTCGGTAACTGGCAGGCGGTAGCCCGCCCAGCATCTACCGCAACCGCCCGACCCGGCGGTAGAGTACCCTCCGTGTACAGATCAAGTGGAAGCTCTGAAAGCGTACAAATCTCCCCATCGGCAGCGGTCCGCGGATTAATAACAACCGCTCGTGAACACCCTGACAAAGACGCCAACACCGGCGACGAAAGCCACCGTGTGTACGGGGTGTAAGCAATAAACCCGGCCCGGAACTTACGCCCAAACTCTAGTAACACCTGCTGGGTAGCCGCAGAAATATACGGCACATCATCAACTGCCAGGATCACCCGCTCCGGGTGAGGAACATTCTCAAAGGTCTCACGAAGCTGCTGCGCATCCGGATTATTAGCCCCCGCAATATGAAGCACACCATACTGCGGGTTCAGTGAACCAAGGTTCTGCAAAAACGTGCTCTTGCCAGAAGAACGCGCACCAGGCACCGGAACAAACGTTCCCTGCGGCGCATGAATCAGAGCCGCTGACCCATCACGCTGATACCCGCACAATAGAGCTCCAGGACTCTTCCGGTGAATATCCAGCACCGCATCCTGAGCAGGAAGTGAGATTCCCTCAGGGAACTGCACCAGAGGACGTACCCGATGCGACCTGCCGCTTGTATCCTGCAATAACTTGGTAAGCTCCGAGGAACTCAACGTTACCGGGCTCAATACCGAAGCCTCCAGCGGCTCATCCCCAATTAAATCGGTATTTAACGTTCCCTCCACCGCAAAATGGCCCTGCGCCGGAACTGGGTAGTTCTTCACTGTCTTGCGCATCAGGTCATTCTCAACAAACCGTCGAGACAACAACGTCGAATGCGCCACCGACGCGAAACGTCCACGAAGCGAAAGTGCACTGGTAAACACCACACGGTACCCGTAACGATGCCCCTGCGCCAGCAGATCATACAGCTGGCCCTCAACCTGCGGCAAGCGCATGAGAAGCTCAAGCCACGAATCCAACCCGTCAACAACCACCAGCGCACCATCCTGCTGCCCCTCACGGCCCGGCACCGTGTAGCCGCTACGCAGCTGCTGCAAACAGTACTGTAAATGTGACAGTTCATGAGGGCCAACCAGGGCATCAAACACCTCACATCCCTCTGCGTAAGCGCACGCCAAACGCCGGTGCAACCCAGAATCGGCAGTCAACACTATGATGCGCTCCCCGCGTTGAGCAGCTTGGGCCAGCATCGCGTTCAAAAGGTTTGAACGCTCACCCACCGCCCCCAACACAGCCAGCGCACCCGCAGCCTCCTCCTGCTCAGCCCCACTAGCTGCAGATGCACCACAGGAGATCCCCCACGTACGCGGCTGGCGCACACCATAACGCGCGATCTCCAACTCGCCCAACGTGTACTCAAACTTACGGGAAGAAACGGTCAGCTCCGCATGGGCCGCCAGCTCTTGTGGGATCGGCTGATAATCCCCCGCAGAGACAGCGTAGGACTCAAATGCCTCACGAATGAGCTGCACGGCGCGGTTTAATTGAGCATCCTCACCTTGAGAATCGTCGGACGCGTCCTGCTGTGCTACCGGGCTAATGAGCGGAACCCATGCGCCATCCTGTAACAGCTGCGCCGCGAACGGGGCCTGAACCGTATTACTGGGGAGAGCATCAACCAGCGGAGCCCTAAACGGCAGGTTCTGGCCATCCGGCAGACGCACATACCCTGCGCCCGGGCAAGAGGCGGGGATACTTGCCGCGCCCTCATGACCCACCAGATTAAACGAATCCTGCCCCGAAGAGACACGCAAACAAATATTACTGGCAATATTTGCTCGAATATCCTGTGAAATACTGCCTTGCGGTCGCTGGGTTGCCAGAATCAGGTGCAGACCCAATGAACGGCCAATCGTCGCAATTTTCATCAGCTCGTTCATAGCATCCGGCATCGACTCAACCAACATGCGGAACTCATCAACCACAATCACCAATTCCGGGTACGCAGGAATCTCACCTGAGGCCGCGCACAAACGCAAATAATCACGGTACGAGTTCACCCCCAAGCTCAGCAAATCACGTTCGCGGCGGCGCACATCGGCCCGCAAAAACTCAAGAGCACGGTGCACTGCAGACACATCAAAGTTGCTCAGCATACTCAAAGTCTGCGGCAGCTGTGCGAGCGGACCCAGACCAGCAGATCCCTTAAAATCGACCAAGATCAGCCCCAGCCTCTCCGGGCCGTAACGCAGCGCTACGGTCAGAATCAAAGAACGCAGCAACTGCGACTTACCCGCACCGGTGGTGCCACCCACAATCCAGTGGGGACCATGCTCAGACAGCCCCATATCAAGGTACCCGCCCGGCGCCGAACCCAGCAGACAGTACAAGTCAGGGGAGTAGCGGTTCATAGCCCAGCGGGCTGCTGCTTCCTCACAGAGTAGCCCCATCGGGTCAATACCGTTTGCGTGAGCATTTTCCCCATTGAGAGAATCCAGCTCAGAAAGCCGCAACGACCTGCTATGAACCGAAGCTGCATCCGTGGCCTCAGCGACAGTATCAGACTCCCCGCTACCCGCTAATGCACCCAACGCACGAACATACTGGGCAATACTTAACCCATCCGCTGTAGAGCAAGAATCATTCAGCTCCAACGGATGTACTTGCCCCACGCTCTCGGCAGGGGTCAGCTCGGCCGGGGCAGGCCCCGAGCGCACATACGAGATACTTTGCTGGTACTCTCCAACGGTCTGCAAAGACAGTACCGCACCATTTAGCACCGGAACATGAGCTGTATCGTGAGGATGCACAATACACAAGGCAGCCCTTGTAGGGAAAACACCTGTACCACCGCGCGGCACGCCCGCTGAAATAAACAGCGGGGGAATGGCTGCAGGCTGTGAGCTTGGCAAGAAAGATTCCTGAGGCTCAGGAACTGTTACTGCCAGTGCTTCAGCGATCTGCTCAGGACTAACGCACAGGCGCACCCGTTCGTGAACTCCAAGGCATACCAACGCATCACGCACAACTGTTGCTGCGGATGCGGGGCTAATACGATAATCTCCCCAGGGTAGACCGCTACCAGCTGCACCAGATAGGCGTGCAGATGCTCAGGTTTTAGATGCAACTCGTGCGGTAACGCGGCCGTGGGAACCGGAACGTAATGAGGAGCCCGCTTATGAGGTTGAAGGGAAGAGACATTCAGATTACGTCCGCTCACAAATGGCAGGCGCGTGCCTACCCCGAGCACGATCGCCGCAGCAGCAGACTGGTTGGCGGCAGGAATAAATGGGCGGGCTCCAGCCGGGGTGAGCCCTTCGGCACGTAATTTCTCGCGCTCGCCGGAGTTGTGAACCTCTCGCTGGGCGCGTTTGTTTTCGCCTCGACCGCTGAGCATATGTAACAGCATTAAGGCTGATGAGGCTAATGACATGAGCAGGAACATCCACATCCCGGTGAGCGTTGCCACTGCCACACCAATAATTAGCGGTAGGCACACCATGATAATGAGCGTGCCGAGTTTACGTGCGGCTTGGGTGTGAGAAGTAACCGGTTCAAAGGGTGAACCCGTACTCTGGGGTAAAGCCGGGCTCTGCCCGGGAGCGGTGAGAAGACAGGTAGATGAACCCACTATGAAAGGCTCATTCCACCGTATTTCTTGTTCTTTATTGTTGCTCGCGCCGGGCAGTACCCCGTGGGGCAGGGGTAAGGCAGCCAAGTTTTTACTGCGGGGTGGGTGAGAAAGGATGAGACGTGCCCCTGAGCCATCCACCACCAGGGTTCCGTGATTGGGTGCTAGATAGGGGTCGTTGAGGGCAACCGCCTGGTTGTTTTTCTGCGAGCGTCCGATGCGTGTGTGCCCGCGCGGTATGGGGTAGGCATGCCCCGCATCAGGGCCTCGGAGCACATAGAGCGTGCTGACTGCCGCTGGTTGGGTCAGTTGTGTGCGGCCGGGCTCGAGGCATGCTCCGGGAGTCAGCGGAGTCGCTCCAACGGTGAGGGTTTCGAGCGGACGACCGGCCACGGTCAGGGCCGAATGAGGCAGCGCTTGGGCAAGCTGGCGTGCCTGAGAACCCGCAGCGCACTCAACGGAGAGCAGCTGCGGGTAGGAGGGGTAATCGGGTTTCCCCAGGGTGCGGGGTGCATCGGCAAGAAACAACGAATACTTCATGTAATAATCTCAAAACATGTCAAAGTATAAATCAAGAGATGTAATCGTATATTGTGGATAAAAATACCTATTGTGACCATTAAGCATAGTTATCCACATATTTTGTAGTTCGATGCCGTCTAAATGCCGTAAATATTACAAACTGTGAATGCGGAGGCGGTGCAGACTATGCCCGTCCTGGATTCTTTTCGGAGGCCGAAAAAATACGATGCAAATATGCAATGGGTGCGGATATCAGGTAACTTTAGATATGATTAAATCCGTCTTTAGAAGGTGCTGCTGCGCCGCTGAAGGCTGTGGTTACGCCTGGCTCTAGGCGCCGTTAAACTGGTAAATTCGTAGTTTGCGTGCGGGTTTCCCATGACTTACAGGAGAAGAAATTGACTGCTGATCTCGTAGTTGTCGGCTCGGGCCTTTTTGGCCTGACCATTGCCGAACAGGCCGCAACTGAGCTTGGTTTAAAGGTGGCACTGTTGGACCGCCGCTCTCATATCGGTGGTAACGCATACAGCGAGAACGAAGAGCAGACCGGCATTGAGGTGCACCGCTATGGGGCGCACCTGTTTCACACCTCCAACGAACGCGTCTGGGAGTATGTGAACCGTTTTACCGATTTTACGAATTACGTGCACCGCGTATACACCCGCCACGATGGTGTGGTGTACCCGATGCCCATTAACCTGGGTACTATTAACCAGTTCTTTAACGCTGCATATTCACCGGCTGAAGCGAAAGCACTTATTGCTGAACAAGCCGGGGAACTGGCCGGTACTGATCCGCAGAACCTCAACGATAAGGGCATTTCGCTGATTGGGCGCCCCCTGTATGAGGCATTCATTAAGCACTACACCGCTAAGCAGTGGCAGACCCCGCCGGAGGAGCTGCCGGCCTCCATTATTTCCCGACTGCCGGTGCGTTACACCTATGACAACCGCTACTTTAACGACAAGTATGAGGGGCTGCCGGTGGGCGGTTACACTGCTTGGCTGGAGCGTATGGCAGCGCACCCGAATATTGAGGTACGGCTGAATACCGATTTCTTCTCGGGAGATCATGAATACTCGCGTGAGAAGGTGCTGGGCCAGGTTCCTGTGGTTTACACCGGCCCTGTGGACCGTTACTTTGACTACACCGAAGGTGACTTGTCATGGCGCACCATTGATTTGGAAGAAGAAGTCTTGCCTATTGAGGACTTCCAAGGGTGCTCAGTCATGAACTACCCGGATGCTGACGTTCCTTTCACTCGTATCCATGAGTTCCGCCACTTCCATCCTGAGCGCGACTACACCAAGGACGCGACCGTGATTATGCGCGAGTACTCACGCTTCGCCAATAAGGGAGACGAGCCCTATTACCCGGTGAACACCTCCGTGGACCGTGAGAAGCTGCTGAAGTACCGCGATCTTGCTAAGGGGAGAAGGACGTGCTGTTCGGCGGACGCCTGGGCACCTACAAGTACCTCGATATGCACATGGCTATCGGATCCGCGCTGTCGATGTTCGACAATAAGATCCGCCCGCATTTTGCTGAGGGCGCCACGATCGAATCCGGCGGTGTGGACGCATAATGACAACTGAGGAAAAAACTTTAAAAACCTTACAGCGCGTGATCTTCCCCAGCGCTGTGGAAACCGATGTGGTACCCCTGTATGTGGATGCTGGCGCCGCCACCGGTGTGCAGCTTCCTACCCGTTTCGATAGTGATGCGGCCACAAGCCTTAAAGAGGCTACCGACGCACAGACCCTTAATGCGCCCGCGCCCGCTGCATCTGCTAACGCCGCCCGTAACCTGACGGGGCGCCGCTCTATTACGGTGGGCGACGGTAAACACCTCTCCTTCGGGACGTATTTTAACGCTTTTCCTGCCTCATACTGGCGCCGGTGGACCGACCTGAAACAGGTGGTTTTGAGCGTACATACCAGTGGTGAAGGTATGGTCGTGGTGTATAAATCTAACGGCCGCGGCGTTATTCAGCGTGTGGACGCTAAGCTGCTGTCCGGATCAGCAGAAACGACTTTCCAGCTTCCGTTAGCCCCATTTGGCGACGGCGGATGGTACTGGTTTGATCTTTCGGGCACCACCGACCTTGAGCTGATTGAGGCTAACTGGCTGGGTGATATTGAGCCGCGCGCTGATGTAAACGCTGGCCAGGCAACCGTGCAGATCACTACCATGAACAAGGTTGAGTACTGCATTAACAATATTCGCACACTGGGTGAAAGCCCCGAGATTTTTGATTCTGTGCACGAGTTCCTGATCGTTGATCAAGGAAATAAAAAGGTGCAGGACCACCCCGATTTTGAGGAAGTTGTTAAGCCGCTCGCGGGTAAATTCCGTATTATTAATCAGGGTAACTTGGGCGGTTCGGGCGGTTTCTCCCGTGGCATGTTTGAGGCCGTGAATAACGGCAGCGACTATGTGCTGCTGCTGGATGATGACGTGATTGTTGAGCCTGAGTCCATCCTGCGCATGGTGACGTTTGCAAACTACTGCAAAACCCCCACCATTGTGGGCGCACATATGTTTGATATGTTCGACCGCTCGGTGCTGCACGCCTACGGCGAGGTTGTCAATCCGTGGCGTAACTTCTACGACAAGCCTTACGATGATATGGTCATGGGTCATGATCTGGGCCGCAGCAATCTGCGTAGCACGCACTGGCTGCACCGCCGCGTTGATGTTGACTATAACGGCTGGTGGATGTGCCTTATCCCAACCGCAGTGATTCATGAGATCGGTCTGTCGCTTCCGCTGTTCTTGAAGTGGGATGATGCAGAGTACGGTTTGCGCGCGAAAGAGGCCGGGTTCCCCACAGTCTCATTCCCCGGTGCTGGTGTGTGGCATGTGTCCTGGACTGATAAGGACGATTCCGTCGGCTGGCAGGCATACTATCATGAACGTAACCGCCTGATCACGGCACTTCTGCATTCTCCGTTTGATAAAGGCGGCCGTGTGATGCTGGATTCCCTCTTTTGGATGTGAAGCACACCCTGTCAATGCAGTACTATACTGAGGCCGGCCGCTTGATGGCTCTTGAGGATCTGCTGTCCGGGCCGGAGCACCTGCACGAGTCGCTCTCTGCCCGCCTGCCGCAGATTCGTGCGATGGCGGCTGAGTACCCCGAATCGCAAGTGAAGACTGACGTTGATAGTTTCCCCACCATTAAGAACAAGAAACCGCCGTTCCGGGGCCGTCGTAACTTCAAATCGCCCGGGTATAAGAAGCTGGTTCCGTGGACCATGAACACGTTGCGCCGTCAGCTGACTAAACCTATGACGGGTGAGTTGAAATCGCATCCACAGATTCAGCTCAATTATGGTGAGAGTAACTGGTGGACCTTGTCGAGGTTTGATTCGGCATTGGCCACTAACGCGGAGGGAACCGGGCTTTTCTGGTACCGCCGCGACCCTAAGCAGGTGCGCTCTAAACTGATTGATGCAACTAAGCTACATGCTAGGCTCTTGAAGGAGTGGCCAACGCTGCGTGAACGCTACCGGAACGCATCGGCCAGCGTAGCCTCCTACGAGGCGTGGGCCGAGACGTTCGCTAAACATACGGAGTCTGAACTGAAGCGATGATGAATGATCTGAGCACCAAACCCTTTAAAGCCCCGGGCGCGGTAGGGGTATTCTGGACGCTATCCGAAACCGGTACCTGTTAAGGCTGCTGGTTGATAAGGAAATCCAGGTGCGTTACCGCGGTTCCGTGCTGGGTATCCTATGGTCTTACATTAAGCCGGGTATCCAATTCGGAGTGTTCTATATTGCGATGGGCCTTTTCCTGGGCCTTGAGCGGGGTATGCACAACTACGCTATTTATCTGTTCGCGGGCATGATCGTTATTAACTTCTTCTCGGAAGGGTTTGGTAACGGCGCGCGGGCCATGGTGGTCAATAGCGCACTGATTCGTAAGATCTACCTGCCGCGTGAGCTTTTCTCGCTCTCGACGGTGTGGGTTGCTCTCATTCATTTCTTGCCTCAAATCGTGGTGATGCTCATCGCCTGTATATTCAGCGGCTGGAAACCCGGCGTGCTGAACATTGCGTCCGTTGTCGCCGGGATGCTCATCGTCATGCTGCTTTCTTACGGGCTGGGGCTTATCTTTGGCGTCGCTAACGTGTTTTTCCGTGACTCGGAAACCTGGTGGATATGTTCCTGATGGTGGCCACCTGGCTGTCTCCGGTGCTGTATTCCTGGGCGCTGGTGCGCGACACCCTGTATCCGTGGGTCTTTAATCTGTTTATGATGAACCCGCTCACCGTGGCGGTGGAACTTTTCCACTATGCGTTCTGGCACCCTACCCTCACGGATCACGACAAGCTTGCCCCCACCTCACAGGTTGTTCCGCACCTGTTTAGCTTCTGGACTCCGGTAGCTATTGGTGTGTCTCTTCTGACCGTTCTGATTGGCGATTTCCTCTTCCGTAAGTTTGAGGGTAACTTCGCCCAGGAGCTCTGATAAGCGCATGAAGATTAAGAAGATGCAGCTGCCCCCTATTGACCCTAACGCACCAGTGGTTATTAGGGTGGATAACCTCGTCAAAAGCTTCGTGCTCAGGCACACTCGGTCCATGAAGGAAGCCTTCGTGTGGCTGATGAAAGGCCGTAAAGGCGACCTGTCGGAGAAATTTAACGCGCTCAACGGTGTGACTATCGATATCCAGCAGGGCGAACGTGTAGCCTTGCTGGGGCTTAACGGTTCGGGCAAGTCCACTCTGCTAAAGCTCATTTCTGGTGTGATGCAGCCCGACAAAGGTAAGGTAGTGACCCGTGGTGATATCGCTGGGTTGATTGAGGTCGGCGCCGGTTTTCACCCGGACCTCACGGGGCGCGATAATGTGTACCTCAACGGTGCCATTCTGGGTATGTCGAAATCCAAGATTGATGCGGCATTCGATGATATTGTCGCATTCTCCGAGATCGGCGAGTTTATCGACACCGAGGTGAAATTCTATTCGTCAGGTATGTATCTGCGTCTGGCTTTCTCAGTCGCTATTCACACGAACCCGGATATTTTCTGGTGGATGAGATTCTTGCGGTTGGTGATGAACCGTTCCAGAAGAAATGCATCCAGAAGATCAAAGAACTGTGCCTTGACGGTAAGACCCTCGTTGTGGTGAGCCACGACTTGGACCTGGTATCGAAAATCTGCGAACGCGGTGTGGTGCTGGATCAGGGTAACCTGCGTTTCGACGGAACTATTGATAAGGCTGTGAAGATCATCCGCGGATAGCTCTACGCCGTGTCTCATGCCATATGTAGAGGCCTGCTTCCTATGGGGGAGCGGGCCTTTACGTATGTCCTCAGATGTTTCAGTTCCCTAAATTTGTGAGCTAATGAATGGTTTTGGTTTGATAAATCTTCGCCGTTAGGGGTAGTCTATGTACAGTAATCACATCACCGTACATCAACCTCATCGTAAGCGGGAGACCAACCATGGAGAGCTCCAGAGCTACTCTTCCGTGTGATAACCGCTCAGCTTCCGGCACATCATACGAGAGCTACTTACTGATCGCGCAGCATGTGCGCGAGCAGATTCGCGCGCGTGAACTAGACCCGTACACGTCGCGCGATGAAGTTGTGTCGATTATTGAGGCGTCAGTTGCAGACTATGATCGCCGGATGCTGCGCGCATCCTTACCGGTACTTCATGATGCTGCAGATGCTATCCGCTATTTAACGGATGATATTTGTGGTTTTGGCCCGCTGCAGCGTTTCCTGGATGATGACAGTATTGAGGAAATCTGGATTAACGCCCCTGATGAGATTTTTGTGGCTCGGTCGGGGGAGAGTGAGCTGACGGGCCTACGTCTAGATATTGACAATATTAACCATCTGCTGGAGCGCATGCTGAAACCTTCCGGTCGACGCTTAGACCTTTCGTCTCCGTTCGTGGATGCATCCTTACCTGATGGGTCACGTTTGCATGCTGTTATTCCTGACGTGACCCGTAGCCACCCCAGTATTAACATCCGTAAATTTATTGTGCGTGCCCGCAGGCTGCCCGACCTCGTGAAACTTGGATCTATGAGTGCTGGTGCTGCGGGTTTGTTACATGCGGCTGTTGAAAGCGGCATGAATATTTTAGTCTCTGGCGCTACTCAGGCTGGTAAAACTACCATGTTGAACTGCCTATCCGCATCGATCCCGCCGCGTGAGCGGGTTATTACCTGTGAAGAAATTTTTGAATTACAGGTTCCCCTGCGCGATGTTGTGGGTATGCAGTGCCGTCAAGCCAACCTTGAAGGAACCGGCTCTATTTCGCTGCGTCGGCTGGTGAAAGAAGCACTTCGTATGCGCCCAGACCGCATCATCATTGGTGAGGTTCGTGAGGCGGAGTCTTTAGATATGCTCATCGCTCTTAATGCTGGTCTTCCGGGGATGTGCACTATCCACGCAAACTCGGCACGGGACGCCGTGACGAAGATCTGTACCCTGCCTTTGCTGGCGGGAGAGAATATTTCCTCGGCATTCGTGGTTCCCACAGTTGCCAGCTGCTTCGACTTGATTGTGCACTGTGAACGTGATGCACGCGGGTACCGCCGGGTTGAGGAGATTTACATGCTTGGCGGTCGCGTTGAGAACGGTGTGATTGAGATGTCACCGCTGTTTGTGCGCCAGGAAGGCCGTATGGTGTGCACCGCCCTTGAACTGCCTCACCCTGAACGGTGGGCTCGCGCCGGGCACGCTCCGGAACGGATACTGGCTATGGCGAAGGCGGGGTAGTTGTGAACATCCTTTTAGGGTTGCTGTTGGGGGCTGGCTCGTTTCTGCTGTGGTGGTCGTGTTGGCCTGTTCCTGCCGGTGAGGAACGTCCGAATCGTGAACCAAAGATGGTAATCATGCTGCGTAAAGCTGGTATGCATTCACTGAGTCTTCGGACGTTTATGTGGCTTAGCGTTGGTTCTGCAGCTATTACGGCACTCGTGATTTTTGCGGTCACCTCCCTGCCGAATTTGGCGTTATTAAGTTCGGTGGCTGGTTTCTATCTTCCTCGCATTGTTGTGTCTCGCCGAGCGCAGGCGCGTGAAGCTAAGGTGTGGGAGCAGTGGCCTGATGCGGTGGATCACTTGCGTTCGGCAATCCGTGCGGGCCTGTCTCTTCCTGAAGCGCTGGTGCAGCTGTCATACCGTGGCCCTGAGGAGCTGCGTGATGCATTTGCTCGGTTTGGTTCAGACTATCGGGCAAGTGGCGAGTTTATCCCGTCGCTGAACCGTTTGAAAGAGTACTTAGCGGATCCTGTTGCAGACACCATTATTGAGTCCTTGAAGATTGCTCGTGAAGTGGGCGGTAGCGATTTGGGACGTCTGCTGGGCACTCTTAGTGATTTTTTGCGTGAGAGCTCCCGTACCCGGGCGGAGCTTCAGGCGCGGCAGTCGTGGACGGTGAACGGCGCGAAGCTCGCGTGTGTTGCCCCGTGGGTGGTGCTCATGCTGATGGCTACTCAGCCTGCTGTGCGTACCGTCTATAATTCGTGGGCTGGCTTTATTCTTATGCTTTCCGGCGTTGTGCTTTCGTGGATTGCTTATCGCCTGATGCTTCGTATCGGTACTTTGCCGAGTGAAAAGAGGGTGTTTGTATGAGAAGCCTGTACATCCTCCTGGGGTTACTTCTCGGGTCGGGCCTGTGGCTTGTGATTAGCACATTCGTGCGGTCACGGCGTTCAGGGTTTGCTGAGCGTATTGCCCCGCAGATGCGGTCAGTGACTGTGCGCGAAAGCCTCTCGCGGGAGACCGAGGAAACCCCCACCTCTTTGGGGGCGGTTCTGCTGGTTTTCTTTGGCCCGATGCTTGACCGCATTAGCTCGCGGATGCGGAATTCGTCGATGACCGATGAGTCATTGCGGGAGCGTTTGCGCCGTGCGGGCGAGGACGAGAACGTGAGTAAATTCAGGGCGGAGCAGCTTCTGTGGGCTCTTGCTGGTGTGGGAATGATGAGTGCGTTGACTGTTATCGGCGTCATTCAAGAACGTATTTCTGTACCCGCTGGTATTGTTCTCATCGCAGTGTGCGGTGTGAGTGGGTTTATGGCCCGTGACTGGTGGCTGGGGGAGAGGATTAAAAAGCGCGAGAAGATGCTGATTACCGAGTTCCCCGCGCTGGCTGAGCTTATGGCTTTGTCGGTGACAGCTGGTGAGTCGGCTTTGGGCGCTTTGGAACGTATCTGCCGCACCTCTAACGGAGAGCTGTCCCGTGAATTCTCGGATATTCTGGCGCAGACCCGCACCGGGTCGGGGTTACTGCCAGCCCTCTACGATTTTGCGAGGCGCACCCAGGTGCCTGCACTGAACCGTTTTGTGGACGGCGTGGCAGTGGCTATTGAACGCGGTACCCGGCTGGCTGATGTGCTTCGCGCACAGGCCCAGGATGCCCGCGATAACGCTAAACGTGAACTGATGGAAACCGCCGGTAAGAAAGAGATCGCGATGCTCGCACCCGTGGTGTTTTTCATCCTTCCGTTGACCGTAGTTTTTGCGATATTCCCCGGACTATCGCTGTTGCATCTAACTATTTAGAGGCAATGACCTGTACCATTTGGCCCCGCACGGGGTTCCCTAGCAGTAAAGGAGAGGACAATGTTCCGCCGTATTCGTACTTCGTTGGCTTTGCTGACTGCACTAGCGATGACCGCCCTGGTGGCGGGTCGTGTTTTCGGTTCCCGTTCAGGCTCTGATGATCCTGAGCGGGGCGACGTCCCCGGCTGGGTGATGATCACCATGATGAGCGCCGTTCTGGTTGCTGCTATCTTGGCAGTCGCTCAGCCTGCTCTGACCACTATGTTTAATGACGCTATCGCAAAGGTCGGTCGCTAACTGGTCATGCGTGCCTGTGGCAAGTGCATGACCCGTAGAAGGGGCAAAGAGGGCACCGGAGCAGATGCAGACCGTGGGGATGCGAGCACCGATTTTGTGATGGTCTCGGCCCTGTTAGCACTGATTACTGTGGCTATTTTGCAGGTTTCGTATGCTTTTTATGTGCGTAACCTGCTCCTGGATGCGGCCAGTGCTGGGGCACGGTACGGCACTCTGCACGACCGTAACCCCTCCGAGAGCGTTGACCGTACCTCTGAGATTATTCGCGGTTCGCTCCCCGGTAACTATGCACAGAATGTTTCGTACAGCGAAAGTTTTAACTCTGCGGGGGCTCGAGTGCTTGAGGTGAACGTTTCGGCGCCGCTTCCGGTGCTCGGCCCTTTCGGGTTACCTAATTCATTATCGGTGAAGGCTCATGCGGTATACCCAGTCCAAACAGAAGAGTAGTGCGCGAGTGCGTGGTGCCGTGAAGATCCTCTCCCTTCAGACAGTATGCGCGCGTACCCGCTGGGGACGCCGCAAGAGGGCGGCTTCTTCTCAAAGCCCCGATGAGGGAAGCGCAATCGTGGAGTTCCTGGGGTTGGGCATTACCTTGCTCATCCCCATTATGTACGGGGTTTTGACGGTTTTTAGCCTGCAGGCCTCGGTGATGGCTGCCCATTCGGCAAGCGCCCAGGTGGCGCAGTATGTTCGGGAGCTGCCTAAGGAGCAAAGCCTCTCGCAGGCCCAGGCGAATGAGCTGGCAACACTTGTGGCTCAGGATTATGGGGTGGCTGCGTCGGATATTTCGGTGGCGTTATCATGCAGCTCTTCGTGTGGGTCGAACGATACGATCCGGGTTGATGTATCCGTTAACGCGCGGCTTCCTTTGGTTCCTATCGGTAATGGGGTGGTTCCGGTGAGTTCGTATTCGATGAGCTGGGGAGTTAAAAGCCGTTGTGCTTCTGCAGGCTAGAGCCGGTATAACGCTTTTGTATCGGCCAGCAGCAGCTGAGGCAGGGCATTTGGGGCGCGCAGCAGGTGTGACTCTAGATTGGATATACTCAATCTGAGGGAACGAAACCTCGTAGCGCCAGTATAGCGAGAAGGTTATTCATTCATTTGAGGTTTCTGAATACTGGATAACCCCTAATGAGTAACCCTCAAATTTAACACTTTTATTTATCGAATTTCGCAACGTTAGTTACCCCTCGCACTAACCATTCACGACCATTGTAAACAATCTTAAACTCCACACTATACTTATTACTTTCAGTGAAATCCTCCGTGCGAATAGTGCGCTTCTCATTATCAAACGTTATTGCGGGCGATACAACAGTACGGCCCAGGAGAGAGTACTGATAATCTTTCCCCGACACATGTTCAAAACTATCTTTCTCATAAATAATTTTTCGAAGACCCCCAATCACCCAGCCACCTTTCTTATACAAAGTCTCCATATAAGCGATAGCTTGAAGTTCCTTAGTAAAAGCACCCGAGGTAATATGCGCATACCCCTTCACATCTCCCGTTTGAAGAGCATAATTACGCTGCTCATTCCAATACTCAATAAACTTAAAAAACGCTTCTGGGGTTTCAAGGTTCATGCCCTCAGGCTCTTGAGGTTTGGGAACATTCTGCGCCGGGCCCTTATCGTCAGCAGGACGATACTCACCCTCCGGTGCCTGCGAACCACCTGAGAACCCTTTACTAAAGGTTTCCCCTACAGGGGTAGGGGTTGCTGATGTATCACTGATGCCAGAGGCAGAAGCTTCAGGCGACGAAGTCTGCGGTGTCGACGAACCAGTCTCAGACGGAGAAGCTGGCTGCCCTTCAGCATTACCAGCACCACCACAAGCAGTAAAAGCCACAGCTCCTAGCCCCGTACCAGCGAGCAACAGTGCACGGCGGCGAGTCAACATACTCGGATCAGGCATAGGCATATAGTTCATGATTATCTGTCTTTCTCGGGTTAATATAAACCCATTCTGAAAAGTATTTAGAGAAACAGGTTCTTCCTTATTGCTCTTTCTCTTGGTTCGTATCCTTCTGCCCGGTTATTGGGGACAGCCCGAGAATCTTCCACCCACCATCTGCGTGACGAATATGCAAATAGAAGGTATCATCATCATGACGATCATTCTCCTGAACATCCCATTGTCCGTTTCCTTGAACTTCAATCTGTTTAATCCACTTCAGATAAAATTCCCACAGATATGTACCATCATCTTTCATCACGGGATCATCCCCATGAAACTCAAAACATCTATACCATCTATAATCCAGCCCCTTCTTTATAGAGCTTAGTGTAGTAATCATAGCGTTCTATTTCTTCCGTGAATTCATTCGATACAAACTGACGAGCAACATCAAAATCCCCAGTCTGAATCCCATAGTTACTCCACTCCACCCAAGCAAAGACTGACTTCTTCAAGCCCTCCAAAGAATTCACCTTATAACTCTCATCAGGACGGGCGGGCACTCGAACATTCTGTGCCGGGCCCCGATAATCCGCCATCACATATTTCCCATCAGGGGCTTTCTCCCCGCCGGAATACCCTTTTGAAAAATTCGGGTCAGGGGTATTAGAGGCCTCGCCCGAAGCAGAAGAAGTAGCACTACCGCTGTCCTGAGGTGTCTCTGAAGCAGAACTGGAGCTGCTGGGTTCCTGCTCAGCTGCCTTATTCTCACCACCACAGGCCGCAAGACCCAGTGACCCTAACCCCACACCAACCAGCCACAACACACGGCGACGATTGAGCAGTATAGTTTGAGTGCAAGAACCCATTAGAGAACTCCTAGTATCGAGCGCGTACTCACCAGCTGCAATAAATCTTCCAGAGAATGTTTTCGGGCAAAATACAGGGCCCGTGTTTTGCTCGAAAACATTCTTGCTGTTGTTGTTATGCTAGTTCGTTATTCACCGGCTGGTAGCGCGCTACGGTTTGGTTTAGTGTGAACCAGTCTGTTTTTAGCGGGTTTCCGCCACCATTCGGTATCACCGCTGCCAACATTATCCTTGTGCCACTGTTGGCTGGTATGCGGGTCCGGTACCGCAAGACGTGGGTTGGGGTTATTGTAATCCGGCCGATGTTTACTACCGGGGCACGCCCACGCGGTCGGGTCTTCAGTGCACAGTTTCGCAACATTATGGGTCTCTATTTCCCAGACCCGTACCAGGGCAGCCTCACTGGTACGAGTAAGTTGACCAGGTAACGGACGCCACGAACCGTTATTTATCCGATATCGCCCGGTATAGGTAACCGTCACATACGCGTGATAGTTACCGCTCTCTTTATACTCATGACCTGTTAAAGTACGCGACATCTGCTCAGCACAGTTCTCTTCGAGATATTTCTCCCATGCTTTATTCGCCGCCTCTTGTTCTTCAGGAGAAATCTCAATAGGAGCGTTATTTGATCCAACCCAAGTTTCTGTTGCCGTACCACCTTGTTGCGGTTTTCTTGGAGAATCTTGAACCTCAACATGTCCACCACCCAAGTGAGGAGATTGCTGTATGCTCCCCTCAGTATCTTCAGTATTAGTAGCGTGTGCAGGAGCATATGAAATACAAAATATTTCTAATAAAAATAATATAGATAAAATACATAAATTATTTTTAATTTTTCATATCTCATGCCCCTTTAATACTCAAAATTTTCCAGCTACTGCCGTCATTCTTAGCTTGCAGCCAATAAAGATTATTGGTACTAGGGGTGTTTTTAGATTTACGATACCTTCCGTTGGGTTCAATCTGCATTATTTCTTTCCAGAGACGGTAGAACTCCCACTGGTAGACACCATCGTCTTTAATAATGGGTTCTCCGTGAAATTCAAAATAAGCTACCCCGCCTTTAACCCATCCTCCCCTTTCATAAAGCTTTGTAATGGTATCCATATATTCGGTTTCTTCAGTAAATTGTGCAGAAACAAATTGCCGGGCAATCGTATAATCACCCGTTTGAATCCCATAGTTTTTCCAGTTAACCCATGCATGCACCGACTTTTCTAAACCCTCAACCGTAGCGAGCTTATACCCATCTTCAGGCATTACAGGCTTGGGAACATTTTGAGCAGGTCCTTGCAAATCAGCCTCACGATACTCACCATCTGGAGCTTTTCCCCCACCAGAGTACCCTTTTGAAAAATTCGGGTCAGGGGTAGCAGTCGCTCCTTCACTGGCAGAAGAAGTAGAGGCCTCGCTGGAGACAGAGGGACTAGCACTACCGCTGTCCTGAGGTGTCTCTGAAGCAGAACTGGAACTGCTGGATTCCTGCTCAGCTGCCTTATTTCCACCGCCACAGGCCGCAAGACCCAATGACCCTAACCCCACACCAGCGAGCAGCAGCGCACGACGACGCGGAACAATACGGTCAGTGTTTGGTTCTACCATCACGGGAGTTCTCTCCTTCATCAACACTAGAAGGCCCTGTGCACAACAGGCGGCAGAAAATACACCCACATGGTCAGGCCCGGAAGCGCCTCAATCTTATTGGTTCAATGTGAATACGTACCCTTAGACTACGGGCTGAGACTCAACAAATCAAAGCTCAATGGATGTAACACGCCCAAAAACTAGATTGTACATATGAGTCCTTAGTTTTTGAGGAATACGGCCCACGAATTATTCAGAGTGAGGCTAGGGGAGCGTTATCTTATTGTTTTGCCTAGCAATACGCGTTGTGCGTTTCGCAGTGATAATACTGTTCTGGTGAGACTTTCAGGGATTTTCGCGCTACTGTTAAGGGCTATGGCATCTTTCGATTTTTCTGCTGAAATTAGGGAACTGCGCGCTGTTTACGCCTCAATCGCCGCTGTGAGCGACCTTGAGGGTATTGAACGTGCCATCGCGGAATTATCGGAACGTGCCGCCGACCCGCAGCTATGGGACGATCCGCAGGTTGCGCAACAGGTAACAAGCGCCCTGTCGCATAAGCAAGCTGAGCTGAACCGCCTAACATCGTTGGGATCGCGTATTGACGATGTTGAAGTCATGGTTGAGCTCGCCGAAGCGGAGGACCCGCAAAGTGCGCAGGAGCTTCTGAGCGAGGCGCGTACTGAATGTGTGAGCATCCGCCGCAAGCTTGAAGAGCTAGAGGTACTCGTGCTGCTATCAGGCGAATACGATCAGCGTGAGGCTGTGGTAACGATCCGCTCGGGGGCTGGCGGGGTAGATGCTGCTGATTTTGCTGAGATGCTTCTGCGTATGTACCTGCGCTGGGCCGAAAAGAACGGTTACCCGACGAAATTGCTTGACACCTCATACGCCGAGGAAGCCGGGCTGAAGTCGGCGACGTTTGAGGTGAATGCCCCGTTCGCTTTTGGACGCCTATCGGTTGAAGCTGGGACGCACCGGCTGGTTCGTATCTCCCCGTTCGATAATCAAGGGCGACGCCAGACCTCCTTCGCGGCGGTGGAGGTGGTGCCACTCATTGAGCAGACTGACGCTATTGAGATTCCTGAGACAGAGATTAAGGTGGATGTGTTCCGCTCGTCTGGCCCTGGCGGACAGTCGGTGAATACCACCGATTCTGCGGTTCGCATGACTCACCTCCCTACGGGTATCGTGGTGTCGATGCAGAACGAGAAATCGCAGCTGCAGAACCGCGCTGCCGCTCTACGTGTGCTGCAGTCACGACTGCTTCTATTGCGTAAGGAAGAAGAGGACGCGAAAAAGAAGGAACTCGCCGGGGATATTAAAGCGAGCTGGGGGGACCAGATGCGTTCTTATGTACTGCATCCGTACCAGATGGTGAAGGACTTGCGTACCGGTTATGAAGAGGGAAATACCGCGAACGTGCTCGATGGTGGGCTGAACGCGTTTATTGATGCGGGTATCCGGTGGCGTGCATCATCCCGTTCTGCGGGTAAGGATTAGTAGCGGCGCTCAGGCGCGTCGCATGAGGAATATACAGCTAGAGGATATGATGGCTCAGAAGAAAAAGAAGGGCGTTAAAGACCCAAATAATTCAATTATTGCCCAGAATAAAAAAGCACGGCATAACTACAATATTGTTGAGACATATGAGGCAGGCCTTGTGCTAATGGGCACTGAGGTGAAGTCGTTGCGTGACGGTGGCGCCTCCATTACTGATGGCTTCTGCCAAGTGAACGGTAATGAAATGTGGCTTGAAGGTATTCACATTGCCGAATACGGGTATGGTACATGGACGAATCATGCTGCTCGCCGCCGCCGTAAACTGCTGCTGCATCGTACTGAGATTAACCGGTTGGGACAGAAGCTGAAGGAGACCGGTTATACTGTGGTTCCGCTTAAACTGTATTTCAGTAATGGCCGGGCAAAAGTTGAGATTGCCCTTGCCACCGGTAAACGCGAGTATGATAAACGCCAGGCCCTTCGGGAGAGGCAAGATACGTTGGAAGCGGCGCGCGCCATGCGCTACCGCAACCTTGGTGGCTAACTTGTTGGTAAAGGGAGAGCGAAGCTGTAAAGGGTCCACGGTATAGCTCAGAGGACACCAGTGCGAAAGGTGTGTTCTACCGTATAATAGAGGGTACCTTCACCCTATAAGTGGAGAGAGCAATCAACCAAAGGAGACTGACTGTATGTCTGAAAATTTTAGCCCTAACAATGGGTCTGCTGATGCGCCGAAGTTTACCCCGGCTCCGCCTCCGCAGGGTGCGCCGGTACCGCCGCCCATGCAGGGCTACCAACCAAAACCCAGTGCCGCCCTGGCTATTACAGCTTTGGTTCTCGGTATTTCTGCGTTTGTCACCGGTTTGTTGTTTATTGGTGGTGCTCTCGGGCTAGTATCTGTAATCCTTGGTATCATCTCCTTGAAAAAGGTAAAAGCTGGAACCGCAAGCGGGAAAGGTATGGCAATCACCGGTATTATTCTTGGTGCACTAGGAATAATTGCTACTATTGGTATGATAATTGTCGTCACGTGGGTTGCAGTCGAAACGCAAAATTGTGTTAATACCGGAGTCAGGAACTCTGACGGGTCTATTACTTGTACGATAAATGGTAAGACCACGACCATCCATTAAGAAATCTCTGCCTTTAGTAACCACCATGTGGGTTATAAACTTATAAGATTTGTTCAAAAGAATTGAATTCTCAGCTTTTCAGTTGATTAACATATAAAGCTTATAGGTACATAAAATGGGAAATTAGGGTGTCTCAGCTGCTGTGGTTGGGGCACCCTAGTTAGTGGTATTTATATCGGAGACACAGCGCGGGAGCAAAGCAGGCTCTGAGGTAAAACAAGCTAGTATTGTCCTGATTACCTGGTACGGCAAAATACAGCACTGCGTTGATACCAGTGAGAAGGACTCCAACGGTACGGTGATCTGTCATATTGACGGGCAGAACTTCTCTGTAAACACTAGGGGTGGAATAGTAGTTCACGAGATTCTGTAAGCTTGGGGCGGCTCACCGGGGAGGGTGCACATCTCTGCTGATGGCGCGTTTTAGCCTTCTTTTGCGCGGTTAGACGCGGCTAACAGCAGGGTACCGTGCGCTTACATCTGATTCGCGTAGAATGGACTCACGCATGTTTTAAAATCGTGCGGTAATCGCCGAGCCCCAAGGAAGGGTATAGATGTCACATAATCCGTACCAGCAATACCCCGGTTACCCTGGTACTCCGCCGCAAGGACAGGGGACTACCCGGCCTCCTACCCCGCCCCGGCACCGGGCTACCCGCAACAGCAG
Organism: Rothia aeria; assembly: GCA_002355935.1. Taxonomy (GTDB): domain Bacteria; phylum Actinomycetota; class Actinomycetes; order Actinomycetales; family Micrococcaceae; genus Rothia; species Rothia aeria. The sequence continues at coordinate 2,112,975 of AP017895.1, read as the reverse complement.
CAGGGGTACTATGCTGGGCAGCAGGCACCCGGCTACGGCGCCCACCCAGGGCAGTATCAACAACATCCTGGGTACGAGGGTATAAACGCACCAGGATATGACTACGACTACTATGACCTTTACGACAACTATGGTGCCTACCCTGGGCAGGACACCGCCCCCAATGCGGTTCTTGCGATTACCTCGCTCATTGTTGGCCTATTGAGTTTGTTTCTGGGGATCTTCTACTATGTGGGAATACCGTTAGGTATCTTTGCCATAGTTGTAGGGATTGTTGCGCTTAATAAGATCGGTAAGAAAACTGCAACCGGTAAAGGATTCGCTATAGGTGGTATGGTCACAGGGGGACTGGCCCTTCTAGTAGCAGCAGTTACCATCACAATCACTGTTTTCTTGCATATACAGCTGGAGAATGACTGTCGTGAAGCTGGCACTCCCGACGGCAACGGGCACGTCACATGTGAACTTGACGATGGAAGCTCCATGACTGTTCCCGCCAAATAGGCACCATCCTTCAAAGGGGATGCTTCTGAGTAGAAGACATCACCCTTTTACTGTCTCTCCCAGCAGAAGCGTCACGGAAACCCCACACAAGGTTTGCAATACATGAGCGCTGCGGCTATACTGATTCTCTAACCGTTACTGAGCGGTGCCGTGCCGTCTAGGTATGGATACGGAAAACGTTCAGGACGGCGCTTTTTGATAAAAGCATAGGGGGATGATCGGTTTCGACGATGTGAGTCGAGATGGGTGAAGCGTGCCGAGGACGCAGGGTTATCTCGTTAACGCCCTCTGCAAAAAATAAGTGCAGAATCTAAGCGCACTGACTTCGCACTCGCTGCCTAAGCGCGAGTTGCAGTCTGTCGGCCTGAGCATGCCTTTGACTCAGGGACCGGCATCGTTTTAAAAGGCCACTGCTGCTGGCCCTTGTCGTAGGGGCTAGCGGAACTTTTATACGAATAGGTTCGTCGGTGTAAGTGTTTGTGCAAGCACCGGAGCCGAAAAGTAGCGTTTTCACAAACTGCGCACGGAGAAGCCCCGTCGAAGCCACAACGGACCGGGGTTCGATTCCCCGCATCTCCACAGAAATCCCCAGGGTTCCGCTCCACGGGACGAACCCGTTACAGTACCGCCTGGCCGCCTCCACACCAGTGGAGATGCCAGGCGGCTTACTATTTTAATAGACCGCTTATGCCGTGCATCGTTCCCCAAGATGCCGTAGTATCGTAAAGAGAGCACGCCCGCTAAAAACCGCCTCACCAGCAGGAAGGCGAACATATGCGGGGTGATACCAGTAAAGATTTTTTGCAGGAGACGGCATATGGAGCCCACACCTAATACACAGCACCCCTACGCCCAGCCTTCCTCACCCATGCAACCTGTGCCGCCGCTTGCCCAGCTGAGCCCCCAAACAGTGCACCCCCAAGCCGCGCCCACGGTAGCTGGTATAAGCGCTCTAGACTACGATTTCAACTACAACCGTATGCCTGCCGAGTACGAGGTGCCCGACGAGTACCGGCGCCCCTACGGGCGAGCGCCCGGCGATATCCGCGGACCCGGTTATTTCTACGCAGTGGGTGGTTTTGCTCTAGCCCTTTTCTCGCTTGTATACTCCGGGGTTCAGAGTCTCACTACTCTCTCGCGCGCTGCGTCAATGTACCGGCCCTACGAGATCGTGCAAGTCACTAACGTACTCATGGGTGGGCTGCTTCCGGCACTTATGGCATTCATCCTAGGGATCTACGCGTTTAAGGTCAGCGGAAAGACTAAAACTAAAACCTCCGCATCCTCCCGTACAACCACTTTCGGCTCACTAGCTATAGTTCTGGGAGGTCTGAGCATTCTGGGACTGATAGGATCTGCGGTGCTCTATGTGCTTGCTTTCTTCTAATACAACAGAAACATAAGATGCAGGGAGGGGACGCACGTTCTGTGCGTCCCCTCCCTGCATCTTATGTAAGAGAAGAGCGAGAGAGCTAGTCCTCGCTAATCCCGATATCGCTCAGCAGCCCCTGCGCTTTTGAGTGCAGTGCACCATTTGTGGCTAGCACGCTCGTGCGCTGGCTGTACGTGGTTGATGTCGCATTATTCCCGTTAAATGTGGTGATTTTACCGCCAGCTTCCCTCACAATCGGCACCAGAGCAGCCACATTGTGCATGTTCAGCTGCGGGTCAGCAGCGATATCGACGGCGCCTTCTGCCACCAGGCAGTACGACCAGAAATCGCCGTAAGCGCGGGTACGTTTCACGGACTGTGCTAAGGAGAAGAACCGCTGTTCCATACCGTTCTCAGCCCACCCCGCAAAATCTGAGTACGATAGTGAAGAATTCGCAATATTAGCGACTTTTGATACCTCTAAGCGGGTGGCACGAGCCAAAGATTTACCAGCATAGGACCCTGAGCCTTTGGCGGCCCACCAGCGGCGCTGTAACGCGGGTGCAGACACTAGACCAACCACCGGCTCGCCCTCATCCAGAAGAGCAATAAGGGTAGCCCACACCGGAACACCACGCACAAAGTTGCTGGTGCCATCAATCGGGTCGATAACCCACTGCCGTGAGGTGGTACCCATGGTTCCCGACTCCTCACCAGCAACACCATCACGGATACGAGCCCTCTGCAGCTGGGCGCGGATCAGCTGCTCAATCTCACGGTCCGCATCGGTGACAGGGGTGCCGTCATCCTTCATGTGAACGCTCATGCTGTGGTCGGTAAAACGCGCCATCGCAACTCGATCAACGCTATCAGCTAAGGTGTGCGCTAGGCGCACGTCATCGGTGTAAGGGGTCGTGTTCATAGTCCTTATTCGGTTCTCGTATCGGTGGTCATAGTATTTATGGTACGCCCTTAGCGCCCATAATGAAGGAAACTTTAGGTGAGTGAGCCCAACTCCTTCTCATCGTTGCCCGCTTGGTTGGGGGCCGCCAGCAGTTTACGCATAGACGCCAACCGGTCGGCGCCACTGGGCCCAGCCTCACCGCGAGCAACATAGGCGGTTATACCGCACCCGGAGGAGTCATCAGTGTGGGCGCACCCCCTAGGGCACTCTACCGCACCGGGGGCAAGGTCAGGAAATGCCTCCACAACCTTCTGCATCGAAACGTGGGCTAACCCGAAAGAGCGGATGCCCGGGGTGTCAATAATCCAGGTGCCTGGCGGAACCTCGACACCCGCATCCGAGGCGGGCTGAAGCGCTAACGCTGACGAAGACGTGTGCCGCCCCCGCCCAGTCACTGAATTCACGTGCCCGGTAGCGCGCTCAGCACCCGTGAGGGCATTAACAAGAGTGGATTTTCCCACTCCCGAATGGCCCAACAGAACAGACACGTTCCCCAGCAGATCGCCCAGCAGCTCACGCACAGGGCCGGTAGTGAGGCCCTCAGCGCCCTCCTCACTTGGGGCACGCCCATCAGATGCCGCGGAGAGCACAATCCGTAATCCCGAGCGCTGATAATAGTCCAGCAGCTCCTGAGGGTGGCGTATATCGGTTTTGGTGACGCACAGGATGGGCTCAATCCCCGCATCGTACGCAGCCACTACGGCACGGTCAATAAAACCGGTGCGGGGCTGAGGGTTTGCTGCGGCCACCACAATCACCAGCTGGTTTGCGTTCGCCACCACCACACGCTCGGTTGGGTCAGTATCATCCGCGCTACGCCGCAGCACGCAGGAGCGCTCACCTAGCCTCACGATGCGGGCGAGAGTATCTTTCTTGCCGGAGGTATCACCCACCACATCCACGAAATCGCCGGTGACAATTGCGGTACGGCGGAGCTCACGGGCCCTGGTCGCGACTAGGGTGCGCTCATTCACGGTGCCTTCGGCAACAACAACGGACCAGCGTCCCCGATCCACCGTAATGACACGGCCACGAATCGCGCTCTTGTGAGCGGGGCGGTCTTTCGTACGCGGCCGTGACCCGCGCTTATTGGGGCGTACCCGCACATCTGACTCGTCCCAGTCCAGCACATCACGGGAATTCAGCCGCGACGAACCCACTAGCGGCTCCCTTCCAGCTGGCCCAACATGTTATTCCACAGGCCAACAAAATCGGGGAGGGTTTTGGCGGTGGTAGCAATATTCTCAACCACCACACCGGGCACACGCAGCCCCAGTACCGCCGCGAATGTGGCCATACGGTGGTCCTCGTAGGTGCGAACCGTCACCGCCGCATTGGTGGCTGCCCGCTGAACAGGGGCATCAATAACAAGCCCGTCATCAAGTTCATCGGCAGAGCCGCCCAACCGGTTAATCTCGACCCTTAGGGCCTTCAGCCTGTCTGTCTCATGCCCACGCAGATGCGCAATACCACGCAGCTCGGTACGTGCCGGAAGTAAAGCGCAAATGGCGGCTAGCGTGGGTGCCAGCTCCCCGCATCGTGCCAAGTCAAAAACGTACTCTCTCTCGCCCCCCACTGCGGGGGAGCCCGTGACCGTCAGCCCCTTTTCACTGTAAGAGACTGTCGCACCGACCGTCGGCAGCAGCTCGCGCCACATATCGCCTCCCTGGGTGGTGCCAGGCTGACCGTCACCCGCCGGGGCGGGCCAGTCGGGAATCGTCACAGAGGTACCTGTCACCGTTGCCGCCGCAAGAAACGGGCCAGCGTTTGATAGGTCCGGCTCGATCGTCTTCTCAAACCCGCGAATAGCTCCGGGGCGCACCACCCATGTGTACTGCTCAGGGGAGCTCTCCACCCGAACGCCCAACTCACGCAGAGTCTCAACAGTCATCTCAATATGCGGTACTGAGGGTACCGCATCCCCAACGTGCCGAATCACCAGCCCCTGCGGCAGACGCGGGGCCACCAACAGAAAAGCCGAAACGAATTGGGAAGATGCACTGGCATCAATACACACTTCGGGGATTGCGGAGCCCTCAACAGGGCGCTGCGCCAAGCCCGGAGACTGCACCGTAAAAGGTAACGCGTCGGCCTGATCGCCCTCACAGGGTACATCCACCCCAGTTGGCGCAAGCCATCGAGCAGGGGAGCCATAGGGCGTTTGCGAGCGTGTGCGTCCCCATCGAAGCCGAACTCGCCAGGTAATAACGCCGCCAGAGCAGGCACAAAACGCATAACGGTTCCCGCCAGCCCGCAATCAATGGTGCTGTAACGCGGGGTGGCGGAAGAGAAGTCAATGGGAGTGACCCGCAGGTCAGGGCCAAAAGGTGAGTCTGTCTCTAAAGACTCAAAACGTGCCCCAAGGGCCTCCAACGCCTTTATCATCAGCAGAGAGTCACGCGAATGTAACGGGGCGTGCACAACCGATGGGGAGTCCGCCATGGCCGCCAGCAGAAGATACCTGTTAGTGAGTGATTTAGACCCGGGGATACGTACCGTCGCCCGTGCGCCAGGTTCACCAGTGAATAGGGGGCCGGCCAGTCACCCGGTGTTACCCCGGGGTGAACGGGTGCCGTATCACTCATATGTATCCCCACAATCTTATTAATAGGCGGCGCGGCATCAGCCATAACGGGTGGGCAGCAGCCACCCCGCCTACTATTCTACCGGGCACCCGCCTGTGGGTCCCACCGCGAAACAGTACGACACGGTACTACGCAGTAGCACAAAGCTCGTCAATATACCCCATCAGTTTAGTCTTCAACGCCTCCGGAGCCTGCTGTGCACACGAGCTTTTAATCTTGGCACGCACCAGCTCCTCAAGGTTCTTGGCCTCCGCACAGTGCGCACAATTATCAAGATGTTCCTGTAACTGAGCTATCTCCTCGGCGCTTAAGGCACCATCCAAATACTCGTAGATGCTTTTGAGCTGTTCAGAGCAGGGGTTTCCCCCGCAATCCTCTGTTTTTTCCACGGGATCTCCTTATCACTAACAGTTGGAATAAAAACTACTTTTTGCTCAGCGCCTTCTCAATCGTTGAGGGGCGCACACCGTTCTCACGGGCATAATCAACCAGTTTTTCACGCAGAATACGCCTGCCGCGGTGCAGCCGAGACATGACCGTCCCCAGCGGGATATCCATAATCTCGGCGATCTCCTTATAGCTGAACCCTTCAACATCGGAATAGTAAACAACCATCCGAAAATCCTCCGCTAAGGCCGAGAACGCCTCACGCACCTCGGTATCCGGTAAAGCGGCAAGCGCATCGGCCTCAGCTGAACGTAACCCCACAGCGTCATGTTCACCAGCCCGGGCCAGCTGCCAATCATTGACGGCCTCAGCGTTAGCGGTCTGCGGTTCACGCTGGCGTTTGCGGTACAGGTTAATGTAAGTGTTCGTGAGGATGCGGTACAGCCAGGCCTTCAGGTTCGTGCCCTGCTTGAATTGGTGGAATGAGGCGAACGCCTTCGTGTAGGTTTCCTGCACGAGGTCTTCAGCGTCGGCGGGGTTGCGGCTCATCCGCAGTGCAGCAGCGTACAGCTGATCCACGTACTGCATCGCATCTGTGGTGAAACGGGTGCGGAGCTCACGGCTGTCGAGAGTCTTCGTCGCCTCAGCGGCGTTAATCTCGCTCATCTGCTCTCTTTCCTGCCGCCACCAGGACGGCACATCTGCGTTCAGGGTCTTCCTCCAGCATACCTGCACCGGGTGTTCCTGGTGGATCCAACAAAACTGCGGTAGGTTTTATTCCCTGTGGGGCTTGCTGGTAAAGCAAAACCCCGGCGCTGAGAAACACCGGGGTTCATAACGTATGCAAAGCGACCTTAAGAGTTGGGGCGCTTACCGTGGTTTGCGCCGCTCTTACGACGATCCTTACGCTTGCGACCGCGCTTGCTCATGCGAGCCTCCTTCATTCTTGGGTGGGTGCGCCACTACTGAAGAGGCACACCCCGCTGACCGCCCTGTTCAGGTACACGCTCCGGGTACAGGACACGGGGCTGAGCACTAGGGCAACGCCGTTTATTTTTTCATAAAAATGACGCGAATGCATCTTATCCGCCGCCAGTGAGCGAAAAAACACGCAGAATCCGCGTCGCAGAAAAGGTCTAGGGCTGCTCCGGGATACTCAGCCAAGAGTACCAGCCGCGGTGCAGCACCAGCCAAGCGATCAGGCCATACCCGGACTGCCCAGGCAGCCCGTTATTGGTCGCCAAATCGTTACGCCACTGCTCATGGTGCAGCAGCGGGTTAAAGGTATCAACATACACCTGGTTACGGCGGGTTACCACATCTGCGTAGGCAGCTGACAAGTCGGCAATGCGCCTGTTCCGCTCAGCGTCGAGCGTGGGAGGCGGGCCTACCACCAGCACCCTAATGTTATTCTGCGAGGCCATATCCACCATGTTCGCCAGGTTAAGACGTGAACGGGCGCTCGTGAGCCCTAGATCAATGTCGAACGTGGAGGGGGCTATCACGAGACGGTTATCGGCACCGGGTGCGAAGCGGCGGCGTGCCTCTTCAAACCAGCGTTCATTGAGCAGATCACTGCCTTCGTTGGGGCGGCCAAGTTATAGGCCGTGATAGATGCATTATTGTGGGGGGTGCGGGCCATGACACGACCGAACCAGCCTAAGGTGCGGGGGTCACCCACACCCGCGAGCAGGTCGTCGCCGACGGCTACGAGTCGAATATTGCGTTGCTCCACGGGAATCTTTCTTCTTTTATCGGTGGTAGCGCCCGGCGCTTCACCCTTATGTGCAAAATTCTCTAACTACAAGCATAAGCGGTACACGGGCTGTTTATCTAACTTTGTGGCATGTTTTAGATAACCGGGGCGCGCATCCGCGCCAGTGCAGGGCACAGCGCATATCCTCAGACGCGCCCAATGCAAGGGCAAAGGCCCCGCCTTCTTGACAAGTGAAGAAGACGGGGCCCTCACATGAGATTCACTACCTATTGAACCGGTTTAGCCTTCAAAGACCTGCTGCAGCAGAACCTCGTGTTCGGCGGTGTGGCGTTTGCCGGTGCCTGCAGCGGGAGAGGCCGAGGCGGGGCGGGCAGCCAGACGTACCGGGCGGTCTATAACCGGCAGCAGGTTCAGGGCCATGAAAGGCCACTGGCCTTGGTTTGCGGGTTCGTCTTGGGCCCACACCACATCCTGGGCGTTTGAGTACAGGGCCAGCTGCGCCTTAATCTCGGCCTCGGGCAGCGGATACAGCTGCTCAGCCGTGACAATCGCGGTCTTAGTGTCGCCGCGCTTAGCGCGCTCAGCCTCAAGATCGTAGTACAGGCGGCCTGAGACGAGCACCAGGCGCTCAACCTCGGCCGGGTTCACACCCGAACGGTCACCAATTACCGGCTGGAACGAGCCCTCGGTGAAGTCCTCAATTGATGAGGTTGCGCTCTTGAGCCGCAGCAGCTGCTTGGGGCTAATAACCACCAGCGGCTTGTACGGACGGTGCTGGCTGTGGCGGCGCAGCAGGTGGAAATACGAGGCCGGGGTAGAGGGAACCGCGACGGTCATATTGTTCTCCGCGCACAACTGCAGGTACCGTTCAATACGGGCCGAAGAGTGATCCGGGCCCTGTCCCTCATAGCCGTGCGGCAGCAGCAGCACAAGTGAGGAACGCTGCCCCCACTTCTGCTCCGAAGAGGAAACAAATTCGTCAATAATGGTCTGTGCACCGTTCGCGAAGTCGCCGAACTGTGCCTCCCACACCACGAGCGAATCCGGGCGTTCAACAGAGTACCCGTACTCAAAGCCCATCACACCGTACTCCGACAGCAGTGAGTTATAGATACGCAGCGTGCCCTGTTCGGCTGCGAGGTTCTGCAGTGGCGACCACTCCTGATCGGTGAGGTGATCATGCAGAACCGCGTGACGCTGCACGAAGGTGCCGCGCTGCACATCCTGCCCGCTCATGCGCACATTGGTGCCTTCCAGCAGGACAGAACCAAGCGCAAGCAGCTCACCCATACCCCAGTTCACCTTACCGCTCTTACCCATTTCGACGCGCTGCTGCAGAAGCTTCTGCAGCTTCTTGTGCACGGTAAAGCCTTCAGGTACGTTACCAAATGAGTTGGCGATAAGCTCGAAAGTATCACGCGAAATCGCGGTGACACCGCCGTGAACCACCTCGGTACCCTGCTGCGACGAGGGCAGCTCAATACCTTCAACATTCGCACTGTGAACCAACGGAACAGCCGTCTGAGTCTCCGCGAAAATAGCATCCAGCTTCGAATGGTAGGCGTTCAGAGCCTCATCCGCTTCTTCCTGGGTGACATCGCCACGGCCAACAAGGGCCCTAGCGTACAGGGTGCGGGTTGAGGGCATCTCATTAATGATCTGGTACATCTTCGGCTGAGTCATTGACGGGTCATCCGCCTCGTTGTGGCCGCGACGGCGGTAGCACAACAGGTTAATGACCACGTCCTGGCCAAAGCGTTCACGGTACTCGAACGCCATACGCCCGGCGCGCACCACAGCCTCGGGGTCGTCGGCGTTCACATGGAACACCGGAGCCTTGGTCATACGCGCAATGTCGGTGGCGTGGGTTGCGGTGCGTCCGTCCTCGGGGTGGTGGTGAAACCGATCTGGTTGTTGACCACAATGTGCACGGTGCCGCCGGTAGTGTAGCCACGCAGGTTCGCCATCTGCAAGGTCTCCATAACGATGCCCTGCCCGGCGAATGCAGCATCACCGTGGATAAGGATCGGCAGAATCGGGCGGCCTTCAACACCCTGCTCGTTGAGCACGTCCTGCTTGGCTCGCACGATACCCTCAAGCACAGTGTTGACCGCCTCAAGGTGGGAGGGGTTAGCCGCCAAGTACACTTGGGTCTGTTTGCCAGAGTCAGAGGTATACGTACCTTCTGTGCCCAGATGGTACTTGACATCACCGGAGCTGTTCCCATGCGCAGGCTCTGCGGTGCCGCTGAATTCGCGGAAAATCTGTGCGTACGACTTCCCAGCGATATTAGTCAGCACGTTAAGGCGGCCACGGTGCGCCATACCAATAGCCACACCGTTCATGTCTTTACTGGCGGCCTTGTCAATAATCGCATCAAGCAGCGGGATGAGCGACTCACCGCCCTCAAGGGAGAAACGTTTCTGGCCCAGGTACTTGGTCTGCAGGAAGTTCTCAAACGCCTCAGCCTCAACCAGCTTATGCAGCACACGCAGCAGCTCTTCACGGCAGGGCTTGGTATAACCGTGCTCCAGCTGGTCCTGGAACCACTGGCGCACCTCGGGGCTTTCGTTGTACATGTATTCCACGGCTAGGGTGCCCGCGTACGCCTCGTTCAGGCGTTCCAAAATGGTGCGTAGCGGCAGCGCGTCTTTGTCCCCGAACCCGCCAGTGGGCCACACGCGATCCAAATCCCACAGGCTCAACCCGTACTTCTCAAGCTCCAGATCGGGGTGGGAAAGCACATGGTAGCCGAGCGGGTTGGTCTGCGCCACAAGGTGCCCGTGCACCCGGTAAGCGTGGATAAGCTGCTGGATACGGGCAACCTTTGACACCTCAATATCGGGGTCAACCTGGTTATCGCGCGACCAACGCAGCGGTTTAAAGGGAATACGGATAGCCTCAAAAATCTCGTCGTAGAAGCCCTCAGCACCCAGCAGGTAGCTTTCTACGATCTTCAGGAACTCGCCCGAACCGGCGCCCTGAATCACACGGTGATCATAGGTACTGGTGAGGGTAATTACTTTCGAAATAGCATTTTGAGAGATGATCTTGTCAGAGACTCCGCGGAACTCTGCCGGGTACTCCAAAGCACCCACACCAATAATCGCGGCCTGCCCTTTAGAGAGGCGCGGTACCGAATGGACCGTACCAATACCACCAGGGTTGGTGAGCGAAACGGTGGTGCCCGTAAAATCTTCAAGACCCAGCTGCCCGGCACGCCCGCGCTTCACAATATCGTCGTACGCCTCCCAGAACTCCAAGAAACTCAAAGTCTCGGCACCCTTAATATTCGGCACCACCAGGCTACGGGTACCGTCAGGGCGGGGCAGGTCAATCGCCAAACCAAAGTTCACATGCCCGTTGTGAATAGCAATCGGCTTGCCCTTTTCATCATGCCCGTACGTGACGTTCATAGACGGCATAGCAGCCAGCGCACGAATTACGGCGTAACCAATAATATGCGTGAAGGAAATCTTGCCGCCACGGGTACGCGCCAAATACTTATTGATCGCAGCACGGTTCTCAATCAGCAACTTTGCCGGGACTGCGCGCACAGTAGTCGCGGTGGGGACGGTAAGGGAATCCTCCATATTGGTAGCCACAGCTTTTGCAGGGCCACGGAGGGGAACGATCTTATCTTCTACTTCTTCCACGTTTTTCGCCTTTGGTGAGGGGGTGTCTGCCTTGGGGGCGGTCAGGGGTGCGTCCTTAGCCGGTGCAGCGGCGCTCTTCTTCGGGGCTTCTGCCGCGGCTGGTGCCGTGTTGGGAGTATCCTTCTCAACGGTTGCGGTGGTGGATGCGCTCGCTACAGCCTCAGTAGCATTCGCGCCCGCCGGGGCACCCGAAATAGCCTTATCAATAGACTCAAAAATAGGCCACCAGGAGGGAGCCACTTGATTTTTATTCTGCTGGTAACGCTCATACTGCTCTTCTACGAACCATTCGTTACCGGCAAATTCCTCAGGTACCAGGTGATCTGGCAGATTTGGCACTTTGACGCCTCTTCCTTACTGTGAATTTATCCGTCGCGTCCGGGGGAGTCCCCGGCACTGAAGACCCGCATCATTGAGGGGCGAATCATCACGCTACAGCCCGCGCGCCGCTGAGACTAAGGGTGCCGTTGTCACGGCATCTTTGCCACCGGCGGCACGCCGGTGTTTCTGCTTAATAGTGTAGAGAGAAGGGTGCCTAACTTTCCACCTGGACGCGACTAACTCTGTAAAGAAATTTGAGAAATATGCACCGGGTGCATAGGCAGGACATCATCTCATGAGAAGGTGCCGTCAAGAATCCCCATCAGAAACCTGTAAAAGCCCCAGCAGCCCAGCCGAACACTGAGAGCTAAATCCTCCCTTACCCTCGGATGAGAGAGAAAACTTCGCTAGAATATAGCCTATGGATGACCCTTCTAGTTACCCTGTGATAACCATTACCTCAGCCAGCGGTGCTCTCGTGCGGGTGGTGCGCGCGTGAACATCGTGCTACTTATTATCGGTCTAGTGCTCATACTCGGGACCGGTTTTTTGTTGCTGTCGAGTTTTCTCTGGTGGCGCTGGAAAGCTCCGCAGTACAGGCGGCCCGCGCCGCCGGTGACCGTAAGGCAGATGCGGTTCTTAAATGCCTAAAAACCCTCTCAACCCAGCTCTCAAGCTGCCAGGTGGGGATTACCATCACCACCCTACTCACCGGTTACACGCTGGATGCTTCTATTAACTCCCTCGCCTCCGGGGCCGTTACCTCCTTGGGGCTGCCCGAGGCCGTGGCGCATGCGCTCACCCTTATTCTTGCGATGGGTATCGCCACCCTGCTATCAATGCTTTTGGGGGAGCTCGTGCCTAAAGGGCTCGCCATTGCCCAGCCATACCAGGTAGCACGCCGCATAGCACCGGTGCAGCTGGCATTTACCAGCCTCATGAAACCCGTGGTGCTTTTCATGAACGGTTCAGCTAATAAAATTCTGAACCTCTTTGGGATGGAAGCCCAGGAGGAGTTGTCTGCCGCCCGCAGCCCCGAAGAACTCTCCGCTATGGTGCGCCGTTCCGCCGAACGCGGCACTCTTGATTCATCCGCCGCCCGGTTTGTGGATCGCACACTGAGCTTTTCGGAGCTGACTGCCTCAGAAGTCATGACCCCGCGCGGGAAAGTCACCATGTTAGAAGATACCGCCCCCGTGGCTGAGGTTATTGAGCTGGCACGTTCCACCGGGCATTCCCGCTTTCCTCTGTACCGGGAAGACCGGGACAATATTGTGGGCGTGGTACATGTCAAAAAAGCTGTGGGTGTGCCCGCTGAGGTGCGAGAAACCCTTGAAGCCGGAACCCTCGCTGAAGACGTGCTTCAGGTGCCTGAGACCCTGCATGTGGATGCCCTCCTGACGCAGCTGCGAGAAGGCGCCCTGCAGCTTGCGGTGGTACTCGACGAATACGGGGGCACCGCCGGGATTACCACCCTCGAAGACCTTGTTGAAGAGATTGTTGGAGAAGTATCTGACGAGCATGACGTAGGTGATAGCACCGACCGGCCTCTGCAATACGGGAACGGCGACTGGGTTTTCTCCGGGCTGCGCAGACCCGGCGAAATCAACAACTATATACCCGAACTAACGGTTGAAGAGAACCCCGAGTATGAGACGGTGGGAGGGTTCATGATGGAGCGCCTAGGACGTATCCCCGATGAAGGAGATACCGTGCCGGTACCTGGCGGTACGTTACGGGTAGACGCTATTGACGGGCGCCGAGTTGACCGCATCCGTTTTATTCCCGACACCGCTCAAACAATGTACCTGCGAACAGTACCCGCCCGCAGGGACCGTACAGCAGCAGGGGAGAAGCGCACATGAACGACTGGATAGCTATTGGCCTGCTCGTTTTCCTTCTTGCTGGAAACGCTTTTTTCGTGGCCGCGGAATTCGCCATTATGTCTACCCGCCGGGCCCAGATCGAACCCCTTGCCGAGAATGGTAGCCTGCGAGCCAAAAAAGTACTGTACGCCCTTGAGAACGTTTCCCTCATGCTGGCCACCTGCCAGCTGGGTATCACTATCTGCTCCTTGCTCATTTTGAACGTCTCAGAACCAGCCCTGCACCACCTGTTGGAGCACCCCCTAGCTGCCACAGGCATCCCACCTGTGGCTGTGGATGTGGCGGCTTTTTCTCTCACCCTCATACTGGTCACCTACCTGCACGTTATCTTTGGGGAAATGGTTCCCAAAAACGCTGCTGTCACCTTGGCAGCACGTGGTATTGCCCTGTGGATTGTGCCCTCTCTTATGCGAGTAGCCCGCATTTTTGCACCCGTGGTGGCTCTGCTGAACGGCATGTCAAACCGGGTGCTTGCATGGGTGCGTGTAGAACCCAAAGACGAAGTTGCCTCAACCTTTACCTTGGGCGAGCTGCAGTCTATTGTGGCTCAATCCACGGCTGAAGGAACCGTTGAAGACGATGCGGGCGTGATCGGCGGGGCCCTGGAATTTACCGAGAAGAGCGTGTCCGAGATTATGGTTCCGCGTGAGCAGGTGCAGACCCTCACTCTTGGGTGCACCCCGGCTGAGCTGGAGCACGCCGTGGCCCGCACCGGGTACTCCCGGTTTATTGTGACCGACCCCGAGGGCTCATATATGGGGTACCTGCATCTGAAGGATGCTCTTGCGGTGCCGCCTGCGCGTGAACATATTCCGTTCGGGTGGCGGCTGGTGCGTTCTATGTCGGTGGTTGCTCCCGAAACCGATATTGATGATGCGCTCGCTATAATGCAGGGTAATAATTCGCATTTGGCGCATGTGGTGGGGAGCAATGGCCGGTCGCTGGGCGTGGTCTTTATGGAGGATGTGCTTGAGGAACTGGTGGGTGAAATCAAGGACACCACGCAGGATAGGGTGCGGAGGCTGCAGGCAGCAAGCCGCGCATCAAACGACAAATAAAGAGTTGTTTATACGGGTAATGGCGTGCTTTAGTGTTGTTAAAAATCCTTTCTCGGCGCGCCATAATTGAAAACAGTTATCACTAACTGTAGCCTGGTGTATACCCGAACCAGCCACATACATGAAAGAGTCTAAATATGAAGAAGATCCTTGGTGCGGCATCCGCGCTTTTGATGACCTCCGCGCTACTGACCGGGTGCGCTACCTCCAATAACTCGTCGGGTGGTTCAGGTGGCGGCAGTAACACCGCGAAGGTTAAGGTTGTCACTTCCACTGACGTGTACGCTGACCTTGTTAAGCAGGTAGGTGGCGATAACGTGGATGTCCATGCATTCGTGAGCTCTACCGCTACCGACCCCCACTCCTACGAGGCATCCGCCTCCGATAAGCTCCAGATTAAGGACGCTAAGCTGGCAGTTGTAAACGGCGGCGGCTACGACTACTTCCTGGAAAAAGACGCGGGGCAGAACAACCAGAAGGTTGTGAACGCCGTAAAGACCAGCGGTAAGCTCTCCGACGCCGACTATGATCACCTGATTGAGCATCACAGCGGGGGAGAAGGCCACGGCCATAACCACGGCAGTGAGGCTGAGGAGGGCGGCGGTCACGAGCACGCCCACGAGTTTAATGAGCACCTGTGGTACGACTTCGACACGGTGAAGAAGGTGACCAATAAGATCGCTGATGATCTTGCCGAGATCGACAGTTCCCACGCCGACCAGTACCGTGAGAACGCGAAGAAACTCACCGGCGAAATTGACTCCCTTGAAGAGTCTGCTAAGAAGATTAACGGCAAGGGCAAGAAATATATCGCCACTGAGCCTGTGCCCGATTATCTGATTTCTTCAACCGGTGCTGAGAACTCCACCCCCGCAGAGTTCGCTGAAGCCGTTGAAGAGGGGAAGGACGTCCCCGCAATTACTCTGCAGGAAACCAAAGACCTGGTGACTGAAAAGAAGGTAAACCTGGTTGCCTATAACTCGCAGACCGAAACCTCGCAGACTAAGGAGGTACTCCAGTCTGCAAAGGATTCGGGCGTGGCTAACGTGTCGTTTACTGAGACTCTGCCTGAAAACACGAAATATGTGGACTGGATGAAGAGCAACGTCAGCAACCTTGAAAAGGCACTCTCCTAAGTGAATAATTCACCTACTTCCGGCACCCCCGCGATTTCAATTCGCGGGGGTAGCCTATCGTTTGGCACCCGTTCCCTCTGGGACAATCTCACCCTTGATATTGGCCGGGGTGAATACTTCGCGGTACTCGGCCCGAACGGTTCGGGTAAATCCACTTTCCTAAAAGTGGTACTGGGCCTCATGCGTATGTCGGCTGGTGAGGTCTCGGTCCTGGGCCGTCCCGCCCGCGCGGGTAACCCCGGTGTAGGGTATATTCCGCAGCAGAAAGCGATCGCTACTTCCACCCCATGCGTGCCCGTGACCTTGTGGGCTTGGGCGTGGACGGGCATCGTTGGGGTATTCGGTTATCAGGCCGTAAATACCGTGCGAAGGTTGATGAGCTGCTGGAAGCTGTGGGCGCCACCGAGTACGCTAATGTTCCTGTGGGGCTGCTCTCCGGTGGTGAGCAGCAGCGGCTGCGGGTCGCGCAGGCTCTGGCGAATGACCCTAAAATCCTGTTGGCTGATGAGGCGTTACTGTCCCTTGACCTGAACCACCAGTATGCCGTTGCGGAACTGATTCACCGTTTCAACCGGGACCACGGACTCTCGGTAGTGTTTGTCACTCATGAGATTAACCCGATTATTGAGCATGTGGATCGAGTGCTGTACCTGGCAAATGGCAGGTTTACGGTGGGAGCCGTTGACGAGGTAATGCAGACACAGACCCTCAGCGAGCTGTACGGGACTCCGGTAAACGTCCTTAAATCTAATGGACGGTACGTCATAGTAGGGCAGGGACATAGCGGCGGAACCCACCTTGTCGAGGAAGAAACCGCGGGCCTAACTGCACGGGATACGCATGAGGGGGAGGCTACCAACGCTCCCACCAACCCAGCCCATAGCAGCAACCAAACAATAAACACCAAGAGTATCCATCCGGGAGGTCAGGCATGATGCACGTACTGGCGGCCGCATCCTCCACCCAGCAGGGGGATTTGCTCTCCCGCATTTTTGTGTTTGAACGCTACGGCGAGCTGGTTCAGCTATTGCAGAATTCTATTCTGGCTGGTGCTGTTCTGGGCATCATTGGCGGATTTGTGGGCGTATTTGTGATGATGCGCGACCACGCTTTTGCGGTGCACGGTATCTCTGAGATGTCATTTGCCGGGGCTGCTTTAGCGTTACTGCTCGGTTATGATGTGGTGACTGGCTCAATGGTGGGCTCCATTGTTTCGGCGCTTCTTATTGGCATATTGGGCGTGAAAAAGCATGACTCAAACTCGGTGATTGGTGCGCTTATGCCGTTCGGTTTGGGGCTGGGCATTCTGTTTCTGTCTCTTTACCAGGGGCGCAGCGCAAATAAATTCTCGCTTTTGACGGGGCAGATCGTTTCGGTAGACGCTGACCAGCTGGGTAACATGATTGGCGGCGCCATCGTTATTATTACTATTCTGGTGCTGGTATGGCGGCCGTTGAGCTTCGCTTCTTTAGACCCAGAGGTCGCCCACGCGAAAGGGGTGCCGATGCGTGCCCTGTCGCTGGTGTTTATGGTGGTGCTGGGGATTGCAGTGGCGCTGTCGGTGCAGGTGGTTGGTTCTCTTTTGGTGCTAGCGCTTCTGATTACTCCGGCAGCGGCGGCAATGCAGGTGACGGCTTCTCCGCTGCGCACGCTGCTTCTGTCAGTGCTGTTTGCTGAGGCCGCGATCGTGGGCGGTATTCTGCTGGCGCTGGCTGGTTCTTTGCCGATTAGCCCGTACGTTACCAGTGTTTCGTTCTTCATCTATATTGTGTGCCGTGTGATTGGCGCTATTATGCGCAGGCACAGCGCATCAGGCCGGTTGGTTGCCGAAGACACGGATGCGCACCACCATCCCGCGCACCTATAAAAGAAAGAAAAGATGTGGGCCTCACCCCGTATCGGGGTGAGGCCCACATTTTTAAAAGCTTTTCTTTTCGGTTACTGTATTTCGACGGTTACCAGGGACTCATTTTTGCGGCGTTCAATCGTGCAGTCGGGGCAGTAGCCGGTTACTTCAACCACGTGCTCAAGCTCTGAGAACCCGTATTTTTTACCCATAGAAAGCGCCCATTCTTCAATGGCTGGTGCTTCTAGCTCAACGGCTTTCCCACACCTGCGGCACAGCAGGTGATGGTGGTGGGTGTCTGCTTGACAATGCCGGTATAGGGATTCGCCTTCGACTCCTTTAATGACGTCGAGCTCGCCTGTGTTGGCGAGGGACTGCAGCACCCTGTAGGTGGTAGCTAAAGAAACTTGTTCTTTGCGGTTAGCGAGGATGAGGTGAAGATCTTGAGCTGAGATAAAATCTCCCAACTCAGCCATGGTTGCTTTGATAACGCGGCGTTGCCGGGTGTTGCGGGCTTCGGCGTGTTTGACGATTTTACGAACGGGGATGTGGGTATCCAATGTATTGCCTTCCGGTGTGATGGAGCACCTCGGATAATTTGAGAGTGGATTCCTTTCTCAACGACTTTACACTAATTCTTGCCCTGCTGGTGCGTATTTTATGGTTTTCTCAGCTGGTGGCGATGAAAGAAAGTAAATCCTAGGAGATTGTTGTGAGCTCTTTGAAATGGTGTGTGCTGCAGTGGATAGCTTAGAAAATGTGTGATAGGCGTCGCCTGCTAGGGCTGAAGACAGTAGACTGGATGGTATGAAGCTGACGAAGTACACTCATTCGAGCGTGCGCCTTGAGAATGAGGGGCACGCACTGGTTTTTGACCCCGGTAATTTTGCACCTGAGGGAGAGCACGCCCGGCTGCTGGACGGCGCCGATTATCTTGTGATAACACACGCCCACCCTGACCATTTCGATACTGCCCGTCTGCTGCCGCTACTTTCTGAGCACCCCGAACTACGTATCTGGGCGCCGCAGGCCGTCACGGAGACGATTCTTGAAACAGTGCCGGACGCGAAAGTGAATGCCGTAACCGCTGACAGCGAGTTTACGGTTCCCGGTTTTCAGGTACAGACTTTTGGCGGGCAGCACGCACTGATCCACCCGTTAATCCCGGTCATCGCCAATATTGGGTATTTGGTGAACGGTACTGTGTACCATCCTGGTGATTCTCTGGTGGTGCCGCACGGGGTTAAAGCTCCCAATGTACTGGTGCCGGTGCATGCCCCGTGGGGAAAGGTCCAGGAGGTTATCGATTTTGTGATTGCGGTGGGGGCCCGGCGGGCCTACCCAATCCATAATGGCATGATCAATGAGAACGGCACGGGGATTATTGAGGGGCTGATTACTACCCTTGGCGGTAAATACGGCACCGAGTTCACGCACCTAAACCCCGGTGATACGGTCGATCTGTAGCCCTCACCGGTTGTGGGTATTTGAGATTTTCTGAAGGTAACAGGAGCATATGATGAGCAGCATTTTTAGCAAGATCATTGCAGGGGAGATTCCCGGGCGGTTTGTGTGGAAAGACGAGAAGTGCGTGGCATTTATGGACATTATGCCCGCCTCGCACGGGCACCTGCTGGTGGTGCCTCGCGAAGAGATTGACCGGTGGCCAGACCTACCGCCGGAGCTTGCAGCCCACTTATTTGCTGTGGCGCATAAGATTTCTCAGGCTCTGGATCGGGCCTTCGATAAGGACCGTGTGGCGTTAATGATCGCAGGGTTTGATGTACCGCACACGCACATTCACCTGTTCCCAGCCGATAGCATGGCTGAGTATGACCCGGCGAACGCATTAAAGAATCTGAGCACCGAAGAGCTTGATGCAGACGCCGCAACGGTACGTGCTGCCCTGCGTTCTCTGGGGCACAACGAGTTTGTGCCCGAAGCCTAATACCATCAGCGTATACTGGTTCGGCCCCCGTACGGTACCTACCTGAGGTACTGTGCGGGGGCCGACAATATGCTGTGGTGCCAAAGAGACACTAATGTTTCTCTGCCTTCGAGATCTGGTCCGCCAAATCCTCGGGGGAGAGGTTCGCCGACGAGAACTCCGCCGTAAGGGGCAAATGCAGCTGTAAACCGGTGCCGGGGCAGATTTCTACCTGTGCCGACTTCAGCTTAAAGTCCACCACATGCCCGCCGTGCGTGCGGTCATCGTCAATGAAGTGGGCGTGGCAACCGGGAACTGAAATACCCTGCTCGTAGATGGGGGTGCGGAACCCAACAATCGTGCCTGAGAGGTTATCGAATTGAACAATGTCCTCGTTCTCGGTAGCCGCCACCATCTTAGGGTAAGGTTTCTCCTGCTTCACCACGGTGCGGGTGCGCACCCACTCGAACTCGCCATAAATTTTAATGGCGTACATGTAGTTCTTTGACACCGTGAAATTATCAAGCACCTGAGCCGTTGACTTACGGAGCATATTCTGCGGCAGTTCCCGTTTAATCATGGGGACAAAATTCGTAACCACAGCGTACGGGGTCTGACCGGTCAAATCCGGGACTGACACCGAACCATCGTGACGCACCTGGTAACACGCCCCGTCCAGCACCACCATCTCACCATCTAGCCCGTTGAACGTGCCCACCCCAAAATTACCGTGACTGAGAAGTTCACCAATGGTCATCTCGCCGTCGTACACGCCATCCAGCAGCTGCGACATCAGACCGGTCTGGAACACCTCGTTACGGAACACAGTTTCACCGTTAAGCCGAGTCGGCTGGTATGCCATCCTTTTCACCTTCCATCGCCTATGTTTTGACTCCACCACCATTCTACGCCCCATCCCCAGCAACCTCCCAGGGTACTTAGGGGTAACTGGCAGAAACCACAGCTACCCTAAAGAAGTGACTGTGCTCTCATAGAGGAGAAAAATGGATCTTGATGTTATAGGTATGCTCGCCAAAGCAGGCAACATGGCAAACGACGGCAGTAACAAAGGAGACAACAACGTGAACGGAATCGCCGCACTATCATGGACCTTCGTCAGCGAATGTCCCATCCCACCGGACGCTGCCGACCTTATGGTGCAAGGGGAACAGCCGTTCCTCGCCTACAAGACCTTCCGTGACAGCGCTATCTTCACTAATAAACGCCTTATTGTCAGGGACGCTCAGGGCATTACCGGTAAAAAGGTCGAGATTTACTCGCTGCCGTACAAGCATATCCTCATGTGGTCTTCCGAAAACGCTGGCACCATCGACATAAACTCTGAGCTCGAGCTGTGGACGAAGGTGGGCCGTATTAAAATTAAGCTCTCGCGCGGCGCTGATATTAGAAGGCTTGACCGTATTATCAGCGACATGGTGCTGTTGTACGGCGGCTAAATACTAAGAAGGTGACTCCCTCACCGTACCGGGTGAGGGAGCTTCTTCCTTTGATCAGAGTTTGAGCACCATCTCAACATGCTCAATCCCGGACTCCATATAATGCTCACCGCGCTCCACAAACCCCTCGGGGCTGTAGTAGGTGTCTTTTAGGTATGCCTGTGCGGCGATCACAATTTCCTTCGCGTCTGTGTTGTCCCGAATCCACTCCAGGGCGGCGTGCAAAAGTTTACGTCCCAAGCCGGTGCCGCGAGCATCTGGGTGAACCGCCACGCGACCGAACGTCCATGCGCCCGGAATATAGCGGTGGCGTGCATCCTGAACCTTCTCAAGATCGAATAGACGCAGATACGCTAGAACCTTTCCTGATTCGTCTTCATTCACCATATGGATGCACTCGAAATCAGCATCGTCAGGCTCTTGATCAGTCGATTGCTGACCCACCGTAAACACCAGTGAACGGATAATGTGGATTTGTTGCAACTCGTGAGCGGTCAGCTCGTCAAAATGCTTGGCGATGAATTCGGACACGGGCTCTCCTGGTCTTAGGTATATCGGTGAAAAAGACAGTTCCCACTATTCTAACGTGATGTGTGCGTATCGCACGAAATATAGAGAACACGCGGTAAGAACGTGGCGGGGTGTACGGCTAAAGCGTACCAATGAGAACGCCGCCAATAACTACAAGAGCAAGTCCGCCTAAGACGTACAGCAGTTCCAGCCTTGTTTTCTTCTCGCCCAATAGCAGGATACTGCCCAAAGTCGAGATAATAACGTTCATCTGTGAAAGCGTAAACCCACTGGCAACGCCATTGCGATGCGGTTCAATAGACACTAGGTAGGCTAACGCAGCACCCGAGAAAATCACGCCGCAGATAATGTTCTGCAAAGACTTCTTATCCCAAGGGCGGGTGCCATCGCGGGTCAGCATAGACATCGTGATAGCCGCTACCACCATACCTACTGACTGCGGCATGAATTTATACCACCCGTCTACACTCACATAATTGGGGAAGAATGAATATCCGACATATCCGATGGTAGAAATTAAGAGTGTGATAACACCGGACCGCATATTTCCGCCCGAGTGTGGCTCGGGATGTTCCTGTTTCGTGGTCATCCAAATACCGATAATAATAAGCGTCAGAGCCACGGCACCGATCACTTTAGCCTGCGCGGTACCCCAGTCGCCGAATGCCACCACACCCATTAACGAGGTGCCTACCAGCTGCATGCCAGTTGATAAAGGCATGGTTTGAGAAACACCGATCTGGGTGAACGCGCGGTACTGGTTTATTTGCCCGAACGCCCAGCTTGCCCCTGAGAGGAAGCACAGAAAAAATGCCCAAGCGTCAATGCGCATCGGGAAGAAAAGCAGGGACGTGGCAATACCCATGAGGAGCACGCCCATCGTGGTACCCATAATTTGCTGAGTCGGTTTACCACCGATTTTAGATACGCACAGCGGCAGAATGCCCCAGAATAGCGCGGGTATAAGACCGATAAGGATATTCATGGAAAATATTTCCTTAGGCACTATGAGAGAACACAGAATATACAGCTGTTCCTTGGAAGGAACGTTAACTACCATTTTTTGAAACGTCTATAGCGACTATAAGCTCACTCTAGCTTATCCTGTTTTATAAACTTCGGGTCCAGCAGATACCCGTGCTGTTTGAGATTTTAAAACAAAAGATGCCCCGTTCCTTTACCTGGTGTTTGGAGGAACGGGGCACACTAAGTTTGGGTTCTTACCGATTAGACACCGTAGTACAGCTGGTACTCCAGCGGGTGAGGAATTAGCGAGAGCGGTTCAAGCTCGTTCGTGCGCTTGTAATCAATCCATGCCTGAATCAGGTCCTCAGTGAACACGCCGCCTTCGAGCAGGAAGTCGTGGTCTGCCTCAAGTGCAGCCAGCGCCTCCTCAAGGTTAGCGGGAGCCTTCTTAATATCCTTAGCCTCTTCGGCGGGAAGCTCGTACAGGTCCTTATCGATCGGTGCTGGCGGCTCGATACGGTTGCGGATACCGTCAAGACCGGCCATCAGCTGTGCCGAGAACGCAAAATAAGGGTTGCACGAGGGGTCAGGCGCGCGGAACTCCAGGCGCTTAGCCTTCGGGTTGGCACCGGTGATCGGGATGCGAATACCGGCTGAGCGGTTACCCTGCGAGTACACCATGTTCACGGGGGCCTCATAGCCAGGCACCAGACGTTTATAGGAGTTCACGGTCGGGTTGGTAAACGCCAACACGGCGGAGGAATGCTCAATCAGGCCGCCAATATACCAGCGGGCAATATCAGAGAGGTTCGCGTAACCACGCTCATCATAGAACAGCGGCTCACCGCCCATCCACAGCGACTGGTGGCAGTGCATACCCGAGCCATTATCCCCAAACACCGGCTTAGGCATGAACGTGACCGACTTGCCCCACTCATCGGCGGTGTTCTTAATAACATATTTGAACTTCAGCAGGTCGTCAGCGGCATTGGTGAGAGTGGAGAACTTGTAGTTAATCTCAGCCTGTCCGGGGGAGCCCACCTCATGGTGGCTGCGCTCAACTTCGAGCCCCACCTGGTCCATCGCCACGCACATAGCATCACGCAGATCGGCTTGCTTATCGACAGGGGAAACCGGGAAATAACCGCCCTTGACAGGGGTCTTATTACCAAGGTTGCCGCCTTCTTCCTTGCGGCTGGTGTTCCAGTATGCTTCATCGGAATCAATCGTATAGAACACAGAATTGGGCTCTACCTGGTAACGGACGTCCTCAAAGACGAAGAACTCAGCTTCGGAAGCAAAAAACGCCGTATCTGCAATACCGGTAGATTTCAGGTATTCTTCGGCACGCTCGGCCACCCCGCGCGGGTCACGATGATACGGCTCGCCGGTGCGGGGATTCACAATAGAACACACGATCACCAGGGTCTTCTCCATACGGAACGGATCAATATAGGCCGAGTCAATGTCCGGGATGAGCTGCATATCAGATTCTGCGATCCCCTGGAAACCACGGATAGAGGAGCCATCGAACAGCTGACCATGAATGAAGAAGTCCTCATCCACCGCCTTAGCCGGAAGGTTAAAGTGCTGCTGCACGCCGGGCATGTCGGTAAATCGGATATCGACAAAGACGATTTCTTCGTCCTTAATAAAGTCGAGAACTTCCTGGGGACTGGTAAACATTCGGAATGCTCCTTAGGTTTTGGTTTGGGCGGCGGCAGTTGTGAGCCACACGCCACTATCTAGCATAGGCGGTATTTTTTACCCTTGCGTGTCTTTTATGTTTCAAGAACGTTACATTTCCTGCCGCGACACGCCCACGCCACAGCGGTCTGAGCAGCGTCAACACCTTCAAAATAACAACCAGCACAGAAGATACGGGATAATGAAGAGCATGATTGAACGTGAGGACTTAGGCTCGTGGCTTAACGGCGCCCCAAGTAACCAGAAGTACCCTGGTGAGCATTTAGGGCGCCCGCAGAAGGGTCCCGGGGCGATAGCTCGGCCGGGTATTAGGCTGATCGGGTTCCTCATCGACTGGTACGTGTGCTACCTGCCGATCCTACTGTTCGCGGATAATGACCCGTTGCTGACTCTGCTCGTATTCTGGGGGTACACAGTGCTTTTGACCGGGTTCATGGGCCACACACTAGGACACTTGGCGGTAGGAGTGCAGGTACAAACTCTCAACGGGCGCCCGGCTGGTTGGCTCAAAGGGCTAATCCGCGGCACCCTCACCATGCTGATACTTCCGGCGGTCATCATGGACTCCGACGCACGTGGTATCCACGACCGAATCTGCAAAACCGTACTGGTACGGATCCGCTAAACAGGACACTGCTTTAAACAACTGCTGCCCCCAACGCCATACAGCGTTGGGGGCAGCAGCGCACGCACAAAAACTAGCGGCCACGCATCGCGCGACGATCCGGACGCACCCGGTTCGGGTCAACACCCTTAGGGATACCATTCATAGGGTTACGTATGTTATTCAGGGTGCTCAAACGCCCAGAAACATCCTGCATCTCTTTCTGGGTTAGGGTCTTCGGCAGCTTATTCATCGTTTTGACAACGTCTTTAAGCTCCACTTGGTTCTCGTCATGACCGGTCTCAATCACGTGTACCGGAACACCAGGAACTACCCGGTTAAGGTGTTTCTTCTCGGTCCTCACAAGGTTCTGCACGCGAGAAGACGGCCCCTCGGTCACCAGCACAATCCCCGGCTTACCGAGGCCACGGAACACGAGGTCCTGGTGACGGTTAGCCGCCACCGGCTGCTCCTCAACAATCCAGCCGCGACGCACAGAGTTCATTGCCGCACCGGAACGGCCCGGCTGCCCCTCAATCTGGGTGAAAGCTGCGTTCTGCGCGCGCCTGCTCAAAATCAGCATCGCCACAATAGCCGCGGCCGCAACACCAAGAATAAGGAGCGTAATCCAGTTATTCAACAGCACGCCCACCGCCACAAACACGAGCAGGGTCAGTGCAGACCAGAACAACAGAATCCACCCAATGTTCGGGTCGGACTTCTTCGTCATCTGGTAGACCTGCTTCATCTGGGAGAACGTTCCCTGACGTTTAGGCTTCTGCTTCTTCTCTTCTTTATCTGCCACGGTGCTTTCCTTTTAGACAGCTGGGGTATAAGACAGTTGAAACACTGCAAAGAATAATTCTAGCTTACAAACCTGAAGCCCACAGGGTACGACAAGCCCCGCCGCTCCCGAAGAAGAGGGAGTAACGGCGGGGCCTGCCTACAAAGAGTGTCCGGGGCCAAACTACATGCCAGCAGCCACGAGAGAAGCGGCTTCCTGAAGCGCTACGCCGCCATCCTCAATATGAGCCAGGTTATCTGGGATCGTGTAGCCGTTCTTCTTCATTGCTCGTGCCCACAAACGGCCGGCACGGTATGAGGAACGTACCATCGGCCCAGCCATGACACCAGCGAAACCAATCGACTCAGCCATCGCCGAAAGCTCCAAAAATTCGGCGGGCTTTACCCAACGCTCGATAGGGTGGAAAAGCGGACCGGGGCGCAGGTACTGGGTTAGGGTGATAATATCGCACCCGGCGTCGTGCAAATCGCACAGGGCCTCATAAATCTCTTCATTTGTCTCGCCCATACCCAAAATCAGGTTGGACTTCGTGACCATACCGGCTTCTTTACCCTGAGTAATCACATCAAGTGAACGCTCATAACGGAACGCCGGACGAATCTGCCTAAAGATGCGCGGCACAGTCTCCAGGTTATGCGCGAAAACCTCGGGACGAGCATCAATCACCTTCTGCACGTGCTCAGGCTTACCCTTAAAGTCGGGGATCAGCATCTCAACACCGGTGTTCGGGCACATCTTATGAATCTGACGCGTGGTCTCGGCATAGAGCCAAGCACCACCGTCCTCAAGATCGTCACGTGCCACGCCCGTCACGGTGGCATACCGCAGGCCCATCACCTTCACGTTCTTCGCAACCTTAAACGGTTCGGCATAATCCACTGAGGCGGGCTTACCGGTCGCAATATTACAGAAATCGCAGCGGCGAGTGCACTCAGAGCCACCAATCAGATAGGTTGCCTCACGGTCTTCCCAGCACTCGTAAATATTGGGGCAGCCCGCCTCCTCACACACGGTGTGCAAACCCTGACCGCGCGCCAGCTCCCTCATCTCGTTATATTCGGGTCCCACAACAGCCTTAGTCTTGATCCAGTGCGGCTTCTTTTCAATGGGAACCTCAGCATTGCGAGCCTCAACGCGCAGCAGCTTGCGACCCTCAGGCTTAATGCTCATGTATGTTGCTCCTTATAGTGGATGTGCCCTCGGCGTAGTATGGGCTAAAACTTATTTTACGCCCGCTGGTGGCAAGCGAAAACCGGTGTTACGTGGGATACGCCAGCCAAGTAGGCTAATCCCACCTGGGTATTTATACTGCCGCCTGTGCGGATGGGGTTGGTTCAAATGACTCAGCTAACCGGTCGGCATACCGGGTGAGCTCCCGTTCCAGCGGCTCAAGAATCTCAGCAGGGGTCACCGTACGCCCCAGCTGCTCGCTCATGGTGGTCACGCCTGCATCAGTGATGCCGCACGGAATAAATTGCATAAAAGGGGCAGTCTCATTACAGCAGTTAATGGCGAAACCGTGCATTGCTGTGTTTTTTGAAACACGAATACCGATGGCGGCGATTTTCTGATCCGGGGTATGCTCATCCCCTAAAACCCACACGCCAGAACGCCCTCAACACGCTCACCCTTAATGCCAAACTCGGCCAGCACATTCATAATGATCTCTTCAAGGAGGCGCACATAGGCCACCACATCAATCGGTTCAGGCAAACGAACAATCGGGTAGCCGGTGAGCTGGCCGGGGCCATGCCACGTGAGCTTACCGCCACGGTCAATCTTCACCACAGGAGTAGTCTTATCGGTTGGGTACTCGTGATCCTCAGTGCGTTTACCCGCAGTGATAACAGCCTCATGTTCAAGCAGCAGAATAGTGTTATTGCGGGTTCTTTCAGCAACTTCTGCGTGAATACGGCGTTGCTCATCCAAACTTTCAGTGTAGTTCACATAGTTCGGGGCAAAACCCACGCGCTCAATAATCACGGACATGCCTACTACCTTAGTACCGCAGGCGAGGGATAAAAATTAGGTACCCCTGATTCGGGTAATGGGCGAACAATAGGCAGGGTGCGAGTGATATACCCGCAAAATATTACAGAATATTACACAGGTCAGGCTGAAGTGCACCTCGGAAACTGTGAAAAATCATCCAACACTTACAACATGTGGATAATATTTGATGCATTTTGAGTATTTTAGGTATAAAAGATATATGGAGAATATTGAGTACCTAAACCTTCTCACCGAGGATGCACGCCGAACCATTTGGCGAGTGGAATATTGCCCTAAACCCTCTGACAATGCGCCGTCCACTGCTCAAACAGGTGAGCACCCGCTGGGCCTCAAACCGGGAATATACACACTTATGCGGCTTAATGCAGCCGATGACTCCGCCCTTGCCGAAGCGCTCTGCTCCCTAGAACCCAACCCTGGTCTAGCCACCCTACTCGCTGTTCAGCACCTTACCGGCACCGCAGAAGCTGCGCAGAAAATAGAGAGCGCCGGAACTCTGCAGTGGTATGAGCCTCTGGAAGCGGGGACTTTATCAGCCCTCCTGGCTGCCCGTGAGCATATTCCCGTTGCGGAGGTGGCCTCCCTGGCCCGCAGTCTGTGCGAAGGTCTAGCTCATCTACACCACCAGGGGTTTATTCACGGAGCTATCTCCACCGAAAACGTGCTGATCTCAACCCATGGCACTCCCAAACTCATTGACACACGCCATGCTCCCGGCAACCTCAGCACCAGTGCACTATCCCTAGCGCAAGCCGAAGACACCCGTGCTCTCGCGCGGCTGCTATGGCACGCCCTCACCGGTAAACCTCCCGCTGCTGCCCACGAACGCATTCCGCTGCCCTTAGCGGCAGAGGACATTACCGAAAATATGGGATACACGCTGGAAAATGTGCTGGATACAGACCTGCCTTCGCTAGAGACTATCGTTGAGGTCTTCAGTAAAGTACAGGCAGTGCCGCTCAACGCCTACCTGAGTGCACCCGAAGATGTGCGGGAACGCATGCCTGCTGCAAGTAACCAACAGCAAGGCAGTAAGAGTAAACCTGTGCAGAACGCACCGGCTGCTAAGGCTCGCCCGAAAGAACCTAAAGCTCGGCAGGAATCATCCAATAAACCACAGAAAAAATCCTCCAAACCTCCAAGAACCGTATGCTGCTTGGTGCACTCGCTCTCACTCTTGCAGTGGGTGTTGGAGTTGTGAGCTACCAGCTGGGCTCGCACGACAGTGCCCCCGTGCAGACAGCCTCTGCGACGACTGCCGCAAACGAGCACGATGACGAACGCAAAATAATTGAAACTCTTATTGAGGAACGTAACCGTGAACTTACAGAAAAAGGCGCTCCCACACTGCAGGTTCGCTCCCTCACTAAGGTAGAACACAAAGGGGACACGCTGGCACTAACAGCAGAAGTGCAGGCCCCAGGGTACACACCTACAGAAGCTGAGTTACGTGATAAAGGGGTGCGTATGCAAGATGGTATGGCGGTTCAAAAAGTCACCTTTGAACTCCATCAGGATAACGGTCGCTGGCGTATCGCAAGCGCAGTCCCGGTGAGCGAGTGAATGTAGTGCAGTACGCTTACGCTCGTTAAATAAGCGATATAGTGGCGCGTATAAAGATACTCCCCGGGCTAGGTGCCTCGGGAGTATCCTTCAGAAATTATCTAGTGCCAGATGGTTGCGACCGCCACATTAATAACAGCGAGCCCACCTACAGCATGTGCTAAACCGGTAGAGATTGGCTCACCAGCTTTATGTTTGCGCTGGCCAATAAACGCGGCAATGGCAACACCGAGTGCCAAAAGAATTTTGACTGCAATTTTAATGTGGTTAACACCGCCGCTCATTTCTGCGATACCCACCAGAATCAGCCCCGTTACAAGCATGAGAAGCGAAGCGTGAAACTGCCCCGGAAGAACTTTTGGGGTGCGGAAATGAGCGACCCACAGACCGATAATGAGTGATGCGCCAATAATGTGTAAAAACACAAGAACGCCGGTAAGAATATGCATGGAAAATATTGTGACACCCTGTCACTAAAATGTCTATTCGTGACGTACCAATGTCGCAGATGAAACATCCCAAGAGGTACAGCGCCATAAAACCTCTCAGCCGCCCACCGCATACAACCAGACATACAAAAATACTCAACGAAAGGCGGCGCCGGTTACATGAACCGACGCCGCCTTCCACATCGTGGCTGTATATACGCTACCTAGCGAGCCTTACAGGCCGACCTCAGCCTCAAAGTTAGCCTCTTCCAGGCGGGTCTTGAGGGTGTACAGGAAGCGACCTGCATCTGCACCATCAACCACACGGTGATCGTAGGTCAGCGACAGGTAGCACATGGAACGGATAGCGATCGAGTCGTTACCGTCCACATCCTTAACAACCATGGGGCGCTTCACGATGCTACCGGTGCCCAAAATAGCCACGTTCGGCTGGTTAATAATCGGGGTGTCGAACAGTGCGCCGAAGGAGCCGATATTGGTGATGGTGAAGGTTGAACCAGCCAGCTCTTCAGGAGCAATATCGCCGGTGCGTGCGCGTCCACCCAAATCGGCAATAGCCTTTGCCAAGCCAGCAATACCCAGGTCTGATGCGTTCCTGATAACGGGAACAAGCAAACCCTTGGGGGTATCTACAGCGATTGCGATGTTCTCGGAATCGGGGTAGGTAATCTGCTTCAGATCCTCGGTCATGGAAGCGTTCAGGGCAGGATGCTGCTGCAGGGCCTCGGTCACAGCCTGTGCGAAGAACGGCAGGAAGGTCAGCTTTGCGCCCTCACGAGCGAGGAAGCCATCCTTAGCCTTGGCACGCAGCTGTGCCACACGGGTCATATCCACTTCGGTGACCTGAGTCAGCTGAGTGGAGGTGTCTAGGGACTCGCGCATACGCTTTGCAATAACCTGGCGGATGCGTGCAGTCTTCTCAACGGTGCCGCGCTTGGGTGAAACCTCGAAGGTGTGAGGAGCCTTGGACGCACCAGCTGCAGCAGCCGGTGCTGCCGATGCGGCAGCGGGCGCAGCTGAGCCCTTAGCGGCAATAGCTGCCTGTACGTCCTGCTTACGGATGCGGCCGCCTACGCCGGTACCCTTCACGGTCGACAGGTCAATATTGTTATCTTTAGCGAGCTTACGGACCAGCGGGGTGACGTATGCTTCGCCATCAGCGGTTGCCGGTACGCCAGCGGCGGGTGCCGGGGTCTCTGCTGCAGGCGCAGCGGGTGCAGCAGGAGCAGCAGCTGCCGGAGCCTCAGCAACAGGGGCCGGAGCAGCAGGAGCAGCCGGTGCCGGTGCGGCGGCAGAGGCATCGCCAATAATAGCTAGAACCTGGCCAACTTCGGCGTCTTCGTCCTCCTGAATGCGGATCTCGAGCAGGGTGCCCGCCACAGGGGAGGGAACCTCGGTATCAACCTTATCGGTGGACACCTCAACCAGCGGCTCGTCAACCTCAACCTGTTCGCCGACTTCCTTCAGCCAGCGGGTAACGGTACCCTCGGTCACGGACTCACCCAGCGCAGGCAAGGTAACTTCCTGACCGGACGCTGCACCAGCGGGAGCAGCTGCGGCCGGTGCCGCCGGTGCTGCGGGGGCAGCAGGAGCTGCAGCGGCGGCGGGGCCTCTGCAACAGGAGCCGCAGGAGCAGCCGGTGCTGCGCCAGAACCATCACCAATAACTACGAGGGGGCGCCAACCTCAACGTCCTCATCCTCTTCCACTAGGATTTGCTCAACAACGCCAGCGACGGGGGAGGGAACCTCGGTATCGACCTTATCGGTGGACACCTCAACCAGCGGCTCATCAACGGCAATGGTGTCACCAACGGCAACAAGCCAGCGGGTAACGGTACCCTCGGTCACGGACTCGCCCAATGCGGGCAGTTCTACGGTGTGGGACATATTTTCTTCCCGTTCTCCTTGTGAATGCTTGAATTAGGAAACTGTGTGGCAGGGATACAGCCCACGCGGCCATTCTTTGAGAATGCCGCGTGGAGCATCCGCAAACCTGCGGTTTCGCGGGTGCGAAACCATCTTTTAGGTGGTAGGGGCGCTTAGCCGTGCAGCGGGGTGCCGTTCAGAGCCATAGCGGCCTCACCCAGGGACTCATTCTGGGTCGGGTGCGCGTGGATGAACTTAGCGACATCCTCAGGGAATGCTTCCCAAGCAACCCACAGCTGAGCCTCACCGATCTGCTCACCCATACGCTTGCCAATGGCGTGAACACCAACAATGGGGCCGTTCTTCTCGCGCACAACTTTAACAATACCGCCGGTGCCCAGGATGGAGGACTTGCCGTTGCCAGCCAGGTTGTACTCCGCAACCTCAACGTTATCGGCGCCGAACTTCTCCTTAGCCTTCGGCTCGGAGTAACCGACCGAGGCGATCTCGGGATCGCAGAAGGTGACCTTGGGGATGTTAACGTCTTCAACCACAGAGGGGTTCAGGCCAGCAATTTCTTCTGCCACGAAAATACCCTGCTGGTACCCGCGGTGAGCCAGCTGGACACCAGGAACAATATCACCAACGGCGTAGATATTGCCCACACCGGTGTGCAGACGCTCGTTAGCCAGCACGAAGCCGCGATCCATGGGGATACCCTGCTCTTCATAGCCCATACCTGCGGTGTTGGGGCCACGGCCAACAGCGACCAGAACGATATCAGCCTCAAATACCTTGCCGTCAGCCAAGGTGACCTTAGCACCGTTAGCGTCCTGCTCAACCTTTTCGAACAGGGTGCCGGTGTTGAACTTAATACCGCGCTTCTTGAAGGAACGCTCAAGCACCTTAATGATGGAGGGGTCTTCGTTAGGAACGAGGTTGGGCAGGCCCTCAATAATGGTTACATCCACGCCCATTGCCTTCCACATGGACGCGAACTCGCAACCGATCACGCCGCCGCCAAGCACAATAGCGCTGTTCGGCAGGTAATCCATCTCCAGCGCCTCAGTGGAAGTCAGCACGCGCCCCTCAATGGGCAGACCAAAGGTCTTGGAAACAGAGCCAGAAGCGAGCACAATATTCTTACCCTTGTACTCCGTGCCGTTCACGGTAATGGTGTCTTTGCCGGTGAGCTTACCCTCACCGTTAATAACCTCAACACCCTTCATCTTCAGCAAGCCGGAGAGACCCTTGAACTTGCCCCCAACGATGCCGTCCTTGTAGTTGCGAACCTTACCCATCTCAATGGACTGTAGCTCGGTGTTTACACCGACCTTGGAGGCTTCACGAGCATCCTCAGCCAACTCAGCGGCGTGAAGGTAAGCCTTGGTGGGGATACAGCCGGTGTGCAAGCAGGTGCCGCCCACCTTATCCTTCTCGATCAGGCCAACGGAGAAGCCTAGCTGGCGCGCACGCAAAGCGGTTGCATAACCAGCGGAGCCACCGCCGAGGATGAGGATGTCAAATTCTTGAGCCACGATGTTGCTCCCTTGCATAGGTTGTGGGGGCTCAACCCCCGTGCAAATGAGTTCTTTATCTCTGTGCTTTTCTACCCGCGACCAGCGCACGTATCGGAGGGCGCACGCCAAGTGCAGTGTATAAAAACACTTATCTACAACAATACCCCTGTCGCCGTCGGTTTAAGTTCACTAACGGCAATTTTGCGCTATTAATCGCACAATCCATTCAAAATTTTTCTGTTCCACCTTACGGATACAGTCAAGGTGTGAAATTGTACACAAAAGTGGGTGGGAGGTGGGCTCAGCTAACCCTATTCGCCTCCCACCCAACTCGTTCACCCTTACGGTGTTCTTGACCAGGCTGTGCGCCCCGCGGCGGCTAGGTTGTGACTACTGCGCGTATGACTCAATGAAGTTCACCAGCGTGGCGGTGCCAAAACCGGTGCCTTCCTTCGGGGTATACCCAAAAGGTGACTCTTCATTAAACGCAGGGCCCGCAATGTCAAGGTGAGCCCAGGGAATGCGTTGGCCTTCCACTTCACCCACGAACTCTTGCAGGAATAACCCGGCGATCATCATGGAGCCGTAGCGGCTGCCCATGTTTTAATATCTGCCACAGGCGAGTTCATTGAGGCGCGCAGGTGCGACTCCAGCGGCATTGGCCAGTATGCTTCACCCGCTGCTTCGCCAGCACGCAGAACACGCTCACGCACCTGCTCATCGCCCATCAGAGCGGCGGTGCGCAACCCTAGCGCCGCCATAGCAGCACCGGTGAGGGTGGCGATATCGACAATGACGTCGTGCTCGTTTTCTGAGGCGAGCGCGATACCATCTGCCATGACTAGGCGCCCTTCAGCGTCAGTATTCAGAACTTCTACGGTGCGCCCGTCACGGATGGTAATCACGTCTTCGGGGCGTAACGATTCGCCCCCGGGCATATTTTCCGCTAGGCAGAGGTAGCCAGTGACCTGAACCGGAATATTCAGCTCCGCAGCGGCAAGAGTGGCCTGAAGGACGGAGGCAGCGCCGGCCATATCGCATTTCATGGTCATCATGGACGCTGCCGGTTTGAGGGAGTTGCCGCCGGTATCAAAGGTAATGCCTTTGCCGACCAGCCCGATGGACGCCTTGGCATCGGCCGGGGTGTATTTTACAACTGCGAGTACAGGTTTGCGGGGAGAGCCCTGGCCTACGCCCGCGATACCCCCGAACCCTTCGGCGAGTAGACGCTCATAGTTGTATACTTCAATGCTCACATCCTCATACTCGGAGACGAGCTGCTGGGCCTGCTGGGCGAAAGACTCGGGGTACAGGTGCGAGGGCGGCTGATTTACCAGATGGCGCGCCTGCTTGGTGGCTTCGCCGAGCACCAGTGCGCGGGTGAGCGCCTCTTCAGCTTCGGCAGGCTGTACCTCGGAGACAATGAGGATGGTTTCAGCCTCATCTTTGACGGAACTGGCCGATTTGCCCCGCATTCCTTTTTCGCTGAAGGAGCCAAGGGTTGCGCCGTACGCTATGGCCTCAATTTCTGCGGGGGCGTTTGTGCCGAAATCAATGGCGATCTCTTCTGCGCCAATGAGCTGGCGGGTGGCAGAACCAGCAGCGTAGCGGAAAGCTGCGAGGCGTTCGGCGGCATTGGTTGTTTCCTGCCCCAAACCGATGAGTGCGATGGTGTCGGCCCCTGCGTCTTCCGCGCCGGGGAGTCGAAGCAGCTGATCGGCGGCCCCGGTGGCGCCAAGAGCCTCTAGGAGCTCATTGATACCTTCGACGGTTTCCTGCGAGAGGGCGCAGGGGGCTAAGCGAGGGCTTTCTTCACCCGCGTAAACCCCTACAACAAGGACATCTGATTCGAGGGATTCAAGGTTGGTGGGGCCACGGAGAGGGATAGGGACATAGGGTACTCCTTCGTGCTGGGTGGGGCCCGGGCAGAGGTGGGCGCCTAGTTGACTAGGGTGTGCACACACTGTGCGTGCACGTGAGGCAACATCTACAGATGGTGCGTATCATCCTCTACTGTACACCGCAGGCAGCATATAGACGCGGGAAAACCTGCCCATAAGTGAGAGTGTTTTGCGTAAGTAAAGTGATGAATATCATTAGTAAATCTGTTCACCGTGCGCAAATTGGGGGGTGTAAACCCCGGTATTCCTCTCATGTATGTTTTAGACTGAAATGAATTATCTAATGCGCTGGGGTATGGTGCGGTGAATGTCAATCGTAGACGAGGGCCGCGCGCGGCGAGATTCCAGGAAGGAGTAGTAGATGTTAAACCCTGACGACCTTTACCTGGCAAAAAATAGTATTCTCAGCGATGAACGTCTGCGCGATTTACCGCTTGTTGTGGCCTTTTCCAGTCCTCAGGATGCCGGGGCTACAGCTGGTCAGTTCGGCACCTTCCTATTAGACAACCTGAAACATGTGGCTATTGCGGAGTTTGATAGCGATCAGCTGCACGATTACCGGGCACGTAGGCCGCACATCGTTTTTAACCGTGACCACTTTGAAGACCCAGTTTTTCCGAAGCTGAAATTATATGTGGTGGAGGACAGCCTTGATAAACCGTTTCTGCTGCTGACAGGCTCGGAGCCAGACTTTCAGTGGCAGCGTTTTCAGCAGGCTATGCTCGGTATCGCCCAGCGGCTGCAGCCCTCCCTGGTGGTGTTTATATCGGCGTTTCCTATGCCGGTGCCTCATACGCGGCCTGTGCCGGTGACCGCCCACGGCTCCCGCAAAGACCTTATTGACGGTATTTCTGCATGGCGCCCTAAAGCGGAACTGCATGCGAATATGACGAACCTGCTTGAGGTTCTTTTCACGGAGCACGGATTCGACACGGTCGGATTCGGGGTCAATGTACCGCAGTATATTTCGGATGCCGACCTGCCCCAGGGCACTCTCGCCGCATTGGAGTATGTAACGATGGCTACGAGGCTGTCTTTACCGACCGATCAGCTGCGGGAGGCTGCACGCACCGTACACGGGCAGATTAATGAGCAGATGGCTCAGCATCCCGAAGTGCAGTCAATGGTTTCCAGCTATGAAGAGAACTATGATGCGAACTATCGGTCGTCCAATATGCTGATTCCGCTCTCGCAGCGGGATGCCGATAAGGTGCTGGGGCGTGATGAGATTGGGGCGCTCTTTGAGCAGTTCCTGCATGAGCGGGAGTAGGTCGCGAGGGTAACGTTCACAAAACTTCATAATGAGAGGGCCCCCTGTGGATATCGCTGGTAGTGCTATCCACAGGGGCTATTTTCTGCACTGCTTAGAGTTACCATCCACATTTTTATATCATTTGATGTATTAAAGATTGCTTTGAGTCATTATGTAGCCATGACTTCTCAGAACTTCAACACCGTAAAAACGTGTATTCGCACCTGTAAAGACATGGCAGCGATTATGCTGCACCAGCTGGGCTACTGGCCGCAGGAATCCTTCGTGGTGGTCGCTCTAGCTGCGCACAATATTGGCCCTTGTGTGCGCATTGACCTGCCCGGCCCAGAAGATAATACCGCCGCATATCTGCACCGTATTTTCAGTCTGCTGCCAGCAACTATTGACGGAGCGCAACCCATCGACCGGTTCATCGCTTTCTACTGCACAGCAGACCGCGATAACCTACGTGCACGCCAAACTGCCAGCGGAACCCGAACACTGCCCAGCACCTCAGAACGTGAGCGTGATGCCGCAATAGCGCATCGCGTTGAACGGTGGCTTCCGCTGCTGACCAACTCCACCGTCACCGGTGGGCTGGAATGCTTCGACTGCATCGTTCTGGGAGACACCACTATCTGGGAGCTATCACATGAGCAGAACAGGCTTATCTTCGCCGGTTTTGTAGAAGATATTCTGATGAGCCCCTACCATCTAGCCCAGACTGTACGGGGTGAAAGTATCGCCGCAACCGCATCCGAGGCGCGCACCACCAACCCGTGGGATACCGCAGCCACCGCAGATACTGGCGCCCGAGAAGACTGGGAAGCTGCAGCAGAGCTCTGGTACCGCACATACACCCAGGAATATCAGCTACGACACGCTGAAGGGGAAGACCCTCACCTCTTGCAGGCGCACTCCTACTGTCAGCAGAAAGGGCTGAGCTCTGCTACTGGGAAACCGCACTAGAAGCAATACGCTGGGTGATGCGCACCTTAGCAGCAGGTCAAAGAACCACTGTGGGGGATAGGATGCGTCAGCTTCTACCCGCAGAGGTAGCCGGATATCTGGCTGCTAGCCTCAACACGTACGGCACGATTAACTTAGTGACGTACTGTGCGGCAGCCACCCTCACAGATTCGCTGCGGGTGCTTGAAGGATACGGCGGACGGTTCACGGAGCCAGCACCCACCACCACGGGGGAGGGCACCGCCATTGAGCCGGGTAGTTACGGGGCTCCTCCGCGCCGCCGTAACACACTGCCCTCTTCATTCCTGCAGACACTGCACGGTAAACAACACCGGGTGGGGTCCCCATCGGGCGTCCGCACCGGTTGGCACGACTGGGTGCGCCGCACACATCTGACAGTGCAACGCAGCGCCACCGATGTCAGCCAAACGCAGACAGACTACGCGGAAGCAATGGCACGTCTGCTGTGCGGGACAGACCAAACAGTCAGTCCCCGCTGGGAACGTCTTAACGCTCTTGAAGTACTCTGTTCTTTGCTCATTCCCGCAGCCTGCGGTGAGCCGCTGGGGCGGCTGCGCATTGTTCAAGCCTGGATCAACTGGATGCGCGGAACCAGTTCATATGCGAACCTGCTGAACGAGGAAGCGCACCGCCACGTGCAGGAGCACACTCCGTTGGATGATGCCCTTCACCTTGGGCTGCTGCCCCTGTGGTTAGGCGACTCCGCCCGGTGCTGGCGCGGGCCTGCACGTTTTAGCGTCCTCAACGTATACCCCGTCGCCACGTAGGTACAAGCGGCCCTGCCGTAGGGAAGGGCAGGGAATAAGAAAATGCTAAAACCAGCTCTGGCAGGCGCGCCTTAGTTGAAAAAACCTAAGATTCTGTAATACTTGGTACTGACCCCGTAAAGTCAATGCACCCATGGTGTATCTTCAGCAGGGGACGAATACGCCCGGAATATTCTGCGGTGTGTGAGCATTAAACCGTCACATTTCGTCTCTGAAAGAAGCCTAGGACTTGACAGGGTCTTAGGTGTTTTGCAGACAAAGCACCCCGTAACTGAGCTAGAAAGGGTTTTCGTGTCAACTGCCACCAGCAAGAAAGCCGCAACCAGTGAAGCTACTGATGAGGCTGTAGCCGACACCCCTCAGAAGAAAACCACGCGAACCAAAAAAACCGCCAGCGCCAAATCTACGACCACAAACAGTGAAGGTGCCGGAGCGAAAACCACTAAGACCGCTGCTAAGGCGACAACAACTAAGAAACGTGCGACGAAATCCACGACCAAAGCTGCTGCCGCTAAGGCTTCCAGCAGCGCGGAAGACGGAGCCTCTGACGCCGCCGAGACTGAGACAAAGCCTAAACGCACCCGTAAAACTGCTACCGCTACTAAGGCTAAGGCCGCGCCCAAACGCGGACGCAAGAAGAAAAGCGATGACGAGTTCGACCTTGACCTTGACCCGGACGCCATTGACGGTGAACCCCTAGAATCTGAGGCCGATGAAGAAGCCGAAGAGGATGAAGAAGCCGTCGCCAAAAAGGAAGAGAAAAAAGCCGCCGAAGAGGTGGCGGCTAAAGGCTCTGGCTTCGTGCTGACCGCCAGCGATGATGACGATGCTCCCGCCCAGCGCGTCGTTACCCCCGGCGCAACGGCCGACCCCGTGAAAGACTACCTGAAACAGATCGGTAAAGTCTCACTCCTGAACGCGCAGCAGGAAGTCGATCTTGCAATGCGCATTGAAGCTGGCCTGTATGCGGAGCACAAACTCGCCGACAACCCCGACATGGATCCGAAGCTCAAGAAGGAACTGCGCTGGGTCATCCACGACGGTAAGCGTGCGAAGAACCACCTGCTGGAAGCGAACCTGCGCCTCGTGGTCTCACTCGCTAAACGCTATACGGGCCGCGGAATGCTATTCCTTGACCTTATTCAGGAAGGTAACCTGGGTCTGATTCGTGCGGTCGAGAAGTTCGACTACTCGAAGGGCTTTAAATTCTCCACCTACGCCACCTGGTGGATTCGTCAGGCGATTACCCGCGCAATGGCGGACCAGGCGCGTACTATTCGTATTCCTGTGCACATGGTTGAGGTTATTAATAAGCTCGCCCGTGTGCAGCGCCAAATGCTTCAGGATTTGGGGCGTGAACCCACCCCCGAAGAGCTCGGTAAAGAGCTGGACATGGCTCCCGAAAAGGTTATTGAGGTGCAGAAGTACGGGCGCGAACCTATTTCTCTGCACACGCCGCTGGGTGAGGACGGCGATTCCGAGTTTGGCGACCTGATTGAGGACTCGGAGGCTGTTGTCCCGGCCGATGCGGTGTCATTCACTCTTCTTCAAGAGCAGCTGCACTCGGTGCTTGATACGCTCTCCGAACGTGAAGCGGGCGTGGTTGCTATGCGATTCGGCATGACCGACGGGCAGCCGAAGACTTTAGACGAAATCGGTAAGGTCTACGGCGTGACACGTGAGCGCATCCGTCAGATCGAATCGAAGACCATGTCGAAACTGCGTCACCCCTCGCGTTCGCAGGTGTTGCGTGACTACCTGGACTAGGGTCTTCGACCTAGCATAAGGCTGCGTGCCACAAACCAATGATGCGGTGCCTGAGCTTGAATAGCTCAGACACCGCATCATTTTGCATAAATATTCATTTAATGGTTAGTTTCCTCTAGTGGTTAGTTTCTTCCCGGGGATGGCTTAAGAATTATGGGCATGGGCAGAATGCTTAATAAATACCCACCCCATTGCGGCGGTCGGCACCAGTGCTAGGGCAGCATTGATACCGGGGTGAGTGTTCCCGTTCTGCAGCGTGAGGGTATAAACCCAGGACGCTCCAAAAATGCAGAATGCAAGAATAAGCCACGTGCTCACCGGGTTATTGGGGTCTTCTGACTTGCGGAAATCCGGGTTAAGAAACGCGGTGAGAATAAGCAGGGCGAGGGAGCCCCCAATGGCGAGCCACCCTAATGCGCTGAGGACACTGAAAACCATCATGAAAAGGCGCAGAGGAAAAGGAAATAGGGGCCGAAAGTGCCGGTGTTATTCTTCATGGTGCTCACTCCTTGAGGCATCTTTCAATATATTATATATACGACACAATGAATTTTTCTACAGTTTGTGTGTTTTATCTCGCATGGTGGGAATTGCGGGGAGATATATACGAGGAACTCGCAAACCGTTACATGCAGCACACAAACATGCTCTAATGGGGTGTGGGCGTACGGCGCCGAAATATTTCAGGATCGTGTTTGGGGCATTGAGGAATATATGACGAATAAACAGGCAGAGATACTAGAACGGGCTCGCGCTTTACTGGCTGAGATGAATGTGGGACACCAAGTTCCCACGATGCGTATCAATACACAATTCGCTAAGTACAAGACGCTGCCGGTCACCGCCTCCAAAATCGGAGGAGTGCCGTACCTACCCAAGGGCCAGGACGGTCCCGTAGACGTTAACGGTGAACCTTTGCATATGATTGCGCAGATTAACTGCGCCGATTTGCCACCAAATAGTATTTACCCGGCGGAGGGGCTGCTGCAGTTCTGGATTAGTCCGACCGAGACCGATACGGAAGATTACACCTCATCACGATATGATCGCGTGATCTACTATCCCAAGCTGGGAAAAGCGAACAGGAAGGCTCATAAACTAGTCATTACCGAGGATAATGGCTTTATATGGCCTCTTTTGGGCGGAGAATACGCCCTGAGTTTTGAGCCTGAAAATCTAGAGCCCGGGCTAAAACTCAAACAATACAGTACTGGGCAGTTATTTACGCGGTTGTGGAATGAACGCTACCCGCAGGAGCAGATTGAAAGTCCTTGGGATCTTGATGAACTTGCAGGGATTGAAGGCGATGACCTTGCGAGTACCTT
Source organism: Rothia aeria (assembly GCA_002355935.1). GTDB lineage: Bacteria > Actinomycetota > Actinomycetes > Actinomycetales > Micrococcaceae > Rothia > Rothia aeria. The sequence continues at coordinate 2,072,132 of AP017895.1, read as the reverse complement.
TTATGAAGATCTTGATCACCACCAGCTGGGCGGTGTTCCCGAGTATATCGACTGGGACCCCCGAGATGACAATGAAGAATGGAAAGACTACACGATCAATCTGCTCACTCTTGTCTCTGCGGATGATGACACCATAACCATCATGTGGGGCGATGCCGGAGTGGCAAACTGGCTGATTACCCCAGAGCAGCTAAAGAATTTAGATTTCTCGAAGGTCTTTTATTCGTGGGATAGCTGCTAAAGAAAATACACCATGAACACTATTTTTGAGCGGGTCAAACACCTTAATCATCTGCTGAGCCAGCAGGATCGTAAACCCACTGTGCGCATCATTCCTCGCGCAGTTCAGGGAACGGTGTCAGTGACCGCCTCTAAATGTGGGGGAGTGCCGTACCTACCTGCAGGGGCGCAGGCCCCCACTAACCAGGATGGTAAGCTGCTGGGTATGGTCGCGCAGATTAACTGTGCTGAGTTACCCAAAAATGAGCTTTATCCCAAGACCGGGATACTTCAGTTCTGGCTGGATCCGTATGATGAGTTGGGACTGGGCATCGACCTGAAGAACCCGGTGTCGCAGGTCAATACTCGCGTGATCTATTATCCCCATCATAGGGACACAAACCCGTGCGCCCACACTCTTGTTATGCCAGATCAAGAGAAACAAACCGAGATGGAATTTATGGCCTGGCCGGTACACGTGGATCAGGGATGGGAAATCGGACTCAGCTTTGAAGAAGCCTCAGAAGGAATAACCCCACAGAATTGGTGGGTCTACCAGAGCCGGTTTGTAGAGTTGTGGAATGAACTATACCCCAGCAGCTTATCGGTGATTTTACGGGTATTGATGCATACGCGCCCGCAGATGAGGAACGCCCGAGCGTAATGTTCTACCGCGACATAGCTCAGGGAAGCTACCACAAACTTGGCGGGCACCCAGAGTTTACCCAGCAGGACCCGCGTCAAGAGCATGATGGGTTCGATAACTACACAATCAACCTGCTCACCATGTTCTCTGAGGACGCTGAAAAATTTGTTACTGTTTGGGGAGATCAGGGCACTGCAAACTGGCTAATAACCCCGGAACAGCTGAAGAACCGAGACTTCTCGAAAGTCCTTTTTGAATGGTCCTGCGGTTAGCTGCAACTATCAATAAGACTGGTGAAAACGAAAGTCAGGTATTGGGAGGAAAATATTATGGGCCGTACAGTAGCTAAAGAGGCACGGAAAATCGCGGCAGAAATCACTGCCGCCACACGGCAGCCAGTAATCCGTATTAAAACAGCCGGTGCCAAAGCACCGCTGCCGGTGACTGCCTCGAAGTTTGGCGGCGCCCCGTACCTGCCTGCCGGGGCTCAGGCACCCACCAATGAAAGCGGGAAACCCTTAGGGATGATCGCGCAGATTAACTGTACTGAATTACCCAAAAATGAGCTTTATCCCAAGACCGGGATACTTCAGTTCTGGATTGATTCCGGCGAAGAAGAAGGCGATGAAAACTGGGGCTTCAACGCCAATGATATAGCCAACCAGGCGAATATTCGGGTTATTTACTACCCCCAGGTGGGTGAAGCCACCCCTGCGGGGCACCCCGCAGTCACCGCAGCACGGAGCGAAGACTGGCCTATCTACCCGCCAGAGGCTGAGCTTGCGCTCACCTTTAAGAAAAAACATGAGAGCCTGAGCGACACAAGCCGTGAATTTGAGGCCCGGTTCGTACACCGGTGGAACGAGAAACACCCAGAGCAGACTATTAACGAGGTCTACGAGATAGACCGCCTGCACGATGGGGAGAATATTGCCTACGACCTGACCGACAGCACTGAGTACCATAAGCTTGGCGGGTACCCCAGCTTTGTGCAGGACGACCCGCGCGAGAACAACCCAGAACTGCAAGAATATACGGTTAACCTGCTCACCATCGCCTCCGAGGAAGCAAAAAATGATGGTGACGGTGACATTATGTGGGGCGATATGGGTACCGCAAACTGGCTGATCACCCCCGAACAGCTGAAAAACCGGGACTTTTCAAAAGTCCTTTTTGAATGGAATTGCGGGTAAAAACTTAGCGGAGGTGCAGATAAAAGCTAATGCACCGCCGCAAACACAAAACTATGCGTTGACGGCGGGGAATATTTTATCTTCTGCATTGTGCCTTCGAATGCATGACGTACGTGCACGCACCGCGAGAAAAAACGTGCTCTAATAGTGTTCACAGATTCCGCACCAGTACCACTAGAAGCACAGGAGCAGATATGGGAAAAATTCTCGACCAGGCGCGTGAGGTTATTAAACGCATAGAAGAAAATGACCAATCACCCACGGTGCGCATCACAGCCACGGCGGCTGCTGAGCCGCTACCGGTGACATCCTCCAAATTTGGGGGAGTGCCGTACCTGCCCGCCGGGGTGGACGCCCCCGCCAATAAAGAGGGGCAGCCCTTGGGGATGATCGCGCAGATTAACTGTGCCGAGCTGCCTCAGAACACTATTTACCCTGAGTCTGGGATGCTCCAGTTCTGGATTGACCCGGGTGATGAAGAAGCACTCTGGGGTATGGACGACACCATTGCCGACCGTACCCAAAACGGCTACCGGGTGATCTACTACCCCGAATTGGGCGAACCTAACCCGGATGCGCGCGCAGCCAAGGCGAACTGGGACGATTACGGGTGGCCGATTTCTCCCGAAACTGTCGAATATGCGCTCAGCTTTGAGGCGGCATTGGGCGATAAATGGTCGCTGATGAACGAGACCGCCGAAGCTTTGTTTGTTGATACATGGAATGAGCTGTACCCCGAAACACCAATCGAGGATTTCTTTGATGAGATCGACGAGCTGGGCGAAGACCGTGTTACAGACACGATTGACCGGGAAACCGAGGATCAGCTGACCCACAAGATCGGTGGCGAGCCTATTTTCACACAAAACGACCCGCGCGACTTCGCTGATGATTTGCGGGACTACACGGTGAACCTGCTGACCATGATCTCAGTATCTGACGGTAACTGGGCTGACCCCAACACCCCTACAATCATGTGGGGCGATGTGGGTACCGCAAACTGGCTGATCACCCCCGAACAGCTGAAAAACCGGGACTTTTCGCAAGTTATTTTCGAATGGTCCTGCTGTTAGCCGCACCGGTTTTTCAAAGGATAATGGCGTGCGCTTCCGTATATGAGGCGCGCGCGCCATACACCCTATAAGGAACAAGAACGATGACGATAACAGACAGAGCTCGGTCTGTGGTAGCGCAAATGGTGAACTACCAAAGGGATAAAGTTCCCATTACCGTACGTGCAGCAGATGCGCCGCTGCCGGTGACTGCCTCGAAGTATGGGGGTGTGCCGTACCTGCCCGCCGGGGTGGATGCGCCCCTTGGCTCCGACGGGCAGCCCTTAGGGATGATTGCGCAGATTAACTGTGCCGAGCTGCCGAAGAACACTATTTATCCTGAGTCTGGGATGCTTCAGTTCTGGCTCAACCCACGGCACCCCCAATGGGGGATGAACATCAACGATGGGCTGCCCGGGGCAGATGCGCGCGTCATCTACTGGAAAGAACTGGGCGCAGCTAACCCGCACGCCTGCGCCGTTGAGGCAAACTGGGAAGAACACTACTGGCCGATTGACCCGCCCACACGCGAAATATCGCTTATTTTTGGCCCGCCGGAGACGCCAGACCCCATGCTCACCTGGGGAGACCATGAGCAGTTTATTGAGATCTGGAACGAACTCTACCCCGACCAGGCAATTGAAGAAATTGAAGAGCTGGAAGACCTCGTGGAAGAGGCCGAAGAGGACGAGGATATTCTAAGCGCAATAGCCGATGAGGCGGGCTACCACCAGCTGGGCGGGTACCCTGTTTTCTTTGATGACGACCCGCGCCGTAATAACCCCGAGCTAGAAGAATATACGGTGAACCTGCTAACTATGGGCTCGGAGTCGTACCGTCTGGGAAGCACCGAGCTCTTGTGGGGAGACGCCGGGTACGCAAACTGGCTGATCACCCCCGAACAGTTAGCAGCCCGTGATTTCTCGAAGGTTCTTTTCTGGTGGTGGCAGAGCTAAAACACCTAGAGCTGCACATTAGACAGCTAGCCTCTTAGGGCGTGCCAAAGAACGCCTGAGAGGCACCTTGCCAGCAGGCGGGGTATTGGGCAAGACAGCAATATTGCTGAGCCGTGAGGCTAAAAACAACTAAGAGAAAAAACCACCCACAAGGAGAAGCTATGAACACACCGGTTCGTATCCTTGAACAGATACGCGCAGTGACCCAACTGGTGAACGCAGGCGCACAGAAACCCGCGCTGCGCATTACCACTAATGTGCCGGATGCCCCGTTGCCGGTGACTGCCTCGAAGTTTGGGGGTGTGCCGTACCTGCCCGCTGGGGTGGATGCGCCCCTTGGCTCCGACGGGCAGCCCTTAGGGATGATTGCGCAGATTAACTGTGCCGAGCTGCCGGAGAACACTCTGTACCCCGAGTCCGGGATGCTTCAGTTTTGGATTGCCCCGCGCCCCGGCTGGGGTGCCGACCCTACCGCACCAACCAGCCCCCTCAACAACCGGGTGATATATTACCCCGAACTCACAGACCCCAATCCGCACGCCCAATCGGCACATATCGACTGGGAGGCCGACAAATTTCCTGAATACGTGTGGCCCATACGACGGGGCACCCCGGAACTGGCGTTAAAGTTCGCGCCTGCGCTTCATAACCCGCTTCAGTATCTGCGTGAACCGTTTGATGAGCTTTTCACACAGTACTGGAACGAGAGGTACCCTGCACAACCCATTGATGGGTATGAGGACGCCATTAGTCTGGGCCGCGCCACAGGCGGGGACGGGATAAACATTGGGGAAGAGCTCGGGGCAGACGACATTATTAACCAGCTGGGCGGGTACCCCGAAACATTTAACGATGACCCAAGGCAGCATCCGGCCTTCGCTAAGGGTTACACGTTCAACTTACTCACCATGGGAACAGAGTACGAACTAGACCCTGATGTGAAGTGGGGGTATTTTGGGGCCGCGAACTGGCTGATCGCCCCGGAGCAGTTAGCCTCACGCGATTTCTCCGATGTTTACTATGAATGGAACGAACACCCCGCTAAACTTCGGTGGAGCTAAAAACTCCCCACCCGCTGCGGAACGAGCGATAAACCGGGGCGGTAAACAACAATAAACGGCGCGCACCCTGAGCTTTTCAGGGTGCGCGCCGCAACAACAAGAAACTTACAGGTGGGAGGTCTGATCATCCCAGGTAGTGCCCGCAATAGCCTTCACCCCGGCCTCGTTCGCGCGAGCGTGGTGGCCGCAGAACAGCAGGTCATGACCCGAAGGAAGTACAGCCCGAACATAAGCCTGCGCGCCGCACACATCGCAGCGGTCACGGGAGGTCAGCTGACGTACCTTGGCGGGGTCGAGAGTGGAGTTCACGGTCATTGTTCACCCTTCAAAATGTAGAGAAACGAGTGCTAACTCTATGCAACCATAAACCCACCTGCTGAGCCTACCCTCTTAGTCGCCTTTCGCTCTGAGCGTCCGAACTGCACCCGGACTACAAATAGCACCACATTGCTTTTACTGGGAGAGAGGGGAGAACAGACCCGAGGAGCAGCCCCCTTCACCAGATGCTGGTTCGGCGTGGGCGCGCCCGACAATGACCTGCTAAGCCGTTTCTGGGCACAAGCCACGATAGAATAGACCTACGAAGAAAACCGTTGTGAAAGGGAAAGACTTGGCCGCGTCGAACTACACCGCCCGCCACCTCTCAGTACTTGAAGGTTTAGAAGCGGTGCGCAAGCGCCCCGGCATGTATATTGGCTCGACTGACTCGCGCGGGCTCATGCACTGCCTGTGGGAGATTATCGACAACTCTGTTGATGAGGCATTGGCGGGGTACGGTCAGTCAATCCAGATTATTCTGCACCGTGACGGTTCGGTAGAGGTGCAGGACGACGGCCGAGGCATCCCCACCGATATTGAGCCGCGCACCGGGCTATCGGGCCTGGAGGTGGTCTTCACCAAGCTGCACGCGGGCGGCAAATTCGGCGGCGGCTCGTACACGGCCTCCGGCGGTCTGCACGGGGTGGGTGCCTCCGTGGTAAACGCGCTGTCATCCCGCCTGGATGTGCAGGTGGATCGCGGCAGTAAAACCTACCAGATGTCGTTCCGCCACGGCATGCCCGGGCGGTTCGACTCCGGCCGCACCCCCAAACCGGAGGACACGTTCACCCCGGCCGCAGAAGGCGCCGAGGCGCTGCAGATTGTGGGCAGAGCAAAACGGGGCGTCACCGGAACCCGCGTGCGCTACTGGGCTGACCCGCAGATCTTTACCCCTGATGCACGGTTCAGCTACGAAGATCTGGTTTCACGCGCCCGGCAGACCTCGTTCCTGATTCCCGGGCTGCGCATCGCCATTAGGGACGAACGCCGAGTGCCCGGAACCCCCGGCGAGTTCGGCCCCACGAAGAAGTTTTTCAACATGATGGCGGCATTAGTGAGTTCGTAGAGTTCTTAGCGCATGACAGCGCGGTAACCGATATCTGGCGGTTTACCGGGCGTGGCTCATTCACCGAAACCGTGCCCGTGCTGGGGAGGACGGCCGCTCCCAGCTCACCGACGTGGAACGTGAATGCGAAGTTGATATTGCCCTGCGCTGGGGGATAGGGTACGAGACCACTATCCGTAGTTTCGTCAATATTATTGCCACCCCCAAAGGCGGCACCCACACCACCGGGTTTGAGCAGGGGCTGCTGCGCACCTTCCGCAAACATCTGGCCGATAATGCCCGCAGGTTCAAAGTCGGTAACGACAAGATCGAGAAAGACGATGCGCTGGCCGGGTTAACGGCGGTGCTGACGGTGCGCCTGGCCGAGCCGCAATTTGAGGGGCAAACCAAAGAGATTCTGGGAACCCCGGCGGTGCGGCAGATTGTGCTGAAAGTGGTATCTGACCAGCTCAAGGCGCGCCTGCAGGCGACCGGGCGGGCCGATAAGGCGCAGGCAAATGCCCTGTGCGAGAAGGTCGTCTCGGAGATGAAAACCCGCATCTCGGCGCGGGTGCATAAAGAGGCGCAACGCCGTAAAACCGCCCTGGAATCCTCGTCAATGCCGACCAAGCTGGTGGACTGCCGCTCGGGGAACGTGGAACATTCTGAACTGTTTATTGTGGAGGGTGACTCCGCACTGGGCACAGCCCGCCTGGCGCGGTCTTCCTCATACCAAGCGCTGCTGCCGATTCGCGGTAAAATCCTGAACACCCAGCGCGCCTCGGTCTCTGATATGCTCGCCAACGCCGAATGCGCAGCGCTGATCCAGGTGATTGGGGCCGGATCCGGGCGAACCTTCGACCTTCAGGCAGCCCGCTACGGCAAAGTGATTATGATGACCGATGCTGACGTGGACGGGGCGCACATCCGCACCCTGCTGCTGACCCTGTTTTACCGGTATATGCGCCCGCTCATTGAGGACGGGCGTGTGTACGCCGCCGTGCCGCCTCTGCACCGGGTGGAGGTTATTAACCGGGGCAAACCTAATGAGATGGTGTACACCTACTCGGAGCGGGAACTGCATGAGCTGCTTGATAGGCTTACTGCTGAAGGTAAGGGGTATAAGGAGCCGATTCAGCGGTATAAGGGCTTGGGCGAGATGGACGCCGACCAGCTGGCTGAGACTACTATGGACCCGCGCCACCGTATGCTGCGGCGCATCCGGGTGGAGGATGCGGAGGCGGCAGAGCGCGCTTTTGCCCTGCTCATGGGGTCGGAGGTGGCCCCGCGTAAGGAGTTCATTATTGCCGGTGCACACCAGCTGGATCAGGAAAATATCGACATTTAGCACACCCTGAACACAAAATGGTGACAATACTCACTGTGTGTTTTCTCATAGATAGTTTATGACTGTAACAAAGTGGCTGTTTAGTGCTTGCAAAAGCACTATCCGGGCCACTTTTGTTCATTGCCCGACCCGCCTGCCAGGGGATGGGGCCTGCGGGGCATGGTTTGTTGCCGTTCATGCCGCGACGGAGTGTGCCTATAAATAATGATTTACGGGTAAATACTTTCAAAAAGATGATAGCGTTTAATCCACCTTTAGACCCTAGTCAAGCCTCACCCCGCCCCCCTCAAAATTCGCATGATTTATGCCGAAAATAAAAGGTTGTAATGTAAGAGGCATTGCACTTATATAATCGCCGGATCTATGGCAGATCCGGCGACAACCACATAAGCACTACACACTAAGAAAAGGACCGCTATGGATCCCCTTGATGTTGGGCGGTGGCAGTTTGGCATCACCACCGTGTACCACTTCTTCATGGTGCCGCTAACTCTCGGGTTGGGTATGGTCGTCACCTACCTGTACCTGCGTTACGTCTTCACCAAAAAAGACGAATACAAGCGCATGACAAAGTTCTGGGGCAAACTGTACCTCATTAACTTCATTATGGGTGTGGCCACCGGCCTGGTGCAGGAATTCCAGTTCGGCATGGCCTGGAGTGAGTACTCCCGATTCGTGGGCGACGTCTTCGGCGCCCCCCTAGCGATGGAAGGGCTGTTCGCGTTCTTCGTCGAATCAACCTTCTTAGGCCTATGGATCTTTGGCTGGGACAAACTCAAGCCCAAGGTACACGCCTTCTGCCTTTTCGCCGCCGTAGCCGGCTCATGGATCTCGGCGTACTTCATTCTCGCCGCAAACTCGTGGATGCAGCACCCCGTCGGCGTTGAAATGATCGACGGCCGCCCCCGCCTCGTTGATATCTGGGCTGTGCTCACCAATAACACTGTGCTGCTGACCTTCCCCCACGTGATCTTCGGTGCTATCCAGGTTGCTGGCGGGTTCATGGTCGGAATCGCCTGGTACAAGCTGTGGCGCCGCCGCAAAGACGGCATCGACACCGTAGAGGACAGCAAAGTTGTGGTCGGCGACGCCGAAGTCGGAGGCCGCGACAAGAAAGACTACCTGGTATGGTTCCGCTCCCTGCGAGTAGGCGCCGTAGTAGGCCTCATCGGCTTTATGGGCGTGGGGCTTAGCGGGCACATGCAAGCGCAGCTGATGATCCACCAGCAGCCCCTGAAAATGGCGGCCGCTGAGGCAGCCTGCCACGACGGCACCGGCTTCTCGGTACTGTCCATATCATCCCCCGGCGCGCAGGACTGCGACAAAGTACACGCCGTCCTTGAGATACCCGGCGCCCTCTCCTTCCTAGCGCACGATAATTTCACCACCGAGGTGAAAGGCGTGAACACCCTGCTGCCCGAATACAAAGAAAAGTACGGCACGCACCTGGCCAACAACCCCCTCTACGGTGAGCGTGCAGGCCAAGAAATCCAGTACCTGCCGCTCATGGAAGTCACCTACTACGGGTTCCGCGGCATGATCACCTTCGGCGGTATCGGCGCCCTCTCATACGTGTACGTACTGTGGGTGACCCGCAAGAAAGGAACCGGCACCGTCCCAGAAGCTAAATGGTTGAAGAACCTCGCAATCCTGGGTATTCTCGCCCCGTTCTTCGGCAACGCCCTGGGGTGGATCTTCACCGAAATGGGCCGCCAGCCGTTCGTGGTGGCACCCAACCCTGAGGGTGACCCCGCCGTCATGATGTTCACCGCCGCCGCCGTCTCACCCGGTGTTTCAGGCGAAGAGATCCTGTTCTCCCTGATCTCCCTCGGGGCGGTATACGGCATCCTGATGGTAGTCGAAATCTACCTACTGGTTAAATATGTGAAATCCGGTGTGGTGGCCGCAATGCCCGAACTCGTGCAATCCCACCATGACGACGCCGACAAAGACGGCGCCGCACAACGGGACGTGCTGGAGTTCGCCTACTAGGCGCCAAGGATTGAAGGACTCAACATCATGAACTTCGACTTTAATATTTTCGCGGGCCAGCCGACACTACCAACCATCTGGTTCGTGGTGGTTGGCGTGTTCTGGATCGGCTACCTCATCCTTGACAGCTTCGATTTGGGCGTGGGGATGCTCATGAGCCGTTTCTTCGCCAAGAGCGAGCAGGAACGCCGCCTGCTGCTGAACACTATCGGCCCCGTCTGGGACGGCAACGAAGTGTGGGTGGTCACCGGCGGCGCGGCAACATTCGCCGCATTCCCGCTATGGTACGCGTCCCTGTTCTCGGCACTGTACGTTCCGCTGACGCTGGCGCTGCTGGCACTGATTTTCCGTGCGGTCGCCATCGAATACCGCGGCAAGAAAAACGACGAACGCTGGATTAACGGGTGGAACACCGCCATCTCAGTATCCTCGTTCTTCATCGCCCTGCTGATGGGGGCGCTGCTGGCGCTCACCTCAATCGGGCTGCCTATTAACAGCAACGGCGACCGCGTGGGCGGCGCCTTCGCCTGGGCAAGCTGGCCCGTACTGCTGGGCGGGCTGTCACTGGTAGGGTTCTCCCTCATGCAGGGGCTCGCATTCGTGGCACTCAAAACCGACGGGGAAATCCGGCACCGTGCCCGCGCAGCCCTAGTGCGCCTGCTGCCGATCGCCCTGCTGCCAATTACCGGGTGGGTGCTGTACATGCAATTCACCACCGGCAACGGAGTGTCATGGCTGTGCACGATACTGGCGGTTGTGGCCGTGGCCCTGGGCTGGTTGAGCGCTAAAGCAGGACGCGAAGGCCGTGCATTCGCGGGGCTGAGCCTATTCATAGCGTTCGGTGCACTGGCTATCTTCACCGCACTGTACCCGAACGTGCTGCCCTCCACCCTGGACGCCTCTCACTCGCTCACCATTGCGAACGCCTCCAGCTCCGAATACACCCTGGGTGTGATGAGCGTGGTCGGGCTCATGGGCCTGCCCGTTATTCTGGTGTACCAGGGCTGGACGTACTGGGTGTTCCGCAAACGCCTGCGCGTTGAACACATCCCAGCTGCACACGACGCCACCGACCTGACAAAACTGCCCAATAAAGTAGCGGCGGAATAGAAGCCAGCGAAACCGGCCCCTTAGCAGCTGACAAACACGCCCCCGCATCATAGGCCCAAAGCCACGATGCGGGGGCGTGGCCATAAGGGCACCAATAACAGTCCGATCACCTGCTGCAACAGCCTGGCAGCACCACCGACACCACCCAGCTACACCCCGTGCATAAGACAGCCAGGTGGTGAGCGGCGGGTCATAAATACCTACGCACCCCAACGGGTGAAACCTCCCGGAATGTTCCCTAAAATATGGGGTGTATGAGACAGCCCGCAAGGGCCAACAACCCGGGGAACAAGAAGAGAGCCCAACGGTGAGCACACACTCAACTAAAAACACCACACGCACCGCACCACCCTCGAACGGGGCAGCCACTAAGCGCGACAACAAACGCCCGCCCCTAGGGCCTAACGCCCGCAAAAACCTGGGCGTATTCGCCGTGCTCACCATGGCGCACACCCTCGCCACCGTCATCTTCAGCGCAGCCCTCGCATCCGCCATAGCCCGGGCCGCACACGCCGGGTTCGCTGCGCTCGCCGCCGAACACGAACGCCGCAAACACACCTCAACCCCGAAGAGTACCGGGCGCTCATCGAATTCGCCGGGGACTCCCAAGCCAAACTTGACGGCACGCTCGGGTGGCTTCTCGGCGGCGGGGACGGCATCACCATTACGCTCATTATCAGCGGGGTGCTGGCCCTCCTGGCCCGCGCCGGATTCGAATACCTGCTCACCCTCAGCGCCCAGAAAGCCGCATCCGGGGCGAAATCAAGTATCCGGCGGCAACTGCTGCAGCGGGTGCTCGCAACCGGCGGGGCCGACACCCCCGAAGGCACCGGCGCCACCGCCGTGCTCATCTCACGCGGGCTGGACGCACTCGATAACTACTACACCAAAACCCTCACCGCATTCGTCAGCTCCGCCGCAGTGCCCGCCACCCTGTGGGTTGTTCTGCTGCTTTTAGACCCCATAAGCGCCATCACCGTGGCCTGCACCCTGCCGCTCATCCCGCTCTTCATGGTGCTCATCGGCAAAACCACGCGTGAAGACACCGCCGCCGCACAATCCGAACTGCACCGCCTCTCAGACCATATTCTTGAACTGGTGCGCGGGCTGCCGGTGCTCATCGGGTTAGGGCGGGAACGCGCCCAGACCCGTGCGTTAGCGGCGATCGGCGAGAAATACCGTGCCCGCACCATGCACACCCTGCGCAGTGCCTTCATGTCATCCCTCGCGCTGGAACTCATCACCACCATCTCTGTGGCCCTGGTGGCTGTGCTCATTGGCGTGCGCCTGGTAAACGGGCAGATGGGGCTAGACACCGCCATCCTGGTGCTGCTGCTCGCCCCCGAATGCTACCAGCCGCTGCGGGATGTTGGCGCCGCCTACCACCAGTCAGAAGACGGGGTAGCCGCGCTGCGGGCCGCCCAGAACATTATTGATGCACCCCAGCCAGCGGACACCACCCACGAGGCACCGCACAGTAACGAGCAGAACGGTAAAGGCCTGACGGTTGAGAAACTGACCGTCGCCTACCCCGGCCGCGGCACAGTAATCAGCAACCTCAGCTTCACCCTGCCCAGTAGCCAAGAACGCGGGGGAGCGGGCACCATCCTGGGGATTACAGGACCCTCAGGATGCGGCAAATCAACCCTGCTCGGCGTGCTGTCCGGGGCGGTGCGTGAGGGCCTGGTACCCACCGGCGCATCAGAGCCCGTGCATGTGGGCGGTGCCGTTGACGGGGTGGGGCACACCCTGATGATCGCGCAGTCACCGCAGTTCGCCGCGCCCACGGTACTGCTGGAGATGGCCATCTACGCCTTCAGCGCCTCTAAGAGCGAGCAGGAGTACGCCGCGCAGCTACTCGCGGCAGACACCGAATTTGCCCTCTCCGACACGGTGCTTCTTACCGGCTATCTGGCTGAGCTGGGCCTTGAAACCCTCGCCGAACAGGCTCCCGAGTCGCTCAGTGCGGGCCAGGCCCGCCGGTTAGCGATCGCCCGCACCCTCGCCCGCGCCGACGCCCTATACCGGGCCGCAGCCGCCGATGAGCACCACCGTGATGAAGCCTCCGCCCGCCAGCAGCCCCGCCTGAGCGTGCTCGTGGATGAACCCACCGCACACCTGGATGCACACGCCGCACATCTGGTGACCCGCGCCTTAGGGGCGCTGGCGGCACGCGGCGCGAACGTGCTCATCGTCACCCACGAGGGGGAACTGGCCGAGCACTGCGCCCTCTGGCTGCGGGCAGACGCGCACCCCGGCGGCGGTTACCGTTGGGCGCTTAAAACAAACCCGGCGCCCGCCCCAATCCCCGCGTCCGCACCACCAGCGCAGGCGCACACACTGAAGACAACAACAAAAGCGGTCCTGCCCAGCAGCCCCGCAGAGCTCGGCACTGCCCCCGGTGTTTTTGCGACCCTCAAAACCTTGCGTGGGCTCACGAAAATAGGTGTGCTCAAAGCCGTCGGGCCCATCATGATGGCGGCAGCAACCTCACTCGCGGCCGTCGCCCTCACCGCCCTCTCCGGGTGGCTGATTGTGCGCGCCGCCGAAGGCCCCGCCATGATGTACCTGATGGTCGCCATCGTGGGTGTGCGGTTCTTCGGGCTGGGGCGCGCCACCGCACGCTACGCTGAGCGTCTGCTCACCCACTCGCGGGTACTTGCCGCCGCTAACACCCTGCGCCTGCGCGCATGGGCGGGGGCGTACCGCAATATCGGCAGTGTGCGCGCCCTGCTGCGCGGCGACGCCCTGCTGGAGCGGCTCATTGGCGGCATCGATGAGCTGCGCGACGGCATACCGCGCGTGATTCTGCCACCCGCCGCGCACATGCTGGTGATGGCCGTGGCACTAGTGAGCACCTGGGTGATTCTGCCGCAGGCGCTGGGGCCGGTGGCGCTCGCGGCGTTTATCACAACTGTGCTGGCCCCGTGGGTGGTGCTGCGTGCGGACGCCCGCGCTGAGGGGGCGTCGCGCGCATCGACCGCGCAGCTGATGCGGTTGAGCACCAGCCTGCTTGGTGCCGCAGAGGATGCGCGCGCTAACGGGGTGTCGCAGACGGCGGTTGCCGCCGCCGCACGGGTGGACGCGCGGAACCTGCGGGCACTGACCCGGGGGGCGTATGCGCAGGGTGCGGGGCGTGCCTTGGCTGTTGTGGCCTGGTTTGGTGTGGCGCTGTGGTGCGCGGTCATTGCGTACCCGCTGGCGGTGTCGGGCACGGTGGGGGCGCCGGAGTCGGCGATTGTGGTGCTCATGTGCACCGGCATGATTGAGAGCACCGTGGGGCATCTTGAGGCGGTGCGTTCGTGGCCCGCTTTTGCGCGTCTGGTGGCCCGGATCGCCCCCGATGTGGCGGCTGAGGCGGATATCCCTGACCTCACAGACGACGAGGAAGCCGCTAACCGTGCCCACTCCCTGGTGCTCGCCCCTGCGTCTGGGCGGGGGCCCGCCCTGGAGCTTGCGAACGCCGCCGCACGTTGGCCCGGTATGGAGGCCCCCGTCTTTGAGGGCCTTACCGTGAGCGCGCGTGCGGGGGAGTGGACTGGTGTTACCGGGCCGTCGGGTTCGGGTAAGAGCACTGTTTTAGCGAGTCTGCTGGGGTTTTTGCCGCTGGAGTCTGGGCAGGTTCGCGCGCACGGGCAGGCGTTGGATGCTGAGCGGGTGCGCGGCTATGCGGCGTGGTGCCCGCAGGCGGCGCATATTTTTGAGTCCACCCTTGAGGGTAACCTGCTGCTGGCCCGTGACCGTTCGCAGCGTCCCACCCAGCAGCAGATGGTGGCTGTGCTGCGTCGGGTGGGGCTGGGGCAGTGGTACGATACGCTCCCTGAGGGGTTACGCACCCGGGTGGGTGCTGGCGGCGGGTTCCTTTCGGGCGGGCAGCGGCAGCGTCTTGCGGTGGCTCGTGCCCTGCTTGTGGAATCTCCGGTGCTTCTGCTGGATGAGCCGACCGCGCATCTGGACGCCGAATCAGCTGCGGCGCTTATGGCTGATCTGGATACGGCAACCCGCGCTGGCGGTACGGCGACGGTATTGGTCTCGCACCGCCCCGAAGACATTGCCCGCTGCGATATGGTTGTTACCTTGGAATAGGTCTATACATGACGTTGTGAGAGGGCGCAGGAAAATATTAGAACCCGTTCTAGCTGTCTTGAGAAGCGTAGGCTTTGGGCAGAATGAAGGCTGCGCTCTATATACGGTCAAGCCAGTCAGATTGCTTTTACCATTATCAGACAGGGAGTATCTTCGCCCCACAGGTTCGTCTCTTCAAGGGGCAAAAACCCTACAGCTTGATAGAAATTGCGGGTGCGTTGGTACGGTTCGTTGAGAAAAGATTCCCCAAGCGTCTTGACCTGTATCAGCCTGATACCGCGGTTACGTGCCTCCTTTTCAAATGCATTTATTAGGGAAGTGCCAATTCCGTATCCGTGAAAGGCGGCATCTACTGCCAGCAAATGAATTTCTGCCTCAACCGGGTAGTGCTGGGCGATCAGCATGATACCCACAACTTCGTGGGTTTCTGGATGGGTTACCGTCCACGTTTCCAGTCGTTCAGCAGCATGTATGTATTCGGCATTGGACTCTTCACGTCCAAACCATTCAGGCAGGGTCTTGAGGATACGTGCCACCGCTTGAGGGTTATGAGCGGTTTGAGCTGCAGGGGCCAGGGGATAGTCATGACTGTTTCCTTAAGAATTATGTTTTATGGGTGCTAAAAATAGCCGTGTTCACACTACGGGGTGTGACATGGATACCTGGAACGGATCGTCATAAGACAATAACTAAACAGTCATAGCACGAGTATACCTGATGAATATGACGGGATGGAGCTTTCAGATGCTAGGCTGAGCTTGTACGTATTTCCACCTCAGATGATGGAGGGCATCATGATTGACGAGACGATGAAAGCGCTCACCGAGGAGCTGATTGCGCGCGGCACCAGCTACGATATTGATTTTCTGCGGCGGGTGTACGCCGATGACCTGAAATTTGTGCGGATCCTGCCGGATAATACGGTGCAGATTCTCTCAAAACAGGACAATATCGATTTCTTTCAAGCCCTCAAAGACAACGGCGCCGCGCCCCTGAACACTGCGCACACTATCCTTTTTGCCGATTCTGACGGCGAAACCGGCACTATTGTGCTCAAACGCAGGATGAGCCAGGGCGCGCAGGAACAGGATTTCCTGTTCACCATCACCTGGAAGAAGCGCAGCGAAAACTGGCAGATCGTTCAAGAAATCGTGGCGGTTCTGGGCGGCTAGGCAAAACACCCGCCTTAAACAGCGGGTGCCACGGCGGGCCTGCGCCTCACCGTAGCACCCACGGGTTTTAGGAGTCTTCGTCTTCGTCGTTCAGGTATGACTGGGCCACCTCGTACAGGTCGGGGTAGTCCGCTGGCACCCGGTTCCACGATTCGCGGGCTTTATCGTCCAGGCCCATCTGCTGGTACAGCACACCCAGGTTCAGCTGCGCACGGGCGTACTGGTCGGGCACGCTCTCAGGCACGTTCTGGTAGACCCCCAGGGCGGCACGGAAATTGCCGTGCATGTGCAGCAGCACCGCACTGTTAAACTGCCCCATGGCGTAGTGCATCGTGTCGGCTTCGGGGATATTGCCGTAGGCCGCCAGCGCCGCCTCGTCTTTCTCTTGCCCCTCGTACACGGAGCCGATATTGTACTGCGCCACCGCGTACGCCTGGATTTCGCTCTGGGGCACTTTCTGCCACGCCGCAATGGCTTGTGCGGCGTCGCCGGTGCTGCCGTACATGATGCCTAAGTCCACCTGCGCCACCGCGTACTGGTCGGGTACGCTCTCAGGCACGGCGCCCCATGCGGCGGCGGCTTCTGCGAAGCGGCCCTGCCTGTAGTGTTCCGCCCCGAGGTTCACCTGTTCTTGGGCGTAGCGTTGCGTACCCGCATCGGGCTGTTCGGCCATGAGTTCCCTTCCTGAGCCAGTAGTCTGTTGGTACCTGTCTTGCCGGTACTGTGCGCCCAGGGCAAGAACTAATTTCCTTAACTATACGTGAACATACCCTGCCGTGAGGAACCCCTGCACCCTGGGCGTAGTGCACGGTTCTGGTGGTTGTGTAAAGACGGCAGCATAACACTATAGCCGAAACCGTTCGCCCGGTACGTAGCGCCTTAACAGTGGGGGAGTGGGCGGGGCGCTAGTAGGTGTAGTTACCCACGAACACCACGTTTTCTGTGCCGTGCACGGTGCCCGGGTAGGTGTAGTTGTAGAGGGCAATAATGGAGTTGTTGCGGTCAGTAATATTGGGGACGGTGTGGGCGAACCCTTCAGCGTATGAGAGCGGTTCGGCCAGCCCAGCCCAGCTTACCGGTTCGACCTCGGTGCGGTAGGCTTCCCGGAAGTCTTCGTCGTGGTGGAATATTTTGAAGGCTTCCGCGAATTCTGAGGCCATGTATTCGCTGTTGTCTTGCTCGGCGGTGTAATCAATGTCGAGGTAGTCTTGTAGTTCCTGATCGGAGTCGAACCTGCCGACCCAGATGGCGACACTGTTGTTCACGGCGTCCCTTCGTTGTTGTTTTCCTGCGTGTTTCTAGCGGTTGAGGTCGTGTTTCATGAGAATGTCTGTTTGCTCGTCATCACCAAGATGGAAAATGTGCTGCCCGAAGGCGGTGAACCCGTTCTTCTGGTAGAACCGTAACGCCCGGTGGTTGTGCTCCCACACCCCCAGCCAAATGTAGCTTGCCGCCCGCTGGTTTGCGACGGTGAGGGCGTGCTGGTAGAGGGCCTGCCCCACGCCGTGGCCGTGGTGGGTGCCCAGCACGTAGATGCGCTCAATCTCTAGGGCGTTCTCCTGCTGCGGTTCGGTTTGGGCGCCGCCCGTGTTGAGTTTGAGGTAGCCCACCGTCTGCCCCTGCACCTCTGCGGTGTAGAAGAACGACTCTGGGTTGGCGAGCTCCTGGGCGAGCTGGTCCTCGGAGAAACGCTGCGCGATATAGAGCGCCATATCAGCCGCGCTGTTTGAGTCTGCGAAGGTTTCGGTGAACGTTGCGATACTAATATTACGCAGCACCGCAGCATCGGCGACGGTGAGCTCTCTGAGGCTAACGCTCACTGGTAATACTCCGTTCGTAGGTCAGCCAGCTTCGCGAGTTCGCGTATGAACATTCGTAGACTGGCGCTTTCCTCACGCCCTGCCGGGCGGATAATGGTGCTCATAATGTCCCTTTCAATGTGGTGGCGAGATGATTCTACGTTCCCACCCAGACGGCAGGAAAAGCAAACAGGGGAGCTGCCCTGCTGAGTGGAGGGCGAACGATTTATTCTTTATTCCTAAACGGGTTCTGGGAGATACGAACCTTGCTTTTACCACTACCTTGATCGAGCAGGATGCGGAAGAAATCTTGGTCCTTCGTTGCACCAGGGGAGAGCCAGATCTTATCGATATGTGGCAGTACAGGCTCCTCATACTCGACGTACATTTTCTGTTCTTTACGGTCGCTGTGAATCTTCTCATCACGGAACTGAGTAATATACATAATGCGGCATTCCTGTTCCTCCCGGAAGGCAATATGTTTGACGAGGTATTGCAGGGGAGAAGAATAAACCGAACAGTTTCGAGAATTTTCTGTTTTTCTTCTATGCCGTATGTATTAGGATATTTGAAGATGGATTTAAGTTTAGATAAGACAGAATCGTTATTATCAAATAAAGAATCTTTAAAAGATTTTTCTATTTCTGAAATTTTTTCAGAATATGTTTCCCAATTATTTTCAGCCGTATCTTTATCCTTATTTTCGCGATAGAAAGTGGATTTATTACGTTGAGCCAGAGTCCAATACCCGGTTTCGGGATCCAAGTAAATGCATCTGTAGAGTGCTGACTTTGCTATTAATTGTTTCTTATTGTCACTCTCCGGTTTCCCAGTGTCATTGAGCTTAATCTGCTCCGATTTGCTAGATGGGTCTGTTGAGGGACCAGCTATAAACTTTAGGTCATCTGACTGGTCGCTAAAAAACTCTTTGTTGAATACTAAACTAACGCCTGTTGCTTCCTGACCATTCTCTTTTCCGTAAAGGCGAAACTGGTTAAGGCTGTCGTGGTTAAAGGTGAAACAGCTAATGAAGGTTGCGGTGTCGTTTGTATGTATAGTTTCCGAGATACCTTGTTGCTCCCAATAGTCCCTTAGAATCAGTCCTTCCGTTGGGTCGTTAACTCCACGAATGGTACTGAGTCGGAAATTTGACGGATTCCTATTGTTTTTCTCGTCTCCAAATAGGGAAAAAGCTGTTGATGGTCGACTATAGTGTGCAACCTTCGATTCAAATTCTGGGATTATCTGGAGAGATTTTAGGACTTCGTCTGTATTTTTAGCTAGGTTATGAAGATTCTTCCTCACTACCACAGGGCACTTAAGAATCTTGAACCCGCGTTCAGACTTATAGTAGGAGAAGTCACACACATTATTGTACGCTTTGTGTGCTTGTTCCTCTTTTTCTTTATCTAGTGAGTAAACCTCCCCGAGGCAGAGCTGGGCTTCGACATAGGCTTTGGGGTCATCGTCTCGGGTGATGCTTGACCAGTTTTTGATGGCCTGTTCCAGCTTGCTCTGGGCGTAGACGAGTCCGAGGTTGAACTGTGCCCGTGCGTAGGCTTCGGGGTCGTCATCGTGGCTAATGTTTGACCAGGCTTCGACGGCCTGAACCAGGTCGATCTGGGTGCAGTAGGCAGCTCCGAGGCCGAGTTGTGCCTGTGCATAGGTTCCGGGGTCGTCATCGTGGCTAATGTTTGACCATATTTTGATAGCTTCATCAAATTTACCCTCATTGTAGTAGCTTCTTCCGAGGTCAAACCGCTCTTGAACGGTCATCTGCTCTAGGGGCTTATTCGGTTCGGTCACGCCTGTTTCTCCTTGATGCGATAGCTAGAAAATCCTAGGTCTCACCTAAAACTTCACATTAAAAGGTAGTAGCGTTGCCCCTCGTCTGCGCAGGAACAACACTGTGGGCAGCTAGTGTTTATTCACCAGAGCAAGGTTACGTTGTGCTTCGGCGTAAAGTTCAGGCTCATCTTCGCGGCGGATATTTGACCAGGCTGTGATAGCTTCATCCAATTTGTTTTGGGTTTGGTAAGCGAACCCGAGTCTAGACTGCGCCCACGCATAGGCGTTAGGATCATCATCGCGGCGGATGCTCGACCAAGCAGCGATAGCATTATCTGACTGATCCATAGTTCTATAGGCGTCGCCGAGACTTAACTGTGCCCATGCGTAGGCTTCGGGGTCGTCGTCGCGGCGGATGTTCGACCAAGCAGCGATAGCGTCATCCAGCTGATCCATAGTCTTATGGGTATTGCCGAGACTATACTGCGCTACCGCATACGCTTCGCAGCTGTGCTCACGGCGAATATTGGACCATGCTGCAATATCCTCGCCCAGTTTGCCTATGATTTTATAGGTGTTGCCAAGGCTGAACTGCGCCCATGCGTAGGTTTCAGGGTTGTCCTCACACCGAACCTTTGACCATGCGGCGGTGGCTTCATTCAACTTACCCATGCACCCGTAAATATCACCTAGGAGGCGTTGTGATAGCGCATAAATAGTGGGGTCTTCACTGGTTGAAATCGTTTTTAGAACAGTGATAGCCTCATCAAGTTTGCCCTCTTTGAAATAGGATATTCCAAGGTCAAGCCGCTCTTGCGCGGTCGTCTGCTCTAGGGGCTTATTCGGTTCGGTCACGCCTGTTTCTCCTTGACGCAGTGGTTAGAAAAGTTCAAAGCCTTAGGTCTCACCTAAAACTTCACATTAAAAGTAGCAGTGCTGCTTCCGGCCGTGCAGGAGCAACACTGTGGGCTGCTAGTGTTTATTCACCAGAGCAAGGTTACGTTGTGCTTCGGCGTAGGATTGCGGGTCATCTTCTTCGAGAACGCGGTTCCATGCGGTCACTGCCTCATCAAGAGACCCGTTGTTATAGTGGGCGATGCCCATGTTGAGCTGTGCCACAGCATATATGTAAGGGCTGTCGCTGCGCAGAACCCTGTTCCGGGCGGCAAAAGAATCGTCATATAGCTCTTTGTCTTCGTACGCGCTGCCCAGGTTGTTTTGTGCTGCGGCGTACGCTTCGGGGTTGTCCTCCCGGCGCACATTACGCCACACGGCGATCGCCTCATCAAGCTGCCCTAGCGGGGCATAGGTGAGGCCCAGGCTCAGCTGCGCCCGGGCATAAACTGAGGGGTTGTCGTCATGGCGCACCCTTCCCCACGCTGCGATCGCCTCATCTATCCGCCCTTGATTCTTGCACGTAGAACCAATGTTGAACTGTGCCTGGGCGTAGGTTTCTGCGTCTACTTCGCGAAGCACGCCTCCCCAGCTTTGAAGGGCATCATCTGTCTTGCCCATAAGCTTATAGGTGTTGCCAAGGTTGAACTGTGCGTTAGTGTACGCTTCGGGGCTGTTGCTGAGCTGCACATTCCTGAACGCGGTGGCGGCATCATCAAGCCGCCTCATGGTTTGATAGACGGTGCCAAGGTTGTTCTGCGCCCACGCATAGGATTCCGGGTTGTCTTCACGAACAACACGGCTAAACGCGGCAACAGCATCATCAAGCCGCCCCATGTTCTTATAGAGAATACCTATACTGTTCTGCGCCGAAGCGTAGGCTACAGGGTTATCGTGGCGATGGACATTGTTGTAGGCGGTTATCGCTTCACGAAGATTCTCCGCATCCTCGTAGACGTCACCTAGAAAGTACTGCGCCCAAGAGTACGCCCCAGGATTTTCACCTGCTGAAACCGTAGCAAGGATATGAACGGCGTCATTCAGCCTGCCCGCGTCAAGGCACTCTACACCAAGGTCAAGCCGCTCTTGCGCGGTCATCTGGTCCAAGGGCTTATTCGGTTCGGTCATGCCTGTTTCTCCTTGATGCAATAGCTGGAAAAATCCTAGGTCTCACCTAAAACTTCACATTAAAAGGTAGCAGTGATGCCTCAACTTGCACAGAGGCAACACTGCTACCTGCCACACCGAAAGAAAAATAGCAGCAACCCAACCAGAGGGAGCTAGAACAGCTTCTCCCCGTCGGGGGAGACCGCAGACTGCGCGGTCAGTGCCGCATAGTTAGGGCCGACCGTACCAATCGTCTGGGTGAGAGTCACCCCCGAGCCGTCACGTGAACCGTACTCCGTCGGCAAGGAACGCGCCACGCCACCCTGCGTACCAGCCTTCGCCGGGCCAACACCAACCCACGCCAGCGCCAGCTTCGACTCGCCCGTGAGGAACCGGTGCGCCCGCACCCCGCCGGTCGCCCGGCCCTTCTGCGGGTACTCCGCCAGGGGAGTGACCTTCACCGAAGCCAAACCATCCTTACCGTCGGTCACCGTCACCACCTCTGCGGTGGTTCCCGGCGCCGTCACACCCAAAGCAATCACCGCATCCTGCGCGCCCAACTTAATACCGGCGATACCGCCGCCGCCGCGGCCCTGCGGGCGCACCTTCGCCGCGTCGAAGGTCAGCAGCTTCGCATCCTGCGTCACCAGCGTCAGGGCGTTATCGTCCGAGGCGCACGCAGCCGCAGCAACCACCGTGTCCTTCGGTTTCAGCTTAATAACGTCCCACTCCGCCTGATTCAGCGGGTACTCCGGGTTCACACGCTTAATCACGCCGTTCGCCGTCGCCAACGCCAGCACCTCATTCAGCGGCACCAGGCCCACCAGCTTCTCGCCCTTCGCCAGGGACACCACCTCAGAGACCTTCACCCCCGAGTTCAGCACCGGTGCGCCCGCAGACTCCTCAAGCACCACCACATCCATCACCGACAGGCGCACCATCCGCCCGTCGAGGTCACCGCGCCAATCTCACCGCGCGCCGTCGCCGGAACAACAGAGGTGAACACGTCATGCTTCAGGCGTTTACCCGGGTCAGACAGTGCCTCACGCATCGGCTTACCGGGGGTGCGGCCCACCATGCCCGAAGCTGAAAGCACCACCCAGCACGGCTCATCCGCAATCTCAAGCGCCAGCCCCAGGCTCTTCTTCGCCTTCGACGCCCCCGCCGAGACAGCCTCAATCGCCGACTGCATATCATCCTTCGACTTCAGCACCGTGCGGCGGTCAGTGCCGTACTTCTCGGCCACCTCAGCAAGCTCATCAGAGACCAGCTCACGCAGCGCCATATCCGACCCTAAAATCCGCTCCAGCTCAGCGATCTCCTCAGCCAGCTTATCCCGCTCAGCCTCAAGCTCAATACGGGAGTACTTCGTCAGCTGGCGCAGGCGCAGCTCAAGAATATGGTTCGCCTGAACCTGCGTCAGGTCAAAAACTTTCATGAGCCGCTCACGCGCCTGCGCGGTCTCATCCGAAGAGCGGATAATCTGAATCACCTCGTCAATATCGACGATGGCGATCAGCAGGCCCTCCACCAGGTGCAGCCGGTCACGGCGCTTGCCCAGCCGGAACTCGGTGCGGCGGCGCACCACCGACAACCGGTGATTAATGTACACATGCAGCAAACCAAGCAGCCCAAGGGTCTGCGGCTGGCCATCCACTAGCGCCACATTATTAATGCCGAACGAATCCTCCAGCGGCGTGTGCTTATACAGGGCCGCCAGCACCGCCTGCGGGTTAAACCCGTTCTTCACCTCAATCACCAGGCGCATACCCTGCTGCCGGTCCGTCAAATCGACCACATCAGAGATACCGGTCAGCTTCTTAGAATTAACGCCGTCCTTAATCTTCTCAATAACCTTCTCCGGGCCCACCATGTACGGCAGTTCCGTCACCACAATGCCCTGCTTGCGGGCGCTCACCTGCTCAATCGAGACCTTCGCACGAGTCTTGAACGTGCCGCGCCCACCTTCATAGGCGTCACGGATACCGCCTAAACCAACGATCGTGCCGCCGCTGGGCAGATCCGGCCCCGGGATGAGCTTCATAATGTCTTTCAGCGTGGCATCCGGGTTAGCAATCAGGTGCCGGGTGCCCGCAATCACCTCACGCAGGTTATGCGGCGCCATGTTCGTGGCCATACCCACCGCAATACCCGTCGTACCGTTCACCAGCAGGTTCGGGAAAGCCGCCGGCAGCACGCTCGGCTGCATAAACTGGTTATCGTAGTTCGGCACAAAATCGACCACGTCCTCATCCAGGTCAGCGGTCAGTGCCGTCGCCGACGGGTCCATGCGTACCTCGGTGTAACGGGCCGCCGCCGGGCCGTCATCGAGCGAACCGAAGTTACCGTGCCCGTCCACCAGCGGCAGGCGCATCGCAAAAGGCTGCGCCAACCGCACCATCGCGTCGTAAATCGCGGCGTCACCGTGCGGGTGTAGCTTACCCATCACCTCACCGGTCACGCGGGCGCTCTTCACGTGCCCCTTATCCGGGCGCAGCCCCATCTGCTGCATCATGTACAGGATGCGCCGCTGCACCGGCTTTAAACCGTCCCGCGCATCCGGCAGGGCACGCGAATAGATCACCGAGTACGAGTACTCCAAGAAGCTGGACTCCATCTCGGCAGAAACATCAATATCGACGATGTTCTCAACAATATCTACCGGGTAGTCCTCAACAGCTGACTTGCTACGGCGTGCCATGTGTATCCTCGTAAAGCTCGTAGAAGGCGGGCAAAAGATGGTGCGCAGCAGACGCAACACTCATTCGGAACTCTATTCTACCGTGCACACCCCGCGCGGGCACGGCAGCCGGTCACCGGCGATTCACCGGCACACCCACAGGGTACTGTGCCCCACAAAAACCGGTACCCCGGCCGCGTTAAGTAGCAATGCCCGCCCCAACCCACTACGCTATTACGTAGCGGTGTTCTCACTCGCGACCGGCAGACCCGGCCCGGCTGCCCGGTACCGCAGGGGCACCCGGCAACACTCAACCCATACTAATGAGGTGCACGAATGGCGTATATGGACGAAAGTCCACGCGAAAAACTGGCAGCAGACATTAAACACGCCGGGTTCTACCCGGAGCTGGTGCTTGAAGTGGTCGATGACGCCCTCGCGGGGCTGGAACCAGATGCGCACTTTGTGCAGCACGAAACCCACTTCAGCCGCAACGACCTGCACCGACATATTACCGTCATGGTGCTGTGCGGCTCCCAGTTGGTGCTGGCCCACCTCGACGACTCCCACCTTGAAGAAGACGCCCAAGGAACCGTCGCCCACGTGAGCGTGGAAGCCGTGAAACTCAGCGCCCTGCGGGCCGTAACCATCAGCTACGGGTACGACCAGCCGCAAATCTACCGGCCCGGGATGAGCCCCACAGAAGTCTCATTCCAGGTGGCATGGACCGGTTCGCTGCGCATTGACGCCGCACCCGCCACCTGCCCCGACCCCACCTGCACCGCCGACCACGGGTACACCGGATCCGCCTCTCTAGAGGATATTGCGGTGCGCGTCTCAGCCACCGCAGACGGCCCCGACGCCGTGAAACAGGCCCGGTACTTCGCCCGCGCCCTGCACAGGGCACACATGCACTCAGACACCAAATAGCCCACCCCCAACTCGCCACAGAGCCCCCAAAGCAGGAGAACCTATGAGCGTAAGCGGTACAGCATACAACGACGCGGCTGGCACACCCGTACCGCCGCCGCCAGCCTACGGGAGCAATAGCGTAGCCGACGTATTTGAGTCAGCAGCCTCACTGCTGGCGCAGTCCTCCCTAGAGCATCCGGCGCACCCGCTTGGGAACACCAGCCGCGACCCGCTGGCACTGGCCAAAAGGTTGCGCGAAGCCGGGGCAGACCCGAACGGTTTCCGCAATATTTGCGTGGTCATGGTTGACGGGCTCGGCGAGCAGCTGCTTCAAACCTACGGATCCTACGCCCCCTACCTGAAGAAAACCGTGTCCCTGGGGCCGCTGGACGCTGCTTTCCCCACCACCACCGCTGCATCCCTCACTAGCTTCGGTACCGCCAGCGCACCGGGCGCCCACGGGATCGCCGGGTACGAGGTGCGTAACCCCGCCACCGGCACCACCATGAACCACCTCTCCGGGTGGGATAAAACCGTGGACCCGCACACCTGGCAGCCGCTGCCCACAGTCTTTGAACGCTACAGCACCCAAACACGGGTTGTTACCATCTCACTCGATAAATACCGGGGCAGCGGGCTCACCGAGGCCGGGCTGCGCGGCGGCGAATTCGTGGGTGCCACCGGGTACGATGCGCGCATCACCTACGCCACCGAACTGCTGGCCTCCCGCACCCCCACCCTCGTCTACCTGTACTGGGGTGAGCTTGACCAGGCCGGGCACCGCCACGGGGCTGGCAGCGACACGTGGCTTGAGCAGCTTGAAGAGCTCAACTTGGCGCTGCGTCGGCTGGCTCAGCGGGCACCCGCCTGGGCGGGCATATTCCTCACCGCAGACCACGGCATGGTGAACATCCCCGAGCAGGAACGCATCGACTACTCCCACGACACCGAACTCCTCAACAATGTGGCGCTCACCGCCGGGGAGCCGCGCGCGGTACAGCTGTACCTGCACGATACGAGCGAGGCCGCCCGCACCGAAACCGCGCGCCGCTGGGCAACAGCCTGGGGTGAGCGGGCGTGGGTGCTGGACTCACGCGACCTCTACACACGCGGCTACATGGGCCCCACCGTGAGCGAGGCCGCCCGCGAGCGCATCGGCGATATCCTAGTCTGCGCCCGCGACAATATAGCCCTCTACGATATGCGGCACTATAAGGAACAGTCACTGAAAATGGTGGGGCAGCACGGTTCGCTCACTGATGCTGAGCGGCGCATCCCGCTGCTGTACCTGCCCACCGCATAACCCCACGCACACAGCTGCACACATGATGGGTGTGCCGGTGTGTAGCGTGTTGTGTGGTTCACTCAAGAAAATGAGCACCCGGGGCTTCTCCCGTTGGTGCTCTATTTTCTTATTTCTTAACCGCTATGTGGCCCTGTAATGGCTTGTTCCGTCCAAAATCCTTCGCCCCGTGGGCTGGGGATGGCCGGGGCGGGCAGTATGGTGGGCTACTTGCGCCCGCCAAAAATAATTTCGTCCCAGGCGGGTACGCTCATCCGCTGCTTATTACGGCCTGATGATTTCGGCTTCTCGTGCCGTTTCGTCTCGGCGGGTTCGGGCTTGGACTCGGTGGAGGTGCCCTCGGTGGGGACCGTGGCGGTATCCGCCCGGGTGGTTTCGGCCTGTGCGGGACGCTGCTGCGCCTGGGTCGAGAAGGACTCCCTCTCAGCCCCGGCCGGTGCTGCGGGCCGGGATGACCGGCTCAGCCCGTGCTCGGCACGCTCACGCACGCCCGTACCCTCCGTGGCACCTGCGTTCTCGGTGCTGCCTGCGCTTTCACGGCGGGGTGCGCCGAAGGTGCCTCCGATGCTGGGCCTGCGGTTTTCCTGGCCACCGAACCGGCGTTCTTCGCGCGGCTCGGGGTAGTCCCTGCGGTGCCCCGCTCGGGGGAGGAGGTCTCCCGCCCGGCGCGGCGGCCATAGAACGATCCGTCACCTGCCGAGAAACTAGCCACATCCCGGTCATCAACCGGCTCCTGCGGGCTTTCATCCGCAGAATCCTGGGGTGAAGAAACCCCCCGGTGTGCAGCACCCTGCGAGGCTGCGCCCTGTGCGCGCACCTGTTCACGGTGCCGCGAAGAGTCGGTAGTGTTATTGGCGGAGTCGGAGTCCTCAGTCACGGTCACAGTAGAAGGCTGGGCCACCACCCGCAGCTGCTGGGTGGTCGGGCCGGGACGTGACACGCTGCGGGCGCGCTCCAGAAGCTCGTTGAGTTTACGCTCATCCGGGCTGGTGCCCTTGATCGTGGAGGAGCTCACGCGGGAGGCATCAACTGGGGCGACACCGGTAGCCACCGCAACCGGCACATCCGCCACAGAAGAGGCCCCCGAACCGGTGCTGGACGGTGCTTTAGGCTGCGAACTCGGCTGAGGTTCTTCCTCTTGTTTCTTCGTGTCATACACTTCGTCCTCGGCGTTGCCCATTAAGAAATAGGCGGCCTCATTTGAGGCGTACAGGCTCTGATTAGCCGGGTTGTACACCCACCGCGCCGGGAACATAACCCGCGCGGGAAGCTCTTCGCGGTCCCGGGGTGTTAACGCAAAATCAACTTCAATGCTCCACTGCCCGTTATCCTTCTGCCGGGTAGACCAGTCCTGCGCGGCCTCCGCGAAGCCGTGCGCGGCCGTCACATCCGCGATACGCGAGGCAAGAGTCACGGGAATCTGCGCCAAACCTGAAGCTGAGCTGCGGCGCCCAACCTTCACGCCCTGCGCTGCGCGGATAATATGCGCCCGCTCGGCCACAATCGGCCACTCGTAGCGGCGCACCCGCTCCGGCTCCCAACCGGACTCCTCCGCGATCTCTTCAACACTGGCGCCCTGACGGAACCTCGTCTGAATATCACGAGGCCCAAAGCTGCCCTTCGTCCCCAGGCCCCGCGCCGGCTGAATACGGCGAGCCTTCGTGATGCTTGTGCGCAGGTTCATATCGATGGGCAGCGCAAACCGGGTGCCGTCGGCAGATTCAAGCACCAGGTTCTCGCCATCATCGTGGACACCCACTAGGCGCAATTCAAGCATGGAAACCTCCTGTATGCGGCTCAGATGCACCCCGCACCCGCGCCGTAAGAACGCAAACTATCTACCAGATTACCTTGCCAACCCTAAAACATGTAGTATATCCCACCGAAACCCACAAAAAATAGGCCCAAATACCCCCGAAATACAGCCTTTGCACACAAAAAATGACGCGCAGAGAGTAATTTCCGGGGCCTCAATTAGACAAACCGGGGGTACATGGTGAAAAATACCTGGCATGTTGTGGAATAAACAACCCACAACGAAGTTAAGACACTCAAAGACCACACGTGGGCGCACACACCCTGCCCCACCAATCAAGACGGAGCGTGAAAGTTTGGCAACTGATTACGATGCACCTCGCAAGCAGGACGACGAGCAAAACGAGGAGTCCTATGAGGAGCTGAACGCCCGCCGCTCGGAGATGCAATCCGGTGCGGTCGATGAGGACGAAAACACCGCTGCCGAAAGCTTCGAGCTGCCCGGTGCGGACCTCTCTAATGAGGAACTGAACGTTGTTGTCCTACCCGCACAGGACGACGAGTTCACCTGCGCATCCTGCTTTTTGGTGCGCCACCGCTCTCAGATTGCACGAGAAGAGGACGGGCTGGTGTACTGCGTGGAGTGCGAAGGCTAAAACACCAACCACACTACGCGACAAGGGCAGGACTCCACACGGGAACCTGCCCTTATCCATACCCAATACCGCCCGTCCGTACCAGCGGAACAGCCCTAATCCTCAGCTGTATCAAGCAGCTGCACCAGCTTCTCCGGGTGCCGTGAAGAAGCCAGCCAGTACGGTGTAGGATCCGCCGGGTCAGTAATCTGCAGCCGAACCTTAGGGGTAACCCACGGGCGGAAACACATGTAGGCGCGCCCGTCCAGCTCCGGCCCAGCGGCGCGGCGTGCATCATCACCCCGAAACGCCTGCACCCGGCCAATATACTCCCGCTCAATGCGGGCACGGCCAACCCGCACCCACTCGGCGGAAACCTCAATCACCGGTGATGAGGCATACAGCAGCCAACCCAACACAGCAGATACCACAGCCCCCGCAATCACGCCCACAGGGATACTGATCGGCGCCCCACCAGGTAGGATGCGCCCCCGGTCACGAGCACCAGAAGCCACGTGCCCACCCCCGGAGCTAGACGCTCACGGTACAGCGGTTTGGACGATGCGGCGGGTGAAGAAGTCACAGAACATCCCTTCAAGAAGCCGGTTGGGCGCGAAGGGGAACAGTGTGTGCGTGCCGCAACCAGTTACAATAGGCGAACGAGTTACCACACTCATTGTAACGAACCCCATCGTGACCCTTACCCGGAGGCCTTCAACCGCCGCTTTAGAGGCGGGCAGCAGCCGGGTTCCCACATGATTTTTTGCCTCCGCTTGGGTAGAGTGAAGAGCATGATTAACCCCATTAACGTTCAGATCAAAATGCTCGACCCCGAGTTGCCCGCCCCCGCCTACACCAAACCGGGCGATGCGGGCGCCGATCTGCGCTCGCGCGTAGACTTCACCCTGAACCCCGGTGAGAGAGCCCTCGTGCCCACCGGCCTCGCCCTCGCCCTGCCTGAGGGTACGTGGGTTTGGTGCATCCGCGCTCCGGGCTGGCCGTTAAACACGGCATCACCATTGTGAACGCCCCGGTACGGTGGATTCCGGGTACCGCGGCGAGATTATGGTGACCCTGCTCAATACCGACCCTACTAAGCCTTTCCAGATTAAACGCGGCGACCGTATTGCCCAGCTGGTTATTCAGCGCTACGAGCAGGCGAACTTCGTGGTTGTTGCAGAACTGGATGAGACCGAACGCGGCGTCAGCGGGTTTGGATCCAGCGGACTGAAGTAGCGCACGGCACGCGCGTGCGGCGCGCTTGAACGCCGTAACAGGCACTCTACGCGTAAGATATTGAGTAGTACGTATACAGTGAGGGATAACTAAGTGTTTGGTTTCAGCAAGAAAAAACGTGCCGAAGAAGAATACGACGTCGAAGAGTATGACGAGTACGATGACTACGACGAGTATGACGAGTACGACGACTACGATGACTATGACGAGGCTGAGGACACCGAAGGTATCGACGAAGACGAGTACGATACGGAAGAGGAAGATAAGGCCGATCCCGTCCCCGCATACGTTGAGGACGAATCCCTGAAAGTCATCGTCTATGACCGTACCGAGGGCCCGCTCGATATGGACGAGGTGGAAGACACCGAAGACTACGCTAACCTTGGCTCCGTGTACATTAAGCTGCTTGATGGGATGCGCCTGCGCCTAGAGGTGGAAGAGGCAAGCGGTGTTGTGATTGCCGCGACCTGTATCCGTAAGGGTGCCACCATTCAGATTCAGGCGTTTGCGGCGCCCCGGTCGAGCGGTATCTGGGACGATATTCGTGAAGAGCTGGCCGAATCCGTGGCTTCGCAGGGCGGTACCGTCGAGATGTATGAGGGCGTGTTTGGTGTGGAGATGCTCACCCGCCTGCCCGCCGTAACCGAAGACGGCAAACGTGGTGAGCGTGTGGCCAGGTTCGTGGGCGTGGACGGTCCCCGCTGGTTCTTGCGCGGTGTGATCTCCGGTGAGGCTGTGCTCGATAATGAGGAAGCCGCCGAGGCTATTGATGAGGTGTTCCGCTCCGTGATCGTTGATCGCGGCGATGAGCCCCGCCCGCCGCGTGAGCTGCTGCCGCTGGTGGTGCCCGCGCAGGATATTGCCACCGCCGATGACGAGGACGAACCAGAAGAGCAGGACGATAAGAGCAAGCTGCGTCCGCTTCCACGCCGTGGCCCTGAGATCACTGAAATCGGCTAATGGTTCGGGTGCTTTCTGACCGCTCGGGGTCTCAGCCTCCGGTTGGGTACCCCGAGCGTTTTCGCGTGCGTTTAGCGGGCAGGATCGACCAGGTGTGGATTCCGCCGCTGGATGCCAAACCCGTGTATCGGGCTGAGCTGGTGGTCGCTAAATCACGGCTGCTGCAGCGGGTGAGCCCTCTGGCTGTTCTGGGGATTCCGCTGGTTGTTGAACCACCCGGTGAGGACATTGACGACTCCTCAAACACGCCCGCCTCAAAAGCGGTCAGCGGCCCACTGGGTGCCAAAGCGCCCACCGAGACATCGGAATTGGCGGCGTTTGCGCGCACCCCGCCGTTTGAGCCGGGCAGCCGGGTGAGCCTCATCTGGCACGGGCAGCGCTCAGTGCCGGGGTGCTGGCCGGTTCACTATTGCGCTGCTCGGGGATGCTCAGCCAGTACCCGGGGACCCGCGTATCTATAACCCGCGCTATGAGATCGTGCCGCAACTACTGCTGACGGAAAGGACAAAAAATGCCCGCTACGGAACGTGAACCGGGCCCGCACAACACCTCCGCCGGGCGTGAGAGGACGGGTTCTACGGGGAATCTGTGGGGAGCTCGTTCAGTGCGAGCATAGGCGGTAAACTGCGCCGTACCGCCAACGGTGATGTGGATGTGCTGCACGCGCTGGGTGGCTGGCGCGGGGTGGTGGAGTCGTTACTTCCGGCGACTCTGTTTCTGGTTGTTTTTGTGGTGACGAAACAGCTCACCTATGCCCTCATCGCCTCCCTGGTGACCTCCGGGGTGTTTACGGTGGCCCGTTTGGTGCAGCGTTCTAAGCTGGTTCCGGCGCTTTCGGGCGTGGTGGGTGTGGCTGTTTGTGCCTGGTCGGCCCATTCCACTGGGGACGCTAATGCTTTTATGTTCCCGGGTTCTTCGTAAGTGGCGGGTATCTGCTTGCTTCGCTCATTTCAATTGCGCTGCGGTGGCCGTTGTTTGGGCTGCTGTTCGGGTTTATCCGGGACGAGGGTGTGCGCTGGCGTGAGAAGCCAGCACGCTTGAAGTCGTATATTCTTGCAACGTGGATTTTGTTGCGCTGCTGGGGTTACGCTTAGTGGTGCAATTGCCGCTATACTTTGCGGGTGCGACCGAGGCGCTGGGGTTACTCGTCTGGTGATGGGTGTTCCGCTGTACGCGCTGACTTTGTGGGTGGCGTGGCGTGTGTCTGCCCCTGAGGAAAACCGCGCCGTTCAAGACTCATAACCTTATAAAAACCGATAATAGAGAATCGTGTGCGGCCCGGCTCGTGCCGGACGATACCAGTGGTGCGGTACCGTCCGGTAGGGGATGGGTCGTATGCGGCGAGAAACCCAACCATGAGAAAAATATTCGTTACTATGTATATGCTGTTGTGGCTTTAGCCCTTCTGGGCATGTGCTTTTTACTGCCTGGCTCGTCCGTTTTTCACCAGGGTGCGTGGCTGACGGTTATTCTTGGGCTGCTGGCGCCTGTCGTAAACCGCCTGTGGGCGTTTAAAGCTGTGCGGCGCGTATACTGGCACCCGCTCAACAGAGCGGCGCGTACAGTGCTGGTAGCAGTCTACGGGCTACTGGTGTTAGAACTATTCCGCCCCTGGGAAGCGCCGGATGGGTTCGCTACCACCGCCGTGCGGCTGGGCGCCCCGCTCGTGTATGTATTCCTCATCGCTCCCATTGTTACGTTCCTGCCGTACTACCCGGTGCGGTACTGGGTGCTGGGGCAGCTGCGAACCCCCACCGTTGCACCGCATTCCCGTGACTTCTTCGGGGTAAGCCCCCGCACCGCGGTCGCGTACCTGGACGCCCCGCTGCACAAACTCAACGCTGAGCAGGGGCGTGAGAGGGCGTACTCGTATGTGTGGTGCGCAGACCGGGCGATGCGTACCGTGCAGAACCGGCTCACAGTCGAAGCGGTAAGGGAACCCATCACGGAGGAGACCACCGAACGGGTGGAGCGTCTGCAGCAGCTGGTGGAGCGCGCCTACCAGCGGTGCGACAGCATGGACAGGCACGAGCCCGGGTCACAGGCGTACCTGCAAGAGCGCGCCCAGGCAATGGCAAACTCATATGTTGTGCTCACCAGCGTAGGTTCTCCCGCATGGGGATGGGGCAGTGGCACAACCCGCTTGTGGACGCGGCACGCGGGACGGTACTGCACCCGCACGTGCAGGCGTTACACAACAGTCTTGAGCAGGCGCAGGCGCAGGCGCGTGAAACCGTGCGGGCGTTAAACCCGGTGCTTCTGCACGCCCGCCGGGAAGGCAATAAGCAGCTGGTGGGTGCGCTTGCCGGTTTTACCCGCACCCTGGAGGCGCTGCTGACAGACGGGCTCAATAATACGGGGCATATGCTGTCGCTGTGCCCAAACACCCGCCCGGTTATTGCGCAGCCGGCGCTGAAACAAATGTATGAGCTGTACCCGCAGGCGTTGGAGCGGCTGGTAGCGGCCACGAACCTGACCCGGGTGCTGAGCAAATTCCACCGCGAGTACGAGGCTTCCCTTGAGGTGGTGGCTTATGTGAAAGCGGCACTGGCTATTGTGCCGCACCTGCACGACTACGTTGAGACAACCGGAAACCGGTTTTACGCCAAATACGCGCGTCACCGCGAAGAGGCACTGAACTCTGTGCTTGAGGCACGCTCCGAAACCGGGCACGATGCACTGTTTTTGGCGAACCTGCACGAGTGGGTGAACACGACAGGAATCACCGCCCCGGATAACCTCAGCCGCCGCACGGAGAACAATATCCGCCGGTTAAGCGCGCAGATCGCTGCCACCCGCACCCGTCGTGCGCTGGCAGAATCGGTAGTGTACGCCGCTGGCGGCCTCACCGAGCTGCAGAATATTGACACCGCCCGGCTTGCGCACCTTTTCAGTGTGGTCAATGACGAGCCTGCGGACGCGGACGAACCAACCGGGGTGCCTCCGCGGGTGCTCGCCGAAGCGAAAGCACTCAGCGAGAAAATACGGTCAGCCTGCCTGAAGCAGTTCCCCGAGCTTGCCGAAGGCAATCGTGCCACGGCGGAGCCCTCAATGAGCGCCTTCTACGCGGCCGCCCTCGCCGGGTCGGCCTACGCATTCGACGGGGTGCACGCGGTACGGGAACAGCTGCTGGAAAATATGCGTGCCGACCGTGCAGAGTCGAGCGAGCTTCCCGCCGTCTGCTGGTACTGGCCGCATAACACCCGCGCGGGTGACGCCTACGGGGCGGATATCGACTGGGACGTTAGCGGAGACTTCGGCGGCTGGGAGAACTGCGATATGGGTGGCTCCGACTTCTCAGGATGCGACAGCAGCGGCGGGGGAGATTTCGGCGGTTCAGACGGTGGAGGCGGCGGCGGGGGAGACTAAACGCCCCTTCGAGTATTTCCGTGCCGCAGTATCGGCACCGGATTCGCGGGCCGTACCTCTTGCCACGCTAACGGCGGGATGCTCCCCAGAAGGATGGGGCGCATCCCGCCGTTTCTTGTCTCACCGGGGGTAGTCGGCACGGTACCCGACCCGGTTATCCACTAGGCGAAAAGCGCGCGGATCTGGTCTTCACCAGCGATAGTGGTAATGAAAAACAGCTCGTCTGAGCCCTCAAGAACAACATCAGCCGACGGGGCGATCGGCGCACCGTCCCGCAAGATAGCGGTGAGTACCGTATCCGTAGGCCACTGCACATGATCCACCCGGTACCCGATCACCGGGTGATCCTCCGGCACCGTGTACTCCACCAGGGTGGCCCCGCCAGCCTGCAGGGTCAGCAGGCGCACCACATCGCCCACTTCAACAGCCTCCTCCACAAGGGCGGTCATCAGGCGCGGGGTGGAGACCGCCACATCCACACCCCACGACTCGTCAAAAAGCCACTCATTGCGGGGTTATTCACGCGCGCCACGGTGCGCGGCACCCCGTACTCGCTGCGGCACAGGAGTGAAACCATCAGGTTTGCCTTGTCGTCACCGGTGGCGGCCACCACCACTTCGCTCTCTTCGGGTACGGCCAGCTTCAGCACCGACAGCTCACAGGCATCCCCAATAAACCACTGCACTTGCGGCAAGTTGGCGCGTTTTTTCGTCTCAGGCTTTGAATCGATAATGGTGATTTCGTGGCCGCTGGCGTGCAGCTCCCGGGCGATAGAGGCGCCCACCGAGCCTGCCCCAACAATTAGTACTTTCACGTGGTGTCCCTTATCCGGCTAGTTGGTGTGCGGGTTATCGCTTTTCACGGCGGCTGGCTCGGCGGCGAAAGCCCCAGCCCATGCGTCCCGCGGGTCGTGGCGTTCACCCTCAGTATCCTTAGGCGCCTGGGAGAGGATACGGGCGATCTCGGTCGCCTCATCGGTGCGCACCATGGCGTGCACAGTATCACCCTGCTGGTAGCTCGTATCGGGCCGGGGGAGCATCCCCTCGCCGAACCGGGTGATGTAGGCGATGCGCGCACCCGTAGCAGCCTCAATATCGACCAGTGCGTGCCCGGCCCACTCCTCATGAAGCGGCAATTCGGTGAGAATCAGACGCCCAGATGCCTCCCGGTAGTCACCCCGGATCGCCTGCTCGGGCAGGATACGGCGCAGCACCTGGTCGGTTGACCAGCGCACCGCCGCAACAGTGGGGATGCCCATGCGCTGAAAGAACTCCGCCCGGTTCGGGTCGTACACGCGGGCAACCACGTTCTTCACCTTGAACGTCTCACGCGCCACACGGGCGGCAATCACATTGGAATTATCCCTGAGGATACGGCGGCAAAGGCGTAGGCGCCCTCTATCCCGGCGCGTTCCAGCGTCTCTTTATCAAAACCCACGCCGGTGACGAGCTTACCGCCAAAGTTCTTCCGCAGCGGCTGGAATGCGCGGATATCCTGGTCAATCACGGCCACGGTGTGCCCGGACGCTTCGAGGGTTCGGGCGAGCATGACGCCAACTCGCCCGGCGCCCATAATCACAAAGTGCGGCATAGTTCTCCTAGGGTTGAGCCGGTTACTGTGCGCGGCGGGGAATGATGTGACCCCCTCAAACCGTCAGGCTCGCTCATAGTTAAGAGTGTACAGCTCCCCGCGGGGCGGCGCCTGACCCCCTGCCCTATGACGGGACCGCAGCCGGGAAAACAAGGGCACCGCATAAATTGAGCTTTAGAGGCGGGCGGGATAGCCTTAAACCGTGAACAATCGTTGGGGTAGGATGCGTCGCGCGCTCACCGGTGGGCCGGTGGATTCTCGGCAGTTGGCGGCCACGTCGCTACCGAAGCGCTACGCCCTGCCCTTGCTGGGTTCTGACGGGATTTCGTCGGTGGCCTACGCCGCCGATGAGGTGATTCTTATCCTTGCCGTGGCCGGGGCCGGTGCACTCACCTACTCGCCGTGGGTGGGGTTCGCCATCGCCGTGGTGGGGCTCGTGATCGTGGAACCTACCGGTATAACATCCGGCAGGTCGCAGCTGAGGGCGATTTCGCCCTGGTACGCCGCAAACTGGGCCGCCGCCCGGCCGTGGTGCTGGGCGCCTCCGTGCTGCTGGACTATGTGCTCACGGTAGCGGTGTCAATGTCTTCGGCGGCAACGTTTATTACCGCGCTTTTCCCGCAGCTGCAGGGCTTCCGGGCTGGTATTGCAGTCACCCTGATTGTGGTTCTGAGCGTGGTGTGCCTGCGCGGGGTGCAGCTGATGGGCCGGTTAGCCCACTGGCCGCTCTACATTTTTCTGGCCCTTTTAGGGATCACCCTGGTGTACGGGCTGCTGCAGGCATTCACCGGAACCTTAGCACGCGCCGAATCCGCCGGGTACACGCTCACCCCCGAAACCCCGCACGCAAGCCTTGACGGGGTGTTCCTGGTGCTGCTGCTCTCCCGGTCCTTCTCGGCCGGGGCGGTGGCACTTTCGGGGTTTCAACTATCTCCAACTCGGTGCGGTTCTTCAAAGCACCCAAGCAACGCAATGCGGCACTGACACTCATGCTGATGATCGTCATCACCGGGGTTCTGCTGGTGAGCATCCTCTATTTGGCGCGGCAGAGTGGGGTGCAGCTGGTGCAAAACCCCAACCGGTACTTGAGCGCAGACCCGAGCAGCCCCAACCAGCCAATACACCAGAAACCGGCCCTGTACCAGGTGGCGTTCGCCGTATACGGGAACGACCTCATCCCCACACTGCTGGCCTTAGCAACAGTGTCCGTGCTGGTGATCGCCTCACTGACTGCGTTTATCGGGTTCCCCATTGGGGCCTCAGCAATCGCCGACCGGCACTATCTGCCGCACCGGCTTCGGAGCGTGGACTCCACCGGGCTGTACAGTAACGGCGTGATCCTGCTCGGGGTGATCTCGGTACTTTTCACGGTGCTGTTCGCAGCCGATGTGTTCGCCCTCATCCAGCTGTACGTGGTGGGCATGTGCACCTCAATGCTGCTCACCCAGGTGGCGGTGGTACGGTTCCGTCTGCGTAAACTACGCATTACCCTAAAACCGTCGGCGCGGCGCAAACTCGCCCGCGACATCACTGTCAGCGCAGTCGGGTGGTGGTCACCGCCCTGGTGCTGGTAACCGTGGTGGGCACCAAATTCTTGGCTGGGGCCTGGCTGTCGCTCACATTCATTCTGCTTCTGTCCGAGGTGATGCTCATGACCCGCAGGCACTACGCCCGCGTGGATAAACTAACCGAAATACCGCTGGATCAGGAGGCGGCCGCCGACGCCGCAGCCCTACCCTCACGCGTGCACGCCGTGGTCTATATTGAGCGGGTACGCCAGCCCGCCCTCAGGGCGTTAGCCTACGCCCGGGCCGCGCGCCCCTCCACCATAGAGGCGCTGACCGTCAATAACGACCGTCAGCTGCTGGCCACCGTGAAAGAACGCTGGGATATGCTGCACATCCCGGTGCAGCTATCGGTGATCGACTCACCGTACCGGGACACGGTGTCCTCGGTGCTGGACTATGTGCGGCGGAAACGCAAAAAATCCCCGCGCGACGTGGTGGTGGTGTACCTGCCCGAGTTCGTGGTGGCGCACTGGTGGCAAGAGATACTGCACCGCCGCACCGTGCGCAGGCTCAAAAAGCGCTGCTGCACGAACCGGGAGTGGCAACCGCCACCGTACCGTGGGCTCTCCACGCCGCCGAGACCCAGCCGGGGGAAATGAACGCACCCGCACAGCCTCCCAGCAGCGAAGAACCACCCACCCACCGGGTGCACCGTCCCGCCCTGTACCGGGGAAAAACAGGCGCTACCTAAGCGTGGGATTGGCGATAAAAATATTGAATTTTTACCCCGTCTGTGGGAGGGTTGAACGGTTAGTGCCCCGCGCCGGGTGTAAAATACTTCACAATTACTACAGTATGTTAGGAGACGATGCGTGCGTCAGCTCGACAGCACCTCGACGCGTGTGCCCACAAACACCGCACCTAGCCGCGGCACCGAGCCGGTAAGCGGTTATGCCATCGGAGACTTGGTGCGCCTCACCTGTGAATCACCCGCACACGGCGGCGCCTTCGTGGCCCGCAGCGAAAAAGGCGTAGTGTTCGTGCGGCACGCCCTCACGGGAGAGACCGTGCAGGCCCGCATCACCGACATCGGCCCTAAAAACCGCTACTATTTCGCGGACGCCGTGGCAATAGACACCCCATCACCAGCGCGACGAGAACACCCCTGGGTGCAGGGCAACTCCCTGCTCACCGATGAAGAACGGGCCGCTGCAACCGGTGTGAAAGAGCTGCTGGGCGGCATGGAATACGGCCATATTGACCCCGCCACACAGCGCGCATACAAAACAGATACGCTACGCACCCAGCTGATCCGCTTGGGCGGCATATCGCCCGACTCGCCTCTCATTACCAGTCTGACCGTCGAGCCAATGCCCACCAAAGACCTCACCGAAGGGGACCTGTCGTGGCGCTCGCGGGTGCGGTACACCGTGGTGAAAACCCCCTCCGGCTGGCGTATCGGCATGTACCCGCACCAGAGTTCACGGGCCGTACCCGTGATCGACTTCCCGTTAGCGGCGCGCGAGCTGCGGCAGCTGAACCTGCACGAACTAGATTTACACGGTATCCGGCAGGTAGATGCGGCGCTTTCTTCGCGGGCCGTATCCTCATTCAGCTCACCGTAGACCCGCGTTTTACGGCCAGCGAGGTGTCCCAGCCCATTTACCGGCAGGCTGAGAAGCTGTGGGGGACTTGGCGAAACGCAAAATTTCGTTATTTTTCACACCCGAGAACCGGTCAAACGCTAAACCGGAGTACGGGGTGCGCCCCAGCCTGCGCAGCCCCTACCGCAGGGTACGTCAGGGGATGTGCTTCTGGGCGGCGGCCTGAAATCCGTGACCGAGGACGTTACTTTCGGCGCCCGCCGGTTCAGTTACCAGGTCTCTGCTGGCGGGTTCTGGCAGGTGCACCGCTGCGCCCCGTCAGCACTGGTGGGAACTATGCTGACGATGCTGCGGCCGGCTGAAGGCGAATGCACTCTTGATTTGTACGCTGGCGCGGGCCTGTTTACTGCCGCTCTTGCCGATGCGGTGGGCGAGCGCGGCACCGTGGTCAGTGTTGAGGGCTCACCGGTGACGCACCGGGATGCGCGCGCCAATTTCGCCCCCGACGGCGCGGCCCGCAGCGAATCGGCCAAAGGCACCCGTATTGAGGTGATCCACGGGGATGTGGCGCGCACCCTCCTGGATCTGAAAACGGCTCTTGAACTGGACGAGCTGCCCCATATTGACGCCGTGGTACTTGACCCTTCCCGTGAAGGCGCGGGCAAGAAAACTTTGGAACGGCTGAATAAGCTGTCACCGGGGCGTATCCTCTACGTGGCGTGCGACCCTGCGGCGCTGGGGCGGGACACCGCGATCCTGCGTGAACTCGGCTGGGATTTGGTGCAGGTACGCGGCTACGACATGTACCCCAACACCCACCATGTGGAGGCGGCGGCCCTGTTCTACCGGGCTCCGGCACGTATTAAACCGCGCCGCATCCGCTAATGCGAGATTCGGTAACCGGTGGGGTGCACCGGGCGCGTAGAGTCGAGGTTTGAGGTCCGCACCGGGTAGAATCGAAGAGACCGGTACCCGAGTTTTTCGCCTAAGGAAGCCGGAAACGTACCGGATGGAGAGAACTGCAACAGTCGCAGTAGTCAAAAGGAGTGTGTATGCCCGAAAAGACTGTACCGGGTGAGAACGCCAAGCCCGAGATGCTACACGGCATTCACGACCCCAAAGATCTGCGACCCCTCACCTATGAGCAGCTACGTGAGCTGGCGGGGAGATCCGGGAGTTCCTGGTGAACCATGTGGCGGTCACCGGCGGCCATTTGGGGCCGAACCTGGGCGTGGTTGAGCTGACCTTAGGCATTCACCGCGTGTTTGATTCGCCGCACGATAATATCCTGTTCGACACCGGGCACCAGTCGTATGTGCATAAGCTGGTGACCGGGCGGCATAACTTTGAGAGCCTGCGGCAGAAAGGCGGGCTTTCAGGGTACCCGGACCGCGGCGAGTCGGTGCATGACATTATCGAGTCGTCGCACGCCTCTTCATCCATCTCATGGGCTGACGGTATTTCGCGTGCGCATAAGTTGAACGGGCAGAACGACCGGTACACGGTGGTGCTTATTGGTGACGGCGCACTCACCGGCGGTATGGCTTGGGAGGCTGTGAATAATATCGCCGCCGACCGCACCCGCAAAGTTGTGATTGTGGTGAACGATAATGGCCGCTCTTACGCCCCAACTATTGGCGGGTTCGCCAACCAGCTTTCAGCACTGAAATATAACGTGCAGCAGCAGGTGGATAAGATGCGCCTGGACCGCCGGTACGACAGGGCTCTGAACGCTATGCGTGAGAAGCTGCAGCGCGGCGGCTCGTTCGGGCAGATGATTTACCGGGGCCTGCACGGCATGAAGGCCGGTATTAAAGATGTGGTGGTCCCCGGCGGTATCTTCGAAGATTTGGGCATGAAATATGTGGGCCCTATCGACGGGCACGACCAGGAAGCGGTTGAGACCGCCCTGAGCGCTGCGAAGAACTACGGTGGGCCCGTGATTGTGCACGCCATCACCGAGAAAGGGCACGGCTACGCCCCGGCGCGCGCAAACGAAGACGACCAGTTCCATGCCGTGGGCCCCATTGACCCGCTCACCGGCAAAGAAGTCTCAAAGAGCACCAAAGAGTCGTGGACCAGCGTCTTCGGACGCGAAATTAAACAGATCGCCGATGAGCGTGAAGATATTGTGGGTATTACCGGGGCGATGCTCATCCCCGTGGGGCTGCGCGAGTTCGCCCAGGCACATCCCGAGCGCGTGATCGATGTGGGTATTGCCGAGCAGCACGCGGTGGCCATGAGCGCGGGGCTCGCCTACGGGGGATGCACCCGGTGGTGGCGCTTTACGCGACGTTCCTGAACCGTGGCTTCGACCAGCTGCTCATGGACGTTGCCCTGCACAAGGCCGGGGTGACACTGGTGCTTGACCGCTCGGGTATTACCGGCCCGGACGGGGCAAGCCACCACGGCATGTGGGACCTGGCGCTCCTGCAGTTCATCCCCGGGCTGTACATGGCGGCACCGCGTGATGCCGCGACCCTGCGCGAGGCCCTGCGTGAGGCGGTCGCCATTGACGATGCCCCCACCGTAATCCGCTACCCCAAAGGCTCCGTGGGGGAGGACATCCCCGCCCTGGAACGCCGTGAAGACGGCGTGGACGTGCTGGTGCGCACCGGTGCGGCACACCCGCAGACCGGTCAGCGTGACGTGCTGTTCGTGGCAGTGGGCGCCATGGTGCGCGTGGCCCTTGAAGTATCCCAGATTCTTGAGACGCACCGGGTGCATTCTACCGTGGTGGATCCGCGCTGGGTGATGCCCGTACCGGCCTCCGTGGTGGAGCTGACCCGAGACCACCGCATCGTGGTCACCATTGAGGACGGGGTACGTTCCGGCGGGGTAGGTGCCCGCATCCGCCAAGAAATGCGCGCCGCCGGGGTAGACACGGCCCTGAGCGAGCTGGGGCTGCCGGCAGAGTTCATCCCGCACGCCTCCCGCGAAGAAATCCTTGAGGAGACCGGCCTGAGCGCCGAAACCATCGCAGCCGATGTGCTCGCCCAACTGGCTGGTGATAAGGTGCCGTTCGCTCGTGAAGAAGGCCAGAAGCCGCGGCACACCCACTAACGGCAGAAGCAGTTGAAACAGGGTGTAAGCACGCTGCGCCTTTCAGGGCTGTGCTTGGTTGCTGCGGAGTCATCCAGAGCATAGTTACAACGGAATGACGGCGCAGCATAGGTCTTGAAACTGTACCCAGCTGGGCTCATCCCACCCAGATACGCCCGTTTTTTACCTCTACCTTGTATGATTCCAGCGGTTTTTCGGCGGGCCCGCCTTGGGCTGCCCCGTCGGAGAGGGAAAACTGTGAATTGTGGCAGGGGCACACGATTTTCGCCCCGCCCTGCACGTTCACCTGGCAGCCTTGGTGTGTGCACGTTGAGCTGAATGCTTTAAACGTGCCTTCTTGCGGCTGGGACACAATAGCTGTGACTTTACCGGCGGTTAGTTTCGCTGCTTTACCGGCGGGCACATCGGCGGCGGCCCCCATATCTGTGGGCTCGCTCGGGCCTTGTCCGCCCGCACTGCTATTGTTGTTTCCTGAGCCCCGGGAGGAGCCTCCTTCACCGCATGCGCTTAGTGCCACTGCACCGGTGCCTCCGGCTACCCCCGCAATAAGTGCGTTCCGGCGGGAGATAGTGCCTTCGTTCAGGGCGGTTCCGGCGGTCTGCTGGGTGGTGCGCGAGCAGCCGCACGATTCTGTGGTGTCGCTCATGGTCACGTTATTTCCTTCGAGTGTGTATGCGCGGGCGCGGGTCAATAGGTTAATCGCCCTTAGCACCACCATATCCCCAAAACGGGTGCGCCCCATAATTTGGGTTCCACAGCGGTTACTTCTCCAGGTGTGCCACGAAAATCTGGTGCATTTGGGGTGCTAAGAGCTGCACCTGCCATTGGCGTGCGCCGCACTCGTAGAGCGCAGCAGCCAGCGCATCCTGAGAGTACGGCTCAGGAGGTTCCCAACATAGGCGCCGCGCGTACTCTGTGTTAATAATGTTCTGCGCCGGGATATCCAGCCGCTCCGACAGTGCGTTAATGACCTCACGCACCTCAGTGAATATTGCTAAAGATTCGGGGCGTTTCGTCTCCCACGCTTTTAATGGGGGAGGGGCGCTTGAGGGGGTGGAGTAGGGCACCGGGTCGTGATCGCGGGCAGCATCGGTGATGGCACGCACCCACCGCGGGGCTTCTCGTTTCAGCAGGCGCGTCTGAAACCCCGGGATTTCCAGGATGCCCGGCACCGTGTGCGGCATGGTTTTTGCTGCCGCCACTAGCGCCGCATCACTCAGCAGCCGTTTGGAATCAATGTCTTTTTTCTGCGCCAGCTTATCCCGCTCGAACCACAGGTTCCGCAGCGCCGTGAGCTGCCGCACCGAACGCAGCTCGTTGCGGCCCTTCGTCTTGCGCCACCTCTCGGCACGGTACTGCTGCTCATCAAACGCGGGCATGAGGCACAGGTGCGCAAACTCTTCCCGGGCAATACCGAGCTTACCCTGCGAATCTAAGAGTTCCTCCACGGCGTCCCGCAGATCAATGAGCACATCCACATCCAGGCTGGCGTAGTTCAGCCAGTTTTTCGGTAGGGGCCGGGTAGACCAGTCTTCCTTTGAATGTTTTTTCGCCAGCCGGTACCCCAGCAGCTCCTCGACTACGGCACCTAGGTTCACGCGCTCCATACCCGCAAGGCGCGCACCCAGCTCAGTATCGAACAGGTGTTTAGGGCGCATCCCCAGCATATCTAGGCTGGGGAAATCCTGGATCGCGGCGTGA
Source organism: Rothia aeria (assembly GCA_002355935.1). Classification (GTDB taxonomy): domain Bacteria; phylum Actinomycetota; class Actinomycetes; order Actinomycetales; family Micrococcaceae; genus Rothia; species Rothia aeria. Next base: position 2,028,030 of record AP017895.1, on the reverse strand, counting down.
ATCACCCATTCCGCATCGGTGAGCGCATCGTTAATGATGCGTAAATCCTTGAATGCCTCCGGGTCAATGAGGTAGATCTTATTGTCGCGTTTGAGCTGCACCAAAAATGCGCGTCTGCCATAGCGGATGCCTTGTGCACGTTCCGTATCAACTGCGACTGGCCCCGATGCGCCCGCCAACTCATCAGCTGCTCGGTGTAATGCCCTTTCGGTGTCAATAACGGGCGGAATAGGCACGGAAGGAGAGTCAAGGGGAACCACCTCAGGCACCACGAACCCCCGTAGCTCCCCGAGCGTATCGTCTGAGACGGGGGAGTGAGACGGCTCTGTAGAACTGGGGTTCATGTGATGCGGCATCCTTTGCTGGGGTGTGCGGTATGCCCACAAGGGGTAGCGGCCGCACCGAAACGGGCGTTCACTTTATTCTACCCACCGGGTGCTGCCCCTGACGGCAGCGGTGAGTGTGTTGTACTGCATAACCTATGGGGTGTTGCCGGCGGCGGGTTCAAGGCTCAGGCACACCGAGTTAATGCAGTACCGCAGGTCGGTGGGGGTGCCGTACCCTTCACCTTCAAACACGTGGCCCAAATGCGAATCGCAGGCGGCACAACGCACCTCTACCCGGCGCATCCCGAACGTAGTATCTTCCAGATACCGCACACGTTCTTCTGCAAGCGGGGCGAAGAAAGAGGGCCAGCCGCAGTGCGACTCAAACTTCTCAGCAGAGCGGAAAAGCTCGGTGCCGCAGGCTCGGCACGAATAGACACCCTCGGTTTTCGTGTCCCAGTATTCGCCGGTGAAGGCTCGTTCGGTGCCGCCTTCACGCAGCACCGCATACTCCTCAGGGGTGAGGATTTCACGCCAGTTTTTCTCAATCTTCCCGGTGCCCGGTAGTGAGTTTCCCACTGCTGCTCCTTCAAATCTTCTCGTATGAGCTGTCGTCGTTATAACGGTTCCGGCTCAGGTTTTGTTCCCGGGCGGTACAGGTTCGTGACCCATTCGGTGACGGGCAGGGCCAGGCCGTTCACCTGTGCCTCATAGCTGCTGCGCTGGTGCATCCCTAAACGTTGGGCCACTGCCGCTGATGCCCGGTTGTGGGTGTGAATAACGGCATATACTTGCTGATGCCTAGCATCGGCAAGCTCACCCATCACCTGCCGGGCGGCACGGGTGGCGATGCCCTCACCCCAGAAGGCGCACCCAAGCCGCCAGGCCAGCTCAATCTGCCCGGTCGGGCCCCAATCGTTCACCCACCGGTGCGCCCCGGTGAAACCAGCCACCTCACCATCAGCCAGCACCGTGTAGAGGCAGAACCCTTCCCGCTCATAGTCGGCGCGAGCTCGCACCACCATATCCTCATAGTGGGCGAGTGAATCTGCGGGCCGCCCCAAATACTCCATGACGCGCGTATCCCTGAACAGCGCATACCATTCGGTGGCGTCCTCCGCAGTGGGGACCCGCAGCTCAAGACACGGCGGCTCAGGCGCGAAGAGGCGCATAGTTGCCGCCGGTGAGTTTGAGCAGGTCGGCGGGGGAGAGTTCAATATCTAGCCCGCGTTTACCGCCAGAGACCATAATGGTCCGATACTGTTCGGCGCTCGCATCTAAGAGCGTGGGGAAGGAGTTTTCTGCCCTAATGGCGAAATACCGCCCACCACATACCCGGTGCGGCGCTCGGCAATCTTCGGGTCGCACATGGAGGCGCTCTTCCAGCCAAGGGCGTGCGCCGCCGCTTTCAGATTCAGCTGCCCGCTCACCGGAACTACCGCCACCGCGAAATCTTTGTCGTGCACAATCAGAAGCGTTTTAAACACCTGCTCGGGTCAGCACCAAGTTTCTGTGCGGCCTCCAACCCAAAGGAAGTTTCTCCCTCCGCATGCTCGTACTCGCGGATCTCAAAAGGAGTTTCAGTTTCCTTCAAGAGCGCAACCGCAGCGGTGGATGCGCCTTTCTTGCCGCCTTTATTCTTCTTAGCCATAGGGACTATTCTACGAAAACGAGAGGGCCGACCTCTAAGGCACGTATTACTTCCACCTGCATAGGGTTGGGGTGCCTGCAAGCGTTCTCCTACACAACATTTTCCAGCATGGCGGGTTTCTGACTAGGGGAATGAGCCGATTCATCTTCAATCGATATACCAAAGTCGGTGACCCTACTCAGGTCATGCTCTGTCATGGTTGTGACCCCGGCACCACGGCCAGCAGAATTGAGGGTTCCCGACCCCACAATAGTGCCTTGAGCATCGTACAGCCAGAGTTTATAGACCTTCCCTTCAGGCAGCGCAGGCAGATTTGTTGTTGAAACACCCGCCATATTGTGGGATGGGGAGTACATAACCGATACCGGCATGCCGTTAACTTTCCCCTGAGCCATTGAAAGGTCAGGCGCCGTACTGATTTGCTCGACGATCGACTGGTCACCGGGATGCGCAGCTGCCGAAGAAGACGCCCTCGCGGCTTGAAGCTCCTGAGAGGTACGCTCCAATTGCTGATGCTGTGCGAAGCCCCACACCCAGGCTAGCGGCAATAATAATACTCGCCGCAGCCGTCAGGCGAGACGGAGAGAGTGCCCCTGAGCCCCGAACCACCACCGTTTAGCCCGTGCATAGGCGGAATCCTCTGGGCCTGCGGTAGTTTCAATGTCGTCCGCAGGATCTGAGGCAGAGGAACTTTGGTTTTCGGCAGAATCGTTCGTATGCTCGGTAAGCTCATCATCTGTGCCTATCTCGTGGGCTGGCTGGAGTTGCTCGGTATGCGCAACCTGCGCCATCACACGGGCTTTAAGCTCAACGGACGGCTCAAGCGGGGTGAGCGAAGTGCCGAAAACCTCGGAGAGAGCCGCAGCATCAGCCTCAGCGTCTTCGCGTTCCTGTTTGGAAGCCCACGATTCAAATGCTGCGTGTTGCGTTGGCGAAAGCGTGTGGAGAGCATAGTCGAGTTTATCGGGAAAATCTTCGGGATAGTCTTTAGCGTTCACGGGTGCCCTCCAATCGTTCACGTAGTTTCTGCATGCCGGCGCGCATACGGGTTTTGACAGTTCCTAGAGGAATACCCGTTTCATCGGAGATCTCACGCTGCGATTTACCGCCAAAATATGCCATGGTGAGCAGCTGAGCTTGTTCACGTGGAATACCCGATAGGGCATGATGAACCTCCTCGGTATCCATAAAAGCAGCTAGTGCGTCATCAACGTGATGATACGATTCCCGATACTCCTCAAGGCCACGTGTGAAATCACGTTCTGCGGAGGCCGCAACGGAGCGTACCCGGTCAACCGCACGGCGGTGAGCAATAGTTGCAGCCCACGACAATACAGCACCGCGTTCTGCACGGTATAAAGGCGCTTTTTGCCATATTTCGAGAAAAACTTCTTGGGTGACTTCTTCCGCATGCGTTCGGTTATGAAGAATGCGGTTAATAAGCGCGTACAGACGCGGCACAAGTGCATCGTATAGAGCTTCAAAACAGTGCTCGTTCCCTGCGGCAGCGCACTCCATCAATGCAGCTAAGCGCTGATATTCCTGAGGGATTTGGGCGGTTTTCTGAGCTTCTTGATACGCCGAAGTCACCCGACGATCCAAAAAGTCATAACCATATCATATCACCCTCAATAGTGACATTTGATTATTCTATCTATAGAAAATAAAGCTTAGGTATGTTTTACACCCCAGAAAATATTCCAGGGTGTAAAGCAGCATACCGGCAAAATACTATTTCGACATGGCCGAGGCCGAAGGAGACATCATGGCGTCTTTGCTCTCCATCTTGCCTCCTTTATCGCCGTCCATCTTATGATCATCATGTTTCTTCTCGTCATGATCTCCCTGCATTTTATCGCCGCCCATCTTGCCGTGGTCGCCATCCATCTTGTCCCCAGACATGGCAGACTGGCTCGGCATGGCCGAGGGAGACATCATTGCGTCTGAACTCATCATGGCAGAAGAAGAGGGAGCGGATGACGCAGAAGAACTCGACGATGCGCTCGGCGATGAGTTCTGATTGGATGCGTTAGAAGAACATGCAGAAACACCAGCAACTAGAGCCACAGAAGCAGCAGCGAAAGACACAGTGCGAAGAATAGCGGACATACATAACTCCAAATCTTATACCAGCACGGGCAGCCCACAGGTGCACCCATGCCATTGCGAAATATTCAGAATCCTGAACCGGACTCACAAAGTATTCGGAGCATACAGCCCGTTCGGATTGCAAAACCTCAAAAATTTTTTAAACGATGCGTGTGCAGCCATTCGTGAACAACCCCAGAGAAATTTCATGGGCTGTAGTATTGCGCAGTAAGAGAGCATATGAAAACGCTGCCAAGTGTGCAGGGGCCGCCATAAAAATAATTCCAACCAAACCGAAACCGCAGTCTGTTCCGAATATAACCATGACAACACGCGGGGCAGCATCGCCCCGTATGAGCAATCCAAGAGGAAAATAACTATGCTGTTATCACTCATCATCCTTGGCATACTCGGTGGTCTTATTACCGGAATCTCACCCTGCATCCTGCCTATCCTGCCCGTTATTCTTGTCACCGGCGGTGCCGATTCGGCGCGCACCGCATCCGTTGACAATGGGCAAACAGACACGGTAAAAGACTCCGCGAACAATGTGCAAGCCCTGTTCTCACGCAGAAGCGCGGTCCTGACAAACACAACTTCAGCACCCACACAGCGCACCGCATCACGCTGGCGCCCCTACCAGGTTGTGGGCGGGCTTGTTCTGAGCTTCAGCCTCTTTACCCTGCTCGGTTCGGTTATTCTTGCTGCCCTGCACCTGCCGCAGGACACGCTGAGGATTTTAGGTATAACCTTCCTCATTATTGTTGGGTTGAGTATGTTTATACCCCCGCTGGAGCGCCTGCTCGAAAAACCCTTCGCGAAATTCTCACAACTCGGAGCGAAACGCAGCACCACACGCGGCGGCTTCCTCATGGGGCTTGCGCTCGGCCTCGTCTATGTGCCCTGCGCGGGCCCGGTTCTTGCAGCTATTACCCTTGCGGGCGCAACCGGAAACATTGGCATCGAAACCGTAGCACTCACCCTATCTTTTGCTCTTGGAACAGCCATCCCGCTGCTGATCTTTGCTCTTGCGGGGCGAAGCATCGCCGAACGGGTTAAGACGTTCCGCACCCACCAGCGCGGAGTACGCACCGCCTCGGGCATACTTTTAATCGCCCTGTCGATCGGGCTGATATTCAACGTTCCCGCTCAGCTGCAGCGCGCAATCCCGAACTATACGGAAGGGATCGAGCAGGCCATTAGTCAAGGTACGCAGAACAATATTATTTCCTCCTCCGCCGGTGGGGCGATCAGCACATGCCGACCCGACGAAGAAAAATTGCAGGACTGCGGCTCTGCCCCGGAACTAACGGGCGGCACGGGTAACTTCAACACCAAGAATCAGCCAACTCTCACCAACCTGCGCGGAAAAGTCACACTCGTTGATTTCTGGGCCTACTCGTGCATTAACTGCCAGAGGACTGCACCGCATCTGAATGAACTCTACGCCAAGTACCGTGATTATGGTCTGGAGATAGTGGGAGTACACACACCGGAATATGCGTTCGAGCACGAAGCTAAGAATGTCCAGGCGGGTATTGAGAACCTGGGTATTAAATACCCGGTAGTTCAAGACAACGACTATGCCATTTGGCGTGCTTACAGCAACCGCTACTGGCCCGCGCACTACCTCATCGATAGCGAAGGCAAACTTCGTGCTGTTCACTATGGTGAAGGCGGGCACAAGGTGACTGAAGCGCAGGTGCGCGAACTTCTCAAAGCCGCAAACCCACAAGTGCAGCTTCCAGACCCCATTCACAAGGACGATGCGCAAGAACAAACACAGAACACGCACGATGCCCGAACCCCAGAAACATACCTGGGGGCTAAACGTGCAATGTACTTCGCAGGACATGGAAACTACTCCAGCGGAACCCAAACCTTCAAACCGGCAGACCGTCTAGACATTGATCACTTCGACCTCAACGGTACGTGGGCCATAACCCCGAACGTATTGAGCCTCAAGGAAGCGACGGCACTTTGCGGATTAACTATCGTGCCCACGGGGTGCAGGTTGTTGCCGGTGGCAGCGGCACCATTGAAGTGCGGCGCAACGGCACAACGGAAAAGATCCACGTTGACGGCGCTCCTAATGCTCACCACATTGTGCGTGGCGATGAGCAAAGCAGCGGGATTATTGAACTCAAAGTCTCGCCGGGAGTGCAGCTGTACTCGCTCACCTTCTCATAAATCTACACCCCGAAACCTTAGGTGGGCTCACCCCTAAAACTAAACCCGGGACTGTGTTTTCAAGGTTTTAGACTGCACATGACTAAAACCACGTACAACGCATAGTCCCGGGTTTTACCGCGGTTTTCCGGCCGCTGCACCCAGAGGGGAAAGAGCTCTGAGCACCGGGCAGCCGTAGGCCCCGCGCATCCGTACTAAACTTAAGACAAGTAACATAGATGTCACTCAGAAAGTTATATCGTGCCCGTCACCTACGAACACCTTACCGACCGTACCCCCCACGTCTCTGCCGACGAGCTACTCGCGGGTTTCCGCCCCTCCGAGCGGTTCGGTGAAGTGTCATTCGACAGCTACATTCCTGACCCCAACCAGCCCTCCCAAGCCGAAGCAGTACAAAAACTCAAAACTTTCGGCGACAAAATTAATAAAGGGGGAGGAACCGGCGGGTTCTTCGGCAAACTCTTCGGAGGTAAGAAAAAAGACACCACCAAAGCCGGACTCTACCTCGACGGCGGGTTCGGTGTTGGTAAAACCCACCTTCTAGCCTCCCTGTGGCACTACGTTGACGGCCCCAAAGCCTTCGGCACCTTCGTCGAATACACCAACCTGGTTGGTGCCCTCACCTTCCGCAAAACCGTGGAGGCACTCAGCAGCTACAAGCTGGTGTGCATTGACGAATTTGAGCTTGACGACCCCGGTGACACCGTGCTCATGTCCCGCCTGATGCGCGAACTCGCCGATGCGGGCGTTAAACTCGTCGCAACCTCCAACACCCTCCCCGGTGCCCTCGGTGAAGGGCGCTTCGCCGCCGAAGACTTCAAACGCGAAATCCAGGTGCTCTCACAGCAGTTTGAGGTACACCGTGTGGACGGTGAAGACTTCCGCCACCGCGGGCTTCCCGCCGCCCCCGAGCCCGTCACCGATGCGGAACTTGACGCGAAAACGGAGGAAGTCTTCGGCAGCAAATCCGTTGCCGTTGATAACTTCACCGACCTCGTAGCGCACCTGGCGAAAGTACACCCCTCCCGCTACCGCCAGCTCATTGACGGTTTAGAAGGCATAGCCTGGCGCAACGTGCAGCCCATTACCGAACAAGCGGTGGCCTTACGTTTCGTGGTGCTCGCTGACCGCCTCTACGACAAAGACCTGCCGATCGTCTCATCAGGGGTGCCCTTCGACCAGGTGTTCACCCCCGAAATGCTCGCTGGCGGGTACCAGAAGAAATACTTCCGTGCCGTCTCCCGTCTAACGGCGCTCGCCCGTGAAGGTCTGCTTGGCGAAACCGAACAATAAGCCCTTTCCCGCCCTCCCCGATACACCCCTCAGCGTCCGCCCGCAATAGGGCGGGTACCTGAGGGGTATGTTCGGGTGTTTCCAACACATAAACCGGTGAAATGTGAGCGGGTACACTCCCAAAATTCTTGATGTATTCGGTGTTACATCCGCCCGAAAAACTAGTTCTAGCCCGCAAAATCAAGGAACGCGCGGATAACAGCCAATGATTTGGCAAGAACCCAAAAACCGCGTATAGTTTTTATCTGTCAGAACGACCGGGGGTCAAACCTCGTGCGAAAACCTCAAAAGGTAGCTGATACGCGGTTGTAGCTCAGTTGGTAGAGCACCACCTTGCCAAGGTGGATGTCGCGAGTTCAAGTCTCGTCAACCGCTCGTAGGACTCCTAGAGTTCGGAACCCCATCTCTCACAGAGAGATATACGGTGAGGTGGTCGAGTGGTTAGGCAGCGGCCTGCAAAGCCGTGTACGCGGGTTCGAATCCCGTCCTCACCTCGCACAACATCATAATGTTGAGCGCGATTGGCGCAGCGGTAGCGCGCTTCCCTGACACGGAAGAGGTCACTGGTTCGATCCCAGTATCGCGCACAAGTATGGAATCCTCGGATGTTAGATCCGGGGATTTTTGTGTCCCAGGGGGCGAACCAGTGACCTCCTCGGGCTGGTGCCCTCGGCGAGGGAAAGATTTATTGGTGCCTCGCGCGCTCGGAAAATTCTTCCCCTCGCTGGTTCGATCCCAGTATCGCGCACAAAGTGACAGTATGTCGTTAAAGTTTTTTAAAATGCTACAGAATTATAAAAATAGATATCTGTCGAGGATTCCCACCCAGCAGGTTGCTAGAACCCAGGAAAATCTTAGGAGTCCGGGAGCGCTGAGCGAGAATAAAAACAGGGGAGTGAAAAATATAACAATATGCAGACAGGGTGTCTGTAAAATATCGTTCTGAGCCACCCTGGTCTGTTGCTTTTTGCCCCTGAAAAGGTAATTATTGACTCTGTATCATCTTAGGGTTATCTATCCTAAGTCAGAACCGGCGGGCTTTCACCCCGTCGCACATACAAAGGAATATACATGGCTCCTCTCTTTAACCTAACGCAGGGAAAGACTCTCAAGGGAATCACCATTGGCGCACTGTCGCTCTCTATGATCGGCGCATCCTTTACGATGCCCGCCTCATTCGCAGCCGAGAACTCGGCGCAGAAAATCGATACTGAAAAGACTCTGGCAAAGCAGATCCAGGGTATCGCAGGTCAGTACCAGATCGCTCACTCCAAGAACAACAACAAAGTCTTCGTAGCAGGCTCAGACCGTACCATGGGTGCCTCAACCCTGGCCCGTCTTGACGCAACCAGCATGAAAGTTGAGGCAGTAGCAGGGCTGCCCGTTACCCGTAGCGGCACCGGTTACGAGGCAGGTTACAGCTCTCTTGCAGCATTCGGTATCACCGTAGATGACGTAAACAATACCGTGTGGGTAACCAATACCCGCAACGACTCCGTCTCAGTGTACGACCAGAACACCCTCAAACTGCTGTGGACCAACTACACCCCCGGTTATGAGGGCACCGAAGCTGAAATCGAGCACCCCCGCGATGTGAAGATTGACCACGCGACCGGTAAGGCATATGTGACCGGCCGCTACTACATCTCATCCATCGATCTGAAAACCCACGAGGTCAAAAAGCTGCGCATCGACCCCGATGCTTCCGGTCGTGTCTCGCCGATGAACATGAACATTGATGGCGACAAGATGTACGTGCCGGTTCGCTCCTCTGACACCGTGAAGATCATTGACCTCAAGAGCTTCAGTGTCGAGAAAGAATACAAGGTGCACGCCGATGTTGCCGGCAAAGAAGTGCGCCCCTCCGACTCTGTAGTAGACCACAGCACTAACGAACTGTACGTCTCGTCCCAGGGGCTGGATGGCGCCAACTCCGGTGTGACCGTGTACGACCTGAACACTGGCGAGTACAAGAAGAGCATCCCCTTCGGTGAGCAGGCCCTGGCCATGGTCAATGACGACGAGCGCGACCTTGTGTACGTTACCGACTTTAAGACCGGTAAGGTTGGTGTGATCGACACCCGCTCCTCCCAGGTTATTGGTGAGGTTCAGGCCGGCGCCAAGGGTGCTAACGACATCACCATCGGCGCCGAGGGCGAAGTTTACGTCGCTAATAAGGACGGCTACGTAGCTGAAGCAACCGTACCCTACGCCGTAGACCGTGCAACCGGCGACTACACTAACTCCACCCAGTCCGTTGACTCCATCACCAAGGTGAAGGTCAGCACCACCGAAGGCGAAGCACCCAAGCCCGACCCCAAACCTACCCCTGCTCCTGAGACTCAGACTGTGACGGCTGATGATGGTGCGTCGCTGTCTGGTGTGAAGGTTGCTCGGGTGGGGCAGGAGATTGTGGTGTCTGGTTCTGGGTGGAAGGATAAGAATGGGGGTGGGTCTGTTGCTGCTGTGAAGCTTGATGGGGGTGCTGTGGTGCCTCGTGGTCAGGTTTCGTATGGTGGTAAGGAGTATGGTTCGCGTGGTGTTGTTGCTGTTGTTGAGGCGGATGATGCGGGTAATTTTGTGGCTCGGATTCCGTTTCCTTCGGCTGATAATTCGAATGTGAAGGGTTCGGATTGGGGTGTTGGTTCGAAGCATACTGTGACGTTTTTGTCGGGGTCTTTGAAGGTTGATGGTGGGGGTAAGAAGGTTGATGTGGTGCGTTCTGCTGAGTTGGAGGTGACAGTAGGCGAAGCGGCTGCCGCCCCCGCAGCAGACGCCCCGAAGGCCGATAACGCAGCAGACGCCAAGACTGAGGTCGCAAAGATCACCCCCCGCCAGGCAAAGTTCGAAGGCTACCCGCCGGTCACCCCCACCGACCCGGACAAGTCCCTGGCTAAGGTAAACTTCAAAGACATCGACTCCAACCCATTCAAGGCAGAGATTAACTTCATCGCCGAGAAGGGGATCACCACCGGCTGGTCCGACGGCACCTACCGTCCCGGCGATAAGATTGAGCGCGGTGCAATGGCTGCTTACCTCTACCGTCTGGCAGGCTCGCCCCGCTACGAAGCACCGGCAGAGTCTCCCTTCAAGGACGTAAAGACCACCGATCCCTTCTACAAGGAGATCGCTTGGTTGCAGTCCACCGGCATTACCACCGGCTGGAGCGACGGCACTTTCCGCCCCAACGAGACCGTGAACCGTGACGCCATGGCTGCCTTCTTCTACCGCGCTGCTGGATCGCCCGAGTACACGAACGCCAACCCGGCCAAGTTCAGCGACGTGCAGGATAACCCCTTTGCCAAGGAAATTGCGTGGCTTGAGGAACAGGGTATCACCACCGGCTGGCCCGACGGCACCTTCCGTCCCGGACAGGCTATCGACCGTGATGCTATGGCCGCATTCATTGCACGCTACATGAAGAAGTTCGATCACGTGCAGACTGTGCCCGCACATTAAGAGGCGTAAACAGGTGAAACGGTAACTTCACACCGTTCTACCCTCTCACGGGCGGGGTGGACGCAAACCCGGAATTAATGGGAGCGCCCACCCCGCCGTTGCGCGGAATCGGCATGCAGAAGGGGAGAGCTTGGCCTTGAAACGGCAGGGGTAAGGCACCGTGAGTGGCTGTGATGCACGTCTACTAATGCGAAGTTGCACGCCCGAAAATAACTCGGTATAGTTATTATCCGTTGCGGTGATACAGCATTACAGACAAGCAACAATAACTCAATAGAGTAATGGGGTATGGTGTAATTGGCAACACAACGGTTTCTGGTACCGTCATTCTAGGTTCGAGTCCTGGTACCCCAGCGAACACCCACTACTTCGGGTGTTTCGGCCCCATCGTATAGCGGCCTAGTACTCCGCCCTCTCACGGCGGCAACACCGGTTCAAATCCGGTTGGGGTCACGCTAGAAACAAAGAATCCTCGGTTCCAAAGAACCGGGGATTTTCTATTGCCGCGGCATATCCGCAAGCCACCACAATGCTGATGCAAACCCTGCATTCCCCTCCGGCAGCCCCCGCTGAAAGATAAATGCTCAACCCCACCTGCCGGGAAAGGAAACTAACCCCAAAAACCGCCCAACAAATTTGACGAAGACCCTCGGCGGCGGTAGAGTATTTACCTGTGAGCGCGATTGGCGCAGTGGTAGCGCGCTTCGTTCACACCGAAGAGGTCACTGGTTCGAACCCAGTATCGCGCACAAATGTTTAGGAATCCTCGGATGTTAGATCCGGGGATTTTTTGTGTACCCGGGGGGCGAACCAGTGACCTCCTCGGGCTGACGCCCTCGGCGAGGGAAAGATTTATTGGTGCCTCGCGCGCTCGGAAAATTCTTCCCCTCGCTGGTTCGAACCCAGTATCGCGCACAAGTATAGAATCCTCGGATGTTAGATCCGGGGATTTTTTGTATTGTCACCGGAGAACCTGAAGCCGCTGTTTTCTAGCTAAATCTCTGGACATAACCAGCAATATGACCGCAAAAGGATGAATAACCCAGCCCCCGAGAACTCGCACGGTACCCCACCTGCTAGGGTGCCTGAGCCCAATCTAGTAGACTTGAAACCGAAGAAAATCTTTCGGCCCGCACCGGCGGGGGATAGTAGGTACCATCAGTGACAGCGCCACAACTGGCAACTGCGACCGACCACGGCCGCATGTACTCCCGCATCCGCGGAGGTGAACTGCTCGTCCCCTCCATTACCACCGTTATTGGGCAGCACGCCACAGACCTCAGCGGCTGGCACAGTTACATGGCCGCCAAAGCCGCCCTTGAAGATCACCGTACCTACCGGGCCTCAGGCTCCCAAGGCCTCAAATTCGCCATTATTAAAGACGCCTCAGCCGCCTCTGAACGCTACCGGGATGCCGCAGCAGAACGCGGCGACAGGGTACACAACTACGCCGAAAACATTGCCTTACGCGCCATGGGCAAACCCCACGACGTTGAAACCTGCCGCGAACACCTCATCCGCAACGGAGAACAAGCCTACGCAGACCGGTTCGACGAATGGTGGGACGCCTTCCGCCCCAAGCCCCTCGCCGCCGAAATAACCATCTGGAACGATACCGTGGGCTACGCGGGGACCCTCGACCTCGTCGCCGAAATCGCCGGACGCACCTGCATTATCGACTACAAAACCAAAGGCACCGACCGCAAAGGCAGGGTAAAACCCCTAGACGCAAAAGTCGTGATGCAGCTTGTTGCCGGACTCAAAGCCGAAGAAGCCCTCATAGACCCAGACACCGGAGAATGGGAACCCTGGCAGTACGGAGACGCCCCCATCCTCATGGGCGTGGCCCTTGGTGAAACCCAGGTGGTGCCGCACCAGGCAAACCCGCGCATCCTCGAAAAAAACTGGCGGAAATTCTGTGCGCTTCGCCGAGTATGGGAATACAACCGCGACGTCAACGAATTCGACGACGCCGCCCTCATGCCCGTTATCCCTCCACCCGCACCCAAAGCACAACCGCATCACAACGCCGCATAATATAAACCCGCCGGTTCTAACACCCACAGACAGCGACACATCGTGCGCGGGCACACCGCCTAAAGGAGGCACCCATGACAATCCTGAGTATCCGCACCGTAGGCGACCCTGTGCTACGGAGCGAATGCCAGCCCATCACAGTATTCGACAAAGAATTAGCAGCACTTATCGACAATATGCTAGAGACCATGTACGACGTCGAAGGAGTGGGTTTAGCCGGGCCGCAGGTTGGCATAGACAAGCAAATCTTCACCTACGGCGGCATTGATGACCGTGAAGGGTACATTATTAACCCGGTGCTAGAAACCGGTGAGGAAACCCAAGAAGGCGGTGAAGGGTGCCTCTCCGTACCAGGCATTAAATCCGAGACACCCCGCAAAAATTGGGCGCGTGTACGCGGAGTAGACCGGCACGGTAACCCCCTAGAACTTGAGGGGGAAGGACTGTTCGCGCGCATGCTTCAGCATGAAACAGACCACCTTCACGGCACCCTATTCATCGACAAACTCACCGGAGATGACCGTAAACGGGTGATGCGCACTATCCGCGCCGGGAAATACGCCGCTGTCGCCGGTAAAACTACGGCCGAACGCGCCACCAGGGTGAGCGGTGCATTCGGCAGTTTCGGCGCCGCCGGAAGCCTCGGGAAGTAGGAGAGCCATGAAAATCTTGTACGCTGGCACCCCAGAAATAGCAGTGGCCCCCTCAACGCTCTAGTTGCCTCCGAAGAAGTAGAGGTGGTGGGGGTGCTCACCCGAGAAGACGCACCCGTGGGGCGTAAACGGATCCTGAGCGCATCTGCCGTAGCCCAACGAGCCGAACAGCTGGGAATTCCGGTAATTAAAGCCTCCCAGTGGTCTGCGCAGACCGCCCACGCTATTGCGTCCCTCGGGGCGGATGCCGCCGCCGTTGTCGCCTACGGGGCGTTACTGCCTCAAGAAGCACTTAAGCTGCTGCCCCACGGGTGGGTGAACCTGCATTTCTCGGCGCTGCCCGCATACCGCGGCGCAGCCCCCGTGCAGCGTGCCCTGATGGCGGGGGAAACCACTATCTATTCGAACACTTTCCTCATTGAAGAGGGGCTGGACACCGGGTCAGTTTTTGAACGTGACTCGACCCCGGTCGGCGATGAAGACACGGCAGGGAGCATCCTGAACCGTCTGGCAGAAACCGGAGGGGAGCTGCTGCTGCGCACATTCGCGCGCATTGCTGAGGGACAGACCGGAACCCCCCAAACCGGTCAGGCAAGCTACGCCCATAAGATGAGTATCGCTGACGGGCGCCTAGACTTTAACGAACCCGCCGAACGGGTGCTTGCGACGTTCCGGGGCGTCACCCCAGAGCCCGGTGCCTGGTGCGAACTTGCGGGCAACCGCTTCAAAATCGCCGCCTTGCAGCGCGGCTCGCACGAAACTGAGCTTGCCCCCGGGCAGATACAGTTACGGGGCAAAAAGGTGTATGTTGGCACCGGGGCGGGGGAGCTGCAGCTGGTGCGTGTGCAGCCCGCCGGGAAAAAGGTTATGGATGCGCCCGCCTGGGCGCGCGGGGTAGGCAGCGACCTCGCCGAAGGGAAAGTGGTTTTGGCATGAGCGAACAGCACAATAACGACGGCCAGCATCCGCCCCGCCGCCCCGCCGCAAAAGGAACGGCTCGCGGCGGGCGATTTGATGGCCGCACCAGTGAACAGCGCCGCACCTCCCGCACCAAACCCACCGGTGGTGGGCAGAAACGTGGCGGAGGCGGCGCCACTGAACGCAACCGGAAAGGGCATGAGCGTAACCGCCGCAGCCTGTCACAGCGCAGCTTCTCCGCCAGCGCCCCATCACAGCGTAGCCGTACCGCAGACCCCGCCCGGCTGGTAGCCTTCGAGGTGTTACGTGCCGTTGCCGAATCTGACGCTTACGCGAACCTGGTGCTTCCCAAAACTATTCGCGCGTACCGGCTTGACCACCGCGACGCCGGGCTCGCTACTGAACTTACCTACGGTACCTTACGCAACCAGGGCACCTATGACGCTGTTTTAGCGCGCTGCGCCGACCGGCCCCTCCATAAGATCGGCACCACCACCCTCATTATTCTGCGGATGGGCGCACACCAACTGCTTAAGATGCGGGTGCCCGCCCACGCAGCCCTGAATCAGAGTGTTTCGCTGGCGCGTGAGCGAATCGGCTCGGGCCCATCCGGGTTCATTAATGCCGTGCTTCGCCGGGTGAGTGAGCGCACCGCCGATGAGTGGTTTGAGCTCATTGAAGCCGAGTCAAAGGACGAGACGGAGCGGATGGGCTTTGCAACCTCGCACCCGGCGTGGATTGTGCGTGCCATGCGTCAGGCGCTTGCCGCGCACGGGCGTGACCCTCAAGAGATCCGTGCACTGCTGGAGGCTAATAATGTCTCACCCGTGGTGAACCTGGTGGCACTGCCGGGGGTGGGAGACTTGCGTGAGGCAGAGGAAAACGGTGCGGTCCCCGGGGAACTCGTTGAGGGCTCAGCCCTGTACTCTGCTGGCGACTTGGCGCGTCTAGAAAGCGTGAGAGAAGGCACCGTGCGGGCTCAAGATGTGGGGTCCCAACTGGTGGCCCGTGCCTTGACCGCCGTACCTATTGAAGGCAGTGACCGCGCCTGGCTTGACATGTGCGCAGGTCCCGGCGGTAAGGCGGCCCTTCTGGGAGCTCTTGGTGCCCAACGGGGGGCTCACCTGGTGGCGAATGAATCAGCGCCGCACCGCGCGAAGCTGGTTGAGCAGTCCATGCGCCCGCTCCCCGAAGAAACGTATACGGTACTCACTGGCGACGGCAGGAGCATCACCGCAACCCTCGCCCGTGAAGCCGCTAAATTACCGGATAGCATAGGGCCGGACACCCTGTTTGACCGTGTTATGGTGGATGCGCCCTGCTCAGGTTTGGGTGCGTTACGGCGCCGCCCGGAGGCCCGCTGGCGTAAGACTCCGCGCGATATTGCGGATCTGCTGCCGCTGCAGGGGCAGCTGCTGGATGCGGCGATTGAGGTGACCCGCCCGGCGGTGTGATTGCGTATGTGACGTGTTCACCGCACGCCGCCGAAACCCAGAATATTGTGGCTGAAGCTCTGGAAAGCGGGAAAGTTCACCTGCTGGATGCGCGCACCGCCCTGCAGGCGGTGGCTCTGCAAGAATCAGGCAGTGGTGAACCGGGGATGACGGCTCGCCTAGGAGCGTGCTGGCGGGGGAGAAAGACCCCGGAACCCAGCCTGAGATACACGTGAAGCGGGGTGCGCCAGCCGTGACTGATGCTGCATCAAGTACGGCACAACTGTGGCCGCATGTGCACGGCACCGACGCCATGTTTTTGGCGTTGTTCCGTAAAAATAACAAAGGGACGGGCACCACACGAGGAGGTTCACACAGTGGGGATTCATATTAACCCCTCAATCTTGTCGGCCGATTTCGCAAATTTGCAGGCTGAGCTGGAGAACATTTCAACCGCGGATGCGGCGCATATTGATGTGATGGATAACCATTTTGTTCCCAACCTTACATGGGGGCTTCCTGTGGTGAAGCGTCTGCGTGAGGTTTCCCCGGTGCCGTTCGATGTGCATTTGATGATTGAGGATCCTGACCGGTGGGCTCCGCAGTATGCGCAGGTGGGGTGCGAATCGGTGACTTTTCACGCCGAAGCCGCAACGGCCCCCATTAAACTGGCCCGCACGTTGCGGGAGCTGGGCGCTGCAGCAGGTATGGCGTTGCGCCCTGCTACCCCCGTGGAGCCCTACCTGGATATGCTCTCTGAGCTGGATATGCTGCTGGTGATGACGGTAGAACCCGGGTTTGGCGGGCAGGCTTTTCTGGACGTGACGCTGCCGAAGATCCGCCGTGCCGCCGAAGCCGTTGCCGGTTCTGGGACTCCGGTGGTTGTGCAGGTTGACGGGGGAGTGACGCGGGAGAGCATTGTGCGGGCGGCAGAGGCAGGGGCTACATGTTTTGTGGCGGGCAGCTCGGTGTACGGGGCGCAGGACCCGCAGCAGGCGATCGCGTCGCTTCGTGAGGCGGCAACCCGCGCATACGCTAAAACATGGGGTGCCTGTGGGTGCGGGTAGTAACCATTGTGATGCTTAATAAATGTTTTACCTAAAAATATTTGCGGACTATATGAACATCACACATATTTTTTAGGGACATAGTGTCATCATAACCGTAAAAAATATGTGAAGATGGCTGTACTTCCCTGTAAAAACAGGGAAGTACAGCCATCTTTCTTGCGGTGAGTCGTAATTTTCGTTTCCTTGAAGTAAAGCTAAGATAGCGGTAAGGTTAGGTGGAGTTTAGTAGTAATTAGGGAGAGCTATGTCTTTCGAGAAAAACGAAGTTTCTGGCGAGTCGATCATTAATCGCCGGAACTTCATGGGCTTGGCACTGGCATCTGGTGCGGCCTTCACACTCGCTGCATGCAGCGGTGAATCCACCTCCTCAAGCACCTCCGGAGGAAGTGGGGAAACCCGCAAAGTACAGGATGTTGATGAGGAAGAGATCAACATCCCCGTTAAACCTCAGCGTGTGGTTACTCTCTCTGAGCCTACTTTGGATGCGGCCCTAGCCCTGGGAATCAACCCCGTAGGTACTGTGTCAGGGCGTGGGCAGTCAACTGTGCCGAACTACCTCAAAGAGAAAGCGAAAGATGTTCCGCTGATTGGTACCGTGGCACAGGTAAATTACGAGAAAATCGATGCGCTGGAGCCGGATCTGATCCTTGTCGATTACACCGGTGTGGATAAGCGTTCTGATGCCTACAGCACTCTGACAAAAATTGCCCCGGTGGTGTACTGCGGATATGCCGGCGGTGACTGGCATTTTAACTTCCGTAATGTTGCTGATGCCCTGAATCTCAAAGATAAGGGCGAGGAGTTCATTAAAAACTATGAGGCTTTAGCCGCAAAAACCAAGGAGGAACTCGCCCCCAAGTACGGGGATAAGACCTTCTCCATTGTGCGTTGGGCTGGTAACGGGCCCGCCCTGATCCTCAAGGAGCTGCCTGCTGGGCAGGTTCTTGAAGATTTGGGCCTAAAACGCCCGCCCGCACAGGACCGTAAGGGGCAGGGACACTCCGACCCGGTGTCTCTGGAGAACCTGGCAAATATTGACGCCGACTACATGTTCTTAGGCACGTTGGGTGGCGCAAGCCAGCAAAACCCCGAAGCTCAGGGCAATGCGGGCCTTGAAGGCGCTGAAGAAGCGCTCAAGAAGGCGAAAGAAACTTCCGGCTTTACCGAGCTGAAAGCATATAAGGAGAATCACGTAAAACTCGTGGACGGCTCCAAGTGGACCTCAACCGGTGGTCCGCTTCTCATGCAGGGAATTATTGAAGACGTCAAGAAGGACCTGCTGGGCTAGACTTCCCGAGAGAAAAGATCCCGTTGAAGCACCCAACTTCCGGTATTCTTTCGGACACAAACAGCATCGCACACCATAACTATATGAGGCGGTCCCCAGCCGCCACCAACCACTAATCCACATGAAGAAACGGAACAATCGCATGACTCGGCACACTCGTTACGCTGTTACTTACGGCGCAGTTGTTGCTCTCGCCAGCGCTTTAGTGGCGCCCTCTGCAGCTTTTGCTGCACCGGATGCCACCGGTGGGGAAGTAACCCCCGCTGCTCAGCAAAGCCCCAGGCCGCCACCCAGCAGGCCAATAACACCGATACCGACCAGCAGACTGTAACGGCTGATGATGGTGCGTCGGTTTCTGGTGTGAAGGTTGTTCAGGTGGGGCAGGAGATTGTGGTGTCTGGTTCTGGGTGGAAGGATAAGAATGGGGGTGGGTCTGTTGCTGCTGTGAAGCTTGATGGGGGTGCTGTGGTGCCTCGTGGTCAGGTTTCGTATGGTGGTAAGGAGCATGGTTCGCGTGGTGTTGTTGCTGTTGTTGAGGCGGATGATGCGGGTAATTTTGTGGCTCGGATTCCGTTTCCTTCGGCTGATAATTCGAATGTGAAGGGTTCGGATTGGGGTGTTGGTTCGAAGCATACCGTAACCTTTTTGTCGGGGTCTTTGAAGGTTGATGGTGGGGGTAAGAAGGTTGATGTGGTGCGTTCTGCTGAGTTGGAGGTGACAGTAGGCGACACCAAAGCAGAGCCCCAGCAGACCCCCGCACCGCAGCAGCCCGCAGCGACGGAACAGCGACAGCCCCAGCAGCCTAAGGCAAGGCCACAGACCCCGCAGAGCGATAACCAGACACGGCAGCCGTCCAAGGACAATGACCAGGCCCAGGTGCAGCCTCAGCAGCCCGCGGATGAGAATGATACGTCCAACTGGGTCAAGCTTGATGCCCCCGCAACCGGGCAGGGTAGTGCGGGCGTAATGTACGTTAAGCCCTACACCACCGGTAAGGGCTCGAAGCTACGTATTAAAGGCAGCGGCTGGACGAACGCCGAGGGCAAGGGCGGCTCCACCGTGGCGCTGAAGCTGAACTACCTGAAGGATGGCAAGCCCGCCCAGTACTCGCGCGCCGGTGGTCATGGTGCCATTGATCAGTACCTGCGGGATAATGGTAAGAGCGCTGACTCCACCACGTGGGCTCTGCTGATTCCCGATGCCGGCAAAGCAAACCCCGCCCAGGGGCTTTACGCGCTGAACCCTGACGGCACCTTCGATATTGAGATCGACGTTCCCGAGCAGCTGCAAACCGGTAAGACAGGCGACTACCTGAGCATTACCGCACAGAGCGGCCGTAACGCCCCGAACGACACTCAGCGCGCGGCAACCTCCAAGACCATTCCCGTGAACGGTCAGGCTGCCGCAGAATACAAGGAACCCGAGAACACAGATGTGTGCTCCCCTGAAGGCGGGGACTTCAGCCCCAAGCTGAAGATCGAGAACCCGACCGTGGAGCCCGGCGGTAAGCTGCACATTACCGGTAGCGGCTGGTGCAACCCTGACGATAAGCGCGTCTCAAAGATCGGCTTGAAGATTGATGACGGCTCCGTCTCACACAATGATGCCACTAAGGTGAACTCGAACCGCACCATCTGGGCGATCGTAGAGCCCGATGCGAAGACCGGTAATATCGACACCTACATTGACCTGCCCACCGCTGAAAATACCGGCCTGAGCGGGGAAGAGCTCGCGAAGGTCACCAGTGGTGAACACACTCTGCGCCTGCTTACCGGCAGCCTCCGTAAGGGCGACCGTCACGGCACCTACGGCGGCCCCGAAGGCGATGGTGGTGTGAATACCAAGTTCGTGATTGGCGACTACAAGCCCGGGGCCGACCCTGCATCGGTACCCGCCAGCCAGTTGGGTGAAGGCGACCGCCACGGCGTGAGCGTTGAACACAACGGCAAGCAGCTGACCGTGAAGGTTCCCGAAGCTGAACCGGGCACCTGGGTGAAGGTTACCCCCTACCTGGGTGATTCAGCGCAGCTGGCTCGGGCTTCTAAGTGGGTGCAGCTGGATCAGAACCGCACCGTCAGCTACACCATGAGTGGGGAGCTGCCCGCCGCAGACTACCGCATAGTGGTGCAGAGCGGTAACCAGGGGGAGAACGGTAAGGTTCTTGGCTGGGCCCCGCTGCACGTTGCCGAAGCAACCGAGAGCACCCCCAGTGGTGGTGGTACATCAGGGCGTGGCAGCGTATCGCCTGCTGACCAGTCTTCCTACGATTCGGCTGAGCCTGACGTAACGATTGATGAAGACGGGCAGGCATGGGATAGCAGCGGCAATGCGGTATCCGTATCCACCGCTCCGGCACCTTACCAAAACGCGGGGGTTGGGTATGTCTCCAGCAACATTGGCACCAGTCCCGCCTCCATTGCACCGTTTACTTCGGGCACCCGGAGCGTGGTGGTTGCTAACGCTAAGTCAAAGGCAGCCTCTGCCCGCAAAGCAACTTCAGCTAATGGGAAGTCAAAGTCAACGGGCCCGGTGAAGAACGCCGCCAAGAAGACGGTGCAGGCAAAGGCCGCCAACGACAACAACGGCAACGATACCGCATCGCAGGGCGGCAGCCCCCAGGCTAAGGTCGAGCACCGGGTGAACGGCACCGAACTGACCGGTTTCGCCAAGTGGTTTGCCAATAACGCCAATAACCTGTTGATGTCCCTGGCCGGTATTGTGCTGCTTGCCTTGGCGCTGACTTTCAAGAAAAAGAACAGCGACTAGATTTCCTGACCATTCATAGGGGGTCTATAACACACCGTTTCTGGTGCCCCGCCCCGCTGCCACAGGGCCACAGGGGCGCCCCCAAGATTTAGTATTGTTACGAGAGGACTACCGTGCGTTTCTCTACACCTTTTAGTAAGGCCGCTACCGTATGCGCTGCTGCCACCCTCAGCCTGGGGCTGAGCGTAGGTACCGCATATGCACTGCCCCCGGCGGCGCCAGCGGCAACACCCCCGGAACCAGTTCCACCGTGAGCCCCACGGTAAAGTCCGGCGGTGTGATCTCGTTTAACCTCAGCGGGTTCCCCCAGAACACTATGGTGTCTGTCAAGATTGATGACGGTGATGCCTGCCCCGCCGATGCGCCCCAGGGCGCCTGCGTGGTGCACCAGCAGAAGAGCGATGGTAACGGCAACGTATCGGGCTCGTTCGTGCTGCCCAGCGACCTGGAAAATGGCCAGCACACCCTGCGTTTCTTGGCTGCTGGTTCGAAGAAGAACTCTAAAGGTGATTCTCTAGGCACCCAGCCGTTTAGTAATAAGAGTCCGGTCTTCACTGTCACCGGCGGTAGCGACGGCGGAAACAAGAGCGGTGGAGGCAACTCCGGCGGCTCATCCTCAGACTCTGGTTCCTCCAATAACAACGGCGGTGGATCACGCTCAAACGGCGGGTCCCGCAGCGGCGGCAATAAATCTGGTGGCGGTGGTGCCTCCAATAATAATGGCGGCGGCGGCTCATCCAATAACGGTGGTGGGGCTTCCGGTGATGGCGGCTCATCCAATAACAGCGGCGGGGGTACCTCCGGCGGCGGCACCTCCGCTAACGGCGGCGGGACTGCTGACAGCGGAGAAACCGAGTACGTGGATGCCGACGGCAACAAAATCACCAAGGAAGAGTACGACCGCCTGAACTCCGAAAATGGCGGCGACTCCGAAACCGAAGGTGACGCCGATACCTCAAACACTGAGGACGGTACCACCACCAACGGTGAGAAGAAGCAGAAGTCTTCGAACGGTACCACCCAGAAGAAGGCTACCGCCAAGGCGAATGCTTCCGGGGTGAACAAGCAGTCGAACTCCTCCGATAAGGCGCAGGCCAAGAACGAAACCACGAACACGACCGTCACCTACGGTTCTGAGTTCCCGTGGATTGGTACGATCGTACTGGCCGCAGCAGCTATTGCGGCAGCCATTATCGTGATCGTACGCCGTAAGGCGTAACCCCTCAAGACACGCACGCGCCGCACGGCACCCCGGTATACCAGCCCTGCGGCGCGTGCGCTCATCTCACAAGACCTGCGAACAACGCCCGAAACGTACACTGCATACGCCACTCAAAGGGCGGTGTGAGAACCATTTTCGGGTGCTGCAGGTTTTACTCATCACAAGCCACACCAATACTATTCCCAAGGAGTCTCGTTGAGCACTACCACTCAGCGAGCCGAAGTCCCAACAACCGCGCTCAGCGGCCACGGTGCTAAAACCGCTCAACGGATCACCTGGCTCATCGTCTTCGCGGCTCTGCTGGGGGCGAGCATTATCGCCTCGCTCCTTTTCGGTTCCAACAACTCTATCTCCCTTCAAGCGGTTCTTGACGCCTTCAACGGCACGGCATCACCCCAGACCAGTATTATCGTTTTTGAGCAGCGTATTCCCCGCACTATTGTGGGGATCACCTGCGGCGCGGCGCTAGCGGTGGCAGGCTCGCTCATGCAGTCTCTCACCCGTAACCCGCTGGCCGAACCCGGCCTCATGGGTGTCAATGCGGGCGCTGCGGTGGCGGTGGTTCTTTCGGTGTTCATCGGTGGCGTGATGGGCATCTGGCAGTATATGGTAGTCGCTGTTATCGGTGCTGCTATTGCGGCAGCAGCAGTGTATGTTTTAGGGCGCGGTAAAGACGGCTCCATCGTCAAACTCGCCCTCGCCGGTGTGGCAATCTCTGCAGCTTTGGGCTCTTTCACCCAGGGCCTTATTCTCATTAACCAGGACGCCTACAACGAGTTCCGCCTGTGGGTGGCCGGCTCCCTGGAAGGGCGTGGGGTGGCAATCGCTGCAGCAATCGGCCCGGTGATCGCCGCCGGTGTGCTGCTGGCGTTTTTCGTAGCCCCGGCTATTAACGCCCTGAGCATGGGGGAGGACGCTGCCATTTCTCTGGGGGTGAGTGTACAGACCACCCAGAACCTGACCCTGCTGGCGGTGACGGTTCTCGCCGGTGCCGCAACGGCCGCCATCGGGCCCATCTCGTTCGTGGGCTTGGCGGTGCCGTTCGTGGTGCGCGCCCTGCTCGGAAACGACGTGCGCTGGGTGAATATAGGTTCAGCACTTCTGGGGCCGGTGTGGCTTTTGGGCACTGATGTGCTTGCCCGCGTTCTTCAGCATGAACACGAAACCCAGGTGGGGATTGTGGCTACCCTCGCGGGTGCACCGGTGTTCCTGTTCCTCATGACCCGGCGGAAGGTGGAGGCGCTCTAATGGCCACCCCGCCCACTATCAATATTGTGAAATCCGCTGATTCGCAGCAGGCCCCAACAAAACGCCGCAACCGCAGCCGCAGCCTCGGCGGGAAAGCTGTGGTAACCCTGCGTGGGCCTATTGCTGCGCAAATCCCGTGGCGTGTGGTGATTCTGAACTCTGTGCTTGTTGCTGTGATTTTCTGCCTGAGTATTTGGGCACTCATGCAGGGTGATCGTGAATACAGCGCCTTCCAGGTGATTGACACGCTCTTAGGGGGCGGAACCCGGTCGTCCCGCATTTTCGTCCCCCTGCGGGCTGCGCGTATTGTTGCGGCGCTGCTGGTGGGTGCCGCACTGGGTCTATCGGGCGCTATTTTTCAGGTGATTTCCGGTAATACTCTCGGCTCGCCCGATATTATCGGTTTCACCAATGGTGCCGCCACGGGTGCGCTTCTTCAAATTATTGTTTTTAACTCCGGCCCTGTTGAGGTTGCCGCCGGAGCCGTCATCGGTGGTTTAGCGACCTCCCTGCTGGTGTGGCTCATGACCCGGCATACGGGGCTGCGCGGTTTCCGGCTGGTGCTGGTGGGTATTGGGGTGGGCTCCACCCTGGCTGCCCTCAATTCTTTGCTGGTGGTGCGTGCCTCCCTCACCCAAGCGCAGACCGCCGCCTCGTGGCTGGCCGGTTCTCTTAACGATATTGTGTGGGAACGCAGCTTTGCTCTCATGATCGCAATGGCGCTTGTGGTGCCAGCTTTGCTGCTTGTGACGCGCCCGCTGGGTGCCATCCGGTTTGGGGATAATGTGGCTGCCGGTCTTGGGGTGAGCGTGAACCGTTACCGTGTGGCAGCCCTGTTTATTGGTGTGCTGCTGGTTTCTTTGGCGACCGCCACCACCGGCCCGGTCGCGTTCGTGGCGCTGGCCGCCCCGCATATTGCCAAGACCCTCACCAAAACAACCGGGGTGGGGTTCACCAGTTCTGCGCTCATGGGGGCGCTGCTGGTGTTTGGCTCGGACCTGATTGGGCGGTACGCCATCCCAGGCGGTATGCAGGTGGGTGTGGTCACCGGCGCTATCGGTGGGCTGTACCTGATGTACTTGATTTATCTTGAGAGGAAAAAGAGCTAGTGAGCGCACAGACTATGAACAGCACCGCCCGTTTGCAGGGATCCGGCTTAGTGGTGGGCTACGGCGAGCATAAAGTGCTCGACGGCGTTGATTTCAGTGTGCTTGAGGGGGAACTGACTGTTATCCTCGGCCCGAATGCCTGCGGCAAATCCACCCTGCTCAAAACCCTCTCACGTGTTATCCCGTTTAAAGGTGGGCAGGTGCATCTTGACGGGCAGCCTCTCTCAGGGCTGAAATCGCGTGCTATTGCGCGGATCCTCTCAATGCTGCCGCAGACCCCGGAAGCCCCGTCAGGGGTTACCGTGGCGGATGTAGTGGCGCGCGGACGCTACCCGCACCAGTCGCTTTTACGCTCCTGGTCTGCTCAAGATGAGGCAGCCTGTATTGAGGCGATGGAGGCGGCGAATGTGCTGGAGCTGTCTGAACGGCCCATTGAGGCGCTTTCGGGTGGGCAGCGGCAGCGTGTGTGGATCGCCATGACGTTGGCGCAGCAGACCCCGCTGATCCTGCTGGATGAGCCGACCACCTACCTTGATATTACCCACCAGATTGAGGTGCTTAACCTCACGAAAAAGCTGCACAGGCAAGGCCGCACAGTGGCGGTGGTGCTTCATGATCTTAACCTTGCCTTCCGTTATGCCACACATGTGGTATTAATGAAGCGTGGGCAAATCATTGCGCAAGGTAATCCTAAGAAAATTGTCACATCTGGGCTGATCCGGGAGGTTTTTGATTTGGAGGCCGTTATCATTGATGACCCTTGCACGGGCACCCCTCTCGTGATCCCCACTGAGCAGCAGAACATCTCGATTGCGGCAGACGCCATTGCCGCCGCCCGCGAAGGTAACTGAGGAGGCTCCCTCATGGGTAACCTAGACAACCCGCCGTGTGACACAGTTCAGACCATGAAACCGTCGATCATGGATCGACCGGTGCCGCCGAAAACTCCGCGCCCCACACCCGCCCCCCGCGTCAGCAGCCCTCTCATCAGCACACTCATTGACCAAGCCATCAACGCTGCCGAGCTCAATGCGCGCATCCTGGAGGTCGTTGGGGAAGGAACCCCCTCATTGAGCAGGTGCATAACCCGGACGGTACCGTGAATGAGGGCGAGCGCATCGTCACGTTCCTGTACCGGCACGCTGAGGCGCAGCAGGTGCTTATTTTCGTGAACCGTCTGACTGATGAGAAAAACCTGCCGCTTTCGCTCATGGAACGTATCGAAGGCACAGATTGGTGGCAGCTGAGCTTTCAGATGGCCACTAACTGGCGCGCCTCATATAGTTTCGTGCCTGCACTACCGGGGGAACGCCCGGTGTGGCTGAGCGAGAGCGACCAGGTCATGCTGCGGGCCGCTCTTGACGCTGGCGAGGGTGACCCGTTCAACCCTAAAACCGTGTGTAACCGTATCGGCCGGTGCATGGGCGTGGTGGAGCTGAAAGACGCCCCGGTACACGAGTTTCTGCTGAGCCAGCAGGAGCTTGATACGCTGCCAGCCCCGCGCTGGCTCAAAACCCCTGACGGGCACATGTATGTGGTGGGTAAAGTCGGCAACCCGGCCCCGGAGGACCCCCTGTTCATCCTGTTCGACGGTGAAGTGTGGTTTAACCACGGTATGGAGCACACGCTTAACCGCGCGTACCGTGCCGGTCGTATCCCGCCGTTCCACGTGTTTTTCCTGCATTCCGGCGGCCGTGAGCGCCGCTGGCAGGAACTAAACGGCGAGCACCCAATCGCCGACTATATTGTGGATGAGGCGCTGCCGCACCTGGCCAAATTCCACAATATTCGCACCCCTGCCGAGAACATTATTATTAATGGGCAGTCATTGGGCGGGTTGTCCTCTCTGCTGGCGGTTATTTCCAGGCCGGAGGCGTTCGGGGCGGCAATCGCGCAGTCCGCGTCGCTGTGGCAGCCGCAGGTTTTCGACCGGCTGGAGCAGCTGCGTTCAGCCGATGAGCTGCACCGTCTGCGCCATTTGCATCTTGAGGTTGAGGTGGGGGAGCAGGAGTGGGTGCTGGTGCCCCCGCATCAGCGGCTGGTGCAGGAGCTAAAAGGTGTGGACATGCACCTGAACTACACGGTGTTCAACGGCGGGCATGATTATGCCTGCTGGCGCGGGGCGATTGTGCCCGCTTTGGAGCGTATTTTAACGGCGAAGTAGCCTCGACCAAGGAGAACGTATCACAGATGACCAAGCAGACTCTAGAACGTAGCGATCTGGGGGTAACCCCGCTGATCCCTGAGGAGTTCGCCGCCCGATACCGCCAGGCCGGGTACTGGATTGATCAGACCATCCCCGAGTTTTTGCTGGATGCGTGCCGGGCTAAACCGCATTTCCCGGCCCTGGTGGCGCTTTCTCACGCGCACCTGCAGGACGGTAAGCCGCAGCAGGTTCGTTACTCGTACGCTGAGCTGGAGGCTGCCGGCCGCGCCGCTGCGGCACGTATCGCCGCCGCCGGGGTGCAGCCGGGCGACCGTGTGCTGCTGCAGCTGGGCAATACTGCCGAGTATCTCATCTACCTGATGGGTATTTTCTGGGCTGGGGCACTGCCGGTATTTTGTTTGCCGCAGCACCGCACCAGTGAGCTGACGCATTTTGCGGCCCGTGCGGATGCGGCCGCGCACGTGTATTCGTCCCGCACCCCGGGCACAGATTTTACTGCGCTGCACCAGGACGTGTCCGAACAGCTGCAGGCTGAAGGGCTGAAACCGCCCGTGGGTATTGATGCGGCTGAGCCGTTGGTGCCGCTTAGCGACGAGCAGCTCGCCGAGCCGTTCGTCCCGGCGGTTATCCAAAATACTGATAGTCCGCGTGCAAGCGAGCAGGTGGCGTTTTTACAGCTTTCCGGCGGCACCACCGGGGTGTCGAAGCTGATTCCGCGTACTCACGCCGCCTACCTGTATTCGGTGCGCGGTTCGGCGGATATTTGCAACCTCACCTGCAACACCACCATGCTGGTGGCGCTTCCGGCGGCGCATAACTTCACCATGAGTTCACCCGGTATTCTGGGGGCGATGTGTGTTCAGGCGAAAATGGTGTTTGCCGCAGACCCCAGCCCGCAGACTGCGTTCGCGCTCATTGAGAATGAGGGGGTTACGTTTACCGCTTTGGTGCCTCCGCTCGCGCAGGCGTGGGTGGCATCGGCCGAGAAACGTGGTGTGCAGCTGCCGTCGCTGAGCGTTCTTCAGGTGGGCGGCGCTAAGCTTGCCGCCACGGTAGCGGGCAAGATCGAATCTGTGCTTGGTGTGCAGGTGCAGCAGGTTTTCGGCATGGCTGAGGGGCTGGTGAACTACACCCGTGCCGGGGATAGTCCGCGCATCCGGTTACATACGCAGGGGCGGCCCATTAGCGACGATGACGAAATTCTGATTGTTGATGATAACGACCAGCCCGTTGCACCCGGTGAGGCTGGGCACCTGCTGACCCGCGGGCCGTACACGATCCGCGGCTACTACAGGGAAGAAAACGCCAACACCTACAGTTTTACTGATGAAGGCTACTACCGCACCGGCGACCTGGTGCGCCTGGTGGACGGGAAGTACCTTGAGGTAGTGGGCCGCGCAAAAGACCAGATTAACCGTAACGGCGAAAAAATTGCGGTAGATGAGATTGAGGCGCTCGCCTTAGCCCACCCCGATGTGCTGGACGCCGTGGCTTTGGGGCTGCCGGATGAGGCGGTGGGGAGCGTGTCTGCCTGGTGCTTGTACCCCAGGAAGGCGCATCGCTGGGGCAGAACCCGCGCCGTACGATGCACGAGTATTTTACGCAGAAGAAGCTGGCCGCCTTTAAAATCCCGGAGCGGGTGGAGGTGCTCAAAGAGCTGCCCACCACGAATGTGGGTAAAATTTCCCGCCGTGAGCTGCGTGCCCGTCTGGTAGAGATGCTCACAGAATAGTTGTGTGTTGGTGTTCCCGGGCGGGGGCACCGCCGTGAGCACAGGAGCGGCTGCTGGCATGGGGGGCGGGTCATCATGCGCCCTATGCCTCCCCTCCCGCCAGGTGGCGGCAGGCTTGTACCCTTGACGCCGCACCTAAAACCGTATAGAAACGCATCAGATAAACACTATTTAAGGAGTTACGCCATGAGCGCTGAAGCAACCCTGCGCCCGCTACTGGCCAAGTACATTCGTGAAGAAGACTCGCTGAACACCGCGTTCGCCGAGCCCACCACCGACCTGTTCTCGCTCGGGTTTGATTCCATGGGGGCCTTCGCCCTGCTCGATGATCTCGCCGCTGAGGGGATTGCTGTGGAATTTACCGAACTGGTGGAAAACCCCACTGTTGAATTCCTTACCAGCCGCATCGCCTAATACACCACAAGCAATATAAAACCACATGTAGTTCTGCTGCACGAAAGGCCAGTCCGCCATGAGCACCACCGAGCCTGCACCCGCCAGCACCCCGGATACGACGCCCTGGCTACCGTTGAGCGTGAACGCGCGCGGCATCTACCTTGCCGCCGCAATTGACCCCACCAACCCCTGTTATAACACGGCAGAGCTGCTCGAATGCCCCGTCGGCACCAACCGTGACACGCTGCGGCAAGCCCTGCGGCACCTCTACGAGGAAAACGAAGGGTTCCGGGTGCGCACCCGCCTGCACGCGGGACGCGCCGAACAGCAGGTGCTGGGTCTCGACAAATTTCTGGAAAACATTGAGTTTCTGGAAAACATTGAGCTGCTGCCCGTACCAGAGAACCCTCATGAGGAAGAACCGGACAGCGAACCGGTACCAGCCATGGTGCGCGCCTGGGCGTCATCCCTCATCGCCGAACCCCTCAACCCGGATGCCGGTATTACCGTTCGTTCCCGTGTCGCCTTCTACGCCGACAGGCTGTGGGTGTACCACAGCTTCCACCACGTAGTGGCCGACGGGTTCGCGGCATTCAACGGGCTTTCCCGCATCGCCAGTATCTACCGTGCGCTCAGCAGCGGGCACCCGGTTCCACCCGTCAGCCGTGCCTCGCTGGCCGAACTTATCGCCGCCGATAACGCGGCTGAACCCGCCCGCGCCAGCGACTACGAATACTGGACCGCCGGGGAAGGGGCCACCGCGCTCGAACAGCCCGACACCTCCCTAGCTGCGCGCACCGCCGCGCCCGCCCCCGCGCGTTACGGGCCTCACTGCCTATCCCGCGCACGGTACAGCAGAACATGCTGGCGGCGGCCAAAAATATGGGGCGTCCTGGCCGGTCGCCGCAACCGCAGCCATCGGCGCGTACCTGGGGCGTATTGGCGGGTACGATACGGCCGCGTTCGGCATCCCCCAAATGAACCGCATGTTCGGCCCCACCCTGCCCGAACCAACCCGAGCCCTCGGCAAAACCAGTGCAAACACCGGAACCACCGCCGTGAACGTGCTGCCCGTGCAGGTGCCTTCCCTTGGGCCCATCGCAGCGGCCCTGAGCTCCGTCAAAGACCAATTCGCCCGCAACACCCAGCACCCCCTGGCACGTCAAGAAGACTTGGAACGGGCCGCAGCACGCAACGACTCCCGCCTCTTTGGGGCGCAGATTAATATTGTCCCGTTCGATGCGGTGCTCACCCTCGGCGTACCAACACCTGGCACCGACGAACTGCCCGGTGCCCCCGCGCCCGTGGCGCGCATCCACAATGTGAGCGCGGGCCCGGTCGCCGACATGACCGTCACCCTGCGCGGCATGCCAGGGCGCGGCAACCCCATCTACCTGGAGCTAGACGCCAACCCTAACCTGTACACCATGGAACAGGTGCAGGCACACGCGCGGCATATGGGCGCCTGGCTAGAGAACTGGGCCACAGCAGCCACCAACGAGCTGCCGCTTGAGACGATCACCACAGCCCTACCCGCAGAACTGGAGACCATTAACGCTTTCAACAGCACCGGGCACCACATCGAATACAAAACCCTGCTGCAGCGGTTCACCGACGCTGTAGCCGCACACCCCAACGAACCCGCCCTCATCGCGACCGCACCGGGGGAACGGTACACCCTCACCCCTGAATCCCCGCACGCGCACGAATTCAACCTAACCCTCACCTACGCGCAGCTTGATGCGCGCGCCCGTGCGCTCGCTGCCTCCCTCGTGGCAGCAGGGGTACGCCCCGGAACCGCCGTCGGCCTACGATTCAACCGGGGTATCGAGCAGTATATTGCGCTTTACGCGGCACTCTATGCGGGGGCCATCTACGTGCCGATCCTGCCCGAACTGCCCGCAGAACGGGTTGGTCACATGCTCACCGACGCAGGATGCTCCGCCCTGCTCAACGGCCCCGGGCTGGGCCTGCTCGCCCCCGCCGAACTGTCCCCGGAAAACCCAGAACGGTTCACGAACCTGCCGCAGCTGCCCTTCACCGCCCTCACCCCGACCGCGCAGCACCCGCTCCCTGCGGACGCCGCACCAGCATCCGCTATTCTGCCCGGACACGAGACGGAGCTTGACGACACCGCCTATATTCTTTTCACCTCAGGCTCAACCGGCAGGCCCAAAGGCGTGGCCGTCAGCCACCGCGCCATCGACAATAGGTTGCGCTGGCAGCAGTCAAAATCCCGGTCGCCCCCGGTGACCGGGTACTCCACAAAACCCCATCTCGTTTGATGTGCACGTGTGGGAACTGTACTGGCCGCTTCAGGAAGGCGCAGCGGTCGTTATCGCCGCCCCGAAGGGCACCGCGACCCCGAATATTTAGCACGCGTGACCGCCGAGCAGGACATCACGTGCGTGCACTTCGTGCCGACCATGCTCGCCGCGTTTATTACGTCACCGACCGCCCGGCGTGTTCTGAAAAGCGCCGGGTTCGGACCCCAAGAAACCGAACGGCGTTTACGCTACCTCGTCTGCTCCGGTGAAGCCCTGCAGAAAGACCAGGTGCTCGGCGCGCACCGGGTGCTTGGGGCGTACCCGTTGAACCTGTACGGCCCCACCGAGGCCGCGGTTGACGTCACGTTCTGGGATACCGCCGAAGACCCAGAACGGGAAATCATCCCCATCGGGGAGCCCGTGTGGAACACAGGAACGCATATTCTAGATAGGGCGGGACGGCCCGTACCGCCGGGCATTACCGGCGAACTGTACCTCTCAGGTGTGCAGCTAGCCCAGGGGTATGTGAATAACCCGCAGGCCACCGCCTCCGCATTCGGGCAGGACGCCCCCAGCGGCATGAGGGTGTACCGCACCGGTGACCTTGCCGCCTGGGAGATACTGCCGGGGGCCACAGACGATAAGCCGCCGCGCGGAGTGATCGTGTACCGCGGGCGCTCCGATAACCAGGTGAAACTGCGCGGGCAGCGCCTCGAACTTGGCGATATTGAGACGGTACTCACTTCGCTTCACTCAGTCACCGGGGCGGTGGCGCTGCTGTACACAGGGCTGCGGGAGCCCGCGCTCGCAGCGTTCCTTGAGGTAGGCGCCCTCAGCACGGAACAGCGTGAAGAGATTATTGCTGACGCGCGTCAAGCCTGCGAGCGGAACCTGCCCGACTACATGGTTCCTTCCCTCTGGCACACGATGGAGACGCTGCCGGTGAGCGCCTCCGGTAAGGCGGATCGTAAACAGCTGGCTCAGTTCAGGTTCGCTACGGCCGCTGCCGATGCGCGCGGCCCGCACGGGCTGCTGGAGCAGCAATTGTGCACTATTTTCGCGCGTGTGCTGGGGCGGGAACGGTTCGGCACCACCGAAGATTTTTTCGCAGCCGGGGCCATTCGCTGGCGGCGCTTGAGGTTATTGCCGCTATTGGCGAGCAGCTGGGATTGTCTGTGAGCATCGGTGCCCTGTTTGCGAATCCCACGGTTGAGGGTCTCACCCGGGCATTGGAGCAGGATGCGGGGCTGGAATTTGCCCCTGTGCTGCCGCTGCGTGCCGTCGACACAGAACTGACCCCCGATACCCCCGCGCCGCTGTTTGTGCTGCCCCGGCGGGCGGGCTGGGCTGGTGCTACGCCGGGTACCTGGCGCATCTGCCCGCGAACCAGCCGGTGTACGCCGTGCAGGCGTCCGCGTTTTCTGACCCGCACGCAAAGTTCCCCAGCACGTTACGTGAGCTTGCTCAGGAGTATTTGGGGCGCATCCGCCAGACCTTGCGGGACGCTGACCTACCCGCGCGTATTGAGCTCATGGGCTGGTCGGTGGGCGGTACGGCCGCTGTAGAGGTTGCCGCATTGGCGGAGGACGCCGGTATCGCCGTGGAACGCACAGTGTTGCTGGATGCGTACCCCGCCGAGCAGTGGCAGGGCGTTCCCGCCCCGGATGAGCAGGAAAGCTTCCGTGCCTTGCTGCGGATGGGTGGCCTGCCGGAGGCTGCCCCCGGTGAGGTGCTGGATCTTCCCGGTACTTTGAGGCGGCTACGGCAGGCTGGTTCGGCGATGGGGCACCTGCCGGAGGATAAGCTGGGCGTGTGCTTGGAGTCGATGCGCGCCTCGGCTGCGCTCATGCGCGGGGCACAGCAACTGGACTTTTCGGGTGCGGTGACGATGTTCTCGGTGCCCCATGAGGATCAGCCGTATCTGGATGCTCACGGGTGGGAAAACCACGCGGGTTCTTTGCGTGTGGTGCGGGTTGACGGAACCCACCCGGATATGGTGAACCCGGCGTATATCCCGCAGATCGTTGCCGAGGCGTTCGGTTCGGGGCCAGCAGAGTAGGTGGCGCAGTCATGCCGGTAGATTTCAGGGGCGGCGTTATCACCTACGATAACCTTTTGTGGGCGCTGGAAGATCCGCAAATACCCGCCGAGGAGCTGGACCTTGTTGAGGACTTATTGCAGGTTTCGTACGGTGACGGGAAGTACCTGCTGGATGTGGGCTGGTATTCCGCTGGTGCCGGGTAGGGCGGGTTCATGGTGTATGTGATTGGGAACTGTGACTGGCAGTGCCCGCTGCGCTCTTTAGCTGCCAATAGTCTGGGGCAGCTCGTCTCGGCTATTAATGATGCGCCGCCTTTATCGCTAAATTACCGTGAATAAGGCGCCGACAAATGAAAAATAGTTAATCAGCTATTCTGCAGAATCCCATGCACAATATGGCTCACATCCAGGGTGATGGAGGAGTCAATAGGGTCGGGGAACTGCACCCCATAAATCCCCAGGTGAAAATCCTCACCGGTGGGGGAGCCAGTGTACACAATATCAACCGGACCGTTGTGCACCCTCGTGTCGGGGAACAGCAGGTGGGCGTGGCACCCCACCCGGTACGCGTATTGCAGAATCCGGTTAAAATCGCGTTCCCGCACGTGCTCAAAGCTGCGCGGTATCGGGTCATAGTTCGCCTCAAGCACACATACCGGCGCACCGGTGTCGGCGGTGCGTACCACGAACCCGGGGCGGATCTCGGCGGGGCGTTTCAGCACGGCACTGTT
Source organism: Rothia aeria (assembly GCA_002355935.1). Classification (GTDB taxonomy): domain Bacteria; phylum Actinomycetota; class Actinomycetes; order Actinomycetales; family Micrococcaceae; genus Rothia; species Rothia aeria. The sequence goes on along the minus strand of AP017895.1, from coordinate 1,993,946 downwards.
GGTGGCGGGCCTGCGAATGTAGCTGAACTTCGGCAGGGTATTGAGCGTGTACATGCCTGCGGGAGCGCCTGCAGGAGGGCTTTTTCCAGCATTGTCTCCCACAGAATAGAGGTGTCGTATTTAATGTTGGCGATTACCCCGGCCTCATACGGGTCGGTATCGAACCCGAACCCGAACTGCTGGGCAATAATTGCCCGCGCATACCGGTAGGCGAGCGCCTGCTCATCGGGGATGCGCGCCATGAACGTGGGGAGAGCCGCTCATTCAGCAAGGTTTGGGCGTTGTGTACACTCACATCGCGCAGGGTCGCTTCGTAGCCGAGAGCTTGCTGGCGCAGCTGGGCGTCTTTCGCCTGCATCGCTACCCGCTGCAGCCCGGCGCGGATCACCTGCCACAGGTGAATGTCTGTGGTGAGTGAGTCGAATTCGCACACCACCCCGGTGCGGTGGGTGGCTTGCCGGTCGATGAGTTTATCGAGCACCATGCGGCCCCGCACGAACCCCAGCTCGTCGGTTTCTGATTCGAACCGTGGGCGGCGGTGTTCCAGCGCGTTTTTGCACAGGTTCAGGAATTTGCGGTATGTCGGCTCTTGTAGCCAGTCGATGCGCGAGAAAATGCCCAGGCCCTGCGGCGGTACGGTGCGGGAGGTGGCGTCCTCAACCGGTGCCTGGTGGTAGTGTTCGAGGATGCGCCAAAACTGCCGCACGGGGGTGAATTCTTCGTCGCTGCCGGGGCGGATGACCCGTCCGATGGTGAAATCTGCGTCGCGGGTGTGCGGCTCCCACGCGGGGGCGTTCCACAGGTCAACGTAGGGAGTGTCTTCCCGGCGGTTGCTTTCGGCGGGTTCGTTGCCTGAGCCTACGACGGCACTGAAGGGCTGCTGCCAGTCGGTGGGTAGCTTCAGGATTTCCCGCTCGTACAGGTATACGTGCAGGCAGCCGGTTTCATCGAGCAGGTGCGTGGGGTGCGGCCGGTCGGCGGGCAGCGGCTCAATAATGTTGCGCCGCCCGTTGGGTGACCAGATTTTGGGGAGTACGTGAACGGCGAGGGTGCGCACTGTCTCGGGGGTGCGGATATGTCCGTTATCGCCGAGTGTTACGACGGTTACCCCGGCGCGTTGTCCGGCGACTCCCGCCTGGAAATAGCAGTATTCGCCCACTTATGCGGCCTCGTATAGTCGCGCCATGATCGGGTTCCAGGTGCCGCCAATGTGGGGCGCCTGCCCAGTCCGTGGCCCACGTATTCCACGTACCGGCCGCACAGGTCGCTTATTCCGGCAAGTTTACGGGGGAAGTCCGGGTTGGTGTGCGGGGTTTCTTTAATGTTGAAGGTCGCGGCGACTTCTGCGAGCTGGGTGAGTAGCGCATCGGCAATTTCTGGTGCGCTGGCTTTGGGCTCAAAGAAGTAGGCGTGGCCTAGCCGGGCGTCGGGCCCCACCTCGTTTTTGAGGGAGGTATTGAGCCTGTCGTAGGCGTCGATCAGCAGCGATAGCTCGGGGTCTGCCTCAAGGTCCCGGCCTGCGGCGGTGAGGGCTTCTTTCAGGTCGTCTTTGCGCATGGGTTCCATCTCGTGCCAGTGGAAGCGGCGCCGCAGTGCTAGGTCGATGGTTCCTACGGACCGGTCGGTGGAGTTCATGGTGCCGAGGATGTGCAGGTTGTCGGGCACTACGAGGCGGCTGTAGCTGCGCCCGCGTGACCAGTCTTGGGTGCCGTCGTCGCGAATGCGCGGCACAAACACGGGGGTTTGCAGGGTTGCGTAGGTTACATGCGGGGGATGGTGACGGGCTGGGCGCTGCTGGAGGAATCTTCCCGGTCGTAGTTTGCCACGAGCGCCCCGTGCATATGGTTTTGCCAGTCGCCGTTGGTGTCGGTGGCGTAGTTGTGGCGTTTGGACTTTTCAAGAACGAGCATGAGGTCGCCGAAGACACGGGAGGTGTTGGCGCGGTTGATCTCGTCGATAAAGAGCAGGTGGGCTGGGGCTTCCCGGTGGGTGGGGTCCTGCCCCAGGGAGGTGTCTGCCCCGGTGCGGGCACGGTGGGCGGCGTAGCTGCGGGCTAGTCGCACCGCCTTGGCGCAGGCTTGCAGGAAGATCCCCTCATGGGAGATGAAGTCCGGGGTCTCGGTGCCGTAAGCGAAGTTGGGCCGTAACCCGCTCACGAACTCTTCGTACGAGGTGGAGGGGTGGAACACCACGGTGGTCACGTTTTCGGGTCCGTAACCGCCGTTGATGGTGGTGTCTTTCAGACTTTCAAGCATGTGGGACTTGCCGCAGCCGGCAACGCCTTCGGCAATGACGTTTGAGTAGTCGTTGAGTTTTTTGATGATTCCCATGTTTTTGTTTTCGAGGGGCGAGCTGAAAAGCCCTATCTTGTATGAGGATGTGGTGTACCAGTCCAGGATTTGCTGGGGAGTGTCCCGGGGGAAATTGAACCCGGGGTGCAGGATGGGGAAGAAGCATATTTGTAAATCGTCCAGCGGGTTAAAGCTGAGGGCGTGCACTATGCTGTCTTGGTGTTCGTACAGGAAGTCTAGGATATCCAGCAGCGACCGGTTTTTCGCGTTTTTGGTGTTAATGTTGGGGTACCCGTCCATCTCGCTAATATTCACTTTCGTGTCGATGGAGAGGTACCTGAACACATAGTTAATGTAGTTCGTGACGTATTTTCCCCGGTAGGGTTTGGGGTCGCCGTTGTCTTCGGTGATAGCGAGCAGCCCTTTGGTTTTATCGAGGATGATGCAGTGCATCATAATGCCGTCTTCGAGGGATTTAAGGCTAATATTCTCGGGGTCGCAGTAGGTGGGTACACCGTTCGGGTCGGTGATGTGCAGTTTGTCCCTGAGCTCTCTGAGCGGGGTGAACCTGGGGTGGAAAACTGAGTGTCCTGTGGGCCATTTGCCTTGAAGCTGGGTCTGCAGCTGGTGCACCGCTTTTGACAGGTTGTAGGCGTGAGACATCCCCGCACCGGATGACGGCGCTGTGGTCGCCTGTGAAGTGTAGGTGGTGTCGGACATGGCTCTCCTAGTTATTTTTCTGCCTTTCTTATTATCGCAAATATGCCCACCCATTTTTACCATTTTGTGGGGTATCACGGGGAACGGCTAACCCTGAGGATGAACCCTATAGGCGGTTTCTTGTGGGTGGTAATGGCGCATGATATGCCGTGCGCGGCCATAGATTCGGGGGCTTCGCGCCCTCACCATGGGTGAGGAAGCGAAGCCCCCGAAACGGTCACCGGGTGGTGCCCGTGTGGCGCATTAGACTAGTCGTCGTTGTTTGCGCTCTGAACGGCGTTGACGTTCGTCAGGTCGTACTTTGCGAATGCCTGGGCTGCGGCGTCGGCAGGTACTTCACCGTTCTTGGCGAGCATCTGCAGGGTGCGCACCACCATCGACTGTGCGTCGATGTGGAAGAACCGGCGGGCACCCGGGCGGGTGTCGGCGAAGCCGAAGCCGTCAGCGCCGAGGGTTGCAAAGTCGTTCGGCACGAACTGGCGGATCTGATCGGGCACATCCGAGGTGTAGTCGGTCGATGCGATGATCGGGCCGTTCGCACCGGCGAGCTTCTGCGTCACGTAGGGCACGCGAGCGGGCTGGCCGGGGTTCAGCAGGGCTTCTTCTTCGGCAGCCACACCATCGCGGCGCAGCTCGGTCCAGGAGGTTACGGACCAGACATCGGCGGATACGCCCCAGTCTTCGGCCAGGAGCTTCTGCGCTTCGATAGCCCACGGTACAGCAACACCGGATGCCAGCAGCTGGGCCTTCGGGCCGGAAGCCAGCGGGGAGTCCTGCACCTTGTAGATGCCCTTGACGATGCCTTCCACGTCCACATTTTCGGGTTCTGCGGGCTGGTGGATCGGCTCGTTGTACACGGTCAGGTAGTACATGACGTCGTGATCTTCGTCGAGGTTGCCGTACATCTGCTCAATACCGCGCTTCACAATGTGCGCAATCTCGTAGCCGTACGCCGGGTCGTAGATCTTGAACGCAGGGTTGGTGCTTGCCAGGATGGGCGAGTGGCCGTCCATATGCTGCAGGCCCTCACCGGAGAGCGTGGTGCGCCCTGCGGTTGCGCCGATCACGAAGCCGCGTACCATCTGGTCAGCAGCAGCCCAGAAGGCGTCGCCGGTGCGCTGGAACCCGAACATCGAGTAGAAGATGTAGATCGGGATCATGGGCTCACCGTGGGTGTCGAAGGACGAACCAACAGCGGTGAACGCTGCGGTTGCGCCCGCCTCGTTAATACCCACGTGAAGGATCTGACCCTCAGGCGACTCTGTGTAGGAGAGCATGAGCTGGTGATCCACCGGCACATAGTTCTGGCCGTTGGGGTTGTACAGCTTAGCGGAGGGGAAGAACGCGTCCATACCGAAGGTGCGTGCCTCGTCCGGGGTGATGGGTACGATGCGGTGGCCGAAGCCTTTCACGCGCATCAGGTCCTTCATCAGGCGCACGAACGCCATGGTGGTGGCGGCTTCCTGCTTACCGGAGCCCTTCTTAGCACCGGCGTATGCTTTATCATCCGGCAGGGTGATTTCGGGCTGAGTGTTCGGGCGGTGCGGAATGTACCCGCCCAGCTCCTCACGGCGCTTGTGCATATACTGCAGGGCCGGGTGGTCTGCCGAAGGCACATAGTACGGCGGGTTGTAGAGGTCCTTCTCCAGCTCCTCATCCGAGATGGGGATGTTCAGGTGGTCACGGAAGCCTTTGAGGGCTTCCATGGTGAACTTCTTAATCTGGTGGGTTGAGTTGCGTGCCTCGAAGAAGGGGCCCAGCTCAGCACCCTTAATGGACTGAGCCAGGATGACGGTGGGGCGACCCTTGGTTTCCAGCGCCTCCTTGTAGGCGGCGTAGAGTTTCTTGTCGTCGTGCCCGCCAAGTCGCAGGTTGAAGATCTGCTCGTCGCTCAGGTCTGCAACCAGTTCCTTGGTTTCGGGGTACTTGCCGAAGAAGTGCTCGCGAATGTACCCGCCGTCTTCGCCGCGGAAGGTCTGGTAGTCACCGTCGAGAGTCTCATTCATCAGCTGGATGAGCTTGCCGCTCTTATCCTTCTGAAGCAGGGCGTCGTAGTCGGAGCCCCACAGCACCTTAATGACGTGCCAGCCTGCACCGCGGAAGAATGCCTCAAGCTCCTGAACAATTTTACCGTTACCGCGAACGGGGCCATCGAGGCGCTGCAGGTTGCAGTTCACGACGAAGGTCAGGTTGTCGAGCTTTTCGTTGGCTGCCAGCTGCAGTGCACCACGCGATTCCGGTTCGTCCATTTCGCCGTCGCCAAGGAACGCCCACACGTGCTGCTGGGAGGTGTCCTTAATCTTGTGGTTGTGCAGGTAGCGGTTAAAGGATGCCTGATGGATGGCATTCAGCGGGCCCAGACCCATCGAAACGGTCGGGAACTGCCAGAAATCAGGCATGCAACGTGGGTGCGGGTATGAGGGGATTCCGTTCGCGCCTTTTGTTTTTTCCTGACGGAAACCATCCATCTGCTCAGCGGTGAGCTTACCCTCAACAAATGCGCGGGAGTACACGCCGGGGGAGGAGTGGCCTTGGAAGAAGACCTGGTCGCCGCCGCCGGGGTGGTTGCGGCCGCGGAAGAAGTGGTTCAGGCCCATCTCGTACAGGTCGGCGATACCCGCGTAGGTGGAGATGTGCCCGCCAACGCCGATGCCTTTCTTCTGTGCACGCTGCACCATAATGGCTGCGTTCCAGCGGATCCAAGCGCGGTATTGACGCTCAAGTTCCTCATCACCGGGGTAAGCAGGCTGCTGGTCGGCGGGGATAGTGTTAATGTAGTCGGTATTGACAATGGTGGGTACCTCTACACCCTTCTTGCCAGCTTCCTGCAGAAGCGAGCGCAGGATGTATTCGGCACGTTCGGTGCCGTGAGTTTTAATAAGGTCCTCAAGGGACTCGGCCCACTCCTGGGTTTCTTCAGTATCGACGTCTTTCAGTCCGTCGAGAAGAGTGCTCAGGGCGTGTTCGTTCGGTTTTGCGTTACCCAAACTAATCCAACCTCTCTTGTGTTCAGTTGTGAAGGTGTTACGACGGCGATTCTCCGCGGGTGACACCCCTAGCAGGCAAGTGGGCCGAACGTGGTGGTCGGCGCACTTCTTTCTCTACTATTTTAGTCCTTATTTGACCCTGGTTTTGCTGTTGTGAAGGATTTTTTGGGGACTGCTGTCAGCGGGTGGGTTGGGTACCTGCGGATTTGCAGGAGAAAAGCCAAAGATATTTTTGCCTGTACCGTGCAGATTTTACGCTGCATGGTGGTTCTGTGTTGGGTTTTGCGGTATTACTTTGGGTTTTTGAGGTGAAGGGCAGCGGGCTGTACTGTGCCGTGTAATTTTCTTCACCCGCGCCGTCCCAAAGCACTGAGATGTATAACACCCTCAACGGGTTTGCGCTCCCTGCAAAGACCCCGTATAGTATTACCTTGTTCGCCGGTTTGGTGAGCACAATGGGTCTTTAGCTCAGCTGGTAGAGCGCCACGTTTACACCGTGGATGTCATCGGTTCGATCCCGGTAGGACCCACAATTTATCGATGCGGCCCCGTCTAAGGACGGGGCCTTTTCGTTATTGTCCCTGGGGACATTGGTACATTCGCTGTGGTGGTCTACCGAGATAGCAGCGGGCCGCTCACCCGTGCGCATAATTGGCGATCCGCGCACCGCATCTGTGTATAAATCAGCGTACCCTTATATACATGACTGAAAATATCGAGAGTAAAAAGGCGCAAATTGGTGTAACCGGCCTGGCAGTGATGGGCGCGAACCTGGCCCGTAACTTGGCCCGCAACGGCTACACTGTGGCGCTGCATAACCGTTCCGTCGAGAAAACCGACGCGCTTCTTGCCGAGCACGGGCAAGATGGTGAATTTATTCGTACCGAATCACTGCAGCAGCTGGTTGACTCATTGGAGTCGCCGCGGCGTATCTTGGTAATGGTGAAAGCTGGTGCTCCGGTTGATGCCGTGATTGAGCAGCTAACACCCCTGCTGGATGAGGGCGATATTGTTATTGACGGCGGTAACTCGCATTTCCCAGACACGATCCGCCGCGAGCGTGAGCTGGCGCAGAAGGGCCTGCACTTTGTGGGCGTGGGTGTCTCCGGTGGTGAGGAGGGCGCACTGTGGGGTCCCTCTATTATGCCGGGCGGATCTGCCCAGTCGTATCATCATGTAGGCCCTATGCTGGAGAAGATTTCGGCAAAGGCGCCCCAGGACGGTTCACCATGCTGCGCGTGGATTGCCACCGATGGCGCGGGGCACTTCGTGAAAATGGTTCACAACGGTATTGAGTACGCCGATATGCAGGTGATCGGGGAAGCGTACGATATTCTGCGTTCTATCGCCGGGCTGGAACCAGCGGAGCAAGCACAGATTTTTAAGACGTGGAACGAAACCGAGCTCAATTCGTACCTGATTGAGATTACCTCTGAGGTGCTGGCCCAGGTGGATGCTAAAACCGGTAAGCCTCTGGTGGACGTGATCCTGGATCAGGCTGGTCAGAAAGGAACCGGCCGCTGGACGGTGCAGGCTGGCCTTGATTTGGGAGCCCCGGTCTCTGCCATTGCAGAGTCGGTGTTTGCCCGCGCGCTTTCATCATCTGATCCGGTTGCCCGTGAGCAGGCTCAGCAGCAGCTTCCTGCGGGCCTGATCGCGACCACCGGTGTCGGTGCTGGGGATCCTGAATTTGTTGAGGATGTGCGCCGTGCCCTGTTGGCCTCGAAACTGGTTGCTTACGCGCAGGGCATGGATATGATTGCCCGTGCGGGGGACGAGTACGGTTGGGATTTGAAGCTTGATGTGATTGCTTCGCTGTGGCGTGCCGGGTGCATCATCCGCGCCGAGCTGCTGGGCGATATTATGGCTGCCTACTCCGGTGAGCGTCCGGCAAATATGCTTTTGGCACCCCAGTTCAAGTCTTTGATGGATGAGCTGGTCCCGTCGTGGCGCCGGGTAGTGGGTAAAGCCACCGCTCTTGGGGTTCCGGTACCGGTGTTCTCTTCGGCCCTGTCGTATTATGACGGCCTGCGCCGTGACCGCCTGCCTGCGGCCGTAATTCAGGGGCAGCGTGATTTCTTTGGCGCGCACACTTACGGGCGTGTGGACGAAGAAGGGCCTTCCACACTATGTGGAGTGGTGACCGTTCTGAGGTGAACGCCGCCGACATTCACGTGCACTAATACTGCACCAGGGGCTGCCCTGGTTGTATAACTATGCGGTGCGGGCGTCTTCGTGTATCTGGTTTTAGGCCAGACGGTGAAGATACCCGCACCGCATCAGTGTGTGCAGAAGGTGTGCCCTGAGGCTGAGGGCACGTTGTATTTAGTGCCCGCCGGTACCTCCGCCGGATACATAAGGCGTTACAGCCCAGCGTCCGTTAACGTATTCGGTGGTAACGTACCCGGTCAGCCGCGTCCACTGGTATTTTTCGGGGAGATCGTCGTGGTACTCACCCGAATAATTGCTTTGGTGCCGTTAAGAAAAGTCTCGGTGCACCGCCACGTAATCTTAGAGGAGGATACGATGGGGTCGGCAAGAATGTCCATCTCAAACTTGCGATCAAAGAACCACGTTTTTGATGATTCCATATTCTGATAGAAAGTCTCAAAGCTCTGCATGTATTCAATATCAGGCTTGGCGGCTTCCATCTCTTTAAGTGGTTCAAGGTCACCTGTTTTAGTGATGTAATCAAAACCGATGCCTGATATCGGAGCGTTGCGTACGCTCCTTCAAGTGAGTCCTCATTCATATTCTCAGGTTTGAGAGGCTTAGGCGCGTTCCGGGGTGGATGCTCTTCATTACCTGGCTCGTAGGTTTTATTCTCATAATGGTCAACTAGAGGAACTACCCCTTTGTAGTTTTTGGAACCCGCATCGTATTTCTGCCCGGTGGCTTCTGTTGATGCATTAGCGGAAGCTGAACTGGTTTGCGAGGATGATGTCTCTGAAGCTGATGATGAGCTGCCGGATGTGGACGTACTGCTCTGGCTGCAGGCTGCCAGTAGGGATGCGGAACCTAAGCCCAGGAGGGCAACCGCGCCTCTGCGGGTTACGGACAAAGACATGTTTCTACCTTTCTGCTAGTCTTTGGTAGTTTATTCTGATATTACAGGTAAGTTCATAGTTCGCTCTTAAAAACTACTAACTGTAGTGTCATAATGCTAAAAAGCATATGTATGTACTCAAAGGTGTTCCCGGAAGAATATAGTACATAAGTCTATAGTAACCTTATTCAGGGTTATTTGATTATTCGACGTACATTTTGATGTTTTAATATTGCGAAAGGCCCTTCTGTAAGCATCAGAAACTGTGCAGGGTGAACCTGCGGGTTACTGAGAGCACACAAGGCCCCGGTGTCATCTAAAGATACCGGGGCCTGTAGCGTGAGTGTTTGTGTGTCGGCTGCTGCGTTAATTATTGCTTGGGCACGTAGCTGTAAGGGATGTGACACGAAACCGTGGAGTAGGTACCGCTGGCTTGGTTCTCTGAGACGGTTTCCCCGTTAACAGTGATTTTGCAGCTAACCTTAGTGGCCCCACCGTCACCGTACGAGCCGGAAGCATTAAGGGTATAACTGTCCTTGAGAGTAGTCTCGATGCCTTCCTTACGCCAGTCGCTCGAAATGTTCTCGGTACTGGTGGAACTGTACGGGCCGTAAGAGACTCGGGCTTTACCGTTAGCCTTGACCTCAACATCAACCTTCACCTTTGTTGTAGCCCGGTCAATAGAAGGCGTAGCAGAAGCAGAGCGTGATGCGGATGGGGTGGAGGTGTAGGAATGCGGCGAAGACGATGACGCTGACGGCGAGGGGAACTCGAAGAAGAAGACGCTGAAGACGACGACGGCGAGGCGGAGGAAGAAGTCGCTCCACCAGCAATATTATTCGGTTCATTATTACGCGTTGTGATAGTCACTACGAGTACCACTACGAGGGCGATTACGCCAGCACCGCACAAGAACCCCACCATCCACGGCCACACGGGACGGGGGCGATCTTCCTCCTCATAGAGGTCGCCGTAATTCCTGCCGTATGGGCCGCCAGGTACAGCACCGTTATAGGGCGGAATAGGGCCGCTTGGGTACCCCTGTTGATAGGGGCCTTGGCCGTAGCCAAGATTCCCAGTGTTATACCCTTGACCGTTCAGATTCCCGGTGTTGTATCCGTAGCCGCCAAGGTTCCCAGTGTTATACCCTTGGCCATTCAAATTGCCGGTGTTGTATCCCTGCCCGTTCAGGTTCCCGGAGTTGTAACCGTTATACTGGGCTGCCTGCCGCACGGCTGAAGGATCCATAGGGAGCGTTTCGTCCCCATACTGTTGGTTACCATCCGGTCCGTTCAGGGGAGCCGATTGGGGCCCGTGATTGGTAGCCCCTGACGTATCCGGGTACCCTGTGTTCCGGCCTGATCTGCGCCACTATTATTGTTCGCTCCATCAGGGCCTTCTGTAGGTGGGAACTGAGACATTGATTCTCCTCATAGGATGGTGGTTCACGCGAGGAACACTGACCTTCCCATGCTACCGCGAATCTTTGAACAAATGCTGTATGCGGTGCCCCAGGCTCTCCGGAATTATGGATCTTCTACGTTTAGCTCCGGCTGGTAGATGGTGGTGAACAGGCAAAGGTCAGTGCGCCTAGGAATTACTGCCGCCTGGTTTTAAAACGAGGCGGCAGTATTTTCAATGCGCCGTGTGGCTGGTGAAGGAAACAGATACTGCTAGATCCACATGGCCGGGTCTATATACTCCACAGCATCCACCAGCGGTTTCTTCTTCTCTGGGGTGCGCGGGCGCGATTTTGCCGGGATACCTGTAATAATCGAATCGTGCGGGTGATCGTTTACCACCACCGCATTCGCGCCAATAGCGCTGTCAGCACCGATCTGTACCGGACCGAGTACTTTAGCGCCCGCCCCAATCGTCACGCGGTCACCGATCGTAGGGTGGCGTTTCACTTTCTCTAAGGAGCGGCCGCCTAAGGTCACCCCGTGATAGAGCATCACGTCGTCACCTATTTCGGTGGTTTCACCAATCACAATGCCCATGCCATGGTCAATAAAAAACCGGCGCCCGATTGTAGCTCCGGGGTGAATTTCAACGCCCGTCAGAAAACGGGTGAACTGTGATATTGAACGCGCCAGGGCCTTCGTTGTATCCCGCTGCCACAGTCTGTGGCTCAGTCGGTGCGACCAGATGGCGTGCATCCCCGAATAATTGAGTATAATTTCGACCGTGCCGCGCGCGGCCGGGTCGTGTTGGCGAACGTTTGCAATGTCTTCACGCAAACGGGCGATGAATCCCATGGTCATCCTTCTTTTACTGTGCGTTCATCCAAAGGTACCAACATCAGGGACTGTTTTCACGCTAGGGAAACCTGAGCGGAGAGAACAGCGAACACTTATGCGGGAACCACAGTGGTAAAACATCGTGAGCTGCCCGGAAATTCCCGTGCACCTTAACACGCAAGAACGCCCCACCGCACCCCGCGCACCGGGGTAGTGGGGCGTTTGCAGTGGACGTTTAGCCGCGAATATCCTCGTACAGGACGGTGGAAATGTAACGCTCACCGAAATCGGGGACAACGGCGACAATCAGTTTGTCTTTATTCTCAGACTTCTTGGCTTCCTCAACAGCCGCATACACCGCTGCACCCGAGGAGATACCGCCCAGGATACCTTCTTCGGTAGCCAATGCACGAGAGGTGCGGATGGCATCTTCGCCGCTAACGGCGATAACTGCATCATAAATATCACGGTTGAGAGTATCAGGCACGAAATTCGCCCCCAGCCCCTGAATCTTGTGCGGGCCAACGCGCCCCTCGGAAAGCAGCGGAGAATCCTGAGGCTCAACGGCCACGATCTTCAGGTTCGGGTTTTTCTCCTTCAGATACTTACCCGCACCGGAGATGGTGCCGCCGGTACCAATACCAGAGACAAAAATATCAATCTTGCCGTCGGTAGCGTCCCAAATTTCGGGGCCGGTGGTCTTGTAATGGATTGCGGGGTTAGCCTCGTTTGAGAACTGGGACGCGAGAACCGCGTTATCGGTGCTCTCAACAATCTCTTTAGCCTTCTCCACGGCACCCTTCATACCATCGGTACCGGGGGTGAGCACAATTTTCGCACCGTACGCACGCAGTAGGACACGACGTTCGGCTGACATGGTCTCGGGCATGGTCAGAATAACGTTGTAGCCGCGTGCTGCCCCCACCATCGCTAGGGCAATGCCAGTGTTACCGGAGGTGCCCTCAACAATGGTGCCGCCGGGCTTCAATGCACCAGCTTCCTCAGCAGCGTCAATAATGGCGCGGCCAATGCGATCCTTTACAGAACCAGCGGGGTTGTAGAATTCAAGTTTGACCGCAATATTGCCGGGCAGACCCTCGGAGAGTCGGTTCAAACGGACAAGCGGAGTCTGGCCGATAGCATCGACGATGCTGTTAACGATTTGCGCCATGAATCTAATTCCTTTGTTTGATTTTATTTCTTCGTCAGTAACTCTACCCCATAAGGTGCCGGTGTAACGCTGGCTGTCACAGTTCGTAACAGAGGCACGGGGGTACAGATAAAGTGGGTCTTCAGATACGCGGATTAGAAAGAAGCTGTTTTCCCGGGAGACCAGCTGGATGGCAGGGAGCTGCTGCTAAGTATCTTCCACTTGCCGTTGGCGTATTCAAAATACCCTTTATTTTCTGTGTCGGTACCGTTGAGACTGTTAAAGTTTACGGATTGGTGGCTTGTTTTGTCGTACAGGCGGGCGGCAGAGTCCGTTTCAAACTTTATAGTCCACACATAGGTATTGTCTTTGGGCCCTTCAAACGGCATGTCGTCCATGATGGATACCGTCAGCGGAGCGTAAGTGTCGCTAATGAGCCACCTATCACTAATATCACGATACGTACTGTTGCTGGGGAGGAGGAATCCGTATACCCTGCCTCAGTCCACGGAGACGTAAAGCCTTTAAACACGAGGTAGTTATAGTAGGCTGCGCGAAAGCCGATAAATTTGTACAACCCTTCGGCTGTACGTTCGTGAATCCCGGCGGGGCCACCGGCTCCGGAATATTAGCGGGAGGATCCTGCTCTGTACCGGGTTTGTACAGGGCGGCGGCTATGCCCTTGTAGGAGTTAAAGTTAATTTTCCCTTTATAGGAGCTTTGAGCGGAACACGCGCTCAGTAAACTAATGCCAGCTATACCAAATACACCGAAGGCAGTGCGGCGAGTCACGGAAGAAGGAATGAGGGAACCTCTCTACTTACGACACTGATGATATAACTATATACCCCGCAGCTTCTTGCGCAAACGTGCGACACATACTGAAAAATACGTTAATTACACACCCGAAGACGTGTTGGTGTTGGCGGTAAACTCCGAAAAATCAATCACCCATTTATGATCCTCATACCGCGCTTTTAACGGGCCTGACCTGGTAACACTATTAGTAGCGCTGGCTGGGGTCTCGCGTACTTTCCCGGAGATAACCTCAAAATCACCGAATTTAATGAAATACTCCATTGGCCACTCATACACATCCTCTTCCTTCTTTTGGGGTGCGGGGTGTGTATGGTGCAGTGGTACCGAACCTTTGAGAACCAGCTATTGCCGCTGCCGATCATCCGATCCAGCTCCTCTTGGGTAAGGCCCTTGTATCGTTCCATATAGGGTTGCGCTTCGCCTGTGTTTCTGCTTTCAATAATGTACTCTGTGAAAGCAAAAATATAGCCAATAGTGCTGTACAGCCCAGCCACTGAGCGTTCATCCGCATGGGCAGGAAGCACCGGAACCGGCACGTTCTGGGCGGGTTCAGATCGGGTTGCTTCCCGGTAGTCGCCATTCTGACGGTAGCTGTCGAACTTCAGTTCTCCGCTGTAATCATATTGCCGATCAAGCCACATATTGCTGGTGCTGCACCCCGCAAGGAGCAGAGCGCCGCCGCAACCGGCTAGGGCAAACAAAGACCGTCGATTCATGGAAGTAGGCACGGTGATCAGGGATCCTTTGAACACACGAAGTTGAGATACCTCAAACATTATAAGAGGCCGCACCGAAACCCCAAAAGACGGGGGCTAGGCCCCAATAACCAACCCTGCAGCACCGTAGACCTTAGATAGTTTTTGACCCGCCCGAAGACCTGCTGTTTGTATCGTCGCTGAGTAACTCGTCGAGATTGAGACGCCACACGCCATCACTGTACCTCGCTTTTATGGTGCCTTCGTATTTTGTTCCCGCCTTTCAGCTGGTATCTCCCGTGCACGCCCGGCAGATACCAGGAAGCTCCCCAGTTTCGCCGTCATTATGGCTGGCCACGAGTACGTATCGCCCTCACGCGTTGGCATAGGATCCTTCAACGTAAACCTGATATCGGGAGCCTCAGACCATATCTTGTAATCGCTAGAATCACTAGAATCGCTAGAGTCACTAGAAGACTGTGAACCCGTATCAAGGCGTTTATGATATTCGCCATCAAGCAGATTCCGGCCCGTATCACCGGTTTGGTAGGCATATGTAACACTCGCAGCTATAAAACCAATGGTGGAATATAGGCCCGCCACTGTGTGCTCATTAACGTTGTGTGGAAGTGTTGGTACGGGAGCATTCTTAGCGGGCTCAGTGCGGGTAGGTGCCGTATATTCACCTTCGCGGCGGAAACTGTCGAACGATACCTCACCGCTGTAATCTGTGCGCTCTGCGGCCACCACAGACGCCCCGGAGCTGCAAGCGCTTAAAAACAGGATGGAGGCACCCCCAACTGCGCCAGTAAATAAAAACGACGAGACACGGAAGCAGACATCGGGACGCCTTTCAGTTGAAGTAGCTAGCATGATTATAGCTTTTACCCACTCAAAAGTTGGGGATATGCAAGCCACTTTCATCTACTGAAACATCAGTGCCCCAGCGGATTAGGCGAACCCTTCCCGGCGGGGCACACACATCAGGAAACCCTGCCGGGAAGAGAATGAACGAACCTAGTTAATATCCATATTCAGATCCCAAATACCGTTCATATAGGTGCCTACAGCCTCACCAGACATGTAGATATGGCGTTTATCGGCGGGCGTATCCTGCAGCGTACCCTTACGGTAAATCTTCTCGCCCACGTCAATGTTCAGCTTCACCTGCCAGTTCCACGAACCGCCAGCATACACCGGCTGCGGGGCGGTAATAATTAACGAGGCGGACGGCTTCGCATACCAGATCTTATCGGCCTCGCTTTTCTTCGTACTCTCCGCGTAGCCTTGCAGTACGTTCTTTGCCTCAGTATTGAGGGTTACCGTATTAACGTACTGCATATCGCCAGTCTGCAGCAGATAATCCACCGCTGCCCCAAACCAGGCCAATGCGCCCGCAAACCCGGCTGCATTATCTTTTTCATGGACTCAGGCTGAACTGGGACCGGGACATTCTGCGCCGGGTGTTCCTCGGTGGCAGCCATATATTCGCCGGGCTTGTCGTATTTATCAATCTTCGCTTCACCAC
This sequence comes from Rothia aeria, assembly GCA_002355935.1. GTDB lineage: Bacteria > Actinomycetota > Actinomycetes > Actinomycetales > Micrococcaceae > Rothia > Rothia aeria. The sequence continues at coordinate 1,978,470 of AP017895.1, read as the reverse complement.
TAAAGTCCTTTTCTCCTCAACGGTGGGAGAAGCTGAGGGGGTGGCGGTGGCAGACTCGGAGGGAGACGCTGAAGGCGTCGCAGAGGCACTGGCAGTTGCGGTACGGGATGCGCGGGGAGATGCGCTCTGAACCTCAAATGTACTTGAGGAAGGCTCAGAAGGAGACGGTGCAGAGGCGGTGGTAGTGGTCTGCTGCGACTCAGAACTGCACGCAGCCAAAAAGCTGCGCTGCTGAGACCAATGACACTAAGTGCAGTGCGCCGGGTCAAGGGGGATGACATGAGAGCTATACCTTTCAAAATTTTGGTTTGCGAGTGAATATTTCGGTGATTGCTATCGTGTCGTGATAGAGAATAGCATACCCTGAAGCATGATTGACGCAGGGCGCCACGCTCGGGCTGAGCTCCGATCCTAGCGTTTCTTTGGTGTGCTCAGATTCCAGGACCCCTCAACATAGCGGCCCGTAATATCACCCTCGGATTGCACCAGTTTACGGTTCTGCGGAACCTGCGAGACTTTGCCGCGGATCAGCGCAAAATCACCCTGTTTCATGGTGAGCTTGGCGGGCCACTGGTAGCCATCAGTGTTCCTGATTGGGGCGGAAGTGGTGAGTTCAATAGTTACCGTGACCTCACTCAACCAGGTTTTATCGTCAAAAAGCTCCGCGACATCGGTGTAGCTTTTCAGATCTTCCCGGTCAAATCTGATGTCTTTCAGATGCTGGGAATCACCCGTGTTCATCATGTACTGCAAAGAAGCCGCGAAGTAACAGATTGTTGCATGAAGCCCTGCCACGGAATTCTCGCCCATATTATCGGGTTTGATAGGAACTGGCACGTTCTTCGAGGGATGCTCCTGAGTTGCTGGCTCATAGGGCCAGCGGAGGTGTCGTATCTATCAAGTTTCGCTTCGCCTTTGTAATCTGCTCCCGCGCCGCACGAGGTGAGCGCAGCAGCCACGCCGCCTACGCCAGCTAATCCCAACGCAAAGCGGCGCGTCACGGCAGGAAACATCGTTGTCCTTTCACAGATTTATAGAACCCTAAAACAAATGCAATGATAGTTTACGCACAAAATATGAGGGCGACAAAGCCCACCGTAATGGTTATGTATTATTGGGACGCGCGCGGGCTTGCCGACGGTGAAGGGTCGTCATCTTCATCGCCTTCCCACCGGAATTCCCAGCGCCCCTGCTGGTAATTGACAAGGCCAACAACCTCTTTATCGTAATGCTGGTCTTGAGGCGAAAGCTCCGTATATTTTCCGTCTTTTACCGCGAAAGAGCCCAGATCGTTAACGATGCGCAACGGCCAGCGGTACTGTGAGCCTTCCTGAGTGGGCTGCGGGGTAATGAGCACAATCTTGAAACTTGGGTTTGCGTACCAGAGCGTACCGTTTTAGTTTCTGCCCCCATTTTCTCGAAACTTTTATAGCTCTCATTCGGCCATTTGAGGGCGCGTATGGGTGAGGGGTCTCCGGTGATATTGAGGTAGGTTAGGCACGCGGCGTAGTAGGCAATTGTGGCGTGCATCCCCGCCACCGAATCTTCATACATATGCTCCGGAACCACCGGCTTTGGTACGTTCTTGGCGGGATGCTCTTTAGTTGCTGGCTCGTAGGTGCCCGCCGACGTATCATATTTTCAAGTTTCGCCTCCCCGCTGTAGTCCTTAGCAGCAGACGTGGGGAGGCGCTTGGCGCCGCCGTCTCATCACTCTCAGGTGTGGTGCTCTCGGCCGCCGAGGGGTTCTCCGCTAGGGCTGGCTTGGCGGGCGCCGACACTATAGCGCCGGAGCACCCGCTGGTAAAAAGAACACTAGCGACCGAAAACATGCCCAAAACCGTGCGGCGAGTAATGGAAGAGGCCAACGCAGCCATCCTTTCCGGCCTGAACCGACCGTGAGGGCGGAAGGTGTGGGGACACCTAGAAACAATTAGATGAAGTTGCCGCCACCCGATGATGAGGAAGAGGAAGAACTTTCGGACGGTGATGGGCTGCTAGAGGAAGACGAGGAGCTGCTGCTCGACGACGGGCTGCGGGTTGGCGAAGAGCTGCTGGAACTACGCGAATGCCATATGATCGTCCAGTGCCCGCCCTCGTATGTACCCACAGCCATTTGGCGTGATTCACCATACCGGCTGTATGAAGATAGTGACCTGTACTCACCATCTTTCACAATGAAAGGCCCCTGATCCGTCTTAGCGGTAAACGGCCACATATACTTATCGCCGCTTTTTGTCGGCTCGGGGCTATTGAGGTAAATCTTCACTTCGGGAGAACCGTACCAGCTTCGTTTCTCCCGGATGACCGCACCTTTGCTTTCATACTCCGACAATGTGTTCTCTGGCAGACGTACCTCACGCAAAAACTCGGTTTCCCCGGTCAAATAGTAGTATTTCAAAGCTGCCGAAAGGTACCCTAACGCCGCTTTCAGACCCTCGGTTGAGTTTTCGCTCATCTTCTCGGGCTTAACCGGTTTAGGCACGTTTCTTGCCGGGTGTTCCTTGGTGGCTGCCTCAAAGTTGCCCGCTGATGTGTCATATTTATCAATCTTGGCTTCGGAAGAATAGTCAGAACTACTCGACGAAGATGAAGATGATGATGAGGGAGAAGCCGAGGTAGACGAGGCCGAAGAGGAGCTGGGGAGGCCTCGGAACTCGTTGTCGCAGGCTCGGAAGAATCACTCGAGGAAGGGGTGTGCGTCTTAACGGAAGTAGAAGAAAAATAGAATTGGAACACCCTGAGACAGCAGCTATACCGGCTACGGTGAAAAAACCTAAAGCTGTGCGGCGCGTCAAGTCGGAAGTCATATACCCAATCTTTCACTCGGCGAGGTTGAGATACATCAACTATACCGCCCGCACATCTGCCTGTGGGGGTGCGCCACCTTATAGCTTACGGCGAAAATCCTGGGAACCAATATCAGGCAGGCTCGTGTGAAGGTTATGCCGGGGCAGTGGTGCCAGCGGCAGCCTCTGGAACCTTACCGCGTGTCTCGGGCAGCAAGTCGTACGTCATGTGCCACGAACCCTGGTCATACACTACAAACAGCGGATCGGTATCGACCGCGAAATTAGATTTAAAATCTTCGTAAATAGTGTTTGCGGCCCCCACCATCCGGGCCTGCGGGTCAAACCCCGGTGTGCACTTCCAGATGTAGGTGTTCTCGCTCTCGCCTTTTGTCGGTTGCTCAGTATCCAACGACAGGGTAAACGGGTGTGCCGTGGAGCTACGCAGCCATGCACCCTTCGCGTACAGTTCCCCCAGCTCCTTCGCGTCCTCCTGCGACTGGGCGTCAGTGACCTTATTGAGCGCTGAAGCATCACCGGTTAATAACAGGTAATTATGCGCAGCAACCCAGAACCCAATGAAGTTATACAGCCCTCAACATTTGGTTCGGTCATGCCGTGAGGCTCCTGCGGGGCGGGCACATTCTTGGCTTTCGCATTGTCATTCCCAAGAACCACAGCCTCCACATCCCCAGAGTATGAGGTGAATTTCACGTCTCCCCGGTACCCCGGCGACTGTGTGGGCGCGGGGGTGAGGGACTGCGAACCTGCCTGCGGCCGCTGCTCGTTAGCTGAGGTGGAGTTAATCGTATCCAGCAGGAAAGCGCCTCCCACTCCCACCGACGTCAGCCCCGCAGCAGCTATTGCAGTTCTACGGGTGAGTGCAGCTCGGGACATAGCGACGGCTCCTTTCAACGGGAATAATCCTCATTATTCTATACCTACTCTAGCGTGCCCACCCCCATCATCTTGAGGCCGCAAACCGGTGACTACGCAGACGCTTGTCTCACGCTGTTTTACCCCAACCTGCGCTGATGCACACAAGGTGTTCCCGGGATTGTAAAACCCGGGGGATACGTTCAAAAATATATCTGGAACATCACATAGTTTATAGTCCACCGCACCTGAGGCACATTATGGGTTATACGCTACCGGCCCTAGAGCAGACGCACACTATTGTGGGTCTAGCGAGAGGCAGGAACGGTCACAACTTTCGCAGGAACCGTGGGAGTCACCTGGGGCAGGGCTGTGCGTCGGGGACTGGCTGACGGATCGTACTGCTCAGCTGAAATAATCCACCACTGTTCACCCTCCCACATACCGTACAGTGTACGCATTGCGCGGGCTTCCTCCGTGGGCAGGACAGTATTCGTGTTAGCGGCAGCATTAACCAGCACACCGCTCTCTTGCTTCACTGAGCAGGCCCAAGCGTACTTATAGCCCTTCTCATCCGGTTGTTTCTCGGTGAGGGAGACTGTCCACGAACCACCCACAATCCACTGCGTCGTACTCATGTACAACTGCTCATACCCCTGCAACTGTGCAATAGCGGGCTGGTTCTGCGGATGCACCACCTTCAATGCTGGTTTCATATCGCCTGTAGCTCGCGCATAATTGAGTGCCGCAATATAGTAAGCGAACGTGAATCTTAGTCCCGAGGTGTCCTCATCACGCATATAGTCGTACTCGGTGGGTACGGGAACATCTGTGGCTTTCGACTGCAGCGATGCAGGGTTGCCGGTAGGTGCCGCCGTTGACCCGGCTGAAGGCTGAGGGCCAGCGGATCTGTAATGCTGCCACAGCAGCTCCCCGGAGAGGTTCTCCCGGGTATCCGCGGTGGTGGCTTGAACACTGGAACCGCCTGCCGGTACACCTGCATTGCCTGCGGTGCGGGAAGAAGAACTAGAGCCGCAGGCGGAGAGCGCCGCAGCACCCAGCGAAGAGGCTGCTCCAACCAAAAAAATACGGCGTGAGGCAACAGCAGATCGAATCATGGTGGACTATCCCTTCTAAGAACACCGCAACTTGTATACAAAGCCTATGCGGTGCAGGGTAAAACCACAAACGAATACGTCGCCAGTTCTAGAGCTGTTACTCACATCCAGCTGCCCCGGGAAGGGGTGGTGTCAGCGGCGGTGCTCATTATGCGGCTGCTACCGGGAAGACGGGGACGCAGCGGATGCTGAGGGGGCCAGCGACTCCTTCGCCGCCGAAACTTCCGCATCATCCATCATCTGCCAACCGTTGTCACCGTATTTGACGAATACATCCGCCCGGCGGGTTGTACCGTACATGTCAGTAAAAGACACGTTACGTTGTGCCTTGAGCAGGTACAGGTGAGCTTTATTATCGACCGTGTACATGGACTCCCAGCGGAATACCTCTGAAGAGCCGATCCGTACGGGCCTGTCAGTATTGAGAGTAATGCCGGTGGGGCGTTCAGTATCACACACAACCCACCCCTCATCACGAGAGTAAAGCTTCGAATAAATACCGATATTTGTGCTGTATTTATCGTTGCCTGGCAAAGCCTCAAAGAGAGAAATATCACCGGTAAGGTACATGTAGTTCTGCGCCGCGCACCAGTACTGCAGGAAGCTTAGAATGCCCTGTTCAGAAAGCTCACGCATATTTTCAGGTTCTTTAGGCTTAGCCACATTCTGGGGGCCGTGCTCCAATGTGCCAGCCTCAAACGGCCCATTTGCTGTCTCATAGTACTGGGCTGGCAGAACCACCGGACCGCGCACCTGCGAGCCTGAGGCAGAGTCCACCTGGGGAGAAGCTGCAACTGGTGAAGGCGCCGCCGAAGAAGCGGCAGCAGGACGTTTATTCGCGGTAGAAATAGAAGAACCCGCGCACGCACTCAAAAGGGAGCCAGCTCCTACGATGGCAGTCTGCGTCAGGAGCGCGCGACGAGCAAAACTATGGTGCATTTATGGGGTCCCATCCTTATCGGTGATGCGGCCAGCTAATCGGGCCATAAACACTCGCGGCTAGCACTTACTACCGTAGCAGAAGGCACCCCGCACACGCATATTGGGAAGGTGCCTGAACCAGTCGGAGTATCATTACACACACAAATCAGGATAAACTGTTTGCGTGCAACACACCGATTATACGCACCTTATGCGTGTGCGCGAACTACTCGCCCACTGTGATGTTCCCCTAGAAACCCTCAACGCGGACTTAGCCCGTGAACGTATTCGTGCGGCCAATAAACAACTTGATGACTATATTCTGCCGCGTGCTGGCAGCCTGGATGCTCCACTCACCGTGGTTGTGGGCGGCTCCACTGGTGCCGGTAAATCCACGCTGGTGAATTCGCTCCTTGGCGAGCCCCTCACCCGTGCCGGGGCCATCCGCCCCACCACCCGCCAGCCTGTTCTGCTGCATCGCTCCGAAGATGCACCCTACCTGGGATCCGAGCACTACCTGCCGAGCATGAGGCATCATAGCGTTGCCGCGGGAGAAACAGTGCCGGGAGCTGACGCACACACTGAAGCCGATGTGCTGGTGACACTACAGACCCAGACGGTACCGCCCGGCATCGCTCTTATTGATGCCCCAGATATTGACTCCGTCTCTGAGCAGAACCGGCGGTTAGCTAAAGATTTGCTCTCTGCCGCCGACCTGTGGCTTTTTGTGACCACCGCTAACCGATATGCGGACGCCGTGCCGTGGGAATTACTGCACCGGGCGGCCGAACGCAACATTACGGTGGCGGTGGTGCTCAACCGAGTACCAGAAGGCGCCGAACACGAAATAGAAGAAGACCTGCAACATATGCTCAGTGAAGCTGGGATCACCCCGGCACTGCTGGTAAGCATCCCCGAGCAGAAGCGCGATAACCGCGGCCTGCTGCCGCCCGCTGCCATAGGCCAAGTGCGGAACTGGCTAGAGCAGCTGGGGCAGACGCACCGGCACGCGCGGCAATCGCCCGCCGTACCCTCAGCGGCGCTATTAACGGGCTGGGCGAAGACCTGCAGGTTATTGCCGCAGAACAAAAATCCCAGCACGAGACGCTCACCCGGCTCAGCACCGCAGTGGATGACGCCTACGACACCGCATTGGAGAACATCCGTGAGGCAGCCTCCGACGGTACGCTACTGCGCGGTGAGGTGCTGATGCGCTGGCAAGATTTTGTGGGCACCGGAGAGTTCTTCCGCTCACTAGAATCTGGAATCGGGCGCCTGCGGGACCGGCTAGTCGGGATCATGCGGGGCACCCCCGCCCAAGCCGCAAAAGTGGAACAGGCGTTAGAGCACGGGCTGCACGCAGTGGCCGTGGACGCTGCCGCCCGTGCCGCCGAACAGGTGCGGCGCTCGTGGGGATCAGAACGCCCGGGTGCGCTTCTTCTTGAGGAACATGATGCGGGCGTCACTGCCGAACAGGTGCAGACCGAGCAGAGCACATTCGAGACGCAGGTTGCGGAGCAGATCCGTGCCTGGCAGCAGGGAATCCTTGAGACAATCCGCGCCGAAGGCGCCGGTAAACGCCAGCGTGCACGCGTGCTCTCGCTGGGTGTTAACGCTGCCGCCGTGCTACTGATGGTCGCTGTGTTTTCCGCAACCGGTGGGCTGACCGGGCTGGAAATCGGCATCGCAGGCGGCTCCGGCGTGGTGGGATCTAAGCTTCTGGAGTCGGTATTCGGTGAGGACGCTGCCCGCCGGATGGCCCAGCGTGCCCGCATCGACCTCATCGAGCGGATGCAAAACCTGCTGGATGTACACCGGCAGCGGTTCACCGATTCCCTCAATACCGTTAATGCGGGGCCTGAGCCAGCCCAGGTTCTTGAGGCCGCACAGCAGACACACCGTATTGGTCATGAACTAGCCGTGGACGGCAGCCCCGCCAGCAAAGAAATAAGGGGGTAGCATGAGCGACGAACTCGTTCCTTCGAGCACCACCATGGCCCGCCAGCGAGGCGGCACACTCACAGAGCGTGCAGACTCGCTCAACGCCGCGCTTGAGGCAGGCCGTGGGCGTATCGAAACAACCCTTATAGAGCGTAGCGCCACGACCATCAGCCGTGCCCGTGAGCGTCTTAGCCTCTCAGCCGAGCACACTATCGTGGGGTTTTTCGGGGCGACTGGCAGCGGTAAATCTTCCCTTTTTAACGCTGTGGCGGGCCAAAAACTTGCCCGTGCCGCCCATGCCCGCCCCACCACGGTCGCCGCGCAGGCCGCCGTATGGGGTAGGGAAGGCAGCGAAGAGGTCCTTGACTGGCTTGGAGTCTCTGAACGGGTGTACCCGCTGGAAGACCCAGCCGAAGCACCTATAGCACCTGAAATGCTGGTGCCTGAGACACCCAGCGCCGCCCTGAATGAGACTAGGGTGCCCGCCCCCGGGCTGTGGAACCGCATCCGCACCATGGTTGGTAAAGGGCAGACCCACACCCGCTCCGGCGGGCTAATCCTGCTGGACCTACCCGATTTCGACTCGGTACGCCGCGATAACCGTGAACTGGTAGAACGCATGGTGGGGTATGTGGATGTGCTCGTATGGGTGGTAGATCCGCAGAAATACGCGGATGCGGTGCTGCACCACGAGTTTATCGAGCCCCTAGCCGCACACGGCGGCACGATGCTGTGCGTACTTAACCAGTCAGATCTGCTGGATGCACACGACCTTCCCCAGGTACTGGACTCCCTGCGGCAGCTGCTGGTTCAGGACGGTATTAGCCACCACCTGCTGGCTGAGCCGATCGCGGTTTCAGCCCGCACAGGTGCCGGGCTGGACTCCCTCAAATCGTTACTGGGGCAGGTGGCTGCCGCGAAAAGTGCCGCTTTGCAGCGGGTTACTGCCGACCTGGATGCTATCCACGGTGAGCTTTCAGACCGTAACGGCGGCCCGGTGGAGGCCTCTATTAGCGAAGAGTCGGTGGATACACTCACCGCCTCATGTTTCACAGCCAGCGGCGCGGGTACCGTGCTGGATGCAGCGGTTAGCTCCTACAAGCGCCGTGCCGGGGCGCGCACCGGGTGGATAGCGACCCGCTGGGTTGCTAAATTCCGGCCCGACCCGCTGAAGCGCCTGCACCTGGGGTACGCGGACGGCTCTGATACGCGACAGGACACCGCCGTTAATGAGCTGTTTGATGCGGAACCGGGGCAGCCTTCAGCGGCTCCCGCGCACCTGGTGGCCTCGTCATTACCCCCGCTGAGCCCAGCGCAGCGGGCATCCGTGGCGAACTCGGTACGTGCATTTGGCGCCGAAACCGCACACGGTATTGAAGAGCCCTGGAACAGCAGCATTCGTAACGCCGCCCTAGAACACGAACAGCAGCTGCCTGCCGCATTTGAACGCGCTATAGCGGGTGTTGACTACCGCACGGACCGGCGTCAGTGGTGGTGGGCGCTCCTGAATAGTGTGCAGTGGGTGGCGTTGCTGAGCGCCCTAGCGGGGTACTGTGGCTCACCGGCATGGCGGCAGCAGCATACTTTCAGGTGCCGCTTCCGCCACCGCCCACACCGGACGGCTCACCCGTGCCGGTGCCTACTCTGCTGCTGCTCTTAGGGGTGCTATTGGGGATTGTGGCTGCGGGGCAGGGCGGGCGCTTACCGCCATGGGCGCGCGAATATACCGTCAAAGGATACAGCGCGCCCTCACCCGGGGCCTTGAGGCCGCTCTCAACGAGCAGGTTGTGCACCCCGTCGAGAACGAAATAATGCGCCTGGAAACTTACCGTAACCACCTGCGGTAGCATCACGCGGTACGGAGAATACTCCGAACCGGGGCGTGCCGGGTTGGTGGTCTGCGTCGCCGCGTGCTAGCTGGCTCGTAACGCTGCGGTGAGCGCGGCGGCGGCCTCAAGAACGGCCTCGGCGTACATGCGCCCGGGCTGGCGGCTCATACGGTCAATAGAGCCAGCGATCGAAACTGCAGCGATAACCTTCCCAGTGGGGGAGTACACCGGGGCCGATACCGATGCGGTACCGCGCTCGCGCTCACCCACGGACTGCGCCCAGCCAATACGCCGCACCGAGGCGAGCATTGCGGCGCTAAAATGCGCATTGCGCAGCCCCTCAATAATGCGGCCTTGGTCTTCCCAAGCCAGAAGAACCTGCGCTGCCGAGCCAGCTTTCATTGAAAGCTGGGTACCCACGGGAATGGTTTCGCGCATACCCACGGGGCGTTCCGCAGAGGCCACGCAGACACGCCAGTCACCCTGACGGCGGTAAATCTGTGCCGACTCGTTGGTGGCGTGCCGTAACTTATCAAGTACCGGTGCGGCGGCAGCCAGCAGCTGGTCTTCGGCGGTGGCGGAAGCAAGCTCCGACAGACGCGGCCCCAGCATAAAACGCCCCTGCACATCCCGCGCCACAAGACGATGGTGGGTGAGTGCAACAGCGAGACGGTGTGCGGTGGGCCGGGCAAGGCCCGTGGCGTTCACCAACTGTCCAAGAGTTACCGGCCCCGCCTCAAGGCAGTCTAGAATGAGGGTGGCTTTGTCAAGCACACCCACGCCGGAGGAGCTGACCGGCTCAACCTCAACCACCCGCTGATCGTCCCTGAGCGTCTGCGGCGCCTTAAGCGGCGCCGTGACCGGAGGAACACTCCTGGTGGCATGATGAGACCCGGTAGGTTTACGAGATGAAGATGATGTGTGATTGTGTGCGGATACGGTCATACTTTCAGTGTATCTCAGAATGTGGAAGATACGTTGTACTGTGTAGACTCCCCATCAAAACAAAATCATGATGAGTACACCCCAAACACCAATAGGAGGAAAATGGTGACTCACCCCGGTCCGCGAACTCTCGCGGAAAAAGTGTGGGACAGCCACGTGGTGGTACCCGGCGAAAACGGCAAACCCGATTTGCTGTACATCGACCTGCATCTCGTCCACGAAGTCACCTCACCCCAGGCGTTTGAAGGGCTGCGCATTGAGAACAGGCCCCTGCGCAGGCTGGATCTGACAATTGCCACCGAGGACCACAACACCCCCACCGAGAATATCTTTTCAACTATTGCGGATATCACCTCACGTACTCAGATTGAGACTCTGCGCCGTAACGCCGCTGAATTTGGGATGCGAATCCACCCCCTTGGAGATAAAGAACAGGGAATTGTGCATGTGGTTGGCCCGCAGCTGGGGCTGACCATGCCCGGGCTGACCGTGGTGTGCGGCGATTCGCACACCTCAACCCACGGTGCTTTCGGAGCGCTGGCCTTTGGTATTGGCACCTCTGAGGTTGAGCACGTGATGGCCACCCAAACCCTGCCGTTGGCGCGTTTTAAAACCATGGCCATTAACGTTGAAGGCACCCTCAAACCGGGGGTGACTGCTAAGGACATTATTCTGGCCGTGATTGCCCAGATCGGAACCGGGGGCGGTCAAGGCTACGTACTTGAATACCGTGGCTCGGCCATCCATTCTCTGTCGATGGAAGGGCGCATGACCATCTGCAATATGTCGATTGAGGCAGGTGCCCGTGCCGGCATGGTTGCGCCCGACGAAACCACCTTTGAGTACGTCAAAGGACGACCACATGCACCCACGGGGCAGGACTGGGATGAGGCGGTGGCCTACTGGAAGACCCTGCCCACCGATGAGGGGCCGTCTTCGATCAAGAAATCTACATTAATGCGGATGAGCTGGAGCCTTTCGTCACCTGGGGCACTAACCCGGGACAGGGTATTCCCCTGAGCCAGGCCGTGCCGTCCCCCGATGACTTTGAGGACGAGAACGAAAAAGCCGCCGCCGCCCGTGCCTTAGAGTACATGAACCTCACCGCCGGAACTCCAATGAAGGACATCCCGGTAGACGTGGTTTTCTTAGGCTCCTGCACCAACTCACGTATTGAAGATCTGCGGGCCGCCGCCAATATTATTCGCGGCCGTACCATGGCCCCGGGGGTGCGGATGATGGTCGTTCCCGGCTCGCAGAAAGTCCGCGCACAAGCCGAAGAAGAAGGCCTCGATAAGGTTTTTAAAGATTTTGGCGCAGACTGGCGGTTTGCCGGATGCTCCATGTGCCTGGGAATGAACCCCGACCAGCTGGCCCCGGGGAGCGGTGCGCCTCCACCTCAAACCGCAATTTTGAGGGGCGGCAAGGCAAAGGCGGACGTACCCACCTTGTCTCACCCCTAGTCGCCGCCGCCACGGCGGTGCGCGGAACCCTTTCCTCCCCATCTGATTTGTCTGACTACCAGCCTGCAGCGGCCTAAGGAGAACACCGTGGAACCGATTATTGAGCACACCGGAATTGGCGTTCCCCTGCGCACCTCAAACGTGGACACCGACCAGATCCTCCCAGCCGTGTACCTCAAACGCGTCACCAAAACCGGCTTCGACGATGCTCTCTTCGCCAACTGGCGTAAAGACCCCGAATTCATCCTCAACACAGAGCCTTACCGTCACGGCTCCGTGCTGGTGGTCGGGCCTGATTTTGGGACCGGCTCGTCCCGTGAGCACGCCGTGTGGGCCCTCAAAGACTACGGGTTTAGGGTGGTTATCTCGGCACGATTCGGCGATATTTTCCGGGGTAACGCGGGTAAACAGGGGCTGGTCACCGCCCAAGTTGCCCAAGACGATATTGAACTCATCTGGAAAGCTATTGAGGATGAGCCAGGAACTGAAATCACCGTAAACCTCAAAGAAAAAACCGTTGCAGTGGGGGCGCTGACGGTTCCCTTCCAGCTAGACGACTATGTGTGTTGGCGCCTCATGGAAGGTCTCGACGATATTGGCCTGACCCTGCAAAATATTGAGGCAATCAAAGCGTACGAGGCACGCAGGCCCGCCTGGATGCCCCGAACCCAGTAACCCAACACCCGTTGCCTTGCCTCCTTATATTTAGCGGCGAAGGACGTGAAGTAGCTGCTGCGAGGAACCCTAATCGCGAGATGCAGATAATTTTTAAGCTGTATGCAACAGTTTAAAAAACTTCAATCACAACTTCGTATTTCGGGTATTTAAGCTCCCACCCTTAGATGCTCCCCGCGATGCAGTACCGCCTCAGAATGGCCCTCACCGTGCGCAGCCTCTCACCGCCGCTGCACAGGGTGAACATGTTTGGAGCTACCCGGTACAGGCCGTAGAATAATGATGTCTTGTTGCGTGCATTTACCGAGTACGCACGTGCCCAGTTATACCGCTGACACCGGCGGCCGATTACTATAAGGACAATCACCATGACCCTTAATATCAGCAAGCTTCGCATTGACGGCGGAACCCCGCTCAAGGGCCAGGTGACGGTTCGCGGCGCCAAAAACCTGGTGCCCAAAGCAATGGTTGCTGCCCTGCTCGGCAGCACCCCCTCAGTGCTGCGTAACGTCCCAGACCTTAGCGATGTAGAAGTCGTAACTATCCTCGCCGAGCTGCACGGCGCGAAAGTTGATTACGACCGCGAAACCGGCGTGCTCACCCTCACCCCCGACCACAACTCCCAGACCGCCGAACGCAACGCGAAAGATATCCAGCTCTTCGGTGGTAACTCACGTATCCCCATCCTCATGGTTGGCCCGCTGCTGCACACCATTAAAACCGCGCGCATCCCCAACCTGGGCGGCTGCAAAATCGGTGACCGACCCATCGACTATCACCTCAACGCACTCCGTAAGTTCGGCGCCAATGTTACCAAAGACGATGCGAGCGGCATCACCCTGGAGGTGCCCGAAGACGGGCTCAAAGGCACTGACATTGAACTAACTTACCCCTCAGTGGGTGCCACCGAGCAGGTGCTCCTCACCGCAGTGCGCGCACAGGGCAAAACCGTACTGAAGAACGCCGCGATTGAGCCCGAAATCATTGATCTCATCGCCGTACTGCAGAAGATGGGTGCCATTATTTTCGTTAACGATAACCGCACCATCGTCATTGAAGGCGTGGATGAGCTCACCGGCTACGACCACACTGCGCTGCCGGACCGCAATGAGGCAGCGTCCTGGGCGTCAGCGGCGCTCGCTACCGGCGGCGATATTTTTGTGCGCGGTGCTGACCAGCAGGATATGACGGCGTTTCTTAATGTTTTCCGTAAGGCAGGGGGACGTTACGAAGTCATTGATCACGGGAAAGATAAGGGGATCCGCTTCACTCACCCCGGTGGTGAGCTGAAGCCGGTGGTGTTTGAAACGGACGTGCACCCCGGGTTCATGACCGACTGGCAGCAGCCGCTCGTGGTGGCGCTCACCCAGGCGAAGGGTACCTCCATTGTGCACGAGACCGTGTACGAGAACCGTTTTGGTTTCATTAACCCGCTCAAGCAGATGGGTGCCGATATTGTGGTGCTGCGTGATTGCATCGGTAACGTTTCGTGCCGGTTCTACGGCAAGAGCTTCGGCCATTCCGCCATTATTAACGGTCCCACCGCTCTGATGGCCGACAACTTCCAGGTGCCCGATTTGCGCGGCGGTTTCTCCCATGTCATTGCGGCACTGGCGGCTAAAGGAACCTCCGAAGTGAGCGGTGTTGAGGTGATTGCACGCGGCTATGAGAACTTCGAGCAGAAACTCAAGGATCTAGGCGCCACCTTTGAGGTGCTTGAACGCAAGGCCAGCGAGGCTCCCAAGCCCGATGCCAAAATTGATGTGCCCACCCCTGAGACCGTTGAGGTTCAGGACTAAATGAGCGGTCAGCAGGGAAAGAAAGCGCTGCCGACAATCGCCCCCAGCACCAGCGGCGATCGGCTGTTTAGGGTGCTGGGCACCATGGTCCGCCCCACCTACCACGCCATCGCCAGCATAAAGATTGAGGGGCGTGAGAACCTGCCGCAGAAGGGCGGGTACATTGTGGTGGCTAACCACACCACAGAGGTGGACCCCATTACCGTGGCCTACGCGCCGTTTATTAGCGGCGCTCTACCGCGTTTTCTGGCGAAAGATTCTTTGTTTCGGGCCCCGGTGCTCGGATGGCTCATGTGTAAAATGGCGCATATTCCGGTGATTCGCGGGTCTGTTGATGCCCGAAAGTCACTCATTACCGCCAGGTCTGTGGTGGAAGCAGGAGGTGCCGTGGTGATTTTCCCGGAAGGCACCACCACGCATGACCCTGATACCTGGCCGATGCAGGCGCGTACTGGCGCAGCTCGGTTGGCTTTAGCCACCGGCGCACCCGTTATACCGGTGGCGCACTGGGGAGACGAGCAGATTCTCAGCTACGAGTATGTAGACGGCCCCGACGGCAAGAAGAAGGAGAAACGCAAAGTTTCTCTGTGGCCACGTAAAACGGTGCACGTTAAAATTGGGCAGCCAATGAATATAGCGGCCCTGGTAGATGACCCGTCGCCGCAGGCCAAACGTACCCGCACCGAGCTTAATATTGTCACCGAGGCGATGATGGATGAAATCACCGCTTTGCTGGCGCACATCCGCGGGGAACAGGCCCCCAAGGGACGGTGGAATCCCAAGACGAAACGCCGTGAACTTCCGGGGGAGACCACGGGCGTGACCGGTACTCTTGGGGAACCTGACGAAAACTAGAAGGTGGTAGAGCGTGCAGAAGAGTGAACAGCGGCAGGTGCGTAAGATCGCGATATTGGGTGCCGGTAGCTGGGGCACTGCTTTCGCAAAGATCGCGGCTGATTCGGCGCGGGAGAACAATACCGGGGCGCAGGTGGTGCTCATCGGGCGAGAGGCCAGCACGATGGAGCGGTGCACTCAGACCCGTGAGAACGCACGCTATTTCCCGGGCATGAAACTGCCCGATAACCTGCTGTTCACTGCAGATGCGCGTGAGGGCCTCACCGGGGCGGATATTGTGGTGCTTGCCCTCCCTGCCCAGGTTCTCAGGTCGCAGCTGCAACTTTTCGCGCGTTTTATTGAGCCCCACGCGTTTTTGGTATCCCTGGCAAAGGGCCTGGAGACCGGCACTGGGATGCGCATGTCGCAGGTGATTACCGAGGAACTGGAGGAGGCGCTGGCAATGCGCGGCGTTGATATCCGGGCGATCGGGCATATTCCGCACCGCGTGTGCGTGCTATCTGGCCCCAATTTAGCCACCGAAATTATGGGGGAGGAACCTACCGCTTCGGTGATTGCGGCCCGAACTTTACCGGTCGCTGAGATTGTCGCTAAATCTTGTGCGTGCAGCTATTTCAGGCCCTACACCAATACGGATGTGGTAGGCACTGAAATTGGGGGGCTGGTTAAGAATGTGATTGCCCTGTGCGTTGGTATGTGCGAAGGCCGCAACTATGGCGATAACTCAAAAGCATCTGTGATGACACGTGGCCTTGCTGAAACCACCCGTTTGGCGGTGGCTCTTGGCGGTGAGCCTGCCACAATGAGCGGCCTGGCTGGTATGGGCGATCTGATTGCCACCTGCTCCTCACCGCTATCACGGAACCACACGGCGGGCCGTCTGCTGGCTGAGGGGGTTACCCCGGACCGGCTGGGGGAGCATATGAGCCAGACCGCTGAGTCCATTAAATCGGCTCCGGTATTGGCGCAGTTGGCGCGCCGCCACGGTGTGGAGATGCCCATTGTGGAGGCCGTGGTTGCGGTGCTGACCGGGCGTATTAGCGTGGAGCAGCTAGCGCCGCTGCTGCTGGGGCGTTCCCTTAAACATGAAGGGCATTAAGAGCGCGCAATGAACCTGAGCTCGGTAACCATCGCCGTGTTGGGCTCCGCAGGGTATGGGGCGCTGTGTGCTGCAGCTACAGGGTCGGTAGCTCACAAGACCGAGTGTGATCGCCCGGTATACCTGTGGGAACCCGCCGATACGGGAGAAACCACGCACCAGCTTCCGGTGACTTACACCACCGATATATACGAGGCTCTTGAGAGCGCCGATATTGTGGTGGTTCCCTGGGACGAACAGGCTGATTCGTGCCCCGAGGAGATGACGGGGGTCATGGCATTCCGCCGATGGGCATACCTGCTGCCTCAAACCGCTATAGTGCTCGCAGCCGCAGGTTCTGCCGAGGACACCATGAACGTGTCTGAGCATCTGCAGCAGATACTGCACACTGAGTTTCCAACGCGGCGTGAACGTGTGGCGGTGCTAACTATTACCGCTCGTCATCTGGCGGGTACAGGTGTGATGGAACCGGTAAAAACTCACCCCAGGCGCCCCCGCACCGCCACTCTCACCACCGACGATGAGCACATGCATCAGCTGATTACCGCCCTATTTGATGGGCCTGTGCTGCGTATTCACCGTGCGCCATGACCCCGGTATCTGCGGTTACCGCAGCTTGGGTACTAGTGTCAGAAAGGCCCGTAAGAGACGATACAATGGGCTGTAAGTGGGGCGGGTACGCCCCGAAACGAACCGGGAGAAACAATGACCGATAAAATTACCGTGGCTCTATTGTGTGGTGGGCGTTCTTCGGAGCACTCTATTTCGCTGATTACCGCCGTGGGGGTGCTTGGCGCGATAGATACCGCCAAATACGAGGTGGTACCTGTGGGCATTACCAAGGACGGCCGCTGGTACCTGACGGATGCTCAAGAATTGGAGAAGCTCACCGCAGGATCGGATATGGCAGAGTTCACCGGCAGCGCACAGCAGGTGTTTTTGCCGTTGGGCGCGGGGGATTCCCGGCTGCATCTTGTAGACTCGGCGGGGCACCTTGAGTTTGGCCCCGCCATTAATGTTGTGTTCCCGCTCCTGCACGGGCCTTTTGGTGAAGACGGCACAGTTCAGGGCCTGCTTGAAATGGCGAACCTGCCCTATGTGGGGTGCGGGGTGACCGCCTCTGCCGTGGGTATGGATAAACACTTTATGAAGGTTGCGTTTGCTGATGCCGGGCTGGAAGTTGGCCCGTATGAGGTGGTCACAGACCGCCAGTGGCGCCATGACCGTGACGGGGCGCTGGAACGTGTGGCCCGGCTGGGTTACCCAATGTTTGTCAAGCCTGCTCGTGCAGGTTCGTCGTTCGGCATCACGAAGGTAGACACAGCTGAGCAGCTGGTGCCTGCAATTGAGCAGGCGCGCGTGTATGATCCGAAAGTGGTGATTGAGGCCGGTATTGTGGGCCGCGAGATTGAGTGCGGTATTTTGGATGGTCATAATGGCGATATGCCCCGCGCATCATACCCCGGCGAGATTGAGATGCAGGGGGAGCAGGGAGGCTTCTACGATTTTGAGGCCAAATATGTGTCGAAGACTACCGCTGTGACCCGCTGCCCCGCTAACCTACCCCCCGAGGATCTGGAGCGTATGCGTCAGCTGGCGGTCAAGGCATTCTTGGCGCTGGATGGCGAAGGTATCTCCCGAGCTGATTTCTTTTACACCCCCGATGCTCGCCTGATCGTTAACGAGGTGAACACCATGCCTGGGTTCACGCCGATCTCGATGTATAAGACCATGTGGGAGAAAACCGGGATCGAGTACAAGGATCTTATTGATGAGTTGCTGATGCTGGCGCTGGAACGCCCAGTAGGCCTGCGGTAGTGAGCGAAAAACTTCACATGATGCGCTACAGCGTTTATTGCACACGCCCCGCTTTAAGGTGTTGTATACCGAAGCAATAGGGGGCAGCTGCATTGCTTTTGTTGTGGGGCGCTGGTTTCCGTAGCGGCGAAGCCCGCGCCCCACTAACGCATATAATGACAGATATGGGATGAGCCACAGTGTCAAATATCTCATTTTCATTGGGTTAGCCTTGCCTGAGTGGTAGCATGGAGACACCGGCTGATAAGTCTAGGCTAAACACTATGTGTGTCTAATAGCCGGTTCTGAACTCTTCTCCGTGGTTGGAAAAGGGGAATTACTCACATTACATATCATTGAGGATGAACAATGACTTATTCTCACAAGAGCCCTATGCATAAACTTCTGGCATCTGCAGGCGCCGTCTCTATCGTCGCTGCTTCTTTCGCGGCTGTTCCCGCATCGTTCGCGGCTGAGAATCCTCCTGCAGCAGCAGCTGAGAACAACGATTCTTGCCGCCACGTTGCCGCTACCGCAACCAGCTACCAGGGCCTTCCCGGTGAATATCAGCTGGCGTATTCGAACGGCAACCTGTACACCACGTTCGCTAATGGCCGCCCCCCGATTTTGACCGGCGGTATTGGTGTGTGGCATGAAAACGCCGCAGGCCCCAGCCTCACCCAGGTGCTTCAGCCCTCCACCGTGGATTTCACCCCGCGCGGCGCTAACGCCCCCACCGGTAAGCAGGTGGCAGCTCCTTACGGTATCGCAGTGGACGAGGCTAATGGCACTATCTGGGTGACTCAGACTCGTAGTGACGCCGTTTCTGTGTATGACATTAACACCAAGCAGCTGGTGTGGAGCAGCTATAACGAGGCTAACCCTTCTGAGGGTGCTGTGAAGCATCCGCGCGAAGTTAAGGTTGATGCCGCCTCAGGCCGGGCCTTTGTCTCGGGTTCCGGCGGCGTGACCGTCTTCGACCTGAAGACCCACGAGGTTATCAAGAAGATTGCGTTCACCAATAACGGTGAAGAGGACATCGCCATGAACATGGAACTTGATTCATCCGGCGGTAAGCTTTATGTCCCGGCTATGGGCGCTGGCACGTTGAATGTGATTAACACCGGCACATTGGAGAACGAGAAGACTATCACCCTGCACAAGGACGTGGATAGTGCAGCTCTGCGCCCCTCGGATGTGACCATTGATAAGTCCCTGCAGGAGATTTATGTCTCCTCCCAGGGTGAGATGGATCGCCAGAGCGGTGTATCTAAAGGCAACGCCGGGGTAACCGTCTATGACTTGAACACTGGTGAGTACAAGAAGAGCATCCAGTTCGGTAAGCAGACCCTGTCCATTACCGCCGATGAGAAAAACGACCTGGTGTACGCCACCGATTTCGCCACCGGCAAGGTGGGTGTCATTGACGCCCGCACCGGTACCGTATCTGCTGAGGTGAATGCCGGTAAGAACGGCGCTAACGATGTGCTGGTCACCCCCGAGGGTACCGCTTATGCTGTTACGCGTGATGCCTATGCTGAGGGTATTAAGACGGACTACACCATTGACCCGAAGACTGGGCAGTACCGCGAATCCACAACCGAGCCCAAGGGCAAGGACGGTGCAGAGAGCCCAATTAACGCGAATTCACTGGTGAAGATTAACACCACCGTGACCGAGAAACCCGCCGCTAAACCGGACCAGGGTGAACAGGTTACCGCCGCCGCTGATGACGGTGCTACCGCTTCTGTGCAGAAGGTTGTACAGGAGAAAGGCAAACTGACCATCACCGGTAAGGCATTCAAAGATAAGGAAGGCGGACCTTCCAAGATTGCCGTGAAGTTCGATGGCGGTGCTACCCCCGTTGAGGGTAAGGGACACATCTTTGTGGATGCTGATGCTGATGGCAACTTCTCGGCCACCATTTCAGTACCGGAGCAGTGGACCGCTGGTTCCAAGCACAGCATTACCCTGCTGACTGGTTCAGGCAACCGTAAGGATCCTATCCGCTCGCTCACCTTGGACGTAAACGTTGAGGCTGCTGGCGGTAACCAGGATAAGGACACCTGCGCCCCCGCAGAGACCGCTCAGGTAACCCCCACCAAGTCCACGAACGAGGTCACCTACCCCAAGGGCACCCCCACCACTCCCACGAAGCAGGCGGACCCCAAGATTCAGGCGTCCAAGACCGAGCTTGATACGGCAGCTGACAATAACGAGCTGCAGGTAAACGGCAGCGGCTTCTACGGTCACATCACCTCAAAGGGTGTGCGTGTAGGGGTGTACGAGGCTGACGCTTCGGGCAAACCCATGGGTGAGTCGATTGTGGATGAGAAGCTTATCAACGCTTCTGACGTTAACGATGGTCGTTTCTCAGTGACGCTGAACATTCCCGGTAGCAAACTGGACGCCTCCAAGAAATACGTGGCTGTAGCTGCCACCGTCTCGGCTGAGGCCGGGATGCATGCGGAAACCCCGCTGACCGTCAAGCCTGCGGATCAGAAGCCCGACGTTAAGCCGATTCCTAATACTCCTCTCTACAAGGACGTGAACCAGGATACGGCATTCTACGCTGAGATTCAGTGGTTGGGTTCTCAGAACATCACTACCGGTTACCCGGATGGTACGTTCCGTCCTGGTCAGAATGTTGAGCGTGCTGCGATGGCTGCGTATTTCTACCGTATGGCTGGTTCTCCCGAGGTTACTTTGCCGAAGGAGTCTCCGTTTAAGGATGTGGATCCGTCGTTCCCGTTCTATAAGGAGATTGTGTGGATGCATCAGAGGGGTATTACTACTGGTTATTGGGATGGTACGTTCCGTCCGCATGATCCGGTGAATCGTGATGCGATGGCGGCGTTCTTCTACCGTTATGCTGGTGCTCCGGGGTATACGGCTCCGGTGAACTCACCGTTTAACGATGTGCAGAATGGTGATGCTTTCTATCAGGAGATTACTTGGCTGAAGCAGCAGGGTATTACGAAAGGCTGGTCTGACGGCACTTACCGTCCGGGTGAGCCTATTCACCGTGATGCAATGGCCGCGTTCATTCACCGCTATAGCGCTATCGTAAAGAAGTAACGCTAATAGCTAGCGAAGAGGCTGCCTCTAAAATACCCAATCTGTTGAATAAAACCAGCAGATTGGGTGTTTTTATACCCTATATATAAATAAGTATTCAGTTATATGCGATGGAGAAATAAAATATGATGGCGAACCTCAAGCCGGGTGTATAAGCCCCATCACGACTGCTTAAATAATGCTATAAATTCCGCTATAAAGGCGTAATAGCGCGGGGGAGCTATAATTCGATAGCCGGTAGGTTTAAGGAAAGTTAAAGCTGTCGAGTATACCGGTGGGTTGTGCATACTGTTAGACAAAAACGGATTTATATGCATTAATGGCCGCCGGGGACTTCGTTGAGGTTGGTGCATTTCTTTTGAGCGGGAATCTGCTTCACCGCTGAACTCAGGCTGGTCAGTAGAGTAGATGAAGGTACCTTGTCAGCATCGAACGTCACCTCAATAGCCGGGGTACGGCCGTAGGTGGTAGCTGTCCACACTCCGCCCGACCGCTGAACATTGGAGGTCCTTACCGGGGCTGGGGTGCTCGTGCCAGCCTTTTGAGAAGCTGCGGGGGAGGCGCTGTTTGCTGGCGCCGTATTATGTGAGCTAGCGGTGGCACTGGCAGCTTTCGCAGGGTCTGATTCAGCATCTTGGGGCGCAGAATCCAGTCAATACCGTTTACCTCAACACAGGGATCCGAGACAGGTTCGGAGACCGACACGCCGCACTTGAGAACAATTGTTGCGGGATCTCCCCAAGCCGTGGTGGCTTGTGCCGTGGTTTCCCGCTGGGGGAATCCGGTGAGGGTCTCTGGCATTGCCACTAGTGCGTATGCGCACACCGGGTTCGCGGCATCCGGCGCGGGCTCTAGACTGACTGTCCCGGCGCCACAGCCACTCAGAAAAATATGCACCCACATGCAGTAAAAGACCTGCTGAGGGCGCGAAGGAGGCGGTGTGTGCGTGCGGGCTGAGATAGCTGTTTCACACCCTTCATTCTACCGTATTATCGGGTATTGACTAGGCTGTGTGGAGAAGGTTGAAGGGCAGGGAAGCTGCAGGAAATATTTTATGAGAACATGAACCTGAAGCTATGCCTTAATGTTTGAGTGGTTAAACTTACCTGTTATGATTTTGTTATAAAGCTTGTTACGGGAAGAAATTCCTGGGAATATTCGCTAATATTTAGAAGCACCCTTACTTTTGGGGCACATTCATGTTCACTCAAAAACATATAAGGATGACCTTTTGGGAAATAAAAACCACAAGGTGGTATCAGCTGGTGTAGCGACCGCCTTACTGACGGTCGGGGGACTCCCTGCCGCTGTGTCTCTGCCCGGGGCTGCACTAGTGCACACCCCGCAGCCTGTGCACCCCGCAGTCGCTCTCACTCAAGCACCAACTGATAATGCCACCGGAACTCCTAATAATGTGAATGCCGGTATGGAGGAGGTTCAGGCCCCGCCATCCTTTGCCCCTGCCCAACCTGCGGTTGCACAGACCGGTGAGCAGCCCGTTGCAGATGCCACGCCGAACGCGCAGGCAACCCCCGCGAAGAACACCCCCGCGGCTAATAATGCTACCCCCACGCCTGAAGCAGCTCAGCAGGCAACGCCTACTCCCACCCCGCAGGTAACTCCAACCCCGCAGCCTGCCGCTACGGGTGCGGCGGCTAACGATACTGGTGCAGCGGTTAATAATACTCCGACTCCTACACCGGATCAGCAGGCAACCCCTGCACCGCAGCAGCCTGCCCAGAATGCTACCCCGACCCCTGCCCCCGCTCAGGACGGTAATAATCAGGGTGGTAATGACCAGCAGGTAACCCCTGCTCCGGCACAGGATCAGACTCCTGCGCCTGCTCAGCAGAACCCGACCCCGGCTCCTACACCGACACCTGCCCCTCAGCAGCCGACGCCTACCCCTACGCCGGACCCCACCCCTACCCCTGAGGTACCGACTCCGAGCCCTGAGCAGAACCAGACTCCGGCTCCTACGCCAACGCCTGAGCCCACTCAGACTCCGGCTCCTACGCCAACGCCTGAGCCCACTCCAACCCCGGAGCCGACACCCACACCTGAGGTTCCCACGCCTAGCCCGGAAACTCCCGCGCCAGAGCCGACTCAGGATCCTGCCCCTACGCCTACGCCGGATCCCACCCCAACACCTGACCCGACACCCACTCCAGAGCCGACTCAGGATCCTACCCCTACGCCTACACCTGAGGAGCCCACGCCGGAACCCACCCCGGCCCCTGAGGTGCCGACTCCGACTCCGGATCCCACCCCAACACCTGACCCGACGCCTACGCCGGACCCGACACCCACTCCAGAGCCAGCACCGACGGATCCTGTGCCGACTCCGCCGGTGGATCCTACTCCGGTTCCGGACCCGACGGTTACTCCCGTGCCGACGCCTCCTGTCGTGGAGCCGACACCGGTTCCTGTCCCGGCACCAACCGCTGAGCCGGTCCCTGTTCCTGCACCCGCGCCTGCGCCGGAGCCGACTCCTGCGCCAGCGCCCAGCCCCAGCCCCGCGCCTGCGCCTAACACTCCGACCGAGGACCCTCGCGGTGAGCTGCTGCCGAACGGCGTTACCACCTTGGGGCGCATCGGGGCTAATAGTGGTTCCCAGGAGGCTATCCCCGGTGCGGCTGACTGGGTGGCCGGGTACCTGTCTCAGGGAGAGAACGGTGGCCTGCGGTTGACTCCGAGCGTGACGGGAACGGCTGATTCCCGGCCCACTGGTTCGACTCCTTCGAACACTTCGCGTTCATCCAGCAGCGGCAGCACTTCGGCTGAGCCGTCAAGTCAGCAGCCCTCAAAGTCGAACTCGTCAAGCTCCAATAACCAGGCGGCTGTTGATAACAGCAATAACTCAGGCCCCTATGGTGCGATCCCGCTGGTCGTCTTTAGCCTGTTAGCTATCGCCATTATTGGTTTCGCTATCCGTCACTTCTACCGCGTACGGTAGACGGGCATTATACTTACGTGAGCCTTCAAAAAAACGCGCGCACAATACGGGATTCTTCCCAACGGCAGGAACATCCTTTGCGGGATGCTACCGCTGCCGCCCTGGGAGAATCCCGTATTTTGCGTGCTTTTTTGCCCATTATTGAGAACCATAATGCTGCTGTAAAAGACCATCAGCACCAACAGGGCGCTGAGGATCCTTTGCTGGTGGGTCCCGGTGATGATTGCGCGGTTTTCGCCGGTAGCCCCACCCCCACGGTGCTCACCACCGATACCCTGGTGGAGGGCAAAGATTTTCTGGACCCGTGGCCCGCCGGGATATCTAGCGGAGGGTACGAGGTGGGGTATAAAGCGGCCACCCAGAACCTTGCAGATATTGCGGCTATGGGAGCAGAACCGGTAACCCTTGTTGTCTCATTGAGCATGCCTGCCCACACCACCTACGGGTGGGTGGAGGACTTCGCCCGGGGGATCACCGACAGTATCGTAGCCTGTGGGGCACATTCGTGTACTGTCAGCGGTGGCGATCTGGGAACCTCCAACGATATTACGGTGAGTATCACCGCGATGGGGAGGATGCACCCGGATACTCCCAAACCGGTGCTGCGTTCGGGCGCTCAAGCAGGAGACACCGTTGCTTTTGCTGGACAGGTGGGGTGGGCTGATGCCGGTTTACGGCTTCTGCTCCAATCCCACAACCCGTACCTTGCGGACATTATGGCCAAACAAACAACGGGTAAGCACCCGCGCTGCGATGACAAGGTGGTACAGCGCGCCCTAACAGCCCAGCTGCGGCCCACCTCGCCCGTACCCGCCGGTGTGCTCGCCGCACGGGCGGGGGCTACTGCCATGCTTGATGTTTCTGATGGACTTCTTAAAGATGCAGAGCGTATAGCATGTGCTTCTGCGGTAGATATTTCCTTATCAGCAGAGGCTATTGAGGCCCTGTCCAAGCCCCTGGTACCGCTGGCACAGGCAATCCTGCACGGGCAGCCGCGCAATGAGGACGCAGACAGTTACGTGAGCTTGGCACAGGAGTGCGTACTTGGTGGGGGAGAAGACCACGGACTGCTGGCATGTTTCCCTTCCGGGGCACTATTACCGGAGGGGTTTGTGGCTCTGGGGTCGTGCCTGGTTCCCGAAGGGCAGCAGCCGCGGGTGCTGCTGGGTCAGCGGCAGGCACAAGCACGCGGTTGGGAACACTATCAGCCCCTCTAACGCGAGCGCATCTAAACGTGCCGAGGGAGGGCCTAAACATGGCTGCGGGGCCGGGGCTTAGAATGGAGTGAGGTGCCTCAGCGTGTAAGGAGTGTTTGTGTTAGGTGATAACGCGCCTAAAACCGAGTTTACGTTCGGTATCGGTTGGGTAGACGCAGCGTGCGCACAAGCCCGGAAGTACCGTGACGGGTTGAATAGCCTGAATGCGTTCCCCGTACCGGATAAGGACACCGGGTCAAATCTGACCGTAACGCTCACCGCCCTCAAAGAAGCATTCGACGCAGAATATGAGGTGCTGCAGAAAGAACCCAAACCAGCGGATGCGGCGGCACTTAATCTGCGGATAGGCCAGTTATATGAGCGGGCTATTATGCAGGCTTACCGGTCAGCTAGGGGCAACTCGGGCACCCTGCTGTGTACCTGGGCTTTGGAAGCGGTACGGAGCTACTGGGGTTTACCGGGACACCTCACCGAGGATATGGACGAGTCGGAGGTAGCGCAGATTCCCGTGTTCTCGGCGTTACACCAACAGTATGAGGAAGCACCTGCCGCAGAGATACGTGAGAGCTCTTATCGTGAGGCGTTTGCTCTCAGCGCTGCGGCGCAACGGGTGCGTCAGAGCGTGCCCGATGCCTCGCTCATGCGCAGCACTATGGGGGCAGTAATGCTCGCAGTGGCGGACTATCGGTTCCACTACCGGCCCGGTAGTGAACTGCAGGATATGCTGAATCGCTCAGAGTACCGGCGCACTAGCGTGCTGCGGGCGTTGGAAGGAACCGCAGAGTATCCGCCCGCCCCGGAGCTGAAGGGGACGGTGGATGCGGGTGCCCTTGGGTTTTACCTGACGGTGGTGCACACGAACTCGCGGTGGCGTACCAGCAGGTTGGACGATGCCCAGATTGAGCGTATGCTGGTGCCGCCCGCTATGCCTTCACGTCACCTTCAGGAACGACGCGGAGATAGCACTGCTGCGAGCGCGCGAGTTCCCGAGTGGGAGCTGATGGGTACGGTGGATGCTGACCCTGTGGCGGTGGCGCAGATACGATCGGAACTTGAGCAGCTGGGCGATTCGCTATTGTTAACCCCGTTGGATGTTTCTGCGGGGATGTGGAGCCTGCATGTGCACGTGTTTTCGCTTGATGATGCTCGCGCAGCAATTGCCCGGCACGGTATGCTGCGTGAGGAGCGGGTGTCGTCTTTGCGTGAGGGGCCTGCTGATAGTGCGTGTGCCGCAGATTGAGCGGTGTGAGAATACGTGTGTTCGCGGTTCAGAGGCACGCCGCACCTGAATATATGTACTAATATGGTGTTATTTACCGTACAATTAATCTAATAATGCGCACGATGCCGGTATGACGCGGTGCGTGCCAGGTAAACGTGGGGTGGGGAAGGCCCTGGCCTGCGACTGTATGAGAGAGTGTGTGCAAGCTGAGGGGAGGGCAGGCGATGAACGCAGGGCACGGCACCGGTGAAGGTGCCTCCCCGAAACCTTCGACGTCTGCGCCCAGCCTGTTTGACGGGCTTGATTCGGGTGCGCTCTGGGGGGAGTTCGCCCGTAAACCTTCGCGCCCACGCAATGCTGCCGCTCAGCGTAAAGATACCCATGCTGACGGCGCAGCGGCCTCAACACGCGGGGACAAGTCGAATAAAAATGCGAGTCGGGGGAAGTCATCTGTTCAGCAGGAGACCGAGACGCAACAGGAAGCCGCGCACCACACAAAGGGCACCCGTAGGGGAGTAAAACCACTCGCCCCCAACAAATCACAGAGCCAGACGCTAACCACCATGCTGCGGGGGATGTACCTGAGGGTGTGCTCGCAGATGCCGAAGTAGCTCATAACCCGCTGTTGACCGTGCAGGATTTAGCCGCATACGCGCGCCATGAAACTACTTTAGCGGCGCTCCAAGAAACAGTAGAACGCCGCCGCTCGCCACAGTATCAAGCGGCTCTTGCCTCACTCACAAAATCTTTAGGAGAAGCCGCTGGGGCAATGGATCCGGCGGAACTGTACGAACTGGTGGATATTGCTTTAGAGGCTCGCCCGCAACATGCTGAGAGGAACCCGGTGGCCCCCGCACCACAAGCGAAGGCAGTAAAGACACGGGCGAGGCAAAAGAATAATAAGCAGAAGGGCGGGGAGAAGCCCGTAGCCGCCCGCCAATCCGGCAGTTCAGGTGTCCCCGATACCGCTGCCCGGCGGGTCCGGGGAAAAGAGCAGCAGGCTGATTCTCGGGCGGCGGAGCAAGGAGCCGCCACCGCAAAACGTAAACCCGCCGCAAGTGAAACGAAGAGGAAGACATCCGGGAATACGCCCGTTGGTACCCCGACCGCAGAAGCACAGAAAACCATTAAGGGGAATAAAAATACAGAAAACGGGCAGGCGAAAAAACGTGCCCTCAACCGCTATAACACCGAAGACCGCATTGAGAACGCACCCTTAAAAATTACCTTCCTGACTCGGCCGTGCGGGCCGTAAAAACCCATTTGGGGCTGGGGACAGTGGGGGAACTGCTGGAGTATTTCCCCCGTAAATACTTACCGCGCGGTGAACTCAGCTCGTTTGCCGAGCTGGTCGAGGGGCAGGAAGTCACAATTATTGCTCGGGTGCTGAATGTGAGTACTCGTACCATGGCGGCACGCCGAGGGCGTATTACTGAGGTCACTATTACCGATACTCTCGCTGGCGGCGAGCCGGGCGGAGCCACAGGGCGTTATGCCGCCGTAAACGGACGGGCGCATCAGCCCAGCCGCCTGTCGTACGGGGGCACCAACCCGCGTGTGGCGGGGCTTGCCGCCAACGGTGCCTCATACTCGGGGTACGCGGATTCTTACGGGCAGTCTCAAAGTCTTTTTGGTGTTCCTGCGGGTTCCTCACCCGTAGGGTCAACGATGAAACTCTCGTTCTTTAATGCATGGACCGCCGCACGTGATATCCACGAAGGCGACCACGTGATGTTCTCGGGTAAAGTCGGTACCTATCGTGGTGAATACACCCTCACAAACCCGCACTATGCGGTGCTTTCCGAGAGTGATGAGGCGGTGGATGCCGCCCAAGAGAAAGCGGGTGCCCCTATTCCCGTGTACCGTGCCCCGGCGAAACTGCCTACCGACCGGATTGCTTCCTACATTACCCAGCTCTTAGAAGCTGTGCCGTTGAAAGAACTGGAAGACCCCGTGCCGTTCAAACTACGGCGTGCCCGTAAAATTCCTTCGCTGGAGTGGACCTACCGTGCTTTGCACACACCGGATAGTGAAGCCACCCAGTACGCAGCGCAGCAGCAGATGCGTTACCGTGAGGCGTTCGTACTTCAGGTTGCGTTGGCCAGGCTGCAGGCTGCCCGTGCTGCTCACAGCACTGTTGCCCGTGCTGCTGTACCGGGCGGGCTGGCGGATCGCCTGCTGGAGGTTCTTCCCTATCAGCTCACCGCCGGACAGCAGGCTGTGGGGGAGCAGATCGCCGCCGATCTTGGCGGTTCTTCGCCAATGAACCGCCTATTACAGGGTGATGTTGGTTCCGGTAAAACCGTGGTGGCCCTGCGGGCCATGCTTCAGGTAGCTGATACCGGCGGACAATCTGCCAT
The DNA here is from genome assembly GCA_002355935.1 of Rothia aeria. Lineage (GTDB taxonomy): Bacteria > Actinomycetota > Actinomycetes > Actinomycetales > Micrococcaceae > Rothia > Rothia aeria. The sequence continues at coordinate 1,949,531 of AP017895.1, read as the reverse complement.
GCTGGCCCCTACCGAGGTGCTGGCTGAACAGCATCTGCGGTCTGTACTTGATGTTTTAGGGGCTATGGCTGATACCGGAACAATCCCCGGCATTGATACCCCCGATACGGCCACGGATCACACCGGTGACGGGCCTCAGGTTCGGGTACGGCTTTTAACGGCCTCCATGTCTGCTAAACGTAAAAAAAGGTACTGGCCGAACTTGCAGACGGTACCGCCCAGATTGTGATTGGTACGCATGCGCTGCTTTCTGAAGGAGTCGAGTTCAACGATCTAGGTTTAGTGGTGGTGGATGAGCAGCACCGTTTCGGTGTGGAACAGCGTGATGGCCTGCGCGGTCCCCACGGGGAATTGCCGCATCGGCTGGTGATGACAGCCACCCCCATACCGCGTACCGTGGCGATGACCGTTTTCGGTGATTTGGATGTGTCGGTATTGGACCAGCTGCCTGCCGGGCGGCAGAAGATTTCTACGCATGTAGTTCCCTTAGCTGAAAAACCGGGGTGGGCTTCCCGCCTGTGGAGCCGAGCTCGGGAGGAGATTGACGCTGGACACCAGGTGTATGTGGTGGTGCCCAAAATCGGTGAGGACGGTGATGACACCGAAGAAGGGGTGCAGCTATTTGGCGATGGCGGGCGTGAAGAAGCTAAAAGCTCGGATGGAAAGATCAGGTTGACATCGGTCACAGCCATGAACGCCTACCTGCAAGATGTCCCGGCGCTTTCGGGAGTGCGCATCGGTACCCTGCACGGGCGGATGGACGCTGCCGAGAAAACCCGCGTGATGACTGCATTTGAGCGGGCAGAGATTGACCTTCTTATTAGCACCACCGTCATTGAGGTGGGCGTGAACGTGCCAAATGCTACGCTCATGATTATTATGGATGCCGACCGCTTTGGTATTTCGGGGCTGCATCAGCTGCGCGGCCGTGTGGGGCGCGGCGGGGCGGCAGGCACCTGCCTGCTGGTGACCCGTCAGGAAGCAGACGGTATTTCTCGTGAACGCCTTGACGCGGTGGCGGGCACTACGGACGGTTTTGAACTGTCCCGCATCGACCTGCAGCAGCGGCGTGAAGGCGATATTCTGGGGGCCGCACAGTCGGGACGTAAAAGCACATTAAAATTCCTGCGTGCGCTTACAGATGCGAAAATTATTGAGCGCGCCCGTGAAGATGCACGGGGTATTGTGGCAGATGATCCGACGCTGGCAAAGCACCCGAATCTGGCGCGTACTATTGACCGCGCCTTGGATGCTGACCGCGAGGCGTTTTTAGGCAGGGGATAGATGCATCTGCCGCACCGGTGAGGGAAGGGACTGAAGGGAAGATGAGCCGCATTATTGCGGGGGCTGCGGGCGGCTTACGCCTTGCCTCTGTGCCGGGTGATACTACTCGCCCGACGACCGACAGGGTGAAAGAGTCACTATTTTCTAAGCTGGAAAGCTACGGGGTGCTTGAGGGTGCGCGTGTGCTTGATGTGTATGGCGGCTCGGGGCGTTAGGCTGTGAAGCCGCGTCGCGGGGTGCCGCCTCTGTTGAGATTGTCGATAAGTACCCGAAGGCGGTGCGAACCATACAGCGCAACGTGGATGCGGTGGTGCGGGCGTGCTCTGTGAGTGGGCTGAACCCGCAGGTGAAGGTGCGGCATTCAAGCGCGCGCACCTACCTGTCGGGGGCTTTAGACGTGTGGGATATTGTGTTCGTGGACCCTCCGTATGCGCTGCCGAATGAGCAGGTGGTGGAGGATCTGCAGCAGATCGCCCCTCACCTCGCCGAGGGCGCCATTGTGGTGGTGGAGCGTTCCGCACGTGATAGTGAGCCGGTATGGCCCAAGAGCGTGCGCCGGTTTGCAGCCAAGAATCACGGGGAGACGGCAGTGTATTATCTTGAACCAGATGCCGCAGAGCTGAGTGCAGAGCCTGTGCTGGGTATAGCTGAGAAGGAGAACTAGATGCTGGTGATTTGCCCCGGGTCATTTGATCCTGTTCATAATGGGCACCTTGAGATTATTGCGCGTGCCGCTTCGCTTTTCGATGAGGTAGTGGTGGGTGTTGCCCATAACCATTCGAAGAAGTACCTTTTTAGCCTTCAGGAACGCGTGCGGCTGGTCACGGATTCTTTAGCGGAACTTGGTATTGAAGGGGTGGGCGTTGAGATTATCCCAACCGGGGTGCTCTTGGCGGAGTACGCGGCTCAACGTGGCGCCAGCGCCTTAGTGAAGGGTCTGCGCTCGGGCACGGATTATGGGTATGAGGCCCCGATGGCGAGTATGAACCGGCGTTTATCGAAGGTAGAGACCGTTTTCTTGGCGGGAGAAGACCGCTACGGTGGGGTATCATCCACGATTATTCGTGAGGTTGCCTCGTTAGGAGGGATGTGCGCCCGTTTGTTCCGCAGGTAGTAGCCCACGCTCTTGTGCAGCGGCATTAATATACCTGTGGTAATGGACCCGCAAGAGGCATAATGACAGCGATCCGGGGTGGGTTCATTCTGTTGAGGTGCGCTTGCGGGATGGTCTAAACGCCTAGACACGCCCGAGATCGTATGGTTAAGGTCTCATAAACAGTGTGTTATCTTGCATTGTGCTTGCGCACGCTATAGACTGAGATTTTGGTTTATACATTTCATAAGGAGATACGTCATTTCACGTAAAGACTCGTCTGAGCTGGTGCTCTCGGTGACTAACCTGATGCATCGCCCGGGCACTTCGGAAACATTTGCCGAGGTTGTTCCCGCACCAGCTGATTTAGGAAATGCGCTTATTGGCGTTCCTGAGGGTACCGATATTGATATGAACGTTCGGTTAGAGTCTGTGGTAGATGGTATTCTAGTTACCGGCGACGCCGTTGTGGATGTACACGGCGAGTGTAGCCTGTGTCTGGATCCGATTGATTATGAAATGTCGGCCGACATTCAAGAGCTTTTCGTGTTCGAGAAGGCCCCTGAGGGCGGCCCCGAAGACGAAGTGGATGAGCAGTACGCCGTTGAGGGAGAAACGCTTGACCTCGAACCGGCACTGCGGGACGCAGTGATCCTTCAGCTGCCGTTCCAGCCCGTATGCAGGGAAACATGCCAGGGTCTGTGCTCCGAGTGCGGAGCGCGCCTGGAGGAGAACCCAGGGCATCATCACGAGGCGTTAGACCCGCGCTGGTCGGCCCTGCAGGGGCTGCTTGGCACGGGTACCGAAAACTAAATTGTTATTACTAGAGATTGTGAGATAGCTGTGGCTGTTCCCAAGCGCAAAATGTCCCGCGCTAACACCCGCGCACGCCGTTCCCAGTGGAAGGCCTCTGTGCCCCCGCTGGTAAAGACCATCGAGAACGGTCGTGTGACCTACAGCCTGCCGCACCGGGCTAAGGTTGTCACCGATGCTGCGGGTAACGCCCTGTTCCTGGAGTACAAGGGCCGCAAGGTCGCCGACGCATAAATTACAGTTGGCTACCAATGAATAACGTTCCTAGTGCATCTGACGCTAGGGAGTTGCAGAAACGTCTCGGCGTCACTATTGACGCCGAGACGTTTCTGCGCTCCCTAACGCACCGTTCCTATGCTTTTGAGAATCCCGGAGTCGCCCATAATGAGCGCCTGGAATTTCTGGGAGATTCGGTGCTTTCGCTCGCTATCGCAGAGGAGGTGTTTCGCCGCTACCCGGATATGCCGGAAGGGGAACTGGTGAAACGGCATCACGTGGTGGTGTCCACCGTGGCGCTGGCAAAAGTTGCCCGTGAGCTGAGGCTGGGGCCGCATATCCGTTTGGGCAAGGGGAGCGGCTGACCGGCGGTGCCGATAAAGACTCAATCCTTGCCGATACGATGGAAGCTATTTTCGGTGCAACCTACATGACCCTTGGCAGGGAAGCCGCCCGGGAGCTTGTGCTGCGCTTAATTGCGCCGCTATTGGATGATGAGGCCGTGCTGAATTCCGGGCGTGACTGGAAGACCGATCTGCAGGAGCTGGTGGCTTCCAGGGCCTGGGGCGAGGTCCGGTATGAGGTGAGCGGCGAAGGGCCAGACCACGCACGCCACTACACGGCCAAAGCCGTGGTTGCCGGGCAAGTCGCCGGAACCGGTGAAGGCACCAGCAAGAAAGAAGCGGAACGCCTGGCGGCCGAGGCAGCCTACCGGGTGCTGCTGTGACCCCGGGCTGACGGTGCCTGTTTGCGGTTCATATGAGGCAGTAAGGAGGGCACAGTGCCTGAACTTCCCGAGGTTGAGACCGTCCGTGAGGGTGTTCAGACCCACGCCGCGGGCCGGGTCATTGAGCGTGTGCGTATTCTGGATGCACGTTCTACTCGCCGCCATGTACCGGGCACAGCAGATTTTGCCGCCCGCCTGGAAGGAACCCGCATTCACGGGGTGTATCGGCGCGGCAAATACATGTGGCTCACGCTCGCAGCCACCGGCAGGGGCGGATGCGCCTCCGGCGAGCTACTGCCGTATGCGCTGGTCATACACCTGGGAATGAGCGGGCAGCTGCTGGTAAAAACCCCAGATTTTGCACCCGAGAAGCACCTCAAAATCGTCCTTGAACTTGAACCTGCCGATGGCGAGAGTACCGGTCAAACCACCGAATTACGGTTTGTTGATCAGCGTATCTTTGGCGGCATGTTCCTCTCGGATGTAGTGTCTGACATTCCTGTGAGTGCTTCGCTGTCCGGGGCAGAAGAAATACCGGAAGAGTTTTTGGTGCCGCAGGCCGTACAGCATATTGGGCGTGACCCTGTAGACCCGTATTTTGATCTGTCGCTGATACGGGCGAAGATGCTCCGCACCGCCAGCGGCATTAAACGCCTGCTGCTAGATCAGTCCGTGGTATCCGGTATCGGGAATATTTATGCAGATGAGGCGCTGTGGCGGGCCAGGATTCACTACGCCAAACCATCCCGCACGCTTAGCGCCGCACAGACCCGGGAACTATTCGCCGCTGTGCAGCAGGTACTTACTGAAGCGCTCCGCGTCGGGGGTACCAGCTTCGATGCCCTGTATGTGAACGTCAACGGGCAGTCCGGCTATTTTGATCGGTCGCTGAACGCCTACGGGCGCGCCGGTGAGCCGTGCCGCCGCTGCCTGGATGAGGGACGCACCAGCATTATCGTGCGTGAACCGTTTATGAACCGCTCCTCATACCGGTGCCCCCACTGCCAACGTACCCCGCGCGGGCTTGACCGGACGTAATGAACCTTTACGGCTGAGAGTACTTATCCCCGTAAAACAGGCGTAGCCGCTCATATCCTTCTTCAATTGATACGGCCGGTTCCCACCCCAGCAGTTCACGGGTGTTTCGCTGATCAAACCAGTGCGCCGTTGACAGCTGCTCCGCTAGGAACCCCGTCATGGGAGGCTCATCACCGGCGGTCACCGAATGAGGCAGTAAAGCCCACACCTTCTCAATCAGGCGCCCGGCCACCACAGCCACCGGTGCCGGTACCGAAAAACGCGGTGCGGGAACGCCCACAGCAGTGCAGAAGCCGCTCATGAGCTCGGCAACTGTGCGCGGCTGCCCATTGGTGACCACTACAGCCCGCCCGGCAAGCGCCTCCAACCGTTCGTAACCGTGCACCACTGCGTCGGCGGCGTTATCAATGTACAGGGTGTCGATCAGCCCAGTCCCACCGGATAGAAGCGGCAGCCGCCCCGCACGGGCCCTCTCCAGGATGCGTTCCACCAGCTGCGTGTCTCCCGGGCCCCAGATCAGGTGTGGGCGCAGGGCACCGGTGCACAGATGCTCCCCGGTGGATAGCGCCGTACCGTTCATCTGCAGCACCGCTTTCTCCGCCACCGCCTTTGACCTGGCATAGTTGCCGCGCGCGTGTTCGGGGGAGGCATCCCCGTTCCCTGCACCTACAAGCGCTGCTCCGGCGTGCGCTACCGACGGGGAGGAAATATACAGAAATTTGGGGATCGCATGCTCAACCGCAGCATCCAGCAGACTCTTGGTTCCCTCAATATTTACCCGTTCATAGTCGCGCCAGTCACCGGAGACCGATACTTTCGCGGCTGCGTGCACAATACCGTTCACACCTGTCAGCGCCTGCTCAATGGCTTGCCGGTTGGTGAGGGAACCCCGCACCTGCTCGAACCTGGGACGAATAGTATCCGGCAGCAGGGCGGCTATTCCCGAATCTGAGCGTTGAAACACCCGCACAGTGTACCCGGCACGCAATAGGGCCAGCGCAGACTCGCGGCCCAGCATGCCGCTGGCACCGGTCAGCAGCACACGCTCTGCGTTGCTCGGGGCAAAATCTGATTCTTCAACGGGCCGTAGCGAACGGGGAGATGGGTCGGTGTAGCGTGCCGCCAGGGGAGCGGGGTTAGTCATCATCGCCTCCGAAAGATTATGTATCACTATGGTGGTGTATTTATGGTGTGTACGCAGGGCACAGACACAGGATAGGAGAAGGTTTGAAGGGGGTATGCAGGCACCAGAATGTAGCGCATAAATGCGCTATATTACGCTCCGGCAAGTACCTTCTGAGCCCACGTGCTCAAGGCGGTTCGGTCAATTTTAGAGTTATGGCGAATGTCCGTGGGGTGCTCACGTACTACCAGCACAGCCGCCAGCTCAATACCCGTGTCTTCCTTCACCCGTTCCCGCACTGCACGGCTCAGGGCAAGGGGTGCCTGCCCCTGCTTGAGCGCACGGTCGGTGGCCTCAATCACCAGTACCGCGGCGGCGGCACCGTCCGGGCCCACCGCCACCAGCGCGGCACGGCGCACCTCATCTAGAGTTTCTGCGGACTGCTCAGCAGCCACCGGGGTGAGCACACCCTGAGCGGTGAGAAGCACATGCGCCAGCCGCCCCTCAACCCACAAACGGCCGGAAGCGTCCAGATGCCCAACATCACCGGTGTGGTGCCAGCCGGGGTAGAGATTGACTCTTCTTCAGTAACCCACAGGGTGTCGTAGCGGTCTTTCACATGCGGCGCCGAGACAAGAATTTCGCCGGTGACACCGGGCTTGCGGGTGGTCTCAGTCGCGGGAGTCCCGTCGTCCTGCAACGCGGCGATTGCTACTGCCGCACCGTACACGGGGTAGCCCACACATACCCCGTCTTTGGCGAACGGGTCAAGGACATCACCCTGAGAGTTCGGGGCACCCTCAGAAATCGCCTGCTGAATCATCTCAAACGAAACATCGGTTACGGGCAGCCCCTCAGTCATCCCATACGGGGTGTGCAGGGAGGCGTTAGGCACCAGCTGGGAGAGCACCTGCAGCAGAGGAACGGGAATCGGCGCCCCTGCTGAGAGCACAGTGGTGACCTTCGCCAGGGCGGAACGCTGCGGCTCGGTCAGCTCCTTCGCGGTAGCCACCACGTTCACCAGTGCCGCCGGTGAGGCGAACACCGTGGAGGCGTCAATGGCTTCAGCTGCTGAGGCCAACGCGGTCGCCGTCAAGGTTTTCGGCTTGGTCACATCCATTTTGGGGGTCACGCTGGTGGCCCCCAGGGCCGGGCCAAGAAGCGCGAACGGGGCGAAACCCGCCACCAGGGCTGACCCTTCCTCGAAACCGTACGTATGAGCGATCGCATCACGCATCCCTGCCAGCTGCCGCTGCGTGTACACCACGCCCTTGGCTGGGCCAGTCGAACCGGAGGTGTAGAGCACCGCCGCATCCGCATCCGGGGCGGGGGCAGGGAACTCTACGGTGCCGGTCTGATTCTTCTGCGCCACTGCGAATACAGAGCCGCTCACACCGAGCAGACGTTCCTGGAAAGCGTTTAACGGCTCAACTGAGATACGCTGACCCGGCCACAGCAGCGAGCGGGCAGCAGCGAGCGCAGCAGGAATACCCACAATGAACTGCGGGTTAGCGCCCTTGAGCGCACGGGTGAGGCCCTTCAAACCCAGCCCGGTGTCAGCCACCACAATAACCGCACCCAGTTTCAAACAGGCGTAGATAAGGGTGGTGAGGCGGGACCCGGGCGGAACCATGAGGTTCACGCGGTCACCGGGGCGCACCCCCAGCTCGTGAAGCTGAGCAGCTGCAGCATCTACCCTATCAGCCAGCTGCTCCCAGGTGAGCTGAACCGCCACCTGGGTGCCGTCGCCTTTGGTGTCCATATCGACCACAGCCAGGGAAGTGTCTCGGGCGCGTTCGGTGAGCGCCGCTAGTATGGGCCGGAATCCGGTGTTATGGGGGTATCGCCACGGTGGAGATGGTCAAGTTCTTGCCGGGCTTTGCGGTGCGCCGCCTCAGCGTTAACCGGCTCCTGGAGGGTACCCTCGGCGAGCACCCCGAAGTTCTGCCCCAGCCAGCTGAAGATGGGGGTGGCAATATCGTAATCTTCCGCCAGAAGATGTGAGGCTTTCTCATAGCGGTGTACTTTTGCCTGCGGCATGCGGCGCATCAGGTCAAAAAGGTAACGGCGCTGAAATACGGGGTCTTTAGTGCCCCACTGGAAGAACGCGGGGACCTTCAGCTCACGAATACCTTCGGCGATACGCACCATATGTTCGTAGGACGGAATGTCGGCACCTGTGGGGATATCACCCACAAAGTTGCGGATACCCTCACGCCATGCCGGATGCGCGTAGGGGGCGCGGTAGGTGCGCCGGATACCTTCGTCAAGCTTATACGGATACAGGGCACGCGGCTGGTGCACGGTGGGGCCAGCCAACGCGGCTTCAGCAGCGCCCGGGGTGCCTGGATCCGGCAGGCGCCCCCGGTTTTGTGCCAGCCCCAGGGTCACGTCAAGGAACGCGGTGGAGTCTTTTGTGCCCAGCTCATGAACGCTCAGGGCGAGCCGCAGCGGCGCAGGTATACGTTCAATACCGTCGTGGTAAACAGCGGTGTTTGTGAGCATCACCCCTGAGAGGATGCTCTTGTGCTCAAGGGCCCAGCCTAAAGACACCAGCCCGCCCCAGTCATGCGCCAGGATTACTAGCGGCTGTTTGGTCTCATCCAGCCCGGTTTCGCGCGTAAAATCACCCAAATCCGCGATACGGTCTTCAAGGGAACGCCTCTCACCCTCCAAATCGAGGTGGGTGCGTTCGGAGTAGCCCATATCGATCTGATCCACCGCCACCACGCGCCACGGGTTTTCGGTGTTCACCCCGGCGTCAAGCACGGTGCGCCACAGGTACGACCAGGTGGGGTTTCCGTGCACGCACAGCACCGTACCGATCGATTCAAGCCCCTGCTGCTGAAGCACCGGCAGGTTGTCCAGGTAGTGCCAGCGGCGTGCCTGCGCCTGGTTGGCGCGGGCCTCAATGGGGGCGGTGGTGGGCACCTCAAGCCTGTGCGAGTAGCGGGGGTCAACGCCCGTCCACTCTTGAGGGTTGTACGTTGGCTGGGTTTTGGGGAAGTTCAGGTGGCGCATAGAACCGTGTCCTTGCTCTCTTTACGCTGTATAACCGGTGATTTTGCTATGTGGGTGGGTTGCGGTGGTGCGTGTCGGGGAGCCTCACTGCCGAGGCTCCCCGCGGTACATCATATGGTTACCAGGTGATTTCCATGAGCGCTGTGTTAAGCCCCGAACCCACACCCATACACAGGATCCGGTCACCCTTAGCGTAGGTGGGTGCGTACTCGGCCAGGGTCATCGGCAGCGCCGCCGCCGCCACATTACCCCAGCGGGGGAAAGTCAACGGAATACGTTCCCGCTCAATACCGACCGCCTCAATAATGGCGTTCGTGTGGGCGTTCGAAACCTGGTGGGTCACATAGGAGGTCATGCTGCCCCAGTCCCAGCCGTCCTGATGCGCCTGCTCCCACGCCTGCGCCACCAGCTCCAAGCCGTGCTCCAGCAGCCCGGCAGCATCGGTATTCATTCCCTGGTCGGCTTCGCCGCCGATGCACAAATCACGGTGCTCCGTACCTGCCCGCGACACAGAGCCCACAATACGGTGCCCGTTGGGGTGCTCATCCGCCCGGCCTATTACGGCTGCTGCCGCACCCGAGCCGAGGGTGAGGGTGGCGAACTGCGCGAGCACATCATCGCGGGAAGTATTGGGCTGGTTTAGGATGCGCAAGGCGGTACGGTGCCAGGGGGAAGGGTCCTCACCGGCCACAACCAGGGCGTACTCGATAGCGCCCGAGTCGATCATGGTCGCTGCCACCGTCATGGCGTTCACAAACCCCAGGCAGGCGTTTGTAATATCGAAGTTCAAAGCGTGCCGCGGCAGGTTAAGGCGGTCGTGAACACCCACCGAGACGGCGGGTTCAAAATTATCGCGCGTCACCGAGGCGTTAATCATTAAACCGATGCGGTTCCTGTCAATACCGGCGGAGGAGATCGCCTTCTCAGCGGCGGCAACCGCGCCGTCCTCAAAGGTCTGCCCCTGCGCCCAGCCGCGCCGTTCACTAATGCCAGCCAGCCGCTCCAGCAGGCCCTTGGGCATGCGCAACCGCTTGTAGGTGTCTGCCAGCTGCTCATCAAAGTAGTCGCTCGAAACCACCAAGGGCGGTAGCTCGTTCTCAATCGAAAGTAGCGCCGCGTTGCGGTGGCGGATATCGGAGTTCGCCTCTGATCCGGGCGAAGCAGCGTTTTGTGCAGACATAATGCCTTCGTATGTTTTGGACAGTACTATTTCGTTCACGAAAGAAGGGGAGCTTGTGCGCTCCCCGCCTCAGTGTTGGTTACTTAAAATTTACCCTACCGAGGCCCGTATCAGTTATTAGGGCGGGCATATAAAACCCGTCAGCAAGAGTAATAAGCGCCACCCGTTCACTGCGGGCGTAGGCCTGTAACCCTACGCCCCAAGTATAGCCGCCGGGCCCGCCAAATCCTGATACGTTAACCTTATAGGTAGCTGAAAATCACGGCTGGGCCGAAAACCACTACCGGAAGGATACTCCCCGTGCACCTGCATTCGCTCACCCTGCGCGGTTTCAAATCCTTCGCCTCCGCCACCACGTTCGAGTTCACCCCCGGCATTAACGCGGTGGTGGGTCCGAACGGTTCAGGCAAATCAAATATTGTGGATGCGCTCGCCTGGGTCATGGGAGAACAAGGCGCTAAAAGCCTGCGCGGCGGGTCCATGCAGGACGTTATTTTCGCTGGGGCCGGGGCTGAACAGGGCGGTAAATCAGCACTGGGGCGGGCAAAGGTGAGCCTGCGCATCGACAACTCAGACGGGGCGCTGACGATCCCCTCAGCAGAGGTCGAAATTTCCCGCACCATGTTCCGCGCCGGCGGCAGTGAATACGAGATTAATGGTTCCCCGGCCCGGCTGACTGATGTGCAAGACCTGCTGTCTGAGGCGGGCCTGGGGCCTGAGATGCACGTGCTGATCGGCCAAGGGCAGCTGGATAAGATTCTGCACGCCTCCGCCGCTGAACGCCGCGAGGTGATCGAAGAAGCCGCCGGAATCCTCAAATACCGCCGCCGTCAAGATAAAACAGCACGTAAACTTGAGGCGATGAGCGCGAACCTCACCCGGCTCAACGACCTGGCAGCCGAGCTGCAGAGCCAGCTTAAACCGCTGGGGGAGCAGGCCGAATCTGCCGCGGCAGCACGCGAACTGCAGGCGCGTATCCGTGAGCTCAACGCGCTGCTGATTGCCCGCCAAGCCCACGCCCTTGATGGCTTATTAGACACTGAGCGTGAGCGGGGCGCCGCAGCCGCCGAACACGCCGAGCAGCTGCAGCAGCAGTGGTCACAAGCCCACGCCGACGGCCTGGAACATGATACGCACCTTGAATCTTTACGTGCCACCCAGGCGGCTCACGCCGAGCAGCTTTCGCACCTGAACCAGCTGCTCACCCGCACGCACGCCACCGCCTCCGTGGCTGCCGAACGCGCAAAAACCGGGCAGCAAAACGCAGATATGACCGGTTACGACGCCGAAGTCAACAGGGCAGCAGAGCGCATGGAGGCCGACGAGCAGGCGCTGACCCAAAGCACCGCAGCCCTCGAACAAGCCCGCGAAGCACTTCAACAGGCTGCCAAGGTCGCCGAGTCGGCGCGCGCCCAGGTGCAGAGTATCGAGCGGAAGCTCACCGCCCACGCCGCCGCAGCCCAGCAAGAGCGCCAGCGCCGTGCCGAACTCACCGAAGCCGCCGCCGTGGCACGCGCCGGGTACGAGCGGGCCAACGATGAGGAAACAAACCGCAGGGCAGAGGTAGAACAGCTCACCGCAGAAGCAGCCGGAATCGCCGGTCAACGCGCCGAAGCTGAGGCCGCCCACGCTGCCGCCGAGGCCGAACATGACGCCCACGAGCAGCGTCTTACGAAGATCCGTCAAGAGCGCATGAGCGCAGAAGAAAAACGCAACGCCGCTCGGGAAGAAGCCGCCCGCACCGCCCAAGAAGCAGCAGGTGCCCGCGAGCGCGCCGCTACCCTGCGTGAAGCTCTCGGCACCCACCTGAACCAGGAGGAATCACAGGGGGCGTCAAGCCCCGCAGCCGATAACCTGCTGCGTGTTCTGGACGTTATCACCATCGAACCAGGCTGGGAAAAAGCCGCCGCCTCCGCCCTGGCGCAGCTGGCAACCGCCGCACTGAACGCCCCCAGAACAGCCAGCATCTCACGCATCCTCCCCGCGGGCTCACCAAACAGTGCTCCTGAAAAGCACCCCGAACCCGTGATGCCGCCAACCGTAAAAGCCCATGCTGCACACAACATCATCACCATACGCGCTGAAGACCCCGCCGGTACCGGCCCCAAACCGCTGCGGAAAGCAGAAACCCAGGCCCTGAAAGCGGCACTCGACGAACAGCTTGCGGGAGTCTACTGTGCTCCCACCGCACACCACGCCCGCGCAGCACTTAAAGCGGGGGCCCGCCTAGCAATAGATACGCACGGTATCGTGTACTCGCGCCACGCTGAGCTGCACCCCGATGCGGGGGCCAGCGCCCTCGAACTGGCTGCCGCCGCCCGCACAGCGCAAGAGCACGCCGAGGCTACCGCCCGTCTAGCCCAGCACGCCGCCCAGAAACTCGCAGCCGCAGAGAAAAAGCTCGCCGAAACACTCACCACTGAACGGGATACCGCCAAAACCCTGGGGCAGGCGCGTGCCGCACTGAGCGCCGCCCAAACCGCGCAAGAACGCATTACTGTTCGTGGTGAAAGCATGGATGCGGAACTGCGCCGCGCCCAAGAACGACTCGAAACCGCCCACACAGCAGCACGCCTAGCGAACGAAACCTACGCCCATGCCCGAGCCGAACTTGACGCCCACGAAACCGCGCAGCAGCACCCCGCAGAGGCGGCGCAAACGCACCCGCCCACCACACAACAGGCCCTAGAGGCCGAGCTGGCTGCTGCGCGTGATGCCCACACGCAAGCAGAAAAAACCCGCCAAGAAGCCCACTCCGTTATGGTGCGCATCGAAGCGGAATACGCAGCAGCACAAACAGCCCTCACCCGCGCTCAAGACCTGCACCAGCGCGCCATCAGCACCCGGCAGAACGCCCACGCTGCGGCTGCTCACACCCAGCGCTTGGCACAGCGCGCCCAGGGCACACACGCCCGTGCCCTCGCCCTCGCCCACGCTCTTGAACACGAAATAGCAAAGCTGCGCCAACATATTGCCGACACCACCGGCGAAATCGAAAAAATAACGGCCCAGCGCACCAAAAACCGTGCCGAACAGCAAGAGCTTGAAACCGCCCGCGCCGCAGCCCTCACCCTCGCCGCCCGAAGCGAAACCGACATTGCGCGCATCGAAACCCGCCGCGAGAACCTGTCCGAACGAGCCCAGCTGCTCACCAGCCTCACCCTTGATGAGATCACCACCGCCCACCCGCAGGCTGCGGCAGGGGACGAAGAAGTCAGCGAAGAAACCCTCAAAGAGCGCCTCACCGCCACCGAAGCCGAGCTCCGCCGACTAGGCAGCGTCAACCCGTTAGCACTGGAAGAATATGAGGCGCTCACCGAGCGGCACAGCTACCTCCGTGAACAGATCGCAGACCTCAAAAAGTCCCGTGCCGATCTGAACACTGTTATGGACGAAGTCACCAGCCGCATCACCGAAGTGTTCACCGCCGCGCTCGCCGACATTAACGAGCATTATGAACATATTTTCGCCACGCTTTTCCCGGGCGGTCAGGGGCGGCTAGAACTCACGGACCCCGAAGACACCCTCAACTCGGGTATCGAGATTTTTGCGCGGCCCGCCGGCAAAAAAGTTAAACGTCTCTCGCTCCTCTCAGGCGGTGAACGGTCGTTAGCGTCCCTGGCTCTGCTCATTGCTATTTTCATGGCCCGCCCCAGCCCCTTCTACGCCCTTGACGAGGTGGAAGCAGCCCTTGACGACCGCAACCTGGGGCGTCTGCTTGAGGTGATTGAGCAGCTGGGGCAGCGCTCGCAGCTGATTCTGATCACGCACCAGAAACGCACAATGCAGGTGGCACAAACCCTGTACGGGGTGTCGATGCGTGAGGGGGTTTCAACCGTTATTTCGCAGAGCGTGGAGGAGCTGCGTGAGCTTCTCTAACGTTTTCTGCGCACAAAACATGTGGGCTTAAGAATACTTCTTAAGCCCACATGTTTTGTGAATGTTCCTTTACTTCCCGGTATAGTTCTCATCCGCCAGTTCGCTGGGCCAGCGCGGGGTGCGGAACGGCAGCCAGGTGAGCGAAGCCGCCAGGAGCAAACCTCCGCAGAGCATGAACGCGGGCGTAAACCCCCACGTATCGGCGACGGCACCGGCGAGAAGCGGACCCAGAATCATGCCGAAGTCACTGTGCATTTGGAAGGTCGCAAGCACGGGCGCACCGTCGCGTTTACCGCCGATCACATCGGCAACAGAGGCTTGCAGCGAGGGCGTGATCAGTGCAGCACCGGCCCCCATGCCCACGATCAGGGCTATGAGCATCCAGGGCGCCGAAGAAATACCAATGGTTGAAATGGCGGTTCCGGCGATCAGCAAACCGATAAAAATCATGATGCGCCGCCCCAGGCTGTCAGATAGACGCCCCGAAACGGTTTGGGTGAGAGCATTGGCTAACGAACCGACCGCCATCACCGTAGAGGCAAGGACGGTTCCCTCCGATGCCTTAGACGCATCGCCGCCCGTCGCTAAATATGCCGCGAGCAGCGGAATCAGGGAGGACTGTATGCCTAAAACCGCCCAGCCAATTGTGAAGTTCGTGAAAAGCGCTGAGCGGTAGTTCGTAAATTTGAGTGCCTGCCGAACGGTCATAACGGCTGGTGTGGGGGTTTTCTGCTGAGACGGCGCCTGACCCGATGCGAAACTCCGGACTGAGGCTGGTGCATCGGCTGCAGGAGCAGCGGTTGTACCGGGCTTGTCGGCATCAGATGAAGCGCTGGGGGCAACATCATCCTGGGTGGGAAGACTGTACGCCTCACGTTCAGCATCGATCTGATCTGCCGGGGGCAGCATAAACCACACGATAGCCCCAGCCACCAGCAGAGAGCAGCCGTAGAGGGCGAACGGCAGGCGCATCCCCAAGCCGCTGAGTGCGCCGCCGACGACCGGCCCCATAATGTTCCCAAGCAGGAATGCGGTAGCGTAGTATCCCGAAACCCGCCCGCGCATATGCGACGGCGCTAAACGCACCAGAAGACCCATCGCAGAAACCGTGAACATGACCGAACCGATACCTGCGAACGCGCGCGAAGCCAACAGCACCCAGTAATCCCAGGCGGCGGCATTTACGAAGGACGAAACCGCCACAATAATCATGCCGCAGGTGTAGATTGGTCGTTCACCAAACCGGGAGATAAGCTTGCCCGCACTCGGCGCGAAGGCTAACCGCATGGCTGCTAATGCCGAGACCACAATCGTTGTTGCCGTAACACCCACATTAAAGCTACGCGCAAAACTGGGGAGTACCGGCGCCACAAGCCCGTACCCGAGGGCGATCATGAACGATGCGGCGATGAGAACTTTAAGGCCGGTGGGGATTTTGCCGCCCTGAACAGTTTCTCGCGTGCGAGTAAAACGGATGCGCCGCCCAGTTTCTTCTTCGATGGTGGCGGTGCCCAGAGCGTCCGCGCCGGGGGTGATAATGGGCAGCGAACCGGTGGTGGTGCTGGGGTGGTCGCAGTGATTGTTACGTTCGGGTGTTGTGGGTTCTGGCATTATCCTTCTTCGCTGATGTATCTGTGTGCCCGATGCGCTAGTGGGCGGGCGTGAGCTGGTGCTGGTGTGCTGGCGTTTTCTACAATCGCTAGTCTACTCCTGCCCGGGGTTTATCTGCACGATTCATCTCCTAGAAACACTGTGTTGGGAGAGTGTGAACCGGTAAGCTAGTAGTGTGAATGAAACTATGTGGATAATCCTTGCAATTGTGCTGGGCGTGCTGGTTCTTATCGGTGTGCTCTTTGCGTTTTTGCGTTCCCCGAAGGCGCCTCGCGGCGGGTACCCGAGCACCCGCGACGCCGATGATACCGGCGGTGCCAAAGAGCCTGAGGGTGAAGAACCGCAGGAGCCGGGGGTTGAGACTCCCGCGCCGGTTGCGGGGCGTCTGGTGCGGCTGCGTGCCCGTTTGGCACGGTCGAACAACATGCTGGGCAAGGGGCTTTTGGCTCTGCTCTCACGAGATCGCATTGATCAGGATGTCTGGGACGAGGTCGAAGAGACTCTGCTCATGGCTGATTTGGGTGCTGAGCCGACCACCCGCCTGGTGGAGGCGCTTCAGAAGCGGGTGCGTGTGGAGGGTACCGATAACCCTGCCGCCGTGAAGAAGATGCTTCATGAGGAGCTTCTTGAGATTATTGGCCCCACGATGGATCGTGAGCTAAAGACCGAAGGCACCGACGGCAACCCCGGCGTGGTGCTTGTGGTCGGCGTGAACGGCGTGGGGAAGACCACGACGGTCGGTAAGATCGCCCGCGTGATGGTCGCGGACGGAAATTCGCTTCTGCTGGGTGCGGCTGATACCTTCCGTGCTGCGGCTTCCGAACAGCTGACGACTTGGGGCGACCGCGTGGGCGTGAAGACCGTGCGCAGCGAAAAGGAAGGTGCTGATCCTGCCTCTGTTGCTTTCGACGCGGTGAAGACCGCTAAGGCTGAGGGTATCGGCACGGTGCTGGTCGATACTGCGGGTCGCCTGCAGAATAAGGCCGGTTTGATGGATCAGCTCGGTAAGATTAAGCGCGTGATCGAAAAGGAAGCCCCCGTGACCGAGGTGCTTTTGGTAATTGACGCGACAACCGGGCAGAACGGTATGGTGCAGGCAAAGGTCTTCGGCGAAATCGTGGACGTGACCGGTATTGTGCTCACCAAGCTCGACGGTACCGCAAAGGGCGGCATCGTGGTGGCTATTCAGGAAGAATTGGGTGTTCCCGTCAAGCTCGTGGGGCTCGGCGAAGGTCCGGACGATCTGGCCCCCTTCGACCCCGAAGGCTTCGTGGATGCGCTCCTCGACTAGCTGCCTATAAATAACCACATGCGGCGCCCCCGATGGGAAATAACCTCCAGGTGGAGGGGTAAAAATTTCCGGCCGGGGGCGCTGTAATGTTACAGGTGGGGTTCCCTGGTTTAGCTAGTACCTATTAGAGATATGTAGACGTTAGGGATCCATGTGATCGCCCAATAGTAAGTAAGGGAGCTTCCGATAACGGCTTGCCGTTTTCTGATGGCTTGAGTCTGCGTTATGGCTACTGATAGAGATAACCAAACAGCCAAATAGCTGGTCAGTCCTAGGCATATGTTGAAAAAGGGCAAGAATGCCTAAGACCCTGGTACGGTCGAAGAGCTGTCAGACTCATGCAAACTGTGTGTAGAGGGAGAATGGTATCGTTTAATGTCTGCTATCTCAACATGGGCTAGAATAGGAAGAGAGAAGGAAAAATTCTTGAGTTCACTCACAGCCTTGTGAACTTTTCTGAACAATTCAGGGAAAAAGTCTAGTAGGGAATTATAACTTTGACTAGTAGAACCGTAGGCGTTTCTTCCTGCTTGTAGAATATTGAAGTTGGGGCTGTGTTCTTTTTTACTGTCTGTTTCGAACACATAAGCTCAAGTGGCCCAGTGTGGTCAGTATAATACTGCATGTGCGCTGTAAGAATTTTGAGAGTTAGGATATACTAATGGTTTACACCAAATAATAGGATCGTGACTTAGAAAGTGTTAGTACAGGTAAGTTTCCACGTTGGGGAGGTCTGAAAAGCTCTTTAGTAAAGGAAAAAGCAGATATTTCTGTATTAACCGCTTCAAAGAGGTTACCGGCCACCTAAAGAAGGCGGCGGATAAGTTACATAACTATATGGTACTGGAAACAGGGATGTTGTTATGTAACCCTTGAAGAGTAACTCTCACTGATACTCCAACTTGGTTTATAAATGCTAACGGTATTTTATTCAGTGTACGTGCATCCATCGGGTCTATGAACCTTGCAATAGGGAAATGCTGTATCGGTTGAGGGTTGTCTTCTATTCGTCCGTTAGTAAAAACCGAAGGACATTGTTGTTTTACATCCCTTAAAAATAGCCCTCATGTCTGGGAGGTTTTGAAGGTGAAGAACTACATTTAGTTATATTAATAAAAAAGGATCTTTTAAATTTGGAAATACCTTACTCAAGTGGGTATAATTCTGAATCTATAGGAGGGGTTTTAGAAACAACCGAGAGTTATATTTTGAATTTTATTTATCAGAATATTTTACTCATTGACTTACGCGAGAAACTTACTGATAAACTTATTATAAAATTTAAGGAAAGTGATGACTGTTATGCTTAGAAATGCAATAAAACTTGGAGGAATGGTGTGTCGAAATTTTCGTAAAATATTCCATGTGCCCAGAAATGAATTTAGTCAGCGTCTTTGCTGGATTGCTACACTCGGTGTAGTTGCAATAGTTTTTATTCCACCGCTTGCATCTTTCCTCCTTAATGATTTTATAGGAGTGCGATTTGAACAGGGTGATGGATCAAAAGAAATTCGTACCGCTTTACTGTATATGGCTGGTGGATTAATTGCTCTTGTTACTCTAAATGAGACCCATAGTAAGAACGAAATTGAAAGAAAGAAAAATAATGATGATGCTGAAAATATTAGGGAACAGATTGCAGTGCAGAAGAATCAACTTAACATACAGAAAAATCAGTTGGATTTTCAGCAGGAGCAATACAAAGATTCTAAGATTCGAGAAGTTAACTTATCCTTTGCTGACGCATATACTCAGTTAAGTAGTGGCTCTTTGACGGGACAACGTTTGGGCGCTAATAAGATACTCCAAGTGGTAGATGACTGGTTAAATATGGGGAACAAGAAACAAGCTCAATCTGTTTTAAATAACATATTTGAGTATATTCGTAAAGGTGCTGTAGGAGATGGTAGGGTGAATAATGAAAACTATCCATTTGAGAATGTTAAATGGATTGTTGAAGCTATTAAGGAATATACGATACGTAGTAACCAACAGAACAGTACCTCTTTGTGGTCTGATCTAGATTTCAATTTTGATGGATGCATATTTAATTTTGACGTCGATTTATCTGGTATAGATATACATGGAAACCTAAGCTTTCGAAATTCTACTTTTGCAAAATCTTTAGATATGAGCAGTTCTAAAATTCAAACTGTAAATTTTTATAAAGCATCTATGGAAGAAGGAATATTTAATAAGGTCAATTTTATGATTGCTGACTTTGTGCATACTAGGATCGACAAGGCTTCATTTGCTAATGCAAAATTTAAATCTGTTATATTTCAAGAGACAAAAATAGGAGATAAGATAGAAACATATTCTATACCTCATGTATTTGGTGGAGCTGAGATTTCGATGACTGGGCGTGGAAATATTTTTAACTTTACTGAAGACTCTTTAGAAGAACTTTCTAGGTTAGCTCCAGAAGAACTCCCTCCTGGTGCGCGAAAGGGCGACTGCTATATGTCGTGTTGTGGCCAGTCTATACCTCATAAACACAACTAGAACTACCAGTATATTAATATTTTGAATATTTGATGTTGTATCTGTCTAGAAATATTCTTATTTCGCCTTTATCTCTAGAGGCTTGGGGGTAGTGCTTCATGTAACTCGATACCTATTATTAGTTGTAGATGGAAAATATCTGCTAGAAGGAAACTTAGGTTTTTTATGAGGGTGAGTACCTGGTCACCCAGTTTCAGGGTAGAAGTTATATTGTCCTGAATCTTGTGCCAGAATGTTTTATTAGTTGGAATTGCCGGTTAGACTATAGAGGAGAGGAGGGAAGTGATGACCGTTAAAGTTCCTGTAGAGCCGAGTGTGCTTCGCTGGGCGCTTGACCGTGCTGACATGTCCGAGACTGAAAAGGCTTTTGACAAGCTACGTGTTTCTGAATGGCTCAGACAAGATAGTCAGCCAACCATTAGTCAGCTCACGAAGTTTGCCCAGAAGACCCATGTTCCCTTCGGTATGCTCTTCCTCTCTGAGCCTCCTGTTGAAGAGAAACCTCTCGCTGATTTTCGGTTCCGTGGTTCCGCACCAGAGAAATATTCTGCTGAGCTAACCGAAACCATCCTGGAACAGCAACGGCGGCAAAACTGGTACCGTGACTATGCTATTGCGCGTGGCTTAGAAGTGAATGAATATGTGGGATCTGAAACTTTAGCGAGCAACCCCGAACAGGTAGCCGACCGTATTCGTTATGATTTCGGGTACACTCCTGGGATGGTGCGCTCTGGAACCGAGGCACGCAAAGCAATTATAGAACTATTGGAAGAAAACGGTTTTCTCATCAGCGTTGCCGGAGTCGTAGGTTCCAACACTCACCGCCCCTATGATCCGAATGAGTTTAGTGGATTTTCGCTCTCCAATGACTATGCGCCCACTATTTTCGTTAACGGTCGAGATACTAAAAACGCCCAAATCTTTACATTATTGCATGAGCTGGGGCATCTTCTGCTAGGGGAGAGCGGAGTATCTGTCTCCGGCGGCGAAGAGGTACATCAGCAGCATGCAGAGCAACAGGCTTACAACGAACGTTGGTGTGACTCCTTTGCTGCACATTTTTAGTTCCTTCTGCAGAGATACGCAAAAAAGTACGAGCATTACCCGGCGACGGGGATGAGATAACAGAGGACTCGATAGAGAAACTGGCATCGCATTTCTGCGTCAGCGTCTTGACGATCCTCAATAGTTTGCTAAATGAAAAGCTTATAACGTGGAATAAGTATACCAAGTTATATGAGCCCATGCGTGAACAAGCTATTGCTTATGCACAAGAAAGCGGTAAAACCTCTGGCGGAGGTGACTATTACCGCCCAAAATCTATGCTCTAGGTAAACGGTTCGCAAGTGCAGTTTTTGCCGACGCTGCTAGTGGGCGCACCACATACACGGAAGCGCACCGCCTGCTTGGTGTCCCCAAAACAGAAACCTACGAGAAGCTCGCGCAGAAGGTAAGGGAAGCATAACGTGTCTCCTGATACTATTTTTCTCCTTGACACTAACGTGTTAGTGGAAGCTCACCGCAGATACTATGCACGCGATATAGTTCCTAGTTACTGGAAATGGCTCCACGATGAGATCGCTCAACGGGGACGGATCATCAGTATTCTTCCCGTTTATAAAGAGCTCATTGCTGGCAAGGATGAACTCGCGCAATGGGTTGCAGAAAGAAAAGAGTATTTTAAACCTTTGACAGCAGAAAGCGTAGCAGCTTTGGGAACGGTGGCTAACTGGGCGCAGAACAAAGACCAGTATAAGCAAGCAGCAAAAGATGAATTTCTGCGTGTTGCTGATAGCTCGCTCGTCGCTTTTGCCAAAGCGCACGACTACAGGGTCGTGACTCTTGAGCAACCCGCGCCAGAATCTAAGAAAAGAATTCTGATACCAGACGCCTGCCATGCCCATGGAGTAAAGTACTGCGGTCCTTTCGAGATGATGAGGTCTCTTGGTGGATCAATCTGATGGGCTGTCACCATCTGGTACATGGTGAAAGCCCATCAGGCTGGCAGGAACCCGCTAGTATTTTGCTCCCGAAGGAACGCGATGATAATCATTCTGAGTCATAGTGTCAGGGAGTTGAGTAGAAGCCGTCACAATGTTGTACAAGAGGTATATTGGAGAAAAAGCTACAAACATTAATGACTCCATAAGTGCTACCAGACTTTCAAACCTCGTAGACCTGCGTTCGGGGAATTGATGCGAATTGCCAAAAATAAAAACTATCACTGAAATACTTAAAATTATGATCCATTCGAAGGGAGTAGTCCCACGTAGTGTGATCATTGTTAAACTTAGCATAATCCATGTGGGTGAGTAGGATAATGAAATCTCTGACCTATGAATGTAGGATACATGGGAAACCCCGATGAGAAAGTTAGCTACGCAAAATATAAACACACCATTGAGCTGAGAAAATTCTTGAACTATCGTGTACCACTGCGTATCAAGGTGAGCATAGCGAAGGATTTCGTTAAGTGCCGAAAGAAGCGAGATATTTGGTGCTGTTGCTTCAATAAATACACACCACATGAATGAAGCAACAAGCACATTAAACATATGCACATTCTTCGGCAGGGTATTTTTAATAGCATTTGCGAATGAAGAAGTGAATGGTTCTAAGGGAACTGCCACAGGAATCCTCCTAATATTTTGAACGATATGATCCCTTCTTCCTACGAAAGGAACCTTTAGACACAGTTCTAACGTATAACTCTTCGAAGGGCCTCGCCACCAAACTCGTCATCCTCCAGCATCGCCGCTGGGTGCGGCACGGTTTATGCACATTTCCTCCAGGATTTTGCGATAATCAAAATCAGAGAAAACCTCACCACCACAGCATATTTTGTTGAAATGTAAAATTTTGCAGGAGAGATATATGGAGGACCTTCCCGCTCTTGTCTCAGGCTTCTCCCTGAGCCGTGCCCGGCTGGCTGCCGCAGCGGGAGTGAGCGAAGCAGCCATTAAAAAGCTCACCAAGAAAGAACTTGTGCCTTCTCTCACCGCCAAGAACGACATCGACTTGAGTCTCACCTTCAACATTATGCTGGGTCTTGACGATCATGGAAACACCACAGGTAAGAACCGAACTAAAACGGCGAGCCCCAAAGAATTCGCCTGTAACTTGCTTCGTGAACGTTTCCTTGCTGAGTTCACCAACACCGCCGATCCGATAGGGGTTATTGAGCTCCTGAGTTCTCTCGTTATGCTGTACACCCCGCTTGAGCAAACGGTCGAAAACCCACTTGCTATTCTTGAAGTCGCTTACGTTCAACATCCAAAAACTAGGCTCGAGCTTAAGACATCAGAAACAGAGCCTTTATCCCAGAACTCTGTACGTGTATATCGAGAACCTCCAACATGGCTTAATATTGAGGCGTTCCCCGAAGAACAGCGTCCATTGATCACAGATATCGTGGTTCCTGTGTGGAACAGGGGGATGAAAAACTCACATATCAAGATCTTTCTAGTCCCGAAGGATTGCAGCACCTTATATGCATCTATGCCTTCATTGCAACTAAGGGAATAAGAGAATGATAATAAGTTTATTAAGATACAAATATTCAATAAAAATATCAAATTACGATTAAAATATGCCTTACTTAATCATAAAGTTCTGCATTTATATTGGCAAAAATTTGATACTTGTCGAGAATTTATGATTCATCGAAATGGCATAAAATATAATCTTTGTCGTAAACTATTGTAAATAGTATTTTGGGGAGGAAAAACTATTCTTGAAGTATATAATGAAATGCTAGAAGTATAATAATAGTAAACAGTAGATTCATGGTACGAATCACGCCTAACTTTCCTTTATTTTGGCAAAGATGCTGGCATCAACTGCGGCGCATTTAAGACGGAGATTTTGGGATTTTATATAAGCTTTATTCGACGGTAGCGATATGGGTGAGTTCCCCATCCCACCGCGGCAGCTCATGTGTAAGAAACTCTGGTTTGAGCGGATAATCCGCCAGGGATTGAAGCGGCAGCCACACGCAGGGGTAGTGGTGCCCTTCGTCGCGGGTGGTTATTGGGACCGCTTCAGAATCAACATCTACGAGGTAGTGGAATTCGATGCGGTGGTTCGGCATACCGTGCACCTCGAAAAGGTGCTCTCCCACGAACGCAAGCTGCCGAACCGTGCAGTCGATACCTAGTTCTTCGCGTATTTCGCGGCGTACCGCATCCGTGCTGTGCTCACCGACGTGCACTGCGCCGCCGGGTACAAAGTATTTGTTGTGGTGACTGTAGGTGAGAAGTTTTCCCGCGTGCATGATCAGCGCCGAGGCTCGCACCCCGTATTGGTGTCCTGCAGCTGTCGTCCGAAAGTCCATACCTCTATTATGTGGCTGTGTGCTGTTGTGTGGTTTCGCCAAACGCTCATTAAAGGGTGCTATTGTCAGCATATTAGGGCATATCCTGTATCCTTGTAGATTGATTACCCATGTTAAAGATGCGGGCTGGCGCGGCCATAATATTGCCGTGTGTCCCGCTCACCGACGTATAGAAAGTGACCACGGCTCGTGTTCAATTCGCTCTCAGACCGGTTGACGGCAACCTTTAAAAACCTGCGCGGCAAGGGACGCCTCTCAGAGGCTGATATTGATGCGACCGTGCGGGAGATCCGGCGTGCGCTGCTGGATGCGGACGTCGCCGTTCCGGTGGTGCGTGAGTTCGTTGCGCATGTGAAGGAGCGTGCGCTTGGTGCGGAAGTGTCGGAGGCTCTGAACCCCTCGCAGCAGATCGTGAAGATCGTCAATGAGGAGCTGGTGGGTATTCTGGGTGGGCAGACTCGCCGTATCAATATGGCGAAGAGCGGCCCCACCATTATTATGCTCGCTGGTTTGCAGGGTGCCGGTAAAACCACGCTGGCGGGTAAGCTGGCGAAGTGGCTGAAGGGTCAGGGGCACACCCCCATCCTGGTAGCATCTGATTTGCAGCGCCCAAATGCGGTGACCCAGCTGAAGATTGTGGGTGAACGCGCGGGTGTACCTGTTTTTGCGCCTCACCCGGGTGTGACTAGTGAGTTCGACACCCCCACCGGTGACCCGGTGCAGGTGGCCCGAGATGGTGTGGCTGAGGCGCGTGCGAAGCTGCATGACGTGGTAATCGTTGATACTGCAGGCCGTTTGGGTGTGGATGCTGAACTCATGCAGCAGGCACGTAATATTCGTGATGCTATTGAGCCGCAAGAAGTGCTGTTCGTGATTGATGCGATGATCGGCCAGGATGCGGTGAATACCGCGAACGCCTTCAACGAGGGCGTGGACTTCACCGGTGTGGTGCTTTCCAAGCTTGATGGTGACGCCCGCGGCGGTGCGGCGCTTTCGGTTGCTTCGGTGACCGGCAAACCGATTATGTTTGCCTCCACGGGTGAGAACGTGGGTGACTTTGAGCAGTTCCACCCTGACCGCATGGCCAGCCGCATCCTTGATATGGGCGATATTCTGACCCTGATCGAGCAGGCTGAGGCTAACTGGGACAAGGCTGAAGCCGACCGTATGGCGAAGAAGTTCATTGACCAGGAAGACTTCACGTTTGAGGATTTCTTGGCGCAGATGCAGCAGATTCGCAAGCTTGGTTCTATGAAGAAGCTTCTGATGATGATGCCCGGCGCGGCACAGATCCGTCAGCA
The DNA here is from genome assembly GCA_002355935.1 of Rothia aeria. Taxonomy (GTDB): domain Bacteria; phylum Actinomycetota; class Actinomycetes; order Actinomycetales; family Micrococcaceae; genus Rothia; species Rothia aeria. Next base: position 1,924,116 of record AP017895.1, on the reverse strand, counting down.
GTTGGAGGCTTTTGATGAGCGTGAAATTGACCGGGTTGAGGCTATCGTGCGTTCAATGACTCCGCATGAGCGTGTGGCCCCGAAGATTATTAATGGTTCCCGCCGTGCGCGTATTGCGAAGGGTGCGGGTGTTACCGTCTCTGAGGTGAATCAGCTCATGGAGCGTTTCGCTCAGGCTCAGAAGATGATGAAGAAGCTTGCCGCCGGTAAGATGTCCGGTGTTCCCGGCGGTATGCAGATGCCCGGTATGGCGGCTGCTGGCGGCGGTAACCGTAAGAAGAACAAGAAGAATAATAAGAAGAAGGGGTCGCGTTCGGGCAACCCTATGAAGCGCGCACAGCAGGAGGCGCAGGCGCAGCAGGCGGAGAAAGCCCGTCAGGGCGCTGCCTTTGGGCAGCAGACGCAGCAGCAGGAGCTTGACCTTGCGGATATGAACTTGCCTAAGGGCTTTGAGAAGTTCTTGAAGTAGAGCTCAACGTACTGTGTTAGCCCAGATTTGGCGCTCAGCCGAATAGGGTGTCTGGCCGTGGTACTGGTGAGAGAATATTGACATTAGACGGGTTGCTGAGGCCCGTGCCCTGAGCGCGGGCACGGCGCGCACCCCGTTCGGTCTAACGATTTAAGGGGTGAAGTCCAACAGGCCGGTGGAAAGCAATGCTGCAAGGAATGTAAGGAGTCCCCGTGTCGAGTGAAGACAAGCATAATTTTGGTGCCCCGGATACCCCGAGTGACTTCACCGTACCGCAGCGGGATGGTGATGCATCCGAGTATGGCAGCGCGAAAGGCTTGGAGCCGGTGTGGGTGCGGCTTTCTCTGGAATACGGTGAGAACACTCCGTCGATGGGCGAGGCCCAGGTGGTGTATTCAACTGTTTCGGGCCAGTTAGCTGACGGTGATGCTGCTGTGGCTGACAGCATTGTTGAGCTGATCCGTAAAGCGCAGCAGATGTACGCCACCCCGAATCAGGTGGAGGATACTGAGCGGCTGGATGAGCTGGCAAAGTCACTGGAAAATAGTGAGCTGACTTTTGAGAAGCTCAGCGAAATGTGGGCGGATTCTGATGCCGTCTCTGACGCTCATAACGGTGCAGCAGATGGTGCTGCTTCGCCCGGCGGTGCGGAGGAACGGACTCAACCGTTGCAGGATACGGGGGAGTTTACCGTAGAGGTTCGCCCAATGCCTTCATCAGATAGCACTGTGCCAGGGAAAAACCAGCGTAAATCCGGTACCTCCGAGGTGCGTTTGGGTCTTGAAAATATTATTGACCCTGCCCAGGAAGAGGAGCTGCACCGGCGCCGGGTGCTTGCACGCGGTGCCTCCCACGATGATATTGTGCAGAAGCTTACTGCGCTCACCGGTGAGCGGCCTGAGCTTGTGGCCTACGAACTGGGCGAGACCGAGGTGCAGGTGTATGTGCTGTGCGGTGTTGACAGCGATGGGTATTTGAACGTTTTTCAGCTGCGCCCCGAGCAGCAGGCCCGCACCGGCAGCGTCTTTGCCGTGGGTGAGCCCCTTGAGGACTATGTGGCCTGGCTGGTTGATCAGCTTCCTGTTACAGGTGCTGCACTTGAGGATTCGCCAACTATCTGGGTGCCCCTATTTGGGGGTGCCGATGAGCTGGAGTTTTTGACGGATGCCGATGCGGCGGCCCTGCTGGATGTTGATATTGATGTGCTGACCGCCCTGCTGTTAACGCGCGGTGAACGGCAGTTCGCGGTGGCCCCTGCCGGTGCTTGGACCCTGGTTGCGGGTATGCCCGATGACCTGTTGGCGCTCATTGATGATGTGCAGTGCACAGCCCTTGTCGCGGAGGGTAACGAGAACCAGCAGCATCTGGTGGTTATTGTGCCTCCTGAGGAGCCGGATTCCTTGGATGAGGATCCTGCGGATGCCGCATCGTTGAATGATTGGGTGCAGAGTGTGCTTGGGGTTCCTACGGACCCTGAGGTTATGCTTCTTGAACTGCGGTGGCAGGGCGTGCCGAAGCAGCTGACTCGTCCCATATCTGATGAGCAGAGGCAGGCGTGCGGGGCTGAGCTCGCGGATGTGCTGCTGGACCTTCCCGGTATGCCGCTGGAGTCGGCAGAGACGCGTGATGCGAGGGAACGTTCGGTGGAGGTGCTGGCTGACCTGTTTGGGGTGACGGGGCAGCAGAAGCGCCGGTTGGCTTCTTATGTTCATGATGTGAAGAACACTCTTGCCTTAGAGTCGGTGCTTCAGCTGTTGGGGCTGCCGGTTGAACTGGCTGATGTTCCGGGGCGGCGCATTGAGGTTTCGTCCATTAGCACGGCCCGTATTTTTGGTGAGGATGAGTCCACGCTGGCGAGCCCGCTGGATCGTTCGTATCGCCTGGTAGCAACTGACCGTCAGGTGAATCTTGAGCAGTGGCTTGATGTGATGGCTACCGGCAGGATCCCGTTCGACTTCACCCACCTGCCGCCTAAGGAAAGCGCATTAAACCGGTGGATGCGTGGCGGGCTTCGTGGAGCGTTCTCATTCGGGTCAGCTGCTGAGGAGCCGGTGAATGGTGTTTCGGCATCGGTGGTGGCCCGGCGGGGTGCACAGGCCGCTCCGGATGATGCTCCACCGGCGGATATCACGGCGCGCAGCGGCCGGGGCACGCAGGATCAGGCACCTGGCAGCGTCCCGGAACAGCAGCAGGGAACGGGGGTTACTGGGAGCGGGGTACCTGCCGCTGACCTGGCGGATGTGCTGCGTACCCGTATTTTTCGTGCTGATGGCACAGTGCAGCTGGGGCTCTCAGCGTTCTTTATTGCCTTAGCCCGCCGTCGCCGTGCTGCGGGTCGGGGTGCGATTGTGCCGACGGCTTTGGCGTCGCTTTTTGCGATGGGTGGTACCGCTGAGGTCCTGTTAGCTCCCCGGCTGGCACGCTTGCTGAGGCAGACCCCGTTGGGGTCTAAAACACCCACCGGGAAACAGCCCGTGCAGGGGGAGGTAGTACGCGCCTTCTCACCAGAGAGTGACGGCTCTGCTGCTTCCTTCGGGCAGGGCGCGGCGGGTGAACGCGAGCCGCAGGCTCCGGCTAAACGTACTTTAATTGATGACCTGGTGGAGAGTAACCGCATCCCGGCGGTGCGGGGCAGCTACAGCTCAGCGGCGGGGCAGCGTTCCCGGTTGGGGGCCCGCCTGCGCCGTGCGAGCCAACGTTTTTTCGGCCTGTAGAGTGGTAAGGAGCGCCCGTGAAGGATTCGTATTTAAGCCGTGAGGAGCTGGTCAAGTTCATTGCGACCTTACCCACACGGCGTTTAGCGGCGGGCGCGGTCATCCGCAATGAGCATGGTGAGCTTCTGCTGGTGCAGCCCAACTATAAGGACGGGTGGATTTTGCCCGGTGGCACCGTTGAGGCCGGGGAGGCCCCTAAACCGGGGTGTTTCCGTGAGGTGGAGGAAGAGCTGGGTCTGCGTCTTGCCCCGGGGCGTCTTCTGCTGGTTTTTCACGGTTTGGCGAGAGGCGTGTGGGGAGACTCTACCTACTACATGTACGATGCTGGTGTGATCGCTAAGAACACCCCAGTAACCTTGCAAACGGAGGAGCTGATCACCTACGAGTGGGTAGCGCCGGAACAGCTGCAGGAGTATGTGAATCCGGGTTTCGCGGAGCGGCTGCATGATTGTCTGAGGGCGCTGAGAACCGGTGAGGTGGTTGAGATGAGCTCAGATGAGCGGCCTTAAACCTGTCCCGGTGTGTTGTCACTAATGTTCCCCATAGCGTGCTGCAGCACATGAGGCGGGCACTGGCTGAGCCACTGATGGGGTGCCCACTGGCTTAAATGCTGCGGGTTTGTTACCCTATCTGAGTACCCGGCGTGCGCGGCCCCTCTCTCCGCGTGTCGTTGTGTCCATTAGGAGCCACGTGGACGGCCCGCCCCACGGGAGCGAGAAGCGCGGTTCCGCACCAAGTATTGAAACAGGAGTAACCACAAAAGTGGCTGTTAAAATTCGTCTCAAGCGTATGGGTAAGATCCGCGATCCTCGCTACCGTGTTGTGATCGCGGATTCGCGTGTGAAGCGTGACGGTAAGACCATTGAAGAGATCGGTATTTACCACCCGACTGAGCAGCCTTCGCGTATCGAGATTAACTCTGAGCGCGCACAGTACTGGCTTTCCGTTGGCGCGCAGCCGACCGAGCAGGTGCTGGCTCTGCTGAAGCTCTCAGGTGACTGGGCAGCGTTCAAGGGCGAGAAGGCTGAGAACAAGGTGAAGCCGGTTGAGCCTAAGCCCGAGTTCGTTGTTCCGCAGAAGGGCTCCGTCATTCTGCCTGAGGCTATCACCCCCAAGGCTGAGAAGGCTGAGGAAGAAACCTCTGAAGCAGCTGGCGAGACCGCTGAAGCTGAGGCTACCGAGGAAGCGGCTGAGTAATCGTGTTGGCTGACGCGCTCGAACACCTGGTTCGCGGGATTGTTGAACACCCGGATGATGTGAAGGTGCGTGTGCGCCAGCAGCGGTACCGGGAGACCCTGCAGGTGCGAGTCCACCCCGAGGATTTGGGGCGGGTGATCGGCCGTTCGGGCCGTACCGCTAAGAGCATCCGCACCGTTATGGATGCGATCTCTGATGGTTCTCAGGTTCGTATCGATATCGTCGACACTGATAAAAAACGCAAGTAAAACCTCTGCTGGGAATCCCGTCACCTTTTACGGTGGCGGGATTCTTACGTGCGGTCCCAAATTTTTTGGCGAGGGACATTTTTCGTAAGGTAAGCAATGTAAAATAAGTGTCTAGTACCAGCGCGGTGTGTAGAAGTTTGAGGAGTTTCATGCAGGTTTTGGTTGCGCGTATCGGCAAACCGCACGGTATTCGTGGTGAGGTCACGGTTGAGCTGTTTACCGATGCCCCTGAAGAACGATTCTCTCGCGGCGAGGTGCTCCACATTGACGGGTTCACCCACGGTACTGTCGCCGCAACCGTAGCCCCAGCAGGGGCTTTGACAGTCGCCTCAGCCCGCTGGAATAAGAAAATTCTGGTGGTGCGTTTTGAGGAGATCACCACCCGTAACCATGCTGAGGATCTGCGGAACACCCTTCTGATGTTTGAGGTTCCCGAAGACGTGAACAGCGAAGAAGAAGGGTTCTATGAGCATCAGCTGCTAGAGCTGCCCGTGTTCTTACTGGAGGATGTTCCTGAAGGGGAAATCCCCAACGATAACCCTGCTGTGGGGGAACCGCTGGGCACGGTGATTGGTTTGCAGACGATGCCGGTGCAGGATCTGCTGCTGGTTAAGCTGTCCCCGGCTTATGGCGGTCAGGAGATTATGGTTCCGTTTGTTGATGAGATCGTGCCCGAGGTGGTGCCAGCTGAAGGGGACGAACCGGGTTTTGTGCTGCTGAGCCCCCGGAGGGTCTGATTGAGCTGAGCACCCCGTTGAAAGGGAAGTAGTGCGGTTCGACGTTCTTAGTATTTTCCCGGAGTACCTGGCTCCTCTTGAACTTTCCCTCATCGGTAAGGCGCGTGAAGACGGGCTGTTGAGCCTGAACACGGTGAACCTGCGCGATTACACGTTTGATCGGCACCGCACCGTGGACGACACCCCCTACGGTGGGGGTGCGGGCATGGTTATGAAACCCGAACCGTGGGGCTTGGCCTTGGATGCCGTCCTTGCTTCCTCCCCGCATCAGAGCAACGAACCCGCCCCAGCGGACACCGCTGGTGCGGCTGTTGAGGGTACACCTGGTACGGAAGACGCCTCCGGCAGTGATGAGGTTCCGCTGCTGCCCGCGCCGCAGCACGTTCCCGAACCTGATGGGCGTCCGCTGCTGGTGGTGCCTTCACCAGCAGGTGCCGTGTTTAACCAGGAAATGGCCTACGAATTCGCCGCCGAACAGCACATCGTTTTGCGTGCGGACGGTATGAGGGGATTGACGAGCGGGTGCTGCTGTGGGCGAGTGAGCGTTTCCGTATTATGCCCGTCTCTATTGGCGACTATGTGCTCAACGGTGGTGAGGTTGCGGTCATGGCGATGATTGAGGCGACCGCACGCCTGATCCCGGGGGTGATCGGCAACCCCGAGTCGCTGACCGAAGAATCGCATACGGGCGGGCTGCTGGAGTACCCGGTGTTCACAAAACCTGCCTCGTGGCGTGGGTTCCAGGTGCCGCCGGTGCTTCTGTCCGGCAACCACGGTGCGGTGGCGCGGTGGCGGCGGGAGAGACAGATTGAGCGTACGATGGCGCGCCGCCCGGATTTATTCGCAGCATACCCCACCCAGCAGTGGGATAAGAAAGACCGCCGTTTTCTGGCTGAGCGCGGCGTCCACTTCCCGAAACCGAACACACAAGACCCCAAGTAGCAGCTGCTCATATGGCCTGCCGTGTTACGGGGTGAAACGCCTAAAACTGAGGATGTCCTGCACCTCGGCGTGGCCCTGTACCCAGTAGATTTTACTGGGCGCCCCGGGGTCCTGCGCCGGGGTGTACTTCTTCCCCAACGCGCGTGATAGTGAACCGCGCATTGAGTGTGAGAGCGGCCTGAAAGTGCTGGTATTTTCGTATCGGGCGAGGTCTATCGGTTCGGGCTCATCTAGTTCTCGTACATTGGCGAGCGCGAGCATCCTGTCATGAAGACCACCGTGCCGTTGGGCCGTAAAACCCGCCTCACACCAGGCATCTCGTAGCGGTGAAGGCTCCAGTGCGGGCAGGTCATTCGGTGGGTTCCCCTCATGCGTGGCGGGTGCCGGGGTGATGGGAAGATCGGGGGCACGGTAGATCATGAGCATACGCAGCCGCCTGCCGCGCTCGCGGGCCTGGCGCATCGCTTCCTGAATGTGGGCTACGGTGTGATCCGGGCAGGTGAAACCCCAGGGGACAGCTGGGATGCTCAGCGCGTGCGCCCGCTGGAACATGTTTTCTTTCGCCCACACCACCCCGCCGGTACGTCCATGCGCCATGTATGCATAGTTGTAATCAGCAGAAAGCTTCAGAAAAGAACGGGATCGCTGGCGAGAATATACATGTGAGCCTGCAGTATCTAATGTTTTTCGGGAACCGGGCGCTCGCGGAATTCGATAGGGCGTTTTACCTTGGGCAGGGCGTACATAATACGCAGGTAGGCATCTTCGATGAGTTCTTCAAGAAGCTGGCGAGTAACACCCTTGCCTGCGCCGACCGAAATCCAATGCCGTTTATTCATATGCCACCCCGGAATAATGCTCGGGTACATGCGCTGCAGCACCTCGGATTCTTCGGGGTCGGTCTTCAGATTCACGATCGGGTAACCGATACCATCTGTGTACATCGCAAAAATTTTGCCGCTAATGCGGTACACCGTATTACGCGGGCCGAAAGGCTGATCGGAGGTCGCCAACGGCATAGTCAGCGCAATCTGATCGACAACCTCATGGAGGTCTTCGGCGGTTATCTCGCGAGAATTCGGTGTACCCATACCTTCGAGTCTAATGGCTGCTGCAACGTAGTAAAAGCGTTTCGAACCATTGGCAGGAAAACCGCACCTTCAAACCAACTTGCGCGCAGAAGAACCTTCGAAACCCGTAAGGAGCACACCCGTAAAATCTGCGGTAAAAACCGCGTGCGCATCCCAAAATAGCGGTAGAATAGAACACTATGGCTGAATTTATTTACACGATGACCAAAGCCCGCAAAACTGTGGGCGATAAGGTCATTCTTAACGACGTTTCCATGTCGTTCTTCCCGGGCGCCAAGATTGGTATGGTTGGTCCCAACGGCGCCGGTAAGTCGACCATCCTGAAAATCATGGCTGGCTTGGATCAGCCCTCAAACGGCGAGGCACGCCTCTCGCCCGAATACAGCGTAGGCATTCTGCTTCAGGAACCGCCGCTGAACGAAGAGAAAACCGTGCTCGGCAACGTCGAAGAAGGCGTGGGCGAGATCAAGGCGAAGCTGGATCGCTTCAACGAAATTTCCGCGCTCATGGCTGAACCTGACGCCGATTTTGATGCCCTCATGGAAGAAATGGGCAAGCTGCAGGAAGCTATCGACGCCGCAAACGCCTGGGACCTAGACTCCCAGCTGGAACAGGCGATGGAGGCGCTGCGCTGCCCGCCCGCCGACGCCCCCGTCACCCACCTCTCCGGCGGTGAGCGCCGCCGCGTGGCACTGTGCAAGCTCCTGCTGCAGAAACCAGACCTGCTGCTGCTGGATGAGCCCACCAACCACCTAGACGCCGAGTCGGTGCTGTGGCTTGAGCAGCATCTGCAGTCCTACGAAGGCGCGGTCATTGCGATTACTCACGACCGCTACTTCCTAGACCACGTTGCCGAATGGATCGCCGAGGTTGACCGCGGCAACCTCTACCCCTATGAAGGCAACTACTCCACCTACCTTGAGAAGAAGCGCGCCCGCCTTGAAGTTCAGGGCAAGAAGGACGCGAAACTCGCTAAACGCCTGAACGAAGAACTAGAGTGGGTGCGCTCAAACTCGAAGGGCCGGCAGGCGAAGTCGAAAGCACGTTTGGCACGTTACGAGGAAATGGCGGCCGAGGCTGAGAAGACCCGCAAACTCGACTTTGAAGAGATTCAGATTCCGCCGGGGCCGCGCCTGGGCAACCTGGTGATTGAGGCCGAGAACCTGCAGAAGGGGTTTGACGGGCGCTCGCTCATTAACGGCCTGTCGTTCTCGCTGCCGCGGAACGGCATTGTGGGTGTGATTGGCCCGAACGGTGTGGGTAAATCGACCCTGTTCAAGACCATCGTCGGTTTGGAAGAGCTTGACGGCGGCTCCCTTAAGGTTGGCGAAACCGTGAAGATCTCCTACGTTGATCAGAACCGCGCCAACATTGACCCCGAAAAGAGCCTGTGGGAGGTCGTCTCGGACGGTCTGGATTATATTCAGGTCGGCAATGTTGAGATGCCTTCGCGTGCCTATGTTTCGGCGTTCGGGTTCAAGGGGCCGGATCAGCAGAAGAAAGCGGGTGTGCTCTCCGGTGGTGAGCGTAACCGCCTGAACCTGGCGCTGACCCTCAAACAGGGCGGTAACCTGCTGCTGCTGGACGAGCCTACCAACGACCTTGATGTGGAAACCTTAGCGTCGCTTGAGAACGCACTGCTGGAATTCCCCGGCTGCGCCGTCGTCGTCTCCCACGACCGCTGGTTCCTCGACCGCGTGGCAACCCACATCCTCGCCTGGGAAGGCACCGAAGAAAACCCGGATCAGTGGTACTGGTTCGAGGGTAACTTCGAGTCCTACGAGAAGAACAAGGTCGAACGTCTGGGACCGGAAGCTGCGAAACCGCACCGCGTGGTGCACCGCAAGCTCACCCGCTAAAACACACGCGAAAATAATGCCCCGCGCATCCGCTATTTCTGCCGGATACGCGGGGCATTATGATGCAAAAACACGCCGCCAGCCGTGTCTTGGGAATCCGCTAGAATAGTGTGCACATGCGACGCACAGTAAGGAACCCAATATGCGCACGAAACGTCACTGGTTTTCTCTGGTAGCAGGTATTTTCTTCCTCGCTTGCTCAATTTTCATGTTCGCTAACCCTTCGGCACCGCTGACTGCGCTGGGTATTTTCTTCTCCATTATTGTGTTTATCGGCGGGGTGCTTGAGACCATCCGCTACTTCTTCACCCCAGCCTCAACCCGTAGCGTCTGGAGTCTTATAAGCGCCATCATTACCGTACTGGTGGGGGTGCTGCTGCTATCTGCCTCAGCCGCCGCGCAGGCAGCATTCATCCCCGTGATTGTGGGGGTGTGGATGATGATTGTGGGCCTCTCCCGCCTCTCTGCTGGCCGCCGCGCCACCTACTTGAGCTCCGGGGCCGGTAAACACATGGTATTTTCCGGTGTTGTACCGCTTATTCTGGGGATTCTGATCTGCCTCTTCCCGGTGGTGTTCGGCTCGGTGGTGGTGTGGCTTATCGCGCTCGCGCTTCTGCTGGTGGGTGTGGTGTGCATTGGTGATTTCTTTGTGTCTCGTAAGGCGAATAGGCCCGGCCCGTACGATGACGGCATTATTGATGTTGAGGCGCGGTAGCTAACCCGCATGAACGTAAAGCCCCGGTATCTGAAGCAGAAACCGGGGCTTTATGCATGCTAGGTAAAGGTGCTGGATGGCCGTGCTACCCGCTGATTGCCTCAAAGTCGACGACCTCAAACCCGAGAATCCCTTCGGATGCGCTCACCACCGGTTTATCGCGCACCACGTGCCGGTTTGCGAGCCAGTTGCGGAATGATTCTTCGTCCTGCCAGTGGGTCATTGCGAAGTACTCGGTACCGCCGCTGGTGGGGCGCAGCAGCTCGAAGCTCAGGAACCCGGGTACTTCGCTGAGCTTTTCGTTATTGTTTTTAAAACGGCGTTCCAGCTCCTCGCCCATCCCTTCCTGGACGCTGAGCTTATTAATCTTCACAACTGCCATAATGATCCCTCCACTGGTTATAACGGCTGGGCGCTTAGGGGTGCATGCTATAGCGCTATTTTCAGCATAGGGCACACTGCGCGTTCGGTGACAGGCACCCCCGATGTATGGCATGGTTTTGGGGCTAATCTGTCATGCTGGCAGCAGCAGACAATAACCAAAACCGTGCACCATATCGGCTGAGGCGCCCCAAATTATTTATACTCCACTATTTATACTCCGGCAGGCGGAACATCATTTCCTGCGCGATTGTGGCCACCAGCTCCCCATCGCGCGTAAAAATTGAGCCGCGGGCGAGCATCCGCCCGCCCTGCGCAGTGGGGGAGTCCAAGACATACAGCAGCCACTCGTCTGCGGGTGCCGCGCGGTGAAACCACATGGCGTGATCCAGCGATGCCGACTTCATCCCCGGCTCTAGCCAAAACTTGCCGTGCGCGCGCAGTGCCGGTTCTAGAGGCAGATAGTCCGAGGCGTAGGCGATAGCCGCCTGATGCGCCGCCTCTGAAGCTGGTGTGCCCGTTGTATCGACTAGCGTGTCGAAAGTTTTAAACCACACCGTGGCAACCGGCTCCTGCGAACTTGAATCCGAGGCGGTGTACAGGTGCGGGCTCACATACCGAATATCGATGGGACGTTCCCACGCCACAGCCTGCGCTACCGGGTGCGGCACCTCGCCAATATAATCACTCACACTCGGCAGCCCTTCAGGGTCGGGAGCCTGTGGCATCGTAGCAGCCGTGTGCTCGGGGCCGCGGCTGGGCGCTTGGAATGATGCGATCGCAGAGAAAATAGGAATATCGTCCTGAAGGGCCTGCACCCGGCGGGTTGCGAAAGAACGCCCGTCATTGAGACGTTGAGAGGTAAAAATTAGCTCTTTCGTAATGTCTCCGGGCCGCAGAAAATACGCGTGAATTGAGTGCAGAACCTTATCGGTAACCGTGCTGTCGGCGGCCATAATGGCCTGGGCGAGTACCTGCCCGCCGTAGGTTCGCGGCGACTCACGGGTTAGGGTGACGGCGCTAAACGCCTCGTCGCCGCCCACCGGCTCGGTGGGGGTCAGGTTCAGCATAGTCATGAGGTTCTGGGTGGGGTGGGCTTCGTCATTCTTCAATTTTCCCACGGGGGAGTAGAGTTGAGGAGTATTACCCGAAAACTTTCACGGATCGAAAGGCACGCATGGCTATTCATGGCGCGGACGGTGCCGGGCGGGCGCACCCCATAATTGAGCTCAAATATAACCCCCATGAGGGTATTGAAGAGCCCTACCTTGTGCTCGCTGACGGCGAGAACGGGGTGGCCGCCGCGAAAGATCTGGCCACCTACATTTCGCGCGCCAAATCGGTGGATAAAGGCGCGGCCATCCGCCTGATTGCCCGCGGCACTGTGCTGGGGGTGTTTGCCTGCTCTCTTGCCCCCGAGACCCTGCTGGATGCGACCCCCACTATTCTTGGTACGCGCGCCCTGACCCTGGCGGCTCCTTCACAGCTGGATATTGTGGTTGAGGCGCAGGCGCTTCTTGACCGGCTGGCGCGTATCCAGGAGTCGAAGATGGTGCTGTATTTACCGCCGGTGACTGTGAATGCGGTGTGGGCTGGGCAGTCCGCCCCAGTGAGCGGCTGGGCGCGCGTGGGCGCTGTAGCCGCCAGCGAGTTTCGGCGGGCCTGCCGCGAGGGGCTGGAGGCGGTGGACCGTTCCCTGCCCGAGAACCCGGGTGCGGCGGTATTAGCGACGGTGCGTTCACGGATATGGTCATCACCTATGGTGCTGGAGCATCTGCCCGAGTTCGATAATGTTTCCGTGCCAACCGGTGCGGCGTTCGCATTGAAAGTGTTTGGGTTCTTACCGGACGCGTTTGAGGGCCAGCTGCCCGTGTTTGTGGCGCGGTCGAAGTCGGGGGAGTGGACGCGTATCGCGGCTCCCGGCGGGCAGGTGCTGGTGCGTGCCGCCACCCCCAGCCTACAGACCGTATAGTTATTCTTCTGAGTGTATGAAAGGCAGTATGAGTCAGTATTCTGCGAATCAGCCGGGCGAGCAGGTCAGCATTTATGAGCAGGTGGGCGGTGAGGAAACCTTCGATAAGCTCACCCGCAGGTTCTATGCCCTCGTGAAGGCCGACCCCGAGTTTTCCGCCATGTACCCGGATTCTGACCCGTTCCCGCCTGAGCACCTCACAGAGGAACAGACCGCCAAGATTGAAGCAAACGATACCGACCATTTCGATGCGGCGGCGCGGCGGCTGAAAATGTTCCTGATTCAGTACTTTGGCGGGCCCAGCACCTACCAGGAGCAGCGAGGCCACCCACGTTTGCGTATCCGCCATAACCCGTACCCGATCGGGGCGAAGGAACGCGATACTTGGCTGAAATACATGCGGCAGGCAATGGACACCCTCGATCTTCCGATGATGATTGATGCGACCATGTGGGACTATTTCGAGCGTGCGGCACGCGCCATGCAGAACCGGGCGTAGCCCAATACAGTGTTGCTTCTTAGGTATAGCTTTTGTAGGTTATAACAATGCGTATTGTCTCTTATAGCCCTGCATACCGGGAAGCTCTTCTGGATATTTCACTTCGCGCCTGGGAACCCGTTTTTCCGCGGATGCACGATGACGTCCCCGAGTTCGTTTATGATGCGTTCTACCCTCAAGGGTGGCAGCAGCGGCAGCTCAACGATTTGAAGGAAGTACTCGATCAGGAGCCTCAGAATGTGTCTGTTGCCCTTGAGGGTGAGCGCCCGGTCGGCTGGGTCTGCACGCGCATCCACCCCGAGGACCAGATGGGTGAGATTTACGTGATTGCGGTCGACCCTGAGTATCAGCGGCGCGGTGTGGGGCAGCAGCTTATGGAGCACGCCTCTGCGCAGATTAAAGACGCCGGGATGCGCATGGTGATGGTCGAAACCGGCGGCGATTCGGGGCACGCACCAGCCCGGGCACTCTACGAGTCTGAAGGGTTCGTTCGCTGGCCTGTCGCCCGGTACTTCAAGGATCTTGGTGAATAGGACTGTTGTTCAGAAACAATAACTTTCAAGACCCACTTCTGGCCCAATATAACTCGTGGGCGCTAAAAAGGTTCTTGATATGAAACAAGCGTAATTTTCGCCGGTTGTTTCACATCAAGAACCTTTATACGAGGTGTAAGGAGACCGCAAGCTAAGGGATTATTACCCTAAATATCAGCCGCCTGCACCTTTAGGGCACGAGCCACACCGTCGCGCGCCTCCGCAATCTGCCGGCGCAGCGCCGCTGCGTCATCAGGCAATGACGCCAAATAGGTTTCGGTGCGTTCCAGCAGCGCGGCGGTCGGCTCTGAGGGGTACATGCCGCTAATAATCTGCAAAGAAATCTCGTGCGAACGGGAACGCCACACGCCCTCAACCAGCTCAAAGTACGGCTCAATATACGGCTCGGTCAGCTCCTTCTCGCCAGCCTTAAACCCGGCAATGGCGTACCGCTGGATCATGTTCGACAGTTCACCGGTCACCATGATCTTCTCCCAGTACTCTGCCTTAGCCTCGGCGGTGGGGAACGATGCGTACGCCTGCGCCGCGTACTGCTGGCCGTTTGCGGTGTTATCGCGTTCCAGCTCGGCCGCTATCTGCTCGCTGGTGGCCCGCCCGCCGGTTGCCAGACGGCACAGCAGGTTCCACCGCAGATCCGTATCAATTTCCAGGCCGTCGAGGGTGATCGACCCGTCGAAGAGGCGCTGCACATTCTCGTACTGTTCAGCGGTGCGGGTCTGGTTAACGAACGCCTGCACCAGCTGCAGCTGCGCATCCGAATCCGGTTCCGCCGCCAGCACCAGCTGCCACAGCCTGTCGGCTGCGTATTCGCGGGTCTCATCCCTAAACTGGGGGTTCACGAACGTGCGTAGTGCCGTTGAGAGGCCCAGCAGCTGGGTGCGCATCGCCGTGGAGTTCGTCTCCTGCCCAATATTGTTCAACACCAGCTCAACGTACTGGCGGGCGGGCATCTGTGCATCGCGCACAGTATCCCACAGGGAGCCCCACACCACGCCGCGCGCCACTGACGAATCAATGTCGCCCAGGTGCTTCACTGCGGTTTCGATGGAACGCTCATCCAGGCGCACCTTCGCGTACGCCAGATCTTCGTCGTTCAGCAGCAGTAAATCAGGGCGTTTCTTCCCCACAGCTTCAGTAACCTCGGTTAGTTCCCCATCAATATCAAGCTCAATGCGGTCGGTACGGGTCAGCTTGCCGTCTGTCAGGTTGTAGAAACCAATGACTGCACGGTGCGGGCGCAGGGTCTCAAACCCTTCAGCGTATGACTGGCGCACGCCCAGGGACGTAATGTTCCCTTCCGCATCGTCAGCAACCTCAACGGTGAGGGTGTTCACCCCGGCGGTTTCCAGCCACTTGGCGCTCCATGCGCGCACGTCCCGCCCCGAAGTTTTCTCAAGCTCAACTAGCAGGTCATTCAGTACCGTATTGCCCCAGGCGTGCTTGGTGAAATACTCTTTGAGGGCTGCCATGAAATTCTCCTGGCCAACCCACGCCACCATCTGCCGCAGCACCGAGGCGCCCTTCGCGTAGGTGATACCGTCAAAGTTCACCTGCACATCCTGCAGGTCACGGATTTCGGCCACGATCGGGTGGGTTGAGGAGAGCTGGTCCTGCCGGTACGCCCAGGTTTTCTCTGAGGCCGCGAACGTGGCCCAGGCTTCTTTCGCGTACCGGGGGGTGTTTTCGGCTGCCGCCAGTGTAGACATGAACTCGGCAAACGACTCGTTCAGCCACAGGTCGTTCCACCACTGCATGGTTACTAAATCACCGAACCACATGTGCGCCAGCTCGTGCAGCACCGTAATGGCGCGGCGCTCACGCAGAGCCTCAGCCACCTTGGACCGGAAGACGTACGCCTCAAGGTAGGTCACGCACCCGGCGTTTTCCATTGCGCCAGCGTTGAACTCGGGAACGAACAGCTGATCGTACTTCTCAAACGGGTACGGGGTTTTGAACTGCTCTTCGTAGAACTCGAACCCCTGGCGGGTCAGCTCGAACACGTCGTCGGCATCTACGAACGGCATGAGCGACTTACGGGCGTACACGCCCAGGGGGATGACGCGCCCCTCAGAGTTCGTGAGTTCGCTGGTGACTCTCTCGTACGGGCCAGCCACGATCGCCGTAATGTAGGAGGAGATACGCGGGGTCGGCTTGAAATACCAGGTTTGTGCCCGGCCGCACCCACAGTCTTTCGGTACGATCTTCACCTCGGGCTGGTTAGAAACCACCACCCACGGTGTGGGCACCCGCACGATGAACTCGAACTCCGCTTTCAAATCCGGCTGCTCAAACACGGGGAAAACACGGCGCGAGTCCGGTACCTCAAACTGCGAGTACAAGTACACCTCCCCGTCCACCGGATCCACAAACCGGTGCAGGCCCTCACCGGTGTTGGTGTAGAACATGTCGGCGTCAATCACCAGTACGTTCTGCGCGGCAAGGTTCGGCAGGGTAATGCGCTCCCCGTCGGCTAGGCTGGTATCCAGCTGTTCACCGTTCAGTTCAATCGAACGCACCGTGCTGGTGATAGCGTCAATGAACGTTGATGCGCCGGGTACCGCGTCAAAACGGATCTCGGTTTTACACGTAAAAACATCTTTGTCGCTGGGCAGGTCAAGCTCAATACGGTAGGTGTGCACGCGCTTAATGACTGTGGCACGCTCAATCGCTTCATCGCGGGTTAGGTTCAGGCCGGGCATAGGTTCCCTTTCTAAAAACGTATATGGTTTTGGTACCGTCATCACAGCTGTTAGCCCCGCAATGTCGCGGGTGTCAGCTGGTTATCTGGGGCGTGGGGGTACAGAGCCACGCAACAGTGCCTCAAACCACAATCTTACCGTATGCCCGGCGGGATAACACCCGAAAAACCGTTGCCCGCAGGCCCGCCCATAAAAGCCCGTCTGCGACATGTTGTCAGTTACAGGAATACCGCTGTATTCGCTACAGTTAATGAGGGCACACCCCGCACCTGCCAGCACCAGCGGCCTGGGGTGAGCATGTCACCAGCAGCCCCGCCGGGCACACAATCATAGGAGAACCTCCCTTGCGCGTACACATCGCCACCGACCACGCCGGTCTGCAGCTGAGCCACTACCTGATCGAGAAGCTCACCGCCGCAGGATACGAGATGATCGACCACGGCCCCACCGAATATGACCCGCTGGATGATTACCCCAGCTTCTGCATTAACGCGGCTCTCGCGGTGAAACGTGACCGTGACGCCGGGCTTGACTCCCTTGGCATTGTGCTTGGCGGCTCCGGTAACGGGGAGCAGATGGCGGCTAATAAGGTTGAGGGTATCCGTGCAGCCTTAGCGTGGAACCACACTACGGCGGCGCTTGCACGCGATCATAATAATGCGCAAGTGGTTGCTGTGGGTGGGCGCCAGCATTCACCGGATGAGGCGTTGGAAATCATTAAAGTTTTCCTCAGCACCCCCTGGAGCGGTGAGGAACGCCACGCCCGTCGTATTGGGCAGCTTGGCGAGTATGAACAGACCGGGAAGATCGCTGGCAAACATATTGACGAATAAATAATCCCCGCCCCACTTTTGCCCCTACCGCTAAGGAGAAGCGCGTGCCTGAAGGCCACTCTATTCACCGTATAGCCCGCCAATTCAACGATGTGTTTACTGGGGAGCGGGTGCGTGTTACTAGCCCGCAGGGCCGCTACGCTGAAGGGGCTGCGCTGGTTGATGGGGCACGTATTGCCCAGGCGTTTGCGCACGGTAAGCATCTTTTTGTTGGGTTCGACAACGAATTGACGTTGAACGTGCACCTGGGGATTTACGGCAACTGGAGTTTCGGCGGGGACGAATCGTTCACGGGCGCCTCAAGTATTGGGGCGCCCCGCAAGATTGGTGAGAAAGAATACGGTAGTGGGGGTCACTCCGAGTATTCTGGCCCTCCTCAGCCAAAAGCAACTACTCGCTGCCGTATCGTCTCGGAGCATGGCTGGGCTGACCTTGTGGGCCCCACTGTTTGCCGCACTCTCACCCCGGACGAGGTTGCTGTGGTGCGTGGGAAGCTGGGGCCAGATCCGCTGAACGCTGATGCTGACCCGGGGCAGTTCTACCGTGCCGCCGCTAAAAGCAGTCGCCCGATTGGGGTGATTCTCATGGATCAGGCAGCTATTTCCGGGGTGGGTAATATTTTCGTGCAGAATCGCTGTACCGCCAGAAAATTGACCCGTTACGCCCCGGGAAGACACTCAGTGATGATGAGCTGCGCCGCCTGTGGGACGATAATAAGCACCTGCTCACCATTGGTGTGCGTGTGGGTAGAATCATTACCACCGAGCAGCAGGATCGTCCCGGTATCCCTGAAACTGAGGCGTGGCCTGATCACGCAAACTATGTGTATATGCGCCACGGGCAGAAGTGCCCGCGGTGCGGTACCACCATCCGTATGGAAGAAATCGCTGGACGTAAACTCTATTGGTGCCCTGGGTGCCAGAAATAACTCGTATGTTCGGAGTGGTTTTGGGTAGAACTTGACAGCTTCAAACATATGCCGCTAATCTAAGTGAGTTCTTTGGGGATGTAGCTTAATGGTAAAGCCTCAGTCTTCCAAACTGATGACGCGGGTTCGATTCCCGTCATCCCCTCACTCAAAGAGACCCAAAGGTTTTTACCTTTGGGTCTCTTTGTGCTTTGAGAAGTAGATTAAAAATCTCCTGCCCCTGGCTTGGGGCAGGGACGAAGCCGCTGATTTTTGCTAACTTGCTGAAATAACCTGTGACAAGGGCTAATACCGTTAACGTCAAAGAAGCGGGCGGGCTAGATCACCAGCCGCACCCCAAAATTTCCGGGTTCCAGCCCGGTGGCACGGGAGATAGCTTCTGTGGCCGCCAAAAGAATACCGCTAAAGTTAGTTGGCTGCCCGGCTGTTTCTAGCTCAGGCACGTCAACAACCCACCCGGTTCCTTCCCGGTGGGCGATAGCGTCATATGTTTTCAGGTTCATGCTTACCTCCGTGTCTTTATATATGCTAGGGCTGAGAGCCTCAAAACACAAGGTCTTAACGTGAGGTTTAATATAAAAACCGTTGTCAGCGGCCTGTTAGGGCCGCTGTGGCCGCCCAGGAACATAAATATGCGGCCCCTGTTAGGCATTTACCCAAATACCCGCTAAACTTGTGTGTTGGGTATGCGAAAAGTACCTTACGGGGCGTGGCGTAGCTTGGCTAACGCGCCTGCTTTGGGAGCAGGAGATCGCAGGTTCGAATCCTGTCGCCCCGACGGAAATAGGCTCACCCAGCGCCTTTTTCAGACACCATGAGCGGTTCAGAGAACGTTCCGCCACCGAACTACTTACGAGGAGATCAACGGACGTGAAGACCGCCGTCGAGAAGCTCAACCCGACCCTGGCAAAATTGAGGTCGAGGTTCCTTTCGCCGAGTTCAAGCCTTACCTGGACCGCACCTACAAGAACCTTGCCGAGCAGATTAGCGTCCCCGGTTTCCGCAAGGGCAAGCTGCCTAAGCAGCTGATTGAGCAGCGTGCGGGCTTCGACTACATTGTTGAGGCTTCTCTGAATGAGGCTCTGAACGATTTTTACGCCCAGGCTCTTGGTGAGAATGAACTGTCGCCGCTGGCTCAGCCGGAACTGAACGTGCAGTCTCAGCCCACCGTGCAGGAGCGCGAAGCTGATGTTAAGCTCACCATTGAGGTGACTGTGCGACCCGAGATCGAACTTCCCAAGTATGAGGGGATTGAGGTTGAGGTTGACGACGTTGAGGTAACCGCCGACGACGAGAAGGAAGCCCTTGACGGGCTGCGTGAGCGTTTCGGGTCTTTGAAAACTGTTGAGCGTCCCGCAGCAGATAACGACTTTGTGACCATTGACATTGCGGCCGAAATTGACGGCGAGCAGGTGGACGCTGCCAACGACCTGTCATACCAGATCGGTTCGGGCACCATGCTTGAGGGTATTGATGAGGCCCTGCTGGGCCTGTCGGCTGGTGAGGACGCAACGTTCGAGACCAAGCTTTCTGGCGGGGATCACGCCGGTGAGCAGGCTGTTATTAAGGTGAAGCTTTCCGCTGTGAAGGAGCGTGAACTTCCCGAAGCTGACGACGAGTTCGCCCAGCTGGCCTCTGAGTTCGACACCATTGATGAGCTGAAGGAAGACATTAAGAAGCAGGTCTCCGAGGCTAAGGTCGCCGATCAGGGTTCGCAGGCACGCGATAAGGTGCTGGCTAAGCTCGTTGAGATGGTTGAGATTCCGGTTCCTGAGAAGGTTATTGAGGACCAGCTGGAGCAGCACTTCAACAACCCGAACGCTGAGGCTGACCACGACACTGAGGAGCACCGCGCTGAGGTTCGTGAGAACACCAAGACCGCGTTTAAGAACGAGATGGTGCTTGATGCTATCGCTGACGCCGAAGAGGTTGAGGTTAACCAGAACGAGATGATCGAGTACATCATCACGATGAGCTCCCAGTACGGCATGGACCCGAACCAGTTTGCTCAGATGCTGGATGGCTCCGGCCAGGCGGGTATGCTGGTGGGCGAGGTTCGCCGCTCCAAGGCTTTGGCTGAGGTGCTGAAGAAGGCTGTGGTGAAGGACTCCAAGGGTAACGTTGTGGACCTGTCCTCATATCTTGAAGACAACAAGGAAGAAGAGGCTAAGTAGCAGCCTCGTTACTCCCGCTGGCTGAACAGGCCTAACCTCATATTGTGGGCGCATCTAACCGCTAGGTTTGGGTGTGCCCACAATATTTAAAACTGTCTGGTGAAGAGCGGGACTTAGCGGGTGGCGCTGGCGCGGGGTCTGTGGCTTCGAAGGGCGTACCGTTCGCCCTCTGGCGAACTACGGCAAGAACCCGCGCATCAGCAGGGGAAGAGGGGGTATTGTAGTACTCAAGCAAATGTCGCGTATCCCGTAGAGGGGACAGCGCGAGCCTCCTAGTTAAGAAAAAGAGGGAATATGTCAGGCTACATGCCCCTGCCCACTGGATCCGGTAGTGCCGCCGCACGCATGGCATCCACAGCTGTTGGCAGCCAGGAAGACTATGTCTATAATCACCTGCTCAAAGAGCGTATTATTTGGCTCGGCTCTGAGGTGCGTGATTCGAATGCTAACCTGATCTGCTCGCAGATGCTGTTACTTTCGGCTGAGGACCCGAAGGCTGACATCTACCTGTACATTAACTCGCCGGGCGGTTCGGTGACCGCAGGTATGGCTATTTACGACACCATGCAGCTTATCCCGAACGATGTGGTGACAGTGGTGACTGGTATGGCTGCTTCCATGGGGCAGTTTTTGCTAACCGCTGGCACCATTGGTAAGCGTTACGCTACCCCCAATGCGCGTATTCTTATGCACCAGCCTCTGGGCGGTATTGGTGGTACGGCTTCTGATATTCGTACTCAGGCTGAGCTGATTCTTGATATGAAGAAGCGGTTAGCTGAGATTACTGCTGAGCGTACTGGTAAAACCCTCGAAACCATCCTGAAGGATAATGACCGCGATAACTGGTTTACCGCTCAGGAGGGTCTAGATTACGGGTTCTTCGACCATATTGCGACTACTGCCGGTGGACAGTTCGCTCAGGAAAGCAAGTAGGGGAGTAGTAGAAGATATGAATTACCTGCCGAACGATATTGCGCCGCAGACACCGTCGAACCGGTATGTGCTTCCCAGCTTTGAGGAGCGTACCCCTACGGGTACAAACGCCAGGACCCGTATGCAAAGCTATTTGAGGATCGCATTATTTTCCTGGGCACTCAGGTGGATGATGCCTCAGCTGATGATATTATGGCGCAGCTGCTGGTGCTGGAAGCGCAGGACCCGGATCGGGATATTACCCTGTACATTAACTCGCCTGGTGGCTCGTTCACCGCGATGACCGCTATCTATGACACCATGCAGTATATTCGCCCCGAGATTCAGACCGTGTGCCTGGGGCAGGCGGCCTCTGCTGCGGCTGTACTTTTGGCCGCTGGTACTCCGGGTAAGCGTCTTGCGCTGCCGAACGCCCGCGTGCTTATCCACCAACCGGCACTGAGCGGGCAGCAGGGTGGACAGGCATCTGACCTGGAAATCCATGCTAATGAAGTGATGCGTATGCGTGAGTGGACCGCTAAGACTTTGGCGCTGCATGCCGGGAAGACCTATGAGGATGTCGACCGCTCCATTGAACGCGATAACATCCTGACTGCCTCTGCCGCGTTGGAGTACGGCCTGATCGATAAGGTACTAGACTCGCGTAAGCTCAACAAACCTGCGATTAACACCCCTGAGTCTTACACCTAGAAGCTAACCCCCGGTTTTATGCGGGGAACTGCTGACCGTGTGAAACGTGAGGGCGGCAGCCCACCCGGTATAGCTGGGTAGGCTGCCGCCCTCATGTACTATGCGCATAAGAATCACGCCGGTCTTTGAAGCAAGGGCCGTGTAACATCACTGGACACGAACGGGGACTATGCTTCAACTGCACATGCCATGTTTTCGCTCGCAGAAGTTTAAACTCGTCACATTTCGCAATCTTCGTCATACTCGCCGATAATCTACCGTAAGGCGTCTGCGTTCCTGAATAATCTGCGGTAGCCTTGTAAAAGGCCCGCTGCGCACTAGGTTCGCGTGCTGTAATGGGCCCACAACGGAAAGGGATGCCCGTGGATACAATCGACACCTCACCAGGGGTACGGTGTTCGTTTTGCGATAAGCCGCGCACACCCGCGCGTAAAGTCGTGATCGGTCCCAACGTAAATATTTGCAACGAGTGTGTGGGGCTGTGCAACGATATTCTCGAAGAAGAGACGAAACGCGAGACAGCCCCCAAGGTTCGGTCGCAGCGGACTCTCGCTACGCCCCGCGAGATTTTTGACCACCTACAGGACTATGTGGTGGGTCAAGAGGACGCCAAACGCACCTTGGCGGTGGCCGTCTATAACCATTACAAACGCATCCAAGAGTCGGATAACCCGCTATTGTCTTCGCGCACCCTTGCTGCGAGCCTGGGGGAGCAGATTGACCTGGGTAAATCGAATATCCTCATGATTGGGCCCACCGGGTGCGGTAAAACCTACCTGGCCCAGTCGCTTGCTAAAAAGCTAGACGTACCTTGTGCCCTCGTGGACGCAACCACTCTTACCGAAGCGGGGTATGTGGGGGATGATGTTGAAAACATTCTGCTGCGCCTGATTAACGCCGCTGACGGGGATGTAAAAAAGGCCGAGCGCGGCATTATTTACATTGACGAAATCGACAAGATCGCGCGTAAAGGCGAGAACATGTCAATCACCCGTGACGTCTCGGGTGAGGGCGTGCAGCAGGCGCTTTTGAAAATTATTGAAGGAACCGTTGCGGGGGTGCCGCCCGAGGGAGGGCGTAAACACCCCACGCAGACCACCTTAGAGATTGACACGTCACATATTTTGTTCATTGTCGCGGGCGCTTTCGACGGGCTTCAGGAACGCGTGGCCTCACGCACAGCCCCGCAGGGATCGGGTTCGGCGCGGAACTGGAGACCGGAAAAAATACTGGCTCATACCTGAACGATCTAACCCCGACGATTTGGCACACTACGGGCTGATCCCAGAGCTGATTGGCCGCCTGCCCGTAGTAACCACGCTGCAGCAACTCACCGAGGAGGAGCTGTACCAGGTACTCACCGAGCCGAAGAATGCGCTCATGAAACAATACAAACACCTGTTCGCCCTAGACGGTGTAGACCTCATGTTTGAGGAAGAAGCAATACGGATAGTCGCCCACCGCGCCGCCGAACGAAACAGCGGCGCACGGGGGCTGCGGGCCATGATGGAAAGCATCCTGCTGCCCATCATGTTCGACATTCCCGATCGTGACGATATTACCGCTGTGGTGATTACGGAGGCAGCAGCCAGGGGAGAGGGCGAACCTGCGTATGTGCTGGAGGCCATTGAGAAGCCCGCGAAACCGCGCACTCGCAAGAGCAGTACCGCCGCAAAGAAAAAGGCCGCCTAAAGGGAGAGGCCTGCATAAGCGCCCCAACGATGGGGCGTCAACGAAGCTGATACAGAAGAAAGGAAAATCCTGTGACAACTACCGTCGATTTTTGGTTTGACCCCATCTGCCCGTGGTGCTGGATTACCTCCCGCTGGATTGGGGAAGTGCAGAAAGTCCGTGATATTCAGGTGCGTTGGCACCCATTCTCCCTGTCAGTGCTGAATGAAGGACGTGACCTTGACCCCGGTTACCGTGCCATGATGGATAACGCCTGGGGCCCGGCCCGAGTGGTGGCCGCTGCCGCCCAGCTGCACGGCAATGATGCGCTGAAGCCTCTCTACGACGCGCTGGGCGAGCAGATCCACCACCAGAAGAACACCGCACAAGGCGATAAATACCTGCCCGCTATTGAGGCTGCCCTGGCGGAGGCAAAACTTCCCGCAGAACTGGTGAACTACGCGACCACTGACGAATACGATGAGCCGCTGCGTGCATCAGTAGCGCAGGCCCTTGAGAAGGTTGGTGATGATGTGGGTGTTCCACTCATTGCCATTGACGGTGTAGCGTTCTTCGGCCCTGTGCTCTCACCCTCACCCCGTGGGAAGAGGCCGGTAAAGTGTTCGATGGCGCCGTGGCGCTGGCCTCATACCCGGGGTTCTTTGAGCTCAAACGCACCCGCACGGTCGGGCCTATCTTCCACGGCGAAGACGGTGACGCCCAGTAGTCACACCACGGTGTTTTACGAATAGGGGCGGGGTGCCCACCGGTTATGGTGGGCACCCCGCCCCTATGCTCTTATAAATATGCGTCGGCAAGGGGATGCGGCTACTGATGGATTGCCTTGCGACGTACTTTTTCGCGGATCTTCTCCAAGTTACGCAGCCTAAAGTTGCGGGAGGCAGTGTAATCCACGGCAGCGTCCGAGGTGAACCCGAGCATCGCAAACACCGCCACGCCCAACTGGAAGAACAGGGAGCTGATTGTCAACGCCTCACCAGCCGCAAATACTGAGGCAACTTGGGCTGCGAAGCCGACCACCAGCAGAAGCAGCACCATCCGCCGCGCCTTCGACGAACCGCGCAGAGTAGCCCACAGCATAAACATGTGTATAGACTCAAAATAACCACCACTGCTATGGCCGCAACCAACGTAAAAATCATGAACGTATCACCCTCCGGCCCGTTCAGCACCTGAACCATTGCCGTATCCGAGCCCTGACCCGTCAAATTCGACACCAGTTCGTGGCGGTTCGCCACCGTCAATATCGAAGTGACTAGCTCGGCCACACTCGAAATCACCAGCATCAGCGACGCCGTTAACAGTACAATCGGCAGCTTCTCAGCAATATCATGCGCACTGGTAAGACGTACATCTCGGGCTTCCGCATCCTGCCGCTCAAGCCCCTCGTTCCGCAGGGTCACAATCGGTAAAGCACCATCCGTCACAATGGTGTCGCCACCGCCGTTACGCGCGTGATAGCCGGTCGAGAAATCCTTAATCACCTCAACCTCAGTCTGCGGGTAGGCGTACTGAATAGACTCCACAATATAGTCACGCTCAAAATCAGTCTGCGCGTCAATACGGTGCGTCACCTGCAGGGTGAAGAAACTAAACCCCACCCCCGAATCGTAGGTTCCGGCGGCCAGCCAGTCCACCCGGTGGCCACCGGGCAGAAGCCACCCATCGGGGGTTTTCCAGAACCGCACATGGTGGCGTTTCTCAGGGTTTCCATCAACCTCCTGCTGGTAGGCAAAGGACTGTACACGCCCAAAAATTTTCAGCGGAGAAACTGGGGCCTCCGCATACGAGCGGCGGGTAAGTGTCGATACCACAATTTTCCATGATGACGCCAAGGTCACTTCGTCGGCGCGGGTCCAGCCTGCGTTCAACATGGCCTGGTGAATCTGCTCTTCAGTACCAATCAGCCCCAGGTTCACGGGGTCACCCAGCAGACCGTCGGAGGTTCGGGTGCGGCCAATAAAATAGTCCGGCACATAGATGCGGCTCATAATCGCGTGGAAACGCGGTAGTGTCAGATAGGCGGTGAACCCCCAGAACACGAGCGCCAACAGCAGGCCCCACCACGAGTGAGTAAAACTTGAGGTTAGCAGCATAATGGTCAGCACCAGTGAGGCAACGCCCGCAAAAATGAAAAACGCCGTATCCGTAAACCCTGTCCAGAAGCTCTTGGGCACAATATCCTGATACTCACCACGGTGCTCAAGATCACCACGGTACACTGGCGGTCCGGCAGGTGCAGGTTCGGGCACGGCACCGTTAGAATCGCCTTGGGCGGTAGTCATGAGCGGCTCCTGTCTCTTAGGCTGTCGGGGTTACAGTATGGGGGCATAAAAGCGCCGAAGCACCGGGACGTAAAACCCCGATACTTCGGCACTTTATCATGTATCACTTGCGGGTGTACTAGTGTTCGGTGTCCTCAGGCACCAGCTCAAAACCGTTGACCGTGAGCTCACCCTCAGACTCGACGAACACCAGTTCGTGGGCGTTCGCTGCCGCTTTCAGGTCATCCAGCCCCAGCGTAATACGCCCCAGCTTCTGGGCGGGGGCATTCACCTGGGCGGTCTTTACCTCGGCACGCTGCTTCACCTTGCGGTCGCTCTTCTCCTTACGCAGACGCCCCAGAGCCTCAGCAACATCGGGAAGAATCTGCTTGAGGTTCTCAATCTGATTGGGGTTTACATCAGCGAGCACCCACTGCGCCGAAATACCGGCGGTCGGGTTATTCGCGCCGTAATCCGCCAGCAGAGCACCCTCAAGAACCGGCAGAGCCTGCGGCCAGGGTGCGCGGTGCACGCTGCCCGCGCGCCACCACGACCAAATCTCTTCGGTCACAAACGGCAGGAAGGGCGCGAAGAGCCGCAGCAGCGCATCCAGGGTGGTGGCGAGAGCCGCCAACACGGAAGCCTGCTCAGTCTTACCGCGAGCACCGTAGGCACGGTCCTTAATGAGCTCCACGAAATCGTCGGTGAAAGACCAGAAGAAGCTCTCCGCAATCTGGAGGGCACGAGCGTACTCATATTTCTCAAAAGCTGCCGTTGCTTCCTCAACCAAGTAGGCTAAGCGCACAAGCAGGGAACGGTCCAGCGCATTCGTGAGCACCCGCCCCTG
The DNA here is from genome assembly GCA_002355935.1 of Rothia aeria. Taxonomy (GTDB): domain Bacteria; phylum Actinomycetota; class Actinomycetes; order Actinomycetales; family Micrococcaceae; genus Rothia; species Rothia aeria. The sequence goes on along the minus strand of AP017895.1, from coordinate 1,897,678 downwards.
CGCCTGTGAGGTAATCACCGATTTCTCGGTAGCACCCAAATTCAGCACGAACTTTGAGGCATTGAGAAGTTTAATCGCCAGACGGCGGCCGATCTTCATCTGACCTTCGTCATAGGCGGTATCAGCACCCAAACGAGCCGAAGCCGCCCAATAGCGTACCGCATCCGAACCGTACTTATCGAGCACATCGTGCGGGACAACAACATTGCCCTTAGACTTCGACATTTTCTTGCGGTCGGGGTCAAGAATCCACCCCGACAGCGCGGTATTGTACCAAGGTACAGAGGACGCGAGGGTTTCGGCGCGCACAGCGGTGGAGAAAAGCCAGGTACGAATAATATCGTGTCCCTGCGGGCGAAGATCCATCGGGAAGGTCTTCGCGTGCAGCTCAGGATCTGTGGCCCAGCCGGTCGCGATTTGCGGGGTGAGTGAAGAAGTAGCCCAGGTATCGAGAACATCCGGGTCGGCAATAAATCCGCCGGGCACACCACGCTGATCTTCCGAATATCCGGGGGCAGCCTGCGAGGCCGGGTCCACCGGAAGCATATCCTCAGTCGGCAGAATCGGGTTCTCATAATCCGGCTCACCCTCGGCATCAAGCGGGTACCAGAGCGGGAACGGAACGCCGAAGAAACGCTGACGGGAGATCAACCAGTCGCCGTTAAGACCTTCCACCCAGTTTTCGTAGCGGCTGCGCATAAAGGAAGGAACCCAGTTGATTTCGCGTCCGCGTTCAATGAGCTTTTCGCGGCGCTCGGCGTCGCGACCACCGTTGCGAATATACCACTGGCGTGAAGCCACGATCTCAAGGGGCTTATCGCCCTTCTCATAGAACTTGACGGGGTGCTTAATCTTTTTAGGCTCACCCTCCATCTCGCCAGCTTCGACAAGCATCTCAACTACGGTCTTCTGACCGGTAAAGACGGTGGTGCCCGCCATACGTTCGTAGCGTTCGCGGCCTTCGGCAGAGGTAATCCATTCGGGAGTTTCGCGGGAGAAACGGCCGTCACGCCCGATGAGGGCACGGGTCGGAAGCTGCAATTCACGCCACCAGGTAACGTCGGTGGTATCGCCGAAGGTACAGATCATGGCGATGCCAGCTCCCTTATCGGGCTGGGCCAGCGGATGTGCCTTCACCTCAACCTCAACACCGAATAGGGGAGAAGCCACCTTCGTGCCGAAGAGCGGCTGATACCGTTCATCATCGGGATGCGCCACCAGCGCCACGCAGGAAGGCAGCAGCTCGGGGCGGGTAGTTTCAATCCAGACTTTTTCGCCGTTTTCGCGGTGAAAGCTAATACGGTGGTAGGCGCCGTCGCGTTCCTTATCTTCAAGTTCGGCCTGCGCTACAGCGGTTCGGAAGGTAACGTCCCACATGGTCGGCGCCTCCGCCATGTAGGCGTTGCCCGCCTCAAGGTCTTTGAGGAATGCAAGTTGCGAGACTTTGCGTGAATGCGCATCTATGGTGCGGTAGGTGTGGGACCAGTCGACGGAAAGCCCTAGGGTTGTGAAAAGATGCTCGAAAACTTTCTCGTCTTCAACAGCGAGTTCTTCACACAGCTCGATGAAGTTATTGCGTGAAATACGCGGCCATTTTGCCTGGCTGCGGTCGGGTTTGGGCGAGCCATCAGCCTTGAGCGGGATCAGCTGGCGAAAATCTGGGTTATCGGGAACGGAAGGGTCGCACAGCACACCGTAGTAGTTCTGTACGCGGCGTTCGGTGGGCAGGCCGTTATCATCCCAGCCCAAAGGATAGAAGACATTCTTACCGCTCATACGCTGGTAGCGGGCGATAACGTCGGTTTGAGTGTAGGAGAACATGTGCCCCACATGGAGCGAGCCGGATGCGGTCGGCGGTGGGGTATCAATCGAATAAACCTGTTCGCGCGTCGTGTTCTCGTCGAAGGCATAGGTTTTCTGCTGTGCCCAGCGCTCGGAGAGTTTCTCTTCGAGGCCTTCGAGCGCGGGACGATCAGGAACGTTAATCTGTGCGGGCGAGTCTGAGCCCTGAGTATTTTCAGCCATAGGGGCTATTTTCTCACATTTAGTAGGTGGCAGCAGGCAAAACCACGCACCCTGCTGCAGGCTTCGGCTGTGGGGCCTGTGAACCGCACCTTCAAGCAGCAGTGCAAGAAAATAAGCAGTACCACTTTATTTAGAAAATAGGATAACCTTAGTATCTAGCTGTGATGCGCTAAATCAGCGATCGTGACAGCGCACCATCATGTCGAAGGAGATTTTTCTGTGATTATTAGAGCGCAACGTCCTGCTGCCCTGCTGGCAGCAGCAGCCTTGAGCGTAAGTACACTCGCCACCGTACCCGCGGCAGCCGCCGTTGAGCAGGCCCCTGCGGCGGTTGTGACCGATGCAGTTAACCCCGCCGCGAATTCCCAGGTGATTCAGAACGCCACCATGAACTGGGGACTGAAAAAGTCCTTCCGTGATTACCTGGCCAAGCCTGCGGTTGGCTCACGTATCGAGACTACCAACGGTCTGGCGCGTAATGCTGACGGCACCTTTAAATGGTCTGCGGGCACCGGCACCTACCAGAACGGGTCTGGCACTATCAATTTCCCCGGCACTCTGCATATCACCGGCCACCACGGGAAGCTTGATATGACTTTTACAAACGTCCGTTTGCAGTTGAACGGGCGCGAAGGCAAGCTTATCCTTGACGGTTCCTCACTAGATATGCAGGGCAATAATCACGTGTTTAAAGACACCGAGTTCGCTACCGTCGACACCAGCTCGGTTCGCGTGAACGGATCCACACTCACCCTCAATAATGCCGCTGTAACCCTCACCCCGGCAGGTGCTCAAGCATTCTCCGGGTTCTATAACAAAGCCGAGGAATACAGGTTTGACCCGCTTACTGTAAACGCCGGGCTGCGGGGAACTCATGCAGTGTTCTCAGATGTTCCTGAGGGGGCCGCCTTCTACACGGAAATCCAGTGGTTCGCCCAGCAGAAGATCACCACCGGGTATCCAGACGGCACGTTCCGCCCGCAGGGAAATGTTGAACGTGGCGCGATGGCTGCTTTCTTCTACCGCATGGCGGGCTCACCCAAATACACCGCACCGGCCACCTCAAAATTTAGTGATGTTCCCACCACCCACCCCTTCTACAAGGAAATCTCGTGGATGCGTGATCAAGGCATCACCACCGGCTACCCTGATGGTACGTTCCGTCCCAATGCGCCTGTAAACCGTGACGCAATGGCGGCGTTCTTCTACCGCGCCGCTGGCTCACCCGCGTACTTAGCGCCCGCCCAGTCCCCGTTTGCAGATGTTTCTACCAACAACCAGTTCTATAAAGAAATTGCTTGGCTTGCCGACCGGAAGATTAGCACCGGCTGGCCCGATAAAACCTATCGCCCGGGCAACGCCATTAATCGTGACGCAATGGCTGCTTTCATCTACCGGTACAAGCACCTGAACCGCTAGCAAATAGAGAACGCACAAAGAATCTGCACGTATTGGGGCGGCGTTTCACTTTTGGGTGGGCCGCCGCCCTCTGAAGAAGCCGCAGCATCACAAGAATAAGAGGAGAACGCCTGATAGTAGGGGAGCTGTGCAGAAAATCTGGGTGATGGTGGTTGCATCTCTTCCGCCAGCTACAGAAAGAGGCGTAGGATTAAGGTATCTGCCGGGACAACGTAAGGGGTTCCCTATGTATAGTTTCGAAATTACGCTACTTATCGTACATGCAGCAATTGTTGGTTTCTGCCTGTGGCATCTGACCACACGCACCCGCTATAGCGAAGCTCGCCTAAATTTCGTACTACCGCTTATTCTGTTTGTGCCGGGCACTGGGCTTCTCTACCTATTGGCTGCTCGGGCCGGTACTGTACCTCCAGATTCTACTAAAACCGGAAGCAGCTCACGGCATTTTGAGCATCGCTTGGGGTTTCGTGACGGGGAACGCTCCAAATGGGGTCTGCCGCGCCGTAAAAAGTAACCCAGACCGTTAGTCGCTAGGTATACTTTGCGCACTGTTGCGGAGACGGAGGTTCTCTCAAAAGTTCTAATGGTATAGATAGCCGGTTTAGCTATTTAAATTTTTTTGGGACATCAAAGAGGTTTTAGCAGATACATTTAAATGAGTTTATAACCAACACTGAATCTTGGTGGAAATGGGAGTATAAAAAATACAGCCCATACCATCTAAAATGTCTACTTCAGTTTTAGGATGTACGCCTATAAAAGTGCAAAAGGCGCACATATTTCGCCCTATACTGTTGACTGAAGACGCCCAGATCTTGAAACACTCTAATTCATAATCTCACTCACGTCTGCAAAAATCCCCACACATTTTCCCACCTCAGTATTTAGCGGCGCACGCTTTATACGGTGAGTATAAAAATCACTATTAGGCGTGTAATATTCTGCGCCACACAACCACCGGCTGTACCCTTAAAAGCATGATGGAACCTACACCTATGCCCGCGAACCCTTTCGCCCCCAACTCACAAGCCGGTAAAGTTGCTGTTGTTACCGGTGCTTCCAGCGGCATAGGCCGCGCCACCGTCCAACAGCTCACCGCCACCGGCTGGAACGTGTATGCTCTAGCCCGCCGTGCAGAACGTCTCGCGATTCTTGAAGCCGAAACCGGTGCGCACCCTGTTACCTGCGATGTCACTGATGAAGCCGCCGTAAGGGCCGCGGCCAAGAACATCCTCGCTGAAACCGGTGGTCGCGTGAATGCTCTCGTCAATATTGCCGGGGGAGCGATTGGCCTAGACCGCGTGGCTGACGGCAGCCCGGAAGACTACCTGGCCATGTACCGGGTTAACGTGCTCGGTATCCTCAATACTGTGCGGGCCTTCATTCCGGCATTACGTGCCAGCGGTGAAGGGAGCATCCTTAACCTCACCTCAACCGCAGCAGAAGGCGGCTACGAAGGAGGGCGGGGTACAATGCCGCCAAATTCGGTGCGCGCGGTTTGACTGAGGCCCTGCGCCTTGAAGAAGCCGACAATAACCTGCGGGTGATTGAGATCCGCCCCGGCATGGTGCACACCGAAGAGTTCTCCCTCAATAGGCTCGGCTCAGCTGAGATGGCTGCAAAAGTGTATGAAGGAGTTGAGAAGCCCCTGGTGGCCGAAGACGTTGCCCAAACCGTCGTGTTCGCCCTGAACGTTCCTCACCATGTGAACCTTGATTGTATTACCCTGCGCCCCGTTGCGCAGGCCAGCCAGTTCAAGGTTATCCGTAATAAATAGGCCATACCCACGGTCTCAGTCACGGGCTTGCGGCGGCGAATTCATGGCGCTGCCACAGGCCCGTTTTATGCATAAAACTACTAAAAGATATCAAAAATTGAGATTATTGTAACAAAAATGCTGGAATCCTCACATCCGGTGCACGGAAAACCACCACGCGCATTATTCTTGAAATGTCACCGGTACGACCGTATGCCCCGCACACAGGCACTACAGCATACCTAAAAACTGAACTGCAGCGCGCGGAGCATACACTAACACAAAGAGGTTACGCACCATGCGCTACACTACACATGCCAACATCCAGCACAACCATACCGGAGTATTACACAGACGCGGTCACCGTATCTGTACGGCGACCGCCGCTGTACTCCTTACCGCAAGCACCAGCATCCTCACACCCACACCACTACTGGCATCCCCCACCCAGCAGGTACCGGCCCCAGCGGCCCAGACTGCCACAACAAATAACGATCACACTATTACTAACGGCACCATCAACTGGGGAGTGATGCCCGCCCTCCGTGAGTACGCCTCCAACCCTTACGTCTCAGCAGTATTGGACCTCACCGATGTCACCCATAATGACAAAGGCGAATTCATCTGGAAAAACGGTACAGGCAGCTACACCAACGGGTCAGGAACAATCATGATTCCAGGTGTACTCAGCCTGCGCAGCAACCACAGCCAACTCAATATGCGTTTTAGCCGTGTACGAATAACCATCAGTGACAGTGGAGCCTCCGGCAAAATCACCCTCGACGCAACCATTTCCACACTAGATGGGCAGCGCAAAACCTACACAAACGTGGATTTCGCCACCATTAACACCGAGAACCTCAAAGTGGCTGATGGGCGCATAAGCCTCGACAAAGCCCCACTGACCATGACCGACGACGGCGCTCGCATCTTTGACGGAACCCAACTGCTGCCACAAAACCGGGAGCTAGACCCGATCACCCTTAACGCCCCACTGACACACCCCACATTCTCCGATGTTCCGGCCGGGTCACACCTGCAACCAGAAATTGAATGGTTAGCGGCGAGTGGTATCACCACCGGCTACCCCAACGGCACCTACCATCCCCATGAAAGCGTGGAACGGGCCGCTGTCGCAGCCTATTTCTATCGCCTAGCTGGCTCGCCCGCTGTGACGCTGCCCCAAGAATCCCCATTCATTGATGTGCCCACCGATCACCCCTTTTACAAAGAAATTGTGTGGTTGCACCGCCGCGGCATCACCACCGGTTACCCCGATGGTACGTTCCGCCCCAATGCGCCTATAAACCGTGATGCGCTGGCGGCATTCTTCTACCGTGCCGCGCAGGAGCCAGACTATACGCCACCGGCAGTCTCACCTTTTGCCGACATGGCTCCACATGACGGGTTCTATAAAGAAATTGCTTGGATGCACAGCCAGAATATTGCGCACGGCTGGCCTGATCGTACCTTCCGTCCGCTGCAGCCTGTGCAACGTGACGCAATGGCTGCATTCATCTACCGTATGGTTCGATAACAGTCCTGCGCCCCTTTTCACGCCGAAACCTGAGGGATACACGGTAAAGGACCAGTCTACCTTTACGGGTGCCTGCCAGTTGTCTTCTCAGTAGAATCGAGATATGAAAACCATACATATTTTGGCCACTGCGCACGGCACCGACTCTGCTGAAGGTCGCGCTGCCATCAACCTAGTTCGCGTCGAACTGGACGATATGCTGAGAGCTCACGGCGGCTCTCAGCATACGCAGTATCAGGTACACGAGGCGTATGTCGATGTGCAATCCCCAAACGTGGATGAGGCAGCGTTTGCGTTACCCAATGAAGAGCTGTGCGTTATCGTCCCGATTCTGCTCTCAACAGGGTTCCACACGCAGGTTGATCTGCGGCGCGCTGCCAAAATAGTGGTATTGCGCAGGTGCGTATTGCTGAACCTCTAGGGCCAGATGCTTCCCTGGCCGCGTTACAGAGGGCTCGCCTAGAGCAGGCAGGCTGGTCGCCGGGGGCCGGGATGGTGGTGCAGGGGTCGGCGGGATCTTCCCGGCAAGACGGCAGGGAGGATATGAGTCAGGCCGCAGCGCTGCTTGAAGCTGAACTGGGGGAACCGGTGCGTAACGGCTTCGTAGCTGCCATAGACCCGAAACTGGCGGATCTGGCCGAGACAGAACAGCCAAGTTTCGCATCCCCCTATCTTCTGGCAGAGGGTTTTTCGCGGGAAAGATGCGCCGTGATATTGAACTTGTCAGCCCCGGCACAACCGTCGCAGCTCCGCTGGTGAACTCGCATGATACGGCCTCAGCCCGTATTATTGCCGCGTGTGCACTGAACCGTGTGATGGAAGCGCTCAGAAATTAGCCGCAGAGGCACAAAGAGACATGCAGAAGCCCCCGCCACTGGAAACCAGGACATCCAGTAGGCGGGGGCTTCTTCCACAACGGCCACACCCTAAAACGGATGCGCCGAAGGCAGATACGAGCACCTAAACGGGTTATGAGGTGCTTTGCGCCCTGAGCTTTTCGTGCACTTCACTCACGAATTGTTGCTGGTCATCGCGGGCGTAGTACACTACCTCTCCGATAACGGTGATAGCCGGAGCTTTTACTTCCGCACAGTCTCGCTCGGAGTTTTCGAGAGTGGTGATTGTAACTCGTTCAGCGTCGGAATAGCCGTTCTCTATGGTTGCCATAGGTGTATCGGCGCTTATCCCGTGCGCAGTCAGTGCAGCAACGGTATCAGGGAGGGTGCGCACACCCATGAGAAGCACCACGGTGCCATTAGCCCGCAGGGTTGCCACAAGGGTATTCACTTCGTCCTCGTTCAAACCAGAGTGCCCAGAGACCACCGTAAAAATGGACGATACCTTCCGCAAGGTCACGGGAATAGCCGCACGTGCCGGAACCGCTACTGCGCTGGTAATACCGGGGATAACCTCAGCATCAACCTCAGCCGCGATACACGCATCTAGCTCTTCTGCCCCACGCCCATAGACGTATGGGTCACCACCCTTGAGCCGTACCACGGTTTTACCCGCGAGTGCATAATCAATCATGAGCTGCTGGATACGTGACTGCGGCACCGCGTGTTTGCCAGGCACCTTACCCACATCAACGATAAGAGCGTTTGGGGAGTACTTGGCAAATTCTTGCGGGGCTAAATGGTCCAGCAGCACCACATCGGCTTCACCGAGTGCCCGTGCAGCACGCAGGGTCAGTAAATCAAGGGCACCCGGCCCGCCCCCAGCGATATACACCTTACCGGGTGTTTCCGCACGGGGGCCAGGGGAAGGAACCTCACGGTCGGCGGAGCCGATAGAGCTGCCAGCCAGGACCTCGTCAATCGTTGCAAATTCGCGCGGCGGAAACGGCGGAATTTTAGGTGACATGGGCGGTCCTTAGGCTTGTGCCGGAACGGGGTTATGCGCGCTGGGCGGGCCGACCGGGATTTTCGCACCGGTCACCAGGACCGTGTTGCCTTCGCCCTTCTCAGCTGCAGCGATTTCCTCGGGCGTTGCGGGGCGGATTTGTTCACGCTCTAGCACAAACAGGTGTGCGGCCTCATCGCTGCCATCGGGTTCGTTAATGAAGGCGCGGAAACGGCGCAGACGGCGCTCGTCCTTGAGGGTGGCAGCCCATTCGTCCTGGTAAGAATCCACGTGGCGCTGCATATCACGTTCCAGATCCTCACAGACGCCCAGCGAGTCATCAATAAGTACTGATTGCAGGTGCGCTAAACCGTCGCCGTGCTCTTCGTCAAGGTCTTCGAGCCAGCGGGCGGTGCGCTGCAGCTTATCCGCCGTGCGGATGTAGTACATGAGGTAACGGTCGATGTAACGAACAACTTCTTCGCTGGAAGCATCCTTAACAAACAGGCGCCCGTGCGCGGGGTTCGCGCCGCCGTTACCGCCAAGGTACAGGTTCCAGCCGTTGGTGGTAGCGATCAGGCCCACGTCTTTGCCCTGTGCTTCGGCGCATTCACGGTTACAGCCGGAGACACCGAACTTGAACTTGTGGGGTGAACGCAGGCCGCGGTAGCGATTCTCCAACTCGACGGCCATACCCACCGAGTCTTGAACGCCGTAGCGGCACCAGGTTGAGCCGAGGCAGGATTTAACGTTACGCAGCGACTTACCGTATGCCTGACCGGACTCGAATCCGGCATCGACAAGACGTTCCCAAATGTAGGGCAGCTGCTCCAGCCGGGCACCGAACATACCGATACGCTGGGCACCGGTGATCTTGACGTAGAGGTTGAACTCGTCCGCAACGGCGGCAATGACGGCTAGCTTCTTAGCAGGAATTTCGCCTGCGGGGATGCGTGGCACAACCGAGTAGGTGCCGTTCTTCTGCATGTTTGCCAGGGCACGGTCGTTGGTTTCCTGTATTCCACCGCGACCGGCATCGAGCACGTAGGAGTTGCGGAAAGATGAAAGGATAGAGGCGACCGTCGGCTTGCAGATAGCGCAGCCGTCACCGCCGTGCCCGAAGCGTGCAATGACCGAATCGAAGTCATCGAGGTTGGTCAGGCGTACCGCTTCCGCAAGCTCTGCACGGGAGAAGTCGAAGTGCTCGCACAGCGCCTTGGAGACAGTCATACCCATCTTCTTCATCTGCTGTTCGAGGGTTTTCTGCAGCATGGGCACGCAGGAGCCGCACTGGGTGCCAGCCGTGGTGCATGCCTTCAGCGCTGGTACGTCGTGGTTGCCGTCAACTACTGCCTGACGGACTTCGCCGAAGCTAATGTTGTTGCACGAGCAGAGAATGGCGTCGTCGGGCAGTTCAGTGTCGGGAATACCGTCGCCGCCTCCCGCTGCGGTAAGGTACACATTTGGCTCAGCCGGAAGTTCTCGCCCCAGCAGCGGCTTGAGGGAATCGAACGGAGCGGTATCTCCCACGAAAACACCGCCGAGGAGGGTCTTGGCGTCGCCGCTGGTCACGATCTTCTGGTACATGCCGCGTGCGGGGTCTGCGAAGAGAATTTCGAGGCAGCCTTCCGTGGTGCCGCGGCGGTCACCGAAGCCAGCGACCTGTACACCCGAGAACTTAAGTTTCGTGGCGATATCGAACTCTTCGACCTGAGCATCTTCGTTGCCTTCGAGCAGATTCTTGGCGACCGCATCTGCCATTGCGTTGGCGGGGCAACCAGACCCCAGGTTCGTCCAAGTACGCAGGCTACTTCACCGATAGCCCAGATATGCTCATCGCTTGTGTGGCACGCATTATTGACGAGAATACCGCCGCGTTCGCCAGTCTCTAGTCCAGCGGTGCGTGCCAGCTCATCGTTGGGGCGAATACCCGCTGCGAAGACCACGAGGTCTGCATCAATCTGGTGAATAACAGCTTCGTCTGAGGTGGAATCTGCTACGGAAACCGAGATAACCTCGCCTGAGGCATCTTTGTTGATAGCGGATATGAACGCACCGGTTTCGATGTCGATCCCGGTTGCTTTGATCTGGGCGTTGACCGCGTAACCGCCGCCCTGATCGACCTCCACGGAGAGAAGCCACGGGGCAACATCGAGGATGGTGGGTTCGGCACCAAGGTCTTTGAGACCTTCTGCGGCTTCCAGCCCGAGAAGGCCTCCGCCGACAACAATACCGCGCGGTGCGCGCCCAAGTTTAGTCTGCAGCCGTTCAACTTCGGAGACCATGTTTTTAACATCGTCTGCGGTACGGAATACGTGGGCGGAATCTGCGTTAGGAATCGGGATGCGCACCGCACTTGAACCGGTGGCGAACACGAGCACATCGTAGGGGTAGTCTACGCCGTCTGAACCTTTAACGATGCGTGATTCACGGTTGAGTGATTCGCCGCGGGTGTTGCTGACCAGATTGATCGTGGACTCGTCCCAGAGTGCCGGGTCGCCCAGGGTAAGGTCTTTGTTGGTGTCTTTAAAGAGCTGCTCGATCGCAACGCGATCGTAGGGGATGTACGGTTCATCGTTGAGAACGGTAATGGTGTCAGAGGCGCGTCCGGCATCCTGAGCGCCTTCATGATAGGCACGTACGAAACGCCACGCGGCGGGGCCTGCGCCAACAACGAGTATATTACGGCCTGATGTTGCAGTGGTGTGCTGCGACATGTTTTCCTTCCTGGTTTTATGGTGCGTGTGACTGCGGCAGGCGCGCCCACTGGGGTTGCCGTCCTAGTATGCGGGAGTACCAATGTTCGGCATGGAGTAAACCACAGCGAGTGTGGGAATGTGTGGTTTTCTCGGGGGTGTCTGCGTCTCCATAGAGGTCACAACTTTATATTACACATAACGCAGGTGAGAAAGGTGTCTTTAGTGCTGTTTTGAAACAAAATTTCTATAAAAATCCTTGATTTTGTGCGGAAATATTGGGTGTTTCTGACCCTAAGAAGAAAGAGGTTTAGGTAAGGCTAAACTAGCTGGAAAATAGAGTGATGGGTACTTTTGCAAGCTAACGGGAGTCATATTTTTTATGTTGTGTTTTTGGTGTAAAATCCAAATGTCGCACATATCTTATGCTGTCCTGCTGGCTTGCTAAGAATCCCGCTGGAATTTACTGGTAGCGGTGTACTCTATATAAGCTGCGCGGGGCAAGCTGATAGGAAGGAAACCTCATGGGCACACAGGCTCCCGAATCCCTCTCTACCCGCATCTGCGCTGAAACTGACCTCGAAGAGAACTGGGGCGAAGTTGCTCTTGTGGAAGGTCATCAGTACGCAATCTTCAAAACTAAGCACGGCTACTACGCCTGCGACCACCTCGACCCTAATAGCGGTGCCCTCGTTATTGCTCGCGGCATTGTGGGGGAGAAGGACGGGCACCCAACCATCACCTCCCCTCTGTATAAAGAGGTGTACGACCTCACCACCGGTGAATGTGTATCGGGTGCTGATTACACGATTGGCGTGTACCCCTAGAAGTACGTGACGGCGAGGTTTTTCTCATCCACTAAAACGTTCACGGCACCTACCGGAAACTCAATAATGCATATACCTTCACTGCCGAGGTAAAACCGTGCACGTGCGGCTAGTAGACGAGGCGAAATACAACGACGTAGAAGCCGCAGGGCCTAAATTCCCTGCTGTTCACCCACCTGCCCGAACGGATGCGCGTTACGGCGCGCATGTGGTTTGGCGAGTGATAGGCGCTACTAGCCGCACTGTGCATATCTTTTTGCCCCGCTTTACCTTGCGCGTTTTTGAGCGAGTGACGATAAAGTGGTAGGTAATAACACCGTTTAAGTAGGGGGTGCCCGTGACAGAGCAGAGCGTAAACACCAGGGAACGCGAAAGCCGTATTCGCGGTATGGTCTACGGGTTGGCTCTGGGAGATGCCCTAGGGTACCCCGTAGAATTTGAGAATGCCCCAGCCGTCACGGGGATCAGCGGAACACTCATCATTAGTGACGATACCCAAATGAGCCTGCATAATGTGGCGGCCCTCCAACAGATAGTGCGGGCATACGGCCATAAGCTGCGTTCACCGCGGCTCGATACAGGATTTCACAATGCTGCCCGCCGTGCCTTCCTTGACGAATATGTGCTCTTCGGGACTAGCGAACATAATAATCGGGCACCCGGCAATGCCTGCATGAGCTCCATTAATAACTACCGCAAGAATCCGGCTATTGCACTTACCGGCAAAGAACCCGCCTACGGGAACGACAGCAAAGGCAACGGAACAATCATGCGCTCCGGCTGGCTGGGGGCGCTGCCGTTCGACCGGGAAACGGCAACAGTGCTGAGCATACTCCAATCCGAAACTACACACGAGCATATGCTCGCCGCAGTCTCGGCCGCGTTTTTCACCAACCTTACACATCGTATCCTGAGCGGGCAGCTGGTGCGGCGGGAACAGATTTTTACGGCCGCCACCATTATTTGCGGTGAACTGCAGAACCTTGTTGAAGGGACACCTTTTGCGTACCTGCAGCCGGGCATAATGCTCGTACAACAAGCGGTGAATAATATTGAGCTGTCGTGGGCAGACCTCATCTGCGCGCTGCAGGGCGGAAGAAACCCTAATGCCTTTTTCGGTGAAGGCTGGGTGGCTGAAGAAGCCCTCTTTAACGTTCTGGGAGTTTTTAGCGCTTTCAGAAGCTCGAAAGATGGCATACTGGCGCTGGTGAATACCCCGGAGATTCTGACACGATTGCGGCAATTGGTGGGTGCCTGTACGGGGCTTTTTGGGGGTATGAGACGCTCTGCACAGCTTTTGGCCGAGACATAGAACAGGAGCTTGAGCCACTGTACCAACCCGCGCTCGCAGAAGCCGTGCATCTTCTCAATGCCGGTGTGCAGACCCTTGCGGCGGCAGATACGCTCAGTATCCCCTGACTTAGGCTGCCGATACTTTCTGGCGGCGGGCGCGCGAGACGAATAACGCCCCGCACAGCAGCAGTCCCCACATGAGGAAAAGGGGACTCCACAAGTAGGTGTGCCCCGCGATGATTGGATGATCCAGGGAAGCTTTGCCAGTTACTACACGCTGCCACCCCGTAAAAGTCCCGTAGCCGCCCCAGCCTATAAGCACTAAAACGCCCACCCAAGACACAATGCGAACCCATGTGTGAGCGGGTGGTCGTAGATGGTCTATAAGCGGCACAAGTGCGCCCGTAACTTTGGCGATAAACACGGCGGCCAATAAAAATCGCACCGGAACGTTACCCTCTTGCTGTAGCTTGACAGCCATTGGTCCCACGGTATCTAACAGCCACATCCCGCCGCACATCCAGTAAAAGCTGGGTGCGGCGTGCAATAAACCTGCGATGGCGGCTCCAATAAATAGTGGTGTGCCGGGAGGTTGGGTGCGGGTTTTCTTCATGCCATCCAGTTTAGAAGTCGTCACCTCTTCCTGCTAGAGGGAAACATAAATATTGTCATAAAAGCAATTTATGTACCATACCCCCAAAAATATTGCTAAGCTTAAGCTAAGTAGGACATAAAGGAGTGCTTTCTATGGAGGATTCCGGGTTTCTGGAGCTGCCTGAACTATCAGTTGGGGCGGCACGAGGTACACAACAATCACAGATTCAACCGGAGGGCGTATCCGCACATGGCGACGGGAAGCTCGACCCCCGTTCACTCATACTCCTGACATTTTTCACCAACATTATTGCCATTAATAGCAGCGCTACCTGGCTGATTCTGCTGTGCATCATCACCACAGCACTATTTAGCCTATGCGCCCTACCGTGGCGCCTCTTTATGTGGTGGGCAGGGTTTGAGCTTCTCTGCGTTATCTGTGCTTTTGTACCTCCCGTGATCGCCCCCAGCCACGTGAGTGTTGCCGTGGGAGTATCAGCATTCTGGTTCATGAAGTTCAATATCACCGCGGCATTCGGCATTATGTTTTTTACTGCTATCACCCCGCACCAGGTATCGGCTGTTCTTACCCGCTTGCGTGTTCCCGTATTTATTTACGTGCCGATTATGGTCATGTACAGGTTTTTCCCCATAGCTCGCGATGAGCTCTCATCCACTCAAGAAGCAATGGTACTGCGCGGGCTACAACCCGGACTCCGAGCGATGATCCTTCACCCGCTGCGCCATCTAGAACTTATTCTCATACCGTTTTTACTGTCTGCTACCCGCATTGTTGATGAACTATCAGCGGCAGCACTGCTGAAAGCCGTCGGGGTGGGTAAAAGCGCGGAACGGGCCCCGCGTACCACAGTCATCCCCACACGTTTCACCCGTTACGATGCACTCGCCATAGGACTGTGCATTATGTTAGTCGCCGCAGAAGGGGTGCAGTTATGGATAAGCTAATAACCAAGACAACTCCACTCGCCGTGCAGATGCAGAACGTGAGTTACGCTTACCCGAGCTTCTTCACAGGTGCCGATACTGAGGGTACAGGCAGTCAAGAGAAGACACTCACTCTTGATAACGTAACGTTGCATATTAACACAGGTGAAACCGTGCTTCTGGTCGGTGCATCGGGCAGCGGGAAATCCACCTGCCTGCGCACTATGAACGCCCTCATTCCGCAGTTTTACAACGGTGAACTGACCGGGACGGTACATATCAACGGGACCGATGTGAACGAGCTTAAACTCGCCGATATGGCTAGCCGTTCCGCAATGGTTTTTCAAAACCCGCGCACCCAATTTTTCACCTCGGCGGTGCGTTCAGAGATGGCCCTAACTCTCGAAAATCTGGGGGTAGAACCATCACGGATTCTTGAGACTATTGATGAGGTTGCCGAACAAACAGGTATAACACACCTGATGAACCGGGAAATACACGGGCTCTCCGGGGGTGAACTGCAGCGGGTAGCCTGCGCCTGCGCGCTAGTCGCACGGGTGCCGCTGCTGCTTTTTGACGAGCCGACCTCGAATCTGTCTCCGCACGCTATCACCCAATTTCGCAACCTGCTGCTGGATATGAAACGCATGGGTAAAACTATGGTGATTTCTGAACATCGTATTCACTTCATGAAAGGTGTTGCCGACCGGGTATACCGTATTGCTGCGGGCAAGCTTGTGGGCCAGTACACCGGTGAGGAATTCTTTGCGCTCACTGCTGAGCAACGCACTAGCTTAGGGTTACGGGCTTTTAAAGAACCTGCTCTGCAGGCTCCTCAACCGCCTGCCCTCTGCCCTGACAGTAAAGGGCTAGGCATTCGCAATCTCAAATTTGCGTATAAGCCTAAGGCGGGGTTTGAACGGCAGCCGGTTCTCGACATCTCCACTATGTACTTTCCTGCGGGGAAAGTTACCGCCCTGTGTGGTCCAAACGGTGCGGGTAAAAGTACTTTGGCGCGTATTATCTGTGGTCTTTCCCAACCTGAAAAAGGTGCCACCATCACGCTTGATGGTGTACCGGTGAACCCGAAAGAACGTATGCGTGCCTGCGGTATTGTCATGCAGGATGTGCGCCGTCAGCTTTTTGCAGAGTCGGTCGCCGACGAAATCACCATGGGGCTTACCAAAGCCCAAAAGGCCGCTGTGGATGTGCCCGAAATCCTAGACTCCTTGGATTTGAGCGAGTTCTCGTCCCAGCATCCTGCGGCTATTTCCGGTGGTCAGCAGCAGCGCCTCGTAATAGGAGCAACGATGGCCGGGAAGAAACAGGTGATGATTTTTGATGAGCCGACATCTGGTGTGGATGCTAAACACCTGCGCTCAATCGCCACCCGGTTGCGGGAACTGGCGGATGCGGGCGCGACCGTCATCTGTATTACGCACGATGCGGAACTAATACAGGAATGTGCCGACTACGCCGTGTACCTGCCCCGGCTGCGGGATGGGGCGGTTATTAGTCATCTCCCGCCCGAAGATCCATATGTACCCGGCACATAACATATCGAGAACCTATACCGACAGCAGAAGCTTATCGAAGAACAAGTAGTTGTTACAGGAGGGAACTATGAACACCCTTAAAGTCCGTGATCTCGTCAATGTAGGTGTCTTTACAGTCATCTACTTCATTGTGACCTACGCTACCGGGATGCTCGGCATGTTCGGACCATGGATGATCCCCATCGCTGGGGCGTTTGCACTATTGCTGAACGGTATCGTCATCATGCTCTACCTCTCACGAGTACCAAAATTTGGGGCACTGACAATTACTGGGTTGCTCATAGGCATTGTCATGAGCGTGGGGCACTCATACTGGACCATCATTATGGGCATTCTATGTGGCGTTATCGCGGACCTTATCCAATCCAAAGCGGGCCGGGCAAAAACCCTAGAACCGCGCCGCGGGCAGCTTGCTTACGCCGTATTCAGCGTGTGGGGCGTAAGCCCGCTCATACCAGTTTTCTACGATGCAGACTCGTACTTCTCTAAGATTGCTGAATCCTGGAGCGCAGATTACGCCGCCGATATGCGTACCATCTTCCAGCCGTGGGTCATCGTCGTCTGGGCGGTCGTCATTTTCCTTATCGCACTGATAGGAGCCCAATTGGGGATACGCTCCAACCGCAAACACTTTGAGCGTGCCGGAGTCATAAAAACTTCTTAAGACACGCACGTCATAAACTCTTGAGAGGACAAGCGATGACTACTCAGGTACAGTCCGGCACCAGCACCACCGGAGAACACGCCACCGGGCAGGATTACAAAGCTAAAGCCACTGACGGACGTAAAGCGTTTAAGGAGCTACTCGCACCTGTGCAGGGGCGCATCTACCTGGGGCAGGGGATTGCGGTGCTGTCGGGAGTGGCCGCGATCTGGCCCTATATTGTGCTGACCCGATTGGGGGAATTGCTGCTACCTGCTGCACATGGGGAAGCTATCAATAACGCCAGCGTGTTGGCACAAGTCAATGAGCTCATGGTGGCTTTCGCTCTACAGCTTTTCCTATACTTCCTGGCCTTAGCAATTACTCACTTCGCCGATGTGAAGTTCCGCGGGCACCTGCAGCAGCGCATCCTCAACCACCTGGGGCGGGCGCCGCTGAGCTGGTTCTCAAACCATGCTTCGGGAAGGGTGCGTAAAGCACTGCAGGGCGATACAAAAACCCTGCACACCCTCGTGGCACACCAACCGGTCGAGATGGTAGCAGCGGTCGTCACTCCGCTCTCGCTAATGGTGTACGCGTTTATCCTGAACCCGTGGTTGGGGCTGCTCAGTATTGCCACCCTGCCGCTATACCTTCTTGCTCAAGTGTGGATGACGCGCGGCATGAGCGAAAAAACAGCCGAAATGGATGAGCGTTTGAGCGATACCTCGGCGAAAGGCGTGGAATTCGTGGACGGTATTGAGGTCGTAAAATCCTTTGGCCGGACCGGTAAAGCGCATAAGGCCTTCGCTCAGTCGGCGAAAGACTTCGCGGACTTCTACTGGGCCTGGTGCCAGCCCATGCTGAAGGGGTCTTCGCTCTCACTGGCAGCTATTTCGGCTCCCGTGGTGATGCTCGTTAGTTTAGGTATTGGTGCCCTGCTGGTGAACGCGCAGGTAGCAACCCTGCCTCAGGTTTTGGTGTGCTCACTGATCGCGTTAGTGATCCCACTAACCCTTGATGTGGTGACCTTTACTACTATGTCCTATCAGCTGGCTGGCAATGCCGCCCTGCGCCTGGTGGAACTCACCCAGGTTGAGCCCCTGCAGAATATCCCCGCCGCAGATACTGAGAACCGCACCGATGCGCCCGGAACAGTCGTTTTTGAGGCGGTAAGCTACTCATATGGCGGCCAGGAAAAGCAGAAGGCTGTCGATAATGTTTCGCTCACCCTGACACCGGGAACCGTGACCGCGCTTATCGGCCCTTCTGGTTCAGGCAAGAGCACCCTGGCAACAATGCTGTCCCGATTCCAGGAGCCCGACACCGGCCGAGTACTCCTGAGCGGGCGCGACATTCGTTCGCTGCCTGAGCAGGAGCTGTACCGCCAGGTTGCATTCGTGCTTCAAAACGCCCAGATTCTGCGAGAATCAGTTCGAGAGAATATCCGCCTGGCAGTCCCGCAGGCCACCGACGAACAGGTGATTGAGGCAGCCCGTAAAGCCCAGATCTGGGACGATATAGCTGCCTTACCGCGTGGGCTTGACACGGTGATTGGAGACGAAACAAACCTATCAGGCGGGCAGAAGCAACGCATCGTGATCGCGCGGGCCCTGCTGACGGATGCGCCCATCTTGATCCTAGACGAGGCGACAGCTAACACTGACCCCGATTGCGCCGCCGAGATTCAGCGGGCACTGAATATTCTGGCGCGCGGACGTACCGTGCTGGTGATCGGGCACACGGCGGGCGCAATTGCCGGGGCCGACCAAATCTGCATTATGGAAAACGGGGCCTTAACGGCGTGCGGCACCGCTGATGAGCTGAAGGATAACCCCTACTGGCGCTCGCTCACCGGTGAGGTATCTGCCGCCTTGGACACCGCTGAGGAGGGAATGAAAGATGCGTAACGAAACTGAGGCATCATCCAAGAACACAACGACTGATCTGAGCTTCGCCAAAGACCCGATCCTATTGAAAGAGTACCGTGCAATCCTCAATACGTATGGGAACGCTCAGCTGAGCCTGTCGCTGACGCTGATGGTAGCAGCGGGTGTTATCGATGGCTTGGTGTACTTGGTGATTATTCCAACGGCAGGCACGATAGCCACGGGGAAACCTACTTGGGGTATGGGACTTAGCGGTTGGCTCATAACACTGGCTGTACTTGCCGTTGTGGGCGCTGTTACCACATACGCTATGACATTAAGCTCGTACCGGGCCGCGTTGGAGGCTCTGCGTCTTCTTCTGATTAAAGTGGGGGACCAGCTGGCGAAACTACCGCTAGGTTGGTTTACCGGCGGAGTGAACGGTCGTATTTCTCGCCTGGTGACAGACGGGCTTCTGTCTGTCGGTTCGGGGCTTGCACACTTTACTGTGCCAGTCATCCGCAACACACTTACTGCTCTCACCCTTCTGGTAGGTGTTTCTATCTGGAACCCCGTTCTGGGCCTTACCCTAGGGATAGCCTTAGCGGTGATTGTGGCCTTAACGCTGGTGTCTAATAAGCTGGAGAAGAAAAGCCACGATATGAAAAGCGGTAGTGAGCAGGAGCTTGCCGGGCGTATTGTCGAATACGCCAGCTGCCAAAGCGCCCTGCGTTCGGCGGGCCGCAGCACCGAATACGAGCCTCTGTTGTCGGCGGTTCGTGAGTGTGAGAGGCGCAATCGCGTCTCGCAGTGGGTAGCAATGGCAGGGCTGGCGATAGGCGGTATGAGCGCACAGCTAACGGTGGTAGCGGTTATTACGGTCACCGTGCAGCTGTCACTGAGCGGCTCTCTTGACCCGGTGGCTACTGTGGTGTTTATCGGGATAGCCTTACGGTTCATGCGTAACCTGCAAGACACGGTGAATTTCTTGGTGAGCACTGAAAGCTCGCGTGTGCCCCTGCGTGATGTGCATGAGATTCTGAACACTGAACTGCTCCCGGTTCCATCTTCATCTGCTGAGCTTACGAACCCCGGCGAGGTTTCGGTGCAGAATGCGACGTTCTCATATGTTCCGGGAACCCCGGTGGTGCACGATGTCTCATTTACAGCCCCACCACGCACCATGACCGCGATCGTTGGCCCGTCAGGCTCCGGTAAAACTACGCTGTTTAAGCTCATTGCCCGGTTTTGGGATGTTGATTCCGGTACTGTTCGTGTGGGCGGCACGGATGTGCGTGAGCAGACCACCGAGCAGCTGATGGGGCAGCTATCTATGGTGTTCCAAGACGTTTACCTGTACGACGACACCCTCATAGAGAATATTCGTGTGGGCCGTGAAGGGGCCACCAACGATGAGGTGCTACAGGCGGCTCAACTCGCCGGATGCTCCGAGATTGCTGAGCGCCTGCCGCAGAGCTGGGAAACCCGGGTTGGCGAGGGCGGGGGACGACTCTCCGGCGGGGAGCGTCAGCGTGTGTCTATTGCACGTGCCCTGCTTAAGAATGCGCCGATACTTCTGTTCGATGAGGCAACGAGCGCTCTTGACCCCGAGAACGAGGCTGGCGTGCAGCGCTCCATCCGGGAGCTTCGGAAGCACGCAACCGTGTTGGTGATTGCGCATAAGCTGGATACGGTCCGTGATGCCGACCAGATTATTGTGCTGGATGAGCACGGCGGGATTTCTCAGGTTGGCACCCACGACGAACTAGTCTCAGTGGAGGGTCTGTACCACCGGTTCTGGCAGGCCCGCGTAGACGCGGCGGGGTGGTCTCTCGTATAGTCCGTTCTTCCCCAGGCCCCGAAAAGGTGCCCTGTCAGTTAAAACTGACAGGGCACTTTTAAAGGCCACGGAAGTTGCTGCGTACGTTTATCGTGCTAGACGGGACCGCTTGATGAGGTCGATGCAGATTCGGGTGAATTCTTCTCCCCAGAAGCACCTTGGGCATAGATTTTCGGGTATTTCTCTTGGCAGTAGCTGTTGGAAATAAGCCGCCAGTTCCCATCCAGATACACCATAACGAGACGAACTGAGCGCTCCTTTGCTGCTACTTTCTGCTCCTTAGTCTCCCCATCCTTTTTGGAAATGACGGTGAAATCTGGGTATTTTGCGACGCAGTGGAACAGGACAGCGGGTGGGGTATCTTCTAACAGCACTACTATCTTGCGCACATCGTAGGTGGTTTTGAACCCAACAGCCCACCTCGTAGGGTCGCGCCGCATGGTGTTGTTCGCTTTAGTCTCCTGCATTTTTTATCTTCAGATACGATCACCTGATCATAGATGCTCTCATCGCCACCATCAGACATGTAATCTATTGTGGCTACTGCAAATAGTGCCGCCTGGTAAGCCCCTTCGAGGGTTTTCTCTTTATATTTAGGGTCAAGCACGGGCTTGGGCGGGTTCTGCGGCGGGGTATCTTTTGTGGCAGGTTTGTAGTTGGGGGAGTCCTCGAACTTGGGTTCCATCGTCTTTATATACTTGGCGAAGTCTTCTGTGCTTTCGCTGGTGGGAGACGGCGAAGCAGATGTCTCAGACGGTGACGAAGAGGAGCTGCTGGGGAAGCCTCGGACGAGTCGGAGCTGTTTTCATCTCTGGGGGAGGGAGAAGTCGCTGCAACTGTTACAGATGAGCATCCGGCAAGCGCGCTCACCCCAAGAATTCCGAGACCGGCTAGTACATTGCGACGGGAGGCTATGCGCTGGGTTGGTTGGTAGCTCATATCTGATTCTTTCGGTGGTGGGCAGTATAACGCCAATGTGATGCGCTACCTACATCATACATGGGCGGCACTGCGCATAGCCTCCCGGGCTAGAAACGGGTGGCGGCTAGTGGCCGCCCTTTTCCCGGCCTTGACTCGTGAGATACGAGTAGTGCTGTTTGAGGTAGTCGTTACTTATAACTTTCCACACGCCATTTTCGTAGATAGTAGTCATGATGCCCTCGCTCGTGCGGGCGGGGACTTCCTCGTTTGTCCCACCCGCTTGGTGAACTATGAACTTTTCATAGCTCTCAGAGAAGTACCAGGAGACACCGATAACTGTATCGGAAAAGGCCACTGCAGGCCTGTGGTCACTGATTTTAACGGAACGGTTGTAACCTTCAATCCACCCCTTTGAACTGTACAGGCTGTGGTGCTTTTCGACCTCAAGTTTCATCGAAAAATCTTGCGGGAAGATAAGTTTCTTAATGGGTTCATCCTTGCCAGTGAGCGATAAATAGTTGAAGGCCGACTGGAAGGCGAGCAGTGTCTGGTACGAACCTTCCAAAGTGTTCTTACGTGATGCCTCCTCATTAATATCCGGTTCGGGAACGTTCTGCGCTGGGGAACTTCCGGTTGCTGGAACGTATCCGTTGTCGCCTTTGGTCGGCAGCTTGGCATCTCCTGTGTATTTCTGCCAGTCAGCAATAAATTGTGCGGGATCCACCGGCGAGGATGAACCGCTGGAACTACTGGAAGCGGACGTGCTGGGGGAGTGCGTCGAATGTGAGGGGGAGGAAGAGGAGCTCGCAGACGTCGTGGTTGCGGTGTCACTCGGTGATTCTTCGGCCTTCTTCGAACTTGAAAGCGGCACACACCCGGTGAGCGCGGCAGCTCCAAGCGCACTGAAGCCAAACAGCACTGTGCGGCGCGATGGTGCAGAAACTACGGTGGGACGGGGCGTCATCATGGTGGTTCCTCTTTTCACTATGTACTGCATGTATTTTTATCGTGGCACCGCCGCCTGAAAAGACTCTGACTTTTCACTTCCACAGGCTGGAAACACTCTGAAAGTTATATGGTTGATTCCTGGGCTATGTTTCACACCTTCTACACGGTTTTACTTAAGCAGTTTTGAACGGGGGTACCTCAACAATCAGGAAGACAAGCGGGGTTCAGGAGGGGAGGGAATTTTGCTCACATCTTTGGGTATTTCCTTCTCCCAATAGATGCGTGATTATGCATTTAAAACCCACAGAAACAAACATATGTTGTGAGCAATAAACGTCGTGGCCACAATATATGGTGTGGCGGATGGGGCGCTGGGGAAGAGGCATAAAACTATCCGAGGGCGACACGCCCGGGATGCACATAATTCCCGAAGAACTGGGGGCGAACCGGCTTGCACCGGCCCCCAGAAACACCCTAAACTGTAAATGTTTGCAACGACCCGGCCATCACCGGCGAGCAATTCGGAAGAACAGACCGCACCTGCGGATTCCCACTCTAATCGCTGCGGCGAGGGGATCTTAGCGGAACAGATGCAGTCCCAGTAGAACCGGACGGTTAAGCCCGATACAGCTGTTAATAAGCGACTGATACTCGCGGAACGCGCCGCTCTCCGGGGGCAAAAGAGGCGAAAAGCCCACCAGCCCCGGGAGGGGTCGGTGCGTTTCGCTGTGTTAGTAAGCAAGGTGGTACCGCGCCAGTGTTCGCCCGCCTCACAGGGGGCGTGAAGGCGTCCTTGCACCCGTTTGTCCATTCCCGGCATTGGGTGCACCAGAAGTACCCGATGGAGGGTACCTGAACAGAAATAGGGCGCACTTATATGTCAGAGAACATCTACCCCAAGGTGAGCACGTTCGAAGCCGCAGGCAACGGCGTGAGCGCATCACCGCAATTTCCTAAACTCGAAGAAGCCGTACTCGACTATTGGAAGAAAGACGAAACCTTCCAAGCATCTATCGATAACCGCGAAGCCGGTCCCCACGGCGATAACGAATTCGTCTTCTACGATGGCCCTCCATTCGCAAACGGTCTGCCGCACTACGGGCACCTGCTCACCGGTTACGCAAAAGACCTTGTAGCACGTTACCAAACTCAGCGCGGGCATAAAGTAGAACGCCGCTTCGGCTGGGACACCCACGGTCTGCCTGCCGAGCTTGAAGCCATGAAACAGCTCGGCATGACCGATAAACAAGAAATCCTAGAGATGGGCATCGATAATTTCAACGATGCCGCACGCGCCTCCGTGCTCAAATACACCAACGAATGGGAACAATACGTGACCAGGCAGGCGCGTTGGGTGGACTTCGAGAACGACTATAAGACCCTCAACGTCGAGTACATGGAATCCGTGATCTGGGCGTTCAAACGTCTCTACGATAAAGGACTCACGTACCAAGGGTTCCGTGTTCTGCCGTACTGCTGGAAAGACGAAACCCCGTTATCGAACCATGAGCTGCGCATGGATGACGACGTCTACCAGGATCGCCAGGAT
This sequence comes from Rothia aeria, assembly GCA_002355935.1. GTDB lineage: Bacteria > Actinomycetota > Actinomycetes > Actinomycetales > Micrococcaceae > Rothia > Rothia aeria. The sequence continues at coordinate 1,873,419 of AP017895.1, read as the reverse complement.
CAGACCGTCACAGTAGCTTTTACCCTCACCGCTGACGACTCGCTCGCCGCCAATAAAATATTGTCGCTGAACTGGCTGGCGTTGAGGCACTTGCCTGGACCACCACCCCCTGGACCTTACCCACCAACCAGGCGCTCGCCGTCGGACCCGACATTGAATACGTCGTAGTTCCCGGTGCCGGGGAGCATGGCGGGCGGCGCTTCCTGATCGCCGCTGATCTGCTGGGAACCTATGCGAAAGACCTTGGGTATGCGGGGGAGAGCCCCGCCGAGGATGCGGCAGCTGCCGTCACAGCGCGCTACACCGGCTCCCAGCTCGAAGGTGTGCGCTACACCCCGCTGTGGGACTATTTCGCCGATGCCGAGAAATGGGGCACAGGAACCTCCTGGCAGATTCTCGTTGCCGATTACGTGAGTACCACTGATGGTACCGGTATCGTTCATCAGGCACCCGCCTATGGTGAAGACGACCAGAAAGTTTGTGAATCCTACGATATTCCCGTGGTGCTTTCGGTAGATGAAGGCGCCAGGTTCCTCCCCCTGTTCGGGCAGCCTAGCCCTTCGGGGTCTACCGCGCTTGCGGGTATCGCCGGAGTTCAGGTTTTCGAGGCGAACCGCACCATTATTAATGCTCTTAAGGCAGATGGTGCGCTCATCGTGGAGAAATCCTATGTGCACTCCTACCCGCACTGCTGGCGCTGCCGTAATCCTCTTATTTACCGCGCCATTACCTCTTGGTATGTGAAGGTGACCGAGTTCAAAGACCGCATGTCTGAGCTGAACGAGCAGATCAACTGGATTCCTGAAAATGTCAAGTACGGGCAGTTCGGTAAGTGGGTTGAGAACGCTCGCGACTGGTCAATTTCGCGTAACCGTTTCTGGGGTTCTCCTATTCCCGTTTGGGTTTCGGACGATCCAAATTATCCCCGTGTTGATGTTTACGGATCGCTCGAAGAACTCAAGGCTGACTTCGGTCGCCTGCCGCTGAACAAGGAGGGGCAGCCAGATCTGCACCGTCCCTATATTGATGAGCTGACGCGTCCAAACCCTGATGATCCAACGGGTAAGTCTACGATGCGTCGTGTCGAAGACGTGCTGGACGTATGGTTTGACTCCGGATCGATGCCGTATGCGCAGGTTCACTATCCCTTCGAGAATAAGGACTGGTTCGAGAACCATTATCCGGCGGATTTCATAGTTGAGTATATTGGTCAGACCCGCGGTTGGTTCTACACTTTGCATATTTTAGCGACCGCACTATTTGACCGTCCTGCCTTCAAGAATGTTGTCAGCCACGGCATCGTGCTTGGTTCTGACGGGCAGAAAATGTCAAAGTCGCTGCGCAACTACCCGGATGTCTCTGAAGTTCTTGACCGCGACGGCTCGGATGCTATGCGCTGGTTCCTCATGTCATCGCCGATTCTGCGCGGTGGCAACCTGATTGTGACCGAGCAGGGGATTCGTGAAGGGGTACGACAGGTGATGCTTCCGCTGTGGAACGTCTATCACTTCTTCGCTCTCTATGCGAATGCTGCCAACAAAGGCGCGGGATATACGGCACAGGTGAAGTACGATTCGCAGCATGTGATGGACCGCTTTATCTTGGGTAAAACCCGGGAGCTGGTACAGCAGGTTACCGCGGACATGGACTCTTACGATATCTGGAGTGCCTGCGAGCATCTGCGTCTTTATGCTGATGCTCTTACCAACTGGTATGTGCGCCGCTCACGTGAACGTTTCTTTGACGAAGACCCAGATGCCTTCGATACCCTGTACACCGCTTTGGTGACAGTATCAAAGGTAGCGGCGTCACTTCTGCCGCTCACGACCGAAGAAATCTACCGTGGCCTGACCGGCGAGCGTTCGGTACATCTTGCCGACTGGCCTGCCGCTGAAGACTTTGCTGATGAATCTGAGCTGCTTTCGCTCATGGAAACCGTACGGGCGGTATGCTCTACAGGGTCTTCTCTGCGTAAAGAGAAGAAGATCCGTGTGCGTCAGCCTCTGCAATCGCTCACGGCGGCCATCGCCAACGAGCAGTTCGCACAGCTGGAAACCGCATTCGGTGCTAAGGGCGCCGATTACTTCGCCAAGATTGTGAAGGACGAGCTGAACCTGCGTGAGGTTATCCTCGTGAATGCACAGGACGCTAACCCCGCCGACTACGGTATCTCGCAGCAGTTGAAGGTGAATGCCCGTGCCGCAGGTCCCCGCCTTGGTAAACAGGTTCAGACAGCTATTAAGGCATCGAAATCTGGCGATTGGACAATCGCCGATGACGGCACTGTGACCGTTGCTTTCGACACTATCGACGGTGGGCTTGCATTAGTTGACGGCGAATATGAGCTGGTAACCGTGGTAGCTTCTTCGGATGACGGTACCGAGCGTGAAGCGGCAGCCGTGCTGCCCGGCGGTTTCCTAGTGCTGAATATCGAATTAACCGATGAACTTGTGGCGGAAGGTATTGCCCGCGATACTATTCGCGCTATTCAGCAGGCCCGTAAAGATGCCGGACTGAATGTCTCCGACCGCATTAACCTAACGGTAAGTGCACCGCAGGACACCCTGGAGGCTCTGCACACCCACGAGGAACTGGTCACTGGCGAGACCCTAGCGGTTTCCCTGGACCTCACGGAGGGCGAGAGCCTGACCATTACGGTTGCAAAAGCCGCATAGAATAGGGGCAATATAGCCGCTAAGCCGCCCCGGCACATATAACACACCACGGTATGTACCGTGCTGGGGCGGCTATACACCCAAAAACATATGCCGCATGAGGCAGCACCCTGGTAGAGATACTGTGCCGCACAGCTTGATACCGGCCAAGGAAAGAACACTATGAGCGAGATGAGCTACCCAGCAATCCCGAACCCCGAAGGGGTTGAACGCGTCTACGGTGAATTGCTGGCACGCGCCCCCGAAAATAAGATGGCTCCCCGGCTGGATGCGGTTCGTCGAGCCGTTGAAATCCTTGGGGATGTGCACCGCGCCGCCCCGGTCATCCACATCACCGGAACTAACGGTAAAACCAGTACCGCCCGCATGATTGAATCGCTTTTGTTGGCTCATGATCTGCGCACCGGGCGTTTTACGAGCCCGCATCTCGAAAGCGTTACTGAGCGCATCAGCATTAACGGTGAACCGGTGCCTGATGCCACGTTCGTGCGCGTTTGGGATGAAATTTTGCCGTACCTCACTCTTGTGGACGAAGAATTTGCTGCACGCGGAGAACCAAAACTTACGTTCTTTGAGTCCATCACTGTGCTTGCTTTCGCTATTTTTGCCGATGAGCCCGTGGATGTGGTGATTCTAGAAGTCGGGATCGGCGGTTCATGGGATTCTACGAATGTAGCCGACGGTATTGTCTCTGTCGTGGCACCCGTCGGCCTTGATCATACCGATATGCTGGGGGATAGTCTGGCTGAGATTGCAACGGAAAAAGCCGGGATTATTAAACCCGACGGATACCTTATTTCTGCGGCGCAAGACCCTGAAGTAGCGACCATACTCCTTGATACTGCTCGTAAGCAGAACGCCAAGTACGCCTTCGAAGGTGTTGAATTTGGTGTGGTTGAGCGTGCCCGCGCGGTCGGGGGCAGCTTTTGACTCTCCGAGGTTTAGCAGGAGAATACCCCGATATTGAGCTCCCCCTACACGGTGAGCACCAGGGGCAGAACGCATCATTAGCTCTTGCCGCAGTCGAGGCATTTTTCGGTGGGGATCGTGCCCTTGCGCGAGATGTAGTACTCGCCGGATTTGCTCAGGTACGTTCGCCAGGGCGACTTGAGATGATTCGTAGCGAGCCTTTGGTAGTGCTTGACGCCGCTCATAACCCGCATGGGGTGCGCGCCGCATCTACGGCTTTTAAAGAGGCATTTGAACTGTCCCATGTGCATGCAGTCGTCGGTATTCTAGGCGAAAAAGACGCTCTCGGTATTTTTGAAGTGCTTCGTGAAGAATACGTAGACTCAACCGATGCTACCTTCCGGTTGTATCTTTCTGCCTCAGATTCTTCCCGAGCCATTGCCCCGGAAGAACTTCAAGAGATCGCCCTCGACGCCGGGTTCGACGAAAACATTATTACGGTATGTAACCACTTGGATGAGGCGCTTGCCACCGGCATGGAAAACGCCCTCTTTGAGCAGGAATCTGCTGGTGTGTTGGTCACAGGATCGGTCACGGTCATTGGGGAGGCGCGTACCCTGCTGGCACAGCCCGAGGAGAGCCCCACAGCTTCCCGGCCCGCCCTGAAGGACTTGATAGTGATATAGGGCTTATCCCCAGCGCCGCACCGGACGGTGGGCTGTTGGATGACATTTTGGCGGAGCTGGCCCACGATGAACCTGAAAGTGACGAAACGCAGTAGCGACACCCTCACCGGCCCCGAAAGTTTGAACAGGAGAGCTGTGGCACAGAACAATCCCGAGAAAAAACAGTTCCTAACTCGCGCCCAGCGTGACTGGAAGCCGGGGATGAAGAAAAAATCCCGTTCAGTGAAAGTCATGTTTGCCTCAACAATTCTAGTACTGGAGGCTTTTGTGGCCTTCTTCGGCACTCTAGCGGTATTCGGGCATCATTTCAGCGACCCCGTTGAGATAAAAATCCTCATCTGGGCTGTGGGGCTGGCGGTCGCAGCGGTGCTCATGCTGCTGCCCGCCCAGCTGAAATCCTCCTGGGGATACACCGCAGGGTGGGTACTCCAAGTGGCTCTGCTTGCGCTGTCGGCATTGACTCTGCCGCTTACCCTTATCGTAGTGGTCGGGTTTGTAGGGTGCTGGTGGTATGGCCTGCGGGCGGGCACACGGTTGGATGCTGAAAATAAGGCACGTGAGGCCGAACAAGCAGAATGGGAACGCCAGCATCCACAGCACTGACCTATGAGGATGCATAGCTGCACCCACTCCGGGGTGTGCACATGAAAAGGGATGGTGGTGCATCCCTGCTATATCCGCACAAGGTCTGGAGCTTAACGGGAAGAAAATAACAGGTTAAGATAGCTAAATAGGCTTTGCGCTGCAACCGTCGAATCCGACTGTATTCATATCAACCAGGAGAAGCATATGAGCGTTGAACAGGGCACCCAGGAGCACAACGAGGACACACTGTCCGCATCAGGATCGGCAGATAGTCTAGAGCCGCAATCCTCTGAACGCTCACTTGCCGTGTGGCTGATGGTGACGGCCACAGTTGCGCTCGCCTCATCAGCTATGTTGGTGCATGAGCGCCTACAGATTTTTATTGATGCAGGTCACAGCTCGCTGTGCGATATTAACGCTCTCCTTAACTGCGGTACCGTGATGCGCACCCCGCAGGCGGAACTTTTCGGCTTCCCCAACCCGTTCATTGGGCTGGTTGCTTTCCCCATCCTCATGACTATTGCGATGGGTACTTTAGCTGGGGCGCGGTATAAAAAATGGTTCTGGTTGGCAACCAATGCAGGCCTGGGGGCTGCAGTGGTCTTTGTGCTGTGGCTCTGGTTTGAAACAACGTTCGTGATAAATGCTCTCTGCCTGTTCTGCATGATCGTATGGGTGATGACGATCATCATGTTCGTGAAGGTGACGATTCGAAATATCGTCGAGGGAGTTATCCCCGCTTCAGAACAAGTGCGGCAGAGCGCAACGGGGTGGACCTGGTTTAGTATTTTGCTTCTGGTCCTGCTGATATTCGGGATTATTATTATCCGGTTCTTCAACGTGTTCATGGGCATGATGTAGCCGAAACTACTGGGTGTTTCGAAGCACCCACTATGGGGCTTGGGGTCTGCAGAAACAACAATATTTCTGCAGACCCCAAGCTTTTATGATGGTGTTTTACGCCAGCCAAAGAGCAATTTCACGTTTGGCTGAGGCGGGGGAATCGGAGGCGTGCACCAGGTTCTTCTGCACGGAATCGCCCCAGTCACGCCCTAAGTCTCCGCGAATGGTGCCCGGTGCTGCTAGGGTCGGGTCTGAGGTACCGAGCATGGAGCGCACCCCCTCAATGACGCGCTCTCCCGAAAGAACAGCAGCAACCACGGAGCCAGAAACCATAAAATCCACGAGGGGCTGGTAGAAAGGCTTGCCTTCATGCTCTGCGTAGTGCTGGGCCAGAAGTTCTTTGGTGGGCTGAAGCATTTTCAGCTTCTCAATCGTGTACCCTTTTGATTCAAAGCGGCTCAAAATTTGGCCGATCAGCCCACGTTCAACACCATCGGGCTTCACCAGGATGAGGGTACGCTCGCTCATGATTTGCTCCTTCACAGGTTGGTGAGTTGGTGTTCACCATCATAGGGTATGCAGCTGTGGCTGGTTCAATGATGCGCTTTGCGCTGCGGCTGGCTGTTGCTGTGCGGCGGTGCGTATAATGGGGTAACTGGAGAGACCCGTTAACCTCTAGGAGATATCTGTGAAAGTCCTCGGCACCACTATGATGCTTGCATCGGCCGTTGTATTTTTGACGGCGCTGTTTTTGCTGACGGCTGGTCATTTCTCTCTCCTGTGGGTGATACTTCTGATCATTGCCCCGTTTGTTTTTATGGTGGGTATCCCGTTCGCTACCGGGTCTGGTCCGGAATATTTGCCGACTGACCCGAGACTGGCACAGCAAGAACGTGAAAAACGTGATGCCGAACTGGGCCTGGGGTAGTAGCAGCTCAAATAGCTAAAATACCACCACCGTAGCGTGGAGGAGCGGCGTGTTGATTTGTGCATCACGCCGCTTTTTCTGTGTTGACGTGTGAAGCATCTGTGGGTGTTTATCCCCAAATATGGCGGGTGAGGGCGTGAATGTGAGAGAATAGCAGAGGTGCGCCTTTTGACCCGCATGTAAAGGGCGCATCCGGTATTTTCGTCGAGGGGAATGCCTTAGGCCGCAGAACGTTTACGCGGCGAGATACCCCCGAAGTCTGGCGTTGATGGAAGTCCGCTGGCTCGACCGAAAAAATCGGCCCATTTAGTGCGGGGTGTTTCTATGAATGCGAAAGGACGCTCCGCCGCTCGCCTCCGCGGTAGTTGCGCATAGTGTGCGCACCCGGGGGCTTGAGCTGTGAATAGGGTAGATAGGCTTATGCGCGTGCGCGCAACGAATGCTAGTGCGTCAAGATGCGGCTTGGGAGCACCAAGAGAAGGAAATATGGCTGAAGAGATGAACGCCAATGAATCCGGCCTGAATATGGGTGTTTTGGCCGACATCGCATCACTTGCGAGTGAGAAGAATGTCTCTGATGAGACGGTGCGTTCCCTGAATGAGAAAGTGCCGGGAGCGGATAAGGCCGATCAGGCCGAGAAAAAACGGGGGCGCGGTTCCTCAAAAAAGAGTACGGTTTCTCGCCGTTCCAAGGCTGAATCTGGGTCTAAGGATTCGGAGGAGCTGAGCCCTGAACGTGCAGTTGCTGAGAGCCTGAGTGATCTACGGAATTTAAAGGCGAAGCATGCTCCTGCCCCGAAAAATCTGCCGAACCAGCTTCGGAGGATGAGGTCGCGAGCACTATCGATAGAATTTTTGAAGGCGCTGATGATGCCGCCAATAGCTCCGAATCCTCTCAGGATGAGGCAGCAGCTGAGCAGCAGACCGCCGTTTTGCCGAATACAGAGCAGGGAACTAATAAAGATATCTCCGCCGCAGAACCTGAAACTACTGAATCTGTGACTGAGAAACCCAGCTCAGAAGATTCACCCGTCACAGCGGTTCAGACCCCGGCTGCTCAGGCAGATACATCGGTTGCTACCGCTGGTACCGCCGAAGAACCGCAGGTTTCTGAACCGGAGACAGGCATTGTAGCCCTGCCGGAGGTAGATACCCCAAAGGATGAGTCTGAGGAAAAGTCCGGTTCTGAAGGGGAATCGAAAACTCTGCGTGATGTGCAGCAGCAGAAGCTTGCACAGATGCGCGCCTCGTTAACGCCACGGGCTATGCCACTGTTTTATTCTCCAAATGTTGCTGAGCTTTCAGCGGCAGCAACTCTTGAGTATGAGCAGCAGCGTGCGGCACGTATTGAGGCCGAGCGTGCGGCACGGATGGCTCGTCGTCTTGAGGAGGTTGCTGCTGAGGCTGAGGTGACAAGTCACCGCCGCCGCCGTCGTCGTCGCGGTACCGAGGATATTGAGATTGAGGGCAGTGATGACGATGAGGTGGAGACCGTCACGAAGGTGCGTGCACCGCGTCTGCCGGATTCTCACACTTCAAACACTGTTACTGGTGTGCGCGGTTCAACCCGCCTTGAAGCTAAACGTGCCCGCCGCCGCGAGTCCCGGTCGATGGGACGCCGCCGTCACATTGTGACTGAGGCGGAGTTTTTGGCGCGCCGCGAGTCTGTGGACCGGCAGATGCTGGTGCGGCAGAAGGATGACCGTATCCAGATCGCTGTGCTTGAGGATGGGGTGCTCGCGGAGCATTTTGTGTCGAAGACGCAGCAGGATTCGCTGATCGGTAACGTGTACCTGGGGAAGGTTCAGAACGTACTGCCGTCAATGGAGGCGGCGTTCGTCGATATTGGGCGTGGCCGGAATGCTGTGCTGTATGCCGGTGAGGTGAACTGGGATGTGAGCGGTCTTGAGGGTACTCCCCGCAAGATTGAGAACGCCTTAAAACCTGGTGATTCGGTGCTGGTGCAGGTCACTAAAGACCCGATTGGGCAGAAAGGCGCCCGCCTGACGAGCCAGGTGTCTTTGCCGGGGCGTTTTTTGGTGTACGTGCCGGGCGGCTCAATGACCGGTATTTCACGTAAGCTTCCCGATACTGAGCGTGCGCGTTTGAAGAAGATTTTGAAGGATAAGCTGCCTGATGGGGCGGGCGTGATTGTGCGTACCGCCGCTGAGGGTGCTTCTGAGGAGGAACTGACTCACGACATTAACCGTCTGCGTGCGCAGTGGGAGGAGATCCAGCAGCAGGCTAACTCCCGTAAGGTGCTTGCCCCAGAGATGCTGTATCAGGAGCCTGACCTGATGATTAAGACGGTGCGTGATGTGTTCAATGAGGATTTCACCGCCATGCAGGTGCAGGGTGCTGACGCTTGGGATTCGATTGAAGCGTACGTGACCTATGTGGCCCCGGATTTGATGGGACGGCTGCAGAAGTGGGAAGGGGAAGATGACCTTTTCGACCACTACCGCGTGAATGAGCAGCTATCGAAGGCCCTGGACCGCAAGGTGTATCTGCCCTCGGGCGGTTCGCTGGTGATCGACCGCACCGAGGCTATGACCGTGGTGGATGTGAACACCGGTAAGTTCACTGGTAGCGGCGGCAACCTTGAGGAGACCGTCACCAAGAATAACTTGGAGGCGGCTGAGGAGATCGTGCGTCAGCTTCGCCTGCGTGATATCGGCGGCATTATTGTGATCGATTTTATCGATATGGTGCTCGAATCGAACCGTGACCTTGTGCTGCGCCGCCTGATCGAGTGCTTGGGGCGCGACCGCACTAAGCACCAGGTTGCTGAAGTGACCTCCCTGGGTCTGGTGCAGATGACCCGTAAACGCCTGGGTACAGGCCTGCTTGAGGTGTTCTCACAGCAGTGCGAGTCGTGCGGTGGTCGCGGACTGTTGGTGCACGACCAGCCGCTTAGCGGCCGCTCGGGCGGCGCCTCAGATTTTATTCACCGCCAAGAACGCACCGACCGCAAACGTTCCCGTGCTGCGGCTAGCCGTGTTGATTCGGTGGATGCCGAGAAGGAAGAGAAGAAGGCGGAGCGCCGCAGCGCTATGGCCTCAATTGCGGCAGCATCCCAACAGCCTGATGAGGTTGAGGAGCAGGGACGTAAGAAGCGTAAGCGTCGTAAACGCTCACGCCGCACTGAGGGTGCTGAGGAGCAGAATACTCAGAACGCTCAGGGGACAGCCCCCGAGGCTGCGAGTGAACAGGCTCATGAGTATGTGGCTCAGGCTGAGGCGAAGATCGCTAAGATTGACGACGATTCCCATTGGAGCGGCGAGCAGGGCGCGTTTACGGCGCAGGATTTCGCGGACTCGTACAGCCCTGAGCTGGATTCCCGGTTTACGCGTAGCTCTGCCCGGTATGAGGCTATTAGGGCGGGCGAGGCGAAGGCTCGTGCGTCGCAGAAGGCAGGCCGTATCGCGCGCACGGAGGGCGGCGGTTTCCGGTCGAAACGGGTTGAGGATGAGCAGGCCCAGAAAACCCGCGATGACGTGCGGGTGGAGGACGTTCATGAGTCCCCCAAGAAGAGCCGCCGTTCGCGCCGTGCCGTCTCCGCTGATGGGGCTGCACAGGGGGCCAAACCGCCGTTTCGGGTGTGGTAGGTCACGCCCCCGCAGCTGATGCGGGTGCGCCGCGTGTTTCGGGTGTCATCCGCGTGGGTGGTTCTGCCGGGGCTCAGGTCACTGAGGCTGAGCCGGTGAAGCAGGCGTCTACGGCTGCTGCTGAACCGGCGGCCGCGCCACGTAAGCGTCGTTCTCGTCGTGCGGCGTCTTCGGCGGGTGCACAGTCGAAGGTTGTGACGGTGGATGCCGCCGAGTCGGCTCATGGTTCGGTGGTGGCTTCGGCTTCTGTGGCGGACGCGAAAGCCCCCGTCGAATCCGAAACCCCGACCCTTTTCGGCATCGGTGTTTCCGCTGCCGATATTAAACGAGCTGGCAAAGAATAGGGCCTAGATCTGCTCGTATCGGAAATAACAATAACGCCGGTACCACAAGTCCGAAGGTGACTGCGGTGCTGGCGTTGTTATTTACTGCCCAAAGGGTTGGATTGCGTCTAAACCCGCGCATGCAGTATCCTTAACGATTGGTATTTATCTCAGTGAAGCCCTATCGACGCAGGGTCAGCGGGAGATACCACTTCTGGAAGCCCTTATTACAGCGTTTCTGGAAGACACCACCGGCAGACCGAGCGTGTACCCAACTGGGCAATCCCACGAGGGACACGGGCCGCATCCACACCAGGATCATATGAGATACCTGTGGAGCGCACAGCAATGAAAGCGCAGGCTGTCTGCACGTGTGAGATACGAAGAAGCAAGATGTCGAGAAAAGTGAGTCCCAAAGTGGCATACGCGATTGTACGCGCTGGCGGCCGCCAGGAGAAGGTCTCCGTCGGAGACAAAATTACCCTTGACCGTGTTGCAGGTGAACCCGGTAGCACCATCGAGCTGCCCGTACTGCTGCTCGTTGACGGTGACAAGATCACCGCTGACGCAAAGTCCCTGGCTTCCGCCAAGGTAACTGCTGAAAAGATTGAAGACCTGCGCGGTCCGAAGATCGTTATTCAGAAGTACAAGAACAAGACCGGTTACAAGAAGCGTCAGGGCTTCCGCGCTGAGCTGACCACCGTTAAGATCACCGCAATCAACGCGTAATCTTAACCACCGGATATAAACCTTAAGGTAGGAAAACAGAATGGCACATAAGAAGGGCGCAAGCTCCACCCGCAACGGTCGTGACTCGAACCCCCAGTACCTCGGTGTTAAGCGCTTCGGCGGTCAGACCGTCAACGCAGGCGAGATCCTTGTTCGTCAGCGCGGCACCCACTTCCACCCCGGCCTGAACGTTGGCCGCGGTGGCGACGACACCCTGTTCGCTCTGGCAGCAGGCACCGTCGAGTTCGGTACCCGCAAGGGCCGCAAGGTCGTTAACATCCTGGCAGCCGCCGAGTAAGACTCGCGCCAGTCAGGCAAGAGGGGGTAGGCTTCACGGCTTACCCCCTCTTACCGTATGCTTAAACACCGGTAGCCCACCGCCAACAGTAACGGCGGTGCCTGCGCGCTCATAGTGGCGCGCTAACACATCACACGTGAAAATGTAGAAGGAGAACACCCGTGGCAGAATTCGTGGACCGCGTGGTCCTGCATGTATCCGGCGGTCGCGGCGGCAACGGTTGTGTTTCCGTACGCCGTGAAAAATTTAAGCCGCTCGGCGGCCCCAACGGTGGTAACGGCGGCAATGGTGGGGACGTGATTTTGCGTGTCGATAACCAGACCACCACGCTATTGGAATACCACCACAGCCCCCACCAGCACGCCCCTAATGGAGATATTGGCCGCGGCGATATGCACCACGGATACAACGGTGAGAACCTAGTGCTCACAGTACCTCAGGGAACCGTTGTTAAAGACCGTGACGGTAACGTGCTTGCCGACCTGCTGCCTGTAGGCGATGAATATATTGCCGCACGGGGCGGTCAGGGCGGCCTTGGAAACGCCGCGCTGGCATCGACCAAACGTAAAGCTCCCGGTTTCGCACTCCTTGGTATTCCTGGGGAGGAAACTGACATTGTTCTAGAGCTTAAGTCTATTGCTGATATTGCGCTTGTTGGATACCCCTCAGCCGGTAAATCGTCGCTGATCGCTGCTATCTCTGCGGCTCGGCCCAAAATCGCTGACTATCCTTTTACCACTCTTATCCCAAACTTGGGTGTTGTGCAGGCAGGCGATGTTCGGTACACGGTTGCGGATGTTCCCGGTCTGATTGAAGGCGCCTCCGAAGGTAAGGGGTTGGGTCACCGTTTCTTACGCCATGTTGAGCGCTCCTCTGCGCTGGTGCACGTAATTGATTGTGCCACCCTGGAGCCTGGCCGAGACCCCATGAGCGATTTTGAGGTTATTCGCGGCGAGCTCGAAAACTATGAGGTGGACCCCACTGCTGGCGTGACCGTGCCGCTCAACGAGCGCCCCCAGATGATCGTTCTCAACAAAATTGATGTACCCGAGGCGCGTGAACTTGCTGATTTCGTGCGACCCGATTTTGAGAAGATGGGGTATCGGGTGTTTGAGATCTCAACGGCCTCCCATGAAGGGCTTAAACCGCTTATATTCGCGATGGCTAACCTTGTTGAAGAAGACCGCCAGAAACGTGCCAGTGAAAATGATAAACCTGTGGCTGATGCCCCCGTTGTGCGGCCCAAAGGGTTCCGTTCTAAGAAGAAACAAGAGTTCATTATTCGCCGTGAGGAGCGCAATCTTGAGCCGCTCTTTAGGGTTATTGGGGAGAAACCGGAGCGTTGGATTCAGCAGACTGACTTCAATAATGACGAGGCTGTTGGGTACCTGGCGGATCGTCTGGCGAAGCTGGGCGTTGAGGATGAGCTTTTCAAATCTGGTGCTCGTGCCGGGGATGCCGTAGTTATTGGTGAGGACGATAACTCTGTGGTCTTCGACTGGGAGCCCACAATGGTCGGCGGTGCTGAGCTTCTGTCTTCTCCGCGCGGTACCGATACTCGCCTCGAAGAGATTATTCGTCCCACCCGTGCGCAGAAACGTGAGGAATATAAAGAACGCATGGATGCGAAAGCTGAGGCCCGTGCAGAGCTTGAGCAGGAACGTGTCGCGGGCGTGTGGACCGAGTCTGTGGAATACCGTAAAAAGTTGAAGGAGAAGCGCCCCACTGAGGGAATCGACATGCCCGATGCTGAGTAACCCAATGTAAGCTCCTGGTGTATTAGCTGCCACACAATAGCTGTGTTCGCTAGGGGCATACATGCTACCTCTTGACACATATCTATGTGAGGTTCACGTCAGAAAAAGCCTGCTAGCGCCCCTCGAATAGGCTACGGCGCTCACATCAAGGGCTAATAACGGAGATGGGTATACAAAAACGTGGTTAATGCACATCCAATACTGTGCAGTCAATACCCGTGATTTACCCGATTTTCGCCGCAACACGGTAGCATAGAAACATATGAGGATTTTTACCTAAGTTGAAAGGACATCACATACGTGAGTACCGCTATTCTTGCACACGGCGCTGGTGCTGAGCATGCAGACGGTATGTTGCTGGGCCTGCCCACCTACATGTATGGTGTGATCGCCGCCGTGGTCTTTGCTGTTCTTCTGTTGATAACCCTGTCATACAGCGGCCGTGGCATTGTTCGTCCTGACCACGCACCTGAAGCTTTTGATGATGAAGAGGCTAAGCTGCTCAAGGAATACAATTCGAGGCACGGTCAGTAACCGGAAGATTATATAGACTGTGACACCTCAGCCTTCTCGAATTAATATCGAATCGATTCCGCCGCGAACTTCTGGCCGTACCCGGCTGGGGGTTATGGGTGGTACGTTTGACCCCATCCACCATGGCCACTTAGTGGCGGCTAGCGAAGTTGCCGCTGTGTTCGACCTTGACGAAGTGGTGTTCGTACCCACAGGGCAGCCTTGGCAGAAAACAGGGCAGCGGCGAGTCAGCGATCCTGAGCACAGGTACCTCATGACTGTGATTGCCACCGCTTCAAACCCACGGTTCACGGTCAGCCGTATAGATATAGATCGTGGCGGTGCAACCTACACTTTTGATACCCTTAATGAATTACGCCAGTTACGACCCGATGCTGATTTATTCTTCATCACTGGCGCGGACGCGATTAGCCAGATGATGACATGGCACAACGCGCATAAGCTGTGGGACTTAGCAAGCTTTGTGGGGGTCACACGCCCCGACCATGAGCTTGACCCGCCGGTCGGGGAGGGTAGACAGATCACTACACTTGAGATTCCTGCGATGGCGATTTCATCGACAGATATTCGCCGCCGTGCGTCTGACGGAGCACCTATCTGGTATTTGGTGCCGGATGGGGTGGTACAGTACATCAATAAGTATGGGCTGTACTCCGCCGACGATTCGACGTCAACCTATGATGCGGGTTTGCCGCGTGGGGAAGCCGTAGAGGGATCGAGCGCCCAGGGCGCGTTAGACAATGTTTATGTAACGGAAGAAGAGGGTTAGAATGACTGAATCTCAGGAAGGCACTAATAAGCCTTACGCAGAAGAGGAAGCCTACCTCTATGAGACCTATGTTACTGAAGACGGGATCGAGGTTCCTCCACCCACGAAGATGATGGGTCCACGTCGTCTGGCTCGTTACCGTGAAGAGGCAGCAGAGTATATTCGTGCTATGGGCCGCGGTAAGCTTCCAGAGCCTGTGGATCATATGGGCCCCGTGGTGAATAATCTGGTGGTCGACCCCCGTGTGCTCTCAATTCAGCGTCGTTTCGCTGCTCTTGCCGCGCAGGGTGCTATTGACATGAGCGCCAACGACGAGGATAAGCTGAACGAGCCTGAGCCGCTGACCAGCAGCCTGAACGCTATTAAGCCGAACCAGCAACAGCAGAAGAGTACAAGCAAGGACCCCTCAGATCTGAGCGCCTTGAACATTCCGCTGACCTCTTCCTTTACTGCTCCCGCACCTGAAACAAGCTCGTTACCGATGCATGATTATTTGGTGCGTGATGAGCCGAAGGTGGAATCTGATGCGGACGCTGGAACAGCCTCTGGTGCTGTGCAGAAGGAAAAAGCTAAGATCGGTTCGGCTGTTGGGGCTTCAAAGCGGCAGGCACCCCTGAACCCTAATAACCCCTGGGACACCGTCAAATCCTCTAACCCTGGTGCGGGTACCGCAATTTTGGTTCCCGATCTGGAGGAGCGCGGTATTAGCTTGACGTCGATCTCTTCTGCCTCAAAATCCGCGAAGAGTGCCGCTGCCTCGGGGACACGGAAGACCAGTTCTTCTACCGTCTCAAGCGCTGCATCGGTAGCTGCTGATACGGAAGCTGCTCCCGCCGCTACTTCAGAGGCGGGCAGCACCGGTCTTACCGCGGCAGATGTTGCTGGTGATGGTCGCAAGAGCAGCGCCTCCAATACTGCTGAGGCAGTATCGGCGGCTGATAAGCCGAGCATGACCGTTGGGCAGAGTTCCTTCGTGCAGGCTAAACAGCCCGATATTAATATCACCAAGTCCGAGCCTTCCGCCCCTGCCGCATCAGCGACAGCAGATGTACAGCAGGCAAAGCCCACGAAGCTGCCAGCACCTGTCTCCGCTGTTGATGCACAAGGGCTGGATCTGTCGGTGCTAGACAAGAAGAAGGGTGCGGCCGCCGAGAAACCGACCGCCCCGGATGCATCGTACACGCAGCAGGCAGCAGGGAGCCAGACGCCCGAGTCAGCCAGCGCATCTTTGCCGTATGCAGATAGCACTGCCGACGACCCGACGGTAGCTCTTGACCCTGATAAGGTAGGGGAGTTGGTGCGCCGCATTGTGGAGCACAACCAAGATCCTGAAGAGCAGCCGGAGCCTACGTTCAATAACTTTGCCAAGTCGGGTTACTCTGCTGCGAATACCATGGCCCAGGACGCCGTGGATTATGAAGACGAGTATGAGGATGATCTGGACGTTCCCCGTAAGCGGAGTCCTTTGAGCCTGATCCTGCTGGTCTTGTGTATCGCGGTGATCCTCATCGGCCTGTTTATAGTGCTCAGCCAGAAGTAACATGTGCCCCTTTCTGGGGGTCTCCGCCGGAGACGGCGAATATGAAAGGAAACTATGACCGCAGCACCCGCCTCGATTGAGGCACTGCGTATTGCCGCCCGGGCGGCGGAAGAAAAACAGGGCACAGATCTGTTTGCTGTTGACGCCTCGGACGCTATGGGTCTGATCGACGGGTTCTTGGTGGTTTCAGCTCATAATGAGCGCCTAGTAAACGCTGTAGCTGATGGGATTGAGGATGCTCTTCGGGAGCAGGCTGGGATGAAGCCGGTACGCCGTGAGGGCCGGGCGAGCGGGCGCTGGATCCTTCTTGATTTCGGCGACATTGTGATTCACGTGCAGCATGAGGAAGACCGCGAGTTTTATGCGCTGGATCGTTTATGGTCTCAAGCTCCACGCATTGAGTTGGGTGTTAAAACGGAGACACCTTTCGATATTGCTGGTGAGACTGAGGAAGACGCCGCGCGTATTATCCCAGCTGATAGCTAAACTTCGTTCTTCTCACCTTGGGGTGGGCAGTATTCGCGGGTGGTCTTGCGAATACTGCCCGTGCCGATTTGCATTCGTGCCTCGGGCATGTGTATTATTTTCTTGTTGCCCAAAAGGGTGGCAGAACTAAATAGGGGGATATGGCGCAGCTGGTAGCGCACCTGCATGGCATGCAGGGGGTCAGGGGTTCGAGTCCCCTTATCTCCACAAATCATCACCTGGTTTTATGTGACCAGGTGATTTTTTGTGCCTGTTGTACAGTCCGGCAAATACTCAGAGGCGCCGTACAGTGGAAGCATTGTGACACTTCCAAGGCGGAAGAAGACAGTTTTTCGTCCCTTGAGAGTGAGTGAGAGGCGAGCTGAAAAAGAACATACGCTGCTAACAACTATTGTGCGGCTTTAGGAGAGATCTGGGTGCTAATGGGTGTCGGCGGGACGCTAGACGATGCAGGGTATCTGTCTGTAGAGTGATAGAGCACAAATACTAGGCATAGGGGTGGTGAGGTAAATGGCTGATGCAGTTGAGCGGGCAAGTACACGCCTGGGCTTACACAAGAAAAAACTACGATCGAGCGATATTGATATTCTGCGTGAATCAACTCTGATGAATCTGAACTGGCCGGGGGAGAGGTTCACCATGCAGGATCTTCTCGACACAGCCGAATTTGTGCGGTACATCGTTATGGATGCGCGGCGGGGAGATTATGGTGTGGTTGCCTGCACCTCACAGGGGCAGTGGGTTGGTACTGCAAGGGTTCTCTATTTACCTCAGCAGAATCCTGGATATGGTTTTGTGGCGCCTGGTATCGGTGAGCTGGGCGTGTCCGTGCAGCCTGAGGCGCGCGGTGTTGGGCTGGGGACGGAACTTATCTGTGATGTTGTAGAAATTGCTCGTGTGCGAGGGGACCGGGGTGTTAGTCTCAGTGTTGAAACAGGGAACCCCGCGCGTAAGCTCTACGAAAAGCTGGGATTCGTTGATGCTGGCGGTAGCACTGGAACGATGCTTCTGGAGTTCTAGCCGGTACCTTTAGCGCTTTAGCTAAAGGCACCGGCTAGCGGCCCTGTATTACCGCGTATGTTGGCTGCGTTGGCGCTGGAACGCCTGATCGACTATGGCCATGACGGCACGCTTTGGTACCACACGGGTGACAAACCGTGCCACGACGGCGTTTCCCAGCCCATCTACAAAACTGGGTTTTGTGGTTTTCAGCGCCTGCAGGGTGCTATCTAGCAGCTGGCGAGTGGAACGCATTTTCCCGACCGCGGCGGATTCACCGGCGATTTCAAAGAATGAAGTGTCGGTGGGACCGGGGCAGACCGCGAGCACTCGGATGCCGTCTTTTCGGGTTTCTGCCCAGAGCGCTTCGGTGAAGGACAGCACAAATGCTTTGGTTGCGCCGTACACTGCCATATGGGGCAGCGGTTGAAAAGCCGCAGTCGAAGCAATGTTTATGATGGTTCCGGTTTTGCGTTCACGCATGGCGGGCAGGTAGCGTGCCGTCAGCCCTGTTAGCGTGAGGCAGTTGAGACGTACTTCTTGCTCCAGACGGTCGGGATTATCATCAGCAACATCACCGTGGGTTCCGAACCCTGCATTATTGACAAGCACATCAATCTCTAACCTGGCGCGGTTCGTTTCTTCCCAGAGCCGTTGAGCTGCATCCGGTTCAGACAGATCAAGTGCAATGACGGTGACTTGAATACCGTGCTGGCCACGAAGCGTATCAGCGAGAGTATTCAGCTTGTCTTCGCTGCGAGCAACAAGCACAAGGTCGTGTTTTTCTGCGGCGTAATGGTGCGCGAATTCTTCGCCGATACCTGAAGAAGCGCCAGTAATGAGGGTCGCCATACAGTACTCCATATCATCAGTTTTTTGGACTAGGACAAAAGTTCGTCTGAACAGACGAAAGGTTTCGGAAGGCAGGGGAGAAGGATGGATTAACGCCTCTGCAGCCCTTCTATAAGCATTGTGTTTAAGGCGTGAGCTTGGCGTCTGAACTTCTCGGTGTCTCCTTGGGCTAAAGCATCGTTAGAAGTTTTGAGGCCGTCGAAGGAACCAACGAGGATTGCGGCGGCATCCTGGCTTGATAATTCTGTGTGGAATATCTGCTGTGCCTTGCCGCGTTCAATAATGTCGGCCACCACATCAACCCAGCTTTGAAGGGGGCTAATGAGGTCTTCAGGCGGTTCCTTAGAACGCACTTGGTCGGCGAGACGAACAATGTTCCAGTCGGTTTTTCCCTGCGACACCAGAGTAATCAGAAGGTTACTGAGCGCCTCTAGTTGCTCTAGCGGGTTATCGTGTTGAGCTATTTCCTGGATCCCCTGTTCAAGCCAGTGCCGTTTGTGGTCTTCAATGACGGCGTACGCCAAATCGCTTTTGGAACGGAAATGGAAATAGAGGGCGCCTTTGGTGAGTCCGGTGGCCTGAATAATGTCGTCTAACCGGGTTTCAGAATAGCCGCGTTGTGCAAAGACTTGGGCGGCAACTTCTAGGATATGTTCCCGGGTGAGCTGGCCCTTGGACTTGGAATTTGCTGTTTTATCTGCTGCCATAATGACAATATAAAACCGACTATTCGGTATGTCAAGGGTCGGGTGGAAGAATTTCTTGGCCCGCACACCAGGGACAGAAAACATGGTGTATTCTCATCCGGCAAAGACGCAAAACCGTCTATGCATGGATTCATGCTGCTGCCTCACGGCTGTATACAAGCACATATTTGGAGTATTGAAGGCGGAAAAGCTACACTTCAAGAGGCTCAACGTTCGGGCAGATATTTTGTCATGACAAGGATGCGTGTACTCTGCAGTCTGGCTCCCGAACCAACCGCGTACGAAAGTAACGACCCGCCTATCAGGAGAAACTGTTATGCGTTCCCCTATACCAAGCTACCTCGACGATGTGCTCGCCACCGTGGCCTCAGATAAAACGGGGGAACTCGCAAACTATATTCCTGAGCTGGCGGGAGTAAACCCTGATCGACTCGGGGCATCTATCGCAATGGTTGACGGGGAACTTTACGGCGCCGGAGACGTCAATGAAGTGTTTACTATCCAGTCTATTTCTAAGCCTTTCGTGTATGCCCTAGCTCTAGCTGATCGTGGATTTGATAAGGTACTGGCGAAAGTGGGTGTTGAACCTTCCGGGGAGCCTTTTAACGAGATATCTCTTGAGGACGAGTCGGGACGTCCGCTGAACCCCATGATTAATGCTGGGGCTATCACCACCCACTCGCTGGTGGGAGCCGAAATATAAGTCCAGAGAAGCGGATGGAACGGGTAATTGAAGGGCTCTCAGCATTTGCCGGGCGCCCCCTTCAGATTGATGAGGCGGTGTATTCCTCAGAGATAGAACATGCGCACCGTAACCTCGCTATTGCGCATATGCTCCGTAGCCACGACATCCTCACCGAGAACCCCGCCAAGGTGGTGGAAGGGTACACGCGTCAGTGTTCACTTGAAGTAACTGTAAAAGACCTGGCGATGATGGCAGCTACTCTGGCGAATTATGGGGAACAGCCTCTTACCGGTGAGCAGGTGGTACCTAAAACGGTAGTGCGTCAGGTGTTGAGCGTAATGTTCACCTGCGGCATGTACAACGCCGCTGGCGACTGGGCAACACAGGTGGGTATTCCCGCCAAAAGCGGTGTGGGCGGAGGAATCATTGGTGCTGTGCCGGGGCAGCTGGGGGTGGCAACATTCTCGCCTCGCCTTGATATACATGGCAATAGTGTCCGCGGCGTGTCGCTATTTGAGCGGTTTTCTTCAGACATGGGTATGCATGTGATGAACATTCCCACCGTTGCCCGTTCGGCAATACGCGCTAACTACCGTGTAGGAGTTGGCGCCGAGACGGTTCAGGTTATTCAGCTTCAAGGCAGGATCCGGTTCGCGGGTGCTGAGCGTGTTATCCGCGAAATTGTGGACACCGAATACACGGGGACGAAAATAGCTTTGGATGTTACGCGAGTCTATTCCGTGGACGATGTTGCCCAGCATATGCTTCTGGAAATTATGCGTAGACTCACAATTGACGGGTACACCGTCTATCTAATTGACCAGGACGACACCCTCCCGGATGTTGAAGCACTTCGCAAAATGCAGGTTGCGGTGTTGGAGAGCGTTGATGAGATAGGGCTTGTGTAAGGTTGATGATTGGCTTATCACCTTACAGGGCAGCGAATAAACAACGTGTATCTCGGCGCTCCCGTAACGCGAAACGCAAGTGAGATATTAAATACAATAAAGGCTCGGTATGACAGTTTTTACCGAGCCTTTATACATAAATATGAGAACTACATGTCCATGGCATAGCCCATATAATGGCAGACTTTCTGCCCGTTCTCCACGGTGTAGGTGCCCTTGCCGGAGGTGCATCCATCTATCACCTGCTGCTCGGTGTAGTAGTTGGAAATAAGCGCTAAGATCACTATTCCAACACTGGCGATAATCGCTAGGGACGCAAAGATAATGGCGCCGATCGCCATGCCAGCGCCTTCGGCTTCACCCTTTTTTACCTGTCCAAGGGCGATACCGGCAAATACGATCGCGAAAATTGCGGGTACAAAACCAATCACCAGAATGCCCGTGAAGAAAGCGATCAGTGAGAGCACTAAGGCGGTAATGGCAGCCCACTTTTTCTTCGGAATTTCTTCAAGAATCTGCGGTTCTAAAGGCTGTGTGTAGGCAGAATACGCCTCGGTGAGAGGCACAGTTTTATTGGACATAGGAATCCTTAAGTTATTTGAGACTTTGAGTGATAAGTGCATGAACCGTCGATGGCTCTGCATCTATTCTAAAGCATTCAGAAACCTTAAAATCTTGCTCCCAGTAAAGAATAAATATGCACTAGAGCTAGGGGCAGAGAGGTTCTCCCGCACCTGGTGGTTTCGTATAGACTTAGGGGTGAGCAATGACAGCTCAGCACTTACTCACTCACTCAGTCAATGAGGATAATTCCATATGAAAATCAAGTTATTGCGGTAGCGCTTCTCGGTACCGTATTTCTTGCTGGGTGTTCCAGCAACGCAGGCAATATTCGCAAAGAACAAACGCCATCTTCAGTATCTGCTTCGTCATCGGCACGCAGTACATCTGCCAGCCCCTCGCCTACAGAGTCGCCGAGTCCTTCACCTTCGGAAACTCCTAGCCCCACCGCCTCGCCCACACCCGAACCTGTTAAAACCCCGGAGGCGGTAACACCTGTGGCCGAGCCCACCCCCGAAGTCCCGGCACCTGAGCCAGAGCAGAAACCGGTGCCTGCCGAAGAAACTCAGCCAGCAACAGAAGCCCCAGCACCTGCTCGGCAAACTCCGGTACAGCAGGAACCTGTGCAACAGAAACCTGTTGTGGTTGAGACTCCCGCAAATACCGGAGTGTACTACAAGAACTGTGACGAAGTCCGTGCAGCTGGCGCGGCACCTATCCATAAAGGCCAGCCTGGATACGCTGCTCACCTGGACCGTGATGGAGACGGCGTGGCCTGCGAACCCTACAAAGGAAAAGGTAATAAGAGGAAATAGTTTTCTTCCTGCCTTCTGCCTCTCACTCAACTCATTCAGCTTAAACACCCCGCCATCACCCTTCTCTGTTGCATTGGTGCGCAGGCCTTCGGTGCATGGCGATGCCTCGAAAGACTAAACCCCCTATGTGCAATACCTCATCACCCCGCACTATTACTGAATCTGCGCAGCCTGGTGTGCCCCGCAGGGCATTCGTGCTCGGCACTCTTGTACCACTTTTGGCAGGGTGCAGTTTCGGCGCGCAGAACACTGTAGATAATGCCGCTAATTCCCAGGGACAAACTCCACCTGTGCCCGTGAATGGGAAAACCTCCTCCGGCAGCCCTACTGCCTCTGTCTCTGCGAACCCTGGTCCCACCCCGTACCCCTGGGACGGTCCGCAAGTTGGGCTGCCCGGTGACGGTAAATACATCGCTTGGACCGTTGATGATGGTAAAAGCCCCGAAGTGGTGCGCGCCTATGCAGATTTTGCGGCGAAAACAGGCACCCGCCTCACCTTTTTCATTAACGGCTCTTATGATTCGTTCGAGCAGAACCTTGACGTGTTGGCGCCCCTAGTGACATCGGGGCAGATCCAAATCGGCAACCACACATGGTCACATGCAGCTCTCACCGATCTTGACGATGCGGGAATCATTGAGGAGCTTGAGAAGAACGACCGGGAGATTGAACGCCTCTTTGGAATGTCTTCAAAGCCCTACTTCCGCCCACCCTACGGGTACTACGATCGGCGGGTATTGGATGCCGCTGCGCGTGCCGGGTTTGACCGGCCCACCCTATGGTACGGTTCACTGGCTGACTCTTCCCCTATTACATCTGAAGAGATCTATAAATATGCCAGTACATATGCGAACCCGCAAACTATTCTTATTGGGCATCTGAACTATACGGGTGTTATTGCGGTACTCGACAAAATTAAAGCGTTATTGGATGAACGCGGGTTAGTCACTGTTACTCTCCGCGACTATTACGGGGGATAAACACCAGAGGATAAACCAACACTTGGGTACTTTGCGGGATTCAGGAGGAGAAGACATCCGCTCAATGATGCCATGATGAACCCTTGAGCCCATGCAGTGCGGGGCGGGAGACCCTTCCCCGCACTGCCGCTGCTGCGAGTTATCAGCAGCCGGTTTGGCCGCCGTAGCTTTGCTGAGGCTCACCGTTCTTATTTTTCTCTTTCTCCTTCTGCTTCTTTTCTCTTCTTCTTTCTTCTTTTCTTCGGCTTCAGCGTCGCGGACAATTTTTAGTTCTTCTTCCGAGGCTTCACCGTAGTAGTCGCGTAAGGTAACTGTTACCAGTCCACGTTCATCAAGAAGCTCTTTAATACGTTCCAGCAGGGAAATAATAGTGGTGTAGTTAAGATGCCCCAACATAATTCGTTGCGGCTTCATATACTTCTTAGTACGTTTGAGCACCACGCGTTGGGTGGTTTGCCCCTCATCACCTGTGGTACCTTCCCACAGTACCGGCCGTGAAAACCCCGCTTTTGCGGCTATTTTCAGCACCCGGTCGTCATAGTACCCGTAGGGTGGACGAAAATACGGTTTTGAGGACACCCCAAAAAGCCGCATGATTTCTTCCTCATTGCGCA
This sequence comes from Rothia aeria, assembly GCA_002355935.1. Taxonomy (GTDB): domain Bacteria; phylum Actinomycetota; class Actinomycetes; order Actinomycetales; family Micrococcaceae; genus Rothia; species Rothia aeria. Next base: position 1,849,628 of record AP017895.1, on the reverse strand, counting down.
CGAACTCTTCTTTCACCTGTTTATCATCAAGATTCAGCAGGTTAGGGTGGTTATAGGTGTGGTTTGCGATCTGAATTTGTCCTGATTTCACCAGCGGCAAAAGGACATCAAGGTTCTGCTCAAAAGAAGTGTAGGAGGCATTAATGAAAAAGGTGAGGCGGGTGCCTGTTTTCGCCGCGAACTCGGCGTAAGCCCGCACAGTTTCGGGGTTAGCGCCGTCATCCACTGTCCACGCCACATAGTGCCCTTCACCAGCTAGACGGTACTGGATATCTTTCCATGGGTGGGGTTTAGCGATTGGGTTTTTTGACACCGGCGGCTCTGCAGGTTCGGGGGAGTCCACGGCAGCAGTTGGTGAAGCATCGTCGCTATGGGGCGTGCCTGTGGGGGCTGCGATAAACCTCGTTTCGGCGGCATTCTCTACGGTATTCTTGGAGGAGCATCCCGCTATGAGCGGGATAATAGAGCCCACTACAAACGTGCGGCGTGAGAATAACGAGTTGTGAATGGTCATACTTCTAAGCATAGCCCGTATACTCCCTCAGCTAAGATTCTCAACAGGGTGAGAAAGCTCCCCGTGTGTGCCCTCATCCACGCGGTTTTGTGCTTGTGTGTCACCAACCGGTTGATAGTGATTTGGCTGATACTATGGGGCATGGCTAAGAAAATCGTATTGCTCGCGGCTACGGCCGTGCTATTAGCCGGGTGTTCCGCAGAAGTTGCTCCCGGCCTTACCTTCACCCCCGCCCAAGATTACGGAAACCGTGGGGACATTACTGTCTCAGCTGAGGTGCTTAGTGGTAACGAACATAATGGTTTCCACGCCAAAGCGGGTAAGGTTCGCTTTTTCCAGGATGGTATTGAGGTGAACTCTGCTGAGCAGAAACTCACCGAGAAAACCGGGTACTACCGCGTAGGCGCCTCTAATAGTCACGAGCTAGCCGGTAAAACTATCTCGGTGGCCGTCTACGCCGATGATCCTCAAGACACTGTTAAATGCGCTATTAAGGTAACAGGCGAAGACCACCCGGTGCACCACTCGGAACAGGCCGAAGGGAAAGGCTCGGCCTACTGCCAGGTGAAGCTCAGCTCAGGACCCTATCAGCTACCTGCTGGTGCCTCGGGCGAGTCAAAGCATTCACATTAGGGCTCCCGGTTAACTAACGCGTAGCCCACAGCGTTGTGTATACACCACCGATTCTTTAAAGCCTGCGCACACACAAAAACCGCACACACTATAGATACTGAACAGCTGCCGCTCGTATCCTGCGCAACCGCTTGTGCAGGATACGAGCGCGGCTGTTTTCTGCCCATTTGGAGACATCCGAGCGCCCAATATTATAGTGACGCGACCATATAATCTTCCCCAAATAAGAAAAATGGGGTGTCTATATGGAACACTAATACGTATGGAAAATCTGGGTACCCACGAATTACGCACCATGGTAACCGAGGCCGCCGATGAGGCAGTCAACATTGGTTACCGGGTGGGCGACACCCTGCATCGGTGGCGTGAACGCCGCGCTATCGCCCAAGGCCAAGAGCCTATTATTGTCCCGTCAGAGGGGTACGGGCGGGTAGCCACCGGCGCCAAGAACGGGTGGGTGCGTATACTGGCACGTGCCCTGTATAAAACTGAGGCGTTTGAGAAACTGCTTTATGTGGTTGAGGGTACTCAAGATACGGACAACCCCATGCGCGGGTGGCGTGCCTTCACATCCATTGCCATGTCTGATGCTCCCGTAACCATTATTATCGCGGGAAGAACTTATGAGGTTCGCACCGATAGAGGCGGTGTCCTTGACGTTAAGCTTGATATTGACCTGCCAGCGGGGCTTCATGAAGTTATTATGTATGTTCCTGGTTCCCGTGCTGCTGTCACCAGTGTCTACATTGTGCCTGCTGAGCAGAAGATCGGCGTAATTGCTGACGTTGATGATACAGTCATGGTTACTATGCTTCCGCGTCCGCTTGTAGCGGCATGGAACTCGTTCGTGATTGATGAACACGCACGTATTCCTACCCCCGGCATGGCTGTGCTTATGGACCGGATTCGGGCTGCGCACCCTCAGGCCCCTTTTATGTATCTGTCTACTGGTGCCTGGAATATCACCCCAACGCTGCGTCGTTTTCTGACCCGTAACGGGTATCCGCGCGGCACGTTCTTGCTCACTGACTGGGGGCCTACGCCAGATCGCTGGTTCCGTTCCGGCACCCAACATAAGGTACAGTCCTTACGAAGGTTGGCGCACGAGTTCCCCGAGATGCAGTGGATCCTCATCGGTGATGACGGCCAGCGCGACCCGGATATATACAACGGGTTTGCAGTGCGGTACCCCCAGAATGTTGCGGCTATTATGATTCGTAACCTAACGGTGGGGGAGACGGTGCTGGCCTCAGGGCGAGTATGGGGTGATAAGCGGGCGCAACAGATGACCCAGTCGCCGCTGTGGATGGAAGCAAATGACGGTGATACGCTCAGCTGCAAACTGCGCCAACGCGGCCTGCTCTAAAGCGTACGGCGTATAGGGGCGGCCTGGTACCCACCCTGGCGGGAAATCACTCTTGTAGAGACCTCTTGTAACGGCAGGAAACAGTACCAATAATGAGCCTCTAAAGGTCTCAAAAGTTATGGAACTACATGTTTTTTCGGCGCGAAAAATGGCATATTTGGGTTTAAGTTGTTTTTAAGTTGCTTAACCAACTGTACGGGGTGCTATGTCAGCACCGGAGGACAGTAAAAATTTTATGAAATCTTTATATGTGTAGTTAAACCACTGGTACGGACCTCAAAACGAGCATTCAACTCGGAGAATATCGCCCGTTATTCCCCGTAAAATCGCGGAAGTGCGGGAGTGCTGGAAAAATCAAGCATTACAACTGATGTAAATCTCACATACCCCGGTAAAATCACGACGCACGGCAGATTAGAGGCGAAAACGGTATGGGGATTCCCAGACTGACAGTAAACCCCACCATGTGGATAACCTGAAAGTATCCGTGCAACGGCGCGGGAAGGCTTATTGGCCAGGGTGTGGATAAGCTGTGGGGCACTGCGAAGAACGTGCGCTCCTGTGGGTTTTTCGAACATGAAAAATTGATGCACCACATCATCTTGGGGTTAAAAAAATTTCTAACACTACATGTAGTATTAATACTCGGTTCGGGTGATAATCTGAATCGGCGTCAACGCTCCCTCAATACGAGAGCGATACGGGGCGCCCACCCCGCCTTTCGGGGCACAAGTAACCACACAACTCATTCAGCAATAATGCTCCCGCCGCTTGCGGGGCCGACAAGGAGAATTTCAATGGTAGTGACCGTGTACACCAAGCCCCAGTGCGTTCAGTGCAACATGACCTACCGGGCCCTCGACGCCAAAGGCATCAACTACCACAAGGTAGATATCACCGAAGACGACCGAGCATTAGCAAAAGTTAAGTCCCTCGGGTACATGCAGGCTCCCGTTGTGATTGCCGGTGAAGACCACTGGTCTGGCTTTCAGCCCGATAGGATCAACGCTCTAGCCGATATCGCGGTTTCCGCGTAATAAGCAGCCACCCCTGCGGCGGCACAATCCAAGGAGAAGAAAGTGACAACCCCTCTCGCTCAGAAACCCACCGACGAGAACGCAGAGATCCGAGAGTACATCTTGGGTGCCCGCGATGCCGTCGAGGGTCGAGCGACCACACCGGTAGGGGATGAGGCCCCACTGGTGGTTTACTTCTCTTCCATCTCTGGAAACACCCACAAATTTGTTGAAAAACTTCATGCCCGTACCCAGCGCCTGCCGTTACGGACCGGTGAAGACACGCTCGTCGTCCAGGAACCGTATGTGCTGTGCGTACCCACCTACGGTAAACCGGAAGGTGCGGGGAACGTGCCTCCGCAGGTGGTGAAATTCCTGAACGTTGAAGAAAACCGCCGCAACATGGTGGGTGTTATCGGAGCAGGCAATACCAACTTCGGGCCTCTCTTTGGCATCGCAGCAGATATCGTATCCGCAAAGTGCGATGTGCCGGTGCTCTTCAAATTCGAGCTCATGGGAACCCCTCAGACGTAGACAAAGTGAACGAAGGATTGGAAGAATGTTGGAAGCAAAACTTCCCTCAGCGCTAGAAACTCTCGGCGCTTCTCACGCTGGTAAGACCACCCCCGAAAAATTTCAGGGGATGAGCTACCACGAGCTGAACGCTCTGCTGAACCTGTACGACGAAAACGGCAAGATCCAGTTTGACGCAGACCGTCAGGCGGCACGCCAGTACTTCCTGCAGCACGTCAACAACAACACCGTATTCTTCCACGACCTTGAAGAGAAGATCGAGTACCTGATCGAGAACCAGTACTACGAGCCGGAGCTCTTCGAGAAGTACAGCTTCGACTTCGTCAAGAATCTGTTCAAACGTGCCTACGCCGTGAAGTTCCGGTTCCCCACTTTCTTGGGAGCCTTCAAGTTCTACACTTCCTACGCTCTGAAAACCTTCGATGGGCAGCGCTACCTAGAGCGTTTTGAGGACCGCGTATGCATGGTTGCGCTGCTGCTGGCGGAAGGCAACGAGACACTGGCGGAGGAAATCGTAGACGAGATTATCTCGGGGCGTTTCCAGCCTGCCACGCCCACGTTCCTCAACGCTGGAAAGAAACAGCGCGGTGAGCTGGTCTCCTGCTTCCTGCTTCGCATCGAAGACAATATGGAATCTATCGGACGTTCCATTAACTCGGCGTTGCAGCTCTCAAAACGCGGTGGCGGGGTGGCGTTCGCTCTGACGAACCTACGTGAATCCGGTGCACCCATTAAGAAAATTGAGAACCAGTCCTCCGGTGTCATCCCCGTTATGAAGCTTCTTGAGGATGCTTTCTCCTACGCGAACCAGCTGGGCGCGCGGCAGGGGCGGGGGCCGTGTACTTGCACGCACACCACCCCGACATTTACTCGTTCCTTGACACCAAACGCGAAAATGCTGATGAGAAGATCCGCATTAAAACCCTCTCACTGGGTGTGGTGATCCCCGATATCACCTTCAAACTCGCCAAAGAGAACAAAGATATGTACCTGTTCTCACCGTACGATGTGGAACGCATCTACGGGGTTCCTTTCTCGGATATTAATGTGAGCGAAAAATACCAGGAAATGGTGGATGACTCGCGGATCCGTAAAACCAAGATTAATGCGCGCGAGTTCTTCCAGACCATCGCTGAGGTGCAGTTCGAATCCGGCTACCCATACATTATGTTTGAGGACACCGTGAACCGGGCTAACCCGATTGACGGCAAGGTTATTATGAGTAACCTCTGCTCCGAGATTCTTCAGGTGTCAAAGCCCTCGAAATACCACGATGACCTTGGGTATGCGGAAACGGGGAAGGATATCTCATGCAACCTCGGTTCGCTCAATATTGCTATGACTATGGACGGCGATAACCTCGGAAAAACTGTTGAAACGGCAATCCGTTCGCTCACCTCCGTCTCAGATCAGTCGGATATCCGTTCCGTCCCCTCCATTGAACGCGGTAACGACATGAGCCACGCGGTCGGGCTGGGGCAGATGAACCTGCACGGCTACTTGGCGCGTGAACATGTGCATTACGGTTCCGAAGAGGCACTGGATTTCACCAATATCTACTTTTACACGGTGGCCTATCATGCAATCCGCGCCTCCATGGAAATTGCTAAAGAACGTGGCGTGACATTTGAAGGGTTCGAGAACTCAAAGTATGCCAGCGGTGAGTTCTTCGCCAAGTACATTGAGAAAGAATGGGAGCCGCAAACGGAACGTGTTCGTGAACTGTTTGCCAAGCACCACATTCCCACCCGCGAGGACTGGATTCAGCTGGCAGCCGATGTAGCTCAGTACGGTATGTACAACCAGAACCTGCAGGCTGTTCCGCCCACCGGGTCTATCTCGTACATTAACGGTTCGACCTCCTCAATCCATCCGATCGCCTCCAAGATTGAGATTCGTAAGGAAGGTAAGCTGGGGCGTGTCTACTACCCGGCACCCTTCATGACGAACGAGAATCTTGACTACTATAAGGACGCGTACGAGATCGGGTTCGAGAAGATTATCGACACCTACGCTGTGGCCACTCAGCATGTGGATCAGGGTCTGTCGCTAACCTTGTTCTTCCGTGACACCGCAACAACCCGCGACATTAACCGCGCTCAGATTTATGCTTGGCGCAAGGGAATCAAGACCATCTACTATATCCGCCTGCGGCAGATGGCTCTTGAAGGTACCGAAGTTGAGGGCTGCGTATCCTGCATGCTGTAATGCAGCGAAACTCACCCGCATCGTGTTTCGGGGTGTGAGAAGACAGAATCTTCTTACACCCCGAAGCTCACCAGACACGTAAGGATAACAACCCAGGTGCAACAGAACCTCACTCCAATAATCGCCGCACTCGCTAACTCTGACTGTCAGCGCATGTATGCCCAGATTGTTCTGGGGCAAGCACCCGAGTCGCCGAATCGGCGTGAGCGTAAACTGATCGACCGTCTAAAAACGGTTGGGCTTGTCACGGAAGACCCTGCGGGCTCCCTTATCCTGACGGATGTATTCACCGAATACTTACTGGCGGGTAAACACGAACGGGGCCAAGAAACTGTGGGGGTGCAGCGGTTCCTTGTTAAAGGACGGGTGCAGAGGTGGCCATCCCGTGCGGAGGATAAGGATGCCCTTCTGCGGTGGATTATCACCGAAAGTATTGCAGAATCCGAGCGGCTTGCAGAGTCTGAACTGAATGACCGCATACGACGGTACACCGAAGATCCGGCTTTGGTGCGTCGCTACGGGGTAGATTTTGGGATGCTGCGACGGGACCCAGCCACACAGATCTACTACCTCAGTCAGTAGCTATCTTAAGCTTTACGGAACCAGTTGGCGCGCTCATAACGGTAGTAGCTGGGAGCGAGAAACTAGTGAGCGCAGGAACTGTGTCAGAATAGAAAAACATGAGACGCCCCTAAGGCATTGATCCGCTATAGGAGAAACAAATATGAGCGAAAAGGTACACCTCGTTGACCACCCAATTGAGGCTATTAACTGGAACCGTTTAGAGGACGAGAAAGACCTTGAGGTCTGGGACCGCCTCACCGGTAATTTCTGGTTACCTGAGAAGGTGCCGTTGAGCAACGACGTACCCACGTGGAAGACTCTGACCGCGGAAGAGAAAGAGCTGACCATGCGGGTCTTTACCGGTCTGACGTTGTTGGACACCATTCAGGGTACTGTGGGTGCTGTCTCTCTGCTTCCCGATGCCGTTACTGCGCACGAAGAGGCCGTATACACCAATATTGCTTTCATGGAGTCAGTGCACGCAAAGTCGTACTCCTCCATTTTCTCGACCCTGTGCTCCACTAAGGAAATTGATGAGGCATTCCGCTGGGCCTCTGAGAACGAATACCTACAGAAGAAGGCAAAGATTATCCTCGCCTACTATATCGGCGATGACCCGCTTAAGAAGAAGGTCGCTTCCACACTTTTGGAGTCTTTCCTGTTCTACTCTGGGTTCTACCTTCCCATGTACTGGTCGGCGCATGCCAAGCTGACTAACACCGCTGACCTGATCCGTCTGATTATTCGTGATGAGGCTGTTCATGGTTACTACATTGGGTACAAGTTCCAGCGTGGACTGGCAAAGGAAACCCCGGAGCGTCAGGCAGAGCTGAAGGAATACACCTTCAACCTGCTGTACGAGCTGTATGAGAACGAGGTGGCTTATACCCACTCGCTCTATGACGGGGTAGGCTGGAGCGAGGATGTGAAGAAGTTCCTGCACTACAACGCCAATAAGGCTCTGATGAACCTGGGGTATGAGGCCATGTTCCCGGCCTCGGTAACGAATGTTTCCCCTGCTATCCTTTCGGCGTTGTCGCCCAATGCCGATGAGAATCATGACTTCTTCTCAGGCTCCGGTTCATCCTACGTGATCGGCAAAGCTGTGAATACCGAAGACGAAGACTGGGACTTCTAAAGCCGCAGCGTTATTTAAATAACTATGCACGTGTAAAAGCGAGCGGGGCATTTCCCTGCTCGCTTTTACCATACTCACAGGATTTAAACCTTCAAATTAAGGTTTAGGAATATGTACTGTTAAAGTGCAAGTTATTTCGAGCGAAGGAGTTGATGCTCATGTTAAGGACCCGTCCCTCATCTGCCCGCCGTGCTGCCCTTCTTGGTGTGAGTACGGTAGTACTTGCGCTGGGTTCATCTGCTCTTGCAGTTCCTGGAGCATCGGCAGTAGACTCTTCGGCAAGTTCATCGTCCTCGGCAAGTGCTTCTGCTTCAGCGGATGCCTCTTCATCTGCTTCGTCTTCGGTACCTTCGAAAGATAATGGCTCTCCGAATGAGGGCGCCGAAGCTAAGCATGACGAGAATTTTAAGTTCTTGGAGTACGAGAACATCATCGACTGGACTGATTACAAGGTGACCGGCGAACACGAAATCACTTTTACCACCCTCACGGGTACCCCTAGGTGCTACGACGTCCGTGCGGAGGTTGTTGAGAAGGATGGCGTGATGAACGTTGCTCTAGTAGAGGGCACCATTCCTGGCGCACCCGATGCCTGCACCGCAGAGGCGCGCATTGCGAAGGCTAAGGTAAAGACGAAGGCTAAGGCTTCCACGCTTAAGGTGCAGCAGCTGCCTGAATCCATGGTGCGCCTCAATAAAGGAGCTATCCAAGGTGCTTAGGGGATTATGAGGAAACTGCCCTCAACTGTAGAGTCGGTTTTCTTGCTGTCTCTAAACAGTAGACCGTGGTGATTCCATCTTTGACTGATGGGACACCACGGTCTCCTTTAATAGCTGTGGATGAAAATAATATCGCAGCAGCAGGGTAGGGGACGGGAGGCTCAGCACCTTACTGAACATTTCTAATCTTTATCCCTTCACTTTAAGGTTGAGAAAATATTAGTCTTAGAGGAAGAGTTTTATACCCTGAAGGAGCTGATACTCATGTTGAAGACCCGCCCCTCATCTGCCCGCCGCACTGCTCTTCTTGGTGTGAGTGCGGTAGTGCTTGCGCTGGGATCATCTGCTCTTGCAGTTCCCGGGGCATCGGCAGCGACTCCTTCGGCCAGTCCGTCGTCCCAGGTGCCTTCGCAGGATGGGACCTCGTCAACTTCAAATAACTCACCGGTTGTGAGTGGCGAAGCTAAGCATGACGAGAATTTTAAGTTTATGCAGGATGAGCGTATTGCTAACTGGATCGAGTATCGGGTGACTGGTGAACATGAAATTACGTTCACTGTTATTACCGGAACCCCTAGCTGCTACGACGTCCGCGCGGAGGTCGTAGAAAAGAACGGTACGTTGAAGGTCGCACTGGTGGAAGGGACTATCCTTGGTGCTCCTGATGGGTGTACTGAGGAAGCGCTCTACAAGGATGTAAAGGTCAAGACTAAGGCTAAGGCATCTACGCTCAAGGTGCAGCAGCTGCCCAAGTCGCAAGTGCATCTTAATAAGAAGATTACTCCTGCGTAAGGGCCTGAGCTGCAAAGCTCATTAAGGTAGGGGAGTAAGTCGTAGGGCTGGCTCCTCTCCGCCTTTTATGCGCAGGCCGTGGCATCCAATCGTTGAGAGGCGGGGTGCCACGGTCTTCTTGATGCCTGCGGATAAAACGAAAAAATAATAGTGCTTCGGAAGCAGCAATATGGCAGGTTCTTATGAGCGTTAAACGTTCTCAGGGAACATGCGGCACATTCCCAGTATTTAACTCTTCACTTTAAGGTTAGGGAAATAATAATCTAAAACTGAAAATTTTCCATCCTGAAGGAGCTGATGCCCATGCCACAATCTCGTACTTCCTCCATCCGCTACGCTAGTCGAATCGGGATCGGTGCCCTGACTTTAGCATTAGGGTCCGCTGCATTGACCGCTCCCGCCGCCTCCGCAACTTCAGGGGACACAGCAACGGTAACGGCGCAGCCTAGTGCTTCTGCAAGTACCGATGCTTCCACCGCCACTTCTTCACCGGCGATACAATCCTTTACCCCTATCCCCGTTGTCCCTCTGCCGCATACAGGCGATAGCGACGATGACTCCACGCGGTTGTATAACGGGCATATCGTTAAATGGAGTGGCTATCATATAACCGGTGACCACGAAATTACTTTCGATGCTCAAGTTAACTCTTGCACGAGCCTGCACGCTAAAACTATTGAAGAAAATGGTGTGCTAAAAGTTGCCCTCATTGGCAGTAACCCTACCAGGCACACTGCATGCATCGCAGTTATGCGTCAGGAGCATGTGAAAGTTAAGACCACGGCAAACGCCAACACACTGCGGGTTCAGCCTCTTCACGTCTTGGCTGTATACAACGGTGGGGGAGGTGGTAATACACCCCACTAGTTTATCGATATACCTGTGCCCAGTACGTACGGTGAACAGTTAGGGGCGATACCCATATGCTCCGTATAGCGTGGCTGTTTGATGCACAGTAGAGAAATATCGGGGCTCTCCTTCACAATGGTGAGCCCCGATATCTTTGCGGAAGCTAATGTTGCATAGGCTATTGGGGACAGATGCGGGACTCATCGTTACTTTCGATCAGCTCCTGATAGAACATAATTTTCCGGTGCACAAAATCAACCCGTTGCTGTGCTTCAATAAGCTGCTGCTGGGCAATACGCGCATACTGCTCCACAATGCGCAACCGTTCGGGAGCTGTCTTACTTCCTTGACGCCCTAAATCTACATACGTCTTCACATCTGCAATGCTCATACCGCATTTACGTAGGCAATGGATAGTTTCGAACCAACCGATGCATTCATCGGTAAAAACACGGTTTCCTTTCTCGTCCCTCTGCAAGGTGGGAATGAGGCCCTGGTCGGTGTAATAGCGTACCGTGTGGGGGCTTAGATTTACTCGTTCAGAAACCTCTTTGACCGTGTAGCTCATTCCTTCATTATTTCACGGACCTGCTGAATATAAGGGCCTGCAGCATCCCGTGCCTTTGCATGATACAGGTATGGTTCGCATTTAGAATGTGTTTTATATCGGGTTTGAAGGTTTAAGCTTGCCCTAGAGCAGCTCGAAGGACGTAGTCTTGTACAGCAATCAATAATAAACCGCTAAAACTAGCCGAGAGTGAGTAGTACAGCTAATGCGTTCAGTCATTATGGAAGAACCCGGTAAGGTCGTCGTAGAAGACCGCCCCATGCCCACCCTCCTAGAGTCCACGGATGCCGTTATTAAACTTGCCGCATCCTGCATTTGCGGTTCTGACCTGTGGCCCTATCGTGGCGCGCAGCCTGAGCCTGTAGACCATCAGCAGATGGGTCATGAATATATCGGTGAGGTTATCGAAGTTGGCGACGATGTTAAGACCGTCAAGCCTGGTGACTTTGTCGTTGGTTCTTTCTGCATCTCATGCGGTGAGTGTGCAACCTGCCGGGATGGTTACCCTTCACGGTGCCTTAAGGCCATTGCTGCAGGCGATGGTTTCATTGGTATGCGCTCGAACGGTACCCAGGCGGAATACGCCCGTATTCCTTTCGCAGACGGCACTTTGATTAAGACTCCCGCATACCCTACCGCAGAGCAGATTCCTCATCTGATGGCGGCATCCGATGTGCTGGGGACTGGCTGGTATGCAGCCGACGCCGCCAAGGCCGGCCCGGGTAAGGCTATTGTTGTAGTTGGCGATGGTGCCGTTGGTTTGGGCGCAGTTATTGGTGCTAAGCAGCTGGGCGCTGAGAAGATCATCATGATGTCTCGCAACCCCAAGCGCCAAGAGCTGGCTAAGCAGTTCGGTGCAACCCACGTGGTGGAAGAACGCGGTGAAGAAGGTATCGCCAAGGTTCTAGAGCTTACTGACGGGGTGGGAGCGCACGGCGTGGTGGAGGCTGTTGGTACTCAGCAGGCCTTTGACCAAGCCCTCGGATGCGTACGCCACGGCGGCTACATCGGTTTCGTAGGCGTGCCCCACGACAGCTCGATCGGTACCGATGTGCTCTTCGACAAACAGGTTCATCTTGAAGGAGGCCCCGCGCCGGTTCGTAAATACCTGCCGACCCTGATTGACCTGATTTACAAGGGTGAGATTGAACCCGGTAAGGTCTTCGATCTAGTATTGCCCATCGACGAAGCCCCCAAGGGCTATGAGGCAATGGATCAGCGTACCGCGACCAAGGTGCTGCTGACGATGTAGCCCCTGCATATAATCCTTTACAGTGTGTTCGGGCAGGCACTCAATGCAATATGTTGTTCCCCAGAAGGTGAGCTGACTTTAGCTCAGTTTCTGGGGAACAGTTTGTGTACCTCTTGGAATCCTCCTGGGATTGATGCGGTTTTTGACCAGAGTAATGTGTTGTAGCTTCACAGATAAGAGTCATAATGGGTGACAATCCGTGAGCTAAAGCATAAAATGGGAAAGGAACTGTTGGCTACAACTGCAAAGGACGATGATGACCAAGCCTTTCCCTTCCGACCTTGAAATTGCTCAGGCAGCTACCCTTGAGCCGATCACCGAAATCGCCGCCGAAAACGGGATTAGTGCGGATCGTCTGGAACCCTACGGCAAGTATGTTGCGAAGGTTCTTCTGGACGAAACCACTAACGCGGAGACCGCACGTAAGCGCGGCTCCAAATACATTGTTGTAACCGCTGTGACCCCCACCCCGCTCGGTGAAGGTAAAACCGCTACTTCCGTATCACTGGCTCAGGGCTTCGCACAGACCGGACGTAAGGCGATGCTCACCCTGCGTCAGCCCGCCATGGGCCCCACCTTCGGTATTAAGGGTGGTGCAGCTGGCGGTGGCTACTCTCAGATCGTGCCCATGGAGAAGCTGAACCTGCACCTGACCGGCGACTTCCACGCTGTTACCGCAGCCCACAACTTGCTTGCCGCAATGATCGACAACCACCTGCACCAGGGGAACGACCTACGTATTGACCCGCGCGCTATCGAATGGCGCCGGGTCATTGACATTAATGACCGCTCCCTGCGGAACGTTGTAGTCGGGTTGGGTGAACGTATTGACGGCGTACCCCGCCAGACCGGGTTCGATATTACCAGCGCCTCCGAAATCATGGTGATTCTCTCCCTGGCAACCTCATTCAAGGATCTGCGTGAGCGCCTGGCGAAGATCGTTGTGGGCCTGAACTATGACGGTGAGGCTGTTACCGCCGCCGATTTGAAGGCTGACGGTGCCCTGGCAGTCATTCTGGCTGATGCCATTAACCCGAACCTGCTGCAGACTCTTGAGCACACTCCGGCGCTTATCCATGCGGGCCCTTCGGTAATATCGCTACCGGTAACTCATCAATCGTGGCGGACTATGTTGGTCTCGAATATTCGGATTACGTGATTACTGAGGCAGGCTTCGGCGCTGATATGGGCGCAGAGCGTCTCTTTAACGTTAAATGCCGTATCTCCGGGCTGAAGCCTGATGCAGCGGTTCTGGTTGTAACGGTGCGTGCCTTGAAGTCGCACTCCGGGCTGTACAAGATTGTTCCCGGTAAGCCTCTTCCCGACGGCATGCTGCAGGAAAGCCCTCAGATGTTGAGGCAGGGGCTGCAAACCTGAAGAAGCACATTGAGATTGTGCGTAACTTTGGTGTGCAGCCTGTGGTCGCTATTAACGCGTTCCCCACCGACTTCGACTCCGAGCATGAGGCTATTCGCCGTATCGCTGAAGAAGCAGGTGCCCGTGTGGCTATTCACCGTGGCGTTGCCGAAGGCGGTAAGGGCACTGTCGATTTGGCGAATGTGGTTGCTGAGGCATGTGATGATGTTTCGGAGCTGAAGTTCACCTATGACCTTGAGGACTCGCTGGAAACGAAGCTGGAGAAGGTCGCTACCAAGGTGTACGGTGCTGACGGTATTTCGATTGCTCCCGCCGCCGCTAAGCAGCTTAAGCGTTTCGCTGATTTGGGCTACGGTAACCTGCCCGTGGTGATTGCCAAGACCCACCTGTCTATCTCTTCAGATGCTTCTCTGAAGGGCGCACCCACCGGCTGGACTTTGCCGGTGCGTGAGGTTCGTTTGGCAGCTGGTGCCGGTTACGTGTACGCAATTTGCGGTACGATGCGCACCATGCCTGGGTTGAGCAAGAGCCCCGCAGCTGAGCGCATTGGATTCGATGAAAACGGTACGATGGTTGGTCTCTCCTAAGAGGCAGTAGCAGCAGCGTACGTGCTGGTGAGCCCCGCATCTGGGTCAGAATATGACCCCAGATGCGGGGCTCAGTCTATAAAACTACATACGTGTAGTTTTCAGATGAGGTTTTTTGAAATGTTCCCCACAGGAAAAATAGCTGTTTTCGGGGGAATAAATGGGTGTCAAAAGAGAATGTGTATCGATTGGCTGAGGCATGTATTGACTAGGGGATTTGGGGCGCAGATTCAGATGCTCTGGTAGACCCCTAAAAACAGACCAATTGTAACCGTGCGGCACCTTAAATTTGCTGATTTTCAGGTTGTCGGATCGGAATTTTTAAAGGTTGTGTTTAGCTTGATAAAAATACAGGCAATTTAGACTGCTGGTTCAAAAACCGCGATATACCGGGCGTTTCCGGGGGATGGTGACCTGGAAAGAGGTGGTTCCAAATCTTGAAGGAATCACAATAGGCCGTCGAACAAGGCGAATACACGCCAAAAAATTTACATGATTTAGGTCACTAAAAATCGCCAATAATCAAATTGGTACTTAAAAAACCTTGTTGTGGACAGGGTGAATATAACGAAACGGTTACAAACTCTGTCTATGGGTCATGAGCCTGCCAATCGGGGCAAAACACCCCAAAAAAAGCGCCCAAAATTCATATACACTTATGTCATCAGGTAATCGTAGGTTTTGAATAGATCTTTGGATTGCTTGTGTTTGAGCTGAGTGATAGATGTGTTCTACGCATCGAGAAACGACCACGCTAAGGTAGCGTGGTCGTTTCTTTTTGTGTTCGGTAGGAGTGCAATGATGCACAATAGAGAAGAACTTAGGCATTAGACTCTAATCGCGCACTACGCAACAGATTATCTGCCAACTTCCTACCAGCCCCGTTCGCCCCATTCCTCCAGATGAGGGCGTTCCTCCCCAAGAGTCGTGGAACGTCCATGACCAGGAAGCACAGTCGTGTCGTCATCAAAAGCGCCGAAAAGTTTCTCCAGGACGTTTGTGAAAAGCTCGCCAAACTGCTGCCGAGAATCCGTCTTGCCAACACCACCTGGAAAAAGTGCGTCCCCGGTAAATAAGAGCGTGGCGGGCGAACCATCTTCCCACACGCTTTCAAGAACATACACAATCGACCCAGGGGTGTGCCCAGGAACTGAGATAGTCCGAACCACAGTATCACTGCCATAAAAATCGAATGTCTCACCACCCATTAGCGACTCTTCCACCTCAAAGCCTTCTAGCTCGTGAATCGCTTCAATGTCCTCCGCGCCAGCTGAGGTGATGGCTCCAGTGAACTTCTCAAGACCGTTAATCGCTCGAATATGGTCCCAATGCCCGTGGGTTACTACAATGCTCGTTACGCCAATCGCACGTTGCCGCACCGCCTCAAAATCGGCCTCAGACTCTATGACGCGCACGCGATGATCCTGCGCATCAGTCAGCTCGAGATGAGGGCAGTCATGTAGCAGTGCGTCTAGGGTAAACGCATAGAGAGCTTCGGCGTCATCTGCGGGGTCTATGAGCAGTTGTTCACCGGAGTGGCGCATCGTCAGCAGGTAGACGCTATTGTCCATCTCAGAAACGCTCAATGCGCGGACCGTGAATTCAGGATTCTCAAACAGCAGTGTGGATTCGGGATAAGTACTCATACTTTTAAGTGTAGGGGAGGTACGTGTAAAGTACTGAGGGCTCTTGAGCTTGGGGTGGACACGGTACATACCTGCGAACGTATGAGTTTCTCACAGGCTCTTCCGCCCGTATCGAAATACCCCGTGACCAGGACAAAGGCTGATAGAATATTATTTCGATAGTAACGGAAGGATAGCCGATGTCCCCTCGCCCCGGCACCAGCGTGCCTGCTGCACCGCGCGCTAACGATCTAAACAGTATTCGTGTGCAGGGAGCACGCGAGAACAACCTTAAAAATGTAGACCTTACCATTCCACGCGATGCGATGGTCGTCTTTACCGGGCTATCAGGGTCCGGAAAATCCTCGCTGGCCTTCGACACGATCTTCGCAGAGGGACAACGCCGATACGTCGAATCGCTCTCTTCATACGCCCGCATGTTCCTAGGGCAGGTGGACAAACCGGATGTAGACTTCATCGAAGGGCTCTCACCCGCTGTGTCTATCGACCAGAAATCTACCTCAAAAAACCCACGTTCTACTGTAGGAACCATCACCGAAATCTACGACTATATGCGTCTGCTGTGGGCGCGTGTAGGGCATGCCCACTGCCCAGAATGCGGTGAAGAAATAACTAAACAAACCCCGCAACAGATCGTTGATACCCTCATGGGGTACCCTGAGCGTACCCGCGTGCAGGTGCTTGCCCCCGTCGTATCTGCACGCAAAGGGGAGTTCGTCGATCTTTTCAAAGACCTGCTAACCCAAGGGTACTCACGCGCCCGAGTAGACGGGCAAACAATGCAGCTTTCCGACCCCCCGAAACTGGCTAAACAGTACAAACACACGATCGAGGTGGTCGTTGACCGTATCGTCATTAAAGACGGCATTAACCAGCGCCTGACTGACTCGGTGGAAACCGCACTACGGCTTGCCGACGGGCGTTTACTTATCGATTTTGTAGATGAGGCGGAAGACAGCCCCGAGCGTACCCGCAGTTTCAGCGAAAACCTAGCTTGCCCCAATAACCACCCCTGCAAATCGACACAATTGAGCCGCGCGCCTTCTCGTTTAACTCCCCGTTCGGTGCCTGCCAAGCGTGCGACGGTATCGGCTCCCGTCTCGAAGTGGATGAAGAGCTGCTGATCCCCAACCCCGAGCTGAGCCTCGGCGAAGGCGCTATTGCGCCCTGGTCACAGGGCAAAGCAACCACCGAATACTGGTTACGTCTGCTCGCCGGTCTGGGTGAAGAACTTGGGTTTGACCTTAACACCCCATGGAATAAGCTATCCGCCAAAGTGCAGAAAGCGATCCTGAGCGGAAAAGATTTTAAAGTCGAAGTCTCATACCGTAACCGATTTGGGCGTGAACGCCGCTACACCAGCGGATTTGAAGGGGTCAAAGCCTACATTAAACGCAAACATGCGGAGACTGAGTCAGACTTCGCGCGTGACCGCTACGAACAGTACATGCGCCAGGTGGCGTGCCCCAGCTGCCGCGGGGCGCGTCTGAATCCCACTATCCTAGGGGTAAAAGTTGGGCAGAAATCCATTGCGGAAGTAACCGAATTGCCTCTGCGCACAGCCCTAGAGTTCATGCGCGGACTGACCCTTAGCGAACGTGAAATGAAAATCGCTGAGCAGGTGCTTAAAGAGATCGACGCGCGTCTGCAATTCCTGCTGGACGTGGGCCTTGATTACCTGACCCTTTCACGCGCCGCTGGCACGCTCTCCGGCGGCGAAGCGCAACGCATCCGTTTAGCCACCCAGATCGGTTCCGGACTGGTTGGTGTGCTCTACGTGTTGGATGAGCCGTCCATCGGCCTGCACCAGCGGGATAACCGGCGCCTGATTGACACCCTGACGAAGCTTCGTGATATGGGCAATACCCTGATTGTGGTGGAGCACGATGAAGACACCATGCGTGAGGCAGACTGGATAGTGGACGTTGGCCCCGGCGCAGGTGAGCACGGGGGACAGGTGGTGCACTCGGGCACATACGATGAGCTCCTCAAGAATAAGAGCTCAATCACGGGTGACTATATGGCGGGCCGCCGTGAGATTGAGGTACCTGCAACACGCCGGCCGGTGGATAAGAAACGACGGGTGAAAGTGTTCGGTGCGCGCGAAAATAACCTCAAAAATGTGGATGTGGTTTTCCCGTTGGGCGTTTTTACCGCCGTCACTGGGGTGTCTGGGTCGGGGAAATCCACTCTGGTGAACGACATCCTGTACACCTCACTGGCCAATAAACTCAACGGCGCGAAACAAGTGCCGGGGCGCCACAGGAAAATTGAGGGGCTTGAACACCTCGATAAAGTGATTCATGTGGATCAGTCCCCGATTGGACGCACCCCGCGGTCAAACCCCGCAACCTATACGGGCGTATTTGATAATATTCGTAAGCTTTTTGCCGAAACGAACGAAGCAAAAATACGGGGGTATACCCCCGGGCGTTTTTCGTTTAACGTCAAAGGCGGCAGGTGCGAGGCTTGCTCAGGTGACGGCACGCTCAAGATTGAGATGAACTTCCTGCCGGATGTGTACGTACCGTGCGAGACCTGCCACGGCAAACGTTACAACCGTGAGACCCTTGAGGTGCACTACAAAGGTAAAACCATCGCCGATGTGCTTGAAATGCCGGTAGAGGAAGCCGCCGAATTTTTTGCGGCCTTTACCCCTATCGCCCGGCATTTAAATACCCTGGTGGATGTTGGTCTAGGGTATATCCGGTTGGGGCAGCCCGCCACTACGCTCTCAGGCGGTGAAGCGCAGCGTGTAAAACTGGCGGCCGAGCTGCAGAAACGTTCTAATGGTCGTTCTATCTATGTGTTGGATGAGCCGACTACCGGGCTGCATTTTGAGGATATCCGGAAGCTGCTGGCGGTTCTGCAGTCGCTTGTCAATAAGGGCAACACTGTTATCACTATTGAACATAACCTTGATGTGATTAAATGCGCTGACTGGATTATTGATATGGGGCCGGAAGGCGGCGATGGCGGGGGTACCGTAATTGCCGAAGGAACCCCCGAGTCTGTGGCTGGGGTCGCTTCCTCACACACCGGCCGTTTTATCCAGGAGGTCCTGTGAACGCCGCACATGCACGTGGTGCCGTCACCACACGTGACCGTGCCCGGCATATGATCGCCGCCCAGTTAGAAGCCGATTTTTGTTTGCCGCACGGTTCAGTCGCTAAGGCTCACGGACAGGGGGCAGAGCTACTCGCGCAGCTGCAGCTGCCAGCGGATAAGATGGGCTCATCCCGCCGCCGCAACGACGATATTTGGGAACTACGAGTCGCTAACTATGCCGGGGTGGGGCTATTGTGCGCAAAGCACCCGCGGGTGCTTGAAAAAGCCCGCGAGTATATGGCGGGGGATAACCCAAACTGGCTGGGTTATTACGCCCAGCTACGCCAGCTTAACGAGCTTCTGACCCCCTACAGCCAGCAGGTGAGCGGAACCAGCATCTACTACACGCCCACGCGTGCGCTGCTGGAGTCAGTAGTACCTGAAAATCTTCCCGCGCAGGAAGTGAAATGTGCTGTTCCAGGGATCGGCATGATGCGCCGTGTTGATAGCGCATCTCTTCGCCATGCACTATACGATCAGGTCACGGGGGAGCACACTATTGTAACCGCCCCCAATGCTTCAGCGGCAGCTATCGAAACCAGCCCGGAAGATACTGCGGGCACCAAGCTGCCGGTACGGTTTGAGTTTTTAACCCCGCAACAGTGCGAGCGTTTTCGCGGGGATACCCGGTACGCAAACGCCCTGGGGTTCAGCTGCCGCCGCCCCGACGTAACAGTACTAGCCGCATACGGGGTGGAGACGGAGGCAACCGATCCGATTGCTCTGGTAGGTGCAAGCGATGACTCACCGCTCATGCGTCAAATAGGTGTGGACGTGCTTCCAGAATTTCGGCACTACGGGCTGGCTTCACGAATGATCCGCGAGGTGACTCGTATTGTACTCGCAGAAGGGTACCTGCCGTTTTACGGGACAAGCCCATCACACATACTGTCGCAACGCACCGCAGCGGCAGCTGGCCTAACCCCCACCTGGTGGGAATTTGTCTCAACCAGCCTGCACGATATGCAGGTAGACTAAACGAGACGGAAATACTTATTAGGCGCACGCGTTATATGGTGCGGATGGGCTGAGGCTGCCCAAGGAACTTTTCACAAAAACCCGCTACTAGAAGGGGAAAACAGATGAGCACAGAACCAGATTTGCACGCGATCGGCATTGATGAGAGCGTCACTGAGACCCGTGAACGCCTAGCGGGACGAAATGTTCCTGTGATTGATAACCCCGCTGGCGCATCCTGGGGCGTGTACACCGACCCGTCCGGCGCGAAGGTGGCTTTTGGCAGGGCGGAAGACGGCACGGAATACACTGATGCGAACCTAGAGAGCCCACACGCTTACCCGGCGCAGGGGTACCGTGTCTCGCATAACCTGGCGCACTTTGACCTTCTGGAGGGCGGAGACCGTGAAGGCCGCTTCCTCGCGTATGTGGATAACCCCACGGCCCTTACCCTGACCGAGCCGAATAAGGTGACGGTACGACCCGCCGCTCTTGGCGCTGAGGTTGTGGTCTACGCTTCGGAGGATGAGTATCAGCAGGCCCAGTCCGAGCATGATGGCCTTACCCTAGACGCGAAACATCTGAAATCACCGTGGCTTCTGGCGCTGCACAGCGGAGATGCCACGGGGGATGAGGCAAGCTCGGTAGCAATGTTCGCGGCGGTTGTTCAAAGCGCGCAGCTGCGCACCAATGAGCTGACCGGGCGGGAATTCTGGTATGTTCTGGGAGAATCAGTAGTGCCGATGGCTATTGCTCTTCCCGCGGAGACGGCGCAAAACCTGCATCCCGGTGCCGTGATTGCCGGTGCGTTCATTATCGTTGCCTCCGTCGAGGCATAACCACCCCATAAGCGCACAATCCCGCATACTTAATCAATGTGAAGGCAATATAAGAGCCCTGACTAATGAGTAAATATGCGGGATTTTCTGTGTATTGTTGGGTGCCCTACAGCTCGGTCCCGTTGGAGGCGATTACACGGCGGTACCAGTCGAAGGACTTCTTGCGGTACCGGGCCAAGGTGCCTGAGCCGTCGTCACTGCGGTCCACATACACAAAACCGTAGCGTTTTGACATCTGTGCCGTCGAAGCTGAAATCATGTCGATACAGCCCCACGTCGTGTAACCGAGCAGCTGCACACCGTCTGCAATAGCCTCCCGAACCTGCAGCAGATGTGCACGCAAATACTCAATACGGTAGTCATCCAGCACCGTCAGCTCGCCGTTGGCCTCCACCAGCTCATCGCGAGCCCCTAAACCGTTCTCCACGATAAAGAGCGGCTTCTGCCATCGGTCCCAGTACTGGTTCAGCACGATGCGCAACCCCACCGGGTCAATCTGCCAGCCCCACTCCGAAGCCGACAGGTGCGGGTTACTGACCCCGCCGAGCATATTGCCTGCCTCACGCTCCCCGCGTGCCGGGCTGCCGCTGGCGCAGGTAGACATGTAGTAGCTGAACGATACGAAATCAACTGTGTTCTTCAGATCCTGCCGGTCCTGCTCCGTGATCTCAAGCTGCACACCCTTATCCGCCAATTGACGCATAAAATAGCCGGGGTAGGCGCCGCGCACATGCACATCACCAAACATATAGTTGGCTTGCTCAGCGTGTAAGGCTGCGAGCGCATCATCGGGGCTCGGGGTGAGCGGATAGGTAGGCATTGCCAGAATCATGCACCCAATACGCGCATCCGGGGCAAGTTCGCGTGCTAACCGGGTTGCCCGTGCTGAAGCGACTAGCTCATGGTGAATCGCCTGGTATAGCTGCTGCTCTGTCAGCTGCTCCTTAGGGGTGTTAATACCCCCTGACATAAACGGCACATGAAGGACTGAGTTAATCTCGTTGAAAGTCAGCCAATACTTTACCCGGTGCCCGTACCGTTCAAACAGCACCCGGCAGTACCGCTCGTAGAAGCTAATCAGCTTACGGCTCACCCACCCGTTATATTTCTCGGCAAGGTGCAGAGGGGTCTCGTAGTGGCTAATGGTCACTAAAGGCTCAATACCGTATTTTTCGAGCTCATCGAGCAGACCGTCGTAGAACGCTAGACCAGCCTCATTCGGTTCCGTTTCATCACCGTGCGGAAAAATCCGTGACCAGGCGATGGAGAACCTGAATACTTTAAACCCCATCTCGGCAAGAAGTGCAATGTCTTCCGGATAGCGGTGGTAAAAGTCAATACCCTCAAGCTTTAGATTGTCGGGTGTGGGAGTTGCTGTACGTGGGTTGAACCCGCCGCGGGGAAGCACATCCTGAATGCTGGGGCCTTTCCCGTCTTTATCCCAGGCGCCTTCACACTGGTTAGCGGCGGTCGCCCCACCCCACAGAAATCCCGGCGGGAACTCAGCATGAGGTTTTACCATGGGGATAGGTTGCGTATTAAGGGTGTGAGTAATGTTCTGCTCTTGATGCATGAGAGGAGCCCTTCTGCAGCGGTAGACGCACCCGATAAGAACACCATCGTAGCGCGGCAGAACCCGCGGATGCGTGTGACAATAGCCTTGCTTTAAAGCCTACCCCAGGTGTGATTTCGTGACCACCTACACCGGGCGTGTAGGTAATACTTCGGAGCCTCGGTTATGCTTTAACAACGGGTGCGGCGCCGGCCACGGCAAACGCACCTTCGCCGATATTTTTTGACCCTGAAAGGAGCGCCGACGGTGGCTCTCGACCCCCAAAAATTGCCATGTACCGGCAAAATCTGCAACAGCTGGACTCCCGCCGCGTCCTCAAAAACAAGATAGAGTCGGGTATGTCTCCGCAGGAGGCGAATGAGAGCGCCGGGTTTAGCGAAGAAGAACTGAACACCAATATGCAGGCGCTGCCGGGTGTGCGACCTGTGAAACCTGGTTTTTCGGGTGCTGGCCCCGAGGAGATCTGCACCCGTTACGCTATTGGCGCCCTGACCAACGAACAGCTGGCCGACGAGCTGACCCGCTGGGACTACAACGTACACGCCCAGTGGAACCCCTACCACGAGTTCCGGTTCTTTATGCCCGGCAGCTACGACGAGCTGGTGATGGCGTTCTATAAGAACCTCATTGACCCCACCGATCTGCAGGCGCTCGCCGCGCGAGGTCTACCGCTGCCTGCTGATTTGATTGAAGAGTGGGAGCAGGAACGAGAGCTTTTCGGGCACGTCACGGCGATTTACCGCAAGATGTTCTCCACCGCCGGTGCGCAGCGGCAAGCGCATGTGGTGGTGGGCGCCCCGGGTCGGGTAAAAGCGAGTATATTGCGAACACTATTGAGGGGTGGAACGAAGACTATATAGTGATTGACCCCGAGCTTCTTGACCGAGCGTTCTTGCGGCAGTACCTTGCCGAAGGCTGGTATGAGGCTCTAAAACCTGAGCCTGCACGTGAATTTGAGAAGCAGGGGAATAAGCTGTTCCCCATGGATATTGCGACGATCGCCCGTGAAGATTCAGCGAAACTGGGAAGTATTCTTCTGAGCACGTTCGCGGATGAGGGGATGAACCTGATCCTGGAGGCAACGTTCACCCCGGGGTTTGTGGCGCAGCAGCTTGTTGACTATCTGAGCCGTAACGGGTACAGCATTAATGCTGTACGGCTAACCATTGAGAAAGAACAGGCGGTTGAACGGTGCGAGGCACGCTATGAGCGGGAATACGAACAGGCTTTGACGCAGGGGCTTGACGCCCTGGGCGCTAAGCCCGTTGACACGGCGTATATTGACTATGTTTTGAGAACTACGCTGAGGCTGAGGAAGCTCAGAAAGCGGCTGCTGGCAAGTAGGGTCTGGGCTTTAAAGACTGTTGTGGCGGGCACCTTTGAAGGTGCCCGCTACAGTTGCGCGATGGGGGAGTAGGCTCTTACCGCCCGTACCCGAGGGAGAACATCCAGACAGTACCGATGAGCCCCCAGATAATAATGTTCACAACTGAGGCAATAAAGCCCAGCTTGAACCATTCGCCGGTCTTAATGTACCCGGACCCGAAGTACACCCCGGCAGGCCCGGAAGCGTAGTGGGTGATGCCGCCAATCAGGTTACCGGCGAAACCTAAGAATAGTGCCGCAAACATGGGCGGGGTACCTGCTGCGATAGCTGCACCGAGAAAGACCGCATAAAGCGCCACAATCTGCGCGGTATTGGATGCGAAGAAATAGTGGATGTAGAAGTATACGAGCGCCAGGACACCAAACGCTAAAGGCCACGCCATTCCACCCACACTGCTGGCGACGGATGCGCCGATCCATTCAACCACTTTGAGGGTTTTGAGGTGATCGGCCATGCCTACCAGCACGGCGAAGAAGATAAGCGTGGACCAGGCGCTTGAGTTAGCCGCCATATCTTTCCAGGTAAGTACCTTGGTAACAAGCAGAATAGCGATACCCAAAAATGCGGCCGCCGTAGCATCCACCCCCAGGCTGGAGCCTCCGATCCACAGGATAAGCAGCACTATAAAGGTGCCGAGCATAATCCACTCGGGTCGGGTCATCGGCCCAATGTTTTTAAGCTCTTCACGGGCGTGTGCGGGGCATCGGGGGTTTTCTTAATGGTGGGAGGGTAGATTTTTGACATCACCCACGGTAGCACGATGAGGGCGGCTAGACCGGGGACGATAGCAGCCAACGCCCATGTTCCCCAGTCCAGGTGCACGCCTTTATCTTGCGCGAATTTCACGGCGAGCGGGTTGCCAGCCATGGCGGTAAGAAACATTGCTGAAGTGATCGTGTTAACCTGGGCCTCTGTCATGAGCAGGAAAGAACCAAGTTTCCGGCGCGATTCCGTGCTCTCATTGGTGGAGCCATTCACCTCAGCAAGGGATTTAATGATGGGGTAGATGACCCCGCCTGCGCGGGCCGTATTGGATGGGGTGGCTGGGGCAAGCACCAAATCGGTAATAGCCATACCGTAGGAGAGCCCCAAAGAAGACTTACCCAGAAGAGACACAAAAAGAAGAGCGATGCGTTTGCCTAAACCGGTGATAAGGAACCCGTCGGCGATAAAAAATGCCGCAACAATAATCCATATGGCGGAGTTGCCAAACCCGGCGAGCGCCTCTTTTTTAGCTGTCATCGTGCCGGTAATCATGGCTATGGCTAAACCAGTGAGCGCTATGGATGGGGTGGGCAGCGGCTGGAGGATGAGACCCAGGATGGTGCCAACAAAATAGCGGCCATGTGCATACCGCGCGGGTCTACCCCGGGCGGGGCGGGAATAAACCAAATAGCTAAGGTGACGATGACGATGGCCGCAACTTTTAGTGCAAGAATGGTGCGTTCTTGTGACGCACCCGTCGTGTGAGGCGGCGGGGGTGCGGAGGCTCCCGTTGCTGTATCTGGTGCAGCTGTGGATTCTTTGGGCGAATCCTCCGGTTTCTGGCTCATGGCGTTCTCCTTCGGACCAGTGTGGTCTATAGTTTACGCGGTTCGATGCATGTGTTTAGGTGGTTTTATGTGGGAATTTACGATACTGTTTTTCCTGTTTTCTATAAGCATACCCCTGGCAGGTCAAGGGAGAAAGGGGTAGTTAAACCACTAGTGTGTCTGACATTATGTCACTAAAACCCACACGGAGTTACCCGGCGGGCAAGGTTCACCCGCCACGAGCCTTATAGCTGACCATAAAGAGACACAATAAACCCACTGGTTCTTTGAACAGAACCGTTACCTGTAGCGAATACGGGTACACTTGAACCCGTGGATATCCTACGCGAAACCGGTGAAACAGCCGGTGGAATCATTGCCCGTTACGACGAGACACTCACAATTCTGCGCGAGGTTGCGCACCGGCGCCGAAACGCCACTTTGCGCATCTACCAGCCCGAAGCCACCGTTGCCTTTGGACGCCGTGACGAACTCAACCCCGGCTTTGCCCAAGCCGTTACCGCCTGCAAAAACATGGGTTTTAACGTGCTTGTCCGCAAAGTTGGTGGGCATGCGGCAGCCTACCACCCGGGGTGCCTGGTCATCGACCATTTTCAGCCAGCTGACGATGCGAAAACCGGCAGCAACCTACGCTACAAACTTTTCGGCGAGCTTTTCGCCCGGGCGTTACAGGATGTTGGTGTGGACGCAGCCGTGGGGGAGATACCCGGAGAATACTGCCCCGGTGAATTTTCGGTGCACGCCCGGTTAGGAGGCGAACGTTCCGGAGAACGCATAAAACTGGTTGGCACCGCCCAGCGCGTTGTCTCTGGCGCCTGGTGGTTTAGCACAGGCATCGTGGTCACCGACTCGGCTCCACTGCGGTCTGTCACCGAGCGTGTCTATGCAGCACTGGGGCTACCGCTTGATCCGGCAACCATCGGCGCCGCACAAGAGGCCAATCCGGCACTGCTTATGGAGGATTTGGAAGACGCCATCCTTGACGTATACGCGCAGAACGGGTTCCGTTAATGTGCGGCCGGTACGGGCTTGAGGCGCACTACGGCACCTCCCTGGGTGGGGTGCAGCTCACGGAGCCTTTTACCTCGTGGAATATTGCGCCCACCCAGCAGGTCCCAATCCTGCTGAACCGCCGTGTACCCCGTACCGCTCAGGGGCAGCTGCTAGATGCTCCGCGCCGCCCCGGCGTGCACCGGCTGGGGGCATCCACCCTAGACACAGGCGGAACCTACCGGGAAATATACCGTGCCCGGTGGGGCCTGATTCCCGACTGGCACCCCTGGGACGAAGACCCTAAACCTCCCTCCCTTACCTTCAACGCCCGCAGTGAAACCCTTTTTGAGAAAACAAGCTATGCCCGTCCTGCCGTCACCGGGCACTGTGCAATACCCACCAGCGGCTACTACGAATGGGGTGTACAAGGCAGCACCGTCACGGCCCGAGGCACTGTTAAAGAACATAAAATACCGCAGCGTATCGGTCCGCCCGGTCAGTACCTGTACCTGGCGGGGCTGTACGCCTGGCATAAGATAAACCCGGTATCAGCAAAAGCGCTAACCGGTGGAGGGTATGAGCCGCAAACCGGCCAGTGGCTTTTGACGTTCACAATCCTCACGATGGCTTCACCGCGCTCTTACACCAGGCAAGACGGCTCACCGCTTTTACGGGAACTTGGGCACATTCACGAGCGAATGCCGCTGCCGCTCAACCCTGCTGCTGTCAACGGACAACCGAGCACCCTTGACGTATGGTTGGGGTCGGGGCGTGTAGCCGGCACCCCAGAAGATAGTCGCATGCCTACAATGGGCGTGAGCGACCTGCACGATGCTCGTACTGCTCTGGAACAGCTTCAGCACGCCGCCTACCCTCAGGCAGCCCAATGGCGTGTACGGCAGGTTAGCAGCCGTATCGGGAACATTAAAAATAACGATAAGAGCGTACTGGAACCTGATACGAACCTGCTCACCCTGCTAGACTCCGATACATACGCTGAACATACCACCAACCCGGAAGGAACCCATGCGCTGGGCACAGATTAAAGACCAGAAAGGCACCCGCGCCGTCTGCCTGCATGAGCAGACCGTGTATGAGTTCCCCGCCAAGCTCGGACCGCTGCTGCAGTTTTATGGGCGCTACCGGCTGAATTTCGGGGACCCCAAGAATGCGCTCGCTATTATGCGTGAAAATGGGGCGACTACGCTCGGGCACGGGATGCAGCTGTGGGAATCGCTGAATTTTGTGCAACCGATTGACCGCCCCGGTAAAGTTATCTGCGCGGGGCTGAACTACCGGGACCACGCCGCTGAGATGGGGTTTGAGCTCCCGGAGTATCCCGCGATTTTCGCTAAATACGCTAACGCTTTAATCGGCCCGCGTGATGAGATTCGTATGCCCGCCCAGAGCACCAAATCGACTGGGAAGTTGAGCTTGGGCTGGTGGTGGGTCAGAGCATGAGCGGTGTGAGTGAAGAGCAAGCGCTGGAGGGGCTTCTGGGGTATACGGTCACGAACGACGTCTCGGTACGGGACTGGCAGGGCCGCACCAGCCAGTGGTTTCAGGGGAAGAACTGGGATAGGATGACCCCTTTCGGCCCGGTCATCGTCACCCCGGATGAGGTGGATCCTGCGGCTGGTCTGGCCATGAGCTGTGAGGTGGATGGGGAAATCCGCCAGAGCGGCACCACCGCCGATATGGTGTTCACCCCGGCGCAGCTGCTCTCTTACCTGTCAACGTTTATGACCCTTGAGCCGGGCGATGTGATTCTCACCGGAACTCCGGCGGGTGTGGGGCTGTCGTATCACCCGCGTCGGTGGCTGAAGCCGGGGCAAACTTTGGTAACCCGTATTGAGGGGATTGGGAAGCTGGTTAATACCTGCTCGCAGCCGCAGTAGCACAGCCACCGGCCGGTGCGGGCAGCTGCGCGGAACTGCTGCGTGGGTGGTGGGACGCCTCCCACCCGGCGTTGGTTCGCGCATCCGCTCTAAACATGGGAAAATGTTAGATGGCTATGCCTATTATCTGTGGCGAACACCCTTGAAAGGATTGAAGCGAGTGGCTCCTCTGTCGAAGAACCCGCCCGTCCCGGCGGCCACCGACCCCGCGATTATTCGCAACTTTTGCATTATTGCGCATATTGATCACGGCAAGTCCACTCTCGCTGACCGTATGCTCCAGGCAACCGGTGTGGTTGCCCCGCGCGATATGAAGGCGCAGTACCTTGACCGCATGGACATTGAGCGCGAGCGCGGTATCACCATTAAATCTCAGGCGGTGCGCATGCCGTGGGAGGTGGAGGGCACCTCCTATGCGCTGAATATGATTGACACGCCCGGCCATGTGGACTTCACCTATGAGGTCTCTCGCTCGCTTGCCGCGTGCGAGGGTGCGCTGCTTCTGGTGGATGCGGCGCAGGGTATTGAGGCGCAGACCCTCGCTAACCTGTACCTGGCGATGGAAAATGATCTCACCATCATCCCTGTCCTGAATAAAATTGATCTGCCCGCCGCGATGCCCGATAAGTATGCCGAAGAACTGGCGCACCTTATTGGTTGTGAGCCCGATGAAGTTTTGCGGGTCTCCGGTAAGACCGGTGAGGGTGTGGAGGCCCTGCTGGACCGTATCGTTGAGGGTATTCCCGCTCCCGAGGGTACGGCGGACGCGCCCGCCCGCGCCATGATTTTGACTCCGTGTACGATTCATACCGCGGTGTGGTCACCTATGTGCGTGTGGTAGACGGCAGACTGGAGCCGCGCCAGAAAATCAAGATGATGTCTACTGGTGCTGAACATGACCTATTGGAGATCGGCGTCATTTCCCCTGAGCCCATCCCCTCGAAGGGCCTGAGCGTGGGGGAGGTGGGGTACCTTATCACGGGTGTGAAGGACGTGCGCCAGTCCCGCGTGGGTGATACCGTCACAAGTGCCCATAAGCCGGCGGAGGAGTCGCTGGGCGGCTATGAGGATCCTAAACCGATGGTGTTCTCGGGCCTGTTCCCCATCGACGGTTCAGACTACCCGGCGCTGCGTGATGCTCTCGATAAGCTCAAACTTAACGATGCTGCGCTCATCTATGAGCCGGAAACCTCCGCGGCACTGGGGTTCGGGTTCCGCTGCGGGTTCTTGGGGCTGCTGCACCTTGAGATCGTGCGGGAGCGCCTGGAACGCGAGTTCAATCTCGACCTGATTTCGACCGCCCCTAACGTTATTTACGATGTGGTAGACGAAGCAGGTAATGCAAAGCGTGTGACGAACCCGAGCGAATTCCCTGAGGGTAAGGTCGCTACCATTCGTGAACCGATGGTGGCGTGTACGATTATTGCCCCCAGCGATTACATTGGTGCAATTATGGAGCTGTGCCAGTCACGCCGCGGGCAGATGGGTGGCATGGACTACCTGTCTGAAGACCGTGTTGAGATGCGGTACCGCCTGCCGCTGGCCGAGATCGTTTTTGACTTCTTCGATCAGCTCAAGTCCCGTACTCGCGGGTACGCATCGCTGGATTGGAAGTTTGACGGCGAGGAAGAAGCTGACCTGGTGAAGGTCGATATCCTTCTTCAGGGCGAGAAAGTGGACGCGTTCTCGGCCATCACCCACCGCGATAAGGCGTACTCATACGGTGTGATGATGACCGGTAAGCTGCGTGAACTCATACCCCGCCAGCAGTTTGAGGTGCCTATCCAGGCTGCCATTGGCTCCCGCATTATTGCCCGTGAGAATATCCGTGCGATGCGCAAAGACGTGCTTTCAAAGTGCTACGGCGGCGATATTTCGCGTAAACGCAAGCTGCTGGAAAAGCAGAAGGAAGGCAAGAAACGCATGAAGATGGTCGGCCGTGTTGAAGTGCCGCAAGAGGCATTTATTGCCGCTCTTTCTTCGGGTGAAGAGAAAGAGAAGAAAGACAAGAAAAGTAGCCGATACAGTGTGGAAAACGGGTAGGGCTGTTGCTGCGTGAGAATTCCCGCGCGGTAAAGCTCTACCCGTATGACTTAAACGCACCTATCCCGCAAAAAGACTCATACGATACTTGGTGAGGAGGCACCCCGCTTGGCACCCGCACAGCCCTCTGGCGCGCCCGCGCCTCATGATGGGCGTATACCCGCGTCCTCCGCCCGGGGCTGTGAGAGCCGTGATTTCAGCCTCTATGTGCATATTCCGTTCTGTTCGGTGCGGTGCGGGTACTGCGATTTCAACACGTACGCCACCGAAGATTTTGGTGACGGGATAGGGCTGGGCACTTACGCAGACGATGCCATTGCCGAGATTCTCTTCGCCGCCCGAACACTTGAAGCATCCGGGGTGGCAAGGCGCCCGCTGCACACGGTGTTCTTCGGCGGCGGCACGCCCACGAAACTTCCCGCGCGAGACTTGGTGCGTATTCTGCAGGCCGCAGCGGATGTTTTTGGAATCAGAACGGGTGCTGAAATCACCACCGAAGCTAACCCGGATTCGGTGACCCGTGACGATCTGTTCGCCCTCAAGGAAGGGGGATTCACGCGTGTTTCCTTCGGCATGCAGTCCGTAGTTCCTGAGGTTCTGCAGGTGCTTGACCGTACCCACACCCCGCGAATGTTCCCAAAGTTATTGCGTGGGCACAAGAAGCTGGCCTGCAGGTCTCGGTTGATCTGATCTATGGTTCACCCGGTGAGACACTGGAACAGTGGCGGCGCAGCGTGAAAGCCGCAATTTCGTACCGGCCCGACCACATCTCGGCGTACTCGCTCATTGTCGAGGATGGTACCAAACTTGCCGCACAGATCCGGCGCGGCGACTACACCATGCCAGATAACGACCTGATGGC
Organism: Rothia aeria; assembly: GCA_002355935.1. Classification (GTDB taxonomy): domain Bacteria; phylum Actinomycetota; class Actinomycetes; order Actinomycetales; family Micrococcaceae; genus Rothia; species Rothia aeria. The sequence continues at coordinate 1,818,652 of AP017895.1, read as the reverse complement.
CGATATGTACCTGCTCGCGGAGGAGTATCTCACCGACGCCGGGTACAGCTGGTATGAGGTGTCGAATTATTCCTCATCGGCGCAGACCCGCAGTGACCATAATTTGGCGTACTGGCGTAACCAGGACTGGTGGGGAATTGGCCCGGGGCCCATTCGCACCTTAACGGTACCCGGTGGTGGAACCTTAAACACCCTGTTCCTTATGCGCACCGTGTACGGGCCGGGCAGTCCCCGGCAGCTGCGCGTGAGATTCTGGATGCCCCCACCCGGGCGTTTGAGACGATTATGCTCATGATTCGGGTGCGGGAGGGGCTGCCGGTACGTGAGCTGCTGGCGGTGCACGACCCTCAAGAACTCGGGGTTTCGCTGCGATGGCTGATAGCTCAGGGGCTGATTGAGCCAAAGGCTCTGACCGCAAACGCAGAACCGGATCCTCAAGCGCGGGTGCGTCTTACGCTACGTGGCAGGCTTCTGGGAGACGCCGTGACCCGTGAACTACTCCCAGAGATTGATCACAGCACCTAATGATTATATTTAAGGTTTAACCTTATGGAAGTTCATCGAATCTGTTAGACATCAGATTGAATGTTAGATAAACTATACCCGGCGGGGTGAGTTATGTTTAAGATTTCAAAAACATAACTTCCTTGCTGAAGTTGAGTGAATACGGCTGTGGGTCTCCGGTGTCGGAGGCCCACAGCTGCATCTACACCCAATATGCGGTGCCCTGTCGGCACGTTGTACCTATGCTTTTGACATGCTGCCACACAATGGCATAACTGTACCTCGAGCAGAGCCGCCCGGGTATCAAGGCATCAATGGTAAAAGTATCGGGGTTCTAGTTTTTATCGAAGTACGATTTCTCCAGCAGGCGCGGGGTGAAACGGTACGTGTACGCGTACCCTTTAGACGCTTTCGACCCGCCAAGCATTGCCCCAATCGCCATGAAAATCCAGGCGAGCGCGGCAGCGGGTAAAGCAACATTCCCGATGTTCGGGATCAGACTGGCCACCATAAAAACAAGAATGACGATACTGGGAACGAGAGTAAAGTCCATCGCTTCACGCGCCTCTTGCTCAGCGAACCCTGTGCCACGCCCGCGGTACTTGAGATAGATCGCGGCGGAGGGAAGAAACCCGAGGATGCCGCCGAAGTGCGCAAAAGAAGCAATGGTACGTTCTTTAGCTTCGGAAAGCTCAGAACTTGCCGACTGAGTATTGTGAGTCACGAGTATCCTGTGTATTGTTTGAGCGTTTTGTATAGTGGCTACCATCGCGCAGAATCGTGGGTGGTAGCAAGCTTTATTGTACCGGGTTTGGGAGCCCTAAATAACCGTTGCGAGACATTGACAGCGGGTTTTGAGAAAATTTTTTGATTTTCTTCCCTTGTGGGAGGCTATTTCCGGCAACTTGAAGCTGCTTTCTAGGACCCCGGCTCGGTTAGAAAATCAATGAGTGATTCCACTGGACCCAGCAGGGCCGGATCGAGATCCGTGTATGAATCCACCCGAGATAGGATGCGCTTCCAGGCGTTCGCCACATCTTCTTGCGTGGCGTGCGGCTGACCTAACCGACGGAGCGTACCTTTCTTCCAGTCTTCCCCGTGCGGCACTGCGGGCCACGTTTTCAACCCGAGTTTTGCGGGTTTCACAGCCTGCCAAATATCAATAAAAGGGTGCCCCACAATTTTGACGTTCCCAGCTGCACCTGGAACAGCCAACGCCTCAGCAACAATCCGCTGCTCCTTGGTGCCCTCAATCAGGTGGTCCACCAGAATGCCCAGGCGGCGCCCCGGTGTGGGACTAAAGCTCCGGATGGCGGCAGCTAAGTCGTCCACGCCGTGCAGCGGCTCCACCACAATGCCTTCCACCCGCAAATCGTGGCCCCACACTTTCTCAACCAGCTCCGCGTCATGCGTTCCTTCAACCCAGATGCGGGAGGCGCGGGCAACCCGAGCGGGGGCGTTCTGCACCGCGACAGAACCGGACCGCGAAATTTCTTCGCGGGCGCTTTGCGGGCAACCGGGGCGATGACCTCAATAGGCTCGCCCTCCAGCAGGTAACCGTACCCGAGGGGGAAATTGCGTACACGTCCGTGCGCGTCTTCAAGGCCGAACACCAGCTCACCCCCGATACGTTCGGCACGTACCACCTCACCCACCCAACCGCTCTGGGTGTCCTCAAGAAGCAGGCCGCGCTGCAGCGGGATCTGACGCGGGGCCGGTGGGCGACGGTTCATCGCATCACTGGTAATATCTTGCGCGCCCCAGCCGTAACGCTCGCTCATAGTGCCTCCCATGCTCGTGTGGTGAACCCTCCCATTCTAAGGGAACCGATAACTCGCCGTGGGCGAAAGGCTGTCTGCGCACTGGGCGGTAGCTGGTAGCATAAACTACGGTATGAGTGCCTGCCCTACGGCGCCCCACGCTATGACCGGCAACCGGTGCGCCCCACAGCTAAGGGGAACCACCGATGTAAGTGACTCATGCTGCGCATAACCTCCACATTGAGTGCGCATGGGATGTATCCGCTACAATGTTCAACCGCGGGCACTGTGCAACACACCAACCGCCGCGTAACCGGCCTCTGAAAGATAACAAGGATAAACAAGCACGTGAGCGATCACTACGCAACCCTGGGCGTTTCCAAAGACGCCAGCCCCGAAGAGATTAAAAAGGCGTACCGTAAGAAGGCACGCCAGCTACACCCCGATGTGAACCCTTCGGCTGATGCCGCCGAAGAATTTAAACGAGTAACCCTCGCCTATGAGGTGCTCTCAGACACCGAGAAACGCCGTATCTACGATGCAACTGGCGACGAGCAAGGACGCGCTGGAGGGTTCGGGGGCGCCGGATTCGGAGGGTTTGGCGGTGCCGGGTTCGGTTTCCAAGACCTCTTTGACATGTTCACCGGCGGTCAGCAGAGCGGTCCTGCCTCCCGCGTGCGCCAGGGCCAAGATTCTCTTATTAACGTCTCCATCAGCCTGCGCGATGCCGTGTTCGGGGTAGAAAAAACTATTGACCTTAAAACCGCTGTCACCTGTCAGTCATGCCAGGGTGAAGGCACCGCCCCCGACACGCACCCTGAAACATGCGACACCTGCCACGGTGCGGGGTACATGCAGCGCCGGGTGCAGTCCATCCTTGGAACCGTCATGCAGCAGGTTGAATGTCCCACTTGCCACGGGTACGGCACCGTCATTAAGCACCCCTGCGCCGAATGCAGCGGTAAAGGCCGGGTCAGGGCCAATGAACCGGTCACCTTCACCGTGCCTGCCGGGGTGAACGACGGCGCCCGCATCCGTCTGCGCGGCAAGGGTGAGGCTGGCCTCAACGGCGGACCGAACGGCGACCTTTACATTGATTTGAGGATCAAATCCGATAAGTACTTTAACCGTGAAGGTGACGACCTGCTCACCACCGTGAACGTGCCCATGGTGGCTGCCGCCCTTGGCACCGTCATCCCGCTGGAAACTTTCGACGGACAGCAGCAGGTCAACATCCCCGCCGGGTCTCAAAGCGGAGACACCGTCACCCTACCCGGGCTGGGTGCAGCCCGCCTGCATGAGGACCGCCGCGGTGACCTGCGGGTACGTATCCAGGTCACCACCCCCACCAACCTGAATGAGGAGCAGCGCACCATGCTGCGGCAATTCGCCGAACTGCGGGGGGAGAACCTGCAGGAAGGCAGCCACGTGAAACAGAAACACGGGCTGTTCTCCAAGCTCAAAGAGCAATTCAAATAACGCACAGATGTGGGTGGCCCCTGCCGAAGGCGGCCACCCGCCTGTTTAACCCAGGAAGGCACGATGAGCGCACCCGTTTTCTACGTAGCACCGCAGGAGTTTGACCCGCTCACCCCGGGGACGGACTTCGAACTTACCGGCCCCGAAGGGCACCACGCGAAGGTGAAACGTGTTGAGAACGGTGAACGCATCGACCTCGCTGACGGGCAGGGGCGGCGGGCGTTAGGCACCGTTGAAGCAACAACCACCAGCGGCATCAGGGTGCGTATCATTGAGATTCAACATGATAAGAACCCCCTGGAGGTGTATGTGGTGCAGGCGCTCGCTAAAGATGGGCGCGATGTGCAGGCCATTGAGACAGCCACCGAACTGGGCGCCACAGGGGTTGTGCCGTGGGGCGCAGACCGCTCAATTGTGCGGTGGAAAGGGGAACGGGCCGCTAAGGCTCACACGAAATGGCGGAATACCGTTGTGGCTGCGGCGAAACAGTCGCGCCGTTCCCGTATCCCCACCGTATACGATTTGCACTCGACCCCCGAGCTTGCGGAGCTTATTGCCGAGGTGAGGGCACAGGGGGCGGCGGTTTTTATACTGCATGAGCAGGCGAGTGAACGCCTCACCACTCTACTGGGGCAAAGCGCCGGGGAACGGTTGGGTGAGATTTACCTGGTGGTCGGGCCCGAAGGGGCATCAGCGAACGTGAAGTTGAGATGTTCACGCAGGCGGGTGCCTCCCTAGCCCTTTTGGGTACCGAGGTGCTGCGTTCCTCAACTGCAGGATCCGCAGGGTTATGCGCCGTTAATATTGCCCTGGGCAGGTGGTAGGCACGGCTATACTTAAGGTTTATACACTAGCCAAGGAGCTGATATGACAACTACCTCCCGGCCTCTTTCAACGGCCCGCACAGTCTCTTTTAAGAGCGCCGCAGAGATGGTGGCGGTGCTCGGGCCGCAGGATGCCTACCTGTCGCTGATTGAGGACTATTTTGAGAGCATCAGCGTGCACCCTAAAGGGCTTGACCTGCTGATTACCGGCCCGTCTGAGTCGGTGAACACCGCCGCTAAACTGCTCAATGAGCTGCGGGTATTAGCCAGCCACGATACGCAAATTACGGTGCAGGTCATTCACCGCCTCATGGGTATGCTCACCGATGAGCTAAAAGATCCCGCCCGTTCCCTATCGGCGAGCATCCTGTCAACGCGGGGAACCACGATCCGCCCCAAAACCATAAACCAGAAGAAGTATGTGGATGCGATTGATACGAACACCGTCATTTTTGGTATTGGCCCAGCCGGTACGGGTAAAACATATTTAGCGATGGCTAAGGCGGTGCAGGCACTGCAGTCCCGCGAGGTGAACCGTATTATTCTAACCCGCCCCGCTGTGGAGGCGGGGGAGCGCCTGGGGTTTCTGCCGGGCACCCTGAACGATAAGATCGACCCGTACTTACGGCCCCTGTACGATGCGCTGCACGATATGCTGGAGCCTGAGACGATCCCTAAGCTCATGGAGGCGGGCACAATTGAGGTGGCCCCGCTGGCGTATATGCGCGGGCGTACCCTCAATGATGCGTTCATTATTCTGGACGAAGCCCAGAACACCACCGCGGAGCAGATGAAAATGTTCCTCACGCGCCTGGGGTTTGGGTCGAAGATGGTCATTACCGGGGACGTGACCCAGGTTGATCTGCCGGGCGGGCAGGCCTCCGGCTTAAAGCAGGTGCGTAATATTCTTGAGGGCGTTGAGGACATTCAATTCTGTGTCCTTGAATCCTCAGATGTGGTGCGTCACGCTTTAGTGTCGAATATTGTCTCAGCTTACGACCGGTGGGGTGAAGACCAGAAGGCGATGGAACGCAAACGTAACCGGAAGGTCAAGCGTGCCACGATTGAGGCGGCGGCTGAGAAGCTGCTGGATCGTGCCGGTATTAACGGGGATGCCCCAGCTGGGGCCGGGCGCGAGACCCCCGGAACCGGTAAGGAGGCTTAGCCGGTGGCGGAGCTAGAATTTGAGATTGAGGAGCCAGACACCGGTACCGAACCAGAAGCCGATGCGCTGGTTCGGGAGTCTTTCGCAGCTGTTGACACTGCGGTACTGACCCGGCTGGTTGAGCATGCCTTTAACCGGATGCGGGTCAGCCAAAGTACGTACCTCTCCATTGCTATTGTGAATGAGCGTGAGATGGAGCGGATACACCTTGAATGGATGGACCTTCCAGGGCCTACCGACGTCATGAGCTTCCCCATGGATGAGCTGACCCCCGGCACGGACACCGAACCAGCTACGGGGATGCTGGGCGATATTGTGCTCTGCCCCCGGTGGCCGCACGTCAAGGCGCCGAGGCCGGGCACTCAACCCTTGATGAACTGTGCCTGCTCACCGTGCACGGGATCCTGCACTGTTTAGGGTATGACCACGGTACCGCCGCGGAAGAGGCCGAAATGTTCGGTATTCAGCGCAGCATCCTTGAAGAGTTCCTGGGCCGTCCCGCCCCCGTCGAGACCCGCCACTGAGGACCCTTCCGTGACTTTCTTACTTCTGCTTTCCGCAGCGGTACTTGCGGCCACCTGCGCGTACACCATTACCGCAGCCGAGACCGCTTTCACCTATTTACCGCACCAGGAAGCCCAAGAGCTGGCGCTCAAACGCCCGCACACGCGGCTGGCGCGGGTGCTTGAGCACGCCACCGGGGGAGAATCTGAGAGATACACGCACCCGCTACGGTTAGCACGTATCCTCAGCACCGCCATCGCTAGTTTGACGACGATGCTTGCGATCCTTGAGCTGATTGACCAGCACAGTGTTGCGGCGGTGCTCACTCTTGGGGTGGTGTCCCTGGTGGGGTACCCGCTGCTGAGTGTGGGGGCGCGCGCTACGGGGCGTAACCGGTCTGTGGCCGTGCTGAAAATGCTCGCAGCACCCACCTATTACACGGCGCTGCTGCTGGGGCCTATCACCCGTGCCTTAGATGTGCTGGTGCGTGTATTCTCGCCCCGGCGCACCCCGGCCGCACCCGAAGGAGTTTTCGCTCAGGAGGAGCTGCGTGAGTTTCTGGACCGCGCCTCAGAGGCTGAAACCATTGAGGGCGATGAGGCGCAGATCGTGCAGTCTGTCTTTGAGATGGACGATACGCGTATCCGCTCCATCATGGTGCCCCGCACCGACATGCTCACCATTGAGGCAGGCGAAACCCTCAAAATGCCACCACGCTGTTTCTTCGCTCCGGCTACTCCCGGATGCCTGTGATCGGTGAATCGACCGACGACATTCTGGGTATTCTGTACCTTAAAGATGCGGTGCGGGCCCGCCTGGCGACCGCCGATAGCGCCCACGGCGGCGAGGAACCCACCATCATCTCACTCATGCGCCCGGCACATTTTGAGCCCGAGTCGAAGCCGGCACTAGACCTATTGCGCCGTATGCAACGTGAATCTACCCACGTTGCCATTGTGGTGGATGAGTACGGCGGCACCGCCGGAATGATCACCTTAGAAGACATTATTGAAGAGCTGGTGGGGGACATCGCCGACGAGTACGATAACGAGAAGCCCGACTACGCCCTGCAAGAAGACGGCAGTTTCAAAGTGTCCGCCCGGCTGGGGGTTGAACAGTTAGGGGAGATTTTCGGTATTAACCTAGAGGACGAAGAAGTAGACACCGTCGGCGGTCTGCTCGCCAAAAACCTGGGGAAAGTACCCATTGTCGGTGCTGAAGTGACAGTTAACGGTATCCACATTCGGGCGATAAGCGCTGGCGGGCGCCGCCACCAGATCGACACGCTGCTCGTGTGGGCACAGCCCCCGCATGAGCCCGAACAGAACCACTCACATGAAGAGACCGACGAATAGCCCCGCACCCCGCGCATAATGCGGAACAGGTGCGCAATAAACCTGAGGTAAACAAACACCCGCGCAGCTGGTTCACAGATAATTTTCAGGCTCACTCTATAGAATTTTCACTTACATCATGGAGGAATTAATGGACATCGACCTTACAGCGCCCTTACCTAGCTACCCGGAGGGTTTCCGATCCGGGTTTGCGTCACTGGTGGGACGCCCCAACGCGGGGAAGTCCACTCTCACCAACGCCCTGGTGGGGCAGAAAGTGGCGATTACCTCCAACCGTCCGCAAACCACACGTCACACCATCCGCGGTATTGTGCACAAGGACGACTACCAGCTGATCCTTATTGACACCCCCGGCATTCACCGGCCCCGCACGCTATTGGGGAGCGGTTGAACGACCTGGTGGCTGGAACCCTCTCACAGGTGGATGTGCTCGGGTTCTGCATCCCCGCAAACGAGAAAATCGGCCCCGGCGACCGGTATATCGCCTCGCAGCTTGTGGCCGCCAGCAATAAGCCTGTGGTGGCGATCGTTACCAAAGCCGACACGGTGGGAAATGAGCAGCTCACCGAACAGCTTCTAGCGGTTCAGGCGCTAGGCGAAGAAGTCATGAGTGCAGAGCGCGCCAGCCGCGCTCAACGAGCAACACACCGCACCAAGCAGGGGAGCAGCCCCAAAAAGGCGCGTAAAAACGACGCCGTTCCCTTCGCCAAAGGCAGCGGCCCGGCAGCGCGCCGCGCGGCAGGGACCGTGCAGGAAGAACCTCTGCCCGTGGACGGTAAAGGCGGCTGGGCAGATATTATCCCGGTCTCAGCGGTACAAGATTTTCAGGTGGATGCGGTCGCTAACCTGCTGGCAAGTTACACTCCCACATCCCCGCCTCTTTACCCCGCAGGGGAGCTCACCGACGAGCCAGAAGCCACGCTCATTGCAGAGCTTGTGCGTGAAGCAGCTCTTGAAGGCGCCCGCGAAGAACTGCCCCATTCGATAGCTGTTACTGTTGAAGAAATGGAATTTCGCCAGGGGCGCCCTGAACACAACCCTCTCCTTGATGTTCACGTTAATCTTTACGTCGAGCGCGACTCGCAAAAAGCCATCATTATCGGCAAAGGCGGGTCAAACCTGCGTAAAATTGGTGCGAAAGCACGTGAACAAATCGAAACGATGCTCGGCACCCGCGTGTATCTGGGCATCCACGTGAAAGTCGCCAAAGAATGGCAGTCTGACCCGCGGGCACTAAACCGCCTCGGTTTCTAGTACTCGCCTGAACCCACCGCAGAAAGCAAGAAGGTATGACAGAAAAACCTCCTATGATCAGCAGCGGCCGCCATATGCGCAGCAGCATCATGAAGTCTGCACGCAATAAGTGGATCGCCCTGTTCAGCGCCTGTATGCTACTTGTCGTGTTAGGCTTCGGCGGCGCCATCGCGTTACGCCTACGCGCTAACCTGCACACCAATGAGCTAAACATTGGTGACTACCAGGGGGCGCTGGAGAACGGCGCACTCGACATCCTGGTGATTGGCTCAGACACGCGTGCCGGTACCGACGGTTCATACGGTGAAGACGACGGCAAAGCCGCCCGCGCTGACGTGATGATGCTCCTGCACATCAGCAAAGACCGTAAGAACGTAAACGTGCTCTCATTCCCGCGTGACTTGATGGTGTCCATTCCTAAATGCACCGACCCTGACGGCAAAGTGTACCCCGCTGAGGACGGCGTGCAGATTAACGAGTCTTTGGGGCGGGGCGGCCCAGGCTGCACTGTGGCGACCATCAGTAAACTCACCGGTGTGCAAATTGACCACTTCATGCTGGTCGACTTCAACGCCGTGAAAGAGCTGTCGAAGGTTGTAGGCGGCGTTGAGGTGTGCGTTGATAAGCCAATTGATGACGAGTACACCAACCTGAAACTTCCCGCCGGCCGGTCAACTGTTGAGGACGAGCAGGCGCTCGCATTCTTGCGTTCACGCCACGGCTTTGGTGACGGCTCCGATATTGGTCGTATTCAAGCCCAGCAGGGGTTCATGGCGGCCCTGCTGCGTAAGGTGAAAGCCGAAGGCACCCTGTCTAACCCCTCGCGGATGGTGAATATTGCCGAGGCTATCACCCAGAACGTGACCGTGGATAAGGGCCTGGGCAATATTAACGAGCTGGTCGGTATCGGCGGCACCCTAGGCGGCGTGGACCTCTCGCAGGTGGTGTTCGCTACCGTGCCCACCGAGCCGTGGAGCCAAGACAATAACCGTCTGCAGGTCACCTCCGAAGCAAACTCCGTCTTCAAACGCCTGCAGGATGACCAGTCGCTGAAGGTGGAGAAGGCTGCCCCCGCAGCGCAGGAGCAGCCCAAGGAGCAGAGCGCACCGGCTGACCATTCCACGAATGTTACCGTGGTGAACGCAACCAACCTGGAGGGACGCGGCGCGGCTATTAGCCAGGTAGTGAGCGGGCTGGGGTACACGAACGTGGCCCCCACCTCCGCCGCTGAGGCGGCACAGTTCTCCGCCGTCACCTACGCGGCCGGGCATGAGGCTGAGGCACGTGAGATTGCCGCTAAGCTCAACATTGGCCGAGTCTCTGAAAGCGCGGAGGCAACCGGTGTGACTGTGACCGTTGGCACCGACTTCCCCAAGGGCGAGACCATGGAGAAGCAGGAGGCGCAGATCGCGGGCAACGCAAACGGACAGACTGCTGATCAGGAAACCTGCCAGCACGCCTTCGCCTTCAACTAGCGGGGCTGGGGCCAATAACCCCGAGCGTGCAGAAAAGCTGGGTGGCGCATATTGAGCGCGTCACCCAGCTTTTTTGTATCGCATAGTGAAAGCGGGGTGTATGTGGCGAGTGGGCGGCTCTTCGGCGTGGTAGCGTAAAAGGTATGAACGATACCGGCGTGAGGATTCTAACCCTTAGTTGCTGGGGCGGGGTTCGCTTAACCTAAGAGCCGCACCCGTTCCAGCGATATATTGCGGCACCCACCACGTGCCTTAGGCACAAGACCTCACAGGAATGAATATGCAGAACCGTCAGACTCCCTCACCCATGCCGGTGCACAAGTACCGTCCGTTCCACGAGCAGATCGCCGTTGATTTGCCCGACCGTACGTGGCCGAACAAGGTCGCTACACAGGCCCCACGCTGGTGCGCCGTTGATTTACGTGACGGCAACCAGGCGCTGGTTGACCCCATGAACACTGAGCGTAAGCTCGCCATGTTCGATCTGCTGGTGCGCATGGGGTACAAAGAAATTGAGGTGGGCTTCCCCTCAGCCTCACAAACCGATTTCGACTTCGTACGGACCCTCATCGAAGACGGGCACATCCCCAATGATGTGACGATCCAGGTGCTGGTGCAATGCCGTGAACACCTGATTGCCCGCACGTTTGAGGCCATTGAAGGCGCCCCAAACGCCATTGTGCACTTCTACAACTCAACTTCCGTATTGCAGCGCCGCGTGGTGTTCCAGCGTGATGAGGACGGCGTTCTGGACATCGCGTTACAGGGCGCTCGCCTGTGCAAGAAGTTTGAAGAACAGATGATCTCTAACACGAATGTGCTCTACGAGTACTCGCCAGAGTCATTCACCGGCACTGAACTGGAATTCGCAGCGCGCGTATGCAACGCTGTCGCTGACGAATTAGGTGTGGGCGTAGACGGTAAAGAACTGATCGTGAACCTGCCCGCCACTGTTGAGATGGCAACCCCGAACGTTTACGCGGACGCCGTCGAGTGGATGCACCGCAACCTGAAGAACCGTGAACACATTGTGCTGTCCCTGCACCCGCACAATGACCGCGGCACGGGCGTGGCGGCAGCCGAACTGGGGTACCTGGCGGGGGCCGACCGCATTGAGGGGTGCCTGTTCGGTAACGGTGAGCGCACCGGCAACGTAGACCTGGTGACGCTGGGGCTGAACCTGTACACGCAGGGCATTGACCCGCAGATCGATTTCTCCGATATCGATTCGATCCGTAAAACCGTTGAGTTCTGCAACCAGCTGCCCGTGCACGAGCGTTCCCCCTACGGCGGTGACCTGGTGTTCACGGCCTTCTCGGGGTCGCATCAGGACGCTATTAAGAAGGGGTTTGAGGCTCTTGAGGCATCAGCCGCGCAGCAGGGCAAAACGATTGACGAGGTGACGTGGGAGGTTCCCTACCTGCCGATCGACCCGCGCGATGTGGGCCGCAGCTATGAGGCCGTGATCCGCGTGAACTCGCAGTCCGGCAAGGGCGGGGTGGCGTACCTGCTCAAGAGCGAGTACGGGCTGGATTTGCCGCGCCGCGCCCAGGTTGAGTTCTCCCAGATCGTGCAGGAACGCACCGACACTGAGGGCGGGGAGATGACCCCGCAGAAGCTGTGGAACATTTTCACGGACGAGTACTTGCCCGCCCTGAGGATCAGGAACGTTGGGGTAAGTACCGTATTGAGTCGATTAACATTGACTCGGCAGATACGGGGGCAACCACTCTGCGCGTGACCCTGAATGTTGAGGGCCGCACCTACAACCGCACCGGCACCGGCACCGGCCCCGTGGATGCGCTGCAGAATGTGCTCAGCGCTGAGGGTGTAGACATTCGGGTCATGGACTACTCGGAGCACACCCTCTCCTCCAGCTCAGCAGCGAACGCCGCCTGCTACATTGAGGCAGCCGTCGATACGCGTGTGCTGTGGGGTATTGGCATCGACAGCTCCACCACCCGCGCCGCATTGAAAGCCATGATCTCGGCGGTAAACCGCGCCCTGCGTGACGTATAGCTGAGCGCGTAGCCTGGAAAGGCAGAAACCACCTGTAACTAAGCGGTGGCCTACGGTTGAGAAGCACCCCCTGCTGATCATCCGGGGCCACCGTTTAGTGTGTGGGATACCCCTCACCAGGAAAGCACGTGGGCGGGCGGCCCTCAGCGGTTTTCCCAACCACTAAAGACCCCAGAATCTTTACACCCCTATTTTCTGCTCTCAAAGTTCATAGGCACTGTGGGGTATGCTGGAAGGCGTGGAATGGATTCAAGCTATTATTCTGGGCCTGGTGCAAGGCCTCACCGAGTTTCTGCCAATTTCGTCCTCGGCGCACCTGCGTATTGTGGGGCAGCTGCTGCCTGAGAAAGCCGACCCGGGCGCGGCGTTCACCGCGATCACCCAGCTGGGCACCGAAACCGCTGTGCTCCTCTACTTCTGGCGTGACATTGTGCGCATTCTTTCGGCCTGGTTCGGCTCACTCACCGGCCGGGTTAAGCGCAGCAACCCGGACGCGCGGATGGGCTGGCTCATCATTATCGGTTCCATCCCCATCGGCATTCTCGGTCTGGTTCTAGAAGACTACATTGACTCCACCTTCCGGTCCTTGTGGATTGTTGGCACCATGCTGATCGTGTTCGCAGTGTTCTTGGGGCTAGCTGACCGGTTCGGCAAGGAGCAGCGGAAGATTAAAGATCTTACCTTGGGCCACGGCCTGGTGTATGGGTGCGCGCAGGCGCTCGCCCTGATCCCGGGTGTTTCCCGCTCTGGCGGTACGATCATGGCGGGCTTGTTCATGGGCTACACCCGTGAGGCGGCGGCACGTTACTCGTTCCTGCTGGCGCTGCCTGCGGTGTTCACTTCGGGCCTGTATAAGGCGTTTAAAGTGTTTACCGGGCATGAGGCGGGCGGCTACTACGGTATTCCTTCCACCCTGCTGGCAACTGTGATTGCTTTCGGCGTGGGGTACCTAATGATTGCTTGGTTCCTGAAGTATGTTTCGTCGAACTCGTACGGCTTGTTCGTGTGGTACCGTATTCTGCTTGCGGCGCTTATTTTCTTGGGCCTGGGGTTCGGGGTTATTTCCTCCTAGAATTTCGCTTGCCGCTTGGTGCACAGAAATACCCGTTTGCGGTTTGCCGCAAACGGGTATTCTTGTAGGTGATATTTTTATGCCTTTGAAAGGATGCTCATGCGTGCTTGGGATGCGCCCGCCCCTGTTTCTCTGCCCGGTTCGGCGCCGCTACCGCGTATCTTTGATACCGCCGCAAATACCGTGGTTCAGCTTGAAGAACCAAAGAAAGCGGGACTGTACGTGTGCGGTATCACCCCGTACGATGCTACGCATATGGGGCACGCATCCACCTATGTGGCCTTTGACCTGCTTAACCGCGCCTGGCGGGACGCCGGGGTTGAGGTGACCTACGTGCAGAACGTTACGGATGTGGACGACCCGCTGCTGGAGCGCGCAACCGCCACGAACGTGGACTGGCAGGAACTTGCGGAAGACCAGACGGAGCTGTTCCGCACCGATATGACGGCTTTGAATGTGCTGCCGCCGGATCATTATGTGGGGGTGGTCGAGTCGATTGCTTGGCTGTTCCCCGTGGTTGAGGGTTTGCTGGAGCGTGGGCTGGCGTACCGTGTGCCGGGGTTTACGGACGAGAAGGGTGTGCAGCATCCTGACGGGGATATTTACCTGGATGTGAAAGCGACCCAGGCACTACCGGCGGATGAGGAAGGGTACTCGTGGGCGCCGGGGCAGGTGAGCCATATGAGCCGTGAGGAGATGCTGAGCATTTTTGCGGAGCGCGGCGGTGACCCCGACCGCCCGGGCAAACGTGACGCCTTGGACCCGCTGCTGTGGCGTGCCGCCCGCGAGGGTGAACCGTTGTGGGAGGCCGGTGCGCTGGGTGCGGGCCGGCCCGGCTGGCATATTGAGTGCACTATGATTGCCCGCCGTTTTGTGAATGGGCCGCTGACGGTGCAGGCGGGCGGCTCAGATTTGACGTTCCCGCACCATGATTTGGGGGCGGGGCATTCGTGGGCGGTGGATCACCGGCCGCACGCCCGCCACTACGCGCATACGGGCATGGTGGGTCTTGACGGGCATAAGATGAGTAAGTCGCGCGGGAATTTGGTGCTGGTTTCTAAGCTGCGTGCAGCCGGTGTTGACCCGAACGCGATCCGCCTGGCGATTCTTGATAACCATTACCGTTCTGACTGGTTCTGGACCGATGATTTGCTGCATAAGGCGGATGCGCGCCTTGAGACGTACCGCCATGCCATTGCGGCAGCCACCGGGGATGATACTGAGGGCGCCGTCAAGACTTTAGATAAGGTACGCGAGTATTTGGCGGATGATCTGAACGCACCCGAGGCACTCAAAGCCCTGGATGCGTGGGCTATTGATGCCCTCACACGTGCCCAAACAACGAGCACCGGTGCGGCGGCACCGGTGGGCGGGGCTGAGCTAATCCGCGATATTTTGGCGGCTCGTCTGGGCGTGGCCCTGTAGGCTCCGTGCAGAGCTTTATATCGAAAACACCCCGCGGGCTGACCTGCGGGGTGTTTTCGCTGGTGGGTTGTTAATATTTTGTGCGGAGCAGACAACGGTTGACATATAAACCTGCTTTTATATAAAGTTGTCTTTATGGAAAATGGTTCAGCCCATAAAGATTGGGAACATGAGTTTGGCGCATCGGTGGCTATTTTTTCAGCATTGGCCCACCCGTTACGCCTAGCTATTGCCCATCATCTTGTGGAGCGCCCACACAGCGTTAGCGAACTGCATTCGTGCTTGGGTATCTCCCAGCCGCTTGCCTCGCACCACCTGCGTATTCTGCGTGAAGCGCATGTTGTTGAGGGCAGCAGCAGGGCAGGGCCACCATATACAGCTTGAAGGATCATCATATTAGTCACATCGTTACTGATGTGCATGCCCACACTAAGGAGCAATCATGACCACCGTAGCACCGCACCGTCACTCCGAGGCACATGCTCACACCCACGGCCCCAACTGTGGGCACCAGGCAGTAATTCACCTGGATCACGTGGACTACCTGCACGATGGCCACGCACACCGTGAGCACGATGGCCACTACGACGAGTGCAACACCTGTTCCTGCGGCAACTGCAACGACCTGTGCGCTAACTGCACCTGCGCCGATTGCGCTTGCCCCACCTGCAACCACGCCGTGTGCGAGTGCGCTCACTGCAGCGACTCCTGCGCTAACTGCGCATGCGAGGACTGCGCCTGCTCAACCTGCCAGCACGCAGCGTAAGTTTCACGCACTTATAGACGGTGCCCCCGCATCCTAGCGATGTGAGGGCACCGTCTTTTGTGTACGGCATCACGTGCGCAACAGGGGTTTACCGTGTGGCCCGCTCTAGAAGCTGCAGCACGTTCTGGAAGGTGTGACCGGTTGCTTCGGTCATACCCTGCTCACAGGTCCGGTTTGAGGATATGTATGCGGCGAATTCGTGCTCGTTCAGCTCAGCGGTCTCGGCGCGGGTAGCGCTCTGCGTGAGCTCGGGGTGCAGCATACCGCGGTCACCCGCGTAACCGCAGCACCCCCAATTCTTGGGAACGTACACCTGCTCACTCATGGCGTTTGCGATCTTCTCGAATGCTGGCTGCACACCCAGATGAGTCATTGAGCAGGTGGGGTGCAGCGCCAGCGACGGCAGGGGAGCTGACACCGTGAGCTTCGGCAGCAGCGTATCGGCGGCGAACTGCACCGAGTCAATCAGCTTCAACTGAGCGTAATCTGCTTCGCCCGCGCCCAAGCCGTGCGTGATTTTATGCTCTAGGGCGGCGGCAACTTTCGCGCGCATCACCTCAAGGCCCTCAGTGCATGAAGAAGCATCGCACACAATCGGGATGCGCCCGCCGTCGGTCGCCTGCCACAGCGCTTTGAGCACGCGGTCGCTCATAATCGAGTAGCCGTCTGTGTACCCCTTGGACTTCCACGGCGTGCCACAGCACATTTGGTCGATACCTTCGGGAACCCGGTATTTCACACCCGCCCGTTCGCAGAGGCGAATAAACGCCTGGGTCGCGTTCACCGGGTCGTGCTTACCTTCACCATCAACACCACCGAACATGGCATTCACGCAGGCAGGGAAGAACACAATATCGGGGTTCGCTTCCGCATGAGGAACGCGCGGTGCGCCACCGGCAGACAGCCCCTTCTTATAGGCAGGTACCAAGTCTTCGCCGAAGAGTTTACGGCCAATATCGGTGGCTCCGCGTACCACCGGGAACGGCAGCATTTTTGCGGCAGTGAGCGCTTTACCTGCCACTTTATCGATTGTGCCCCAGTGTTTCGAGGCGAATTTCCACCCGGCGGCACCGAGGGCATCCTGGTTCTCGGCACGCAGCCGGCGCACCAAATCACCCGTGTTGATCAGTACCGGGCAGCGCGTAACGCACATGCCGTCTACCGCGCAGGTATCCACACCGTAGTATTCGTATTCTTGGCGTAGGCGTTCGGCAAGTTTAGTATCACCGTTAGCTTCTGCCGCAGCGATTTCGCGGCGCAGCACAATGCGCTGGCGCGGGGTCAGCGTCAAATCCTTAGAGGGGCACACCGGTTCGCAGTACCCGCATTCCACGCACCGGTCGACTTCTTCCTCAACAGTTTCGGCAACTTTCAGGTCGGTGGCGTAATCGGTGTCTTCTTCGGCGAGAACCACACCCGGGTTTAAGAAGCCCTTCGGGTCGATCAGGCGCTTAATCTCACGCATGACCTCAAAGAGCTCGTCACCGAATTGGCGGCGCACGAACGGGGCCATAATACGCCCAGTTCCGTGCTCTGCCTTGAGCGAGCCGTCGGCCTCCAGAATGAGCTGCACCATTTCTTCGGTGAATTCGCGGTACCGCCCAAGCTGTTTGGCATCGCGGAACTGCTCGTTGAGCATGAAGTGAATATTGCCGTCTTTGGCGTGCCCGAAAATCACCGAATCCTGATAGCCATGGGCGTCAAAGAGAGCGGTCAGATCGCGGCAGGTGGTGCCGAGCACGTCCACCGGGACCACCACATCCTCAAGTAGCGCGTTCGTGCCAGTGGGGCGGTTGCCCGCAACCGTGGTGTACAGCCCGCGCCGCGCAGCCCAGAGCGCGTTACGTTCGGAAAGTTTGCTGGTCATGGTGACTGGCGACACCACCGGGAGGGCATCAAACATGGGCGCGGCAGATAGGGCGAGGTCGGTGAGCTCCTGCTCAGAATTACCCTGAAATTCCACAAGCAGAGCCGCATGCTCGCGCACATCAATGGCGGCAAGAGCCTCCGCCGCTTGCCCGGTACGCTGCGCCACCCGAATACTGGTGGCATCCAAAAGCTCAACCGTAGCCAGGTGGTTGGCCACAAGCTCCGGCACGGAACGGGTGGCATCCAGCAGGTTGTCGAACACGAGCAGGCCGGTTGAGACGAATTTAAGAATGGGCAGAGTACGGTAAGTTGCAGACGCCACGAACCCGAGCGTTCCTTCAGAACCGATCAGAAGATGCTGAAGAATATCAACCGGGGTGCTGTAATCCAGCAGGGAGTTCACGCCGTAGCCCATAGTGTTCTTCATAGAGTACTGCTGGCGGATGCGCGCAACTGATTCCGGGTTTTCGACCACGCGCTTGCGCAGGCGCAGCAGCCCTTCGTGAATCCCGGGTTCGAGGGCGCGCAGGCGCGCATCGGCATCGGGCGCAGAAGTATCGATAACGGTTCCGCTGGGGAGTACGAACACCATAGATTCCAGCGTGTTGTAGGTGTTGAACTCGGTGCCGGAAGACATACCCGAGGAATTATTGGCGACCACCCCGCCAATAGTGCATGCCGACCATGAGGCCGGGTCAGGCCCGAGCTTGTACCCGTAGGGGGCCAGCATATTATTGACCGCCATCACCGTGGCGCCGGGCTGAACACGCACCCTTTTGCCGCCGTCAAGCACCTCAATTTTCTTGAAGTTACGGCGGGTATCGACCATCAGCCCGTCGCCACTTGCCTGCCCTGATAAAGAGGTGCCGCCCGAACGGAAGGTGAGCGGCAGGTTGAAGGCGCTGGCAGCGCGGAAAATATCGGCGACCGCCTCCGCAGAATCGGGGCGCACGATTCCGGCGGGCACCAGCAGGTAGTGCGAGGCATCGTGCGCGATAGCGAGCCTGTCAATTTCTGTAACACTGGAATCGAGGGCGTGCGCGCGGGTTTCGGCGAGCATATGCTCAAGGGCATTAGTGTAGGGGGAGTTTAGAGCTTCGGACGTGTTCGATACAACTGTCATGGGTCTTATCTCCTTAGCGATGAAGGCACAGTACTTCCTATCCTTCCAGTATGTGCTTTTGCACACGTTATGTCTGCTTAGCTTTGGCTAGGCTTATGCCCCGGAACACATGCTTAACTAGTGAGATGGCGGGGCTGCTGAGACACGCTCACCGTACCGCTACCTGAAAATCTGCTGTGAACGCCGTAGAATGGTGATGTCCGTGCACCTGTACAGTGCGGATTAGTCCGCGCGGCTGCGCCTACCCTGGCCCCGTACGCTGGGGGAGTAGGCCCCGTGCCTAACCTAAAGGAGACACATGTCTGCCGCTGAACTGTCAGCACCCATCATGATCAGCGTATCCGGTGAGGAGCGCGAGGTTACTGCCGCCACCGCCGCTGAACTCTTTGCGGATAACGCGAAGATTGTGGTTGCCCGCGTGAATGGCACGCTGGTTGACCTTTCACACAAGCTCTCTGAGGGCGATACCGTTGAGCCCGTTTTCATTGACGAACCGGATGGCTTGAATGTGCTGCGCCATTCTGCGGCGCACGTGATGGCGCAGGCGGTGCAGGAGTACCGCAAGGACGCGAAGCTGGGCATTGGCCCCTATATTACGGATGGCTTCTATTTTGATTTTGATGTGGCTGAGCCCTTCACCCCTGAGGATCTGAAGAAGATCGAGAAGTCGATGATTAAGATCGTCAAGTCGGGGCAGCTGTTCCGCCGCCGCGTGGTGACCCATGATGAAGCGGTTGAAGAGATGAAGAACGAGCCGTATAAGCTCGAGTTGCTTTCGCTCAGCCAAGGCCCCGGCTCGGGCGCGGATGCCGCCGAGGGCGCCTCGGTTGAGGTTGGTGCGGGCGAGATCACGATTTACGACAATGTGCACCCGAAAACCGGTGAGGTACTGTGGAATGACCTGTGCCGCGGCCCGCACCTGCCGAATACTAAACTGATTGCTAATGGCTATGCGCTCATGCGTGCCGGTGGCGCGTATTGGCGCGGTTCTGAGAAGAACCCCATGCTTCAGCGTATTTACGGTACCGCCTGGCCCACGAAGGACGAGCTGGTGGAGTATAAGCACCGTATTGCTGAGGCTGAGCGCCGCGACCACCGCCGCCTGGGCAAGGAGCTTGACCTGTTCTCGTTCCCGAAGAATATTGGCCCCGGCCTGCCGGTGATTCACCCCAAGGGCGGCGTGATTAAGCGCGAGATGGAAGATTATGTGCGCGCCCGCCATATTGCTGAGGGTTTCCAGTACGTGAGCACCCCGCACATCTCGAAGGAAGACCTGTTCTACACGTCCGGGCACCTGCCGTACTACGCGGACGGCATGTTCCCTGCGATGGAGCTCGATAACGGCAACTACCGTTTGAAGGCCATGAACTGCCCCATGCATAACGAGATTTACCGTTCGCGTGGGCGTTCGTACCGTGAGCTGCCGCTGCGTTTCTTCGAGTTCGGCACCGTGTACCGTGACGAGAAATCGGGCGTGCTGCAGGGCTTAACCCGCGTGCGCATGATTACGCAGGACGATTCGCACTCGTATGTGACGAAGGAGCAGGCACCCGATGAGGTGCGGCACCTGCTGAATTTCATGCTGAGCCTGCTGGAAGATTTCGGCATGACTGACTTCTACCTGGAGCTTTCGACCCGCGACACTGAGGGCGATAAGAAGGATAAGTTTATCGGCACCGATGAGCAGTGGGAGCAGGCTACCGCCGTGCTGGAGCAGGTGGCGAAGGAGACCGGCCTTGAGCTGGTGCCTGACCCGGGTGGGGCCGCGTTCTATGGCCCGAAGATTTCGGTGCAGGCGAAGGACGCGATTGGCCGCACCTGGCAGATGTCTACCGTGCAGTATGACTTCAACCAGCCCAGCCGCTTTGGTTTGGAGTACCAGGCTGCGGACGGTTCGATTCAGGAGCCGGTGATGATTCACTCGGCTAAGTTCGGTTCGATTGAGCGCTTCCTGGGTGTGCTGACTGAGCACTATGCGGGCGCGTTCCCGGCGTGGCTCTCACCGGTGCAGGTGATTTGTGTGCCTGTGGCGGAGGCTTTCAACGACTACATGACCGAGATTGCGGATAAGCTGCGTGCGCACGGTGTGCGCGTTGAGGTCGATTACGGTTCGGATCGTTTTACGAAGAAGATTCGTACCGCATCTACCGAGAAAGTGCCGTTCATTCTGATTGCTGGCGGCGAGGATGCGGAGGCTGGCGCAGTCTCATTCCGCTTCCGCGGCAACAAGCAAGAAAACGGCGTACCCGTTGACGAGGCGGTGGCACGCATTGTCGACCACATTCGGAACAGGGTAAATGAAGACCCCAAGCCCAGCACCGAAGCTGCTGAGTAATACTAGGCTTGCTGGTCTAACTCATATATATAGAAACCACCCCTTCGCGGCAACAAGCTGCGGAGGCGCGGGTGGGGGAGCGTGGTTGGGTACAGAAAGTTGTGTTGTGGTGGAGTTTTTCCTAGTCCGGGCGGGTGTCTTCGTGCTAGTGTGAATGATGGTACTTACGTTCGTTGCCATTCGGAGGTGCCGGTAATTGTACGATTCGGATAAGGGAGTCTAAAACATTATAAATATCATGATGATATTTATAATTATCGTTTTTACCTAGGAGGATTTTAATGAGTTCATGTAATAGGCCACAGTCAGTGGCATCTATTTTCCGGAAGTATACTGTAAAGAATTAGAAAGATACTATTCGAAAATATTGAGTGCTGAAAGCTTAATTAAATATGGATATTTTGACTCGTTGGCAAATAAGTTTATTAATAGATCTGGTGCGTATAAAGAAGAACAGTATATAAGTAATGATCAGTTCTATGAAGGAATATTTAATCTATCTGAATTTTATAATTGGCTCAACGATGGAGATAGATGGAAACATTTTTATTTTTCTCAAGAATTCGGAAAGGCGAGGATTCGGAAAGAATGGACAACTCCGACATCTTTCACTATTCCGAAGAATCTACACACGCGGCGTGAATATAAACTTATTAACCTTTTTTCATATGGTAACCTTGCGTATTATATAGAACAGGAAAAGGAGGTGATTTCAAATATATTCCTGCAGAATAAAAATTCGATGTCAAAGTTTTTTGGCAGTGAAGTGTTTAAATTTGCTATCACACAGGATTTAAGAAGCACTCTTCTGTTTGGGAAGAATAAAAGATATATAACGGATGTTCAAAATTTTTATCATTCTATCTATACTCATAGTATTGAGTGGATGTTGGATGGGAAAGATAATGCAAAGCGAAATATTGGTGTAAGGAATTGGAAAGACTATACATTTGGAAAATCACTGGATAGATTAATCCAAAACTCGCAAAGTGGAGAAACTCATGGATTGCCGACGGGTAACCTAATTACAAGAATTATAGCTGAAGTATATATGTGTAAGTTTGATGAAATACTGCTTAATATAAACAAGGGGTATTCATTTTCGCGATTTGTTGACGATATAGTCTTTGCTTTTAATACCGACATGGAGCTAATAGACTTCAAAAAGTCTCTTAATGAGAAAATTAGAGAGTATTCTCTGTCCTTGAATGATTCGAAAACAAAGATTGAATCCTTCCCATTTGAGGGGAATAAAAATAAAGATGCTATATTTGCCTTTTTTGATACTCTTCCTGAAATGCCAAAAAAGCAGACAATAATATAAAATATCTTGGGAAAAGGAGGGTTAAGGATAAGATTTCACAGTTTATTGATTATTGTGTATCGGAAGAAGAACGAGGAAATAGGGGTAGCCTAAAATGTATACCCGCAGTTCTTGCAAATTCCATAAGACCTCTTCAGATAGGCAAATCGTATCATCCGCAGCCTATAATTAAAGCTCTTGGAGATGATTATAGGGAGTGCTTGATTGATATATTTTTTGAACCTCACCATCTGACGGGTATGAGTCTATTTGAAAGGATATTAGATTTATCCTTTATGGACTCAACCATAACGCAAAAAATTATTGATTTTTCTCAGATTCTTGTGCGTGAGCTAGTTTTCGGAAAAGATGCCCAGGGTAGGGACTTAATATTAAATAAAGTTGAAAAGGCGGCCGAGATATATTTTAATCGAATTAAGGATACTTTGAAGGGTAAGATTGAGGAATATATTGATTCCGGATCAAATCAGGAAATATATTCCTATCTTCTTATGATAATTATATTTAATTATGATAAGAAGATGGATTTGAATTCAGTAAATGATATCTGTCATTCCGTGATTCAGTCACGAATAGATGATATTAATATGATTCTTGCCACTATTATTTACTACCGAAAGAATAGAAATTATGATGGGATTGCGGAGGTGATGGCTAGGGCATTGTGGGATGCGCACTATCCTGTATGTTCAAAAAAGGAAGAATTGGACACAAATCCAGATCCTTGGTATAGGAAGCCATGTGATTGTGGTTACGAGTTTTCGGATCAGCTATGGATGTATAGGTATTATTTATATTTCATGTATCATGCTGGAAATAATCAAGGTCAGGCCTGCAAGGGGAGCGCGTATCTCTATTTTGAAAAATCCATTAAGAATGTGGTGATTGATGGTGTTACAGTAGATTTAGGGAAACATTTTACATTTAGGAATTTATCAAATTTGTCTGAAGTTAATAAATTTTATAAAACAATGCTAGATGGTGGCGTGAAAATAATAGATGATGGTGATGCAGAATTTATATATTCATTACTGTAATAATATATATCCTAATTTCTAAATATATTCTTGCTATAGCCATACACTCAGGGACCCGGCGGTCTATCCATCAGATAGCCCGCCGGGTCCCTTCTTTATACCGTTGCTATGCGCTCAGCCCTTTAGCGGGTGGTGCGTTCCAGTAGCTGCAGCACGTTCTGGTAGGTGTGGCCGGTCGCCTCCGTCATGCCCTGCTCACAGGTGCGGTTCGCCGAAATGTATGCGGCGAACTGCTTCTGCTCGCTCAGCTCCGCAGCCTCCGCCTCCGTAGCGCTCGCCGTCAGCTCCGGGTGCAGCATACCGCGGTCACCCGCGTAACCACAGCAACCCCAGTGCTTCGGTACGTACACGTCGGCACTCATCGCGTTCGCAATCTTCTCAAACGCAGGCTGAGTACCCAGGTGAGTCATGGAGCAGGTCGGGTGCAGTGCAATCGACGGCAGGGGAGCAGACACGGTCAGCTTGTCCAGCATGTTGTCGGCGGCGAACTGCACCGCGTCGTACATGCGCAGACGCGAGAAGTCCGGCTCGCCCGGCTTCAGGCCGTTCACAATCTTGTGCTCAAGCGCCTTAATAACCTTCTCACGCATCACATTAAGACCCTCAGTGCAGGACGAAGCGTCGCACACGACCGGCAGGCGGCCACCGTCAGTAGCCTCCCACAGGGACTTCAGCACACGGTCGCTCATGATCGAGTAGCCGTCGGTGAAGCCCTTCGACTTCCACGGGGTGGAGCAGCACATCTCACCAATATTGTCCGGGATGCGGTACTTCACGCCCGCACGCTCACACAGGCGGATGAACGCCTGGGGTGCGTACCGGGTCATGCTTGCCGTCGCCGTCCACGCCGCCGAACATGGAGTTCACGCAGGCGGGGAAGAACACAATCTCAGCGGTTGCGTCCTTGTGCGGCTTACGTGCCAGGCCACCGACCGGCAGGCCCTTCTTGTAGGAGGGGACCGTGTCGTCGCCCATGACCTTGCGGGCAATGTTGGTGGTGCCGTGCACCACGGGGAACGGCAGCTTCTGAGCCACGGTCAGGGCCTTGCCGGCGACCTTATCCATGACGCCCCACTGCTGCGCGGCAACCTTCCAGCCGGTAGCAGCCAGCTTGTCCTGGTTCTCAGAACGCAGGCGGCGAATCAGGTCACCAGTGTTAATGTTCACGGGGCAGCGGGTCTGGCACATGCCGTCCACGGCGCAGGTGTCGATGCCGTTGTACTCGTACTCCTTACGCAGATGCTCCGGTGAGAAATACTCGGTGCCCAACAATGACATGAGCACCACCACGCCTAGACGTTGCACATACACACGATCATCAACCATCCAGTCGAGGCAGGCCCGCTCCAGCTGCGGCAGGTTGGCTGCATTGCGGCCCTTCACACAGGCTGGGGAGACGGCATCCGTAAGAGTCCAGTTCGTCATATATGGCAAGAAATTAGTAATTTCCGCATGCCAGGTGGCAAAGTCACGTTCCTCATTCAGAAGCAGCACATGCAGCAGATCTTCTTCCTGAAAATCATGCGGAACCGCCGCCTTAAACTCCGTGACTTCCGGCGGATGTTCACGCAGCAGCTTCTTAGCGAGCTTGCGCAGCGCGGGCATGCGTACACCCAAAATCCGCGCAGGATCAACCGTAGGAATCAGCTTCGCCGTGAACTCCGCCAGCTTTGGTTCGGCAAGCTCACGGACTGCCTGAGAGATTGAAGAACT
The DNA here is from genome assembly GCA_002355935.1 of Rothia aeria. Taxonomy (GTDB): domain Bacteria; phylum Actinomycetota; class Actinomycetes; order Actinomycetales; family Micrococcaceae; genus Rothia; species Rothia aeria. Next base: position 1,793,649 of record AP017895.1, on the reverse strand, counting down.
CATGATTCTAGTCTCTCAGATGCGGCTATTCTCTATAACGTATTGGTCTGGGCCAAACACCCGAAACAAACCAAAGCTACCGAACGGCAGGTGCCCTCACGCTAGTTCTGCAGCATCCGCAGATACGTGTGGAAAAACCGATATGATGGCTACAGAAGGTTCACGCACGAACCTGCGGTTCACAGCAGACCTGCTTCAACGAAGAACGTGTAAGGACTGGGCAGCATGGCAGAGGCAAACGGCGCAGAAACACCACACACCGGTACCGCACCCGAGCCTGAAAACACTTCCTTAGGCCCTCTTCAACTCGGTTTTCCGAACCGGAACAGGCCCGCCGGCCTAAGATTACCCGCGGCGAAGAAGGGCTCACCGAATGGGAGCGCAGCACCGATAAACCGCTTTTTATTGCCTCGCTCCTGTACCTTATCGCCTACGCCGCGCCCATTGTGAGCACACGCATTAGCACGCCGATTGATGGTGTTCTCAATATTCTTCAAATGATACTGTGGGCGCTTTTCGCGGTTGATTATTGTGTGCGGCTCTACCTGGCGCCCCGGCGCATCTACTTCCTCACGCACAACCTGATGAACCTTGCTATTGTGCTTCTGCCAGCCTGGCGTATTGTGAGTTTCTTGGCGATGCTCCACATGACCGCCAACCGCCAGTACAAACTGCTCTCAGAACTGGCCGTTAAACTTTTCGGGTACACGCTGATCTTTGTGATTATGGCGGCCCTGGCCGTCTTCTCCATTGAGCAAGACGCCCCCGGTGCCCTCATTAAAGACATTTGGACGGCGTACTGGTGGACTCTCGCAACACTGGCGACTGTGGGCTACGGCGATGTGTACCCGGTGACCGTCTCCGGCAGGGTTATTGCCGTGGTCGTTATGATTTACGGGGTCGGCCTGTTCGGTGTGATCACCGGTGCGCTAGCCACCTGGGTGATCGAAAAAATTAGCGGAGTCACCGAAGAAGACCACGCCGCAACGAAAGCCGATATTGAGGCACTTCACGCCGAAATCGCCGAGCTGAAGGCGATGCTCGCCATCCGTATGGGAGACGGTACGGTACACCGCCCGCCCGAAGAACTCACCCAGGAATTTCTTGCCTCCCGGCGGGGTGCCCCCGATACCGCAGAGGACGACACCCATGAGCCTGAACAGCCCATGGAACTCATCGAAGAGACCAAACAGACGCTCACCGTGATCCGCCAGAAAATCGCGGTGCGCCTGCGGCGTGATTCTTAAACCCCGCACCTATGCGACGGCTGGGGAGAATCGTAGGCTGGACAGTGCGCTCTAGTGCCCTGCCGGGTTATGGGGCCGCCTGCGGGAACACCAGTTATTCTACAGACACCGGGCGATAGCGCCCCCACAGGTGCGCCGTGCGGTTTAATAGAGACATGAGCGAGAACCAGAATGCCCACACCACGAACACCGCCGATGACTTCGAGTTGCCCGGCGTGCCCGATGCGTTCCAGCGGCTCTGGACACCGCACCGTACCGCCTACGTGAGTGGCGGGCAGCAGGACCACACCGAAAAACCTGCCCCTTCTGCACCGCGCCCTCACGCAGTGATGAGGAATCGCTCATTGTATACCGTGGGGAGCACACCTTCGCTCTGCTCAACCTGTACCCCTATAATCCGGGGCACCTGCTCATCTGCCCGTACCGCCACATTCCGCTGTACGACCAGGCAACCGAAGAAGAAACCCTCGAAATGGCGCACCTGACTCAGCGCACCATGCGGGTTCTGCGCAAAGTATCCCATAACGACGGGTTCAACATTGGTATGAATCAGGGCAAAGTCGGGGGAGCGGGCATAGCCGACCACCTGCACCAGCATATTCTGCCCCGCTGGAGCGGCGACACCAATTTTCTGCCCATCATTGCGCACACAAAAACCATGTCTCGCACCCTTGACGACATGCGCCAGATAATCGCCGACGGGTTCGCTCAAACCCAGTAATTGTGCAGGCACAGAATAAGGAAGACTGTGGGTAATTCAACCCCCGCGTTTCCTTGTTAAGACAGAAAAGCAGGCGTACAATAAATCGGTAAGTTGAACCTCTACAGAAGGGTAAACTGTGCTGTTTAAAACCCCGCAAAAAACCAGACACAGAAAAAGGCTGCTAGCGCCCAAAATCTGCCGCACCCCAGCCTAAATACCCACCCCTGAGCATTATTTTTCACGGGCAGAAAGTGCCCGCAGCCACGAGTGAAACGCATCATGCTAAAACCACGGTGTCAGATTATTTTTGAACCGTAAAGTATGGCATGATATATAACGGCGAAACCACCCGTACCGCCGCCCCCAAGGTTCCTTCCGGACCTTCCCACCCAGCTGACCGCAAACCAACCACGAAAGCCGCCGATGAGCCCCCGCATCCCCACAGGTAAACGACCCCAAATTACCCGAACAATCACCAGTTTCACGATCGTAGCCTGCCTGCTTGCAACCGCCGGATGCGCCGAATACGTCGACGAAGAAACCGACGCATCAGGTACGATCAGCACCTCCGCATCACACACCCCCTCAGCGAGCGCATCAGCCAAATCCAGTGTGCCGCTCACCAAAGAACGCCCCGCACCCACGCTGCCTGATGGTTCACCCGCCCCGCTGAGCAGCACGGAGCTTGATAACTACTACGCCGGTAAATTCATACCGCCCACCGATAAGCACCCCGTCTACAATATGGGTGCGCCGGTGCTTTCAGACACCGTAAAATCCCGTGAGCTTGACGGGGTAGACGCACTCATTAAATACATGGGCGAAACCTACCGGTACACTGCGTACACTAATACGGAAATTGAGAACTACACCAAAAACGTGTACGCCCCCGACTATCAGTACGATAAATCCAGTGAAAAGACGAACGTACCGACAAAACCCCGACGGTCAGAGCAAAAACGATAATGAGCTGCGCGAAGCAGGGTACTGGGTTGGTGAATATAAATACACCATGAAACGTGTGGCCGATTCAGAAAAATGGAGCGACGATAAAAAGAAGTCACCATTGCGGTACGGCACAAACGCAACACCTACACCTGGTACAACAAAGATAGCGGCCAAGCCGATAACCGGTACTACTCGTGGGGTATTCAAGAGGACTTCAATATGACCCTCGTGTACGTGGAAGACCAGGGGTGGAAAGTAAAGAAGGTAGACTCGCTCCGCTCCAAGTGGCTGAAGTAGCCGCGCACCCGGCTCATGGGGGGGGTATTAGAACCTGGTGGGAATAGGTATGCTGGGAGGATGACGCCCCTGAACCTGCTCGATAGTGCGGCCCCGCCCGGCGGCGGCGACCGGGCGCTCATCTGGCGTGAGCTGCGGTGGGTTGAGCGCCAGCCCGTTCTTGAAACGGAACCCCTCACCGCGGCGGCGGGGGAGCAGCACCCCAGCGGTGAGCGCATCCGCATACCGCTTACCCCCGGCGCTTTTCTTGGGCTGCGGCTACTGGCTGATACCGCTGGTGAACACTTGCGCTACTGCGCCGGGTACTTTGCGAGCGGGCCATCCGGCGAGAACACGAACACCCCAAACACGGGTGCGCCCCGCCGGGTGCCTTGCCCAGAAGGAGCACGCATCCGCGGCGGTAAACAATGCGAACGATGCGCCGCCCGCGACGAGTTCACGGCCCTTCACGCCGCGCACCTGCACCCCGGCACATTAACCCCGGGGATGCGAGCCTACGCGGCGACACCGCACCGGCTCTACATTGCCACATTCCCCGACGGGACCAGCAAAGTAGGCACCAGTTCCCAAGCCTCAACCCCGCGCCGCCTCGACGAGCAGGCGCCCGCTGTCGCAACCTACATAGCCCAAGCACCTGACGGGCTGAGCGTGCGTGAAGCCGAAGACGCTGTTACCCGCATCGGCGGGGTGCCGCAGGTGAAACAGACACCCAGCAAATACCGTGCCTGGCTTAACCCGCTGCCAAACAGCACAATACGCAGCGTCCACCAAGAAACCTTGAAAACTGCCCGGGAGGCGCTCACCCACGCGCAGCTGCGCGTCCCTCTTACCCCGCTGCATGAGCCGTGGGAGCCCTCACCTGCCATGGCCCGCCCCTACGCGGCCCTGCGAGCTGGCAGCCCCGAACCGCTCGGGCAGTTCCCCAGCGTACTTTCCACAGGCGCCGCAGGGTTTTACTGCACCGGTGCGGCCGGGAAATTCATGACCGCCCACACCGGCGATCCGGCCGCCGCCCTGCTGGTAAACACGGCCGAAATCGACAACCTAGCCTTCACCGTGAACCACGACATAAGCACCGTAAATATTCAAACGGCTCTCTTCTGAAATCACCCAGAAAATTATTACTGCTCCCGCGAAAACGCACCGGGAAATAGCGGCACGCGCCGTTGTGTGCATGGCACAACACATAAAAGGCCGCCGCCAACACCCGCAAAGTAAGCAACGCCATACCGTGCAATTACACAGTGCGGGAGGGTATAAAATAGTGTGCATGTCAAAACCCCTCATTCGTTTGCTCGGCCAGGGCGTACGCTACGCAAGTAAACTGCGCGGCGGCGGTTCCGCATTCCCCGGCCTCGTCATGGAAAAACTGCACCCCGAATTCGTGGCCGAAGAACTCGCCAAACTGCCCTACGGCGTGGTCGTTGTCTCAGGCACCAACGGCAAAACCACCACCACCAAAATGACGGTGCAGCTGCTCGAATCGCAGGGGCTTAAAGTCTTCACCAACCGCACCGGCTCCAACTTCGTGCGCGGCGTGGCGGCGGCCCTCCTGGGCGCAATGAGCCTCACCGGAAAACTCGATGCAGACATCGCCGTACTCGAACTAGACGAGGCGCACGCCGTGCACTTCGTCAAAGCCGTCAAACCCGACTATGCGCTGCTGCTGAACGTGCTGCGCGATCAGCTTGACCGCTTCGGCGAAATCGACACCACCCGCAGGATGCTCTCCACCGTAGCCGCCGCAACCACTAAAACCGTGGTGCTCAACCGCGAAGACCCGCGCATCCGTTCCCTCGCTCAAGCCGTGCAGCCTGGCACGAACATCAGCTACTTCGGTCTGAACGACGAGCTGCGCTCATACTTCCCCTCAGACGACGAGCTGCGCAGCGGTGTGGGCGCACGCTCCGCCGACCTGCCCGACTCAGACGTGACCCTCACCGCCTTCTCCGGCAGCAGCGCAACCTTCAACCTGGCGGGCCAAAGCATCACAGGGCAGATTAACCTCTACGGCATCTACAACATTTTCAACGCCGCCGCCGCAATGGCCCTCACCCGCGCCGTCATGGGCGAAAAACTCAACCAAGACGCCCTCGTGAACGAGCTGGCAAAAATCACCCCCGCATTCGGCCGCGGCGAAACCCTCAACGTGAACGGGCGTCCGCTGCAGCTGCTGCTGGTGAAAAACCCCAGCGGGTTCCGCCTCTCACTGGCCAGCGCAAACTCCCACGACTACGCCACCATGATCACCATTAACGACCAGTACGCCGACGGGCGTGACGTCTCCTGGCTGTGGGACGTAGACTTCCACGACCTAGCCGCCACCGGCGTGAAAATGGTCTCCGGAGTGCGCGCCTGGGATATGGCGCTGCGCCTAGAACACGACGGCGTACCCGTAGAAGACGTGCAAGAAGACCTAGACGACGCCCTCCGTTCGTTCATCGCCAACAGTGGGCAGGCGCCCATGCGTATCTTCTGCACCTACACCTCAATGCTCGCCCTGCGCGAAGAACTCGGAAAAATCACCAACGTCGAAAGGGTTTCCTAAGCCATGACCCACACCATCGCCGGAACCCCCGCCGCCGGGCCGAACAACGGCAAAACTCTGCGTATCCTGCAGCTGTACCCCAAAGACATGAACATTTACGGCGACTGGGGCAACACGCTCTCACTCGCACGCCGCGCCCACGCCCACGGGTTCGACGTCGACATTATCGACTACAACCCCGGCGACGAATTCCCCCAAGACGTCGATATTATTATTGGCGGCGGCGGCCAGGACTCCGGGCAGACCGTCATCCAAGAGGACCTGCACGCCAACTCCGAACACTTGAAACAGCTCGCCGAAGACGGCACCCCCATGCTCGTCATCTGCGGCCTATACCAGCTGTTCGGCAAAGAATTCCGCACCCGCGAAGGGGAAGTGCTCAAAGGCATCGGGATCTTCGACGCCCACACTGTAGGCGGCGACGAACGACTGATCGGCAACATTGTTGAAGAGTCCAAAGACTTCGGAACCATCATCGGGTTTGAGAACCACTCCGGGCTCACCTACCTGGGCTCCGGGTGCACCCCGCTCGCTGCCACCGTCACCAAAGGCGAAGGGAACAACAAAGCAGAAACCCATGAGGGCGCGCGCGTGCACAACGTGATCGGCACCTACCTGCACGGCTCACTACTGCCCAAAACCCCAAAATCTCTGACTACCTGATCGAGCAGGCCGCCAAACGTAAATACGGCGAATTCACCCCCGCCACAATCGACGACACACTCGTGAACAAGGCACGCGCATCAGCGATGAAACGCCCCCGCTAAAACTACTGCCAGCGCACATCAGCCGGTATAGTTGAAAAGTATTGACGCGCGGCCACCCACGTGCGCCCGCACAGAACATTAACGTAAGGGAGAAACGAATGTCGGGTCACTCCAAATGGGCCACCACCAAACACAAGAAAGCCGCGATTGACGCCAAGCGCGCGAAGGCATTCGCCAAATTCATTAAGGCAATCGAAGTAGCCGCCCGCATGGGCGGGGCAGACATTGCAGGCAACCCCGCACTCGATCTTGCCGTGTCGAAAGCAAAAAGAACTCGGTGCCCAACGACAATATTGACCGCGCCATTAAACGCGGTGCTGGGCTGACCGGCGAAACCATCGACTACACCGAAATCATGTACGAGGCACGCGGCCCGCAAGGCACCGCACTGTACATCGAGTGCCTGACCGATAACCGCAACCGTGCCGCATCAGACGTGCGCCTGGCCGTGACCCGCAACGGCGGCACCATGGCAGACCAGGGCTCCGTGGCGTTCCTCTTCGAGCGTAAAGGCGTGGCCGAAGTAGCAAAAACCGACGGGCTCACCGAAGACGACGTGCTCATGGCCGTGCTTGATGCAGGCGCCGAAGAAGTACTGGACGAAGGCGACGTGTTCACCGTCGTATCCGCCGCAACCGACCTGCCCGAAATCCGCAAAGCACTGGATGAAGCGGAACTGGAGTACAACAACGACGACCCCGTATTCCGCCCCACCATGCAGGTAGACCTCGACCTTGACGGCGCCAAAAAGTTCCTCAAACTCGCGGATGCGGTCGAAGAACTCGACGACGTCCAGAACGTCTACTCCAACGCAAACGTTTCCGCAGAGGTTATCGCCCAGCTAGAAGCCGAATAAGCACAAAACGCACGAGTGCCCGGACACACCCCGCACACGCGGGCCGTGAGCCGGGCACCGTACTCTATCTGGGCGCACCCCGGAGGGGACAGCCAACGACAGCATAAGGAGAAACCGGATGAGCGAAAACCACCCGCTTGCCCCGAGCCGCGCGTACCCGGTGCCACACGCATTATGGGTATCGACCCGGGCCTGACCCGCTGCGGCATCTCCATGCTCGATATGACCGCCGACCGCAAAGCCTACTTCGTGAACGTCGGTATCGCCGGAACCCAGGCGGCTGAGGCGCTGGATCAGCGTATTTTGCGCATATTCAACGCCACCCAACAGTGGATTAAAGTGTATAAGCCAGATGCGCTCGCTATTGAGCGAATCTTCGCCCAAGAACAGGTCAATACTGTGATCGGTACCGCGCACGCCTCCGGGGCGGTGATTTCTGCGGCCGCAATGCTTGGGGTGCCCGTGCATTTTCACACCCCCTCCGAGGTAAAGGCGGCGGTCACCGGCTCCGGGCGGGCCGATAAAGGCTCCGTGGGGCGGATGGTAACCCGCATCCTAGGCCTTGAAAAAATGCCGAAACCGGCGGATGCTGCCGATGCGCTCGCTATTGCCATCTGTCACGGGTGGCGCGGCGGCGGCATCGGTTCGGGTATTAATATGGCGGCGCACACCCAGACTCACCAGGGGTCCCGGCCTGTGCAGGCTGCCCGGGGTGCGGCGCTCACTCCTGCGCAGCGGGCGTGGAAAGAGGCGGAGGCGAAGGCCCGCAGGTAGGCGACCCAACACATTTTTCGATACTATTTTCGAATATAGCGTGCGCGATTTTCCTGTTATTCTCAAGTATTTTTCGCGGGCGGGCCGTCATGTGGTTGATTTCAGAAGATATATTCTAATATACTGGAGGTGCGCGCCCTGCTCACAGCAACGGTACCTAGTGCGCCCTATGAGAGGAAACTATGATTGCGTCACTCACCGGCAGAGTAAGCCATGTAGGTCTCGACAACGTCATCCTCGACGTCAACGGGTTTGGGATGCTTGTGCACGCCACCGCCCGTACGCTCGCTGGCCTGCACCTGGGGGAGACCGCCACGGTGCTCACCAGCATGATTGTGCGCGAAGAATCTATGACGCTCTACGGTTTCGCTGAACCCGCCGAACGTGAAGTGTTCGATATGATGCTCTCCGTCTCGGGAATTGGCCCGCGTATTGCATTGGCTGTGCTGAGCGTGCACACCGCCAGCGAGGTGGAGCGCGCCGTGGCCACAGGGGATGATAAAGCATTCACCAAGGTTCCCGGTATTGGCCCCAAGGGTGCGCGGCGTATTGTGCTTGAGCTGGCGGGCAAACTAATTCTTAGCGAAAGCCAGGGAGAAGAAGCAGCCGCCCCCAGGGCGGGCTGGCATGGAAACCGCAGGTCCTTGATGCCCTCACCTCCCTGGGCTGGACTGAAAAAGACGCTAATGCCGCGATTGACGCCTACGTGACCCACAACCCGGGCGCCGAGAATGAGGCGGTAGGCGCGGCACTTCGCGGGGTGCTTGCCTCCTTAGGAGCACAAAATACTGTTGGGCGGCGCTAACGCACGGCGGAACACACCCTACCACGGGGAGCACACCGCACCCGGTGGTGCGTACGGTAGTATCGGATAGAGCCGCCGCAGCACGCTCAGGCACGAGAGCTACAGCATCTACAGAGGATAAGAACACGTGACAGATAACCCCTATGAGCCTACGCCGTCGGGCGGTTACGCACCCGGTCAGGTGCCCGGGCAGCAGCGGCTAGTTGCCATGGAAGAAGAACCCGAAGAAAAAATGATTGAGGCGGCCCTGCGCCCCAAATCGCTTGGTGACTTCGTGGGGCAAAAAGGGTGCGGCAGCAGCTTTCCCTAGTGCTGGAAGCCTCGAAAATGCGGGGCCGCAGCGCTGATCATGTGCTTCTTTCCGGCCCTCCCGGGCTTGGCAAAACCACGCTCGCCATGATTATTGCCGCTGAGATGGATGCCCCTTTGCGCATCACCTCCGGCCCAGCTATTCAGCACTCCGGCGATTTAGCGGCCATCCTCTCGTCGCTAACCCCGGCGAGGTGCTTTTCCTGGATGAAATACACCGCATGAGCCGCCCCGCCGAAGAAATGCTGTACATGGCGATGGAAGATTTTCGCGTGGATATTGTGGTTGGTAAGGGAGCGGGAGCCACCTCCATCCCCCTTGAACTACCGCAGTTTACCCTGGTGGGTGCCACAACCCGTGCCGGGCTGCTCCCCGGGCCGCTGCGTGACCGTTTTGGGTTCACCGGGCATCTGGAGTTCTACTCCGTGCCGGAGCTTGAGCTGGTGCTACGCCGCAGTGCCGGTCTGATGGATATGAGTATCACCAGTGAGGGGTTCGCAGAGATCGCGGGCCGTTCACGCGGCACACCGCGTATCGCTAACCGGCTGCTCCGCCGTGTACGCGACTGGGCCCTTGTGAATGATGTACCCAATATTAACGCCCACAATGCGGCAACCGCCCTTGACATGTATGAAGTGGATGAGCGCGGGCTGGACCGCCTGGACCGCGCCGTTCTTGAATCGCTCATCCACAAGTTCGGTGGGGACCGGTGGGGCTATCCACCCTGGCTATCGCCGTTGGTGAAGAAACCGAGACCGTGGAGACAGTAGCCGAACCCTACCTGGTGCGTGAAGGGCTGATCGGCCGCACCCCTCGCGGGCGTGTGGCGCTGCCTGCCGCGTGGGAGCACCTGGGGCTAGAAGCCCCCGATATTAACCTGTAGCATCGAAATATCCCCCTAGCACGGAACGGTCATGCTGTTTTCAGTGGGGAAAACATCACCGTGGCAGGGTAGTTTCTCAAGAAAAACTGCGGCTGAGCGCATAACCGATAGGGAAAGACTGTGCTCTCGCGTAGGATGGGTACAGTAGAGAAACTATGAACACAGGCGCGTCACCATCCTATACACCCCGGGTAGGGCGACGCCGGGGACACGTCCCTACAGAGAGGACACCATGGATATTACGATGATACTTCTCGCCGTTTTGTGCTCTTCATGATCTGGAGCATTTACAGCGGCACTAAACGGCAGAAAGCACAGATGCAAGCCACCCAGACTATGCAGGAAAACCTGCGTGCCGGTGATGAAATTATGACCCGTGCCGGGCTGTACGGCACCATCGTCTCAACCGACCATGAAAACCGTAAAGCACTTGTGGAGATCGCCGAGGGAACGATCATCACCATTAGCCTGGACGCTGTTGCCACCGTGGTGGATGTTGCGGAAGAAGAACCGGTGGAGGCTAAGGAAGAAGTCGTGGAAAGCACCGAGGGCAAAGACACGGCGGAAGACGAGTCACCCGAGAAGCCTGCCAAGGGCTACGACCTCAATTAATAAAGACAATAATCGGGAATAGCACCCTAGAACGGGTGCTATTCTTGCTGATTGAGAAGATAAAAATCTAGTAAGGGGCATACATGGCTAAGCGTTCCCCGCTTACAGCTGCACGAGGCGCCCTCGTCTCAATGGTTTTGCTCATGATTGTGATGGCCGCGGGTATTTTCGGCACCACCCACGCGGGCGGGTCGTGGGGCCCGAAACTTGCGCTTGACCTCTCGGGCGGCACGCAGATGATTCTCTCACCCAAAGTTAACGGGTCGCAGAATGAATCTGTCAGCCAAGAACAGCTAAACCAGGCAGTTGAAATTATCCGTCAGCGCGTCGATGGCGCGGGCGTCTCCGAGGCGGAGGTTACCACCTCCTTCGGTTCGGGCAATAACGTGGTGGTTTCCGTTCCGGGCACTATTAGCGCCGAAACCCGTGCGCTCATTCAGGCTTCTGCGAATATGTCGTTCCGCCCTGTGCTGGCCTCGGGTTCAGGCGCGGCAACCCCGCAAGAGAGCCGCACCCCGGACGATAAGCTCCCCAAACCGGACGCGGAACCTAAAGACAACTCGGATAAGAACTGGATTACCGCCGAGTTGCAGAAAGAATACGAGGCGAAAGACTGCACCGCCGGGCATAATGAGGATGCTGAAAACCAGGATCCCGGAAAACCGATTGTGGCCTGCTCCACCGACGGTACCGAAAAGTACATCCTGGGTCGTGTTGAGCTCAGCGGTAACGATATTGCAACAGCCTCGCACTCCCAAGAAAGCAGCGGCCAGGGCGTGACCACCGGCCGCTGGGGCGTGAACATTGAGTTTAAAGACCAGGGGGTTACCACTTTCAAAGATGTGACCTCCCGCCTGAACTCGATCCGTGGGCAGAACCCCGCCGACCCGCGCAGCCGGTTCGCTATTATGCTTGACGGTAAGGTGCTGTCCTCCCCAACGTCCCAAGCTGTTATTTCAGACGGTAAGTCACAGATCACCGGTAACTTCACTGAGGACCAGGCCAAAGCCCTGGCCGACCAGCTCAAATACGGTGCACTGCCGATTAGTTTCAGCATCCAATCTGAGCAGCAGATCTCGGCAACCCTCGGCTCTGAGCAGTTGAAGGTGGGCCTGCTGACCGGTCTCATCGGCTTGCTGCTGGTGTTCATTTATTCGCTGTTCCAGTACCGCCTGCTCGGGTTTGTGACCATGGCATCGCTGATCGTGGCGGGTATTATCTCGTACGAGGCGATTGTGCTTCTGGGCTGGGCGTTGAACTACCGCCTCTCTCTGGCAGGTGTTGCGGGCCTAATTGTTGCTATTGGTGCCACGGCCGACTCGTTCATTGTGTACTTCGAACGTATTCGTGATGAGATACGCGCCGGACGCACCATCCCTTCCGCTGTGAACCACGGCTGGAAGCGGGCCTCCCGCACCATCCTCGCTTCGAAGGCTGTGAACCTGCTGGCAGCAGTGGTGCTGTACGTGGTGTCGGTGGGTTCTGTGAAGGGCTTCGCCTTTACCCTGGGCTTGACTGCTATCGCCGACCTGATCGTTGTGTACCTGTTCACTCACCCCACCCTGACCCTGCTGGCGAATACCCGCTACTTCGGTAAGGGGTACCGTCATTCGGGCCTCTCGCCCGAGTCGCTGGGCGCAACCCCGCTGTACCGTGGCGCCGGTCGTTTCCGCAAACCGGATGAAGACTATGTGAGTATCGCAGAGCGCCGACGTGCCGCCCGTGCCGCCGAGGATAAAGACGTGACGGGCACCCCTGAAGAAAAGAAGGAGGCGTAACCATGACCGAGGTAAAGCCTAACGTCTTCGCGCGGTTCGGTAATGACCTGCACTCGGGCAAACGCTCCTACCCGTTCATTGGCAAACGTAAACTGTGGCTGATGATAGCCGCCGCGCTCATGGCGGTCTCAGTGATCCTTCCGTTGGTCGGTAACGGGTTCAACCTGGGTATCGATTTCCGTGGCGGTTCGGAATTTGTGGTGTCGAAGGCTTCTCATACGGAATCCTCCACCGGGGAGAAAATCGTCAAGGAGAACGTCCCGGACGCCTCCGACGTGCATGTTACCCATATTGCCCCCGGCACTGTTCGGGCGCAGATGAGTAAACTCAGTGACGAAGAGACCCTCAAAGTGAAGAAAGCCCTGCAGGATGCGTACGGCGTCAGCGAAAACGACGTGACCTCATCCTATGTGGGTCCCACCTGGGGTGCTGATGTGACCCGGCAGGCGCTGTGGGGTCTGGTGGCGTTCGTGATTTTCGCGCTGATTGGTATGGCGTTCTACTTCCGCACCTGGAAGATGTCTGTCGCCTCCATTGCGGGCTTGTTCTTTACCGTGGTGGTCACCGTGGGTATTTACGCGGCGTTGGGCTTCGAAATCACCCCGAGCGCGATTATTGGTTTCCTAACGATCCTGAGCTACTCGCTGTACGACTCCGTTGTGGTTTTCGATAAGATCCGTGAGAACACCGAGGACATTATGGACCGTAAGGATGCGACCTTCGCGGAGGAAACGAACCTAGCGGTTAACCAGACCCTGGTGCGTTCCATTAACACCGCGATCGTGGGTGTGCTCCCCGTTGGGTCCATCCTGTTCATTGGTGCGTTTATGCTTGGTGCGGGCACTCTGCAGGATCTTTCCCTCTCGCTCTTTGTAGGTATTCTGGTGGGCATGTTCGGCACTCTGTTCGTCTCGGCACCGCTGTACGGTATGCTGCGGCTGGGCGAGAAAAAGATTGTTGGGCAGCGGCAGAAGGTGGAGTACTTCCGCGCCCACGGCGGGGAAGAAGAGACCGACTCCGACAACGAGTCACAGCAGAAACCCGTGAAACGTTCAAAGCCGAAGATTGAAGTGAATGTCGTGAATTTCGATTAGTTTCACTCACCGGTCTTGAAGGTAAGGGGCTAGCATCATCCAAGATGCTAGCCCCTTATGCGTGCCCTTTAGTGCACCAGGGTTGCCCAGCTGCTGAGAGGCCAAAAAGCGTGCGGGCGCGCACCATATAACCGGGCACAGTTTGCGACGTATCGTCAAGGTTGGGTAGCATAACAAACACACAACGGGTTTTCTCGTGTGGATGCGCGCCGCCATGCACAACAAGGCGTCGCGTAAGGGGCCGACGAAGCACCCCACCGCTACCAGGCCAGAAAACTCGCAGGAGGGAAAAGGTAAAAATGGTCGTAGAATCCCACAATACCCCGAAGACAGTAGCGTGGTTCCTCAAACCGCGCCGAAAAAGAAACCGGTGCGCGGTTCGCACCGCGTTATGACCGCATCCGGGCGTGTGCCTAACCGGCTGGTTTTCGGCAGGCGCATCGCTAAAAATCTTGACCCTGGTACATCACAGACACATTTCTCGCCAATGATCGCCCCGGTGGTGCGGGCCCTGCGCAAATACCATCCTGAGGAGGACATTCAGGTTCTTCAACGTGCCTTTGAGGTGGCCAATAGGCACCACCGCGGGCAGAAACGTAAAAGTGGCGACCCGTACATTACTCACCCGGTTGCCGTGACCGCGATCCTCGCGGAGATGGGCGCCACCGGCCCCGTGCTGGCGGCCGGGCTGCTTCATGACACGGTAGAAGACACCGACTACACGATGGAAGAGCTCACCGCAGAATTTGGGGAGGAAGTCGCCTACCTGGTGGATGGGGTGACTAAGCTCGACAGGATGACCTACGGTGAGCGTGCCTCCATTGAGACCATCCGTAAACTGGTGCTGTCGATGAGTAAAGATATTCGTGTGCTCCTCATTAAACTTGCGGACCGTCTGCACAATGCACGCACTTGGCGTTTTGTGGCGGCGGCCTCGGCGGCCCGTAAAGCCGAAGAGACACTAAAAATCTATGCCCCCTTAGCACACCGACTGGGTTTGAACACGATTAAATGGGAGCTTGAAGACCTGTCATTTGCGGCGATGAGCCCCGATATTTACGCTGAGATGGTGCGCATGGTGGGGGAGCGCACCCCAAAACTTGAGGCGTTTCTGGAGGACGCCCGCGCTAAAATCTCCGAGCGGCTAACCCAGATGGGTCTTGAAGCCATGGTGACTGGCCGGCCTAAACACTACTACTCGATTCATCAGAAGATGAAAACAAAGGGCCGTAGTTTTGACGAGATTAATGACATTCTTGCGGTGCGCATTATGGTGGAAGAGGAGAGCGAATGCTACACGGTGCTGGGGCATATCCTCTCGCTATGGCCGTCAATGACAGGCCGGTTTAAGGACTATATTAAAAACCCAAAAAACAATAACTACCAGTCGCTGCATTTAACGGTGTACGGGCCGGGGAACCTGCCGTTAGAGGTGCAGATCCGCACCTATAAGATGCATGAAGAAGCCGAATACGGGGTGGCTGCGCACTGGCGGTATAAGGCGGCTTCACGCGGTGAGCAGGTGAGCAACGCCAAGCACGAACCCGGCACCCAGACCGCAGCAATGAACGTCGGTATTTTGCAGGCTATCGCCGAAATTTCTAACTCTAACCCCGAGTCCGATAAGTTCTACGAATCTCTCGCTGACACCCTGGACACCGACGAGATTGTGGTGCTCACACCCAACGGTGAGGCTATTGCGCTTCCCTCCGGCTCAACCCCGGTTGATTTCGCGTACGCTATTCACTCTGAGGTGGGGGACCGAACCGTCGGGGCGAAAGTAAACGGCCGTCTGGTACCGCTTCACACGATGCTGCCAACCGGGGTGACCGTGGAAATTATGACCACGAAGGATGAGGAGGCAGGACCCAGCGAAGACTGGCTGAAGTTCGTGCGTTCCTCACGGGCCCGCACAAAGATCCGCCAGCACTTTGCGAAAGAACGTCGCCTTGAGGCGCTGGACCGTGGGCGTGAGGCGCTTACGAAGAGCATGCGCAATAATGAGCTGCCGCTGCAGAAGATGATGAGCCCTGAGCTGATGACCCAGGTGGCGCAAACTCTGCATAAGAACGATGTGGCAACCATGTACCGGGCTATTGGCGAGAACGAGCTGACCACAAAGCAGGTTATTGACACCCTCATTGACCTGTATAACGGGGAGCAGCAGGACGAGCCGACTGTTGAGGTGAGCGACTTTGACGAAACCCTGCTGAAGCAGACCCGCAGCGCGGTGAGCGACAACGGTGTGCTGGTGCCGGGGGCTGAGGGTGTGCTCACGAAGATCGCCCGCTGCTGTAGCCCGGTCCCGCCCGACGACATTATTGGCATGGTCACCCGGCTCAACGGTATTTCGGTGCACCGGCGTGACTGCCCGAATATACTGAACCTGGATGAGGAGCAGCAGCCGCGTTTAACGGAGGTTCAGTGGGCACCCACCCCCAGCAGCACCTACCGGGTGCAGATTCAGGTGGAGGGACTTGACCGTAAGGGCCTGCTCAATGACCTCATCCGTGCGATCTCAGATTCGGGTGTGAGTATTGTGGATGCGCGCGTGCATACGTCCGAAGACCACATAGCGGTGGACAGGTTCACGGTTGAACTGGGGGACAGGTACATGCTGGAGCATGTGGTGAACGTAGTACTGAACGTTGACGGCGTGTATAAGGCGTACCGTCTGACGGGCTCTAAGCCGGCGCACGCATAAGAGGGTGCCTTTTTATACACGAACGGGGCGGCTCACACACTCTTGCGGTAGTGTGGTGAGCCGCCCCGATACGGTTGGCGCTCTTAGGCGTTAGCCTTCAAACCCTTCCAGGGTGGCTGCCCAGGCGCGGCGGGCATCCAGTGCCTCCTGCGCCTTAGCGATCTTTTTCTCATCACCCGATGCCTGGGCCTGAGCCAGCTCGGTTTCCAGCTTGGTGAGGGAATCCTGAATCTGCGCAAGCAGCGAGTTTGCCCGTGCGGTTTTCGCGGGGTCGTTCTTCTTCCACTTCGCAGCCTCGGCGCCGTGAATCTCGTCCTGGATTTTACGCAGCTCAGAGTCGATGCGGCGCATATCGGCACGCGGCACGCGGCCTGCTGCATCCCAGCGGTCAAGGATCTTATCGAACGCGGCTTTAGCGGCGGCAATATCGGTTACCGGAAGAAGCCCGCGGGCTTCAACCAGTAGCGCTTCTTTCACCTTCAGGTTGTCGGCATAGGCCGCATCCTGCTCAGCTTCGGCAGCGTTACGGGCATCAAAGAAGACATCCTGTGCAGCACGGAAACGGGCCCACAGTTTATCGTCCTCCCGGCGGGAGCCGCGCGGAACTTTCTTCCACTCGCGCATAAGATCGCCGTAGGCGCGGGAGGTATCAGACCAGTTGGTGGAGCTTGAGAGCTCTTCCGCACGGGAAATCAGCTCTTCCTTGGCGCGCTTAATGCGGGCGTTGCGCTCATCCAGCTGGGAGAAGTGCGCGCGGCGGTTACGGTCGAAGGTGGTGCGGGCGGTACGGAAACGCTTCCACAGCTCGTCCTCCACCGACTTGGGCAGGTGGATTTCCCGCTGGGCCTGCTTCCACGCATCAAACAGTTCGTTCATGCGCGCGTGCGAGTTCTTCCAGTGAATCTTCTCGGGATCCTGCTCCACAATCGACTCGGCTTCAGCCACGATCTCTTCACGGGCTGCCAAGGCGCGTTCACGGTTGGCGGCACGGTTCTGCTTCTGCTGCTCAGCCAGCTCACCGATGCGTTCGGTCAGGGCTGTTAGCCGCTGCTGCATACCGGCGTAGTCGCCCACCATGTTCCGCTCGGCAATCTGCGCACCGATTGATTCGATACCCTTCTGAACATCGGCGGCGGGAGCGTTGTTTTCGATGCGAGACTCCAGCAGGGTCACCTGCGCCTCAACGTTCTCGAACTTGCGGGCAAAGTAGGCTAGCGCCTCCTCTTCTGAGGCGTCAGGCAGCTGGCCTACCGCGTACTCTTCGCCTTCAACAATGACGAATACGTGGCCGTCTTCAGAGACGCGCCCAAACTTGCGGGCCTTTTCGAGGTTCACAGCAATGTCGTCGGATTTAATGGTCACCGCTATAACTCTTTCACTAGGGGCGTCGTACCGTGTTAGGGTGCTACGCCGAGGTTCATGGTGCGCGCGTACGGGGCGGCTTTGAGGGTGCGCACCGTGTCATCAGGATGCGCGCGCATCTATACAGCATAACGGGTGCCGGGTGTTTAAACACACCGTTACACGCCAACCCGGACGCGGGTCACAGGGTGAGATGCGCGACGCCGCGAAGCACACGTGGCGAGCTGGTGGTTCAGGTCTGCAGAAGGCGGCGTCGGGTTCGCTAGGAGCGCATCCTTGTTACTATTAAGAAGATTGTGCCCCGCAAACACTTTGCTCATATAGCACAACCGATTATTGCAACCTCAAGGAGAAGAAACACTATGGCTCGCAAGGCATCGCTGTCTGGTTTTCCGGAGTATTTACCGGCTGAACGACTTGTTGAGAACCACGTTCTTGATACTCTGCGTACGACCTTCGAGCTTCATGGTTTTTCCTCAATTGAGACCCGCTCGGTTGAGACTATTGAGCAGCTTCTTCGCAAGGGCGAGATCGATAAGGAAGTGTACGCGATCTCTCGCCTGCAGGATGATAACGGCACCAAAGCTAAAGAAAAGCTTGCGCTGCACTTCGATTTGACCGTGCCTTTCGCGCGATACGTGGTTGAGAACGCCGGGTACCTGAATTTCCCGTTCTCTCGCTACCAGATTCAGAAAGTGTGGCGCGGCGAACGCCCGCAGGAGGGGCGTGCACGCGAGTTTACCCAGGCTGATATTGATGTTGTGGGTGATGGCGAACTGCCTTTCCGTTATGACGTGACCCTCGCCCTCGTTGTTGTGGATGCGCTCTCAAAACTCCCTATTCCAGATTTCAAACTTCGGGTGAATAACCGCAAACTTGCGGAGGGTTTTTATCTTGGGCTGGGGCTCACCGATACAGCCGCGGTGCTGCGTTCCATTGACAAACTTGAAAAAATTGGCGCGGATGCGGTGGCGCAGGAACTTCAGCGTGAAGCTGGTGCCTCTGAAGAGCAGGCTCAGGCAGCCCTAGAGCTTGCTCAGATTCGTACCGAGGATTCATCTTTTGTGGCCCAGGTCCGTGAACTCGCTGAACGCTACGAGGCTGAGCATGAGCTTCTTGATCAGGGTGTTGCCGAGCTTGCCGAAGTTATTGATGAGGCTGCCCGCCGCGCCCCCGGAAAAGTTCTCGCCGATCTCTCTATTGCGCGCGGGCTGGATTATTACACCGGTACTGTCTACGAGACTGTGCTCGTGGGGCATGAATCGTTGGGGTCGATTTGCTCGGGCGGTCGGTACGAGTCACTAGCCTCGAACGGGAAGAAAACCTATCCCGGAGTTGGGCTCTCGATTGGGGTGACCCGTCTGGTGGCACGCATCCTCTCACAGGGGTTTGCGCAGGCTACCCGTAAGGTTCCCTCAGCGGTGTTTATCGCCCTCACTAATGAAGAAGGCTGGTCTGCCGCTAACGATGTTGCCGATGCGCTTCGGGCGCGCGGTATCGCCTGTGAAGTTTCGGCGAACGCAGCCAAATTTGGTAAGCAGATCAAATACGCTGAAAAACGCGGTATTCCCTTCGTATGGTTTATTTCGACGGGGGATAACGGCGAACTGGCGCACGAGGTGAAGGATATCCGTTCGGGGGAACAAGTTGCTGCGGACCCCGCGAGCTGGATGCCGCCAGGAGAAGACCTGAACGTGCGTGTAGTGCCTGCCGAGAGCATCGGCTCATAAAATATTGCGGATGTCGCCACACTATAGTGCGTGGCGGCATTACAATGGGACAATGCGCACGCAGTGTGCGTATCTTAAAAATCAAGCGCATGCACCCGGCTACTGTCTATAGTCGTGAGGTGCCTGCAATGAAAGGAATGCAGTGCTTCGCACCCATACCAATGGCGAGCTCACCGCCGCCAACATCGGAGAAACCGTAACCCTCACCGGCTGGGTAGCTCGTCGTCGTGACCACGGCGGCGTGGCTTTCGTCGATTTGCGTGATCGCGCGGGCGTTACCCAGTGCGTGTTCCATAACGAAGATGATTTTGAGCACCTGCGTAATGAGTACGTTCTGCGTGTAACCGGTCAGGTGACCAAGCGCCCCGAGGGAAATGAAAACCCGAATCTTGCAACCGGCGAAATTGAGGTTGAAGTTTCTGCGGTTGAGGTTCTCAATACTGCGGCACCGCTTCCATTCCAGATTGACGAGCATGTTGAGGTTGGTGAAGAGGCGCGTCTGCGTTACCGTTATCTCGATCTTCGCCGCCCCGAACCTGCTCGCATCATGCGCCTGCGTTCTGATGCTAACCGCGCGGCACGCAACCTGCTTGCTGATGACGGCTACCTTGAGGTTGAAACCCCCACTCTTACCCGTTCGACACCCGAAGGTGCCCGTGACTTCCTGGTTCCTGCGCGTTTGGCACCTGGTTCTTGGTATGCGTTGCCGCAGTCACCTCAGCTGTTTAAACAGCTCCTGCAGGTGGGCGGCATTGAGAAGTACTACCAGATTGCTCGATGCTACCGCGATGAGGACTTCCGTGCGGACCGTCAGCCTGAGTTCACTCAGCTCGATATTGAGGCATCCTTCGTAGACCAAGACGACATTATTGACCTGGGCGAACGCATTATTGAGGCCGTCTGGAACCTGATTGATGTGCAGGTTCCCCGTCCTATTCGCCGTATGACCTATGCCGAAGCGATGGAGAAATACGGTACCGACAAGCCAGATCTGCGTTTTGGTCTTGAGCTGACCGAACTTACCGATTACTTTGCCAACACCACGTTCCGTGTGTTTAAGGCTCCCTACGTGGGTGCCGTGGTGATGCCCGGTGGTGCTTCTCAGCCGCGCCGCACCCTGGATGCATGGCAGGAATGGGCAAAGCAGCGTGGTGCGAAGGGCCTGGCCTATGTCCTCGTGCAGGAAGACGGCGAACTGACCGGCCCTGTTGCGAAGAACATCACCGATGAAGAACGCGCGGGTCTTGCCGCAGCAACCGGGGCCAACCCGGGGACTGCATCTTCTTCGCCGCCGGTGAAGCTAAGCAGGCGCGTGCTCTGCTGGGCGCTGCCCGTGTTGAGATCGGCCACCGTACCGGTCTTATTAAGGACGGCGAGTGGTCGTTCCTGTGGGTAGTAGATGCGCCTCTTTTCGAGTCTGCCGCAGAGGCCACCGAGTCAGGAGATGTCGCGCTGGGGCACTCCGCATGGACTGCCGTGCACCACGCCTTCACGGCGCCAAAACCCGAGTTCTTGGATACCTTTGACAAGGATCCAGGTTCGGCGCTGGCATACGCCTACGATATTGTCTGCAATGGTAACGAGATCGGTGGCGGTTCTATCCGTATCCACCGCCGTGACGTGCAGGAACGTGTTTTTGCGGTCATGGGAATTGGTGAGGAAGAAGCACAGGAGAAGTTCGGCTTCTTGCTGGACGCCTTCAAGTACGGCGCACCTCCGATGGGCGGTATCGCATTTGGATGGGATCGCATTATCTCGCTTCTTGCGGGGGTTGATTCGATTCGCGAGGTTATTGCCTTCCCGAAGACCGGTAACGGCTATGACCCGCTGACTGCCGCACCCGCGCCGATCACGCCGCAGCAGCGTAAGGAAGCAGGCGTTGATTTCAAGCCGAAGAAGAAGGACGAAGACGAGAAGTAATTCTTGTCTGAAAATCCCCGCGCGTGAGCGCTGAGGGAGAGCGGGCTGCAGCTACACACGGGTGTATGCGCAGCCCGCTTTCGTCGTTTCGGTGCGTATTCGTGTATGGGTTAGTTATTCTGGGAAAAGTCCCCGCACGAAAGGCAGGAGCTATGCGCATCCTCATCGCTGGCACAAGCGGCAGCGGTAAAACTACATTTGCCCAAAGACTCGGCGCGATTTTAGGCATACCGCATACCGAAATGGATTCTTTGTACTGGGGTGCGAACTGGACGCCCCGCCCCAGTTTTGAAGCAGATGTGGATGAACTCGCGGCGCAGGATTCGTGGATTACAGAATGGCAGTACTCTCAGGTACGTGAGCGTCTTCTAGAACGTGCTGATACCGTCATTTACCTGCATTATCCGAGATGGTTTGTTGAGCAGCGGGTTATTCGAAGAACCCTGCACCGAGCAGTGACTCGTGAAGAACTTTGGGCCGGAAATACTGAGCCGCCCCTGTGGAGCGTTTTTACTGATCCCGAAAATATGATTCGCTACACCTGGAGCAGCTACCCTAAATATGAGCCTCTGATGGCCGAAGCACGCAGGAAACATCCTGACAAACGATATATCGAATTCCGGACACCCCGCGAAGCAGAGAAATTTCTGCAAGCGGTACAGCTTCGCGGAAATATCTGAATATTTTAGAAATACCGAAAGGCAGAGCAACCCATGCGAGTTATTTTGCAGCGTGTAAGCCGCGCATCCGTGCGTGTAGAGAATAAGATCGTTGGGGCGATTGAAGAAACCGGGTATCTTGCACTCGTCGGTATTACCCATGAGGACGGCGAGACCCAGCTGGCTAAAATGGCGGATAAGACCGCTAACCTGCGCCTTTTTGAGGGTGAAAAATCCGCACTTGAGGTCGATGCGCCCATTCTTGCCGTTAGTCAGTTCACGCTCTACGGAGATGCGAAAAAAGGCAGGCGCCCGTCGTGGTCGAAAGCGGCTCCGGGCGCTGTCAGCGAGCCGCTTTTTGAGGCTTTTGTTCAGAAGCTCCGTAATACCGGGCTGCGTGTTGAGACGGGAATTTTCGGCGCCGATATGCAGGTTGAACTCGTTAATGACGGACCAGTAACCCTCATTCTCGATAGCGAAACCCTCTAAGATACTTGACATAATGTAATACAATGTATTACATGTCTACACAGATACAATCTAAAACAAAAACAGCAGTAATGCGACTCAGCCCCGAGCTCAAAGAACGTTATGAGGCGTTGGCGCGCCATACTGATCGTCCAGCTTCGTACTACATGCGGCTTGCGATGGAAGAAAAAATTGCAGAGTACGAGCACATATACCTGATGAAACAAGAGGTCGAAGATTACCGCGCGGGCAAGGTAGCGGCCATACCGTTTGACGATCTAATGGGGCATCTACTTGACGACTAATCAGAACTGGGACGTACAAGTTCTACCTACTGCCGCGAAGACGATGAAAAAACTAGACCCACAAGTTCTTCGCCGTATTCGTAAAGATATTAACCAATTACGAACAATGGAGGAACCATGGAGGGCATGCAAAGCCCTTTCCGGACCTCTCGCCGGGTACTGGCGACGTCGGGTAGGGGATTATCGGTTGATGATGTACTTTGAACGAAATCAGTTGGTGATTGTACTTACAGATGTGGGGCACAGGTCTTCTATTTATTCATAGAAATGGGGCAAACTTTGGTGCTGAGGCAGGCACATCGGATAACCGGTAGAGTTGAAGCATGGCAGATTCGCTTTTTGACCTTGGCCTTCCCGATGACGAGGACCGCGTCAAGTTTATAGCACCCACCCCCGCCAGCGCGCGCTCTAGTGCCCCACTGGCGGTGCGGATGCGTCCGCAGAACGTGGATGAGGTGCTCGGGCAGGCGCATCTGCTGAACCCTGGGTCGCCTCTGCGGGTACTCGCCGGAGCAGATCATGCCGGGCCAGCCGGGCCCGCATCCGTTATTCTGTACGGCCCTCCCGGCACCGGAAAAACCACACTGGCGCATGTCATCGCACGCGCACCGGGGCGTAAATTCGTCGAACTTTCCGCTATTACCGCCGGAGTTAAAGACGTTCGCGCTGTTATGGACCAAGCCCTTTTAGACCGTGACATGTACGGCACCACAACAGTGCTTTTCCTTGACGAGATCCACCGGTTTACGAAGGCCCAGCAAGATGCGCTGCTGCCTGGGGTTGAAAACCGCTGGGTTATTCTTGTGGCGGCGACGACGGAAAACCCCTCGTTCAGCGTGAT
Source organism: Rothia aeria (assembly GCA_002355935.1). GTDB lineage: Bacteria > Actinomycetota > Actinomycetes > Actinomycetales > Micrococcaceae > Rothia > Rothia aeria. The sequence goes on along the minus strand of AP017895.1, from coordinate 1,770,039 downwards.
TTCGCCTCTTCTGTCACGTTCGCTTTTGCTTCGAGTGCATTCTTTGGAGCCAGCCGACATTGAGTCTTTAATTAACCGAGCGCTCGAAGACCCCCGCGGGTTCAACGGTGCCGCAGTAATTGATGAAGATGCCCGTGCCCACCTTGCCGCAGTATCCGGTGGCGATGCGCGCCGCTCGCTAACATCTTTAGAGGCCGCAGCCGCCATAGCCTTCAGCGAGAATGAGCAGGCCGAATCCCCGGACGAGAACACAGATCCTGGGGGAGAGACCACCCCCAGCAAGCCTGTACGCATCACTCTGGCACATGCCCAGGAAGCCGTTGATCGTGCTGCCGTTCGCTACGATAAAGACGGCGATCAGCACTACGACGTGATTAGCGCCTTCATTAAATCTATACGCGGTTCCGATGCTGATGCCGCCGTCCACTACCTGGCGCGCATGCTCGAAGGCGGCGAAGACCCGCGCTTTGTGGCGCGGCGCATTATGATTGCGGCGAGTGAAGATATTGGTCTTGCCGATCCGCAGGCGCTTCAAGTGGCGACCGCCGCTGCCCAGTCGGTGGCGCTGGTTGGTATGCCAGAGGCGCGCATTATTCTGTCGCAGGCGGTGATCTACTGTGCTTTAGCGCCCAAATCGAATGCGGCATATGTGGCTATTAATAAGGCAATAGCGGATGTGCGCGCCGGGCTTTCGGGGCAGGTTCCGGTTCATCTGAGGGACGCCCACTATGCGGCCGCAGCCGACTTGGGACACGGTGACGGATATATTTATGCGCACGATGAGCCGGGGCATGTGGCGGCTCAGCAGTATATGCCGGATACTTTGCGGGGCAAGGTCTACTATGAGCCCACACCGCACGGGTTTGAGCGAACTCTGACTGAACGGCGTGAACGTATCCGTGAAATCCTTGACCGGGCAAACGGTGCAGGCGCATAAGATACGCCTATAATAAATGCATGAAACTGTCGCTGCCGCTACCCCTGTTACCGCCTACGAGCTCATTAACGACTCTAATGGGGCCAGCATATGGGATGAATATCAAAATACTTATGCTGGGCGGAGAGCCTACTGTCTGGCCCACCGGCCAGCACTCTACTTTAGGGGCGAACCAGAGATACACCCGGCAGCTGGACTTCTCATAACGGTAAGCGACGGAACATATGAGGCGACCGTGGATCTTCTGCACCAGGAATATGTGGGGTGGCATATTACTAGCAGCCCTCTAAGGTATACGGCCACCGGTCAGGTATCCACATTAAAGGTGGTTTTTGGCCCGCACACTCATGTTTTTACCCCGTACTCGTTACTTCACCCCACGGCCCCGACGGGTGGACTGTCTGGGGTGAGATGGTCGATCAGGAGCTACTCGCCCACAAGATACTCCATGTGGATGTGACAGATAATATGGTTGGGGTTTTCCGCAGCTTGCCGACCGTTATAGAGATGTTCAGCGTTCCCTTAGAAGAAATAGCACTATTCGTGTTCGATACTGGTCAGGATGATGGTTCTGCCTCGCTAACCCCAGAAGAGGTAACAGCTGAACTTCTTCACCCGAGCCCAGGTACGGCCGCCGCATTAAACAGGTACACATTTACGGTGTAGCTTTTGCTGTTGAGCCGGAACCGCACGCTAGATTAAACATGGTAATACCGGTACACTTGATGGGTCTGGCAATTTCTGTGACCGCATCCACCTGCAGCTATATCAGGTGCAGGCGTGCGCCAGAAATGTAGCACCGGGGTACTCTGCCCCGAGCTCTCCGCCCCACCACCTGGTGCGGGTAAACCGAGGAGGCCAGAACCAAACGATCAAAGGGGCCAGCTCGTAAAACAGTTGCGCCCCGCACTATGAAAGGTAGATTGTGGCTAAACACAACCGCACCCGCCGTACCGTGCGTCAGTCCCGTGCTTTGGGCATCGCACTGACCCCGAAGGCAGAAAAGTACCTTGAGCGCCGTCCTTACGGCCCCGGTCAGCACGGCCGCGCCCGCAAGAAGGCTGACTCCAACTACGCAACCCAGCTGAAGGAAAAGCAGCGTCTGCGCGCTCAGTACAACATCCGCGAGGCACAGATGCGCCGCGCATACCTTGAGGCAAAGCGTGTTGAGGGTCAGACCGGTAAGAACCTGGTTGAGCACCTCGAAACCCGTCTTGATGCCCTGGTTCTGCGTTCGGGCTTTGCTCGCACCATTGCGCAGGCTCGCCAGATGGTTGTACACCGCCACATTATGGTTGATGGTGTTCGCGTGGACCGCCCGTCGTTCCGCGTTAAGCCCGGCCAGCTGATCCACGTTCACCCGAAGTCCGAGAAGACCACCCCCTTCCAGGTGGCTGCTGCGGGCGAGAACCAGGCTGTTCTGCCCGAGGTTCCGGCATACTTGAACGTCGAAATTGAGAAGCTGCACGCGAAGCTTGAACGCGCCCCCAAGCGCGAGGAGATTCCCGTGGTCTGCGACGAGCAGCTGGTCGTTGAGTACTACTCACGCCTGGCATAATCTCGATATTTTTCGAGAGTCGGCCCGCGCCGTGGTTTATACCACGGGCGGGTCGTCCCGTTTTAAGCGAACCGGGCAATAAATTTTAGGGCGCGACTTATAGGTATCGATCCAGATAGAGCGCGTTAAGGCCGCCTTGGGCAGCCCGAAAAATCTACATGTGCACAGGGCGCAGGCGGACGAGGCGCCTAATTTCATTTAGAATAGGGAAGTGGCCGCACGTTCGGTTCCTTTACCGCGCACCTGCGGCCGCCTTGACCGCTAAGGGAGCACCCAACCAAGAAGAAACGAGGTATCTATGACCGGTGGAGACATCGCGGGTCTCATCGCCGCAGGGGTTTTCGCAATCCTGGTGGCCCTGTTAGCCGTACCAATTCTTCGTCTCACCAAGGTTTTCGATGAGCTCATTGTTACCATCCGCTCCCTCAACCAGAGCACCAATCCGCTCATTGAAGAAGTCACCAAAACGGTGGTAAGCACCAACGAGCAGCTGGAAAAGATGGACGACATCACCTCAAACGTTTCAGACGCTTCAGCGAACGTTTCGGCGCTGTCTTCTCTGGTGACCTCAACTGTGGGTCAGCCGCTCATTAAAGTTGCCTCGTTCTCGTACGGTGTGCGTCAAGCATTCCGCGGCGGCTCAACCAACGCCCAGAACCCGAAAACCCCCGGCCCCGAGAAACCTCAACAGGGTGGTGAAAACTAGTGGGTATTTTACGCTCAGCTCTACTTCTAGGTGCCGGCGCAGCTGTCGGCTACCTCGCCTCCAGGCGTGCCGCCTACGTCAAAGCAAACCCGTCCAGCGCCTCCCTCATTAAATACCAGTCCGGTGCGCTGGAGTTAAACCCGGAGTCTCAGATGGGAAAGTTTTTTGATTCATCCCTGGGTAAGCCGCTGCAGCCTTACGCCCTGCGGGCGGTTGAGTTCGCCGCACGGGTACGCCAAGGCATGCAGGAGAAAGAAGCCGAACTGCACGCCAAAGTTGAGCGGCAAAAACAGGACGCACGCCCCGGCTCTCTCGATCTGTGGGACCGGGATATGAGCCCGAATGAGGCGTCCGAGCTGCGTCGAGCCGTTGCCGAGCGTGAGCTCATTGAGGTTGAAAGCGAAATAGCCCACCTTGAGGAAGCGCGTCAAGCTCGCCTGCGCCGTGACCGGGAACTTGGTGAAGATTTCTTCAACTAAAAGCGTAATACTATTTCATGTCGTATGATGTAGTTAACGCGCTAACCAAAGATTTATTGTATACAAGACCTACTAAACACACGTATTCACTTCAGAGGAAAAAATGCTCTCACAGGAAATTTCAAAGCGCTGGGTTGATTTTTTTGCTAAACGCGGGCACACCGTGGTCCCCTCAACATCGCTTATCTCAAATGAACCCGGCGCTATGTTCACAATTGCGGGCATGGTTCCGTTTATCCCGTATTTTTTGGGACGTGAAACACCGCCGTTTAGCCGCGCAACCAGCGTCCAGAAGTGCATCCGAACCCTTGATATTGATGAGGTAGGCAAAACCGCCCGACACGGCACATTCTTCCAGATGGCCGGAAACTTCTCATTCGGCGACTACTTCAAAGAGCAGGCAATACCGTTCGCCTATGAACTACTCACCACCAGCCAGGACGAAGGCGGCTACGGCCTAGACCCTGAGCGGCTGTGGGTGACCATTTACGAAGGCGACGATCAGGCGTTTGACGTGTGGACCAAGATCGTTGGCTTCCCCGAAGAGCGTATCCAACGCATGGGGATGAAAGAGAACTACTGGTCAACCGGCCAGCCCGGGCCAGCGGGTCCGGACTCCGAGATTTTCTATGACCGCGGCCCGGCCTACGGTAAGGAAGGCGGCCCGGCTGTTGACGACGACCGCTACATTGAGATCTGGAACCTGGTGTTCATGCAGTACCAGCGTGGCGAAGGCACCGGCAAGGACGACTTCGAGATCCTGGGTGAACTCCCTCAGAAAAATATTGATACCGGCCTGGGCGTTGAGCGTCTTGCGATGCTGCTGCAGGGGGTCGAGAACTTCTATGAGACCGACCAGGTACGCCCGGTACTTGATGCGGCATCGAAACTATCCGGTAAAAAATATCATGGGTCTGAATCCCCCCAGGATGAAGGGTATGTTGACGATGTGCGGATGCGTGTGGTCGCTGACCATATCCGCTCTTCACTCATGCTCATCGCTGACGGGGTGACCCCTTCAAACGAAGGACGCGGCTATATTCTGCGTCGGCTCATGCGCCGTGCAATCCGTGCGATGCGCCTACTGGGTGTATCTGAACCGTGCCTGCCGGTTCTGTTCCCTGCCTCCCGCGATGCAATGGCCGGTGCATTCCCGTACGTCGCAGACGATTTTGAGCGTATTTCACGCATTGCCTACGCCGAAGAGAAAGCGTTCCTGCACACCATCGAAACAGGGACTGAGCGGCTGGAAGAAGCAGTGGCCAGCGCCAAGAAGAACGGCTCTAACTCCGTCTCCGGGGCTGAGGCGTTCACGCTCCACGACACCTACGGCTTCCCCATCGACCTCACCCTTGAAATGGCTGCTGAGGCCGGGGTGAAGGTGGACGAGAAGGCGTTCCGTGAGCTCATGACCCAGCAGCGGGAGCGCGCCCAGGCCGACGCTAAGGCCAAGAAAGGCGCATTCGCTGACCTGTCTGAACTGCGCAGGCTGCTGGATGAGCGCGGCTCCATCTTCACTGGTTACACTGAGCTGCGCACCGAGACGCAGCTGCGCGCAATCCTGGTGGACGGCGTTTCCGTGCCCGTAGCCAAGGCCGGGGATAAAGTTGAGGTTGTTCTTGACGAGACCCCGTTCTATGCTGAAGCCGGCGGGCAGGCTGCCGACACCGGCACCATTACCGGTGACGGTTTCGTCATTGATGTTCAGGACGTGCAGCAGCCGGTGAAGGGTCTGAGCGTGCACCGGGCGGTAATTCGTGAGGGTGAGGCCCACCCCGGTGTCCCGGTGGTGGCTCAGGTGGATGTGCAGCGCCGTAAGGACGGCGAGAAAGCACACTCCGGTACCCACATTATTCACGCCGCACTGCACCAGGTGCTGGGTAAAGAAGCCACCCAGCGTGGGTCGTTCAATAAGGAAGGCTACCTGCGTTTTGACTTCGCCTGGGGTGAGGGGCTGAGCGAATCCGCCAAGCGTGAGGTTGAGGAAGTATCGAACCGTGCGATCCGCGATAACTTTGAGGTGATCACCCGTGAAATGCCTCTGGCTGAGGCCAAGGCTATGGGGGCGATGAGCCTCTTCGGCGAAAAATACGGCGATACTGTGCGTGTGGTCGAGATCGGCGGCGAGTTCTCCCGCGAGCTCTGCGGCGGCACCCATGTGGGCTCTTCCGCAGAGGTTGGTTCGCTGTCCCTGCTCACCGAGCAGTCCGTCGGTTCGGGGAACCGTCGTGTTGAGGCGCTTGTCGGATTGGACTCCTTTAACCATTTGGCTGCTGAACGCACCCTCGTGAACCAGCTGACCAGCCTGCTTAAGGTGCAGTCCTCCGCTGAGCTGCCCGAAAAAATTAATCAGACCCTCACCAAGCTGAAGTCCGCCGAAAAGGAGCTTGAGAAGCTGCGGCGCGAAAAGCTTCAGGCTGAGGCTGCGAAGCTTATTGAGACCGCTCAGACTATCGGTCAGGTGCGTGTGCTTGCGCATCACGCCGGGGAGCTGGATGCTAACGGGGTGCGTTCACTGGCGCTGGATCTGCGTTCCCGCTTCGGTTCTGAGCCCGCCGTGGTTGCGGTGACCGGTGTTGCGAATAACCGCCCGGTAGTTATTGTTGCCACCAATGAGGGTGCCCGTGAGGCCGGGGTGAAAGCTGGTGCGCTGGTGCGTGTTGCTGCCGGTGTTCTTGGCGGCGGCGGCGGCGGTAAAGACGATATTGCCCAGGGCGGTGGTCAGGATGCTACGAAGGTAAACGAGGCGTTGGACACGATCCGCACCACGATTGCGCAGGCATAGATTCAGATGAGCGGTTTTCAGCCAGGAGTGCGGATGGGTGTCGATGTGGGCAATGCCCGTGTCGGCACCGCCCTGAGCGACCCGGATGGTATTCTTGCCACCCCGCTCAAGACGCTCCGCCGAGATCATAAAAAGAATTCTGATCGTCGCGTATTGCGTAAACTCGCGGAGGTTAATGATGTAGTTGAGATTTTTGTTGGACTGCCCAAAACCATGCGCGGTGGCGAGTCCGCATCAACTGTTATGGCGAAAGAATATGCAGAAAATTTGCGGTCTGAACTTGATGCAGAGGGCAGGGAGCATATACATATATGGCTGGTTGATGAGAGGCTAACCACGGTGAGCGCGCAGCGCTCGTTGCATGAGGCAGGCGTTTCGTCCCGTGATTTCAAGGCTATAGTGGATCAGGCTGCTGCGGTTAACATTTTGCAGTATTGCTTAGACACTCTGAAGTCAGGGTATGCTATAGCCGGGTATAAACTGAGCAGTCCAGCCTACGAAGAAGCCCACTCTGAGGAATGCCCCTTAGACGGCAAGCCCGTCAACGAAACGGAGACCCTTCAGTGACCGAAGATTCGAAAAAGCGGGTAAACCGCACACCTAAGAATAAACAGCCCCGCAAAACGGGCTTAAGAGATCTGCTGTCCCCAAGCTACGAGGAGGCACGCGCCGGTATTCGGGGCATCACCTTGGAGCAGGAAGTGGTGAGCGTTGAGGAGCTGAAGGCTCGTAAGCGCCGCCGCACCGCCATCATGGGGGTCGCAACGATCATTTTCTTGGTGACGGTAATTGTTCTGTCGTCGCTGCTTATCGCCCGTTTGGATCCGTTTAAAAAACGTGACTTCGCCGGTGACGGAAACGGCACCGCTGTCACGTTCGTTATTGAACAGGGCGAAACCCCGCAGCAGATTGCCGAGTCTCTTCAGCAGCAGGGCATTATTGCTGACGCTGATAAGTTTGTGGAAGTGTACCAGTCTGAAAGCAAGGGTAAGTTCCTGGTGCCGGGCCGGTACGACCTGCAGAAAGAGATGAGCAGTTCGGCTGTTGTGTCCACGCTGATTGGCGCCACCAGCAATGTTATCTACTTTGCTGTGCCGCAGGGTAAGCGTGTGGGGGAGACCCTGGACATTATTGCTAAGCAGGGTGAGCTGAATCGTAGTGAGCTTGAAGAAGCTGTTAAGAACTACGAGCAGTACGGCGTGCCCAGTAATTTCCCCTCGATTGAAGGCTGGCTGCACCCGGGTGAGTACCGTTTCCCGAAGGGAACGGACACTAAGAAGATGATTCAGGCCATGGTCGATAAGACTAAGGAAGACTTGAAGTCTGTGGGTGTCACCACCGATAAGCGTGCCTTTGAGGTTCTGACGAAGGCTTCCATTGTGGAGCTGGAGGCTCAGCCGAAGGACTACAACGCGGTTGCTGGTATTATCGAGAACCGTCTGAGCCACACGGATGGGGAGACGAGCGGGCTGATCCAGTCGGATGCGACGGTCACCTACGGGCTGGGTATCCGCTCATACCACCTGACGGAGGAGCAGAAGGCCGATAAGGGCAATAAGTACAACACGTACGCGCATCAGGGTCTTCCTGCCGGCCCGATTGATTCGCCGACTTTGGCGTCTATTCGGGCAACCGCAAGCCCCGAGAAGAACCCGTACTACTACTGGGTGACGGTGGACCTTGACTCGGGTGAGACGAAGTACTCGAAGACCTATGAGGAACACCAGCGGTACGTTGAAGAGTACAACCAGTGGTGCTCGAACCATAAGGGCCGCTGTAGCTAGGTTCTGAAGGCCTCGCGTTTGGGCCTGCGGCGGGTGCTGTTTCCACTGTGGTGGAGGCGGCACCCGCTTTTTGCTGCCCTGTGGTTGTTGTGTCCCAGCTATAGAAACGGGCTTATCTTCCACTAAAATGGAGGTGCACCCCGCGCAGATCAGGGGTGTTCAGGCGGGAGAACGTGGAGAGGCGCAGTTTACGTGAAACAAGAACCGTACCGGGAAGCCCCTTACGCGCGTCGAGCCTACGTGTTGGGGCACCCTATTGGGCATTCTCTCTCACCCGCCCTGCACCGTGCGGCTTACCGCTATGTGGGCGATGATGACCTTGAATATCAGCGCCGGGACACCGTCCGTGAGGATCTTCCCGGGATTTTTACTGAGGTCAATCACCCCGCTGGCACGCCCGAGGCTCCTTACATTGCTGGGTTGTCGGTGACAATGCCGCTCAAAACTGCCGTGATTGAGTACTGTGACGAGCTGACGGAGTTGGCGCGTATCACCGGGGCGGTGAATACGGTGTACGTCAACGGGTTGAAAGTTATTGGGCATAACACTGACGTGGCTGGTATTGTGAACGCTCTGCTTCAGGCTGGGCTTGACCCCGCTCCACAACGTGAGCGGCCCGCGGTTGTGGGTGGGGGAGCGACGGCCATTTCGGCGCTGACAGCCCTGCACCGGCTGGGGTACGGTGGTGTGGATCTGTATGCGCGTTCTTTGCATAAACTCGCCGATGTGCACACGGTGGCCGACCGCTTGGGGGTTCAGGTGGCCCCTCAGCCTTTGGCGCAGTTCCCGGCTGCAGCATCGGCTTATAACCCCGTCATCTCGACTTTACCCGCACACGCGGCAGATGCGTGGGCGCAGGATATGGGAGAGCTTACTGCGGGTTCCCTCCTGCTTGATGTTGCCTACGACCCGTGGCCTTCACTGCTTGCCAGCGAGTGGGAAAAACGCGGTGGTACGGTGGTTTCCGGTTTGGAGATGCTTCTCTACCAGGCTGTGGAGCAGGTTCTTATTTTCACGCGGCGCACCCCAAACGATACGGAGAAACTTGGGATGCTGAACGCCATGTGCGCCGCCGTGGGGCTTGCCCCGCGTGAACATCTGCCGCAGACATTCGTCTAATACCCGTTCGACTTTATACACTTAAAGCACTAATAGTTATGCCGCGCACCTCAACACACCGGTGCGGGTGATTGAAAAGAGGTAAACCTTATGGCTCTGCGCTGGCTCACCGCCGGAGAATCTCATGGTGAGGCGCTCGTCGGCATTATTGAGGGCGTTCCTGCCGGTGTTGAACTGACGAGCGAGATGGTGCGTGACGCGTTAGCTCGCCGTCGCCTTGGTTACGGGCGTGGTGCCCGCATGAAATTTGAGGAAGATAAGGTGCGTATCCTCGGTGGGGTGCGCCACGGGGTGACGCAGGGCGGCCCGATCGCCCTCGAAATCGCCAACACCGAGTGGCCTAAGTGGGTTGATGTGATGAGCTCAGACCCGGTGGATCCGGCCCTCATCGAGGGGCGGGCACGTAACGCAGCGCTCACCCGCCCCCGCCCTGGGCACGCAGATTTTACGGGCATGCAGAAATACAACTTTGCTGAGGCCCGCCCGGTGCTTGAGCGCGCCTCAGCACGGGAGACCGCAGCCCGCGTGGCGTTGGGGGTTGTTGCGGCGCAGGTGCTTAAAGCGTTGGGGGTTGAGCTGGTCTCGCATACTGTCGCTGTTGGCGGCGTGCACGCCCCCGACGGGGCGCCTGTTCCCACCCCAAACAATGTGCAGAGCCTTGATGCTGACCCGCTTCGTTGTTTTGACGCCGCAACATCGCAGGCCATGGTGGCGCGTGTTGATGAGGCGCATAAGGATGGTGAGACTCTCGGCGGTGTGGTTGAGGTACTCGCGTACGGTATGCCTCCCGGGTTAGGGTCGTATGTGCACTGGGATCGTCGTTTGGATGCGCGTCTTGCTGCTGCCCTCATGGGTATTCAGGCGATTAAAGGTGTTGAGGTGGGCGATGGTTTTGCAACCGCCGACCGCCCCGGTACTGCTGCCCACGATGAGATCTCGGTGGGGGAGCACGGGGTGAAGCGGGATACGAACCGGGCAGGCGGCATTGAGGGCGGTATGAGCATTGGCGATCTGCTGCGGGTTCGTGCGGCCATGAAACCGATCGCAACCGTACCGAAGGCCCTCAAGACCATCGACACCTCCACAGGCGAGCCTGCGACAGCGCACCATCAGCGTTCAGATGTATGTGCCGTGCCCGCTGCGGGGGTGGTTGCTGAGGCAATGGTTGCGCTTGTGCTGGCGCAGGCGGCACTTGAGAAGTTCGGCGGCGATTCCATGGGCGAAACCCGCCGCAATATGGACGCTTATTTGGCTGCCATTCCCGAGTCATTGGCGTGGGAGTCTAATGTGGCCGGATGGGACGCATAGCCGTGTCTGAGCGCGAGCAGAACACCCCCGCGAAGAGTGGCTTCGCGGGGGCTCTGCCGCATCTTCTGCCACGGCGCGGGTTATTCCTTCCAGCCCGTTAGCGCGTATTGCAGCGGCAACACAGAAGCAGCCGCAGCCTCCTGAGCCGCACCACCAGGTTCAGCAGGTGCAGGAAGAAGCCCCATCCGCAGTGCCCCGGCCGGGTTCCTGGCTAAACCGTGGCTTCTCTCAGGCCGCAGAGAACCCGGCAGACTCTTCACCCGCTGGCGGTGAGGAAAAAACCTCAGCTGAGAACGCTCCCGCCCAGGAAACTGGGGCGGCATCCGCTAAGACACCCCCACTGTTGCGCAGACACCCAAGACCGCTCCTTCGTTCGCGGCTATTGCGGCGCGTGTCGCTGCGGCTTCTCGGCAGAAACCGGAACCAGCCGTGAACAGCGCACAACCGGCTCTTTCCGAGGAACAAGCGCACAAAACCCCGGTGTGGAGCACAAAGATGCTGACGGGATGATCCACCCTCAGCAGGTGCGCGAAATGCAGGAAAGTTTCGCTGAAATGACCAGGCCAATTGTGCTTATTGGACCTATGGCTGCCGGGAAAACCTATATTGGCACGCACCTGGCGCGGTTTTACGGATACGAATTTTTAGATGCCGACCAGCTGATTGTGGAGCGTTACGGGGAGGTCTCCGAGATTTTCGAGATTTTCGGTGAGGCACATTTTCGGGAGCTAGAGGTGAAGGTTATTGAGGAGGTTCTCACCTCCCCGGCATACCGTAATACCGTATTTTCTTTAGGCGGCGGGGCACCCATGACCGACGCCGTGGCGCAGCTGCTGCGCGGGCAAAACGTGGTATATATTCTGGTGGACGCCCCAACCGTTGAGCCGCGCATTACCGGTTCAAAACCCGCCCGCTGCTGCAGCCTAACCCGTGCAGCGGTGGAGTGAGATTTTTGAGCACCGCCGGGAACGCTATGAGTCGTTGGCGACGTACACGCTTGATGCGCGCGGCGCTCGGCCTATTGGGGTGATGGCGGCAGAAATCCAGAGTTTTGTTCTTGCATCTCGAAAGGAAAACCTTAAACATGACCGAGGCTAACACTGCTGCTTTCGGAGCTTCAGGTGGGCAAGATATCACCTACATTTCGGTGACCGGCAACGCACCCCGCGAGAACTATGACGTGCTGGTGGGGCACAATCTGCTGAGCAAAATCCCGGAGATTCTGGGAAATCAGGCGAAGAAAATCCTGGTGATTCATCCCCGGGCGCTGCGTTCCACCGGGGAGCTTGTGATGGAGGATCTGCGGAAGGTCGGGTACCAGTCGTTTAGCGCCGAAATTCCGGATGCGGAGGAGGCAAAACACCACCAGGTGGCGGCATTCTGCTGGCAAGTTTTAGGGCAGAACGATTTTACGCGTACCGATGCGATTATTTCGGTGGGCGGCGGGGCTATTACCGATGTTGCCGGGTTCGTGGCGGCAACCTGGCTGCGGGGTGTGCGGGTGATTCATATTCCGACCACGCTGCTGGGTATGGTGGATGCGGCCGTGGGCGGGAAAACAGGCATTAATACTGCCGAAGGTAAGAACCTGGTGGGCGCTTTTTGGCCGCCGGCCGCTGTGCTGTGTGAGATTGGGACGTTACGGACCCTACCTGAGCATGAGCTGCTCACAGGCATGGCTGAGGTGGTGAAATGCGGTTTTATCGCTGACCCGCAGATTCTCGACATTATTGAGGGTAACCCTGAGAAGATCCGTGATTCACAGTCTGCGGTAGTGCGGGAACTGATAGAGCGCGCAATCCGGGTGAAAGCCGAGGTTGTTTCTGAGGATCTACGTGAATCTGGTCGGCGAGAAATACTCAACTATGGGCATACGCTGGGACACGCGGTTGAGCATGCAGAACGGTACCAGTGGCGTCACGGCGCAGCGGTTGCGGTGGGTATGGTATTCGCGGCGGAGCTGTCGCTTGCGGCCGGGTACGCGGATGAGGCCCTCGTGGACCGTACCCGCAGTATTCTCACGTCACTGGATTTGCCGGTTTCGTACCGTGGGGACCGGTGGAAGGATCTGTTGGATACGATGCGGCGTGATAAGAAGTCGCGTGGGGCGATCCTGCGGTTTATTGTGTTGGAGGGACTGGCAAGGCCGCGAGTGTATGAGGTTCCTGACGAGTCGATTCTGTACATGACGTACCAGGAGATCGCCGAATAACGCCGCAGTGGGCATATCTGGTGTAGACTGGATGGCGGTATATTTTGCTCATTGATAATTTAGCGCCCGGGCGGGAACTCCCGTGTGGGTGTCGACGACATGAAGGAGAGCCCCTTTTGGCTACTACCACTGACATTAAGAACGGCGCAGTCCTAAAGATCGACGGTAACCTGTGGTCCGTTGTTGAGTTCCAGCATGTGAAGCCCGGTAAGGGCGGTGCGTTCGTTCGCACTAAGCTCCGTAATATTACCTCCGGCAAGGTCGTTGACCGCACCTTTAACGCTGGCGCTAAGATTGAGACCGCTACCGTGGACCGTTCCGACTACCAGTACCTGTACCAGGATGGTGAGGACTATGTGTTCATGGACATGAAGACGTACGACCAGATTAATGTGCCCGCCACAGTGGTGGGGGATGCCGCGAACTACATGTTGGAGTCCCAGACCGCTACTATCGCCATGAACGAGGGAAACCCGCTGTACATTGAGCTTCCCGCTTCGGTGGTGCTTGAGATTACCTACACGGAGCCGGGTTTGCAGGGTGACCGTTCCACCGGTGGCACGAAGCCTGCCACGGTTGAAACCGGCTACGAAATCCAGGTTCCTCTGTTCCTTGAGACCGGCACCAAGATCAAGGTTGATACACGCACCGGCGACTATCTTGGCCGCGTGAACGACTAATGAATTCCCGTACGAAAGCCCGGCTGCGCGCCGTCGAATCTCTGTTTGAGGCGGATCAGCGTGGGGAGGACCCGGTGGAGGTTCTGCAACGCCGCCGCCTGCACACCGCAGCGCAGATTTCGTCGTACTCTGAGCAGATTGTGCGAGGGGTGCGTGATAGGCGTGAAGAGCTGAACGAGTATCTGAACACGTATGCTCGGGACTGGTCGCTGGAGCGTATGCCCGCAACTGACCGGGTGGTGCTTCTGATTGGCGCCTGGGAGCTGCTGTTTAATGATGATATTCCCGATGCGGTGGCTATTTCTGAGGCAACCGGTTTGGCGCGTGTGCTCTCAACAAATGATTCGCCGAAGTTTGTGAACGGCCTGCTTGATAAGCTGCGCAGGGTCAAACCAACCTTACTGGCGTAACTCTTGACTCGCTGAGGTTCTGATGGCTGAAAACTCTAAGTTTTCAGCCATCAGAACCTCATTTATTTACCCGTGAACCCAAGGGTCGCCTTTGCTGTTTCAGCTTCGGCAGCTGCTTCTTCACGGCTCATGTTCTGGGTGCGGTGCATGACCTCCAGGTTGGTGCGTGCCAGGTTTTTCGCCTGTTCCACCCGGAGCATGAATTCTAGCCAGTCATTGGACCGCATCATGTGCAGCACCGTTGCTGCGTCACGTTCTGCGGTGGGGTTCACCCAGCGACCGGTCTGGACGCGCACCGCCAGCATGGAGCACAGATACCGGCAGTCTTGTACCGCGGGATTGAGGCAGAATGTTTCATCATTAATGGTGGTAATTTTTAGGGTGCTCGCAAAACCGTCGTAGGTGAAAACGTATGAGTCTATTGCTGCGTAGAGGGTGGTTTTTATGCCGTCACCAAGCTCGGAATAGGTAAATTCATACAGCTCAAAGCTCACGTAGGACCGGCGGTAGTACCAGATGGCCCACGCCGTTAGCAGCACCAGGACGCCCCAGAAAACCATGAGGAAAATCGTGTAATCTGATGCGATCCACAGTAGGATGCACAGGATGGTGAGGACGCCCAGCAGGATTGCCGCTAGTACCGAGAGGTATGAGTCACGCTGCACTTTGGTAATTGTTTGTTGAATGCTTTCCGTCGCGGAGGGGGTGTACAGTGCGGTGAGAGCGCGGGTTCTGCGCCGGTTACGTCGTTTGTGGAAGCGGCTGGCTACCCATCTAATGGGTGCCTTAATAAGAAGCTCTAGAAGGAATTCGACGAATACTTCAAGGATCACGCTGATAATCATGCGTGCCACCACCGCGAGAGCTTTAAAGATGGCAGCAAACAGCGGTTCTAGGAGACTATCCACGGGGCGCCTTTCGTCAAGGAATGCATTTACAGCTTACTAAATACCCTGAGGTTGTCTATGCAGAGCCGGTATTGGTTAGCTGCGGTGCGCCCGGCAGAAGAACCTAATCGGGCGGTGGGAGTGTGGTAGGCTGTACTGAGGCAAGAAACCTTTAAATCCGTCCCGTGAGGCGGGGAAGGAGTCGGCTATGAACGGGACAGGTGTACCCGCTGGCAGTAGCGCGCATAATACGTCCAATGTTGGGCGTACTATCCTTAACGACGATGAGATCCGTCGCGCTCTGACACGTATTGCTTTTGAAATTCTTGAGTCCAATAAAGGCACCGATCACCTGGTGCTTATAGGTATTCGCTCTCGCGGCTACCCCTTGGCACGGCGCCTGGCGCAGCGCATCCAGGCCAATGACTCAAATTTTGATCTCGAAGATGGCTTGGGCGCCCTTGATATTACCCCGTACCGTGATGACCTCACCGATGAGGAATACGAAAACCGCAGCGCGGGGGAGTCCCTGATCCCGGCGGGTGGTCTCGACGGCAAACATGTGGTTCTTGTTGATGATGTTCTGTACTCTGGTCGCACCGTCCGAGCCGCTTTGGATGCTCTTAACGAATACGGGCGTCCGGCCCTGGTGCGTCTTGCCGTGTTGGTGGATCGCGGGCACCGGCAACTCCCAATTCGCGCCGACCACGTGGGGAAGAACCTTCCAACCAGTGCCGCTGAGAAGGTTCGCGTGGTGCTTGAAGAAACGGATCACGCCACAGACCGCGTTGATATTATTCAGCTGGAAGGACAGCTTTCATGAAACATCTGCTTGACACCCGCGATCTCACACGAACTCAGGCCATCGAAATTCTCGATGTTGCTGACTATATGGCACAGGTTAAGGCAGAAAACCGGAAGCTCAATGTGCTCGCCGGTAAGACTGTAGTCAATCTTTTCTTTGAAGATTCAACACGTACCAGGCTGTCCTTTGAATCCGCCGAGAAACGTCTGGGCGCCGATATTACCAATTTTGCGGCGCGTGGTTCATCGGTTTCTAAAGGAGAATCTCTCAAAGACACTGCTCAGACTCTCAAAGCGATTAGTGCGGATGCCTTCGTGATTCGTCATTCAGCCTCGGGTGCTCCGCAGCGTCTTGCCGAGGCCGGGTGGACCGATATTCCCGTGCTGAACGCGGGGGACGGTACGCATGCGCATCCAACGCAGGCTCTTTTGGATGCGGTTTCGCTGCGCCAGTTCAAGGCCCAGCGTGATGGTCTGGACTCGCCGCGAGGAACCGATTTAAGCGGTATGCGCGTGCTGATTGTGGGGGATATTCTGCACTCTCGGGTGGCGCGGTCGAATCTGTGGCTGCTGAAAAACCTGGGGGCCGATGTCGCTTTTGTGGCTCCACCCACGCTGCTGCCGGTGCATACCGAGCGGTGGAAGCAGGATTGGGGACTTGAGGTTTTCCACGATTTCGATGACGCAATCGCCACAAAACCTGACGCGGTGATGATGCTGCGCATTCAAAAAGAGCGTATGAACGCCGCCTATTTTCCCTCAGCAGAGGAATATACCGCCCTGTGGGGACTCACCAAAGAACGTTTCGAGAATCTGCTGGCGCAGCCTCAGGAAGTCGCAATTCTGCATCCCGGCCCCATGAACCGCGGGCTGGAGCTGTGTGCCGAAGCCGCTGATTCTCAGAACGCTTGGGTGCTGCGCCAGGTCAGTAACGGCGTGGCGGTTCGCATGGCGGTGCTGTACCTGCTCTTGACCGACGGGTCAAGCGAGAAATTATACTCCGGCGACGAATCCTAACGCTATCCGAAAGAAGGAATATACATGAGCACGTACCTTATTAAAGGCGCCTCCCTACTGGGTGAGCGCGTTGCCGATATCCTGATTGAGGACGGCAAAATTGCACGTATCGGCCAGGATTTAGAGACCGCAGACGCCCAGGTCGTTGATGCCTCCGGTCAGATTGCACTTCCGGGTCTGGTCGATATTCATACTCACCTGCGCCAGCCCGGATATGAGGCTTCTGAAACCGTTGAGACCGGTACTCGCGCGGCGGCTTTAGGCGGCTACACGGCTGTTTTTGCGATGGCGAACTCGCTTCCCGTTGCAGATACCGCAGCCGTAGTTGAGCAGGTTGACCGGCTGGGTAAAGAGTCCGGTTGGTGCCGTGTGCAGCCTATCGGCTCGGTGACCGTTGGGCTGAAAGGTGAATTCCTCTCAGACATTGGTTCTATGGCGACCTCTGAGGCGAAGGTTCGTGTGTTCTCGGATGACGGCATGTGCGTTTACGATCCGGCGATTATGCGCCGCGCCCTTGAATATGTAAAGACTTTTGACGGTGTGATCGCCCAGCACGCGCAGGAGCCCCGCCTCACTGAGGGCGCTCAGATGAACGAGGGCAAGGTTTCCGCCGATCTGGGGCTTACCGGCTGGCCCGCTGTGGCGGAAGAAGCTATTATCGCCCGCGATGTTCTGCTGGCTGAGCATTTGAACTCGCGTCTGCATATTTGCCACCTCTCGACTAAAGGCTCGGTCGAGGTTGTGCGCTGGGCTAAGTCTCGCGGCGTGCAGGTGACCGCCGAGGTTACCCCGCACCACCTGATTCTGACCGATGAAAAGGCGCGCACCTACGATCCGATTTTTAAGGTGAACCCGCCGTTACGCACCGAAGAGGATGTGCTTGCGCTGCGTCAGGCTGTTGCCGACGGCATTATTGATGTTATTGGTACCGACCACGCACCGCATCCGGCAGAAAGCAAAGAATGCGAGTGGGCGTGTGCTGCAAATGGTATGACCGGTCTTGAGCAGGCTCTCTCGATTATTCAGATGACCCTTGTGGAGCCGGGGCATATTACCTGGGCCGATGTGGCACGGATTATGAGCGAAACTCCGGCGAAAATTGGCAGCCTGGATGCTGAGCAGGGCCGTCCGCTTGCCGAAGGTGAACCAGCAAATATCGTGTTGGTTGATCCGAAGGCTACCCGTGTGATTAAGCCTGAGGAGCAGGCTACGAAGGGCAAGAACAACCCGTATCGCGGGATGGAGGTTCCCGGTGCCGTGCGCGCAACCTTCTATGCGGGGCATCCGACCGTTTTGAACGGCGAGCTTGCAAGCCCGCGCCGGTAGGTTTGAACGTTCGCACTATATTCGGGGCAAAACCACCACAGTACACCGAGAAGAAAGAAGAACCGTGGAAAAACTCATTCCCACCCTCATCTGCGTTGCCGTGGTGGCGCTGTGCTTCTTCGGTATTTGGCGCGGCTGGAAATCCCGGCTCAAGCGGCAGTCCACAATGTTCGGTTCGCTCAAAGACGTCCCCGAACGCTACGACGGGCTTGAAGCCGATGCGGCGTTCGAGGGGGAGTATGTGAGCACTACGATGTTCGGTGACGCACTGAACCGTGTGGGGTTCGACCAGCTGGGGTTCAAAACAAAATCCACGCTCCTGATCTACTCGGACGGCATTATTTTCACCCGCAATGGTGCTAAAGACCTGTGGATTCCCGCGAAGAAACTTGCGGTGATTACTACAGGCCAGGGTATTGCGGGCAAAGTGGTTGAGCGTGACGGGCTGCTGCTGATTGGGTGGACGCTTGATGGGCACCGCGTGCAAACCGGGTTCCGCACCCGCTACGCCAGCCAGAAGGCAGAGGCGCTTGCACGGCTGCGTGGGATCGCCCCGGAAGCCGTTGATACGTTGGCGGGCTGGTCAGCCGCTAAGGATAGTGTTTCGTAAGGGCCCGCGTTCACCCACCACACGCATATACAATCAAAAGAATAAATATTCCCCTGTGGCGCCAGTGCAGAACCAGCGGGGGAGTCCACGAGAATAAGAGGAAGAAGAGCATGACAGTATCGACACGCTCCGGCGCGTTACGCACAGACCGCGCCCTGCTCGTCCTGGAAGACGGCACCATCTACCGAGGGTACGGGTACGGGGCAACCGGCGCATCTCTCGGCGAGGCAGTATTCTCCACCGGCATGACCGGCTACCAAGAAACCCTCACCGACCCCTCCTACGCAGGCCAAATCGTGGCACAAACCGCCCCGCACATCGGCAACACCGGAGTGAACACCACCGACGCCGAATCCCGCAAAATCTGGGTCGCCGGGTACGTGGTGCGCGACGCCGCACGTGTCGCCTCCAACTGGCGCTCCGAACGCACCCTCGAAGAAGAACTCATCGAACAGGGTATCGTTGGCATTCAGGGGATCGACACCCGCGCCCTCACCCGCCGCCTCCGCTCACACGGGTCAATGCGCGCCGGAGTCTTCTCAGGACGCCAAGCCAACCGACCCGACGAAGAACTCCTCAGCGAAGTACGCGCATCCGAACCCATGGCTGGCCGTAAACTAGCCGATTCGGTCACCATCGACAAAGCCTACACAATCGAACCGCACGAGCACGGATGGTTCGCACCGCCCATCGCCTCAATTGTCGCCCTCGACTTAGGCATTAAAGCCATGACACCCCAGCGTTTCGCAGAACGCGGTGTGCGTGTGCACGTGCTGCCTGCCAACGCCACCCTGAACGACATTTACGCCCACAACCCCCAAGGTGTGTTTTTCTCCAACGGCCCCGGCGACCCCGCAACCGCCGACGAACAAGTAGAACTGCTCAGGGAGGTTCTGCGTAAAGGCACCCCGTTCTTTGGCATCTGCTTCGGCAACCAGCTTCTGGGACGCGCCCTCGGGTTCGGCACCTACAAGCTGCCCTTCGGGCACCGCGGCATTAACCAGCCCGTCATGGACAAAACCACCGGGAAAGTTGAAATCACCGCCCAAAACCACGGGTTCGCCGTCGATGCGCCCCTTGACGGGCCAGTCCAAGCCCCCGTTGAAGAATTTGGGCGCGTAGAAGTATCCCATGTTGGCCTCAACGACAACGTAGTAGAAGGCATCCGCTGCCTCGACATCCCCGCGTTCTCCGTCCAATACCACCCGGAAGCGGCGGCAGGCCCGCACGATGCCGCCTACCTTTTTGACCGCTTCATTGAGCTCATGACCGCCACCGAACACCAGACCGCAAAGGAAGCCTAAATGCCACGTCGTACCGACCTTAACAGCGTTCTCGTCATCGGCTCCGGCCCGATCGTCATCGGCCAGGCGGCAGAGTTCGACTACTCCGGCACCCAAGCTCTGCGGGTGCTCCAGGAAGAAGGGGTGCGCGTCATCCTCGTGAACTCCAACCCCGCCACCATCATGACCGACCCCGAGTTCGCCGACGCCACCTACATCGAGCCGATCACCCCCGAGGTCATCGAAAAAATTATCGATAAAGAACGCCCCGACGCGATCCTGCCCACCCTGGGCGGACAGACCGCACTCAACGCGGCCATCTCCCTGGATGAGCGGGGCATCCTCAAAAAATACGGGGTAGAACTTATTGGCGCTAATATTGCCGCCATTAACCTTGGCGAAGACCGCGAAGCGTTCAAAGGCGTCGTTGAACGCGCAGGCGGCGAATCGGCCCGCTCCATTATTGTGCACTCCATGGAAGAAGCGCTAGAAGCAGCTCAAGAGCTGGGCTACCCCATGGTTGTGCGCCCCTCCTTCACCATGGGCGGGCTCGGCTCCGGCATGGCCTACAACGAAGAAGACCTGCACCGCATCGCTGGCGCGGGCATCCAGTATTCACCCACCTCCGAGGTGCTGCTCGAAGAATCCATTCTCGGGTGGAAAGAATACGAACTCGAAATGATGCGCGACAAGAATGACAACGTCGTGGTCGTGTGTTCCATCGAAAACTTCGACCCGGTCGGCGTGCACACCGGCGACTCCATCACCGTAGCACCCGCCCTCACCCTCACCGACCGCGAATACCAGAAACTGCGTGACATCGCCATTAACGTGATCCGCGAAGTCGGGGTTGATACCGGCGGCTGCAATATCCAGTTCGCCGTAGACCCCAAGACCGGGCGCATTATCGTGATCGAAATGAACCCACGTGTTTCACGCTCCTCAGCGCTTGCTTCCAAAGCAACCGGGTTCCCGATCGCTAAGATCGCAACTAAACTCTCGCTGGGCTACACCCTGGATGAGATTCCGAACGACATTACCCAGAAGACGCCTGCATCTTTCGAGCCGACCCTCGACTATGTGGTCGTTAAGGTGCCGCGTTTCGCGTTCGAGAAGTTCCCCGCCGCTGATCCAACCCTCACCACCACCATGAAATCTGTGGGTGAGGCAATGGCGCTGGGCCGTAACTTCACCGAAGCACTTCAGAAGGCCATGCGCTCGCTGGAGCAGAAGGGGTCTTCTTTCTCGTTCACTGCGGTGGAGAGGACCGAAGAGGAGCTTGCCGAGCTGATCGAGAAGACTAAGGTACCCACCACCGAGCGCATCTACCAGGTGCAGCAGGCGCTTTTGGCCGGTGCCACGGTTGAGCAGCTGTTTGAGGCAACGAAGATTGACCCGTGGTTCTTGGATCAGCTGGTTCTGCTGAATGAGGTGGCTCAGTTGGTGCGCGAGCATCGTGACCACCTTGACCCTGAAATCTTGCAGTTGGCAAAGCGCCACGGCTTCTCTGATGCTCAGATTGCGGAGATCATTGGTTCTTCTGAGGATGTTGTGCGCGGTGTGCGCCACGCTTTGGGTATTCGTCCTGTGTTCAAAACCGTTGATACTTGTGCCGCCGAGTTTGAGGCATTTACCCCGTACCATTATTCCAGCTATGATGCTGAGGATGAGGTCGCAGACCACGAGACCCCCTCTATTATGATTCTGGGGTCGGGGCCGAACCGTATCGGCCAGGGTATTGAGTTCGATTATTCCTGCGTGCACGCTTCACTGGTGCTGCGTTCGCTGGGGTACGAGACGGTGATGGTGAACTGTAACCCGGAGACCGTTTCGACTGACTACGATGTTTCGACTCGCCTGTATTTTGAGCCGCTGACGTTGGAGGATGTGCTCGAAATTGTTGAATCAGAGCGCCGCACGGGCGGTTTGTTGGGTGTTTTTGTGCAGCTGGGTGGCCAGACCCCGCTGAAGCTTGCGAAGGCCCTCAAAGATGCCGGGGTCCCGATTTTGGGTACTACTCCCGAGGCTATTGACCTGGCTGAGGACCGCGGTGAGTTCGCGCGCGTGCTGGAGGAAGGCGGCCTGATTTCGCCAAAGAACGGTACCGCATA
Organism: Rothia aeria; assembly: GCA_002355935.1. GTDB lineage: Bacteria > Actinomycetota > Actinomycetes > Actinomycetales > Micrococcaceae > Rothia > Rothia aeria. The sequence continues at coordinate 1,748,023 of AP017895.1, read as the reverse complement.
CACCTTCGAGGGCGCCAAACGTGTTGCCGACGAGATTGGCTACCCGGTGCTGGTTCGTCCCTCCTATGTGCTGGGCGGGCGCGGCATGGAGATCGTCTATGATGAAGCGAACCTTGCACGCTACCTTGAAAACGCGACCGAGGTTTCGCCTTCTCAGCCCGCGCTCATTGATAAGTTCCTGGAAGACGCTATCGAGATTGATGTGGATGCGCTCTTCGACGGCACCGAGCTCTACCTGGGCGGTGTGATGGAGCATATTGAGGAGGCCGGCATTCACTCCGGCGATTCCTCCTGTACCTTGCCGCCAATTACCTTGGGTCCCGATGTGATCGCCAAGGTTAAGGAAGCAACTGAGGCTATTGCGCGCGGCACCGGTGTGCGGGGCCTGATTAATATTCAGTTTGCTTACGTCTCTGAGAATCTGTTCGTGATTGAGGCGAACCCGCGTGCTTCCCGCACCGTTCCGTTTGTTTCGAAGGCAACCGGCGTGCAGCTGGCGAAGGCGGCCGTGATGATCGGTTTGGGGAAGAGCATTGCCGAGCTGAAAGCGGAGGGACATCTGCCGAATAGCATGGATGGCGCGTCTTTGCCGCAGAACACCGCGATCGCGGTTAAGGCTGCGGTTCTGCCGTTTAGCCGCTTCCGCACCCCTGAGGGTGTGGTGGTTGATTCTCTGCTCAGCCCAGAAATGCGCTCGACCGGCGAGGTTATGGGTCTTGATACCCATTACGATACCGCCTTTGCGAAGGCCCAGGCGGGTGCGGGTTCGCCGCTGCCGACCGAGGGTAAAGTTTTCGTGTCGGTGGCTAACCACGATAAGCGCAATGTGATTATTTACGCCAAGATGCTGGAACAGCTGGGCTTTGAGATTGTCTCGACCGGTGGCACCGCAGATGTGCTTCGCCGCAATGGCGTGAACTCTACGGTTGCTTCCAAATTTGCGGAGGCAAACGGTCAGCATTCAATTGTTGATATGGTGCGCAATGGTGAAATCGATCTGATTTTGAATACGCCCGCCGGTGGTGCGGCTCGCAGCGACGGCTACGAGATCCGTGCCGCAGCGGTCAGTGTAGGATGCCCCATGATGACCACGATTTCGGAGTTTGCGGCTGCTGTTCAGGCCATTACCGCGCTGCGTGAGCACAGTTGGGGAATTATTAGCTTGCAGGAACATAACGAGTACCTGCACACCGCTAGCTCTGGCGAGCAAGAAGACAACAACCAGGTGCGTGAGGGGGAGCTCTCATGATCCCATTCGGCGATCGTCTTGCCGCTGCGATGGATGAGCGCGGCCCGCTGTGTGTGGGCATTGACCCGCACCCGAAGCTGCTGCAGGCGTGGGGTTTGGAAGATTCTGCAGAGTCTCTGCGTACCTTCACCACGGCTGTCTATGAGGGATGCGCCCCCTACGCCGCAGCGCTTAAACCCCAGGTTGCCTTGTTTGAGCGTCACGGCTCTGCGGGCTTGGCTGTGTTGGAAGAGCTTTTTGCTCGCGCCGCCGAAGACCGGGTTCTGATCGTGGCGGATGCAAAACGCGGCGATATTGGCTCGACCATGAAAGCCTACGCGGATGCCTGGCTTAGCACCTGCTCACCGTTGGGTACGGATTCGGTCACTTTAAGCCCTTATTTGGGGTTTGAGTCGCTTCGCCCCGCACTGGATGCAGCAGCCGCGAACCAGCGCGGAACTTTTGTGCTGGCGCTGACCTCGAACCCTGAGGGTAAGAGCGTGCAGCATGTGGGTAAGACGGAAGATACCGGTGCTGTAGCGAAGCAGATTATTGCCGCAGCCACAGCTGAAAATACCGCGCAGACATGGGAGCGTATGGGCTCGTGCGGCCTGGTGGTGGGCGCTACCGTGGGGGAGGCCCTCCACGATTTGGCGATAGATTTGAGCGCCTTTAACGGCCCTATTCTTTCGCCGGGGTACGGTGCCCAGGGCGCGAATGCTAAAGACCTGTACCGGGTGTTTGCGGGTGTTGAATCCCAGGTATTGGTGAATTCCAGCCGTGGGGTGCTCTCAGCAGGCCCACAGGTTGCCGATCTGGCACAGGCAGCGCAAATGGCTCGTGCGGATCTTGTGGCAGCGCGCGGATAGACAGCTGCCCTCATATACAGTTGGTGCCCGGTGGTTTTAGAACACCGGGCACCAACTGTATCGGGGCGCTTTTATTTTGAAAAATTATTCACATAGTGTTCAAGAAACTATAACACTCTGATATGGGTAAACAATCTTAATCCTCAGCTCAAAACCTCATAAATATTCAATATTTCACTCTGTTTATTCACCCGTACAATAAGAACCTTTGGCATATTCAACAAAAGTAATACATTCTCTATAGTTTCAATCGATGAAGCCTTCCGGCATAGAGATAGTGGAAACCGCCACTTTTATAGTCTTTAAGCTATCGTGAAGCGGCCTTCGGCAGCTTCGATTCCACAGTATGTTTTTATTTATACTCGCGCTATCCGCGCGGTTAACTTGAAGCTTCTTGATTGGTTCTATCCGTACCAGGGTTTTAATCTTTGGAACATCGCGGAACGGTACTCTCGTCGGGTTTTTGTGGAGGTTGAGGTACCGAAACTTGTCGCTGGTGCGGCGTGGCGCTGCCCCGCGTTCGCAGGCGTTTGTTAGTGTGATTAGTGGATGGAGTGAGTAGTTGTGCAGTGTGAGGCTCTCCACCTACTAAAGTGTGTGAACTATGGCACACTCGAAAGGCCCAAACAGGCCGTTTTTCTGGCGTGGAGTTTCTGTGACCAACTATTTCAAAGATTTATAAATATTTTTTCTGCACCGATTTTTCCGCGTATTTCCGCCAAAACTACACCAAATCTTTATAAACCGTAATCCCTAAAATAACGTTTTGGTAAAAATGAGTCGTTCCGGCGTGCTAACTTATAGGCATAGATATTACTTCTTCCGCAGATGGGAGCCCTTCGTGCCGCTATCTCCGTTAACCGAGCAGGCGCGCGCAGACGCGCGTGAGAAAGCACTCTTAGCTCGTACACACCGTCAAGAAATTAAGCAAGCACTTACTAATCGTGAACTTACCGTACGTCAGGTTCTTGACATGATCGACACTGACCCTGCCCTGGCTAAAATGCCGGTGGGGCAGATGCTTCGTGCGCTACCCGGTATTGGGGCCGTGCGGGCTACAAAGATTATTTCTGAACTAGAGATTGCACCAACACGCCGCCTAGGTGGTTTAGGCGTGCACCAGCGGCGTAAAATGGTTGAGTATTTTAATCGTCACACACGCTACTTTGACCGCGCTCGACGGGTCAAAAAGGATAACTAATGACCGCTAAGCCTACTCTTACCGTCTTGGCCGGACCCACCGCTGTGGGCAAAGGCACCGTATGCCAGTACATTCGTGAACACTACCCGCAGGTGTGGTTCTCTGTATCGGCAACCACGCGGGAACCGCGGCCGGGTGAAGAGGAGGGCGTGCACTACTACTTCGTCTCTATGGATGAGTTTGACCGTATGATTGATGAGGGGCAAATGCTGGAGTACGCGGTGGTGCACGGTAAAAATAAATACGGCACCCCCCGCACTAAAGTGCAGCAGGCGTTGGATGCTGGCCGCCCGGTGATTCTTGAGATTGACCTGCAGGGTGCACGTCAGATCCGTAAATCTATGCCGCAGGCGCAGCTGGTTTTCCTAGCGCCACCAAGCTGGGAGGAGCTGGTGTCCCGCTTGACGGGGCGCGGCACCGAGTCAGAGCAGGAGCAACAGCGCCGTCTTGAGACCGCAAAAGTTGAGCTTGCCGCCGAAAGCGAGTTTGATGTGACCGTGGTAAACGATACGGTTGAGCGGGCGGCACATGAAATTGCCCAGCTCATTGGGGCCGAGCCCGCACAGTAGCCCATCTGCTGCCCTGATAGAGTGGGTGTACCTGCTGCCGTGGCGTGCTCAAGCTAACCGTGCCAGGTACAGCCTGTACGTGATTTTTGGGTTGTGACAGGGTAGAATAGTTCTTTAGTTTTGGCTGAACCCGCATCACATGGGTGTCGGCACTGAAGAAGAACACAACATATATTGGAGTTTCTGTGGCAAACGAAACCAAAGAGGACTACAACTTCGTCGATGGCACCGCGCCTGAGGGTATTGTGAACCCCAGTGCCGATGCACTGATTGAGAAGGCGGAGTCTAAGTACGGCCTGGTGATTTTCGGTGCCCGCCGTGCCCGCCAGATTAATGCATACTACGCAAACCTGCAGGAGAACACCGGTGAGCATGTTGGCCCGCTGGTTGATTCCGAACCGAATGATAAGGCCCTGTCGGTTGCCATGCGCGAGATTATGAGCGATCAGATTGTTGCTGAGCACATCCCCGACGGTCGTTTTGATGAGAACGGCCAGCTGGTACACGAGGACTTCTCGGCAGCTATGCTCGGTATTGATGAGGCTGACTTCATGAGCACCGCCGTTGAGGAAGAGTACATTCCTGCGGGCACCGAAGAAGTCATTGCGATTGAAGAGGTTGTTCTCGACGACTCCGCTGAGTAAGGATTTTATTTAATACCATGCGCATTATCGTTGGTATTGGAGGGGGCATCGCCGCATATAAGGCGGCGATGCTCCTTCGTCTTTTCGGTAAAGCCGGGCACGAAGTAATTGCTATGCCCACCAATACCGCCCTTGAGTTTGTGGGTAAACCAACCCTTGAGGCTCTCAGCGGCAACCCTGTGCATACAAGCGTCTTTGAGCAGGTTCCGCAGGTGAATCATGTGCGCCAGGCCGAGCTTGCGGATGCGGTGGTTATTGCCCCGGCAACCGCCGATTTATTGGCGCGGTTAGCTTCTGGGCGGGCTGATGATTTGCTGTCTGCTACGGTGCTGACCACGCATGCCCCGGTGATTCTTGCCCCGGCAATGCACACGCAGATGTGGGAGCATCCGGCCACACGGGAGAATGTGCGTATTCTGCGTGGGTACGGGTATCACCTGATTGAGCCTGCCGTGGGCCGTTTAACGGGGCCAGATTCTGGTGTGGGGCGCCTGCCGGAGCCTGAAGATATCTTTGAGGCGGCACAGCGTGTAATTGCAGAGTTCCCGAAAGGGAAGGAGCATCCTTCGCAAACTCCGGGGTACGCGCCAACGCACCCGGTGCACGCTGGTTCAACGGAAGACTCTGACAGTTTATCTGCGCCAAGCATAGAACCTGAGCCTGGGATTCTGGCGGGTAAACGCATCGTTATTACCGCCGGGGGCACCCGGGAGGCGCTGGATCCGGTACGTTTTTTGGGGAACCGTTCAACCGGTAAACAGGGTGTAGCCTTGGCACAGGCTGCCCGCGATATGGGCGCTTCGGTGCACCTGATTGGTGCGAACCTTGAGGTATCCGCCCCCGACGGTGTTGAACTGACCCGTGTGGTGAGTGCCGCCGACCTGCAGCGGGCGGTGCTGAAGTCTATCTCCGGGGCGGATGCGTTGGTGATGTCCGCGGCGGTGGCCGATTTTCGCCCGGCGGATTACGCCGAGTACAAGATTAAGAAAACTGCTGACCCCGACGATAACCCGGTAATTCGCCTGGTGCGTAACCCTGATATTCTGCGTGAGGTGGTTCAGCGCCGCCAGCAGCTGGGGGGCGGGCCGCGCCTGATTGTTGGGTTTGCCGCCGAGACCGGTTCACCCGATAAAACCCCGCTTGAGCTGGGGCGTGAGAAGCTTACCCGTAAAGGCTGCGATTTTTTGGCGGTGAACACGGTGGGTATCAGTCAGGGGTTCGGAACTGATGAGAACACTGTGACGCTGATTTCTTCCCTCACTGATGAAGCCCCGTTTTTTCGGGGTCTAAGGGGGAAATATCACGGGATATCCTCACCACCCTTGCAACATATTTATGAGCTTCTGTGCGCGGTTGAGCGTCACAGTCCGTAATATTTGTGACAAGACTTCATAACGGCCCCGTGCACTCCTCGTGCCTGAGAAACAGAGTAGAGTAAAGACCATGAGCACTAATTCCCATTTGCGCCTGTTCACCAGTGAGTCGGTGACTGAGGGCCACCCAGATAAGATTTGTGACCAGATTTCAGATGCTATTCTTGACGGCATTATTGCCCAGGACCCGGTGGCGAACGTTGCCGTTGAAACAATGGTGACAACCGGTCAGGTTCATGTTGCCGGTGAGGTAACCACTTCTAGTTACGTTGAGATTCCAGCGATTGTGCGTGAAACAATCTTGGGTATTGGTTATGACTCTTCAACCCGTGGTTTTGATGGTGAGTTCTGCGGTGTCTCGGTATCGATCGGCGAGCAGTCACCCGATATTAACGCGGGCGTGTATGAGTCGCTTGAGGCCCGTACCGGTGTAGCCGTTGACGACTATGACCGGCAGGGCGCGGGGGATCAGGGCATCATGTTTGGGTATGCATCGAACGAGACGAACGTGTTCATGCCCGCCCCGGTGTGGCTGGCGCATCGGCTCTCTGAGAAGCTGACAAAGGTGCGTAAGAACGGCACCCTGGTGAATCTTCGACCCGACGGTAAAACCCAGGTAACGCTGGGGTATGACGGTAATAACACCCCGGTTTCGGTGGATACGATTGTGGTCTCTACACAGCACACAGCTGACTATGATCTTGCCGATTTGGCGGCTGATGTGAAGAACCAGGTGATTGTGCCGGTGCTATCTGGGCTGGAACTTGATACCTCGAACACGAAGTTCATTATTAACCCGGCGGGCCGTTTTGTGCAGGGCGGCCCCGTGGGGGACGCAGGCTTGACCGGCCGTAAGATTATTGTTGATACCTACGGCGGTTCGGCGCGGCACGGCGGCGGTGCCTTCTCGGGGAAGGACCCGTCGAAGGTGGACCGCTCGGCAGCGTACGCCATGCGCTGGGTAGCCAAGAACGTGGTCGCGGCCGGGCTGGCGGATCGGGCTGAGGTTCAGGTGGCGTACGCTATTGGCCAGGCATCCCCGGTGGGCCTGTACGTTGAGACGTTCGGCACTGAGAAGGTTGATCCGGCGAAGATTGAGAAAGCTATTCGTGAGGTCTTTGATTTGCGGCCGCTGGCTATTATTAATGACCTTGATCTGCGCCGCCCCATCTATAAGAAGACCGCCGCGCACGGCCATTTTGGGCGCACCGAACCGGAGTTCACGTGGGAGCGTCTTGACCGTGTTGAGGCTCTACGTTCGGCGGTGTCAGCCTCGTAATGCCGTACCCCGCTGACGAGCGGTTAAACGCCACTTCTGGTGCGCGTGAGCAGCAATCCCTGCAGCAGCCTGATCTGTTGCAGGGATTTCCTGCCATTGCTGATGCGCTGTACGCTTCTGCCCCCAAGCCGCCGCAGGACCCTCATGAGGCTCTTGCGGCTAGTGGTGTGCCGTTCCCGGTGGCGCGGGTGCGGGTTGATAGTACGTTGCCGCATCTTGATAGGGTGTTTGATTACCGGGTGCCTGAGAAGATGAGTGAGGATGCGGTGCCGGGTGCGCGGGTGCGCGTGCATTTTAATGGGCAGCGGGTGAGCGGCTTTATTACGGAACGTGCCGAATCTACAGATTATCCGCAGCGCCTGTTGCCCCTACTAGCGGTGCTTTCGCGGGTTCCGGTGGTTGCGCCCGAGGTTTTTGAGCTGGCTGAGGCGCTGGCTGACCGGTACGCTTCAACGGTGGCGAATGTGCTTCGGTTGGCGGTGGCGCCGCGTATTGCCGCACTGGATAAACGTTATGAGGGGCACCTGCCGGGGTTCTCTGAGCTGGCCGGTTTGGGCAATGGTGAGCCTGCGGGGAGAACGCCCCGGATACGAATAATTATGCAGATGGTGCTGAAGAAGCGCCCAACACACCCGAGACGACGGGTAGCGCCGATGCTGCCCAGGTTGAGGCGGTGCGTGCGTTTCTGCTGGGCGGGTTCGCCCCGTTTACTGCGGATCCGCCCGGGCTGTGTGATACGTCGGCTTTTGACGACTATGAGAACGGCCCGGAGTTTATGGCCGATCTGGCGGATGGGGAGCCAGCACGCGCGGTGTTGAGTGTGCTGCCGGCGCATCCTGAGAATGATTGGGCTGATCTGTTGGCGGTTGCACTGGTGGCGTGCGCGGCGGGTGGCCGTGGCGCTATTGCGGTGGTGCCCGATCAGAAAAGCCTTGACCGTCTTGAGGCGGCGCTGAGTGAACGCGCCCCGACGGGTTTGTTTGCACGGTTGAGCTCTGGGGAGGGGCCGCACAGCAGGTATCACGCCTATGTGAAGGCACGGCTGGGGCTGGTTCCTATTGTGATTGGTACACGCGCGGCTGCGTATGCGCCGGTGGCTCACCTGGGGCTGGTGGTGTGCTGGGATGATGGGGATTTCTCGCTGGTGGAGCGCCGCGCCCCGTACTGCCATGCGCGTGATGTACTGTTGCTGCGGGCGCAAGCAGCGGGGGCAGCGGCCCTGTTCGCGGGATATGCCGTCAGTAGTGAGGCGGCGCGGCTGGTGCGTACCCGCTGGGCGTCTCACTTGGTGGCGCCGCGGCAGGTGGTGCGTGAGTTTTCGCCGCGGGTACATTCAACGGGGGATGAGTACCAGTTGGCCCGTGACCCGTTGGCGGCGGTGGCGCGTATTCCGCAGTTGGCGTTTATTGAGGCTCGTAAGGCTTTGCAGCGTGGCCCGGTGCTGGTGCAGGTTGCACGCGCCGGGTATGTGCCGTCGTTTTCGTGCCAACGGTGCCGTATGCCTGCCAGGTGCACGGTGTGCCGTGGCCCGCTGGCGCTTTCGCATGGTTCGGCGGTGCCGGGGTGCGCCTGGTGCGGGCATCTGGCGCAGCAGTGGCGGTGCACGGAGTGCGGTTGTGAACGGTGGCGTTCTGGTGCTGTGGGTGCGCTGCGCACAGCGGAGGAGCTGGGGCGGGCGTTCCCGAACGTTCCGGTGGTTTCTTCGGCGGGGGATCATGTGCGTGCCTCTGTGGGGGCTGAGCCTGCGCTAGTGGTGGCCACCCCCGGGGCTGAGCCGGTTGCCGAGGGCGGCTATGCTGCGGCGCTGCTGCTGGATGCGGATGCGATGCTGCGTTTTGATTCTTTGCGCGCCCCAGAGGCCGCGTTGCGGCGATGGTTTAATGCGGCGGCGCTGGTGCGTTCTGCGGCGCAGGGCGGGGTCGTGGTGACAACGGCGTCACCCTCACCAGTGGAGCAGGCGCTGGTGCGGTGGGACCCTGCCGGGTTCGCCCGGTTTGAGCTGGATGAGCGGTCACAGATTGGGCTGCCCCCGGCTGTACGCACGGCTGCTATTACGGGTGCTGAGAATGATGTGCAGGCGTTCCTGACGGAGCTGAACCTGCCGGAGGGTGTACGCGTGACCGGGCCTGTGCCGCTGGATGAAGATTTCTTCGCGCACCAGCATTCCGCGCCTGCCGGCGTCGAGGGCGGGGGAGAGGGCGATATATCTGAGCCTTCACCGTCAGGGGCCGAGGATGCGGTACCCGGGGACTGGCGCGCTATTCTCTTCTTCACCTATGCGCAGGCGCCGCAGGTTACCCATGAACTGCGCTCCGTGCGTGCAGCGCTCTCGGCGCTCAAGCGTGTCGGGGCGGTTCAGGTTCGTTGTGATGGTTTGGATGTTGTCTAATCACTAAGCTTCATTCTAGCTGCCATTTACTTTACTCTAAAAGTTATAGAAATATTTCATACATATATGAGTTTTTCTCGAAGAAGGTGCCATACCGAAGATACGTAGCTGGTGGACGGTGCCACACCGCTCGCCGACGTAACGCGCGCTGGACATCGAAGAGTTTCCCGATTCGGAAAACTACGAAACCATCGTCGGCTTTAGGTTGATCAACTTTTGGCGTCTAAACAAAGCGATACAGTAGAAAAAATATAATCAGCCGCAGAAACCATCCGAAAACTTAAAAATAAATTTCAAGGACAAATCATGATAGCGAATACCGAACCACAAAAATACGCCCGCAGCCTGCACGCACCCATCAGCTTGGGCACAACTTCAGACGACCGCTTTATGCCTCGCGGCTACCTCGCGCATTTCGCTACTCTGCAGCAATTGGTATTGACCGAAAAGCTGGACGGGCAAAACAACTGCTTCGCCGCCCACGGTCTCTATGCCCGCAGCCATGCCGCCCCTACCCAACATCCGTGGGACAAACCGCTGCTGCAACGCTGGCAGCACATCAAAGACGACTTGGGTGACCTCGAACTTTTCGGCGAAAACATGTACGGCATCCACTCCATCGCCTATTCGCAGTTGGAAAGCTATTTTTACCTGTTTGCCGTCCGCCGCGGCGGACATTGGCTGTCGTGGGAAGAAGTTAAATTCTATGCCCAGCTGTTCGATTTCCCCACAGTTCCCGAACTTCCCATCGTGCATCCGCTTGCCGACTTCACCCAAAAATACACCGACGAAGACATCGCTTTGGAGCAATGGCTGCTCGCCAATTTAGGTGCAACATGGACAGACAGCGTGCAAACCGCAGGCAAACTCGGCGGCTACGACCCGAAAACAGGCGAAGCATGCAGTGAAGGCTTCGTCATCCGCAATGCCGCTGATTTTGCCACTAACAACGGTAACCTGCCCGTACAGTCCAACGAGTTTGACAACCTCTTTAAACTTGTTCGCGCCAAACACGTTAAAACCGATGTGCATTGGACAAAAACTTGGAAGCCCGCCCGCCTTATCGATTATGATAAATACCATTGGCAAAGCTGGCAGTTTCAGACGGCCTGAAACCCGTATTTAAATGAAAAATATTATAATTCGATAACTTAAATAAAAGAAAGGAAAGCATGGGCGGATATATCTATGGTCTCCCGAAGTTTTGGGAAATCAACAGCAACTTTGCCGAATTTCTCCAAGATTTGCACCAGTACAAAAACAAAGTCCATGAACTGGATCGTATTCAATTTAGCGAAGGTGCAAATTTACAGACGATTTTCCCTGTTCTATGGGAAGAAGTGCTACAACACCATCCGTCCATCCATCTACGCTTTTATGCGTATTCAAATTTCGATGTAGATTGGATTGCCAGTTTTACTGACTTAGAAAACCTTTCAATTGAAGTCGGCGGTAACAACAGCATCATCCGCAATTTGGAAAAACTGGCAGAATTTCAAAGCCTGAAAAGTTTGGTACTGAGTGCCGACAACGGCTTCGGCAACCTGAATTTCCTAAACGGCGTGAATCCAAAACTGCAAGAACTGTATTTGTGTTCCAAAACAAAATCCGCCAAATCAGATTTAAGCGTTTTAACCAGCTTTCAGCATTTGGAAACGCTTTCACTACTCAACTTGGAAAAAAATCTAGACAAAGCTGTTTCTAGCCTGAGCGCGCTGGAAAAACTTACGCTACGCAGCATTTCCAAGCCACAGCACATTGACTTCATAAACGGGTTGAAAAATCTCCAATTTCTCACTCTGCAACTATGTAGCTTTGAAAACATAGATGCTGCCGCGCAACTGCTCAAATTGAAATATCTACAATTGTGGAGGCTACCCAAACTGGAAAACTTGGACTTTGTATCCCAGATGCAGGGGTTACAGTTTTTGTTCGTGGAAACCCTTAACGGCATTACCCGTTTTCCCAAAGTGGCTGGCTTAAAACATTTACGCAGAGTGAAGATTGCTTCGTGTAAAAACCTAACTGATTTTAGCGAAGTAGCGTACAGCCACTCTATTCGAGAGTTTGCTGTGCAAAATGCTACGCAGCCGAATTTGGATATCTATATCCCGATTATCGAAAACCAGCACATCGAAAATTTGGGTATCGGTCATGAAAAAGCAGCCATACAAAAGGAAATGCAAGCACTTGCGCAAAAACATGGTCGTGAACAAATCACAGTTTGCATGTATCCAGATTTCGAACAGTTCGTATTTGAGTAATTTGATACCAGACATCATTGCCCAAGCATTGTTTTCAGACGACCTGAAGTCAAGTCATCCAATAACAAGAAAGACCACCATGTGGACATTTCCCCATTATCCACCCGGCAAACTTCCTAACTGGCAAGCCTTGGAACACCGTTTCAGCTGGTTTGCCGACATGAAAAACGTGCCGCAGGATCCTGAATGGCACGCCGAGGGTGATGTATTCGTCCATACTAAAATGGTGTGCGAAGCCCTGCTGCAACTGCCTGAATTCCAAACACTCAGCGAGCAGGAGCAACATATCTTGTTTGCCGCCGCTATGCTGCATGATGTAGAAAAACGCAGCACTACTAAACGTGAGATCCAAGGCGGCAAAGAGCGGATTGTGTCGCCGAACCATGCCAAAAAAGGTGAATACACTGCCCGCTCCCTGCTTTACACCGAACTTGCCACGCCGTTTGCTGTGCGCGAAGCGATAGCCAAACTCGTGCGTCTGCATGGACTGCCTCTGTGGGCAATCGACAAACCGAGTCCGGAACGCGCCGTCATCGCCGCTTCTTTGCAGGTCAATACCGCTCACCTCGCTATGCTTGCCAAAGCCGACGTTCTAGGTCGCATCTGCCGCGACCAACAGGATATCCTGTTGCGCATCGACTTGTTCCGCGAGCTGTGCGAAGAAAACGGCTGCTGGGGCAAAGCACGTAATTTCGCCAGCGATTACGGCCGCTATCTCTATCTCAACGGCCGCAGAGACATGCCCGATTACCAGCCGTTTGACGACCGAACCTTTGACGTATACGCCATGTGTGCCATAGCAGGCAGTGGCAAAGACAGTTACATCAGGCAACACCTTGCCAATCTGCCCATACTGTCGCTGGACGACATCCGCCGCGAGCGCAAACTCGACCCCGCTAACCCGAAACACAGCGCAGAAGCCGTGCGTTTGGGTAAAGAGCAGGCAAAAGAATACCTGCGCGCCCGCACGTCATTTGTCTTCAACGCCACCAACCTCAACCGCGACCTGCGCAGCAAGTGGCTGCCTATGTTCGCCGACTACGGCGCGCGGGTACACCTGATTTATTTGGAAGTGCCTTACACGCAATTACTGTCGCAAAACCGTAACCGCGAACATTCCGTGCCGAATGATGTGATACACCGTATGATCAACAAACTGGAAATTCCCGATTACGGCGAAGCGAATACAGTGGATTTTGTAGTTTCTGAGTAAAAATACAAAAAGCAGAAGAATCGTTTGTCATGCCCTACTCTATCTAAATTCACAGCAAATGATTTTCGCGTAAATCGATTACCGTCTGCGACTTCATTGATGTTTCCTGAATTGAATATAAAAGGTCGTCTGAAAATTTTCAGACGACCTTTGTCTAGATTTAAGCCTTATGCTTTTTCTTGAGTGCGGCTTTCAGGACGCGTCCTAAAACAAAGCCGACCGTTGAGGGCAGCAGCCAGCTCAGTCCGACGTTATAAAGATGACAAGCACCTGAGCCGCCGTCAGATCAACCACCACCGCCTCATCATCGAGCGTATGGTGCACTTCATATGCTGGCGGGTGCTGAGGCTGATGTTCAGGCGTTCCTGGCGGAGCTGAATCTGCCGGAGGGTGTTCGCGTGACCGGGCCTGTGCCGCTGGATGAAGATTTCTTCGCGCACCAACATTCCGCGCCTGCCGGTGTCGAGAGCGGGGGAGAGGGCGATATATCTGAGCCTTCACCGTCAGGGGCCGAGGATGCAGTACCTGGGGACTGGCGCGCTATTCTCTTCTTCACCTATGCGCAGGCACCGCAGGTTACCCATGAACTGCGTTCCGTGCGCGCGGCGCTCTCGGCGCTCAAGCGTGTCGGGGCGGTGCAGGTTCGTTGTGATGGGTTGGATGTGGTGTAGTTGACGAAGTTCTACCAGGTATATTGAAGATTGCGTGTAAGGTAATATAAAGCTAGAAATCAAGCGACAGGATGGAGATATGGTGAGGGAGATAGAAGTAATTGACCTTTTTACAGGAGCAGGTGGCCTAACAGCAGGAGCTCATTATGCAGCTTCGGAACTAAAGTTGAAACTAAATATAGTCGCATCTGTAGAGATAGATCCAGACTCTGCCTTCACCTATAAAGAAATTTTAACCCTCTACGGCAGTACATTGGGGATATTTGTGATTGGTTAAAGTTAGAATCTGTGCCACAATCTGACTTAATAATAGGTGGCCCCCTTGTCAAGGATTCTCAAGTTTGGGAAAACAAGAAGAAAAGGATCCAAGGAACATATTATGGAAAGATTATGTAAAAACAATATGTAGGTCAAAACCAAAATATTTTATACTAGAAAACGTGCCACCATTTCTAAAGTCTAGGGAATATAAAGAGTTGCGAGATTTAACAGAGGAAGGTGGAATCCTTGAATCATATACTATAGACAGTTATATATTAAATGCTTCCGACTTTGGAGTTGCACAGAATAGAAAACGAGCTATTTTAATCGGAAGGCTAAAAACCTTATCTGAAATAAAAATATCTCCTTTAATTACAACACCAAAAACAATTCGTGAAGTATTTCAAGGAATTCCACAAAAAACTGATGGTATAGACCTTCCTAAAGGGAGAAAATATTTTTCTTCAAAAGAGTTACATCTTGGTAGGAATTATAGCAAACTATCCCTTAAGCGTTTTGCTTCCATACCTTCTGGAGGAAATCGTTTTGACATTCCTGAAGAGCTCTTATCACCTTGTTGGAAAAAACATACTAATGGCTCAACTGATGTAATGGGGAGGCTCCGTTGGGATAGCCCATCAGTAACGATCAGAACAGAATTTTTTAAGCCAGAGAAAGGACGATACCTACATCCTACTGAAAATCGTGCTATAACACATTTTGAGGCTGCTCGTCTACAAGGATTTCCGGATGACTTTATGTGGTATGGTAGTAAGGCCTCTATTGCACGACAAATTGGCAATGCTGTTCCTGTAGATATGGCCCGAATATTAGTATCAGCTATTTTGAAAGAGATATTAAAATGACCAGTAGAAAAAATGCTCCTTGGGACACGCCACATGAGACATACATCCAACGTATACAGGGAAAACATCAAGCGAAGAAATATATACCTCTAATAAAAAATATCCGTTTTTTCTCGTATAAAAATATATTAGATAATAGTGTTATAGAGTTTAATTCTCCTATAACTTTACTAGTAGGAGAAAATGGGACAAATAAGACATCGATATTACGAGCTGTTGAAGCATGTCCTGGTAAAAAAAGTTTAGGGGATTATTGGTTTGATACTGATTTGGATATAATTCCGAACTCTAATCGACCTCGCTACATATACCAATATGATATACCAAATTCATCTCATGTTGCAGAAGTTAAAAAAATGCGGATACTAAAATCTAAAAAATCTAAAAGGAGTCCAGATTATTTCGAAACAACTAGACCTCACAAAAGTGATGGAATGTCCCCGATGCCAGAGTATTCAAAGTTAACCGCGGCCGAGAAACCTTATGCAAATAGAACCCGGTGGATTCCTTTGGATAAGCCGGTATTATATATTGATTTCAGGCAAGAGGTCCCAGCATATGACATTAATATGTTTTTTGGTGTTTCGACTAAAAATACATCTAATATAAAACAAGGATTCGAAATACTTCACATAAACTTAAAAATCTTTTTGATGGATGCAAAGGTGAAAAATATGAGATTTGGCATCAGAAAATAGAGTAATTGAACCTTTAATAAATTTGTCGAGCGAAGAGATTTCCTGGATTAGCTACATTCTTGACAAAAAATATAAAAATATCAAAATTATTAAACACTCATTTTTTGAAGTTCCTGGATACACAGTATTAATTGATAGCAGTTCTACATATTCTGAAGCATATGCTGGAAGTGGAGAGTATGCAGTAATTATGATGGTTCATAAGATGTGGAGGGCTAGTAATTCATCCTTGATAATTATGGATGAACCCGAAACCTCTCTGCATCCTGGAGCTCAAAGCAAACTTCTCAAATATATACTTTTTATATGTTATGAACGAAATACTCAGTTTGTTATTTCTACTCATTCACCTTACATATCTGAGAGACTTCCAGATGAATGTCGAGTTCGCTTAGAAATAGCTTCTGATAGCGATAACAAGGTAGTTCCTTATCCTAATTCTCCTCATAAGCTTACATTTGCCGCACTAGGAGGAATTTTGTATGAAGATTTATGTAAATCCAATCTTATTGTAGAAGATAAACTGGCAGAACATCTAATCAAAAGAGCTATTCACATTTGTGGAAATAGTAAGACACTAGATGTGATTAATATAAATATTCTACCAGGAGGAGTATCCACACTATATGAGAAAGTTATTCCAATATTCTCCACTTTAAATGCCAATACGCTTAGAATAGTATTAGATGGTGACCAACGAAAAATATCGAGGTTCCTTACAAAATATCGGCAAAAGGGTCACAAGATAGTCATATTGCTTTGGATGAAATACGCAAGCAACGAAAAGATAAGTTATTGAATAAATTAGGAAATAATTCCAAAGCCTTACTTCTTAATAGCAATGATTCTGGAACCATTCGGGAAGATGAAGTCATAGAACAACTGCTCCAATGGATTGATTCTCATGTTGGATATTTACCTGGCACTAAAAACCCAGAGCACCTAATACTTTCATGTCTTGCAGATAACAACTTGCTAGATGATGATATAAATATAGAAATGATGAACAACGACGACGCTAAAGATTTTTTTAAACAAAAGGCAGAGAAATCATCATTTAGTAGTGAGGTTAGTGCTGCTGATATATTTCAGGAGCAGAAAACATACGCTAATAAAATTCCTGAAGATTGTAGCATTTGGAAAGAAATATATGAAGAAGTGTCTCAGATACTTTCTACAAACGACTAAATACAATCCCTTTTTATTATATTTATTCCCCTCACAATTCTTATCAGCTTCAACGCTGAGTCGCGCCAGGAATAGTGGGAAGCATCCTGCAAGCCTTCAAGGATCACGCGGTCACGTACCGTGTCGTTTTCGAGGGAGCGGATCGCTTCAACCCAGGCGGGCGCATCTGCCTGTGGATCCTCGGTGACGGAAGCAAAGACAGAGTGTGGGGCGATCTCGCGGAAAATATCGATATCGCTAATCACGGCGGGGCAGCCCGCCGCCTGAGCCTCCACCACAGGCAGGCCGTAGCCCTCGGCTCGTGAAGCCGTCACCAGTGCGTGCGCAGACTCCAACAGTTCCGCATACTCTTCATCGGAAACCCCGTTGTGCACCACCACGTTCGAACCCGCCGCCAGGGGAGAGAGCAGCCCCTGCTCTTCGAGCTCGGCACGGCGCGCATCCGGCATTTTCGACAGCAGATGCAGCGTGTACCCCGGCAGCTCACGCATGGCGTACAGCAGAGTCTCCACATTCTTATACGGCATGAACGAGCCCATATACACCAGGTGCCTGCTCGCGCCCTCAGCCCGTGACTTTGCACGGTGCAGAGCCTCGTCCTCGCTCACCACAGACCCCGGCTGCGGGGCGTTCGGCACCACGTGCAGCGGCTTCTCCGTCAGCCGGTGCTCACGAATCAGCCGTGCCGTAGACTCCGAAACCGTCACCACGGCATCGGCCCGGTTCAGCAGCATACGCTGCGGTGTGTAGCTCTTATGGAACAGCCGCCACCCCGCCCGCACCGGCGCAGGCAAAAAACCCGGAGGGGTCGGGTGGTCGTAATAAATCAGGTCATGCAGGGTCAGCACCAGCTTGAACTTACGCCCCACAGACCCGATCGTCTGCATAGGCGAAAACACCACATCCGGCTTATACTTATTCAACTGAAGCGCCGCCGTTGGCTCCAGGGGGCCGGTCGGCGAACAAATCTTCACATGCGGCAGATCAGGCAGCATCTGCAGCTGCCGTTCATCACTAATCACCATCACCAGCTGCACATCGGCAACCTCAGGGGCACCGGAATCCATCAGGCCCTTTAACGCCCCCAGCAGCGAGGCAGTGTACCGGCTAATACCATCATGAAAACCAATGCGCGTGTACCGGGCATCAACCATAAGCTTCACAGAGGAGCCTCCTTCAGGCAGTCAATAACGGGGCGGTGCAGTTAGCGGCTAAAACTCTTCACGCACAAAATCGGCGATTAGCCGTGCCGCCAGGGTAGGGGTCTCATAATGAATCAGGTGCCCAACCTCAGGGATCAAATCAAAACGCTGACCCGGGGACTGTGGGCGGCCCTCAAGGGCCTCAAACATGGCGTCCGCCGTCTCCACCGTGCCAAGGTCATCATCCTCAGCCACCAGCATCTGCACCGGCACCCTAATCTGCGGGGCGTACTGCGCCGCAGTTTTCGAAATCGACACCCGGTACGCCTCAAGCACGCCCCTCCGGGACGCAAAAGACCCAAAATACGCGGCATGCTGCCCATTAATGAACCGGCGCATCAGCGGGTCTTTCGAACGCATCATCACCTCACTGGTAGCGCGCGTAATCAGCTGCGACCGCAGCAGCGCATAGCCCATCCGCTCCGGCAAAGACGCACCCACCCAGTAGTAGAACGACGCCAACGCGGGGCCAGCCTGATGTTTCCCCTCAAGGGCTGGCTCACTAATAGGGTTAATCAGGCACAGCCTGTCCAGTGTCTCAGGGTGCGCAGCCGCATAGGCGGCAGCCACAATCGACCCGAACGAGTGGCCCACCAGAAGAACCTTCTGCCCAGAGGCAACCCGCTCAATCAAAGCGTGAAGCCACTGCACATAGCTCTCAATACTCACCTGCCCGCTCAGCTCATCAGAGCGGCCAAAACCCGGCAGATCCGGGCTAATAACATCCGCCCCAGGCATGAGCGCCAATAGCCGGTTCGCAATAATCTCAAGCCCATGATGATCCCCGCGGAACCCGTGCACCATCAGAACCTTCGGAAAATCCTTCGAATAAAAAACACCCGTATTCATACCCAGCCCGTACTGCCAGTAGCGGGTGCGGACCCCCGCCAAAACAGCCTCATGGCAGGTGCCGGGAATCAGGGGGCCAGGCACACCTTCAAGCACAGTCGCGGGAGTAGTCACAGAAAAACCTTCCGGCCGAAAGAAAACAGGAATACCCTTCATCCTACGGGATGTAGCTGTGTATGTGCTGAATAACACGAAAACCCCGCCACCGCCCGCGCCCATTTTCTGAAAACCGAGACGGAGCGGCACATATAAAGAAACGTTTCTCGGTTCACGCTAAAATAGACAGGTTAGGTTGGTGCCAGCCCGGACGATCCCCCGCGAACCCGCCGGGTGCAGAGCGCCAGCACAGTACGGAACCAACACACGAAGGAATCGCAGTGTCTGCTGAGGTAGAGACCGAACGCACCGAAAACGCGTACGACTTCCGGGCGCAGGAAGCAAAATGGCGCCCCTACTGGGAGAAAACAGGCGTGTACAAGCCCACCGGCAACGCCCCCAAAGGCCGCCGCTACGTGCTAGACATGTTCCCGTACCCCTCAGGCGACCTGCATATGGGCCACGCAGAGGCATTCGCCATTGGAGACATGAACGCCCGCTACTACAAGCAATGCGGCTACGACGTTCTGCACCCCATCGGCTGGGACTCCTTCGGCCTGCCCGCAGAAAACGCTGCTATTAAAAACGGCACCCACCCGAAAGAGTGGACCTACAAGAATATTGACACGCAGGCAGAATCCTTCAAACGTTACGCTATCGCCGTGGACTGGGACCGCCGCCTGCACACCTCAGACCCCGAATACTACAAGTGGACCCAGTGGCTTTTCGAGCAGTTCTATAAGAAAGGCCTGGCGTACCGCAAAGACTCGATGGTTAACTGGTGCCCCAAAGACCAGACTGTGCTCGCGAACGAGCAGGTGGTTAACGGTGCCTGCGAACGATGCGGCACCACGGTCACCAAAAAGTCGTTGAACCAGTGGTACTTCAAGATCACTGACTACGCCCAGCAGCTTCTTGACGATATGGAGCAGCTTGAGGGTAAATGGCCCGAGCGTGTGCTGCTGATGCAGCGCAACTGGATTGGGCGTTCCGAAGGTGCCGAGGTTCGTTTCGAAATTGAGGCTACTGAGGCGCAGCCTGCCGAATCCTTCACGGTCTTCACCACCCGACCGGATACCCTCTACGGTTCAACCTTTATTGTTGTTGCCGCAGACTCTGCCTTCGCCGAGCAGATTGTGGTCCCCGAGCAGGCGCAGGCGCTAGAGGACTACCGTGAGCAGATTAAGGCCCTCAGCGATATTGACCGCCAGTCATCTGAGCGTGAGAAGACCGGCATGTTCACCGGGCGATACACAATCAACCCGCTAAACGGTGCGAAACTGCCGGTGTGGGCCTCCGATTACGTGCTTGCCGATTATGGTACCGGCGCTATTATGGCGGTGCCTGCGCACGATCAGCGTGACCTTGACTTTGCCAAGAAATTTGACCTGCCGATCGTGACGGTGCTCGATGTTGAGGGTGCGGAAGACCCCGCTGAGTCGGGTATCGCTACTGCGGGCGATGGGGTGCTCATTAATTCTGGTGAGCTGACCGGCCTTCCTAAGGCAGAGGCTATTGCGAAGGCCACCGAGCTGGTTGAGGCCGCCGGCACCGGGGAAGGTAAAGTTATTTACCGCCTGCGTGACTGGTTGCTCTCGCGCCAGCGTTTCTGGGGCACGCCTATTCCCGTGATTCACTGTGAGGACTGCGGCGAGGTACTGGTTCCTGAGGAACAGTTGCCGGTTCTGCTGCCGGATAATCTGCGTGGTGAACAGTTAGCACCCAAGGGACAGTCACCCCTTGCTGCCGCCGACGATTGGGCTGTGGTTCCCTGCCCGCAGTGCGGTAAGAGTGCCCGCCGCGATTCCGACACCATGGATACCTTCGTGGATTCCTCCTGGTACTTCCTGCGCTATGTTTCACCCCGTTACGCTGATGGCCCCTTCGATCCGCAGGCGATCAAGGAATGGGGCGCAGTCGATATGTACGTGGGCGGTGTGGAACACGCCATTCTGCACCTGCTGTACGCACGTTTCTTCACCAAGGTTATTCGCGATCTGGGGCTGATTGAGCACGGCGAGCCGTTCAAAGCCCTCATGAATCAGGGGCAGGTTCTCAACGGCGGTAAGGCCATGTCGAAATCGCTCGGCAATGGCGTAAACCTGGGTGAGCAGCTTGATCAGTTCGGTGTGGATGCGGTGCGCACCACCATGATCTTCGCATCCCCGCCCGAAGATGATGTGGACTGGGCAGATGTTTCGCCCGCCGGTTCGCAGAAGTTCTTGGCGCGCGCATGGCGTGTTGCTCAAGACGTTACCTCCGAACCTGGTGTGGATGCGGCATCTGGCGATGCGAACTTGCACAAGCTGGTGGCGCGTACCGTACACGATGTGAAGCAGCTTCTTGATGCGGGCAAGTTCAATGTGGTGGTCGCCAAGACTATGGAGCTGGTGAACGCTACCCGTAAGGCGATCGATTCGGGCGCCGGGGGAGCGGACCCCGCCGTGCGCGAGGCCGCCGAGACTATTGCGATCTTGTTGTCGCTCTACGCGCCGTACACCGCCGAGGACATGTGGCACGCCCTGGGGCACGATAACCCGGTGCTGACCGCAGGTTTCCCGCAGGTGGACGAGTCCCTGCTGGTGGATGATACCGTCACCGCAATCGTGCAGATCAAGGGTAAAGTGAAGGCGCGTCTTGAGGTATCCAAGGATATTTCTGAGGCTGAGCTCGAAAAACAAGCCCTGAAGGATGAGACCATCGCGAAGCTGGTGGAAGGCTCCGAAATCCGTAAGGTGATTGTGCGAGCCCCTAAGCTGGTGAATATCGTCATCTAGCGTTTTCAGAACGTTAATGCGGTGCCGCCGGAAGAAAACCCGAAAAGTGTTTTCTTCCGGCGGCACCGTTCTTTTTAGCCGTGTCTTTTTAGCTATGATGAGAAAGTCGGTCAGCGCAGAAAACACCGCATTTTCAAGATTCAGGAGGGTGCTCTATGGGACGCATCGCCATTGTGACAGACTCAGCCGCCGCCATTGCCCCTGAAAATCTTAAGGAGCGGCAAAAACGCGGCGGCTTTGCCGTGGTACCCATGCCGGTAGCCATCCAAGAAGCAACCGTGCGCGCAGGAATCCGGGGGCCCCGAACCGAGACAAACACCCGCGATGTGACTGGCCTGGGCCCCGAAGAGATGGACGAAGCCATCCTCATGGCGCATGTTCTGGGGAACACGGTCAATACCTCCGGCCCCGCACCCGGTGTTTTTGCCGATACCTACGACGCTCTCGTTGACGAAGGGTACGAGCATATTCTGTCGATACACCTTTCAGGAGAGCTCTCTGGAACCGTTGAAGCCGCTCGGGTAGGTGCGCAGCTTTCTAAAGCGCGAGTGACCGTGCTCGATTCCCGCACTATTGCTGGGGCCTACGGGCACGCGGCACTGCACGCCCACAAGGTGGCCGATACCTGCGACACTCCTGAGGAGCTCGCCGAAATAGTCACCAGCATATGCGCCGCAACCGATATTTATTTCTACATTCCCACTCTTGATGCGCTCCGCCGCGGGGGCCGTGTCTCGCCTGCCTTAGCGATGGTCGGGCAGATGTTCCAGATTAAGCCCATTGGTACGGTTGCAGATGGAAAGCTGACCTATGTTGAGCGGCCCCGCACCGCAACACGTGCGAAAGAACGTCTCACGCAGATTATTCGTGAAGCCTGCGCAAAACACCGCTCAGTGAAAAAACCGCCTGCGGATGCGGCGGCGAAACACGGCGTGCGGCCAACCGGTCACGTGGTGGCGCTGCACCATATGGGCAACCTTGCAGAAGCTAAAACCCTGCAAGATTCCTTGGGTGCGTACGCTTTGGATGCGGCTCTTAGCCCCCTGCCGCCCGTGTTGGCCGCGCATTCAGGCCCGGGTGCTCTAGCGGCAATCGTGTACTAAGCCCATTACCGGTTCGTAGGGTCATAAACCGTCATATTCAGGGTGTGCGCGGTTCTTGGCTGTGTATAAGTGCAGCTTTCAGATGTGAATAACTATTTTTGATAACTAAAATCAGGTTTTTATCCACATATTTACTATTTGCCTAATTTTAATGCCTTATAAAGCAGTAACCTGGGCACATGAACGAGCCTAACCACACCACAGCACACCCTAACGGTGAGACGAACATCCCGCCCGAAACCGCCCCGGGCACAGCGTACCGTGAGCAGAAAACACCCCGCCCCGATACGACTGCACCCGGTGATGGCACCCCAACGGAACAGGACGACGATCCAACCCTCGCCCTCAACCGGGAACAGCTCATCCCACACGCTGCGGGCCCCGAAGCGAAAGAGCCGCAAGAACTGCCCCCAGAGCCTGAGCCAGAAGAAAAGCAGCGGGACGCGGCCGCCCACTACCTTGACCGCATCCGCGAGCGCAGCACCCCACCGGCTGAAACAGCGCACTACACGGCGCCGCACGACGACCCCGATCCCCACGCCACAACGCCGCCTGAGGATGAAGATGACGAGCTAGCTCGTGAAGAACCCGGCGGCTACCGCACCACCTACGCCAGGAGCCTTGATGAGTACCCGGATTATTTGGAGGAATATGCACGCCTCCGCCGGGTTTCTGTGCGAGAAGAACCGGAAGATCCCTATAGGGATCAAGACCCCTCCGGGCTGATTACGCGCCGTGACTATTTCCCGGACGAGTGGGAAGAGTACGCCCCAAGGGGTAACCGGTCGATCCGCAGCTATGTTAGCCCCAAAGCTCTTATTGCGTTGGGGGTGGTGGCGTGCGTGATCACGGTGTGGGCTATTTTTCAGATGGGGGCCGCGCCGAGGGCGTCAGAGGCCTCTGAGCCGACGGCTCCACACGGTGGGGTGGAGCAGTCCCAGCCCACTCCGCAGCGCAGCGCATCCGCTTCGGCTGAGCCCTCCCATACGGCGCAGGGGAGTGCGGCACCGAACCCTGAGCCGAGTAAAGGTACGATCCGGGTGCATGTGGCCGGTGCGGTGAAGGCTCCGGGGGTGCATACGCTCCCTGCGGATGCGCGGGCTGTTGATGCGCTCACCGCCGCCGGTGGGGCCACCGGTGAGGCAGATTTGAACCGGGTGAACCTGGCGGGTTCCCTCTCCGACGGGGTGCAGCTGTATATTCCGAAGGAGGGCGAGGAAATTCCGCAGGCGCCCGCAAACGGGGGTGCCGGTGGTTCCGGTACGGCTGGGGCTAGTCAGGGCGCGTCTAAACCGGCTGCCGGTGGGGCGTCTGCGAGTGCCTCTGCTGGGGCTAAGGGTTCGGCAAGTGCGGCGTCGGGCGGGCAGGTGAACCTGAATACGGCCACCGCCGAGCAGTTGCAGACTCTTCCGCGTATTGGCCCGGCTTTGGCTGCCCGGATTATTGCGTGGCGTGATGAGCACGGCGGGTTCAAGAGCGTGGACGAGCTGGACGCTGTTCCCGGTATTGGCCCGGCGATGATGACTTCGCTTCGTCCGCTGGTGACGGTGTAATGGCGCACCGGGGCGTGAGGAATAGCGTTGGGCCTTCTGCGGTGGGGCGGCTGAGGGGGAGAGCCCGCCGGGGATGGGAGAGCTACCGTACCGGGTACCGTCGGCGCCACGACCGGTCGGTGAGTGCGCTGATTCGGTTGGATGCGCGTCTTATCCCGGCGGTGGCCGCCCTGTGGGTGTTTACGGCTTTTGCTTTATTGGGCGGCACTTTTGAGACGGTTAAGGTGGCCGCGGTGCTGTGCATTGCGGCTTTGGCGGTTGCGGTTGGGGCGCTTTATCTTCCCGAAGGTGGCGGCATTAGTGTGGCAGAATGCCCGGGTCATTCTGGGGTGCAGCGGACGGGGGTGCGGCGGGTGTGGCGTTCGGCCCGGCCTTACGTTGTGTTTATGGGCGTGTGGGTGCGGGGGCGGCTCCGCAGGCGGTAGCGCATCTGTGCCTTATCGTGTTGGTGCTGGTGGCGCAGTCGGTTCTGCTGACAGCACGTGGAATTGATACGGACCGTTCTACGTTGCGCCAGGTTCAGGGGGCTTCTGTGCGTATTACCGGCACGGTTTCTGAGGTGCGGGCGGCTGATGCCCGTACTTCCCTCATCCTGCTCAAGGCAGAGACTGCGCAGCTGGGTCACGAGGTGGTGCCCTTAGGGGAGACGGTGCGTGTGTATCAGGCTGCGGCACGGAAAAATACTCGTTCTGCCGCCGGATCTGGGAAGGCCACCCCCACCCCGGGGACGCGAGTAACGGTAATTGGAACGGTCGAAAACAGGGGAGCTGCCGCCTACCTTAAAGAGGCGTATGTGTATGCTCCGGGGGAGGTGGTGAACCCCTCAAACATCGCGATTCTGCGCACCACGTTGCGGGAGCACGCTGTGGCCCGTATCGGTGCTGAGCCCGCCGCGCTTACCCTGGGGATGGCCTACGGCGATGATTCGGCAATGCCTAAAACCACGCGGGAGAACTATAAACTTAGCGGGCTTAGTCATCTTACGGCGGTGTCGGGGGCGAATATTGCCATTATGTTTCTGCTCGGTTACCGCGTGGGGCTGCTGCTGAGGTTGCCGCGTCGTTCCCTTGTGTTTGCGGGCGCCGGGGCGGTCGCGGCGTACACTATGCTGCTGGGGTTTGAGGGGTCGGTGGTGCGGTCACTGACGATGGGTGCGCTTGGTGCGCTGGCGCTCATTCGCGGCACGGGGCGTAATACACTGAGCGCCTTGACGACGGCGCTGCTTCTGTGTCTGGTGTTCTCGCCTTCGCTTGTGCTTGATATGGGGTTTGCCCTGTCGGCGGTGGCCACCGCATCCCTGGTTCTTGTGGCTCCTTCCCTCACGCGGCTGCTATCGGCTGTGCTGCCGCATACTTTGGCGGAGCTGATGGCTGCGGCTACCAGCGCGTCCCTGTGGTGCGCCCCGCTTATTGTGGGGATGAGCGGCAATGTGCCTCTGTACGGGGTGGCTGCGAACCTATTGGCTGCACCGTTGGTGCCGCTGACCATGTTCGCCGGTTTGGCGGCGTTTGGGGCGTGGGCGGCGGGGTTCACCCCGCTTGCGGATGCGTGTCTGACGGTGGCGGCCCTACCGGCGGGGCTGATTGAACGGGTCAGTACGTTCTTTGCCAAAGCCCCGGGGAACCCGTGGCAGGTTGAGGCCTCCGCTGCAGCCGTAGCGGTGGCGTCTGCGGTGGTTTTTGGGGTGAGTGTGCTGTTCTGGGCGGGTGATGCGTGGCAGTACTGCCGGAGCCACCACGGGCAGTGGGCGAGAGAAAATACTAGAATACCGAACGAACACTCGGTGCAGGATAGGGTACACACCCCGCAAAACAGCGCCCGACTGATACGGGCACACACCCACGCTCACCCGGAGGCTTCTGCCCAATCCGCGCCACCTCGGCCCCTTCCACCGGGGCTGAAAAGCCCCACCCGCATCGCCCGCCGAACCCCGCCCCGGTATGATGGGTAAAGCACGGTTTTATCCCGCCGCACCGTGTGGGATAACCGCCAGATTCAGACACTACCGTGCGCCCACCGCGCACCACGGAAAGGACACTATGGCACAGCGGGCAAATGGGCGGCGCGGCCGAGGCGGCGCACTCGATAACGCGTGGCGCACCGTTGAACCGGCACCCGCTGTGCTCCTGTACGGGGCCGAAGAATACTTTGCGTCCCGCGCCAGGCAGCGCCTGCGGGGTTTGTACGGCAGCACCCACCCCGACCTTGAAATAGTGCGGATGAACGCCTCCTCCTACACGCGCGGGGACCTGACGATTCAGGCAAGCCCCTCACTGTTTGGCTCCACCAAGCTCATTGAGGTTGAGGCATTAGGGGCCATGAACGACGATTTTCTCACCGACGCACTCGCTTACCTTAGCGCCCCCGAACCCGGGATTATGCTGGTTATGCACCACTCGGGAGGGAACCGCGGTAAGAAGCTGATCGATACGGTGCGCACTCAGTTCACGCTGGTGAACTGCAAACCGCTAAAAACCGACCGGGAGAAAACAGAGTTCATTCACAGCGAGTTTTCCTCGGCAAAGCGGCGCATCGCACCGGCGGCGGTTACCCTGCTCGCTGCTGCCGCAGCCGATACCGCCGAACTGGCCTCCGCATGCGCCCAGCTGATTGCCGATATCCCCGGGATATTACCGAAGACGCGGTGAACCGCTACTATAGCGGGCGCACCGAGGTGACCGCGTTCAGGGTGGCGGATGCGGCGATCGCGGGTAACGCTCCCGAGGCGATGCGCCTGCTGCGTCATTCGCTCTCTACCGGCACCGAACCTATCCCTATGCTGGGCGCCTTAGCGATGCGGGTGCGTAATATTTCGCGCGCGCACGGGGCGCGGGCAAGCTCCACTGAGCTGGCGCAGCAGCTGGGGATGGCCCCCTGGCAGGCTGAGCAGGCGATCCGTGATGCTCGGCGGTTCAGCCCCGCCCAGCTGGCGCATATTGTGCGGATGCTCGCTGAAGCAGATGCGCAGCTCAAAGGTGAAGGGCAGGACCCGGTGTACGCGATAGAGCGTGCCGTTCTGAGTATCGCTATGCCCGGCGGCAGGTAGGGCCGGGTGAAGGCACCCGGGCGGGTGCGGCATAATGGTTGGATGCGCGAAACTTTGAAGAAAATGTTTTATGCCGCCCTACCGTTTTTGCGGAAGGCCGCAACCGATGCCTTTGAGAATGCTTCCGGGAATAAGCAGCAGTCCGCTGCCGATCAGCCCGCCTCCAACCACACCACCAGTGACGACGCCGGGCGTTCGCAGGCGCCAAGCCCGGCCACCGTTGCGAAGAAACGCCCCGCCAAAGATACGGCGCAGAAGCAGGGCTCGCCCGCACGCCCCGAACCAGCTGGGGTTCCGCTTCTTCTGGGTCGGATTACCCCGGTGATTACCGTGGCGCCATCGATTTTGAGTACACGCCCTCACTGGATGGGGACGCCGACCCCGGAGAAATTGTGTGGACCTGGGTTCCTTTCGAAGAGGACCACTCCCAGGGTAAAGACCGCCCGGTGGTTTTGGTGGGCCGTGACGGGCAGTACCTGCTGGCGCTCATGATGACCAGCAAGGACCACAATAACCGTGAGCACGCCGACCGTGACTATCTTGATATTGGTACGGGCCCCTGGGATGCGCAGGGCCGCCCCTCCGAGGTGAAGCTGAACCGGGTGATTCGGGTGCGCCCGGAGCAGATGCGCCGTGAGGGTGCGATCATGCCTCAGGGCACGTTCAAGCAGATTCAGGATGCGTACACCCGCCGTAACGGTTAGGCTCCGGCGCAGAGGGGTGCAGGTGCCCAACCCGCACCGCCGAAAGCGCAGTTTATCTGCTATGATATGTGGTTGAGTGTCCGATGGTCATCGGGCACTGCTGGCCGGTTGCCATAGGCATCCCCACGCCGCTCAGTCAATGATCGGTCAGCGTCGCCCTCACCGACCAATAAGACAAACAGAAAGTTTAACCGTGGCTAATATTAAGTCCCAGAAGAAGCGTATCCTCACCAACGAGAAGGCTCGCCTGCGTAATAACGCCATTAAGTCTGAGCTGAAGACCGCAACCCGCAAGGTTAAGGAAGCGGTTGAGGCACAGAACAAAGAAGCCGCTGAAGAGGCCCTGCGCTTTGTGAGCCGTAAGCTGGACAAGGCTGCTTCGAAGGGCGTTCTGCACAAGAAGAACGCTGCTAACAAGAAGTCCGGTCTTGCCAAGCTGGTAAACAAGGCTTTCTAAGCAAAACCGCTCGTATTGGGCGTGTCTTTTGTGAAGTGAGTTAATCCCCCGTCGGTTCCTCTCCGGCGGGGATTTTCTGCACCCTACCAGCCGAATGCTACCCGGTGCAGGCTCAGCACCCGCATCGGACTATCTAGGCTCCCCGCAGGTGTTTTATTTCGTCAGGGCCGGCACCGGCTCATCTTCATAATTTAGCTCGGATGACCGCCGGGTCCATGCCACGGTGGATAGCCGGTATACAATGAGCGGTACTACCGTATTCGCCGATACCGAAAAGAGCAATCTATGGGTCAGCACAACTTCCCGCCCGCCCGAGTCTTTGAGACATTCGCAAAAGAAAATACTGAACGCCCGCGAGGTATTCGCAGTTTCTTTAATGCTGCCTCCGCCAGTGGCGACTACACCACCATCATGCTGGTGGGGATGCGTTCACGAATCGACCCGGCAGGTAACGGCGAAGATGCCCTTGACATTATCCACCGCGCCTTCGACCCGTGCGAGGAACTGCCAGGTATCGACATGGACCCGTTCTTCGACTACACCCTTGCGCCCGCGCACCTATACTCGGACGGGGAATCCGCCAGCCAGCTGGTGTTCCCAAAACTATTTTTTAACAGCATCGAAGTACCCGAGCAGAAACTACGCCTGCTGATTGTCACCGGCCCTCACCCACGCTGCACCTGAAAAAATTTACGGACAAGTTCTTCCGGTACGTGCTCAAACAGGGCATTCAGCACGCCGTTTTTGTTGAGACACATGAGGCGCAGGTTCCGCATACCCGCCGCTACCCACTGGCCCTCACCAGCTACGACGAGCAGCTGACTGCGGTACCCGGCATCGGTGTTGAGATGCACACCGGCCCGGTATCCCCAACGACTATACTGGCGCACCAGGCCCAGCAGGCGGGGCTGGGGCGTTCCCTCACCCTGCGGGTGGGCATCCCCGGGTACCTCTCAGCCGAGGCGCAGAACCCGCGCGCTGTCGTCGATATGATTAAGGCCCTGGAGAAGATTCTGGGTATTACCGTCGATTCGGAAGAGTACACCGAGCTGCAAGCCAAAGCAGACTCGTGGGAGCAGGAACTTGCAGATGAGATGGCTGATGACTTCGAGAAAGTTGAGATTGTGCGCGAATACGAACAGCGCGTGGACGAATCCCTACAGTCGGTCTCCGGGGAAGAGCTGGCCAACGATATTGAGGAGTTCCTTGGTACTCTCACCGACGACACCTCCGGCGGTGCTGATGGTCACTCACAGTAGCTCCCGGTAGAATAGGTGCTGGTATTTACATCGTCACCAGGAGACACACACCCCATGAGCACCCCCACCGGCGCCGTTAACCGACGTGGCCCGTTCCGCCCCGGCGAGCGCGTTCAAATCACTGATGAGCGCGGCCGCATCACCACTATCACTCTCGCCGAAGGCGGCGAGTACCATTCGCACCGTGGCTTTTTGAAACATGACGATTTGATCGGTGCCCCGAAGGCACGGTCGTGACCAATACGCACGGGGTGCAGTACCAGGCGCTGCGGCCGCTGTACAAGGATTTTGTGTTGTCCATGCCGCGCGGTGCCGCCGTGGTGTACCCGAAGGACGCGGCACAGATTATTGTCAAGGGCGATATTTTCCCGGGCGCCCGCGTGGTCGAGGCCGGGGTAGGTTCGGGGGCGCTGTCCATTGCGCTGCTGCGGGCTGTAGGAGATGACGGCCGCGTGCACTCTTTTGAGCGTCGCGCAGAATTTGCTGAGGTTGCCCAGGCGAATATTGAGACCATGTTCGGCGGGCCGCACCCGGCCTGGGCGCTAAGCATCGGGGACCTGCAGGATACGCTGCCCGAAGCTGAGCAGCCCGGTAGCGTGGACCGTGTGGTGCTTGATATGCTCGCCCCTGGGAGTGCCTGGATGCGGTGGCTCAGGCGCTTGCCCCCGGCGGGGTGCTGGTCTGCTACGTGGCAACTGTTACCCAGATGTCCCGCCTGGTGGAGGGGCTGCGCCTAGATGGGCGGTTTACCGAGCCGGAATGCGATGAGACGATGGTGCGCGGCTGGCATGTGGAAGGGCTGGCGGTCCGCCCGGATCACCGGATGGTGGCGCACACCGCGTTTTTGGTGGTTGCCCGCCGCCTAGCGGATGGGTCGGCCCGGCTGGCACCGAAACGCCGCGCCTCAAAGAGCGATTTTTCGGATGCGGACATGGACGCGTGGATTCCCATGAACGTGGGGGAGCGTGAGGTGACCGATAAGAAGGTTCGCCGCGCCGTACGGGACGCAAAAAACCTGGCGCAGAATGCGGCCGCCGCGCACCAGATCGCGGTTGAGGAAAGCCGCCAAGGCGGGGACGAATAAACAGTCAGCACACGCCCTGCACGGCGGGTACCCCACCACGCAGCACGTGTGGTGTAGTGGTTTTTACTGGTTTTCTTACGGGGAGCGAGGATTGATGAGCGGTTCAGAACCTGCACAGCACACGGAAACGCAAGGCCAGCAGCCCAGCCCGGCGCCGCACTATTCCGCGTCCTATGCTCAAACCCCCGGTGCTACGCCCGGGCCCATGCCCTCAGCGCGGGCTGTCAGCCCCCAAGAGTATGATGCGCTGCTCAGGCGGCTCAGCGCCGCCGAAAGCACCCGCACCAATATGGAGAGGAACATCCGCAGCGCCGGGGAGAAAAACCGCAAACTGGTGGAGGCGCTGACCCGCGCCAAAGCCGAAATTGAGCGGCTGAGGGTTTCCCTTGCTCAGCAGGTGATGCCGCCGCTGAATTCGGCGCTTATTCTTGCGGTAGGCACCGGCCGCACCACCTACACGCAGCTGGCCGACGGTAAAACCCCGGCAGAGACCGAAGACTACCTGGATGTGCAGGCTGGGGGTCGGCTGGTGCGTGTCCCCATATCACCGCTGCTTGAACGCAGCGACCTGGCCCCGGGCATGACCGTGCTGCTGAACGAGCAGTCCGAGGCGGTACTCTCACTCGGCTATGAGGGCTACGGTGATGTGGTGACGGTGCGTGAGGTGCTCACCGACGCTAAGGTGCTCATTGATACCGCTTCCGGGGCGCAGCAGGTGGCGCGCATCGGCGGCGCCCTAGCCTCTGAAACGCTGCGAACCGGGGATGCTGTGACACTCGATACCCGCACCCGCATGATCACCGCGAAAGTACCGGCATCACGCTCCCAAGAGCTGGTACTTGAAGAAATTCCGGACATCTCGTACGCACAGATTGGTGGCCTCACCACCCAGCTGGAGCAGATCCGTGATGCGGTTGAGCTGCCCTATTTGCACCCCGAAATTTTTGAACGCTACCACCTGGCGCCGCCCAAAGGTATCCTGCTGTACGGCCCGCCCGGCAACGGTAAAACCATGATCGCTAAGGCAGTAGCGCACGCGCTGGCCGAACGCGCCGCCGCGCTAAACCCGGGGCTAATACTCGCGGGTACTTCCTCAATATTAAAGGCCCTGAACTTCTCGATAAGTTCGTGGGCGAAACCGAACGGCAGATCCGGGATATTTTTACTGCGGCCCGCGAAAAAGCGCAGGCAGGGCACCCCGTGGTGGTGTTCTTCGACGAGATGGAGTCCCTTTTCCGTACGCGCGGCACCGGCCGCTCCTCCGATATTGAGACCACAATCGTGCCGCAGCTGCTTGCCGAAATTGATGGTGTGGAATCACTCAAAAACGTAATTGTTATTGGTGCAACCAACCGTGAAGACCTCATTGACGCGGCCGTGATGCGCCCGGGCCGCCTAGACCTAAAAATCCGTATTAACCGCCCGGACGCCGCTGGGGCAGCCGAAATTTTTGCGCTGTACCTCACCGACGACCTGCCGTTTGATACCGCCGAAGTGGACCGCCACAGCTCGGTGGACGCCGCGGTTCAGGCGATGATTTCGGCAGCAGTGCAGCAGCTGTACTCGCGTACCCCCGCCAACGCCTACGCCATAGCCCGCGTAGACTCAGCACACGCCAAATCGGGGGCAGCATTGACGGGGCACACGCTGTACCGCGGGGATTTCGCGTCGGGTGCGGTCATCCGCAATATTGTGGACCGCGCCAAAAAACAGGCCATTAAAGAGCAGCTGGACACCCTCATCACAGCCCCCGGTGTGCCCCCTGCGGCGGGAGAAATCACTGGAGGTATCGGCACCCGTCACCTGCTGGAGGCGGTACGCGCCGAGTTCGAAGATCAGGTGGAGTTGCCTCCGCTGCCGGATATTGAGGATGCGCTCGCCATGGCCGGGGTGCGCGGGCGGATTGTTTCGGTGGAACCGGCCCACACCGCTGCCCGTGCTGTCCCTGACGAGTCGAAGGAGTAGCAGTCAGATGCGTACACCACGGTATGGGGTGTCCCGCGTGATGGGTGCGGAAACCGAGTACGGGGTGATTGCCCCCGCCGCGCCCGGGACGAACCCCACCATCCTGTCGGCAATGGTGGTAAACACCTACTCTAAGCTGGTGGCTGCTCGGGAGGCTGCGCTGCGGGGAGAGGTTGAGTCCCGTGCGGCCCAAGCGCAGCGGGCCCTATGGTCTGCGGAGTCTGAGTCCCCGCTCACCGATGCGCTGGGGGGAACGATGAGCGAGGCGCAGGCACATGTGTCGCAGCTGACCCATACCCGCCGTGAGCTCACCAGCGAAGATATTGCTTTAGAGGCGCTGCGTGAGGCCGGTATTGATGGGGATCAGCAGATGATTCACGGCCGTGGCGGCTACCCGGAGCGGCTGGACTGGGACCGGGTTACGATGAACACGATCCTGCCCAATGGGGCACGTCTTTATGTGGATCATGCGCACCCCGAGTATTCGTCCCCGGAGACGCTCACACCCGCCCAGGCGGTGCTCTACGACGCGGCAGGTGATGCTATCGCGTATGAGGCTCTTGCTGAGATCGCCTGCCACGCCGAGGACCGCTTGCCCGCCGTGAAGCTGTATAAAAATAACACTGATTCTAAGGGCCAGTCGTACGGTGCCCACGAGAATTACCTGGTGGATCGTACGGTGCCTTTTGATGAGGTGGCGCAGGGGCTTCTGCCATTTTTTGCAACCCGCATAATTTTCACGGGCGCCGGGCGTGTGGGTATTGGCGTCAATGGTGAGAAACCGGGTTTTCAGATTAGTTCCCGCGCCGACTTTTTTGAACGCACCGTGGGGCTTGAGACCACTATCCGGCGGCCTATTATTAATACCCGTGACGAGCCGCACGCCGATTCTGAGAGGTACCGGCGTCTGCATGTTATCCCGGCTGATGCTAACCTTTCTCACTACTCGAACCTGCTGAAGTTCGGTACTGCGGCGCTGGTGTTAAACCTGATCGAGTCGGGGCGGGTACCGTGCATCCAGCTCACCGACCCGGTGGCGGCGATGCACACGGTCAGCCACGATACGACCCTCAGCGCACAGCTTCCTGTGGCGCAGTATCCCGGTGGTGCTGCAACCGCCACAGCCTTGGAGGTGCAGCGCACTTACCTGAAGGCTGCGCTGGCTCATGAAGAGAGCAGCCCCGCCGGCGTGGATGAGCCGACCCGGCAGATCCTTATCCTGTGGGGGCAGGTGCTGGATGCGCTGGGACGGGACCCGATGGAGCTTGCCGACCGCCTGGATTGGGTGGCGAAGTATGCGTTGGTGCGCGGCTATGTGGCTAAAGGTGTTGCCTACAGCGACCCCAAGCTGAAGGCGCTCGATTTGCAGTACGCTGATATTGACCCTCAGCGCGGGCTGTACCATCGGCTGGTTGCGCGCGGGCGTATGCGCACCCTGTTCACTCCGGAGCGTATTGCGCGGGCGGGGCGTACCCCACCGGAGCAGACCCGCGCCTATTTACGCGGCACTCTCATGAGCCGCTGGCCGGATGAGGTGATCAGTATGAACTGGGATACGGTTGCGTGCCGGGGTAAGTACTCGCGGGAGCTGACCCGGCTGGTGATGCCTGAGCCGACCCGCTATAACCGTTCGGAGGTTGAGCCGCTGCTGGAGCGGGCGCGGCATTCGGATGAGCTGTTACAGTTATTGGCGCGCGGTACTGCCGCCTCATAAACCCGTTCGTTGGCGGCGGTTCAGCAAGGCCGCCGCTTTTAGGTGAAGGAGAGAGTTGATTATGTCACGTGAACGTATGAGTGCCTCGGAGCCGCTGGGGCAGGAGCAGGCCCAGGAGCAGGAGCTGACGCTAGCTTCCCATTCGGCGGTGCAGGATGTGAGCGAGGTCGATGACCTGCTGGACGAGATTGATGGGCTGCTGGCTGAAAACGCCGAAGATTTTGTGACCGGTTTTGTGCAAAAGGGCGGCCAGTAGGACGCGGGGGCGCGGTAATAGCTGAAGCGCTCCGCACCGTAGTAGTGCCGGTGAGGAAGAAGAGTAGTGCAGCAACGCATCGTTGGTATTGAAACCGAGTTTGGTCTTAGCTACGTGCCCAAGGGCCTTGGCAGGCTTAGTAATGAGGAGGCGGCAGCGGCTTTGTTTAAGCCGGTGCTGGATGAGTGGCGCTCCACAAACGTATTCCTGCCAAATGGTGGTCGCCTGTACCTGGATGTGGGCTCGCACCCCGAGTACGCCAGCGCCGAGTGCGCCAGTATTGAGGAGCTGTTAGCGCAGGAGCGGGCCGGTGAGCTGCTGTTGGCGCGTTTAGCGCGGCAGGCCCAGCAGCGTCTGCGCACCGAAGGGGCACACGGGACGCCGCTTGAAGGGTCGTTCTACCTGTTGAAAAATAATGTGGACTCTGCGGGTAATTCCTACGGCAGTCACGAGAACTACCTGATTAGCCGTAAACTGGCGTTCCCCACGCTTATTGAGCAGCTGGTGCCGTTTTAGTTACGCGTCAGATTCTGGTGGGCGCCGGTAAAACCCATCCGAAAGGCGGGCCGGTGTCTGGTTCGACTGACCCGGCTTCAGCGACCGGTGTGCCCTCGTTTTCGTTCTCTCAGCGGGCGGACCATATTTGGGAGGCGGCCAGCACCTCCACCTCGCGGGTGCGTCCACTGATTAATACTCGTGATGAGCCGCACGCGGATGCCTCAAAATACCGGCGGATGCACGTGATTAATGGGGACTCAAATATGGCTGAGCCGACCGTGCTGCTCAAGATTGTGAGTACGGATCTGGTGCTGCGCATGCTGGAAGATCGTTTCCCGCTGACCAGCCTGAATATTGTTTCAGTGCCTCAGGCGTTGCGTGCTATTAGCCACGATATGAGCGGGTCCGCCGCATTTGAGACTGCTGACGGGCAGCGGTATACGGCCTTGAGTGTGCAGCGCCACTACCTGGATGCCGCCCGCAAGTACGTGGACTGGCATGGGGAGCATCATCAGCACGTGGGTTACGCCCTCGATTTGTGGCAGCGTACCCTGGATGCGGTGCACAGCGGCGACTACAGCAGTATTGATACCGAGATTGACTGGGCTATTAAGAAGAAACTGTTAGACGCCTATATTTCCCGGGCGCAGGCTGCGGGGCAAGAGACCAGTTACGCGAGCGCACGCATACGACAGCTGGATTTGGCGTACCATGATATTGACCCGGATCGTGGGGTGTACCATGCGCTGGTGCGCCGTCAGGCGGTAAAAACTGTGTTACCTGCCGGAGCCGCCGAGCACGCAATTGATGAGCCTCCAGCGACTCGCGCCCGGTTGCGTTCGCAGTTCG
The DNA here is from genome assembly GCA_002355935.1 of Rothia aeria. Lineage (GTDB taxonomy): Bacteria > Actinomycetota > Actinomycetes > Actinomycetales > Micrococcaceae > Rothia > Rothia aeria. Next base: position 1,711,898 of record AP017895.1, on the reverse strand, counting down.
TTAAGGCGGCAAAGGCAGCAGGGGAGCAGTTCACGGTGGACTGGGTGCACATGCGGTTAAACGCCTACCCGCAGCATACTGTGGTGTGTAAAGATCCGTTCCAAACACACAGTGAACAGGTGGATGAGGTGGTCGCTATGCTGGGGCATAAACACCCCGAACCGCCCGCACCGCCGTTAATCTAGTTTTTGCTCTTGAGCCCGGGTGCAGCCCCTTAGATGGTGGTTTCATCACTCACAGCGTACTGCGTGTGACCTTCCGCCCCTTGTGGCGGTAGCATGGGTTTTTGAGTGTCGATTCAAATCACCAACCAACCGAAAGGAAGCCTTCGTGCTGAAGCATCATAAAAAAGCAGCGGCCGCGTCTGTGTTGTGTCTGAGCTTACTGCTGAGCGCCTGTGGTAATAATACTAATAACGCCGATAACCCCCTTGATAAGGTGCAGGTCGATATGAATGGGGCCACGGCAGCCCCTTCAGCCTCTTTTTCAACGCCTTTTTCGGTGGATCGTAACGTGTCACGTGTCATCGAAGAAGGCAGCGGTGAAGCTATCCAGGATGGCGATAATATTCTCGTCGAAATCACTCAGTTCAATGGGACTGATGGAAGTTCAAAGGATGCACAGGGCAGGGAACAGACCACCTACGCATCCGCCCCTTTCAACATCACGGTTAATGAGCAGTTGAAAGAAGAAGACCCGAGGCATATGAGACGGTTAAGAAGCTGAAGGTCGGCGGCTCATTCATGATGAGTTCTAACCGGGATCCTCGCGTTCAGCCTTCACCGGGGGCTCCGGCTAAGACTGTCTCACCGGGCACTCCCACCAATGTTCAGGTCATTACCGTGAAGCAGAAGATTAACAACCTTGTCTCGGGTAAGGCTGAGGCGGAAGACCCGAAGCTTCCCAAGTTTACTCTGGATGAGAAAAGCGGTAAGGCTGAAATTAAGCTGCCGGAAGATAAGGGTGAGGAGCCGAAGGAGCTAGTCTCTAAGGATCTGATTGTCGGCTCGGGCGAAAAGGTTAAGGAGACCGATAACGTATACGCCAGGTACATGGGTGTGCGCTGGTCGGACGGTAAGGAATTTGAAAACCACTACAATGCTGATTCCACACAGCCAGTGGTCGGGTTCCCTCTGCAGCAGGTGATCCAGGGTGGCAGAAGGGACTGGTAGGTAAGACTGTCGGTTCCCGTGTGGAGCTCATCATCCCTGCCAACCTTGCATACGGTGAGCAGGCACCCGAAAATACGAAGGGCGCCTTGGTGTTCGTGATCGATATTATCGATGCTAAGACTAACCATTCGGCGGTCAAGGCTAAGGAACAGACGGACGCTTTGAAGAAGCAAGCAGCTGAGAAGGCGGCTTCCGCCTCCGCTAATCCTTCTGGTGGTGCGGCTCCTTCGCAGACCCCGGCGCCCTCCGGTGATGGTTCAGCTTCCGCTTCTGCCAGCCCGGCTGCGACCGAGCAGAAACCTAGTGAGAGCGCATCCACCAAGTAGGTAGCCCGCAGTTTTGTGCGGTACCCGCGCTTTGAGGGCGCGCTGTCGCGGGTGTGCGGCCCGCGCACTCATTCACATCACTGAAATTAGTATTCTAAGGAGACACATGTCATTTGGTCAGCGTAACCTCGACCGGCAGAAGCCCGAAATCGAGTTCCCCGAAAATGGGGCCCCCACCGAGCTTGTGGTGAAGGATTTAATTGAGGGGCACGGCGCGCAGGTTGTGCCCGGCTCCCGCGTACTCGCCCACTATGTGGGGGTGGCGTTCTCAACCGGTGAGGAGTTTGACGCCTCGTGGAACCGGAATGAGCCGCTGCCGTTCCAGGTGGGTGTGGGCCAGGTGATCCGCGGCTGGGATGAGGGCCTGATCGGGATGAAGGCCGGTGGCCGCCGCCGCCTCGAAATCCCGGCTGATATGGCCTATGGTGATCGCGGTGCCGGCAGTGCTATCGCCCCGGGAGAGTCCCTGATTTTCGTGGTTGACCTATTAGAGGTTCGTTAACCACAGTCCGTCTAAAAGTAAAGGTGTTTTCGCTGCTGCGTCCTGCCTGAGCCAACCGGCTTCGGCGGGACGCAGCCTTTTATAGGCGCTCGCCCCTGCCCTTTCGGGTGGAAACCGTAGAATGGTGGGTATGGAAGAACTCTTCAGGGTGTACCATCTGCTGGCGTGCAGCCCCCGTTACGGTATTTCACGCACCGAATTTTTGGGTGCGCTCGGTATTAGGGTGGGGCGTGATGATGCGCTCAGCCCATCGCAGGAGCAGGAGTTTGAGCGCGCGAAGAAGGCGCTGCGTGATGCGGGTATTCCGCTGGTGAATACAGAAACCGGCGGGTACCGGTTACAGGTGGGGCCGAACCCGCTCACCGGGTGGGATATGACCGTTGAGGATTACCGGGTGCTCGATACTCTGTGCAAAGGCTGGTACGGTACGGACCTGGAAGACAGCGCCCGCCGCATCCTGCGGAAGGTGGCCGCGAGCGTGCCGAACCTGCAGCATGTTAAAAAGCTGCACTCCCACGCTGAGCCGCTGACCCGCATCCGTTTTCAGGATGACCCGTACCTGGAAGAGATTTTTTCGGCGCTGGCCGAACATAAAAACGTCTCAGTCTCCTACCAGAATTACAGTGGTGCCCGGCGTCAGAGTACCCTTTCGGTGTGGGGTGTGGGGCACCGTTACGGCAACTGGTATTTCGTGGGTTTTGACTCCTCGAAGGCACAGCCGCGAGCCCAGCAGCAGGGTTTCACATACCGGCTCTCCCGCATGGGGTCTTTAACGGTTCTTAAGACCGGGCCGAAGGCGTTCACGGCGGCGCCTGTGCAGTTCAGCATGGCTGATTCTCTTGACCGGCTGGGCCGGTGGCAGAACAGCACCCTTACCGTTGAGGACGCCCGCACCGGGCAGCAGTTTACGGTGCCTTCTTACGGGACAGTTGAGACCGCCACCGACGCTATCAGCAACGGCTGGCGTATACCGCATGCGGAGGATAATGAGCACCAGCGCACGGTTCGGCAGGTGCAGCAGCGTATCCTGCGTGAGCTGCAGCAGGCGCATGAGCACCCTGCTAAGACCCCAAGCGGGTGGAAGAAAACACAACCCGCGATAGGCCTGATGCGGTAGATAAGCTGATTGACGCGCTTTTAGCGTTGCACTGTGTGCAGGCCACCGGTGAGCAGAGCCTGAAAACTATTGGTGCCGCCCTGGCGGTAGATACCGGCAAACCGAAGAAACTTCTTGATGCATTCCGGGCGGTTGAGGCGCACTACGACCGTCACGTACCGGAGGATTTTTACCGTTTGAGCGGGGGTTTGACGACCCGCAGACCAATCACAAGGGCGCGCACCTGGTGGAGTACCTGCCGTTGGAGGCGGGGCACCAGCTGTATGCGGGGGTTGCTTTCTCGGACGTGGAACTTGCCCTGTTAGTGTTCAGCTTGGATGCGGCACAGCATATTCTGGGCCGCAGCGAACAGCTGAGCAGGTTACGGGATACTATCGCCAACAGTTATGGTGACCGCGCCGGTGAGCTTTCCCGCGCTTTAAGTTTCCGCCCGGACGCACCGTGGCGTACCGAGATCCTGGAGGCGCTCGCATCGTCCCGGGCGTTACGCATCCGGTACGGGGATCAGGATTTTGAGCGGGTGATCGACCCGTATGGGCTGGTGTTCATGTATAACCAGTTCTACCTGTATGCGTTCTGCCGAACTTCTGCCGGGCGTGTGGGGCAGCGGGATGCGTGGCGTAATTTTAGGCTCAGCAGTATCACGCATCTTGAGGATGCTGGCCCGGCGCACCCGCGAACCCCGCCTGCTCACGCGCACACCCCGGAGCAGTGGAGTCGGGCCCAGCAGTTCGACGAAGATAACCCGTTCGCTCTTTTGCGGGTGCGGGTGGAGGCGCTGGGCAGCCCCGGTTCTTCTGCGGTGAAGGAGGCCTGCCACCGTCTGCTGAGGGTCAGTTCGCACGCTGTTGCGCTTGATGCGGCTAAACCGAACAGCCCTAAAGTATTTCATCGGGTGCATTATTTTCCGGGGGAGCGGCGGCAGGGTATGAGGCGTATTCTTGATACGGTCATTGACGGCGGCGGGGCCCTGGAGCTGCTGGGCCCCCAGCAGTTACGGGCCGAATTATTGGAGCGCATTGATGTGCTGATGGTTGAGGAAGGTTCGCCGGACGCTGAGTCGTAGGCCGTTCTTTCTGCACGCGAGCTTGTATAATATTAAGCATGCCGTGGTGGTTCTGGGTTCTGCTGTGGGGTGCGCTGAGTATTACCGCCCTACTGTTTTTGGCGTTTCTTGGGTATAGGGCGCTCGTGAGGGGTTTACTCTCCTTGATGATGTGACCACGTGGGCCGAATCAATTGAACAAAGTTTTGACGACGCCGAGGCGAATGTGCGCCGCAAAATACCCGCCGAGCAAACCTTGGGGATTTTCACCCCGGTATCTGCGGCATACAATAACTATGAACAAGGTAAACAGACACGCAGGTCTGAGCGGATCAAGCGACGGGTCTCCCGACGAGATCGACTCGGCCAACCTCAAAATATCGGAGACCTGCTCTAACACAGAAAGGTTCACACCTTATGGGTCAGATTTTTAGCCATCCGGCGACCATTATCGTTGTTATCCTCCTCATTGTCCTGCTTTTTGGCGCCCCGAAACTGCCCGGTATGGCGCGTAGCCTAGGCCAGTCGATGCGTATCTTCAAGTCTGAAGTTGAGGGTATGAAGAGTGACGGTAAAGAAGCCAAAAAGATGGTGAAGGAAAGAAAGACGAAACCGTCACCGCCGAGGTTGTGGACAACGGTAAGTCCGACGCCAAGTAGCTGAAAACTTTAGAACCGTTCGGCCCGCACTTGTTAAACCCCTGTTTAACGGGTGCGGGTTAGTGGTAATCTAAAGTAGTTTCGGGGCGCCCGGGTTACCGGCCACCCCGCATGAGGTAGAACATGCTCAACGCTGTACGTGCAGGGCACCGGTAGTGCCCGTACAGAGGCCAGAAAATCTGAAGTAGCGAGGACACGATGGCAAAGCCTGATCAGGATGTGCGCAGCCGCAAAAGCAATCCCGAGGCGCGCATGGAACTTAAGGAGCATCTGCGTGAGTTCCGGGACCGTCTCATTAAAGCAGCTATCGCCACCCTTATCGCGGCAATATTATCGGTTATTTTCCTTTACCAGCCGTTCATTAACGCCATCTCCCAGCCGCTGATCGAAATCAACGAGCAGCAAGGCCGCCACGCCACCCTGAACTACTCAACCATCGCGTCCCCGTTCGATCAGCTCATGCGCGTGGGCATGTACATTGGTTTGGTGCTGGCTTCCCCGGTGTGGCTGTACCAGGGGCTGCGGTACCTGCTGCCGGCGCTGCACGCGAAAGAGAAAAAGTACCTGTTCGGGTTCCTTTCCGGTTCACTGTTCGCTTTCGCCTGCGGTGTGGCGATCTCCTGGTGGACGCTGCCGGGGGTTGTGCGAGCGCTGACCATGTTCACCCCCAGCCGGGCCGAAAACATTATTGCCGCCAACGACTACATCGCGTTCGTGGTTAAGTTCATGTTCTTCTTCTCCTTAGCGTTCGTGATCCCCGTGATCCTGGTGGGTATTAATATGCTTGGGCTGATCCGCGGTAAAACCGTGCTGAAATCCTGGCGGTGGGTGGTGGTGCTCGTGGCTGTTATCGCCGCCATGACCGCCCCAGGCACCGACATTATGATGATGTTCTACCTCATGGCACCGCTGCTGGCGTTCTTCTTCATCGCCATCGGCATCTGCCTCATTAATGACAAGCGCCGCGACCGTCGTGAGGCGAAACTTGCCAAGGGCATGACCGAAGAATCGATCAAGACCGCAACCAGTGCCGAAGACCTCGCCGCGATGGGCCATTTCGAAAAGGATGAGGCGAAAAACTAGCCCGCTCCATTGCACACACAGCCCCGGATAACCTGCACGTTTTCCGGGGCTTCACTGCACCAGTTTTACCACCCCGGGCTTTACATACGCCCCGGCGGATACCCGGTTTTTGGGGGTTGGTGCACCGGTAGAATAGAACCATGCCGAATAACGAGAACACCAGTTACGCCGCACAGTACCAGGCGGCTCAACAACGCGCCGCCCACGCAAAAACCGCCCTGGCGGCCTTCGAGAAAAACCTGGGGTTCCCGCTGGATGATTTTCAGCAAAGCGCATGCCGCAGTGTAGAGTCCGGTCGGGCGGTGCTGGTGGCTGCCCCCACCGGTGCCGGTAAAACCGTGGTGGGGGAGTTCGGTATCTACCTGGCGCTGCGCAAACGTCTCAAAGCTTTCTACACTACCCCCATCAAGGCGCTCAGCAACCAGAAGTACCACGATTTTGTGCGAGAGTACGGTGAAGAGACCGTGGGGTTACTTACCGGGGATACGAGCATTAACGCCGAGGCCCCTGTCCTTGTGATGACCACCGAGGTGCTGCGCAATATGCTCTACGCCGATTCGCCCACCCTTGAGGGGCTCGGGTACGTCATCCTGGACGAGGTGCACTACCTTGCCGACCGGTTCCGCGGCGCTGTCTGGGAAGAGGCGATCATCCACCTTCCCGAACACGTCACTGTTATCTCCCTCTCCGCGACCGTCTCTAACGTCGAAGAGTTCGGGGCTTGGCTCGATACGGTGCGCGGCGGCACCGACGTCATCGTCTCGGAGCACCGGCCTGTGCCTCTATGGCAGCACATGCTAGTCGGCAACCAAATCGTGGATCTTTTCACCCCCGACCCGGAGGAGAAGAGGGCATCGGGTGCCCGCCGCGCCACGAAACGCCCCAAAAAGACGCCGACGAGCACACCGCACCCGCCGGGATGCGTCTGAACCCGCAGCTCAAACAGCTCCGGCCCGGTTACGGGGCTGACCGGGGTTACCGTGGCCGCGGCGGCAAACGTGAACGGTTCCGCCGCACCCGCAAACACCACAGCACCGCCCAAACGTTCGAGGACAGCCGCCGCACACCCCACGCCGCACAGGACAACTCCCTGCGCCCGCACCGTATTTCCCGCCCGGAGATGGTACGCACCCTCGATAAAGCAGGGCTCCTTCCGGCCATCTGCTTCATCTTCTCCCGCGCCGGGTGCGACGGTGCCGTCACCCAGTGCATCGACGCCGATCTGATGCTCACCACCGACGAGCAGCAGCGAACCATCCGCGCATACATCGCCGAAGCCACCGCGCACCTTGACCCCGAGACCTCAACACTCTCGGCTACTATGAATGGCGAGAAGGGCTCCTTCGCGGCATCGCCGCACACCACGCCGGGATGCTGCCGCTCTTCAAAGAAACCGTCGAAACGCTTTTTACCACCGGCCTCATTAAACTTGTCTTCGCCACCGAAACCCTCGCCCTTGGCATTAACATGCCCGCCCGCACCGTCATCCTCGAAAAACTCACCAAATACAATGGTGAAACCCACGTAGATATCACCCCCGGCGAATACACCCAGCTCACCGGACGCGCAGGCCGGCGCGGCATCGACATTGAAGGCCACGCCGTCATCGCCTGGCGCCCCAACACCACCGCAGCGCACGTCGCATCCCTCGCCTCCACCCGTACCTACCCGCTGAACTCCTCATTCCGGCCCACCTACAACATGGTGGCAAACCTCATCGCAGCCTACGGGGCAGAACGCACCCGGAAAATCCTCGAATCCTCCTTCGCCCAATTCCAGGCCGACAAATCCGTCGTCGGCGTCGCAGCCCGCGTACGCAAAAACGAAAACGCCCTCACCGGATACCACGAATCCATGCGCTGCCGCCTCGGCGACTTCGCCGAATACTTCGCATTACGCCGAGACATCAGCGCCCTCGAAAAGAAAGCAGAAAAAACAAACCAGCGCCACGCCCGCACCCAAGCGCACCAGAGTATCCAAGAACTACTGCCCGGAGACATCATCCACATCCCACCGGGCGCCTGCGCGGATACGCCGTGGTCACCACCCGCGCCGAATCCAACACCGACCCCCGCATCGGAATACTCACCGAAGACGCCCACACCCGCACCGCAACCCCCGCGACTTCGAAGGTATTATCGACCCCGTCTCACGCATCAAGCTCCCCAAACGGCTCACCCTCAAAACCCCCAAAGAACGCCGCGACACCGCCTCGCGCATGCGCCAAGCCCTCATCGACCACAAACCCCACGCGAAACCAAACACCGCACCATCACCGAACGCCCCAACGGGCTACAAGAACAGCTAGAAACCCTACGCACCAAAATGCGCAACCACCCCTGCCACGGGTGTTCCGAGAGGGAAACCCACGCACGCTGGGCCGAACGCTGGTACAAGCTCAACTCTGATACCGACGGGCTCCGCCGCCAAATAGCCCGCCGCACCAACACCATCGCCCACGTCTTCAACCGCATCGCACAACTACTGACCAGCTACGGGTACGTCAACCGCGCCACCGACGGCGAGCTCACCCTCACCAGCACCGGCCAAAGCCTACGGCGCATCTACGGCGACAAAGACCTTCTCACCTGCCTCTGCCTCGAAGCAGGATTCCTCAACACCCTCGACCCCGCCGCCATCGCCGCAACCATCGCCGCCCTCACCTACCAAGGAAAACGCGACACCATCGAACACCTGCCCCGCTACCCCCACCCCTCCCTACGCGAAAGCATCACCACCATAAACCGTGAACTTGCACGGCTAAACGCCTCAGAAGAAGAACACAAACTCCCCCAAACACCCGCCTGCGACTTCGGGCTCGTAGAACCCATCTACGCCTGGGCACGCGGCGCACACCTCGCCAAAGCCCTCGAAAACACTGACCTCACCGCAGGCGACTTCGTCCGCTGGGCAAAACAAGTCATCGACTCCCTCGACCAGATCACCCACATCAACGGCATCAACGCCGATTTACGCGCCCGCTGCGAAAAAGCCATCATCCTCATCCGCCGCGGCGTCATCGCCCTCGACATCTAACCTAAACCACCCCACCAGCGAACCCTAAGGACAAACACCATGACCATACGTGTACTCCTCAACGGCAGCATCTACACCCCAGCAGACCCCTACGCCACCGCCATACTCACCGAACACGGAACCGTCCGCTGGGCAGGCTCCGACGCCGGGGCACGCTCCATCACCGACAACACCATGGAAACCATCGACCTCAACGGCCGACTCGTCACCCCCACCTTCACCCGCGCCCTCGCACCCGTCACGGGAAAAACCACCGCCGAAATCCTCACCTACCTCACCACCGCACACCACGCCGGATACCACACCCACACCCTCACCACCGACCCCAACACCCTACAGCCGCTCATCGAAGCAGCCCAACAATTCACCAGCACCCACACCACCGCCGACCTGCGGATCCTCCTCACCAACACCCCACCGCACGCCCTCACAGAAACCATTACCCACACCCGCGAAACCCTCAACGGCACCCCACTAACCCTCGCCGGCCTACACGCCAACACCCCAGCAGAAGCCCAACACCTCGCTGACACCGCAGCCCAAACACAGCTAACGCTCTGCATCAACGCACACTCCCACCTCACCCAAGCAGCAGCCACCGCACAAACCATCCGCCGCACCCACCCGCACCTCACCCTACGCCTCGACACCATAAAAACCACACCCGAAGAAACCCTCAACGACCAAGAACTTCAGGCGCTCGCTAACTCACGTATCAGCCTCGGCCTGCAAACCACCGCAGAGAACGCAGACCTCGCCCGCCACGCAAACACCATCGGGACCCCCATCAGCATCGGCTCAGACCCCACACTCGACGCGCCACTAGGCTGGCAAGCAGTCAAAATATTCGCCACCGCCCCCGCGGAATCTCCGCACGCTCCGCCTTCGCCGCACTCACCCGCAGCCCCCACCGTGCGCTCGCCGACGCTAACCCCTTCGCCGGTCAGCTCGCCCCCGACACCCCCGCCAACCTCGCCATCTGGAATGTCACCGAGCTCATGGTACAAGCCCCCGACTCACGCGTAGCCTCATGGAGCACCGACCCCCGCGCCCGCATCCCGCTGCTGCCAGCCCTCGACGTACCGTTACCCACACTAGAGCGCCTCTACACTCAGGAACAATAAAACCCGCCCCAGCCCCACCAACACCCCGAAATACATGTGAACAAACTGAAAATTTACCTAAAACACCCCCGCATCAAACACCCAATAGCAGCGCCCCACACCACAACCGGTATACTTGACCCCTAGGAGAAAGTTTTTACAATCCCACTCGCATTTAAGGACTCAGGGAGATTTATGCGCGTACTCACCGTTATTCCCACATACAATGAAAAAGAAAACCTTCCAGTCGTAGTGGAGCGCCTGCGCAAGGCAGCCCCCGAAGTCGATATCCTCGTTGTCGACGACAACAGTCCCGACGGCACCGGACAAATCGCCGACGACATGGCAGCCAAAGACCCCCAAATCCACGTACTGCACCGCACCGTCAAAGACGGCCTCGGCGGCGCATACCTCGCAGGATTCGACTGGGGCCTCGCCGAAGGCTACGAAATACTCATCGAAATGGATGCCGACTGCTCCCACCAGCCCGAGCAGCTGCCCTCACTCGTGCGCGCCGTAGAAGCCGGTGCAGACCTAGCCATCGGATCCCGGTACGTGCCCGGCGGCAAAACCAAAAACTGGCCCATCCACCGCCAGATCCTCTCCCGCGGCGCGAACCTCTACACCCGCACGATCCTCGGCACCAAAGTCAAAGACATCACCGCAGGCTTCCGCGCCTACCGCCGCGACGCACTCCAGCGGCTCAACCTCGACGGCATCGACTCCAAAGGCTACGTCTTCCAAGTTGACCTCGCCTGGCGTTCAGAACAAGCCGGACTCAAAATCGTCGAAGTACCCATCACCTTCGTCGAACGCGAAATCGGGGCCTCAAAAATGACCGGCAACATCATCTTCGACTCAATGCGCAAAGTCACCAGCTGGGGCCTCACAAACCGAGTAAACACACTCAAGAAAAAATTCGGCAAATAAAGCCCCACACCTCAATAGGGTGCCCGAAACCACACAGGCCGGGCACCCTACGTGTTTCCCCACCCCACACACCATCCAGCAGGGGAGAAGAACCACCACACCCTCACGAAATCACCCGCCGAGCCAACCCATACAACATCGCCTCCAAACCCACCACAAAAGCATCCTCCGCCGGGGCAACAGCCCCACCCCGCAACATCCGATACGCCTCCTGCAAACGCGGATAATCGCCCCCAGCAACAGCAGGATCAAAAACGTGATCAGGCGCGTTCGCATCCAAAGCGGCCCCCAAAAGAAACGCCTCCAACGCCTCAACCACACTCAGCGCCCGCTCCTGCGGACACCCAAACGCCGCCAGCGCCTCCAACACCAGCTCATACATCCGCAAAGTCTGCGGAGCCCACCCCACCGGAGTCAACGCCAAAGCCGCCACCAACTCCGCGCTCTCACTAAAAGCATCCCGATAAGAAACACCCCAGGCACCAAAAGCAGAAACCCACAACTCAGTCTTCGCCTGCACCGTAAGCTCCCGCTCAGCAAGAACCACAATAGCCTCCCGCAAAGAATCCACCCGAATTTCACTAACCACCGCATCACTAACAGCCCCCAAAACCTCATCACGAGACTGGAAATGGTTATAAAGAGACGACGGCGCCACTCTCAACTCCCGCGCCAACGCACCCATCGTAAAATTCCCATCCCGCGCAAGAAGCCGACGAGCTTGACGAGCGATCTTTGAAGCACTCAACACCGTAGAAGACGGACGCCCCACACGCCGAGAAGAAGAAAAACTCACACTACACCCCACATATCTTTCGCTATAAATTTTAATCTCAAAAACCCTCCCAATAACCGAAACACACAGGTAAAACCCACAGATTTTACGCCCCAAGAAATCACCAACTTCAATTTATTTGTGTTCTGGGATACACTAAAACGAACAGAATTCGTTTTTAGAATTCGCCAAGCGAAAGGTGTAAGAACCGTGATACCCAAAGATGCAACCACGACCGAACTAACCCGCGACGTCGCAATCATCGGCGCGGGCCCCTCCGGACTAACCGCCGCATACCGCCTGCAACAAGCAGGCCACACCGTAGCCGTCATCGAAGCACGCGAACGTGTAGGCGGCCGCACCTGGAGCAACCACATCAACGGCGCATTCCTGGAAATCGGCGGCCAATGGGTCTCACCCGACCAGACCGCCCTAATCTCCCTCATTAGCGAACTAGGCCTCAAAACCTTCTCCCGCTACCGTGATGGCGAAAACCTCTACCGCGACCCCAACGGCACCATGCACCGCTACACGGGAGACATGTTCCCCGCCAATGAAAAAACCCAACAGGAAATGGTGCGCCTCATTGAAAAACTAGATGCGCTCGCCGCTGAGATTGGGGCGCAGCAGCCGTGGGCCCACCCCAAGGCCCGTGAGCTTGACACCATCAGTTTTCACCATTGGCTCCGCACGCAGTCGGATGACGAAGAAGCCTGCAATAATATTGGGCTTTTTATTGCCGGAGGCATGCTCACCAAACCGGCTCACGCATTCTCGGCGCTGCAGGCGGTGCTGATGGCAGCTTCAGCTGGGTCGTTCTCGAATCTTGTTGATGAAGATTTTATTCTGGATAAGCGTGTGGTGGGCGGTATGCAATCCGTCTCTTTGACTCTTGCGCAGAAGGTAGGGGCTGAGAATATTATCTTGGGTCATCCGGCACGTGTTCTGCGGTGGCAGGAGCCGGGGGAGTACCCGGTGCGTGTTGAGGCTGAGGCATTCTCGGAAGACGGCGTGGCTTCCCCTGCTGATAACGTTATCGTGCGCGCTAAATATGTGGTGGTGGCGGTTCCGCCGAACCTGTATTCCCGTGTTCATTTCGTACCCGCGTTGGATCGCCGTCAGCATCAGATGCATCAGCACCAGTCGCTGGGGCTTGTTATTAAGGTGCACGCCGTGTACCCCACTCCTTTCTGGCGTGATAAGGGTCTTTCAGGTACCTGTTTCGCCGCTAATAACCTGGTGCAGGAGATTTACGATAACACCAACTATGACCCGCAGACCGACCAGGAAGAGTCACGCGGCACGCTCGTAGGTTTCGTCTCAGATGAGGCAGCCGACAAAATGTTCACTATCAGTGCTGAGGAGCGTAAGGCTCGGATTCTTGATTCTATGGCTCAGATGCTGGGGAGGAAACGAAAAACCCCATCGTGTACTACGAATCTGACTGGGGCGCCGAGGAGTGGACCCGCGGGGCATATGCTGCTAGCTACGATTTGGGTGGTTTGCACCGGTATGGTGCTGATCAGCTCACCCCGGTTGGGCCGATTTACTGGTCATGCTCTGATATTGCTTCTGATGGCTACCAGCATGTAGATGGTGCGGTACGAATGGGGGAGAAGACCGCAGCCACGCTGGATGCGAAGCTCAAATAGTCACCTCGTAAGAGCACACACGGGTAGCTTTACTGGGTGCATCTGAATACTAGGGTGCGCCCAGTAGAGCTACTGAATTTACGGATGGGAAATATGAAGTACGTTGTAGGGTATTCTCCTGATGCGCGTGGTCGTGCCGCGTTGAATTTAGGCACGGTCTTAGCCCGCTCTTTGGGGGCCGAGTTAAACGTTGTGTACGTTATTAAGCCGCAGAACCCTCGCCTTGCAGCTCCCAAATCAAACTTTGGTGACCTACTTCAGGAGCAGGCGGTGGGTTGGCTGGAAGAGGCGCAATATTTGGTGCCCACCGATGTGAAAGCGCGTTTTCATTTGCGTCGCGCTGATTCTGCGGTTGCGGGTCTTATGGAGTTAGCCGGAGCTATTGACGCAGGGCTGATTATTGTGGGCGGCGGCAATAGCGGCAATTGGTTATGGCACTCTTTGGGGGCAGTGGGGAACGCGCTTTTACACCGTTCCCGTGTGCCTGTTGCCTTAGCGCCGCGTGATTACAGCGCGGATCACGTCATTAATCAGATTGATTGTGCAATTTCTCCTGATATTGATTCGATTAACCTCGTGGAAGAGGCTATCGCCACTCAGAATCGAACGGGTTTACCGGTGCGTTTAGTTTCGTTGTATGAGCAAAACGGGGCAGCGGATGACGAGTTGTACCGGGCCAGTATTGAAGATTTGGTGGAACAGTCAAACGTTGCACCGCATAACCCGCAGCAGCTAAGTATTGCAGTGGGTGCTGGGACCACGATCGTGGAGGCAGTGGATTCTGTGCACTGGGATGAGAACGCTATTTTAATGGCGGGTTCTTCCAAACTGGCTCAGCGCGGCGAGTTGTTCCTGAGTTCTACAACCGCGAAGATTATGACTAAGCTGCCTATCCCGCTGGTGGTTGTCCCACGCGATTACCATCCAGGGCGTAAAGGGTCGCAGCAGCAGCCGTGGACGGGTTCCATACCGGTCATTGAGTAGCCGCAGGGCATTGTTATATTTCGGTAGCGCATTTATTGCTAAAAGGAGAGAATATATGAGCGTAAATGTTGAGGCACTGGTGGCGAAGGTGCCTACAGGTTTGCTGATTGGCAGCTCGTGGCGGCCCAGCTCATCGGATGAAGTATTCGATGTTATTAACCCGGCAACGGAAGAGAAACTTGCCGCGGTATCTTCGGCCACGAGTGAGGATGCGGTTGCTGCTCTGGATGCCGCGTGTGCGGTACAGCAGCAGTGGGCTGCTACATCGCCACGTGAACGCGCCGAGATTCTGCGCCGCGCATATGAGCTAGTCATTGCACGCGCCGACGATTTCGCTACCTTAATGACCCTTGAGATGGGTAAGCCTCTGGCGGAATCTCACGGGGAGGTTGTCTACGGTGCCGAGTTTTTGCGCTGGTTCTCGGAGGAAGCTGTACGTGATTATGGCCGATACCACCCCACTCCAGAGGGTAAGAACCGCGTCCTGGTAGCCCGCAAACCTGTTGGTCCGTGCCTGCTGATCACTCCGTGGAATTTTCCGTTGGCAATGGCTACTCGTAAGGCGGGTGCAGCGATTGCTGCCGGGTGCACCATAGTTCTTAAGCCTGCACGTCTTACTCCGCTAACGTCCCAGTATTTCGCACAGACTATGCTGGATGCCGGTTTACCCGCGGGGGTGCTTAATGTGGTGCCTTCAGCCTCAGCTTCGGCTATTTCGGAGCCTTTGTTGGCTGATCAGCGGCTGCGTAAGCTCTCGTTTACCGGGTCCACCCCTGTTGGTAAGGCGCTTTTGGCTGCGGCAGCTCAGAATGTTTTGCGTACTTCGATGGAGCTGGGCGGTAATGCACCGTTTATTGTCTTTGAGGACGCGAATATTGCTGAAGCCGTTGAGGGTGCTATGGGCGCCAAGATGCGCAATATGGGGGAGGCGTGCACTGCCGCCAACCGGTTCTTGGTGCATGAGTCGGTAGCTGAGGAATTCTCCGCCCGGTTAGCCGCTAAAATTGGGGCTCTTAAGGTAGGAAACGGTCTTGATTCGGACACCACGTGCGGGCCGCTCATTGAGCAGAAAGCGGTGGATTCTGTATCTGAACTTGTGCAGGATGCGCTGGAACGCGGCGCACGTGCGATAGTGGGGGACACACTATAAACGGTTCGGGATACTTCTATGCACCTACAGTACTGGTGGATGTTCCCCGGGATGCCCGTGTGATCCGTGAGGAAATTTTTGGCCCGGTAGCTCCTGTGCTGACGTTTACGACCGAACGGGAGGCGGTGCAGTTGGCGAATAGCACCGAGTATGGTTTGGCTTCCTATGTGTTCACAAGTGATACGTCCCGTGCCCTGCGGATGGCTGACTGTCTAGAGTTCGGCATGATGGGGCTGAACGTGGGGGTGATGTCGAATGCTGCGGCCCCGTTCGGTGGGGTGAAGCATTCCGGTTTGGGTCGTGAAGGTGCCGCCGAAGGTATCGCTGAGTACACCTACACCCAGTACATTGGGGTGAGGGACCCGTACGTGGGATAGTTTCGTATCGGCACAAGTACCTCATATTTCTTTTAGGGTTCGCCGCACTCTGGTTGGTGTGGCGGGCACACACAAAAAGCTATCGCGTTAAGGCGCGGTTGCTCTAACAACCCGAAGGAGAGACGTTATGAAGCGCTTGAAGAATTTTATAAATGGCGAGTTCGTTGATTCGGCCTCGGCTGAGGAGCTGGAGGTTGTTTATCCGGTTACCGGTGAGACGGTGGCTCTTGCCCCGGTTTCTACTGCGGATGAAGTGGATGCAGCCATGCGGGCGGCGCAGGAGGCGTTTAAGACATGGAAACATACCACTCCAGCCGATCGTCAGCTAATGCTTCTGAAGCTTGCAGACGCGTTGGAAAAGAACGCGGATGCCCTGGTTGAAGCACAGCATCGTAATACCGGCCAGCCGCGTGAGATGATTCGGGACGAGGAGGTGCTGGCCGGGGCAAACCAGGTTCGTTTCTTCGCTGGCGCAGCCCGCACCTTAGAGGGTAAGGCTGCTGCCGAGTATATGGAGGGGCATACGTCGTATGTGCGGAGGGAACCCGTGGGCGTTGTAGCCCAAGTCACCCCATGGAATTATCCGCTGATGATGGCACTGTGGAAAATCGGCCCCGCCTTAGCCGCTGGTAATACGGTGGTGCTGAAGCCTTCGGATACCACCCCAGAGTCTACGTTAGAGCTGGCGAAGCTTATCGCCGATATTTTCCCAGCTGGGGTTTTAATGTTGTGCTCGGTACTGGCGCTACGGGCGCTGCGATGGTTAATCATCCTGCCCCCGCGATGGTGTCTATCACCGGGTCGGTGCGGGCAGGCCGGGCGGTGGCTACCGGTGCGGCTGCTGGGTTGAAGCGTTCGCATCTTGAGCTGGGTGGTAAGGCCCCGGCGGTTGTTTTTGCGGATGCAGATTTGCCGCGCACCGCCCGTATGCTGGCTGATTTCGGGTATTTTAACGCTGGCCAGGATTGTACTGCTGTCACTCGTGTGCTGGTTCAGGATAGCGTTTATGAGCAGTTCCGCGATCTTCTGGTCGCTGCCGCTCGGGATACAGTCACTGGCAACGAGGACGATTCGAAGAATTTCTATGGGCCGTTAAATAACGTGAACCATTTCAATACTGTGATGGGTAAGCTCAAGGGCCTGCCTGGGCATGTGACGGTCGAGACGGGCGGTAAGCAGTGCGGCACCCGCGGGTTCTTTATTGAGCCCACTGTATTGAGTGGTGTACACCAGGACGATGCCATCGTGCAGGAGGAAACTTTCGGCCCGGTGCTCACTCTTCAGCCGTTTACGACTGAGCAGGAGGCTATTAATCTGGCGAATGATGTGGATTATGCGCTGGCTTCTTCGGTGTGGACTTCGAACCATGGTACGGCAATGCGTGTGTCCCGGGACCTGGATTTCGGAGCCGTATGGATTAACACGCACGTGTTGCTGACCGCTGAAATGCCTCATGGTGGGTTTAAGTTCTCCGGCTATGGCAAGGATCTTTCGCTGTATTCGGTGGAGGAGTACACCCGTGTGAAGCATGTCATGAGCGATTTGAGCGCGTAACCCCACCCTTTTGCCAGCCTCTTGCACCTTCGGGCGGGGTGCTGGCGCCTTCTATCCCTTCAGCGTGTTAATCCGAAGCGGTGCGGGCGTATTAGCGCCTGCGCCGCAGGGTTGGCTGCATCCATAAATATTAGTGCGCGCAATATGTTCTGCGCGCCACCTATGAAAGGTGTTCTCATGGTAGAGATGTATCGTCTTCCGCAAGATATTAAACTTACAGGTGAATTTCCCGGGCCTGTTTCACGTGCCTTGGGACAGCGCCGTTCTGCGGCGGTTCCGGCCTCGGTGGCTTCTGGTATGCCGGTGTATGCGGTGGATGCGGATGGCGGCGTTATCGTTGACGCAGATGGTAATTCTTGGGCTGATCTGGGCTCCGGTATTGCCGTTACAAGCGTCGGCGCTTCAGCCCCGAAGGTTGTTCAGGCTGTTCAGGAGGCGGTTGCCCATTTCACGCACACCTGTTTTATGGTGACCCCGTATGAGGGGTATGTAGCTGTTGCTGAGAAGCTGAATGAGTTAACCCCTGGCAATTTTGAGAAGCGCTCTGTACTTTTTAATTCCGGCGCCGAGGCCGTGGAGAACGCTGTCAAGATTGCCCGTGCGGCCACCGGCCGTAACGCTGTGGTGGTTTTTGATCACGCATACCACGGGCGCACCAACCTGACAATGGCGCTGACCGCTAAAGCTGCCCCCTATAAGAAGGGGTTTGGCCCGTTCGCTCCGGAGATCTACCGTGCCCCAATGAGCTACCCGTACCGTGACGAGCCGACAATGGACGGTAAAGAAGCGGCACAGCGCACGATTGATGTGATCGAAAAGCAGATTGGTTCAGAGTATGTTGCCGCTATTGTGTTAGAGCCGATTCAGGGTGAAGGCGGTTTCATCGTACCTGCGGAGGGTTCATGCCTGCCCTGGTTTCGTGGGCTCGTGAGAAGGGCATCGTGTTCATCGCGGATGAGGTTCAGTCCGGTTTCTGTCGTACTGGCAAATGGTTTGCCAGCGAGTATGATGGGGTTGAACCTGATCTGGTAACAACCGCCAAAGGGATTGCTGGTGGTATGCCGCTTTCAGCAGTAACTGGCCGTGCGGAGCTTTTTGAGAAGGTTCAGCCGGGCGGTTTGGGCGGCACCTACGGCGGAAACCCGGTGTCATGTGCTGCGGCTCTTGCCGCTATTGAAACTATGCAGGAGTGGGATTTGAATGCCCGCGCGCTACGTATTGAGGAAATTGTGACGGCAAAGCTGACTCCTTTGGTTGAGGAGTTAGATATCGTAGGTGATTTCCGCGGCCGTGGTGCCATGCTGGCCTTAGAGTTTGTGGCTGATTCCATTTCTAAAGCCCCGCATCCTACGGCAGCTAAGGACGTGGCAGCTTATTGCCGGGATCGTGGTGTATTGATTCTTACCTGCGGCACGTACGGTAATGTGGTGCGACTCCTACCGCCTTTGGCGATGCCTGATGAGCTATTAGAACAGGCTATGGATATCCTTGTGGCAGGAATTCGTGATGTAGCCTAGTACGTTTATTGGTAAAGCCCCGGGTATTTTTCGCGGCCGGGGCTTTACCATACCTAATTTATTTTGCGTCACATATACCAATATTTAGTTTGCAGATTACGTATCATTTACCGCGATATCTTGCCTCATATATTTTATGTATAAAATAAAACAATCACTAGTGATGTCACTTACAGTTTAAAATTTCTAGTATAATCTTAACTCCATAAGCTGAATCACATATTGAGCAGGTCGCTATGAGCACACACCCATCTAGCGATGAGATAGCTCCGAAAGGAGAGGCACCTTGACTCAGAATAGTCAGTCTCATAAACAGTCTAATCCTCACGGGCAGGTCCATATTCAGGACGCTGCACCAGCGCACCCCCATGGCGCTATAGATACCAGCGCCGCCAATAAGAAGGGGCTTTCTTCCGGATCCGTTTCTCTCTTTGGGTCTATTATTATTGGTATTTCTGTGGTTGCCCCAGCATATTCTTTGTCCGGGGCGCTAGGGCCTGTAGGGGCCGTTGCAGGTGAGCATATGCCTGCTATCTTCCTGATCGGTTTCATCCCCATGCTTTTAGTGGCCATCGGGTACCGAGAGCTCAATGCTGCTATGCCCGATGCAGGAACCACCTTCACATGGACCACCAAAGCATTTGGCCCGTGGGTCGGATGGATTGGGGGCTGGGCGCTTCTTGCTGCTACTATCTTGGTTCTCTCGAACTTGGCAGGGATCGCTGTTGATTTCTTCTACCTAGCCCTTTCACAGGTTTTCTCAAACCCTGATCTGGCTACTCTATCCAGCAATAACCTCATTAATATTGGAACTTTCTTAGCATTTATGGCTTTCGGGTGCTATATCACCTACCGCGGCCTAGATGCCACCCAGAAAATCCAAACCGTATTTATTATTTTCCAGCTTGTAGTTCTCGCTATCTTTGCTATCGTTGCTCTCTATAAGGCCATCACTGGAGGGGTTTCGCTAATTTATCCCCAACCTTTGAATGGTTTAACCCGTTTGGAGTTGAATCTTTCTCAGCTTTTTCATCCGGTATTTCTCTTGTGTTCTTTATTTACTGGGGCTGGGACGCGGTGCTCACCATGAATGAGGAGACAGAAGGGGAGCACACCACCAGCGGGCAGGCTGCGGTGGGAACCATTTTGACTGTGGTTCTTCTCTATCTGCTTATCTCAGTCGGCACCCTAGCTTTCGCAGGCACCTCATCGGAAGGGCTGGGGCTGGGCAACCCTGACAACCAGGAGAATATTTTTGCTGCTCTCTCCGGCCCCGTCTTGGGGGCTCTTGGCATTATGATGTCGTTTGCAGTGCTGATTTCTGCCCTTGCCTCTTTGCAATCAACCGCTGTGTCGCCAGCCCGCACACTGTTGGCAATGGGCTATTACAAGGCTCTGGGGCCCAAGTTCGCGAATATTAGCCCTAAATTCCAGTCCCCAAGCTACGCAACACTTGCTTCCTGTTTAATCGCTACACTGTTTTACGTTCTTATGCGTTTTATCTCTACATCTGTCCTGTGGGATACAATCTCTGCACTGAGCCTCATGGTATGCCTGTACTACGGGATTACGGCGTTCGCATGCGTATGGTATTTCCGTAAAGTTTCGTTTTCTTCAGGGGTTAAGGAATTCTTGAATAAGTTCCTTTTCCCGATGCTGGGCGGCATTATGCTTCTAGTGTTCTTTGCACGAACCAGCTACGATTCGATGGATCCCGGATACGGGTCAGGTTCCGAGATTGGGGGAGTCGGGCTTGTTTTCTGCTTGAGCGTAGCAATATTTATTCTGGGGCTGTGTGTTATGACATATCAGCGGTGTGTTCGCCCAGCGTTCTTTAAAGGAAAGATCCCTATGGAAGTTGAGCACATGATCGAATAGGATTACAGGCAGTTTGAAACTGTCCTTTCAAGCTTAAATAGCTAAGGCGGTAACCCGCATACACGCGGGTTACTGCCTTAGCTATTTCCCATAAAATCTATTACGAGATTGCGAAGTGAGACCGATAGTACTGCAGCCGGTCTTCTAGGGTTTTCTCCAGCTCTTCAATGCTACGGCGTTCCATGAGCATATCCCAGTGGGTACGAACCGGTTTCTCGTCCTCTGCGGAGGAACCGCTGTCGCCATTTACAAGGAACGCTTCTTTACCAGATTTAGCAGTCCAAGTCTGGGGGATTTCAGCTTCGGCCGCGAAGGTCACAAATACCCGGTCGCCGTCGGCGGTACGGTATTCAACACGCTGACGAGGTGCAGGCTGTACGTTCGATTCGGTTTCCATGGACTGGGAGCCAAGGCGCATACCGCGCAGGCTACGATCGCTCACTTATTCCTCCAATAGCCGGTGTGGTTTGATGCTTATAGGCATCCGTGCATAACGTCAGGCGGGGAGAGAGTTTCCCTCGAACGTTTGAAACATCCATTATATCGGGAAATCTTGTCTCCACCCGCCTGCAGTTCACTATAGGCGTTTTAAACGGCTATTTTTAGAAACCGGAACCACCATTGAGATCATCACCGGCATGCTTAGGTTTGGTGATATTTACGGGTGCGTCCTTAAGATCAGATACCGGCAGGGTCCCGAAAGCATTACCCAATCCGCGCAGTGCATCACCAAGCTCGGTCGGAATAAACCAGAGCTTATTGGCCTGCCCGTCAGCCAGCTTAGGCAGCGTCTGCAGGTACTGGTATGTCAGCAGCTGCTGGCTGGGGTTCGACTGGTGAATAGCCTCGAACACCTTGCGCACAGCGTCAGCTTCACCATCTGCCCTGAGCACAGTCGACTGTGCGTCACCTTCTGCACGAAGAATCTGCGCTTGTTTTTCACCTTCTGCACGCAGAATTGCGGCACGGGATTCACCCTCTGCCGTGAGGATATCGGACTGTTTCTTACCTTCTGCAGTAAGAATAGCGGCACGACGGTCACGTTCTGCACGCATCTGCTTCTCCATCGAGTCTTGGATGGAGTGCGGCGGCTGGATCTCTTTAATATCGACGCGGGAGATACGCAGGCCCCAGCGACCAGTGGTTGAATCGAGAACGCCACGCAGCTCGGTGTTAATCTGATCGCGGGAGGTGAGAGCCTGTTCGAGGTTTAGCCCACCCACCACGTTACGCAGGGTTGCGCTCGTTAGTTCATCTACCGCACGAATGTAGTTAGTAATCTCGTAGGTCGCGGCTTTAGGATCGGTCACCTGGAAGTAGACCACGGTGTCGATGCCAACCACGAGGTTGTCTTCGGTAATCACAGACTGTGCGGGGAATGAAACAACCTGTTCACGCAAATCGATTAGCGGCAGCAGCCGATCCAAGAAAGGGATCACAATATGTAAACCAGGATGGAAAGTAGTGTGGTACCTACCCAAGCGCTCAACGATACCAGCACGAGCCTGAGGGATCACCCTGATAGTTCGTATTAAAGCGATGACCACAAAGATCACCAGTGCTATACCAATAATGGTTAGAATGTTAAACACTCTAGATATTCCTCCTTAGAGCAAAATCCAAATTTTCGAATATATTATCGAATTTTGGGGCGGTGATTAAATAGGGTTAGCTAGGGGAGTAGAGGCTGCTCCTGAATAGTTCCAACGATGGCGGTAGCACCGTCAATCTCTACAACACGTGCTTTGCCTCCGGCGGGTATAGTCCCTAGAGTTGAACGGGCACTCCATATATCGCCTTCAAGGCGCACCAATCCGCCATCAGCGGTGACAGCCTGTACAACTTCAACTTCCTGGCCTAACAGTGCAGCAACATTAGTAGTGTTTTCAGGAGTATTTTTATTCAACCGCGCCAGCAAACGGGGTCGGAGTATAAAACTAAGAGCACACCAACAACGCAGAAAACTATGCATTGGCCGATGAATGTCTGGTTAATGGGAGTTGATGCGCTTGTGACCAATGCCGCAACAGAGAACATTAGGAACACTAAGTCCAGTGAGAGAACTTCAATCAGCGCTAGCAAAATGGCTATCACAAGCCACAAAGCCCATGGTGTATCTATGAACCAGTCAAGCATTGATTTCCTCCTCATTGCAGGTTCAATGATGGGCTTTGAGTAGGAGCCCACTGGAAGCATTATCCCATGAGCAATATCACCAATCAATGATTTACAGCCAATACCAAGGTTCCTATAAAGCCGATAATATACATTATGTAAAGTAAAGTTAAAATTCACTACCCCATCAAGCTGATATCTACGCATTCCCAACCTTCTCGGTGCGTCCTGCCTAGCACCTGTGGAACACACCGTACTCACCCAACGCCATTAAATCCTGGTTCCGCTTCTATAGAGGTTGGCCTTTACGTGACTGCGAATTCAGCACCTGCACGAGAACATAACCGATACAATCGATGTATCAGGATTTTCCAGTTTCTTCCCTAGAAAGATGTTCCTTATGCGCTCCCGTGATCCTCAGTTAAGCCGCGATACTCTCAAGAATGCCACGGCGTCTCGGGGCGTTCCTATTGCGGTCTCTGCACTCATAGATTTTGTCGTGGTGATTCTCTTTGCCTTCATCGGTGTAAAGAATCATGGGTACTCCCTTGATCATGTTTTTGAAGCCGCTCGACCATTTCTGATTGGTGTGGCCTGCGTATGGTTTGTCTTTATTTTTATGTCTGTTTTCAAGACCGGTAAGCGTCCTAAAACCTGTGGGTTCAGGGCTTGTGTGTTTGGTGTGGAACTCTTGTCATCGGCCATATCCTACGGGCGGTGGCCACCGGTGAGATTGCGCAGATTAGCTTTATTATTGTCTCTATCTGCGCTTTGGGCGTGTTATTTTTCACCTGGCGGGCGGTCGCAGCTCTGGTGCTTAAACTAAATACCCGAAAAAGAAATAACCCTACTCCCCCTGAACATAAACATTCAACCTTAACGTGAAGGTGCAAAAGACCGGCAAGTCTTTCGCACCTTCAAAATATTTAGCTGACGAATATGCTACTTATTCTATTCCGCTGCTGCACGACTAAAATCGATCCATCGATTCAAGACGCTGTCAGCCGCGCCAGAGTCAATGGATTCCCGTACGTCTGCAAGTGCCTGAGTATAGCGCTCGTCGAAAGCGCCTTCATCGGAGTCCCGGTAGGCTGTTAAACCAGCCGCCGCATTAATCAGTACCGCATCACGGATAGGACCCAGTTCTCCCCCGTTTCCACCTTCCCCAGCTAGAATGGCCCGAAAAATTGTGGCGTTATATTGGGCGTCCCCGCCCCGTAAAGCCTCCAGTGGGGCATGGCGCACTCCGTAGTCGCTTGGGGTGAACGTATATTCTTTAAGTTCGCCTGCAGAGGCTTCCCACAACTGTGAGGATGTGGCGATGCTTAACTCATCCAACCCATCATTACCACGGAAAATTATGGCGTGATCTCCTCGGTCAGCAAAAACCTGGGCTATCTTAGGGGCCATCTCCTGGTGCGCAACCCCAATAGCTGAGGACCGCACCCGAGCCGGGTTTGTCATGGGGCCCAGGTAGTTAAACGCAGTAGGAATACCCAGCGCACGGCGGGTTGGCCCCACAAAACGCATTGCTGGATGAAAAGTCATAGCGAAAAGGAACGTAATACCCGTCTTCTGAGCGCATTCCGCAACAGACTCGATGGGCATATCAAGGCGGATTCCCAAGGCCTCCAAAACATCAGCAGAACCAGATTTAGAAGTGGATGCACGGTTTCCATGCTTAACCACGGTGGCTCCAGTGCCAGCAATAACGAGAGCTGCCATTGTTGAGATGTTTACGGTATTCTGCTGGTCTCCCCCGGTGCCAACAATATCGACAGCGTCCGGGCCAATGTTCACCTTTTCGGCTTTGGCAAGCATACCGCGCGCCAAAGCCCCTAATTCGGCAGGGGTCTCCCCTTTCATATGCAGCGCCGTCAGAAAAGAGGCTAACACCGGTTCGGGGGTTGCTCCGGTCATTATCTGATTCATGGCCCAGTCAATCTGGTCCACGGTGAGGTCAATGTTTTTTATCAGCTGGTTGAGGATCTGCTTCCAGCTCAAAGGCTCAGATACAGTAGCTTTCATACTCTCGATTCTAAGCCCTACATACAAAACGACAGGTTTTGTGCATGTCCCCTATCGCTCTACACAGCCCAAAGATTCACCGGCGCCTGGCAACTAACCGGAACATTACAAAAATTGCAGAGTCGTCGCGGAAGCCAAAATCCCCGAATTCATGGGGTTTTTCTAGGTAATTTTTAACGTATTTAGGGTTTTAAGGCATATGTCTTTGGTTCCAAGCCGGTTTTAGCGACATAATGTCTATGTGACAACTGTAACCGTTAACCCCAAGAAACCAGCACATCCGGCTCTGAACAGGCCCAACACGGTGGCTATTGGCACCGTGGTGTGGCTCGCCTCTGAGCTGATGTTCTTCGCTGGTCTTTTTGCCATGTACTTCACGCTCCGCGCGTCACGCCCAGATATTTGGGAAGATAACGTGCACAAGCTGAACGTGACTTTCGCACTGATCAACACCATCATTCTTGTGCTTAGCTCCGTCGCCTGCCAAATGGGCGTTTTTGCTGCCGAGCAGCTCAAGCCCCGCCGCACTGGTTCCTTGTTAAATGTCAAGGCATGGGGCATGGCCGAGTGGTTCGTGTTGACCTTCATTATGGGCGCTATCTTCGTGGCCGGTCAGGCTTACGAATATGCAACCTTGGTATCCGAAGGCGTCACTATTGCATCCAGCGCATATGGTTCTGCCTTCTACATCACCACAGGTTTCCACGCTCTCCACGTGACCGCCGGTCTGGTGGCTTTCCTCCTGATTATTGGTCGCGCCTACGTCGCTAAACGCTTCGGCCATTACGAAGCGACCAGTGCCATTGTGGTCTCGTACTACTGGCACTTTGTCGATGTTGTGTGGATCGCTCTTTTCTTTGTTGTCTACTTCGTGAAGTAGCGACAAGCGCCCCGTCCTTACCCCATCTAGCACACACAAGGAAAACGACGTGAAGGCACTTTCCCAAAAGCGGCGTCACCCGCTTGCAGCCGTCGTGTTGCTGGCTTTAGCCCTCATCCTCACTGGTGGCCTATATACAGTTGCCACTGCCACCAATCAGGCTAAGGCTGAGTCAAACCATGCATACACCCAACAGGATGTAGAAGCAGGACAGAAACTGTTTCAGGCAAACTGCGCAACCTGCCACGGCACAAACGCCGAAGGTACCGCCGATGGTCCTTCGCTGATTGGTGTCGGTGCGGCCGCTGTTGACTTCCAGGTCGGTACCGGTCGTATGCCCATGCAGATGCAGGGCACGCAGGCACAGATTAAACCAGGCCAGTTCAACGAGGAGCAGACCAGGCAGCTCTCTGCATATGTTGCTTCACTTGGGGCTGGGCCAACTATCCCCGAGACAGCGTACCTTGATACCACCCAAGGTGATGCTGCCAATGGGGCACGTGTCTTTCTTGCCAACTGCGCAATGTGCCACAACGCAGCAGGCGCTGGTGGGGCACTAACCCGCGGTAAGTTCGCCCCCACCCTGATGGGCGTGAAGGAGCAGCACATCTATGAAGCCATGGAGACCGGCCCGCAAAACATGCCCGTCTTCAACGATGCAAACCTTACCCCGGAAGAAAAACGAGACGTTATTACCTACCTAAAAGCCCAGGAGAAGAACGTCTCCCCCGGCGGCATGAAACTTGGGTCGTTGGGCCCTGTTTCTGAGGGTCTGCTCATTTGGACCGTCGGCTTAGGTATTGTAATCGTCTTCGTCATCTGGCTGACTTCCCGTTCAGCGTAGGTACGCACACACTATTCGTACAGAAAAAGATTTGAGGCAACACAATGGGAAACCATAGTGACGGCACAAAAGCCCAAGGCTCAGCCGTAGTTACCTCTTCAGAGGAATCAGAGGAGCAGTTTCGCAACCCGGGGCTGCCTCCTCACCGTCCACGTCTAACAGACGTAGACCCTAAGCGTGCTAAAGGCGCAGAACGTCAAGTCATCCTTCTCTTCGTACTGTCGATGCTTGGCTCTTTGCTCTTTTGGGTCGCATACTTCGGCATCTCAGCTGAAGGTAATTTTTACGATGTTAACAACACCGAGCCCACCAGCAAATTGCAGTTGCAGAACCTGCTGCTAGGTCTTGGTATTGCCTTTGCAATGTTTGGTATTGGTATTGGTGTGGTCCATTGGGCCCGTACCCTCATGCCTGACCATGAGCTTGTCGAAGAACGTCACGATCTGCGCCCCGAAGAGGATCGGGCTGAGGCCACCGAAATTGTTGAAACGATCGTAGATGAATCTGGCATTAAACGCCGCCCGCTTCTGCGTAACACACTCATTGGTTCGGTTATTCTGGCACCGTTAACTTTCGTGACGTTCTTCCGTGACCTAGGGCCTGCGGATCCTTCGGTACTCAAACGCACCATGTGGGATAAGGGCGTGCGGTTGGTTCGAGACCCATCCGGAACCCCCATTAAAGCAGCGGATGTGACCATCGGTTCCGCGTACCATGTGCTCCCCGAGACTTTGTCCTCGCTTAGCCACGAAAACGGCTACCTGGAGGAGAAAGCAAAAGCAGTGGTTCTACTCATGCGTCTTGACCCGCAGGAGATGAAAATCTCTGAGGAACGTAAAAACTGGCATGTGGATGGTATCGTCGCCTACTCCAAGGTGTGCACCCATGTGGGTTGCCCTATCGCCCTGTACGAGCAGCGCACTCACCACCTGTTGTGCCCGTGCCACCAGTCAACTTTTGATGCTGCGGATGAATGCAAGGTCGTTTTTGGCCCTGCAGGCCATGCGCTTCCTCAGCTTCCCATTACTGTTGACAGCAACGGCTACCTTGTCGCCCAAAGCGACTTCCACGAGCCGGTTGGTCCCGCGTACTGGGAACGTGGCGCACAAATTGAGCAGATGCGCACCGAACGTGAGAAGGAGGGACAGAAGTAATGTCTGCTACTCAGACCGGCTACGAATATAAAGCTAAAACCGGTACCGGGCGCATCGCTAACTTCGTAGATACCCGTGTTGGTCTCTCAGGCGTTGTGAAAGAATTTGGTCGAAAAATCTTCCCCGACCACTGGTCATTTATGTTTGGTGAGGTTGCCCTGTACAGCCTCGTCATTCTGCTTATCTCCGGCACTTTTCTTACTTTCTGGTTTAATCCTTCCACGGCTGCTGTCACCTATGATGGCTCCTATGTTCCGATGAAGGGTACAGAAATGTCGGTGGCGTTTGCCTCCACCCTCGACATTTCTTTTGATGTGCGAGGCGGATTACTGCTACGGCAGATCCACCACTGGGCAGCGCTCATGTTCATGCTGGCCATCTGCATCCATATGCTCCGTGTTTTCTTCACAGGTGCTTTCCGTCGCCCCCGTGAGCTGAACTGGGTTGTGGGATGCGTGCTTTTTGTGGTGGGTATCTTGGCTGGTTTCACCGGCTATTCCCTGCCGGATGATGTGCTCTCTGGCAACGGTTTGCGCATTATTGACGGTATTATGAAGTCAATTCCGCTTATTGGCACCTATGCATCGCTCTTCTTCTTCGGTGGAGAGTTCCCTGGTGAGCATATTATTGGGCGCCTCTACACCCTGCACATTATGATTATCCCCGCCACCCTTCTGTTGTGCGTGGGTATTCATATGTTCATGGTTGTGCTCCACAAGCACACCCAGTACCCGGGGCCGGGCCGCACTAATGATAATGTTGTTGGCTTCCCGGTTGGCCCAGTTTACGCTGCTAAAGCCGGTGGTTTCTTCTTTATTGTGTTCGGCATTATTGCGTTCTTGGCCTCAACATTCACCATTAACGCTATCTGGAACTACGGACCGTATGACCCCTCACCAGTGCAGGCGGGTACTCAGCCTGACTGGTATGTTGGTTTCGGTGATGGTGCATTACGTTTATGGCCCGGTGTGTGGCCGTTCCCGTGGGAAATCCAGGCAGGAGGAACCTGGGTACTGAACGTGCTTCTACCGTTTGCGTTGGCGGGCCTGCTGATGGGTTTCCTGTTCACTTGGCCTTGGATTGAGCGTTGGGTGACGAAGGATGACCGCGTCCACAATATCCTGGATCGCCCACGTAACGCGCCATTCCGTACCGCAGCTGGTGTTGCGGGTATCATCTATTATTCGGTGCTTATGATCGCGGCTTCCTCGGATCTGATCGCAACTCACTTCCATGTTTCTCTCAATGACGTGGCGTACGTTCTGCGTGCCCTATTCTTTGTGGGACCGGTGCTTGGATTTGAGATTACTCGCCGTATCTGCCTCTCGCTGCAGCGTAAGGACCGTGAACTTGTTCTGCACGGTATTGAGACGGGCCAGGTAGTTCAGCTTCCTCACGGTGAGTTTATTGAGGTTCATAAGCCTCTGGACGAGTACCGCCGGTACAAGCTGGTGAGCTTCGAGTCCCCCGCTGTTCTACCGGCTCAGCCAAACGCCAAGGGTAAGGTTACCCCTGTTGAGAAACTACGCGGTGGTCTTTCTAAGTTCTTCTTCACCGACCGAGTTCTGCCGGTTACCCCGCAAGAGCTAGAAAGTGCTCACCATGAGCATAATGAACGCGAGGTGGAGGGTAGCTCGCCTAAGTCTGAATTGAACCAATAAGTACGGTTCACATACCGAACGTGGGGTTCCTGCTGTAAAGGCAGGAACCCCACGTTTGTATACCCCTATGTTTGCTTATCCTCTCCCCTTATAGCAGGGGTGGGATTAAGGCTCAGCGGGTTTATTGTAAAGCCTTATACAAGAATATCTCAGCGGGCCGTTATTATCTCTGTACAAGGCCTAGAAACCAGTTTCTAATACACACCCAGGATGTACTCTCTGAAGCCGTTCTCAGGAGATGGAAGAGATCTCCTTGCCCGTTCTGCTGACCTGCTGCGGGCTTCTGCAGAGGTTCTACATGATCCCGTAGCCCCACATCCTTTCTTTAGTGTGCCCGCATTGGTTCTTAAAGAATAGACGCATCCATCGTTGTTAACAGGTAAACCCCGGGTAGGCTCAGAGCTTTCTGAACGCTTCCGGGGGTTCTAAGCTGCGGCAGTCCTTCGGTATAAAAGGCGCGCGGTTATTATTTAGTGTGCGTGGTCACCACGGCTATACTCGTAGACCCAGCCGATTACTGCTGCTGCAGCAAACGGGATGGCAATGAGTACAACCCACCAGGCAATGGCGGCACCCAGCACAACAAACATACAGGCAACACCAATGGCGAAGGGCCACCACGACCACGGTGAGTAGAACCCATACTCACCAGCACTCTCAGCGATTTCACCCGTGTAGTTATCCATGGGTTGGCTTCCTAGCTTCTTTTCAGTAAACATGAGGAAGAAAGCCAAGAAGAAGCACATGAGCCCCGTCACGAGGAGCGCGGGAAACCCGGCCCACTCATCAAAATTGGTCATAAACCCATAAATAATTCCAACAGGAATAAAGAATATACCAAGGTACAGGAAGACCTTCCCGAGAACTTTCACGGTTTACTCTCCCTTCTGTGCTGCAAGAGCTGCAGCGGCAACATCATGATTCGTTGAAAGCTCGGGATGATGTAGGTCTAGAGCCGGGCGTTCGGAACGGATACGAGGCAATGCAGTAAAGTTGTGGCGGGGCGGAGGACAAGAAGTCGCCCATTCGAGAGATCCGCCGAATCCCCAGGGATCGTCTACCTCGACTTTCGGAGCATACCGAGCAGTAATGTAAACATTCCAGAACCAGGGAATCATTGAAACGGCAAGAATCATGGATCCAACAGTTGAGAACTGGTTCATCCAGGTGAAACCGTCTTCGGGCAGATAGTCAGCGTATCGACGAGGCATACCATCAACGCCAACCCAGTGCTGAATCAAGAAGGTCGCGTGGAACCCGAAGAATACCAGCCAGAAGTGAATCTTACCGATCCGTTCGTTGAGCATCTTGCCAGTGAATTTTGGCCACCAGAAGTAGAATGCACCAAACATACCAAAAACAATGGTTCCAAAAATCACGTAGTGGAAGTGTGCAACCACGAAGTAAGTGTCGGAGATGTGGAAATCCAACGGCGGGGTGGCAAGGATAATGCCGGTGAGACCGCCATACAGGAAGGTAACCAAGAATCCGAAAATCCACAGCAGCGGAGTTTCGAAAGTAATAGACCCCTGCCACATAGTCCCAATCCAGTTGAAAAACTTCACACCGGTTGGAACACCAATCATCATGGTCATGAATGAGAAGAACGGGAGCATAATCGCACCGGTCACATACATGTGGTGGGCCCACACAGTCACAGACAGGCCCGCAATGGCGATCGTTGCTGTAACCAGACCCTTGTACCCAAAGATTGGCTTACGGGAGAACACCGGAATAATCTCTGAGGTCACGCCAAAGAACGGCAGGGCAAGCACATACACTTCTGGGTGCCCGAAGAACCAGAAGAGGTGCTGCCAGAGGACCGCTCCCCCGTTCTCGGGATCGAAGATATGGCCACCAAAACGGCGATCCATACCAAGCGCGAACAGCGCTGAGGCCAGCGGCGGGAAGATCATAATAATCAAGATGGAGGTAATCAGCGTTGTCCACGTAAACACAGACATGCGCCACATGGTCATGCCGGGTGCGCGCATTGCCACAATAGTGGTAATGAAGTTCACCGCACCCATAATGGTGCCAAAGCCTTGCAGTGCCAGGCCAAAGACCCATAGGTCACCGCCTACAGATGGGCTGTAAGTGGTGCTGTTCAACGGAACATACGCGAACCAGCCGAAGGACGCTGCACCCTGTGGGGTAATAAAGCCCGCGATAGCAACCAATGAGCCAAACAGGAAGAACCAGAAGGCCAAGGCATTCAGCCGCGGAAACGCAACATCCGGAGCGCCAATTTGCAGTGGGATAAGCACATTAGCCAACCCAGTAAAAAGTGGGGTGCCGAACATGAGCAGCATCAGCGTGCCGTGCATTGTGAAAAGCTGGTTGAACTGTTCCTTGGTCTGCAGAATCTGCATACCAGGTTCGAAAAGCTCAATGCGCATTAGCAACGCCATGGTGCCGCCCATGCAGAAGAAATAAAGGCGGCAATCAGGTACATGTACCCGATGGTCTTGTGGTCGGTGGAGGTAATCCAATTGACGAAGATGCGCCCCTTGGACTTCGGAACCACACGCGGCGCAACGGTAGTCGCACTCTCAGTTGAATACTCGAGGGTAGTCACGGTTCACCTCATTTACTTGTCTGCGGGACGCGGAGTCGCGTTCTGGTTGGGGTTACGGTTGTATTCGTCACCAACAACACCCTGGTTTTCCGGGTTTTGTTTCAAGGACTCAATGTACTTATCGTAGTCCTCTCGGGAAACAACCTTCACATTAAAAAGCATCTCAGAGTGGTACTCACCACAAAGCTCAGCGCACTTACCCTTGTAGTCGCCAGGCTCCTTAGTGGTGATATAGATGTGGTTCGTCATCCCAGGAATAGTGTCTCGCTTCTCAAGGAATGCAGGCACCCAGAATGAGTGAATAACATCACGGGATTTAAGAGTGATATCAACGTTGGAATTAGCAGGCAAATACAGGGTGGGCAGGGCAGCCTCTTTGCCTTCACTACCGTCCAGGTGTGCCTGTACACCGGTAACATGCACATTCGCATCGGTATAGTTGAAATCCCACGCCCACTGTTTACCGTAGACTTCAACACTTACCTGGCGATCCGAACCGGATTTGGGTGCGGTCACCTGACGCTCCACCCGGTCTGAGAAAGTAAACATACTCACGATCAAAACAACCGGGACGAAGGTGTAGAAAACCTCCAACGGCAGATGATAACTAAGCTGACGCGGGTAGCCGGTTTCATTCTTCCGGCGGCGGTAGGCGATGATACACCATAGCATCAGGCCCCAAGTTATAAGGCCAACGACAAGAGCAGCTGCCCAGGTCCCAACCCAAAGATGCATAAGGTTCTCGGCATTATCGGTTGCCGGCTGGCCAGGTTTTACCGGCAGCCAACCGACAGATGCCCTATCCATTGAACAACCAGTCACAAGCAGCACCATTGAAGTCCCAAGCCCGAAAAGGCTGAGGCTCTTTGGTGTGTGACTGCCGGTTCGATGCTGCGAACTCACAGACGGCCCTTCCTGTTCTTACGGTGTGTGCTAAGCCGAAGCCCACCAGATGATGGATTTCGGCAGTTTTCATAAAAACTTGTCTCTTAGAGCTTACCGCGATTTTCCCCGATACGCTGACACTCTGTCAGTGAATTTGTGAGTTTCCTGAAAAATTACAGAATTTTAACGTCAATAGGCCCCCGTACACTCGGTACGGGAACCTATTATGACTTTATAAAATTAAGCACGATACGAGCAGAGTTCTAGTGGAATGAATCGCCACAGGCACATGAGCCAGCCGCGTTCGGGTTGTCGATGGAAAAACCCTGCTTCTCAATCGTATCTTCAAAATCAATAGTTGAGCCATCCAAGTATGGAGCACTCATTTTATCAACGATAACCTGCACGCCCTCATAGTCGCGTACGGCATCGCCGTCGAGCACACGCTCGTCAAAGTACAGCTGGTAGATAAGGCCTGAGCAGCCACCAGGCTGAACAGCTATGCGCAGACGCAAGTCAGTGCGGCCTTCCTGCTCTAGGAGCGTACGCACCTTGTTCTGTGCGACTTCGGTGAGGTTCACGCCGTGGGTGGGAAGCTCAGTTGCTACAGCTTCAGTCATTTCCTGTCCTTTCCTCTGCCCAGATAAGGCATATTTAGGGATAACGTTACGCCCGCTGCCTTCGTCCGACAACATAGGGCATCCCAAGTTCGCCGGGGGCGTGAGATTGCATACGCTCTCAGGATACCAATATTGTCAACACCAACGCCGAGGAGGGTGAGGAAAACAACAGAATGCTCCCCGCTCCCCCAGGCTCACAGCGATCTGCGGGCTTATTTAGCGGAGCATAACTCGCTTATCATGAGTGCTTCCGCAAGGATACCGCACTTGAAATCAGGTATATACAGCGACTCATTAGCGCTGTGTGCCCGTGTATCGGGGTCTTCAACTCCTGTAATAAGAATCTGAGACTCTGGGAATACCGATTTTAGGTCTGAGATAAACGGGATAGAGCCGCCCATACCAGTCTGCACAGGCTCCTCTTCCCAAGCGCTGCGCATAGCCGCCAAAGCCAGTTGCGCCCCTTCCTGTTGGGTGTCTGCAGCAAATGGTAATCCGGAATCCACCGGAGTGTAGTTCACTTCAGCACCAAAGGGGGCGTGCGCCGCCAGATGCTCCGCCAGCATCTGATGCGCATGCTCGGGAGTATCCCCTGGTGCAAGGCGTGTGCTGATCCGGGCCCGGGAGAGTGCTGCGAGAGTGTTTGAGGATTCGGCGATAGACGGTATGTCCATACCGATTACAGAGATCGCGGGCTGATGCCACAGCCGCGACGTTATCGGCCCGTGCCCAGCCAGAGAAACACTGTCCAGAATCCCAGAATCGGCTCGGAAGTCTTCTTCAGCGTATTCTAAAGCAGAGTCGTTGAGGCGCACTAGCCCATTCACCGCCACTGTACCGTCATCGGTGTGCAGCGTAGCGATAAGACGGGCCAGAACGGTGTGGGCGTCAAGGTAGGGGCCGCCGAAGATACCGGAGTGTACTGCATGGCTCCCCGTGCGCACTTCGATATCGCCGCTGGCGACACCCCGCAGTGATGTGGTCAGCGCAGGGATTCCCGCACGCCAGTTCGCGGAATCGGCAACGATAATATAGTCTGCAGCGAGCTGCTCACGATAGGTGCTGATAAAAGACGTGAAAGAAGGGGACCCTGCTTCTTCCTCCCCTTCTATGAAGAGTTTCACCCCTGCTTTAAAATGCTCTCCTAAAACTTCACGAACGGCTCGGAATGCAGCTAGGTGCAACAGCACCCCAGCTTTGTCGTCAGCAGCCCCGCGTCCGTATAGCCTCTCCCCTTTACGGGTTGCCACGAAAGGGTCTGTCTGCCACAGCTTACGCTCCCCAGTGGGTTGTACATCATGGTGAGCGTATAACAGAATCGTTGGGTATCCGGGCGCTGCTGGTTTCGAGGCGATGACTGCGGGCATCCCCTCGCGTTGTGTACCGGTCTCATCGTCATATGTGGCGCTCAGAACGTGCGCTTCGTCGAACCCAGCGGCAAGCGCCAGTTCACGCACGGCTTCGGCACTGCGGTGTACTTGGGATAAATCGTATGCTTCCCAGGCGATGGAGGGTATGGCAACGAGGCTGGTGAGCTCGTTGAGGGTTTCGTTGAATCGTGTGGTGATCGCGGTTTCGAGGGCTGCCCGGTGGGGAAGATATGGGTTGTAGTGTTCATGTTTCTAACCATACGCCTGTGGAGCTTGTGTTGTTGATTTTTTGAGGCTGGGTTATGGAGTATTCGGCAGGGGCCCGAATTTTCGATATTCTGGTAGGGTGTTTGGTCGTAAAAGTAAAGTTGAGAAGTCTCCTATTGAGGCTGTTGAACCGGTTGAAGAGGCAGAACCTCAGGTTTCAAAGAATTCTGGTTACACCGCTCCGAAGGGGCGTCCTACGCCGTCGCGTAAGGAGCGTGAGGCTGCTCGCCGTAAACCTATTGTTGGTGGTGATCGTCAGGCCGCTAAGGAGGCGCAGCGGGAGCAGCGGGCGCAGGACCGTAAGTTGCACGCTCATGCATTGCGTACTGGTGATGAGAAGTATGAGAAATATTTACCGGCGCAGCATCAGGGCAGGCAGCGGCGGTTTGTACGGGATTATGTAGATGCTCGACGTAATGTTGGTGACTATATGTTATATGTGCTGGGCGGGTGCCTGCTGATTGGGCTTATTTTTGCGGGGACACAGTTGAGTTTCGCACCGCAGGTGTACACGGCCACAGTGTATATCATGTATGGTTATCTTTTTCTTTTTGCGTTGGACCTGTGGTTTTTGTGGCGCAAGCTGAAAGGTATTTTGGTAGGTAAGTTTGGTGAGGCCCAGCGCGGTAGTGTGTCGTATATTTTGGGCGGGTTAGCATGATCCGTCGTCTGCGTCAGCCCGCGCCTCGGGTCAAGTATGGTGAATACCCAAAGTTTTAGAGTTTTTATTGGATGATATGTGAGGCTCCCGCCGGTGATGGCGGGAGCCTTTTGTGTATTAGTTTAGGAGTTTTTGCGGCGGAGTTTGAGAAGTCCGCGATTAATGTGGGCTGCCCAGAGGGGCCTTCGTAGAGAAAAGCAGTGTAGCCTTGGACGAGGTTCGCGCCAGCATTGAGGCGGTCTTGGACGTCGCGGGCGGTGGTGACTCCGCCAACAGAGATAATGGTGATGGTGTCACCAAGCTCCTGTTTGAGCAGACGTAGTACTTCGAGGGAACGGGTTTTAAGCGGTTCACCGGAAAGTCCGCCTGCACCAATAGTGTTGATTTTGGTTTTGGGGCTGCGTAGGCCGAGTCCATCGCGGGCGATGGTGGTGTTGGTGGCGATAATGCCGTCAAGTTGTAGTTCTTGAGCAAGTTGGGCGACTGCGATAATGTCTTCGTCTGCCAGGTCGGGCGCGATTTTGACGGTGAGCGGTATGTGGCGGTGGGGTGAGACACGGTCAGCTTCTTCTCGTACGGATTGTAGGAGCGGACGGAGTGCCTCAATAGACTGTAGGGTGCGCAGTCCTGGGGTGTTGGGTGAGCTGACGTTGACGGCAAGGTAGTCGGCTTGGGGTGCGAGGGTGCGGGTAGAGATGAGGTAGTCGTCGATAGCGTTATCGAGTTCTACGGTTTTGGTTTTGCCGATATTGACACCGATGAGGGGCCGGGTTTGGGCGGGGTATTCGGTTTCGAGGTCGGCACGGGCAGCTGCGACGCGGGGCCCTACTGCTGCGGCGCCATCGTTGTTAAATCCCATGCGGTTAATGACAGCTTTATCTTCGATGAGGCGGAAGAGGCGGGGCTGAGGGTTCCCAGGTTGGGCTTGTGCAGTGACGGTTCCGATTTCAATGTGACCGAATCCGAGGGCAGCGAGCGCAGGGATTGCTTTGCCGCCTTTGTCGAAGCCTGCGGCGATGCCGAAGGGTGAGGGGAAGGTGAGTCCCATGGCGGTGGTTTGTAGGTCGGGGTGGGGTTGGAGGTAGTGTTTGAGGACTCGGGTGATGCCGGTGTTTTTGAGGGTTTGGATGCCCCAGAGGCCGATGTGGTGGGCTTTTTCTGGGTCCATGCTTGCGAAGAAGAGTTTGAAGAAGGTTGGGTAGAGTCGCATGGTGTGCTCCTTGGGGTGGTTAGTTGGCGGTTTGTGCGGGTATTTTGTCGGTGGCGCCTCCGTATCGGCGGTCGCGGTGGGCGTATTCTTCGACGGCTTTGTAGAGGGTGCGGCGGTCTACGTCTGGCCAGAGTACGTTCATGAAGACCATTTCGGCGTAGGCGCTTTGCCAGAGGAGGAAGTTGGAGATGCGTTGTTCTCCGGAGGAGCGGAGGAAGAGGTCTACATCGGGTAGGTCTGGTTCGTCGAGGTATTTTTGGAAGGTTTTTTCGGTGATGGCGTTGGGTTTGAGGGTGCCTGCTTGTACGTCGCGGGCGATGGCTGCGGCGGCGTCTGCAATTTCGGCGCGTCCGCCGTAGTTGACGCACATGGTGAGGGTGCAGATGGTGTTGTTACGGGTTTCGCGTTCGCATTGTTCGAGTTGTTCGATGACGTTTTTCCAGAGTTTGGGGCGGCGGCCTGCCCAGCGGATGCGTACTCCCCAGGATTTGAGGGTTTCGAGTTGGCGGTTGAGGACTTCGGTGGAGAATCGCATGATGAAGGCGACTTCGCTGGGTGAGCGTTTCCAGTTTTCTGTGGAGAAGGCGTAGGCGCTGATGTAGGGGATGCCCATTTCTATGGCTCCGGCGACGACGTCGAGTAGGGCGGTTTCTCCTGCGCGGTGTCCTTCGTTGCGTGGGAGTCCGCGTTCGTTGGCCCAGCGTCCGTTGCCGTCCATGACGATGGCGACGTGTTGGGGGATGAATTTTTGGGGATGGGTGGTGGGGTTGTTCCGGTGGGGTGTGGTGGGGGTTTGATGGGCATTGGGGTCTTTCAGGTTGGGGGTGGTTTCTTGGGGTTATTGTACCGTGTGGGGTTATGGTGTTTTGGTTTCGAGGTGGGTGAGGGTTTTGAGGGGGGTTTCGAGGTGGTATTGGGTGGTGTTGAGGATGAGGTTGAGGATTTTTGGGTGGTGTGGGTGGGGGTTTTGTCGATGGTGTCCCAGTGGCCGGTGGTGAGGGCGTTGAGGTAGGTGGTTTCTTGGGTGTTGAGTGGGGTTAGGGGTGTTGTGGCGGTGTGGGCGCAGGTGGGGCAGAGTGTGCCGTGGGGGGTGTGGTAGCTGGTGGGGGTTGGGGTTCCGCAGTGGATGCAGGTGTTGGTGGTGAGGGGCCATCCGGCTAGTTGCATGGCTTGGGTGAGGTAGCGTGCGAGGATGTGGTGCGGGTGGTGTTTTTGTGGGCGAGAGTTGCGAGCGCACCGTGGGTGAGGGTGTAGTGGGGTGGGGTTTCTTCGGGGGGCGTGTTGGTGGTGAGGGTTTCGCAGGTTTCGGCGATGACTGCTGCGGTGGTGTAGGCGGTGTAGTCGCCCATGATGGGGGCGGTGTAGGCGTGGAGTGTGGTGGTTTGGGTGATGGTGCGGAGTGTGCCGCGCCCTTGGGTGAGGGAGAGGGCTACGTGCATGTAGGGTTCGAGGCGGGCGCCGAATTTTGAGTTGGGTTTGCGGATTGATTTTGCAACGGCGTGGGTGATGCCGTTGTTGCGGGTGAGCATGATGATGATGCGGTCTGCTTCGCCGAGGTTTTGGGTGCGGAGGATGAGTGCGTGGTCGGTGTAGGTTTTGGGGGTGCTCACTGTGGGTTTATTCGTAGTCGATGTCGTCTTCGGGGGTGAAGGTGTTGTCATCGTTGGTGAGGAGTTCTTCGAGGTCTTCGTCGTCGTCATCTCCGTAGACGGCGAGGGGGGTGACTTCGTTGTGTTCTTCGAAGAGGGCGTTTTCGTAGGTTTCGAAGGCATTGGCGATTTCTACGTAGGCTTCGTCGATGGCGGGGTCATGTTCGCCGTTGCGGTTAGTGACGGCGGTGAGGTGGTTTTTGAGTGCGGTGATGAGGCGGTCAAGTTCGGTGTGGGGGTTGTTGTTCATGGTGTTATTGTATCCCACTGGTCTTGGGTTGTGGTGTGGGTGGTGTGTTCAGGCGCGCACCCGTTGTGGTGTGGGTGCGCGCCTGGTGGGGTGTTATGGGGTGGTTAGTATCCGAGGGTGTCGAGGGATGCTCGGATTGCTTCTGCGGAGGCGCGTAGTTTTGCGTGTTCGTTGTCGTCCATGGGGACTTCTAGGACGCGTTGTACGCCGTCGCGGCTGACGATGGAGGGTAGGGAGAGTGCGACGTTGTTGAAGCCGTACATTTTTCCTGCCATGGTGGTGGAGACGGGTAGTACTGCGTTTTGGCCTTGGAGGAAGGCTTCGGCGATGCGGGAGGCTGAAACGCCGATGGCGTAGTTGGTGGAGCCTTTGCCTGCGATGACGTTGTAGGCGGCGCGCATTGCGTCGTGGGCGAGGGAGTCGCGTACGTCTTGGGTGAAGAGTTTCTGGCCGTTGTGTTCCCATTCGGTGAGGGGGACCATGCCGATGTTTGCGGCGGACCAGACGGGGAATTCGGAGTCGCCGTGTTCGCCGACGATGTTGGCGTGGACGCTTTTAATGGATACTCCTGCTTTGGCGGCGATGAGCCAGCGTAGGCGGGAGGAGTCGAGGACGGTGCCGGAGGAGAGTACTCGGTTGGCGGGTAGGCCGGTGATTTTTTGGGTGACGACGGTGAGGACGTCGCAGGGGTTGGTGACGAGCATGTAGATGGCGCCGGGGGCGACGCTCATGAGGTCTGGGAGGAGTTTTTCGAGGATGCGGACGTTGGCTCCGGCGAGTTCCATGCGGGGCTGGTTGGGTTCTTGGCGTGCGCCGGCGGTGATGATGATCATGTCGGCGTCTTTGAGGGTTTCGAGTTCGCTTCCGCCGATGATGTTTGCTTCGTGGGCGAACATGGAGCCGTGGGCGATGTCAAGGGCTTCTGCGTGGGCGCGTTTGCCGTCGATGTCGTAGAGTACGATTTCACTGGCTGAGCCGCGAAGGGTGGCTGCGTATGCGGTTGCGCTACCAACGCCGCCTGCGCCGATGATGCCGAGTTTGGTGGGTCGAGTTTCGCCGTTCATGGGTTTTCCTCTCGGTTGATGTGAGGGGTTAGTGCGGGGGTTTCCCTGTGTTCTATTATGCCCTATTTTTGAGGGTTTGTGTGGTTTTATTTTTGATTTTTAGAGATTTGTAGCGGCTTTATGGTGCTACAACCGATTTTTCTCTCATAAAACCATATAAGGGCGGATTGACTTTTTCATGCAGGTCACAGAAGCGACAATCTGCTGGCGTGTTGTGGTGATCGCCTGTGTGGGGTGGAGTTAGGTGATGGCAGTTTTGTGACGGTTCTTAGCTGTCGAAGTATGTTTGCACCTGCACCGCTCCCCCGGCCTTTTCAAATTCTGCCTGCACGTCGGCGGCGAGCGCATCATCTGTGAGGAAATCAAGTGCTACCACCGCTAGGCCGTAGGCGCCGTCAAGTGCTGCTTCTTCGGCGCGGGGTGATTGTGCGGCGGCGGCGAATTCTGCGGTGTGTAGGCCGGTTCCTTCGGGTGCTATCTGGATGAGTGGGTGGATTCCTGGTAGGCGCAGGCTAATGTTCCCGAAGTCGGTGGATGCTGCTAGGGTGTCGCTGATGGTTCCAGCCGGGTATGGGTTGCGCCCTATCTCGCGTTGAGCCAGTACCCATCGTTGCCCTAGTGTTTGGTTGGAGCGTACTGGCATGGTCATAGGTGAGGAATCCCAGCGGATATCGGCCTGTACGCCCGCCATGAGTGCTGCGCCGTGAAGTACGTCTTCTATTCGGTGTGAGAGTGCCCGTAGGGTGGGGGCGTATCGGGAGCGGATATTAATGTGCAGGCTTGCCGTCTGCGGGATGAGGTTGGGGGTCTGTCCCCCGCTGTCGATAATGGCGTGGATACGGTCGCTGACCGGCAGCTGTTGGCGTAACAGCCCCAGCCCCTGGTAGGCCAGTGCTGCGGCGTCTAGGGCGTTGCGGCCCATAAAAGGGTGGGAGGAGGCGTGGGCGCTGATTCCGCGGTAAGTGACGCGGCATTCACGTCGCCCTAGCCATGCCTGATCCGCTACATCGATGAAATACGGGTGCACCATAATGGCTGCATCCGCCGTGTCGAATGCTCCGGCACGTGCCATGTTTTCTTTGCCGGCGTCGGATTCTTCGGCGGGGGTTCCCAGGTAGATAATGCGTCCGCTGAACGCCTCCGGGGTTTTCCGTAGGGTGTCGGCGAGCGCGAGAAAGGCACCAAGGCCCGCGGCTGCGATCACGTTGTGTCCGCAGCCGTGGCCGATACCGGGTAAGGCGTCGTATTCGGAGAGGATGGCGATGGTGCGGTGTTTGTGGGGGTCATAGTTGGCGGATTGGAGTGTGGCGGCAAATGCGGTGTCCAGCCCGTAGACGGGGGTTTCCACGTTGATTCCAGCATCGTGTACTGCTCGGGTGAGCTCTGCGCAGGCGTACCGTTCTTGGTAGGCGGTTTCGGGATTCTGATGGATGGCGTGCAGCAGTTGTATGAGCTGTTCTTTACGCCCGGCGATGGCTTTGGCGATGTCGTGTTTGAGGTTCGCGTACCCGCAGTCTTCGTCTATGGGGCGCTGGGTGATGTTGTGCTGCGCTGTTGCTTTACGGTGTTCTGTTTCGGCGGTGAGTGCGGTGAGGAATTCGCTTCCGGGGTGTGCTGTTTTTGTGCGGCGGATTGTGTGCTCAGGTTAGGGTGTGGGTTGCTGTTCATAGTTCTACGCTACCGGATGATTCCTCCGGCAGGTTGGGCGGGTGGGGTGCGGGATGTGTGATTTCAGAAGGTTGGAGGCTTTTGGGTGTTCTTCTAGCCGCAGGTCCAGTCAAAAACATTGTTATCGAGATCGATTTGGGCACTGCCGCAGTCTCCGAATTCAAGAACACCCATCTCAGTGATCTCCAGGTAGTAGGCGCTGAGCCCTGACGGTAGGAACTGTCCGGGTAAGGCGGTGCCGCCTAGGTGGCATTTGGAGAAGAGCGGGTCGGCCCAGTTTCGAAAATCACCGGTTTCTTCGTCCCAGGGGTCTTCGTACCCGTTCACTCCGTCATCGGCAGGCGGGACTCCCGCATTCGGGTCGGGGCGGTATACCAGTCCGAGCGCTTGGGTGGGGTGGGCGGCGCCCCACTGGGTGAAGAGCCGGGTGCGCTGACGCAGCGGAAGAACAATGAATTGTTCACCTTCCCGGTACGGGTTGGTGGGGCCGTTGCTGCGGGCCGAGAACTCTTCGCGGGTTAGGTAAAGGAGCCCGAAAACACCGTCTAAGGAGTCGTGTAGTTCTTGAAACATTGGGTGCGGCTGGTACTGTCGCAGCTGCGTTGTGAGCGGGGTGTCGCTGTGTTCTTTCAGCAATAGTGGGGGTATTTCTTGGATGATTTCCCACGAGTCTCCCGCGAAGAAAGATACCGCCACGTATTCGGGGCCGCGCCTGCGGTATGGTTCCGGTAGGTGCAGGGTGAAGATGTGTTGCATGGGAAGCCCTGTGTGGGGGCTTCGCGGCCACTGTTCGTCACTAATGCCTGGACCGCGAGAGCCTAACCAGCCTGCTTCGGTCACCGCCGCCTGCTCTGTAACTAGTGTTTTTTCCTGGGGGTCGTAGGACCAGGTGCGTGTGGGCTCCTGAGGTGTAATATCAAACGTTATATCGTAAGCTTTCACCGGGGATACCCCTATCTTTAGTGGTTTGTCAGGTTAGCAACTGATATATGCCTGAAATTCTGGATTCTCGTCAGAACTACTTTTAAGCATCCATGACAATAATTCCCACCGCAAACTATGCAGTTTAACCTTAGGGTTATGTATTGGGGTTGAGGCGCACAAGGTGAGCAGGTATAAAAACATGGTCTATAAGAAAGAGCCCCAGTGTAACTACTGGGGCCCTTTTCTGCCTTAACTATTCAAGGTCTTGGTGCGCGAGGGGGGACTTGAACCCCCACCCTCTAATACGAGGACTAGCACCTCAAGCTAGCGCGTCTGCCTATTCCGCCACCCGCGCAGGTGACTTGTGGGCCTTCACAGAGTGGCCGCCCACAGCAACATGTAATACTTTACGGGCTTTACCGCACCCGCGCAAATCAAATAGACGTGTTATACACCACTGTTTGCGGGGTGTTGCGGGGCGGTTTCATGACCGCCCCGAATTTCCCGCACCGTTTATGGCGTACTCTAACCCGTACCGCGCCACGCCGTCTCGACACGCTCATTTCCTCCCCGCACAGAAGCTTAGAATAGAGACTATGAAGAATGAGAACCTTACCCGCGAAGAAGCCGCGCACCGCTCAGAGCTACTCACCGTAGAGTCATACCACGTGCATTTGGATCTCACCCACGCCAAGGACGAGACCCGAGAATCCTACCCCACCGTCACCACCGTACGGTTTGACGCCAAAGCTGGAGCCGAAACATTCATCGATTACATTCACCACTCCATTGACTCAGTCAGGCTCAACGGCACCCACCTGAACCTCGCCGAAGTCATTGACGGATCCCGTATTAAACTGCCGAACCTGGCCAAACACAACGAACTCACCATTCATGGGCGCTCCTACTACTCGCGCTCCGGGGAGGGCCTACACCGCTACATCGATCCCTCCGATCAGCGCGTATACCTCTATACCCAGTACGAGCCCGCCGACTGCCGCCGAGTCTTCCCGAACTTTGAGCAGCCCGACCTGAAAGCTGTCTTCAATTTCCGGGTCACCGCCCCCAAAGAATGGGTGGTCAGCTCTAACGGGGTGCTTGACACGGAAGTACCCGACCCCACCGATTCGGGTATCACCAAACGTGTTTTTGCCCCCACTGAACGTATCTCCACCTACATCACCGCGATTCTTGCCGGAGAATACTTCACCGCAACCGACACCTACCGCCCCAAGAGCACCGTCAATAGTGGAGACGTGCCGTTGGTTGCTTACTGCCGATACTCCCTCAAACCACATTTCGACTACGACAATATTTTCCGGGTCACCAAAAACGGGCTGGACTTCTTCCAAGACCTCTTCGACTACCCCTACCCATACCCCAAATATGAGCAGGCATTCGTGCCCGAATACAATATTGGCGCCATGGAAAACCCGGGCATGGTGACCTTCACCGAAGACTACATTTTTGTTTCTGGTGCCACCGAGGATGACTTGGAAGGGCGCACCAACACCATCTGCCACGAGATGGCGCACATGTGGTTCGGCGATCTAGTCACCATGAAATGGTGGGACGATCTCTGGCTCAAAGAATCATTCGCCGATTTCATGGGCACTCTCGGCGCTATCGAAGCCAACGGGTTCAAAGACGCCTGGGTCACCTTCGACAACCAGCGCAAAGCATGGGCGTACCAGCAGGACCAGCTGCCCACCACCCACCCGATCGTGGCCGACATTGCGCACCTTGAGGCGGCAAGCCAAAACTTTGACGGCATTACCTACGCTAAAGGGGCCTCCACCCTCAAACAGCTGGTCGCCTACGTGGGCTTCGACACCTTCATCGAAGCAGCCCGCGTGTACTTCAAACGCCACGAATGGGCGAACACCACCCTCAACGATTTCCTGTCCGTACTCAACGAAGTATCCGGCAGGGATATGCAGGCGTGGTCACGGGCCTGGCTGCAAACCTCAGGTCTCTCAACTTTGGGAACCCGCCGCATCTACAGCACCGACGGGCAACTCACCGACCTGTACCTCACCCAGCAGCTCCCCGAAGGCATACCTGCAGGGGTCGGGCGCCCGCATGTGGTCAAACTAGAGACCTTCCGCCAGCATGAGAACCGGCTGGTCTCAACGGGGGTGCTCTCCCTGG
Source organism: Rothia aeria (assembly GCA_002355935.1). Lineage (GTDB taxonomy): Bacteria > Actinomycetota > Actinomycetes > Actinomycetales > Micrococcaceae > Rothia > Rothia aeria. The sequence continues at coordinate 1,667,059 of AP017895.1, read as the reverse complement.
AATACCCCAGTGAGCCCATCACAGAACACCGGGTTGAGCTCACCGATGAGCACAAAAGCAAGTGGGTGAAGCCGACCTGCTCATGCTCAACGCCCAAGACCACACCTACGCAAAAGTGGCACTCACTAACGACGATGGGCTGCAGGCTGCAATCACTGGTGTATCCACCCTCGAATCCACGCTATCTCGCGGGCTGATCTGGGGCGCCCTCTGGGAGAATGTGCGCGATGCCCGCCTGCCGGTCAGCACCTTCGTAGATGCAGTAGTGCGCAACGTGTCCCTCGAACCCAGCGCCTCCCTGCTTGGCAGCATGGTCTCCCACGCCCAAGCAGCGGTAGCGAACTATGCCTCCCAAACAGAACGGGAAAACCTCTACAACGCACTCCATGATGCATTCAGCACCGCCCTCGCAGCCGCCTCCCCCGGATCGGATGCGCAGCTCATCCTGCTCCGCGCCCTCATCACGGTGAGCGGCGTCGCCACCCAAGGCGAAGAAACATGCCGCGACATCGCCCGCGGGGCCTTTGAAGACACCACCGGAGACATTGCAGTGGCCACAGGCATACCCTACGACCAGAACCTCGGCTGGGCCGCCCTTGGTGCCCTCGCCGAACGGAACCTTGTGAGCGTCACTGAGCTGGAGCAGGCTGCCCGTTACAACCCCTCCTCCATCTCAGCCAATGGTTACGCTTACGCGCTCGCGGCATTACCGCAGGCCGAGCACAAGGCAGAGGCATACCGTACAGTTATGGAAGACAGCACCCTCTCAAACGACGCCCTCTCCTCAACCGCCAACGGATTCCGCCTCGGCCCCGATGAGTTGCGTGAACCATACTTCGAGAGCTACTTCGCGGCGCTGAGCGATATTTGGGAGTCCCGGTCCATTGGGATGGCTACCCGTATCGTACGTGGGCTCTACCCGCGCATCTCCTACGGCCACGGATCAGCCGCAGGATTAGACGTGGACGATACCGCCCCGGTAGCCCTCGCCGAACGCTGGCTGCAGGAGCACCCCGAAGCGCCCTCAGCGTTACGTCGCCTCATCCTTGAGGCCCAAGACCTCACCCGGCGTAACCTGAACGCACAGAAGTTCAACGCGACACACTAAACGCCTGTGTATTCGCTCACCTCATGGACGCAGGCGCCCGGCGCATCCCACCGGGGCGAGGGCCGGGCACCTGCGTACTGCCGGTGTTTACACGGCACACCGGGTACCCCACGACTCGTCACAGGTGTTAAAACCGCAAAAAGTTTTTGGGTCAGAGAATCGCTAGTTTTTGCTGTACCTCTGTTCGGCTCAGTCTCAAAAACATGAGAGAATAGAAGCATTATCTGTCACCCGATAAATGTATCCACATAAATATAAGGAGTTTACTTTGGTCGACTACATCCTCGGTGACCGCGGAAGCGTCGAGATTGTTACCGATGGCTACTACGAGGCCGAAACCCTTCAAGTCTTTGAAGAACTCCACATTGACCGCGAGCGCATCTGGTTCGGAGAGGCCCACCTCGTACCTGAACCAGATAATCCTTATGAGCCTAAGAGTATCGCCGTGTACATTGACGAGCTCAAAGTTGGCCGGATGAGTGTTAAGGATTCAGCCGCATACTGGGAGCCAATAACGCGAGTAGTTGCTTCAGGTTACGTTCCGGTAGTTCACCTGCAGCTCTCAGCTATTGCGCGCCGTGTCGGTGAGGGCACCCGCATCGAAAGTTACGGTGTGTTGTCGCTTTCAGCACCAGGTTCGCTCTTCCCCATTAACCAGGCCCCCGCGCGAGCGGCCCTGCTTCCGCAGGGGCAGTCAATGAAGGTTCTTGATGAGAAAGACCATTCAGAGTACCTGCACAGTATCCTGCCCCCCAATGGTGAAGGGCGTGTGATTCTGACCCTTGAGGCGAACCAGATGAAGCTCTCAGATGGGCGTCTTATCGACACAGTTGAGGTGCTCCACGACCGTAAGTTGGTGGGCCGGCTAAGCACACAAATGTCCGCGCAGCTAGCTCCCGTGGTGAAGTATGCCTATGACCGTAACCGCCTCACAAGCGCCTGGGGTACTATCCGTGGCAATAGCTTGGAGCTTTCGCTGACGGTTCAAGCACTGCGAGCCAGCGAGATCCCGGCGGAATGGTACCGCACCCTGCCGAATAATGTTCCTGAGCTGCTCCCCGAAGGGGTGGCCTATGAGGTTCCTGACGCATATGTTGCCACTGAGGGTGAGAATAACCGCTCCGCTATTGAGGAATCAACAACGAAGAAGCGACGCGGGTTCATGAGCGCGCTCACCGGTGGAGGTGCCCCCGCTGAGACCGCTGCTCCTGAAACTCTCAGGGCTGAGGGGCTGCAGGAGGACAGTACCGAAGCCGTCGTACGGGGCGAGCGCCGCCGTCTGCTGACTCTTATGAGCGTCACCGGTTTGGCTGCGCTGTTAATCGGCTTGATCGTGGCGTTCTCGTACCTGGTGGTGGGCTTCATTATTATGGCGCTGGGGGCGGTGCTGGTCTTAGCCACCCTGTATGTTGGGCGTCAGATGGCGGTAAGCCCATCAGTTATCCGATACGCCGATTATGAGGCTCAGAAAGAGGCCCAACAACAACAACAGGAGAAACCGGAGAAGCCACTTAATACGGCGCGCCGCTAAATTCTGTTGTGGTTCTATGTGGGTGAAGGCCCCCACCCCGGTTGTATACCGGGGTGGGGGCCTTCACGTATGCCGTAGCTAGGCACCAGCTGAGCGTTAGCCTTCCGCTGCGCGGCTAGTCTTCACCGTATACGGAGGTGAAATCGGTGATCTTATCGTTCTGCAGCGCACGGGTAAGATCAGCGTTCGCTTTCTGATCCACCAGAACAATAGACTGCCCGTCCATAGACCACCCGGGCCCTGCGTTGGGTAGGCTCATCATGTGCATTGCGGTGGATCCGTTTGTAATCACCGGGGCCGCCAGGTTAGCGACCTGTGAGGAGTCCAGTCCCTTATCGACGGTCAGGTAGCCGCTGAGGGAATCTACGACCGTCTTGAACTTCCCGATGCTGCTCAGCGCTCCCTGAGCTTTAAGGGTGTTGTACAGGCCCCGCAGGTAGGCACGCTGGTTACGTACACGCTGGTAGTCGCCGGCGGCGAAAGAATAGCGTTCACGTACGAACGCCAGTGCCGTACTGCCGTCCATGTGCATGGTGCCGGGGGTGTACGACCACACCCCGGTTTTAAAGGCGACGGGTACTTGAACGTCTACCCCGCCGACGGCGTTGGTCAGGTCTTTGAACCCGGTGAAGTCGATCTCAGCTACATGGTCGATTTTGATCCCCAGCAGCTGCTCAATGGTAGCTACCTGCAGCCCAATACCACCGTAGTTCAGGGCGGCGTTTACCTTTGCGCTGCCGTACCCGGGGATATTCACCCAGCTATCACGCATAATGGAGATCAGGTACACCCCTGAACCGTCTTTGGGGATATGCATGAGCATAATAGTATCGGCACGCTGTCCGCTGACTTTCGCGGCATCGGCTGAGCCAGCGCGGGAATCGCTCCCTAGAAGCAGGATATCTGTGCCGGGGCTATCAACGATATCTCGGGTTTTGCCGCCTTCAACAGTGTCAAGGATGCCGTCACCATTCTGATCTTTTTCGCTGGCGAGAGATTTGGTGTCCTTACCTTCGGGCCCGGTGAAGGTGGGGGTTGCTGGGGGGTCACCAAGGGTTTTTTGAGGTTATCAAGACCGTCCTGAGAGTCAGTGATCGAGTCAAACTTCTGAGTCTGGCTATCCCAAGTGTGCCCGATACTCCAGATATAAAACCCGACCCCCAAGAGTAGGGCCAGAATAATAATAAGCAAAGCTATAAGGGAGCGTTTAACCCATTTTTTCCTGGGTGTGGTGCGAAGAGCCTGAGTGAGTGTTCCGCTCATGATATTCCTTTATGTGCTGAAATTTTATGGCGCCTGCAAATGCCTCCATCGGCTCGGGCGCATAGCTGATGTGCCTGCCCCACAGTGTGGGGATGTGTATGTGAAAAGGCACCCCGTACCCGCGACGTCTGCGGCTACGGGGTGCATGAGAAATTATTTAGTGCAACGAAAAATTTAGGAGGACTTCTTGCCGAAATTCGCGAAGCGTGCGTTGAAGCGCTCGACGCGGCCTGCGGAGTCCATGATGCGCTGCTTACCAGTGTAGAACGGGTGAGATTCGGAGGAAATCTCGACCTCTACAATGGGGTACTCATTGCCGTCTTCCCACTTCTCAGTCTTAGCGGAGGTCATGGTGGAACGGGTGAGGAAAACCTTGCCGGATGCGAGGTCTCGGAACAACACCGGACCGTATTCCGGGTGAATATCTGCCTTCATTTTTACCTTCTTCTGCCACTGGATTTTGCCAGCAGCCCTTATATGGATGGGGTAGGTATGATGTGCTTGAGCGCATCAAACGGTTGTTCTCGGGCGCTGATGCGCACACAACCAGCATCAAGGGTATCACTTTTCAGACGGGTGCGCACACCCAGGTTTTATCGCTTCACTCACTAGCGCGGGCGGGTCTCCCAGAACGCTACAGCCGAGGCGGCAGCCACATTGAGCGAATCTACCCCGTGAGACATGGGGATCATGACCGTGTGTTTCGCGGCAGCAAGAGTCCGCGCCGACAGCCCATGCCCTTCAGTGCCCATAATAAGCGCCAGTTTCGGGTAGCGCCTGCTCGATAGTTCCTCAAGGGTGAGAGAATCATGGTGTAATGCTAGGGCGGCGGTCTCATACCCCATGCTGTGCAACAGTTCAAGGTCATCCGGCCAGCTGGTTAAGCGCCCCCAGGGAACCTGAAAAACGGTCCCCATTGAAACACGAATGGAACGACGGTACAGCGGGTCAGCGCAGCGGGGGCTTACGAGTACCGCATCCACGTTAAGGGCGGCAGCGGAACGGAAAATAGCCCCGACATTGGTGTGATCCACAATGTCCTCAAGGATAGCCACCCGAAAGGCCTCAGCCACCAGCTGCTCTAAAGGAACCGGGGCGGGGCGGGCCATCACCGCCAGCGCCCCGCGGTGCAGATGAAACCCAGTGACACCCTCTAACGCCTGTTCCGGACCTACATAGGCAGGAACTTCGGGGTGTGCCCGCAGCACGTCCGCAAGATCATCGGCCCATTTTTCACTCATGAGGAATGAGAGCGGCTGGTGCCCTGCGTCGAGCGCCCGACGCACTACCTTGGAAGACTCAGCAATATAAATACCCCACTGGGGTTCCAGTACCGAACGTAATTTCACATCGGTCAGGTGGGTGTAGTACTGCAGGGCCTGTTCGGGGGCCTGCTCCAACGGAACCACGGAAGAAATAGCGTGTACCCGCTCTGTTCGGGCGGCAATATCGGCTGCGGATAGTTGTTTCTTTCTCATGCTTTTTATATGCTGCACCTGTCGCTGGGTGTTCCCGTCGTACGACGGGAACACCCAGCGACAGGGCTGCTATTTAGCGTTTAAAGGCGCTGTAACGCCCGGTGGCGGTAGTGGTTAAGGCCAGGTCCATACCGTAGGTGCGCGCCAGGTTCTCCTCAGTAATAGTCTGCGCGATCGGCCCGGCAGCCACCAGCTGCCCCTCACGCAGCAGCAAAGCGTGGGTGAACCCTGCGGGGATTTCTTCGAGGTGGTGCGTAATCAGCACAGTTGCCGGGGCATAAGGATCGGCAGCTAGCGCACTCAGGCGTTCCACGAGATCCTCACGGCCGGAAATGTCCATACCCGCCCCGGGCTCATCCAGCAGCAGCAGCTCCGGGTCGGTCATGAGGGCACGGGCGATGAGGGTACGTTTACGTTCACCATCGGAGAGAGAACCAAAAGTGCGCTCAGCGAGGGTCTCAACACCCCAATCAGCCAGCAGCTCGGTAGCGCGGGCATCATCCATCGCCTCGTATTCTTCTTTCCACCGGCCCGAAACAGCATAGGCGGCGGTCACCACCACGTCGGACACTTTCTCGTGTCCGGGGATCTGCGTGGCAGATGCTGCTGAGGAGATGCCAATACGGGGGCGTAATTCGAAGACGTCTACCGCCCCGAGGGTCTCGTCCAGGATCTCGACCTCTCCGCCGCTGGGATGCAGCCGGGCTGCAGCAATCGATAAGAGGGTGGACTTACCGGCCCCGTTAGGGCCTAGGACAACCCAGCGTTCGCCTTCGTTCACGGACCAGCTAACATCCCGCAGAATGTTGCGCCCGCCGCGTACTACGTTAACGTTGTGAAGATTAAGTACGGTGCTCATGTTTTCTTCTCTGCTGTGAATTTCTAGATAGTGTGGATGATCTCAGGTGGCCCCGCCACGAACCGGCCGGTGTATCTTCCACCCGTACACGGTACTGGGCGGGTGCGTGGTATGGGCTAGTCGATGAACCCGCGTGCCCCGCCGACAAGTTCCACATGGCCGCTCTCAACCTCTGCGGTGACCATTTTGGCGACCTCGTGGGCGAACTCGTTAACCGTGTAGAGCTTCCCAGCGGTTTCGCGGCGGGCCTCAATGGCGCCGGGGTGCAGACGGTTGAGTAAGGTCGCTGTAACGGTGCCCTCAATCATGTCGGCAGAGACAATAACGAGGGAGATGCCTTTCTGCGCAAGTGCCGGGATTTCTGCGACGAGGGCATCCTCCCCCGCCCGTTTTGACTCGGCGACCGGCTGGTATTCTGCCATGGTCTGAACTTCCCGGATGAAGTGCGCCTGATGGCTGGTGACAAACACGATACGCCCGCCCGCAGGCATTTTCTGGGCTGCTAGGCGCGCCAGTTCAAGCTGCGCGTCACGGTTGAGACGCATCGCGTAGTCTTCGCCCATGCCGCTCTCCATGCCGCCGGATGCGTTAAGCACCAGGTAGTCAAGGGAACCGTAGGTGTCTACCGCCGTCTGCACCAGGTTCTGCAAGTCGGCGGTGTTGGTGACGTCAGCCTGCACGGCGATTGCTTTACCGCCAGCTTCCTCAATGGAGGTGACGATCTTCGCGGCGCGTGGTGCTTTGGAGCGGTAATTCACCACCACGTTCGCCCCTTCGGCTGCGAGAATCTGTGCGGTGTCTGCGCCCACCCCGCGGGAGGAGCCGGTGACGATAACGGTTTTGCCGGTCAGTTGTGCCATAGCTTATGAGTCCTTTGCTGAACGAAAACGGTGGTTAATGATGTGTGGTGTGCTAGTGGCCCATTCCCAGACCGCCATCCACGGGGATAACCGCACCAGAGATGTAGTTTGCCTCATCGGATGCGAGCCAGCGAATCACGCGCGCAACTTCTTCCGGTTCGGCGAAGCGCTTGGCTGGGATGGTATCGAGGTAGTTCTGTTTGGTCTCTTCTGGCAGCACCTCGGTCATTGCGGTGTTAATAAATCCGGGGGCAACCACGTTCGCAGTGATATTACGCCCGCCCAACTCACGGGTGATGGAACGTGCCATTCCTACCAGTGCAGCCTTCGAGGAGGAGTAGTTCACCTGCCCCGGTGAACCGTACAGGCCCACCACGGAAGACACCAGGATGATACGCCCCCGCTTAATTTTAAGCATCCCCTTGATGGCGCGCTGAACTACCCGGAAGGAGCCGGTGAGGTTCGTGTCGATGACGTCGGTAAAGTCTTCTTCCTTCATGCGCAGTAACAGGGTGTCACGGGTGATACCCGCGTTGGCGATAAGAACCTCCACCGGGCCGAACTGCTCCTCAATGGTTTTAAACGCCTCGGTGATGCTTGAACTGTCACGCACGTCGGCTTTGACGGCGAAAAACTCTTCGGGGGCGTCCCCGCTACGGTAGGTTACGCATACGTTGTGCCCCGCCGCTTTGAATTCTTTAGCGATTTCGTAGCCGATGCCACGGTTACCGCCGGTCACGAGAACAGTTTTGGGGGTGGTTTCGCTCATTATTTTCCCTACAGGTAGGCTTATTGGTCTTCTAATATTTTACGCCGTTTATGCCCAGCCTGCCGGGCGTGACTCTTAACGCTTCATATTCTGCAGGTCTACACTGAAAGTGTTCCACGGGGTCTACACTGGAAGATAAGGTGGCTTTTGAAGGCCGCACCGAACTGTTGCAGCGGGGTGTGGCGCACCCATACCAACAGATGGATACAGCACACACAACGCGCTAAAGGGGAGGGATTCTGTGTCCGAAAAATACTGGACAGCTGAAGACCTTGCCGACCACGGGTACCGACTAGAACAGGCCCCCGAAGATCAGGCGGAGCAAGATGACGCATACTGTATTACCGGTGCGGATGAGCCGCTTTCGCAACGGGTTAATAAACGCTCCCGCGAGTACATTTTTAAAATGTCGCTGCGAGTGGTGTGTATTGTCTGTGCGGTACTGGTGGACGGGTGGATGCGGTGGGCGTTTGTAGCCGGTTCAGCAGTGCTGCCGTGGGCGGCTGTTGTAATCGCCAATGGGGAAGCTAAAAACCGCAATAGCGGTTTCGTTCCCTACAAGCATAATGTCCCCCAGTTGGCATTAACCGCCAGCATGCAGGGACAAGATTCTGGGAAGCCGTCGTACAATACCTCCGAGGTCATTGATTTACAGGCACACCCGGCTGGACCTGACCGGGCCTAGTCGCAGAGTAAAGTGTGAGGAGAGGCTAGCAGTGGACTTATTAGGTTCGCTCTCAGGCGATGCAGCACCCACTGGGGATATCTGTTCCCGTAAAGGGTGCACTACCGAGGCTACCCACCAGATCCTGTGGAATAATCCAAAAATCCATACCCCACAGCGGCGTAAAATCTGGCTTGCCTGCGACGAGCATACGGCATGGTTAGAGAATTATCTTAAAGAACGCCAGTTCTGGAAGCAGACCCTGCCGTTTCCACAGTAGCTGACACCCACTCAGCGGCACTGTACTGTTAACTCTGTTTCTGTTCTATCACCGTCCGGAAGGATTCATGCGCGCATACCGTTTTCTGCTCACCAGCAAATGGATATTAGCTTTCATCCTGTGTGTGCTGTTTTCCGTGCTGTGCGTGTACCTGGCGGGGTGGCAGATGAGCCGTAAGGAGGCTCTTGACTGGCGTAATTCTCTGATCGTGCAGAACTACCATGCCGACCCCTACCGGCTGGAGGATAAGCCCCGGATCTTTACAGACTACGACCCTAATACTCAATGGCATCCGGTTCAGATGCGTGGACAGTATCTTCCCGAGAAGACCCTATTGGCCCGCAACCGGCCCTATGAGGGGCAAAACGGTTTTGAGGTGCTGGTTCCTTTCCGCACCGATGACGGGCAGGTGATTGTGATAAACCGCGGCTGGTTACCTGCCAGCTCATCGGATGCCGCAGCCCCGCGCGAGGAAGTGCCCGCCCCGCCGCAGGGGCAGATGAGTATTGTTGCACGCGTGCATAATGGGGAATCTGCCACGGGGAAAGAAGCACCACAGGGGCAGGTGGCCTCTATTGATTTGAAGGAAATCGCCGAACGCACCTCACTGCCAGTTAGCGCTGGCGCCTACGGGCTGCTTGATGCTGAGAACCCAGCCGCTGCCAGCCGCCCGCAGCAGAAAGCGCAGCCCGAGTTAGATAATGGGCCGAACCTTTCCTACTCGTTACAGTGGTATGCTTTCGCGGTACTGATCTATGTGGTGTATTTCTGGAGTGCACGGCAGAAAGTGCGCAACGATGAGCTGGATGCCCAGGTGGCGGCGGAGCTGGAACGTTACTACGGGCAGTTCTACAACGAGGACGGCACCTACGTGGGTGAGGAAGACGAGGCTGTGGTGCTTCGCAAAATGGAGATGATTGATGATATGCCCTCGCATATGAAGTCGATCGTACGCCCCAGGCCCGCAAGGAAACGTTCCCGGCCCACCGATGAAGAAGAGGAAGACGCGTTTTTGGATGGGCTCTCGTAAGAACTGCAAGCCCAACCGGTCAACACCCGGCGGCGGCGTGTTGCGAGGGTCCGCAGGAAGGCGTAAACACCTTTTCTGTCGCTGACGAACCACCTGCCCAGCAGGCTGCTGCGGTAGGGTATGAGGTGTCTGCGTCAATGCCGCCTGAAGATACTCAGCCACCCTGCAGCGTTCCCCTGCTATATGTTCTTTCCGTTTATTCCCGGCGCTGACTGTCCTAGTAAAACGTATTTTCTAACCGTTCCTGCCGCGGATAGTCATGCATATATTTGTATCGAATTTTACTTCGAAAACCTGCTATAGTTAGTCCTGTTTAGAAAAGATTTTTGCAAAGTATTTTCGAAGAGGTTTCGCCTATGATGGGTTACTCGCACACCGTGAGCGCGGCCGCCGGGTGGCTCATACTTGCTGAAACCGGTATGGTGCAGGTGCCCGATACACTCACCCTGATCGTTACCACTCTTGCCTGCGCTGGCGCGGGTATGCTACCCGATATTGATCACCATAACGGCAGTATCGCCAACTCCATACCGCCACTTTCACGCTGGCTTGCACGCGTGGTGGGCGCTATAAGCGGTGGGCACCGAAAAGGCACCCATTCGCTGATAGGACTCATCGCTTTCTGGGCTATCGCATACTTCAGTATTCAGCTCACCTACCAGGGTGTCCCCTGGGTTTCGCTCATACTTGCGGGGTTCTCTGGTGGGTTAGCTCTGCGTGTTCTCGGTGCACCGGGCGGCTGGATTGGGGCTATTATCCTGGGGTACGCCGCTTACACCACCGGCTCGCTCAGCCTACTCCCCTGGGCTATTTCAGTAGGGGCAACCATACACCTCATAGGAGATGCCCTGACCACCAGAGGAATTCTGCCGTTATACCCCATCATCCTTAAACCTCCGGTTGCTTCGGCACTTTGGAAGAAAAGTGGCTACATGGCCTTACCGCTTCTGGGTGATGCTGGCAGCGCCCGCGAAAAAGGATTGGTGCTGTTACTGACCCTCTATATCGGCTGGTATGCGGCCGCACTTGGTGGCCTCATCCCCTACCCCCTACAGACAGCCGGGCTGGGCATACATCAATAACCTTTGGGAACGTTGCACAGACACAAGAAGACACAGGAGCGCCCCGCCTCATCAAAACGATGGGCGGGGCGTCGAATCCTTTATAGCTTCTCCGGCTTATGCGTCCTGGATGGGCCAGTGGACGTCAACCTCGACGTTCTCTTCACCGGAGGTGGGGTACTTCTCGTACTCAGTGTTGTGCATATGTTCTCCTTTTGTCAGCACAAGGAATCCTGTCCCAATATGCTTGCTTGACCTACAAGGACAAGCCCCTTCTTTTGCTTTTGCGTCCTCGCATCAGCGGGAACACATCCAGTGTAGACCCGTGCAGTATTGGTTTTCCAGCCAAAAACCCAAAATGTAGGCAGGCACACACCGATATTTCTAGAAACCCACATTACTGTCCGCAATATAACGACAATACAACGGATTTTTATACGGAAAACCCACAATCGCAAGCGGTTTTTCCATCACTACCGCAGCCAATATCTCAAAACCAATACTCTCTCCGGCAAACCCCATAGCAAAACTCTCAAAAATACGGTGATACGGGCACAAAGCAACACTAAATCGTAGAAACACAACCCCTCTCGCGCAGCTCAACTGCACCAATACCCGCCTCGTGGTGCACCCCGTATTTCAGAGACACACACGATATACAGATGCCGCCCACCCCAGTGGAAAACCAGGGTGGGCGGGTATAATGTGGTTCCGTTTTCGGCGTACTACGCCAACGAAATTAAATCCTGATAGTCCTTCGACCAGAGATCTTCCACCGCGTCCGGCAGCAGCAAAACCCGCTCGGGGTTCAGCGCCTCAACGGCCCCCTCATCATGCGAGACCATCACAATGGCACCAGTGTACGCTTTCAAAGCATTCAGGATCTCCTCCCGAGAAGCCGGGTCAAGGTTATTCGTCGGCTCATCAAGCAGCAGCACATTCGCACTAGAGGCTACCAGTGTAGCCAGTGACAGACGGGTCTTCTCCCCACCCGAAAGCACCCCGGCCGGTTTATCAACATCATCACCTGAGAAAAGAAACGAGCCAAGGATAGTGCGCACCCGCGTATCATCCAGATCCGGCGCAGCGGATTTCATATTCTCAAAACAGTGCGCTCACCCTCAAGAATTTCATGCTCCTGCGCGAAATACCCCAGCTTCGCCCCGTGACCATACACCACCTCACCTGTATCCGGCTGAGTCGCACCCGCCAGCATACGCAACAGGGTGGTCTTACCCGCACCGTTGAGTCCCAGCACCACCACCCGTGAACCCCGGTCAATGGCCAAATCAACGTCTGTAAAAATCTCAAGTGAACCATAGGATTTCGACAGCCCCGGGCAGAAAGCGGGGTTTTACCGCAGGGAGCGGGGTCAGGGAAACGAATCGCCGCAACCTTATCGACCTGACGCTCTTCCTGAACCCCACGCATAAGACGCTCCGCGCGCTTAATCATCTGCTGAGCAGCCACCGCTTTCGTGGCCTTCGCACGCATCTTATTGGCCTGTTCTAAAAGCGCGTTCGCCTTCTTCTGGGCGTTGGCGCGCTCGCGTTTACGGCGGTGTTCATCCTGCTCACGCTGCATCAGATAATTTTTCCACCCCATGTTGTACTGGTCAATCACGCACCGGTTTGCGTCAAGATAAAACACCCGGTTTACCACCAGTTCCATGAGCTCCACGTCGTGGCTAATCACCAGCAGAGCACCCGAAAAGTTCTTCAAAAAATCTCGCAGCCACAGGATAGAATCAGCATCCAGGTGGTTGGTGGGCTCATCAAGTAACATCGTGTCCGCGTTTGAGAAGAGGATGCGCGCCAACTCCACGCGGCGGCGCTGCCCGCCCGAAAGGGTCGACAAGGGTTGGGAAAGTACCCGTTCGGGAAGGTCAAGGTTGGATGTAATGACCGCAGCCTCAGACTCCGCCGCGTAACCGCCGCCAGCAATAAACTCGGCTTCTAACCTATCGTAGCGGCGCATACCTTTAGCGCGCACCGTCGGGTCTTCGCTGGCCATATCATCTTGAGCCTGGCGCATCTTCCGCGCTACACCATCCAATGCCCGGGCCGAAAGAATACGATCCTTGGCGAGCTGGCTCATATCATCCACTTTGGGGTCCTGTGGCAGGTAGCCGATTGAACCGGAACGGGTAATGGTGCCATCCGCCGGTAGATTAAGCCCGGCCAACACCTTAGTCATAGTGGTTTTACCGGCTCCGTTGCGGCCTACAAGCCCAATCTTATCGCCTTTATCAATACGGAAAGTGACCTCTTCCATGAGCAGGCGGGCGCCAGCACGAAGTTCAAGGTTCTGTACGGAAATCACGATGCAGGATCTTTCGGGTGGGGTATGCGACAGATGCCAACTATGGCGGCAACCTCTCAAGTTTACGCGATGGCGCACCATGCGGGCTATTTCAGACTCGCATGGCGGTACGACGGTGCTCAGTACGAACTAGGCTCTATAAGGCACCGTTATATGACATGTTTTTACAGGCCTATGCACAAAGGCTCTAGTACTACCCCTATAATTTGAACAGTGTTCAAATAAATTTCTATCCACTAAGTGTTAAGGACCCCAACGCATGTCTGCAGCCACCCCGTACCGCCCATCCTCAGCCCGTAGCCTTGCCCTAGTAGCCGTTTTCGCAGCTTTCATAGCGGTACTTGGGCCGCTTTCCATACCGATCGCAGGCGTACCCGTACCACTATCGTTAGGCCCGCTAGCGATCTACGTGACCGCCCTCGTTCTAGGCGGGATCCGTGCCTTCGCAGCGACCAGCCTCTACGTTCTTATGGGGTGCCTGGGCCTGCCTATTTTTGCGCAGGGCGGCTCAGGCTTCGGCTCACTAGCTGGCCCCACCGGCGGATACCTCATCGGCTACCCTTTTGGGGCACTCGCTGCCGGGATGGTGGCCTACCTGGTAGTGCGCCGCCGCCTCAACCCGGCACTTACCGTGATACTACTTGCGGCAGCAGCGATGATCGGGTTCGTGACGCTTTCAACCGGTGGCCTCATCGGTCTCATATTCAACGGGCGCATGTCCTTCGAAAAGCAGCTGGCATCGTCATATCTTTCGCGCTGCCTGATTCCGCCAAAGCGATCGTAGCGGCTCTCGCGGCGGCGGCGGTTCACCGAGCGTTCCCCGCACTGGCTGGGCGCGCATCCGCCAAAACAGCTAGGTAACACCGGTGTTCTTCTCACGACGACGCGTAGCAGAGACTTCGCAGGAAGCCGCAGATACCCCCTGCTATCTTCGCACTCACCAGGTAACCGTTACCGTTGACCTCCCCGACGGTGGGAACCAGCGCATCCTCGACTCGGTGACAGTGCGCCTTGAGGCACCCCGCACCGCGGTATTAGGGCTTAACGGGAGCGGAAAATCAACATTTCTGGGCCTCTTTAATGGACTGGTGCACCCCTCAGAAGGAACGGTGGAGGTCAATGGGGTGGATGCGCTCGCCCACCCGCACAAAGCACGGCAACAGGTGGGTATGATCTTCTCGGACCCCGCCGCGCAGCTTATTATGCCCACCGTGCGTGAAGATATTGAGCTGAGCCTGCGCCGGAACCCCACTCTGACCCGCAAGCAGCGACTGCATAAAGCCCACGAGCTTTTGGCGCAGCGCGGAATAGAGGACAAGCAGGATCAGAGCGTGTTCTCGCTCTCCGGCGGGGAAAAACAGTTGGTAGCGCTCACCAGCGTATTGGCCACCGATCCGCGGGTGCTGCTCCTTGACGAGCCGACAACACTTTTAGACCTGCGGAATCGACTGAACCTCATGCGCCACTTTAATACGCTGAACCAGATGCTGGTGATTAGCACCCACGACCTTGACTTGGCTGCCGCCGCCTGTGATGAGGCGATTATCCTTCACGAAGGACGGCTCATGGCGCACGGTGCCGCCGCAGACACCGTGCGCACATACCGTAACTGGTGCTCCCACGGCTTCCCCCATGAGCACACCCGCGGAGGTGCCGCTGATACATTAGGAAGCGACGATGAGTAAACGCACACGCCCCAAACGCGACGGTAGTTTTCAGGCTAAATTCTCCCCGGGTGCCGCGCTCATAGGTTCATACCGTCCTTTAGCGACACCGGTGCACCGGGTACCGCTGTGGCTCAAGGCGTGCCTTTTCGCAGCTTTTATGTTCCTGCTTGCGCTCACCGGGTGGCAGGTAGCCTTCGGGGTATGCGCGGTGTGCCTCATACTGGCCTACAGTGCGGGTATAAAAACAATGGAGCTGCTGCGGATGCTGTACGCCATGCGGTGGCTTCTCATACTCCTGGCGTTCTACTATGCCCTGTGGGGCGGGTGGGACCTTGGCGCGGATGTGCTTGCCACGCTCCTAGCGGCCACGCTCGCTTCACGGATTATTCTCACCAGTACCCCGCTGCCAGTACTTATTGATGGGGTTGTAACGTTCTGCGCACCCCTGCGGTTTGTGGGGGTGCGGTCCGAACGACTGGGTCTAGCAATTGGGCTTATGATACGGTCAATTCCGGCGATTATGGACCGTTGGGGAACGTTGCTAAAAGCCGCTGCCGCACGCGGGTTACCGGCTAAATCCACGTGGCGGCTGATTACTCCCCTCGTCGTGCAGACCGTTGATTATGCGCAAAAAACCGGTGATGCTCTTGCCGCACGCGGGTTAGATGAGTAACCCCGCTGCTAGGAGGCGTGCACGTCCCAGGTGTTTAGCGCCACCAAATGTACCAGTTGTGGCTGCCGTACAGGCTTTCAGAGAGCTTACTGAACCCACGGTATACGTCGGTGAGCATGGCGGGGCTGAGCATGCACTGTTCTGCTGCCAAAATAGCGGCGTCTAGTGTGGTGTTAACGGGTTCAGGTGTGTAGAACTCTGTGTATTGGGCGGCAACTACAGCCGGTACCGCTTCGTCCCGCTCCTGCCAGTAGTGGGCGATCGCCATAAAGTCAGCAGCATCAGGGCACCCAACCCACCCCCCGAAGGGCAGGTATGCTAAGGCCTCAGCTGGTTCAGTGACCGGCATATCAAGAAGTATGAGCTCCCCCGCCGCGTCACTATTTTGGGTGTCTGCTTCCTCATTAATGTAGGCGCTCATAAGGGTCAGCGGTTTGGGCTGCATGGCGGTAGCCTCCGTACCGTACTCGCCGGGTATAATAAGCGCTTCCCCCTCAACAAGCTCATGGTAGCTGCCCTTAAACGTGTCGGGGCTGAGCCGTTCAAAAGCTGCGTGGGCGAGAGATTCAACCGAAGCACCAGCTAGCGCACTGTGGTACTCCTCAATAATGGTGTGCGCGTGCTGCCGCACCTGCTCAGCGGTTACAGATTCTGAGGGGACTCCGGTACGCACGGAAATGTTGTTGAGCATGGTGCCGAGTAGGGTCTGGTCGAGGGCCACCACAACGGGGGTGAACCCCTCCTCACGGCCTTTCTCGCAACGGTTAAGATAACGCCGGTTGAGCTCTTCGTGCGGTTCGCCGCGTCGGATACGTTCGTGGGGGTAAGGATATAAAGCTATGAAACGATCGTAGGGCTCAGGCATGGTTTCTCCGATGATTGGTTCTCCCTAGTCTACCCCGGTTTTTAGGGTTTCGGCGCTGTTTTCAAGGTCCTGCCTATTTGGGGTATTTTTAGACGGCTTTATACGCTCCTTGTCCCACCCCAAACCTCTCTAAATAACCTAATTTTTGGGAGTTATTTGGCGCATAATTCTAGTACGCTGCTGGCTAAGTAACTGGTTATTCGCCCGGTTCTGTTCTGCGGTGTGCCTACGGGTATGCTGGGAAGGTGTCAGAAACTACCATAGATGAGCTAATCCCGGGCGCTTGGAGCATCGCCACCTCCGAACCAGACCTTCTACGTTCAAGGCGGTCTGAGCATTTTGCCGCCGAGGTTCACGAGCGTACCTCCCTAACGTTCGGTGAGCAGTACCGGGACGCAGTCGCCCCGAACCTAGAGTATGAGGCCCCTAAGGACCCGCAGGCGTGGGCTAATCGAGTCATTGAGCTCCCCACTGATACCGGGGTAAACGAGTACCAGGCCTTAACGGGTATCCGGTACCGGGGGCAAAATCTGGAACGGCCTTTCGTGGATGTGGTGGCCACCAATATCCCGTGCGATGCGCACAGTATCACCCGCCTTACACGCCTAGTGCTGAGCGAATATGCACAATTCAGGCCTGTATGTGCGCGGTTTTTCGTTCCGGGCAGCACGGATCATCTGCTGTCTGAATTGCGGAAAACGACCGGTGCGCAAGGCTCAGCTTTTGATATGCACCTTGTCTCTGGTGAGCTGAAGATGCTACTTGAGCGCCCCGCACCGAAAAATGTGGCGCGGGTACAGTTGGCCCCAATCAGCTCAGGGGAAGCCGCCGCCTTATGCACGCGTATTTACGCGGATATTGCCGAGGTTAAACCAGACTTACCGGAATGGGCCACCCCACAAGACGCCCAGTCTTTAGCCGATGCGGCCTCCGATGGCCTCTTACGGCAGGTGCTGGTGGATGAGACGCAGGCGGGTGTGCTGGCGTTCGCGGCACGCGGCGAACAGGGCGTGCACGGGTACAGTGTTGAGGAGATCTGCCTGGATGCACCGTTTCTGGGGCAGAAACTGGCGAATACGGTACTGTGGCACGGCATGAACAGCATCAGTCACAGCACTGCCATAAACCAAGGCAGCGCACTTTGGGGGACGATCCACCCGCACAATGCGCCCTCACTCCGTAACGCGTTAGGGGTGGGGCGCACTATTGTAGGTTCCTACGTGTGGGTGGGTGAACGCGCTTTCTAGCCGTCCTCTTCCATTCAGCCGCCAAAGCCCCGTGCGGGGCGGCTATCGGCACGAAATACGATATTTTCGTACTGGCCGCCCCGCCGAAACTGCTTTCATGGCAGCTACCGTTGGGTGGGGTCTTAGTCCCACCAGAAGTACCATTGTTTGCTGTGGTGGATAGCGGTCGCTAGCGTCTCAAAACTGTCAAAAACCTGCGTCGGGGCGTCGCTGCAGAACGCAAATTGTTCAACCGCCAGCTGTTTTGTCTCATTAGGGTCGGTCACGGGGCGTTCAACATAGAATTCCAGCGTGTCGTGCCCGTCCAGCAGTCCGGGTATCGCACCGTATTTTTGGTACCAGTAATGAGTGAATGCCAGCTGGCTTTCGGTGTCGGGGCAGTCATTCCACCCGCCAAAGGGCAGGTAAGCGGGAATATCCGCAGGGTTATCGGCTGGAACCTGAACCAGCAGAAGCTCACCTTCAGTTATGTTATCGCCGCCTTCAAACGAGTTGATGGTAACGAATACCGGCTGTTCAGTGTGCTCTATACCGTCAGGCAGGAACGAGGGTTCTTTGAAAGTTTCCACCATGTTTCGGAAAAAGGCTTCTTCGTCCTCAAGAAACAGGTCAAGGTTTTCCGCAATTTCCTTCTTCCCACGCTCTTCAACAGATAAATCCTTGAGGGAGGCACGGTATTTCTCAAGCATATTGTGGGTGTATGCTCGGGCGTGATCTGGGGTTATGAGGTCCAGCTCGTCCGGCAGGTTATGCTCATCTGCAAGCTTGAAAAGAATGTCTTCAAGCAAGGTGTCGGTGGTGCGAACAAATACGGGCACATACCCCTGTTCTTTCCCTTGAGCCAGCAGCGTGTAGTAGCGGCCCATGATCTGCTCGGCCGAAGTACCTTCGGTGATACGCTCGTGCGGGTAGGGGAAGATGCGGGTATATTGTTCGTATACCTCAGTGGGAGTTTGTTCAGGCACTGTTCTTTCCTTCCAATAACGATTATTGCTACTAAAACCCTACAGAATGTTGCAGCCCTGTGCTACACGTCTGGTTATTCCCACCAAAAGTACCATTGGCGGTTGCAGTATATCCCCTGTGCCAGTTCCTCAAAACTGCTGCAGATAGGCCCAACTAGTTCGGGGCAGAAAATATACTGTTCTGCCGCTAACCGTTTTGTGGCTTCGGGGTTGGTACTGGGTCGGGTGACGTTGAATTCCAGCTCTTTATCGCCTCCTACCGCTGCTATGTACGCCCCGTATTTCTCGTACCAGTAGTGGGCGATAGCCAATTGGGTATCGGTGCTGGGGCAGTTATTCCAGCCGCCGGTAGGCAGGTAGGCGGGTATATCGGCGGGATGCTGGGCGGGTATTTTTGCTATGACGATTAAGGAACCTGGCTGCGCCATGCCGTCTTCAACCTGGTGGGCTGCGAAGAAAACCGGTTCACTACCCGAGGCGTCATTATGGAGTGTGAAATCGGGGTGATCGTAGAAATCAGCTAGTCCCCACCGGCCCCCTGAAAAAGCGCGGCAGCCGCGGCGGGGTGAGTATCGGTGAAAGCTTGCTGCGCTATATCCATCGTGGTGGTGCCCCGCAGCGCCGAACGGTACTTCTCAACCAGCTGTTGCGTGTAGGCGGTAAGGGCGCAGGCGTCTGTCTGCTCTTGGGAGCAGCCCGCCCAGTCTGCGAGGTTCATCCGCATTGCTTCTAGCAGTGCCTCGGTGAGGGTTAGGATCACGGGTGTGAACCCTTCACGGGCTCCTTCACTGAGAAGTTCGCGGTAGGGGCCCATTACATCCTGCGTTCGGGTAGGGTTCTCTATGAGACGCAGCGGGTAGGGTAAAAGCTCAACGAACTTCTTGTATATGCCTGCCGCCATGGTGAGCCTTTCGTCAGTTGTGCGGGCATGACACTACCCTACCGAAGTTTTACTCGTAACAGTCGCAGCGTTGCTTTATTATTGCAGGCCGCCGCCCCAGTATACTCGCCCATAGTTTTGGGTGTGAAGGCTTTGGGCGAGCTCATCAAGAGTTCCGTTTGCCTGACGGCACTCCCCCACACTGACTAGGTCGTGTTCGGCGGCTAACTGCATGGCTTCGTGAGACTCGGGAGGGAACTGGCGGTACAGTATGATGCCGTACCGGTCAATGTAGGCGAGCGTGGCGTAGGTGTACTCCTGCCAGTAGCGGGTGAGGGCGTAGAACGCAGGCGTATCTAAGGGTGCTTCTGCGGGTACACAGGGTACGTGTGCGAGTATATCGGCTGGTTGTTCCACCGGGAAATCTACAAGAACAAGCAGTGTGTCAGCTCCCCACGTGGCGGAGGCAGATACCAGCGCCTCGGGAACACAGTAGGGTACATCCACAGGGGTAAATCCTGGGCTGAAGAGTTCCGTGATCTTATCGGTACGCCTTTTGTAGGTGCTCACCCTAGGGTGCCGTTCAAGCTGTTGGAATATCTTTTCGGCCACTTCACTGGTAGTCGTATCAAGCGTGCGCGCCTCATATTCCCCAATAATATTCCCCGCATACTCCCCCAAGCTGCGGGCTGTAACCGGTCTCGGTTCCCGGCCGGTGTAGCGCATAAAATCGGTGACGTTCTGCTCGATGCGGGTAAGTAACCCCTCATCAACGGCGAGGATCACCGGGTAGGTATTATGCCTCGTCAGCTCATCCCCGCTCGCTTCACCATAGAGGGATTCCACTTCGTCCCAGGTAAGCCCGGCGGTTAGCACTTGATGATGGTACGGGTACAGGTGTGTGAATCGTTCGTAAAGTGTTCCTCGCATATATTCTTCCCATCCGTTCTGGGTATTAGGCGATGAAGAGACAAAACCACACCGGCTATACCTCAGTTTACGACGTATTACGGGGTCGCGCCGCGCTGCGGGATGGGTGTTTTAAGATGCGCATTTGCCCAAAGCGGCGTAGAGTAGAAAAAACGCTATTGAAGGAGTTCAATGATGACGAATAACTACTTCAAGGAAATGATTCGCCTGGCCGACAGCATCGCGGATCAGGCACACTCAGGGCAGACTGATAAGATTGGGCGCCCTTATATTACTCACCCGCGCCGTGTGGCGTTTGCGGTACGTAAGCTGGCCCCCGAGAATATGCGGGTTGAGGCGCAGATTGTGGCACTTCTGCACGACACAGTTGAAGACACAGGTGTGACACTCGATTATTTAGCACGCTACTTCTCAGTCAGTATTGTGGATGCGGTGGACGCCCTCACCAAACGCAAGGGCGAGACCTTAGAACAGTCCATAGCGCGGGTACGGGCAAATGAGCTTGCCCGACTGGTGAAGCACGCCGATATTGCCGATAACACTGACCCGGAACGTACCGCCCTCTTAGATGAGGAAACCCGGGAGCGCCTAGCGAAAAAATACGCGAAAAGCCTCACCCTGCTCAGCCTCGGAGAATAATGAGGCAGCACTCTCAAACTATCCCATAGTTTAATAAGCTAACGGCATCGCCTTCTACTGTGAGAGTATCGGGCGATGCCGTTAGTTTTAAGGAGAAGCTCACGTTATCTGGTGCACAGATTGTACGTGGGCTTTTAGATATTGAACCCGAGCGCGCGCATCATATCGCGCCCGTCTTCAGTAATCCGTTCGGGACCCCACGGGGGCATCCACACCCAGTTCACGCGCCACTCGGCGACCACGTTATCGAGGTTTGCCTGCACCTGCTCCTCAATGACGTCCTGCAGCGGACATGCAGCCGTGGTGAGCGTCAGATCAAGGATGAGGGTGCCGTTATCGTCCCAGCGCATACCGTACAGCAGCCCAAGGTCGACGATGTTCACGCCGAGCTCCGGGTCGATAACTTCTTTGAGCGCCTCTTCGATGTCCTCCTGGGAGGGGCGTGCCTGCACCGTTTCAGTCATGATGCACCTTCTTTCGAAAGAGAGAGGTAGTGGTAAAAACTACTTCTTGCCAGTGTAGGCTACGTAGCCTTCTTCTTCCAGACGGTCAGCCAGCTCGGGGCCGCCCTGGTCGGCCATCTTCCCATCCACAAAAACATGCACGAACTGCGGCTTAATGTACCGCAGGATACGGGTGTAGTGGGTGATGAGCATAACGCCCATGTCGTTCGACTCGTGGGCACGGTTCACGCCCTCAGAAACAACCTTCAACGCGTCCACGTCCAAGCCGGAGTCGGTCTCATCCAGGATGCCGAACTTGGGCTTGAGCAGTTCAAGCTGCAGAATTTCGTGGCGTTTCTTCTCACCGCCGGAGAAGCCCTCGTTCACGTTGCGGGACACGAACGTTGGGTCAATCTTCAGCTGCTCCATGGCCGCTTTCACGTCCTTAGTCCAGGTGCGCAGGTTCGGGGCTTTCCCGTCCACCGCAGTCTTGGCCGAACGCAGGAAGTTGGACATGGTGACACCGGGAATTTCCACCGGGTACTGCATCGCCAGGAACAGGCCGGCGCGGGCACGCTCATCCACGCTCATCTCGGTGATGTCTTCACCATCAAGCAGAATCTGGCCGGAGTCAATCTGATACTTCGGGTGCCCCGCGATGGTGGAAGCCAGTGTAGATTTGCCCGAGCCGTTGGGACCCATAATGGCGTGAATCTCGCCGGATTTAATGGTCAGGTTCACGCCCTTGAGGATGGGCTTAGTGTTTTCGTCGTCCAGGATGACCGAGACGTGCAGGTCCTTGATTTCAAGGGTAGACATTATTTCTCCTAGTGGGGGATGCTTAGTTGTTGCTGAGGGCGAGCTCTTCTTCGAGCGCATCGGTGAGCTGCTCTTCAAGTTCGGGCACACGGATCTGCTGGATCACTTCGTTGAGGAAGCCGCGCACCACCAGACGGCGCGCCTCAGCCTCAGGAATACCGCGCGCCTGCAGGTACCACAGGTGCTCATCATCCAGCTGACCGGTAGTCGACGCGTGGCCCGCGCCCTCAATACGTCCGGTCTCGATCTCAAGGTTCGGCACCGAGTCTGCGCGGGGCCAACCTCAAGAAGCAGGTTACGGTTCAGTTCGTAAGTGTCGGTGCCTTCCGCATCCTTACCGATCAGGACATCACCCACCCATACGGAGTGTGCACCCTTACCCTGCAACGCGCCCTTATAGGTCACACGCGATTTACAGTTCGGTACGGAGTGATCCACGAACAGGCGGGATTCGATATGCTGACCAGCGTCCACAAAGTAGAGGCCGTACATTTCGGTTTCCGCCCCGGGCTGCGTGAACTTGGTGGAGGGGGTGACGCGCACCAGGTCGCCGCCGAGGGAAATGCACACATGTTTGAACCGTGAATCGCGGCCCAGCTTCGCGTACTGTGCGGAAGCGTGCACAGCGTCATCGTCCCACTGCTGCACGCAGATGACGCTCAGCTGCGCGGAGTCGCCCACCAAGAACTCAATATTCTGAGCCAGGGTCGCTGAACCGGTGTGACGAATCACCACAACCGATTTCGAGAACGGTTTAGCCTCAACCACCAGGTGCTGCGCGGCAGGATCCCGGTGGGTGCCGACAATAGCGATCTCAACCTGCTCGTTCAGCTCAGCCTCTGCAGGGATAGTCACCACGGTTGCGGTTTTGAAGTGGCTCCAGGCGTTTGCGGCAACACGGTCCTCAGGTACACCTGCCAGACCGATACGCTCATCCTCACGCTGCACCTCCTCAACTACTACCGCAGAGGGAGCGGTAATTTTCGGCGCGGGTGCGGAGTGTTCCAGTGAATCGGTGTGCAGCCCGCCTAAACGCTTAAGCGGGGTGAAACGCCAGTCCTCTTCACGGCCGGTGAGGGGCTGAAGTCCTCCACCTTGTACGAGGTCATGCGCTCAGCACGGGAAGCATCAAGGGTTTTCTGCACGTTATTGGGGTTCGACCCCTGGTGGTGTTCCTCGGTGGCGCGCAGGATGGTGTCATCGTGCACAAGCTCGCTGGCGAGCTTCTCACCTTCCTGGTCCATGCCGGGGATGATCGGGGCGTGATAGCCCAGGGTTTCTTCGGTGTTCGGCATTAGCCCACAGATCCTTCCATCTGAAGTTCGATGAGGCGGTTAAGTTCGAGCGCGTACTCCATCGGCAGCTCACGGGCGATCGGCTCAACGAAGCCGCGCACGATCATCGCCATTGCCTCGTCCTCAGCTAGGCCGCGCTGCATGAGGTAAAACATCTGCTCCTCAGAGACGCGGGAGACGGTCGCCTCGTGGCCCATTGTCACATCGTCCTCGCGCACATCCACATAAGGGTAGGTGTCCGAACGGGAGACGGTGTCCACCAGTAAGGCGTCGCAGACCACCGAGGATTTGGAGTGTTTAGCGCCTTCACGTACCTGCACCAGGCCGCGGTATGCGCTGCGCCCGCCATTACGTGCCACCGACTTCGACACAATCGTTGAGGAGGTATTCGGGGCAATATGCACCATCTTAGAGCCGGTGTCCTGGTGTTGTCCCTCACCCGCGAAAGCGATCGACAGGGTCTCGCCCTTAGCGTGCTCCCCCACCATGTACACTGCGGGGTACTTCTGGGTAACCTTCGAGCCGATGTTCCCATCCACCCATTCCATGGTGGCGCCCTCGTGGGCGACAGCGCGCTTAGTCACCAGGTTGTACACGTTATTCGACCAGTTCTGGATGGTGGTGTAGCGAACACGTGCGTTCTTCTTCACCACAATCTCAACGACCGCCGAGTGCAGCGAGTCAGACTTGTAGATGGGGGCGGTGCAGCCCTCAATGTAATGCACATAGGACCCCTCATCCGCGATAATGAGGGTGCGCTCAAACTGGCCCATGTTCTCAGTATTAATACGGAAATACGCCTGCAGCGGGATTTCCACGTGCACCCCCGGGGGACGTACACAAACGACCCACCGGACCACACGGCGGTGTTCAATGCAGAGAACTTATTATCGCCGATGGGGATGATTGAGCCGAAGTACTCCTTGAAAAGCTCCGGGTAGTCCCGCAAACCGGTGTCGGTATCGACGAAGATCACGCCCTGCGCTTCCAGATCTTCACGGATCTGGTGGTACACAACCTCAGACTCGTACTGTGCGGCCACACCAGCGACCAGCGAGTTACGTTCTGCCTCGGGAATGCCCAGACGCTCATAGGTGATGCGGATATCTTCGGGAAGCTCCTCCCACGACTCCGCCTGCCCTTCAGTTGAGCGCACAAAGTACTTAATATTGTCGAAGTCAATCTCTGAGAGGTCAGCTCCCCAAGTGGGCATGGGCTTGCGTTCGAAGAACTTCAGCGCCTTCAAACGCATATTCAGCATCCACTCGGGTTCGTTCTTTTTCATGGAAATATCGCGCACAACGGCCTCGTCGAGGCCGCGCTTTGCCGCCTGACCCGCCACGTCAGAGTCTGCCCAGCCGTACTCGTAGTTACCAATGCCTTCGAGTTCGGGGTTCATCTCCAGGATCTCTGAAATGACGGTGTCGTTGGCTTCGCGCTCAACTTTCTCGGTCATTACGGCCTTTCTTCGATGGGTGAATAAAATTTCTGTCCCGCCACCCGTGATTCATGTGGGTGCGGTGTTCGTGTGAGGTTCTCGCTCAGCGCGCTAGGCGCATCCTCACACCCCGATACTGGGCTCCTTAGCGGGAGCGTTTCACGGGTCGGATGCGGCGGTCGCTGCATCGGGTGTGCTTTCCGTGGCCTCGGGATGCGGCGCAGCGGATGTCTCCGGCTCGGCCGTCTCGGGAACCCGGTTAAGCGGAACGTGTGTGGTGCACACGTGTGCTCCCCCTGCCATGGTCGAAAGCCTCCGTACGTCAACGCCCAAAAGATCGGAAATAATCCAGGTCTCTTGCTCGCAAAAGACCTGAAAGTCTTCGGCGAGATCACGTACGGGACAGTGCCCCTGGCACAGCTGTATGCTGGCGAGGAAGTGTTCTGGCACCTTCCGCCCGGCAGGCGGTTCGGTGAACTGCGCGGTCGCCACGAAACCGTCACGGCTCATAGCCTCGGCGAGCGCTTTAGCCCGGGCTGCAACATCATCACCAGCTGCTTCCACTACGGGGCGGTAGCGGGCTTCCATTTCGGCGGCTCGGGCGGATGCGAATGCTTCAAGTGCGCTTTCACCGACGGTGTCGCGCAGCATTTCGAGGGCGTTTCGCGCAATGAGTAGATAGTCGTTTCCTAGGCGCTCGTGCCCTTGAGGGGCGATGACGTAGCGCCGGGCGGGGCGCCCTGCGCCCGCACCATACTGTTTGAGCGGGGCAACTTCGATCATGTTGGCCTGCTCAAGTGCGTCGAGATGGCGACGCACAGCGGCTGGGGTGAGGCTCAGAAGCTCACCCAGATTAGCCGCAGAAACGGGACCGTGGTTGAGAACCCCGCGGAGGACTCGGTCGCGGGTACGTTCTTCAGCCTCTGCCTTGCGTGCGCCGGAGCTCGACTTCTTCGAATGTGGGGAGCTTGTCCCCTTCGCAGATGTCTTGTTCACGGAATACACAACTAAAGTATGTCCTAATTACTTCCCGGCTGGCTAGTAAGGTGCTCCTTCTCGCATAAATTAGTGCATTAAATGGGTAGAAAGGTAAGCATATATGACACACACCAGTGTTTTTGGGGAAAGAATCCCGCGTCCACCTGTGCACCCTTAGCCCACCGCTATTCAGCCTCGGACAACGCTCATATACCCCAGAATGCGCCCGCGTCAGGGATTCGCACGCCGCTGAGACGGGGTGTCCTCGCCGCAGAACCGACACGCACGCGCTCGACTTAAGATAGTCTCTCTCAGGGCTTAAGATAGAGGGGTGGCTAAAGAAGATGTATCCGGCAAGACTGCACGCGGTAATGGCGATGGGGCAGCGCTGGAAATCGCCGACCTCGTTAAAGAGTTCAAACCTTCGCGTTCTTTCCGTGAGAAAAACCCCGAGCGTCTCACTGAGCGTGGCATGCACCGCGCCGTAGACGGGGTGAGCCTGCAGGTGTACCCCGAAGAGGTGACGGTGCTCTTAGGGGCAAATGGGGCAGGGAAAACCACCACCCTAGCCTGTGCCCAAGGGCTTCTGGCCCCCGACTGCGGAACTGTGAAACTTCTTGGCGAGAACCCGCTTCACGCCTCACCGGAGTTACGTGCCGCCGTTGGTATTATGCTGCAAGATGGCGGGCTCCCCAACGCTATGCGGCCCATCCCGCTGCTGCACCATGTGGCGAAAATGTACACTCATCCTGCCTCCGTTGATGAGCTGGTAGAAAGGCTCGGCATTGCATCTTTTAACGGCACCACTATTCGCCGTCTCTCCGGCGGGCAGAAGCAACGGGTCTCATTAGCTGCCGCACTTATTGGGCGCCCCAGCGTACTGTTCCTGGACGAGCCCTCGGCCGGGCTTGACCCGCAGTCCCGCAACGTAGTGTTTGATATTATCCGGGAGCAGCGAAAAGCCGGAGTGGCAATTATTCTCACCACCCACCTGATTGATGACGCGCAGAAACTTGCCGATTATGTGTACATTATTGAAAAAGGCAAAACTGTTCTTGAAGGTACCGTCCCCGAACTGGTCGCCGGGGACGGCACCGCACGGTTACATTACACCCTCAACGCGCACACTCCTGCCCGGGAAGAGCTGCTGCCGGTAGGTTTGCGCGGCGGTGTGGAACTTATTGAGCACACCCACTACACGCCGGGGACACCGGGTGAGTACGAGTTACGCGGGCCGCTCACCCCGGAGCACCTTTCAGCATTCACAGCTGCGCTCACTGCGCACTATATAATGCCCATCAGCTTGAAGATGGAACCTAAAACCCTAGAAGACGTATTCCTCGACATTTCGGGACGTGATATTCGATGACTCAGACCGCACCAACCGGCCCCGCCTCCGAGTCGCCCGCCGAGGCTGATACGTTCACCGAACCGCGCGCGGCATCCGGAGTGCAGCGTGTGCTTGCTCAGGGCGGTTATGAGACGCTGGCCATGCTTAAAAACGGCGAGCAGCTCATGCTTAATATTGCCTTCCCCGTCATGGCGCTCTTTGCGTTGCGTTACACGAGCTTCCTTGATTCTTACGCCGAGGGTATGGGCACGACCCGCATGAACGTGGCTGTTCCCGGGGTGCTCGCGCTGTGCGTGATTTCGACTGCGCTCTCGGGGCAGGGTATCGCCACCGGTTTCGACCGGCGGTACGGTGTGCTGAGGTTTCTTTCCACCACCCCTCTGGGGCGCAACGGCCTGATTATTGGCAAAGTGATTGCGGTTCTGACGGTGCTTGCTATCCAGTTTGTGCTTGTGAGCATCGTGGGTTTTGGGCTCGGCTGGCGGCCCGATATTTTTCAGATGTACCGCTCGTTGAGCACGCTGCTGCTTGGTGCTGCGGCGTTTACCGCCCTGGGTCTGTTTATTGCTGGCACCGTGCGGGCGGAGGCGACCCTCGCCATTGTTAACATTGCGTGGGTTATCCTTGCCGGTGCCGGAGGTGTACTGATCCCCATTGATAGTTTCCCTGAAGTGTACCGCGTTATTGTTTCACTGCTGCCTTCGGGGGCGCTTGGTGAAGCCATGCGTGGCGACTACCTGAAAGATGTGTTCCTGCCGCTGCCGCATCTAGTGCTGCTGGGGTGGGCACTCATTGTGGGGTTCATTGCCTCCCGCAAATTTAAGTGGTCCGATTAGCCACTGATATTCTGGACTACGCAACCCCGCCGCAGGTATCCTGCCGCTCTCAGCAGGCCGTGCCCTTGCAGCATGAGACGCTCACACACCGTCGGAAAAGGTCATCATGATTACCACGCTTAAAGATAAGCTCTCCCCCACCGAATACACCCCCTGGGTGCTGTACACGGCGGTGGGCACCGCACTGGCTAACCTGTTACTGATCGTCACCGGTGCCGTGGTACGCCTTACTGGTTCGGGGTTGGGGTGCGACACGTGGCCGCGCTGTACCGATGAACAATGGACCACCACCCCGGCTCAGGGAATCCACGGCTTCGTCGAATTTGGTAACCGGATGCTCACATTTGTGCTCATGGTCATTACGGTGCTCGCGTTCTTTGCGGTACTACGGTTAGCCCTGCCGCAGGCTACAGTACGTTCCGTACTTCCCAAGCTTTTTACCGGTCTGCGCACCCAAAATTCGCGGTACAGTGACCTGTTTAACCTGACGCTATTGCTGCTCTGGGGCATCCCCCTTCAGGCGGTTATCGGCGGTATTACCGTGTGGCAGCGGCTAAACCCGTGGATGGTGACCGCCCACTATATGGCCTCTGCCGTCATGATTGGTCTGGCCGCCGTGCTGATTAATAGGGTGCGCCGCTACTTTAAGCCCGCCACGGCTGCAGCCGAAAACCTTGACAGCGCGTTCAGCGAAAAAGGCCGTGTTTCTGTCCAAGTGCTCGGGTGGTTCGGCTTGGTGCTGGTCGTGTTTCTTGTGTTTATGGGTACGGTAGTAACCGGGACAGGGCCGCATGCGGGAGACCCACGCACCCACCGCCACGATTTCAATCCAATAGTTATAGCCCGTTTGCACGCCTGGGCGGTGTGGGTATACCTGGTATCCCTCATGACCCTGTACCTGATAGTACGCGCATATGCTCTACCTAAGGCGTATAAGTTCTCCCTTGCGGTGCTGACAGGTGTTATTGCCTGCCAGGGAACCATCGGGTACATCCAGTACAACACCGGCCTGCCTGCCCTCTTAGTGGAAGCCCACATGCTCGGCTCCGGACTGTTTACGTGGGCCGCCATATCCCTTATTGAACGGCAGCTGACGCTCACCTCACGCACAGCGCGTGAACTGGCGCTAAGCCGCAGGGTGCAGCACACCTCACCACAGTAAAACGTAAGGGGCGTCCCTCACCTATTACCCCGGTGAGGGACGCCCCTGAACTCTATAAGACGCGCATGTGGGCACCTAGAAAATAAATGACTCCATAATAGGGCCGCCCACAAATGGGTCGATCGCCAACGCAATAAACAGGATTGTCAGATATGTGATTGAGCCGTGAAACACCACCATCGCGGTTCGGCTCGTAGCCTTCTGGGCCAAAGCCAGCAGGTGCAGTTTATGGCACTGGTACAGGAACCAGGCACCCACCGCCGCGGCACTAAGACCATACACCCAGCCCGCGCCTCCTACAGGGACCAGCAACAGCGAGCAGATCACCATAGCCCACCCGTACAGCACCACCTGGACTGAGACCGAATGCGCTGGGGCAATCGCCCCAAGCATCGGCACCCCTGCCGCCTTATAGTCCTCGGCATATTTCATGGATAACGGCCAATAGTGCGGCGGCGTCCACAAGAAAATCACCGTGAACAGCACCAGGGCTGGCCACTCAATGGTTTCCCTCACGGCCGCCCACGCAATAAACACCGGCATGCACCCGGCGATACCGCCCCACACAATATTCTGGGTAGTGCGCTTCTTCAAATACAGTGAGTAGAAAACCACGTACAGCAGGATAGCGACCACACCCAGCACGCCCGAGAGCGGGTTCACCATAAACCACAGGTATGCCACCGAAACCACTGCTAACACCCAGGCAAACACGATAGCTTCCCGGTCGCTCAGCTCCCCAGTCACCAGAGGCCGCTTCTCGGTGCGCTTCATCTTACGGTCAATATCGCGGTCAATATAACAGTTAAACGCCCCCGACGCCCTGCCGCCATAGCACCACCAATAAGGGTGTTCATCATGAGCCAGAAACTGGGCATACCGTGTGCAGCAAACATCATCGTTGGCGCAGTGGTGACCAACAACAGCTCAATCACCTGAGGTTTCGTCAGGTGAATATACGCCTTTATTTTGCGCCTGAGGCCAACGGGCCCCTCAACTGTATCCCCGGCAGGGGCAGCAGGCGCGCAGGCGCGCGCCTGTTGAATAGTATGACCCTTCACTGTGGGCTCCTTGGTGTGTGCGTGTGTGCACCCGTATTCCGCGTGGCTAGGGACTTTCCCAAGGCGCAACCAGCAGCGGACAAACCGCCGACCGAGGCGCCCATACACGGTGGAGTTACAGGCATGGCTACCTATATTGTAGGCCCGTGTGCATCCGCTTACAACGTGGATGACTTTAAGCGGATAGCGTTCCAGCCCCGGTTTCTCTCCCATTCACCGCTTCAATAACCTTGGAGAGACTTCATCGTGGACTATCCTTATAGATGAAGCTGGTAGCCTCGCGTCATCAACCGTTCCCGGTCCGCCCACCACAGGCAGCAGCCCAACCAATGGGGGTCGGGAATAACGCATGCGTCATTGGGTTATACCGTTCAGAGGCGCGCACGGCACACTGCGCGGGCGCGCATCGTACAGATAATGAAGGGAAAATCACGTGCCAAACCTAAACGAGAAGCTGGAGTGGACCGACGTTGATCAGCGTGCGGTCGATACCGCCCGCATACTCGCCGCCGACGCTGTTGAAAAGGTAGGCTCAGGGCATCCCGGTACCGCCATGAGCCTAGCACCGGTCGCCTACCTACTCTTCCAGAAAGTCATGAACCAAGACCCAGGCGACGACCGCTGGCAGGGACGTGACCGTTTCATCCTCTCCCCCGGGCACACCTCCCTCACCCTCTATACCCAGCTCTTCCTCGGCGGGTACGGCCTTGAGATGGGCGACCTCGAATCGCTGCGTACCTGGGGGCGTTAACCCCCGGGCACCCCGAATACAAGCACACTAGGGCGTGGAGATCACCACCGGCCCGCTCGGCCAGGGGCTGGCATCCGCCGTTGGTTTCGCCTACGCTCAGCGTTACATGCGTGGGCTTTTTGACCCCAAGGCCCCAGCCGGGCAGTCACCCTTTGACCATCACGTGTTCTGCATTGCCTCCGAAGGGGATGTGCAGGAAGGCGTCACCGCCGAAGCGTGTGCGCTCGCCGGGCATCAGCAGTTGGGCAGCCTGATTGTGGTGTGGGATCGCAACCACATCTCCATCGAAGAAGACACTGATGTCGCCTTCACCGAAGATGTTCCCGCCCGGTTCGCATCATACGGCTGGGATGTTCAGAGCGTAGATTGGACGCGCACCGGCAACTATGTTGAAGACGTCGCAGAACTGTACGCCGCTATTGAGCGCGCAAAAGCCGTAACCGATAAGCCCTCGTTCATTGAGCTGCGCACTATTATTGGTTACCCGGCCCCGAATAAGCAGAACACCGGCGCGGTTCACGGCGCCAAGCTGGGGGCTGAAGAGGTCGCCGCCACGAAGGAGCTTTTAGGGTTCGACCCCGCCAAGAGCTTCTTCATTGACCAGCAGGTGCTGGATCACACCCGCACCCTGCGTGAGCGTGGCGCTAAAGCGCACGAGGCATGGGATCAGAAGATGACCGCGTGGCGTGCGGCTAACCCCGAAGCCGCGAAACTGTACGACCGTCTGATCGGTGGCCAGCTTCCTGCAGACTACCGGGAAGCTTTCCCCGTTTTTGAGGCAGGATCATCGCTCGCGACCCGTGCCGCATCCGGCAAAGTCATTAACGCCATTGCAGGAACCTTCCCCGAGCTGTGGGGCGGGTCGGCAGATCTGGCGGGGTCGAATCTGACTACTATTACCGGCGCAGATTCCTTTAACCCGGTAGCACGTACCACCGACGACTGGACGGGTAACCCGTACGGGCGTGTGCTGCATTTCGGTATTCGCGAGCAGGCAGCGGCAGCGATCGTGAACGGTATTGTGCTTTCCTCCCCCACCCGCGCGTTCTCAGGCACGTTCTTCGTTTTCTCCGACTACCAGCGCCCGGCGGTTCGCCTGTCCGCCCTGATGGGCATCCCGGCGCTGTATGTATGGACCCACGACTCGATTGGTGTGGGCGAGGACGGACCCACCCACCAGCCCATTGAGCACCTGAGCTCACTTCGCGCCATCCCCGGGTTTGATGTTGTTCGCCCGGCGGACGCGAACGAGACCGCTGTTGCATGGCGCACTGTCTTAGAGCGCCAAGAGCGCCCGGCCGGCCTGGTGCTTTCCCGCCAGAACCTGCCCGTGTGGACGCGTGAGGATGTACCCGGTGAGGGAGAGAAGTACGCCTCCGCTGAAGGTGCAGCACGCGGCGGGTACGTAATGGCAGATGCGGAGGGCACCCCAGACGTTATTATTATTGCCACCGGCTCAGAAGTTGAGGTTGCTATTGAGGCCCGCCAGCAGCTGGCCCAGCAGGGCGTCTTCGCCCGGGTGGTGTCGATGCCGTGCCGTGAATGGTTTGATGAGCAGAGCGAACAGTACCGCGAATCGGTGCTGCCCTCTTCTGTGGCGGCACGCGTATCGGTTGAGGCTGGTGTGGCAATGAGCTGGCACGACCTTCTGGGGTCGGCCGGGCGTGCTGTATCAATCGAGCATTTTGGGGCTTCAGCTGATGCGAAGACCCTGTACCGCGAGTTTGGTATTACCCCCAGGCCGTCGTGGCTGCGGCACAGGAGTCGATCAAGGCGGCCCAGTAACCCCATGCCTAGAGCTGCGGCGGTGGGGCGTCCAATGGCTAGATACCCCGCCGCCCCAGCAGCGTGCGTGTTGTAGTGTCTCCACAACCGCACCCCATATTTTCTTATCTGATTTTTAGACTGTAGATAGAAGGTTATTTGTAATGAGCGAATCCACCCAGAAACTCTCAGACGCAGGCGTTTCGATCTGGCTTGATGATCTCTCCCGCGAGCGCCTGACCAGCGGCAACCTTGTTGAGCTGATAAAGAGCAAAAACGTGGTGGGTGTGACCACTAACCCCACTATTTTCGCCGGTGCGCTCTCAAAAGGGCCGCGTACGCCGGGCAGATGAGCGACTTGGCGGCATCCGGTGCGGATGTTGAAGAAGCCGTGTTCGCAGCCACAACCGATGATGTGCGCGCCGCATGCGACGTGTTCAAACCGATTTTTGAGGCATCACAGGGTTTTGACGGCCGTGTATCGATTGAGGTGGACCCCCGTTTGGCGCGCGATGCCGAGGGTACGAAGAAAATGGCTCGGGAGCTGTACGAGCGGGTGAGCCGTGAAAACGTCATGATTAAGATCCCCGCAACCGTTGAGGGCCTAGAGCCGATTGCGAAAACCTTGGCGGCTGGTATTAGCGTGAACGTGACCCTGATTTTCTCACTGACCCGGTACCGTGAGGTTATTAACGCCTATATGCTCGGCCTTGAGGAAGCCTTGGAGAACGGCAAGGACCTGTCGAAGATCCACTCGGTGGCTTCGTTCTTTGTCTCCCGGGTTGATACCGAGGTGGATGCTCAGCTAAGCGCGCTTGGCACCGATGAGGCGCTGGCGCTCAAGGGTAAGGCTGGGGTGGCGAATGCTCGCCTGGCGTATGAGGTGTTTGAGGAGATGTTCTCCTCCGAACGGTGGAAGCGTCTGGAGCGGAAGGGTGCGAATGTGCAGCGTCCGCTGTGGGCTTCGACCGGTGTGAAGGACCCTGCGCTGCCTGACACCCTGTACGTGACTGGGCTGGTGGCCCCGCACACTGTGAACACTATGCCCGAGGCGACCTTGAACGCCGTGGCGGATCACGGTGAAGTTGTTGGGGATACGGTACGTGCCTCGTATGCGGAGTCTAACGAGGTGCTGGATGCTATTGAGCGCGCCGGTGTTTCGTACCGTGAGGTGGTTGAGAAGCTTGAGGCCGAGGGACTTTCAAAGTTTGATGCCTCTTGGGAGGAACTACTAGACACTGTCCGCGGTGCTCTTCAGAACGCGAAATAGCGGCAGTGTGGGGTGCCGGCGGGCTTTCCCGAACGGTACAATTGGCAAGGCATAAACCTTGATGGTGCATGCACCCCGCCGTGATTTCTGAGGCGGGGTGTATTGCGCCAGCATAGAGGCAACCAAAGGATTTTTATTGTGACTATCGGCCACGAGTCGAACCCGCTGCGGGATTCACGCGACCGGCGTTTGGCGCGTATTGCGGGCCCTTCTGCCCTGGTTTTCTTCGGCGTCACGGGTGATCTCGCCCGTAAGAAGCTGCTTCCTGCTGTCTACGATCTGATGAACAGGGGCCTGCTTCCGCCCAGTTTTGGGCTGGTTGGGTATGGCCGCCGTGAGTGGAGCGACGACGATTTCCGTGCCTATGTGCGGGAGTCGGTGCAGGCGCATGCGCGCACTTCGTTCCGTGAAGACGTGTGGAACCAGTTCCAGAAGGGTATGCGTTTTGTGCAGGGTGCGTTCGATGATGATGCCGCTTATGAGCGTCTCAAAGGCACTCTGGCGGAGCTGGATGAGCGCGGTGCCCAGGGTAATCACGCATTCTACCTGTCGATCCCCCGAAGGCTTTCGAGCAGGTGCTGTCGAAGCTTGCCGAGCATGGGCTGGCCAGCCGTGAGGAAGATGCGCGCACAACGCATGCTGGCACTGGGTGGCGGCGTGTGGTGGTGGAGAAGCCGTTCGGGCATGACCTTGAGTCGGCCCGTGAGTTGAACGCTATCGTTGAGCGGGTGTTCCCGCCGGATTCAGTGTTCCGCATCGACCATTATTTGGGTAAAGAGACGGTGCAGAATATTTTGGCGATGCGGTTTTCGAACCAGATGTTTGAGCCGGTATGGAATGCTAACTACGTGGATCATGTGCAGATCACGATGGCTGAAGATATTGGTATCGGCTCCCGCGCGGGATACTATGACGGGGTAGGTGCAGCCCGCGACGTGATTCAGAATCACCTGCTGCAGCTGCTTGCGCTGACCGCCATGGAGGAGCCCCTGAGTCTGGACTCTAAGCACCTGCGGGCTGAGAAGGCGAAGGTGCTTGAGGCGGTGCGTGTTGATGACCTTGAGAATTCGTACGCGCTGGGCCAGTACGCTCCCGGGTATCAGGGCGGCGAGCATGTGAACGGGTTCTTTGATGAGAAGGACATCCCGGCTGATTCCCGTACCGAGACGTTCGCGGCGTTGAAGGTCAGTATTGATAACCGCCGCTGGGCGGGCACCCCGTTCTACCTGCGCGCCGGTAAGCGCTTGGGGCGCCGCGTGACTGAGATTGCGGTGCTGTTTAAGAAGTCAGCGGATCGCTTATTCGGTAAGGAAACGGAAGTTCCTGCGGGCCAGAATGCAATCGTGATCCGGGTGCAGCCCAATGAGGGCATGACCATACGTTTTGCGGCGAAGGTTCCCGGCACTCAGATGGAGATCCGTGACGTGAACATGGACTTTGGGTACGGGCATTCTTTCACTGAGGAGTCGCCGGAGGCGTATGAGCGCCTGATTCTGGATGTGCTCTTGGGTGAGCCGCCGCTGTTCCCCCGCCATGAGGAGGTTGAGCTTTCGTGGAAGATCCTTGACCCGTTTGAGGAGTACTGGGAAGAGCACAAGATTAAACCTGAGCCTTACGAGTCCGGTTCGTGGGGCCCGCGTTCGGCGCATCAGATGCTTGAACGCGATAACCGTGCCTGGAGGCGCCCGTGATTTCGCATCTGCACCACACGAATGTTTCTGCTATTTCCAAGGAACTTTCCCAACAGCTGGCGGCTAACGGCAGCCTCAGCAGCGGCCGTGTGCTGACTCTGGTGGTACTGGCTGAGAAGGGACATTCCCGTGAGGCACTGAATGCCGCGATTCGTGCCTCCCATGAGCACCCCAGCCGCATTATTGTGCACATCGCGCACAGTGAGACCGACCCCGACCAGCTGGATGCCGAGATCCATGTGGGTGGTGAGGCTGGCGCCTCAGAACTCATTATTCTGCGCGGCTGGGGCAGTGCCTCCAAACCGACGGAGGCGCTGATCTCCGGGCTGCTTCTGCCGGACGCGCCGATTGTGGTGTGGTGGCCCCATTATGTGCCCGATAACCCGGCCGAGGATTCACTTGGGAAGATTGCGCAGCGCCGCATTACCGATTCCGCGCGCGCATATGACCCGATGGCTGTGTTAACCCACCTGTCGCAGGTATACCAGGCCGGGGATACTGACCTGGCGTGGACCCGCCTGACGCTGTGGCGCACCCAGCTGGCGGCGCTCATGGAACAGATGCCGTACTCCCCGGTCAAACGGGTGGTGGTGTGGGGTTCTGAGAAGTCCCCGTCGGTGGTTCTGCTGGGTGCCTGGCTGGGCTGGAAGCTGCAGGCCGAGGTTAGTTTGGCCACTATTGGCGCGGCGGAGCGCGGCCTGTACCGTGTGGCCATTGAGCGTGAGGACGGGCAGACTGTGATGTTCCGCCCGGGCAAGAGCATTGCGATCTTGGAAACCCCGCACGCCCCGCAGCAGCAGATTGCGCTGCCGGTGCGCACCCTGGCGGAGTGCATTTCTGAGGAACTGCGTCGCCTTGACCCTGATGACACATACGGGGAAGTGCTGAAGTCGGCGTTCCCCACGATCGAGATGCACCCCACCCGCTGTGACTCTGAGCCGCTTCTTGACGAGCGGGAATACCCGGAGGTTTTTGATGCCTAAGATTAACAATATTGGTGAGAGCACCCCGACTCTGGTAGCTCATCCTACCCGTGAGGCGTTGGCGGCTGACGCCGTGGGACGTATTTTTGACATTCTGGAGCATGTGCTCACGGAACGTACGGTGGCGCATGTTTCGCTCACTGGCGGCACCATGGGTATTGCGACGCTCCGGGCGTGGGCGGCCTCTGCTCGCGTGAAAGATATCGACTGGTCGCGTGTGCATTTCTGGTTCTCGGATGAGCGGTTTGTGCCTGAGCGGGATGCCGAGCGTAACGATGGGCAGGCGATTGAGGCGCTGCTCGCTGACCTCACTGATTACGGCTTCCCGGTGGAGAACGCACACCGGATAGGCCCTTCAGACGTGATGATTGATGTGGAGGCTGCCGCCGAACATTACGCCTACGAGATGCGTAAATTCGCTGGTTCAGCCGATCCGGTGCGGGTTGAAATGCCCGAGGGCGCCTCCGAGCTTCCGCTAGTGGGCGGCCACGGTGGGGCTGCCGATTCTGAGCCTTCCGGCGGAGGCTGCGGCTGCGGGGGCTGCGGTTGCGGCGGCGGGTCTGGGTCGGATAGTTGGCCGGTGCCGGTGTTTGATGTGACCCTGCTGGGGATGGGCCCGGATGGGCATATTGCTTCCCTCTTTCCGGGGCGTCAGCAGGTTCTGCTGGGTACGGGGCTGCCCGAAGACCCGGTGGATGGTGCGAAAGCAGTGACGGTGATGGTGAAGGACTCCCCCAAGCCCCCAGCGAGCGGGTTTCGGTGACCCTTCCGGTGATTAATAGTTCACGCCATATTTTCTTCCTCATCACCGGCGGCGATAAACAGGAGGCGACGACTCGCCTTTTGCAGGGGGCGCAGATTCCTGCGGAGCAGCTAACCGCCGACCTGTTACTGGCAACTCCCGCTGTGGGTGCCCGCGGGCAGAAACAAACCCTGATTTTTGCTACTGAGGAGTCGCTGGCTTAGCTGCGGCTTTGCCGGTGTCTCAAAAAGTGGAGTTCCCCTCCGCTCCAGCATATTGTGCAGTCGGCAGTTGCGCTGCACAGATGCTTGGCGGAGGGGCTTTTCTGTCTGCTGCCACCGGGGCGAAAAACGTGTGAGGTCACTGCGGGCTGGTGTTCTGCAGGTACAGCTGGCTCAGTGAAGCAACTGTCGGCTCTAGACAGATATCTGCCTCATCGGGGGCTTCCACTACGTTGGCCCAGGTGAGCGCCAAGTAGTCGGCAACGGTCATGGGTCTGTGGTGCCTGAATGTTTCGAGCATCGCCTGCACAGTCCGGGCTGACTCCACAATATTAATGTAGCCGCGCAGCCCTGCATCGGTGACGGTTACAACGCGTTCGCGCAGGTCAAAGATGAGCGGCAGCGACCCGCGGCCTGCACTGGTGAGCATAAATTTAGTGCGTACCTGGCTGACCTCGTGCACGTCCTTGCCAGCTCCTGCTCGCGGCACCATCGTAAACCCCACGAATAGGTCGTTGACATCCGCCAGTGTGCGCTCCTGCCGGTATAGTTTTTGGCAGGGACACTCTTGCGGCCCGTGTACATGGGTGCCTCCGTACCCGGCGTAGAGGTGCACGGTGGGGATAGCGTAGCGTACCTTCTGAGCGAGAGCTTCAGCAATATTAAGGTCGATGAACTCCCAGGCGCCGCCGGTTCCATCGGTGACGTCTCCACTGTGGTAGGCGTAGTCGTCCACCTGCTGGTCCCCGTACCAGACGCCACCAAGCGGCTCACCTTTCGCGTCGTACAGCATCAGTGAGAGGTCTATATCCGCTGGCGAATCCCAGTATACGAATAGCCTAATAATCTTGTGTGCCCCCTCATGAAGCGGAACACGGCTGAACCGGCACAACCCGTCAAGGGACTGGCTGCTGTTCCGGTTCCCTAGCGGCATGATGAGTTTTCCCGCCCCGGTGGGGGTATAAATATCCATACCGTCGGGGGTGTATATTTTAGTGTTTTCAAGGCGTGCTGCGAAACCATTTTCAATAGCCTGCAACCCGAGCTGCACCTGTGTGCGTGTATGCCTGCTCGCGTCGGTTACCGTCCCCATGCCAGCCTTATCAATCACTAGGCGGTGCTGTGTGCTGCCCCGCCTCAGATTGGTGTACAGGTTGTACAGCTGTACCAGCACAGGCAGCGCAACACGGGGTGCTATACGGGCGAACCCGTCCGCTATGACCTGTTCCTCATCCGGGAACGCCCGGAAGGCCCGGCTGAGCTGCCGGGCAAAAACCCCGGGCCTGCTGCTCAGCAGACGCACCACCTGTTCTGCGTTTTTGCTGCGGTAGGCGGCGTCCACCTCCGATTCGAAGCTGCGCATCCGCCCCCGGTACAGGTCATCGGCCCACCGCTGTAAATGCTTAAGTGAGGGGTAGTCACCGGGGTGTATGGTGCGTGCCAGCCGTTTGAACTGTTCGGAGCGACTGGCGGTGTCGTAGCGGGCGGCCGCATAGTCACGTTCGCACAGTCTATTGATGAGGCGCGCAATGAGGGTGCGTTCGCTGCGGCGCAAGCGTAGCCGGGTGGGCGTGCTCAGGCTGAGGTCGGCCTCGTTCCCGTTTGCTCCGCTGAAGGCAACAGCTAGACGCAGCACCTCGTTGAGGGTTCTCATCTGCTGAACATAACAACGATCAATGTGCACTGTGAGAAACGCCAGGTTCTCGCGGTACGCACTCGCGTGTTCTAGTGCGGGCAGCTTATGGTACGCACGCAGGTAATCGGCGAGGGTGAGCAGATCGGCGCGGTCGGTCTCACTGTACACCTGGTTCTGCGCGGCGATAGCGGTAAAAAGTTCCTGCGCTAAGGCTGCGCATGGCGTGTTCCCGCGCAGCAGTATCACCTGGTTCTGGTCGCGTTCTCCGCGTCTATAGGTGGTGCGGGGGCGGGGGTCTTGAGTGTCGTATGGAAGTAGCGGGTGCTTGAGATGCCCGTAGATGGGGGTGTAGAACTCTCGGTCCTCACGCGGGGCGAATGCATCCAACAGGTCACCTGTGGCGATGGAACGGGTGATATAGTGCAGAATCTGTTCCGTGTAGCGTTGCCTGTCGCTTAGGTGAAGTTGGCGCATATCAAAGTCTCGGCGGAAGGCCCGCCCTCCCCGGGCGCCGCGCAGGTGTTTCCAGTCGGCGGTGAACTCATCAAATTCTGTGTAGCTCATGGTGGCCAGTACGGCACGGGAATCTTGGGCAATAGCCACCCCGAGCTCCGTCAGTTCTTCAATGCGCGGACCCAGAATTCTCCGCACACGGTGGCGCAGCCCTTCAGTGATGGTGGGTGTTTCTATGATCCAGCGGTTGGCGGGTTCACCGGGCAGGATATAGACCCCGGTGCGGCGGAGAATGACTTGGTGCAGCGTTGCCACGTTTTTCTCTTTTCTAATAATTCCCGTTAGAGGCTAGCCGAGATCCTGCCGACGGTGTGTGGTTGGGGTACAAAATGACGGGTGGATTATATCCACCCGTCATCAATAAAGTGCTCGCGGTAAGCGCATTCTCTGAAATTGCGTAACCAGGCAAGAGAAAGTAAGAGAATGCATGATCCGCGATTGAGCCTTCTACGGGATTCGAACCCGCTACATCCCGTACAGCGGTGCTGTCATAGCAGCCACTGTTGATGAAGACGAATCGTCCACTCTGTGATTTTCAGGTTCCAATATATGCGCGACATGTAGTATTGTCAATTTTCAATGGCTATTCTTCGTCAGATATAGCTAGTGCTTGTTCTTGTGCTTGACGGGCAAGCTCCGTCGAGCACGGACTCAGCGCGCTCAACGCCCGCAGATTCTTCGCCAACACAGTCGAACCCTTCATCTTCGGACGCAAAACCTCAGGAATCTCAACACTCACACCATACTCCCCCGCCAACTGAGCAAGTAACTGCACGAGCGCACCACCCCGGTTCAGCTCCCCCACCACCGGCAGCAGCCCCTGCAAAACCTGACAGACACGCCACCCCGCCAGAGGGCTAATAGAAGCAGCATCCTGCAAGGTCTCGATAACCCTCCCAACTATCACGTACTCCCCCTGCAGCATCCACCCCAGCTCTGCGGCAAACATGCCGGTGTCAAGCATATCGCGGTCCGCGAGGGCTGCAAGCGCCTGTGCCGTGGCGGAACGGTACTGCCGTTCAGCTGCGGAGGCGGCGTAGGCTAGGAACGAGTATGAAGGCTCGCCCAGCACCTGGTGGGCGTGTTCGAAAGCTTCAAGTGCAGGCTCCATACCGTGTATGACTTTCGCAAATTTGGCGCCTTTAACGGCGGGCATCATATGGGCTGCGAATATATCTGGGTTGTTCTGAGTTAGCCACGCGTACCACTGGATGACGGCGCGCATCGCTGGCAGTTCGCGCTGCTCAGTGTCCCGGCTCTCATACTCTGCCCTGACGCTATCGACCAGCAGGGCGGCCTGCTCAAACGGGGTTTCGGTGGTAACAGGCTGTTCTTCGTGAACGGCCCAGGCCACATAGTAGTTTCCGTAGATCCGTTCAAAGTCGGCGTTGAGTGGTTTCTGGGGCACGGTAATACGCCGCCATGTGCGTTGTACCGCTGGCAGCGGTTCACACACGATGCCGCTGCCGCAGGTGTCGGGGGTGAGTATGCGCGATATTTGTTCGCTCAGCAGGGCAACCGGGCCGCGGCTATTCCTTATCTCTACCGTGCACTCAGCATCCCAGTATTCTTCGTCGGAATAGTATTGTCCGTCCTCTAAATATTCCCCAGTAATACTACTGATGCGACGGTCATATTCGTATCCTGGGAATTTTTGCGGGGCAACACTATCCCCCTCTTTGGCACATAATTTAAGAATTATTCCTACAAGGTATTCGAGGTTATTGTAGGTATTTCCGTCACTATTTTCGAGATATTTTTCAGATATTCCTGCTGCGCTTTATCTAAGTCAATATTGCGGTACTCTGCAATATAGGCTAATAACCGCGGAATATCAGCCCCGTCACCGGTATTGTTGAGGAGCTCGAAAAGTATTTCTTGCGCCTGCGCAGCGCTATCGATCGGTGGCCGGGAGGTAAAGAAATCATCTGGTTCCCGGTGCTGGGGTACCGCATCGGGAATACTGCCGGGTTGAGCTGTGGGAGCGTTCGTATCCGTGTTATCCGCAGCATGGCTGAGGAGCTTCCCGGTGATATGACCGGCTTGGTCCCTCAACTCTACAGGGAGGGTACTGGCTGCTTGCCCAACGATGCGGGTGATCTGTTCGCACAGGTGCGGGCGGGCTTTCACTAGTTCAGCGAGTATGCGCAGCTGGCTCTTCAGGATTTTCTTTTCGGTACGCATTAGAACAGCCTGCGAGGCATCCACCAGTGTATGCACTTGGTGATCGGTCAGCTCCCCCAGTATAGGTAGCAGCTGCTTTTGGGCAAGCCCCACTACGGTTGATGGTTGAGAGCACAGCAGCGCGATAAGTTCGGTGGCATGCTCTGTGATTTCTTGCCCGTTTGGCTGCATACCCAAGTAGAAGGAGCGGTATGTTGTGGCGTCGGGGTTAGTATCTGCGGCCAGCAGCCCTTTAAGAGACTCCGCAAACACGCGCTCCCGAAACCCCTCATAATGCTCCTGCAGAAAAGCAGCAACTCAATGGTTTTTAGGTGGCGCCCCGGGGCAACATAAAATTCATCTCCCACTCCGTTGCTGAAAAGATCCCAAAACTCCTGTGTTAAAAGCAGCGGATCATTATTAAATATGTCAAGAAGCGGGGCAAATCCTCGGGATGATACAGAGTTATCTCGTATAACGTAATTCTTATACGCATACAGGTACCCGACACTGACGCAGCGCAGCTGGCGGCTACGCAGAAAACGGTGCGCAATCTCGAAATATATTTTACCTTCTGCAAGCTGCACATACTGGTCAATAAATTCCAGCCCCCATGCATCAGGGCGCTCATTGAGCCCCATTTCAAAATAACGCCCCGCCTGCTGCGCAATATTGTCTTGCCACCCGGTATGCCGGTTAAATTGCCGCAGCAGCGAGGCAGCCCGGCTGGGCTTTTCGGTGAGCGCCCCAATAGCGTAGAGCGCAACCGGGTGGTAGGTGTAGTCCTTGCCCATAAGCCGGGTGGGCGAAAGAACACGGTACAGGGCTGCACGTTCCTCTTCTCCGGCTCCCGCTAAAGCGCGGCGGAACTCTGCCACGGGTGCATTATTATCCAATAGTTTTTCACGAGCGCGCGCCGTTGAGCGAAAGAAGACGGCATATTGTTGCTGGGCA
Source organism: Rothia aeria (assembly GCA_002355935.1). Taxonomy (GTDB): domain Bacteria; phylum Actinomycetota; class Actinomycetes; order Actinomycetales; family Micrococcaceae; genus Rothia; species Rothia aeria. Next base: position 1,623,897 of record AP017895.1, on the reverse strand, counting down.
TAGTTTCTCCGTGCGTTTTTATGACGGGTTGTTCTTTAGTATTGTGAGCGCTTGTTCTTGTGCTTGATGGGCAAGCTCCGTCGGGTGCGGACTCAGCGCGCTCAACGCCCGCAGATTCTTCGCCAGCACAGTGGAGCCTTTCATCTTTGGCTGCAAACACTCCGGGATATTAATGACCGCTCCGTACTGCTGGGCCAACTGAGCAAGTAACTGCACGAGCGCACCGCCCCGGTTCAGTTCCCCCACCACCGGCAGCAGCCCCTGCAAAACCTGACAGACACGCCACCCCGCCAACGGGCTAATGGAAGCGGCATCTGTGAGGGTGCGAACTAACCTCTGCGCCTGCACATATTGGTGACTCAGCAGCCACGAAAGCTCCGCTGAGAACGCATCAGGATCCAGCATGCCGCGCCCCGCTAGGGCAGCGATGCACTCGGCCGCATGGGCACGAACCTGTTCCTGCCGCGCGCTGGCACACGCCGCTATTGCACAGTACGATGGGGCGCCCAGCACACTGTGCGTATCCGCAAGAGCCCGCAGCACCTGCACCTCGGCACCTGCCGATTGCGTCTCATACACCACCGCGAAACATGCGGGCGCGAACTGGGCAGCCAGCACATCCGGGGTGTTCTGGGTCAGCCACGCATACCATTGAACAACCAGTTCCATGCCGGTACCGTACTGGGCCTCCTCTATGCGACGCTGGTACTCGCCAGCCACCCGGTGCACGTTCAGCACCCGCCACGCAAACGGGGACTTTTCAGGTGCAGCGTGCGGGTAGAAGACTTGCCGCCACTGCGGTAGGCGGCCGCCGGGGACTTTCTTCGCGTCCAGCCAGATCCAGGCTGATATATGTTGGAATACCGCCCAGCTGCGTGCCCATTCATAGTTTTCAGCCGGTAGCGGCTCGGTAATAAGCGCAATAAGCTCCGTACGGTATGGCCACAGCTCTTGAGAGCCTTCAACAACCGGCTGCTGCTCCGTCTGGTGTGCGTGCACCCATTTGAACTGCTGCACCAGCACATCAGCTGGACGAGATGAGAGAGGATGATGTTTAGTTTTCTCGTACTTCTGAAACTTAAGCACTGGAGCCTTATAGTTGTCCGCATCTTTAAGATGAGGCCGCATGGTGAGGTACCTCATGTATGCGCCCGGGTCGGCATCACGTGGTCCGGTGTTAAACCCCTGCATGAGTTGATGCGGCGCGAGGGCTTCAGGGCCTAGTTCGACCATCGGGTGCTGCATGAGGTAGGCGAGCATCCGGGGAATGTCCGCACCATCGTACCCGTCACAGAATAGGTGCCGAAACTCGTGATCATTTGTAATGGGCGCACGCGGGGCGAAGAACCCGACGGGTTCTTGTTTCTGTGGTGTTATATCGGGAATGTGTATACTCGCGGCGGTTTTACCCGCATCCGTTATACCCTTGTCTGTCCCCTCAACAGTGCTTGTAGATACTGCTGCGGGGGCGATAAGCTTGCGGGCACCCGGCTGCACATCCAGCGGCATAGACTCCACGGCATCCGCCACTAGGGTGCTGACCTGGGCAGCACACTCAGGGTGGGCCTTCACCAGTTTCGTCAGTAACCGCAGCTGGGCGCGCAGCACCTTCTTCTCGGTGCGAAATAGCACGGCTGCCGATGCATCTACCACAGCTAGCGCCTGTTCACCGGAAGCCTTATCAACTGCGGTATTCAACATATCTTGCGCCAGTGAAACACTGGGTGAGGGGGCTGCCCCCAGCACCGATACGTACAGCTGGAAAAGCCCCAAAATTTCTTCTCTGCTTGGCTGCAGAGCACGGTGAAGGTGACCGAAAATAGCGCTGTTCGCAGCCGAAAAATCACGCAGTAGCGCCCGCAGAGTTTCCTCCAGCGCACGCTCACGCACGCCCTCAAAACGCTCACACATATACCGCATGAAAGCTATGGCGGCATCACGTTGACCAAGCCGGCCGCGCAGCAGCCCTTCACTTCTAAAAAGTGCCCAAAAGTCGTGCTCCAGCAGAAGCGGGTCTGACCGGAAGAACTTTTCAATTGTTAGCTTGTGGGGGTTGTACCGTTTGAATGCTTCCTCATTGGCGCGCATCGGCGGAATCATGTGGGTCAAAAGCTCCAGGTAGGCTGGGGATTCACTCACGAGGTGGCGGTTCCGAAGCACCGTATGAACCGGTTCCCATGCGTCTTGGGCTTCCGTCCACGGGTCGTGCTCCACTGCGGCAAGCTGCAGAACCCATTCGTCGCTCCGCTCGGTCAGGCCCGCTATGAACCATCCCAGGTGTTCCCTGTGGGTATCGGCGCTGCACCGTGTACGCGAAATGTACCCCACCGTACACCAGGTACGGATTGCGGTGGCGGGGCTGCTCGTCAGAGCACCCAGCAGGTAGAACCCTAAACTGGTAAGGGCTTCGGGGCTTGGGCTGCTTCCCGTTCACTTCCAAGTATTTTTGCGGGTTGTACGGTGCGTGCCAACGAGGCGCGTTCCTCTTCGGTGGCTCCGCGGATAGCCTCCCGGTAGGCCTCCATATTAATGGGGCCGGTGCTTTTAAGCATGGTTTTGAGGCGGGCACGGCGCTCAGTGAGCGTGATTGGCTGGGGCATGGGGTATCTCCTGGGGTATGGTGTCGGTGCTGGCGCTTGCGGTTACGCAGGGTTGGTGTTGTTAGCCTGTTCTTGTGCTTGGCGGGCAAGCTCCGTCGAACACGGACCCAGCGCGCTCAACGCCCGCAGATTCTTCGCCAACACAGTCGAACCCTTCATCTTCGGACGCAAAACCTCAGGAATTTCAACACTCACACCATACTCCCCCGCCAAATGAGCAAGTAACTGCACGAGCGCACCACCCCGATTAATCTCCCCCACCACCGGCAGCAGCCCCTGCAGCACCTGACAGACACGCCACCCCACCAACGGGCTAATAGAAGCAGCATCCTGCAGAGTCTCAACAACACGGTTTGCTGGCACATATTTATCTTTTAAAAGCTGCATTAATTCAGCAGAAAACGCGTAGGTATCAAACATGTCGCGGTCTGCGAGAGTGGCGAGTGTTTCCGCCGCGAGGGCGCGGTAGCCGGTGTCTTTAGCGGCAGTAGCGAACCCCAGTGCACAGTATGCGGGTGCGCCAAGAGAACGCCAGCTCTGTGCAAGGGCGGTGAGCACAATTTCTAGCCCGTACACTTTCTTCTCATATAAGGCCGCCGTCATCAGAGGCATCATATGGGCCGCAAAAATATCCGGGTTATTGTATAGAAGCCATGCGCACCACTGCACCACCAGCCGGTACCAGCGGCAGGTACTAGCTTTGTCCATATTCTCGCTGTAGTCGGCAGAAATCACAACGGCCGTGAGTGCTGCCTCAGCAAACGAGGCGTCTTTTGGCTGCCGGGTAACACCCAGTTTGCGCCACCCAACATACCCGGGGAAGCCCTCTACGATCCTGCCCGCAACATACACGTTCCGCCGCTTTGACCAGTCCACCGCAACGCGTTCCCACACGCACTGCGCGGCCGGAAGCGGGGTTGTGACCACAGGCTCCAGTTCCTTTTTATAGGGTTTATCGGCGTACGCGAACTGCTCCTGCAAAAGTACCTGCGGCCCGCGTGACTTCGCGCGCGAGAACAGATAGTTTTCCCGATATTTCTGCATAAAATCACAGTGGGTGAGCTTTAACCGGTAGGATTTGAGAGCCAGGTAGCTGAGGCTGACCCGCAGCTCGTCCTTCACCGCATCCCAGTAACGCAAATTCTTATTGTGGCTATATATGCGTTCTTGGGCGGCCTTATCCATCTCAATGCTTCGGTTGGCTTTCCGGCTCTGCACCATATAGGCGAGCAGGCGCGGCAGCTGTGTCTCTTGCGTCTCTTCTTCCAAAACTTTGAGAAGAACTTCTACGCATTCAGCGTCATCCGCGATAGGGGTAAGCGGTTCCGCCTCCCGCTCCGGTTCACGGTCACGCGGGGTCGCCTCGGGAATAATAATGCTTCCCGTCTCGCCCTCAGTGTCGGGGGTGTTCGGGGCAGTGACAGGCTCATCAATTATGAGTTTACGGGCGGTACTTTGCACATCTAACGGCAGGGTGTTGGCGGCGTCCGCCACGAGGGCACTGACTTGGGCTGCACATTCGGGGCGGGTTTTCACCAGTTTCGTCAGTAACCGCAGTTGGGCGCGAAGCACTTTCTTCTCGGTGCGCAAAAGCACAGTGGCAGAGGCGTCCATGAGCTCCGCCGCCTGCTCCTGGTCCAGCTGCGGGATAAGTGGGGTGAGCATGTCTTGGGCTAGGCCCACGGAGGTTGAAGGGGACGCGCCCAGTACGGACACAAGGGTACCGAAGCGGCTGAGGTTCTCAGCTTCGGTAGGGTGCATCCCGCGGTAAAGCGCGTGGAATATCCGCGTGTTAGCCGGGGAGAAATCACGGAGCATCGCCTGCAAACATTCGGTAAGAACCCGGTCACGGAACCCGCTGTAGTTGTCGCTCAGCAGTTTAGTGAGGGCTAGCATGCTGCCGTTGGGGTGGAAAAATCCGTAGGTGTATTCCTCCAGCATGGCGCCCTCCACCCGGAAAAGTGCCCAGAACTCCTCAAAGCGGGCAGGATCTTCTGCAAAAATTCCAGGGCTTCCTGGTGGTTGTGGGTCGAGGCAGTGTTCACTGCGGGAATACGCGCCTGGAATCCTTTCAGGTACTCTTCGTCTTCACAAATGAGCCCGCGTTCCCGCAGTAATGTCTGACTGAGAGGCCATAGTTCATCCATGAAACAGGTTTCCGCCACGTATTCCAGCACCCAGTCGTTAGGGCGTTCGGAGGCGCCTGCGGCCGCGTACCGGGCGATGGCGTCCCGGTGTTTATAGTTATCCCAGCACAGTTGCAGAATAAGCTGCGCGGCTCGGGCAGGTTTTTTAGTGAGGGCAGTAACCGCGTACGTCCCCAACGGGGTAAACCGGTTTTTGGGTTCTTTCAATTTAGTGGGCGAGAGGGTACGCACTAGTGAGGCGCGTTCCTCCTCGGTAGCCCCAGAAAGCACTTTCTGGTATTCCTCAACCGGCTTGTGCTCAGCGATCAGCTGCTTCAGGCGGGTGCGGCGCTCGGTGAGTGTGAGAGTCTTATGTTCTGAGGTGGTCATAGTATTTCTTTCTCATATATGGCGGGGTGTTCGTGCTGTATAGGCCGCTAACGGCATTCTGCTATGCCTCCTAGGTATTAGCAGGCGTTACCGGCTGCTACTTGTTGGGCCTGTTCGGCGGCTTGGGCTGCTAAATCACTCGGGTGCTCGGTAAGTTTATGCAACACTCGCAGGTTTTTTGCCAGCACCGTTGAGCCTTTCATCTTGGGAAGCAGCTCATCCGGAATAGTAACGCTCACCCCGTATTCTTTGGCTAGCTGCACCAATAGCTGCACGAGCACACCACCGCGGTTCACTCTTCCTACCACCGGCAGAACCTCTACGAGTATCTGCAGGGTACGCCACCCCGCCAGCGGGCTAATGGAGGCGGCATCTGCCAAGGTTTGGGCTATGCGAGGCGCTTTGAGGTTGTTCCGTTCCAGTAACCTGCGCAGCTCGGCTGCGTACGCATTGGTGTCCAGCATTCCCCGGTCGGCAAGGCACGCTAGGGTCTCGGCTGCTGCCGCACGGTTATCGGGACCGGCCGCATTACAGGCAATGGCCAGCAGCGAGTGGGATGGTTCTGTCAGCACCCGCCAGCTTTCTGCAAGGGCACCGAGCACAGTATCTAACCCATACGACTTCTTATACAGTGAGGCGGCAATAGCTAAAGGCATGTAGTGGGCTGCTAAAATATCGGGGTTATTCTGCATAAGCCACGCGTACCATTGCACTACCGCACGGTGCTGCGGATTACTCAACGCATCCTGGGCACGGTCCGAAACCGCAAGACGTATATTAGCGGGTGTCAGACGAGCCGCCTGCTCAAGCGGCAAATCAGCGTCTTCTTCGGTTTCTCCAACCGCGTTCCAGGTAATGAACTCTCTGCCGAGGCCCTCATAGCAAAGCTCATACCAGCCTTGTGGTGTTCCGTAGCTTTTGCCCACGTTCCTCTCCCAGATGCGTTCAACGGAGGGAAGTGGAACCGGCGGCAGAGGCGCCTCAGCGCCGGTGTCAAGGGCTACCAACTGCCGGTGGAGTACCCCGTAGGGACTTGCATAAGTATTCTCCCGATAACCGGGGAAGGTGCCGGGCTGCAGTACGTTTTGGTTGAGGTGATGCTTCAGAACCAGGTAACTCAGATACAGCGCCTGGGCCGAAGGGGTATCAGAGGTCCGTGTCCTGTTGTGCGTGTGGATACGTTTACGGGTTGCCGTATCCAGCTCAACACGCGGGTGCTCATGGAGGTAAACGAGCAGCCGCTGCAGGTTCTTGCCGTGTTCTTCCCCCTCCAGCTGGCCGAAGAGAACATCTAGAAACTCAGCCTCATTATCTATTGGGGGCAGTGGTGTGAGGTTTTCACCGGGGGCACGATCCTGCGGAATAATATCTGGGATACTCACGGTACGGCCAGTGGGTTCAGGGGGCACCGTATCATCGGGGGTCATAAGTTTACGCGCCGTATCCTGCAGATCCAGGGGCAGGGCTTCTACGGTCTCGGCCATTATCCCACTCACCTGTTGCGTAAATTCCGGGTGTGTTTTACAACTTTCCGCAAAACACGCAATTGGGCGCGAAGAACCTTCTTCTCGGTACGGTACAGCACCGCATGGGACGCATCCACCAATGAGGCGGCTTGCTCGGTATTCATTGCTGGCACTGTTCCCGCCAACGTATCCAAAGCAAAACTGATAAGAGCCGACTGCGGTGCCTCCAATACGGCCAATAACTGTGGCAGGCGCCGCAGGTTCTCGGCAGTGGTGGGCTCCAGCCCACGGTAGAGCACCCAAAAAATACGGGTTTCGCGAAAATCACGGCGCATAGCGGCCAGGCACTCGTCAAGAACACGGTCACGGAACCCCGCATAGTGGCTCGTCAGCAGGCGTACCAGGGCCACAGTGTCGCCTCGGCCGTGCCCGTATGTCTCATAGAGCAGCCCGTCCACCCAGAAAAGCTCCCAGAAATCATGCTCTAGCAGCTCGGGGTTCCGGGCGAAAAACTCTAAAACATCTTTCTGCCCCCGCGAGGATTCGCCAGTGACTACGGGGATGGATTCTCGGAAACCCAGCAGGGCAGAGACGGAAGTATTTTTGAGCCCACGCTCCCGCAAGATAGGGCGTATGGCGTCCCAATAGTTTATAGTCAGCGGATTATTGCTAAACCCCAGCACCCACTCATCGGGGCGTTCCCGCGCACCGGTGGTGAAGGAACTAAGGGCTGTTGAGAACTTTTCATGCTCAAGATGCCACAGTGTGCAGCGCAGTATATAAGCGGCCTGCTCCGCAGTACCCAGCGCGCCCAAGATATAGAACGCACCGGGCCGGGGTGCGCCGTGGCTATCCAGGAGTTCAGTGCGTTCCAGAACTTTTGCCAATATGGCCCGTTCTTTTTCATCAGCCCCGCCCACGGTCTTCTGCAGTTCTTCCATTGGGGCGTCATAGTCCACTAGCACCGCCAGCTGGGTGAGGCGCTGAGCGGAGGTGAACGTATTCTGTTGCGAATCTTGCATGGGGTTCTTTCATCGGTGAGGCGGCGGCACCTCGACGGCAGCCGCCGATGGCAGTAGTACTAGTGTAGGGTGCGGCTGCTGTTTTATGCTCCGCCTTCGGTCATGAGGGCGAGCGCCTGCTGGTTAGCCTGCTCAGCGAGCCCGCTGGGGTGTGTATTAAGTGCGCTAAGCGCCCGCAGGTTTTTCGCCAGTAGGGTTGTACCTTTCAGCACTGGCTGTAAACTTTCGGGCAGTGAGACGCTTACCCCGTACTCCCCCGCCAGCTCCGCCAGCAGCTGCACGAGCACACCACCGCGGTTCACTCTTCCTACCACCGGCAGAACCTCTACGAGTACCTGCAGGGTACGCCACCCCGCCAGCGGGCTAATGGAGGCGGTATCTTTCAATGCCTGCACCACACGGTTTGTTGGCACCCACTGGTTTTTGAGGAGGTATGCCAGTTCCTCACCTAGAAGTTGAGTGTCCAGCATGCCGCACTCGGCAAGCTGGGCGACGGTTTCGGCTGCCTGCACGCGGTATTCATTGTTTTTCGCCCCGAGCGCCCACCCCAGTACCGAGTAGGATGGGGCTCCCAGTACCCGGTGTGTATCTGCTAAAGATGTGAGTGTTTCCGGTAGCCCATACACGGTTTTCTGGTGGGACGCGGCCAGTGCCAGCGGCATCGCTTGGGCTGCCAGAACATCCGGGTTGTGCTGCATTAACCATGCATACCACTGCATTATCGCACCGGTAAATGGGTAGTTTTCTGCATCGTCGGTGCGGTGCGTGAATTCTTCCAGCAGGCCCATAACGTTTACTGCGGCGTTCTCGAATGTCTCTCCCTCCGGGTTGAGTTCTTGCCCGACGGCAAGCCACATCATGAGTGAGTCATGCGGTGCATGTTTATAGATCCCTGATTCGTTACTGGGGCGAGCGCGTGCCTCAAGGGCTTCCACGTGCCGGTACCAGTCGAAGGTTTTAGCGGGTATTGGTTCGGTTGCTAGGGGCGCCCAGTGCGTTTCGTGGGGTTCGCCGACACGGTTAAGCTGTTCTTGGAAAAGCGCGGCGGGGCCACGGTAGTTTATGAGGGTGGCGGTGCCGCCGTAGTTGTCGTGGTGCTCGTCGTGGCGGGTAAGCTCCCAGTACAGTTCGTAGGTTTCTGCCCAGGAGGGCGCGTAGTCGCGGTGGGGAAGCATGGGCTGCCCCGTTTCGGGGTTGTGGAGCAAATAGTTCACGTACCCGTCAAAGCGTTTGGAGAAGCTTTCTGAGTCGTGGGCGCGCAGAATCAGGTGGGTGAGGTAGATGTTTTGCACCCAGGGAGGTATGACCCACTGGGAGTTGTGTTCCCGCACTATTTTCAGGTGTGTTTCGTTCAGCTGCACTCGCGGGTGTTTACCCAGGTATTCCAGCAGGGGCGGTATGTTGGCGCCGTGGCCTTCACCGCCCAGTAGAGGGATGAGTCGTTGCGTGAAGTCTTCGTCATCGCGCACGGAACCGGGCGTGAGGTTCCCTTGTGGTGCGCAGTTTTGCGGCACTATGGTGGGGATGCGCACAAGCTGGACCGGTTCGGCGGGTTCTGCCGGTGGAACCATGCGTGGACTGGGAAGGACTACTAGCTGCTGTGCCTGCGCCTGAACGTCTGCAGGCATGTTCTGTACCGCCTCGGCCACTTTTTGGCTTACCCGTTCCGCAAGCTCGGGGTGTGTTGTGAGGGTCTGAGCCAGCAGTCTCAGGTGGGCGCGGAGCACTTTTTTCTCGGTACGGAAAAGTACCGGTGAAGAAGCATCCACCAGTTGGGTTGCTTGCTCGCTGGTGAGAGCTGTCACTACCTGCCGCAGCATAGTTTGTGCCATCCCAACTGCGGGTGAATAAGGGCTGGCAAGCACGGCGGTGTACAGGGGTAGTCGTTCTATAATTTCGGTGTCTGTGGGGGTTAGCCCCTCGTGTGCTGTATAAAATACCGTGAGTCGGCGGGGCCGAAGTCTCGCAGTAGAGCCTGGAGGGTTTCGGTAAGGCACCGGGGGCGAACACCCTCGAATTCTTCGCTTAGCAGACGGGTGAGGGCACCGAAGGAAGGCTCACCGCGGCGGGTGCGGGGCGCCCATGTGGATGGGTGCTGTCTCAGGGCCCCTTCGACGGTGAAAACGTCCCAGAACTGCTGTTCAAGGCAGTGTGGGTTGGTACGGAAAAATTGGGTGGTTTCAGCGTGGTTCTTAGGTGAGTCGTCATATACCGGTGGGATATTAGCGAGGAACATTGCCAGGTACCGCGGAGTAGAGCAGCTGAGGCCGCGGTTTCTTAGGATTGTGTTGCTAAGTTCCCACTGCCCGTAGAGTGACGCCCTGGTAGATGCATATTGATCAGCAAATTCGAGTACCCACTCGTCTCTTCTTTCTTCAGTTCCCCACATGAAGTGATCACGTATTTCACGCCGCTGACCAATGCGTCCCGCCTCGGTGAGGTGTGTAAGTTGATGCAGTTGTTGTGCGGCACGTGCTGGTTTTGCGGTGAGAGCGGCCGCCAGGTAGGCTTTTATGCTCTTTGGAAGATCTGATGCGGCGGCTTTTTCAGCGTTCAGGGTTCGTGCCAGGGATGCCCGTTCTTTCTCGGTGGCCCCGTTAATAATCCCCCGGTACTGGTCGAAAGTGGCCTTGGGGTCTGCCATGAGCTTTTTGAGGGTGGCGCGGCGTTGCGCAAGTGTGGAAGCGGCGGCTGTCATAGGTGGCTATTCCTTTTTAGTGATTGCTGTCCAAAAAAGTTGGGTGTACTTATAGTAGCTCCATAGCGTGTTGCCGCGCTTTTTCCGCAAGCTCGGTCGGATGCGGCTGTAGCTTTTCGAGCGCACGCAGGTTCTTCGCGAGCACGGTTGAGCCTTTCATTTTGGGCCGCAAAACCTCAGGAATCTCGACGCTCACGCCGTACTCCCCGCTAATTGCACCAAGAGCTGCACGAAGGAACCACCACGATTAATATCGCTTACAGCTGGCAACATGTTCTCTAGCACCTGCACAATACGCCACCCCGCCAATGGGCTGATAGATGCGGCGTCTTGAAGAGTCCCGAGTACACGGTTAGTCAGAACATCCTGGTGTAGCAGAAGCCACGTTACTTCTTCAGCGAATTGTGCAGGATCTAGCATTCCACGCTCTGCCAGGTGGGCAAGAGACTCAGCTGTTAAGGCCCGAATATCTTGTGCTAGCGCAGATGCCGCAATTCCCAAGGCGCTATACGAAGGCGCACCCAGAGGGCACGGGGTACTGCCAAGAGCATAGAGGAGCGCGTTCAGCCCGAAAACGGTGCGCGTGTAGAGGGCTGTCACCAGGGCAGGCATCATCTGCGCTGCCGCATAATCCAGATTATTCTGCATGAGCCAGGCATACCAACCGACAGCGTATTTCTGCGAGGTATAGGTATAACGTTTTGACGTATGGATGCGGTGACCGTAATCTTCTCGCACACTGCCAGTATTAAAAGCGGCATCTTCAAAACCTAGGTCATTGGGGGCAGAAGTATCGTTTGGGTCTTCCCACAGAAGGAGTTTCCTGTTATAGGGTATCTCGCTATCGCTGTTGATAATTCTTTGTTTTGCGTACTGTGTTAATCCCGTCGACCATGTGGTGCGTCGCATGGCATGATTTCGTGTTTCAAAAGGTTCTGTATAAATTTTTCAGCATATCCGCTGGAGGGAATCAGTGAGAGAAGTTGCTCTTGTAAAAGGCCCGTCAACCCGCGAGTGTTGACCACAAGATCCTGCTTGGTTTTCGCCCCTAAGGGGCGGTACTCCATACTGTTTGTGATAATAGGCTGGCCGTTCCTATCGAGCCACAGAAAGTCGCGGTAACCCATCGTAATTGGTGGCAATTCTATTGGCCGCGTACCTGCACATCGTATGTATATCGCTAGGATCAGAAAAGCTATATCCTCTCCCGCGGTCTCAAACTCGTGGATATGTCGTCCCCAATTCAGGTTGACGGACTCAAGGTATTTTATCTGTGCCTTGTTAAAGCGGATACTTTCTGTCTGGTTAAGATATGCGAGAGCACGCACCAGTTCCGTCTCGGGGGCTGTACCGGTCACCATGGCAACCAGCGCATCAAAAAGTTCCGTGTCGCTGGAAATAGGGGCATCCGCCATGAAGAGTTCCCCCGGAGCCCGTGGGCGTGGGTTGACATCTGGTATCAGAATAGGTTCCTGCGCCTGTAGTGCTTCTACCGACTGTACTTCCTGGGGCTCCAGTATTTTCTTTACACCGCGTCGGGTAGGCTTCGTACTATCTTTAGATCCTACGTTTTGCACCAGCTCTTGAAGTTCCAAGGGTAGAGTTCGCTCGACCCCAGCAATCATGCTGTGCACCCGGTGCGTGTATTCAGGGTGATGTTTAATCAGCTGTTGTAGGATGTTTAGCTGGGCCTTCACCAGCTTCTTCTCAGTACGGAGGAGTACTGCTGCTGATGCGTCTAACAGGGCATCGAGCTGTTCCGTAGAAAGTTGCTCCACAATGGGGGTAAGCATCTCTTGTGCTAGGCCTACCGACGTGGATAGCTGCGTCTGTAAAATAGCGGTCAGTAGCGGAATGCATGCCAGGTTCTCCGCGGTAGTTGGTTTCATGCCGCGGTAAAGCATATGGAAGACCCGTGTTTTCCTGGGCGTAAAATCTCTGAGCATTGAGCGCAAACATTCGGTGAGAAAACGGTCGCGAAACCCGTCAAGGTGACAATCTAGATAATCTAAAAACTTGAAATCTGCTGCCGCACCTAGTGCTGTTCCGACGCGGAAGCAGGTCCACAGTTCCCGTTCAATCAGGAGAGGATCCTGGCGGATATGCTCAAGTGCCTCTTGGTAGGTGGCGGGTATCTCCGGGTGTTCTTCAGCTCTGTTTTCTTCTGGGAATATGGTACGTAAGGCTCTCCAAAGATAAGAAGGGGTTTCACAGTGGAGGTCCCGTTCCCGTACGAGCGTGTGTAGTATGCGCCATATTCCGTAGGCGTCGTTATCCTCCATAGCGGGGGTTGCCGCTATATAATCCAGAATCCACGTATCGCTGCGTCCGGAGAGCCCCAAGTATAAACCGCGCATGATAGCGTCATGAGGGTTATTGAAAGAGTCAGTGTCGCTTCGGCGCGCCGCCCATGAACTGTCTGTATATAAATCCACGAAACGCTTATGTGTCCTGCGAGGGTTTGTCCCCAAAGCTGCTAAAAGATAGCCGCCTACAGGACTCAAAACAGCCCGGTTCCCCCGCCCTAAAACCTTGGCTGGAGGCAGAGTTTTAGCCAGCACGGCACGTTCATCCTCTGTAGCGTCCTCTAAAAGAGCATGAAATTCTTTGAGAGGTGCTTCCGGATTTTTAGCCAGCTTTTTAAGTGCTTCTCGCCGCTTATTAAGCGTCATAACGGGGTTAGTTTGCATTCCTCTCCTCCTTTTTCACGGTAATATCCCTGCTTAGGCGCTTATCTAGAAGATTCTGAGCATGCTGCCGCGCCTTTTCCGCAAGCTCGGTCGGATGCGGTCGCAATCCTTCGAGCGCACGCAGGTTCTTCGCGAGCACGGTTGAGCCTTTCATTTTGGGCCGCAAAACCTCAGGAATCTCGACGCTCACGCCGTACTCCCCGCTAATTGCACCAAGAGCTGCACGAAGGAACCACCACGATTAATATCGCTTACAGCTGGCAACATGTTCTCTAGCACCTGCACAATACGCCACCCCGCCAATGGGCTGATAGATGCGGCGTCCTGTAAACAGCTGGCTGCCCGGGCCGGTTTAACCCATCCCCTCGGAGCAGGTAGGCCAGTTCATCCGCAAGTAAAGAAGCATCGAGCATTCCGCGACCCGCAAGAGCAGCAATAGATTCGGCGGTGAGAGCCCTGTGCTCAGCTGCTGCTGCACCAGTTAGCCAGCCCAACACGGAATAGGCGGGTTCTTGCAGAACCTGATGTGTGTGGGTGATGGTATCCAGTATGGTCTCAAGCCCTTTCACATGTTTTTGGAACCCCGCTGTAGTGACGAACGGCATGCTCTGCGCCGCCAATGTATTGGGGTTATTCTGCAGAAGCCACGCATACCATTGCATGAGGGTACGGTGAAAATCGTCGATTGCCTGAACAGCACGGTGCATAAACTCTTCGGGAATACCTGCCGTGTTCAGAGCCGCCTGCGCGAAAGGCATCTGTGCGGTCGGCAGTTCGTGATCTTCAATAAGCCACATCATTAGGCTGTCATTGGGGGCTTCCGCGTAGGCTTGGTCGTACATATTGTGAGGACGCGGGCGGTATGTGAGAGGCTCAACGCGGCGTGTCCAAGTGCTCTCTTCTGCGTGAGGTATAGGCTCAAATACAAGGTTTTCTGGATGTTCTAAACAGTCAATCTGCTCTTGGCAGAGCCCCGCCGGTCCACGATAATTTGTGGTCGTTTTCTCTATACGGGGTTTTTGACGCCCCAGAGACCCAGTGTGTTCAACCTGGTAGGGCTGGATGGTTTCGCCAGTCTGGGGGTCGGTATGGAATTCATGCCGGTACCCGGTAAAACCTTGCGGCAGTTTTTTAAAAAGTTTCGGTGCGGGGTAATCACCCGGTACGTCAGATAGTTGCCTAACGCATGAGTACCCGAGCGAATACCGGAATTCACGCATCGTTCAGCCAGAAAGTCCTGCTGGGCTGTATCAAGAGTAATGCGAGGATTATGCGCTAAATAATCAATGAGCCGCGGGAGCTGCGAACCGTCACCTGTGCCTTGGAGACAGGGAATAAGATCATCCATAAACTCAGCATCACTCGTATAAATATGCACCTGTGGGGTTGAAACGTGCTGCTCTAGAAGCTGCGGACGGGTCTCAGGAATCATGACACCGCCCATTATTTGCTCTGAGTGAGACGGTGCGCTAGTTTTATCCGTCGCGGCTTCAGCAGGAGACAGGAGTGTTTGCGCTGCAGGCTGCAGATCAGGCGGGAGAGAATCTGCGGTTTCCCTCATCAAACCGCTCACATCTTGAGTATGCTCTGGGTGCATTTTAGCAATAGCGCTAAGGAGTGCGATCTGCGCCCGGAGTATTTCTTCTCGGTGCGAAGCAACACGGTGTGAGAGGCATTAAGTAAGTCATGAATCTGGGGTTCGGTCAGCTTGTCGACGCATGACATCAGCTTTTCTTGAGCTAACCCCACGGAGGTTGAGGGAACGGTAGTGAGCACTGAGGTGAGCAGATTGGTGTTACCAAGGTTCTCGTCTGGGGTGGGGTTCATCCCCCGATAGACGTGGTGAAAGATACTGGTGTTCTTGGCAGAAAAGTCGCGGAGCATCGCCTTCAGGCATTCAGTAAGCAGGCGGTCACGGAATCCGTCAAAATTCTCCTGCAGCGTGTGGAAGAGAGCCAGGATGTCTGCGTTTTCGCGCCCTGACCAGTCTTTCCGCAGAAGCCCTTCATCTGTGAAACACGCCCACATTTCGTGTTCTAACGTCTGGGGTTGTTCTTGAAGAAGGAGATAACCTCTTCCCGATTCTCGGATGAGCCAATGTGCATGTCAGGAACGGCCGTCACGAACCCCCAGAGGTAGGAGCGCGTGGTATTGGTAAGTCCGCGTTCGTGAAGAAGCTGATGTATCTGCACCCAGAGCGTGGGCAAGTCGTAACCAAACCTGCCATAGCCACGCTCGTTAACGAACCCGGTTATCCAGGTGTTATCACGTTCGCTGAGTCCAAGCATCATGGCTTCTGTGCGTTGGCTAAGGTATTGTTCCGATTCAGCGGTTGAAAACTTCCAGTTCGCCTCGCCGGGTAATCCCCTGTCGATAAGGTTTAAGAGCTCAACACCCACGTGTTTGAAGGTTCCGCCCAGTGCAGCCGCCGTGTAGATGCACACAAGCCGCTGCTCGGTCGTTCCTTCACGGCTGTAGCGGTCTATGAGCTTTTTAATGGAGAGTGTGCGTGCAAGGCCCTTGCGTTCATCCTCGGTGGCGCCGGTGAGAACTTCATGGTACTGCCAGAAGGTGGCATCGTCACGTTTCAGTAGCTCCCGCAGACGTGCGCGACGTTCCGTAAGACTAGGTTGCGGTACTTTTGGGGTCATAACGGGCTCTCAGTTTCTGCGCTTATGGTTGTGCGCAGCGGTGTTGGTCCAGCAGTTCTTGGGCTTGGTCTCGGGCCTGCTCCGCAAGCTCAGTCGGATGCGGCTGCAGCTTTTCAAGCGCCCGCAGACTTTTGGCCAGCACAGTTGAGCCTTTCATTTTTGGCCGCAAAACCTCAGGAATCTCGACGCTCACGCCGTACTCCCCGCCAGTTGTACCAAGAGCTGCACCAGCGCGCCACCACGATATACCTCGCCCACGACAGGCAGTATGCCCTCTAATAGCTGCATAATCCGCCAGCCCACCAAGGGGCTAATCGACGCAGCATCCCTAAATGTTTGCTCAATTCGTTGAGCCTTCACGTGGTGCTGGCTCAACAGCCAACACAGTTCTTCGGCGAATAAAGCGGTATCGACCATACCCCGATCCGCCAGGGAGGCGAGCGCCTCCGCAGCGTTGGCGCGCACTTCGGTAGTTTTAGCGCTGGCCCCAAGCCCGAGTGCGCTGTAGGAGACGGCGCCCAGTATTCGATGTGTATCACCTAGTATTCGTATGATGATATCGACACCATAAGCATTATGAGCATGGATAGCTGCCACAAGAATAGGCATGGTCTGTGCGCTAAAAATATCTGGGTTATTCTGCATGAGCCAGCCGTACCACCCCATGACCGTGCGGTACGAAGGATAGTATTTTGATTCCAGCATACGGTGCACATACTCGATTTGCGTGCTGTTGGTGTTAAACGCGGCAGATTCAACGGAGAGTGCGGCAGCATCGGGTGTATCTGTTCCAACCCACAGCGGGAATTGCAAAGGGAAGCTGTACCTCCAAGCAATATATAGCGATTTCCAATACTGGGTGAGGACTGTACCCGTAGTACGTTCAAGGGCTACACACTGGGGTGCAAAAGGCGCGGTCACTATGTTGGTTTCTGCGTCTTGATCCGCAAAATCAGGGAGAACAGCTGCTCCATCAGCAGCATATGAGGTCCGCGCTCATTGAGACGAATTTCTGTCCCAGTAGCTTTTACATTAATGGGACGAGACTGATGCTCCTTAAGCGTCTGTTCATCTACTGTCACCGGGTTTCCGTGCTCATCGCTGAGGTAGAGACGTTCTGTATACCAGGTGGGAATGATCGGTATTTTAGCAATATCAGCGTGTTGTATCTGCCCGCTTTTGATAAGTGCCGCAATGGCAAGGTACGGGATATTGGGACTGGAGAGGGTATAAATACTGGATGGGCTTTCTATGAGAAGGTTACGAGTTTCCCAGAGAAGCTTCTGCTCTGCATCGTTTATTTCCAGACTCTCGGCATGTTCCAAGTACTCCAGGATACGCGGAATATCGGTGCCATCGCCTCCCTGGAAGGTTGCTGCCAAGCATTCCATGAGTTCCCGGTCCGTGGCGATAGGCGGTCGAGGCGTCAAGCACCCCTGCGGTTCACAATCCTTCGGGGTGTTATCCGGTACCGTGATGCTCCCCGCTGCGTCCTGGTGCGTGGGTGTTTCTCGCACCGGATCATTGATGAGCTTCTGGGCCTCATCTTGAAGGTCCAGGGGCATAGACTTGAAGGCATCCTGTACTGTCTGGCTTACTTGTTCAGTGCATTCGGGGTGGACTTCAAGCAGTGAAGAAAGAAGCCGTATCTGGGCGCGCAAAACTTTCTTTTCGGTGCGCGTCAGCACTGTTGCCGAAACTTCAATAAGCTCACGTGCTTGTGTGTCGGAAAGCTCATAGACTGCCTGCTCCAGCAGATCTTGCGCCATGGCGATAACAGGGCTATACGCTGTTCCCAGCACCGAAAGGTAGAGCACAAAACGCTCCGTAATTTCTTGAGGCGTTGGCTGCAGAGCAGCATGGGCCCTATAGAAATGCCGCACGTGGTGGGCTGAGTAGTCTCGCAGAAGACCTTTGAGCGTTTCATCCAGGAACCTAGGGCGAATCTCCGGAAAAGTTTCGCACATCACCTGAGCGAGGGCCGAAAATGATGGGCTTCGATATTCAGGCTGTAAGGCGGGATCCCACTTAGACTGTGCTATTACCCCTTCAACTGTGAAAGCATCCCAAAACTCTCGTTCCAGCAGCACAGGATCGTTGCGGAAGAACTGTTCTATATTCCGATACTCTCTGGCAGACTTTTCCCTCACGTGTGGGACGGCATTCATCATCATGCAAAGATACCCTGGCGATAAGCTCGTCAGCGAATGTTCGCGCATAAGTTTATTGAGGCGTGTCCAGGAATCTATGTACCAATCATCTGAACATTCTTCAACAAAGTGCAGGACCCACTCATCGGACCGTTCTACCGCCCCTTGAGTTAAGAATTCCCAGAGCTGCCCAGTAGCAGGCATAGGCGGCTCGGGAATAATATTAAAATCCTCATCTCGAAGAGGACAAAAAAGTTCACTTATAAGCCTCACCGCACGCGGAACCGACGAGGTTAAAGCCCCTACTGCATATGCGGCCAAAGCTGCTTTCTCCCTCGGGCTTTCGCAAGTTTCGTGGGCGATAACGTCCTGGCCAACGACGCGCGTTCTTCCTCTGTCGCCCCGCTAATCACCGTGTGATAATCCTCAACGGTTGCGTCGTCATGTTTCATGAGTTCCCGAAGGTGGGCACGACGCTCCTGTAAGGTTGGCTGTGCCGGTAAAGCTGGTTGTGTGTGATGCTGTGCGGTCATTAAAACCCCTATCGGTGATATAGATTACTGGTTTTCTTCCCAGTCTAAAGTTTTTCGGCGTGCCCCGCACCGTTCTTCGTCACAATCTCTCGCGCTTGGTTTCGGGCCTGCTCCGCAAGCTCCGTTGGATGCGGCTGCAATGTATCAAGCACACGCAGACTTTTCGCCAGCACGGTCGAACCTTTCATTTTGGGCCGCAATACCTCGGGTATCTCAATGGTTACACCGTATTCCTCCGCTAGCTGACCCGCTAGCTGCACGAGGGAGCCACCGCGATTAACCTCACCTGCCACAGGCAGTATCTCCGCAAGGATTTGCAGGACGCGCCACCCCGTTAACGGGCTAATGGATGCCGCATCTGTGAGCGTTTCAACTGCACGATTCGTCATCAGGTGCTTCTGCGTAAGAAGCCACGACAGTTCTGCCGAGAACGCGGCAGTATCCAGCATGCCCCGTTCGGCTAGAAGCGCTATGGCTTCGGCAGCAATAGTGCGGTACTCGCGACGCTGAGCCCCCATAGCCTGCCCGATCACCGTGTACGAGGGTGCCCCTAGTACTCGGTGGGAATGCCCCAGAGCCTGTAACAGACTCGGCAGCCCTATCTGCTGTGGCTGATAGACGGCGCCGAAGGCAAGCGGGAGAAACTGTACCGCCAGCACATCCGGGTTGTTCTGGGTCAGCCACGCGTACCACCGCACCACCTCGTCATTCCAGATGTTCCAGGATTCCCCGTCTCCGCTGCGGTCCAGATACTCTTCGACGGTTCCGTGGGTGTTAAGCGCCGCCTGCTCGAACGGGGTTTCGGGGGTTTTAGGAGTTGCGTCTTTTTCCTCCCAGCAGACCCTCTGTTCGGATCGCGCCCACGATATGTCCTTCCGGGCGGGAAGAGGAACCACAACCAATGGTGTGCGGTTTTCTTCATCGGGGTCTAGGCTGGCGATTTGCTCTGCAAGGAGAGCCTTCGGCCCACGGTAATTATGTGCCGTGCGAACTGTTCGAACCAGTTCCCCCGTTACAGTCCTCTGGTAAAAGGAAGATGTGTAGTATCCCGAAAGTACGTGTGCTGCAGGTCTAAACCGTCTTCCTGCTGATACGGCTTGAGAACAAGATATGTTAGGCACCGTAGCGCAGAGTTAGCAAGGAGGGTCTTGTATTTGGTGTATACGTACTGCCGTTGTGCCTTATCCAGCTCAATGGTGTGGTTCTTCTGCAGGTAAGACAGCAGAGGCGGGTAGTCAAACCCGTCTGTGTTGCCTTCCAGATGCTCAATAAGGATTTCCAAGAATTCCGTATCGCTTGTGAGGGGTTTGCAGGTGGTGAAGTATTCGCCTGGTTCACCATCGTGCGGGGTAATATCCGGGATACTAATGCTTCGGCCTGGTTTGTGCTTCACGTCCTCACTATTGTTTCTATGGTGCGCGAGTATAAGTTTGCGGGCGGTATCCTGCACATCGACAGGCATGGTTTCGGCCGCCCCACTGACTGTTAAACTCACCTTCCCGGCCAGTTCGGGATGGTGTTTGACCAGTAGCTTCAGTAGTTTCAGGTGGGCGCGTAGTACTTTCTTCTCGGTCCGGAACAGCACCGGTTGCGATGCCTCCACCAGCTGGGCTGCCTGTTCACCGCTCAGCAAAGCTACCAGAGGCATTAGTGTTTCTTGCGCCAAACCTACAGTAGTTGAGGGTGCAGACCCCAACAGTGCCATAAGAGCGTGGGCTCGTTCCAGGTTCTCTGCTTCGGTGGGTTCCATACCCCGGTAGATCTGTTGAAACACCCTACTGTTCGCGGCCGAGAAATCACGGGTCAGCGACTGTAGCGATTCGTCCAGCACCCTTTCCCGGAACCCCTCATAGAAGTCCTGCATGTGACGCATGAGGGTAAGCATACTGCCGGTAGGCCCGAGCAGCGTCCAGTAGTGGTCGCGCATTGTTCCTTCAACACGAAAAAGCGCCCAGAATTCTTGCTCCAGCAACAGCGGGTCATCTTTGAAGAAGTTAAGAGCGGCCACACGATTGTAGGCTGAATCCTCACGCACCGGTGGAATATTCCTGATGAGCTGCCCAAGATACTGCGGAGATTCGCAGATGATGTTTCGTTCCCGCAGCAGTTGGTGAGATACAGGCCAGCTTTCCTCCCCGTACGCCCAGCTTTCGGCGATAGATTCCACAAACGCTAGAATCCAGTCCTCGCTTCGTTTGGATGCTCCCAGCACAAAATATTTCCTAATATCCTGATGTTGTCCACCCTTACGGTTATTCCACAGGAGTTGGTGGAATGCGGCGCTGGCGTTTTGGGTAGGTCGCTCTGCTCCCGTAAACCCGTCAGGTTTGCGGATGAGAGCACCCGCTACATAAGCAGCGAGCGGGGTGTAGTTTTTGACGTCCACCACCTGTGCGGGTTTAAGGGTTTTCGCCAGAGACACACGTTCTTCTTCGGTAGCCCCGCCTATGATGGCGTGATACTCCTCAACGGTGGCGTCGTCACGTTTCATGAGTTCACGCAGGCGGGCGCGTCGTTCTTCAAGGCTCATGCGCTGCGGATAGTTCTTCTCGTCCATCATTGCCTATTTGTGTATTCGGGTGTGCAAGGAAAACACGACTTTTGCGGATACGGTTCGGTGTCGGGCTAATTCAGCCCGCCACGACGTTTAATGCTTACCGCCAGTACATGTTTGCAGGGCCTCGGGTGCCCCGGTATTTCACCCACCACGGGCAGGTGCACCGGTATTCTTCGATTTTCTCGGCGGGGGTTACCGTATAGAACGTGTCCCGCGACTGCACACGGTACGTTCCGCCTTCGTCATCCCGCACCGCGCCGGAGTCCACCAGTTTCTGCGCACCCACCAGCCGCGGATGCATAGCCTGCAGGGCATCCGCCTGCACGGGCAGCGGCCGGTGGAAGTACTCCCCCGCCTGCACATCAAAACCGACCTGCCCGGAGGATGCCAGTAACGCGAGAGCGTCGCGTACTTGCGTCTCGTTCAGTCCGCTGCGTGCAGACATAACGGGCACTTCAATACGCGGCTCAAAGGAGAGAAGCACGCTGAGCATATCCGCGTTTTCAGCAACTGACGGGTCGGAGAGCGCCTGCAGCACAGAGCCTTCCCCGAGAATCCGCGTGATTTTTCGGGGCTTAACCCGATGCTCAGGCGCGCACCCGGCAAGTGGGCCACCCACACGCTCGCTACCGGGGCGTTACCTGAGGTGACCGGTTCACTGTATGCTTCCAGGCGGGTCATGAAGCGGATGAGCGGTTCAAGCACCCGCAGCCGCTCCGGCCCGGCCACGCACACCGACCCGGCGGTGGCTCGGGTGGCCAGCCTCAGTGAACGCACTGCCTGGGTGGCCCACATGACGCTTTTCGTGGCGGATTGGCGCGGCAGCCCCTGGATGAAGGTGCGGGCTGCTGCCGCGTCCAGAGAATGGGTGGGTTTCATCAGGGATGAGAGCATCTGTGTTTCGGCGAACCCTTTGAGCCAGCGCACTGGCAGGGGCACTTTATCTTCCATTACTTCACCGTCTAGAGTGGTGGTCAGCAGCCCCTCATCACCCACATCCATGTGGAGAGGCTCACCAGCCCGGAGGGAAGCTAAGGCGGTGCGAAGCGGCGGATTCACGTCCACATTCGTCACGCCCACGGCGCTGTGGCTGGCGTCTAGGGCGGAGGAGTCTACGTCAAGTCGGGCGTAGACACCGCAGCAGGCGCTAAAGGATTCAAACCGTAGGCCTTCACGGGTGCTGGTCACTACCGGGTCTGCGGCCCGCAAAATGGCGGCGACCATGCCGGGCGGGGTGTAGTAGCGGGTGCGGGCCACGCGTGCGACCACCAGCAGTGATGCCGCGATCACGTCGGGGCGTTCCATGAATCCTGAGAAGAAGTAAGGGTGTGCCGCTGCGCCTTCCGGTGTGCTGCCGCCGCTGGTTGCTAGGGCCAGTTCGGGGTGTCCGTCACGTTCCAGCAGCGTTGAGGCTCCTAGATAGTTGTAGTCCAGTTCGTATGCCATGAGGGTTCCTCCGAGGGTGGTGCAGAAGCTTTACGATACTACTATGCCTGAACGTCCTGACATTTTAAGCAGGGTTTCGTCATTCTTACTATAATCGCCGGTTACCTGGCGGTGGGTGTTGGCAACGATTTGGCATAGAAGAAGCCCCGGCGGGGTTGGTTCACCTGCCGGGGCTTAAGGATAAAAACTTTGAAGCGTTAGAAGAGCACATACTGGCCGTTAAAGCGTAGTGCCAATCCGTAGAGCACAATCGCTGCTACCCAGATGATGGAGACGGTGACGGTCAGACGGATCAGGTTCTTCGATGCCATACCTGAGGAGTTGAGGGAGCTGGTCATGCCGCCGCCGAACATATCTGAGAGGCCGCCGCCCTGGCCGCGGTTTAAGAGCACCAAAAGCACGGCAATAACGCTGGTAATCGCGATGATTACCATGAGTACAGTCATGAGGGTCTCCACAGTGGACCTTCCTGTTGGGATTGGCGGTTACTAATAATTTTCGTATCTGCCGTTTGGCATACCGTATTAACTATACGCCACCTTAGCGGATTGGTCACCCCTAATGCTGCGCATAGCTGAACAGTACGGGGGTGAAAAGTTTAACGGGCGGTGCGGCGCTGATATTCGCTGGGGGTCAGCTGCAGCGTATCCGGCCGGTCGATCAGCACACGCTGGGCGGTCAGTTCTTTCCCTTCGGTGTCGTAGGCGCGCACATACCCGCCTTCTAGCAGGTAATAGGTGAACTGCTGGGCGATGCCCCAGTAGTTGCCGCTGTCTTCGGCGTAGAATCCCTGGTCTACCCAGTCCCGCAGTTTCACCTGCACCGGGATTTCTGGGGAGCTGGTGCGGGCGTGAAGCCAGTTAAGGAAATCGTCACGTTTACTGTCGTAATAGTGTGTGGTTGGGTCGTAGCTCGCACCGGGTTCTCCGGGCATAGTGGGAGCGGGGACTTTGCGGTTGCGAATAATCATGAACACTATGACGCACAGGAGGGTGATCATAATGGGCGCGAGAAGGGAATCCATGATCTTAAGTCTACCCAGTGTTCGGCTCGTTATTTAGGACAGCGCCCGTTTTTGGCTACCCGCGAGCAGCTTTCCCTCATAGGATGGATGCGCAACAGCGGGTGCAGGGGAAGCAGCACTACCTTATCTAGGCTTATGGTATCTGGTTTGACCGTGGAGCTGTCCTTGCGGAGATAATTATGATTACCGGATCATTTCAAGAACCCACCTACTGCGCTAAGAGCCCCTGCCCGCTATCTGTACCATTGGGACGCTTCACGACATCCCGTCAAATACAGAGCGAGCAGGGGCTCTTTATGTTTTACGTCTCAGCCGAAAGGCAGGTTATTCCTGCTTCGCAGGTTCAGAGGTTTTCTTCCCCTGTTTTACCTGCTGAGCAGATGTATCCGCCTCATCCTCAATAGACTTCTCAGCTTCGTCTTCGCTTTCGTACGATTCGTACGACTTGAACGGCTGTCCCTTTTCGGGGTAGCGGTCAGGCGAGATCGACAAGCCCATCTGTACCTTCTCGTGGTACACCTCAACTATTAGCGCCACCACGATTAACGCAATCACAACGGCGAACGGTAACGCAATAATAATCAGCGTATTCCGCAGAGCGTCTAGCCCGCCAGCGTACAGCAGCACGGTTGCAATACCCGCGACGATAACGCCCCACACGACTTTCTTTCCGTTAGTGGGGATAAGACGCCCATCTTCGGAAAGCATTGAGAGCACATAGGTTGCTGAGTCTGCCGAGGTAATGAAGAAGGTGAAGATCAGGATGATTGCGATGATCGACATTAACATGCCCAGCGGGTAGTGTTTGAATGTGCCGAACAGTAGCTGCTCATCCTCTAGTTTCGTCAGATTCTCCAGACCGTTCTGCTGTACCGTATTAGCCATCGTACCGAAAACGGAGAACCAGATGAAGCTTAAGACGGTAGGTATCAGAAGTACTACAGTAATAAACTCACGTATTGAACGGCCTTTGGAGATGCGGGCGATGAAGAGGCCCACGAAGGGTGACCAGGAAATCCACCATGCCCAGTAGAACACGGTCCAGGTATCAATCCAGGCGCGTTCGTCACCGTTAAATGCGGCGGTTCGGAAACTCATCTCGAAAAAGTTCTGCATGTACAGGCCGACGGATTCCGTCATATTGTCAAAATTTTGACAGTGGGCCCAACCGCAATAGCAATCGCCAGAAGTGCGATAGCCAGAATCATATTAAGATTTGAAAGGATTTTAATACCTTTACCCAGTCCCGAAAGAGCTGAGAGCACAAAGAGAGCAGTGGTTACTACGATAATAACAGTGCGTACTTCCATGTTATTAGGAATGGCATTATCAGTAAGGTAGCTCAATCCACCATTAATCTGAATAGCGCCGAAACCAAGCGTGGTTGCCACACCAATAACAGTTGCCACCACAGTAACAATATCTATAATATATCCCAGCCAGCCATCGGTTTTTTTACCGAAAAGCGGCTTAAGGGTGACAGAAAGAAGATATTTCTCTTCTTTACGGAAGCCGAAATATGCCAGAGCCATAGCAACAATACCGTACACAGCCCAGGCGTGAATACCCCAGTGGAAGAACGTAAACTGAAAGGAATCCGCCATTGCTTGCTGTGACCCCGGCGCAGCATGGGGAGTTTTGTTAGCAAAGTGTGAAAGCGGCTCGGCAGCACCATAGAAAACTAGACCAATGCCCATACCAGCCGAGAAAAGCATGGCAATCCATGAACCGGTGGAATACTCGGGTTTTGAGTCAGGCTCTCCAAGTTTAATTTGTCCCATGGGGCTTAAAACAAAAAACCCGCAGACCAATACGATAAGAGTTACAAGCAGGAGGTAAAACCAACCGAAGTCAGTTCCGATCAGTGCCCTCCAGTTTTTAGAAACTTCTCCGTAACCTGGGACAAAACCCAGAGCCACCAATATTAATGAAACAATTAACGAACCAATAAAAACAGACGTATATTTGCGCGACTTCATATCTCACCTTCTCAAAACATTCCAGAAAAAGTATAACAAATGCTAAATCATCTGTAAAACCAAATTATTGTAGATAATCAAAGCACACGAAAATACTTCAAAATATACGAAATAATATTTTAAAGGGATTTTAGATATTAAATTTTTTCGAGAAGAAGGAATGTATGAGTCTTTTCTTTATGAAATCTTTATATTTGAATTCTACCCCACGTTTTAAGGTTTCCGCGACATCATCGGGGTCTTCTCCGTGTTTTCTATACCACACTGCCCGGTGCGGCATAAAAATCGCCGGTTACCCCGCCGCGCAGAATGCGGAGGATAACCGGCGATATTGTCTTAGATGTTACGCGTCAAACCGCGCAATAGCCGCAAACTCATCGGCCTGTAGCGACGCCCCACCAACAAGCACACCGTCAACGTCTGCCTGCTCCATAATCGAAGGAGCTGAGGAGGACTTGACCGACCCACCGTAAAGCACACGTACCTGGTTGGCAACATCGGCCGAGTAGAGCTTGGTCAGCTCCGCGCGGATAGCGGCGGCCATTTCCTGTGCATCTTCTGCGGTGGCAACCTTACCGGTACCGATAGCCCATACCGGCTCATAGGCAATAACAAGGCTCTTCGCCTGTTCGGCGGTCAGACCAGAAATTGAGCCACGCAGCTGTTCCAGGGTGTAGGTCACATGGTTACCGGCTTCGCGGATATCAAGTCCCTCTCCCACGCACAGTACGGGGGTGATTTCATGCCGGTACGCAGCCTGCACTTTGGCAGCGCATACCTCGTCGGTTTCACCATGGTAGGTACGGCGCTCAGAGTGGCCCACTAGCACGTATGCGGCGTTGAGCTTGGCGAGGAACGACCCGGAGATTTCACCGGTGTATGCACCCGAGTCGTGAGCCGAAATATCCTGCCCACCATACTCGATCCTAAACTTGTCGCCTTCAATGAGAGACTGTACGGAGCGAATGTCGGTGAACGGCGGGAAAACCGCCACCTCAGTCTTATCAAAGTCAAAGTTCGCGTCGTCAAGGGTCCAGGCTAGTTTCTGAACTAGGGTCACGGCCTCAATATGGTTCAGATTCATCTTCCAGTTACCAGCAATAAGCGGCTTACGCGACATATATTCGCTCCAATCCCCAAAGAGGGCATAGCTACGGAAAAGTTCACTCTCTATTTTAGTGCTTCTGGCGCGTAAATACACGGTTTATCGCGAATTTTCACCGCCGAATATACCACTGCGGCGTTTCTGCCCGGTCGGCACTTAGCGGTCATTACTGGACTGTCCTATTACCAGATACACGCCGTGAACCGCCGAAGGCTTAAGCCCTATAGATAACCCCGGCCCATTCGCTATCGCGCGAATAAGCCGGGGCATATTAGACAAGAGGCAGAGGATTAGGCACCCAGTGCGTCCAGACCGGGCAGGGTCTTACCCTCAATGTATTCGAGGGAGGCCCCGCCGCCGGTGGAAATGTGCCCGAACTGCTCGTCAGCGAACCCTAGGTTGCGGATCGCCGATGCCGAGTCCCCGCCACCAATAATGGAGAAAGCATCCGATTCAGCAAGAGCCTTCGCAACAGCCTCAGTACCACCCGCGAAGGGGGCAATCTCGAATACGCCCACCGGGCCGTTCCAGAAGACGGTTTTAGCTGCCTCAATCTTCTCCGCGAACAGTTCACGGCTCTTCGGGCCAATATCCAGGCCCTCACCCTCGGCGCCCAGCTCGCCACCTTCCAGGTCTTCAATGGGGCGGATCTCGGTCTTAGCGTCTGCTGAGAAATCATCGGCCCACACCACGTCTACGGCAGTTACGATCTCAGTACCCTGCGCAGGGGCGGTCTCAAGGTAACGCCGCACGGTCTCTACCTGATCTTTCTCCAGCAGCGACTTACCGACCTTGTATCCCTGCGCGTAAGCGAAGGTGTAGCCCATGCCGCCACCAATGAGAATAGCGTCGGCCTTGCCGATAAGGTTGTCGATAACAGCAAGCTTATCGGATACCTTCGCACCACCCATGACAACCACGAAGGGACGCTCGGGGTTGTTCAAAGTTTTCGCCAAAACGTCCACTTCTTTCTTCACCAGATCGCCCAAGTAGGCAGGCAGACGCTTGGCTACGTCGTACACGGAGGCGTGCTTACGGTGTACCGCCCCGAACGCGTCATCAACATATGCGCCGTTCTGCCCGGTCAGCGCCACTAGCTCATCGGCAAATGCGCCACGTTCTGCATCATCCTTCGAGGTTTCGCGGGCGTCATAACGCACATTTTCCAGTACCAGCACTTCGCCGTCTTTCAGGGCTGCTGATTTAGCCTTTGCATCTTCACCCACCAGATCGGTAGCCACCTGTACGGGTACGGAAGCCAGCTCGGCTAAACGTGCAGCGGCAGGAGCGATGGAATACTGCGGATCCACTTGGCCCTTGGGGCGTCCGAGGTGTGCGGTTACGATCACGCGAGCGCCAGCCTTAGCAAGTTTTTCAATAACGGGCAGGGAAGCACGCACGCGACCGTCGTCGGTCACCACGCCATCTTTAAGGGGAACGTTCAAGTCGGAGCGAACGAGAACGTGGCGGCCTGCGACGCCTTCTTCGAGCAGTTCTGCCAGTGCCTTAGCCATAGGATAATCCTCCTAATAATGGGTTTTAGATACTTTTAATAATAGCGACTGTTATGGGAAAACCCCGGTTCTCCGCCTCAATCACGCGGTGAATCCGGGGTTCTCTCTACACGTTTACACGCGGACGCATTAGAGCGATGCCACAACCTTATTGGTGAACATCACCAGGCGTGCTACGTAGCCGTACTCGTTGTCGTACCAAGCGATAACCTTCACCTGGTTGCCGATAACCTTGGTCAGCGGTGCATCAAAAATGGTGGAGATGCCTTCGCCCTCAATATCCTTCGAGACGATCGGATCTTCGCTGTACTTAATGATGCCCTTCATCGGACCCTCGGCTGCTGCCTTCAGAGCCGCATTAACCTCTTCCTTGGTAACCTCGCGGTTAGTGGTGAAAGTCAGGTCGGTGATGGAACCGGTAATGGTGGGAACACGCACCGCGAAACCGTCCAGCTTACCCTTGAGCTCAGGCAGCACAATGCCAACAGCGGCTGCCGCACCGGTGGAGGTGGGAACCATGTTCACGGCTGCTGCGCGGGCGCGGCGCAGGTCGGAGTGAGGGGCATCCTGCAGGCGCTGGTCAGCGGTGTATGCGTGGATGGTGGTCATCAGGCCACGCTCAATGCCGAAGGAGTCGTTGAGGACTTTCGCCAGCGGAGCCAAGCAGTTGGTGGTGCAGGATGCGTTCGAAACAATATGCTGGGTGGCGGGGTCGTACTGGTCGTCGTTCACGCCCATCACGAAGGTGCCGTCAATGTTCTTACCGGGGGCGGAAATAATAACTTTCTTTGCACCAGCGTCAATATGCGCCTGCGCTTTGGAGCCCTCGGTGAAGAAACCGGTGGATTCGAGCACTACGTCAACGCCGAGATCCTTCCAGGGAAGGTCAGCAGGGTTGCGCTCAGCCAGGATTTTGATTTCCTTGCCATCTACTACCAGCGCATTTTCCTTGACCTCCACCTCTGCGTCCAGACGACCCATGATCGAATCGTACTTGAGCAGGTGAGCTAGGGTATCAACGTTGGTAAGGTCGTTAATGGCGACGATTTCGAAACCTACGCCTTCCTCGCGTGCTGCGCGGAAGAAGGTGCGGCCGATGCGACCAAAGCCGTTGATTGCTACACGTACAGTCACTGAAGTTCTCCTTGTCAGTGCGTTGGGCGGCGGCCGCAGCATTCACCGGGACTTGTGGTCGGTTATGGCAAAGGCATACCGTGCTCTGTGGTGCGCGGTTGCGTACCGCCTGATGTTGGTAATAATCATACCTTAGTTCGTGTGTGTTTGGGTGTGTTCATGTAGGATTTTTTAGTGAATCAAGTCACTTTTAGACTGTTTTTCCATTGTTTTCTGTTGTTTTATATGGATTATACCTGCCCTCCACGTTGGGATAATTGCATTCCAACACAAACACAATGAGGGTGTGATAGGTCTGCACAGCCTCATCACCGTTAGGGTTATCAGGGCACAATCCCACGGGTAAAACACCACAAGTAAAACACCATTGCAGCAGGAAACAAACACGCACCACGGTGTGCGCACATGTGTTTTATGCTCCGGTGGGGGCGGCAGAAGAGACACCCCTAGCGGCCTCTGCTCCCTGAATGTCTTCTTTTAGCTCCGTACCGGGGATACCCAGTTCCTGTGCACGCTTATCCGCCATCACCAGCAAACGGCGAATACGCCCGGCAATAGCATCTTTCGTCAATGGCGGATCCGCTAACCGACCCAACTCATCCAACGACGCCTGCTTATTAGCCACCCGAAGCTGCCCAGCGTACCTCAGATGTTCAGGAACATCATCACCCAAAATATGCAGAGCCCGTTCCACCCGTGCGCCCGCAGCCACAGCAGCCTGCGCGGAACGGCGCAGGTTTGCGTCATCAAAATTTGCCAGCCGGTTCGCCGTGGCTCGCACCTCCTTGCGGGTGCGCTGCTCACGCCACGTACGCAGCGACTCCGAGGCACCCATCCGTTCCAGCAGATGGGCGATAGTCTCGCCGTCACGCACCACCACCCGGTCCACGCCACGCACCTCGCGGGCCTTCGCCATCACATCAAGACGCCGGGCCGCGCCCACCAACGCGAGCGCCGCCTCCGGGCCGGGGCAGGTGAACTCAATCGCGGATGAACGGCCAGGCTCCGTTAACGATCCGTGCGCCAAGAATGCGCCGCGCATAACGGCCTCAGCATCCTGCAGTGAACCGTTCAGCACAGCGGGGGGTAAACCACGCACCGGCCTGCCCCGCAAATCCAGCAGCCCGGTCTGCCGAGCCAGTGCCTCTCCCCCGGAGTCAACACGAACAATATAGCGTCCGCCACGGCGCAATCCCCCACCGGTAACACTCGTCAGCTCCGACTCATGTCCGTAAATCTCGGCAATAGTCTGCTGCATACGCTGCGCGGTCTGCTCGGTATCCACCTCAGATTCAATAACGATGCGGCCTGCCACAATATGCAGGGCACCGGTGAACCGCAAAATAGTGGAAACCTCGGCCTTACGCACCGACGCCTTGCTCGCCTCGTATTGGGCAAGTTCTTCTTTCACCAGGGCGGTCAGAGCCATTGTTCTCTCCTTACAAAACAGAATTAGGGCAATGCCCTAACCCGCTCGAAGCGGGGGACACGGCAAATAGCCGCGTTCGTGTGCATGTGTGTCTCGTGTGTGTCTTAACTGCGTCCTTAAAGTTTTATAAACGCATAGCAAACATATCATTGTACGCTGAAGCCAGCTTGAGCGGGTCGTGCACATTCGGGTTTGTGGTTGAACGCACGGACGCCCACAGCACCTTCGCGCCCAGCTCTCTGGCCGCGTCCTCAAATTCGCTTTGCACACCCATATTGCTCGGGTCAGCGATCACCACGTCAAGGCGCAGATTGGGGGCATACTGCTGCAGTAGCTTCAGGTGAGCGGATGCGTCCAGGCCATTGGATTCTTTATCGTCCAATGCCAGGTTCATGACCACGCACCGTTTAGCGTTTGTTGTGCTTAACGCCTCACACTGTTCGCGCAGTAGTAGGTGTGGTAGCACGGAAGTACGCCACGAGCCGGGGCCAAGAACCACCCAGTCTGCCTCCTCAATTGAGGCCAACGCCTCAGGGCAGGCACGCGCCTGGGCAGGAACCAGCTCGATATTATGCACCTGCGGCTCATGGGCCAGGTTCACCTGCCCGCGCACCTGCACCCGCTCAAAAGCTCCGCCGTGCTCACGAAGCACAATACCTTGAATCACCAGCGGCTCCAAAGCCATCGGAAGCACCCTGCCGCGCGCGTTCAGAAGCGCGCCCACCCAGTCCAGGCCAGCCACAGGATCGCCCAGCAACTCCCAGAGCGTAACAATCAGCAGGTTACCGAGGGCGTGATAGTCTAACGGGAACTCACCGGTGTGCCCCTCCGGGGCGCTGAACCGATGCTGAAGCACATCGCTCCACGTACGCCCCCAATCGGTGTCATCACACAGCGCCGAAAGAGCCATACGCAAATCCCCAGGCGGGAGTACACCCATCTCATTCCGCAGCCGACCTGACGATCCGCCGTCATCGGCAACCGTCACAATAGCTGTCACATCCGTTGTAACGTGCCGCAGTGCAGAAAGCGACCCGTACAATCCGTGCCCGCCACCAAGCGCCGTCACTTTAGGCACCCGGCGGGTAGTCTTCAGCAGACGCAACGCCTGGGTGGGAAGCGGCGGTAGTTTCGGAACGTTCTTGCTGCTACCCGAAGAGTGGCTGGGCGTATTCGTTCCTTCAGACATTATTCGCGGCCCTTATCACGATGCAGTACGTTAACGTTTACTTCGGGCAGTTCCCCGAGCCTTCGAGCAATCTCCTCAGTCACGGCAACCGACCGATGCTTACCCCCTGTGCACCCAATCGCAAGAGTCGCATAGTATTTCCCTTCACGGCGGTACCCTTCCAGCACCGGGCGCAAAGCCGCAAGATAGTTGCTAATGAACTCCTCCGTACCGGTGTTCTGCAGCACATAGTCACGTACCGGTGCGTCTAGGCCGGTGAGCGGGCGAAGCTCAGGAATCCAGTGCGGGTTCGGGATGAACCGCATATCCGCCATATAGTTCGCATCTGCGGGTGCTCCGTATTTAAATCCGAAACTCATCACGCTCAGATTCAGCTTTTTGTCAGCGCCTTCAGCAAACATTTCACGTACTGTACGAGCCAGCTCATGAACGTTCATCCCGGTTGTGTCAATCGTATGATCGGATGCTGTTCGCAACACCTCGAACAGGGTGCGCTCCGCGCGAATACCATCAAGGACGCGCCCCTCCCCTGCAACGGGTGCGGGCGGCGCTGCGCCTCATACCGGGCCACAATCGTCTCGTCTTTAGCATCCAAAAAAGCATCGAAAAATCTACATCGGATTTTCGAAGGGTGTCGATAGCAGCCGGGAGATCATCAAACAGGGCGCGGGCACGAACATCAATACCCAAAGCCACCCTCGGCACACGAGCACCGTCACGAGTTACCAGTTCCGCCAGCGATTCAAGCATCTGCGGCGGAATATTATCAATCACATACCAGCCCTCGTCCTCAAGTACGTTAGCTACGGTGCTGCGCCCCGCCCCAGATATACCTGTAATCACCAAAATCTGCGGTTTCTGCTCTTGTAACTCAACGCTCATATTACGTTCCCCTTTGATGCGAGTAAGTTGGTAATCCAATAATACTAGACAGGCATTAGACGGTCACCGCATCATCCTGAGGCAGCAGCCTCCGCGTCAAAATGCTCCCTAATCTTCGAAGCCAGCGACGGCCCAACCCCCTGCACCTGTGTCAGTTCATCGGCGCTGGCCGCCTTCAGATTCTTTAACGACCCGAAGTGTTTAATAAGCGCCTCACGCTTAGCAGGGCCCAGCCCCGGCACAGCATCCAACGCGGAGGCAACCATCGCCTTACCGCGTTTAGAACGATGGAACGTAATCGCAAACCGATGCGCCTCATCCCGGATACGCTGCACCAAAAACAGCGCCTGAGAATTACGCGGCAGAATCACCGGAAAATCATCATCCGGCAGCCACAGTTCCTCTAGGCGTTTAGCGATACCGGCAACGTGCACATCCACCACGCCTAAATCGCTCAGCGCAGCCTGGGCGGCCGCCACCTGCGGCGGGCCGCCATCAACCAACACCAGGTTCGGGGGTACGCGAACTTCGCTGGCTCCTGCGCATGCGCATCTGAAGCTACCTCCCCGAACGCTGCGGGCCTGCTTGCGCACGCTGCTGCTGCTCGGTGAGATACCTCTTAAAACGGCGAGTTATTACGTCATACATGCTGGCGGTATCATCCCGTGCGGCATCCCCACTAACCGAGAATTTACGGTAAGCACTTTTAGCGGGCAGGCCATCCTCAAACACCACCATAGAGGCCACCACGTTCGTTCCTTGCACGTGCGAAATGTCGTAGCACTCAATGCGCATCAGAGGTTCGGGAAGTTCCAGAGCTTCCTGCAGCTCAACGAGCGAAGCGGAGCGGGTGGTAATATCCCCAGCCCGGCGGCTCTTATGCAGAGCCAGTGAGTGGCGGGCGTTCTCGGCAACAGTTTTCATCAGCTCGGCCTTATCGCCGCGTTGCGGCACCGCAATACTTACCTTCGCCCCGCGCACACCAGAAAGCCACTCACGCAGCTGCTCGGTGTTATCCGGCAGTACCGGCACCAGGATTTGGCGGGGAATCTCGTGACGGTTCGCGTCTGTCTCTTCGGCCAGGGTGCTGGATGCGCTCGCCACGTGTGCGGCGGCTTCACCATATAACCGGACGAGAAGCTGTTCAATGAGTTCACCTTCGCTGCCGTCGTTTACTTTTTCAACAATCCAGCCGCGTTGACCGCGGATACGCCCGCCACGCACGAAGAACACCTGCACTGCCGCTTCCAGTTCGTCTTGTACGAAGGCGAACAGGTCAGCGTCTGTTGAGTCGCTCAGAACCACCGCGTTACGTTCAAAAGCTTTGGTAAGTGCCACGATGTCATCACGCAGTACGGCTGCACGTTCAAAGTCCATATTGGCTGCAGCATCTTTCATGTCCGTGGTGAGCTCTGCAATAAATTTTTCGGCTCCACCGGCCATGAAACGGCACAACCCGTCCGCTAGGTTGCGGTGCTCTTCGGGACTAATGCGCCCTACGCAGGGTGCGGAGCATTTATCGATATATCCCAGCAGGCAGGGGCGCCCTGATGCTTCGGCACGTTTAAATACTCCTGGTGAGCAGGTACGCACCGGGAACACCCGCAGTAGCGCATCCAGCGTCTCACGGATTGCCCACACCTGCGAGTAGGGTCCGAAGTACCGCACGCCTTTTTTACGGTCGCCACGCATTACTTGTGCACGCGGGAACTTATCGCGCATGGTGACCGCAAGGTAGGGGTAGGATTTATCGTCACGGAAGGCGATATTAAAACGTGGCTTATATTCCTTAATCCAGGTGTATTCAAGCTGCAGCGATTCCAGTTCGCTGCCGACTACCGTCCACTCTACGCTGGTGGCGGTGTGCACCATGGCGTAGGTTTTAGGGGCTAAGCGTTCAGGGCAGCGAAATAACTATTGAGGCGGTTACGCAGATTTTTTGCTTTCCCCACGTACACTACACGGCCGTGTTCGTCCCGAAAACGGTACACTCCCGGCTCCGTGGGGATATCACCCGCTGCGGGGCGGTACGAACGCGGGTCTGCCACATAGCCTCCTGTTGCTTAAACGTTAAGCCGCGCATCCGCCGGGTTTTGCGGATGCGCGGTTAAGTTTACTCGCCTTTGGCGCAGGGTACCTTACCCGGCGTCACGCTCAGCAGAGGGCGAAATATTGTATTCGTCCTTTCGTGCTTGCCCCGAAAGTTGGGCGATTTCGTCCATAATCTGGTTGGTGGTTTGGCGGCGTTGTTTACCGGTCATCTGCTCCCCTGTTTTTTCGAACCACATGGGTTCACCCACGCGGATCGTGAACCGGTGCGGGTACACCATGTTTGACCCAGGTTTCTGAAGCCGGTCGGTGCCGATCAGCCCTACCGGGACTACGGGCGCACCCGTCATATGGGCCAGCCAGGCCACACCAATTTTCCCTCTGTAGAGGTAGCCGTCACGGGAGCGTGTGCCTTCAGGGTAGATGCCAAAAACTTTGCCTTCGTTCAGTTTCTCTAGCGCAATATCAAGTGCTTTGAGGGATTCTGAACGGTCTGACCGGTTCACCGGGATAATATCGACGGTCTCAAAGAATGCTTTCATGGCTTTACCACGGATACCGGGGGTGTTAACGTACTCGGCTTTGGCGAGGAAAGCCACGCGGCGGGGCATCATTGCGGAAATAATGATGGAGTCTAGGAACGATAGGTGGTTGGAGGCAACAATCACGGGGCCGGTTTTGGGGAAGCGGTCAAGGCCTGTGACTCGTGCACGAAAAACCGAGCGTAATAGCCCGGTAACGGTTTTTTGGCTGAGTTTGTAGAAAACCATAAATGTGTGACTCCTAGGGGATGCCTCCTACCTGCCTTCTCATTATTCCACAGTGCCGCAGCTTTTCAGTACGTTCATGGGGTTATTATGACGTTTAGTGACATGTTTTCGATGGGGACCCTGTGCCGGATACGTTTATATTGAAAAATGGGGCTATATTGGGGCTCCCTACAGAACTTTGTCAGCTGTTGGCTGGGCACTGCAGGCTGTGTACTTAGGGGCGTCCAACGCTGCCTAATGAGCGTAATAATTTAGCCCACAGCATCTCTAAAGGTTATTATGCAATTAACTTCACATTCTCGACATAGTGTCACTAAAATTTTCTAAATAAGTATTTGTAATGCAAGAATAAAAACGGGTGGACTAGTTGTGCTCGCCTGTCGAGCCTCTCCAAACGAGCCCACTCGAATCACAAAATATACGCACACTGGAGACATACAATATGGCTAAGAAACCCGTAACGCGCGAGGAGATTGCCAAGGTCACCCGCCGCACGGACGCGGTCGGTGCCTACGCCGGTAAAGGCTGGGTACAGGCCGTTGCATTTGTGATGCTCCTGGGCTTTACCATTATGGCAATCCTGGCGATGCGCACCTATGCGCTCTCCATGCCGCTGCCTGATAAATCATCGGCAACGACGGCAAGGTAATCGCCACCGCAGAACAGATCCAGCACGGTCAGGAGCTCTACCAGAGCCGCGGCCTGCAGCAGTACGGATCGGTTCTCGGCCACGGTGCATACATCGGCCCGGACTTCACGGCGGAATACCTGCGCCTGACTACGGACGCTGCCGTCAAACAATACAGGGAAGAGGGTAAGCAAGAGCCCCGTGAGCTCGTTAAAAACGAGTGGCGCAAGGAAAACAAGTACGACGAGTCCAGCAAGACTCTGAACTGGACGGCGGGGCAGACCAAGGGGTTTGACCAGATGGTCAACCACTATAGGGATACGCTCACCAAGGATAATACCTCTCAGGGCTTGTTCCCCAACGCTATTAAGAGCGAAGAAGAATTGCATGACCTTGTAGCGTTCTTTGGCTGGACCGCGTGGGCTTCAGCCGCTGAGCGTCCCAACCAGGATTACACTTACACCAATAACTGGCCCGCAGAAGCCAATGTAGACAACAAACCCACCGCAGACCTGATGGTCTGGTCGGCGCTGTCGCTGATCGCACTGGTGGGCGGTACCGGCTTAATGTTCGCCATCTATGGCCGCTGGTCCCGCACCATCGGCTGGCATGGTGAGGAGGCACCCGTGCTGGACTTCCGCCAGCCCGACGAGGTGCGCCTGACCCCTCGCAGAAGGCGGCCGGGCTGTTCTTCATTACTATTTTGGTGCTGTTCCTGCTACAAGCTCTTGTGGGTGCTCTTACCGAGCACTACCGTGTGGAGCTCACAGGCTTCTTCGGGATTGATATGGGGCAGCTTATCCCCTACACCGTCTCCCGAACATGGCACGTGCAGCTCTCCCTCTTCTGGACTGCTGCGGCGTTCTTGGCAGGCGGTATCTTTATCGCCCCGCTCATTACCCGCAAAGAGCCGAAGAAACAGGGGTTGCTGACCGTTATCCTGTTCGTGGCAGTGGTGTTCGTGGTGCTCGGCTCGCTGCTGAACGAGTGGCTTTCGCAAAAGGGCTGGGTGCCTGAGAATTCAATCTTCTCGCAGCAGTGGGAATACCTTGATTTGCCGCGCTTCTTCCAGATTCTGCTCACCGCAGGCATGTTCATCTGGATTGTGATCGTGTGGCGTACCCTCAGCTCGCGTTTGAAGACCGGGAAGAAGACCTCCATGCCGTGGCTGTTCCTCTTCTCAGGCCTGGCAATCCCCATGTTCTACGCTGTGGGTATGCTCGCTGGTCAGCGCACCCATTTCTCAGTCGCCGAGTTCTGGCGTTTCTGGGTGGTGCACCTGTGGGTTGAGGATTTCCTTGAGCTCTTCACCACTGTGATGGTCGCCTACATCTTCGTGTTGTTGGGCGTGGTGCGTGAGCGTATCGCAATCTCCATCATCATGATGGACGCTGTGCTTTACTCCGCCGGTGGTGTGGTCGGCACCATGCACCACACCTACTTTGCGGGTACCCCGTCTGAGCAGATGGCATTCGGTGCGTTCTTCTCAGCAGCAGAGGTTATTCCGCTGACCTTCCTGACCGTTGAGGCGTGGGGCTTCATGCAGCTGGGTGCTCGCCAGTACTCCAACCGCACCAAGCCGTTCCCGCACCGTTGGGCTGTGATGTTCCTGATCGCCGTGGGCTTCTGGAACTTCCTGGGTGCTGGTGTGTTTGGCTTCCTGATCAACCTGCCGATCGTTTCGTACTTCGAGATTGGTACGGCGCTGACCGCAAACCACGCACACGGCTCCATGATGGGTGTGTACGGCATGCTGGCGCTGGCCTTCGCAGTGTTTGCGTTGCGGTACCTGATCCCCGAGAACAAGTGGCCTGAGAAGGGCGTGAAGTTCTCATTCTGGGCATTGAATATCGGCCTGATCTGGATGGTGTTCATTTCGCTGCTGCCGCTGGGCGTGGCTCAGCTGTACCACTCGGTTGGTCAGGGCTACTATGAGGCTCGTTCGCTGGCGTACATTCAGTCCGATGCCAACCTGATCATGGACTGGCTGCGCATGCCGGGCGATGTGATTTTCCTGGCTGGTATTCTGCCGCTGATTAAGCTGGCGTGGCTGGGCATCACCTCCTACTTCGCACCGAAGAATAAGGAGACTGTGCTTGAGCTGCCCGAGCCGCCGCTGTACGAGATGGTTGATGACGCTCGTATCGCCGAGTTCGCTGGCGCTAAAGCTGCCGACGAGCTGCCCGAGCAGACCAGCCCCTACCGTAGTGATCGCCGAGGCTGATGATGCCTGAACAGTTTGCCGGGGTTTCGATGATGGTGTGGCTGGCCTGCGTGTACGCGCTGGGTCTGGTCGCCGTCGGCTGGGGTTTCGATATCCTCGCGAAACGCACCAGTCAGCGTTTTGTGGCGTCCCGAACGTTCGGGTTCACCTACCACGAAAGTAATGACGCTTGGCTGTGCCCGGAAGACCAGTGGCTGTGGCCGGTAGCGTTTGACACGGATAACCGTGTGATGCGCTACCGGGCTAAGCCCAGCGTATGCAACACCTGCCCCATTAAGGACACCTGCACTGTCTCATCGAACGGGCGTGAACTCACCCGCGAGGTTGATGAGTGGCCGTATTCGGAGTCGGGGAAATTCCACCGTGGTCTGGCGGTTGCGGTGGCATTATTCGGCCCGGTCATTATGGTTGCGGCTGCTTTCGGATGGCACTCCCCCATTGAGCTGCTCATTGAGCTGGCTGCGGTGGTAGTCTGTCTGTCGTTGACGTACCCGCTGGCGATTAAGCTCATCCGCTCACCCGAGAACTTCGCGGCCGACCCGAAGCATATTCCGGGTTCAAGCGCGGACGAATCGGTTGCTACAAAGATTGACCGGTTCGCTGCGAAGTGGGGCGGCGTGGGCAATGAGCGCAAACGCCGCACCGATGACGCCCGTAAACAGATGATCGCTTCGGCCCAGCTGCCGGTGCGTCCGTCATCAACTATTGATCCTGATCGGCCAGCTTGGAGCGGCGAGGGAACTTCTACCCCGCGTCTGCATAAGACCACAGCTGAGGTTATTCAGGAGCAAAACCTCGAAGAAGCAAATAGTTAGGTTGACTGGATGTGCACCCCGGCCTGCGCGTGCTGTTGCATGCGACGCGCAGGCCGGGAAGCGCATCCTCTTATTTCCGGGCTAAAGCTTGAACATATGGGAGTGGGCGCCCTTACGTTCTGTGATTGTGGCCGGTATGGTTAAAACAGGTTTGAGGTGCACCCACCGGTGGTTGTATCCTGCGATTATTAACAACTCAACACATTGTCTAAAGCACCTATGCGGGCCATTCCTGCGGCCTTGTTAGACACAATTTTTAGAGGACACCATGGATTCTCTCACTATTCTTTCGATCGTTATCCCGATTATCCTGATTCTTGCGTTTTTGATTATTCGCACGCTTCGGGTAATTCCTGAATATCAGCGCGGCATTTCGTTCCGTTTCGGCCATCTGCGTTCTGAGCTGAAGCCCGGTATTAATATGGTGATCCCGCTGATTGACTCGTTGCAGCGTGTAGATATGCGTGTGATTACTCTTACTATTCCCCGCAGGAGGTTATCACTAAAGATAACGTTCCGGCCCGTGTGAATGCTGTGGTGCTGTTCCGTGTGGTCGACGCGAAAGATGCTGTGCTGAAGGTGGAGAACTACCCGATTGCCACCTCGCAGATTGCTCAGACTACGCTGCGTTCGCTGCTGGGCCGCGTGGACCTTGATACGCTGCTGGCGCACCGCGATGATTTGAACGCGGATTTGCAGAGCATTATTGATTCACGCACCCGCCCGTGGGGTATTAAAGTCGAGCTGGTTGAGATCAAGGATATTGAGATTCCTGAGGCCATGCAGCGCGCAATGGCTCGTGAGGCTGAGGCTGAGCGTGAGCGCCGCGCAAAGATCATTTCGGCTCGTGGTGAGCTTGAGGCTTCCTCACAGCTGAAGGAGGCATCCGATATTCTGAGCGCCTCTCCTGCCTCCTTGCAGCTGCGATATTTGCAGACCCTGCTGGAGCTGGGCGCCGACCAGAACTCGACGGTGGTGTTCCCGCTTCCGCTGGATATTGTGGGGCCGCTTATGGGCGCCTTAAAGGGTGCCACAGGCGAGAATTCTACGGATAAGAAGTAGCTTTCTGCAGTTATTCCGTTGAAGCCCGAAGTGGTTTTCTGCCCTGTTTCTTGATAGGGTGGACCGAACCGCCTCGGGCTTTTTGCGCGGTTCCACTGTGAGCGTAGATGCAGCAATATAAAAGTAACTATTGCAGGTTATGCTTAACGTCAGAAGTTTTTTACTTCTGTTTACTTCTCTCTAGATTGGAATGAACATGTCTAAGATCCTCATCGTCTCGGGCCACCCTAACCTGCCAGAGTCCACCGCGAACAAAACAGCCCTTGAAGCAGTTAAAGCGCGTTTTGGTGATGCTGTGACTGTGCGTGAGTTGGATAAAACTCGTGTGAACGGCAAGTTTGATATTGCAGCTGAGCAGAAGGCTCTAGTGGAGCATGATGTTCTGGTGCTGCAGTTCCCGGTGTTCTGGTATTCGGTGCCTTCACTGTTGAAGCAGTGGATTGATGACGTGTTCGAGTACGGTTTTGCATACGGCACTGATGGTACCGCTTTGCAGGGTAAGAAGTTCCTGCTCTCGGCAACTGCTGGCGCCGCTGAAGATATTTACCAGAACATGCTGCCGAGCGAGCTGCCCCGGCCTTTGCCGACTACGCGAACACTGCGGCGTTCACTGGTATGCAGCTGCTTGAGCCGCTGTTTAGCTACGGCACCACGAGCGACCCGGGTAACACTGAGGCTGTTCATGCTATTGGTGTTGAGCACGGTAAGAAGCTGATAGCTGTGCTGGAGACCCTGCAGCAGGGTTAGTAGCAGCCTCTCCCCTGTGGTATTGAGGGGAAAGAAGCCTCTTCCCCCGAATCCAAACGGTACACACGTTCCGCTGTTTGATTCGGGCGAAGGGGCTTCTTTCGTTTACCCAAAGCAATAAACCTAATACGGCAAGTGCGCGACTGGGGTATTGTATAAGCACGGTGGCGACGGCGGCGGGGGTGTTTCGGGTTGGGTGACGGTACAATTAGTTTCTGTGATTACCGGAGATATTAAGAGCAAGATTGACCGGATCTGGGATTCGTTCTGGTCGGGTGGTATTTCTAATCCGCTTGAGGTGATGGAGCAGATCACCTACCTTCTTTTTGTGCGTTTTCTCGATGATGAGCAGCTGCGCCAGGAGGAGCAGGTGTCTGCTATGAGAAGAGTTAACCCTGATTATGCTCTCAAGGATCCCGTGTTCCGGTCGAGTGAGGAGCATCTGCGTTGGCATAATTTTAAGAATGAGTCTCCGACGACTATGTATGAGACGGTGGCAAACGGGGTGTTCCCGTTTATTAAGGGGTTGGGGGCCCGCCTTGGTGGTGAGTCTTCGAGCTACACCCAGCATATGCGTGAGGCTCGTTTTACGATTCCTACCCCGGCGCTGTTGGCGAAGGTGGTTGATCCGCTTTCTGCTATTCCGATGGATGATCGGGATACGAATGGCGATATTTATGAGTATATGCTTTCGAAGATTGCTGCCTCTGGGACGAATGGGCAGTTTCGTACGCCCCGCCATATTATTCACCTGATGGTTGATATGGTGGCCCCTGCAGCGGCTGATACAATTTGTGACCCGGCATGTGGTACGGCTGGGTTCTTGGTGGCGGCAAATGAGTATGTGCGTAAGCATTCTGCTCAGGAGTTGACGGATGCAGCGGTGTTACGCCACTACCACCATGACATGTTCCATGGTTTTGATTTCGATTCGACGATGCTGCGTATTGCGAGTATGAATCTGCTGATGCACGGGGTGAAGAACCCGCTGGTGGAGTACCGGGATTCGCTGTCCGAAGGGGCAGCGGGTGAGTCTGAGAAGTATTCGTTAATTTTGGCTAATCCTCCGTTTACAGGGTCTCTGGATTATGAGCAGACGGCACGTGATTTGCAGTCCACGGTGAAGACGAAGAAGACGGAGCTGTTGTTTTTGGCGCTGTTTTTGCGGTTACTTAAGCCGGGTGGCCGGGCGGCGGTGATTGTGCCGGATGGTGTGCTGTTTGGCTCATCAACGGCGCATAAGAAGCTGCGGAAGATGCTGGTTGAGGATCAGAAGCTGGATGCGGTGGTGAGCCTGCCGTCGGGCGTTTTTAAGCCGTATGCGGGTGTCTCTACAGCGATTTTGTTTTTCACAAAAACGAATTCGGGCGGCACGGATGATGTGTGGTTTTATGATGTGCAGGCTGACGGGTTTAGCCTGGATGATAAGCGTGCACCCGTAAAGGCAAACGATCTGCCTGATGTTTTGAAGCGGTGGAATACGCTACGTGGGGACGATGAGCAGGCGGCTAAGGCTGAGCGTGAGCGTGCACGCACCGAGCAGTCATTCTGCGT
The DNA here is from genome assembly GCA_002355935.1 of Rothia aeria. Taxonomy (GTDB): domain Bacteria; phylum Actinomycetota; class Actinomycetes; order Actinomycetales; family Micrococcaceae; genus Rothia; species Rothia aeria. Next base: position 1,581,463 of record AP017895.1, on the reverse strand, counting down.
GCCGAAAAGCGAGATTGCGGAGCAAGGTTATGACCTGTCGCTGAATCGGTACAAGGAGATACAGTACGAAGAGGTGGAGTACCGCTCCCCCGCCGAAATTATTGCCGAGCTAGAGGAGCTGGATGAACAGATTCGTGTTTCTATGGCGGAGCTAAAGGAGTTGTTGAGCTAATGAGCGACGTACGTATGGTGAAGCTAGGGGATATTGGGCAAGTTATTTCTGGTGCAACACCTAAAACCAGTGTTCCTGAATATTGGGGCGGCGATATATATTGGGCGACGCCTAAAGATTTAAGCAGGTTAGAATCAGCCTATATAGATTCAACCGAACGAACTATTACCGAGTCCGGCAAGGCAAGCTGTGCAACATCAATATTGCCGGAGAATTCAGTTCTATTATCTTCACGCGCTCCTATTGGGCATGTTGCTATTAATACTACTCCTATGGCGACGAATCAAGGTTTCAAAAGTATTATTCCCACTAATGATGTAATCCCAAAATATCTATATTACTGGCTATCCGCAAATAAATATTATATTCAATCTATGGGCAATGGGGCAACATTTAAGGAAATATCTAAAAAGGTTGTTGAGAGTATTGTACTTCCACTTCCCCCATTGGAAGAGCAAAAGCGTATTGTTTCTATTCTAGATAAGGCAAAATCGATCCAAGAGGCACGCGAACGCCAGCTCGCCGCCCTTGATGAGCTATCCTATTCTATTTTTGTTGATTTTTCGGATCTCCAGATAAGTGGAGCAAGAAATATCCAATGACAACTATTGGAGATATTGCACTCTCAACCCAGTACGGAACCTCCACCAAATCTGGAGATACTGGGAAATATCCTGTACTTCGCATGGGGAACATAACAGATAATGGCCATCTAGATTTAACAGATTTAAAATATCAAGATATAAAAGAGTCTGAAATCCCTAAATATACTGTTGCAATCAATGATATGCTCTTTAATCGAACGAACAGTAAGGAAAAAGTGGGAAAATCAGCAGTAATTAAATCTAACATTCCTTTAGCTTATGCTGGATATCTAATACGGGTTCGCTATAAAAATCCGCACTATGCAGAGTTTGTAGCTACGTATTTAAATAGCACCTACGGAAAATCCCTACGTCAAAAAATGGCAAAATCAGCAGTCAATCAAGCAAATATAAATGCCACAGAGCTAAAAAATATCCCCATTCCTAGTATCCCTAAAGAAATACTTTCCAATTTCTCCTATAAAATAAATAAAATTGAAAAGTTCCGAAATTATATATATAAAACACTAAAGGATAATGAAGTACTTTATAATTCACTACAATATTATTTATACAATTTCATAGGAGGCAATAATAATAATTAATATTCCCTTAAGGAAAGTCGTTCATTAGAAATTTTCTACCTCCCGTTTTCAGCAATCGTTCACGAGCATACTTGTGATACCTAATAGTGCCCCGTAAGGCAAGCAGAGAACAAGCCATCTTCAGACGAAGGCATACCCCCGTCAATAAATAAGTACATACGATCACCTCATACAGCGAGACTTTAGATGTATTCATCTAAAACTTGGAGCTGAGTAGCTAAAAACAGGCTTATCAGCTCATTTATTAAGGCACACCACCCCTGTTTTGTTTACAAACGAAAACAGGTAGAATGGATGCAGGCAGTACCCGCAGGCTTCATGAGGAGGTAGGCTATGTCTGTGCAGCACACTCAAGTTTTCGCTGCGGAGCCTCTTATAGAACAGGCACCGGATCTCACAGAAGAGTTTGTTCAAAGCCTTACCGTGCAAGGAACTCTGCCAAATGGGCAAACAGTCCAGGCCCCTGAAAAGGTTACTGATTTTATCCGTGCTCAGCTCACTGCACTACTAAACCACCAGAATATTGCAGTGAACTTTACCCCCGACGTTCTAACCACTAGTGAAGCGGCTGAGCTTCTGGGGCTGTCACGCCCTACCTTGGCTAAATGGGCGGATGAAGGGCGCTTACCCTCCCACAAAGCAGGAACACATCGCCGGTTCAAACGGGAGGATGTACTAGTATTCCGTGAGCAACAGCGCGCTCAGAAGCGTGCAGCACTCCATGACCTTCTCAAGTTCCAAATTGCTCACCCCGAAATTGATGATGAGTAAGCTGGCTGTTCTATGACTCGCCGTGTACTCGTAGACGCTAATATCTTCTACAGCCAAGTCCTAACGGATTGGCTATTCTTTATCCATGCTTATATGGACACCTCATTCACGCTCATATGCACAGAAGATATCCTAGCCGAGACAAGATACCATCTTCGAAAACGCTACCCCTCCGCAAGTAGTGCTACCGTCAACCACCGGATCTCTAAAATTAAGATGTGTATTGATGAACTTGTTGAATTCCAGGGGCACAACACGGGTGTACCAGACGTAGGAGACCTACACGTACATGCGGCTGCTGTTGATGGACAGGTCGATGTGCTGCTTACACACAATACAAAAGATTTCCCACCCCCACGCCATTACGAGGTACTCACCCCGGATATCTTCTTCATGGAAGTCGCCACAGATGCTCAAAACACGAATCAGCTAACCGAGATTATTAAACTCCAAGTTGACTATATGCGCCAAAAGGGTAAAAGTCATCGCCTCGATATTTACCTAGAGCGAGCTGGTTGCCCCAATTTCTCCCGGTATATTCACAACCTAATGGGGAAAATAGGCTATTATGAATAGTTATTCCATAACCATATAACGGGCACGGTGATAGCTCAGCTATTATACAATCAAACACGTAAGAAGCGACAAGCACGCCACCGACAACTCAGCCCAACAACCTAACAAAGCCACACCATGAGCAACTTTGATTTCCTCACCGTCAGCATCCCAGAGGTGCACCAGAACGCTCTTAAAGCAGAAAGCGCCCTGCGCATTGATGCGCCTATGGCTGCAATCTACTCGCGCATCACGCTAGAACAGCTCATTGACTATCTGTACCGGGTACGCAGTATCCCACTACCCTACGGTAAGGTCGATGCAACCCTCAACGAAAGATTACGCAACCCCGAGTTCTTGCGTCTCATCACCGTACCGGCTCTCACCACTAAGATGCACCTAATCCGCCGAATCGGCAACGACGCCGCACACGGCAAACGCATCACTCCACAGGCCGCCGCCCAAGCCGTACTAGACCTGCACCATCTACTCATCTGGGCGGTGCGCTACCACTGCCCCACGAAATAAACATTGACCCCCGCACCGTATTCGACCTCGCCAAGGTGCCGCACATACAAGGCACCGCGCCTAAACCTAAAACGTCAAAAGAGCTCATCCAGCTCGCTGAAGAACTTGAAGAAACCCGCAAAACCCATCAGGCTCAACTCGCCCAAAAAGACGCAGAGAACAAAGCCCTACAAGAACGCCTAGCCCAGCTCGAAGAACGGCTCAAACACACCTTCACGGGCACCGCCTCCACAGACATCCGTGACTACGACGAGGCACAAACCCGCGCCGCACTCATCGACTATGAGCTTGAAGCCGCAGGGTGGGATATCGCCGCTAAAAACCTGCGAGAAGTACCCGTACCCGACATCCCCATCCGCAAAGACGGCACACTCGGGACAGGAAGCGCAGACTATGTGCTCTGGGGTGTTGACGGTAAACCGTTGGCAGTCATCGAAGCAAAACGCACTAAACGAGACCCGAGCGAAGGGCAATACCAGGCCGAACTCTATGCGCGTGGCCTGTACGCTCAGTACGGGGTGTACCCCGTCATTATCACCACCAACGGCGCAGACCACACCCTCTGGGACAAATGGGAGCACAACCCCAATGGCAAACCCGGCTACCCACCGCGTGCTATCCTGGCGTTCCCCACCCGCGACGACCTGGAGCGCATGCACGCGCGCCGCAACGCCAAGTCCCTCAAAAACGCTCCCATCAGCGAAGCCCTTGTTGACCGCCCCTACCAGATTCGTGCTGTTCGAGCTGTCGGTAACGCCTTTGATGAAGAAAACCGCCGTCGTGCTCTGCTGGTTATGGCAACTGGAACCGGTAAAACCCGCACTTCCATGGCAATCGTCAAAATGCTCTCAGACGCCGGGTGGGTTAAAAATACGCTATTCCTGGCTGACCGTATTTACCTAGTCACCCAGGCAGTGAACGCATTCCGTGGACAATTCAAAACCGAGCTGAGCGTGGTCAACCTGCTCACTGATAAAAACGCCAGTGGGCGCGTGTATGGGTGCACCTACCCAACTATCATGTCCCTCATTGACCAGCGTAAATTTTCGCCCGGGTTCTTTGACCTAATTATTGTGGACGAGGCACACCGCTCTGTCTACGCCAAATACCGGCAAATCTTCGAATACTTCGACTCACTCGTGGTTGGACTCACCGCCACCCCCAAAGACGAAGTAGACAGGGATACTTACGCCCTATTCGAGCTGAATAAAGGCGAACCAACCGACCATTACCCGCTCGAAACCGCCGTGGCTGAAGGGTACCTGGTGCCGCCACGAGGTATTAGCCTAGGCACCGAGTTCCTCACCGAAGGGATCCGCTACGACTCCCTCACCGATGAGGAAAAAGAAAAATGGGACCTCATCGACTGGGACGAAGAAACAGACGAAAAACCCACCCACATTGAACCCCAGCTACTTAATACCTACCTGTTCAACCAGCAAACCGTAGACCATGTGATTAACGAGCTCATGACACGCGGACACAGGGTTGAAAACGGTAATAAACTGGGCAAAACGATTATTTTTGCTCACAACCAGAACCACGCCCAATACCTAAAAGCCCGGTTTGATGCACTCTACCCACACTACGGAGGCTCATTCGCGCGCGTAATCACGCACAGTACTGAACGTGCGCAGGCGCTGATTGATGATTTCTCAGACCCGCAGAAAATGCCACAGGTAGCCATTAGCGTAGACATGCTAGACACCGGTGTCGATGTGCCTGAGGTATTGAACCTAGTGTTCTTCAAAGCAGTGCGTTCGTACGCCAAATACTGGCAGATGATCGGGCGTGGAACTCGCCTATGCCCCGATATATTCGGGCCCGGCGCACATAAGCAAGACTTCCTGGTATTCGACTGCTGCCGAAACATTGAGTTCTTCAACAATGAGCTTGCCACCGCCGAAGGAACCATCCAAAAATCGCAGGCGGCCCGCACCCTCGAAACCACGCTGGCGTTATTAACCGCTCTCGACTCCCCCGGGAATAGTCAGGTGGCAGAAGCCGACTACCAGGTGCTACGGTCCGCAGTGGTACAGCAGTTGCGCGGGTTTGTCTGCTCGTTAAATACTGAAAGTCCGTTCATTCGTAAACACCTTACCGCTGTTCAGGCCCTCAGTAGTGAAAACGTGTGGTCAACTAAGCTAGATGCGCAGAGTCAGGCACATATGCTCTCCCTTGCAGAGCTCGGCGGCAACATTGGTGATGGTAGCCCTGAAGCACGCACTTTCGACCTCACGGTACGTACTCTACAGTTAGATCTGGTCGAAGGAAATAGTGCTGCGGCCGCTAAACGTCTAGAGCGTATCCGCGATATTGCGGTGGCGCTCACCGAATTGATTGACAGGGTTCCCGCCATTGAAAAGCAGAAAGCGCACCTTGACTATGTGCTCTCAGAAGCATGGAACGAACAAGTGTCCCTGGCGCGCCTTGAAGCTATCCGTGAAGACGTACGCGGCATCATTCACCTGCTGCCCAAGCACGAGCGAAAAGTGTTCTACACAGATTTTGCTGACACCACGTTCGAAAGTGTAGAAGCCCAGATCCAGACTAATACCACCAGCACTGTGGATCCCACAGAGTTCGAAGCAAAAATAGCTCACCGTATGCGGACACTTATGGGCATGGCTGTGGTGCAAAAAGCTCGGGACGGATATGCCCTCACCGAAGAAGACGAACAAGAACTAGACGCCGCGTTCGTGGCATCCGGTGAGTTCACAGTTACCGACATTCTTACGATGCATGAATCCCACCCGAACCTTGGGCTATTCCTGCGGTCAATAATGGGAATGAGCCTTGAAGCAGTTCAAGAACACCTCAAAGTTTTTATCCAAGAAGATGCAACAGAAGAACAAATACGCCTCGTCACCATGCTGACAGATGCACTTGTTAAGCATGGTACCGTTGAGCCTGCCTCAATCTTCGGGGAACCCTATGTGGATACCCGCCAGCCAGATTACACGTGGCTAGGAGATATTGCAGCAACTGTGCAAGCTCTCAACCAGGGCATACCTCAAAATACATAAAAATACATGTAATCCGCTTAAATACATGGTTTTATTCACATAAACATGTTGCCCACCCGGATTCTGCAGACCGGGTGGGCAACATGTTTATGTTCTTCGGGTGTATTGCAGGGGTTCAGCTATTACCGTAACGCCCGGTGTGCCTGGTCGAAGAAGTCACGCTCGTACAGACATGCGCTCATATACGCTCGGGCAGCGGCAACACGCTGGTTTGGGGAAGCCTGCTCGAATGCTTCCTCAACAACCGCCACGCAGCGGCGCACATCCGCAGCGAACTCTTCGCCGCCATACACCGAAATCCAGGCATTATACGGGTGTTCCTCGTGGGTTTTCTCCAAGAGCCGGTAACCGATTTCAAGGTACAGCCAGTAGCATGGAAGCGCCGCAGCTGCGCCCACCACATAATCCTCGCCAGCGGCAGTAGCACGTAAAAAGTTCGTGTACCCCATTGTCACTGCCGAAGGTGCACCGCGCCGAATACCGCCCTGCTCCGCAGGAATAGCGGGGTGCGCCGCTAACCATTCATCGTGCAAAAGCGATTCCTCAACAATCGCCGCCTGAGCGCCCGCAGCCCAGTGTACCTGCCCCTGCGATGAGCTGGCACGTGCCGAAAGAGTAGCTAAGGCGCGAGAATACTGGGCAAGATACTGCGCATCCTGGTCAAGGTAGAAGCCGAACAAATCCTCGTCAAGCGTGCCGTCGCCCAGCCCGTGAATAAACGGCAAATCGAGAATGTCTCGCCAAATATCACCGGTGGCTTCCCACAGGGCGGCGGTCCACGGGCCCGCCGGAGTTACCATCGGCTCTGGGGATTTCTGCTGCGCGGGTTTCACCAAGTTTTTGGGGTTCTCACCTGTAAGCTCTTCAGCAGCATACAAGTGTTCCCACGGTTTCGTATCGGCTGCACGCTCAAAACGGCGAGCGCGTGCCTGATGATCAACCGGCCCGTGGCCCTGCCCGTTGCCCACGTGCAGTGCCTCACCCGCGATAATAGCTTCGTTGAGCCACCGGGTGCTCCATGCCAGCGCATTCGTGAGTACTCGCGCGTTCAGTTCTTTATTGCCGTTCACAAGGGCAAGTCCAAGGCGGGTAGCGAGGCTTGATGAGAGCGAGCACCCGGTGCCGTGGGTGTTCTTCGTCTGAATGCGGGCAACAGCCACATGTGTATGAGTTCCATCAGGGAAAACAGCCGAGTTTCCGGCGTCCTCCCCCGTCAAATGGCCGCCCTTAACAATCACGATCGTGCCAGTGCTCCCGGCAAGCTGGGCCGCCTGGTTGTGAGCCTCCTCCAAAGTCTGGGCAGGGTTGCTCTCACAGAGCACCGCGAGTTCGGCGATATTCGGGGTGATAACATCTGCCTGCGCCACCAATTCACGCAGTGCCTGCTCGGCGTCTTGACTAATCAGGCGGTCACCACTGGAGGCAACCATCACCGGGTCAAGTACCACCACCGGTACAGGGTGCTCTGCAAGCCAGGTCTTGACGGTGGTGATGGTTTCGACATCGCCGAGCATACCGATTTTAACGGCATCCACAGTCACATCGTCGAAAACTGCCGCGAGCTGTTCCTCTAAAAATTTGGTAGGTGGAGCAAAAATGCTGCGAACCCCTCGTGTATTCTGGGCGACAAGCGCGGTTGTGGCGCACATACCGTAACCGCCGCTTGCGGCAATAGATTTGAGGTCAGCCTGGATTCCAGCACCGCCTGTGGGGTCGGTTCCGGCAATGGAAAGCACACGAGGTATCGATGTGTCTAGTAGCGTCATAGCTATAGTCTCCTTGGGGCGGCACGGCATCGCTGCTGGCGCACCACAGTATAAAAGAATGGTTGTTCGGTGTTTGAGAAATAAGATTTAAGGCTGCTCTGCCATGGTTCGATATCCCTTCGCTAGTTCTAACTAGAGCAGGTTCAATGGGTATTTCTCAGCCCGCGCCACGGCATCATATCGTGTATACCGGTGGGTTCGGGGCACCCCATATCGCTTCTTCACTCTAACACACCCACTACTGGGGTGCCGCAGGTGCACCGTAATATATGGGCGCAGGGTATATGTGGGCCTTATTGTTTGGTCGCGCCGCTAGGTCAGCTCAAAAATCTCGGTTGGGGTGCCTTCGGCAGTGCTTTTCCCATCCTCCAGCAGCACAGCACGGTCAGCGAGGGAGGCGATACGCGCATCATGGGAAATAATCAGTACGGCACGGTCAGCTAAGACCGCGCGTAAAGATTCGGTCGCATCTACCAGCTCAAGCTGCGTGGTCGATTCATCAAGGATCACCGCGTGCGGGTTTGCCAGTACGATGCGTGCCAGCGCCAGCTGCTGCACCTGGTCACGGGTCAGCTCAAAATCGCCGCCGCTGATCTGCGTGTTCAACCCCTTAGGGAGGGTGCGCCACCAGCGGGCACCCACCGCATCTAGGGTGTGGCCGATCTGCTGCTCGGTGGCTTCTGGGGCTACGGCGGTGAAATTATCGGCGACCGTACCGAAAAAGATGTGGGCCTCTTGGGTGCATACAAGCAGACGGGGACGGCCATCCACATGCGCATCAGTGGGGAAATCACCGTTCCCTACGGGCTTGCCGAGCACCCTGATGGTGCCCTCTCGTGCGGTGAGCGAGCCGCCGATCAGCCGTGCCAGGGTGGTTTTTCCTGACCCGGAGCGGCCCACCAAGGCCAGGCACTCCCCGCGTGAGATGGTGACGTTAATGTTTTCCAGCACAAGCGCCTGGGAGGAGTACCCGTACGACACCCCACGGCATTCGATGGCGTGTGAGAAGTGTCCGGCGGCTTCGGCTCGTTCGATAAGGTGCGTATCGACGGGCGCCTCATTCGGGTTGGAGCGCAGCTTCTCGCGGGCTGCGTTGCGTTCTGCGGTGCGTTTTTCGCGTTGTGCTTTCGCCAGGTTGACCACGCCGAAGACGCGCCCCATGTTCACCAGCATCAGACGAATATTGTTGGTGTGATGCCCCAGAATATCTGCCATAACGCGCAGGCTAAACACCATAATGGAGGCGGTGGCCACCGCACCCCAACTGGCCCAGCCTTGCATGACGCAGAAGCTGCCCCACAGCAGGCACACAATGGTGGGAAACCAGGCGTTGAGGGCATCAAGTACGTAGAACCTTTGGCGTAGGCGCTGCATTTGGAGGGTCGCCTCGAACCGGTGCCTGTTCCCGTCATCGAAGACTTTCTCACGGCTTGAGTGCACCCCGAGTTCACGGATGGTGGCGGCACCGCGCACGTTTTCGGTGAGCACACTATTGAGTTCACTCGTGTTTTCTTGTACGACCTGGTTTTTCTGCGCCATACGCGGCAGGTAGTGGCGCATGAGCACCGCGAGCCCCACAATCATGGGGAGGAAAATAAGGCTCATGGGTATGCTCAGTGTTGCGAGTGAGGCCATTGAAACAACAAAGTAGAGCACCACGAACAGGATTTCGAGTAGATCGAAGCTGACCGCGTTGGAGGCCGAGGAGAGATCGTCGGTTACACGGGTGAGCAGATCGCCGCTGCCGGATTCTTCGACGGTGCGCGCGTCAAGGTCAAGGGCGGCGTCAATAGTGTCGATGCTGGCTTCTCGGGTGACGAGCGCACCTAGCAGGGATGCACTGTACATGGCGATGCAGATTAGTATTGCCTCCGCAAAGGTTGCCGCGAAAATAATCATTAGCGGCTTCCACGGGTATTCCGTGTATTTCCCAGCGACCACCTCATCGACTACAGCCCCGATCTGCAGGGGCACGACCGCGCCCATCACACTGGCGAATAGGTATATGCAGAAGGTGAAAGCTGCCCTGCCCTTGTGGTGGATAATATATGCGCCCATCATGCGGGCTACTACTTCGGGCGGTTCGGTGGGTAGTTTAGCCACGGTTCACCTCCTGTTTCTTGGGTTTGTCGGTGGTGCTTGAAGGTTTGATGGTGCCATCGTCTTCTACAACCACGTACCCGTCGCGTTCAATACGGCGCACCACTTCGGCGGTGGTTGAGACGATGTATATTTTTGCTATTTTTTCGAGCAGCCCCGGTTGGCCCACGTGCTGCTCTAAATGGTCGTAGATGTAGCGTTGGCTGGGCTCATCAACTGAGTTGAGGGGTTCGGTGAGTACGAGAATCTGGGCGTCTTGGGCGAGAGCGCGGGCTAGTGCTAAACGTTGGCGCTGCCCGCCCGAGAGGTTAGCCCCTTCACTGGTGATGCGGGCAGCATAGTAGTCGTCGGGGTCGAGCCCGCCTAACCGGTGCGCAATTTCCCGGGAATCGGTGATCTTGAGCAAAAATTCGTCTTTTGCACGGGCGGCTTCTGCGGTGTCGGGCGGCACGGTCCCTAGTCGTAGGTGCTCTTGCAGGGTTCCGGCGAAGATCATGGGGTTTGATTCGCTCAGAAGCACACGCTCTTCCGTTTGAGTGTTGTGCGGGGTGGGTGTCTCAACGCTATTGCCGGTTCGTAGTGCTGCGGTAAGCGCCTGCGCATAGTCTTGGGCGGTCATATTGTGCGCACGCGGGTTAATGTAGATGATGTGCTGGTTGGCTGCTTGCGCTGATACTTCTCGCACCCGCACACGGGTGGTGCTTTCGTGGGCGTTGGCCTCTGCCTGTAGTTCCTCCATTTCGGCATCTGTGCGCGGTTTTTTCAGCACACCTTTTCGAACACCCGCATACCCTTCAAGCCGAGCTATTTTTGCCAGACCAATTTTTGCGTACCGCCATTCTGTGATGAAGTTTTGGGAGATCCAGATGGGGCCGCCCATCATGGAGATAATGGAGGCAACAGTCACCAGGGATGCGGCGTGCACGTCGGGTACCCAGCGTCCTTCTTCAACATGGCCGGTAAGCGCGAACCCCACACCAAGCAGGGTGACTATGCCGGTGAGGAGTACACGTACGAAAAACATCCAGCGGCGGATACGTTCATAAGCCATGAGGGAGTCAAACACTGCGTTGGCACCTTCACGGTAGCGTGCCCGCATTTGTTGTTCGGCCCCTAAACCGGTGATAGTGCGTAACCCGGTGGCGATGTCTGAGGCACGGGATGAGTTCTCTCCATCTTTAGTGCGGTATACACCCACCCTGTTCTCCAGGAATTTAGAGTACTGGATGAGCACACCAACCACGATGAAAGTTCCGACGAAGGTAATAATGGCAGTGAGCGGACTAATGAGCCACAGCATTACCGCACCCATTGCGGCAACAATAATAGCGTTGGCGAAGAGCGGCACGGAGAAAAAGAGGTTAGTGACGCGCCGGATGTCTTTCGTCATAACGGTGACCATCTCGCCAGGGTCTGCTTTCGCGAGGGAACGCCCCAGCAGACTATTCACATAGGTGCGCCAGTCCCGGTCGAGTTCCGATCCAAATCTGAGGGAAGCGCCCCACCCGAAGTACTCGTTGGCTGCAATCACCATGATAGATGCTACAACCACCCAGAAAAGCGGCCATGCGACTGCGGTGTTGCCAACGATCTGCTGGTTAATGAAAACGCCCACAATAACGGGTATAAGGATGGCGCCCACACCCGCCGTGGTTTCGCCTACCATGGGAATCACCCAGCGGTGCCAGGGGTAGCGGTACCCTGGCGGGGTTACCCGTAATGACACCCTGTTTTTCAGCTCATCTGCGGCGGGGGCTTTTGCGGGATGCTGGGGTGTGTTTTCTGCGTCTGTGTGGGTGTGTACTGTTTTTTCTGTGGTGTTTCGTTCTGCTGGTTCCGCTGTTTCTGTCATTATCGTATTCGCTATCTGCCGTCCCCTCTGTATACATTCAGTAAATACAGATGGTAACATATTTATTCTATATGTGTTGTATATTACACTACAGTGTACGGGGTTTCTACGCTTTACAGCAGATACTGCACTTACCAGCAGCGTGAAAGGATTAGAACATGCGCAGACTTTTTGTTATCTTCGGCCACCAGGCTATAGACAGTATTTTTCCCAGCCCCATACTAGATTGGCGCTCTTACATCATTGACATGGGAGATTTCCGTTCCCTCTATGGAAGTGTTGGTTTTTCTTTCGAGGGCAGGCTAACCACGCTGACCGATCGTGCCCGCAAACTCGCCATGACGGCTATTTACGGTGCTATTGAATCAAAAATGACGATGGGTGAAACAATTTTTCTGCGCGGAGATTTGACGGGGCTCTCAACTATCGACTCCCCCGATACACTCACCACTAAAGACGTTAAAGGTGTCATCAGACTGGCTAGGGCCTACGATTACACCGTTCATCTAGTAGATGCGCACCATAAAAATTCCCCAAACCCCACGGATACTAATAGTGCCTTTGATGGTGTATGGGAACAAAAACCAGACCGTAAGATTATGCGTGGCTGGGTGAATATGCACGACATTGCTCAGATACTCACCGTAACGCCGCACGACCTTTCAGAGTATGAACGCATTGTCCTTGTAGGCGATATTCAAGGTGCAGGTGATGAGCTTCAAGAGCTTATTGCCAAAGTTCCGGGAGGGTTAGATAGCCCTCACAATTTCTGGATATTTGTGGGTGATCTGTTCGACCGGGGCACCACCCCGGTGACGGTGTATAACACTCTGCTGCCTGAACGCAAGAATGTGGTGATTGTACAGGGTAACCACGAGATCGCGGTGCGGCGTGCCTCATTAGGTACTTTTAATTACGATAAACCAGATGACACGATCGAGACTCTGCGGCAGCTTGAAGAAGCTGGCATTACCAAACGAGCAGTGCGTGAAGAGCTTATTAACCGTTCGGTGCCGTTCTTCGCATTTACCGTGGGCGCCCGGGAGCATTGGGTGAGCCACGGTGGTGTTATTCCCGCTGTGCTGGATGCGGTGACGGCGGCACCTGGCCGGTATGTGACGGGGCTGCTCGCCGACGAGGTGTTGTGCCGTGGTACGAATAATACGGAGCGGGCGCTGTACGGCAAAACGAATTACCGGGTGTTCGCAGACGAACTGGATACGGCCTGCGCTCGCCGCGGTATTGTGCAGTGGTTCGGTCACCGGCATGAGAAACGCATGGAGGGTATGTCACCCCTAGATTTTGAGGCAATCCGTCCCCTGGAGTCCGGTGTGGAGCATCGCGGAGGGTTTCTCACGGCAGTTATGCTAAGCAATAATGGCGCAGTCGAAACACTCATCCGTGTGCCTTCTACTTCTACGGTCAAGCCGTTCCGCTAGCATCTTCTGCCAGGGTCAGTATCCTGCTATGCACCACGGTACAGCGTATCCTCTACTCCCCGGTCAGCGAGTTCTTGCGCTAGCGCCGCAATTTTTTCCGGGGTTACGTCGTGAATATCCGTTGCGGTTTCAAGGAGTATTCCCTGATGCAGGGGTTTGCCTAAGTCGCTGATTAGTTCGCATACCGCTGGTTCACTGAAATAGGTCTTCCACCCTAGAGAGGGTGTGTACGCCTCTCTCTTCGGTACAGCACGTAACCAGGCAGTTGTTGTCCATGTCGCTAAGTGCGGTGACCAGCAACGAATAATTGCTTCAAGCAGCTGGTGACCGGATTCAAGAGTGAGTTCTCCCTGTGAAGATTCTGGTACTTCGGGGTCTCGCCAAAATTTGATCAGGACAAAGTTTTTATAATTCTTATTGTCTGTTTGTATTCCTACGCATCCTTGGACAATTATTGGGAGCGGCCCCAGATATTCCAGGTTAAAGTAGTACCCAAATGAGGCGTCTGCATCTGGAGTTTTCGCGCCCTCTAGCTGGCCCAATAGCAGATCGGTCAGTCCGGGAGTAGAATTTTCAACATTGGCCCCTAACCGCTGAGGAGCTTCACGCATAATACACCAGTGTCCACCCGGGTACAGTCCCTCAAGTGAGGTCATAAAATGGTGAAGTTCTGACACGCAATCATCAAGAGTATTTTCCCTTGCGGTCGCCCAGTATCCTGCTATTTTTGTATCCTTCAGGGATATGTCCATCACTATATTGTGCGCTCCTTGTCGGAAAAGAAAATAACCACACGTCGCTATACGCAAGTCTAACAGTCGGCGGATTTCGGCTAGCGTAGATCGACCATACGCCCAAGTTTTCTGTGGCCTATCTACTTTGTATGCTGCGACAGCCGCCAATATTGTGCGCATCGCTGATTTTGACGGATTCTGCTAATTCTCTGCCCCTAGACTCGGTAAAATTGAAGCACCATGAGCATTCTTGAATACCTTTCCCCCAAACTCGCGGAGAATCCCGGCGGTTACAACCGGCGCGACTACACCGGCAATCCGCTCACCCCGGATGAAATCTATGAGGCGTTCACCGGGTGGATCTCCAGTCGAGGCATGACGCTTTACCCGGCTCAAGATGAAGCTGTCTTGGAAATTGCGGCGGGGCATAATGTGGTGCTGGCTACCCCCACCGGTTCTGGTAAATCTACGGTGGCGGTGGCGGCGCATTTTACCGGTTTGGCAACTGGGCAGCGTTCCTACTACACCGCACCCATTAAAGCGCTTGTTTCCGAGAAGTTCTTTGATCTTATCGAGATTTTTGGTGCCGAAAATGTCGGTATGATTACCGGGGATTCGGCTATTAATGCGGATGCCCCCATTATCTGCTGTACCGCCGAGATCCTGGCGAATATTACTCTGCGCGAGGGTAAGACTGCGGATGTCTGTCAGGTTATTATGGATGAGTTTCATTTCTACTCTGACCCGCAACGCGGCTGGGCGTGGCAGCTGCCGCTTTTGGAGCTTCCGCAGGCGCAATTCTTGCTCATGAGCGCGACCCTGGGCGACACTACACGCTTCCAGGAAGAGATGACGGCACTCACCGGTCGTGAAAGCGTGCTGGTTGCCAGTAGCGAGCGCCCGATTCCGCTTCATTTCTACTACTCGACCGATCCCATTCAGGAGGCGGTTCAGGAGCTTGTGCAGACTAAACAAACCCCCGTCTACATTGTTCATTTCTCGCAGAAGGCCGCCTTGGAGCAGGCAAACGCGCTGTTGCCGGTAGCTATTGCTTCGAAGGAGGAGAAAGAGCGGATCGCGCAGCTTATTGCGAAGTTCAGGTTCGGCCCGGGCTTCGGCAAGGTGCTGAATAAACTGGTGCGGGCTGGTATTGGTATTCACCATGCGGGAATGCTCCCTAAATATCGTCGCCTTGTGGAGCAGCTTGCGCAGGCTGGGTTGTTAAAGGTGATTTGCGGTACCGATACTTTGGGCGTGGGCATTAACGTGCCTATTCGCACTGTACTTATTACGGCCTTGTCGAAGTTTGATGGGTCGAAGAACCGCCGTCTGCGCGCACGTGAGTTTCACCAGATCGCGGGGCGTGCCGGTCGAGCTGGTTTTGATACCGCCGGTACCGTGGTGGTGCAGGCGCCCGAACACGATATAGAAAATGCGCGTCTGTTGGCTAAAGCGCAGGCGAAGTTCGGTGACGATACGAAGAAGATTAATCAGTCACTGTCGTCTAAGCGCAAGAAAGCGCCGGAAGGTTTTGTGGGGTGGTCGGAGAAGACCTTCGATCAGCTGGTCGCAGCAGAGCCTGAGCCGCTGACCTCTTCGTTCGATATCACCCACTCAATGCTTTTGAACCTGATGCAGCGCCCGCAGAATCCGGTGGTTGCAGCCTACCGCATTCTTCAGGAGAATCATGAGCCGCCGCAGCGTCGTCGGGAACTTTTGCGTAAAGCCGTTGGTATTTATAAGGAGCTGCTGACTGGCGGGGTTATTGAGCGTACAGATACCCCGGATGAGCATGGTTCATACCTGCGGCTGACCGAGGATTTGCAGGATAACTTTGCGTTGAATCAGCCGCTTTCGGCATTCGCAGTGGCAGCTATTGAACTTTTGGATCCCGATTCCTCCAGCTATGCTTTGGATGTTCTTTCACTGATTGAGGCAACTTTGGAGCCACCGCACCTGGTGTTATACGCGCAGGAGCGTAAGGCTAAGAACGAGCTTTCAGCGCAGCTGAAGGCAGACGGTGTGGAGTATAACGAGCGTATGTATGAGCTCGATCAGGTAACCTACCCTCAGCCTCTCGCAGAGTTGATCGAGCAGGCGTACAGTACGTATCAGCAGTCGGCCCCCTGGGTGGCGCGCTTTGAACCTCACCCGAAATCTGTGGTGCGTGATATGTACGAGCGCGCTATGGGTTTCAACGACTTTGTACAGTACTATGCGTTAGAACGTGGCGAGGGTGTGTTGCTGCGTTACCTTTCGGATGCATATAAGGCGCTGCGGCAAACGGTACCCGAGTCGGCCGTCAACGATGATCTTGCAGAGATTATTGAGTGGCTGGGTGAACTAGTGCGCCAAACCGACTCATCGCTGGTGGACGAGTGGGAGAAACTTGCCGCTGGCGAAGATGCTGCATCCTTGGCAGCTGATCGTGCCGCCGCCGAGCTTGAGGATGATACTCCCCAGCCGTCACGAAGAATGTACGCGCGTTCCGGGTGATGGTGCGCAATGCTCTCTTCCGCCGTGTGGAGCTTTTCGCTGATGAGCGAGATCGCATACTTGGGGAGCTAGATGAGGTTTCAGGGTGGGATGCTGACGCATGGGCAGATGCGATGGACGACTATTTTGACGCTTACGACGATATTTATACGGATGCTGAGGCCCGCTCCCCTAAGCTCGTTCAGATTGACGATAATGTGCGGGAGCATCCTGGTATATGGAAAGTACAGCAGACCTTTGCTGATCCTGAGGACAACTTCGACTGGGGTATTCGGGCGGAGGTGGATCTTGCTGCTTCCGATGATGCCGGTTACCCAGTTTTGAAGATTTTAAGCGTGGGTGAATTCTAGATTTAGCAATAATGTATCTAAATAGGCATTTGTTGCATGTCTTACTATAAGTAAATGAAATTTTAAACATGTGATGAAAGGGAAGGATGTATCCGCTCTCGCACCTTCCTGACGTGCTCTTTTGTGTTTCTCATGACTCATTGGGTGGCGGTTTGGTTCTTATGCTCCCTTTCCCTGTTTTTCCGGTAATGAACCTGGTGCAGGTTGAACTGTAGCCGGAGGATATACTCGGCATATACTTGGGTTTTTGTTGAATAGCCGGGGCTTTCCCAACAGTTTTATGACCGTTGTACAGTCATTCACCACCTCAATTTTAGTGATATGCAACACATAAATAGTGCTATATTCTTCGAGTATTAGACCCTTTTGTGTTATGCAGGTCATATAAATATCTTTATATTTACTCAAC
This sequence comes from Rothia aeria, assembly GCA_002355935.1. Taxonomy (GTDB): domain Bacteria; phylum Actinomycetota; class Actinomycetes; order Actinomycetales; family Micrococcaceae; genus Rothia; species Rothia aeria. The sequence goes on along the minus strand of AP017895.1, from coordinate 1,564,076 downwards.
AGTTAAACAAAATATGCCTGTTTTTCCAGAAAATCCCATGAATACTTCAAGATAAACATTCATAATTGACAGATCTTTCAGGGGATTTACGAGAGTTGGAAATTATCTTTTTGTGATGCACACTAGGTATCAGCACAAGGAAAGCACGCGAACACCGGATATTTTATCCGAGCTTTCCTGAATGCCACCAACCCCGTCGTCACCCCGCGGCGGGGTTGTTCTTTTAACACCTAAAGCCAACTGTATACCAACAGTTTCCACCCCACCCCTGAGTGAAAGTATATACACTCCCTCAAGATATAGATTCATCTATATCTAGACTACACGTTTAGTAAAACACGACATTCTGAGCACCCCTACCTTTCGCACAGAGTGTTGTATTATTCTATTTACAGAAAATTTATTCACTTACTAGCTGAGACTTCAGCGTGTCGTCATCACACTACTGAATACCGCACAGCGGCTTATATCGAACACATTTGAAGATTATTTAAACCACAGGGAGAAAGAACATTCATGAAAGGAAATATCTCTAGACGAGGACTGGTCAAAGGTACAGCATGGGCTGTACCTGTAGTTCTCGCGAGTACTGCTGTGCCTGCTCTTGCAGCATCGCACTGCCAACCCGGTATCGTTGTCCCTATTCCTACCAATACTTCCACCGACGGCAGCTCACTCACGCACACCTTCACAGCAACCGATAAAACCCAATCGCTAACCTTCACGATTACCGGCGGCGCGGGCGGTTCATACCAAGGGGATTCGTACCAGGGTTTTGGCGGGGCCGGAGCATATATTACGGGAACTATTGACCTCACCGAGGGTGACACCGTCACCTTCATTACTGCTGGCGGTGGCGGCCCCTACTCCGGATCAGCTGAAGCCCCCGGACGCGGCTGGGCTGACGGGGGCTCCCATGAAGCCGCCTACATCGGGACTAACAGCTACACTAATGCATTCCAAGAAGGTCCCGGCCGTGTCACCGAGCTCTATGGTCCCACTGGCGGAGGCGCATCCGCCGTATTGCTTAACGGAACACCTCTCGCCATTGCGGGCGGCGGAGGCGGCGGCGGTGCCCGCCAAATTTCCCGGACCACCTGGAGTAAAATTTACGGCGAACGCCCCAGCGGATTTAAAGGACTGCGCTTTAATCACGGCAATATAGCTAATGGCGGCACCGGAGGACCTTCATACACCGGCGGTGAAGGGTATGACGAAACCTATGAGTATTTCCCCGGCCCCAGCCTGCATATGAACGGTGGTAAAGGCGGGTACAACGGGTGGGCCGGGGCTGGCGGCGAAGCTGGAAACCTCCTCAACCCCACCAGCAACTCCTCGCTTTCCTTCAAGAACAATTCCACGTACTACACATACCGGCAGAGCTTGGCAGGCAATGCAGGTGATAACGGGTATCTGACTACCCCTACAGGAGGTACCGGAGGTAAAGGTGTGGTAGGTATCGGCATGGTGGTAACCATAGGTTCCACACACGCAGACCGCAACCAATGCTCCGTACTGCACGGATCAACCGGAGGCGGAGGGTACGGTGGCGGCGGTTCAGGCTCGGTAACGACCGCTGCTGGCTACGCCACCGACCAGCGGTGGGCTGGGGAATACACGTACGTTAATGGCGAATACCAGGCAGGAGACTACTGGTCCCCGTGGGCTCAGCTGCGTTCTCTGGGGCCGGTGGTGCGGGAGGGTCGTATCTTGACAACCAGCGGGTGTATAGCGGATATATAGCTACCGGAACCTCACCGGGTGTTGCCGGTAGCCGGGTGAATGGCACATCGTTCGCCACCGTCTGCGAGATACAAGACTAGGCAGCCTATGAGCGCGAGGGATACGCTACCAACATGGGAGGTTAAGGCGTGTTCCTCGCACTTTAGATTGTCCCTATTTTTCACCTGCACTGTACGGTTTTTGGGGATAATGAGAGGTAGACTGAAAGCAGTGTATTCACTACAGAAAGAAGGTTCAACGTTGGCCGTCGCTAAGCTTCCCCAGGTTCAGTACCGTAAGGGCGCAACCACCAAGGTCGATCAGCACGAGATTATTGATCACTGGTTTGAGGTACCGTTAACCCACGGTCTTATTTTTCTCGTGGCAAAGATGCTGCTCTCTCTTCACGGTTTGCGGATCAGAGCATTAAGATTTTTGCACGTGAGGTTATTAATACCTCAGATACGCTGACTCTTCCCGTTGAGAAACGCCCCTATATTGTGTACCTGCAGGGCGGGCCCGGGTTCGGTTCTCCAAAGACCGGTTCGATCGGCGGTTGGATTGCTGAACTAGCCAAAACGCACCGTGTCATCCTGCTGGATCAGCGCGGTACCGGCATGTCTTCCCCGCTATCTGCCCGTAATATCACCGCCGTTGGTGACGCGCAGCTACAGGCAGAGTATGTGGAGCTGTTCCGTGCGGACTCCATCATTGCAGATGCCGAGGCTGTGCGTGAGGTTCTTCTAGCTGACCGAACCGATAAGCGCTGGTCTACAGTTGGCCAGTCCTTCGGCGGGTTCCTCACTCTTTCCTACCTTTCGTTCGCGCCACAGTCCCTACGTGATTCGCGGATTACCGCAGGCCTGGCCCCGATCCGCACCACTGTCGATAACGTGTATGAGCACACCTTCGACCGCATGGCTGAACGTAATAAGGAATACTACAGCTGGTTCCCGGAAGATGCTGCGCTGGCTACCCGCATCGCCGAGCATTTGCGTACCCATGAGGAGTTCCTGCCCACCGGCGAGCGCCTCACCGATCACCGGTTCCAGATGGCGGGGCATTACCTGGGTGGACGCTGGCGTGAACGCGGACTGCACTATTTCCTGGAAACTGCGTTTGCTGAAGGGGATGACCATCTTTCAGACCAATTCCTATCGAGCATGAGCGGTGAGGTGTCGTTCTTGGCGAACCCGCTGTACGCTCTTATGCACGAAACGATTTACGCGGATGGTCCGGCTGACGGTAATCTGCCGGGTATACCTGGTTTCACTGTTTCACCTTCTCCGGCGCCTACGAACTGGGCGGCGGCACGTGTTGCAGCTAAGCGCCCCGAATTTGCCCCTGATGCTGAGACGCTTTTCTTCACGGGCGAGCATATTTTCCCCTGGTACTACGAGGAGGATCCGGCACTACGGCCGCTTGCTGAAGTGGCGCAGCTGCTCGCGGAGAAGAAAGATTGGGGTCGTCTCTACGATCATGAGCAGCTTCACCGGAATGAGGTTCCTGTGGTCGCGGCGGCTTATACTCCGGATATTTATGTGGATTATGAGAATTCCATGGAGACCGCCCGGTGGGTGGGTAACACCCATGTGTGGACGTCGAAGACTCATCACCATGATGGTTTTGGCTCTGACCCGCTGACTATTCTGGGACATTTGAAGAATATGTTAGCTGAGGTTCACAACCAGTAAGAACCATATTGGGCGCAGAAAACCCCTCGTTACCCTCCGGGTGGTAACGAGGGGTTTTCTGCGTGGCGGCGTGAGTACCTCGACAGGTTCGCCGCTTCTTCATTTGCTCCTTGGTATAGGTTTACCGGCTGATTTGCTCCTAGTTGGCGACGGTAAAACGGCGTCCAATGTGCTTGGGGTTTCAGCTTCGTCAACGAGGGCCACCGCAAAGTCTTCTGCGCTGATCGCTTCGCCTGCGGGGTTGTCAAGCGCGGTATTGTATGCGCCGGTGCGCTTGCCAGGGGCAATATTGAATGCGGGTGAGAGCATGGTCCACGTTAGTCCTGCAGATGCACGGTATTCGTCAAGGATTTGGCAGAAGGCCAGTGCCTCGGCCTTATACTCTTCGGGGAATCCGGCGCTATTGACAAACCGCTGTCCCTTGGCATCTTCGAGAGAACCCGCACCACCTACAATAAGCAAACGGCCGGAGGGTTTTGCTGCAATAAGTGCCTTGTGTGCTTGGATGACCGGCTCGGCTGATACGCCGCGCCCTGCCGAGACAGCAATAATGGTTACATCATGGCTATTGATGATAGTAACGAGTTCTCCAGTATTGCTCAGATCTACAGCCGTCCCTTCTGCTCCCGCAACGGCCTGACCAGAACGGCTGTAGCCCTCCACCTGGTGGCCCCGTGCGGTGGCTTCGGTTACGGTACGTTCACCAACCATCCCAGTTGCACCAATGACTGCAATATTCATTCATATGTCCTTTCGTGTTCCCCGGAATACCTATAGGTTCGAGGGTGTTCTTTCTGTGGGCGGTTCATGTGTTGCGCCAACACAATATATAGTATTCTTTAGATACTAAGTACCTCAAGGTAACTATTGGGAAGTTTTTAAAGTGTCTTCCGCAGCCTACCGCGGGCAAAACTTCACCCTCTACACATAAGGAGAGCATAGAACGATGAGCACCAACACAGAGACGCCTCACACTGACTCCCCGCTAATATCCTCGCCAGCGCATGCCCCTCACGAACCGTGATGCGGCATCTCACCGACCGCTGGACCCCAATGATTGTTGCGGCCCTTTCAGAAGAACCCACCGCGCGGTTTAGTGAGCTTAAAGACCGTATTCAAGGTGTCTCCCCAAGGTGCTCACCCAGACCTTGCGCTCTATGGAGCGGGATGGTCTGGTGACGCGAAAAGTAACGGCCGCTATGCCGCCACGTGTTGATTACGCACTCACACCCCTGGGCACCACCCTTACCGCACCCATGAATGCGCTACGCCGCTGGGCCCAAGACCATATGGTTGAAGTACTCGCCGCCCGAGAAAAATACGACCAGAAAAACGCCCTCTAACGAGCTGACCCAGCACCTGGTGCAGGTTATCCAGAAAACTCGAAATAAGGTGAGGTGATGCCGATGCCGCGAGCAGCAACCTTCTCTCGCCGGTTTCCCTCTGCTGCAACCGTTATCGTAATCTCCAGATGGTACAGCCCCTCCCGTGCAGTGAAGTTCACCCCGCGGGCCGCAACCTCGGTATTAAACGGCACGGACGTTGTTTTATTAGTATTCTGACCTGATTTTGTTGTGTACGAGTGGCCGGTATTGCGCACCAAAACCCCGCTGGGGTTACGCAGCTGAATGTCCAGCTTCACGTCCCCTTTACGGCCACCGTGGTTCGTATCTGAGGCTACTACAAAGTACCTAAAAGTGTATTTACACCCCGGTTTCAGCTCCCCTTCACCATCATCACTGGCAAGGTAGCTTGTCGTGAGGGTAATGACCGCTTTCTCATCGCCCAAAGCCGTTGTCTGTGATATCCAGTATTCTTTACCGTTAATGACTGCTGGCCCATTAGATGCAGGTGATGCCAAAGCCCCCGTTGCGGGGTTAGCGATAGCCCATCGACTGGATCGGGCGAACCCGTGCCCTTCAGCTGTTTGACACCGAGACGCCGCGAAAGCAGGTACGGCGGCAGATGCTAGCACCGCCGGTACCGCCCACGCTACGCCTTTCGTGAGGGTGCGGCGGTTTATTCTCGAATGCTTCTGTATGCTCAACGGGGTTCTGTCTGCTCACTAGTTACGTATGTTTATGCGCTTATTTTGCTCTGGTTTATGTGATTAATCGCTGAGGTTACTGCCCAATAAATTCAAAGGTTGGGGCAGTGACGCCAATCCCGTCAGCCTGCATATTCCTATCACGCACACCAGTTCCATGGTTATAGTTAACCGGTGCAGTAAGCTTAGCTTCAAAATAGTACGTGCCAGCTTTAGGGGTAAACGTGACTGGAGTTGCAGCAGTCACGTACTGGGGCCTCGGCGGTTTCGCGTCTGTGGCGGGCAGAATTTTCACGCCCGTTTCTGTGGACTTCGGATCGGTAGTAAATTTCTGTTCGGTACCGGGAACAGTGAGCCCGTCAGGGCCAATGAGCCGAATCTCCAGAGTGGGGTATAACCTGGTGTTCTCTGTGGGGGCAGCACCCCGCATCGATATCAGATCAACTTTAAATCTGTACTTACCGCACCGCGGATTAAAGGCTGCGTCCCCCGTACTGGACGCTTCGTAGCTGCCACGCACCACAGCTATCTGAGGTTTATCTGTCTGGGACTTATCGTAATCCACGGTTGATAAAGATGTGAAAAACTCTTGCTGCTGGTACGTGATGGCCCTAAACCCGTTACGAGAGTACAGGTTCGCAGAACCGGTATTTTGAAACACCCACCGGCTCTTCTCATTAAACTTCAGCGGAGGTTTTGTCTCGCACACCGAACTGGCGTAGGCTGGTACCGCTGCTGAAGCCACGACGGCAGGCGCCGCCCAGCCAACACCTTTAGCGAAAGTACGCCTGTTAAAAGTACGCGCGGGGATATGTGACATATAAGTCCTCCGTAGGTCTGTGAGTGAATGCGTGTCTGAGAGCTGAGTATGTAGAGAGCTAATGCTGAACCCTCCACAAGCGGCAACGCATATGCGCAAAAATACAACCGCTTCGATAAGTTTACACGTAGTCCAACCCCAAATAAAACTCTCAACTATCAGCAGAGGTATTTTTACCGCATAGGTTTACTGGTAAAGCAAGCCCTTTTTAGGCATGCCCCGCCTGCTGCATCTGACGAAGCTCCTTCTTCAGCTCAGACAGCTCATCACGCAGACGTGCCGCCAGCTCAAACTGCAGGTTCTCGGCAGCAAGGCGCATCTGCTCATTCATCTGCTCAATCAGATCCAGCAGGTCCTCTGCAGGCTCAGCCGCCAGGCCGTCCGCACGTACACGCTCCTGAGCTTTTGCCAAGAGGGCATCTGACTCCGGGGTGCTCGTTGCAATCTTGGCACCCGCACCACCCTTCGTGGCTTTCTTACCGCTCTCAACACTGCGGGCACCACTCTTACCCGCCTTACGCAGCTGCAGCAGTTCGCGAGTATCTTCTTCTTCACGGGCGAGCACATCCGTAATATCGGCAATCTTCTTCCGCAAAGGCTGCGGGTCCAGACCATGCTCACGGTTATACGCCTGCTGAATCTCACGGCGACGATTCGTTTCATCAATGGCAGTGCGCATCGAATCCGTCATCTTATCTGCATACATATGTACCTGCCCCGAGACGTTACGCGCCGCGCGCCCAATCGTCTGAATCAACGATGTCGTCGAGCGAAGGAACCCCTCTTTATCTGCGTCAAGGATCGCCACCAGCGACACCTCCGGCAGGTCCAGCCCCTCACGGAGCAGGTTAATACCCACCAGCACATCGAATGTCCCCAGCCGTAGCTCACGCAGAAGCTCTACGCGTTTGAGCGTGTCCACGTCGGAATGCAAATACTGTACCTTCACTCCGTGCTGCACCAGGTACTCAGTCAAGTCCTCCGCCATACGCTTCGTTAACGTGGTTACCAGCACGCGCTCATCGCGTTCGGTACGTTCACGGATCTGCTCCAACAAATCATCAATCTGACCCTTCGTGGGTTTCACCACCACCTCGGGATCCACTAGGCCAGTTGGTCGAATAATCTGCTCCACATACCCGTCAGCCTGCGAAAGCTCATACTTACCCGGAGTTGCCGACAGGTACACGGTCTGCCCAATGCGCTCCAAAAACTCATCCCATTTCAGCGGGCGGTTATCCATCGCAGACGGCAGCCTGAAACCGTGCTCCACTAGGGTGCGTTTACGCGACATATCGCCCTCATACATGGACCCAATCTGAGGAACCGTCACGTGAGACTCATCAATAATGAGCAAAAAATCATCCGGAAAATAATCCAGCAGACAGTGCGGTGCGCTACCGGCCGCGCGTCCATCAATGTGGCGTGAATAGTTCTCGATACCGTTGCAGAACCCCATCTGCTCCATCATCTCAAGGTCATAGGTGGTGCGCATTCGTAGCCGTTGAGCCTCCAAAAGTTTCCCCTGAGACTCCAGGACCTGCAGGCGCTCCTGAAGCTCATCTTCAATGGAAGCGATGGCCCGGGCCATACGCTCGGCACCGGCAACATAATGGCTTGCCGGGAAAACATACATCTCGGTTTCTTCTCGAATAACCTCACCTGTGAGTGGGTGCAGCGTGTAGATTGCCTCAATCTCATCCCCGAAGAACTCAATGCGAATAGCGTGCTCCTCATACATGGGAATAATCTCGACGGTGTCTCCCCGAACGCGGAACGTTCCGCGGTGAAAATCCATATCATTACGGGCGTACTGCATAGCCACAAACTGACGCAGCAGATCATCCCGGTCAATCTCATCCCCTCGTTTGAGGGTTACCATCTGCTCCACATACTCCTCAGGAGTACCCAAACCGTAGATACACGAAACGGTTGAGACCACAACAACATCGCGGCGGGTCAGCAGGGAGTTTGTAGCGGAGTGACGCAGACGCTCCACCTCCTCGTTAATAGAGGAGTCCTTTTCAATGAACGTATCAGTCTGCGGCACATAAGCCTCAGGCTGATAGTAGTCGTAGTACGAAACGAAATATTCGACTGCATTATGCGGCAGCAGCTCACGCAGCTCATTCGCCAACTGCGCGGCAAGAGTCTTATTCTGAACCATCACCAGGGTGGGACGCTGCACCGACTCAATGAGCCACGCCGCCGTGGCAGACTTACCGGTACCGGTAGCGCCCATGAGCACAATATCTTTTTCGCCATTCTCCACCCGCTCAGTCAGCTCCGCGATGGCTTTTGGCTGATCCCCGGCAGGTTTGTACTGGCTAACAACCTCAAACGGGGCGACGACTCGGTTAATTTCCTGCGCAAGACTCATATATTCATTCTAATAACCGCCCACGCCCTAGTACGCACTGGTTCGTCACGGGCGCACATTCCCCACCATTTCTCGCAGAGTGACATAAATTATATAAATTTGACGACAGAAGATAGTCTCCGTCACGTTCTTACTGCTCCACTTGCTCAAATGTCAATTGCCCTACAGCGTTAGCCGTTATCAGCGACGCTCCAGTGTGCTTCTTAGGGGCAGCGGAATCCGAAAGGGTGGGCCGCCAAAAGGTTACTGTACCTTGCGGCCCACCCGCCTTATGTTTTGGGCTAACTAGTCGGGTTTGCGCACAGCAGCACCCGATAACCGCATGAATTCCCGAACGGTCATGGGCAGGTACCCGTTAAGCACGCCCATAATAGCAGTGAGGGTGGTATCCTCATCTGCCCCTTCAGGGATACCCACAGCAGGGGTGCTAATGCGCTGCTTATACAAATCCAGGACAGCGCACACGGTGCGGCCAGGCGCATCAAGCACATGAAAATTACCCCGATGTTCCACCGGGCGGATAGTCGCCTCCGGGGTTATCGTCAAAGACCTTATATCGGGAGCCACCTGTGAGGTAAAGCGTGGTGTGTCAGGGTGCACGGGCGAGCCCTGCGGGGCTTTCCCTGGGTTGTCTGCACTACCAAACTGTGGGAAGCGCTCCCCTACCCGCGCGGTTACCACTACGTACCGCACACCCAAGGCCATAGCGCGGTGCACATTAACCTCGGCGTATTCTTCGATACGGTACCCAAGCGTGAGCCCGCATCGTATATCGTTCTCCGAGTCCACGCCTTCCTCATCCCAGAAGCAGGAAAAACAGGTATCCTCAACACCCCGTTCAATGGTTTTCACCTGGGTATAGTCGTCATCCAGCAGGAGCACCGAAAGCTCATAACCGTTAGGAACCTCCCGCACGCCTGTAGCGCTCAATGCCACTGCCTCATCGCTGCCGCCAAGCCGGAATGGCTCCCACAACGCTGGTGTAAACGGGTTAATCGCCCCGTCCAGCGCGGGGTTGCATGAGGTAGGTGCAGGCTCAGCCTTCATAGGGCGGTAATAGTCTTGGGGAGGCATCTCAACGCTGAAGCCTTCCATCCTACCCACCAGGCACATTTCAATAGCCAACAGCAGGCGCGCAGCGTGGCTGCGGGTTATCATGGGCGCCTGAATCAGGTGCACCATTCGGAGGTTATCCATTGATAGACACTCACCCACCCCACGGGCGGCATTCGCATACTGATTGTGCAAACGAACCAAGGTTTCTACCGGCAGCTGATCCCCGACCTGCTGAAGAACCACCGCGACACGCTCAAGCTCTGCGGGGAAAGCCCTGCAAATACGGTTCAGCTGTTGAGCGAGTTCACGCGGGCGCCTCGCCAAAACGTTTAACAGTGTATCCAGGTTGCCTTTGTTGTAGGCCTCAAGAATCTGCTCAACGGTTGCGGTGTCAGCCTCTGGCGGGGTATTGGTTTGTGTGCTGTGTTCATAATCGGGAAAGCGCACTAGAAAACTCTCGGCTCTCGGTTGACTTAACGCGGCAGGTAACGCCGCGCCGTATTCAACGTACCACAAACACACACCAGATACTATGCTCACCCTGATTTAATATTTAGGTATAACTTTTATACTAGGTTGCTTGAACTAATTAAACGGTATATCAACCCAGCGGGTATCTCCCCAGAGCACCGTCCCAGCCCCGGCAGTTATCGTCACAACCTGCTCGTTGGCGCGCTCCAAATCCTCGGTGCAATCAAATACGCCCATAGAAATCTGAGCCCCATCCGCTAAATAGTCAGTACCCAAAACGTTCAGCCCACACGCCCTCATCTCATTCTCCAAACGGCCCGCATCCGCATGAGACGCCGCGACAACCCCCACCCGCACACGCTCCCGCGAATCGAAGCTGGCCGCATCTAGAGTCTGTGCCACCGCATCTGTATAGGCACGCACCAGCCCTGAGGCGCCCAATTTAATACCGCCGAAATAGCGCACCACCACCGCCACCGTATCCGAAAGATCAGTGGTGCCATCCGGTCGGCTCTGCCGCGCTAAAAGAGCCTGAAGCATTGGAATACCCGCCGTACCAGCTGGTTCACCATCATCAGAAGAACGCTGCACATCCCTATCAGCACCCACCACAAATGCCGAACACACATGCCGTGCATCATGGTAGGTTTTGCGCAGCGACTCAATATAATCCCGGGCCTCATCTTGAGAACTCACCTGTTTGATATGCCCAATAAACTCGCTACGCTTAATCTCAAGCAGATGCTCGTACTCTTCGGTACCGTGCGGAACGGTATACCGGTTAGCACGGGTCTGAACGGCAATATCCTGGGGACTATTCACCCTACCTATTTTAGGCGGTCGCATGACAGAAAAAACACTTCGACGGTACGCAATCACCGGCGGTATCGGCAGCGGCAAAAGCACAGTAGCCGCAATGTTTGCCCATCTGGGGGCGGTCATCATTGATGCGGATGCTATCTCACGAGACCTCATGCGCCCTACAGAAAACACGCTCAATGCCGTTGTTGCAGAATTCGGCCCCGATATCCTGCACCCGGACGGCACGCTCAACCGTCCAGCCTTAGCGGCTTTGGTGTTCTCCGATGAGGACGCCCGCACCCGTCTGAACAATATTGTGCACCCGGCCGTACGCGCCCGTGCGGATGCTTTGGTGGAGCAGGCTTGGCGTGCCCCCGGGTTCTCAGGCATTATTATTGACGACATTCCGCTTCTAGCCGAGACAAACCGTGCCGCAGAGTTCGACGGTGTCATTGTGGTACGTACCAGCCTGGAGAAGCGACTCACCCGCCTCATGGAGACACGGGGCATGGCTGAAGAAGACGCACGGGCCCGTATCGCAGCCCAAGCCACAGATACCCAACGCGCCGCCATTGCCACTTGGATTATCGACAACGACGGCTCCGCAGAAAACACACAAACCCAAGTGGAACGTATCTGGGCACTCATGACCAACCACTAACGATCCAGGCCGTCATAAACGCAGCAAAGGAGGGGCTCCCACCAACCTGTGCGGTGGAAGCCCCTCCCCTATGCGCTCAATCAGTTACAGGAGCGTGAAACTAGGCTTAGTTGCCGGTCAGCTTCTTACGGAGCTCAGCCAGCGCCTCATCAGAAGCTAAGGTGCCTGCCGAAGACTTATCGTCGGAGGAGTAGGAAGTCGGTGCGGGCTCCGCAGCAACCGGTGCGGATGCAGCGGCTTCCGCGTCAGCCTCCAGGGCCTTGGCGACCTGCACCTTGTGTGCCTCGAAACGAGCCTGGGCCTCGGCGTACTGAGCTTCCCATGCCTCGCGCTGTGCCTCGTAACCTTCGAGCCATTCGCCCTTCTCGGGGTCGAAGCCCTCGGGGTACTTGTACTCGCCGTTCTCGTCGTACTCTGCGGCCATGCCGTACAGTGCGGGGTCGAACTCGGTGGCGTTGGGGTCAATACCCTCATTAGCCTGCTTGAGGGACAGCGAGATGCGGCGGCGGTCCATGTCGATGTCGATGATCTTCACGAACAGTTCTTCGCCAACCGAGACAACCTGGTCTGCCAAATCCACGTGGCGTACAGCCAGCTCGGAGATGTGAACCAGGCCCTCGATGCCGTCTTCCACGCGGACGAACGCGCCGAAGGGAACAAGCTTGGTGACCTTGCCGGGAACGATCTGGCCTAAGGCGTGGGTACGGGCGAATGCCTGCCACGGGTCTTCCTGGGTGGCCTTCAGAGACAGCGAGACACGCTCGCGATCCAGGTCTACCTCTAGCACCTCGACGGTGACCTTCTGGCCAACCTCGACAACCTCGGAGGGGTGGTCGATGTGCTTCCAGGACAGCTCGGAGACGTGCACCAGGCCGTCCACACCGCCCAGATCCACGAAAGCACCGAAGTTGACGATGGAGGAAACCACACCATCGCGCACCTGGCCCTTTTCGAGCTGGTTGAGGAAGGTGGAGCGAACCTCAGACTGGGTCTGCTCAAGCCATGCACGGCGGGAGAGCACCACGTTGTTGCGGTTCTTATCAAGCTCAATGATCTTCGCTTCAAGCTGCTGACCAATGTAGGGTGCGAGGTCACGGACGCGTCGCATCTCAACCAGTGACGCGGGCAGGAAGCCACGCAGCCCAATGTCGAGGATAAGGCCGCCCTTGACAACCTCAATGACGGTACCGGTGACAACACCGTCGTTTTCCTTGATCTTTTCGATGTCGCCCCATGCGCGCTCGTACTGTGCACGCTTCTTGGAGAGAATTAGGCGGCCTTCCTTGTCCTCCTTGGTGAGGACGAGAGCCTCAATTTCGTCGCCGACGGTTACGACTTCGCCGGGGTCAACGTCATGCTTGATGGAGAGCTCGCGGGAGGGAATGACGCCTTCGGTCTTGTAACCGATGTCGAGCAGAACCTCATCGTGATCAACCTTAACAACCTGACCGGAGACGAGATCGCCATCGTTGAAGTACTTGATGGTCTCGTCAACTGCCTTGAGGAATTCTTCCTCGTTGCCAATGTCGTTGATTGCGACCTGAGGGATGTTGGTGCTCATATAGTTAGGGCTCCAATTGGATTACTTATAGGTCGGCGCATCCACCATGGCAGGTATGCCTCGGCCTCCGGTAATACGCTGTGAAGCGCTCATCCCGGAAGGATGCGTCGAGTCTGACGGATACTTACCGCGCATACCGTAATAACCAGACTATTCGGCGAACCGTCTAGTAAAGCCCCACCAGTGGTGAGGGCGCACAGAAGTGCCAATACACGCAATTACTAGTGTATGCGAATCTCGGGCGTGTCGTCAATGAACAACACGCATCTAAGGCGAATGCAACGGCGTGTAGCCGCCACACATCGTACTTTACCCCCGCTAATGTACTGCCGTGACAGCAGCCAGGACTTCCTTAATGCCCGGCTTCCTGCCAGGATTTACCCCAGCCGACCTGCACATCCAACGGAACCGACAGCTGCGCTGCACCGCTCATCTCTTCCACCAGGATACGCTGTGCAGTTTCCCGTTCCCCTTGTGCAACCTCAAGGATGATCTCATCGTGCACCTGCAAGAGCATACGGGTTTTCAGGTTTTCGTCGCGCAGGCGTCGGTGAATATTAATCATCGCGATTTTAATAATGTCTGCTGCAGTACCCTGAATTGGGGCGTTCAGCGCGGCCCGTTCAGCCGCCTCACGCCGGGTGCGGTTGGGCGAGTCTAAATCAGGGAGCTGGCGGCGGCGGCCAAAAATAGTCTGCGTGTAGCCGTCAGCGTGGGCCTGTTTCAGCACGCCGCGCAAGAAACGTCCCACGCGCCCGAACCGTTTAAAGTAGTTCGTGCGCAGCTGGCCCGCCTCATCAGAGCTAATGTTCAGCTGCTTCGCCAGCCCGAAACGAGACAACCCATACGCCAGCCCGTACGACATCGCCTTCACCTTCGAGCGCATCTGCGAGGTCACGTCCTCAGGAGCCACACCGAACACTTCAGACCCCACGAAACGGTGCAGGTCTTCGCCTTCTTGGTAAGCGGCAATAAGCTTCTCGTCCTTTGCAAGATGCACCATAATACGCATCTCAATCTGCGAGTAGTCGGCGGTTAGCAGCCCCTCATACTCCACACCGTCAATAGGATGAGGCGCCACAATAAACGCATCACGGATGCGCCGCCCCGCCTCAGAACGCACCGGAATGTTCTGCAGATTTGGCGCGGTTGAAGAAAGACGCCCCGTGGATGCTGCCCCCTGCTGGAAGGTGGTGTGCACACGGCCGTCAATACGTGCCGCTTTCTGCAGCCCCTCAACGGTCTGTTTGAGTTTCACATTATCGCGGTACCCCTGCAAAGATACTAAGAACTGAGCCCCGTCAGATTCGGGAGAGATCTTACCCAGCAGGTCAGTCATTGACTCTGAATCAGTCGAGTACCCGGTTTTTATTTTGCGGGTCTTTGGCAACCCCAGTTTCTCGAATAGTACAGTCTGCAGCTGTTTCACCGAGGCCAAGTTCAGCTCTTCGCCGTCGATGTGTGACCCCACCACGGCCTTCGCCTGTTCCTCAGCGGCGCTCGCACGCGAGGCGAATGTTCCGTTGAGTTCCTCAAGCAGGGCATCAGAGACGGCAATGCCAGCACGTTCCATATCGGCGAGCACATACAGTAGCGGCAGTTCAATATCCTCATAGATTTTCAGCTGCCCCTGTTCTGCCATCTCAAAGTGGAGCTGCCGCGCCAGTTCACGAATAACCCGGGATACCTGGGTGAAATAACGCAGGTTTTCGGGTCCCATAATGTCCTCCGGCAAGAATACGAGCTCACCGTAGTCTTCGGTGGGAATCCACAGGTATTTCTCCGCCAAGTCTTCAATACGTTCCGCGAAAAGACGGCGTGTAGTAGCGGGAATATGCCCGCACATGTACGACGAAAGAGCGGGATCCTCCACGGCACCTTCTAACTCGTACCCGTTTTCGTGCAGAAGCTTCCGCTGAATCTTTAAGTCCATCACGATTTTGTGCGCGTTCCTATCGGAGAGCCACGCCGCGAGTGCGCTATTGAGCTCTTCTCCGATAGTGACGGTATCCACCCACAGGGAAGAGCTTTTGCTGGTGAGGATTAACCCCCGAAGCACGGGATTCTCTTCGGCCGAGCGGATTTTAGTTTTTGTGGTTTTCACGCCTTCACGGGCCACAGGCACATCAATAACCGGCAGGAGGGTTACGGCGCCTTTAAGACGTTCAGGCACATCAAGGCCTTGACCGTAGCCTTCGGTAGCAGCCTGGGTGCACCAATGGCGAAACTGCGCGGCGGTTTGCGCGGTGACCGGTTTATCCGTTGCGATAGGCTCAAAGACAGGCCCAGAAGGTAACGTTTTCGGGGCGGCGGGTTGCTGCCCCGGCACGGCAAAGAGCGTCCCCTGCCCGAATTCATCAACCTCACCACCCCAGCGGTTGCTGCTGCAGTGCGCGTGGCAGCCCCAGCAGCACGCACTACCGGGCCTAACGTGTCATGGGCGCGTTTGCGGATGGTGCGGAATTGAACCTCATCGAAGAAGGAATCCAGTGCGTCAAGGTCGGGAAGGAACCTGGTGTCTTCCCCCAGGTCCAGTGGTATGTTGAGGTCATCCACCAGCTGGTTGAGGCGACGGTTACGGCGCACGTTCTCAATATTTTCGCGAAGGGCCTCCCCTTTTTTGCCTTTAATGCTGTCTTGGTTGGCGATCACCCCGTCAAGGTCGCCGTATTCGGTTAACCATTTTGCAGCGAACCCGGGCCCCACACCGGGAACGCCAGGCAGGTTATCGGCTTGTTCACCAGTGAGCGCTGCAAGGTCGGGGTATAGGCGCGGGGGTACTTTAGTTTTTTTCTCTACGGCGGCAGGATCCATCAGCTGGATACCCTTGGAGGGGCCTGTGGTGACGGGGTACAACAGGGTCACTTTGTCGGTAACCAGCTGAAAAATATCGCGGTCGCCCGAGAGGATAAATACTCGGTAGTTCTCTTCGGTTCCGCGGCGGGTAAGGGTGGCGACAATGTCGTCGGCCTCGTAGTTCTCCTGCGTGAGCGCGGGGATACGCAAGGCGGTGAGCATCTTCTTAATCAGGTCGATCTGCCCATCAAATGCCTGCGGGATCTCGGTTCGACCACCCTTGTAGTCACTGTATTCTGCGGTACGGAACGTGCCGCCAGGCAGGTCAAAAGCAACCGCAATGTGGCTGGGGCGGTAGTCCTTAATGATGTTGAGCAAGGTTGAGAGGAAGGCGTGCACAGCTTCGGTATGCTGCCCATCGCTACGCACAAAGACGTGCTGCCCGGTTTTCTCGGCCATCGTGTAGATACCGAAGAAGGAGCGCAGGGCTAGGGAATGGCCATCAATCAGAAGGAGGGTCTTATCAGAAGTACTCATCTACTCTAGTTTACCGTTGAGGTCTAGGGATGTTGAGGCGGTGGTGATCGCAAGTGCTCTGCAGCGTCATACGGCTCAGGAGCCGCCACGGTGAGCGCGCCTTAACGTATAGGGAATACACCCCGCGCGGTTTCGGCGCACCCACGGACCGCAGTTGCGGTATTAGCCAGCGTTGTTTAGCGCCACCGTAATTTTGGTGATGGAATCGGCATTAATGGGGGTGGTACCGCTGGCATGCACATCTATCGCGGAGTTCACGTGTTTACCGGTGACCGGATCAATATGGAACCCCACCTCAACGTTTTTGTGGGTTCCGGCCTTATCAAGTGCAATAACCATGCCGTCCGGCAGCAGGGTGAGATGATTCGCTTTCCCCGAAGCAATGTGCACCTCAGCCACCACACTTTTGGTGCGCGCATCAATAACAGCGACCGTTCCCCCGCCACTATCTGCCGGGTGCACCGAGGTGGGGCCGAAGTCGGTGAGGTACACCAAGTCCCGGGTTTCGTCCGCGATAATGTCTGTGGGAGTTATCCCATAGGGGATGAACTGTTTAAACGAGCCGCTGATTTTATCAAGCACCTGAACCCCGGAGTTCTTGCCGTTCTCGCCCTGAGTTGAGACATATATTTCGTTGAGCGAGTTATTGATTGCCACCCCGTGGGTATTGACGCGTGAGAAGTCGGAGGTCTCTCCGGCAGGAACATTAATGGTGCGTACTGCCTCCCCAATAGCGGGGCTTACCTCATACACTTTGTCTAGGTTGTAGTCGCTGAGGTAGATATTCCCGCCGAGGGTATCACGGGTAACAGTGAGGGTGTGCGGCAGGGAGCCAGGTACTGGGTTGTGGGCGGTGATTGCGTAGGTTCCGGTATCAATAAACCAGTACCCGCCGGGGCCGGTCACTACGGCTTTACCGATGTCCTCTAGCACCAGCACTTCACGCGGGTGATTCACAGGCTGTTGTTCTAGCGATACGTCGGGCTGGTAGCTGCTCCAGATAGGGGCGAACGTATCACGGTCGTATACGGCCACGGAGGAGGTGGTCGGGTCAGTCACCCAGATAGTGCCGCGCGTATCATCAACACTCAAGCCGAATGCGCCGCACAACTGGTATTCACCGATCAGGTTAGGGTGTGCCTCATCAATGACGGGTAGCTGCGCGGTTGCTTCAATGGCCAAGGTCTGCGGGTCAACGCGGGCGATAGTGGCCACGCAGGAACCGCGGTGTGAGGCGGCGTTGAAGGTTCCTGCGATATATATTTTCTGGGTTTTCGGTGAGTAGGCGGCGAGGAACTGCCCTGGCAATCCCTGGTTCTGTTCAGCGATTATCTCAAGGGTACGGGGAGCGCTAGGGGGCGGGTTTTTAGACATGTTTCTCTCCGTTTCATCTGCACTGGCTGGGGCGCGACGGGTTTTCTCACGGTAGTTTTCTCACCCTATCAAAAAGGGTTTCCGTGCGCTTTAAATGTTGCTTCGTGCCACATAAATTATGGAGGTAAACGTTTATTGTGCAGCTGCTCCAAGGCTGCACCTATACTGTTTGCAGCTTCCACGCCCGTAACGCCCACGCCGCAGCCTGTACATGGTGTATTGCCGCGGTTTTGTGGTTGCACTGCTGGAATAAGCGGCGGTACTCAGGTTACGATAAAACCTTATAGTTACACGATAGCCGTGGAACCAGAAATAAACACACGGATTCACAACTTTGAGGACATCATGAAAGTGCTTCAGAAAATCCCGCTTCTGGCGTGGATTGTTATCGCCATCCTTGGCGGCGTGCTCATCGGTTCGCTCACACCAGGGCTTATTAGCGGCATTAACTCCGCTGCGAAAATTTCCATTCCCACCGACGTTGTGGTGCAAATTTTTGTGTCGTTCTCCACTATTTTTAGTGCGTTTTTGAGTTTCGCTATCCCGCTCATCATTATCGGTTTCATCGTCCCGGGTATTGGTTCCTTGGCCCAGGGCGCAGGGAAGATGCTGGGGTGACGGTAGGCCTGTCGTACCTGTCAAGTATTGTCGCGGGGTTCTTAGCGCTTACCGCAGCCCTTTTCCTGTACCCGATTCTCCTCAAGGGTCAGCAGCTTGAATCGTTCGATAACCCCGAGAACGCGCTTTCCAGCGGGTACGTCACGTTTAAACTTGAGCCCATTATGAGTGTGATGAGCGCCCTCATACTTTCATTCATCCTCGGTCTGGGTATCACAGCGCTCAAAAGCAGGTCGATGCTGAACCTTTTCGAAGATTTTCAGGTGATCGTCGAGAAAATGCTCGGCTATGTGATTATTCCCCTGCTGCCGGTGCACATTGTGGGGGTGTTTGCGAATATGACCCTCGCAGGCCAGGTGGTGAAGATCCTGTCAGTTTTCGGCATGGTGTTCATTATGGTTATTCTTCTGCACTGGTTCACCCTGTGTATTCAGTACACGGCGGCCGGTGCAGTCTCTAAACGCAACCCGGCGAAGATGCTCAAAACCATGCTCCCGGCGTA
Source organism: Rothia aeria (assembly GCA_002355935.1). GTDB lineage: Bacteria > Actinomycetota > Actinomycetes > Actinomycetales > Micrococcaceae > Rothia > Rothia aeria. Next base: position 1,545,036 of record AP017895.1, on the reverse strand, counting down.
TTTCACTGCAATCGGCACCCAGTCCTCGGCGGCTACTATCCCTGTTACGGTGCGTTCCGCTAAAAAAGCTGGTATTGCGTCCCGAGTGGTTGATTTTGCTATCCCGTTGTGCGCCACCATCCACCTGTCGGGGTCAATGATTACCATCACCTCATGCGCTGTGGCGGTACTATACATGACGGGGCAGAACCCAAGTTTCGCCTCTGTCACCCCAGTCGTGCTGATGCTGGGCATTATGATGGTGGCAGCCCCTGGTGTACCCGGTGGTGGCGTGATGACCGCTATCGGGCTGCTGGAATCAATGCTGGGCTTTAACGAGTCAATGATTGCGCTCATGATCGCCCTGTACCTGGCGCAGGATTCCTTTGGCACCGCTACCAACGTGACTGGGGACGCAACCATCGCAACATTTACCGAGCGGTTTTCTAAGCTCATGGGCATTAACCCCGACTCCGAAATCCGTGATGAAGATATTGAGAAAGCTGAGTCTATATCGGCTTAGCGCCTACCGGCCGCAGCCCGGCTACTCATTCTTATAGAGGATGCGCCCACCGCCTGCTACACGGCGGTGGGCGCATCCTCTATATTATGGACGGACGCGTGCCACACTGCTGGCAAGGGCCCCGCTAATGTGCTGGCACCCTTTCCATCCCCAGTAGATACGGTGCTGGGCAATCAGGCCCTGCTCAATGATCATGAACTCTAAAATATCGATCTGCTCACCGTCTGGGGTTTCGCGCGGGTATTCCCATACGAGCATCCTGCCGTCCGTCAGGTATTCACCGGTTCGGTACCATTTCACCAGCTCGTCGGGGCGGCGTTGAGTGCCTTCACTCAGGAACCGCTCAATCTCTTTTTACCATGTAGCACCCCGCTGCGGGCATCATCAAGGATTGCCGGAACCAGCGGACTTTCAAACACAGCATCTTCAGCGTAGAGACTCAGCAGCCCTTCTGTGTTCCGTTCTTGAGCGTAGCTGTGCCACAGCTCAAAAATCTGTTCTACGGTGTTCATCATGTCTCCCAGTCAATACCGGCCCTGTAGCACTAGAAACCGGCATATTAGTTTTAGTCGAAGATGTCTCTCACCCAACGGTAGTATTCTTATTCGGGTTTCTCAAGGGGCGGTGGGGCAGGAGTACACTTATAGGCATGACTGATTCCAGCCTTGAGCTTTCCCCCACCGTCATCGCGGAACTGACCGCGCACGGTGTTCCTGAGAAATTACATCCTCTTTTCCCGCATGGTCTTGGCGGGCTTATCCCCGCTATGGGTATTCGCCTGAGCGAGTTATCCGCCGAACGTGCGGTAGCCACGATGCCCGTCGCACCAAACACCCAGCCTGCGGGGCTCCTGCACGGTGGGGCGTCCGTGGTTCTTGCTGAAACCCTTGGCTCCCTAGCCTCCGGAGTGCACGGGGCATAGAACGCATGGCTGTGGGGGTGGATGTTAACGCAACCCATCTGCGCCCAGCAACTGCAGGATATGTAACCGCTGTGTGCACCGCCGTTAAGCTGGGACGCACCGTCTGCGTTCACACCATAGAAATTACCGATGAGGCTGGCAGAGGCGTATGTTCGGCGCGCATCACTAATATGCTTATCCCCCGCACCGCCCGCTAAAGTACCATCCATGGAAAGGAGCCTCATGCCACGCGCTCCCTATTATCAGCGGTATCCCAAGATTAAACGGGCCAAACGCATTGCGATGCCTATTCTGATTGGGGCTGTTATTGTCTGTTTTATTGCTGCATACAACCTGGGCGGCCTATGGTGGCCAGCACTGTTAGTTGTGACAGTCGGGGCCCTATGGGCCAGCTCGCCAACCGCTCCCCGCTAAAACATGATGATGAGGCAACCTTCTCTAAACGTTAAAAAGATTAAGGTGTGTGCCCCCCCATAACGTTACGTTATGGGGCACACACCTTCTGCTACAGTTCTCTATGTTCCTATGACAACTGCTTAATGATGGTGTCTGAAACTTCGCGCATTGAAAGACGACGATCCATCGAAGTTTTTTGAATCCAGCGGAATGCTTCAGGTTCGGTCAGGCTCATTTTGGTAATGAGCAATGACTTTGCGCGGTCCACTAGTTTACGGGTTTCGAACTGGTCGCGGATAGTGCCCACTTCTTTTCAAGGGCACGAATTTGCTCGTACCTGGCAATAGCCACTTCAATGGCAGGGAACAGGTCATTGGGAGTGAACGGTTTTACCACATATGCCATGGCCCCAGCCTCAACCGCGCGGTCCACCAGCTCCTTCTGGCTGAATGCGGTTAAAAGTACTACGGGGGCAATTTGTTCCTTACCGATCTCTTCGGCGGCGGTAATGCCGTCCATAATGGGCATCTTCACGTCCATGAGCACCAGATTAGGCCGGTGCTTTTGGGCGAGCTCAATGGCGGTTTTCCCGTTATCGGTCTCAGCAACGACTTCGTAACCGCGTTCCCGTAGGATTTCCACGATGTCGAGACGGATCAGCGCTTCGTCTTCGGCAACAACAACGGTGCGTGCCGGAGCGTCTGCGTCTCCCTCGTGGTCATGAGTGGTCTGCTCTGACAAAACTCTCTCCTTTTGCAATTTCTTCTCGTCTCAAGTCTACAGCAGTTCATATTTCTTCATCTACAGTACACACTTGTTTCATTCAGAAATTTAGGGTAGAGCACGGTTGGGCGTTGTTTTCCCCTAAATTCGATTTTGCGGCGCCGTATGATGTAGAATCAATGCCGTACACATTGCGTGTGCGCCCGAGTGGCGGAATTGGCAGACGCGCCTGACTCAAAATCAGGTTCTACGGAGTGTGGGTTCGAGTCCCACCTCGGGCACCCCACACATCTGGGATTCATCAGCTCTGAATCACAATCACCGATTTTATTGGCGGGCACATTATCACCCGCTACCTTCATGAAAAGGTTGAGCCCCAAGGAAATCTCCTTGGGGCTCAACCTTTTCATAAACTCGAAAATCTAGAGAATCTGGGCCTACCCGAGTATTAGTCGTGATCTTCGTCGGCGTAAGGACGCACTGCTTCACGTTCCTCTGGCAGCTTAGCCCCGGTCTCGTCACGGTCACCGATGCGGTGCACCCTGACCGTATTGGTCGAGCCAGCAACACCGGGAGGCGAACCGGCAGTCATGACGATCAGGTCGCCCTTCTCTGCCAAGTTATGCTCCATTAGGTAGTCGTCCACAATCTTGGTCATACCATCAGTATCAGCAGTGAGCTGCGCGTGGGCTGCTTCAACACCCCACAGCAGCGAGATAAAGGCACGGACCTTCGGGTTCGGGGTAAACGCAAGCACAGGCTTCTTGGGACGCAAACGAGCCAAACGGCGGGCGGAGTCACCCGACTGGGTGAAAGTGCTGATGTAATCAACATCCAGCTGCTCAGCAATATTTACTGCTGCCCGGGTAATAGCGCCGCCGCGGGTACGCGGCTTACGGTCGAGTTCGGGCACACGGTACAGGCCCTTCTTCTCGGTATCACTAATAATGGAGGCCATCGCTGAGATCGTAATAATCGGGTACTTACCCACTGAGGTCTCACCGGACAGCATGACCGCATCAGCACCGTCAAGAATTGCGTTGGCGCAGTCAGAGACCTCCGCGCGAGTGGGGGTTGGGTTGCTAATCATCGACTCAAGCACCTGGGTAGCTACAATCACAGGCTTAGCCCAGCGGCGAGCCATTTGAATAGCTTGCTTCTGCACCAACGGAACTTCAGAGAACGGCAGCTCAACACCCAGATCGCCGCGTGCAACCATAATGCCGTCGAACTTATCAATAATGTCCTGCAGGTTCTCCACCGCCTGCGGCTTTTCGATCTTGGCGATCACGGGGATGCGCAGCCCTTCTTCCTCCATGATCTCGTGCACACGCTCAACATCTTTGCCGGACCGGACGAAGGAAAGCGCAATAATGTCTACGCCTAAGCGCAGTGCAAAACGCAGGTCATTTTCGTCCTTCTCGGTCAACGCGGGTAGCGAAACAGCCGCACCAGGCAAGTTAATGCCCTTGTTGTTTGAGATCGGGCCACCCACGATAACACGGGTACGAACACGGGTTGGGGTAACTTCAACAGCTTCAAGCTGAATCTTGCCGTCGTCCAGCAATAGTTTATCGCCAGGCTTCACGTCGCCGGGCAGCCCCTTATAAGTGGTACCGCAGATTTCCTGAGTACCTTCTACCTCTTCAGAGGTAATGGTGAAGTCGGCACCGGGCTCAAGGATTTCTTTCTCGTTCTTAAAACGCTCCAAGCGGATCTTCGGCCCCTGCAAATCGGCAAGAATTGCAACTTCCTTACCGAGCTTTGCGGACTGTTCGCGAATAGTGTTGTAAGAGTTGGTGTGAACATCATGGTCACCGTGGCTCATGTTCAAACGGGACACATTCATGCCCGCATTGATTGCCGCGGCGATTTTGTCGGGTGCGGAGATGGAGGGACCGATTGTTGCAACGATTTTGCTCGCCTCATGTACCTAACCTTCGTGAGTTGTGGCGCGGGCCTTAGGGCTAAGACCCATTGTTTGTGCGGGAGCACACGGGGAAACTCCCACATGTATCCACAGAAAACCGCACGTTCACAACGTGCTGTATTATGAATATCCTGCCTTCAAGTATAGGACTTTTGCCCGCAGATTGGGAGAGAAAAGGGGTGATAGTCTCATAGTTGTCAACCATTTTTGGAGGGTTAATACCCACAAGTCTTCTATTGTGAATAGAGTCACCCTTGAGGTGATTTCACATTTAGGGGCACCTGCCCTAGACTTGAATCAATAATTAGTATCTTTTATGCAAATTTGCCCTGGAGGTTGCCGGTGTCCACCACACGCGCACTTATTATCTACGGCTCAGTCTATGGCTACACAGAGCAGTACGCCACATGGCTCGCTGAAGATCTACGAGCTTTGCCTCAGGCACCCGAGGTCGAAACGGTTCCCGCCGCTAAGGTAACCCCCGAACAGGCAGAAGCTGCTGACGTTGTAGTAATTGGTGGGAGTGACTACGGTGGATTCCTGACCGGAGCACCCTCATTACGCAAAAAGATTGTTCCCCTCTTACTGCCCAAGCGCAAACGCACCGCCTTTTTCACCGTTTCATTTACTGGTGAGTATTCCAAGGACCTCTTAAATAAAGCTGTCGCCAAGAGTTACACTGCTGAGCTCACCGAAGGACAGCCTGTTGCTCACTTACGCGGCGGCATTAAATGGTCAGAGCTATCCTTAACCCATAAGGCAGCCCTCAAAGGCCCTGTTCGTGCCTGGCTTGCCGCTAAGCCCAACCCAAATGAGGGCATCCAACAGATGCTTGATTGCTATGGTACCGAGGGAGCAGACTACACCAACCGCGCATCCCTTGAGCCATTTGCACAGGAAGTAGCAAAGCTTATCTAATTCAAAGAGCACTTCCCTACAAACTTGCCCCATACCAACGAGGGCAATAGATACACGGTCGGAGGTTTTTCTCTCCTCCTCCGACCGTAGGTTTCCGAGTACAGCGGATGCGAGGCCGCGTTAACTGTATTTGGAGAGCTGGAGGTGGGTCTTGTGTGTGCGGCCCACCTCCTTTTTTATTCTCAAAATACACACACATTATTCTCACCTACACATACGCATTTCCCACCTGGCCCCAGAACCACATTCCTCGCAGCAAAACTACAGATCACCCCGCCAGAAAAAAGACCGAGACAGACCTTGCACTCATAGTGTGTCACTCAAGCCCGCTGGATAAGGTGGCGACTTCAGACCCATACCGCACACAGGCACACGCCCCCTTACCAAAGAAGGTAACTAAGAGGGGCAAGGGCAGCAGGTCTGCACCTTCACAGATGTGCATAGATTAGCAGGTAGTCTCTGTAAGCCGTGGACCGCTCCCACGATCCCACAGAACACCATCAATCATTGAACGTGACATATCTCATGGGTATTTTTATGGGTGGCAAAAAGCAGATAATGGTTGCACCTTATACGTAATAATAACCCTAAGAAGACAAGGGCATACCTATACACTACCTTTCGATATACACCACATCTTTATTCTTCCCACCTCGATCACCTAAGGAACATACTGTAATAACAACCTGCATAGGTATGCGAGTATTTTGCCTGACCTATACGAGCGTCAGCCGTACCAGTAACCAATCACTCCCCCAGCCTTCACTCCCTGCAGAACATCCACATCCTCCTTAAAGAGACGGTCAAGGCCTTACCTAAGCGTCAGCACCACAGAAATCGAAGAAGGCAACTCAAGATGCAAGGGATTGTGGCACAAATCATCTCCAATTAGAAGAAAAATTACTTTCCAGTTGAAGAATATGCGTGCACGGATTAGCATAAAAATTCAATCTTTATACAACGCTCTATGAACCTTTAGCTTCAACTAACCACCTCAACCATCGCACACACTTTATGTTATGTTCAATCAGATACTAGAATACTCTTACCTTTATGTATTCGTTCCTTAAGGCTTTAGTCCAACAAATTCTACCCCTACCTGAAGGGGCCCGTTAACTGAGTATCTATCTTGAAAATTAACAAAATCTTTCCCTACAATGAGATGCGTGCAAGGGTGCATCTTTATTGTGAGCTCTCAGTAAAGATGCAAAATAATCCAGGGGCATTAAAAGACCCCGAAAGCACTAATGCGTAGATGTCACTCAACTTCACGTTTATTCACACTCAAACACAAGTCTATTTGAAGATTGCAGGTTACTTATACTATGAGCCTCTTCTCTCGGAATCAGAAACTATCTAAATGCCTGGTCTCGCTAGGTGCTCTCTCCATGCTGGCAGGTTCTTTCGCCCCAGCTGCCGCGGCTGAAGAACCCGTCACTGACCCCTCCGCCACGATATCTTATGAGGATGTTCCCCCGCCCACCGAAGACATGAACACCGCCATGGGTGCTGGTGAGCGTAAACGTCTTGGCCTACCAGCTGAAGGCGCTACCGAGGCACCGGGCGGGCACGGGCGTGCCAAAGGAGTTGGCCCTGCAGCAACCTGGACGCCCAGCGGCGGCACCCTCGGTATGGATGTCTCCTCTCACCAAGGCAATGTGCGTTGGCAGGAAGCATACAACGGCGGTGCACGCTTTGCGTACACCAAAGCAACTGAGGGCACCTACTACACCAACCCTTACTTCGCACAGCAGTATGTTGGATCAGCCGATGTTGGTATGATCCGCGGAGCCTACCACTTTGCCAACCCCGCACCTCCTCAGGTGCCGACCAGGCTCGCTACTTTGTGAACCATGGTGGGGGCTGGAGCAATGACGGCCGCACCCTTCCTGGTCTACTCGACATTGAGTTCAACCCCTACTCCCAGTATGGCAATACCTGCTACAACCTGAGCCCTGCCCAGCTGACTAACTGGATTCGTGATTTTAACGAAACCTACCGCTCACTCACCGGACGCTACCCTATGGTCTATACCGCTAACTCTTGGTGGAGCCAGTGTGTAGGAACCGGCGAGTTCGGTAAGACTCTGCTTCACCTGGCGAACTATAACTATGTTCCCGGTCCCACTCCCAACGGGTGGAAGTCCTACGATATTTGGCAGTTCTCAGCCGACGGCCCGTTTGTTGGTGACTCCAATTTCTTCCCTGGTTCCTTCAATGATCTGAAGGCTTTAGCCTCCAACCCGCAGGCAACCAACCGCTCATGGCACCCGGCTACGCCCGCACCGGCTCCTAAGCCCGCAGTAAAGACCCGTTTCAGCGATGTTCCTACTCACGCGGCTTTCTACACTGAAATTGAGTGGCTTGCTTCACGGAATATCACCACCGGTTACGGTGATGGTACTTTCCGCCCGGATCAAAGCGTAGAACGCGGCGCAATGGCAGCATACTTCTACCGGATGGCTGGCTCTCCCGCTGTAAACCTGCCGAAAACGTCCCCTTCTCGGATGTGCCCACCAACCATCCCTTCTATAAGGAAATCGTGTGGATGCACCAGCGCGGTATCACCACCGGTTACGGTGATGGTACTTTCCGCCCGAACGATGCCGTCAGCCGTGAAGCAACTGCAGCATTCTTGTACCGTTACAGCGGCAGCCCCGCCATCCCGGCAGTTCACGGTTCCGGGTTTAAGGATGTTCGCGCCAATAACTCCTTCTACCGCGAAATCATCTGGCTTGAGTCCCGGAAGATCACCGCAGGTTACGGTGATGGCACTTTCCGCCCGTACGATTCTGTTAGCCGCGGAGCTATGGCAGCATTCTTGTACCGCATGCGCTAACCACCTGCTAGGTATGCATAACTGAAAGGGTGTTCCCCCTACCCATGTGGGTAGGGGGAACACCCTTTTCTCTAGTAAGGAGGATTTACCAGATACTTGCGAAATCGAGCACCATACGCCCGGTAATCTTACCTGCGCCCATCTCCTCGAATACCTGCGGAGCCTCTTCAACCTTACGCAGCTGAACCAGCGGAACAACGAGCCCATCGGCGCCGAACTGGAACGCCTCAGCAAGATCCTGGCGAGTACCAACCAGCGAACCGAGCACGCGAATCCCATCAAGAACAATCTTCGCGATAGACAGTTCCATCTTCTCGGGCGGAAGCCCCACAGCTACTACGCTGCCCCCGGCACGCACGCTTTCAACCGCCTGGTTAAAAGCGACCTTCGATACCGCAGTCACTACGGCGGCTTGTGCTCCCCCGCCAGTCACCTCACGAATCTTCGCTGGCACATCCTCAACCTCACGACCGTTAATCGTGACGTCGGCACCGGTTTCAGCGGCAAACTTCAGCTTGTCATCATTAATATCGACGGCAATAACCTTGGCGCCGAAAACCTTCTTGGCGTACTGCACCGCCAGGTTGCCCAGCCCGCCAGCACCGTAGGCGACCAACCACTGTCCCGGCCGCACCTGAGATTCCTTCGTCGCCTTATAGGTGGTTACGCCCGCGCAAGTAATCGAGCTTGCCTGTGCAGCATCCAAACCTTCGGGGACCTTCACGGCATAGTCCGCCGTAACGAGGGCATACTCACTCATGGCGCCGTCCACGGTGTAGCCCGCATTCTTGACGGTACGGCACAGCGTCTCCCGGCCGGAGGTGCAGTATTCGCAGTGCCCGCATCCTTGGAAGAACCAGGCAATAGAGACTCGATCGCCGGGCTTGAGAGATTCAACGCCTTCACCAACTTCGGTGACAATACCAATACCTTCATGCCCCAAGATGCGTCCCGGAACCTTACCAAAATCGCCAGCTGCAACGTGCAAGTCGGTGTGACAGACGCCGGAATACTCTAGCTTTACGAGTGCCTGGCCGTACCCCACCTCGGGTACGGGAACATCAGTAACGACTACTGAGCCATCAATGTGTTCAGGAACAACAACTGCCTTCATGAGAACCTCCAGTGTTTTAGCTCACTATAAGATGTAGTTTTAACCATAAAACGCACATAACAAATTTTCTATAATACAGTGAACTATTCCACTAACCACATGACAATATTTACCATTTTTATATGTGTTTAGGGTACTCTTGTGCAAAGTATTAGAAACTTAAACTGAAACGAAAAACACATGTTTGAAGATGCTCATGACAATATGGTATTCACCGATCCAGAAACCGGAGATCAACTTATTTTTCATAGAAAAACTTGGCTGTGCACGATACACGGAATACTAACCCGTTACCTTGGCTTTACCCCTGAACTGGCATATGACATGATAAAGAATGCCCCACTATGCTCTGACGCAGGTATTAACTACCATTCTGTGGGCATGCTCTGCCACGACGAAGAATACCACTGGGCTATGATACTAGCCTACGGCGAAGGGTACTGGCACAAGGGCCACACAGTGGATCAGCCACAAGACTACTATGACTGGGAGGAAAAATACAGAAATGATAATAACCTCAAGCCCTACACGATGGAGTAGAGCCTATTTAAAATCCCCGCTGTGCTTCCCGGATAATTCTTGACTTCGCCGCTCGCACGAGTAGCCTATAGTCATTATCAAAAGGTTCTGCCAATATAGATTCCAGTAAACATTCAAATTCTTCAAATATTAGCTGCGTGGCAGAATCCAACTCATTATTTTCGTGCTGGTTAGACTGGGCGATCCAGTCAAAGATAACCAGCAGCTCATCATTGCTGAATCGGATCGTGCAGTCCCCATCCTTTTCAGTGTAACCTACTGCATCCACTATTCCTTCTCCCGCCCCTCAGTAACAAAACTTTGGCAAGATAACCGTTATTCATTATGGGTGCATGCCCTTACCTCTAAAAGGGTTTATATTGCTGACGGCCTTATTGTGTTGTTATTCCAAGCCCCAGCCCATGTTTATTTAAAAAGTTGACATAACATCCGCAATACATCTCGCTCCATCAAAAATTTTAAATTTCGTACCCAGCGGTATTTTGTCATTTTTTCTTATAAGAAACCGAGCTCTTGCATAACTCATATTTTTACTTGGTAAGTGCTCGTAAATATCTAAGACTATACTCCTAGGAAAATTCTCTTGAAAAACTCCATCTTCAAATTCACTTACAGGATAAAAAAGACCAATAGGGGGAATCGTCTTCCTACCGCCTTCTTCTCGAGATCTCCAATAAATTTGAACGTTAACAGTATTATCAGCATTCATTACTACATCTCCCAGAGCTCTAATATCGACATTTTAAGATTCTACACTATTTTCGGTTAACGTGTTTGTGCCAACTGATTTTGAGGAACTGGTTCTTATCAACCATACCTACAGAAAATAAAACCCTGGATTCTTCTAAACTCAATTAATAATAAAATTTTATCAAACTGTCCATATACGAAACTTTTTAGCATAATCGAACATAGTCTAAAAGACTCAATAAACCATTTTCCATCTATCATACCTTGCGAAGGAAGTCACTGCCCACCACAAACTGGAGAAGAACTACTGTTATTCTTCCTAGCACTGGGGATTAAAGAACATCGTTCACCCGATTGAAAAGTTCTAATGTATTACGCTGACCTATGAGTCGGGAAAATAGTTCCCTTATAAAGGTTAAAATAAATCATTCATATTTACTTTTAATTAAGTTACCTGCAACCAATAAATTATGGTGAATTTTGCATACACATTCATCAATCCAACCATAATGAATATCATTATTAATAGAATAATAAACATCATCTGTTAAAACTTTCTTACCTGCAGTTAGTCTATTTTTTAATGAAACAAAAATACTTCCTTCCTGAGGCCAGTTCGTACAGCGTGAAAGCTCAGTTATAACATTCCCTGCTGTTATTTCTTTATCTAGAATAGATTGCAGCTCTTCACATAATTTAAATATATTATAATTCTTCATAAAATCTCTCTATATATTAATTATATTACTTGGCATTAAGTCAATTTACGCCTTGCTGGGATTATAATATCGCGTTCCACCACCATTATCGCATTTGTTCATTTGCCGCTCCAATCGGCCACTTCATGGAGGGATACTGATTTGTGGTGTGAATATTCTTCAGGTGGCTTTTTGGAGTCTTTAACGAAAAACAGTGCATATTTCCGATAGCCTGAAACGGATGAAAGCCGAAACCTTCTGAGCGTAGAGAACATACCCTACCTGAGCAGGCTACTATTTGCTAATTTCCAATAGCCGCTACAATAAATGTAATACCTTAATGCTGAATGTATCTTTTAATGTTAAAGAGCTTATATTAACTTCTTCAATTTTTGATTTATCTTTCTCAAATGAATATTTGTACATCTTCCTACTTAAAATATCGAAGAAATAGCCATAGAAATAGTCACTATTATTTTCATCTTCAACAAAATCTGTAATATAAATATTTTGTGTATCTACATTTAAATAGTCTTTTATTTGTTTAAATAAATTTGGAAACTCGATAGGAAATTCTTGCGTTAATTCTTTAATATCATCAAGAAAGACTTCATCGGATATATTATTTAATATTATTGGTTCCATTTTAAATTCTTTATTTGTAATTTAATAAAATAACTTTTGCATTAAAATTTTGTATGTATAAAAATTTCATTTTACATGCACATTTTGACTTTTCTGACGCATGGGTTATGGCACTACTGTAGAGCGATTTTCGCTCTGCTTCTCTTCTTCATTTCTCCATAATTACCCTCTAGCCAAAGCTAACATCGTCTTGATACCTTTACATGGACTTAATACGTTTACTATAGCCTTCTATTTTGTCTGCTACAGCTGGATCTGAACCCATTTTTTGGAGCACTATATACCAACCCCTAAACATATCAGCTTACCTCATCGCTTTCGGCGCATATCCATAAAGACTCTTCCCCACCCGCAAGACCTGTGCCATGCTTTCAGGTAATCTGAACGGTGGAAGTAAGGCTACCTGAAGAACTATTGGGTTTGGCAACCCAGCTTACTCGCTAAACAAACAAGCACATATATTAAATATACCTTTTATATTTAGCATTGTTCAATATTTCTAATTGCTCATTAGCTAATTCCAGTAGCGAATCATCAAACTCTAAAGATTTGATTTTGCACAAAAGAATTATGGAAACAACTCTCCTGACTAAACTTGACCTAATAGAAGTTTCATATAGAACACCTTTATATTCTTCGCAAGAACGGATTTCATCGTTAAATTTATTAATAGCTTGGTGAGAATTATTCCATTCAAGATCAATGGCGTATCTATTACTGCTTCCGTCTTTATTTATAAAATCATACACCGTTTTATAATGGCAGAATATCTGGTTTTCCAATACTTCATTTCCGCCCATTGCCAAGATGGCAAAATAAATATCTTCTAAAATATGTTCTATGCAATACCAGTGATTGTAATTTCCTTCAAATTTTATTGTCAGGAAATAAGGTAATGTGTCTATCAAGAGTTGGTGTTGTTTGTTTACCAATAGGCTAGAATACAAATCTTTCAGTGTTCCAAGTGTTCTTTTTGACCTAATAGAAAATTTCTTTTCCAGTCTGTCGATATACTTTTCTTGCTCTGCTGTTTTACAGTTGTTTTTAATTAAGTTGATCAGTTCAATATGGTCCATTAGTTCTCCAATTGTTTATGTAATTAAGAGTTTAAATTTTAATCCGTTAGGCAAGTGTTGTTAATTAGCTGACTGACGCACAACATATCCTCAAAACTAATATCATCTGTTAGAACAATACTAAATATTTTATAGCATTCCATAACTTGCGCTCTCTAAAAATACTTACCTAATTGTTTTTGACCATCGCCTTTTCTTGCTAAATCTTCTAATTCGCGAGTTTTGAAAATCATAAATCTCACATTTTCTCCTTTAAAATTATATAGAATTTACTTTTGCTGAACTTCGGAAAGAAATTATAGCCCTACATATCAGTCCATTTCAAAGAGTTCGGATCAAACTGATAAAGATTCTCTCCACCCAGCACCCCAAATGGGTCCTGATTTACAAACAACCTATTTTAAAGCTCATAGTACCACATCAGTTCGTAATGCAGCCGTTCCCTTCATCAAAATACTGGTTCTATAATCTGAAAATCTGAACAGCTGTGCGAATTCCAATAAACCTACGCGGCTTTTCAGACGACAAAAGAGGCCGAATTCGTAACGGATGACAAATTTACTCTGAGTCTTATAGATACCACGGCGTAGCTTGTCGCATTCCACCAGATTGGTGCTGCCGTCGGCAAAACACCCGTTTGGTCAACTCGTTGTTGTAATCGTAATGATATTGCTCGGTACGGCCCAACACGTCGGTTACCTCGGTATAACCGTCGTGATAGGTAAAACGCCATTCCTCGCCCAAGGAAGTCCAGTTGCGCAACACCTTGCCGGTCGGGGTGTAATGGTCGTATTCGTATTCCGATACCAATCCTGCCGCATCCGTGTGCGACACCATCAGATCGTTTTTATAGCCGAAGCTGCGTTTGACGTTGCCGTCGCGGCCGATGACGCGCAGCAGATCGCCACTATTATTGTATTCGTAGCGGACCAGCGGACTACCGACCCGGACAGCTTCGCCGAAGACGGGCAAACCTTCCAACAACGACACCGACAGCAGCCGCATTTTAGGCGACTGCTCGTCCGCCACATAGCCGAAGTTCAGCGAGAACACCCAGCCGTTGCCGTCGATGACGTATTGCGGCAGACCGGTCAGCGGATGATAGACGAAACGCTGGTGGTTGCCGTTGGCGTCTTCCACCGCCACCAGCGGGAAGAGGGTACTGTCTTCGTCCGAGCCGTCTTCCGCGATCACCAAAGGCGCAAAACGCAGCGCTATCGAACCGTCCAGCGAAGCAATGACATAATGCCCGTCCGGATTCTTACTGAACCAAATCTGTTCGCTCTCGAACAATACCGGTTCCTCATCATCTTCATCGACTTCCGGCAGCGGGAACAGACGGCCCTGATCGTCGATATAGGCCAATCCCGCCGCATCGCGGATGATGCGTTGGCAACCCGGCACACTCCAGCCCTCGCCGAGCCAACCGGTACCGTCTTGGTCGGAATAATAGCTGCGGCTCCAGACCAGCGGCAGAATGCCTTCAAAAGCAAAGTCGGTTTCACCCTCCAAAAACTTCAGCCCGTGTATCGGATTGACCGGACGGCCGGCAGCGGTCGGTAGAAATTAGATTGTTAAAGAGCATAGTAGGCCGTCTGAAAGGATTTGTGTTTCAGACGGCCTTTTGGTTTGGTTGGGGCTCGCACCAATCTATACTTGCTGTTTTAGATAGTAATTATTGAAGAACAATCATAATTATGATTAATTAATGTTAAATCATTTCTGCCATAATGCGCTATGGGCAATTCATTTAGCTTGGTGGGGTTTTTAGGAAATGCTATTAGTTTATACACTAAACTATCAAAATCTATATCATAACTAAAAATCCCTTTTTTTGCGTAACCTGCAAAGGATTCTAAATATTCTTCTTTCTCTTTTAAGCTATCAAATATTGGTAAATTATTCTCACAAAATACAGGTTCCGTAATATCAGGTAGATTATTAAAAAGTTAAATTGCTGTTCCCATAATGACTTAGATGTCTTTAATTTGCTTGGTAATTTATCAGTGCCTCCAGTTGCAAAATGAGCAATAAAATTTTTATCATTAATTGCGAACCAATCTAAATCGTGAGACTCGATAAATAATTCTGACATAATCATTGATTTAATCCTTTTTGATCATACTAATTAATAGTTAATAGTGTTTAATTTGTTACACCAAATATATTGACGCAGTTATCACAATATGGTCTTGCTTGGCCAGTTCTAGGGCGCTTAGCTTTAGTAAATTTAATGTCTTTTAATTTTAAATCAGGATTATCTAAAAGTAGCTTATTAGCAGCTCTAAATTCTGCACATCTACCTATAGTATTACCACACTCAGTTTTTGCTCCTACCCCACCATGTCTATCTGCAAGCTCTTGTAATTCTGGCGCAATTTTACCTGGTATATCTCCGTTAGATGCGACTTCAATGAGGCCTGTCGCTGTATAGGCAGCCACCATAATAGAAGGGGCATTACGCTTTCCTTTATGAGGAGCCATAGTTTCATTTAATTTTTTCAGCCTCTTTAACACATAATCCTATGTATATCAATCCATTTAGTAGTATTACTAGAATAAGAATAGAAATTTTTTCCACCTTCTAACCCAATCGGATCCTGATTCACAAACCGACCTGCATCAGGTTCATAATACCTAAAGAAGTTGTAATGCAGCCCTGTTTCACGGTCGGCATATTGGTTTTGCAGGCGGAAGGGTTGGTATGCGCTATCCGTTACCTTGGTTTCCTCTTTCAGACGACCCCAGCCGGTGTAATTGCCGAACCACAAGAGCTTGCCGTCCTTATCGGTCATCTCGCGCGGGATGCCGATTTGGTCGCAGTGGAAGTAGTGGGTTTGTTGGCAGCTTTCGCCGTCTTCAGTTGTCAAGTCTTGGACTTGCGCCAGCGGTTCGTAGGAGTCTTGGTCTGCGTAGATATAGGTATATCTGCCGTCCGGCTGGATTTCCTGCAAGAGATGGCTGCCGTCCCAAACGAAGCGGGTTTGGTTTTCGAGGCTGCCTGAAACTTCTCCGTCTTTCAGACGACCTTTGCCTATCCTTCTGCCCAAGGCATCGTAGCTGTACGCCCAAGTTTCTTTTGTGCCGTCTTTTTTAAAGATTTCGGCTTTAACCAGTTGGTCGTGCAGGTCGTAGAAATAGTTCTGTACTTCGCCGTTCGGCAGTTCGCGGTGGATGAGGTTGCCGAGGCCGTCGTAGTAATAGGTCGTGCCGTTGTAGGTTTTCAGGCGGTTGTCGGTGACGGCATTGAGATCGTCTGAGAAGCAGAAACAGCATGATTACCGCACCCACGCTACGTCGGGATTGGAGGTTTCATGCGGGCTACGGCTTGCTACGGTTAATGAGAAGATGCTCATGAGAATATATGCATTTGATTCCTTGTTTTATAGTGGCAATTAAACCACTAATTTTTTATTAGATTTAGTAAATAATGGATTTTCCCAATCATAATTTTTAATTACATAAACTTTGAATTTTCCATTTTTACCGGTAGTGGAATACCATCCAACATCTAAAATATATTTTTCATTAAAGAACTGTACTTGTAATAAATCTTCCTCAAATTCAAGTTTGTAGATTAATTCATTAGTGTTATTAAATAGCCAAAATAAATTTTCATAAGTAATAATGCCATCTTTAAAATCAATGTCATGTTCCATTTCAATTTGCCCCTATTCTCATCAAGTGTTCTTCTTTTTGTAATTGGATATCTATGTATTACCCCTCCCCCTGAGAACATTCAGCTCGTATGTATGGTGTATCTACACCGTCTGATGCACCAATAATTTTTCCAGCATCATATACTTTAACTCTATTTGGCCTCGTAGTGGTATCGGTGTGCTGCCCCAGCGCATCGGTGTGGCTGAGCAGACGGCCCAAACCGTCGCGTTCCATCAGATTGGTGTTGTCGTCAGCAAACACCCGTTTGGTCAACTCGTTTGTTGTCGTCGTAATGATATTGCTCGTCCGCCACATTGCCAAAGTTCAGCGAGAACACCCAGCCGTTGCCGTCGATGACGTATTGCGGCAGACCGGTCAGCGGATGATAGACGAAACGCTGGTGGTTGCCGTTGGCGTCTTCCACCGCCACCAGCGGGAAGAGGGTACTGTCTTCGTCCGAGCCGTCTTCCGCGATCACCAAAGGCGCAAAACGCAGCGCTATCGAACCGTCCAGCGAAGCAATGACATAATGCCCGTCCGGATTCTTACTGAACCAAATCTGTTCGCTCTCGAACAATACCGGTTCCTCATCATCTTCATCGACTTCCGGCAGCGGGAACAGACGGCCCTGATCGTCGATATAGGCCAATCCCGCCGCATCGCGGATGATGCGTTGGCAACCCGGCACACTCCAGCCCTCGCCGAGCCAACCGGTACCGTCTTGGTCGGAATAATAGCTGCGGTTCCAGACCAGCGGCAGCGGCCTGACAGGAAATACAGGGTTTGGGCGGCAGTTTTTCTTGAACTTGTTGTTCATGTGGAACATATCGCCGGCGCGTATGATGTAGCGCTTGCGGATTTTAACCGAAGAGGAGTGCATCATCGGCCAGGCAGGTTTGGTGGCGGTACGCGACAACACCCCCTTGCGGCCCGGAAGGGCGGGTTCGTCGCCGGTGGTGCGGTTGGTTTTACTGGCATTGAAGACGAAGGCGGGCTTGCGGTTGAGGCGGACGTCTTTGGCAACGGTTTTGGCGCTGCCCAGATCGGCGAAGAGCGGGAAGGGAATAGGGGGTGTGACAGGCGGAGCAGGAGGAGGCGGCCAGCAGAAATCGGGGAGGGTAAAGACGACATTGAAGTCACTGCTTTTACGGGCGATTTTATTGAAGGCCATGGGGGTCGTCTGAAAACGCCGTTCGGCGGTTTCAGACGACCTTTGGCATTTGTTGGGTCTTGACTCAACCTACGCTTGCTAAATAAGGAACTCTTCAAACTGCATTGGCAAAGAGGGATGAATATCATGTAAATCAATAATTATAATTGAAATTAAGTCATCAATATCTCCTCCTTCTTTTGCAATTTCTTCCTTCTCGTAATCGTACATAGTATAGATAATAAGATTTAAAAAAATCTAAAACTTTCTGAGCTTGAATCAAATAACTTCCATGCTTGGGAACGTTCATTTATTAATGAATTTAATGATATGGAGCCATTATAATAATTTTCACTTGCCAATAAAAAACTTAATGATACATCAGTATTTTTATTGTTCAAAATATTTTTTCTTTAATGTTAATCTGTGAATTATTTTCATAAAATTTTTTAGGAAATCTCTTAACTTATTAATTAAAAATTTTTATTTTTCTGGGTTTTTTCTAAAAACTCAGAAATATTATCCATAATTTCATTTATATCATCCATGACTATTTTTACCTTTCATTCTTAAGAATTTTAATACCCATGCACAACTACTACACAGTGCTTTAAGTGTATCATCAGCAAGATCATAAGCTTCTGATGTTCCGTTTTTAACGATTTTCTTAAATCAGAAATTGTCCGAGCATCTGCATCTTCTGCGATTCTGCTAAGAGCATCGACTTCCCCACATTTGCAATGAAAAGCAGACCTTTTTCGGGCAGAAACTTTATCATAAGCTTTTGTACGACAGGATGTATTTTTCCTCTTTTACCTTTTGCTTTTGTGCTAAATCCTTCAGAAATAATTCCAGATATTGTTTTTAGAATAGCCTTACCTCCTTTTTTTGATAGCCCTAATGGGTCAATCCATTCTTGAACATTAGGAGCAGTAAATAAAAATTATCTCCACCAAGCAACCCAATCGGATCCTGACTCACAAACCAACCCGCATCAGGCTCATAATACCTGAAGAAGTTGTCATGCAGCCCCGTCTCACGGTCGGCATACTGGTTCTGCAGGCGGAAGGGTTGGTAAGCGCTATCCGTTACCTTGGTTTCCTCTTCCAGACGACCCCAGCCGTAATAATCCCAAACCACAAGAGCTTGCCGTCCTTATCGGTCATCTTACGCGGGATGCCGATGTGATCGCGGTGGAAGTAGTCGGTCTGCTGTTTGTTGCTATCTTCTGTATCTGTGCAATTGCGGATTTAAGCCAGCGGCTCATAGCTGTCTGCATCGGTGTAGATGCAGGCAATTTCGCTATCTAAAATATCTTTGCTGTTTGGTGTATTCAGACAGGTATGGTCTGCTGAATGCCTGTCTGAAACTTCGTTAGCGTTTGCTTTCAGCCGGGCTTTGCTTATCCGTCTGCCCAAGGCATCGTAGCGGTAAGCCTACGCTTCTTTCGTGCCGTCTTTTTGAATATTTCCAATTTAACTAGTTGGTCGTGCAAATTGTAGAAATAGTTCTGCACTTCGCCGTCGGACAGGATGGTGGCGGCGCGGTTACCGTTGAATTCGTAGCGGTAGCGGACGGTTTCGGTAACGGGCAGGTGCAGCATATCGTACTGTGCATCGCGCCAGTCGGTTTCGGGCAAACCGTTTCGGGAATTCTCTTCTTTGGACGGTACTTTCCATTGGTGCTGGGCGATGAGTTGGCTATTTTCGTTGTAATCGAAGCAGGCAAGGGCTGTGGGAAGGTTTTTCAGACGGCCTAAGCAATCATTGAACTAAAAACCACATTCGTGCCTTTGGGTACACGCCCTACATACAAGCTACGGCTTGCTCGCTTTTAATAAGTTGTTTTTGATGGTTTTTAAATTTTTGATAATTAAACAATTAATCTAAAAATCATCATGATCCCAATAATGTAAAACTGCATTAATTAAGGAATTTATCGTAGCATCAGAATGGGTTTCTGTATAATTCTCAATTATGTCAATAAATGTTGGAGATTCAAGCCAGTTTCGATAATCTTTATTATTTTCTATAAAAAACTCATCGCTTTCAGTTTCTGGTAACAAAAAGTACACTTGAGTAATCCTTCTGCGGTTTCTACGTCATCATTTTTAATGTATAAAGAAAACCATAGTCTAAAAGGCTTTCTTTGAATCAATTAAGTTTTTAATTCCAATAAATTTAATCATAGAGTAATTTCCTTTCATAAGTTATCTACATTTATTACGATATTTCTTTCCGCCGCCCCATTTTTCACGACTACCGCTACCATCAGGGTGGTATATCTTGTGATACTTTCTATAATCTTATCGATCAACTAATTCTAATTTACCTGGGCTATTGTGATGATGCCAAGTTAATCCAGTACGATACCTGCGGCACCCCATACCGAAGAACTCACTGAAAACTTCGGAGCCTGGCAACCACTATCAGCCGGATCATCGCCACGGTTGAAACATCACTTCTACCCCTCATTAACACCTGCGGTACCATCCATGCCTGATGCTTATCTGAAGGCTACCGGTACTGTCACCTATATGGCTACATATGTATCACAAAATTTGTTATATTTTAATTAACCTGCGTGATTAGATAGAAAATCAAAAACATGATACATAAACTATCTTTAATATCAAGTAATAAATTTAAAAATAATTCCTGAAAATCATCTATTCTTTCATTATTTGAATTAATTATATCAGGATATAAAAAGCAAATGATTACACGCTGTATGTATTTATCTTTACCTTCTAGTAAATCATATCTGGACCAAGCATCTATTCTCCTCTTTCTTAGCACTTCTTGATTTATTTTCCCTTGGTAAACAAGCTGACATAATATATATCTTCCTTAAAAGAAAGGTTTTTACTAAGAGTAACAATAAATTTCTCTGTAAATGAAATACATATTATTATGAACTCTTCATAGGATAAATTTCTAAAAGATTTTTACTATCTATTTTATTTCCTATATAAATATCTTCTCTTTCCCTTTTTCTTTTGAATTAATAGGCATATCATACTCCTAAGAACTATTAAAGTAGAATTTCCTTACTAAGAGATTCAAGACAAAAGAATAAGATTCACAAGAAGGTAAGGCTTCTCCGTCAGCAGCCGGTGTAACTTTTGCTACAGTTGTTAAATCCCTCGAATATTAATCATAGTCATAAAGGATAGCAGAGCAGTCATCTAAATTAATCACATTATTTGTGCTTAATATTAAATTATTGTTTCTAATAACCCCATACTGATATCCTTTTCTCTCAAAATGATTTTAATCTTTTGCAGAATTAATGTCTTATTTGAGTTACTTTTGAAAGATACCCCACAAAATTTTCCCCATTAGGTAAAGTAATCTCACAATTGGACGAAATCAAACAAAAATCCTCCGATTCCAATTCAGAAATACTGAAAATTTCATCAAATGAATCTTCAAAACTATGCATATCATAGTTAATATATAAAACACCCTATCAGGATTTTGGTGGGGATGATTACCAACGATATTTACAGCATCTTCTATTTGCTTTATTACATTAATTTATGGTTAGCTTTTTTCATTTAATAATTCTTATACTTTCGTAATTATAAAATAATATTTGTTAGACTTTCTTGGGCAAAACTTTTGAGTAATTATCACAAATTCCTTGCTATTTGTATGATATACGACTTGATCAAAACATTTCAGATTTTTCTTTATACTTGACCCAAGTTTTCCATCCCAAAGAATCAATCCAACAATGAACATTTAGTGCAAATAGATATAAGTTACCTCCTCCTATCAACCCAATCGGATCCTGACGCACAAACCGATCTGTATCAGGTTCATAATACCTGAAGAAGTTGTAATGCAGTCCTGCCTTGCGGTCGGCATACTGGTTCTGTAACTGGAATGGCTGGTAAACGGTATCCGTTACTTTGGTTTCGCTCTTTAGTTTGCCCCAACCGTAATAATCCCCAAACCACAAGAGATTGCCATCCTTATCGGTCATCTCACGTGGGATGCCGATATGCTCACAGTGGAAGTAGTGGATTTGGTATCAGCTTTCTCCTTCGTCGGTTGCCCATCGCGGACTTGCGCAAGCGGTTTATAGCTGTTCAGGTAGGTATATCTGCCGTCTGAGTGAATTTCCTGCAGTAGGTGGCTGCCGTCCCGAACGAATCCGGTTTTATCCTCGAGGTTCCTCTGAAAAGATATTGTGCGCAGGTCAAAGACGAACAGTTCGCTGCCCGCTTTGGTGATCCTGCCCAGTTTGTCATACTCGAAGTGGGTCGTTCCCGTCCGCTGGTCGGTACTGTAGGTTGCCGTTGGTGTCTTCCACCGCCACCAGCAGGAAGATGGTACAGTCTTCGCCCGAACCGTCCGCTACTACCCGTCAGGGCGGCAGGATGCCTTCAAAAGCAAAGTCGGTTTCACTCTCCAAAACTTCAGCCCGTATATCGGATTGACCGGACGGCCGGCAGCAGCAGCGGCCTTACAGGAAATACAGGGGTTTAGGCAACAGCTTTCCTTTGAACTTGTTGTTCATATAGAACATATCGCCAACGCGTATGATGTGGCGCTTGCGGATTTTAACCGAAGAAGAATGCATCATCGGCCAGGCAGGTTTTAGCTAGTCATTTCCATTGCAATTTCATGTAGCGCATCCATTAAATGAAAAATTTTATTTGCTTGTTCTTCATTAGTATATACTTCATGTTGCCTATTTCCACATGTCAAAAGAACAGAAGTCATATCAATAAATATATTTACTAAACTAATAGGTAAAGCATCCGCGCCAGAATATTCTTTTTTAATTCAAGTAATGAGTTAATTAAATTCTCACAATCATAGTTTGTTATACCTTTTCGCGTTTCTGCTTGATGTGAAACATTCAAAAATTTTTAGTAAATATTTGAATTTTATCTTCTTCCATATTATGCCCTTAATCTACTTTTTTAATTGCACTTGTGGGGATACTACCTGTTACTAATATCTCTTGTGATTTAGATGCCCTATTTTTAACTGTATTACCTTTTAATCGAGAACAACTACTAGGTAAATCAATAAATATCTCTCTAAATTTGACTTAAATTAACTTCAATAATAATCTGGTCTGCGATTCCATATAGTTGTCTATTATTTTTTTGCAGGTAATTAGACAGAAGCGCACGTGCAGTTAGCATCCACGACGCTACACCACACGTTAAATAAATATATTATATATCTCCACAGCCTGCTGATCATTCTAAACGCATGTTGCGTAAAAATATTCGCCAAAAACTTTAAGCTGCATTTTATTTGCTTTTTGTGGTAGCAAAAATTTTTAACGAAAAATGCAGTTACTATACAGCACAGGTTCATGTTTGTTATCAAAATCTCTTTCTACAATAGGAACTTTATCTAGAATTTCAGTAAGCCAAATATCATACCACTCTAAAAACTAACTCTTCCCTTTTCTTTATATGAATATGGAAAAATTCCACCATAATTACCTCGCCCATCATACCAAACATTACCAGCTTCTGGTCCTGTCAAGACGAGCAAAAATAGTTCACCACATCCTAAGTCACAGACACAAATTGAACCACTAATATGTTTCGTTGAAAAATAATTTCTACTTAGGACATCTAAATTATTAGCATTAATTTCTAACGCATCATAAAAGGAATCATCGTTCCAAGCTTTACAGTAAGGAAAATTTTCAGACAATAAAATTTTGTCTTCTCCTTCTTCTGACAGGATTCTTGGATCTATAATACTTTTATCATTATCCAATGGTAATATTCCTATACCAGGACCGACTCCTCCATTTCCAATGATTTGTATAAATTCTTTATAATCCTCAGGGAGGACAACATTATTAACATCTTCAAAATGTTGAATAGCTTCTTTATCTATAATTGGATTGAAAGTTAGCTTTTCAAATCTTTTAGTAATGACATAATTACCACTCTGAATTTTTTGATTTTTATTTTAATTTTATCTAACATTTTTCCTCACTATAATATTTCACCGCCTGGTCCCTCTGTTCTTTTTATGAGATTACCAGAATTTCTATCTGCCCATGAAATTCTATGGTCACTTCATTTTTAGCAAAATTTTCCATGCCGATTTCACACCTATCACGAGGAGATAATCCACTCAATTGTTTACCTTCATCCAATATTTTGTCTAATTAAGAACTTGATATGAAGTTTTCCAGTGCGGCAATGAACCTATCACACAAAACATCCTCAATTTCATATAGCAGCTCAAGGTAAAGAAACAATTCCTCATATATATCTCCTAATAAACGATTTTTCTCTGCTACCCTTGGATACAAAAAGCTTACCGTTATACGTTGAATACTTTTTTCTTTACCTTCCAATATTTCATAATTAGCCCAAGCATACTTTTCACGAGTATGTAATTTTTGGCAGTAATTTTTCCAGATAAAAATCTCTTAGCGTAATCTAAATCTATTTTGGGGTCATTTCCATTACTAAGAGGAGCTATTTCTATCTCAGTAAATAGAATCAAAAATTTAATTAACTCTGTGTACGGAATTGATTCAATTAATTTTAATTCTCTAATTTTATCATATGCATTAATAATTTTGATTTAGACACTTTTTATAGCTCATAATTATTTATTTCTTTTAAACCTTATATAATATCTTCAATATTAATATTTGCTGAAATTAGCCCTTCCTTACTCTCTATAAACAATGAGCCAGTATCGTTTATAAGATAAGAGGTTCCTCTTGTAAATATTAAATTATAGAGTCCTTCATAAAATTTCCCTCCAACATAATAGATATCCCCCGAGTCAGGGATTTCATAAATTCCCCCTGATTCATCAATCAAAATTTCTCGACCGCTCTTAAAACCAAAATTTCTTATTTTCTTATTTGTCAAATATGTACAAAAATATGAACTTTCTTCTTCTGATGAATAATCTATTAATTTTTGGGTTGTTTCCCCAAAAGTATAAACATCATTACTAAATATATATTTTTTATAATTATCTTGCATGTAAAAATCTTTAGTTACTGAAATATACCAAAAATTTCTTAACCACGCTGGGTAAGTCCTCTATATGAGATGGCAGCTTTTCAAGTATAATGTCCCTTTCCGGATACCAACCGGAAGAAATCATCTTTTAAAAAAATCAGAATTTATTTCATATGGTTGTTTCATTTTCACCTCAATATTTAAAATATTTTTAATAATCCTGGGCTGCTACACCATCAATGATGCCTAGCTTATCTAAAAATTTACCACACGATTTACATGCTGATATCAGCTTTCCATTTCTTACCTGTATCGCAACTGGTGCTGCTCCTTTTATTTTATTCGTGTCCCACCATATAATGTACAAACTATGCGCAACGCCCTTGGATACTGATTTTGTCACATGACATAGATCTTTTGTTGACTTTCACCTTCAGCGTCAATGTGGCTTTAAACCTGTGCCAAAGGTTCATACTCTTCTCGGGTCAGCGTGTTATCACGAAGGAGTACTGTTTTATATAATAGTAGTAGCCCTTTATGAAGGCAGCAGTTTAGTGCCTTCCAAGGTAAAATGCTCGCTTAGGATAAAACAGGTATTATATTAATAATGATATAGAAAATAGAATGCATCAAAATATTAAATACTAATGCTAAAATATATTCAGTTTAATTAATAAAATAGGAAAATAGAATTATGAATTATAATCTAGAAATAATCAGTTATTCTCAAGTATTTGCCGATTCAAAATACTTGAAAGAATTTAGATTCGCAAATGGAAAACCTTTTCCTTATTCTTACCAAATTTTTGTGGATCAGTTCGGTTGGGGCAGAGCATTGAACAATTACTTAATCTATATCCCTTCAAACCCTAAGTTTCACGACTCCTGGCAACAAGCACGTGAAGACATTAGGTCGACATATATAAATAATATTGATGAATACATCGGCTATTATCCAAATGATTTATTAAGTTTAATGGAACGTATGGAGCCATTTGCCAGAAGCGAATCAGGATATTATTTATTTTGGGATATATATAGCGAAAATCTAGCTGATGAATTTGATATATACGCAACTGATTTGTGGGAGATATATATCTTCTAGGAAAAGATCTTTTCGAAGTTTTTATAATCTAACTAATACTACCGAAATCTTGCAAAATGTTTTAACACAAAGCCTTGGCCAAAAATATTTGAGGGATTCTCTTCAATTTGTTAGAAATTAATAACTTAAGTAAATTAATCTTTTTCGAATGAGCTTTTACTTACATAAAATATTTTACTCCTCGATATTGATCGTCTGAAAGCTCCTCATACAGACGATCAACTACATTAGCAAGCAAGCGAGTATAGGTTGGCGCCCTGCCCGAATCCAGGCGCTCCGACAGAGTATAATTTTCTTCTGAGAGTACACTCCCGGATGAGATAAACCAGAAGGTGCTGTCAAACAGGATACACTAATAACCATAGGAAAATCATGAATTTAGACATACAAATCGTGTCTCAAGAGTTTAGACAAACACTCCAGATTAATAACTGGTTGAACAATATTGGAAACCATCAAGATTATGGTGGCAGCATATCATCACCTTTTAATATCCAGTTCATTACAGAGAAAGACCGGGCATACAGGTGCATGAAAGCTGATGCTTGGACGAATATTGATATTGATGTTTTAATGAAATTCTTGAATTTCTTGAAATGCATTCCATGGATGGAAGTATCATCAATGATCTAGCGGCAGAAGGTAAGAATATATTTGACGAAAATAAAACTTATCTAACCCATAGGTTAATATCCTACAAAATAAATGAAAATGTTGCTGATTATATTTAATACCCGCTTTAGTGAGAGGTTTTCAAGAATTCTATGTATCAAAACTCCACAAAAATATGCTTATTAATTTTAATAGAAATCTCATATCTCTGCTAAATCTTGGTTATTTACCCTGCGGCTGGAAATACTCACCCATATGGAAAAATCACCCTAATAATTTAGTGGTGCATCTTGATAATTCTTCGAAAGAAAATTTAAAAACACATGTGAAATCTTTCGATTATTCATCCGGTACTTTATATCTTTTTTAGAAAGCTCTGATGGCTACTCGTTAACAGGGAGGACACAAGAATGATTGATACAACCGTTCGGGGAATAATATCTGTGTGGCTGGGGATATCCCATCAAACGATAGAAGAATTTAGTGCATACACCCACGGCCTGGAAGACTCACGTTCTGGATGCCCAGCTTTCAAAGATTTGGGGTCTCATTTATCGATACTGACTTTTTCGTCGCCTACAGAACCACCAACGGTGAAGTTCTGCCCGTGGAAGAGCTAGCAGATGAGGTCGATACAAATTCCCTGGAAACACTGAACAGCATTGTGGCAGCGGCAAAGAACAAAGCAGGTAATAGCTAGTGAGCTCACCCCGGTATCGGCACTGTCAGCCTGTTCGCAAAGCCGCTCAGACACCCAGGTAACATCACCCACGGCAAAGACCATTTCCATAAGCCCATCAATCACCGTATCCCGGTCAGCAGATAAAAGCTTATAAGCTACTACCCTTTTGAGCTCTTCACCCACACTTCACCGCCACTCCTGCATCGCCACAGCTGAAACATACAACCCCGAAGACTATACGCTGCCACCTACTGCAAGCACAGCGCAGTCCCTCGGGAAGATCTCAAACTATCGGCAGCACACAGGGTACCCACCTTTCCATACTGGTGGTGAGGCTACGATCCGTCAGAATCGTCTGTTGTCTCTTTCTTCGGTTGAGAGGGACGGCCCTGAGCTTCGCCAGATGTTTCAGCCGCAGAATTATATACAGCTTTAGCCTTCGACATACCCTTCGCCAAAGAAACATTACTGGTGTTCTCGGTTTTCTTCACAGCCTTCTTCTTGTCGTCAGCCTTCTCCCCTGTCGAGGCTGCATCGTCCTCCGCAGCATCCTTTGAACCCGTCTCGAGTACATCCGACGGGTTCTCAGCTGTCCCGCGTTCCTCAACAGGGCCATCCGTCACACCAGCAGCAGCCTTCGCCGAGGCGCGCACACCCGCAACAATAAAGCCGGTCAACCCCAGCACCACCAGCAACCCGGCGGTCCACACGTGAATACGCAGCCCCAGCAGCATCTCGGAAGTATCAATACGCAAGAAAGCCTCAATGAACAAGCGGCCCACACCGTAATACAAAACATACAGCCACAGGGTCTGCCCCAGCTTCAAAACGCCCTTCTTACCCAGGTAAATCAGCAAGAACGCGCCCAGCAGATTCCATAGCGACTCATACAAGAAGGTGGGGTGGAACAGTGTACCCGCCGGGTACTGGCTCGGGAAATTTGGACTATTCGCATCAATCTGCAGACCCCACGGAAGAGTCGTAGGCTTACCGAAAAGCTCCTGATTAAACCAGTTACCCCAACGACCAAACGCCTGCGCCAAAATAATACCCGGCGCCACAGCATCCGCAAACGCCGCGAAATTCATGCGGTAACGGCGGCACGCATACCAGGCACCAAGAGCGCCCACAGAAACCGCGCCCATAATACCGATACCGCCCTCCCAGATCTTTAAAAAGGCCAGCGGATCGCCACTTGCCTTCGGGCCAAAATAGCTGCCTGGGTCGGTAATGAGCACATGATAGGCTCGGGCACCCACAATACCGGCAGGAATAGCCCACATCGCCACATCATACACACGCTCACGGGTACCCCCCATCTGCGCCCACCGCCTGCCGCTAAGCCACAGGCACACCGCAATCCCGGCGAGGATACACAGCGCATAAAAATGGATCCGCAGCGGCCCAACCTGAATATACGAAACATCAGGAGAAGGGATAGACGCCAAAGGAACACTAGAAACAGCCGACACGGCAGCTGAAGACACCAAACTCAACATTATGCACGACCTGCCAATTCACGGGTCAACGTCCCCACAGCCTCAGGCCCGCCCTGCTGCAGCGCCTTCACCAGTGCGGTACCAACAATCACCCCATCCGCGTAGGCACCAATCTCCTCCACATGAGCGCGGGTAGACACCCCCAACCCAACACACGCATGCTTGGCACCGGCGGCACGAATATCATCCACCAGCGACCGAGCAGCCTCAGAGACCGAGGCACGGGCACCCGTAACACCCATCACCGACACTGCATACACAAAACCACTAGACGCCTTCGCAATAGTCTTAAGACGATCCTGGGACGACGACAGCGCCGCCAAGAAAATACGATCCAGCCCGTGTTTCTCGGACGCTTCAAACCACTCAGAAGCCTCATCCGGCACCAGATCGGGGGTAATAATCCCCGCACCCCCGGCAGCAGCAAGATCACTGGCAAACCGATCCACCCCATACGCGAGAACCGGGTTCCAGTACGTCATCACCACCACAACGGCGTTAGTTGCCTCAGTAATACGGCGCACCGCATCAAACAACTGAGTGAGCTTAAACCCGTTATCCAAAGCAGTGCCTGTAGCCTGCTGAATCACCGGGCCGTCCATGACAGGGTCAGAGTACGGCACACCAAGCTCAATAATATCCGCCCCATTATTACCCAGCTCAATGGCGGCAGCAACCGACTCATCCACAGTGGGGAACCCGGCTGGTAAATAACCGATCAGGGCGGCGCGACCGGCCTGCTGGCATTCACGCAGGCGGGCAGCTAATGCCGACCCCGGGTTAGCGGGCGGGAAAGCGCCGTCAAGCACGGAGTACGTGGCGGCATGCGGCTGTGCATCCTGGTAGCTCATAAGTTAGTTTTTCTCGCTTTCTGCCTGCTTGAGGTTCTCAGCAGCCCCCTGCGCGGCGGCCTCTTTATTACCAGTCATTAATGTAGAAGACGGGATGGCCTTCCCCAGGTCGAACCATTTCAGGGCAGTCTCCATGTCCTTATCACCACGGCCAGACAGACACACCACCATAATCTTCTCCCGAGCGGCCGCAGGATCCTGTGCCGCCCACTGCTGGCAAACACGCAGCGCACCAGCAAGCGCGTGAGCAGACTCGATAGCGGGGATAATTCCTTCAGTGCGGCACAAGAGGCGGAACGCCTCCATGGCCTCAGTATCGGTCACCGGCTGGTAGCTCACGCGGCCAATATCCGAAAGGTACGAATGTTCCGGGCCGACCCCCGGATAGTCCAACCCCGCCGAAATGGAATGAGATTCGATAGTCTGCCCGTCCTCATCCTGCATCAGATACGTTACCGCGCCGTGAAGCATACCGGGGCGGCCCAAGGTAATAGTCGCCGCATGGCGCCCAGTCTCGACGCCATCACCACCAGCCTCAAACCCGTATATTTCAACGTCCCTATCGTCAAGGAAGGCATGGAAAATACCAATAGCGTTCGACCCACCACCCACACAGGCAGCCACCCCATCAGGCAGGCGCCCCGTAAGAGACTGAATCTGCTCCCGCGTCTCTGAGCCAATAGCGTCATGGAAAAACCGAACCATCGCCGGGAACGGGTGCGCACCCGCAGCCGTACCCAACAGGTAGTGGGTGTTCTCAACGTTAGCGACCCAGTCACGCAACGCCTCATTAATAGCGTCTTTAAGAGTTCGAGAACCGTTCTGTACGGCAATAACTTTCGCCCCCAGCAGCTGCATACGAGCCACGTTCAAAGCCTGCCGCTCGGTGTCCTCCTCCCCCATGTACACAACGCACTCCATGCCGAACAAGGCAGCGGCAGTTGCGGTAGCTACACCGTGCTGGCCCGCACCGGTCTCAGCGATCAAACGGGTTTTGCCCATCCGCTGAGCCAGTAACGCCTGCCCGATCACATTGTTGATCTTGTGGCTCCCGGTATGGTTAAGATCCTCACGCTTGAGGAAGACTCGGGCCCCCGCGTGCTCCGAAAACCGCGGCACCTCAGTCAGCAGTGAAGGCCGGTTTGAATACTCGCGAGAAAGACGCTGAAACTGCGCAATAAACTCGGGGTCATTTTTCGCCTCGTTAAAAGTCTGTTCCAGCTCATCCATGGCAGCAATGAGAGACTCAGGCATCCACCGGCCACCATATTGTCCGAAATAAGGGCCGGGTGCGTCCTTAAGAGTGCGGCTCTTAAGGAATGTCTCTGCCAGGTTTTCGCTCATTGTTGTCCTTCCTGGGGTGATTCTACTGGGGTGCGGGCAGACAAAACACCCGCATCCTTAATATTCTACGGGGCGGCCCGCACAACCGGCGCCACCCGCTGAGCATACTCAACGCACAATAAAGCTACTGCGAACGAGGCACCGCCGAAACGCACGTACCGCCGCCTCAGGGTCGCCTGACTTTACCAAAGCCTCGCCGATGAGCACCGCATCCGCCCCGGCATTAGCGTAGCCTGTCACGTCCTCAATACCGGACACCCCAGACTCCGCCACCTTAATGACGCTCTGCGGCAGATTAGCCGCCAAGGACGCGTAATGCTCATTATTCACCTCAAGAGTCTTTAGATTACGCACATTAATACCCATAATCTTCGCGCCAACCCGCTGGGCTGTCTCAATCTCATCCGGTGTATGTGTCTCAACAAGAGCGTTCATCCCCAGCAGCTCCGTTAACTCCAAAAAATACCGCAAAGTCTTCTCCGGTAAAGCCGCCACAATAAGTAGCACCATATCCGCCCCATGTGCCCGGGCCTCCCAAATCTGGTACTCATCAACTGTAAAATCTTTACGAAGCACCGGGATATCCACGGCAGCACGCACAGCATCCAAATCAGCCAACGAGCCGCCAAAACGACGCTGCTCAGTCAACACAGAAATAGCCGCCGCACCACCAGCCTGATATTTAGCCGCAAGCACCGCCGGATCCGGGATGTCCCCCAAGGCACCCTTCGACGGGGAAGAACGCTTCACCTCAGAAATAATACGTACCTTCGCACCATCACCGTGTAACGCCGCAAGCGCGTCCCGGGCAGGCTCAGCTGCAAGGGCCAGCTCCTTCACGCGCTCCAACGGAACCTGCTCCATACGCTGCGTTACATCCTCACGCACGCCAACAATAATCTCATCCAGTACGGTACTGGTACTCATGGTTCACTCCTTCAGTTCACTCGCCCGCAAAGGTGCCCTTCGTGGCAGGTAGAGAAAAGGCGCCCCGCACATTCGCGGAACGCCTCTACCAGCAAGCCCTAGTGGCGTGCGGTGTTCTTCGTCTTCGCCCCGCCCTGGCCATAGCCAGCCTGCTTCAGGAAAAACCCAACCAACAGGCCAATCACAATAATGCCCGCGCCGACGAAAACCACCGGTTGACTGCCCAAGTCGTAAGCAATGGAACCCACCAGAACACCAACTGTCATAATGGCGACCATAACCCACGCGGCAACCGTGTTGCCGTGGTTAGCGTACGGGCGTTCAGGAACAATAACAATTTTCTCTTCAGCCACGAAAACTCCTCAGTGTGTGCCAGCGGATGCTCACCGAACAATCCGCCACTTGTTAACACGATTCTATGACATATCGCGGGCTAAGGCTGAATTTAAGACACCAAACACGAAAAAACAGGGGGCACACCGGGTCACCGGGTGGTGGGGTCCTCTCCCCTGCTGAGCGAATCCCAAGCGTCCATCTCATCCATGTGCCCGTCCTCCGTATGGACACTACGCGCGGCTGAACGCTCATACCTGCGCCCAGCATCCCAGGTGCGGGAAGTGAACGCAGCCCACAGCGCGACCACGATAATCAGCACACCGCACGCCGCCGACACCCACGGCCACGGGCTCAGCGCATACTCGCCTGCCGGAGAAATTGTGCCTGTTAGGCGGCTGGTCTCTGTCACCACAGCTGCAGCAGGGTTACTTGTCACCGCAATAACACTCAAGACGATACCAACCCCCGCAGCTGCGGCAACACCGTACACCACATACCGCAACAGGCGCGGGGCGATACGCCCAGCAAGCGGGGCCGCCAACGCCACCAACGCAAGCGCGCTCACCGCCGGAGCGGCTTTTGAGCCGGAAACCGCTAAAGACTGCTCACCGAAAGCACCGGTGATTCGCGCATCCACCCACGTGAGAAGAGTGGTACCGAACGCTGCGGCCGCCACCAGCAGTCCGGAGAGCATCAC
The DNA here is from genome assembly GCA_002355935.1 of Rothia aeria. Classification (GTDB taxonomy): domain Bacteria; phylum Actinomycetota; class Actinomycetes; order Actinomycetales; family Micrococcaceae; genus Rothia; species Rothia aeria. Next base: position 1,512,208 of record AP017895.1, on the reverse strand, counting down.
CAGTCCCGGGCGGGTGCTGCGCTCCTTAGCCTGCTGTTCGGAGGCGATGGCATCCGGTGTGGCAGGTTCACGTTCCATGCTCGACTCTTGGGCACCGGTGTTTTCGTGGGGGTTTTGCCCGTCTGCCCGCCCGCTGTCGGGTTCATCACTCATTGGAGCCTCCTAAGAGGTTGCGTTCTGCGAGTTCAAAGGCGCCAAACCAGAGGCGCTCAGTACAGCCCGTAATGGGGCCGCCGCCTTATTTACGGTCTCCTGCGTTTCGGAAGTGGGCACAGAATCCATGACAATACCAGCACCAGCCTGCACATAGGCTTTACCGTCCTTAAGAACAGCGGTGCGGATCGCAATCGCCATATCCATGTCCCCGGCAAAATCAAAATACCCGCACACACCACCGTACACGCCACGCCGGGTAGGCTCATACTCATCAATCAGCTGCAACGCACGCGGCTTGGGCGCCCCCGATAAAGTGCCCGCCGGGAAAGCCGCCCTCAACACATCATAGGCACCAAATTGCGGGTCAAGGTCGGCGCTCACCGTCGAAGAAATATGCATAATGTGGCTGAACCGTTCAATGATCATAAATTCATCCACCGACACAGTACCAGGCTTAGCAATGCGGGAAAGGTCATTACGGGCCAAATCCACCAGCATCAAGTGCTCCGAAAGCTCCTTCTGATCCGCCAGCAGCTCCTGAGCGAGCGCAATATCCTGCTCCCGGGTGGCCCCGCGCGGTCGGGAACCAGCGATCGGGTGGGTGGTTGCTTTCCCGTCCTTGAGGGTCACCAGTGCCTCCGGTGAGGACCCTACAATATGGAACGGAGTGCCTGCCGGATCCGCAAAATTAAACAGGTACATGTACGGGGACGGGTTTGACTGGCGCAGCATCCGGTACACGTCCAAGGGGTTAGCTTTGGTGGCGACCTCGAACCGGCGTGAGGGTACGATCTGGAAGACATCACCGTCAACAATGTTTTTCTTCGCCTTGTCAATGGCGTCCATGTACCCCTGTTCAGACCAGGTTTCGGTGACCTCATGACGGACACGCTCATCCACCCGCGAAACGTCCGAAAGCACTGAGACCATATCGGATGCGCCGCGGGCAAGACGCTCTACCATGCGGTTTAGCCGGACGCGGGCATCGGCGTAGGCGGCATCTACGTTCTCGTCAGTGCCGTTGAAATTAATGGCATTAGCTACCAGCAGAACCGTTCCGTCGGTGTTATCGTGGATCGCCATATCAGAGACCATATTCAGCGCGAACTCCGGCAGGTGCACATCATCGGCGGGAGGGAATGGCAGGTGCTCCCAGCGGCGCACCACGTCCCACCCCAGGTACCCCACCAGCCCCGATGTCAGCGGAGGAAGCCCCGGCAGCGGCTCGGTGTGCAGCATATGCAGGGTTTTGGCGATGGCCTCCACCGGGTCTCCCTCGGTGGGCGCCCCGGCCGGGGTTTCGCCCTGCCAGTGCACTTTCCCGTCCACGGTGGTAAGGGTCGAGCGGGATGAGGCACCAATAAACGAGTACCTGTCCCAGGCGGCAGACTCCCCTTCGGCGGTGACCTTCGCCGATTCCAGCAGGAACGTGCCCGGGGCTGCTGTGCCATCGTCCTGAAGGGCAAGTGAGCGGTAAATACCGATGGGGGTGAGCGCATCCGCCAGCACTTTAAGACGCACCGGGATGACGCGCCGCTGCGCCGCTAACGCACGGAATTCGTCAAGCGAGGGGGAAATAATGCCCAAATCCTGCATGGGGGTGTTCCTTCAGTTCTTTGATTCGGTGGTGTACACATCCAGTGTAGTCCCGCCCCAAAGCTGCTCCGCCGGGGCGGGGCGGGCAGCTTTACGGGAGGTTTTTCAGGGTGGCGGCGGTCTGCAGCGCCGCCGCTGTGGCCTCATACCCTTTGTCCTCGGAGGAGCCGGGCAGGCCCGCGCGGTCCAGTGCCTGCTGCTCATTATCGCAGGTGAGAACACCAAACCCCACAGGGCGGCCAGTGAGCACAGACACATCGGTCAGGCCGCTGGTAGCGCCCTGGCACACGTAGTCAAAGTGCGGGGTGCCGCCGCGGATCACAACACCCAACGCCACAATCGCGTCGTACTTCTCAGCCAGGCGGGTGGCCGCCACAGGTAGTTCGAATGTGCCCGGAACACGCACAATAGTGGGTTCTACACCGGCATCCGCTGCGGCCCGCCGGGCACCGTCCAGCAGCCCGTCCATAACCTGGGTGTGCCAGCTGGCTGCCACAATAGCGAGTTTAAAACCCCGGTAGTCTTCGGGGGTGAGGGTGGTATCTGCCGCGCCTGCGCCGCTCATGGTGTTCTCCTTCGGGTTGTTTCAGAACCTACGTGTAGTTCTGGTGTTTTCAGGGTATTAGTGGTTGTGGGGGTGGTTGGGGTGTGTATTCCTGGGGCCCAGTTGGTGCCGCATCCGGTCGCGTTTAGTCGCTAAATACCGGGTGTTCTCGGCACGGGCGGGCACCTCATCGGGTATCATCTCAAGAACCTCAACCCCCAGTTCGGCGAGCGCCTGCACCTTCGCCGGGTTATTTGACACCAGCCGGATACGTTCGGCGCCCAACTCCTGCAAAATCACTGACGCCTGCGTATAGTCGCGCATGTCGGCGTCCAGGCCAAGCGCCAGGTTCGCGTCTACCGTATCAAGGCCAGCGTCCTGCAGCCGGTAGGCCCGCAGTTTATTGACCAGCCCAATGCCGCGCCCCTCATGGTTGCGGGTGTACACGAGCCAGCCGCCCTGCTGGGCGATAATGCGCAGGCCGTTTTCAAGCTGCGGACCGCAATCGCACCGGTACGAACCAAAAATGTCGCCGGTGGCGCACTCCGAGTGGATGCGCACTGCGGGTGCTGGCGGCTCCGTGCCGGTGCCGGTGAACGGGGTGGGGGTTCCGTCATCGTTGAGGGCGCGGGCGGTAATATGTTCGGCGCCGTCGGCGAAAAGCCAGGCGCGCACACCAAATACACCGTGCGGGGTTGGAACCGGCACCTCGTAGGTGGTTTCGATCAGCTGCGGGCTGGGCATCGGTACCGTATCCAGGGGTGAGGCGATGTAGGATGCGGCGGCGTCCGCGACGGCCTGCTCCTGCTCCGGGGGAAGGTTCAGGCCCTCCCAGCCCTGCCCCGTGGAGGCGGCAGGTTTCGGTTCTGGGCTCATGCGCCCTCCTTCAGGTAGGCGATGAGATCTTCGATGGAGACCATCGGCAGGCTGTGTTCGGTAGCGAAAGCCCGCAGCGCGTCGAAACGCATCATTGAGCCGTCATCGTGCACCAGCTCGGCGATAACGCCCACCCCCGAAAGCCCCGCGGCACGGCACAGTTCCACGGCTGCTTCGGTATGCCCGGGGCGCTGGGCCACACCGCCTGCTACCGCGCGGAGCGGGAAAATATGTCCTGGACGGGTAATATCGGTTGGGGTTGCAGACGGGTCGGCCAGTACCCGGACGGTACGGGCACGGTCGGCGGCGCTAATACCGGTGCTGACCCCCATACGCGCGTCACATGAGACAGTGTAGGCGGTACCTTTCGGGTCTTCATTATGGGCGAGCATCGGGGGCAGGTTCAGCTTATCGGCGCGGGAGGCGCTCATCGGGGCGCAAATCACCCCGGAGGTGTACCGCACCGTGAAACCCATCAGCTGCTTGGTGGCGTGTTCGGCCGCAAAAATAATATCGCCCTCATTCTCGCGGCTCTCATCATCTACCACGACCACTGCGCCCCCGGCGGCAATCGCATCGACTGCGCTCTGAACCGTATCGAGTGTCCGGCCGGGCCCGTTCGCGGTGGTGTGCTCCCGCGCCTGCGGGGTGTCGAATGCCAGCAGGCGTCCCACATACTTGGCTAGTGCATCAGTTTCCAGGTTCACGGTGTCCCCCACGGTGAGCTCCCCCAGGTTAGTGGCGGCGAGGGTTTCGGGGATCAGCCCAACTTCGAACCAGTGCTGCTTCTGGGCAGGATCGGAGACGGCGGTGACGGTCAGCGAAACACCCGAGACCGTAATTGACCCCTTCTGCACCAAATATGGGGCGAACTCGGCGGGCACGGCGAAGCGGACAGTACGCCACGCATCATGATCCGTCACCGAGACGACGGTTGCGGTTCCATCAACGTGCCCCTGTACCACGTGCCCGTCAAAACGGCCGCCTGCGGGCATGCACCGTTCAAGGTTCACGTGCGAACCGGGTACGAGAGCCCCCAGGTTGGTGCGGGCCAGAGTCTCACCCATGGCGTAGGCCCTAAACTGCCCTTCGCTCAGGTGGGGAAGGTCAATGGCGGTCAGGCACACACCGTTAACGGCCAGCGAACCGCCGTGCCCCAGATCGGCAACAATATCACCAGCGTTAATGGTGATGTGCGCGGCACCAGTATCTCTACCCTGAGCGTCCAGAACCGGCGTCACCGACTCTACAGTGCCTAAAGCACCAATAATTCCTGTAAACATTTCTCTCCTCGTCACGCCAGCTAGTGGCACCCAATCCATTCTAACGGCGCACACGCGCCGGTTTATTCCCGTTCCGGCTAACTTTTCACTCTGCGGATGCGCCCTCTTATGATGCAGCCCTCACCCGTCCTCGCGGGGCTCGGGGCGTAGCACTCTGTGCACCGTTCCAGTACCCGCCTGGCCCCGGGGTTCTGGTAGTCGCCGCGCGGAACCGGAACCAGGTGAGTTGCAGTATCTGCCCCCAGCACCCGCACAGCCGGGAACATCCCCAGATCGTCCAGGTGCAGCCGTGGGGCATTGGCCAGGGTGCCGGTGCTAAGACGGTACACGGCGCTCTTGCCGTGCCCCAGCAGCAGGGGCGCGCGGTACCAGATCATCTCATCAACCAGATCTTCACCCGCGAATAACCCCACCATGCCGGGGCCGCCCTCAATCATAAGGTGCCGCACCCCGCGATCGTACAGGGTGCTCAGCAGCTCAAACGGGTCGTGGGTGAACACCTGCAAAAACCGGTCAGGGTCCGGGTCGTACGGGCCTTCTGCTGCAAGCCCGCGAATACGGTAGGATTCAGGGATTTCGCGTCGGCCCATCACCACCCGCAGAGGCTGCTTCGTAAAACGGCTCCCGTCGCTGCGGCGGGCATCCAAGGAAGGGTCGTCCGTAAGGGCGGTGCGGGTCCCGATCATGACCGCATCGGCACGGTGCCGCACCAGGTGCCCATCAATGCGGGCGGCGGGGCCGGTAATCCACTTGCTGGTGCCATCAGCAGCAGCAATAAACCCATCCAGGGTGGAAGCCGATTTAGCCGTAATAAACGGGCGGCGCTCGGCGGCGGCAATAAACCAGCGCTCATTCAGCAGGTACGAGTCAGCTGAAAACCCTTCCATCAGCTGCGCATCCACACCGTTACTGCGCAGATGCGCCGCTCCCCCGGCGGCGGAGGTAGTATCGGGGTAAGCGTAGCGCACACGCCGCACCCCTGCGGCCACAATCGCGTGTGAGCAGGGCCCGGTGCGCCCGGTGTGGTTGCACGGCTCAAGGCTCACATACATACTTGCACCCCTCGGGTCGGTACCTGCAGCCCGTGCCTGTGCCAGTGCATCCGCTTCAGCGTGAGGGGTACCTGCCCCGCGGTGCCAGCCCACATACAGCACCCGCCCGTCCGTGCCCGTAATAACCGCACCCACCAGCGGGTTCGCCCCGCGAATACCGCACCGTGCAGCGTCTAACGCCAAACGCATCGCCTGCTCATCGGTGAGGGGCCCATCTGGGATGCTGAACGTGTATGGGGAGGGTATGCCGTCCACATGCCCGTACTCCGCAGCGGAATAGTCAAGATCATTCACTGGAGTGTGCATTACCGAAACCATTATTTACTCGCCTCCACCTTGACCGTAATATCCGGGAACTGCGTTTGCACACGGGTACGCTGCGTTTCCCGGTTGCGGGTACGCCACCACACAAAAAACCCGACAAGGGTGAAACACCCATAAAACACGTACATGAGCGAGGTGGCGTAATACCCGGCGCCCCACAGCAGCGGCACACCCACCAGGTCTACAGCCACCCAGATGAGCCAGAATTCGACCCAGCCGCGTGCCATACCGTAGGTTGCCAGCAGCGAACCGGTAAAAATCCAGGCGTCAGACCACACCGGCTCATACGAGCCCATTGCCCGAAATACCGGGGTGAGACCCACAGTCCCTGCGGCCATCACAGTGATTAGTCCCGCCCGTTCCCACCCGGAGGCCCACTGCGGTATGACCGCCGTACCTTGAGCGTGTGCACCGCCTGTTACGCGGGTTTGCCGCCACCGGTACCAGCCCCACACCGATACGGTGATGAACATGAGCTGCCGTCCCGCCTGGCCCAGCATGTTCACGGGTTGGGGCTGCCAAAAACGCCCCCATAAAAACGGTGAATAGCAGCAGGTTACCGATAATACCCACCGGCCACGCCCACACCTTACGCCGCATCCCGCCCAGCGCCGATGCCAGGCCAAACGCGTTACCGAGAACTTCGCGCACCAGCAGGGACTGGTCCCCTACATGGATCTGTGCGTCGAAGAGCCACCGCAGAAATTCCATTTTCTCCCTTTCGAGCTGCAGATCGCGGCGGCTCCGGGGAGAACAAAAACATGCCCCGACCGAGCCTTTGCTGCCCGGCGGTACCGGATACGCACGGCACTGCCGCCGAGCCAGGCGGCGAGTGTGGGCGCGTCCTCCACTATTTTTGCTCGTGCTGCCTACCATCCAGACTGTACTGTCGGCACCGGAATTTCACCGGTTCGGCCGCGCCATGCCTTCTCACAGCAGGTGCGGTTCGCGGACTATCACCGCCGGTTCGGAATTTCACCGACCCCGGAGCACGATTGAACGCCTCAATTATCGCACACCTGAACGCGAGGATTCTCACGGTGCCCGCCCGCAGCCGGGTACCCTGCGAACGGGGTCACGGTGGGGTGCGTATCCGGCTGCTCACAGGCGACGCATTCGTGGACCGTCTGCTCCCGGGGGTGCTCGGCCACACGCACCGTGACGGACACGGACCGCCTCGGCTCGGTGGCGGGTTCGACGGTGATGGTGTGTTCCTGACCGGGCTTCCAGGCTGTAGGAATCCGAAAATCGGTGATGAAGTACGTATCAAGGGCCAGCTGTTTTGCCTGGAGCTCGTGCACTACTTCCCCGTCGGCCTTCACCCTCAGCTGGGCGGGGATTTTAAGGGCCGGGAAGGTGGGTGGCAGATCCGGGTGGCGTTTCTCGCCAGCAGCCCAGCCGAGCCCGGAAATCTCCACGGTCTGCCCGGGGTCACCTCTGCGGGCATCCCCACCGTGGAGCCGTCGCCGCTGGTTCCCGTCACCAGGGGTATCACGCGGTGAGAGCGCACCGTCCCAGGTTTCGTCCCGGTATCCTGCACCGAGATTTTTGTGAGGCTATCGGCGTCAATACGGGTCTGTTCCCCCGAATGGGTATCAACGGACGAGGGCACGAACTCGCCGGTGAGCGCATCAATATGGAAATCAACCGTGACGCCCCTATGATCACCCGCCTTATCGAGTACCACCACCGAGCCGTCCGGCAGCAGGGTCAGGTGGTTAATTTTTGCCGATGCCACCTGCACCTGCCCGACCACGATACCGGCGCACGCATCAATCACCGCAACTGTCCCGCCGCTGGATTCTGCGGCGTGGGCCGCCCCGAAATCCCCCAGGTAGATCAGGTGCCGTTTCTCATCAATCACCATATCGGTGGGGGTCACCCCGTACCGGATAAAATGCTTCAGCTCGCCGGTGGTCTTATCCAGCACGTGCACCCCGGTGTTCTTCCCCTCATGCCCCTGCGTTGATACATATATTTCGCCCAGGGCGTGGTCGGTTACCACACCGTGCACTTTTACCCGCCCAAAATGCGTAACGTCCCCCGCTGGTACGGGTAGGGTGCGAACCACCGTATGGCTGGTGGGGTCTACCTCATACACCTGATCCAGGTAGTAGTCTCCCATGTAAAGGTTCCCGCTGTGAGCATCCCGGGCGATTGTCATCGGGTGCGAGAGCACACCGGGCGCCGGGTCCACTTTCTGAACCTCAAAGGTGGCGGTGTCAATCACCCAGAAACCGCCCATCCCGGTCACGAACGCTTTGCCGTTAGCTGCATCCACATACACCTCACGGGGGTGCTTAATATCCTGCTCGAACAGCCCCTTCGCGGGGTCATAGCTGGTCCATACTGGTTGCAGGGTGCCCTGCTTTAAGGCGTCCTGGCGGTACACGGTCACGGCATAGGAGCTAGCGTCGCTCACCCAGATGGTGCCGTGCTCGTCATCAATATCAATACCGAAGGCGCCCCGAAACTGGTACTGCCCCGCAAGTTCAGCGCGGATCTCTTCGGTGACCGGCATTTTAGCGGTCGCCTCAATCTGCAGTGTCTGCGGGTTCACCCGGGCAATAGTGGCCACGGTCGAACCGTGAGCGGGGGTGAAATTAAAGATGCTGCTCACATACAGCTTATGAGTCTTTGCCGAGTATGCGGCCAAATACTGCCCAGGCAGCCCCTGGGTCTGCTGGGCGTGCACCCGCACCGAACGGTACGAGCATGCTGCGGCAGCGGAGTGTTCATCGGGAGTCTCAAACCCGCCCGAATATTCAGCAGGGGCGGATGCTTCGGAGGGGTAGTGGGCAGCGGCATGGTATTTATCCTCAGCATGTTCGGGCACTATCACCCGGTGGGTACCCTCGACCACAGTCAGGGCTCCTCAGCGCTATGACGTTCTCAGCGCAATGGTGATTTCTCAGTGCGGTGATAATTTTTCAGTGCAATGGTGGTTCTTCACCCTACCAGCACAAACCCACCCGGCACCAGACATTCCCCAAAGATTATTACCCCCGTATAGTGCGGCAACAGGCCGCAAAAAGCAGAACAAGGTGCGCGGCTACCCCACCGAACGGCAGAGAAACCGCGCACCATCACATTCGTAGTGTAAGAATATCTCCGTGTATCAGGGGCACACTGGTGCTAGACTTCCTTGGCGGGTGCGCACGGTTGCCCGCGCCCACCTGTCCGCACCAGAACTATCCCCGGTTAGTTTTCGACCGAACGGAACGCCACCACAGCGTTATGTCCGCCAAACCCGAAAGAATTCGACAAGCCCACAATCTCACCTGCGGGAAGGTCCCTAGCGTCGGTCACCACATCCAGGTCGATCTGCGGGTCCTTATTCTCCAGGTTAATCGTGCGGGGCGCCTTGCGGTGGTGCAGGGCCAGCACGGTCAGCACCGCCTCCAGCGCGCCCGCTCCGCCCAGCAGATGCCCGGTCATTGACTTCGTGGCCGAGACCGCAATGTTCTTCGTATGCTCCCCAAACGCCGCGTGCATTGCCGTGGCTTCGGGAAGGTCACCGGCCGGTGTTGAGGTTGCGTGCGCGTTAATATGCACCACAGACTGCGGGTCGATTTGCCCATCCTCAAGAGCCTCCCGCAGGGCACGCGTAGCCCCCAAAGCATCCGGGTCCGGGGCGGTAATATGGTACGAGTCAGCTGAGACGCCGGTACCTGCCAATTCCGCATATACCCGAGCGCCACGCGCCTGAGCGTGCTCCTGTGACTCCAGCACCATTGCCGCCGCGCCCTCACCCATGACGAACCCGTCACGGTCTGTATCGTAAGGACGGGATGCCTTCTGCGGCTCATCATTGCGGGAAGAAAGCGCCTGCATTTTAGCGAATGCTGCCATCGGCAGCGGGTGAATAGCGGCCTCAGAGCCGCCCACCACCACAACATCGGCCTTGCCGGTGCGGATCATCTCAACGCCCAGCTCCATGGCCTCCGTCGACGACGCACACGCCGACACCACGGTCTGCGCCGCCGCGCGAGCCTTCAAACTCATGGAAACCGCTGCAGCATTCCCGTTAGGCATGAGCATCGGCACGGTCATCGGCAGCACACGACGCGGCCCTTTCTCCCGCAGGGTATCCCATGCATCCAGCAGAGTCCACACGCCACCGATACCGGTGCCGAAAGCAACACCGGTGCGCACAGGATCTGTTTCCTTAGCAGATTCGGCGTCAGGGCCGGAGAACCCGGCGTCTTCCCACGCCTCACGTGCAGCAATGAGGGCGAGCTGCCCCGAAGGGTCAAGGCGTTTCGCCTCAACCTTACTCAGCCTCTCGGACTCCTGCGCGGGGACAGCCACACGGCCTGCAATGTAGACCGGAAGATCATATTCTTCAACCCAGGGCTCGTCGATCGTCGTAATACCCGAAACACCTTTAAGGGCGTTCGCCCAAGTGGTGGGGACGTCGCCGCCAATGGGGGTGGTCGCGCCGAGGCCGGTCACCAGCACTTTTCGAGACATCTTCACACTTTCTTCATGTATATCGGTGGGTGAGAGAAATAAACGTATGGGCGCGGTGCGTGTGCGGCCCGCGCCCATCGCCTGCAGTTTCTGTTTTAGGAGGCGTTCTCGATAAACTCGACAGCGTCACCAACGGTCTTAAGGTTCTTCACCTCTTCGTCCGGGATGGTCACCTCGAACTTCTCTTCGGCGTTCACAACGATAGTCATCATTGAGATGGAGTCGATGTCCAAGTCCTCGGTAAAGGACTTATCCAGCTGAACGTCCTCAACCTCAACGCCGGTCTCTTCGTTCACGATTTCTGCCAGACCAGCAAGGATCTCTTCTTTGTTAGCCATTGAGGGGCTCCTTTATTGTTCAACACGGCCGCAAGACCGCTTTTCCCTGGCACGCCCAACAGGCGCACACATACTACATGAGTTTATCGTGTCTGTGCGCTCAATGCACACGATAAACCCGGTGTTTTCCCGAAAATCCTGGCCGCCGCACACGGGGCGTCCAGAACGCGGAAAGTTTTAGGTTCACCGCCTTCACCGCACCGTTTCCGGCCCAGCTTCACAGCGGCACAGTCTACGGTAAGACAACCACCTGAGCAGCAAACGCCAAACCGGCACCAAAGCCGATCTGCAAAGCAAATGTACCCGACAGCTCAGGGTTTTCCCGCAGCAGACGGTGCGCCGCCAACGGCACAGACGCCGCAGAGGTATTCCCCGCATCCGCAATATCTCGGGCAATAGCCACGCTCTCGGGAAGCTTCAGCGTCTTCGCCATCTGGTCGATAATACGCGCATTCGCCTGATGCGGGATAAGCGCCCCCAGCTCGTCGGCGGTAATACCCGCAGCCTCAAGGGCCTGCTGGGCAACCTTCGCCATCTCCCACACCGCCCAGCGGAACACCGACGGGCCATCCTGACGCAGCGTGGGCCAGATCTTCTCGCCCTCACCCACGGGGTTCTGCACAAAATCACGGTTACGGATATCCAGCAAAGAGTGAGTCATCCCCACGGTTCCCCACCGGGAGCCGTCAGAGCCCCACACGGTCGGGGCGATCCCTGGCTCATCCGAAACACCCACAACCGCCGCACCCGCGCCGTCACCCAGCAGGAACGAAATGGAGCGCTCGGTATTATCAATAAAATCGGACAGCTTCTCCACGCCAATCACCAGCACGTTCTGCGCCGCACCCGAACGCACCAACGCGTCCGCCTGCGCGATCCCGTAGCAGAAACCGGCGCACGCCGCCGAAATATCGTAGGCGGGGCATTTTGACCCGATCTCCTCCGCAACCAAAGTCGCCAAAGAAGGAGTTGCGTAGGGGTGCGAGATGGTTGAAACAATCACCGCACCAATATCCGCGCCGTCAACCCCCGCAGCGGCGAGCGCATCATGTGCGGAGCCAAACGCCAAATCCGCCACAGACTGGTTCTCGCTTGCGCGGTGACGGGTTGAGATACCGGTGCGCTGGGTAATCCACTCATCCGAAGAGTTAATGGCCTCAACAATGTCGTTATTGTGCACCAGTACCTCGCCGCGGGCGGCACCGTAGCCGAGGATGCGGGAGTAGCGGTTCATCTCGTTCTGTTTGAGAGTAGTCAAAGAGGTTTTCCTTCACGTCCTATGTGGTAGCAACCGGAATCTAAACGGTAACAGCTTCAAGATCTTCAGGGGTGTTCACCGCTGCCGACGGTACCCCGCGCATGGCCCGTTTAGCGAGACCCACCAGGGTGCCAGCGGGAGCCACCTCAATAATACTGTCTACCTCGGCGGCCATGAGCGTGCTCATGCACCGGTCCCAGCGCACGGGGCTAGTGACCTGCGAAACAAGGCTATCTACGAATTCCCGGCCCGTGCTAATGCGCTCGCCGTCACGGTTGCTCAGCAGCTCGTAGGCGGGATCGTTCACGGTCAGCTCTGCGGCGAAAGCGGCCAGCGGCTCCACGGCGGGGGCCATCGCCTGGGTGTGGAATGCGCCTGCTACTTTCAGCGGGATCACACGGGTTCGGGCGGGCGGGTTGGCGGCGAACGCCTCAATAGCTTCAAGGGGCCTGCAGCGACGATCTGCCCCGCCCCGTTAGAGTTGGCGGCTACCAGCGCAGCCTCATCAATAGCTTGCCGCACATCCTGCTCAACACCGCCAAGCACCGCGGCCATACCGGTGGGTGATGCGGCGGCGGCCTGTGCCATGCCGGTAGCTCGCACCCGCACAAAACGCATGGCGTCTTCTTCGGTGAGCACGCCCGCCAGCGCGGCGGCGGTAATTTCACCTACGGAATGCCCGGCGAGAATGAGCTTGGACTCCCCCAGCTTCTGTAGCACTTTGCGCCCGGTAACAATACCTGCAGCAACAATGAGCGGCTGCGCGATGGCGGTGTCTTTAATGGTTTCTTCTTCGGCTTCAGTGCCGTAGTGGATCAGGTCAATACCCGCCGCGTCAGAGAGCCGCTGCAGATGCTCACGCACCCCGTCTATTTCGAGCCAGGGGCTCAAAAAGCTCTTCTTCTGGGAGCCCTGACCGGGGCATACGAGTGCACGCATCGCTCGCCTCTCTGTCTTTGTGTCATATCAGTCTGCGGCGCCTTGTAATGGTACGCCTGGGTAAGTGTTCGCATACTATGCTACCGCGCGTTCAGCCTGTGCATAAACTTCCGGGATGGTTTTACGGGGTTTTCCGGCAGAATATTTTACCCGCAGCACATATTTTTAGACTCCGGGTCTAAAGGGCGGGACTGGATTGTGATGCGAGGCAGCTCAAGCGCGGGGGTGCGCCCGGGCGTAGGTTTCGGCCAGCCGTTTCATGGAGACATGAGTGTAGATCTGTGTGGTGGCAAGTGAGGAATGCCCCAATAGTTCCTGCACGGTGCGGATATCGGCGCCGCCATCAACCAGGTGCGTTGCCGCGGAATGACGCAGCACGTGCGCACCGGAGGCTTCCGAATTCTCAAGGGTGCGCAGTAACCGGCTGAGGTCTTCACGCACCTGCCGGGGGTTGGCGCGCCGCCCGCGCGGGCCAATGAAGAGGGCGGTTACGTTGCGGGACCCTTCAGGAATCCACTGGGGCCGCCCGTGCGCCACCCACCTATTGAGTGCTTTCATTGCCGGAACACCCAGCGGCACGATGCGTTCCTTATTGCCTTTGCCAAGCACCCGCACCGTCCTATTGGCTCGATCCACGCTGTTCAGGTCAAGCCCCGTCAGCTCCGAGATACGCATCCCAGAGGCGTACAGCACCTCAACCACAGCCCACAGGCGCAGCAGACGGGCATCAGTGGGGGTTTGGCGGTGCCGCTGCTGCAGCTCGTCCAGCAGCTGGTTCATTTGTGCCTGAGACAGCACGGACGGCAGGTGACGGTCACGTTTTGGGGTGCTCATCCCGCGGGTGGGGTTATCAATAATCAGTTCTTCATCCTGCGCCCAGGTGAAGAAGGTGCGCAGGGTTGAGCCGCGCCGGGCCACCGTGGCTTTGGAGTTCTGCCTCAGGTGCATCGCTCCCAGCCATTCGCGGATCAGCGTAATATCAATAGCTTCGAGCGTGCTCACGCCCCGCCGCGCAGCGAACCCTAAAAACCCTTCAAGATCGGAAATGTAGGAGCGCACGGTCTGCTCAGAGCGGTGCTTCTCATAGCGCAGGTAGCGTTCAAACTGTTGCAGATGGGGACGGTACACCTCAAGGGTGGGGGCGGATGCACCCGGCACCGGCGAACCGGGCGCAACACCGGGGGTTTGGAGCAGGTGAGGAAGGCGCCTGGTGGTCAGAAGCAAGGTGGTGCTGTCCCGGAGCGCGTCGGGACCGGTTGGTGATTCCTGGTTACTGCCCATATCCTCCCCTCATGGTTTAGCCGACTAGGTGCGGGGCCTTGCTTCTTCTCACTCACACAACGCCCCCAATGGTGCGGTATGAAAGGGCTAAAACGGCTGACCCCGTTGCTTTCCCCATTGTAGCCGCCGCACACCAGAGGGAGGTTATGCGGCGGTTTTAAGGCGTACCTTCCGCCACCCCTGCCCGTTACTCTGGGCAAGACCCAAACGGTCGAGTGCCCCCAACTGCAGCATGACCGTGCGGGCGTCCAACCCAACCCGCACCGCAATATCGTCCACAGTACGGTAGGCGGTGACCGCCAGCGAATCCCACAGCCTGTTCTGTGCCTCAGTGAGAGAATCTGTCAGATACTGCTCGCCAGCGTCCTGGGCAGCGTCTTCACGTTCAGCGTCGAACCCGGCCCCGGCCTCAAGCAGGTCTTGCGCTTCGGTGAGGATCTGCGCGTGGGCATCTCTTATGAGCCGGTTACACCCCACCGAGTTCGGGGCGTCAATCTGCCCTGGCACAGCCCACACCTCCCGCCCTATTTCCAGGGCGTGATGCGCCGTGTTGAGTGCGCCCGAACGCCACCGGGCCTCAGCAACCACAGTGTGCGCCGCTAACGCCGCGATCAGCCGGTTACGTTCCAAAAACCGCCACCGCGTGGGGGTGTTACCAATCGAAACCTCGCTAAGTACCAGGGCATCACGGGCAATCACTTGCAGGGTGGCTGTGTTTTGCGCCGGATAAAAATGATCAAGTCCGCCAGCCATGAGGGCAACGGTGGGCAGCTTCCCCGTGCCCGCCCCCAAAGCTGCACGGTGCGCGGCAATATCAACACCGTATGCGCCTCCCGAAATAATAGTGCACCCGTGCTCGGCAAGTTCAGAGCTCAGATGCGCGGTAATCGCCTGCCCATACTGGGTGGCGTCCCGTGAGCCCACCAGGGCGATACTGCTGTGATGATGATCCGCCAGCACCCGAAGTTTACTGCGCTCCCCCTTGCCCCACAGGCCGTAAGGGGCTGCGGGCCCCAAATCGTCAAGAGAGCGAGGGTAGTCATCGTCTTCAGGGATCGCCAGCCACGCACCGCACGCAAGCGCCAGTTCGTATTCACGCACCGGGTTCAGGGCACGCCGAGCCCAACGTTTGCTGCGGGCCGCGAGCGCTTTCTCAAGCTCTTCACGGGTTGTTTCGTGTTCTCCCGGGCGGTACCTGGGTGAACGCTGCATCAGAATGGCGTGCAGTACCGGGTCGGGTTCACCGTTTTCCCATACGCTATGCGGAATGCGGCCTCCGCTGGCGAGTACATGCGCGGTAAAGGCTGGGCCGAATGCGGTAAGCGCCTGCGCCACAATGTTATCGGCTGGTTCCGCTAGACGCATCATGAGCGCCCTGCACAGGCGCAGGTACTCAATCCCCTGCTTTTCAAGGGCTTCGGCGGGAAGGTGCGGGTCGAAGAGCTGCGGGGGCTCGGCCTCAGCCTGCGGGTGAAGCGCCCAGCGCCAGGGGTCCTCCTGCACCCCGTCGGGGATGCGCCGCCCGCCCAGTTCTTGGAGCAGCCTCCGCCGGTGCACACAGAGGCGCATGAGGGCGGTGGTATCAAGACCGGAAATGTTCAGGGCTGGTTCCTGCGGTGCTGGTACACCGGTGGAGGGCTGCGTCTCAGTATTGTGGTCACGGGTTTCCTGCTGAACCGCACGGTTATTTGTATGCATTGTTCGTCCTTTCCGAAGAATAACTATCTGACTGCTGACCTGCGTTATACCCTGCCGGGCCCCTAGATTGCCCCGCTGCCCTGCTGCCGCAGGAACAGTGCAAGCTCCATATGCTCACGCTGGGGGCTGACGGTCCCGTCAAGGTCGCTCAGTGTCCACGCGGTACGCAGCACCCGGTCGTAACCCCTGGCGGTGAGCACGCCCCGATCGACTGCCCGGTTAAGCTCTCGGGTGAGTGGGGCATCCAGCCGCAGAGGACCGCGCAGAATCTTCCCGTTTGCTTCAGCGTTCACCCGCAGCCCGAAACGGCTCAGGCGTTCGCGTTGGGCGGCTCGGGCGGTCATCACTCGTTCCCTGATGAGGGCCGACGCCTCACCGCGCTCGCCGCTGGCTAGTTCCACTGAAGAGACTTTGGGTACTGACAGGTTCAGGTCAATGCGGTCCAGCAGCGGGCCTGAGAGTTTCCCGAAGTAGCCGCGTCGTTCACGCGGGGTGCAGGTGCACTCGGTTCCGGTTCCTACGTTCATGCCGCATGGGCAGGGGTTCGCGGCGAGTATCAGCTGAAACCGTGCCGGGTAGGTTGCTGAGGCCGCTGAACGGTCGAGCACGATTTCACCGTTCTCTAGCGGCTGGCGTAGCGAGTCGAGTACGGTACGTTTAAATTCCGGTGCCTCATCCAGGAACAGCACGCCGCGGTGGGCTTTTGAGACGCATCCGGGGCGGGGAATGCCGCTGCCTCCCCCAAGGATCGCCGGGGCGGAGGCGCTGTGGTGTGGTGCCTCAAACGGTGGGGTGCGTACCAGTTCACGCAGCGGCGTGCCACCTGCTGTGAGGGAGCGGATGGCGGTTACTTCCATGGCTGCGTCATCATCAAGTGGTGGCAGGATGCTCGGCAGACGTTCTGCGAGCATGGTCTTTCCAGACCCGGGTGGCCCCGTAAAGAGCAGGTGGTGCCCTCCGGCGGCGGCGATTTCGAGGGCGAACCTCCCCTGGGCTTGCCCGGCAACGTCCGACATATCTGAGGGGATACCGTGTTCGGGGATTTCGGCGGTGGGCTGCTCCCGCACGCTCTCGGGCGGGTATTTGAGGTTCTCAGCCGAGGCGCCCAGGGCCACAAATATTTCGGCGAGGCACCTAAACCCACTGACCTGTATCCCGGGAATGAGCGCTGCCTCGTGCATATTCTGGGCGGGTACCACTACTCGAGAGTGCCCGGCATCAGCTGCGGCTTTAACAGCGGGCAGTATGCCGGGTATGGGTCGGATCGACCCGTCTAGCCCGACTTCGCCAAGGAAAACGCAGTCACCGCTGGGTTTGAGTTTTTTCTCGGCTTGCAGGGCCGCGACCACCATCGCCACATCAAACCCGGAGCCTTTCTTAGGCAGGGTTGCGGGGGTGAGGTTAATGGTGAGCCGGTGTTGGGTGAGTCCAATCCCGGAGTTTTTGGTGGCTGAGCGCACCCGTTCTTTTGACTCGTTCAGTGCGGTATCCGGCAGCCCAAGGAGTACGAAAGACGGCAGGGCTGAGGATACGTCCGCCTCTACTTCGACGATGTGCCCCCGCAGCCCCACAAGCGCCACGGAGTAGGTACGGGCGAACCCCATCATGCCACCCCCTTGAGGTGTTCGAAAGTGAACTGTTCGGGGTTCCTAGTATGCTGACTGCGTCTATGCGGAAGTGCCCGAAGTCCAGGGTCTCGCGCTGGCGGCACCAGAGGATGGCAAGCTCACGGGTGCGGCGTGCTTTGTCTTTACCGATGGCTTCCAGGGGGTGCCCGAAGCCGCTGTCGGTGCGGGTTTTGATTTCTATGAAGACCAGTTCATCGTCGGGGTCGATAGCGATGGCGTCGATCTCGCCGTGGGTGCGTTCCCCTTCGTATCCCGCAGGAAGACGCCAATTCCGGTCGAGCAGCCGGTACCCGTTGGTTTCGAGGATGCGAGCGGCAAGATCTTCGCCCCAGCGGCCTACGGCGTGTGCCTTGGGCTGGCTGCGCGCGCAGGTAGCGGCGCGGGTGGGTTTCTTCGGGGGTGTCATGGTCTCTCTTTTCGTTGGCGTACCGGGGCAGGCCCGCCCGGTGTTGCGCACCGTGCGGGTACGTGTACTGTGCCTGAAGTACGCGGATATTCGCTAGAGAGACAGCGGGGCCTGTGGATAACTCACCCGGTGCGGGGCCAGATGTCGTATCCACAGGCGTTTTATGCTATTTCGTGCTTCAAAATGTGGTTTAAGACTCTTATTGTGAAGAAATGTGACGTTTTCATGAGCGGCCCGTTACAGGCACCTCACGCGGGTATAAAAAGTTTCGGGCAGACACACGGTCTGCCCGAAACTTTCAAAGTGTGTTTAAGCCAGCAGATACCGCAGGCTTTTGAGCTCCCCTAGTACCCGTTGGAGTCGTGATATTACCCGTCGGTTTCGGGGCCGCGCCGCCGGGCATCGGAGGCATCCTGCGGCTGCGTGTTACTTTCTGGCCGGTGCTCAGCCTCGCTCACCATACCGGTGTTTTCTGCCGCGTCAAAAAGTGTGCGCACCCCCATATCGGGGATTGAAAATTCCTGGTTCGGCAGGCGTTCTTCCACGTTCACGTCGTGCGTTGAGAGAACCCGCACGGTCTTCACAAACCGGTTGGTGCGGAACACATCCCACACCCACACGTCGCTCATGAGCACCTCAAAGTAGACGGTTCCATCGCTCACCCGGGGAATGACCTCAACATGGTTTGCCAGGTAGAAACGGCGGTCAGTATCAACCGCGTGGGTGAAAAGCGACATGACGTCGCGGTATTCCCGGTATAGCGCCAGCTGCGCATCGGTCTCGTAGTTTTCAAGTTCTTCAGCGCTCATTCTCGTTTACCCCGTTCTCGGCGTGACGCCGTTGATAAGCCATCCGTACCTGTTGTTCGTCTGCCGGTAGCGCCCACGTGAGCCTGTGCAGCGGGCTGGGCCCGTGCTCGCTAATAGCGGCGCGGTGTGCCGCAGACCCGTAGCCTTTATTATTCTCCCACCCGTATTCCGGGTAGCGGGTGGAAAGGTCACGCATCAGCCCGTCTCGTTCCACTTTAGCTAATACAGATGCGGCCGCAATGGAGGCGCACCGGTAATCTCCCTTAATAATGGTGTGAACCGGCCCCTGCCAGGGCGTATTTCTGCGCCCCCACGCCTGTTGCAGAAGCTCTTCGTACCGCTGGTGCGCGGGATCCTGATGCCCGAAAAGGTCGGGGGCGGGGGCACTGAGCCAGTCGTGTTTACCGTCCAGGAGCACCACTTCAGGTGTTGTCCCCTCACGCCCTAAGCACGCGAGTGCCCGCTGTGCCGCTAAACGCAGGGAGAGGGTCATGCCCAGTTCGTCAATCTCTGCGGGACTCACGTGCCCCACGGCGTTGAGGCACCACCGTCGGATCTCGGGCACCATTTTTTCTCGGCGCGCAGGTGAGAGGGCTTTGGAGTCGATCAGCCCCGCCACCTGCAGCTGCGCCTGGGCCCCAATAACGGCCACCCCAACGCTGAGGACACCGGCAAGAGAGCCGCGGCCTACTTCGTCCACCCCAGCCACAAGCTGGTAGCCGGCCGCGAACAGGTCATGTTCGTGCTCTAAAGTGGCGGCCGGTGCCTGTGAGCCAGTCATGCCGCTGCCCTACTTGGAGGGTTCGGGCACTGATTTGAAAACATCGGACTGGTTCGTCATTAGGCCAACGCGGTTGATCGGCCAGGCGATAACGAACACGTTGCCCTGAATATCGCCGCGTTTGACGAATGCGTGCCCATCCCCAATGTGGTAGCGCGAGTCAGCGGAGTGGTCACGGTGATCACCCAGCACGAAGTATGAGTCGTTGGGAACAGTGACCGAGAACGGCACATCGGACGGGTTGGAGCCCGGGTGCAGGTAGGGCTCGCTGATTTCTACACCGTTCACCTTGATTTTGCCTTTCCCGTCACCTTCAACACGGTCACCGGGCTTACCGATGACGCGTTTAACGAGGTAATTTGAGGAGGTGTCCGGTAGTATGCCCACGAATGTGAGGGCGTCATTAATGGGGTTGCTCTTCTTCTGGGCTGAGTCGATCCACCCTTGGGAGTCTTTGAACACTACCACGTCGCCACGGTTCGGGCTACCGAAATATGACCCGGCGGCGTTGATAAAG
Organism: Rothia aeria; assembly: GCA_002355935.1. Classification (GTDB taxonomy): domain Bacteria; phylum Actinomycetota; class Actinomycetes; order Actinomycetales; family Micrococcaceae; genus Rothia; species Rothia aeria. The sequence goes on along the minus strand of AP017895.1, from coordinate 1,492,249 downwards.
ACCCGGTCGTTCACCTGTAGGGTGTTCTCCATCGACCCGGAGGGAATGTAGTAGCCGCGTACCAGGAACGTTTTAATGATGAACGCGATCACTAGCGCGTACACCACCACCATGGCCGATTCACGGAACGTGGTCCATGCCCACTCACCCATCCGGCCTTCTTCACGAGCCTGTTTGAGGGTTAGTTCGGGCTTTTTGTCTTTTTTCTTGGACTTCTTGGTGCTGCGCTCGTCCTCATACTCATAGTCGTAGTCGTCTGAGGAGTACGCCCCCGTCCCCAGGTGTTTAGGCCGCACGGGGTTTTCGTAGAGGGTCTGTTGCGGGGCCGTGTTACGGGATGCGGGGCGCGTGGTGCGCGAAATAGAGCGTGTATCGCGGGAGACAGGTTTCCGTGAGGGCCTGCTGCGTTTCACGCGGTTAATGCTGACGGTGCGGTCCGGGTCTGTATCTGTTGCGGGCTCGGTGACGGACCCGTTGCTGTTGTTGTTGCTCTGCGGCTCGTTGGGGGCACTGTAGCCTGCGTCGAGAGCTTCTGAGCTCTGCTGGGGCGCGTTTTCGCCCATAGTGCTGTACCCCAGGTACCCGTTTTTGAGGAAGCTCTTTTTGAGTTTAAGGGGCTGCGTCTCAATAATGCCGGTCTGCGGCGCGGAGTCTGCGCCCTGTGCTTTTTGAGGCTATTGAGCCATTTGGAGGTGGCTACATGGGTTGAACCGTCGGACTGCTCACCAGTGTTAGCGGAGTCGTTATCATTTTCTGAGGCGTGGGTGCTGCGCTCCGTAAAAACATTTGATTTAGTGGGCGCGCTGACGTTATCCCAGAAGTTTGCTACGGGTTCTTGTGGTTTTTCCTGAGTCTCAGGGGTCTGCTGCTGAGGTTCTGGTTCTGGCTGGGGCTGCGGCGTGTCCGCTTCAACGGGCTGTTCAGGGGCAGCATGGCGGCCGAACCTGAACCGCCGCGACGAGCCTGATTGTGCCGCTTGTGATGTTTCCGCCTCTTGGGAGTGCGCATTGCCCGATGCCCCCGTTACGTTGGCTGGCTGAGACTCAGTTCCCGAAGCGTCGCTGGAGTACTTGGCGTGGCGGCCGAAACGCCTGCCGGAGGGCGCACCCGTAGCGTCAGCAACGTTCTCGCTATTCTGGGCGCGAACGGCTTTACGGGACCGCTTCTCAAGTTCACGACGCTCACGGCGCGTGCGCGGCTGGTACTCCGCGTCCGTTCCCTGAGGCTCATTCTGTTCAGCCATGCCAAAGACCTTTCTGAGAGGACATATGGTTCACATGCCATTGTAAAGGGTGTTAACCACCGGGTAGACAAAATAATTGGTTTACAAAGAAACCATAGTGTATATATAAAACCTAAAAATGAATACGCCAGACGGTTCGACCAATAATTTTATTGGTGTGAATCATGCCACCACCGGGTGCTCCCAGCAGGAGCGAGAATCGACCGATGCCGAACGATGATCCCCCATCACCCAAACCCTGGAGTGCGGTATAACAACATCAAACCGCGTCTCGGAAGGGCTATCCTGCGGGTACAGGTATGGCTCATCCAGTTCCTGCCCGTTCAACACTAGTTTACCGTTATCGGAGCAGCATGAAAGACGATCCCCTGCTACCGCAATGACGCGCTTAATGTACACCGTATCCGTGGGGACAAACCCCAGCCACTGCCCAATACTTTTAGCCGGGTCTTTCCAGAAACTACTGCCCGATTCATACGGTGCGAACGAGCCCGTACCGTCGAAAACCACCACATCTCCGCGTTGCACCGCACCTGCTCCCTCCAGCTTGGAGACAAGCACCCGGTCGCCTGGGGTATATGCGGGCTCCATTGATTCCGACGGGATGTAGTACACGTCCACTAAAAACGTGCGAACGCACAATAACGTCACCACCGCTATGCCCAGGGCTACAGCAACCAGGCGCCACCCCCGTTTGAGGTGACGCCTGGTGCTGGGAACCGCCGAGTTCTCGGCCGAATCCACAGGTTCTAAACCCTAGAGAAGAATTAGAACTCGCGCTTCTCGCGAATGCGAGCAGCTTTACCGTGACGGTTGCGCATGTAGTACAGCTTTGCACGGCGCACATCGCCGCGGCTGACAACCTCAATCTTCTCGATCACCGGAGAGTGAACCGGGAAGGTACGCTCAACACCAATACCGAACGAAATCTTGCGAACGGTGAAGGTCTCGCGCACGCCCGCGCCCTGGCGGCCAACAACGAAGCCCTTGAAAACCTGCACACGGCGGTTCTTACCTTCAACAATGTTCACGTGAACGTTGAGAGTGTCGCCGGGGGCGAACTCGGGAATGTCGTCACGAAGGGACTTCTTGTCGATAAAGTCGAGAGTCTGCATTGATTAGATCTCCTGAGCCACCTGCCGCAGGTCAAATAGGCTCGGTTGCCCACCCATAAGATTCATGGAGGGGTACTCACTGCGTGGGGCAGGATTGGTGCCCCACGGTTCACGCTGTTACGGTCGCTCTTCCCCCTGCGGCAGGGGCGTGCCCAGCGTGAACACAGTTGTGAATTATCGCAGATTCCCCAGCAACACGCAAGATAAGGCACCTACAGTACAAGAGGCACGCTCGATAGTCTCAGCAGTTCCGGCCTCTACGCGGCAGCCTGTACCTTAGAATCGGTACCGGCTGCAGCAGGACGGGTCCGCGTATCTGCATGTTCGAAGGTCCCATCATTGTCACAGTGCACCCCGTTGTTATCGTATGCCGCGTTATTGCGGACGGGGCCGTCACCCTCGGTTTCAGGTGCGGTTTCAGGGTGCATCCGCACAATACTGTTCCTCGTAATGGGCTCGGCGTGTTCGGGATGCTGCTCATTCTGATTCTGTGGTGCAAGATCCCGCCGTTCCACACCGCGTTCGAATATGCATGTGCCATACCCCAGGTCCACCCCAATCGACTGCGCGTCGATTTCAGCGGAGGAACCGCTGCTGCCGTCTTTATGGGTGAACTGTTTGATCTGCAACCGGCCGGTTAGCAGCACCGGGTGCCCTTTATCGATTGAGGCCGCGATATTCTTCGCCAGCCTGCGGAATGCTGTCACCGTGTACCAGTTTGTACGCCCCTGCTGCCATGTCCCAGAAGCCGCGTCGAACCAGCGGGGCGTACTTGCCACCCGGAAACTTGCCACCGGAACCCCGCTGGGTAGAGCCCGCAGCTCGGGGCGAGTGGCCGCAAACCCGCGGATTGTCACAATGTCACTCATAGTGCAACTCCTAAATGTAGTGGGGTGAGAAGTCCCCTTAGAGTTGCAAAGAAAAACCGCTAAAACTAATGCGCACCGCAAATAGTGTGGATATTCCTATCTTTTTCCTGAAGGATTGCAGAAAAATTAGAATATGTGGACAATCTCTTGAAATACTATCCATAATATTTAAAAAATATTCGCATTACGTGCATAATATTTAGTTTTATGACATATCCCCTATAAAGCCCAAGCACTCACCAGACAACCGCCCGGTTTCCGCTACGATGCTCCAGCCCCTATGCTATATACGGCAACGTCGTGTGCACGTGTTAAAAGCACGCACCCGACGACGCCGTGAGCGCTATAGCATCGCCCACAATTTATCCCGCCACCACCCACCCTGGAGAACCCCGTTGAGCCTACCCACCCTTCCCAAAGGACTACATCCCTCCACCATGGACCCCAAAAAGCGGCGTCTGCTGTATACACTGATCGCTATCGCCGTGGTTATTCTTCTGATTATTGCGGTCATCTATGTGGGCAGGCACGGTACCGGCGGGTTGTTTGAGGCGAACCCCAGTGCTTCCTCATCACCGAACACCGGTGAAGAGGACGAGCCAGACGTCAAAACAGAAACCCTGCAAGAGGTCAAGAACCCCTACGACGCGGTCGATCCCACCACTGCACTCGCCCCCGATTTAGCGACCGTTAAGAAGGAACTCTCCTCCCTGCCCGTTAAAGAAAGGGCCTCAAAGAACGGGTATTCCCGGGAGCAGTTTGGTGCCGCTTGGGAAGACGTAGACAAAAACGGGTGCAACACGCGCGACGATATTTTACGCCGAGACCTGACGGATGTTCGTTTTAAGGCTGGAACACGCGCCTGCACCGTGATCACCGGAAAACTGGCTGACCCATACACCGGTAAAACTATTGATTTTAAGCGCGGCAAGAAAACCTCCAGCGCCGTACAAATTGACCATGTGGTGGCGCTGTCTGATGCGTGGCAGACCGGGGCGCAGGATATTGATGAGCAAAAACGCCGCGAGCTCGCTAATGACCCCGAGAACCTGGTAGCCTCAGATGGCCCCGCAAATATGCAGAAGTCTGATTCTGACGCCTCAGAATGGCTGCCGGGCAACACAGCGTATCGGTGCACCTATGTTGCGCGGCAGGTGCATGTGAAAGCTAAATACAAGCTATGGGTAACCCCCGATGAGAAAAGGGCAATGGAGAACGTGCTCAACTCATGCAAGAGCACTAACCCCGGCAAGCAAAAAGCCGCAGGTAAGTGATCGGGTGATGCTCCTGCCAACCGACGGGGGCAGAGGTCACATCCCTGATCTGCCCCAGCTTGTGACCCGCACACTGGTGCCTGTGCAATCATAAAGCCCGCTTGGTTCCGCACAAATATGTGGAACCAAGCGGGCGCTGTTGTGTACCCCAGGAGGGAATCGAACCCCGACCAAGAGATTAGAAGGCTCCTGCTCTATCCTCTGAGCTACTGAGGCGCATGGCAAGTGATACTTAGCCTAGTTCACTCGTACACGGCGATCGTGCCAAGTGATATTTATAGATTACACCTAAATTTTCAGAACACAGCATAAAACACGAAAACGTTAGGAACACTACACCCCAAACGGCGCCTGTCGTGAGCAACCCTACATTTTTTAAGACACGCATCAGCAGTTACAGCACCGAAACGGGAACTATGTGACGCTGCGCCCGGCCACACCGGCATCCTGCTCACTACGGCAAATACCCGGCATGTATTCCTCAAGGAATACGCTGCGGGTTTTTGAGCTGCAGTACCCTACGGAGGGCTACTCCCCCGAATTGTTATTGTGCACGGAGGTATCAGCTTGGCCTTCCTGTTGTTTTCCGGAAGCGTCAGCTTTGTGCGCCTGCTGCGATGCTGAGGGGGCCTTGGCGACACGCTGCTTTTTCTGTTCGGACCGTAATAGTTTGGCCGCTGCGTATTCGGCTTTTGCCCGTTTGAGGTTCATGCGGGTGCGCATGCTCCATCGCGGAATATGAGCCAGAAGCATCTTAGGCATGAGGGTGTTACGGGTGAGGGCGTGGGTGCCGGGATCAAGCAGCAGCAGGTACAGCACGTACCCGAGGCATACCAGCCCAGCAATCAGCTGTGCCATGTGTTTATCAAAGTCGAGCAGGTACGGGGATATTGCCAGCTGATCGCTCACCGATAATGCCATAAAGAACACCGTGGTTGCGAAGTACCACATGAGCTGAAAATTTGTGCGAATACCGGTGGCGGCGATCATTGGCAAGGCCCACAACAGGTACCAGGGCTGGATCATGGGGCTCAGCACCAGCATCACAATAATAGCCAGGCCGGCACGGCGCACAATCTCGCGGTCACGCCCGAAGAAGGCAAAAAGTATCGCCCCTGCCATACCGAGCCCTTTACCGATGTACTCAATAATATGCTTGTAGTGATCGGCGGTCTCGGGAGAAACACCGGGCGCGGTTACGACAGCCCCAATAACGAGCCCCAGCGGGGTAAACCAGATAAACTGCCCGGCGGTGGTTGACAGCGCACTCACCCACCCAAAGCCTAGCCCGGTTACCGCACCCATGAGCCACATCTCGGTAAATAGCACCACCAGCGATAACGCCCAGTACACAAACCGGCGCGGCCAGCTGGCATATTCCCCAGCCCATAACAAACCAACAAAAGGAAGCACCACAAGAGCGAGAGGTTTCACGGCAACCCCTAACGCCAACACGGTCACAGCGGCCATACCGCCCCAAAAAGTTCGGTGCCGTTTAGCAATGTACAGGCTGGCGACCATAAAAAGAGTCATCATTGAGTCGTTGTGTCCACTTGAGACGAACGAAGCAATAAACAGGGGGTTCGCGCCCACCTGCCACAGCGTGCGGGTGCGGCTGTAACCATGTTCGCCGGCAAGGCCCACAGCATAGTACATAATGCCCAAAAAGCTCAGCGCGCTGACTAAACGGAACATAAACAGGGCGGCGTCAATATTACCGTCGGCCACCCAAACAATAAACTGTTCGATCTTAATGAAGACGGGCCCATACGGCGGGGGCGACTGCGCCCACAGGGGTCGGCTCCGTTTTGGAAGAAGTTGGTGATCTCAGATACGCCGTGCTTATACGGGTCAAGGCCATTGGCGATCACCTGTCCCTGACCGTAGTAGGAGAACATATCACGGCTAAAAAGCGTGAAGGCAAAAAGCTGCGGGGTGCTCCAGCAGGCAATGACGGCGTAGATCCATCGTCTTGATGAGGCGTCGGTCCCAACTTTCTGATAGATGCGCAGCCATTCGCGACACATAATCATGCCGCCTGCCGCCACCAGTACCACGCATGCAATAATCCACGAAGGGTCATAGCGGATGGTCCTAATAATGGAGCTTCGCCAGAAGTCTGAACTATCGGCGAGCCACCCGGACCCATAGGAGCCGAGCATGATCATAATGGACCCGACGGTACCCCAAATGAGGGTGCGCATCCGGTGTTCTTTGCCTTCGCGCCGGTAGTGCTCTAACCGGGTTTCGAGCGTTTGATGCTCGCTTAACTCGGTGCGACGACCCCGCTGCGTGCGCTTAGTGCGCGACATGAATCACCTCCGCGTTCCTGTTGTGGGCATACCTGTTTCCATGATACCCAAATGAGGCATACTTCTTCGGGCGTGCACTCCCCTGTACAGCGCACTGTTCCCACCTGGTATTTAGTGTTCTGCCTCGGGGCATACGCCCTGTTCTGGAGTGCAGGGGGTAGAGTTAAGGGGTGAGTATTTCAAGTGAACGTATTGTGTGGATTGACTGCGAAATGACCGGCCTTGATGTGGCCAATGACGCGCTCATTGAGGTGGGGGTGTTGGTCACAGATTCTGATCTGAATGTTCTGGGGCAAGGGGTTGAGCTGGTTATTAAACCCGGCCCTGAGGCACCAGCGGGCGCTCTGGAAAACATGAATAGTTATGTGCGCACCATGCACGAGTCTTCGGGCCTGTTAGCTGATATTGAGCACGGGGTGAGCATGGATCACGCGCAGGAGGCGGTACTGAAATACGTGAAAAAGTATGTGCCGGTGGCGGGTAAGGCTCAGCTGGGCGGCAACTCAGTAGGTATGGATAAGCGCTTTTTAGAGCGTTATATGCCCGAGCTTATGGCGCACCTGCACTACCGTGTGATTGATGTTTCCACTATTAAGGAGTTGGCCGCACGGTGGTTCCCGGCTGCCCGTTACAGTGCCCCAGCGAAGACCGGTAACCACCGGGCGTTGGGCGATATTGTGGATTCTATTGACGAGTTGAAGTACTATCGCCGCACAATTTTTGTGCAGGATGGCCCGGATGCGACAACAGCGGCCCGTATTGCGAGTGATATTGAGAGGGAAAGGGCTGAACTGAACGCATCAAATTAGCCTCAAAACCTGTGCTGCGTATCACTGAGAATAAATTTGGACAAGAGTTTCAAACTCCTGTAAAGTGGAACTCGCTGCAAACGCGAGGTATCCCTTGCGAGCAAGCATGGTGGTCGTAGCTCAGTTGGCAGAGCGCCTGGTTGTGGTCCAGGAGGTCGCGGGTTCAACCCCCGTCGATCACCCCGAATGAAAGGGTCGTTATGGCAGTAGCCGTAACGGCCCTTCGCTATATCCTATCCCCTCCCGAGCCTACATCTAGCACCCGAGGACCCCATGCGACCCACGATCGAATTCACCGAAGACCACGAGCTTTTCCGTGAGGCGGCACGCGAGTTTATTACTCACGAAGTGGCCGCCCACTACCCGCAGTGGGAGCGTGAGCACATGATGCCGCGTACTGTCTGGACTGCCGCCGGGGAGGCCGGGCTGCTGGGCCTTGCAGTGCCCGAAGAGTACGGCGGGGCGGGTATGCCTGATTACCGCTACCAGCTGGTGCTTACCCAAGAACTTGCGGCCAAAGGGTGCCACGGGTTCGCTCTTGCCGTGCACCTGCAGCAGGACTTGGTACTGCCTTACCTTCTGGCATACGGTACCAAGGAGCAGAAGCAGCAGTGGCTTCCGGCGATGGTCACCGGTGAGCTGGTCACTTCGTGTGCTTTTACGGAGCCGGGTGCCGGATCGGATCTGCGCGCCTGCCGCACCACCGCCGTGCGTGAGGGCGACGAGTTCATTCTTAATGGGCAGAAGACATTTATTGGTTCGGGTATCTCGGCAGATGCGGCGCTTGTGCTGGCCCGTACCGAAACCGGCAGCACCCGCGGCGGGTCAGGTTCGTTCTCGCTGTTTATGGTGGAGAAATCTTCGGGGTACACGGCAGGCAACCAGCTCGATAAGCTGGGGCTGCGTGCCTCCGATACTGCCGAATTATTTTTTGATAATGTTCGGATCCCCGCCCAGAACCTTGTGGGTGAGCTCGGGGAAGGGCTGCGGTATGTGAAGGAGCAGCTGCCGCAGGCTCGCCTGGCAATTGCCGCCGCATCCGCCGTGATTGCCCGAACCACCGTTGAGGCAACCGTTTCTTATGTGAAGGAACGGCAGGTTTTTGGCTCCCGTGTGGCTGATTTTCAGAACACCCGGTTCAAACTGGTGGATGCGCTCATGGCCGCCGAGACCACCGAGCTGTACGTGAGCCGTGCCATTGACGCGTTTAATGCGGGCGCTTTAAGCGCTGCCGAAGCCGCAAAGGTGAAGGTTTTCGCCTCAGAGAACGCCTGCCGTATCACCGATACGTGCCTGCAGCTTTTTGGCGGCTACGCCTATATTAATGAGCATCCCGTGGCGCAGGCTTTTCTTGCCGCACGTCTGCTCCCAATTTTTGGGGGTACGAACGAGGTGCTGCGCGATACTATTGGTTTCGATCTGCTGGATTAACCCGCCCAATCACCACACTACGAAAGGTATCACCGTATGACTGTTCACCCCATCGTTATTCACGGCAACCCTGTACTTCACCGCCCGGCTGCCCCTGTCACCGCGTTCGATGAACAGCTCAAAGAGCTCATCGCCGACATGTACGAGACAATGGACGCCTCCCACGGGGTAGGGCTCGCCGCACCGCAGATTGGTGTGGGTCTGCGTTTATTCACCTACCAGATGGAGAATGAGGATGGGGTGCCGCCGCGCGGGGTGGTCGTGAACCCGGTGTTAACTCTCGGGAAAATCTCTGGGGCAGATCCTGACCCGGATACTGAAGAAGAAGGGTGCCTCTCATTCCCCGGGTACGGGTTCCCGCTCAAACGCGCCGAGTGGGTGACGGTCACCGGGTTCGACGGCGAGGGTAATCCGCTGCGCTTTGAGGCGACCGGCTGGTTTGCCCGGTGCATGCAACATGAGACCGACCATTTGGACGGCAAACTGTACGTGAACCGTCTGAATAAGAAGTGGACCTCCCGCATGAAAAAGTGGTGAAAAAGGAGGGGTGGACCGTGGAGGGCAATAGCTGGATGCCGGGCGTGGACCCCGATCCTTTCGGTCACTAGGGTGTGGTGCTGTCACGGGGTTTAGAGGTGAGGCAGGATGCCCTATGAGCCGGGTTCTGTCATAGGCGCCTGGTTCTACCGGGTGCCCGGGGCAATCATCTATCTAGGACTCGCGTTGCCGTGAGCCTCAAGCAGTCTACCCGAACACGCACCCCCGCGCGCAGCTGGCGCAGTGGTTCGGGCGCACTACCCTATCATGGCGTGTTCTGTTTGACCTTGCTCCGGATGGGGTTTACCAAGCTGGGCACGTCACCGCACCCACTGGTGGTCTCTTACACCACCGTTTCACCCTTACCGCCCCAAGCTGGGACGGCGGTCTGTTTTCTGTGGCACTGGCCTGCGGGTTACCCCGAGTGGACGTTATCCACCATCCTGTGCTGTGGAGCCCGGACTTTCCTCGAAGCGCACACCGGCTAACGGTGCGTGCCGCGCGATTGCCTGGGCATCCTGCCTCATAGAGTATTCTACCGAAACCGGCGGCGGCACGGTTTACACTGGGTATTATGCTGATTCTTCTGCCACCGTCTGAAGGTAAAACCGCCGCTGAGGCCACGAACGCTCCCGTGCAGTTTGCGGATCTGTCGTTTCCCGAACTCACGGGCGAGCGGGAGACCGTACTGGAGCAGCTGGCTGCTGTTTCGGCGCAGGAAACGGCGTTGGAGCAGCTGAAGGTGGGGCGTCCTTAGAGGCTGAGGTGCGGCGCAATACGCGTCTGCTTCATGAACCTGCGCACGCGGCAATTCAAACATACACGGGTGTGCTGTTTGAGGCGCTGGACTACGGCAGTTTCTCCCCCGCCGAGCGGCAGTTAGCGCAGCGTACTATTCTGATTTCGTCTGCGCTATGGGGCGTGGTGCGCCCTGAGGATGCGATTCCTGCGTACCGCCTTTCCATGGGTGTGAAGCTGGGTGAGTTGGGGCAGCTGGCTAATTTTTGGCGTGGTGCGCTTAGCTCGGCTTTGGCGCCTGTGGTGGCAGGTGAGCTGGTGCTGGACTGCCGTTCGGCAGCTTACGCGAAGTCGTGGGTGACCCCTGGCGCGCAGACTTTAGCGGTGCGCGTTGAGAGGGTGAGCGCCGATGGCACCCGTAAGGTGGTGTCGCATATGGCGAAGCATTACCGGGGTGAGCTGGCCCGGTACCTGGTGCGCAGTGGTCTGGCCGAGCGTGATTTTACGGCCGATGCCGACGGGGCCGCTGCGCTGGTGGAGGCTTTGGGGGCAAATTGGGATGTTGAGTGGGTGGCCGGAACCGAGCGGAAGGCTGGCACGCTCACCGTACTGATACGGCAGTGACGCTGCGCTGTTTCTCGACAGTGCTTCGCTTTTGGCGTGTGCGCTCATGGCCTCAAGTGTTTATTCATAATTACTCCCCTCAAGGCAGTATATGCAGACAGTGTGTCGTTAAATACTTTTTGGCGCAGTCCCACCCAACAAGCCCCGCTCACACCTCTTATTACCTGCTCCCCTTGTATAGCAGTATAAAAACAATAAAATGCGGTTCGATAAGGCACTTTACCCCAAAATACTCCTCTAAAAAATTCACTCACTATACCTGTAGAGCCCACCGTAATACTCATAACTATTACATGCTTCCCTTCATGAATAGGGTTGCTTTTTGGTAAGCTAAGCACGTCCTAACACACTACTAACATCGGACGGACCCCATGTCTACTTTTCTTCTAGCAAAGGTGTAAAGAAGAGCGTATGCGCGGTGGCGCTAGTTGGCTCACTCACGTTTACTTCAGCCCCTGCATTCTCTGCGCCCTCCCCCAATACGCAGGCCGCCGCATTACCCGCCGCCGGGCAGGCACCCGCGCAAAATGACACCCCAGCCGCCGTTTCTGGCACCATTAACTGGGGATCAAAGCATCATTCCGCAGTTATATTGGTGAACCTTATGCGGTGGGTGAAGGCGCATCGTACAACACCAAAGACCTTTTCTCGTTCCCAGCACATCATGCCGTCGTTTCCAATGATGGTAATCAGGTATCGCTGCAGGGCTCCGGTAAAGTCCACTACATTTCGCACTGTACCGACCGCAATAACCCCGAAACTGGGTGCGCCCTGAACCTTACCCTCTCGAACCCGCGCATTGAGTTTGATGCGGTTAAAGGCAGCGGCACCCTGTACATGACGGTGCGCACCAAAAACTACGCCTCCGGGCAGTGGGAAGGCCCGCATGAGATCCCGGTGGCCGCTCTCTCACTGTTGACGGCACAGCAGCAGGAAAATAACGGCGTGGTCACCTGGACAAATGTGGCAGCTAACCTCACCCCCGAAGGAAACCATGCTTTCTCGAATTTCTATAGTGACGGTGAGGGCCTTGACGCACTCACTTTCTCCTATGCAGGTAAAAGCGCCCAGGGGTTTACAGGAAGCGGCTACCGCCTGGGACAAAGCTGGGATTCTGGGGCCGATATTGCCGACCCGCAGAACACTGTGCGGGTAGGTTCGTACCTGTTCCACGCTTCGGGTGCCCGCTTCGGTTCTGATGAGCAGGCCCGCTACTCGGTACTGAAGGCCGATACTCTGCGTGAGGTCAGCTCAGGTACCCTGCCGATGGGTAAAAGTGCCCGATTCGCCGCAAACCCGGATAGCGGTGAGATTATCTTCGCTCATGAGAGCGCAGGGACGGTAGAACGGTATGCCGTGAATGAGCAGGGTGAGCTTGTATCTCGCGGTGCCGTTGCGGGTCTGAGCCTCGCCAAGGGTGAGAATGTGATGGCGCTGGGCTATAACGGGGCATCCAAAACGTGGGGTGTTCTTGCGGTCACCGGCTCCGCCCAGGCTCGTTTTATAAGTGTCGATTCCAACGGTGCGGTCACTGTCCAGAAAGCAGACTCGCCCAAGGACTACGATACCGCCATATCCGCAGTGAACGATGTGAGCGAGTACTACGGGGATACTTTCACCGGCGACACCCGCACCCTAGCTGCTTTACCGGATGGTTCGTTCGTGTACGCCCCCAATAAGGTGATACGCGATGCGGCGGACAAGCAGGTTCAGGGCGGACAGCTGGTGCACCTGAGCACCAAGGGCTTCTCGGTGGCGGCAGGTTCAACGGACGATGCCACCGCTAAGGCGTATATGAACGGGCTAATGACTACCCCTGACGGGTACGTGTACCGGTGGAATAACTATGCTCCTGCGGTGAGTGCCGTTCAGGTGCTCGCATATGATGGTTCGTCGTTCAGAACAGTGCGTGCTACCGCGAAGGCCCCGCAGGGTATAGGTGAGCTTGCCTCACTCCTGCCGGCAGGCGATAAAATTGTGGCCGTTGATGCGGCAAATGGCCGCCTCGTGTGGCTGTCTAAAGATCTGTCCGTTGAAAAAGAACTTCCGCTCACGGGCCTGAAGAAGACCGATAAGACCGGTTCCGCCAATGCCCTGGAGCTGCCAAACGGGGATATTATTTACCCCACGATGCTTGAGAAAAATGACGGGTTATCCACAAACCTGTGGCTTAACCGCCTGGTGAAGAGCACCCCCAATCAGCCCCGATCTGAGGAGCCTCAGAAACCGCAGGAGCCTCAGCCTCAACCGCAGCGTTTTAGTGATGTACCTGCGACCGACCAGTTCTACTCCGAAGTGCAGTGGTTGGGTTCTCAGAACATCACTACCGGTTACCCGGATGGTACGTTCCGTCCTGGTCAGAATGTTGAGCGTGCTGCGATGGCTGCGTATTTCTACCGTATGGCTGGCTCACCCGAGGTTACTTTGCCGAAGGAGTCTCCGTTTAAGGATGTGGATCCGTCGTTCCCGTTCTATAAGGAGATTGTGTGGATGCATCAGAGGGGTATTACTACTGGTTATTGGGATGGTACGTTCCGTCCGCATGATCCGGTGAATCGTGATGCGATGGCGGCGTTTTTCTACCGTTATGCTGGTGCTCCGGCGTATACGGCTCCGGTGAACTCACCGTTTAACGATGTGCGCCCCGGCACGATGTTCTACCGGGAGATTACCTGGCTGGCAGCGAAGGGTGTTACGAAGGGGTGGAGTGATGGCACTTACCGCCCAGGTGAGCCTATTCACCGTGATGCAATGGCCGCGTTTATTTACCGATACAGGCATCAGGGGTAATACCGCCGACAGGCTGTAGCGTCCAATGAGTGATAACCGAGGTGGCCCCGTGCCATTACTGCCCGCAGCGGCGTAAAGATGGGGCTGCCTCACGGGGTGGCTGGTGTGTAAATACCGGGTGTGTCAACAACCTGACTTTTACACCCACGCCACCCCGCAGCGGGTAACTATTACATGCAGAAAACATAAATATTAAATTGAATCTGCAATATCCAGGAATATATTCCTAACTTCACTAGAGTAATAGTTGAATTTTATTTCAAGCGCACTATAAGTGATGTGCATAATATTCATAAATATTAGCTGTTTTTGTCTTTTAACATCCCCGCATTTTGGTACCTTAAATATGTTCTAGCAACAATGTACCGTTAAGCATTGGATACACACATGTCTACCTTTTACTCCCGCAAGGGGTTGAAGAAGGGTATCTGCGCAATCGCTCTTGTAAGCTCTGTCGCTATGCCTCTCACACCCGTCCTTGCAACCCCCGTTCAGCCAGCTGCCCGGTTAGCACCCACTGATCAAAACACTAAGACCGCCGCAGATTACAATCTTTTTAATAAGAACGTTATTACTAAGACCATTGATAGCTCACCTGCACAGAGTGCGCGAGTTGGTAAATATATTATTCACCTCGCTGCCGCCTCTGCTTTGGGCAAAGAGGCTTCAACCTACACCATTATTAACCCCGAAACCATGCAGACGGTATCAACCGGGCAGCTGCAGGCTGGGGGCGGCGCGCATTTTGCTGCTAATTCCGAGACGGGTGAAATCCTAATCGCTGCCACAGACACCAACCAGCTGGAACGGTACACCGTTACTGAGGACGGGCAGCTAAGCCCCGCCCAACCGGTTGCCGGCTTCAACTTTGACCCCGCAGAGGAAACCCTGGCAACGGGGTACAACAAGTTCACCCACTCCTGGGGTGTGCTTACCTCTAAAAACTACATTACGGTTGATTCCTCAGGACAGGTCAGCAGCATGCCGCTGCCCGACCCGAAAACCCTAGATCCGGCTTTGGCCAATGCGCCCGATACCGATACCTCGGAGTATTACGGCACCCAATACACGCATACGGCGAACGTGCTTGCCCCGCTGCCCGACGGGTCATTTGTGTATGACTCGGGAACGACTATCTCAAATGAGCAGGGGGAGGTACAGCGCGGTTATCTGCTCCATTTCAGCAAAGATGCGGTGAAGGTTTTTGACGATGGCACAGCTATTGCTGAGCGCGTCTCATACGGCCGCGTAACCACCACCGACGACGGTCGCGTATACCGTTGGAGCTACCTGCATAATTCCTCATACCAGGTTCTCTCATACACCGACGGGCAGTTTACTGTGCTCAATGGCAAAACCTCGATTCACGCGAAGGGCCTGGAGAGCATTGGTGAGCTATTTACGGTGGGCGATAAGCTTGGCGTTCTGGATTCCGTGAATAACCGCATCGTTATCCTCGATAAGGATATGAACGTTGAGCGAAGCATCAGTCTGACCGGTGTGAGCGTTAAAAACACAAACCGCGGCTCACTCAATGCTGTGGCACTGCCCAATGGGGATATTGTTTTCCCGAGCACTGCTGAGGATCCGCAAGAGTTCACCACCGTGGTACAGATGAACCGCCTGGTGAGCGCTCAGCCGGAACAGCAGCCCGCCCCCGAACCTGAAAAACAGGCGAACCCTCAGATCACTTTAAGCACCGATAAGATTAAATCGGATGAGGGCGCCTCGGTGACCGTTTCGGGTACCGGCTTCTACGGTGAGCAGGCGCAGCACGGTGTGTACGTATACCTGGTGCGTAAGGATGCATTCCCCGCTCACAGTGCTGATGAGCGTGACCCCGCTGTGGCTGCAGTCGCCTTCGTGAAGGGTGCAGATATTCAGGATGGTGCGTTTACCGCTGTTCTTAATGTCCCCGGGAACACACTCGACCCCGCCGCAGAGTACGTGGTAGCAACCGGTGCGACGGGTGCGGCACAGGATGATGGTGCCGCCCTGAAAGCGGGGCTTTTACAGGCATCAGCCCCCGTGAAGGTAACCGAGCCGCAAAAGCAGGCAGACCCGAAGATCACTCTCTCTGCCACCGAGCTTAAGGTGGACGCAGAATCGAATGAGGTGCTGGTGAACGGCACCGGGTTCCACGGCCAAGGCGCGGCTAAGGGCGTGAGCGTTGGCGTGTACGAGGCTGATGAGCAGGGCCAGCCTACCGGTAATCCGGTTGGTAATGAGGCCCTGGTGCATGCGAACGATCTGCACGATGGAGGCTTTGCCGCCTCTGTCACCGTGCCCGGCTCGCTGTTGGATGCGTCGAAAAAGTATGTGGTGGCCGCAAAAGCTGAGAATGAGGGTGTGAAACTGGTGGCGCTTTCCCCGGTGACTGTCAAGCCCGCGCAGCCGGTGGCTGATCCAAAGCTGAGCATTGACAAGAGTGAGCTTGACCCCACTCAGGATAATGCTGTGACCGTTTCGGGTTCCGGCTATGTGGGTGCTGCCGCCCAGAACGGCGTGTATGTTGCCGTGGTGGAGGCTGAGAAATGGCAGGAAGGCAACACCCCGGATACGCATTCTGTTGCTGCGATGACTCGTATTGCAGCTGAGGATGTGCACGATGGGCAGTTCCGTGCGACCCTCAACATTGCCGCAGGTGCATTGGATGCTTCGAAGAAGTACCTGATTGTTTCTTTCGCGTCGCCGGAGCTCAACAAGAGCGACCGTTCATTGGACACTACAGCCGAGATTACGCTCAAGGTGCCCGAGTCGCCTAAACCAAGTCCAACGCCTGAGCCCAGCCCAACCCCTACTCCGGAGCAGCCTAAGCCGAGCCCAAGCCCGACGCCGGCTCCTACCCCGGAACCCTCTCCCAAGGCCCCTGAGCCTTCGCCGAGTCCAACACCCTCACCGGAAAAGCCGACTCCGCAGCCTACTCCTACTCCGGAGCAGCCTAAGCCGAGCCCAAGCCCAACGCCGGCTCCTACCCCGGAACCCTCTCCCAAGGCCCCCGAGCCTTCACCGAGTCCAACGCCTACGCCGGAGCAACCCAAGCCAAGCCCGACACCTACGCCGGAAAAGCCCAAACCGGACCCGACACCCACCCCGGAGCAACCCAAGCCGAGTCCAACGCCCTCACCGGAAAAGCCGACTCCGCAGCCAACTCCCACTCCGGAACAGCCTAAGCCGAGTCCAAAACCTACGCCGGAAAAGCCCAAACCGGACCCGACACCCACCCCGGAGCAACCCAAGCCGAGTCCAACGCCCTCACCGGAAAAGCCGACTCCGCAGCCTACTCCCACTCCGGAACAGCCTAAGCCGAGTCCAAAACCTACGCCCGAAAAGCCCAAACCGGACCCGACACCCACCCCGGAGCAACCCAAGCCGAGTCCAACGCCTACGCCCGAA
Source organism: Rothia aeria (assembly GCA_002355935.1). GTDB lineage: Bacteria > Actinomycetota > Actinomycetes > Actinomycetales > Micrococcaceae > Rothia > Rothia aeria. The sequence goes on along the minus strand of AP017895.1, from coordinate 1,475,111 downwards.
AAGCCTAAACCGGACCCGACACCTACCCCGGAACAGCCTAAGCCAAGCCCTAAGCCCACACCGGAAAAGCCAAAACCGCAGCCTCCGGCGCCTGAGCCGCCCAAACCAGCTCAGCGGTTTAAGGATGTGCACCCCACGGATCAGTTCTACACTGAGATTGAGTGGCTTGCTTCCACGGGGATCACCACCGGCTGGCCTGATAATACCTATCGCCCGCAGAATAATATTGAGCGCGGTGCAATGGCGGCGTTCTTCTACCGTATGGCGGGCAGCCCCCGTGTGATGATGCCGTACCGGTCTCCGTTTAAGGATGTGGATGCCTCGTACCCGTTCTATAAGGAAATCGTGTGGATGTACCAGCAGGGTATTACTACCGGTTACCCGGACGGTACGTTCCGCCCGAATGATTCGGTCAGCCGTGAGGCCATGGCGGCGTTCTTCTACCGTCAGGCGAGGGACTACCGGTTCTACGCTCCGCGGCACACGTCATTTGTTGATGTGAACGGGGATAACCTGTTCTACACCGAGATCAGCTGGCTGGCCGATCGCGGTATTAGCCGCGGCTGGGACGACCGTACTTACCGCCCGGGCCAGGCCATTACCCGTGACGCAATGGCGGCCTTCCTGTACCGTTACCACCGTATTTACGGTAAGAAGTAATCAACGGTTCAGGCTTTTGAGTCTCCCCCGTGACGCACAGTCATCATCTCCTCTGATTGTGCGGCGCGGGGTTCTTTTCTGCGCTGTATTAATGCATCGTGATTGTGCGCCGTGTTTTCTGGGGCGTCTGCGGATTCAACATTTTCTCCTCTGTGTCCCACTCCCCTGTTTGCACACCAATAATGTGGCCCATGGGGCATGTGTAGGGGGTCATAGGTCTTTGACTGTGCTGCACGATACTAAGACCACCCCAGATACTTTACGCATGAAACATATATATACAGAGAATTAAAGCATATAAACATACATATCTATTTTTAATGACACTAAAGTGCGAATAAGCCATTTAATGAATATTAATCTATGAATAGTTTTTCTACACCTTTACTTTACAGTTAATGCTTTTCGGGGTAATTTTGCGGTTTTCCTCGACTCCCACTAGGCGTTTTGCTACCGTGAAGGTATCGATAAATTACTTTACGAGTGGAGTAATCTGATGGGTAATTCATTCTCACCGCACAACCTGCCCAAGCGCGCATGCGCTCTGACTCTTGCCGGGGCTCTTGCTCTGCCGCTCGGTGCCGCCCTAGCACCGGCAGCATTAGCAGCCGAAACTCCGGCCGCCGCACAAGTCACTGGGCAGCCCGCAGCCAGCGGCCCCAAGCTGACCGTCGATACCCCAAACCTTGACCTGATTGAGGGCGGAACCATTACGGTGCGCGGCACCGGGTTCACCGAGCAGCACCGTGAACAGGACGGTTCGCTCGCCATTGCATTCGGCCCGCGGTCCATGTTTGTTGAAGGGTCGCGGCAGAAGATGCAGCGCGTTCCGAACCTTTACACTACTGTAATTCCGAAAGACAAGATTAACGCTGACGGTTCCTTCGAAATTCAGCTCAACGTCCCCGGCAATGCTATAGACCCGGCGAAAGGCCCGTACAGCATTGGCACCTTTAAGCTGGATGTGGACTCCGAGTATTTTTACGGCACCATGACGGGTGTGAGCGTTCCGCTCAATACCGTCACGGGTGAGGTGCAGCGCCTGTCCATTCGCAATAACCAGCTGAATCCTGTGGATAAACAGGCCAGCCTGACAGTTGAGGGGCTGAACTTCTCAAATATTCCCGCAGGTTCAACCTCGTACGCGCAGATCGTTGAGGTGGACGCGAACGGGAAGCCTCAGGGTGAGCCTCTCGCTTCCAAAGACATTACCTTTGCCGCGCAGGACGGTAAAAACACCAGCAGTTTTACGTCCACCCTGGAGTACTCGGGGTTCAAGGTTGATGCTTCGAAGCGTTACGCCTACATTGTGTACAACCGGCATAACGGCCAGGTGAATGAGATTGCGCGGGCAAATCTGCCGGTGAAGGATGCCCAGCCAAGGGTCAAGTACAACGGCGAGACGATCAATACCACCAAGTCATACAACCGAGTATCGGTGTGGGCCACAAATTTCCGGTTAGATGAGGGCGATTCCTTCGAGCTGGTGCTTCGTGAAAAGGGTACCGGCACCGTGGTGAAGCGGGTGGAGCAGGATTTGCAGACTGCAATGTTCGGTGATGGTTCAGGCGCTATTGTGGCAATGGGAGTCAACGGGTCGCAGGTAAGTGCATCTAAGCAGTACGAAGTTACCGTGTCGGTGAAGTCGCAGGATCCGTCCCGCGCGATTAGCCGCACCATTGATGTTCCTGCGGTTACCTCACAGCAGGAGGTTCGGAAGCAGAAGTCCCGGTTTGTTGATATGGAGTCCTCGCAACGCTACTACCAGAGCGCCACGTGGGCGGTGGATCAGAATGTGCTGGAAGCCCGTGATGGCCGTTTCTCCCCGTCAGAGCGTGTAACGCGCGGACAGCTGGTGGAGGCGCTGTACCGTATGGCTGGCTCCCCTGATATACAGCTCCCAGCCCAGTCACCCTACCGCGATATTTCCACCAGCAACCCGCGGTATAAGGCGATTGTGTGGGCTCGTCAGCAGAATATTGGTAATGATTATGGGGACGGCTCATTCCACGCGGATGATAGCGTGAACCGGCAGACCCTTGTCTCGTTCATGTATCGCGCCGCCGGTAAGCCGAACGTGACCCTCCCGAAGTATTCACCGTTCACCGATGTGCGCGCTGGCAGCAACATTTACTACCGCGACATGGTGTGGGCGCAGCAGAAGGGCGTGGTGCTTGATGCACAGTCTAAGGAGTTCAACCCGCGCGCTCAGGTGAGCCGTGCTGAGGCCGCTCAGTTCCTGTACCAGTACGCGAATGCTACGAGGACGCGATAGCACCGACTGTTCTCTGCCTGCAGAGGTAGTCAGCTAAAGGTGGAAGGCCCCGGGACCCGTGGTGGGTTTCCCGGGGCCTTCCCGTTTCTAGACGCCGCACATTTTATACCCCGCAAACCGCCGCAATGTGGGTTTGTGTGGGCTGAGGTGTTTGGGCTTTACGGCGAATTACCGGGTGGATGCTGAGCCCGCCGCGCTGCCGGTGGGTACGGTGAAGTCCCACGGGTCGGTGTTCAGTGATGAGACGGTGAAGGTAATGCTGTGGCCACGTTCGGCCAGTAGCGCCTGCAGCCTCTCACCGGCGCGCTGCAGCCAGAGCGATTCGCTGGCCGCGTGGGAGCAGTCAATCAGCGCGCACCCGGTGCCGCGCACGAGTTCTTGTTCACGGAATTCGCTGGCGGGGTGGTGCCGCAAGTCGGCGGTAATGTACACATCTGCCCCAACGGAACGTACCGCCTCGAACAGGGAATCGCCCGCCCCGCCGCACAGTGCCACACGGCTAACGCGCTGCTCTGGGCGCCCGGCGATACGCAGCCCACCAGCGGTTGCCGGTAGCGCATCCGCTAAGCGTTCGGAGAGGGCACGCAGGGTGAGCGGTTCAGACAGTGTGCCCACGCGCCCGGTTCCGACGAGGTGTTCCTCTCCCCCAAGTTCTTGGGTTTGAGATTCGGCCAGTGCGGTGCGGTCGGTGAGGTGCAGGGCGTCGCAGAGTGCCTCGTTCACGCCCGCAATGGCGGCATCGGCGTTAGTGTGCGCCCCGAGCAGGCCGCATTGTCCTTCGATGAGGGTGTGCAGCACGTGCCCTTTATAGTCTGTGTCGGGGATGAACTGCGCCCCGCGCAGCAGCAGCGGGTGGTGGGTGATGAGCAGCCCCGCGCCGTGTTCTACGGCTTCGTCAGCTGTGGCGGCGAGGGCATCAACGGCGAAGTGCACGTGCCTCACGGGGGCGGCGGTGCGCCCGCAGACCAGCCCGGATGCGTCCCACCCGGCGGCCAGCTGCGGCGGGTAGAGGTCGTGGAAGGCGGCAACAACCTGCGCTAGGTTTGGTGTGGTGGTTTCAGTCATGTCTCTATTGTGGCATGAGCACCCGGCGGGGAATATTCGGAAGGTGCGGGGCGTTTAACGGGGTGTCAGGTGAGACAGTGGTTTTCGTGAAGGAGCGGGACGATGCGTAGTTTTGTGGTTGGCGGCGGCTGTTTTTGGTGTATTGATGCGGTGTTCCGCCAGTTTAAGGGTGTGAGCGCGAGCGTGTGCGGCTACGCTGGCGGCACCGTGCCGAACCCGGATTACCGGTCGGTGTGCTCGGGGGCGACGGGGCATCACGAGGTGGTGCGCGTTGATTTTGATGAGAACGTGATCGGTGAGGACGCGGTGCTGGATATTTTCTTCGCCTCTCACGACCCCACAAGCTGGGATCGCCAGGGGGCAGATACCGGGTCGCAGTACCGTTCGGTGCTGCTGTATGCCGACGAGCAGCAGCGGAAGGTTTTTGAGGCGGCGAAGGTGCGGGCGCAGGCTCTTTTCGATGCTCAGGTGGTGACGGAAATAAAGCCTCTTGAGACGTTCTGGGAGGCGGAAGACTACCACCAGGACTACTACGCGCTGAACCCGTACCAGGGGTACTGCTCTGTGGTGATCAGCCCGAAGGTTGCGGCGGCCCGCCGTAAGTACGCGCATCTTCTGAAGTAGCTTTGGCACTGTGGCAATAGAAAATCCCCGGCTTTTGAGAGCCGGGGATTCTTTAGTCTTAGCGTGACCCCAACCGGATTTGAACCGGTGTTGCCGCCGTGAGAGGGCGGAGTACTAGGCCGCTATACGATGGGGCCGTGAGAATTTCTTCTCGTTGTGTGCCGTGGGTGTTTCGGCAACAGATATAACTATACAGTTCGGGTACCCCACCACCAAATCAGCTATCAGTGTTTTACGACACGTCCACAGGGTGGTGTTTGGGGTGGCTCTCGCCGGGGTTTCCTGCCCGTTCAGGCACCGTACTGCGGCGGTTTTACGCATCACCCACCAGGGAAGGGCACCCCTGTTTTACGGGGTGCCCCTGCGGTTTTTCACGCAGCCTGCCGGTTAGCACACCAGGTGGCGGCTAGGATTTACTGCGGCGGCGTACAACCAGCACCACCGCACCGGTCACGATAGCCAAAGCGCCCATACCCGCCAGCATGATCACGCCGTTCGCGCCGGTATTCGCCAGGCTGCGGGATGTGGAGCCGCGGGTCCCCTGGGGTGCGGAGTCACCGCCGGGGTGGTTACCGTTAGCAACGGTCACGGATACGCTTTCCTGAGTGGCCTCGGGCTTCGCCTCACCGGTGGTGCCTCCCGTTGCTGAGGGTTGCGCAGATGCCGACTCGGTGGGGCGGGGGTGGGTGAAGGCGCGGTCACAGCCGCAGCTTCGGTGGGCTGTGCCGGGGTGCTCCCGCCGCCCTGGTTCTGCTCAGTTTTCGGGCCGGACACGCTAGAGCTGGTCTGCCCGTCCTTGGTGATTTCAAACATTGCGGAGTAGTCCAGGCTGCGGTCAGTCACCGACAAGTCGTGCGCAGCAATGGTGCCGACCGTGTACTTCTTACCGTATTCTAGGGTGTTCGCGAGGATGGGCAGGTCAATCTCAAACGAGCCGTCCTTCAGCTGCTCGGGGCGCACCCACACGGCGTTCTTTGACAGGTTCATGGCCTGCTCACGGTCAATGCTCTGCCCGGGTTTCCAGGTCCCCTCAGGGACGAGGAACACGTACACGCCCTTCGCAGCGCCCTCCCCCACGTAGCCGCTGCCTTTAATGTGGAGCTTATAGTCTGCGGTGATGTCGATCTTCCCGTCGGGGAACTCAATCACCGGGCTGGCGTAGCTTACGGTGCGGGTGGCCTCGGTGGGGTACCCCTGAAATTCGCGCTGCTGCGGGGTGATCTGAACGGCCGCCTCATCCCCTGCTTTCACCTCAGCCTTGAACTTCATAATGGAGTTCGGGTGAATCTCTGACTCGGCGGCGGGGATCTCGCTGCCGTCCTTGTCTTTCTTCGCCTTCGAGGTGGTCTTATCTGAGGTTTTCACCTCACCGGTGGCACCGTTCAGCACGTACGGCACACGGGCTGTGCCGGGCAGATCCTGCTTGTCTACAGCCACGATCGAGCCGTTATTGAGCATGGTCAAATCATTAGCTTTCGCACCGTTCATGGCGACCTCACCAATGACTTTGCTGGTGGCACCGTCAATCACACCAACTTTGCCGGTGCCGAAATCACTCACATACACCAGGTCGCGCTCTTCATCGTGCTCCATGGCCAGGGCCTGGGTGCCGAAAGCAATCGTTTTCTTGTACTCGCCGGTGGTGAAGTCATACACGGTCACCCCCGAATTAACACCGTTCACGCCCTGGGAAGAAACATAGATTTCGTTCAAAGACTTATCGATGGCAACATCAGAAGGGCGAACCTCAGTGCCCTCAGTATCTGCGTGAACATCAATGGTGCGCACAGTTTTGAGGGTGTTCGTGTCTACCACGAACAGTTTGCCGCTGGTGCGCTCCGGCACATACAGCAGGTGATCCTGAGAATCGATGTGCATGTTCATGCCCACATACCGCACCCCGCCGTCAGGGGCCCCCGCAAGCTGCAGCTTCTGAACCTGCTTAGTTTTCAAGTCAATAGCCGAGACATAGAACCGGCCCGACACGAACGCCTTCCCTGAGGCGTGGTCAACGCGCACCTCACGCGGGTGCTCAATCCAGTTCGCGTCGTTCTTATCAAGCCCGTGGTTAGTCCACACAAGCTTCATCGTGGCCTGGTCGTACACCGAAATGGAGTTATCGCGGGTGTTCGTAACCCACACGGTTCCCTCAACATCATCAACTTCCACCCCGTAGGCGGCCGCAAAATTGTAGCCTCTCTCGCCCTTAATGATGGGCAGTTCGGCCACGGCCTCAACCTTCAACGAGTCAGCATCAAGGCGGGCGAGAGTAGAGACATGCATGTCCCCGTCAGCGGTTCCCGCCACCCACAGCTTATGGTTCTTCTTAGAATACGAGACCTGGAACTGGCCCGGTAGGCCCTGCGTGATCTTAGCTTTAGTTGCCGCCGCATCTAAGGTGCGAGACGTGGCAGCAGGTGCGTTCTGCGATTCTGGTGCGCTAGGGGCAGCGAACGATGCGGGAACAGCAACCCCAGAAACACTCAGGGCCAAGGCCCCAGCCACGAAAGACTTTGTAACCTTGCCGGAAGCGAGAGTCAGGTTCATTGGTTTCCTTTCGAAACAAAAAACGCGCCGCGCACCACCGGGAAGACCACTCTTAACCGGAAGAAACAGGGCACGCATCCAAAAGCATCCTCAATAATGCTCTACCCATAATTTTTAGCGAACTCCCAGGGTTTTACAAACCGAATACCGAAAATACACAAAAAATTACTTTTATCCCCGCAACCCATGAAAAAACAGTAGACGCGAAGCTGACGGTTAGAAAACACAGCAAAAGAAAATTAAATAAAAGAAAGCGGCCAACCCACCCAAAAAAATTTCGGGCAGGCAAGCCGTTTTCTAGCAGACCCTACGGGTGCAGGGAACGATCAGGAGCCTTCTCTATTAACTGTAGAGTATAGACCCCCCTCCCCGCAGGTGCACAGCACATGCTGAGGGCGGAATCTGCAAAATATTTTAATAAAACCAGTGAGGTAAGGAATAGAAAAATACGAGGAGCTACATCATACCCAGCCAGCAGTCGCTCGGACTGTCTATATGTGGGGAACGCAAAAACCGCAGGGTACATACCCTAGTAAACGTCGGTTCATCTCCACATATTGTGGGAAAAACGATTATTTCCGTGCGGTTGCGACTGTTCTGCGGAGCCCATCCCCACGTGTGTGGGGACCACTCGCCGCCCTCCGCACGGTCTTGAAATCGCCGGGCTCATCCCCACGTATGCGGGGAACACCTCTGTACGGTCGGAATGGTCCGTGGGGATTATTCCTCATCCCCACGTATGCGGGGAACACCTAATAGCAACCTTCGCAGTGTTCGCATGCCAGGGCTCATCCCCACGTATGCGGGGAACACTTTCCCCGCCGCGCTGCAGGTTCCCCACCAAAGGGTTCATCCCCACGTATGCGGGGAACACACCTACAGGCCCCTGCGGATTGCGATGCTCTGGGGCTCATCCCCACGTATGCGGGGAACACATGGTGAACAACATCGTTGGCTCCAAAGGCTCGGGCTCATCCCCACGTATGCGGGGAACACATGGTAAGCCTGTGCCACTGAGTGGCAGAGTGGGGCTCATCCCCACGTATGCGGGGAACACGATACGGCGCCTGCGATTTTCACCATCGCGTCGGGCTCATCCCCACGTATGCGGGGAACACATCATGCCTGTGACATTCTTGCCCTGCTGGCCGGGCTCATCCCCACGTATGCGGGGAACACTTCTGCTGGGAACTACATAAGCGCGGCATCGCGGGCTCATCCCCACGTATGCGGGGAACACTTCTCCGGCTTAAGATCCCTGTAGCAGATGCCGGGCTCATCCCCACGTATGCGGGGAACACAACATGAGTAAGAATCTTGAGCTGCTACGTCAGGGCTCATCCCCACGTATGCGGGGAACACGGTACGGTGAAGAAGGACGCGAAGCCGGGCGAGGGCTCATCCCCACGTATGCGGGGAACACACGGTCGCGGGCCTGGATGTAGTCGTCTCGCTGGGCTCATCCCCACGTATGCGGGGAACACGAGGCCGCTATGAACCAGAGCTTCGGGAACTCGGGCTCATCCCCACGTATGCGGGGAACACCAGAGGGTGAGGGCCAGGAAGATGATGTCGAGGGGCTCATCCCCACGTATGCGGGGAACACAGAGAGCGCCACAACCCGAACCCTACCCGTCAGGGCTCATCCCCACGTATGCGGGGAACACGGTTTTCGCTGAATCGCGTGCTAGGTTTTGGAGGGCTCATCCCCACGTATGCGGGGAACACGGAAGGAGCGCGTGTATGAGTGGGAAAGTATCGGGCTCATCCCCACGTATGCGGGGAACACGCCGTAGAACGGCGAGCGTGCCTAGCTGGGGAGGGCTCATCCCCACGTATGCGGGGAACACAACCAGGTGCATGTCGCGGGCGGCACTATCGGGGGCTCATCCCCACGTATGCGGGGAACACCGCCTGGTCGCCTTTCTGCACCCACGGCATGAGGGCTCATCCCCACGTATGCGGGGAACACACCCACTTAATGCGAGCGAGCGCATTCTCATGGGGCTCATCCCCACGTATGCGGGGAACACTCTTCGGTGTCGAAATCGTCGAAGCCGTTGAAGGGCTCATCCCCACGTATGCGGGGAACACCCCGTGTGGGGCTTGGTGAAATCTGATGCGTGGGGCTCATCCCCACGTATGCGGGGAACACATCCCGATTGATTCGAGGTCGAGGGTGGTGCTGGGCTCATCCCCACGTATGCGGGGAACACACGCAAACGAACAACCGCTGATCATCTGTTCTGGGCTCATCCCCACGTATGCGGGGAACACCAGCCGGTGATAATAGTGCCGTCGGCCCCGCCGGGCTCATCCCCACGTATGCGGGGAACACGGGATTACACAGGTAAATTCCCCGGTGCCATCGGGCTCATCCCCACGTATGCGGGGAACACTACACGATAACCGTTTCGCTGCCGCTGCCCCGGGGCTCATCCCCACGTATGCGGGGAACACACTTACCAGCTTCCACCACAAAGTGGGCGCTAGGGCTCATCCCCACGTATGCGGGGAACACGGCCTGCGGGTTTTTTATGACGTCATTACAGATGACTCATCCCCACGTATGCGGGGAACACGGCCGCACTATAACCTTGGGCGGTTATTTCGAGGGCTCATCCCCACGTATGCGGGGAACACTCATCGGTGAGTTCCCAGTCGGCGATAAGTTTGGGCTCATCCCCACGTATGCGGGGAACACCTGCGCGTGAAGAAGAACTCCAGAATCTCGCAGGGCTCATCCCCACGTATGCGGGGAACACGGGGATACCAGGATGGTGCCCGGACGGAAGCCGGGCTCATCCCCACGTATGCGGGGAACACCCATAATGTAGATAATGTGCTGTCTGTGCTATGGGCTCATCCCCACGTATGCGGGGAACACTTGCCCAGCCCCAGTGCCTCGCTAGATGATTGGGGCTCATCCCCACGTATGCGGGGAACACGCTGTACGACTTTCTGGGATTTGGCGGGGGTGGGGCTCATCCCCACGTATGCGGGGAACACGCACTGCGGCATAGGTGCTGAGTCGGTTATGTGGGCTCATCCCCACGTATGCGGGGAACACTCTTCGATTTTGCGTAGTACAGGCCCGAGCGTGGGCTCATCCCCACGTATGCGGGGAACACGTCCCCACGGGCGAAGGCATACCGTTCCCGACGGGCTCATCCCCACGTATGCGGGGAACACGCCGCGGCGCTTATAACACCCGCACCGCCGCCGGGCTCATCCCCACGTATGCGGGGAACACCGCGAAAGCGCTCGCACCGTACCGGCACGGGCAGGGCTCATCCCCACGTATGCGGGGAACACACCGGTGAGAACGGCGAGATTGAGATTCACCCGGGCTCATCCCCACGTATGCGGGGAACACTCGTATGGGGTGCCGCACCGGCTGCAGGTTTTGGGCTCATCCCCACGTATGCGGGGAACACAACAGCCTTGTCACACTCGACCGGTACGAACAGGGCTCATCCCCACGTATGCGGGGAACACATGCCCCACACTAGAACCTCCCGGGTGCCTTCGGGCTCATCCCCACGTATGCGGGGAACACACTACCCTCATGGAGGTTTCTAGGGCACCGAAGGGCTCATCCCCACGTATGCGGGGAACACCACTTATCTTGCTTAACTCCCAGCCGTAGGCGGGGCTCATCCCCACGTATGCGGGGAACACTGAATATTAGCCTGGAAAGCCGGGATATAGTAGGGCTCATCCCCACGTATGCGGGGAACACACAACCGTATCACGCCAGCGCATCACACCGCCGGGCTCATCCCCACGTATGCGGGGAACACTTCGCACGCCGAAGGGGGCGACGAAGCTTTTCGGGCTCATCCCCACGTATGCGGGGAACACGGCGGGCGGCTCCTAGCCGAAATCGTAGATGCGGGCTCATCCCCACGTATGCGGGGAACACGGTTCTTTACGTCGTCCTCAGCGATACGGAATGGGCTCATCCCCACGTATGCGGGGAACACTTGGACGTATCAACCGGCTTGAGGCCGGTAATGGGCTCATCCCCACGTATGCGGGGAACACCGGATAGCGCGTCGTGAAGAAAAGAGTCGTAGGGCTCATCCCCACGTATGCGGGGAACACTCCTACGGGGTCATTATGACCGTAGATGAAGCCGGGCTCATCCCCACGTATGCGGGGAACACGTAGTACCTGAAATCGTGAACACTGTCCAAAAGGGCTCATCCCCACGTATGCGGGGAACACCGACCAATGTTCTCATTGACCCGGAAGAGGAAGGGCTCATCCCCACGTATGCGGGGAACACGTGTAGATTGTGCGGATCGCAGTACCCCAGTCGGGCTCATCCCCACGTATGCGGGGAACACCTGCTTGATAAAGTTATCATCTGGTAGGGGATGGGCTCATCCCCACGTATGCGGGGAACACCGCAGGCTTGCCAGGCCCGTGTCAGCATCAGCGGGCTCATCCCCACGTATGCGGGGAACACTACTCATTGTCGCGGCGCAGAAATACGGCATCGGGCTCATCCCCACGTATGCGGGGAACACATGTCGGAGGAGAGGAAGGGAGAGACGAAGTCGGGCTCATCCCCACGTATGCGGGGAACACTAGGACGCTGGGATTAGCGGCCATGGAGGAGTGGGCTCATCCCCACGTATGCGGGGAACACGCTGCTCTGGGGTTCGTAGGGGGTGTCGTCAAGGGCTCATCCCCACGTATGCGGGGAACACCTGCAGGCCAGCACGAGTGAGTCTTTCGCGTCGGGCTCATCCCCACGTATGCGGGGAACACCAGTCGCCGGGCGGGCGTACCCTTTCTAATGGGGGCTCATCCCCACGTATGCGGGGAACACAAACACAGAACGGTACGCACCGATCCACGGCGGGCTCATCCCCACGTATGCGGGGAACACGTCGAATGTTCCATGTGCCGTACGAAGAGGCAGGGCTCATCCCCACGTATGCGGGGAACACCGACAGCGGTATTTCTACCCGGCCTCGATCGGGGCTCATCCCCACGTATGCGGGGAACACCACGGGCACAACAGAAACCTCGAAAAGCTTGAGGGCTCATCCCCACGTATGCGGGGAACACCACGGGCACAACAGAAACCTCGAAAAGCTTGAGGGCTCATCCCCACGTATGCGGGGAACACCGTGACTGGCATTCGGCGTCACCCCGCGCAGGGGGCTCATCCCCACGTATGCGGGGAACACCCGATTTTAGCTTCTCATGGCTCCGAACACTCGGGCTCATCCCCACGTATGCGGGGAACACACCCTCTACACACCCACGGCTAAAGCAGGCGTGGGCTCATCCCCACGTATGCGGGGAACACTCCAGACCGCCGTCGTTGTAGGCCTTGTCCATGGGCTCATCCCCACGTATGCGGGGAACACCTGTCTGGTGCAGGCGCTTCTTAGCTGAGGGGGGGCTCATCCCCACGTATGCGGGGAACACCACCGTCAGACGGTACGTTAGGCGGTGTAGTCGGGCTCATCCCCACGTATGCGGGGAACACCTGGAAGACGAATACGAACTTGACACGCTAGGGGCTCATCCCCACGTATGCGGGGAACACTTCATGGCGAAATTCCACGCCGGGATAAAAGTGGGCTCATCCCCACGTATGCGGGGAACACCCTGGCCGCACACCGCACCAGCTGCGGCATTGGGGCTCATCCCCACGTATGCGGGGAACACGCGGATAATTTTTTGGAGAGTGACCCGAAAACGGGCTCATCCCCACGTATGCGGGGAACACGCTCATGGATTCCCAGTCGATGGCTTCGAGGTGGGCTCATCCCCACGTATGCGGGGAACACCCAAATCATCGCTGAAGCCGGTCTCATTGAAAGGGCTCATCCCCACGTATGCGGGGAACACAGGCAAAAAATTTTTTTGCCTCGCCCATTGCGGGCTCATCCCCACGTATGCGGGGAACACCATGACCTGTTCCCAAGTCTGTTGCCACTCAGGGGCTCATCCCCACGTATGCGGGGAACACGAAAACAATGGCGAGTACATGACAATCGAAGAGGGCTCATCCCCACGTATGCGGGGAACACCTACCCTCAAGAGCATTGTGGGTGAAGAGAATGGGCTCATCCCCACGTATGCGGGGAACACCTGCTGTAGCTTTTTGTAGTCATGCCACGTCGGGGCTCATCCCCACGTATGCGGGGAACACCATATGGCGCGCGGGCCGCGTTCAAAAGCTCAGTGGCTCATCCCCACGTATGCGGGGAACACACTTGCTGACATGGGGTTTTATCCCCACACACCAAGTTTTAGAATTAGTTTGGAGCCCAAAGCCAGTATTAACCCTACACGATTTTCGAGCTTATCGCCGCCGGGAAGCACGCCTATACCTGCTAGCTTTGCTCCACCCTTTTCGTGGCCCAAGGTCCTCTTTCGGTGCAGACGGGCGCATCATAAGTTTTACCCCTTCAAAGTCGACAGGCTCCCACGGATGACGGTGCACTTTAAACTCAAGACGCTGCTCATTATCAGCCGAATACACCATAAGCGCGCTACCATCACTACACGTTGTAGTAATACGGTTCCACAGGTGCTCACGCACGCGGGCGCTCACCTTTCCTACGAATACCCCGGCACTAATTTCAAGAAGCCAGCGTGTTAAATCCCCGCGTAAGCCAACAGGGCAAGCTGAAAGGACAACCACAATCATAGTTCCCCCTCATCATCACTGTAATTATGTCCGCTTTTTTGATCCCCACCGCGTTCATTCCATAAAGCTACAACATCAGCCTCTAATGTATCGTCACTAATTTCATCAGGTACCAGTAAACGCTGAATATCCCGCGCTACCCGCTGCATAATCTTTTCACCACGAATACGGTCACGAACAGCACGACGAGTAATAGACCCAATGTCTTGGCCTTCCTCATGCGCAGCAGCCACCTGAAAAGCAACAGGAATAGTAATGTCAGCCTTATACAAATCCGCAATATCATATACGAAAGACCAGGCGTGTCCCGTGTGTACAAACCCTAAACCAGGTGCACACCCAAGAGCCACAATTGCCGCATGCACTATTCCGTAGAGACACGCATGACCGGCTGAAAGCGCCTGATTAATGGGGTCGCTATCCCCAAAGTCGTTCGGGTTATAGTCACGCCGGGACCACGGAACACCGGTCTTATCAGACCAGTACCTATATACACGCCGCACGCGAGCGCCTTCACGCCCGCGAAGCTGCTGCATCGTTAACTGGCTGGTATCTTCCCCAGGGAAACGCCACGCATACATGGCGCGTGCAACCTCTAAACGGGAACGAGTATTTGAAACTTTTCTGCCTGTGCTATTAGCAGTCGAGATGAACGCGCTAAAGATCGGCCATGTGCATAGTAACGTACCCCTTGTTCCCCAACCCAGATAGCAGAGGTACCGCACTCACCAAGTAGAGCCATTGCCTGATGGGTTACACGGGTGCCAGGCCCTAACAATAAAGCGCTTAATGACGCCGCAGGGATATGTGTTACCCCTCGCTCTTCTGTGACAGTAATAGCATTATCAGCACGGTGAATTGTTGCATGTTCCACATAGATATACGAAAGACGTTCAGAGCTCCTCGTCAGTTCGCTCACGCTTGGCGGGGTAGCACCAATCATTTTTCCTCCTTGAAGAATGAACAAGTCGATAATACCTGTCTACTTATGCAGCAGGCGGGGCGCTAAACAGCGCCCCGCCTAAACAAGGTAGAGATTTTACTGGGCAAGTGGCGCTAAAGTCATAAGACCCATACCATAAGCTTTACCTCGACCCATACCGTTAACCAGTGCCTCGCGGAACTGCTCAACATTAGTGATACGCAGAGCACCATCAAATTGCGCTTTACGCAAGGTGACCCGTCCTACGTGCCCACCGGTATCACGGCGGCTGAAGGAAAGATCGTGACGGCCCGTCACAGTAGGGGCGTCCTCAAGCTCCTGGCCTTCCGCCGGGATGATCTCGAACCCCCATTGTGAAGCGCGCTCACGCAACCAAGCACTTTGCTGAACCGGTGTTACATGTGGCCATGTCTTACCGCTTTTAACCTGGCGTTTTACCGGATTGGCAGCAAGCCTGAACCCCCATTCCTGCCCGTTCTCCAGTTTCGCGAGTAGGCGCCCGTAGTGGGCGCTTTCCCCTGGCCGGGTATTCCATCCTGCCTGCTCAACCAGAGCCGAGAAGTCAGGCTTTTCCGGGCTTAGCACATACAGCACATACTGGTGACCGGTGATGTCTAGACGCCATAGTATGCGCCCATCTTCGTTTTTATGTCTGGCGGGTTGGTTGCCATGACGGCTGCGTGCAGAGCCTGCGGGCTGCTTAACAGTTTGCGAGCGCCCCGGCGCTGTGGATTAATGAGGAATTTTGAGAAGTATGTCATGCTTCGGTCACCGTCCTCATAAAGTTAACGTCGCTGTGACGTTTGCCTTTGGGGTTCTCAACTGTCTTAGGTTCGGCAGAAACTACAGCCCGTACTGCGTATTGCCGATGTTCCTGGTTAAAGCTCACCGGAACATCCTGTACTAGATCTCCCTGCTCACCAGATTTTGCATCCCGCAGAATACGCAGCTGTACAGGATCGGGGAACTCAGCGCGGCGGTGCTCAGGCACATGCCACTCTTCATTCCGCAAGGCTTCTTCAGCAGATTCTTCACGAATACCAAGTACAAGGTCATACCCTGCTGGGCAGGAACGCCGCCCTAAATATAACGGGTACACCGGTTTCTTAAGCGCTGACTCGATATTCTTGAGGACCTCTTGGTCTCCTTCTACAGCAGCCACAAAAACTGCATCTGAAAGATAATAACGAGTGGACAGCGATGCCGCACCATTCGGGTCTGTCGCCCAGTCCTTCGCGGTCTGGTAGTCGCGCAGTAAAGTGCCCGGCGCGTCCACACGCACCGCAAAGTTAAGCCGAGCGAGGTCATCTACGGGCTCCGTCCGTGCACGTCCTAAAGCTGCAGCTATCAAGCCAATAACGCCAGATTTGCTGGGTTCATGCCCGGAATCTCGACGGCGGTATCGGCTTTGTGTACCCCAGGACTGCATTGGCCCGCTCAGTTTAAGGAGCAGACTAGGCATGACTATGACTCCTGACCAACCAGCTCGGTCAGCTGACTTTCAAGGGAAGCTAGAAGTTCCTTTAAGGTGACAGTTTCTCCCATATTTGACAGTGCTTCACGTAGCTCGCCAAGCGCTACCACGTATGAAACCTTAGGCTCATATCCGTAGGCTTCACGGATATTTGCTGCTTCCGTCGCTAACGCATGGGCGGCTGCGAGACGGCGTCCTTCGGATGATTTCTCTGTAACAGGCTTTTCGAATGCATTAATGTAAGAGATCGGGCGATCCTCACGCACCGTTACAATTACTGCCTCAGGCAGAGTACGTGCAGCAAACGTATTCTGTTTCCCGGTGGGCATCGAGTCAATGAAAGCACGGATAAAAGCGAGGGTAGCTTCAACGGTGGCAGCTGCTGAACCGCCTAGGTTAGTTTTCAGAGCGTCCACGTTGATGTTGGCGTAACGGTAAAGGGTACTGGAGGCCATCTCGATGGTGCCGATCATTCCGGCACCGGTTTCATCCTCAGACTCCCGGATTACGTCGTCGACGGCAGTGTAGTAGTCAAAATCAGGTTCCGAACCATGTACCCCAAGGGCATGTGCCACCTGGCAAGCGGCATCCACGTTGAAATCTGGGGCGTCGGCCAGCATACGGCCAAAGAGTGCAATATCAACACTATGTTTAGTATCCAGAATGTCTTTGACTTCTTTAGCGGGGATTTTCTCGCCGTTAGCCTCTATGATGGCGTTGGCAAGACGGGTAATCTGCTGGTTGCTCAGGAAGAGAAGGTAACCTGATACAGCGCGGCCAGTATTTTCTTCTCCCTTCTTGGCTTTAGGTTTCTCAAGTTTGATTTTGGCCGCTTTGAAAGCATCCACAACAGCTGATTCGGCTTTATCTGGGTCAAAATCAGGGCTGATATTGGTGATGCGGTCTACAATCATGTCGGCAACCTGGCGGGTGCGAACACCGATTTCAGAGCGGTCTAAGTGTTCTTCAAAGTTACGGCGGATGACTGATTTCCATGCCTGGCTAGAGACACGCTGGCGGCTCACACCGCCAAAAATAGCAGATTTCGGGCTTCCGGTATCGTCACGGTTAATGTTTGACGGGGGAAGAGTTTGCAGAGCGTGAATATCAACAAAGAACGACATAGTTCTTATCCTTTCAATTAGTTATTAGAGGTTTCCTCTGAGGTTTTAGATTTCTTGGGTTCGTAGCCATACAAAAAGTCACGGCTCCAGCGCAGAATAACCGCATCGCGTTTTTCAGGATTTAGTAACTGCATGTAATCCTGAGCAAATTGCCCATAGTCAAAAGCAATTTCTTCTGACCGTAGAAGTGTTATGAGACTACGCAAATAATGCCTGCGTGCCGATTCACTTCGTGCTTTTAACAATGCGTCGAATCGTTTTTTCATGGATTCGCTGGTCTGCAGAACAAGTTGTCCCACTGCCGTACCAAACCTAAAGTTTGGCACATGCATTGGTTGTGACCGTGATTGTTGATGCAAAGCAAATAACGTGACAGCGGCATAGGTTGCTTGTTCCCCATGGCTAACGGCATCGTTGTATCCCAAGTATCGTTTGGGGAATTGGGGTATGTCTGTATTATTCCCGAAGATAATTTCCCAAAGCCCTGGATGGTTTGCGGGATCGTCACCTGCACCACGACGTAGCTGTGCCAATTGGGCAGTAGCAAGAGGGCTACCCTGTTTTTCTTTCTGTTCGTAGAGCCACGTGACTTTGCGGGTAACATATATCCGCAAAGTATTATGGTTCCCCACATCATGCATGATTTTCCTCCTGAACACGGGTAATTGTTGAAGAATACGCGAGAGGCAGAAGCTTATACAGTCGGCCGCCAAACTGACGGCGTGCTTTAGCCGTATTGTAGAGCTGCTCATCGTAGATAGTTCCTATGGCAGCTTTAGGGCCAGCACTCACAGCAAGCTGGTCAGCCTCACTCTCAAGGATGCGACGTACTTTTGACTGCCATTTAGCGGCTTGTGCAGAGACATCGTCAGAAACGCTCAGATCTGCAAGCCAGCTGCGGAATTCATCTTCCATACGGTGCAAAATACTTTCCGTTACGGAAGGACGGAATTCGTATTCCTTACCAGCAGCACGAAGCAGGTTTCCTGCATACTGCCCAAGCGCAATGGACGCGTCCATGGTTAGCTGAATATTGTCACGCACCATTGCAGAAATTTCGGCACCTTGTTCCGTGAGAATACCTAGTTCTAAGGTCACAGACTCATCAATAGTTTCTTCAACGATAGAACTTTGAGTACCATACACCATGCCCACCAGCTGAATTTTAGTTTTTGTATCAGGTGAAAAATACTTACCGCTGGAGATTTGACGGATAACAGTAGCAGGTTTGTTCTGCTTTTCTTGAGAAGAAGACAACCTGGTTAGTAGCGCATCTGCTCCTCGCCATAAAGTGCGTTCGGCGCTGTGTGTTTGAGGCATCCAGACATAGTGAGTTTGAGTAGACTGATTTTTGCTAAAGCGGTAGGCGGTTAACGGGTCTGTATAAGTATTCCTGTCAAGCCACTTATCACCATTCGATACAAGCACCCCAGTGACTCGCCCATTTTCAGGGAAAAGACGAACACGGCGCGACTGCCAGGTCAGAATTTCACACATACCAGCTGCGGGCGCAGGCTCATCTTTATACTTGGTGGGGTCACCACCCTTATATGCACGAGGGGCGGCGGTATCGGGAAGCTCTCGTTCCCAAACAGGCTTGTCTTGTAAAGCGATCCGGTGACTCTTACCTTTCACCTTTTCGACGTTGAGAAGCTGCTCATAATCAATGCAATACAGCAAGGTTTCGATTAGGTTCTCACCATGAATAATAATCTTCCCTGTAGTTCCATACCAACCTACGCCGATAGGGTATCCCCTACCTCCCTTAACACGAGGATCTCCTACAGCACCAGATTTAATGCCCGAATAATCGTATGCCTGCACAGTCACCAGGTACCGTGCCGCTTCGGCGTAGCTCAGCGACGTCAATGCCTGTTCAGCACGCATTGAGAAGTACTCGCTCTCGGAGTCAAGCACCAGACGCGATACAGGTTTTACCTCACCTTTACTCGTGTGCAGATCAGCGACCTGCATAAAGGGACGCTCGGCATCAAAAAGATTGAAACGATCCTGATATTTCTTTAGGTAGTCCTGTACGAAGTACAACTGTTCAGATCCACCCGAGGAAATATTTTGAATCCACTTCTTGGGTTCACGGTACAGTTCCCCGTATTCCTCTGTATTTTCCAGAACCGCACGGAAGAATATGGCAACAGCAACCCCGAGAATTGCAACATCAGTCGTTGCATCACCCGAGTGAATTTTACGGATTGAGTTGCTCTCATCGAACAGTTGTTTTAAGGAAACTTCCTGGGTCTGCCCTGATACATAAAGAACTGGAATCCATGGTTCATTACACAAGTTGAAGTCGGGGCTAGTGTTACTTTGCACCGACT
This sequence comes from Rothia aeria, assembly GCA_002355935.1. Classification (GTDB taxonomy): domain Bacteria; phylum Actinomycetota; class Actinomycetes; order Actinomycetales; family Micrococcaceae; genus Rothia; species Rothia aeria. The sequence continues at coordinate 1,455,384 of AP017895.1, read as the reverse complement.
GATCATCAGACATGGCCCACTACTCCTTTCAGCATTGATGGAATTCACACACCCAAATTTGTCGCACGATGACGAAATTCTGGGCGTATTTTCTTCCCATACCCCAAAATGGGAGGTATGGGCTTCACGAGCACTTTGCCGCCTCATAAAGGATCAGCTGAGTACAGGTTCAGTGTAGACCCGCATGAAATATTAAGTCAAGAAGGAAACGTACAAAGTTTTGAAATAAACTTAAAGCGAGAAGATCCCCAGAGAAATCTGGGGAACACTTTAAGAAGAAACCGTACAAAAGGCTCATCCCGCGCTTCTCGCCTCGCGGGAACAGTGACTTATAACTATAGCCAATAAGAGGTTAGAATGACAGTCGAAAATACTAAACACCCTAGTCAGCTTGCTACAGCAGAGACATCATCCCTCTGGGCAAAAACCGGAACGGACGAAACCCCAAGCATTGGTCTTTCCCTACCTCAACACATGACAGATGCAGGATCTGTAGCCGCCGAACTATGGGATAAGTGGCTCTCCCCTGGCGCTAAACAACGCATTATGAAGATGCTCAATCTCACACAGGATGAGGCCAAGTCTTTCGCCTGTTGGGTTGCCGCCACCCACGATATAGGCAAAGCGACCCCAGAGTTTGCAGGACAGCTAGACTCACGCGGCAGAGAAGAACTCCGCGTGTTTCGAGACAGGATTGAAGAACACAAGTTTAATTTTCCCAATCACCTCACCACTCCACCCGCAGGAACACGATGCCCTCATTCAACCTATAGCCAGAGCATCCTTATTAAGCTGCTTACAGAACATTACACAGACGACGCAGAGACCGCTGGGACAATCGCAAGTATCGCGGGGGCTCACCATGGTGTACCCGCCGCATACACTCCAGGAACACCCGGACAAGATTTTGCTATCTTTGAGGCCCTCAACGACAAGTGGCATCAAGCGTGGCATGAACTTTTCGAGATGACGCTGGAGCAAACTGGCGCAGATCAGGTTCTTCAGAAACTCATGTCAGGTACCAAATCCCTGTTGCCGTGCAGCTTTATCTTACGGGCCTGGTGATTATGGCGGATTGGATCGCTTCTAACCCAACGTTTTTCCCTATGGGAACTTTTGATGTTGAGGCTCAGCGCAAACGCCTCAATCAAGGCTGGGATACCCTTGGTCTTGAGCATCCTTGGGGTGCATATACTGGGGACGCTGCCGCTTCTGACCTATACAGCTCACGGTTTGGGTGGAAAAATCCCACTCTACGACCAATGCAGGAGGTAGTGGCTAATGCTGCACGTGCTATGAAGGGCGGCGGCATGATGTGTATTGAGGCCCCATGGGACAGGGTAAAACTGAGGCTGGACTCATCGCTGCCGAAATTCTAGCCCAAGAAACAGGACGCAGCGGGCTCGCCTTTGCCGCCCCTACTCAAGCGACGTCAAACGCACTGTTTGATCGGGTCAAAGCATGGGCGCAAGGGCCTGCTGGCGGTTTTGAACCGCACACTATGTTTTTAGGCCATGCAAAAACCAACAGCAAGATTCTTTCCGCTACCTACAGCGAGCTGATATTTTCGATTCAGAAGCCGACATTGAAGGGAAACAGAGTATACGCCCTAATACTTCAGTAGCACGCCACAGCTGGATAGGCGGTCGAAAACGCGGCATTCTTTCGACCTTCGTCGTGTGTACTATCGACCAGATTCTTATGATGGCTCTACAGTCACGCCATGTGATGCTTCGCCACCTTGGACTGGGTTCTAAAGTCGTCATCATCGACGAGGTGCACGCCTACGATGCCTATATGGGTGTTTACCTCAAGGAGGCACTCTACTGGCTGGGTCAGATGAACGCACCTGTTATTCTCATGTCGGCTACTTTACCTGCGCATGTTCGCACCTCTTTGATGGAGAGTTACGCGGAAGGTCTTGAAATTCAGGATTCTACTGATTGGACTTTGATGATGGTTTCGCTCTAGAGGATGTTACTGAGCCTTCTCTCGACCTAGATTACCCTGTTATTCATACACTCACCGCCGAGGATGGTTATACCCCGCGTAAATGGCAGGTAGCAGCACCCGAAGAGCAGGTAACGATCTCCATTCGTCAGATAAGCGATGAGTTCACCGACCTTGATAAGGTACTAGCACCCTTAGACAATGGGCACGGCTGTGCCGCGGTTATCTGTAATACTGTGGGCCGAGCGCAGGAAGCCTACGAGCATCTTCGGGCGAAGTTTGGTAATGATGTCATGCTGGCTCACTCCCGTTTTACTGCTAAACATCGTGCTGAAAAAGAAGCCGCTTTAGTTTCGCTGCTTGGCAAGGACTCCCACCGAGGCGATGGCCGCCCCGAACGTTTAATCGTGGTGGAACACAGGTCATTGAACAGTCCCTGGATCTTGATTTTGATGTCATGGTGACCGACTTCGCCCCGGTAGATTTAGTGCTTCAGAGGCTGGGGCGTCTGCACCGCCATGAGCGTGATGATTCAGAACGGCCTAAGGAATATCTTTCACCCATCTGCTACGTTCGTGGTATTGAGACCTTTGGTTCTGAAGCCCAAGTTCCAGAGTTTCCCAAAGGTTCACGTTTGGTCTACGAGCCCGCTATCCTGCTCAGCAGCTATGCACGGTTACTCCCCTATTTTGCCGGAAAAACTCTGCGCATTCCGGCTGATATGAGCGGGCTTGTTCAGGAGGCTTACAAAGAATGTCCTGAGTACCCGGAGGCTTGGGATGGTGTTTACAAAGAAGCCCGTGAAGAGTCTGATAAACATCAAAAATGCGCTTCAGTAATGGCAGAGTCGTTCCTCTTGAAACGCCCGCAAAATCAACAACAGTCATGGCAGACGTGATGAATAGTTACCTTGGCAAAAAGGATGGAACGCTCTCAGAAGATCAGATTGGTGAGGCACGTGTTCGTGATGGCGACGCTTCGCTTGAGGTGATCGCCATCGTAGTTGAGCGTGACGGAGACGGCCGCATTGACCGTTATCGTACAATCCCTAGTACCCTGCAGAAAACCCAAGAGATTGACTGGCACAATGCGAAAGACCCAAATGAGCCAGCCAATTCGCTAGCCTTTGAGCTCTCATATCCGTAGGCTTCACGGATATTTGCTGCTTCCGTCGCTAACGCATGGCGGCTGCGAGACGGCGTCCTTCGGATGATTTCTCTGTAACAGCTTTTCGAATGCATTAATGTAAGAGATCGGGCGATCCTCACGCACCGTACAATTACTGCCTCAGCAGAGTACGTGCAGCAAACGTATTCTGTTTCCCGGTGGGCATCGAGTCAATGAAAGCACGGATAAAAGCGAGGGTAGCTTCAACGGTGGCAGCTGCTGAACCGCCTAGGTTAGTTTTCAGAGCGTCCACGTTGATGTTGGCGTAACGGTAAAGGGTACTGGAGGCCATCTCGATGGTGCCGATCATTCCGGCACCGGTTTCATCCTCAGACTCCCGGATTACGTCGTCGACGGCAGTGTAGTAGTCAAAATCAGGTTCCGAACCATGTACCCCAAGGGCATGTGCCACCTGGCAAGCGGCATCCACGTTGAAATCTGGGGCGTCGGCCAGCATACGGCCAAAGAGTGCAATATCAACACTATGTTAGTATCCAGAATGTCTTTGACTTCTTTAGCGGGGATTTTCTCGCCGTTAGCCTCTATGATGGCGTTGGCAAGACGGGTAATCTGCTGGTTGCTCAGGAAGAGAAGGTAACCTGATACAGCGCGGCCAGTATTTTCTTCTCCCTTCTTGGCTTTAGGTTTCTCAAGTTTGATTTTGGCCGCTTTGAAAGCATCCACAACAGCTGATTCGGCTTTATCTGGGTCAAAATCAGGGCTGATATTGGTGATGCGGTCTACAATCATGTCGGCAACCTGGCGGGTGCGAACACCGATTTCAGAGCGGTCTAAGTGTTCTTCAAAGTTACGGCGGATGACTGATTTCCATGCCTGGCTAGAGACACGCTGGCGGCTCACACCGCCAAAAATAGCAGATTTCGGGCTTCCGGTATCGTCACGGTTAATGTTTGACGGGGGAAGAGTTTGCAGAGCGTGAATATCAACAAAGAACGACATAGTTCTTATCCTTTCAATTAGTTATTAGAGGTTTCCTCTGAGGTTTTAGATTTCTTGGGTTCGTAGCCATACAAAAAGTCACGGCTCCAGCGCAGAATAACCGCATCGCGTTTTTCAGGATTTAGTAACTGCATGTAATCCTGAGCAAATTGCCCATAGTCAAAAGCAATTTCTTCTGACCGTAGAAGTGTTATGAGACTACGCAAATAATGCCTGCGTGCCGATTCACTTCGTGCTTTTAACAATGCGTCGAATCGTTTTTTCATGGATTCGCTGGTCTGCAGAACAAGTTGTCCCACTGCCGTACCAAACCTAAAGTTTGGCACATGCATTGGTTGTGACCGTGATTGTTGATGCAAAGCAAATAACGTGACAGCGGCATAGGTTGCTTGTTCCCCATGGCTAACGGCATCGTTGTATCCCAAGTATCGTTTGGGAATTGGGGTATGTCTGTATTATTCCCGAAGATAATTTCCCAAAGCCCTGGATGGTTTGCGGGATCGTCACCTGCACCACGACGTAGCTGTGCCAATTGGGCAGTAGCAAGAGGGCTACCCTGTTTTTCTTTCTGTTCGTAGAGCCACGTGACTTTGCGGGTAACATATATCCGCAAAGTATTATGGTTCCCCACATCATGCATGATTTTCCTCCTGAACACGGGTAATTGTTGAAGAATACGCGAGAGGCAGAAGCTTATACAGTCGGCCGCCAAACTGACGGCGTGCTTTAGCCGTATTGTAGAGCTGCTCATCGTAGATAGTTCCTATGGCAGCTTTAGGGCCAGCACTCACAGCAAGCTGGTCAGCCTCACTCTCAAGGATGCGACGTACTTTTGACTGCCATTTAGCGGCTTGTGCAGAGACATCGTCAGAAACGCTCAGATCTGCAAGCCAGCTGCGGAATTCATCTTCCATACGGTGCAAAATACTTTCCGTTACGGAAGGACGGAATTCGTATTCCTTACCAGCAGCACGAAGCAGGTTTCCTGCATACTGCCCAAGCGCAATGGACGCGTCCATGGTTAGCTGAATATTGTCACGCACCATTGCAGAAATTTCGGCACCTTGTTCCGTGAGAATACCTAGTTCTAAGGTCACAGACTCATCAATAGTTTCTTCAACGATAGAACTTTGAGTACCATACACCATGCCCACCAGCTGAATTTTAGTTTTTGTATCAGGTGAAAAATACTTACCGCTGGAGATTTGACGGATAACAGTAGCAGGTTTGTTCTGCTTTTCTTGAGAAGAAGACAACCTGGTTAGTAGCGCATCTGCTCCTCGCCATAAAGTGCGTTCGGCGCTGTGTGTTTGAGGCATCCAGACATAGTGAGTTTGAGTAGACTGATTTTTGCTAAAGCGGTAGGCGGTTAACGGGTCTGTATAAGTATTCCTGTCAAGCCACTTATCACCATTCGATACAAGCACCCCAGTGACTCGCCCATTTTCAGGGAAAAGACGAACACGGCGCGACTGCCAGGTCAGAATTTCACACATACCAGCTGCGGGCGCAGGCTCATCTTTATACTTGGTGGGGTCACCACCCTTATATGCACGAGGGGCGGCGGTATCGGGAAGCTCTCGTTCCCAAACAGGCTTGTCTTGTAAAGCGATCCGGTGACTCTTACCTTTCACCTTTTCGACGTTGAGAAGCTGCTCATAATCAATGCAATACAGCAAGGTTTCGATTAGGTTCTCACCATGAATAATAATCTTCCCTGTAGTTCCATACCAACCTACGCCGATAGGGTATCCCCTACCTCCCTTAACACGAGGATCTCCTACAGCACCAGATTTAATGCCCGAATAATCGTATGCCTGCACAGTCACCAGGTACCGTGCCGCTTCGGCGTAGCTCAGCGACGTCAATGCCTGTTCAGCACGCATTGAGAAGTACTCGCTCTCGGAGTCAAGCACCAGACGCGATACAGGTTTTACCTCACCTTTACTCGTGTGCAGATCAGCGACCTGCATAAAGGGACGCTCGGCATCAAAAAGATTGAAACGATCCTGATATTTCTTTAGGTAGTCCTGTACGAAGTACAACTGTTCAGATCCACCCGAGGAAATATTTTGAATCCACTTCTTGGGTTCACGGTACAGTTCCCCGTATTCCTCTGTATTTTCCAGAACCGCACGGAAGAATATGGCAACAGCAACCCCGAGAATTGCAACATCAGTCGTTGCATCACCCGAGTGAATTTTACGGATTGAGTTGCTCTCATCGAACAGTTGTTTTAAGGAAACTTCCTGGGTCTGCCCTGATACATAAAGAACTGGAATCCATGGTTCATTACACAAGTTGAAGTCGGGGCTAGTGTTACTTTGCACCGACTGATCATCAGACATGGCCCACTACTCCTTTCAGCATTGATGGAATTCACACACCCAAATTTGTCGCACGATGACGAAATTCTGGGCGTATTTTCTTCCCATACCCCAAAATGGGAGGTATGGGCTTCACGAGCACTTTGCCGCCTCATAAAGGATCAGCTGAGTACAGGTTCAGTGTAGACCCGCATGAAATATTAAGTCAAGAAGGAAACGTACAAAGTTTTGAAATAAACTTAAAGCGAGAAGATCCCCAGAGAAATCTGGGGAACACTTTAAGAAGAAACCGTACAAAAGGCTCATCCCGCGCTTCTCGCCTCGCGGGAACAGTGACTTATAACTATAGCCAATAAGAGGTTAGAATGACAGTCGAAAATACTAAACACCCTAGTCAGCTTGCTACAGCAGAGACATCATCCCTCTGGGCAAAAACCGGAACGGACGAAACCCCAAGCATTGGTCTTTCCCTACCTCAACACATGACAGATGCAGGATCTGTAGCCGCCGAACTATGGGATAAGTGGCTCTCCCCTGGCGCTAAACAACGCATTATGAAGATGCTCAATCTCACACAGGATGAGGCCAAGTCTTTCGCCTGTTGGGTTGCCGCCACCCACGATATAGGCAAAGCGACCCCAGAGTTTGCAGGACAGCTAGACTCACGCGGCAGAGAAGAACTCCGCGTGTTTCGAGACAGGATTGAAGAACACAAGTTTAATTTTCCCAATCACCTCACCACTCCACCCGCAGGAACACGATGCCCTCATTCAACCTATAGCCAGAGCATCCTTATTAAGCTGCTTACAGAACATTACACAGACGACGCAGAGACCGCTGGGACAATCGCAAGTATCGCGGGGGCTCACCATGGTGTACCCGCCGCATACACTCCAGGAACACCCGGACAAGATTTTGCTATCTTTGAGGCCCTCAACGACAAGTGGCATCAAGCGTGGCATGAACTTTTCGAGATGACGCTGGAGCAAACTGGCGCAGATCAGGTTCTTCAGAAACTCATGTCAGGTACCAAAATCCCTGTTGCCGTGCAGCTTTATCTTACGGGCCTGGTGATTATGGCGGATTGGATCGCTTCTAACCCAACGTTTTTCCCTATGGGAACTTTTGATGTTGAGGCTCAGCGCAAACGCCTCAATCAAGGCTGGGATACCCTTGGTCTTGAGCATCCTTGGGGTGCATATACTGGGGACGCTGCCGCTTCTGACCTATACAGCTCACGGTTTGGGTGGAAAAATCCCACTCTACGACCAATGCAGGAGGTAGTGGCTAATGCTGCACGTGCTATGAAGGGCGGCGGCATGATGTGTATTGAGGCCCCCATGGGACAGGGTAAAACTGAGGCTGGACTCATCGCTGCCGAAATTCTAGCCCAAGAAACAGGACGCAGCGGGCTCGCCTTTGCCGCCCCTACTCAAGCGACGTCAAACGCACTGTTTGATCGGGTCAAAGCATGGGCGCAAGGGCCTGCTGGCGGTTTTGAACCGCACACTATGTTTTTAGGCCATGCAAAAAACCAACAGCAAGATTCTTTCCGCTACCTACAGCGAGCTGATATTTTCGATTCAGAAGCCGACATTGAAGGGAAACAGAGTATACGCCCTAATACTTCAGTAGCACGCCACAGCTGGATAGGCGGTCGAAAACGCGGCATTCTTTCGACCTTCGTCGTGTGTACTATCGACCAGATTCTTATGATGGCTCTACAGTCACGCCATGTGATGCTTCGCCACCTTGGACTGGGTTCTAAAGTCGTCATCATCGACGAGGTGCACGCCTACGATGCCTATATGGGTGTTTACCTCAAGGAGGCACTCTACTGGCTGGGTCAGATGAACGCACCTGTTATTCTCATGTCGGCTACTTTACCTGCGCATGTTCGCACCTCTTTGATGGAGAGTTACGCGGAAGGTCTTGAAATTCAGGATTCTACTGATTGGGACTTTGATGATGGTTTCGCTCTAGAGGATGTTACTGAGCCTTCTCTCGACCTAGATTACCCTGTTATTCATACACTCACCGCCGAGGATGGTTATACCCCGCGTAAATGGCAGGTAGCAGCACCCGAAGAGCAGGTAACGATCTCCATTCGTCAGATAAGCGATGAGTTCACCGACCTTGATAAGGTACTAGCACCCTTAGACAATGGGCACGGCTGTGCCGCGGTTATCTGTAATACTGTGGGCCGAGCGCAGGAAGCCTACGAGCATCTTCGGGCGAAGTTTGGTAATGATGTCATGCTGGCTCACTCCCGTTTTACTGCTAAACATCGTGCTGAAAAAGAAGCCGCTTTAGTTTCGCTGCTTGGCAAGGACTCCCACCGAGGCGATGGCCGCCCCGAACGTTTAATCGTGGTGGGAACACAGGTCATTGAACAGTCCCTGGATCTTGATTTTGATGTCATGGTGACCGACTTCGCCCCGGTAGATTTAGTGCTTCAGAGGCTGGGGCGTCTGCACCGCCATGAGCGTGATGATTCAGAACGGCCTAAGGAATATCTTTCACCCATCTGCTACGTTCGTGGTATTGAGACCTTTGGTTCTGAAGCCCAAGTTCCAGAGTTTCCCAAAGGTTCACGTTTGGTCTACGAGCCCGCTATCCTGCTCAGCAGCTATGCACGGTTACTCCCCTATTTTGCCGGAAAAACTCTGCGCATTCCGGCTGATATGAGCGGGCTTGTTCAGGAGGCTTACAAAGAATGTCCTGAGTACCCGGAGGCTTGGGATGGTGTTTACAAAGAAGCCCGTGAAGAGTCTGATAAACATCAAAAATGCGCTTCAGTAATGGCAGAGTCGTTCCTCTTGAAACGCCCGCAAAATCAACAAACAGTCATGGCAGACGTGATGAATAGTTACCTTGGCAAAAAGGATGGAACGCTCTCAGAAGATCAGATTGGTGAGGCACGTGTTCGTGATGGCGACGCTTCGCTTGAGGTGATCGCCATCGTAGTTGAGCGTGACGGAGACGGCCGCATTGACCGTTATCGTACAATCCCTAGTACCCTGCAGAAAACCCAAGAGATTGACTGGCACAATGCGAAAGACCCAAATGAGCCAGCCAATTCGCTAGCCTTTGAGCTATTAGCATCGACTATACGTCTGCCCTACCAGTACTCAGACTCTCCAAAGAACAGGGTCCGCTTTGAGGCAGCTCTTGATGAGCTGGAGGGTGAACGCATCGACTCATGGCAGAAGAACTTTATGCTTGCCGGTGAGCTTATCTTACCTTTTGAGCTGCAAGACTCCGGCTTCTACGAGGTGACGTTATGCGACTACCACCTGCGCTACTCTGCGGAGCTGGGCCTGCAATCCATAAAGCTAGATGACGAATAGCGAGAGAAAACTATTTGATATTCCCTTAGGCGGTATAAACCCATTGGGGCCTTATTCCCTCAAGGCTTATAGACGAGAATATGCGTCTATAAGCCGGGGTAAGGCAGGGAACCACTGAAGTTCAGCAAAGCGAAAGCCCCGAAGGTTTTACCTTTGGGGGCTTGGTGGAGCGGTTGACGAGACTTGAACTCGCGACATCCACCTTGGCAAGGTGGTGCTCTACCAACTGAGCTACAACCGCGCAACGAAGAATACTATACCGAACTGTTGGGCACCCTGCAAGTCTTCATAGGCTTTGTGGGCGTGAAATTCCGCCTCTGAACCCGGAAAACTATCCCATAGAACGCTCTGACAAGCACAAACACTGGTGAGCATGGCCAATATTTTTCTGAGGTTTTTCTCATCGGGGTGCTGCTGTGCCTCAGCGATGGTTACGGTTCTGGGCGGGTGCGCAAGGCCCGACGGTTACTCCAGGTCACGACGAATACCGTGCCTTTGCCTGCTGCATTAAGCACCGTTCCTGTCCGTGCTTGGGTGCTCGTTTGCGGTCTTCCCGGTTTCTGGTTCGCTGTCGCTGTTCGTGCTGCTCTCAGCACCGGTGGAGGGCTGGCGTTTGCGCTGCGTTTCGGGGGCCACGCCGTCCTCGTTCATCTCATCTACCAGGCGCATTAGGAACGATTTTGCGTACACCATGCCGAACCCGAACAGCAGCGCACCCAGCACCCAGATCACGAACGTCACCCAGTCCCAGTGCCCGCCCAGCACCTGTTTTACCCCCACATACAGCAGCAGGGCGGCAACGGAAATCGTCAGTGCCAGCGCCACATCTTTGCGGGTCATCCTTATTGTCCTTTCTCCAGCTCAGTGCTGCTGGTGTCAGCGGCTTCAGCATGGGCTTTCTGCTGCGCCTCCCAGGCGTCTTGTTCGTCGTCAAAACGTGCCTCTTGGTAGGCGGCGAAATACGCCAGCAGGCTTGCCACCATAATCGCCACAATAGTCCACACAGACCGCAGCGCATCGGCAACGGTTGCAATGAGCATAATGATCGATGCGTTTGCGAACGCCATCACCGTGCCTTTACGGACGGCACGCCACACGCGTTTTTTACTGCTAAAAATCTCCAGCATCGTAGCCTCTCAGCGGTTCCTGCACTGCTATAAGCATAAGCTGTACGCACCCTGCGCCCATAGTGCGCGCACCACTCTACCGGTTGTGTACGGGGGTATAAGAGAACCGCCCGGCCCGCCCTGCGCGTGGCAGACGGCGGGTCGGGCGGCACTTTCAGAAAGGGGCTAAGTAATATTCTACTCCCCCAAATCGGCTGCTAGTTTACGCAGCCTCTTCAGCGATGATTCCTTCCCCAGAATCTGCATAGATTCGAACAGCGGCGGGGAGATACGCTCACCTGAAACTGCGATGCGTACAGGCCCGAATGCCAGGCGTGGCTTGATGTCCAGACCCTCAACGATCGCCGAACGCAGCGCCGCCTCAATGTGAGAAGAATCCCACTCGGTGATGGGTTCGAGCGCCTCAATGGCGGCGGCAAGAACCTGCGGGGCGGATTCTTTCAGCTGCTTACGCGCATCATCAGCCACCGTAATATCTTCATCAGCGGTGAAGAGGAACGCCAGAAGTTTAGGTGCCTCGCCCAGAAGCTGCATGCGCTCCTGCACCAGCGGGGCGGCCTGCGTGAGCACCTGCTCCTGCTGTTCGCTCAGCGGCTCCCCCAGCACGCCCGCCGCCTGCAGGTACGGCACCAGGCGGCCCCGGAAATCGGCGGCATCCAGGCGGCGAATGTGGTCGCCGTTAATGGCTTCGGCTTTTTTCACGTCGAAACGTGCCGGGTTACCCACCACATCGTGCACATCGAAATGCTGCACCAGCTCATCCACCGTGAACACGTCTTGGTCTGCTGAGAGCGACCAGCCCAGCAGTGAGAGGTAATTCAGCAGACCCTCTTTAATGAACCCGGCCTCACGCAGCAAAAACAGGTTCGATTCGGGGTCACGCTTTGAAAGCTTCTTATTACCCTGCCCCATCACATAGGGCAGGTGCCCAAATTCGGGGATGAACTCGGTAACACCCACATCAATGAGGGCACGGTACAGGGCGATCTGGCGCGGGGTTGACGAGAGCAGGTCTTCACCGCGCAGCACGTGGGTGATACCCATGAGCGCATCATCCACCGGGTTCACGAGAGTGTACAGCGGCTTGCCGTTTGCGCGCACCACCACATAGTCCGGTACCGAACCGGCCCGGAACGTGATTTCGCCGCGCACCAGGTCGTTAAACGTAATGTCTTCCTCAGGCATGCGCAGGCGCCACACGGGCTGGCGGCCTTCGGCGCGGAACGCCTCTTTCTGCTGCTCGGTTAGGGTGCGGTCATAGTTGTCGTACCCTAACTGCGGGTCTTCGCCTTTAGCTTTACGGCGTTCACGCACCTCATCGGGGGTTGAGAAATCTTCGTAAATGTAGCCGCCGTCTTTGAGTTTCTGAATGACCTCGGCGTACAGGTCCATGCGCTGCGACTGCCGGTACGGCTCGTGGGGGCCGCCCACGCCCACCCCTTCGTCCCAGTCAATGCCCAGCCAGTGCAGGCCTTCAAGCACCTGGTTGAACGACTCTTCCGAATCGCGGGCCGCGTCGGTGTCTTCGATACGGAACACCAGTTTTCCGCCGGTGTGGTGCGCGTACGCCCAGTTGAACAGGGCGGTGCGTACCATACCCACATGCGGGGTTCCGGTCGGTGAGGGGCAGAAACGGACGCGGGTCTGGCTCGCGTCTGCGAGCGCGGGGCCGCGGTATTCGGTCATTGTTGTTCTCCTATATATGTGTCAGAGGTTTCGGTGACGGGGCGGGGTGCTGTTCGGTACCCGCTTACCTGGTGCCGGGTGGGGGTTAGCTGCGGATTCGGGTGACGAGCGCGCCGATTCCTTCAACTTCCACCTCGACCTCGTTGCCTTCGTGCAGCACGGTGGTTCCTGCGGGGGTTCCGGTGAGGATAATGTCGCCCGGTAAGAGGGTGAAGACTTCTGATGCGGCGGCGACCAGTTCAGCCACGCTGTAGTGCATCTCGGAGGTGTTGCCTTCTTGGAGGGTGTCACCGTCTACCCAGGTGGTGATGTTCAGCGAGTCGGTGTCGAGCTGGGTTTCGATCCAGGGCCCGAGCGGGGTTGAGCCGTCGAAGCTTTTAGCGCGTGTCCATTGGGCGTCGGTGTCCATGACGTCGCGGGCGGTGAGGTCGTTGGCTACGGTGTAGCCGAACACGACTTCGGGTACGCGTTCTAGCGGCACGGATTTTGCGATGCGCCCGATGACGACGGCGAGTTCACCTTCGGGGCTGACCGCTTCGGAGTAGTCAGGGAGGGTGACGGGGTCGCCGGGGCCTACCACGGTGGTGTTGGGTTTGGTGAAGAACTGTGGTGCGGCCGGTGCCGGTGTGCCCGCCCAGTTGGCGATAGCGCCGATTACTTTTGAGCGTGGGATGATGGGCGCGAGCAGGCGCACATCATCTAGCCGGTGGGTTGCACCGGTTGGTTCTATGCCGTTGTAGAACGGGTCACCGGCGAGAACGCGCAGGGTTTCGGCGCCTTCTTCGCCTTCGACGAGGCCGAAGTGTAGTTCGTCATCTACGGTAAATCGTGCAATACGCATACCCTCTAGGGTACCAGCCCGGCGGTGGTGTCAGCCGCCGGGTTGTCTGCGGCTGCGGTGGGGTTTAGCGGGCGCGGAAGTACACGGGTTCGCGGCCGGTGCGTCCGCGGCGGGCGTTAATGGTGGCGCGGATGGTTTTGAGGGCTTGCTCTTCGCGTTGGGGGCGTATTCTTGTTGGCTTTCTTGGGCATCCCATTGGCGGTGGTAGACGAGTACGTCGGGTACCCGCAGCCCTTGGGTGTCTTCTGCGACGTGCAGGAGCAGCCCCAGGTTTTCGGCGCTGTTGAGGGCGGGCCAGCCTGCGGCTTGGAGTACGCGGTCGGTACGGTAGATGACGGCGCCGGGGTGTAGCGGGAAGGGCACGGTCCAGAGCCCGGCGAGGGCGCCTTCGGGGTAGGTTTCTGGGGTGTTGGCCCAGTGTTCGGTGCGTTCGCCGGTGCCGTGGATGAGCATGTTTGCGGCGGCCCACCCGGCGTCTGGGTTTTTCTCAAGCTGGTGGATGGTGGCGGCCACGCCTTCGGGGTTGAGCACGTCGTCGGCGTCGAGTTTGAGCAGGTATTCGGCCTCGACCGTAGGGAGTGCGGTGTTGCGGGCCACGGAGGCGCCGCTGCAGAGTTTGCCGGTGGTTAGTTGTGCGTCTGCGTGTTCGACGGGTTGGGTGCTCACGCCGTCCCACACCACGATCCACTGGATGTTGAGGTGGTTGCGGGTTTGGGCCACGGATTGGGCGGTTTCGTGCAGGTGGTCGGCGCGGTCGGGGGCTACGGCGGTAATAATGGCCAGCTTGTGCATGGGGTCTCCCTCGGTTGAACCTGATGTATCGGTGGCGCGCACCCGCACCGTGTGGTTTTGAGTGCGCAAAAGGAGGCCCTGCACGGGTGTGACCCGGTTCAGAACCTCCCTTCTGCTTGTCTCAAGTGTACCCCGGCGCGGTGGTGGCGGGTAGGGAATCGGCACGGATTTTAAGCGCGAAACGTGGCTTTCCGGCCGGGGCTGCCTCTATGAGGTGCGTTTCGGTCGAAAAGCCACGTGCGGGGGTGAGCTTTTTAGACGAGGCGGGTCATCCAGCCGTGGCGGTCTTCTACCGTGCCGGTCTGAATACCCACGAGCTCTTCACGCAGGCTCTTGGAGATCTCACCGAACCCTTCGGAGGCTGCGGGAATCTCAAAATCAGCGGCTTTGAGCTTGCCGATGGGGGCGATGACCGCTGCGGTGCCGCAGGCGCACACCTCTGTAATATCGCCGGAGGCCACGCCGTCACGCCACTCGTTCAGGGTGATGGGGCGTTCCTCAACGGTTATTCCGCGGTCTTTGGCCAGCTGCAGAATTGAGGAGCGAGTAACGCCTTCTAGGATTGTTCCGGTCAGTTCGGGGGTGACCAGCTTGTTCTCTTTGCCGTAGATGAAGAATACGTTCATGCCGCCCAGCTCTTCGAGCGCATCGTTGCGGTGCGGGTCTTTGAAGATCACCTGTTTGCAGCCGTTTTCTTCGCCTTCAAGCTGGGCGATCATGGCGGCAGCATAGTTACCGCCGCATTTTGCAGTGCCAGTACCGCCTTCACCAGCGCGGGCGTACTTCGTGGACAGCCAGATATCCACCGGCTCGGGGGTGCCGAAGTAGTTGCCAGCAGGCGACCCAATCACGTGGTACTCCACGTGACGTGCGGGGCGGACCCCCAGGTACGCCTCGGTCGCAATCATAAACGGACGGAAGTAAAACGCCTCTCCCTCACCGCTGGGAACCCATTTTTCGTCTGCCTGCACCAGCTGTTTCAGGGATTCGATGAAGGTCTCTTCGGGCAGCTGAGGCAGCGCCATACGATGCGCTGATCGGTTCAGGCGCGCCGCGTTCTTCTCGGGCCGGAATGTCCACACCGAGCCGTCCGCGTGGCGGTAGCCCTTAATACCCTCGAAGATTTCCTGGCCATAGTGAAAAACTGCGGCGGCGGGATCTAAGCTGAGCGGACCGTAGGCGTGCACCCGCGCGTTCGACCATTCACCGCCGGTCTTATAATCACCGTTCCAGTCGATGCTAACCATATGATCCGTAAAATAGTCGCCAAACCCGGGGTCGGCTAGGATCTCGGCGCGGAGGGCGTCGCTGGCGGGGTTTTGGTTCGTTTCGTGGCTGAATTCGATGGCCATCGAGGTTCTTCTTCCGTGAGAGTTCGTTACTTGGTGTGCCGCCCGCGAATGAAGGTGAGCGGTGCGCATCGTTAAACTGCGCGGGTGGCGCGTGGGGATGCTGTGGTTCGTGACCACGCCAGCGGTGGGCAAACCGTGTGTGCTCGCCGCACCCTGTTTTAGGGTACCCGATATGGGGGCACCGCGCATATTACTGCCGGGCACCGCACACCCGTGCTGGGGTGCGGGCGCCCCGCTGGTGGTGGTTAGCCGATAAAGCCCAGCACGTCGTCACCAACCTCAACGGTAGTGCGGGTGCGAGCGCCATTGGCGCGCATGTCGGCCTCGACTGCTTCCTCAATGCGCACGGCGGTCGACTCATAGCCCAGGTGCCGCAGCAGCAGGGCCGCTGCGAGGATTGTGGCGGTCGGGTTTGCCTTATTCTGCCCCGCAATATCGGGGGCTGAACCGTGCACGGGCTCGAACATTGAGGGGAACTTCCCCACCGCATTAATATTGCCGGAGGCGGCGTACCCGATACCGCCGGTTACTGCACCGGCTTGGTCGGTCAGGATGTCACCGAATAGGTTATCGGTTACGATCACGTCGAACCGTGAGGGGTTAGTGGTCATGAAAATTGTTGCCGCATCAATGTGCAGGTAGTCGGTCTGCACATCGGGGAATTCACGCCCGATCTCCTCAAAAAGGCGGGTGTACAGGCGGCCAGCATGCACCAGCACATTCGTTTTGTGGATGAGGGTCAGCTTCTTGCGGCGGGCTTGTGCCAGCTCAAAGGCGTACCGGATCAGGCGGCTGACCCCGTGTGCGGTGTTGAGCGACACTTCAGTCGCTATCTGCTCCTGCGTGCCCTCACGCAGGGTACCGCCGTTACCCGCATAGGGGCCTTCGGTGCCTTCACGTACCACCACGAAGTCGATCTCGCCGGGGCTGCTCAGCGGCGACACCGCCCCGGGTACAGCCGCGCGGGGCGCAGGTTAATGTAGTGGTCAAACGCGAAGCGTAGTTTCAGAAGCATCTCACGCTCAATCAGGCCCGAGGGGATATCACCGCTGCGCGGGTCGGCACCAATAGCGCCGAAAAGAATAGCGTCGTGCTTTTTCAGCGCATCCATGGTGCTCTCGGGCAGGGTCTCACCAGTTTTTAGCCAGTGCTCAGCCCCAAGCGAGTAGTCGGTTGAGGTCACGGCGATGCTATCGAGCTCGCATACACGGTCAAGTACGCGCCGGGCCTGAGCAATAATTTCGGGGCCGATACCGTCGCCAGCGATCACGGCGAGGTCAATACTGTTGGTGAGGTGCTGTTCAGTCATGCTACTACCCTACTGCTGGTGCGGAACCACGCCCACACACAACCCCGCGAATCTCACAGTGTGGGCAGCCTGAGAACCCCAGCACTTATCATGATGCAGCTGGCGCACATGGCCTTCTCATACCTGAGTAGTAGCTACCCACCGATAAACTTAACCCATGGACTTCACTAGCCGCGTTAATAACTTCCTCGACAAACACCACCGGTGGGTAATGCCGCGGCTGTTCTGAGCATTCAGATGCTCACCCTGCTGATCTGTTTAGGAACCGCTGACCGTGATGCGGGCGTCGCCTTTATTACTGCGGGTGTGACTACCACCAGCCTGTACTACCGGTACCGCAACCCCTACGGCAGCATCTATGTTTTTACGGTGGCGCTGCTCCTTTCGCTTTTCGCCCCCACCGTCGTTATTTACTCCTACCTGCCGGTGTTATTGGCCGCGTACCATACCGGCCGGCATTGGAACCAAAAAGGACGAGCACGCGCATTTATTGGCGGGTGGGTTATCTCATTCCTGGTGGGAGTCCGTAGTTTTATAGCGCTGCTTCATAGCCTCAGCCCGAATGAACCGGTGCTTAATGCCGCCGGTGCAGCTTTCATAGCGCTCTTCGCCCTCTTCTTTTGCGGGCTCACGTTCTCGTTCTTCTGGTTTTTTGGTGCTTCACGGCGTATGCGTGTGCTGCTGCAAGACGAAATCCGTGAGCGCGCCATGCGTCTAGAATTTGAGCAGCAGCAGGAGCGGCGGCTGGCGGCTCAGGACGAACGCACCCGTATTGCCCGGGAAATGCACGATATTGTGGCGCATTCACTCTCCAGTATTATTACGCAGGCCGATGGGGCGCGGTATGCCTCAGCGGCGGCACGGCAGGCTAGCGAAGAAGCCACCGACGCAGATGGCTCACAGCCGGAAACATCTCAAAAAATTGCGGAGCAAACACTCGATACGATCGCCACAACGGCGCGTGGTTCTCTTGCACAGATGCGTTCACTGCTTGGAATACTGCGCACCGACGAGGTGACCATGTACACCCCGCCCCCAGCCTGGGTGAGGTGCCGATGCTGGTGGAGCAGACACGCGATTCGGGGGTTCCAATCGAGTTCTCGGGTATTAGCGGGGTGCCGCGAGGCACCCTGCCGCAGGGGGCTGAGCTGGCAGCGTACCGGGTGGTGCAGGAGGCGCTGACGAACATCCTTAAGCACGCCCGTGACGCGCAGCAGGTGCAGCTGGTGGTGGCCTGGGACAGGGCGGGGCTGGGCATTAGTGCACACAATAGCGCCCCGCAGGGTAAGTTTTCCCCGGTGCCGGGGTCAGGTAACGGGCTGCGCGGCATGGCGGAGCGTGTGAACATGTATGAGGGTGAGCTGAGCTACGGCCCGGACGTTCAGGGCGGTTACACGGTGCGGGCGCACCTGCCATACCGAGAAATTTAGTCAGTGTAGGTTTTGGTTAATTATTCGTGAAGGAGCGTAATAGTGGATGAAAAGATTACGGTAATGCTGGTTGATGATCAGCAGCTGGTGCGTGGCGGGCTGAAGATGCTCGTGGACTCTCAACCCGATTTGCAGGTGGTGATGGAAGCCGATGACGGCGCCGCCGCTGTGGATAGTTATGCGCGCCTGGCGGAGCAGGGGCACGCACCGAACATTGTGCTCATGGATGTGCGCATGCCGGTACTAGACGGGCTGCAGGCGGCCACGCGCATCCTTGAAATGCACGCCCCCCAATCGCACGTAATTATGCTGACCACCTTCGATTTGGATGAGTACGTGTACTCGGCGGTACGGGCCGGTGCGAGCGGGTTTCTGCTCAAAGACGCCCCGCCGGAGGAGCTGCTGGGGGCGGTGCGCACAGTGTACCGGGGGATGCGGTGATCGCGCCTTCGGCCACGCGCCGCCTGCTCAAGCACATGATCCCGGTACTGGATACCTCCAGGGAAAATGCTGCAGCCGAAGCGCCACCACAGGAGCAGCCGGTGCTGCAGCATCAGGAACTTATTGAGCAGCTGACCCCGCGCGAGTATGAGGTGCTGAAACTGGTGGCTGAGGGCCTGTCGAACTCTGAGATCGGTCGGGAGCTGGTGCTTTCCGAGGCGACCATTAAAACACACGTGTCGCATGTGTTGAATAAATTGGACGCACGGGATCGTGTGCAGGCGGTCATCATGGCGTACGAGGCGGGGATCGTGAGCTAAAAGGCGGGAAACCCACGGCGGTGGGTGCGGGCGTGTACGACTGAAACGGTAAAGCTGGACGATAAAAGTAGTGGGAAAATTGGCGAAAAAGGCAACGATGAGGGCACCGTTAGTGACGCTGGTTCGCGCAAATGCGCGCGCCTCATGGCGTAAATACGCGCTCACGGGGGCAGCTGTGGGGATCTCGGCGTTTTTCTTAGCCATGGTAATTCTGCTGAGCCTGTCATTCAACGCCGCTTTTGATGCCCACTATGAGGATAGGGTCTCACGCAGTGACGCCGTTGTGGTGCCGCAAACGCTGTTAATGTCGCCAAGTCCCAACAACGGCCCAGACACTCTGACCACTGAGCAGGTGCAGCGCGTCAGGAATGACCCCCATGTTGAGGCCGCCTGGGAACTGGTGGAAGAATCCTACATCGCCACCGGAACAACTGATAAGTATTTTGTACTCCGAGAGGTTCCTACTCGCACCGATATGTTCCCCTATGCGGTGAATGGCCGCATGCCAGTTAACGAACGGGAAGTGGTGGTCTCTGAGCACGTAGCCGCTGATTTACATCTAAATATTGGTGATACGCTCAGGGGCAACAGTACAACCCGCCATACGCTGGGTGAATACCGTATTGTGGGTACGTTTAAGCCAGCGATGCAGCAGTCTGACGAAATGATCTCTGTATACGCTGGCGGTTTGTCGCTAACCCGGCCGGGAGCGTCCTCAGACGCCATTCAGGGTTTAGCCATTAAGCTTAAACCCGGGTCTAGTCTCCGGGACTTGATCGAGTCAACGGGACTGAACGGGTTCGGCGGGGCCAATCCCGGTGGGCACGCACTCGCAGTAATAACTCCCCACCAATATGCTGATGCTATGCGCGGAATCCAGCATATAGTTCTAGTGGTGCTGACCAGCTCAATGCTCAGCTTCGCCATACTGGCGGTGTTGGTTTCCGCATTTGTTATCTCTAATACCCTGAATGTGCTCATGGCTCAACGCACCCGCGAACTGTCACTGCTGCGAACAGTGGGGATGAATAAACGCTCGCTCCTTGCCCTGGGGCTGGGGGAAGCGGCAATTATGGGTGTGGTATCTTCACTGGCTGGTATTGTCTTAGCCTATATCTTGTTCGCGGTGGGCACCTTGCTGCTGGATCGTTCCTCCCGTTTCTCAATAACCATCTCAACTGTGCAGGCTATTACCAAGCTCGTGTTCAGTTCATCGCTCATGCCAGCGGCAATAACCCTAGCCGTATGTTGTACCACCACGCTCATTGCGGCACTTCTGCCAGCGGTGACGGCGATGCGTATTTCTCCGGTACAGGGTCTGCGGCAAGGCACAAAGATCGCGGTACATGCCGGTGGTCGGGTGCAGACCATCCTAGGAACCGTGTTTTTCCTGCTTGCTACGGGCTTAGTAGCCTGGGGGTTGTTCCATTCAATAGGTATAGAAGATATTACTGATACAGGATGGCAGAAACGGTTCATATTCTCGGCACTTGGGATAGCGTGCCTGCTGGTGGCGCTGGTGTTCCTTGCTTATCGGTTTATACCGCTGCTGGTACGCGGGTGGGCGGCGCTTATTGCCCGCACATTAACGGGTGAGATTGCCCGAGCGAACGCGTTGCGCTCCCCCAAACGTACAGTGGCGACCGGGCGTGCCCTGCTGGTGGGGGCGGTTCTGGTGGGTGTTGTGCTCTCTGGCCGGGCCACGCTGGAGTCAATGGCGATGCACACCGTTGACCAGCAGAAGGCTGCGGCAGCATCCCTGTATTTTGGTGCGCCCTCTGCGCTGCCCACACGCTCTGCACCATCCGATGCGCAACATACTGCCGAGCAACAGCCGCAGCAGCGCGCTGATGCTTCTGATCCTTCTGCCGCTGAGACATCGCTGCGTCAGGCACGTGAAGCAGCCCAACAGGTGCGCAGCATAGCGGATGTATCCTCGGTTTCTCTGGTGGAGTATGCTGGCGGGTTCGACTATCTGGAGACTGAGCCGTACCACAGGTTCGTTCAGAACCGCATGAGCGAGCAGGAATACCAGCGTCTGCGCGCCGAAGAATCTACCGCATCCCTGGCGAATACGTATGCGGTTGATACCGCAGATATTACTACGGTACTTCCCGGAGCTGACTCTCATCTGCTGGATGGGGACACGGTGGCACTCTCCCGGCAGGACTGGGAATCCTACCGGGCTGGCGAAACCGGCGAATTCCGGTTTGTTGGCCCCACCGGGGAGATCAAGCTTAAACCTGTACCGTCAAACCTTGACAACCACTCCCCGTATGTCTCCCGTGCAACGGCCGCAAAAGTACAAGACCTTGAGCACCCCCGCACGGTTGAAGGAAGCACTGGGGGCGGCTCCCAGCTGATCATGCAGACCAAACCGCTTACCGGCAATAAAGCTAAAGAACTACGCGAAAACCTGCAGCATATTGCCTCGAAGCATCAGGGGCATTACGTGCTTGGCACCGTTGACACGCGCGCTGCTCTCACCCAAAGTATGGATTATACCGTGTATATTTATATGGCGCTGCTGTCGCTCACGCTGCTGATTTCAATGCTGGGGGTGGCGAACACTATCGCGCTTTCAGGGTACGAGCGGGCACATGAAAACGCGCTCTTACGGGTGTTGGGGCTCTCGCGCACACAGCTGCGTTCGGTAGTGATCATGGAAGCGGTGCTGATTACATTCGCAACCGTCACCATTGGGCTTGCTGGCGGTACCATCATCGGTTTCGTAGGCGCCCGGGCAATGGTTCCGGAGCAGTACGAGCTGGTGTACACCATACCGTGGGTGGGGTACGGTTTCACGCTTCTCGCCTCTCTCGTGGCGGCTATCCTCTGCTCGTTTATCCCGGCGGTGCGCGTTTCGCGGCGTTCCCCGGTGGAGGGGCTGCGGACCGACTAAATAATGTCTTGGGCGGGTGCACACATGACGGATTATTTATTACCTTGTAAATAAATTAGTTGCTATGTAAAGCACTAACGCATGTAAGGCTACTTTTTAGCCCGCTCTGACTCCCCACTGCGGTGTTTCCCTAAAATCATCCTAAAGGATGAGGGATATAACAGGTATTTGAGGGTATCATCTGCAACAATTGAGGGCATGAGTACTACGACTATTGCCGCAGCTGCACCTGCGGTAGCCACACGAAACCTGTTCAAAACCTACGGTAGGGGCGAAGCAACCGTTCATGCCCTGAATAATGTGACCATTGACTTTGAGCGCGGTAAATTTACCGCCATTATGGGGCCTTCCGGCTCAGGTAAATCCACGCTCATGCAAACCTTAGCGACCCTCGACACCCCGGATCGAAACCCTGAAACAAGCATCCAGATCGGCGGCACCGAGCTGTACGGTCAGAAAGACAACCAGCTCACCGAATTCCGCCGCGAACACGTAGGGTTCATCTTCCAGGCCTTTAACCTCGTACCAACCCTCACCGCCGGGCAAAACATCGACCTGCCACTGGGACTGGCCGGCAAAAAACCCGACCCGGTATGGCGCGATTACCTGGTGAAAACCCTGGGTCTTGCCGAACGTCTGAACCACAGGCCCGAGCAGCTTTCGGGTGGTCAGCAGCAGCGTGTGGCGATTGTGCGTGCGCTACTGTCCCGGCCCGAGGTGGTTTTTGCGGATGAGCCGACCGGTAACCTCGACTCCAACTCGGGTACTGAGGTGCTTAAACTTCTGCGGGATGCAGCCACCGAACAGAAACAAACAATTCTGATGGTCACGCACGATGCGCACGCCGCCTCGTACGCAGACCGCGTGGTCTTCCTCAAAGACGGCATGATCGCTGGCGAAATGCTCAACCCCACCCACGACGCCGTCCTGCAGGCCATGGGGCAGTTGGAGGGTAAGTAGTGTCTAGTAATCTAAATACAGTGGCGCGCGCGAACCTGCGTGCGTCCAAAGGCAAATATATTCTCACGGGTCTTGGTATTGCCATTTCGTCGTTCTTCATTGCGGCCGTGATTGTGCTGATCAGCTCGCTGCAAGGCACCGTTAGCGCCTCAATCGGCGATGTGCTGACCAAGGCCGATAATATTGTGATCTCTGCCGGGGCAAACGACCAGTCTAACAATAGCGCGAATATTTACCTGGATGAGGAGACCATTAAGAAAATTCAGGAAGACCCGTCGGTAGCCTCAGCCTGGATTGATTACCAGGGTTCGGGCAAGTTCGGTGCCGATAAGACCACGGCCTACTACAACCAGGCCCCCACCAGCACCGACGCATTCCCCTTCAGCATTGACGGTAAGTTGCCCGCGAATGATTCAGAGATTATGCTCTCTAAAATCTTCGCGCAAAAACACAACCTGAAAACCGGTGATAAGGTCACCTCGCAGGATATTGTGGCTTCCGCCTCCGATCCGAGCACCACCGACACCAAGGAGTACACGGTCAGTGGCCTGTTCGACGGCGGGTTCTCAGGCGCCAGCTCGAATAATGCAGTCTTTATCGGCGGTACCGCCTACGGGGAAGCCGCCACCAAGGCCCTTAAGAACAGGCCTGCTGGGGCACCCGAGTACATGTATCCGGGCGCTACCATGGCGTTCGTTAAATTCAAGGGTGATGACCAGGCCGCTGCCCGTACCGAGCTGCAGAACAAGCTCAACACCGGGGACAAAAATACCGAGCCGAAGGTAACAACCGGGAAAGAGTACCTGAAGAAGATACAGGACCAAATCTCGGCTGGGTTCGCGTTTATTGGCACGATCCTGGGTGCTTTCGCGGCACTGGCCCTGCTGGTCTCGTCCTTCGTCATTTCTAATACGTTCGCGGTGCTGATTGGGCAGCGAGTGCGTGAGCTTGCCTTGCTGCGTACCCTGGGTGCGCGTGGCTCGTCACTGGTGCTCATGCTTATCATTGAGGCCCTTGTAGTGGGTATTGTATTCTCAGCGATCGGTGCGTTGGCGGTGTATGCCGTCGCGGGCCTGCTGTCACTGTTGTTTAACAATATTCTGATCACGTACGACCCCATGGCGTTCGTTGCTGGTGTGGCACTGTGCACCATCGTCACAGTGTTGGCTTCGCTGGCCCCGGCCCGCACCGCCCTGCGCATCTCCCCCATTAGTGCAATGGGTGAGACCACCGCCCAGGCTGTGAAGAAGCCCAGCATTATTGGGATGATCGCGGGCGTGCTGGTGGGTATTGGCGGTGCCGTACTGGTCAGTATTGCCATCGGGATGACCAGCGACAAGAAGGACTCCGAACAGGCTGTGCTGCTGGTGATGCTGGCTGCCCTGCTGCTCGGTGTGGCGATCTTCCTGCTCACCCCCTGGATTCTGCTGCCGCTGGTGCGGGGGTTGGGCACAATGTTCCGCACCCAGACCGGTAAATTGGCGGTCGCTAACGCCCTGCGCTCCCCCAAACGTACGGTCTCAACGGGCCGTGCAGTACTGGTGGGTGCACTGGTGGTCGCTACCGTGCTGACCGGTTACAGCGTCATGAACGCCTCGCTGGCAAAGGCAATGGATAAGACCTTCCCGATCTCAGCGATGGCCGTATACGGTGATGGCTCATCGGCCGGTGCCAAGGGCGTGGAGAAAGCCCGCAGCGTTGCCGATAAGGCGCGGGGTTTGAAGAATGTGGAAGCAGCAACTGTGGCCTCTGCTGCGGGTGCTGTGGAGTACACGATCCCCGTCAAAGATACTGACAAGTCGGTGGATCACGCCAGTAACCTGGTGGCGCTGAGCCAAGACGAGCTGGGGAAGGTCATCCCGGGTGAGGCTTCGCAGCAGCTTGCCGATAATACGGTGCTGGTTCCCACCAAGATTTATGAGGCCAGCTCGTATAACGATTCAACCCGACTCAAGGCAACCGGCCCGCGCGGGACTGTGGAGCTGAAACCGATTAAGTCGCAGACCCAGCAGACCCTCTTCATCGTGAATACGGCAACCGGGGCCAAGCTGCAGGATGCCTCCGACCCGAAACCGATTGCTGTTGCAAACGCACCAGAACAGCAGGGTGCACAGGGGCAGCCCGCCCAGGGTGGTGAGCACCAGGCTCCTGCCGCTGGGGCTGAGGGCGACGCATCTCCCGGCGCTACCGGTGCCGGTTCTGAGGGTGCCAGCGCCCCTGCCGGTGGCGGCGCTCAAGGCTCTGCTGCGGGTGCATCTGCTGGGAGTGCCCAGCAGCCGGGCCAGGATGGTGCCGGGCAGCAGGAGCTGGGAACCGTAGCGCGCGGTAACCAGACGATGGTTCTGGTGCGTGCGGCTTCTCCGCTGTCGTCCTCCGATAACGCCGCTTTGCAGGATGAGCTGACTAAAGCTAATGACGGCGTTGATTTTGTGGGCGGTTTGCAGTCGCGGAAACAGATTGACCAGATACTGACTATTCTGCTGGGCTGCACCCTGGCACTGTTGGCTCTGGCAATTGTGATCGCTGTGATTGGCGTGGCGAACACTATGACCCTGTCGGTGAACGAGCGCCGCCGTGAGAACGCAATGCTCCGCTCGCTGGGCCTGTCCCGCAAGCAGCTGCGTCGCATGATTTCGGCTGAGGCAATTCTTATTACCCTAGGCGCGGTGCTGCTGGGCATCTTAGGCGGTATTGGGATTGGGCTGCTCGCGGCGAAGGTTATTTTCACGGCGTCCAATAGTTCCGCTGAGATTGTGGTTGAGCTGCCGTTCTTGGGGCTGGCCTTTGTGGTGCTGGTTGGTTTGCTGTCAGCGCTGGTCGCCTCGGCGCTGCCGGCGATACGTTCAGCGCGTATGTCTCCCGTGGAGGGGATGCGCAGCTAGCCGCTGATTCGCTGTCGGTTCTGAACCGTCATAGGGCGGGTTCTCCGGTGTGGGGAACCCGCCCTGTGTTTTTATTGTGCCCGCTGAAGTTAATACAGTTTGTCTGCCGAAACGTGTTGAGGGTGTACTATTCTGCCTATAATCCTTACACGGCGGCATGTTATTAAATCTTTATTTTCCTTTTATTAGACACAGTGTCATATATCACATACGCCACTTAGGGTATACATTACCTCATACTCTTTGAATGCAGCTTAAATGCAGCGTATCTACCACTTTTACCACACCGTTCCCCGCCGTGCCACCTTAAACCCTGGTCAGGGCCGTATATCATCCGAAAGTATGAGAACCGTTTTTGGGGGCCTTCAAAAACTTCACCCCAAAGGATGACAAATGTCAGGGGATATCGCTTTCAATTCCTGAAACAATTAAATCATGACTACTTCAACCATCCCCGCAGGCACTCCTGCGGTAGCCACACGGAACCTGTTCAAAACCTACGGCAAGGGCGAAGCAACCGTTCATGCCCTGAACAATGTGAGCGTTGACTTCGAGCACGGTAAGTTCACCGCCATTATGGGGCCTTCCGGCTCTGGCAAGTCCACGCTGATGCAGACGCTCGCTACCCTTGATGCGCCCGACCGTAACCCCCAGACTATTATCCGTATCGGCGGTACCGAACTATACGGTCAGAAAGACAACCAGCTCACCGAATTCCGCCGCGAACACGTAGGGTTCATCTTCCAGGCCTTTAACCTCGTACCCACCCTCACTGCCGGGCAAAACATCGACCTGCCACTGGGGCTGGCCAGCAAAAAACCCGACCCGGTGTGGCGTGACTATCTTGTTCAGACTTTGGGGCTGCAGAACCGCCTGGATCACCGCCCCGAACAGCTCTCCGGCGGCCAGCAGCAGCGCGTTGCCATTGTGCGCGCTCTGCTGGCTCGCCCGGAGGTCGTATTTGCTGACGAGCCGACCGGTAACCTCGACTCCAACTCGGGGTCTGAGGTTTTGCGGCTGCTGCGTGATGCGGCGACTGAGCACCAGCAGACCATCCTCATGGTCACGCACGATGCGCACGCCGCCTCGTACGCAGACCGCGTGGTCTTCCTCAAAGACGGCATGATTGCTGGCGAGATGCTCAACCCCACCCACGACGCCGTCCTGCAGGCCATGGGACAGTTGGAAGGTAAGTAAAAATGGCTACTACTACACTAAGTACGGTGGCGCGGGCGAACCTGCGCGCCTCCAAGAAGAAATATATTCTCACGGGTATTGGTATTGCCATTTCGTCGTTCTTCATTTCGGCGGTGCTAATGCTTACCTCCTCGCTTCAGGCGACGCTGGATGCGACCATTGGCGATATCTACGCTAACTCCCAAAACGTGGTGATTTCTGCGGGTGTGGCGAACCAAGACGACGCGAACTCCACCGCTAAGTTCCCGATGTCCAATGACACGATTAAGAAGCTTCAGGAGTCCCCGGAGGTTAGCTCATCCTGGATTCTGTATAGTTTTTCTGGCACCTACGGGGCCGATAAAGAGAAGGTAACATACGCTTCTACACCGCCGTCAAAGGACCTTGCGCCCTTCGATATTGAGGGGAATCTCCCGTCTAAAGATACCGAGCTTCTGGTTGCTAAGAGTTTCGCCGAGAAACACAATCTGAAAATCGGTGATAAGGTGACCATGCCCAATGTTGTCACCTCAGCTACCGATAAGGACAATGCGAAAGACACCGAGTATACCCTCACGGCTACCTTCAGCACCGGTATCTCAGATTCGCAGATGAGCGACAACGTTTTCATTGGCGGCACCAGCCTTGCGGATATCGCGCGTCAGCTTGCCGATGAAGAGGGCGGGATCGTCTCAGACCCCTCCAAACCTATGGCGCCTCAGGCCTTCATTAAGCTCAAGAATAATACCCAGGAATCGCGCGATGCCCTGCAGAAAGAGCTGAACACCGGCGATAAGAACACCACCCCCAAGGTGTTCTCTAACACGCAGATGATGGACCACCTCAAGAAGCAGCTCTCATCGCTCTTCGACGCACTGGGTACTATCCTCGTTGCCTTCGCAATCCTGGCTCTGCTGGTTTCCTCATTCGTCATTTCGAACACCTTCGCGGTGCTGGTGGGCCAACGGACTCGTGAGCTCGCCTTGCTGCGCACCCTTGGTGCCCGCGGTGGTTCACTGGTGCGAATGCTGCTTATGGAGTCGCTGGTGATTGGCCTGTTCTTCTCCATTATTGGTTCGGCGGCGGTGTATGCAGTCGGCGGGATTTTGAACGCAATGTTCAGCACGTTCATTGTCAGTTTCTCCCCCGTGGCGTTTATTGTGGGTGTGCTCATGTGCACTGTTGTGACCGTACTCGCCTCGCTCGCCCCGGCCCGTACTGCCCTGCGCATCTCCCCCATTAGCGCCATGAGCGCAAACACCGAGCAGGCAGTGAAGAAGCCCAGCATCATTGGGGGAATCATCGGCGTCGTCCTCGCCATTGCGGGCGGTATTCTCACCACCGCCGCGCTGAAGGATAATAACGGCGGCACTGCCATTACCACCATCATGTGGGCATGCCTCCTCTACGCGTTGGCGGTATTCCTGCTCACCCCGTGGATCCTGCTGCCGCTCGTTCGGATTATTGGGTCGGTACTGCGCGGGCAGACCGGTAAACTCGCACTAGCGAACTCTCTGCGCTCGCCCAAACGCACCGTTTCAACCGGGCGCGCCGTGCTGGTGGGAACCCTGGTGATTGGCATCGTGCTAACTGGCCACTCGGTTTTGAGCACATCCATCGCCAAAGAGCTGGATAGGCTATACCCGGTAACAGCGTACGCACCGTTCGGTGAGTCCTCCGTGACCAATAGCAGTGCGAGCGTGACCAAGGCAAAGAATGTGGCCGATAAGATTAAGGGCCTTAAAAACGTTGAAGCCGTCAGCGTTGGCTCAGCTGCGGGCGTGATTGAGTACACCGCAAAGCCCGATAATGCAGGCTCCACCAATCTCAAAGACAATGTGATGTCTCTGAGCAATGATGACCTGCACAAGGTATCCACCGGCGAGTCCAACATTAACCTGAAGGACGACGAGGTGCTCGTGCCCCAGGATATTTGGGACTTGGGCAAGTTCGATAACAACACCCGTCTGAAGATTACCGGGCCGCTGGGGACGGTTGAGGCCAAACCCATTAAGGCAGAGACCAAAGAGCCGTTCTTCGTGGTGAACCCGGCAACCGGTGCTAAGGTGCAGGATGCCTCCAACCCGCAGCCAGCCACTAGTGAGCAGGCTATGCCGGAAGACCCCGCCGCACAGGAAGCGCTCATGAAGGCTGCTCAGGAAAACCCGGCCCTGGCACGCAGCTTTGCGGCACGCGGTACCGCAACTATGGTGCTCATGCGGGCAAAGACCCCGCTCATCAGCTCCGATAATAGCCAGCTGCAGAGCGAGCTTGCTAAGGCAAATGACGGCACCGAGTTCCAAGGCGGGCTGAGGATTCGTAAGAGTAACGATCAGACTCTGAGTATTATGCTCAATGCGTCCCTGATCCTGCTGGCACTGGCAGTCGTTATTGCGGTGATTGGTGTGGCAAACACTATGACCCTGTCGGTGAACGAGCGCCGCCGCGAGAACGCGATGCTCCGCTCGCTGGGCCTGTCCCGCAAGCAGCTGCGCCGCATGGTCTCGACCGAAGCCGTCATGATCACCCTCGGAGCGCTGGCGATGGGCATCGTCTCAGGTGTACTCATTGGTTTAGTTCTTTCACGAGTACTGGTGCGGGCCATGCGTGAATCCATGGAAATGGTACCGGCCCTGCCAATTACTGGCATGGTACTCGTGTTGGTAGTGGGCCTATTCGCCGCATTCGCGGCGTCAGCCATCCCGGCCTTCCGGTCGGCACGGCAATCCCCAGTGGAGGGTTAAGGTCCCGCTAACCTCATAAGGATCCCCGGAAGGGGAAAAGCCCCCGGTGCTTTTGTCGGTTGGAGCCGGGGGCTTCTTCCTGCCCTCACAGCAGTAGCCCGCTAACATTACGAGCAACAGAAAGTCCCGGAGGCAACGGTATTCGTTGCTTCCGGGACTTTTAACGTATCGGTTACGCCTCTTTCGGCTCCTCATACCGGGGGAACACCGGCGACGGGGCCGGAAGCTCAGCACCGGCGACCAGGGCATCACCCAGCGCGGTAAACTGGCGCGCATCACCTTCAGCAACACCCAGCAGATCCAGCAGCTTCGCCATGGAGGCGGGCATCACCGGCTGCATGAGGATAGCAACCTGGCGCACCACCTCAAGGGTCACATACAGCACTGTGCCCATGCGCTCCAGCTCACCGTTCTTACGCAAAGCCCACGGCTGCTGCTCCGCGAAATAGGCGTTCGTATCGGCAAGCACCGTCCAGATGCGCTCTAGGGCACGGTGGAATGCCTGCTCATCATAGTCCGCGCGAACCGGCTCATACAGGGCGGCAGCATCAGCCAAAATCTTACGATCAGCCTCAGTCAATTCGCCGGGGGTAGGCACCCTACCGTCACAGTTCTTCGCCACCATCGACAGTGAACGCTGCGCCAAGTTCCCGAGGTTATTCGCCAAATCCGAATTAATACGGTTCTTAATCGCCTCGGCGGAATACGAGCCGTCCTGCCCGAACGAGACCTCACGCATCAGGAAGAACCGCACCTGGTCCAGCCCGAAGGCCGCCACCAGGTCGGCAGGATCCACCACGTTGCCCACCGATTTCGACATTTTCTCGCCATTAACCAGCAGGAACCCGTGCCCAAATACGCGTTTGGGCAGCTCAAGACCGGCAGACCAGAGGAACGCAGGCCAGTAGATAGAATGGAAACGGGTAATGTCCTTACCAATCAGGTGCAGGTCTGCTGGCCAGTATTTGGTGAAAAGCTCCCCCTCAGTGTTCGGGTAGCCCAGGCCAGTCAGGTAGTTAGTCAGCGCATCCACCCACACGTACATAACGTGCTTATCATTACCGGGTACGGGCACGCCCCAGTCGAAGGTGGTGCGCGAAATTGAGAGGTCATTCAGCCCGCCCTTGACGAACGAAGTCAGCTCATTGCGGCGCGACTCGGGGTAAATGTAGCCCTGGGTTGCGTAAAGCTCCAGCAGCTTATCGGCATACTTTGAGAGGCGGAAGAAATACGACTCTTCCTCAGTCCATTCGACTTCCGTTCCGGTGGCAATAGCGTAACGCTGCCCATCACGTTCTTCTGTCTCGTCCTCAGCATAGTAGGCTTCATCGCGTACGGAGTACCAGCCAGCGTATTTATCGAGGTAAATATCCCCGTTCTCTTCCATACGCTTCCAGATCGCCTGCGACGCCTCATAATGGTCGGGGTCTGTGGTGCGGATAAAACGGTCGTAGCTAATACCGAGGGCATCATTCATCGCCTTGAAACGAGCGGAATTCTCGTCGGCGAGTTCCTTGGCGGTCACGCCCTGCTTCTCGGCGGTGGTCTGCATCTTCTGCCCGTGCTCATCGGTGCCGGTCATAAACCGCACATCGAACCCATCGAGCCGTTTGAAACGCGCCATAACGTCTGCGGCAATGGTCTCATAGGCGTGCCCAATGTGGGGGTTGCCGTTGGGGTATGAAATCGCTGTAGTGATGTAGTACGGGGTAGCAGTCATAATTATTAATCTTACCCCAGTTTCTGGCGCTGGATGCGGCGAAACAGTAATGCGACAAGCCCGTCGTCATGTACCCACACACAACCCCAGCTGCAGCAGCAGACCCCCTCGCACATGTTGCGCGCTGCACACCGTGACGGTGCTCGGCACGCAGCATGTGCGAAGGGGCCGCCTGCGTTTACAGCAGTGCGCTGTAGGCCGGGCCCGCTAGCCGCATGACCACTCATAGAAGACCTGCGAGAAGTCACGTGCTGCCAACCGGTCCGGAGCAATCAGCCAGTTCGCCGTACCAACATCGCCCCAGAGCACCGTGTTCCCATACGAATCCATCGTTAACAGGTTCACGGTACGCCTGCGGATATCAGAGTTTTCAGGCTCTTCGCGGCGTGGATCGCCCTGCATGAAGTGCGGTAAACCGCCAAGCTTTGAGTAGTCCCCTGAACCAGTAATTTCCTCAATTTCTTCCACATCATATACATCAAGGTCAAAAAGACTCGTAATAGCCTGTTCCGGGTATGCCTGGTTCCACTTCTCAATCAGCGGGTGATTTATCGAATCGTTCGGGGCAAATATTTCCCGCCCAAGTGTCGTAAATTCGAGTGCACACTCATGTTTGATAGGCCACCAGAAGTCTCGCTCACGATCCTCACAGGTCGCTACCGCATCCGGGTTCGCTTCACCCAGCTGAGGATAGTAGATCACACGGTGGTCCTCTTCCTTATCTATCCCCACCCTGAGTTTGTGCTCACCCAGAACTGCACCATGCCGGTGGGCGGATAAATAGGATTCTCCGGCAGCTCAGCACAATTAATCTGCGCAATCATGCCCATTGGTATCCCGTCCGAGTCGGTGGGTGCTTCCACCCCAGCGGGCAGATACGGCACTCCCCCGAACTTCGAGACGGTCACCGGCAGCGGCTCAGCAGCCTCAGAGGGCTTAATCCCAATAGCAGGTAATGGGTTTTCAGCATAGAGCTCTTCAACAAGGGCAGCAGCTTTCTCAACAATATCACTCACAGGAAGCTCTCCTTCAACGGTTCTATCTATGGTCATTGCTGGGTTGTGCAGGTGTTTCCACCTGCGCCCTGGTTTAATGAGAGCACTCTCCCGAGCCAATACACAACCGATTTCGTTATTACCCGCTTTTCCTCATCTGACAAACCCCGGTTAGGGGCAGCGCTCGGCACCAGAATGTGCCAGGAGGTCAGCCCGTGTTTTTACAGAGACCGCTAGCCGCATGACCACTCATAGAAGACCTGTGAGAAGTCACGTGCTGCCAACCGGTCCGGAGCAATCAGCCAGTTCGCCGTACCGCCGTCACCCCAGATCACCAAATATTCTTCGCCATCCCAGACTGAGTCCATCGTCAGCAGGTTCACGGTGCACCCATGCTCCTCAGCATTCTCATGGTAGTAACGCGGGTCGCCCTGCACAAAGTCTGGTAAACCGCCGATCTTCGAGTAATCCCGTGAACCGGTGAACTTCTCAATCTCTTCCAGAACATCGCCGTCCTCAAAGTCGTCAAGGTCAAAAAGAGACTTAATGGTCTGTTCCGGGTATGCCTGGTTCCACTTCTCAATCAGCGGGTGGTTCACTGAATCCTTGCATGGGGAGAATATTTCATGCTCCAACACCACAAATTCGAGTGCGCATTCGTGTTCCACCGGCAGACAAATATCATGTTCATCGTCATTCATAGTTGCTGTCGCTTCCGGGTTCGCCTCACCCAGCTGAGGGTAATAGATAACGCGGCGGTCATTTTCGCCGCCTAATCCCCAATCGTCACCGCCCCTATCCAGAACTGCACCATACCGGTAGGCGGGTAAATGGGGTTCTCGGGCAGTTCAGCACAGTTAATCTGCGCGATCATGGCCATTGGGTTCCCATCTGAGTCGGTGGGTGCCTCCACCCCAGCGGGCAGATACGGCACTCCCCCGAACTTTGAAACGGTCACCGGCAGCGGCTCAGCAGCCTTAGATACCTTAATCTCAATAACGGGTAACGGATTTTCAGCATTGAGCTGTTTAATAAGGGCAATAGCTTTCTCGGCAGTGCTGCTCATAGGAACTCCTTCGATGGCTCTGAGCTACGGTAGTTAGGGGTTACAGGCGTCACCGCCTGTGTTCCCCGCATTAATTAGAGCACCTTCCTAAACCAACACACAATTGGTTTCGTCATTGCCCGTTTTTCCTCACCTAATGTACCCCTCACCAGGATTGGCACAGCATTACCTAGTTCCGAACCACCAAGCTGCTGGCAGAAAATTTTAGGGTACTACATGAGCCGCGATAAACGCTTCAAAGACCAAGCGCATACAAAGGGGTGCCCGCCATAATGGCAGGCACCCCTGTAACGCTATTAGCTCAGTGCTTAGCGAGCCACCGAACCTTCGGTGTAGTCATCATCCACGGTGTTCCACGAGAACAACTCACGCAGCTTACGGCCGGTAGCCTCAATCGGGTGCGACTCGCCCTGAGCGCGCAGAGCCTTGAACTCGGGGGCACCAGCAGCCTGGTCGTCCATGAAACGCTTAGCGAATGCGCCGCTCTGAATATCAGCCAGCACAGCCTTCATGTTCTCCTTAACCTCGGGAGAAATCACGCGCGGGCCAGAAACATAGTCACCGTACTCGGCGGTGTCAGAAATCGACCAGCGCTGCTTAGCAATACCGCCTTCAATCATCAGATCCACGATCAGCTTCAGCTCGTGCAGCACCTCAAAGTACGCAATCTCAGGCTGGTACCCTGCCTCAGTCAGCACCTCAAAACCGTACTGTACCAGCTGCGAGGTAGACCCGCACAGCACAGCCTGCTCACCGAACAGGTCAGACTCGGTCTCTTCAGTGAAAGTGGTCTTAATAACGCCCGCACGGGTAGCACCCAGCGCCTTAGCATACGACAGGGCCAAGGCCAGGGCCTCACCCGAGGCGTCCTTCTCAACGGCAACAAGAGCGGGAACACCACGGCCTGCCTCGTACTCGCGGCGCACCGTGTGCCCCGGACCCTTCGGGGCGACCATAGCGACATCCACACCCTCGGGTGCGGTAATGTAGCCAAAGCGGATATTGAAACCGTGCGCGAAGAACAGCGCATTGCCGGGCTTCAAGTTAGGTTCGATGCTCTCAGCGTAGACCTTAGCCTGCACCTGATCCGGGGTCAGAATCATAATGACATCTGCCTCAGCGGCGGCCTCGGCAACGGTCGCCACACGCAGCCCTTCAGCCTCAGCCTTGGCGCGGGACTTGGAGCCCTCAGCCAAGCCAACAATAACCTTCACGCCAGAATCACGCAGGTTCAATGCGTGGGCGTGACCCTGCGAACCGTAACCGATAATCGCGACGGTACGGCCCTGGACCAGGGAAAGATCTGCATCGTCGTTGTAGAAAATGGTTGCTGCCATTTCTTCTCCTAATATTTTGGTGTTTACCCGCTAAGGGCTCAGTGAATAAGTTTACTAGATGCGGTACCGTGCAGAAGGTTTAAACGCCTCTTCTCAGGATGCGGGCACCAGCACCACACGGCACCGCATACCCGCACCCAACGATAGTGGCTCCACCCACGGTTGCCAGCGGCTTCTTCCGCCGAAAGAGGGCGCTAAATGCGTTCGCTCAT
This sequence comes from Rothia aeria, assembly GCA_002355935.1. Taxonomy (GTDB): domain Bacteria; phylum Actinomycetota; class Actinomycetes; order Actinomycetales; family Micrococcaceae; genus Rothia; species Rothia aeria. The sequence continues at coordinate 1,420,338 of AP017895.1, read as the reverse complement.
CGACCGCGGCCCGCGAGAAAGCGCAATAGTGCCAGCACGCACAATCTCACGGATGCCGTAGGGCTCGAGCACATCCAGCAGGGCGTTAAGCTTCTCAGCCGAACCGGTCGCCTCAATCACTACCGACTCCGTAGAGACGTCAATTACCGAAGCACGGAAAAGATCGGCGGCCTGAACCACCTGCAGACGCACCGCCGGGTCCGCCTTAACCTTCACCATAATGTGGTCGCGCTGCGTTGAGGTTTCCGGCAGCAGCTCCACCACTTTAAGAACATGGATCAGCTTATTCAGCTGTTTAGTGAGCTGCTCCAGAGTTTCAGAATCGCCATCCGCAACAATCGTGATGCGTGAAACCTTGGGAACCTCCGTGGGGCCCACCGCGAGGGAGGCAATATTAAACATGCGGCGGGAGAACAGCCCAGAAACGCGTGAGAGCACGCCGGGCTTGTCTTCTACCAGTACTGAAAGGGTATGCAGGCTCATTAGTTCTCCCCTCTTCTCGACCGAAATCGGGCGAGGTGTTCTTCGCAATCTGAATCAAATCATTCGACACGCCAGCGGGCACCATCGGCCACACCATCGCATCCGGGCTAACGGTGAAATCAATCACCACGGGGCGGTCGTTAATCGCGAGCGCCTGCTTAATGGTTTCGTCCACGTCCTCGTCACGTTCGCACCTGAACGTGGCGCAGCCGTACGCGTCGCCGAGCTTCACGAAATCGGGGATGCGGTCGGTGCCGTGCCCGGTACGCAGGTGCGTGTTGGAGTAGCGGCCGTCGTAGAAAAGGGTCTGCCACTGGCGCACCATACCCAGGGACGAGTTATTAATGATCGCAACCTTAATGGGGATATTGTTCTGCGCGCAGGTGGCCAGCTCCTGGTTAGTCATCTGGAAACAGCCGTCGCCGTCAATCGCCCACACCACGGAGTTGGGGTTTGCTACCTGTGCACCCATTGCGGCGGGCACGGAGTAGCCCATAGTGCCCAGACCGGAGGAGCTGAGGAAGTGACGCGGGTTCTCGTGCCCCACAAAGTGCGCACCCCACATCTGGTGCTGGCCCACGCCAGCCACGTAGAATGCGTCTGGGCCGGTGAGGGCGCTGATGCGTTCCAGCACGTACTGGGGTGAGCCCAGCCCGTCATCTGTTTTAACGTACCCCAGCGGGTAGTCCGCCTTAATCTTGTCCAGCTCAACCCACCATTCGGCCAGTGAGGGCATGTGCGGAGCGAACTCGGTGGCGAGCAGCTCGTTCAGTTCGGGCAGCACGTACCGCAGATCCCCCACGATCGGCACGTTTGCGAAACGGATTTTTGAGATCTCCGCCGGGTCAACGTCAATATGGATGACCTTCGCATCGGGGGCGAATGAATCGACTTTACCGGTCACACGGTCGTCGAAGCGGGCTCCGAGAGTAATCAGCAAGTCTGACTTCTGCATGGCTGCCACGGCGGGAACGGTGCCGTGCATGCCGGGCATCCCCAAGTTCTGGGGGTTCGAGTCGGGCAGGGCGCCGCGGGCGTTGAGGGTGGTAACCACAGGTGCGCCAGTGAGTTCTGCGAGTTTAGCCAGCTCTTCGGAGGCGCCCGCACGCACCACGCCGCCGCCCACGTACAGTACGGGACGTTTGGACTCGGTAATGAGCTTAGCCGCTTCACGGATCTGCTTGGAGTGCCCGCGGGTGACGGGTGTGTAGCCGCGCACCTCAATCTTCGGGGGCCAGCTGAAGTCCATCATGCCCACCTGCGCGTCCTTGGTGATGTCTACCAGCACGGGGCCGGGGCGTCCGGTTGCGGCGAGATGGAAGGCGGTGGCGATGCACCGCGGGATTTCCTGCGGGTCAGAGATCATGAAGGAGTGCTTGGTGATCGGCATGGTCATGCCCACAATGTCTGCTTCTTGGAAGGCGTCGGTGCCGAGCAGCTTCGTGGACACCTGCCCGGTGATAGCGACGATGGGCACCGAGTCCATGTTTGCGTCCGCGATGGGGGTGAGCAGGTTGGTGGCACCGGGCCCGCTGGTTGCAATACACACACCTACTTTGCCGGTGGAGGTCGCATACCCTTGAGCGGCGTGCCCTGCACCTTGCTCGTGGCGCACCAGGATGTGGTTAATCTTGGAGGAATCCATGAGCGGGTCATAGGTGGGCAGGATTGCCCCGCCGGGCAAACCAAAAACGTCGGTGACGCCAAGCATTTCAAGGGAGCGGATGATCGCCTGGGAGCCGGTCATGCGCTCGGTGGTGTGTGTTTCGCCCGCCGCCGAAGTTTCGGGGGCGGTCTTAGCCGAGTATCCCGTGGTCATATTAATGCCTCTTATCGGTTCTTCAGTTCTCTGTAATCTGAGGTGAGGTGCGATAAGCTGGTGTGCCTTTCGCGCGTACGCCCCGGTGGTTCCGTAGCTACAAAAAATACCCTCCGCTGGTGGTGGTAGCGAAGGGCGCTTACGTAGACAGCATCAAAGCCTCGTCCTGCGGCGCCCTAGGCGACGACTACGAGGCTAAGAATCAGCTGCATCTGTTGCTTTTGCACCCTTCTATGTTCGCGCGCTGGCGTGCGTGAGTCAAATCTCCCGTGCCGTTTTAACGAATTTTTTGCAGTATTTTTTGAGAAGTTGGCTTGTGAACGGGATGCAAGTGTTATCTGCCGACCACTACCGGAGTATTTCACCAGTAAATTAGTGCGTTTATGTGACATAAATGCGTTTATGTGACATAAAACGGTGACGTAGAACGCGCCTGCCGGTAGAATTGGGGGTATGACCGATGTGAAAAATACGGCCGATACCGATGTAGCGCAGGCCAATCAACAGCAGGGCACACAACAACTAACCGGAGAGCAAGTAATCCGAGTACTGCACCCTGCTTTTGATAATCAGATCATTAATTATGGCGCCTACAACCTGGTGTATGCGACCGGTTCCGCGACCTACCGCAACCCCGATATTGCGGCTCTTCAGGAGGATCACCAAGAGTGCTTTCTGGTAGGTTATCAGGATTCACCCGATGAGGTGATTATTGCACCTATTCATATGCCTGAGGTGACCCCGGCAGGTGCGGCAACAACCATCGACAACACAAACGCTCTGCATGCGCACCTGACGAATGACAATCTGACTATTATGCTTGAGTCTATTAATGGGAGCCGGTTCAGGCTCACGCTATTAGATAAGCCCGAGATTACCACGCACGCTGGTACGGGCACTATTGATCAGACGCTGGATGTGCAAGATTTCCGGACGTTCGTGACCACTATCTGGCCCGTGCTTTAGTCCTGTGCGGCTACCGGTTCATGGCGCACCCCGCGGCTTGGGGGTGCGCCTTTTTAGCAGGTTACCCGCATGTACCCGGTACCGCGCTTGGCTGCGAGGGCGCGGGTACAGAGTAAAAATAGGCGAGAACCCCGCCGATATTGGCGGGGTTCTTGCTATAGTGTGCGCCCCCTGGGACTCGAACCCAGAACCCATTGATTAAGAGTCAATTGCTCTGCCAATTGAGCTAGAGGCGCTTATTTACTTATCCACCAGCACCGCTGGCGACAGATAAAAACTATACGGCACTTGCTTCACCCTCGCAAATCCAGTTGGGGTGATACTCGCCACTCTAAAGCTGGGGTGCGTGGGGCCATTAGTGAAAACAGCTTCGACCCGTTCATCTTGAGGCGCACCTGAGGCCGTGCCATGATGGTTTGTATTAAAGACACTTCTGGCCCCGATAACCCGAAAGGCACACCGTGAGCACTCGTTTGGAACCCGGCACCGCCGCACCCGACTTCACACTACAAGACCAGGATGGAACCGCCCGCTCCCTCAGCGACTATCGGGGGCAGAACGTCATCCTCTACTTCTACCCCAAGGCGTCCACCCCGGGTGCACTAAAGAAGCATGTGACTTTCGGGATAACCTGGCGTCGTTCTCCTCACTCGGGTACACGGTGCTGGGTGTCTCACCCGATAAGCTGCCCGCCCTCAAGAAATTTACCCAGAACGAAGAGCTCACCTTCCCGCTGCTGTCCGACGCCGACCACGCCGTGGCCGAAGCATACGGCGCGTGGGGTGAGAAGAAGAACTACGGGAAAGTGTACGAAGGGCTTATTCGCTCAACCTTCGTCATTGATGAGCAGGGCACCATTAAGATTGCCCAGTACAATGTGCGAGCCACCGGGCACGTAGCAAAACTACGGCGCGATATGGGCATTGACCCCAAATAGCACCAGCATCCCCTATTGCGGGGGAGGCGCCCCGCTGCGCCACCGCTCACGCTATTTGTGAACCCTTTTGCCGCTAGTGTAGACTTGCATACGTTGGTTTAGCACTGGCATCACGCGCGAGTGGTGAAATTGGCAGACACGCAGGATTTAGGTTCCTGTGCCTTACGGCGTGGGGGTTCAAGTCCCCCTCGCGCACCATATTCTTTATTCAGAGCCTCCGTCCGCAATGGTCGGAGGCTCTTTACGTGAGCTCCTTGAACGCAGCGCATAGTGCTATCAAACAATAGGAACATAGCGACAATAATTTTCAGCCCGGTAACACAAACCACATATTTTAAAGAACTGCCCACCCCGAGAGGTTCCCTCTGGCAGTACCAGCCCACGGATGTATCTGCCGCCACTTTCGAACCTGAAGATTGTCTGAGGATTCAACGCAGCACACGGTTAATCTTCTATACGGCGAACCTGTAAGCGGTATGCTGAAAGTTCCGACTAAAGAATTTCTCACCGCAGACATCTATCGGTACCGCAGTGCCCGCACCGGGCGCCCCAACCCATATAACCGAAAGGACGCACCCGATGCCCACAGCACCGCTACCCCCAACCCGGGTCAGCCGCCGCGATGCACTGCGCTTGGGTGCCCTACTCACATGTGGGTATACGCTCGCAGCCTGCGACTCGCGCAAAGGAAGCGGGGGTCAGGACGGTGAACACCGTGTTTTCCGTTTCGCCCAAGGCGCCCCGGCCGTGTCCCTCGACCCGGCCTTGACGCCGGTTACCAGCACCACCCGTATCACCTCCCAAATCCTGGAACCGCTCGTGGCGGCGAACCATTATACGGGCGAACCCGAACCGGCGTTAGCTACCTCATGGGACATCTCCGACGACCGACGCACCTACACCTTCACCCTCCGTGAGAACGTGAAATTCAGTGACGGTGCTGCACTCAACACCGGTGCGGTGCTGCGCAACGCCGACCGTTGGCGTGCCCTAGCCACCAATACCGACACCGCGCACCTGTGCGTACCGCTCTTTCCGCTCTACGGGTGGGGTTTTGGGACCGCTGAAAAGGTAGAGACGAAACAGCAAAGCCCCTCTGCCACACCAACGCCCACGGCAACAGGCAGCGCCTCCCCCGCCGAATCCCCGCAGCCCACCGCAGACCCCACAGCGAGCGCATCCGCCGAGCCGAGCGCCAGCGCCTCCGGGGCGGCACCTCACGACTCGACGCAGAAAGAACACGCCACATACCGCCACCAGCCGCTGCTGCAGTCAGTTGAGGAGCGTGAGGGCAAAATCGTCATGACGCTCAGCCGTCCCTCTCTCGCATTTTTGCGGATGCTCACCCAGCCCGCCTTCGGTATCCTCTCCCCCAACTGCCTGGACGAGAATTCACGGATTAAAGACCACCCTGTAGGCACTGGCGCTTTTAAGGTGCAGTCCTTCGAACAGGCGCGCACCGTGCTGGTGCGTAACGAACACTTTAAACGAGATAACACCAAGGTTGAGCTGGACGAAATACAGTTCCACACGCTCTCATCATCTGACAAACGCTACTACTCGCTGGTTGCCAGTAAAATCGATGCCTGCGATCAGGTGAGCAGGAACGACTTGGCACCGCTGGTGCGTGAGGGGTACCTGACCCCCACCCGTGACCCGTTCTCGCTGGTGTATTTTGACTTTAACCTTGAGCACCCGGTGCTCAAAAACATTTCGGTGCGCCGCGCTATTGCCCGAGCCGTAGAGCGCGGCACCATTGTCCCCTACTATCTACAAGGCACCAGTGATGCTCTGGGTACCTCCCCGCACTATTCCGCACCCGCGACGAAGACTTGTTGAACCCCTACTACCGCCGTGATACCGGTACCGCCCAATCGCTGCTGGCCGCCGCAAACTACAAAAACGAGGCGATCGAATGCTACTACCCGGTAGATGTTTCACTGCCGTGGATGAGCACCCCGCAGGTGATCTATTCGCAGCTGATCGGCTCGCTCATTGAGGTGGGTCTGAACATTAAACCCGTTCCGCTTGGGTGGGCAGAATACTGTGAGAAGGCCCGCAGCAACGGGGCCGAACGCGGCATGGTTCTGGGCGGTTTCTACGGCGCCTACCGCGACCCGTACGCTTTTCTGGGGCCCGTGCTCGCGCCCCTGCTGGTAGCACAGTGGCTCAACGAAAAAGACCCCAACCGGGCTAAGTCTCTCCCCCAGACCGCGCAAAACCCTGTTTCTTCCGCCACGGCTTCCGCGAGCCCGCAGCCTTCGGCCTCAGCGAGTGCATCGGCTTCCCCCTCCGCCTCTGAGAGCGAGTCGGCGAGCCCCAGTGCATCACCTGCCGAAGGTGAGCAGGGGCAGCCCTCACCGACCCCGTCACCAACACCAACGGTTAAGCCCGCGCATATTGACCCGGCCCCTCGCTTGAGCAGATTATGCGCGATATTCGAGATGCCGATTCTGCGGAGAACGTGGAAGATCAGCGCTCTAAGTATCGGCAGGTGAGCACGCTACTGGCTCAGTACATGCCGGGGGTTCCGCTCATGAATGTGACCTCGAACGTGGCTCTTAGCCGTGACGTGCGGGGGTATGTGACCGAGCAGAACGCTATTGAGTATTTTACGAAGATTACGGTGGCCTAGAGGCGACTCTTCCATGCCTACCTCACGGCTCGCGCGAGAGCTGTATCACTACTTCATGGTTCTTGCCGGTAGCCGCTAAATGGTGAAAGAGGAGTACCCTAGAAGTATTGGCAAGCGCTTGTTAACCACCACTGACGGTGGGAAACACCGAGATTTGGGAGTATCTGTGGGAGCACGTACTGAACGCACCGATGTCGTCCTCGTAGGCGGCGGTATTATGAGCGCCACTTTAGGCGTTTTTTTGAAGGAACTTGAGCCTTCCTGGAACATCATTCTTCTTGAGCGTCTAGATAAAGTGGCGCAGGAGTCAACAAACCCCTGGAATAACGCGGGTACCGGCCACTCCGCCCTGTGCGAGCTGAACTACGCACCCGCAGGACCCGACGGCACCGTAAACCCCGCTAAGGCGCTGGGCATTAACGAGCAGTTCCAGGTGTCCCGCCAGTTCTGGGCTTCCCTGGTGAATGAGGGCATCCTGCCGGATAACTCGTTCATTAACCCGGTGCCGCACATGTCGCTGGTATTCGGGGATGAGCACTCAAAGTACCTGGCGGCCCGTTATGAGGCGTTCCGCACCCAGAAGCTCTTTGAACGGATGGAATTCTCAACCGAGCGGGACAAGATCGCTGAGTGGGCGCCGCTGACCGTTGCGGGCCGAGCCGCTGACGAACCGATTGCCGCCACGTGGGCGCCCGAAGGCACCGATGTTGATTTCGGGGCCCTCACCAAGAGCATGGTGGATTACCTGCAAACCCACGGTGTTGAGGTGCGTTACGGCTACCAGGTGACTGATGTGTCCCGCGAATCCGATGGTTCGTGGACTATTCAGGCTAAGAACCGCATCAATAAGGAAGAGCCGCTGACGGTTCACACGAAGTTCGTGTTCCTCGGTGCCGGTGGCGGCGCCCTGCACCTGCTTCAGAAGTCTGGGATCGAAGAAGGCAAAGGGTACGGCGGCTTCCCGGTCTCTGGCCTGTTCCTGCGCAGCACCAACGAGGCAACCGCCTCCCAGCACAATGCGAAGGTGTACGGTCAGGCGTCGGTAGGTGCGCCGCCCATGTCAGTGCCGCACCTTGATACCCGCTACGTGGACGGCAAACGCTCCCTCCTGTTCGGCCCTTACGCGGGGTTCAAACCGAACTTCCTCAAGCAGGGCTCATACTTCGACCTGCCGCTGTCGGTACGGCTGAATAACGTGTACCCCATGACTCGTGCCGGTGCCGCGAACACTTCGTTGGTGAAGTACCTGGTCACTGAACTGTTCAAGAGCCGTGAGGCACGGCTGGGTGCGCTGCACCGCTACTACCCCGAAGCCGTGGGGGACGACTGGGAGCTCATTACCGCCGGTCAGCGTGTGCAGATTATGAAGCGTGACGCGAAGAAAGGCGGTGTGCTGCAGTTCGGTACCGAGGTTGTTTCAGCTTCCGACGGTTCACTGGCGGCACTGCTGGGTGCTTCCCCTGGCGCATCAACTGCGGCACCGATTATGCTGAACCTGCTCAACCGCTGCTTCCCCTCCCGTATGGCCGCATGGGAGCCGCGTATCCGTGAGCTGGTGCCCGGGTACGGGATGAAGCTCAATGATAACCCGTCTCTAGCCGATGAGCTCATGGGATACACTGCGAAGGTTCTGGGCATCTACAACTAGATTCCGCTAACTACCACGCACGCCCCCGGAGGACAGGGCGAACCTGTCCCCGGGGGCTTACCTACTGCCCCCGCTCAGGCACCAGGGCTACGGCTGCCACAGCGGGGCCTGCTCTCAGGTATGATGTGGGAAACGAACCCGCACACACGAAGGGCCCCTTTCCGTTATGGATAACGGTACGAATACAGAAACAGCTTTAGAGTTTGACCAGCACCCGGCAAAAACCGCGCAGGTGCGTCTGAAAGATTTCCCCCGGGGAAGCATCAGCCATATTTTTCGACGTGCAGGTTTTAACTTCCTGAGCAGCAACGGAACTGATTCGGCGGCCGCACTCACCTACTTCACGGTGCTGTCTATCTTCCCGGGGCTGCTGGCCTTCGTCTCTCTTCTCGGTATTGTCGGGCAGGGCCAGGAAAGTGCCACGGTCATCCTGGAATTTCTGCAAGAAAACGCGCCGCAGCAGATGTACAGTATCGTCGAAAACCCTATCCGGCAGCTCACCAACGGCCAGGGCGCAGGTATTGCGCTTCTTATCGGTATTCTGAGCGCCCTCTGGTCTGCCTCGGGCTATATTAGTTCCTTCGGGCGCGCCATTAACCGCATCTATGGGGTGCGTGAAGGCCGCCCCGTGTGGGTTCTTATACCGTTCAATATACTCATCACCACGGCCGTAGTGGTACTGGCGGTGCTGATGATGCTCATGCTGCTGCTGGGGGTGGATGTGCTGAACATTATTGGTTCTCACCTGCCGCCTCACGTTGACATAGAACTGGTGAAAGTGCTCTGGCTCAATGGGCGCTGGGTACTCATCTTCCTGGCGGCTGTAGGGCTTATCGCCATGCTGTACACGGCCACCCCAAATATTCGCCACGAAAAAATGCGCCGGATGAGTCCCGGGGCGTTCGTGGCTCTGACTGGTATGGCCCTAGGCAGCTTCGGCTTTACCCTCTACACCGATAATTTCAGTAAATATAACGCCACCTATGGCCTGATCGGTGGTGTGATCGTTATGCTGCTCTTCACCTGGATTATGAACAATATGCTCCTCTATGGCGCGCACCTAGACGCCGAAATTGAGCGGATGCGGCAGTTAGTTGCCGGGGAGCGCTCAGAAGACATTATTCGAGTAGAGGTGCGTGATGACCGCGCCCTCAAAATACTAGATCATAAGAATGAGACGCTCATATCGCAGGCCAATATGCTGCAGCGCAAGTCCGGGGGACAGCAAATCATGCCCAAGCCCAAAGGACCGTCGCTGGCCCAGCAGGTATCGCAGAAAGTCACCGCAACATTCGAACAGGTACAGGGCAAAGCAGACCAGGTGCGCGGCATGTTTGATAATTCCCAAACACCAGCCAACCCTCCGACTCTGCCACATTATCCGAGGCAGATACCCAGACGGATAACCCCGACGGACCCGATGAAGACCCCAACCAGCCCACGCTTTTCTAGTGTCCGCTTCTCCGGTACAGGGTCTGGGGGACGGACGGATTCATATGCCGCGTAAGTACCGCCTCCCCCCCCAGGCCCTGGGACGTACACGGGGCAATCACAAAACGGCGGCCTGGCGCCTGTGAATTCTGCTGCCGACGCACCCGTAACGGGTTTCTGGAAGCCACTACGGGGTGATCATGGGCTGTCCCAAAGAATGCGAAAATAGGGATTATGACCCACACGATCCCCAACTTTGAATACACCGTCTACACGCCCGAGCACCCCACGCAGCAGGCGCTGGTGCTCATGATTCACGGGTTCGCCACCCGCGGTGACCAGCTCTGGGGCGGTACCGGGTGGGTGCGCCAATACCTGCGTGCAGGGTACACCGTGATCGCCGTTGATCTGCCGTACCACGGCCGGGGCTGGCTCAAAGACCCCTCGTTCTCCGTAGCGGCCAAACTGCCGCCAGAAACAGCCGTGCAGGTGGGAACCCTGGCCCCTGCGCCTGATGGGGCAGACACCACCGATGCGATGGGAGCGCTCGTCGAAGCGCTCACCCGTCTGCTGGATGGCCTCCAAGAAAGCGGCAACACCACCTCGCAACGGCACCCCGTGCACGTGGTGGGATTCTCCTTCGGGGCGCACCTGGGGTGGGATTTAGCGGTCGCTCACCCGCACCTGGTAGCTTCCCTCGTGCTGGGCGGGCTGCCGCTGTGCGACCATCTTCAGGACTTAAAGGTGCTCTTTGACGGAGGCACCATTGATGACACCGAAACGCTGCAGGCGTTCACCAACATCATTAGTTCCTCCCCCATCCGCCAGGAGGCGCTCCACCGATTTGTGGCCCTCTCCTTCGCCCCCTTCGACCCGGACGCCATACGGGGCGGACAACGCCCACGCTGCCCCATTCTCATGGCCGTAGGTACCGAAGACAACGTGGCTGCAGACGCCCACGAACTCTACGATATGGTTGCATCCGACAACCCCCGAAACGAGCTGCTTCTCTTACCTGGAAGGGACCACGTGAACGCCCTCACTGCCGGTGTTTTCCGCCGGGCGGCCCTGGCGTTCTCCCAAGGCTCGGAAGCAGCCGCCAAGGTATAGTCCTCCCCGATCTGAGGAAGACCCCACACAGCGGGGGATGTGTTCGCCGAATGCGAGTCTACCTGTTGCGGCAAGGGCACAGACCTTAGAATAAACGTATAAACATTCTTTTATCTGCCGTTGTGGTAGAAGCCCAACCCCTAAGGAACAACATGCACAAAGTTAAAGCAGTTGTAGCGCTCGCTAAGAACGAACCCGTCACCGTGACCACCATTAATGTGCCAGACCCCGGCCAGGGGGAGGCTCTCGTGAAGGTTCTTACCTGCGGTGTTTGCCAGACAGATCATCACTATGTTGCCGGTGGTGTAGGCGATGAATTCCCCTACCTGCTGGGGCATGAATCTGCCGCTGTCGTAGAGGCAGTGGGAGAAGATGTCACCGATATTGCTCCCGGAGACTTAGTCATCCTGAACTGGCGTGCGGTCTGCGGTGAATGCCGTGCATGCCGTAAGGGCGAGCCGCAGTACTGCTTTGCGACCCATAACGCTACCCAGAAGATGACCCTGGAGGACGGCACCGAGCTCACTCCTGCTTTAGGTATTGGCTCTTTCGCCGAAAAAACCCTGGTCGCTGCGGGCCAGTGCACCAAAATTACCGCCGATATTTCCCCGAACAGTACGCCGCTATTGGGCTGCTCGGGTGCGGTGTGACCGCAGGCCTGGGTGCCGTTCTCAATACGGGTGCGCTCAAGCGCGGAGAATCTGTGGCCGTTATTGGGTGCGGCGGTGTGGGTACCGCTGCAATTGCCGGGGCGCAGCTGGGCGGGGCAACGACCATTATCGCCGTTGATATTGATGACGATAAACTTGAACGCGCACGTCAGCAGGGTGCAACACACACCGTGAACTCCGCCAAGGTAGACCCAATCGAGGCTATCCGGGAGCTGACCGGCGGGTTTGGTGCGGATCTGGTAATAGATGCAGTAGGTATCGCCCCCACCTTCAAACAGGCTTTTGAGGCGCGCGACCTTGCCGGGCGCGTGGTACTTGTGGGGGTTCCGGAACCTGGCACCACCTGGGATATTCCCCTGGATGAGGTTTTCGGGCGCGGCGGCTCTATTAAGAGCGCCTGGTATGGTGACACCCTGCCTTCACGTGACTTCCCCGAATTCGTGGACCAGTACCTGCTCGGTCGCCTCGATCTGGACGGCTTTGTCTCCGAGCGTATTAAGCTGGAAGACGTCAATGATGCCTTTGAAACCATGAAAACCGGTCGTGTGCTGCGTTCCGTGGTGGAACTTTAAAACCGGGAAAGGAACCCCTAATGACTGAAGCTATTGAACGGGTTGTTACCCACGGGACGTTCTCACTCGACGGCGGCACCTGGGAAGTCGATAATAATGTGTGGATTATTGGCGATGACCAGCATGTGACAATCATTGACCCCGCGCATGACGTCGATAAAATCGCAACAAAGGTTGCCGGGCGCACGGTTGAGAGGATTCTGCTGACCCACGCCCACGACGACCATATTCGTTCCGCGAAGGAAGCCGCCGAGCGCTTCAAAGCACCTGTCTACCTGAACCCTGAGGATCGGGTGCTCTGGGAGATGGTGTACCCCTCCTGGGACTTCGACGAGCCCCTGCATGACGGGCAGAAAGTCAGTGTTGGCGCTACCGAGCTGCAGGTGCTCGCCACACCCGGGCACTCCCCCGGCTCGGTCTGCTTCTATGCACCTGAACTCAGCTGGGAGAACAGCGAAGGCGTACTCTTTTCGGGTGATACCCTCTTCAAGGGCGGCCCTGGAGCGACGGGGCGTTCCTACAGCGACTTCGACACTATTATCGACTCCATCGAGTCGAAGCTGCTCACCCTGCCCGAATCCACTGCGGTTCTCACCGGTCACGGAGATTCCACAGGCATCGGCGTGGAGGCACCCGACCTCGACGCTTGGAAGAAACGCGGGCACTAAAGCAACGCTGGCAGTGTAAGAAACTGTAAAACCAAAGCGCCGCCGGCCAGCGCCCCCTCACACAGTTTGTTCCCCGCCACACCGCATATTGCGGGTGAGCGGGGAACAAACATTTGATGTAAACACCAGCCGGTTGCGGGCACTAATCAGCTTCAGGCAGCGGCTCCAAATGCTCCTCATAGTCAAGACGCCACACATACCCAAACACGTGCCCAAGCGCCAGGTATAGGCACGCCGCAATAATCGGCACCATAAAAGCATTACGGTAGTACGGCGAATCACCCAAGAAACCGCCCCACATGCTGCCCATCGTAATACCCACCGCAGACATTGACCGGGCAATAAAACTAACCTGGGAATCGGGCGAATGCCCCATGAGCATCGACAGACTCAACGACTGCCCCGCCAGCGACGCCCCCAACGCCGCACCAAATAGCACCAGCGCCCCAGTAGTGCCCTCAATGCTGCTGGAGGCAGGCAGCAGCATCGCCGCGAAAACCAGTGTCACGCCACTTACCAGCCAGCCCTGCCACGGCACAATCCTAAACCCGCCCAGCAGAATAGGCACAGCCACCACCACTATAACGCCCGTACCCACCGCAATCATGACCGGGTACAGGTACAGCGAATCATAGGACATCACCATACCCAGAAGGCCGGTGGCCGCCGACCCCAGGCACGCCCCAAGCATCGCCGTACCCAACACCAGCAGCAGCTTCAGCACATTAACATGCACACCCCGCCCGGTATGCGGGAGCTGAGTCTCAGGGTGCTGCAGCAGCGCCGAAGCTGCCGAAGGAGTCGGTGCGGCGGTAACGGCCGCTCGGGGCCAAGACCCCGGCAGCAGCGACGGGGTGAAAAGCACTGCAGCGATTAGAAGCACATCCAAAGCGGCGGTAACCCACAGGCCAGCACGGCCGCCGCCATAGTACATTGCGGGAAGAGTTAAAAGCGCAGCCAGAGGGTACATCGACAGGTTCAGCATATTTGACCAGGCCATCACCACCGGCCCATTACCCGCAAACTCGGTGTTATGCGCACGGTGCCGCTGACTCAGCACCGACCACGGCGGTATCGTAACCCCCACCGCCAAACACATGAGCGCATACTCGGTGGTGCCGATGCTCCCCCACCCCCCGACAAATGTGACAGGTACACGAGCGCGGGAATATTAACCACCGCATACATGCCCAGCAGCCAGCGGATACCAATAAACCGTGTCATGACCGAGGTCATGAGGCTAGTGCACGCAAAAGCAAAAACAGCCGCGCCCACCGAGTAGCCACTCAGGTGAACGCTAAAACTATGATTAGTGACAATAATAAAAAGAGAAATACCGACCAGCACAACGGGCAGGTGCATGAGCACATCAAGCAGGAGTCTCGCAAAACCATCCGACCGCAGCTGCCGCCACAGAAGCGCCCTGCCCACACGGTGACTACGGCGAAAATTCCGCCACTGCTTACGCAGTGTAAAACGGATACTGCCCCACATCATTGAACTACGCGGATAATCATCTAATACAAAATCGACAGGCTCCGTAAAACTCGGTCTGGAATAGGACCGAAGAACACCGGCGCTCTTGCCGAGTTCCGGGCCAGAAAAATTATGCATAGGATGCCTTCCGTGCAGTAGGACAGAGCGGAAAAACCGCTACTAGAAGTCTACCCGTAAAGTTGAGCCGCCCTGCCCTTTACTCACCACAACCTGCGCCTGGATACGATTCTTCATCTCTTCAACATGCGAAATCAGCCCGATAGTGCGGCCATTCTCACGTAAACCATCAATAGTGGACATCACTTGCTCTAGGGTTTCACCGTCAAGAGTACCAAAACCTTCGTCAATAAACAGAGTGTCAATCTCAACCCCGCCATTGTTTTCCTGCACAATCTCGGCCAGCCCCAATGCAAGAGCGAGTGAGGCCATGAACGTCTCACCCCCCGAGAGCGAGGCGGTACGGCGGTCGGTGCCCTGCCACGTATCAAAAACACGCACCCCCAGCCCCAGGCTGGTTCGCTCTTTAGCTTCCTTATCTTCACTATGCACCAGGGTAAACCTGCCGCCGCTCATCTGCTTCAAATGCGCCGAAGCGGCCCGCACCACCGCCTGAAACTCGCCCGCAAGCACATAATTCACCAAGTCGATCCGGCGGGTATTATTCGCGGAGGATGCGCTCGCCACCGCCGCCAACGAACCGTACAGCTCATGACGTGCGATAGCCTGGGCGCTGCGGGCATGCTGCTTCTCAAACCGTACAATGAACTCCTTAAGATGCTCTTCACCACTCTCACGCAGCGTGTGGCGAGCCAGCAACTCATCACGGGTTTTCTCCAAACCGCTAATACGCTCACCCACTTTCTCACGTTCTGCCGCTTCAGGGGCGCTCTGCCCGGCGGCTGCACGCCGCGCAATATCGCGCATAGCCTCACGCTCAAGAGCCGAAGAGACTCGGGTCAGCTGCCGCTCATACTCGGTAAGGCGCTCCTGAATAGCCTTCTGCTCGGTACCCGACAGCACGGCAGCGCGCACAGTCTCAACTGTGTCAAAGGGGGAATCTTCCAGTGCGGCCTGTGCCCCAGCGGTGCTCTGCGCGGCGCGTTTAGCGGCTTCTTCCGCACGGGTGACAGCAGTTTCGGCTGCCCGCACGGCGCTAAAGTAGCGTTCGAGGGCCTCAATGCGTTGGGTGAAATCAGCCCGGGCACGCACCGGTTCCAGGGATGCTTCCAGCGCCATAACACGCTCCTGGGCGGCCTCAGCCTGAGCGCGGGCTGCGGCTTGCATCCGGGCAGCCTCAGTATTTTTCTTAGCGAGCACCTCAAGCTGCTGTTCTAAGGCCTTGAGTTTTTGCTGCGCAGCTTGTTTTGCGGTGTGCGCCTGTTCGGCGGAGGTGAGGGCGTGCTCCGCCTCGCTCAGGCGTGTAGCAGCAGCCTGAGGGGTTACGGCGCGGGTTTCGGTGAGCTGCTCCAGCACTGTGCGCGCCTTAGTGTGTGCCGAGTGCGCGGCGGATTCAGCTGCGTTCGCCGTATCCGACGCCTCACAGGCCGCATCAATATCAGCCTGTTCGATGAGGGTTTCGTTGGGGGCACCGGTGGCGGGGTTGGGGTGCTGGAGCGAACCGCACACCATACACTCCTGACCCTGCTGCAGGTTCTTCGCCAAGCTCAGCGCCGCCTGGCTCATGCGTGCACTGCTGAGCTCGGTAACGCGCTGACGTGCCGTATTAGCGGCAGCATGGGCGGCTGCGTACAGGGTTTCTGTGCGCTGCACCTCCGCTGACGCCTCGGCAAGGCGCTGGGCGTGCCGCTGCGCCTGTTCCAGCGTTTCCCGCGCAGCAGCGGCGGCGGTTTGTGCCCGGGCTAGGGCCTCCTCCACCCCGGCGAAGGCGTCAAGATCTTGCCCGGCCTTCTCCTTTGCGGTAACCGCCTGATGCGTCTCTTCGGTCAGCGTAGTGACGGCCGCGCAGGCGGTGGTGTACGTCTCTTCGGCGCTGCGCTGTTCAGCGCGGGCCGCGGTGAGCGCCTGGTCGTCTTTACGGTACCCTTTGAGCTCCGACAGGCAGGAGCTAATGAGCGTGGCTAGTTCCTCATATTCCACGTTGTGGGGCTGCGTCGCTGCTGCGGTGAGCCGGTAGGCGCGGGCCTCTAAGGGCTCCTTCCCGCCGGGGCCAGGCTTTAGGATCCCCAGTTGGGTTTCGGCGATGTCATGTGCCGCACGGTGTTTTTCGACGGCGCCGGTGAGCTCCTGCTCGTTCGCTGCCTGATCGGCTTCAGCGCGGGTGATGGCGCTGTGCACGGGTTCGGCGGCGCGGGCTGTCTCAAGAGTGGTTTTATCGGCGTGGCGGTCCTGTTTCTGTTCTTCGAGGCGTTCCTTATCGGCGGTGAGGCTCTCATATTCCGCCCAGTCACGGCTCAGAGCCGTTAGTTCATGCAGTTTCTCACGCTGTGCAGCAATACGCTGTTCAATGCTGGCGCGGCGGGTATCTTCCGCCTCCCCACCCCGCAGGGTGAGTGTCAGCTGGTGCCGCACCCAGTCCGTAAACTCTGCGGCGGGAAGCTGCAGCGGGTCAATCGCGGGCGGCTCTTGCCCCTGCTCGTGCGGCTTATGACCGTCCGTTACCGCCCGGGCTGCTTCTTCCTCGGGTGCGGCTGCGGGTTCTTCGTCAAGCGGCGGTAGCTGCTGTTTTAAACGTGCTAGAGAGTTCACCCCCTCATCCCGTAATGTATCCAGCGCCTGGGCGGCGTCATGAGCCCCATCGTGTGCCTGACGCGCAAGCTCATTCAAGCGCTCCACAATACGTTCATACGTTTCGATGGGGAACAGTTTCTTGAGTAGTTCTTGGCGTTCTCGCCCCACGGTGCGCAGAAACTTCGAGAAGTCCCCCTGCGGCAGCAGCATAACCTTCAGAAATTGTTCACGGGTGAGCCCAATCAGGGTCTGCACGTACTCCGCGCTTTCACGGTGGCGGTTGCCGACTTCCTCCCAGCTGGCGGCCTCCAGCGGGTCTGCCCCGGGGCGCAGCCTGCTCACATGGTGGGTGGCTTTCTCCTGTGTTAGCCCGGTGCCGCGTTTTTTGGGGCGCATCCAGGCGGGGGTGCGGTGAATACGTAACCGCCGCCCCTGCACCGTCAGTTCCAGTTCCACAAAAGGCGCCACATCACGGCCAGCGAAAATGGAACGCAGCTCGCTTTCGGCCCGTTGAGACGAGACAGTGCCGTAGATCGCGTAACAGATGGCGTCCAGCACCGTGGTTTTACCGGCGCCGGTGGGACCGTTCAGCAGGAATATACCGGCGTCGTTAAGCCGCTCAAAATCGATTTTTTCGTGGTGGGGGTACGCCATGAAGGCGCGGAACTCTAGTCGGTGGATGAGCATACGGATGCCTTACTGTCTGCGGCGTCACCGCCGGGTTCGGTGGCTTCTTCGATGATTGCGGTGAGTATTTCTTCTTCACGCTCGCTCAAAGGAGCCCCACGCACGTAGGCGTAGAACTCGCGGCACATCACCTGCGGGGTAATATTTTCACGGGTGCGGTGGTAGGGGCTGCGCTGTAACTGTTCGACGGTGCTGCGAAATTCGAAGGACGCAATATGCGGGAACCGTTTGCGAAGCTGCTCAACAGGGTTCAGTGGCCGGTTCTCCTGCTCCAGGTAGATACGGCAGAAAGCGTCCTCATAGGGCTCAAACGCGGGGTTGTTCAAAAGCTCGGTGAGGGTTCCGCGCAGGGTTTTTAGGTGTAGCGTGGTATCCCAGTTGATGGGGTCGATGCTGGCGCTGACCCCACCGGCGTCGCGGGTGAGGGTGAGCAGCCAGGCACCCTTAACATGGTTCTCTTCCGAGAAGGAGAACGCCAGCGGTGAGCCGCTGTAGCGTATGGTGTCGCTGACCCGCTGCCGCCCGTGCAGGTGCCCCAGCGCCGTGTAGTCTATACCGTCAAAAAGGCTGGCGGGTGCCGCTTCCACCCCGCCGATGCTAATATCCCGCTCCGAATCAGAGCGGTCTGGCTCCGTTAGGGCGGCCTGCTCCCCGCCGGTGTCCTCTTGTTCCCGTGCGGCGGGGGCGCGGGTTATAAAGGCGTGGGCGAGCACAATACTGTAGTCTAAATTGCCCTCCTTACGGAGTTCCGCAATATTTTCACGGATGCGCTCAGTCACGGCGCCCAGCACTCCCGCGTGCGTGGGTTCCACCCCAAGAACAGGGCCGTGATAGCGCGGGTTCAGGTATGGGATGGCGTATACGCCCACACGCACCCCGTCTTTGCTGAGGATCACCGGGTGCTGCCAGGCCTGCTCACACCGGGTCATAATATGCACCCCGGCTGTGGCGAACAGTTCGGCCCCGAATCCCAGGCGGCGCGGTGAGTCGTGGTTGCCGCTGCTGAAAATAACCTGTGCCCCGACAGCCACCAGGCCGGTGAGTGCCCGGTTGAGCAGCTGAATGGTTTCCGTGGAGGGGGTGGCGTTATCGTACACGTCTCCGCTAATGAGCACAGCATCGATGTTTTCTTCGGCTACGGTGGCGATCAGCTCATCAATGAACCGCTCACTCACATCATGCAGCGAGGTGCCGTGGAACGTACGGCCCAAATGCCAGTCGGAGGTGTGCAGTATTTTCATGCCTCCCAGTATCGCACCGGCAGCAATAGGTACGCATCTTGCACGGTCACCAGGCGCGTGTGTCTCATGCGTCCGTTTTAAGGTCTCTGCCCCAGCTGCGCGATATAGCGGTCGGCAACCGCCCGCACATCCGCGGCCCCGCGTAGCGTCTCAAGTAGCGGCTGCGTGTCCCCGAGTGTACCCACGTGTGCACCCAGCAGGGCGCCGGTAATAGCACCAATCGAGTCAGAGTCGGAATCTGCCGAAACCGCCCGCATAAGACCCGCCTGAAGCCCTTCCCCCGAGGCGCTTATGCGGGCTGAACAGTACAGAGTGTTCCACACAGCAATACCCAGCACTGTGTAACATAACCAGTCGGTACCGAAGTGCTCTGCGACTGCTTCGGGTGTTGGTTCAGTCTCCTGCAGGGCGAGCGCCTTCACCAGCGCCTCGCGAGTGTGCGCCGCATCGGCGGGGAAAGCCTCCTCCGCGGGGATGCTGCCGCACCAGTCGATGACGCGCCGCACCGAATCGGCTATGCTGTTCTTTTTGCCCTGTTCAGACCCGCAGGCACCCGCTAGAACATCACGGGTCAGTAACGCATAGGCCGCCGCTGATGCCAGGGCCTCCGGGTGCCCGTGGGTCAGTGCCGCCGCCCGCGCCGCCAGTAACACTACGGTGCGTTCGGGGGCTACCGGCAGGAAACCGAAAGCGCAGGAACGCACCAGCGCCCCCGTCCCAAGCGCATCGGGGTTAATATTTTGTGCCACCGTCTGCATTTCGCCGCTCTCTAAAGCCCTCAGAGTCGCTTGCCCCGGCCCTTCGCGGGCTGTCAGGGGTGCGCTCGCGTCGATTTCGCGGTCGAGGGAAAACGGTGCGTGCGCTGCGGGTGTGAACCCCATCCCCCGGTACCAGCGTAGATACGCCAGCCACAGGCACGCCAGTTCGTCGGCGGGGGTGCCTTGATTATTCCACTCCAGAACTTCGGTGAGCGCATCAAGGGTGTAGCAGCTTAGCTGCGTGTCGTCGCTGAAGATGAGTTCGTTCTCACCCGTTAGGGGGCCGCGGGCTGCGATCTCTTTGGCGCTCAGCAGCTCCAGTGGGTACCCCAGGGCATCCCCCATAGCGGCGCATAGCAGGGCGGTGCGCACCGCGAGCGGGTATTTTTCGCTGGATGCATCGGGGGTTCGGGTGAATTCAGCCATACCGTTTATTCTACCCAGCGGAAGCTACCGCACGGGGTCAGTGCGCCTCTCCTTCGCCTTTTGCGGAGGTTTCGCGGTGGCTCACAATCAGCCGGTTTGATTTAAAGTAGAACTCTTCAGGCAGTTCATTCTGGATGGGCCCGTGCGGGAATTCGCTAAGTTTTGGCCGGAAATGCCAGTCCATGAGTTCGGCACTGGTTTGTTTGAGGATTTTACGTTCACGCATGGCGCGCATAATTTTTCGGCGTAGCCTGGGGGTGTCATTCACGGTGGCGGTAAACACCCAGGGGTGGGGTAGTCTTCCCCGACCTGCCCGAACACTATTTGCAGTTTACCGTCGTTGCTGGTGTCGAAGGTGAGGTCATCCGCGGTGATATCAGTAAAGGCCAGCACCCAGCTGTGCCGCCTCTCGTAGCTTTCGCGGGTGGTCTGTAACGCGGCAACTAGCCGGTAGTCTACGAGCAGTTCGACGCGCCGCTGCGTAATGTCGCCGAGCCGCGCATAGTTGCCGAATGCCCGGTTCGCCCCGGAGCGTCGCGGCCATTTGGTGACGGCCCCGTGCGGTACGGCACCGGCGAATGTGAAGGGCCCGGTGATGGTCCCGGCCATGCGCAGCCGCTCAAATGGGGCTGTGGGGAGGAAAGTGTGCAGCAGCAGGTCGGAGCTGACAGATTTTCCCCAGCGTGCCACCTCGAATGCTGTCGGTTCGGGGCCTACCGGGTAGATGCGTGGCATTTTACGCCCGTGCTCGTCGAAACCTTCGGTGTGGGAGCCATCCGGCAGGTACCCTTCCATGGTGGCCCCGATCGGGCGCGTCCACGAGCCGCTGTAAGGTTTGACGATGCGCGGGTTTGCCACCGGCAGGATACTGGTGCGCACCCCCAGGTAGGCGGGCATGGACTCCAGGTTGCGCCAAGCGAATTTTGCGGCCACCGCCTCACGCCACCAGGTGGGCCGTTTGCCGGGGGTCTGCCCGCCGAGGCAGTGCATTAAAAGCCAGAACCCGGCCCACAGGGCACAACCCACCGCGATAGTGAGGGTGATGATATTACCAATAAGACGGGCGGTCCCTTCACACCATATATTGACTGCCACGCACGCGCTCAGCGCCGCCCACGCCCCCATCGCGTAGGGTCCCAGGGTGATGATGGGGTCAACAACTTTTACGGCGGCTATAACCCGCCGGTTGAGCCCACGCCAAATGTAGATGTAGGCCCACAGGGCGGGCGCAAGCAGCAGAAGCATGAGTATGAGCAGTACAATCATCAATGCCCTTAGGAAGGTTGAGTGGTTGGCTTGTACTACCTATTGTGCGCCTTTTCGGCCCGTTTCGCATGAAAACCATAGCATTGCGCTAATTATTGGTGCGGGTGGCATATTACCGCGCTGTGGGCAGTGCACAAGGCTAGACGGTCTTGTGCGTAAGGGCTTTTTCAAGGTGTGGTACGAGCGCGGCAAATGCGCGAGCCCGGTGGCTTATGGAGTTTTTAATCTCGGCCGGTATTTGTGCGCACGATTGCCCGGCATAGTCGCCGCCGTAGAGGGCGTTATCGCCGTTAAGTTCTGTGGGCTGCAGGATCGGGTCGTACCCGAACCCGCCGTCACCCTGCGGGGCGTGCAGGAGCACCCGGGCAGTTCCCCGTATTCGACGGCCTCATACCCGCCGTCAGCTTCCGGCACGGCCAAGGAAGCGGCGCAGCAGAATTTCGCGGCCCGGTGCTCATCGGCAATATCGCTTAATTGGTGCAGCAGCAGGTTAAGGTTCGCGGTGTCGTCCCCGTGCACCCCAGACCAGCGCGCCGAGAAAATACCGGGTGCCCCGCCCAGCACGTCCACGCTCAGCCCAGAGTCGTCGGCTACGGCGATGAGCCCGGTTGCTTCTGCAATAGCGCGGGCCTTTATGAGGGAGTTCTCTGCGAAGCTCACCCCGGTTTCAGGTACGTCAGGGGCGTGCACAGCCGAGGCGTCTACCACGTCCGTCTCTACGTTAAGCCCGTCGATCCGCCCGCGCAGGATCTCGCGCAGCTCACGCAGTTTACCCTGGTTATGGCTTGCTAGAACGATTTTTGCCATGCGTCTTCTCCCCTGGTTAGTTGCCGAATGGTGTGAGCCAGTTTATGCGGTACCAAGCACTTCACGCTGAATCTGTGCAAGCTCGGCGGTGCCTTCCAACGCCAAGTCAAGGAGCGCGTTCAGTTCGTCCCGGTCGAACGGGGCACCTTCGGCGGTGCCCTGAACCTCAACAAATTTACCCGATCCGGTGACCACCACATTCATGTCGGTTTCAGCGCGAACATCTTCGGTGTACGGCAAGTCAAGCATGGGGGTGCCGTCGATAATACCGACCGAGATCGCCGAGACGGAGTCGGTGAGAGGATTCGCACCGGATGCGATCAGGCCGTTCTTTTTAGCCCACCCAATGGCGTCAGCGAGCGCCACATATGCCCCGGTAATGGAGGCGGTGCGGGTGCCCCCATCTGCCTGGAGTACGTCGCAGTCAAGCACAATGGTGTTTTCTCCAAGGGCATCCATATCAATAACGGCGCGGAGGGAGCGTCCAATAAGACGGGAAATTTCGTGGGTGCGCCCACCGATTTTACCTTTGACGGATTCACGGGATGAGCGGGTTCCGGTGGCGCGCGGCAGCATGGCGTACTCGGCGCTCACCCACCCTTTGCCTTCGCCCTTGAGCCAGCGGGGCACGCCTTCAGTGAAGGATGCGGTGCACAGCACCCGGGTGTTGCCGAATTCGATCAGGGCTGAGCCTTCAGCGTTAAGTGACCAGCCGCGGGTTATGGTGATGGGGCGCAGTTCGTTGCAGGCGCGGCCGTCTTCGCGAGTGTTTTCACTCATGGTGTCTCCTTCGCTGTCTTGTACGGTGGGGCGGGGTGTTTAGTTGTCGTCCATGGTGGGTGGCAGCTCAATATTTGAGGTGTGCGAGTCGAACCGTTCGATGACGTTCAGGGTGCTGGTGGGCGGGTTGGTGGGTTTTGGCCGGGGGTGGATGCGGTAACTTGCCGCGACTTCGGCTACCCCACGGATCCAGTGAACACGCTTTTCGCTTCAGCACGGGCAATATCTGGGTCGTTCCAGACGGGCAGGTGGGTTAACAGCAGGTTGCGTACCCCTGCAGCTTGGGCCGCCTGCCCGGCACGTTTGCCGGTCAGGTGGATGCCGCGCAGCGCGTCGTCACGCCCTTCCTGGTAGGCGGCTTCGCAGAGGAACAGATCGGCGCCGCGTGCCGCCTCAATGAGTCCGTCGCACAGGTCGGTGTCGCCGGAGTAGGCGAACAGAATATTTTCTGTGGCGGTGTTGCATTCAATGCGTAGGGCGTAGGGGTCTTTGGCAGGGTGTATCACCCGGAACGGTTCTACGGTGAAGGGACCAATGCGCACTTTCTGCCCTTCGGTCCAGGTGTGGTATTCAAATTCGGTGCTCATGCCGGGGTCGGGGTCGAGCCCGTGGGTGGCTGAGAGGTATTCGTTAATATCCGCTGGACCGTAGAGGGGGATGCGCCCGGCGGGCCAGCCGCGCGGGTCCCATTTGACGGCCACGTGCAGCCCGGAGAGGTCGATGCAGTGGTCGGGGTGCAGGTGGGAGATGAGGATCGCATCAATATCGGCGAGGTTTATATGTCGCTGCAGCACCCCGAGCGCCCCGTTGCCCATGTCCATGAGTACCCGCCAGGTGCGGCCGTGGCGGTCGGTTGCGGTCAGCAGGTAGCAGCTCGCCGGGGAGTTTGGTCCCGGGAACGAGCCGGTGCATCCGATGACGGTCAGGCGCATGGGGTTAGTCCTTCGTGGGGGTAAGTTGCGGGTCAATACGGGTGTGGGTGCTCATCATGTCGGGGGTGAGGGCGGTGAGTGAGCCGGTGGGGAACCGTTCAGCGACAGAGGAGGTGTGGCGCACGTTGGTGACTTCAGGGCCGAGGAACCTGCGGGCTAGGTGTTCGAAGGTTTCTGACTGGCCAGTTGCAAGGAATTCGTGTTCAAACTGGTTGTTCAGTACCGGGGTTTCGAGCCCGCCGGTGAGCAGTTCACGGTATACGTCTTTAGCGGTTTCATCGGCGGAGGAGACGAGGGTGACGTCTTCACCCATAATGTACGAGATGACGCCGGTCAGCAGCGGGTAGTGGGTGCACCCAAGCACCAGGGTGTCTACTCCCGCATCTTTGAGGGGCTGTAAGTATTCTTGGGCGGTTTGCAGCAGTTCGGGTCCGGAGGTGATGCCGCGCTCTACGAATTCGACGAAGCGGGGACAGGCCACCGAGTGCACGCGCAGGTTGGGGGCGATGGCGAAGGTGTCTTCATAGGCGCGGGAGGTGACGGTTGCTTCTGTTGCGATTACCCCGATGGTGCGGTTGCGGGTTGCTGCGAGCGCGCGGCGCGCGGCGGGCTGAATCACCTCAATCACGGGGATATGATACTGACGGGTGTACCGTTCACGGGCGTCTCTGAGCACGGCTGCCGAGGCGGTGTTGCAGGCAATGACAAGCATTTTCACACCGGAGTCCACGAGCTCGTCCATAATGCGTAGGGCGTTGGCCCGCACTTGCGCTATTTTGAGGGGCCCGTAGGGTCCGTGGGCGGTGTCTCCCACATAGATAATGCGTTCATACGGCAGCTGGTCCATAATGGCGCGGGCCACGGTGAGCCCACCCACACCGGAGTCGAAGACGCCGATAGGGGCGGAAGCACTCGGGGTGATGGGGGCGAGAGTTCCCCAGGGGGTGCGAGCGTGGGTTTGCTCGGTCGTATTGTGGCTTTCGCTCACTGTGGTTTTACCTGCACTTTTGTTGTTGCCTTCAAACATACGGTTTGAGGGCCAGATCGAGTTTTGGGGTTTTGTGTGGTTGTACCGTTTTAGGCGCCGTAACCCATTCTACGGTTTGGGTGCCTTAAAACGTATTCCGCTCGGGTGCGCGGTTTTATATTACGGATATTACGGGGTGTTTTCCCCGTTTTTCTACCTGCGGGCGCCGTGTTCACCTGTGGCGTTGCATAACAGAGCAGCACCGACCGGGGTGCACCGGGTTAGGGGTGTGCAGCCCGTCCATCAGCGCGCTCATGAGCGATTCCTGCACCCAACTAATGAAGTTGTACACCATCGCCAGGTATTCGTCTTCGGTTTCTATCTGCGACCAGTCGACGTACCGGTGGATTTCTTCAGCTCGCGCATCGTCGGTAATGTCGAGGCGGGTGGCCAGCACCAGGCGGATATCGGAGAGGGCCGATGCCCAAGCGCGCGCGTGTTCTTCGTCAAGGAGCAGGTCGGCGGATTCGATATCGAAGGCGAGCATCGAAAGGTTCGCGATTTTACGTTCACGCAGGTCACGTTCGGTGTAACGGCGGTATTCTGCGGCTGCTTCTTCGTCACTGCTGCCGACCGGCAGCAGACGGGATACGGCGGGGTCGGTGGGCACCTGCGGGTTGTCGGTGATACCGATAAGTGCATCCAGCGGGTCGGCGTCTTGCCCGGTTTCGGGCTGCAGCAGGGCAACAATGTCTTCAGCGAGGTCGCGAATGAGAAGCAGCTCGGGTTTTTCGAAATACGCAGTGTACCCGCGCGGGGTGTTTTTGAAGCCGCGCGCCATTAGTTATCAACTTTCTCGAAGGTTGCCTGCAGCCCCCAGCCGTGCATGGCGTGGGTATGTTTTTCGGCTTCTTCACGACTGCCGGTAAATACTATGGCTTTACCGTTATGGTGCACCTGGAGCATAAGTTCTTCAGCGCGAGCACGGCTGAACCCAAAGTGTGAACGGAAAACATAGGACACATAGGTCATGAGGTTCACGGGGTCGTTCCACACGATCACTTGCCACGGCGTATTGAGTTCAAGTGAGTCACTCAAGTGGGTATCAAGATCGGTTTCACCGAGTGTGTGTGCAGACAGCACTGGCGGGGTGATGATGGTGTGGACGGGCGTGCTACTCATGGGCCGATTGTACCGCATAATCTGCCTGCTTCCCTTATTTTTTATGGGTTTCGGTTCACAGCGAACTCTTATGGTCATTTTTACCGTATGTCATGGACAACACACCTTCACAATGCTGTTTTGAGCCGCCCACCCCTCTAGAATGAGGTGTATGGCAACAACCTCACTGCTCACCGACCATTATGAATTAACTATGCTGCAGGCCGCGCTCGCCTCAGGGGCGGCTCACCGCATGTGCACCTTCGAAGTGTTCACCCGGCGACTGCCAGCAGGCCGCCGCTACGGGGTGCTCGCTGGAACAGGGCGTTTTCTTGAAGGACTCGATAAGTTCCGTTTCGATGACGAAGAGCTATCGTTCTTGGCGGCCCGCAATATTGTGAACACCCAAACCCTGAAATATCTCGAAAATTTTGAGTTCACCGGCACAGTACGCGGCTACGCTGAGGGCGAGTTATTCTTCCCCCACTCCCCCGTGCTGCAGGTTGAGGCAACGTTCGCGCAGGCGTGCGTCCTTGAAACCTATCTGCTGTCGATCCTAAATTACGACTCAGCGGTCGCCTCTGCCGCTTCGCGCATGAGCGCCGCCGCCGGAACCCGCCCCTGCATTGAGATGGGTTCGCGACGAGCCCATGAACGCGCCGCGGTATCTGCTGCCCGCGCCGCCGCTATTGCAGGATTTGCCGCAACCTCCAACCTTGAGGCAGGCCGCCGGTACGGGCTTGAAACCGTCGGTACCAGCGCCCACGCCTTTACCCTGCTTCACGACTCGGAGCGGGAAGCGTTCGAAGCTCAGCTGCGTTCGCTGGGTGCACGCACCACCTTGCTAGTCGATACTTACGATGTGGATAATGCGGTACGCACCGCCGTTGAACTAGCGGGCGAGGAGCTCGGCGGGGTACGCCTGGATTCCGGTGACCTGGTGGCAACCGCGCAGCGAGTGCGTGAGCTGCTCGATTCTTTAGGGAACGAGCACACAAAGATTACGGTCACCAGCGACCTTGACGAGTACGCCATCGCCTCCCTAGCGGCGGCCCCCGTGGATTCATACGGGGTGGGAACCAAACTGGTGACCGGCTCCGGGGCACCGACCTCTTCCATGGTGTATAAGGTGGTGGCGCGCGAGAACTCGGCGGGCGAGATGGAGCCCGTGGCAAAGGCCTCCGCCGGTAAGGCATCGGTGGGCGGTGCTAAACGCGCCGCGCGTAAGCTCTCCCCCATGGGAATAGCCAGTGCAGAGCTACTGAGCATCACCGAGGATCCGGCACAGGTCGAGAATACCCGCCCGCTCATGGTGGATTTTGTGGTGGATGGTGAACACCTGCCTGGTTTTACGGGCGAGGATGCGGTACGTGCCGCCGCCGCACGGCATCAGCGTTCACTGGCAGAGCTCCCCGAGGCGGCCCGCCGTCTCTCGGAGGGTGAGCCGGTGATCCCCACCGAGTTCATATAGTTCTTTAGCAACTGTCCCCCCTTTCACTGAGCCCCAAGGATTTTCTAGGATAGTCTCATGGCAAAAGCACTCATTATTGTTGATGTTCAGAACGATTTCTGCGCCGGTGGGGCGTTGGCAACCGACCGGGGAGCCAAGGTTGCCTCGCTCATTAGCGAATACGTTGAGGATAACCACCACCGGTACGAGGCGGTTGTGGCCACCCAGGACTGGCATATTGACCCGGGCGCGCATTTCTCTGACACCCCGGATTTTGTGGATTCCTGGCCGGTGCACTGCGTGGCGAATACCGAAGGAGCCGAGATTCACCCGAATCTTGATACCGACTACATCGAAGCGTATTTCCGTAAGGGCCGGTATGAGGCTGCATATTCAGGGTTCGAGGGGCTACAGGCCCCGAGGAATCGGTCATGACCGGTGAGCATGAGCCAGGCGCCACACTGGATGACGAAGGCCCGAAAACCCCGCTGGCAGACTGGCTGGATGAACACGAGATACAGGATGTCGATATTGTGGGTATCGCCACCGACTACTGTGTGCTGGCAACCGCTAAGGATGCGGTGGATGCCGGGTATGAGACCCGTGTGCTGATCGACCTGACGGCCCCCGTGCACGAGAATAAGCTCGACGAAATAATCGCCGAGATGGAGGACGAGGGCATCACGGTCAAGCAGGCGCTGTAAGCGCGTCCCGCTCATCGTGAGCGCTTTTAGAGTACGAGGCGACATTCTTAGTGGGTTCCCTGTAGTATGCCCCGGTAAGAATGTCGCCTCTGCACGTGTAATATGCGGATGATTTAGGTGTCAAGATGCGCGTAGCGGTAGATAAACGCAGCCATTGCGTCACGGTGAATCGGCTCACTAGGGCGGTAGGTGCCATCGGCCCAGCCGGTAGTAATGCCGCTTGAACGTAGCCAGTTAATTTCGCGGTAGAATGCGCCATCATGAGGCACGTCCTTAAAAACTGGCCCAACCACTACATAGTCAGGTTTACCAGCGTAACGGTAGAAGAATGCGGCCATTGCCTCGCGAGTAACCGCGTCTTGCGGTCGGTAGGTGCCATCGGCCCAGCCGGTAGTAAGACCCTGCTGATGCATCCACACAATCTCATGGTAAAACTGGTGCGAGGGGTTCACATCGGTAAAAGGTGAGGCGGCGGGCAAGGTAACCTCCGGCGAACCCGCCAGCCGGTAGAAGAAAGCAGCAACCGCCCCGCGCTCAATATTATTCAGCGGTCGGTAGGTACCATCGGCCCAGCCGGTGGTGATATTTCGGTACTCTAGCCACGTGATTTCTTCGTAGAACGGATGATTTTGGGGCACATCACTAAATCGGCAGGGGCCGTCAACGGTTGGGTGTGGGACAGGCTGCACCTGAGCTTCTTGAACGGTGGGGTATGAGAGCAGTTTCTGCAGAAGTCCCTTGCCCTGCGCGGCGGTGACAAAGTGGGATACTTCTACTTCAGCATAGTTTCTGTCTCCAGATTGTATGTAGCTGTAGTACTGGATATTCACAGGATAGTTATCCTCGGTGAGTTTCTGACTCAGCTGGGCCACCAAGTACTGGTGTATCTGCTCATTGTTCCACCCACGATGCTCGGTTTGGGCTTTCGCATCCTCAATAGCCGCAGCGGTGAACGTGATGGGGAAAAGCTGGTAGTACATATCTGCATGTTCGAATGGCGCACAGTACGGACCGGAGTACCCCGCATTGTCACCAGGTGCTGCCAGTGCTGCTGGGCCTAGCAGCGTAGCTCCCAGTGCAACAGCGCACATGGCAGTACCTACTGCCTGAGAGGTTCTACGAGTAGTTACTTTTTTCATTGTTATCTCTTTCACCATAGCGCGTGCGGCACACCCCTAACGTATTTTGACCTTTAGATACACCGCGCACACTGCGTATTTACTTCTTGTGAGCGTAGCGATAAATAAAAGCTGCCATTGCATCACGGCGGATGGGGTCTACAGGACGGTACGTCCCATCCTGCCACCCATTAGCTATACCAGTAGAATGCAACCAGGTAATCTCTCGATAGAAACTGCTGCCAACCGAAACATCCCTGAATGGAGAAGTGCTTGGCATCACATACTCTGGCTGTCCTGCATATCGGTAGAAAAACGCTGCCATTGCGCCACGTTCTACATTATCTGCTGGGTGGAATGTGCCATCAGGGTATCCAGTAGTAATACCCTGCGCTCCTATCCACTGAATCTCTTGATAAAATGGCATGTTTTTATGTATATCGTAAAATATTGGACCATTATTCCATGGATCAGGGTTCTTTACAGGATTGTCCAGATATTCCAGTGTCTTGCCCGCATCTACAATACCAGGACCACAGCTATACTGATCACAGTTTTGTATAGGACGGTTTTGAGCACTTTTCTGCATCGCAGAAAGTATACGATCAGGAGTAGCATCTGGGTTGACTGATTTAGCCAAAGCAGCAATAGCACTAATATGAGGAGCAGCCATAGAAGTACCCGCGTTCTCGCTGTAGTTATGCTCTCCAACAGAAATCATTCCTGTATTAAAAGTAGAAAATATACCTTGATTAGGAGCATGAGTCCCTCCAGGAGCACTTATGCTAACGCTAGAACCGTATGAGGCAACAGGCCGCTCACCCATTCGAGTAGTAGAACTTACAGAAATAACATGATTACAATTTGCAGGGGTAAAATATTTGACGTCAAGGTTCTTATTACCAGCAGATGCTACAACCACGATACCCTTAGCATGCAATTCATCAAATATGTCCTGATATCCTTTAAAACATTTACTGCCAGAATTTAAATATGAGCCAAACGACAGGTTAATAACTTGAGCAGGATACCTATTTTCTGGAGTATCTTGCACCTTCAGACCCCCAGCCCATTTTATCGCATCAGTAACATCCGAGAACCTAGTTCCACAAGGCCCAAAAGCACGTACAGGCAGAATCTTCGCATTGGGAGAAATCCCAGATATACCAATTTATTATTTGCTGAAGCTGCGATAGTACCCGCAATATGAGTACCATGCCAACGCATATAACTTTCTGCTTTTCGCCCATTAGAACAGATTCCATTTTTAGGCACCATCGCACTATCCGAAGGATCTGAGTCGCGCCCATCACCATCGTCTGCTTGTATAGCATCAGATAAAAAGTCGTAACCCGGAACAATATTATTAACCAGATCAGGATGATGATTGACACCAGTATCGATAACTGCAACTGTAACGTTATCACCCAGGGAGCGTTGCCATGCGGACTTTACATTAATTCCATATTCACCATGTAAATCCCATTGCTTATCAAAGTATTCATCATTTGGAGTGACATAGTTTTTGAATATGCAGAAAGATCAGGTACAGGAGTATCTTCTTGTTGATTCTGAGAAGACTCGTTCATCTCAGGGTCAGAGATTCCCTGATAATCTATATTATAGTCTGGAAAAATATCTTCAACACCAGAGATATCTTTAGCTGATTCTATAAAAGAATCAATATTGTCTGAACTAATATAATTTATATATTAATTACTACAGAGTTTTTTATAGCAATCGTATGACTATAGGAAACAGTGTAGCCAAATTTATCGGCAAAATTATACTTAATTGCATCCACCATATTATTAGACTCAATGTTGCTTAGCAACGTATCCGTATTAGGAGCATGCTGGGCAACAAAGCCATGTGAAAACGTCACAATAAATTGGTTATATAAACCCTGTGATGAGTCAGAAAAACTGTACTTGATATTTGTTAGTGAGCTACTGGCACTAGATGACTCAAAACTAAGAGCAGGCACATATGACGTCCCAAACAAAAAATCCTAAAGTAGTTACAGAAACTAGCTTTCTAATACTTAACTTTTTATCACTGATTAACGCAAAGACCATCATTAGCCTTTCAAAACTTGAGTGAATATATATAGATACATCTATCTGACGAAAATTATACATCATACGAAAGCTAACAGTAAAATCTCTCCCAGTGCTACCTGCCGCCCGGCTCAATAGCTACGCTAGGGGAGCTGGTGGTACATATCTGCATGTTCGAATGGCGTGCAGTACGGACCGGAGTACCCCGCATTGTCACCAGGTGCCGCCAGTGCTGCTGGACCTAGCAGCGCAGCGCCCCGGCACAACAGCTAATATATGGGTATGAATAAGCAGTGTGACGATCATCAGCTCAGTCTTTGGTATACCCCGCGTCTTGACCCGCCTCTCCCAGAACATTGGGGGCTCAACGACCAGAGCCGCACCGAGCTTGAAGAGCTTCTGTGGGAGATGCTTCTGCACGGCGCATCTACCCCGGAAGCGTATGTGGAAGTATTTGATTATGTTTTGCCCGATGAGAACGCTGGCTTGGGTGAAAAATACAGGGAAGAGATAACAGAGTACGCCCAGCAGCTTATTAACGCACGCCGCGCCTATGCTGCAGCTATTGGACTGGAGCCTCGGAATAATGATTTAACGTTGGCATTTGACGCTTTAGCGCATGAGGGCGTGGTGGCACGGGAGTGTTTTACCTGTTGCGGTTCGTGTGGTTCAGCCGAAATCTGGGATGAGAGAGATGATTCACGCACTTGGTACGGGTACGTTTTCTACCACGAACAGG
The DNA here is from genome assembly GCA_002355935.1 of Rothia aeria. GTDB lineage: Bacteria > Actinomycetota > Actinomycetes > Actinomycetales > Micrococcaceae > Rothia > Rothia aeria. The sequence continues at coordinate 1,388,117 of AP017895.1, read as the reverse complement.
ATGCTGAATCAGCATACGAGAGCGGATCGGTAGGCCTCAATTATGGGGTTTTTCTGGATGCATATTTTACTGAGCCGCAGTGGGACGCACTTGATGCCCAAACCCAAGAGCAGCAGTACGAGAGTTTGAGTGTAAAACTATTGCGCGAAAAGGTACTTCCGGTGTTCGAGCAGCACGGATTATGGGTAGATTGGGAAGGCTCTTATTCTGTACGGCCACAGGTATTCTCATCGCAGTTTAGCCATATCCCGTAGCAATTTACCAGATATGAGCCGCAAATCTGCAGAAGGAATCTGCCCAATAAGGAATATTTGATGATTATTAATGAGAGTGATTTAAAAGGTACGGACTATAAGATTTCAAAAAGTTTCAATAAGCAAATTTATTCATTTTCCGAGTTGTTAAATGATATGGCAAGCAACGAATATTCAAGGTTGGAGAATTACTATAAAGATAAATTTGAATTCATAAATTTCAAAGATGAAGAAGTTATTGTCGAAAACAGTAATAAAGATAAATTTATTGTTTTTGGAAAGAATAGCAATGGTTTCTTTGCTGTCAATAAAAACAAAGAAGTATGGCTTATCCCGTTTCATTATTCAGATATTCAAGAACCACTGTTTATAAACTCATCATTGCACCAATTTAGGTGTTGCTATTGTTTATTATTATCGGTCTTTTTTACGCTCTTGGGAAGGATATTGACAAGGAAAACGCACAGTTGAAACTTGCCAGAAACTTTGAAGAAGATATTTTAAAAATAGATGACCGTTCAGTGCATAGCCTATTTTATCGAAACTATATTTTTGCTATTGAAAATGCGGAGCTTCCCACACATTTCACCCCCATGGATTACGTTACGACCGGCAGGCATTTTATCCCTCAATAAAATAGGGCGCAGGCGTGCTGGCGAGCAGATCCGATTATTGCGTCAGTTGGGCACTGGTTTCCCTGTGGGTACCGATAGTTATATATTCACTTATGCGTCATCTGCCCCTACCGAACAAATACTGCTATAGAATGTATTGCATAATTCAAGATCATCTTTTATCCTATACAGGTTACATAACAGATAACAAATATCGCTATCTTGCTGTTCCTCGGGTGCCGTATTTTGCAAGAAATTGGAGTCAAGAAAAATAGACATAAAAATATGTATTTCTTTTTCTTTTTATCTAAGCTTCCTGACAAGCGAATCTTTCTACCTAGTTGGATATAATATTTTTCCAGTTCAGATCTACCAATTCTGCCTTCTAAAAGTCTGTGCATTGTTTAATTACACCTTCCAGTTCTTTCCTGTACTGGCTTAATGGAATAATATTTTTCTCGGCGAATTTTATACATTTTAAAATAAAAGCATCATAGTTACCCAGGGCATCAGAATCATATATTTCATCTTCCAACATAATAATTTTTCGTAGTATTTTATATTATTTTATCGCTCATATTTCATCTCCTGCAAAAATTATAATAATGTTTATTATTTACTACAATTTTACTGGAGCAAAACTACAGCGAACAAACGTCATTATATGACTAGCTAAAGACCAGCTCGGTGCCTTATCGTCATACCACCCCACTTGATCGGGAGGACACCACAGGCTGACTGAGGCAATAACAGGAATTTATCACACTGGATATTACAGCATCTATTCGGCAAGAGCGGCACGATGCGCTCCACCAGCCTTAGCGGAAGAGCAATACCGGCAGATGTCGGTGCTGCAGCCGCAAAATGTTGGCTCATAATCTGGTGGCAGGATATCCTCAATGAATAACCGTCTATAGTTTTAAAGACCTCTTTTGGTTCGAGAAGCATTTATTTCTGTAAAAAGTTTTTATTTAGCTAAAGTTTCTATAGAAATATACGCTTTTCATGCATTAAATATCCGGTTACACTGAAACTATGACCACCGATATCATCACCACAGAATTCCGTGACAGCTGGTACGCACCGCGTATCGATCCGCCTATCCCGGCGCACTGGCCTGTGACCGGTGAAGAGCGTGGCACCTTAGAAGATGCCCTCTGGCGCCTGCTCAGCACCGGTGAGTCTGATACGGCCCGTTATGAGTATTACTTCTGGGAGACTCCCTCACTCAGGGATGCCTATGGTTCCGCTGACTGGGACGGGGAAGTTCGCGCCTATATTAGGCAGCTCATTGATTCCCGCCGTGCCTATATTGCCGCCTTAGGCGGGGTGCCGGGCACTCCCCTGAACCTTTCACTTGCTGAGCTCGAACGTCAGGGTGTTAAGATGAACCCCGATTTCGGGTGTTGCGGCATACCGCATGAGGCTCCGCAAGATGGGCATACCTGGTACGGGTATGTGTCGCTCGGCCCCGAAGAGGCCGAAGAACTCATTAAAAATGGCGAGACCCGTCTCAGCTGCGGGGCTTTTGTAACGGGCGAAGAGCTCGAAGAGATGAGTGATGCGGAGTATAACCGCATTAATAGTGCTGTGATCCGCCAGCACATCCTCCCGGTTTTTGAGCGCCACGGTGTTGAGATAGATTGGGACGGCACGTACATTGAGCTTCCCGTGCTGAAAAACGCGGAGTTTTTCGCTGCACCTTAGCCCCTGTGGTAGGTAGAGCGCCTGCCCATCCTTATTCGTAATGCACCTATAGCACGGGCGTTGCCCCCCCGTGCGGGTGTTGTGTTGTCTTTTCCTTCCTTATAGGGTCTGCGGATCACCGGTTTTGTGACTGACCGTGTGCAACGACAAGTATGCATTTGTGGTCTAAGGTTAACCCCATGACTACACCTAGCATTACTGATGAGCAGCTCAAACTTTGGTACACCCAGCGCATTGATCCGCCCCTTCCGGCCCACTGGGGCATGCCTGATGAGGTGAGTGAATTCGTGGGTGAGGTTCTGTGGGTACGCTTTTCAGGGGTGACAGTGATCCATTTTCCTATGTTGATATTTTGAACGACAGCACTATTGCTGAGAGCGATAAGTGGGATTGCGATGAGAAACATATGGAGGAGTTCGACGATTACGCCCGTGCTCTCATCGCCTCCCGCCGTGCCTATGCCCAGGAACTGGGGATCGAAAAGTGCTGGGGCAATATCTCTCTCGCTTTTAAAGAGCTCAATCGTCAGGGTGTTGTAGCGCGTGAGGCGTTCTCCTGCTGCAGCAGGTGCGGTTCGTGGAGTATTTACGACGAGGCAGATGACTCCCGCGACTGGTACGGGTATGTATTTTTTAGCGAGCAGTGTGCAGCTGATATTTCAGAAACAGCAAGCGTGTACCTTCAACACGGCATTTTCCCGCCAGCATTGCGCCAACAGTATTCTGAGCAGCAGTGGGAGTCAATGAGTCAAGAGGAACGCAGTGCAGCTCATCACCGGGTTACGGAGCAATTTCTGCAAGAGCGCGTTATTCCGGTACTTGAACGTCACGGACTGCAGGTACGGTGGGGCGGTGATACTACCTATTGTCCTAATGTCATGAACATAAAATACATTGCTATCCCCTAACAGGCTGCACAATGGTCTTGCGGGTACCATACGCTTACCCAGTACCGACATACCCCATAGCATAAGTTTGCATATTTGCCCCCATAAATCAGCCTTTTATGCACAATATTATTCCTTCCATGCGTGGATGATGGTTGTGTATCCCGGTTACACTGGGAGCATGAGTAGCCCTCACGTGACTGCAGAACAGCTAAAACTATGGCGCGCACCGCGTATTGACCCACCTATACCCCGCAGCTGGCCAATCCCAGAGATGGATCGGCCTACCGTAGAACGCAGGCTCATGGCATGCCTGCTGGTTGGCGAATCAGATATTGCGTGCTACACGGAGGTTTTTGAACCGTTCCTTGACGACGGTGAAGGGCATATTCTCATCCCGCCCCAAAAGCTAGAAGAGTACGCTCAGGCGCTCCTTGCCTCCCGCCGTGCCTATGCTAAAGAGATCGGTATTGAAGGGTGCCGAGGCAACCTGGTGTGTGCCTTCGAGGCGCTGGAACGAACGGGGATTATTGCTTACCCGGACGGCAACTGGTGCGGCATCCCCGAGGAAGGGCCCGAAGACGGTACCACCCGATACGGGTATGTATCGCTCAGTGCAGAAAGTGCGGAGGCCCTACTGCTCTACGACGCCGCCCAACTGCACTGCGGCACCTTCAGCGACACTGGGGAAGTAAGCGACCAAGAGATTCACGATGCAGACTGCGCGATTATCCAAAACCGCATTATCCCGGTGCTCGAAGGCCACGGCGTTGAGGTTAAATGGAATGGCACGGCGGTTGACTTCCCGCTCGTGACGAACACTGGATTTTTGCCATCCCCTAACCGTTCACAGACCGAGCCGGGCCATTACCTCCTGCCGACAAACCAGTCCGCGAGCTTATCAAGGCGTGCCTGAATCTGCTCCGCTGATGCTTGAGCCACCGCCGGGCCGCCGCAGATTTTACGCAGCTCATTATGGATCACCCCGTGCGGTTTACCGCTTTTCAGCGAATAGGCCGACACGTTTTTCGCCAACTTATTACGCATTTCTTTGAGCTGGCGGTGGTCCACCACCGCCGGGGCTGCGGTGGCCGGGCGGCGGGCAGCATGTTCCTGCTGACGGGCCCGCAGCAAAGTACCGACCTGTTCAGCGTCAAGCAGGCCCGGGATGCCCAGAAAATCCTGTTCCTCTTCCGAACCGACTTCCAGCCCGCCCGACGCGAACTCCGCCCCATCAAAAAGCACCCCGTGGAAAGAGGCCTGCGAGCCTATTGCCTCAAACTTACCGCGAGCCAGCTGCTCCGAGGCTCGCTCTTCACGGTTTGCTTCTTCAAGCGCCGCATCATCCAGCCCCTCAACCATGGGGTCGATCTCTTCCTGGGTGGCGCCGCGGTCGAGGGCGTGATCGCGTTCTAGCTCCATATCGTTAGCGAGCATCATCAGCTGCGGAACCGACGGCAGGAACACGGAGGCGGTCTCCCCACGCTTGCGGGCCCGCACAAAACGCCCGATTGCCTGAGCAAAAAAGAGAGGTGTGCTGGTGCTGGTGGCGTACACACCCACCGCAAGGCGCGGCACATCCACGCCCTCAGAGACCATGCGGACCGCCACCATCCACCGCTTTTTACTCTCACGGAATTCGTCAATTTTTGCGGAGGCTTCGCGGTCATCTGAGAGCACCACAGTTGGCTTCTCTCCCGTGATAGCATGCAGTTTTTCGGCGTATGCTTTAGCGTCAGCATGGTCGGTGGCGATCACGAGCGCCCCGGCATCAGGTACGGTACGGCGCACCTCGGTGAGGCGCTTATCGGCAGCAGCCAAAACAGTGGGTATCCATTCACCGTTCGCATCAAGGGCGGTGCGCCACGCCTGGGCGGTCACATCCTTGGTGAATCCCTCCCCCAGATTTGCTGCCATTTCCTCCCCGGCGGAGGTACGCCACCGCATCTGTCCCGAGTACGCCATGAAAATCACCGGCCGCACCACATGGTCTTTGAGAGCGGGACCGTATCCGTAAGAGTAGTCGGCGCGGGATCGGCGGATCCCTTCGTGGTCTTCTTCGTAGTTGACAAACGGGATAGGTGCAGCATCGGAGCGGAACGGGGTGCCGGTCAAGGCGAGGCGTCGAGTGGCGTCGTCAAAAGCCTCCCGCAGTCCGTCTCCCCACGAGAGCGCGTCACCGGCGTGATGAATCTCGTCAAAAATAACCAGAGTTTTGTCGTTCTCGGTGTTACGGGCGTGCAGCTGCGGCTTATTCGCCACCTGGGAGTAGGTAAGTGCCACCCCTTTGTACTGGCGGCCCACATGAACGTCGGCATTTTTAAAATTCGGATCGATCGGTATGCCTACCTTAGCGGCGGCATCCGCCCACTGCTTTTTCAGGTGGTCGGTGGGCGCTACCACGGTGAGCTTACGCACCACACCGCGGCTAAAAAGTTCACGAGCCAGGGTGAGGGCAAAGGTGGTTTTACCGGCCCCTGGGGTTGCCACCGCCATAAAGTCACGCGGGTTGGTTTCAAAATATTTTTCATAGCCTCCGTCTGCCAAGCACGTAAACTGACGGAGGTTCCCCACGGGGCACGGCCGGGGTAGGCCGGGGAAAGTTTAGGCTTAATGGCGCCTTCAAACAGTGTGGGTTCTTCGTGTTCGCTCATTCTTCCCCTACCCCTTAATCATTTCTATACGTCATGCCCCCGCTGCAGCTCGCACGGGCGTAAGTGGCCGGTGCGGTGCGGACGCCTTAAGAGTGTACCGCCTTGCACGCTGCCCGGCTCAACGGTACCCCCAGTACTGTACGGTGGCTACGCCGAACGCGAAAGAAGGGCGCATCCAGTACTATGCATACTTATTCGGATGCGCCCTGTCTGCTGGTGTTGGCTGCCGTGGGCCTGCTGAGGCCTGCCAGTCAGCTGCGGCTAGTTGTCGCCGCCATTATCGCCACCGTCTTTACCGGGCTTAAGACCCTCATAAATTTCTTTGCAGGTGGGGCAGACCGGGAACTTCTGCGGGTCACGCCCAGGAGTCCAGACTTTACCGCACAGGGCGCGAACCGGCTCACCGGTCAGCGCGGACTCCATAATCTTTTCTTTCCGCACATAGTGCGAGAAGCGTTCGTGGTCACCGGGCTCAGAAAGCTGAGTTTCCTCACGCTCCAGCAGGCTGGTGCCACCTGCGGGCTTGGTGCCAAACGGATCCTCAATACCTTCAATGGAGCTCATAGTTCTCTCCTTAGACAATGCCGCATGGGCATTCTGCGGTTGTGTAGATAACTCTTCCCATTGTAGTGGCGGGTACCGGGTATTGTCCCGTTCACCGAAACCAGGCAGCAGTACAAGCACAGCAAAAAGCGACGGAGCAGAATACCTCATACAGAACATATTCTGATCCGCCGCCTCTGTGCGCCGTGGTTGGCCGGTAGGTTAGGCTGCGGTGAACTTAGCCACTCGCTGAAGCATGGCGTGGCTATTACGGTCGTAAGACTTACCGCCAATCACAACGCCAAGGGCCAGAAGAATGCCGCCCACAACCATTTGAATGATTCCCCCCACCCATAGGAGCATGGGTTCATGGGAGCTGAACATATAAATAAGTACACAGATAAATGCCGGGATCGTTGCAGCCATGCAAATCAGCATCACCACCATCGTCAAGAGGTTCTTGGCCATGCCGTCCGTTTGTTTCGGGGTTTTGAGCGGGTTCGACCCGGGTGCCGGAGCCGGTGGAGATAGCAGGGTATCGGCATACAGGCCCACGCCCAGAGCCGCCGCATAGGTGCCCAACTGGTGCAGGAGCACCGCCGGGTACATCCCCACAACACCATGAATAAGACACACAGCGAAGGTCATAATAACCACCACAGGCACCATCAAAACAGAGTACCCCAGGGCACGGCCCAGCCTGTCATCACGCCCACGCAGCGGCGAGAGCACGTGCAGGCTAAAGGCGGTGTTATCGTATGAGACCGAGTACATAATGTAGTACCCCGCAGAGATGGTGCTGAAGTACACCCAGAAGCTAAAAGCCGCCTCAATACCAGCGGTGCTGGTATCCATACCAAGCTGAATCCTACCGGTCCTAAAAAACCCGCTATTGGCCATCGGTAAAAATATTCCCAGCAGCACGTACATCATGGCTAACGTGGCCGCCGATACACTCATGCGCGCATCTTTCAGGTAGCTGTGAAGGGTGCGTGCCGCTACCGCACCGACCGGGGTGCTGGGGAATTTAGCGAACACCCCAATATTACCAACGGACAATGCCTTAGCTGTCCCGCGCTGAGTCTGCCCACTCACGTTACGGATGGAGCGTTCCAGCTGACGCCCCCACAGCCACCAGGTGCCCGCCAAGTAAACAAGTGCAAGCACCAGGCACACAGCCGCAAGAATCCAGTTACCCGCCGCAGCATGCAGGGGAACAGCAAACGCAGCACCAAACGGGGTATACCCAAGCCATACAACGTAGGGCGCTATTTGCTCAAAGTTCTCTCCAATGTAAGCTGTTGCACCCGCAAAAATAAAACCGGAGCTCATGAGCAGGATCCCCGCAGTGAGCATGAGGATGAGGTTAATGCGCGGGTTAGCGTTCAGGTACACACCGACCTGATTACCGATACGAGCTATGCACATGAGGGTGGCCAACCCCAGCAGGGCGCAGAGAAGATACAGGAGAAGCCCCAACGGGTTAGTAAGGTAGCCAAGGGCACCGATCAGCACCATAGTTATGGTTGCGATACCGGGTATGCCAATAAACCCACCAAGAAATTGGCCCTTCTGCAGGGTTTTTGGTTCTATGGGGAAAAGCACGAAACGGCTCTCATCCAGGGTTCCGTCAAGGCCGCTGACGAAGATAGGTACCAGCATCCACCCCAGACACAGCAGCGTCCCTATCAGCAGGGCAAGCGAGGCCGCCCCCTCAGGGGATTCAAAAGCCAGAAAACTGTAGAGGAATCCCAACCCTATCAGAATCCCCACCAGGTATAGGACACCGAGGATTATCCCAATCAGGGCCCACACGCTCCGTTTGAGTGAGGCAATCACATACCGCCATTTTAGTGAGACGAGGTGCCCAACCATGACAATCCTTCCGAGCTGGTGCGCCCACCCACGAGCTGCACGAAACGTTCTTCTAGGCTGGTGTTTCCGCGTACCTCAGAGACGGTTCCGGCGGCAAGAATATGGCCTTCGTTCATAATGGCCACGTGGTCACACAAACGCTGTACCAAGTCCATCACGTGGGATGAGAGCACGACGGTTCCCCCCGAGCCGACGAATCCCTTAAGAATGTCCTGAATATTCGCCGCTGAGACAGGGTCAACAGCCTCAAATGGTTCATCAAGGATAAGCACAGAAGGGGCGTGGATGAGCGCGGCGGCAAGCGCGATTTTCTTCGTCATACCGGCGGAGTAGTCGGCAACAGTTCGCCCCGCTGCCTCGGTGAGGTCCATAGCGCGCAGCAGATCAGCGGTGCGTTCGGCAACAGTTGCCTTATCAAGCCCATGCAGGTACCCGGAGTATGTGATGAGCTGTTCACCCGTGAGCCTATCAAAAAGATGCACGCCGTCAGGGAGCACCCCAGGTGTTTCTTGGCTTCTAAGGGGGCCTGCCACATGTCTACCCCGTTAATAAACGCCATACCTTCGGTGGGTTGCAGCATACCCGAGACCATCGAAATGGTGGTGGTCTTACCAGCACCATTACGCCCCACCAGCCCATAAAATGAGCCGGTTGGGATGCCTAAATTAATACGATCCACGGCCACGGTCTGCCCGAAAGCTTTGGTGAGCCCGCGAACTTCAATCGCGTTTCTGGTGGTTGCGGCCCCCGTTGCGGGGCTATGTTCTGCTGCACCGAGGTGGGCAGGTGAACCTCCGGATTCGGGTGCTCTGCTTCTGCCCCGGGGACAGGTGGTGAGGGATACAAGTTATTGAGAGAGTTTTTATCTTCCATAGATTAACGGTAACAAGTATGAGCATAGTATGCCCTTATTTTTGCCCCGTTCGCGTAGCTTTTACTCACCCCTAAGCATAACTATAAGATACGTGTTCCCCGTGACGGCAATAACACCACATGGGGAACACATAAAGAATAAATATTCTGTATTTTATTTCTTAGCTTTACACAGATTCCTGCAGAAACCAGCCTTTAGAAAAGCGCCACCGTCAGCTCCGCGCGGGCCTTTACAGTACGCGCATCGGCAGTACCCACCACATCAAAAAGCTGAACAAGACGCTCACGCACACGAGTTTTCTCATCCGCAGGCACGGCCTTAAATAAGCGCAGCAAACGGGCGTACGCATCTTCCACATGCCCACCAACCACATCCAAATCAGCCACGTTAAAGGCCGCCTCAATATTCAGCGGATCAGCCGCCGCAGCGGCACGCTCGGCAGCCATATCAAGGTTCTTCACGCGCACCAAAAGCTCCACCTGTTCCAAGCCAAGTTTGGCCTCTTTATCGCCCGGGTTATCAGAAATAGCCTGCTTGTAGGCGGCGCGAGCGCCCTCATAGTCCCCAGCGTCCAGTGCCTCAACGGCCTTAGCATGCAGCGGAGGTACCGGTTTCTCTTCCTCCGCGTAGATGGGCTCAAAACCTCCCGGCAGCTGGTACTGCGCCGCCAGTTGTATAAGCTGCCCGAGCACATCGGCAAGTTCCTGCTCACCCACAGTACCGTTGTAAATAGGTGCGGGCCGACCCGCAAGCACCGCCACCCCAGCGGGCACACCGCTCACCCCAAAAGCCTGTGCGGCCTCAGGAAGTTTCGCGATATCTACCGCTGCCAACAGCAGACTCCCAGCGGCGGAATCAACCAGTTTTTGCACCGCATCGACCATCTGCACCGACGAGGGAGAGTGCTCAGCATAGAGCGCAAAAATAACAGCACCCCGGCTGGATTCCTGCACATATTTCTGGAAATCCTCGGGCGTGTTTACCTCAACACGCCACGTAGGGGTGCCCTGGGCAGCAGCATGAGGGTCAGTGTTGCCCGGCTGCGGCGGCACACCAGCAGATGCCGCTAAACTCCCCAAATCGGGGACATTCCGTACCGAAGCTGGAATCTGCGCAGCCTCCGGCTGCTTCCCTGCCGCTGCCGGGTTGCCCCACTGTAGTTCATGACTGTTCTCTGACATGCGCCCTCTCCTGCTCAGGCTGATAGTTCCCCTTGATTATCTCAACTCCCCGGGGTTTTTTCACCCGAGGTGCGCCGCTTCGGCCGCTATTTTACTGCTGGCGTAGCACCACCAATACGTCTGCACCGGCGTTATCCCCCAACCGCCCGGTAGACTAAAAGTAAATGCTTCGTCGAAAGGCAGTTACATGACCGATCACCGCCCCCTGCCCAGCCGACGCCGCCTAGGCCTCGGCGTTCCAACGCTCATACGCAGCCGCAGCAGGACTCTTCCGCCCGCCCCAACCGGATGAAAGCGGCGCCTCACCCAGAGAAGCCCACGAGTCGCGAGGGGCGCGGCGCCCATTCACTGAGCACCTCACCGAAACAATTACCGAATTCAGCGGATCGGTTCTACAGGCCCGCGATAAACGGAAACAGGCGTCAATGCCTCCCCCAACCGCCCCACCGATGTGGTGCCCCCGGTTGAGTCCCGGAGAACAGCGATGTTCAGAAAGTCTCGCTTGTGACCAACCCGGTAAAACTCGGTTTCTTAGGTACCGTGGGTGTGGGGTTGGCGCTGCTGGCCTACTATGCGTTTACGAACGTTGGGGCACTCGCGGGGTGGGTGACCGGGGCCGTGTTCATTGCGCTGGGCCTTGACCCCGCCGTGCGGCGCCTGGAGAAGTGGGGTATCCGCCGAGGCGTTGGTGTGCTGCTGGTAGTAACTGTATTTGCTGGTACGGTTACCGGCCTCACCCTGTGGATTGTGCCCATTATTAGTGAACAGGCGAATAGTTTTATCTACCGCTCCCCCGCCATTTTCAGGATTTCCTGGAGTCAGAGGCGTTCAAAAACTTTGACGATATGGTGCACATCCGCGACTGGGTCGATAAGAATGTGCCCGCGTTCATTGAGTCTATTACATCCAGCAACGCGATTAGCGGGTTCATGGGGAACTTGGTTACAGCAGGATCCACAATCGCTCAGGTGCTCACCGGCACCGTGATTGTGTTGTTCTTGTCCCTGTACTTCCTCTCGTCTATGAACACGATTAAGGCGTGGGGGGTGCGCCTAGCACCGGCGTCCCAGCGTGAGCGTGTCTCCTACTTGGTGGAACGTATCACCGGATCGGTTGGCAGTTATGTGATGGGGCAGGCGCTGGTGGCTATTCTTAACGCCACCTTCGCCCTGATTACGATGAGTATCCTGGGGTTTTCGTTCCCCCAGCTGTTGGCGCTATTCGTGCTGATCCTGGCGTTTATCCCATTGGTCGGCGGCGTGGTGGCGCTCGTAGTAGTGTCGCTCATCCTGCTGATTTCGGGGTGGCAGATGGCGCTCACCTTCGCCATCGTGTACTTCATTTACCTGCAGGTTGAGGCGTACGTTATCTCGCCGCGCATTATGTCCCGGGCGGTTTCGGTGCCCGGTGGCGTGGCAATTATTGCGGTGGCCGCAGGTGGTGCTCTGTGGGGCGTGTTGGGTGCGCTTATCGCCATACCGGTGGCGGCTTCCCTGCTCATTCTGGTGAAAGAAGTATTTATCCCTTACCAAGACACGAAGTAGCCTGCGACGAACCGGAAGGTTTACGGCACCTGGTCATACACTAATCGGCGGCTGCACCCCATATGGTGATGTAGCCGCCGATTGCTGTCTGAAATAATTTACCCGGTGGTGCCAGAGAGGGCTTTAGGGCTCAGTAATCTCTTCTGCGACCGGACCGCTATACTCGCTCGGCAGCACGGTCTGCTCCCCCAGTACAATGCTCGCTATAGAGTTCAGCACCGCGTTCACAGACTTCTCGCCCACCCACAGGTGCTTACATCCCTCAAAGGGGATTACCTGGGCACGGTTAATGGCACTAAACCGTTCACGCGCCTGAGCGGGCTGTAAGTAGTCGTCGTGTTCAGGGATAAGTGCGTACAGGGGGTTGCTGATCGTATTCCATTCAGCCATCTCCGCCGGGTGTACCCGGTGAAGCGGCGGGGATAGGAGGACCGCACCGGTGAATTCGTTGGCGCGCGCGGGTCCATATTTGAGCACCAGCTCTGTACCGAATGACCAGCCAATAAGCCACGGGTTAGGCAGGGCACGCCCTAAGACGTAGTCAAGAATCGCATCGAAATCTTTCTTCTCAGCAAATCCGCCGTCGAAGACCCCGTCGCTGGTGCCTCGAATGGAGGAGGTGCCGCGGGTATTGAAGCGAAGTACGGCTATATTGGCAAGCGCGGGCAGACGGAACGACGCTTTCTTGTACACGTGCGAATCCATATACCCGCCATGCGTTGGAAGCGGATGAAAAGTTACGAGAGTCGCTTTACTGTCCCCTCAGGAAGCGCCAGTTCACCCACGAGGCGTTTTCCATCGGCTGTCGTGACCTCAAAGTTCTCACGACGCGCAGGAAGCACCGTGCGGGAACGGATCGCGGTTGGCACCCCGGGGTCGGTAAAAATATAGCGGGACGGGTCGAATTCTGTGCGGGTTTCTTCGCTCATAGTGTGTCTTTCAATCGGGGTAGGTGTATCTCAAGCCCAAAAATGGGGGTGATGCGCATAGGATTCTGCTGTTATTTCGGCGGCTGCGCCAACAGTGCTGGTGCCAGTGGCGGCGTTCATCAATGGCACGTTCTCTGCCCAGCACGTGGCTTTCTTGCCACACCACCAGGTGCGCAGTTCCGGGCGGTATGGGACGGTAACATTCGGGGCAGGTGTAAGTTTTTCTGGCATTAACAGCCGGGATATACTGCACGAACCAGTCTCCGTACCGGTCGCTCTCAACGGTTGGCGCCGGGTCAAGAATACGTGAAATATCACGCCCGCCACCTGCGGTGGTGCGTAACCATTTGCTGGAGGTGGTGCCCGAAGGGCGTTTACCGGGGTGATTCTTACGTGCCATGCTCACTATTTTATCCCTAGCTACTACCCATTCCAGATTTTAAAGGTTATACCGGGGTCTCTTCTAAAGGAGCATACTCGGTGAGGATAGCCTCATACGTATTGCCGTGAAGATTGCAAGAATCCATAACGTAAAAACAGCGCGAAAAATTTTTATCAAAATATAGGCGTGCTCGTGGAAATCAATAGAGTCCACGTCTTCTAAATCGTGCTGGATCTCGCCGCTGAGGGCAGTGAAGACAGGCAGCTGAAGACCGTCATACACATAATGCCGCAGCACATAAAGCATTTGGTGAGGAAAAAGCTCACCCAGCCGGTGGGGGCGAACCAGCTGAGGCTGGCCGCTTTCGCACCCGAATGGTCGCTTATACGAGAAACTCACTGTATTTTCGTTTGAGTTATTAGGTGTTGAGCAGAGCATATGTCCTCTGAAAAAGGAACGGATAAGACGCTGCACTACTTTTCCGCCTCGGTCGCTTCTAATGGCTGACCATACGCAAAATCTTTCACAGCCTGCACTTTCTTATTGTTTCAAGTATTCGGTTTTTCTCACCGGGCTATCAGCGGCCAAGAAACAACGCTACCCCCGCATACACTATAAAATACACTCGTGTATCACCCTCATCATGATGAGCGCACCGAGGAGAATGCCGCATGAAAGCTATTCTTGATCACTGGGTTGGAAACCGCAGCGAGGATACAGAGCACACCATCGTATCAACGGGGAACTGCTGGCCTTGCTGAAACGTCTCGGCACCAACCACCACACCCTGCTCAGCCTGTATCATCCCAGTAAAGACCCCGATAACAACCACCTCATGATCGGCGGAGGTCCCCAACGGTATGTGCTCACCGGGTGTGAAGAGGGCACCATTCTAAACGTCAGAAACCCGCAGATGAGTGACACAGCAACAGTTAAGATACTGGTGGGTGGGCAGCTGAGCCTCTTCACGGAACACGAATTAGTGACTCAAGAGCAGGCTTTTGAGTGTGCGGTACAGTATTTCAAGACTGGGCGTATCTCCCACGTGGGCCTGCCCTACACATGGGAGAGACTATAAATAACCAACCCGCAGATGGCGTGTGCACAATGACCTGCTGCTGGTAGAGTGGATGGGTGCGAGTTGTTATAGCTGAATGTTCCGTCGATTACGAAGGCCGCCTACGGGCTCACCTGCCCCGCGCCACCCGTCTGCTCATGGTTAAAGGGGACGGTTCGGTGCTGATCCACTCCGATGGCGGCTCCTATAAGCCGCTGAACTGGATGAGCCCGCCCTGCACCCTGGCTGTGGCCGCACGTGATAGCATCCCCGCCGCCACCCTAGAAGAGCTGGAAGAGGAAGTACAGCAGCTGTGGACGGTGCAGGCCGCTAAAAGTGACGACCGGCTGCTCATTAAAGTTTTTGAGGTCATCCACGAGCATGAGCATTCGCTTGGCACAGACCCGGGGCTCATTAAGGATGGTGTGGAAGCCGACCTGCAGCGTCTGCTTGCCGAACAAATTGAGACACTGGGCTCGGGATACTCGCTGGTGCGCCGTGAATATCCGACCGCTATCGGCCCGGTAGATATTATGGCAAAAGACCCCAACGGGGCAAGCGTTGCCGTGGAGCTTAAACGAGTAGGCGACATTGACGGCGTGGAGCAGCTCACCCGCTACTTGGAGCTGCTGAACCGAGACCCGCTGCTAGCGCCTGTCAAAGGAGTATTCGCGGCCCAAAAAATCAAGCCGCAGGCCCGCACACTCGCCCAAGACCGCGGTATTAGGTGTATCGCCCTTGACTACGATGCAATGCGCGGCGTAGACGACGCCGCAGACAGGCTTTTCTAGCTCTCTGCCGCGTTAGTTTTACGCGCTCAGCCCATAAAGCTAGACCAGTCTGCGCTCCCCCGTGCTTCTGGCGGAGGCGCTCACGCCCCTATCCCACGTACCACCCGGTGAACCTGCACGAGAACCGATATAAACACGCACGAACCGGCGCATCCTCGTAAAGAGGACACGCCGGTTCGTTGTTATTACAGGCCGCGCTATGTGGCGGGAACTGTGAAGTCCGCGTGTTTAGCCGCGATTGTGACCTTATCATTCGAGACGGTCATAAACCCCTGGTGCAGGCGGGTCTTCAAATCCTGCCCGCCCACCGGGCGCAGCAGCATTTCGCCGTCCTCCGCCAGCAGCGCGCACGTGGGGATAAGCCCGGGTGAGATACCCAGATCGCCCTCAACGGTACGCACACGCACGTAGGATGCCTCACCGGTCCACACCACGCGTTCGCGGGAAACAACTTCAACCGTTAGTGCCATAATTACTTGGCTCCAGTCTGTGCCTTGATTTCCTCGTACTGGCGCATCACATCGTCCATACCGCCGATGTTGTAGAACGCCTGCTCCGGGATGTGGTCCACGTCGCCGTTGCAGATCATCTGGAAGGACTCGATAGTGTCCTTCAACGGAACGGTGGACCCCTCAACACCGGTGAACTGCTTCGCGGTGTAGGTGTTCTGTGAGAGGAACTGCTCGATACGGCGGGCGCGCGCGACAACAACCTTCTGCTCCTCGGACAGCTCGTCCACACCCAGAATTGCGATAATATCCTGCAGTTCCTTGTTCTCCTGCAGAATAGCCTTCACACGGATAGCCGTGTCGTAGTGTTCCTGGCCAATATACTGCGGGTCAAGAATACGGGAGGTGGAGGTCAGCGGGTCGATTGCCGGGTACAGGCCACGCGATGCGATCTCACGCGAAAGCTCAGTGGTCGCATCCAGGTGCGCGAAGGTCGTTGCCGGTGCGGGGTCGGTGTAGTCATCCGCAGGAACATAAATCGCCTGCATCGAGGTAATGGAGTGACCGCGAGTTGAGGTAATACGCTCCTGCAGCAGACCCATCTCATCCGCCAGGTTAGGCTGGTAGCCCACAGCAGAGGGCATACGGCCCAGCAGAGTCGAAACTTCAGAACCAGCCTGGGTAAAACGGAAAATATTATCGATAAAGAGCAGCACGTCCTGGTTCTTCACATCACGGAAGTACTCCGCCATGGTCAAACCGGTCAGGGCCACACGCAGACGGGTTCCCGGGGGCTCATCCATCTGGCCAAAGACAAGGGCGGTGTCCTTCAGAACCCCTGCTTCTTCCATCTCAACCCACAGGTCGTTACCCTCACGGGTGCGCTCACCAACACCGGTGAACACCGAGGTACCGCCGAAGTTACGTGCCACACGGGTAATCATTTCCTGAATCAGCACGGTCTTACCAACACCAGCGCCACCGAACAGGCCGATCTTACCGCCCTTAATGTAGGGGGTGAGCAGGTCAATCGACTTAATACCGGTCTCCAGCATCTCGGTCGACCCCTCCAGCTCCGCGAAACCGGGAGCGGCACGGTGAATGGGCCAGTATGCATCCGCAGTAATCTCGGAGTTAGGCACATCCAGCGCGTCACCGAGCACGTTAAACAGATGACCTTTCACGCCATCGCCCACAGGCACAGAGATGGGTGCGCCGGTGTCAATCACGGCTTGGCCGCGCACCAGCCCGTCGGTCTGCTGCAGCGAAATAGCGCGCACAAGGGAGTCGCCGAGGTGCTGGGCGGTCTCGAAGGTGATAGTACGGGTGCGACCGTCGAGGGTGAGTTCGGTGGTCAGCGCGTTATAAATATCCGGTACCTGGCCGGCGGGGAACTCAACGTCGACCACGGGGCCAATCACGCGGGCAATACGGCCCGTTGCGCCCTGAGTCGGTGCTGAGACCGATTCGTTGTAGGTGGCAGTCATATTCTCTCACTTACCTATAAAAGTTTGGAACAGTAGGCGGTTTCGATGCTGTAGCGTCAGGCTACGACGAGGCGAGGGCGTCAGCGCCGCCCACAATCTCTGAAAGCTCCTGCGTAATCTCCGCCTGGCGAGCGTTATTCATCAAGCGGGTGTACTTATTAATGAGCGTCTCGGCGTTATCGCCCGCGGTCTTCATGGCCCGCTGGCGCGAGGCAAGCTCGCTGGCGGCCGCCTGAAGCAGGCAGGCAAACAGACGGGAGGCAATATAGCGCGGTAGCAGCGCATCCAGAACCTCCTGCGGGGAAGGCTCAAACTCAAACACTGCTGGCTGTACGTAGTCAGCCTGGGTGAGTTCCTCATCGGGCACGATTTCCTCCCCAAGATGCTGGGCCTCAGCCACATGAATGGGCAGCAGCCGCAGAATCTTGGTCTCCTGGGTGACCATGGATTTGAACTCGGTGTAGACCACGTGAAGGTCGTCCACCCCGCCTTCTTCAAAAGGCTTAGAGTACGCTTCCAAAAACACGTCCCGAATCTCAACCGCAGTATCGATGCGCGGGCTGTCAGTATGCCCCTCCCAGGCCCGAACGTAAGGGCGTTCACGGAACTCGAAATAAGACTTCGCCTTACGCCCCACTAGGTACAGGTTCACTTCACGGCCTTCGCCGCGCAACTTTTCGATCAGCGACTCGGTTTTCTTCAAAACCGATGAAGAGTACGAGCCCGCCAAACCGCGGTCGCTAGTAACTACCAGCACCGCCGAACGCTTATGTTTGCTTTTCCCAATCGCCCCTGGGCCGTGGATCAGCGGATGCTGCACGCTCTGCTGGGTTGCCAGGGCCGTCACCACGCGGGTGAGTGCGTTCGCGTACGGGCCTGCCGCCTGCGCGCTACGGCGTGCCTTATTAATGCGGGAGGTCGCGATCATCTCCATCGCCTTGAAGATTTTCTTCATAGACGATGTCGAAGCAATCTTCTGCCGGTAAACCCTAATCTGGGCTCCCATAGAGCTTCCTTTCTCCTGCCCTTCTCCCCCACCGTGCACCCGGTGTAGGGTGCACGGCTGAAAGCGGGCTAGGAATAATCGCTAACCGATGGTTTCCTGGGTGATGTCCTGGTCCTTGGCAGCTTGATACTCCTCATGACCGGCATCAACAAGGTGGCTGGTGCCCTCAGAGCGGAAACCCTTCTTGAACTCTGTCACAGCAGACTTCAGGGCTTCCACAACATCGTCCTCCAGCTTCCCTGAGGCAGCGATATCGGTCAGTACTGAGGTGCGGTGACGCAGATAATCAATGAACTCAGCTTCGAAACGAAGAATGTCAGAAACTTCAAGGTCATCCAGGTACCCGTTAGTACCGCACCAGATAGAGACAACCTGCTCCTCCACCGCGTACGGGGTGTACTGCGGCTGGCGCAGCAGCTCGGTCAGGCGGGCGCCGCGGGTCAGCTGCGCCTTCGAAGCCTCATCCAGGTCGGATGCGAACATTGCGAACGCTTCCATTGCGCGGTACTGCGCCAGTTCCAGCTTCAAAGTACCGGAGACCTTCTTCATCGCCTTAGTCTGCGCCGCACCACCCACGCGGGAGACGGAAATACCCACGTCCACTGCGGGGCGCTGGTTAGCGTTGAACAGGTCGGACTGCAGGAAGATCTGACCGTCGGTAATCGAAATGACGTTGGTGGGAATGAAGGCAGACACATCGTTCGCCTTCGTCTCAATAATGGGGAACCCGGTCATCGACCCGGCGCCCAGCTCATCGGAGAGCTTAGCGCAACGCTCCAGCAAGCGGGAGTGCAGGTAGAAGACGTCACCGGGGTATGCTTCACGTCCCGGCGGGCGGCGCAGCAACAGCGACACGGCGCGGTATGCTTCTGCCTGCTTTGAAAGGTCATCAAAGATAATCAGCACATGCTTGCCGCCGTACATCCAGTGCTGGCCAATCGCTGAACCAGTGTACGGTGCCAAGTATTTAAAGCCTGCGGCATCCGATGCAGGAGCAGCAACAATGGTGGTGTACTCCAGTGCGCCCTTAGTCTCCAAGGTATGACGCACTGCCGCAATGGTCGAGGCTTTCTGCCCGACCGCAACGTACACGCATCGAACCTGCTTGGAGGGGTCACCGCTCTCCCAGTTCGTCTTCTGGTTCAGAATGGTATCGACCGCAATCGCGGTTTTACCGGTCTGACGGTCACCGATAATCAGCTGACGCTGGCCACGGCCAATCGGGATCATCGCGTCAATAGCTTTCAGGCCGGTCTGCAGCGGCTCATGCACCGACTTACGCTGCGTCACACCGGGTGCTTGCAGCTCCAGTGCGCGGCGGCCTTCAGCCTCAATAGGCCCCAGATCGTCAATGGGGTTACCGAGGGGGTCAACGACGCGGCCCAAGTACTTGTCACCAACGGGTACCGACAGCACCTCACCAGTGCGGTGTACCTGCTGGCCTTCCTCAATACCGGTAAAATCACCCAGGATGATCACACCAATATCGCGGGTATCTAGGTTCTGTGCAAGACCGAGGGTGCCGTCTTCAAAACGAAGCAGCTCATTCGCCATGACTGAGGGAAGACCCTCAACACGCGCAATACCATCGGAGGCCGATACCACTCGGCCTACCTCAACACGTTCTGCATTGCCGGGTTCGTAAGACGCCGCGAACTCATTCAGCGCATTACGGACGTCGTCGGCATTGATGGTCAAATCGGCCATCTTGTGTCCCTGCTCTCCTTCTTGTGGCTGGCCCCTCAGGGGCTAACCGAAACTTGTTGTCCGGGGCGAAAAATCGGGGTGTCCACCCCATCGCCCGGGGTATCTTCTAAATCACCGTTGCGACGAATCGCTGGTTAGGGGTGGCCTAGCCAAGGTTACGTTCCAGTTCGTCGAGGCGAGCGATAACAGTACCGTCAATTACCTCGTCACCAACCTGAACGCGCAGACCGCCCAGAACCGTCGGATCCACCGAAATGTCCAGCTTTAACTTGCGGTTATACACCCTGCTGAGGGCGTGCCCCAGGCGGTTCAGCTGCGCCTGCGAAAGAGCTACAGCTGAGGTTACCTTTGCAATGTAGCGGTTTTGTCGCTTGACGATGATTTCTACGAACTCGTCGGCCAGACGCGCAGCGTGCATGCCGCGAGTTTCGCTACCGATCCGTTCCAGCAGAAGCACGCCTTCAGCGCTGCGGGCGGGGCCGCCCAACGCTACCGCGAGTTTCTGCTTTGCTTCTTTGCTTGCCAGATTGTTAGACAGTGCCGTCTGTGCTTGGGCGGTGCCATCAACGTTTCGGACGAACGTGAGAAGTTCATTAATGAGGGTATCGAGTGCCTCAACACCACCATGTGAATGGGTAGACACAATGGCGGCGAGTACGGCGCACTTCTCAAGCGCGTCCGCCAGATCTCGTTCTGCAGACCAGCGCTGAGAAAC
The DNA here is from genome assembly GCA_002355935.1 of Rothia aeria. Lineage (GTDB taxonomy): Bacteria > Actinomycetota > Actinomycetes > Actinomycetales > Micrococcaceae > Rothia > Rothia aeria. The sequence continues at coordinate 1,367,462 of AP017895.1, read as the reverse complement.
AGCGACGGTCAGTACAGATAAGGTCTGGGACGAAACTTTGCTGCCGAATACGGTGCTGGCAATGTTCTGACGCGCAGCCTCCACACGGGAGGTGTCAGTCAGCCCACGGCGCAGACCACCATCGCGGTCAATAACATCGACCACTGCGAAAAGCTCGCTCGCTAGATGCAGCGGGTTGAGCGACGCGTTCGCGTCGAGGGCCGCCTCCACCTTGCTCAGTGATTCAGTAGATACTCCTGCCATTACCGAGTTGCACCTGCGTTCTGCTGCTCGGTTTCAAGGTCAGCAAGAAAACGATCTACCACACGGGCCGATCGTGCATCATCGGTGAGAGCTTCGCCCACAATCTTCCCGGCCAAAGCGGTTGCCAGGCTGCCCACCTCGCTACGAAGCGAAACAGCCGCTGCCGCACGCTCAGCCTCAATGGTTTTCTGCGCATTCTCAGTGATACGCTGGGCCTCGGCGGTCGCACGCTCACGGGCTTTAGCGATAATCGCTTCGCCTTCAGCGCGGGCTTCCTCACGAATCTGCTGTGCCTCCAGTCGAGCACTATCGAGCTGCTGGCTGTACTCTTCGCGAGCCGCTGCCGCCTCTGCCTGAACCTTCTTAGCTTTGGCGAGGCCGCCTTCAATGGCTTCCTTACGATCCTGGTAGATCTTCTCGAATGCCGGGGCGATGTACTTGATGACAATGAAGAGGAGGATCAGGAATCCGATGGCGGTCATGATGACTTCCCCGGTCGCGGGGATCAGGGGGTTAGACGCGGCGTGCTCCGCACCCCCATCATTTGCCAGATAAGTCATGGAAGGAATCCTGTTCTATGGGTTGGTCGTTGGGACGTATCGGGGCCGGTTACTTAATGAACGCAAGCACCAGGCCCAGCACGGCCAGCGCCTCAACCAGTGCGAAACCCATGAACAGCATCGGCTGCAGGGCTTTGCGAGACTCAGGCTGACGTGCCACGCTGGTCATATAAGCCGCGAAGATCAGACCCACGCCGATACCGCCGCCGATTGCTGCCAGACCGTAGCCAACTGCGGTGATCGAACCGGTAATTTCCATTATTTTTCCTTTCAACAGTGCCCGGGAAGGAACCCTTCCTCCGCCGAACAGAGTCTTTTGTAGTGTGCTAAGCCCGCTTGCAACGGGTTGCTTTATTCGTTACCCAAAAGCTTGGGAACGAAAACCTTATTTAGTGGCCTTCGGAGACCGAGCCCTGCATGTACACGGCCAGTAGCAACGCGAACACGTAGGCCTGAATAACCTGGATCATAAGCTCCAGGAAGTAGAGGAACATACCGAGCGCCCCGGGGGCGATAGCAGCTGCATAACCAACCCCGCCCATTGAGTCAATCATGTACTGCGCCAAAGATGCGGCAACCATCATTGCCATGTGCCCGCCGAACATGGTGGCGAAAAGACGCAGGGAGTGCGTCACGGGGCGAATCACCATATTGGAGAGCAGCTCAATGGGGATTAGAATCGGGTACACCCAAACAGGAACCCCCGAAGGCATTGTCAAATCTTTAAAGAAGCCGCCCAAGCCTTTGCGCTTAATACCGACACCTACCCAGCTCAGGTAGGCAATAGCGGCCAATGCGTAGGCACTGCCGGGGTGTGAGAACGAAGGCAGCTGCAGTAGCGGAATTGAACCGTACAGGTTGTTCACCAGCACGAAATAGAACGACGCAAACAGCAGAGGGATGAAGGGCTTGAAGTGATGCGCACCAATAAGTTCCTTGGCCAGTGAATTACGGGCAAAAAGGTACCCCGACTCAGCTACGAACTGTGTCCTGGAAGGAACCATGGCGCGTTTGCGTCCGGCCCACAGGAAAAAGCCCGCGATAATGACGACGGAGAGAAGCACCAGAAGCATCTGCTTGCCCACGCCAAAAGACCCAATAGCGAATAGGTCGGGAAGGTGCATTTCATCCGGGGTCGGCGGCACGTAGCCTTCCGCGAGTACAGACCCGTTCTCGATCAAAGCAAGTCCTTTCTTGCTGCTAGTTGGCTGCCCGCCGGGCGAGCATTTACTCAACTAACTATGGGGGATTGGTGTGCGCGGGGTCTTGCGACCCTAGTTATTTTTCCTGACTCATGTGGATATATACAAGGTATAAGCCTCCGCAGACCCCTACCAGTACGCCGACCCACACGATCCAGGAGGTGCCTAGAAGACTATCGAGCCCAAAGCCGATAAGCCCCCAGACGGCGGCGCCGATGAGTAGATAAAGAATGGTCATGACGGCGCCGGAGAGGCCCCCGCCAGATACCAGTTCCCCGGTGGTTCGGAGTTCCCTGTCTCCACGCCACCATTTCTTCTCAGGTTCGGCCAAAAATCTTCCTGTCGTTTTTCTCCAAACCAAAAATGTGTGCTTTTATGGTTCGGAGTCAAAGTATAGAATCCGTATGTTGTTAATGGTGATGGCCTCAATACTCAGCCAGAGTACAGCCCCAATAATGGCTCCGGCGAGTGTCCACCCGTGTTTTATGTTTTCGGGGATAGGCACCGTCAGGAGCACCACCCCCATCAAGCTTGCTTTCACCACGTAGGCACATACTAGGGCCTGGGGTATTCCAACCCTTAATCGGGTGGCTCCCAACACCGTTAATACGCCTAAGGTGAAACATATATAGATTATCAGAAACCCGAGCATAAATCCCGCCAAACCAGAGGGTCCGCGTACAATTAACGCGCCTGTTACACCCAGCAATAATGGCGGGACGGAGCAGACACTCACCCGGTAGTAAAGAGTCTTCCACGGGAAGGTGCGCGAATAGGAGCCCAGAGGCTGCCCTTTTCGTTCTGATGGCGGATACCACAGCAGGTTTTTAACCCTCTGCAGAATCATTGAACTTCTCCCGAATCATGAGGGTTTTGACCTCCGCGGAAGGACGCCTGTGAGCTCCCCAAACTACCCCCTGTGCCGTCTTCGGGGGCCGCGGTGTTATTCTCTGACGGCGCTGCGGTCTTCTGACGCGCAATAAGTGTGGGCAGAGATAAATATAGCAGCACAACTAACACCGCAAATGCGAGCAACGCCACACCCAGAATAGGAAGGTCGCTACTCCAAAAGTTAAGGCCGTTAAGTATGAGAGCCCACACCAGCACTGTTAGTCCAGTCACCACCATTGCAGACCCTAAATGTGTGAAGCCCACATCAGTCAAACGCTGGTACACATGCGTCCGATGCGGCTTATACCACTGCTCCCCCGCAGCCATACGACGCAATAAGGTGGTACCCGAATCAGCCAAGTACACCAGCAGCGGGGCCAAAGCCACCAGCGGATTCACATTCGCAAACCAGGTGCCCACCGCAAGTATCGACAGCCCCGCCCCCAGCAGGTACGAACCGGCATCACCTAAGAAAACATTACGACCGCTGCGTACGTTCCACGGCAAAAATGCCGCGAATGCACCCGCGATTGCCAGACCGCCCAGGGTCAGCCACGGCAGTTCCGTCAGGTATCCCGTGAAGGAGTAGCACAATCCAGCTGCCAAACCGTGGCAGCCGGAAATACCGTTAATACCGTCCATAAAATTCGCCACGTTAATGTACGCGGCCACGAAAATAGCTGCCGGTACTGCCCAGAATATCGGCACATTCATAAGCACCGACAAAACCCCGGCAACCCCCGCACCAATCAGCAACTGCACCCCGGCCCGTATAGCGATTCCAATGCCGCTTACATCCTCAATCCAGCCCAGCAGCAGTGCGGCAGCCATACCCGCCAATAGGGTTACCGAAATACCGGTATTCACCGTCCATCCCGCAGCAGTTGCCACCCCAAAACTTGCGCACACCGCCAAGGCGGTTGCCAATCCCATCCCCCGGTAGGTGGGGGTGGTATGGGAGGAACGCTCATTTGGTAAATCCACCATATTCAGTGTGTGCAATAGCGGACGCACCAGGAACGGGAGCACACCGCCTAGGATGGTAGCGGTCAGGGCCACAGTGATTATCGGTAGCATCGGGGTGTCCTTTACTTCTGTTCGTAACCGCACCTAACGCGTAATACGTCGGGCTGTACCCAGATCAGGTGCTCGCTCCAAGCCGTGCCGCTCATAGCCGCGGTGTTCCTCATAGTCACGCAGCCACGTATCGTAGTCCAGCGTATCCGGGTCTAGGGCGGGGGCAGTCGAGTGCGAAATGTACCGGTTCTCGGCGCTACGCTCATAGTGTTCCCCGTGCCCAAACAGCACCTCACCTAGTTTCTCGCCCTTGCGCAGGCCGGTGAGTACAATCTCCACATCGTAACGGCCATATGCCTTACGCATCTCCCGTGCAACATCATAAATATGCACGGGGTCGCCCATATCGAGTACCATCACGTCCCCCGGCCGGCCGATTTTACCGGCGAGCATCACCAGCAGGCAAGCGTCCGGGATCAGCATAAAGTAGCGGGTGGCGTCCTTATGGGTGAGCGTAATAGGCCCGCCGCTCTCAATCTGGCGGGTAAATAGCGGCTTAATGGAGCCGCGGGAACCAAACACGTTGCCGAAGCGCACCGAAACGTACTTCCGTCCGGTCTGGTGCCCGAACCAGGCGGTCAGACACTCTGCCGCACGTTTCGACTGCCCCAAGGCCGTGGTCGGGTCAGCCGCCTTATCTGTTGAGACATTCACTAGAGTCCCAACACCCGAAGCTTCCGCGGCACGCAGCACGTTAAGAGTGCCCAGGGTATTAGTCTTCCACGCCTCCTCGGGGTACGCCTCTAATGCTGAGACGTGTTTCAGGGCAGCTGCGTGGAACACAATATCGGGTTTGCGTTCCATAAAGATTTTGCGCAGGTTCTCGCCCTCACGGATATCAGCCAGAATAATGCGCTCATCATCCAGGCTCGACTCGCCGGTGATCGACAGCTTAGTGTCCATCAGCAGGGTCTCATCCCGGTCAAGCATCATGAGCAGCTGCGGGTTAAAACGGTGAATCTGGCGGCACAATTCCGAACCGATAGAACCACCGGCTCCGGTGACCAGCACGCGTTTCCCCGTAATATACGAGCTAAGCAGCTGGTCGTCCACCTCATAGTTAATCTCGCCGCGCACCAGCTGCATGATTTCGCTATCGTCCGTCTCATACACTGTATCGTCACCCACTAGGCGCTGGGTGGTGCTTGCAATGCGACGGGCTTCGATACCCCTCTCCCGCATCCGTTCCCACAGCACGTCGAAGGTGTCTTTAGGGTACTTTGAGATCGCAACAATCACTTTCTTCGGGTGCAGCTCATCAATAAGCTGATCCAGATTATCAATATTGCCGCGCACCGGAATACCGTGCACCTTCGCCCCTAATAGGCGCGGGTTGTCGTCAATAATAGCTACCGGGAAAACCTTTGAACGGCGGTCTTGTATCATCGACTGAATCACCAAACGGCCCGCCAAACCAGCACCATAAATAATGACAGGTTCGCCGTCCTGCCGCTTCTTCAGACGCCACTCAACATAGGTGCGTTTAGCCATGCGCATACCGGCCATCAGCATGAGGGCAAACGCCATGCTGATCAGCGGCACAGAATGCGGCAGATGCGGCCAGTGCAGCAGCTCATCAAGGTAGCTCCAGGCAAATAGCCCCAGCCCGGTGGCCACCACGGCGGCGCCCGCTAGAAGGATCTCTTCAAATGAGCCGTACTCGTGATCCCGACGGTACACCTTGTACCACAGGCCAAAGCCCACTTGTAAGACAGCCGCCAACGCAATGTTTATTGCCAGAGCTTGAGCGTCAATCACATCAAGCACGCTACGCTGATTCAGCAGCACACTGTAACGCAACATGAACGCCACCACGAGGGCTAAAGCCCACGCGATGGAATCTAAGAACATCCGCCCCAGCATCCAGGAGAGCTTACGTTCATAATATGTTGGAATATCAGTCTGTGTCTCAGACCGCTTAGTGGGTTCAGAGGTCACTAAGTCCCCTTTCGAAACTGTGAGCGGATGCTAAAGAGCCGCTGAGATGTATGTGGTTGGTTTATGCTTTTAGCACCTACAAGAGCCCTAAAAGCGGTGCGGCGCACGGACTCGGGGATAAACCGGTAAACGGTGCGCACCCCCATATTTTTCACCCACCCCGCCTTGGTGATGGCGTGCCCAGTGTACAGACGATGCTGAATCGCCCAATCCTGTTTCCATGCTACAAGACCCCGCGTCGGGTGTAGGCTCCCGCACCCACCCGGTACCGCACCAGAGCCTCAGAAAGGTTATCGAGCTTGTACCCAGCGGCAGCCAACCGGGACCACAGCCACCAGTCCTCGGCCCCGGGCACATATTCGTAACCGCCCACCTGCTGCACCGGGGTTTTTCGGAACGCCACGGTGGGGTGGTACAGCGGGTTCCGGGACGGCATTGCTGCCTGAACCCGTTCTGCGCCCAGAACGGTGGAGCGCTTCGCTTCACACACCGTGTTCTGCGCATCCACCTCGTGCATGGCCGAACCAAGTACCGCACAATCGCTAGCGGCCAGTGCTGGGATAAGCCTCTCAAACCGGGAGGGCTCTGAAATATCGTCGGAATCTGCGCGAGCCACCAGCTCGTGGGTGCACGCTGCCAGCCCCTCGTTGAGAGCGGCAGCAAGGCCAGCGTTCTGCGGCAGCGGCACCGTACGAATAGGTGCACACCGGCCCGCCTGCCCTTCTGCAACCCACCGTTCAATCACGGTATTAAGTTCTGGGGTGAGCGGCCCATCCAGCACCAGCACCAGCTCAGTTGGCCGAAGCGACTGTTCACGCGCATTCGAAGCCAACGCAGCGTCCAGGTACTCGGGGATTTCCTCAGCGTATACGCTCATGAGAACCGAAAAATCGGGGGTTTTATCCGTATCTGGCACAATGACAGGTGCCTGTGACGAACCGTAACGCCCCGGGAAGTGCAGGGGATACACCCCCGCCATGACCTCGGCATTAGGTCGGGGCGGGCGTACTGCGTCCCTTATGCCATTCACAAAGTACCCGAAATAGGTTCTTTTCTCATCGGTACGCACCACGGTGGAAACCCACAGGCGGGCACTGGATACGCCGTAGAGGAGCTTTTCCAGGGGGCTGAGAGTGCGGCACCGGGTAAAACCCACAGCTTATTGCGTACATCATTGTAAAACCGCGGCCCTGGTTTAGCGTCGGTGGTACCGAAGGTTTTCGTGTGGTGCACCGCCACCGAGGATGGTACCGCGATAGCGTCACGGTGGTGTGCCAGACGTGTAGAAAACTCAAAATCGTCATTCCAGATGAAAAACTCCGTCAGCGGCAGCCCGCCGTTCTGACGCATCACCTGTGCATCCATCAGGATTGACACGAACGAGGCGCTGCGGATAGGCCGGGCACCCACCGACTTGGCACGGGCGTGACGCTCAGCGCCTGCCGCAAACATAGTGCGCATCGTATTCATGGGGTGATCCCGCCCGTCGTCCCACACAACTTTGGACGCGACAAGGGCGGGGCGTAAAGCCCGTACCGGCGAGTACCCCTCCCAGGCTTTTACCGCCTCATAGAGGGTGTTTTCGGTGGGTTCAGTATCATCGTCCATGACCCACACCAGATCCGGGTCATGCTGCGCAAGTGCCCGGTCAATTCCTGCCGCGAACCCGCCAGCTCCGCCCATATTGCGGGGCAGGGTTATGACATCCAGCGGGAGCGGGTAGTGAAGGTCCGCAAGGTACTGCGCGGTGCCGTCAGTGGAGGCGTTATCGACAACAACCACCGCAGCTGGCTGGGCCTCTCCCCTGGCGATACCGGCTAATGTCAACGGCAGCAGGTCTTTACGGTTATAGGTCACCACCACCGCCACCGTGCGGTACAGCGTATCGGAGTGTTGAGCATTATTGGGCGCCACAATAGTACGTGCATCCTCTGCGTTCACGAACAGCTCCCTCCCACATTGCTCAAAGAAAATACCGTGATTCACCGAAAGAATACTAGAATTCAGACTCTCTATTTTACCCCCAGAAAAGGCACTCACGGTAAATATGTCGCACCCCATATTTAGCCGCCTGAATATACAGGCGCGTTTCGTTTCCAAAACCCGTGCACATGTGCGAAAGTTGGAGTGAGCCCCGTAAAGGTTCGGGGATAAGAAAGGTGAATGACGTGTCCGACCCCCAGTGGAAAGTAATCGGCGCCAGCGGCTTCGTCGGCTCCTCCATCGTAGCCCGGCTCAACGCCGAGGGTATCAGCGCAGACCCCATCGAAGCGCCGCGTTTGGCGACCCGAGCAACCGACCCCGAAATCATCATTGACGAGGCACGCCGTCTCGAAGGTATTATCGACTCTCTCGCCGACGCATTCGCGGGGGCGCACGTGATCGTCAACGCCGCTGGGCTGGCAGCCCCCAATATGCAGGACCTGCCAGCGCTTGTGGGCGCGAACGCCCTCTTACCGGCCGTCATTGCTATCGCCGCCCAGCGCACCGGGGTGCGCCGCATGATTCACCTCAGCTCCGCCGCCGTGCAGGGTGCTAAACCCGTGCTGGATGCGACCGAATACACCGAACCATTCAGTGCTTATTCGTTCTCGAAAGCGCTCGGTGAAGAGTGCCTGCTTGACCTATACGACTTAATAGAAGAAACGGCGGCACAGGGGCGGGCACCCGGTTCAGCAAATTCCCCCTACCCCGCCGCGCCGTCCCACGCTCCCGCCTATGTAGCCCCCGATCACGCGGTTGAGCTGTGTATCCTACGCGCCACCAGCGTACAGGGGCGTGGGCGCCGCACCACCGAGCTGTTCGCAAAGATGGCTTCCTCCCCGTTCGCCTCGGTGGCGGGGGCAGGAAACCGCAAATCGCCCGTCTCCAGCTCATACGCCCTAGCTGAATTTACCGTCAAACTGGGCCGTTTCCCGGGTCAGCTGCCGCCTATTGTCTTACAGCCCTGGGAGGGAGCTACGGTTAACTCAATCATGACCGATGCGGGCCGCCGCGCTCCCAAACACCTGCCGGAGTGGTTGTGCCGTGGCGCTATTAAAGCTGGCTACACCGTCTCGGAGCTGCTGAACGATAAGTTTCAGGGGTCGGTGCGTAAAGTGGAGCTCATGTGGTTCGGTCAGGAGCTTGACGACTCGTGGGCGCGTGCCAATAACCTGGTGCCCGAGCCGCGCGTGCGCGAGGTGCTGCGCAACGCCCACACGGCACTGGGTAAGAAAAAAGACAAACGATTCCGCTAGCACGAACACACAGCTCGTTTAAGCACACAGTGCGCAGTTTCTGCGAGGTCCGGGATAAACCGGCCATACACCGCAGAAACTGCGCACTTGTACTTGTGGGACTTAATAGGGAAAGAAAGCTCACCCCGCTAATCTGTGGAAGCGCTCTCCGTCTGCTCACCGAAAACGAGAGCACGGGCCTGCTGAGCGGAGAATGGCTGCGCCTGCGCCTCATCCCGCTTAACAGGTGTCGGGGTGTTATTGCGGTACTGTCGGGTACGCTGCTGATCGATACCCGCTGAGGCAGACACCTCCCCCAGCACCCCTACCGCACCCATGAGCGCCGAGGCGATAGACCCCTCAGCTGGTGCGCCAGCACGGCGAGCGGACTCCGAACCCTGCGAATGTTCTTTATCCCACTGCTCGTATGCTTCGTCTAAATCTTCCTGCCCGGCGGCGGCATGAGTCTCACCCTCAGCGGCACGTTCCTTCGCTTTTAGCTCGTTACGCTCATCCAGCTCGGCGCGGGTCACGATTGAGGGAACCACCTCACGCAGCGCCTCTACGGAAATAGCGCCCTCACGCACCACCACAAACGGGGTGCAGGTGCAGTCCAGGATTGTTGAAGGCAGAGCCTGTGCCGGTGCGTCATCACTTCCGGTACCTTCCGCCGTTTCGGTGGGGTATCCTTGGTGGTTTCAGCGGCGGGGGCACTCTCAGCCACCGAATCTGCGGTCTCTGTGTCCTCTGAGCCTGGCGCATCGGTATCCGGTGCTTGAGATTTACTGTCCGAGGCGGCCGTGGACTCTTTTGTGCTGCCAGCAGATGCTGGCCGGTCACCAGCATCCACGATCAGGCTCACGTTCTCCCCCAGCTGATCGGCTGCCTGCTGCGCGTTCACCGCCGCCTGCTGCCCCGTTTTATTCGCCGAAGAAACAGCCAGCGGGCCGTGCTCCGTCAGGAGCTTCAACGCGAACTCATCATTGGGTACACGCACGGCCACCGTGCCCTGGGTATCTCCCAAATCCCAGTTAAGTGACGGGTAAGAGTACAGGATAACGGTGAGTGCACCCGGCCAGAATTTACGGCCCAGCTCGTACACCTCATCAGGAATCTCATCCGCCACACCGGACAGCGACGCCTGATCAAAAATCATGACCGGCGGCGGCATGGTGCGTGAACGGCCCTTATCGGAGAGCAGCTTCGCCACGCCCTCATGCGAAAAGGCGTCGCAGGCGATGCCGTAAACGGTGTCGGTGGGAATAACGATAGTCTCGTGCGAGTTCAAGGCTTCACGGGCGGCCGTAATGGCCTCCGAAACCTCAGTCTCACTCGATACGGGGTACAGCTTAGCTTTCACGTGCCCTATTCTCTCATGTTTTTAGGTTGTGTTGGTTCAGCCCAAGGCCACAAAATGCTGCGGGCCTTCTTACCGCCTACGCGGTTGGCCTGTAACCGCACGTATGGCGGGGCCTGCCGGTTAAATCGTGCACGCACCGCACTCTCACAAACCCCAGCTCGTTGAACACCTCAGCCACCGCCTCCTGCTGGGTTTCATCATGTTCCATAATAAAAAACCCACCCGGTTTCACAAGGTATGCGGCCCTGGCAGCAACCGCTGCCGGTATCCGCATCCCATCCGCTGACCCCCATAGAGCGCCATATCCGGGTCGTGCTGGGCGGCCTCGGGTTCTGCGGGCACCCGCCCCTGCGGGATATACGGCGGGTTCGACACGACTGCATCGAAGTACCCGCCCAATCCCTCAAGGGCACTGAGCGCATCGCCGTGTACGAAGTTCACGCCGTATGTTTCGCAGTTAATGCGGGCCCAGGGCTCGGCATGTTCCGAAAGCTCCACTGCCGTCACCAGGGCATCATTCGGCAGGGCATTTTTTATTGCAGCTGCAATCGCGCCCGAACCGGCACACAAATCAACAACCCGCAGGCGCCGCTGGGGGTACGCTCGGAGTGCGTTAAGTGCCTCTTCCACCAGCAGCTCCGTCTCGGGCCGGGGCACGAACACTCCCGGACCAACCCGCACCTGGATACGGTGAAACGCCGCCACACCCGTAATATGCTGCAGGGGTATGCGGCGGGCACGGCGGGCGATAAGCGACTCATACCGTTGCATATCCTGCGCGGTGAGAGCGTCCCCCAGAAGCGCCCGCTGCTGCACCGCGCCGCGCGTGTACCCCTCACGGGCGGTACCGCGCCGGTTACCTTCGGCATCGGTACCCAGCAGATGCGCCGCTAAAAGCTCAGCATCAGCCACCGGGCTCGGCACCCCTGCCTGCCGCAGCGTGGCGGCGCCTTGGCGCAGCGCCTGCGCAAGGCTCACCCCTTCACATTGCGTCGGGGTAAGGGATGTTCCTGTCGTATCGGTCATGTCCATGTTCCGCGTCATCGCATCCACCTGCCAGCATTGCCGTGGCACCGGTTATTTCTGCTCTTGACCCACCTGGGATAGGCGGTGCGCCTCATCCATCTCAATAGCGGACTGCACCACCGGTTCAAGGTCCCCGCCCAGTACCGCATCCAAGTTATACGCTTTGTAGCCGGTACGGTGATCAGCGATACGGTTCTCGGGGAAGTTATAGGTGCGGATACGTTCCGACCGGTCCATAGTGCGCACCTGAGAGGCACGATGCGCAGCGTTCTCTGCCTCAATCTGCTCCTGCTGATGCGCCAGCAGCCTCGCACGCAGCACACGCATCGCGGCTTCACGGTTCTGCAGCTGCGACTTTTCGTTCTGCATCGCCACCACAATACCCGTTGGAAGGTGGGTGATGCGCACAGCAGAGTCAGTCGTGTTCACGGACTGACCGCCGGGACCGGAGGAACGGTAGACGTCAATCTTCAAGTCGTTCTGGCTAATCTCAATCTCTTCGGGCTCATCCACCTCAGGGAAAACCAGCACACCCGCCGCGGAGGTGTGAATACGTCCCTGCGATTCGGTTGCCGGAACGCGCTGCACACGGTGCACACCGCCCTCATATTTCAGGTGCGCCCACACGCCTTCGGCGGGCTCATTAGAGGTGCCTTTAATCGCGATCTGTGCATCCTTATAACCGCCCACATCGGTGCTGGTGGAGGAAATAATCTCGGTTTTCCAGCCTTTGTGCTCGGCGTACCGCACGTACATGCGCAGCAGGTCGCCCGCAAACAGCGCCGCCTCGTCGCCGCCCGCGCCAGCTTTTACCTCAAGAATCACGTTACGGCCATCATCCGGGTCACGCGGGATGAGCAGGCGGCGCAGTTTCTCCCCCGCCGCTTCAAGTTCAGCCTCTAAAACGGGTACTTCGGCGGCAAACTCGGGGTCTTCGGCCGCCATCTCACGGGCTGCCTCAAGGTCATCGCTGAAACCCTTGTACTTGTTATAAGCACTCACGATACCGGTCAGCTCGGCGTATCGACGGCCCACACGGCGCGCCTTACCCTGGTTTGCCTGCACCGCAGGATCCGCCAGCTGCGCCTGCAAATCAGCGTGCTCATCCAGTAGCACCTGGATAGATTCAAACATTGTCTATTACTCTCTTACAATTCATGAACGCACCCACCCGGTGCGCATCCTCAAAGCCAATTATGCCGTGCGAACCGCAGAACGCACCACGCTACCGGCGCTAAACGCCGAATATCGCCCGCCCCTGCTGCGCTATTAAACGCACGGGGCGGGCGATAGAAGCACCGCGACTAGTTGGGGCTCATCCTAAGGCCGTTCTTCTGCACGGTCATTAAGAACTCGGCGTTCGTTTCGGTCTTTCGCAGCTGGTTCGTCAGCACGCTCAGCGCCTGCTCCGGCTCCATACCAGCCAGCACGCGGCGCAGACCCCACATGATCTTCACCTCTTCGCCGCTGAGCAGGTTCTCCTCACGGCGGGTACCGGAGGCGGTCACATCGACTGCGGGGAAGATACGCTTATCCGCCAGCTGGCGCGACAGGCGCAGCTCCATATTGCCGGTGCCCTTGAACTCCTCAAAGATCACCTCGTCCATCTTCGAACCGGTCTCCACCAGAGCCGTCGCCAGAATAGTCAGCGAACCGCCCTCTTCAATGTTGCGGGCCGCACCGAAGAACTTCTTCGGAGGATACAGCGCGGCAGAATCCACACCGCCGGAGAGGATACGGCCGGATGCGGGCGCCGCCAGGTTGTAGGCACGCCCCAGACGGGTCATCGAATCCAGCAGCACCACCACGTCGTAGCCGAGCTCAACCATACGCTTCGCGCGCTCAATAGCGAGCTCCGCGACCGTGGTGTGGTCTTCAGCGGGACGGTCGAAGGTTGAGGCGATCACCTCACCCTTAACCGTGCGCTGCATATCGGTCACCTCTTCGGGGCGCTCATCCACCAGCACCATCATGAGGTACACTTCGGGGTTATTCTCCGTGATCGCATTCGCGATCGACTGGAGCATAAGAGTCTTACCCGCCTTCGGGGGTGAAACAATCAGGCCGCGCTGGCCCTTACCGATCGGGGACACCAGGTCCACTACGCGCGGGCCCAGTTTCTTCTTATCGGTCTCAAGGCGCAAACGCTCCTTGGGGTACAGCGGGGTGAGCTTTGAGAATTCACGGCGGCGCGTCGAGTCTTCAACGCTCTGACCGTTAATCGCCTCAATCTGAACCAGTGCGTTGAACCGCTGGCGGGAGTTCTGCTCCCCTTCACGCGGCACCCGGATAGCACCCAGAATATGGTCGCCTTTACGCAGGCGGAAATGCTTCACCTGAGCCAGCGAAACGTACACGTCATCCGGGCCCGGCAAATAGCCTGAGGTGCGCACAAATGCATAATTATCGAGGATTTCGAGGATGCCGGAGATCGGTGCCAGCACATCGTTTTCGCTGACTTTATTATCGAACCCGCGGTTATTGCGGCGCTCCCGCTGCTCATTAGTGCGCTTATTGCGGCGGTTACGGCGCTCATCGTCGTTAGAGTTAGAACGATCGGCCTTGGCCTGGCGGTCATTATTCTTCTCGTACCGCTCGTTTTTCTCGTACCGTTCGCGCTTATTGGTGCGGCGGTAGGTGCGCTCGTTCTGCTCGGTGCTTTCAGCCTCTTCGCTCTTACGGCGGTTATTGGTGCGTTCACGGGTGCGGGTGCGTTTCACCGGTTTCTCCGGGTCGGTACCGAACGTCATATCCAAGGCGGCGGTAATGGAATCCAGGCTGGTTGCCCCGTCTGCGGTTTCGGCCTTCAAATCGGCGGAGTTCTCGGGGAGTTCACGCTGTTCGCGGCGCTCACGAATTTTCTCGGAAGCCAGCTCTGCCTTCACGTCCAGGGGAGGAAGGTCCGCATCCGCCTTAGCGGTCTTTTCGGCTTTCTTAGCCTCCTGCGTTTTACGGGTACGCGTGGCGCGGGTTCGCTTTGCGGGTGCCTTCTCGCCCTCACTCTTTTCGGACTTTTCAGCCTTAGAGGAAGGAGTTTTTTCGGTCTTTTCGCTCTTTTTCTCAGCGTCGGTCTCATCGCGTTCAGCCACCACGCCTCCGCGCTGGTGAGACGCCACAGCCTCAACCAGATCCGCCTTCTTCAGACGCAGGTACCCTTTAATGCCCAACTGCTGGGCTAGGGTGCGTAGCTGAGCGACTTTCAGCTCGCCAAGCTTCGAGCTCGTTACGAGTGTGCCCGACGCGTTTTCGTCTTCAGTCACGACAATATTTTTTGCCACTAAATATTTCCTTATATTTGTTTTAAAACACCCAGAAAATCCCTACAGAAACTTAAGGATCGGGTTTCTCACTATTGAGCGCGGCCCCCGCCGAACTCGGGTAGAGTTCGACGCGTACTTTTACGGGGGAATCCTTTCAAAGTTCTTGGAGCATTCGTTCGCTAAGCTACCGCATTTGCCGTAAAGGAAGAACCCTACGATAAGAAGCGACAACCCTGAACGGCGCCATTTTTACGTCTAAAAACCACAAGCGGCACCCACGAAGAACACGGAGTTTTGGTGGAGAAACCACCGGTGATTTTTTGACACTTCCGACGCGGTCAAGGCCGCTACTGAAACAGATCCCGGAAGCTTTAGACACGCCAATCGGTGACTCGGCTGTATGTGCCTACTGTGTAACTATAACACCTTCGCCATCGATTTCAAGCGGCATGACGCGCCATGACAGATGACGATTTTCAAAAATATTTCCGGGATGCTCCGCCATGAACTTCTCAACGAATTCACACACCCGGCTGGCCTCCTTGGCACCGTGCGCAAACGTGAGAACGGTGGGCCCAGCACCCGAGATGACAGCAGGAAGTTGCTGCTCACGCAGATACGCCACCAGAGCCGCGCTCGGCTGCATCGCGGGCACACGGTACCCCTGGTGCAGGTAGTCCACAGTCGCGTCCATGAGATGCTCCGGCGCCTGCGCAAGCGACTGAATCAGCAGTGCCGCCCGGCCAGAGTTGGCCGCCGCCTGCCCATGCGGAATCTCAGCGGGAATCAGCGAGCGCGCAAGTTTGGTGGAGACCTCATAATCAGGCACCGCAACCACAGGCACAATGGTGGGATGCACCGGCACGATCAGTGAGTGCCAGTCCCCCAGCTCACCCCAGGATATTGACAGCGAACCGTACACCGACGGGGCAACATTATCGGGGTGCCCCTCTACATCCGAGGCGATCTGGAAAATCTGGTCGCGGCTTAACCGAGCATACTCCGGCAGTAGCGCTGAGGCCGCCGCAACACCCGCAACAATAGCGGAGGCGGATGATCCCATGCCGCGCGAGTGCGGAATACGGTTGTGCGCCGTCAGTCTAAGGGCAGGAAGCTCATCCAGCCCGACCTTTTCGAAGACGGTGCGCATTGACCGAACCACCAGATGGTTTTCGTTGCGTGGCACCGTATCGCTACCTTCGCCCGACAGCTCGAATTCCAGCCCTTCGGCGATACGCTCAACCGTCAGCTCGTCATAGTACCCTAAGGCAAGTCCCAGGGTGTCGTACCCGGGGCCGAGATTGGCGCTTGAAGCGGGAACCTTGACGGTGACGGTTTTACCCACCGGAATGTCGGTGAGAGTAAGGGGTATCGAATTGAGTGACATGGGGACCTCGTACTCGGGGCGTTGTGGGGTGTGTTAGGGGTTTCTGTCCCGAACACAAACATTGTGGTGTATTACGGATTTTATCCTAGCATTGCATGTAATGCGGTATAGAAAAGCGCCCCGCCGTATCCGCTATGCGGATACTGGAGGCGCCTTCCTCAAGGGGGCGGTGGTCTAATTCAGGTCAAGAATATCTGCCACAGCCACAACGTCGAAGGCTGCCTTGGTCGGTTCGACTTTCGCACCATTGACCGGTTCCAATGCCCACTGCGGGTCCTTCAAGCCGTGACCCGTCACCGTAATGACAATGGTCTTGCCTTCGGGGCCTCACCCGCGCGGTGTTTCTTGAGCAGACCTGCAACGCCAGCGGCTGATGCGGGCTCAACGAAAACGCCCTCGCGGGAAGAGAGCCAGCGGTGCGCCTCAAGAATCTCCTCATCGGTGACAGCCTCAATCACACCACCGGATTCATCACGTGCCGCCTCAGCTTTCTCCCATGAGGCGGGGTTGCCGATGCGGATCGCGGTCGCAATCGTTTCGGGAGTGTCAATCGGGTGCCCTGCAACAATCGGCGCCGCGCCGGCTGCCTGGAAACCCCACATGATGGGTCGCTTGGTGGCGACCGGCTCCAGGATCTTGCCGTCACGGTTCGTGTAGGGTTCTGAGTACTCCTTGTATCCCTTCCAATAAGCGGTAATATTGCCCGCATTACCTACCGGGAGCAGGTGATAGTCGGGGGCGTCTCCCAGGGTGTCGACGACCTCAAAAGAGCCGGTCTTCTGCCCCTCAATGCGGTAGGGGTTCACCGAGTTCACCAAGAATACCGGGTAATTCTCGCTGAGTTTACGGGCAATTTCGAGGCAGTTATCGAAGTTTCCGTCGATCTGAATAATATCGGCGCCGTGGGCGATGGCCTGCGAGAGTTTGCCCATTGAAATCTTGCCGTCCGGCACGAGTACCGCGCAGCGCATCCCCGCTTGAAGCGCATATGCCGCTGCCGACGCTGAGGTATTACCGGTCGAAGCGCACACGACAGCTTTCGCGCCTTCGTGTTTAGCGGCGGTAATAGCGCTCGTCATGCCGCGGTCTTTGAAAGACCCGGTGGGGTTCATCCCCTCAAATTTGAGGTATACCGTATTGCCGGTTTGCGCTGATAGTGCCGGTGCGTGAATCAGCGGGGTTCCGCCTTCGCCTAGAGTTACCGGTTTTACGTCGTCCCCGAACGGGAGACGGTCGCGGTATTCGTTAATGACGCCCTGCCACACATGTGCCATGGGATTCTCCTACTTTCTGCTGGTGGTGTTACTCGCGCGGACTTGCGAATTTCCGCGCTGAAATTCTAGTCTTCCTGATCTATTTACCGGACTCGACGCGAATCACGGAAATAATCTCGCGCACGGTGTCTAAGCCGTCGATCACCGCGATCGCGCGGCGCAGGTCAGAGTCTTTGGCGGAGTGCGTTACTAGGCGAATCTGTGCGGCACCGTCCTGCGGAGTAGACTGACGCAAAGAATCCACCGAAATGCCGTGTTCGGCGAAAATACGGGAAATGTTTGCGAGCACGCCCAGTTTGTCGTCAACCAGCATGCCTACCGAGTAGCGGGAGATAATGTCGCCCAATCCGGTAGCGGGCAGCTGCGCGTAAGAGGACTCGGGCACACCCGGACCGCCCAGTACCAGGCGGCGCGCTAACGATACAAAATCACCCAGAACGGCGGAAGCGGTCGGTGCCCCACCGGCGCCGGGGCCGTAGAACATCAGCTCGCCTGCGTTCTGTGCTTGCACAAACACGGCATTAAACGCACCATGAACACCCGCCAGCGGATGCTGCCGCGGAATAAGCGTAGGAGCCACGCGGATATTGACCCCCTCACCATCGCGTTCGCAAACGGACAGAAGTTTAATCACATAGCCGTCGGCATCTGCGGCGGCAACGTCATCGGCGCTTACAGCGGTAATACCCTCAACGTGAACGTCATCAATGGTGAAATCAGAATGGAACGCCAATGAGGCTACGATAGCCGCCTTTGATGCGGCATCGTGGCCTTCAACGTCGGCGGTGGGGTCTGCTTCGGCGTAGCCAAGTTCCTGGGCGTCTTTGAGCGCATCGGCAAAGGTTGCGCCGGTGGTATCCATCTGATCCAGGATGTAGTTGGTGGTGCCGTTCATAATGCCCAGCACACGTGTGACGGTATCGCCTGCCAAAGAATCACGCAGGGGACGCAGAATCGGAATCGCACCGGCGACCGCTGCCTCATAAGAAAGCTGTGCACCGGACTTATCGGCAGCAGCCTGAAGCTCAACACCGTGTTTTGCCAGAAGCGCTTTATTACCCGAAACCACCGATTTACCGGCCTCTAGGGCACGCAGAATTCGGGTTCGTGCGGGCTCAATACCGCCGGTCAGCTCGATCACCACATCGGCGGCATCAATCAGGGCGTCTGCGTCGGTGGTATACAGCCCTGGGTCGGCATCCCAGTGGCGTTTAGCCGCAGTATCACGCACGGCAATACCAATCAGCTCAACAGGCGCGCCTATCCGTTCTTTGAGAACCGCGCTATCCTCACTGAAAATACGCGCTACCTGGGAACCCACATTCCCAGCGCCGAGCAGAGCAACCTTAATGGTGTCAGTCACGTTATCTCCTACATTTTGACCGAGTGGTGAACGCGCCTGTACAAACGGGCAACGTCATCATCAACTGTATCAAGAGAGCGGCACCTGGGCGCGGTCAAGACGCCAACATTACCGCCATTTACGGGGTGTCGTTATATTACGCGGCTTCCTGGCCGAACTCGCGATTGCGGGGTCATCGCACGGAAAAGATTTGCGGCGCCCGCGCTAGAAGCCCGTGTCCAGAGCGAGCATCTCATCTTCGCTTTGTCGACGAATAATAGGATGCGCCGCCTCCCCCGCCGACGTAGCAATAACCGGCGGGCGGCTCAGGTAGTTATAGTTCGATCCCAGCACATAACAGTACGCCCCGGTAGCTGGCACCGCGAGAATATCCCCCGCCTGAAGGTCAGCAGGAAGATAGCAGTACCGCACCACAATATCACCCGATTCGCAGTGTTTACCTACCACACGTGAAAGCACCTGCTCTCCCGCCGGGGCGCGGTTTGCCAGGGTAACCGTGTAGTCGGCGTCGTAGAGAACCGGGCGCGCATTATCGCTCATACCGCCGTCCACCGAGACATACCGGCGCACTCGAATCTGACCGTGCTCATCCTCAATACTCACGTTTTTAATGGTCCCGACGGTGTAGAGCGTCACCCCGAGGGACCGGAAATCGAGCGGCCAGGCTCAAAAGACATATGCGGAATCGCCAGGCCAAGACGTACGCAGGTTGCCGCGACTGCATCCGCAATCGAGACAGTAATCTGCTCAATACTGCGCGGGGTATCGGCCTCGGTATAACCGATACCGTAGCCGCCGCCCAGGTCAAGCTCAGGCAGGCTAAGACCGTATTTCTGGTTCACAGCATGCATAAAAGTGAGGGCAGTATCTGCCGCCTGCTCGAAACCCTGAGCCTCAAAAATCTGCGAACCTATATGGCAGTGAATACCCCGGAATTCCAGGGAATCCGTGACGGCGAGAATACCGGCGGCGAGCATCGCGTAGGATTCGTCCTCGGTGGTTGACCAATACTCAAGTTCGTCGGCCTCCAACCCGGCCAGACGTGCGGTTCCCGGCTGAAGCGACATCCCGAATTTCTGGTCTTCATGCGCCGTGGCAATAGATTCGTGGGTGGAGGCGTGCACACCGGGCGTAATCCGGATGAGCACGGGAACCGCCGGATACGGCTCCAGCCCCTCTGCGACACTTTCTGCGCACAGCTCAGCGTACACATCTGTGATGAGTTTGAGCTCATCAATGGAGTCCACCACCACGCGGCCTACCCCGTGTTTAATAGCGCGTTTAATCTCGTCATACGACTTGTTATTACCGTGCAGCGCAATATCTTGCCCGGGAACCTGCGCCCGCAGGGCAATCGCCAGTTCCCCGCCCGACGCCGTATCAAGACACAAGCCTTCCTCATGCGCCCACCGCGCCACGGCGGTGCACAAAAATGACTTTCCCGCGTAGTAGACACTCGCCTGCGCCCCGTGCCGGGCGAAGGCATCCTCGAATGCCCGGCGGTACCCGCGTGCCCTGGCACGGAATGTGTCTTCCGAAAATACGTACTGCGGGGTATCGAACTCTTCGACAAGCTCACTCGCTGCAATGCCGTCGATGGTGAGCTCTCCCCGTAATTACGCTGAAATGAGTCAGTCCAGATGGTGCGGTTCAGCTCGGCGGGATGGTCAGGGCAGGTAAGCCAGTTGGGGGCGTACAGGGATTGCGCGTCGCTCATGCATAGTCCTCAGGTCTTATGTCACGGTCACAGATTCGTGATGCCATCACCACTATATCGGAACGCCGCGCCGCCACGATGCTGCTGATGGGCGGTGTTCAGATAGCGGATAAACCAATATACAAAAGCCGCGTGCCCCGTCATCGTGTTGGCGGGGTACGCAGCTTCTGGTCGGTTGGCGTTACATACGTTCGGGGCGGTGACCCCCAGCAGACCCAATCCGTTGGCGAGCACCTGCCGGGCTGCATTGTTGAGAAGCAAACGGGTGCGGTGCAGATCGGTCACCGGCTCATCGCTCTTCGGGGCCACACGCGAGATACCGTACCAGCGGTGGTATGCGGTTGCCAGGTTTTCGAGATAACGGTTAACACGGTGCGGCTCATAGAATTCGGCGGCGGTGCGCACGGCCGCAGGGTACTGCCCCAGTGCTGCAAGCAGTTCCGTGTCCGCAGGGGAATCCAGCAGCGCGGTATCCACCCCGGCTGCGGTATCCACCCCGGCATCGGCGGCGTTACGTGCAACGGCGCATGCGCGGGCGTGCGCGTACTGCACATAGTAGACCGGGTTATCGTTACTTTTCTGCACCAGCAGGTCTAGGTCAATGTCGATAGTGCTGTCCACTGAGTAGCGGGTGAGCTCATAGCGTGCCGCATCCACCCCCACAGCCTCTACTAGGTCTTCGAGGGTGACGACATTACCGGCACGTTTTGACATGCGCACGGGTTTACCGTCTTTAACGAGGTTCACCAGCTGCCCAATCATGACCTCAATCTGCTCGGGCTGGTACCCAAGGATCTGGGCGATAGCTTTCAGCCGCCCCACATAGCCGCTATGGTCTGCGCCAAGCATATAAATAGCCACGTCGGCGGGGTTTTCGGAGCGGGTCATTTTGTTTTTATAGTAGGCGATATCGCCAGCCACATAGGCGTGGTTGCCGTCAGATTTAATGACCACACGGTCTTTGTCGTCGCCGTAGTCGGTGGTGCGCATCCACCAGGCGCCTTCAGCTTCAAAAAGCTGACCGTCCTGTTTCATCTGCTCAATGATGCGGTCGGCTTCACCAGACTCAAATACCGAGTTTTCGTGGAAGAAGACATCAAAGTCGGTGCCGAAACGGTGCAGGGACTCTTTAATCTGCGCGAACATGAGCTCGGTTCCGATTTCACGGAAAATCTCTGCGGGATTCTCGGCATCAAGCGCATCTGGGCGTTGGGCGAGAATCTGATCTTTAATATCGGTAATATAGTCGCCCGCGTAGCCGTCTTCAGGGGTAGGCTCTCCCTTGGCGGCGGCCAATAGTGAGTTGACGAACCGGTCAATTTGGGTTCCGTGGTCGTTGAAGTAGTATTCGCGCACCACGTTCGCCCCTTCGGCGTTGAGCATACGCGCCAACGCGTCACCCACAGCCGCCCAGCGGGTTCCGCCCAGGTGGATGGGGCCGGTGGGGTTAGCCGAAACGAACTCGAGGTTAATGGTTTTCCCCGCGAACTTATCGCTCGTACCGTAGGATTCGCCTGCTTCTACGATAGTTGCGGCTAGTGTGCCTGCCGCTGCCGCATCCAGGGTGATATTGAGGAAGCCGGGGCCAGCAATATCTACCCGCAGAACTCCAGGGGTATGGGCGATTTTCTCTGCGAGGATGACGGCTACTTCACGCGGGTTTTTCCCGACTTTTTTAGCAAGCTGCAGCGCGAGGTTGGTGGCCCAGTCGCCGTGCTCACGCGATTTGGGGCGCTCCACACGAACCTGTGGCAGGTCGGCACCATCAACGAGGGTCAGCTGACCGGCGGCAATGGTGTCTTTAAGAACGTGAGTGATAGCGTCTGAGAGTTCTTCTGGAGTCATAAGTTAATAGTTTAGCAATACTCTGCTAGGATAGATGAGGTTCGCCCTTGTAGCTCAGTGGATAGAGCGCTTGCCTCCGGAGCAAGAAGTCGAAGGTTCGAATCCTTTCAAGGGCACAAAAACGGTCTGTCTAAACAGTAATTTAGACAGACCGCATTTGTTTTAAGCGTTAAAAGCTGCCTGTCGTTAGGGCTCCGCATCTAGCAGCATGGTTTCTTCAAGGGTTGCGGTGCCTTCTTGCAGATGAACCTGTTCCCCGAGCGGCTGAAGGGCCGTGGTGACGGGGCCGCGCCCAGCACCGGGTAGGCGTAGGGTGCGGCCGTCCAAGAGTGCGGGAATGCCTGCATCCTGAAGCAGTTTAAAGGCTTCTTCCCAGCGTTTGGCGCTCACCACGAGCGAGCTGTGCCCGGCGGTGATCTCGTCAACGGTTCCGGTGCCAGTTACCTTGCCGGCAGCAAGCATGACAAGGCGGTCACATTGGGCGGCTTCCTGCATGTAGTGGGTTGTTACCAGAATGCCCGTACCGTTATCAGCCAGGGCACGTAGGTTTTCCCAGAGGCGGGCGCGGGTGAGCGCGTCCATACCGGAGGTGGGCTCATCAAGCACGAGAAGTTTGGGGTTGTGCCCTATAGCGGCAAGATACGCGAGAGTGCGTTTAGCGCCTAACGGCAGAGTAGTCACGGGAGCGTGGCCGTAGCGTTCTGCGAAGCTGCGGGCCTGTTTGCTCACGGCGACCCCTTGAACTGAAGCCGCGAATTCCAGGTTTTCCAGGGCTGACAGTGAGGGGTACAGCCCCAACCCCTGCGCCACGTACCCGATGCGCCTGCGGCTGCCAAGTGATGGGCTCTGCCCAAAGAGTGTCGCCTCACCTGCGGTGGCGGTTTCCAGACCGAGCAGAATCCGCATGAGCGTGGTTTTACCGGCTCCGTTGCCCCCGAGGAGCCCGACAATTTCACCGGGACGCACACTCAGTGATACTCCGTTAAGCGCCCTGAAAGATCCATAGTCGCGGACTATATGATCCGCCAGCACGAGGGTATCGCCGCTGTCGAAACTTTCTGCTATTTGGGGGTTTCCGCTGCGCTCAACCCCGGTAGGTAGGGTATTTAAATCATGATCACCCGAAGTCTTTCCCAGCAGCAACGCAATGCTTGCGTTCTCTAAATCTTTAGGGCGGGGGTGAAACCCTTAGGATGGGCGGGGTGCGCGTCTTCACTCCAACAGTAGACGGTATGTGCCCGGCGCCATGCGGATGGGTGGGCAAGTACTTGCTGCGCGGGCTCCAGGCTCACCGGTGCCTGCCAGATTGAGCCGGGTACATCTGCTATCACTTCGTCGGGGTCCCAACACCCAGCAGGGTCCCATGATCCAGCAGGAACAGCCGTGTGGCGCGTTCGGCTTCATCAAGGTAGGTGGTGGCGAAGATGACGGTTGCCCCCTCCGCAGCAGTGGCCGCGATCAGGCTCCACAGTTCTGCCCTGCTGATGGGGTCCACGCCCGTAGTTGGTTCATCAAGCAGCACCAGGCCGGGCTGGTGCAGTGTTGCAAGCACCACCCCGAGTTTTTGCCGCATCCCGCCCGAGAGCCGCCCAGCCAGCCGGTTGGGTACGTGGTCTAGCCCGGCTTTTGTGAGCAGTTCTTCGGAGCGGGTGCGGGCCTTATCTGGGCTGAGCCCGTAGGTACGCGCTACGAACTCGATATTCTCAGCAACTGAGAGATGACGCCACACGCCAGAGTCTGCGGGCTGGTACCCCACGTTGTGCCGGTCAACGGCATACCCGCTGTTGTTCCCGCTGTGCGTCCTCAGCCTTCCGGCGAGCAGTTTAAGGAGCGTGGTTTTACCGGCACCGTCCCCGCCGATCAGCGCTGTTACCGTTCCGGGAGTGAACTCGCCCGTGAAATTATCAAGAGCTGTTTTGTCTCCAAAACGCACTGTGGCTTGTTCAAGGTTGATAGTCACGGGTTCCATTAGCGTGCCCCTCCGTGGGTGAGAATGTACCGCATCCGGGCCGTTGCGGCACCGAAAACAACCACCGCCATAGCCGCCAGAATGACAAAAGGTAGCCAGATACCTTCTAGGGTTACGGAGCGGAGCATAATGCCCTGAGCAATTTCACGGAACCAGGTCAGAGGCAGGGCGTAGCCTATCCACCGCACGCCTAGCGGCATGGAGGTCAAGGGAAAAATCAGTCCCGAGAGCAGCACCTGCGGGACCATAAAAAGAATCGCCATTTGGATGGCCTGCCCGGTGTTCTGGGAGATGGAGGAGATAAACACACCAATACCGAGCACCACGAAGAGGAATATGAGGGCGGCAAGGCTGAACAGCCACAGGCTGCCGTTGAAGGGCACCCCGAAAAGCCACACACCGAGCATGGTCACCACCGCCATATCGACTACGGCAACCATAAATAGGGGACGATTTTGCCCAGAATAATGGAGGAGGGCCGAAGCGGCATGACCGCCAGTTGTTCCAGTGTGCCGGTTTCTCGCTCACGCACTAACCCGATACTGGTAATGACCGTACCGATGAACAATAGAATCAGCCCAATAAGCCCTGGCACCATCACCCAGGATGTTTTTAGTTCCGGGTTGAACAGTACCGTCACGAGGTCATCTGGGTCTAGTTTAGGGCTCTCCATGCTCGTAAAGTCTGATGGTGCTGCCCCTGGCCCCGCTGGGGCTGCTGAGGGCCCTTGCGCGGGTGAGGCTGTGTGGTCACGCTGCGCTTTTTGTGCTTGTGCGGCTGCATTGCGGTACGCGGATTTTGCTTCCGTTATGCGGTTTTGCGCGTCCTCAGCCGATATCTGCACGAAGGCACCCTGCGCCGTCTGCGCAACAAAGAGGTTACTGCCGTCGGTGTAGACCCGCATCTGCTCTGAGATGGGTTTGTCCGAGGTGTCCGGCCGGTCGGCAACAACCACAACGTCGGCTTTTCGGTCGCGCAGTAATTGCTCTGCGTCTTCCCCGCCGCGGGTGTGTTCTATCTGGGTGATGTCAAGCTTATCCCGTGCGGCACTGTAGGTGTCGAGTTTATGGGCGAAAGATTCTGCCTGCGAACCAATGACAGCCACCGACACCTTATCGACGGATAGGTTTGCCGCGTAACCGAAAATAATCAGTAGGATTACCGGCAAAATCACCAGCATCGCCAGGGTGCGGCGGTCACGTGCCAACTCCCGAAATTCTTTCACAATGAGGGCTGTCATTACCCCCACCTCCCTATTTCATCAGTTGATGAAATTAACCCTACAGCTGCCCCATCCCATTGCGCAAGTACCCTCGCAGTAATACCCAAACCACCAGAGCAGCAAAGAAGACAACATGTAAAACCACGGCTTGAGGCACAGAGCAGCACCCGCTGTCCCCTTCTCCCCCGTGCGCCCATGGTTGTAGCATGAAATTACACGGGAAACTCGGGAGGCTGCAATGACTATTAGCGGTTTTGCTTTAATCACCCTTGTGCTGTTTATGGTGCACGAATTTGAAGAGATTATTTTTGTGCGCCGCTATATTGATAAACATGCCGATAATAACCGGTATCACGACGAGCTTTTCGTGGCAGGGCAAGATCATTACCCCTCAACCGCGGCTATTGCGGCCATGATCGCTGAAGAATTCGTTGTTGCCTGCCTCATCCTTTGTACCGGGATCATCCTTGATTCTGCTGAGGTCGTGGCAGCTATGTTTATCGCCTACACATTGCACCTCGTCATCCATATTCGTGAGGCAATAGTCTTCCCGGGTGGGCGCCGGGCAGCAGGACCGCAGTATTTACCATGCCGTTTAACGCTATTACCTTATACGCTATCTTTGCTACCCAGCATATCGATTACCTCGCATTAGTTATTTTGACCGTGGTCTTGAGCACTCTGGGGTTCTTATTAACCTACAGATGCTTTACCGGCTCTCGGGAAAGATTGAAACGTTAATCCAAAAAATTGCGTAATACGCTTAACCGCTCTTTCTGGTTGCGCAAGCGCTCCCCCGCTGTTAGGCTCAAACCACCACACAAGAGCGGGAAGGTCAAGCCGTGAGTTCACCTAAGAAGAATCCCAAGCCCCGCCGCGGCCCCAGAGCGGGAGGGGTTGAACGAAAGCACATTCTGCAGGTCGCCACCGAGCTTTTTAGCGAACACGGGTACCAGGCCACCACTATGCGTAAAATCGGCACAGCCGCAGGTGTTGATGCGAAGCTCATCCACTACTATTTCGGCACCAAAGAAGACCTCTTCACCGCCGCTATTTCTGAGGTATTCCGCTCCCGCGGGCTACCCGATATTCTCTCGGAATACCGCCCGGAGGCAACCGACTCACCCGGCACGCACTATATACGCGCCGTACTCACCACCCTCGAAACCCCCACCATAGGGCCCGCCTTCACCGGGCTGCTGCGCAGCCTTGGCACCCACGAAGAATCGCAAAAGGTTTTCCTCCGCTTTGTTAACGAAGAACTTTTAGAGCGCCTCGCCCCGCAGCTTCCGGTGGAAAACGCCACAACGCGGCTTGCCCTCGCAGGGACCCAGATTTTTGGGCTGATTTACACCCGGTACATTTTGAAGATTCCGCCCCTGACCGAGCTCTCTATTGAGCAGACGGCGCGGCTCATTGGCCCCACTCTCGATACATATATGCGCGGCCCCTTGGAATAGATGGCTGTACCGCCACGAAGCACAGCTAGTGCCGCTTCGTGGCGGTTACCCTATTCTGTGTTTTCTATGCTTCTGCCGCAGCAGCCTCGTCAGCGGCAGCTATGAGGGAATCCGTAGCATGCGGCTCAACGGCAGCAATAGTACGCAGGGCGGATGCTGCAACACCACGTGCTTTCGGTGCGGGGGTAAGATGCTCAGGAACCGGCACCGCCACCCGTAATGCACGCAGAGCTTCCCCAGCAGATCAAGGAGCTGGTGGGCGGGCTTTATCTCATTCAGCAGCTCAGCCAAAACGTGCAGCACCCGGTACCCGCTCAGGGCACTCATATGCGCCGCATCCTCAAGGGTTTTAGCAAGGCGCCCGGCCGTCAGCAGCTTCTCCGCCAGCAGCAGCCGCACCTGGTGCGCAAACCCGGCGGGGTCAAAAAGGTTCGAGGCGCATAAGCCTGCAATCGCCTCCGCCGCAGCCGCCCGGTTTTCGACACTCTTCGCACTGCAGGCAAGAGCCAACGCGGAGTACACCGGAGCCGTTGGCACTTGGCGGCTAGCTTCAAGCAGCCACATGGTTCGCTGAACCTCTGGCACCCGGTTCTGGGTCAGGGCGCGCATTAAGCGAATGTGAGAGTGAGCGGCATAGGTATCCGGGTTATGCTGCATAAGCCAGGCGAACCATTCAGGCACGTGCTGGGTGTGCGTCCATTCTTCCCTCTCGTGCGTATCGCAGCTGCCGTCAATGCGGGTGCACGGGCCGCCAAGGGCCGCCGACTGCATGGCTCCTACCCCCTGCTCTTCGGTCATCATGGGGGCTTCCCAGATGGGCAGCTCCTGTTCATCCCGCGTTGAGTCCCACCATATGTCCAGATGCGCCTGCGGGTAGTGTATCCGCGTCCAGGGACGGGACTGTGCAGGTATGGGGCGCATGAACGGGGCGGCTGCGGAGCCTGAGCGCATTTCGTCAATAAAACGCATCATCTCAAAGATCAGCAGCAGGCTCACCCGCCGGTTTTCAAGACGGGCATGTCGGGTAATTGTCATGGTGCCGCCGGTAATAGTAGCAATAAGCTCCTGCCAAAGGGCGCCGTCATTATCTTTAACCTCAGCCAGCTCGGCGAGCGCGAGCCCAAGAATCACGTTGTACCGGCAGAGAAACCCCCACGAGCTAACACTCCAGTTCGCCTCCGGGGTGTGAATATCCTGAATCTCACGTATTGTGCGGCGCATGAGCTCCCGGTTCTGCTTATCAATCGCCTCTGCCCCCAGGACAATAATTCCGTCAAGGATACGCGCCAGCTCTTCACCTGCGCCCATGCCGTGTGTTTCCCCGGATGCTTCGCTGAGGTGCTCCGTAAGAAGCCGGTTAAGTTCCACCGGGGCGGTAATAGGCTCACCGGACGCATAGTTATCCGGTAACGGTGCGGTGCGTGGGGCAGGAATATGAGGGATTTCAGCGCCCCGTGGTGCCGCCTTGCACCTGCCCTGCGTATGGTTCGGCACCTCCCCCGAAGGCTTCTCAAGTATGAGTTTTTGGGCACTCTGAGCAATATCCGCTGGGTACGACGGAAGAGACCCCGCACCAGCTCAGACACTTTCTGAGGCACCTCTAAGTAATCGTGCTTATTGGCATAGTTATTCAGGGTGCGGAGCAGACTCAGCTGGGCTTTGACGCTTTTCTTATCGGCGCGGCTCAGCACGGCCCCGCTGGCGCTTATCAGCTCATACGGGTTATCGAGTGCACCCTCAGCTAGGAGGGTTTTATAGGCGGCTTGGCCCCAGGCGACAGCTGCTCCAGGTTCGGTGCTGAGCAAGCTCAGGTAGTTATCTTTGCGGGCAAGTATCTCGCCCACGGTGGGGGCAAGATGCTTCTGAATATTCAGGTACCAGGCAATATGACGTGCCGAGAAATCGCTGAGCATCCCCGTCAGTGTGGAGTCTAAGAGGCGGTCACGGAACCCCGGCAGCCTCGCACAGAGACTATCGAAGGCAGCCACGAGCTGGCTTTCGAGCAGCTGGTTTTCTTGTGCATCGCCGGCGCGGGTGCCGGTGGAAGAGGTGAGTATTGCCTGAGTGTCCCCCATCCCTTCGGCGGTAAAGAATGCCCAGAATTCCTTCTCACGCAGCCCCTCATCCTCCGTGAGAATACGCACTATACGTTCCGCGTGTGATTCACGGGTGAACGGTTCATCCTGGTAGGGGCGGCACAGGTAGTACCTGATCTCACGCAGATACTCCGGGTGGTACTGTTCGGGCGGTACATCCCGCATGAGGCGGCGCATAATGTGCAGGCTCCACAGGTCGTGGCACCAGTGGATGTCCTCAAAAACTTTATTAACCCAGGTTCCGCCGCGGCTCATAATCCCCGCCGCAAACGCTTCACCCGCTTTCTGCCGTGCCGCTGCGTCGGTGTGAAAGCTCTCCTGGGGGTAGAGTGGGTACCCGGGGTCTGGGTGGTGTTTCACCCAACGGTCGTCTGTGGCTTCCTGCCCGGTAGAGCGCGCGAATATCCCTTTCGGGTATGTCACGTGGTCGCGGCGTGCAACGGCTGCACGCAGATAAACCATGCGCAGGGTTGGCCCTTCAGCCTCGTACACCGCAGCAAACCCGCCTAGGGCACGCATGATGGCGGCGCGTTCTTTTTCGTCTGCGTCAGCTAGGATGCTATCGAGCGTGTGCCAGTCTTCGGTGTTTTTATTGGTTAGAGCGGTACGTAACGCCTCGAAGCGGCTCTGGCTAGGTGGGGTGACAAGACCCGGTTCTGCGGTGGTATTACCGGCCATAATCTTCCTCATATTTATTCAGTGGTACTTGGGGCTGGGCTGGTGCTAGTTATAGCTTGTTCGCTGCCTCTGCCTGATGCACCGCCTCCGCCAATAGTTCGGTGGGGTGCGGTTCAAGAGCCAGAATAGTACGCAGCGCCGCTGCAGCCGTGCCGCGGGCTTTCGGCGCGGGAATCAGACGATCAGGTATTGGCACGCTCACACCGTACTGCGTACACAATTGAGCCAGCAGAACGGTCAGCTGATGCCCTCTAGGAATCGTAGTTTCCCCCGTTACTACCGCAGCTAGAGTCTGAAGCACCCGGTACCCGGCTAGGGCGCTCAGCTGCGCCGTATCGTCAAGGGTTTTCGCGATACGAGATGCAATAATCGCCTTCTCATCAAAAAGGAGTATCAGCTCTTTCGCGAGAAACTGCGGGTCAAACAGGTTCGAAGCACACAGCCCGGCAAGTGCCTCAGCAGCGGCGGCTCTTCCTTCGGCCTCCGCCGCCCCGCAGGCGTGCGCTAATGCAGAATAAACGGGTTCCTGCAGCACCCGTCCGGTGTGTTCAAGAGAGCGTAGAAACAATACTGGCTGCATACCGTGGGCCAGCTCCATGTGGGCGTGGGCCGCGTAGGTATCAATATTGTGCTGAAGCATCCACCCCGCCCATTCGCGCACCCGCTGGCGGCCATTAAAAACCATAGCGTCGTGGATCCCGAAGTTACCGTCTCTACGATCTGCGGTACCCGCCAGGAGCGCATTCACGACTGGGTCTTTGCGGTAGGCCTGCGGTACTGGGGCAAACCACCATGCGGCTTCGCGGTTCTCATCCCTGCCGTACCCTAATGAGGGGATCCGGTAGCGTCTGCGTTCCCACGACCGCTGTTGCGGGGGTACCGCAACCATTAACGGGGCGCCTTCTTCGCCTGCGATGCTGCATTCAACGAACCGGTTGAGCTCGTGGATGAGCACGGTGCTGAGGGCGCGGTTGGGCAGGAACAGCCCGGTGTCCCCGCCGACTGCCATATGGGCTATGAGCCTATCCCATGCGGTACCCGCTGGCATGGGCAGCCCCGCGATTTTGGCGAGGGCAAGCGCCATCAGGGAGCTGTACGGAATGTTATCCCACAGGTGAGCTTCGGCCCATTCGTCTGCACGGTTGTTGTGCTCACGGTAGCTGCCCACGTATTCTTGGCGGGCCAGCTGCCGAATACGGTCAAGATTCTGCGCGTCTACCGCGCCTATACCGTGCGTAATAACTCCGTCAATGATGCGCGGCAGATCCGCCCCGTTTCCGGCATCAATGAGGTGTTCAGCGATAAGCTCGTTCAGCTCGGCTACACATGGGACAGCCGCCTTTTGTGCATAATAATGCAGTATTGGTGTGGTGCGTGGGGCGGGTATTTCCAGTGAATCAGCATCTGTTTTTATAGCACCCGTGATGCCTGCACTCTGCGCCTCCCCCGGTATTATAAGTTTTTGTGCCTTCTCGGCGAGGTCTACGGGGAATGTTGGCAGATGTCCTGCCACTAGTGCGCTGACTTTCTCAGGTACCTCTGCATAGCCGTGCTTTTTTGCATAGCTATTCAGGGTGTGGAGCAGGCTCAGCTGGGTTGTGACGCTCTTTTTATCGGCTCGGCTCAGTACCGCTTCGCTCGCTGTAAGGAGCCCGCTCATATTCTCTAGGCTCCCTGATTGTATGAGGCTCTTATAGGCGTTTTGTCCCACACTCACCGTTACCGCAGACGGTGCTGCTAAAAGCGCCGCATAGCTTCCTTCCCGCTGGGAAAGCTCACGGCTATCGGGGTTCAGGTGCCGATGAATATTCACGTACCACGTGATGTTTCGCGCCGAGAAGTCACTGAGCATCCCGGCGAGCGCGGCATCTAAGAGACGGTCACGGAAACCCGGCACCTGATGGTACAGAATATCGAATGCGGCCATGAAGTCGTGCTCGACCCTGCTGCACGCCTCGGCGCGTTTTCGCGCGTTCATACCACGAACATCTGAACCGATCTCTGCGAACCGGCGCGTATCTCCCATACCTTCAACGGAGAAAAATTCCCAGAATTCCCGCTGGTACAGCCGCTCATCTGTGGTAAGGATGCGGGCGATACGTTCCGGGCGGGACTCACGTTTTTTGGGTTCCCCATAGTAGGGGCGACGCAGATAATCGCGGATTGTTGGTAAATAGTTGGGGTGGTACCGTTCGGCTGGTACGTCCCGCATGAGCAGGCGCATGATGTGCAGTGCCCACAGGTTTCTCACCCCGAGCATATCGTCCATTACTCGCTGAACCCACGCGCCCCACGATGCAGAATACCCGCAGCGAATGCTTCAACTGCTGCTTCCCGTACTGACGCATCTGTGCATAGCTGTTCCCCGGAGTATACCGGGTAATTAGTGCCTGGGTGCCGGGCAATCCACGAAGTGCATGGGTCGTTGGCGGAGGGCCACGTGAATATTTCACCCACTTTCTTACGCCCCGCCAAAGCCGCCCGCAGATAGAACATACGCGGGGTTGGCCCTTCCCTCTCATACACTGCGGTAAACCCACCTAGGGTGCGCAGCACAGCGGAGCGTTCTTTCTCGCCCGTCCCCGCCAGGATCTCGTCTAGGCCCAGCCAGTTCCCGGTCTTTGGTGCAGCAAGGATTGCACGAATCATCTCGGCCAGGCTTTTTACTTGTGAGGTATGCGGCGGCAGATGCACGGGGCCGGTCATTTATTTGTCCTCATCATCGTATTGCAGCCTGTTCGCTGCCTCTGCTTGCTGCGCCGCTTTCACCAATAGTTCGGTGGGGTGCGGTTCAAGAGCCAGAATGGTACGCAGCGCTGTTGCCACCGTGCCGCGGGATTTCGGTGCCGGGATCAGACGATCGGGTATTGGCACGCTCACACCGTACTGCACGCACAACTGGGCCAGAAGAGCAACCAGCGGGTACTCATTTACCACGTCGGTGGATTCCTGCAGCATAGCGTGCAGGGTTTGAAGCACCCGGTACCCGGCCAGCTCGTTCAGCTGCGCCGCATCGTCGAGGGTTTTGGCAAGGCGCCCCACAATCATCGCCCCATCAGCCATGAGCAGTTTGAGCTGTTCGGCAAACACGTGCGGGTCAAGCAGGTTCGAGGCGCACAGCCCAGCAATCGCCTCCGCGGCAGCAGCACGGTCGGCATCGTTTTTAGCCCGACAGGCGTACCCCAAGGCCGAATATACAGGCTCACCCGGTATGCACCTGGTGCGTTCAAAAGTATTCAGAAAAAGCCGAATCTCAGGGCGGTGCGGGTAGTTCATCCCAGCGATGAGGCTCATATGTGCGTGCGCCGCGAGGGTGTCTAGGTTATGGTGCAGGGCCCACACCATCCACTCATACACCCGCTGCTCGCCTTTAAAATCAACGTAGTCGGCCACCCCGAAATTGCCGTTGGTGCGGGTGAACGGGCCGCCCAGAAGAGCGGACTCCACGGGGCTAATATTTTTTCCGGCTTTAATGGCTGGGGCAAACCACAGCGGGGCTTTCCACCCGTGCCCTTCCCAGGCACGCGCCAGCGACGATAATTTATACCGTTTACGCGTCCAT
Source organism: Rothia aeria (assembly GCA_002355935.1). GTDB lineage: Bacteria > Actinomycetota > Actinomycetes > Actinomycetales > Micrococcaceae > Rothia > Rothia aeria. Next base: position 1,334,114 of record AP017895.1, on the reverse strand, counting down.
TGGCGCTGCTGCTGGGGAACTTGCCGCATGAACGGTACTGTTGCCTGCCCGCCAGCGACCTGACGGGTGAACCGGTCTAGTTCGCGGATGAGCAGGGTGCTTGCTGCACGATCCGGCAGATGAGATGCGGCGGTTAGCGTCTTTCCCCGGCCTGAAGTCATGGCAGCTATTAGAGCACCCCAGCTAGCGTGCTCAGGTTCGCTAGCGTTCACGGTCACTGTAGCGAGCGCGCACGCTAGGAGCGTTCCGTACGGGACGAGCTCCCACTGGCCTGTTGTCTGCCCGGTTCCTGCTAGGCGTTTAATGCGGGTCAGAGTTGGTGCGCTTATTGCGTCAATGCCTAAGGTGATGATCGCGTCGAGAATACGCGGCAGATCTGCCCCGTTGCCAGCATTAAGCAGGTGTTCAATCATTAGTTCGTTGAGTTCGGCGGCGTCAGTAACAGGGGCTTCAGGCGCATAGTTATCCGGTAGCGGTACGGTACGTGGTCCGGGAACAATAGGGGCTTCAGCCGGGGCATTCTCTGTGCCAGGAGCCTCTGTTTCGCTATCTGCGGGGCTATTATCGGCGGCTATGATGAGTCTTTTAGCGGACTCAGCCGTATCTACCGGAAACGATGGCAGAAACTCGTTCACTAGTGCAGATACTTTCTGGGGAACCTCAGAAAGCCCATTTTTCTTTGCATAATTATTAAGTGAGCGGAGCAGGCTCAGCTGCGCTTTAACGCTTTTCTTATCGGTGCGGGCAAGTACTGTTCGGCTTGCTTCTATCAGCCCGTTTACCTCCCCCAGCTCCCCGGTTTTCATGAGGGTTTTATAGGCGTTCTGCCCCAGGGCAACAGCCGCCCCGGAGGGCACAGTAAGAAGCGCCGCGTAGCGTGGTTCTCGCACCGAAATCTCAGTGCTGGTGGGCTTTAGGTAACGGTGAATATTTACGTACCACGCGACGTTGCGGGCCGAAAAGTCGCTGAGTATTCCCGTGAGAGTGGCCTCCAGCAGGCGGTCACGGAACCCGGGAATACGCTCACACAGCTCACTCAACGCACACAGGTAGGCGTTTTTAATCTTCTCTCGGGCTTCTTTCGCACGCGCAGCATCCCAGATGAGTGCCGTATCGTTGCGATGCTCAAGGGACTGCTCATCACCCATCCCTTCGACGGTAAAAAACGCCCAGAATTCTTTCTCACGCAGCGCCTCATCGTCCGTGAGTATACGCACAATACGCTCCGCCATGGGCTGCGGCTGCAGGTTCAGCCCGTCACCAGATATATAGTTACGCACCATCCGCAAATAAGGCAGCGGGTACCGGTCCGGGGTGAGGTGCCCAGCGAGCGTGCGGCATACCCGCCACACCCATTCGCGTCTGTTCCACACAGACGCGCAGATCGTCTCTAATCGTTTCGCAATGTCCCCTCGCGATATAAGACCAGCAGTGTAGGCGTGTACCGCACGGTTGAGGGCTTGCTCATCAGCGCGCATGACGGCGGGTGTGTATACGGGGTAGGCGGTTTTTCTACGTTGTTTCCCCCAGTAATCCAGGGTATCTGCCCAGCCGCCCCCGGCAAGATACTCAGGGTTGGAAGCCAGCGCCGCCCACAGGTACAGCATCCGCAGGGTGGGGCCTTCAGCCTCATACAGCCCGTACATCCCACCAAGACTGCGGGCGATAGCGGTTCGGTCTTTTTCCATTGTCTCAGTCAAGTAGGTCTCTAGCATATGCCAGTTCTCGGTATCTGAGCCGGTGAGAATCATGCGGATCGCGGCAGTGCGCTCCTTAACGCTCATAGCTGTTGCATTCGCCGTTTCAGATGGTCTTTCAGGCAATTCTCGCTCCCTGGTGGTTGGTTGTTGTACACCAATAGTACGGCCTTTTAGCTGCGGATGCGCCGGGTCTAGCCGCCACTAATCACAGCCCTTTCTAAAGCCCCTAGTCGGCGTATTATTGCTGCTTGTATCCGAGCGTTTAATACGCGACGGCGGCACGGCTCTTGTCTATTTTCTCATGGTTCTGCTGGCTCTTACCGCTGTGACGCTGAGAGAATTGGGTAATAGGTTCAGTAACAGAACATCTAGGGAGGTAACCGTGACAGATACCATGCAGCAGGTGCAGCTCGTGGAGTGGGGTGGGCCTGAGGTGCTGCACCTTGCGGAGGTTCCCGTCCCCGAGCCGGTGCGCGGGCATGTGGTGGTACGGGTTCAGGCGGCGGGTGTGAACCCGATTGATACCACCACCCGTAAAGGGCTGGGCCCCGCCGCGCAGCTGGCAGATACCAGCAAACCGGTAGTTCTGGGCTGGGATATTGCCGGGGTGGTAACCGCCGTTGCGGGTGACTACACCGGGTTCGCAGTGGGTGATCGAGTGTTCGGGATGGTGAATTTCCCGGTTCTGGGGAACACCTACGCGCAGTACGCCCTGGTTCCCGCCTACCAGCTGGCTCATGCCCCAGATAATGTTCCAATGGAGCAGTTGGGGGCCGCTCCCCTTGCCGCCCTCACCGCATACCAGGCGCTTTTTGAGGTGGCGCGCCTTGCTGCAGGCGAGCGCATCCTCATTCATGCTGGCACTGGCGGGGTGGGCCATATGGCGATTCAGCTGGCGGCAGCTGCCGGGGCTCAGGTGTACACCACCGCATCTGCGCGGAACCGTGAATTCGTGGAGTCCCTGGGTGCGGTGTGTATTGACTACACCTCGGAAGATTTTCGTGAAGCTCTTGCCGACGATGGTGAGCATATTGATGTGGTGCTGAATTCAACCGGCGCGCAGACGTTCCTGGACTCGTTGGATGTGCTGGCCCCCGCCGACCGTATTTTCGCACCGGCGGGGCGTATTGTGACGCTCACCAGCCCCGACCCTTTGGAGGCGGCGAGGGAGCGCGGTTTCACGGCACAGTGGCTGACGGTACACCCTGATGCCGGGCAGCTTACTAAGATCGCGCATTATCTGCAGGAGGGCACACTGCGGGTTCACCTTGACCGGGTGTTTCCACTGGCTGAGGCTGCGGCGGCCCACGAGTATATTGAACAACGGCACGCGCGCGGTAAGGTGGTGCTCGTTCCGTAGGCGCTGCGGCTAGTGCTTGTACGCTCCGGTGTGGGTGAACGGTTGGGTGGTTAAGGCTTGGAGGCCGTTTAATGGTGGTATGCCTGATTATGTGACTGGTTTTTACCGCCCGGATTCGTTCCCTTTTGAGCAGCGGCAAGCGTTTGCCTACGATTTCTTCCCCGCTGTCTCACCCGCGGCTTCCGACGCTCGCTCTGCCCTTTTGGTGTGGGTGCACGGCGGTGCCTGGCGGTTTGGTGATAACCATGGTTTACGCGATATTTCTCGCGCCCAGGGTGCCATGAGGGCGCTGTTTCAGCGGGCGGGGTGGGCGGTTGCTTCGGTGAATTACCGGTATTCGCATCAGGGTTTGTTCCCTGCCCCGTTGCATGATGTGGCTGAGGCGGTTCGGTTTTTCCGGGCGAATGCGGCCCAGTTTGGGGTGGATGCTGGGCGTATCGCTATCGCTGGGGGCAGTGCGGGCGGGCATTTGGCGATGCTCTGCGCGTTCGCAGCCGATAGCGCCGCATCAGGTTTTCTGGATGCTGAGCTGGCCGAGTATTATCTGGGTTTTGGCTCTAGCGCCTACCCTGATGTTTCAGCGTCGGTGGTGTGTGCGGGGTCGTTCTACGGGGTGAGTGATGTGCGCACGATTTTTAGCGATAGGCCGTTGGCGGGGTGCCGACTGGCGCATCGTGATGATGATGGCGCTGAGTGGCGCCTGCTGGGTAGTGTGTATCCGGTTCCGGCTGATACTGCGGCGGATGCTCCAGCCCGGGTGAACTGGGCGCGGGCGCATCCTCTTGATATGGTGCGGGCTGCGGGCCAGCGGTGCCCGCGCGTGCCCCTGTTTTTGGCGCATGGCATAGCCGATTCGTGCGTGCCGTATCAGCAGTCGGTGCGCGTCTTTAACGCTTTAAAGGCGCACGGAATACCCACCAATCTGGTGCTAGTTCCCGGTGCGGAGCATGCGGACCCGGGCTGTTTCAGCCCGAGGATTACCGCACAGTTTTTGGAGTTTCTGCAACAGCATATGCCCACAGACAGTACCGAAACGTCCCACGGAGTCAGCGTAAGCCGCCTTAACCGGGTGAAATAATTAAGGTACGAGCAGGGTTATGCCCTACTTTTTATTCATCCGGTGCGCCCGGTATGTTTCTACGTCGGCAAACGCTACACGGCGGTGTTTTTTCAGTTTTTCGAAGGGGATTTTCCCATCTTCAAGAAGCCGAACAAGCGTGGGGCGTGACATTCCCAGATAATCGGCGGCTTCCTGGGTGGTCATCATTCTATCCTGTTGTACAAGCGTGACTGCTTTGTGTTCCAGCTGTGCCCGCAGAATGGTTTCCAGCGGCGCGTACATATCAGGGCTCAGGGGTATTTTTCCCCTTTGCTATTTGCAATGTAGAGGGTATCGGTTTCTTCTGTGTGGTGCTCAGCGTCCCGTTTACGCTGGGCGTTTAAAAGCATGTCGAATAGTTCGCTAGGTGTGCTGTGCTGGCCAGCTGGATCGGGCTCCTCTTCGTAATATCGCCCCTGCCCTCTGGTGCTCATACGATCACACTCTCTCGCCAATTTACGATATTTCTGTGCCTCCACTTTATCATATATTCGAAATTTTCGAAATATGGGATGATACCTTCAATATTTATTATGCAGATGCTGCGCCCACTATTACCTCAGCACCCGAGTACCGGGGTCAACCTCCGGGTCGTGGTTGGCGTACATGGCGATGCATCGCGGGTCGGCACCGGCGGCACACGCCCAGTCGAGGGAACTAAACGCCGCCTTGGCATCGGTCACAACCCCAGGACGCAGACGCTCCTCAAAAGAGGGACGGCCAAATCCCACATTCGAAGTCAGCAGAATATATTTGCGTAAGTCGTTGCCAATAACACCCGGTTCCGCATTAGGTACGGTGTCGGTACCGCGCACGAGTGTAGCCGTCAGCCCGGGGCTGTGCCCCGGCGCGGACACCATCACCACCGAACCGTCACCGTACGGGTCGTACGCCTGCCTCTCCCCTACGCGAGAATTCCATGTATAGGTTTGCAGGTTAACGCCCTTCCACTGGTGCGGCAGGTATCGTATACGGTCTTTCTGAGCGGCTCGGAACTCAGCCTCAGACACCAGAATGCGCGGGGCTTCTTTGACCAGACGAAGCCCATCCGCGTGGTCGCAGTACAGGTGGCTCATGAGCACAAGGTCAAGGTCGTGTGGGCGGATTCCGCGCTCTTCAAGCTGTTCATGAATAGCTTGGCCAGCAGGCAGGTTTGCTTTATTCACGGGGTACTGGTGACGCAGATTCTTCATCTGGCCCCAGCGGGTGCGGTTATCGGTGTGCCAGCCGGTATCAATGAGCGTCAGCCCGTGCTGGTTTTCAATCAAGTAGCAACTGACCGGAATGTCCACCAGGGCGCTTTGAGGCCGCAGCAGGTGGGTCCATGCCAGTGGCGGGTCAGTGTCGCGGTGGTACGGCAGCGCTTGATCGACGAGCACGGTACCGGTATGCAGAATAGTTAGTTGAACCTCAGTCATAGCCCCATATGCTACGCGTAACCCCTACCCATACGGGGCGTTTTTGGCCTGTTCGGCGGCGGGTATTCCGATGGGCGAAACATACCAAAGTCGGTTGAAAACAGTTGCAGTTTTCTGCTTCTTCACAATCGGCAGGGCACCTAAGACTCATTGATGCGCCCAAGCTCCGTTCTTAAAGGGCGGCGAGAGGGGCACGATGCTGTGAAGGTGCGCTGATTTACGGTTGGCGGCAGAAGAGTAAACTAGTAACGATATGTCTGAGCAGAAACCCACCGAACACACAGATACTCCTAAGACCACTCGAACCGCGCCCAGTATGGCGAGCAGGGCGGCTACTATTCATGCGGCGCCGATGCGCGCACCTCAAAAGCCCGCGCGCACATCCCAAACATCCGATGAGAAACCCGGCGATGCTTCCACAACAGAGCCAAGCTCAAAACGGCGTAATGCCCACAAGAATTCTTCGCGTAAAAATAACGCTTCACGCCCCAAAAATCCACACAAACATGAGCGCCGCAAGAACCACCGGGACCGGGCCGAACAGCGCCCCTATAACCCGCTGATTCCCGCCGTAATCACCTATCCCGAAGAGCTGCCCGTCAGCGAGCGCCGCGAAGACATTAAGGCGGCCATTCGTGATCACCAGGTCATCATTGTGGCTGGCGAGACCGGCTCGGGTAAGACCACGCAGCTGCCCAAGATGTGCCTGGAACTCGGTCTTGCTGAAAAAGGCATGATTGGGCACACCCAGCCGCGACGCCTTGCCGCACGTTCGGTGGCGGAGCGCATCGCTGAAGAGCTGGGGCAGAAAATTGGTGAGACCGTGGGTTACCAGGTGCGTTTCACCTCTGAGGTGGGCGAGAACAGCGCTATCAAACTCATGACCGACGGTATTCTGCTCGCCGAAATTCAGCACGATAAGCTGCTGCGCAAGTACTCCACGCTCATTATTGACGAGGCGCATGAGCGCAGCCTAAATATTGATTTTATTCTGGGGTACCTGAAGCGTATTCTGCCGCAGCGCCCGGATTTGAAGGTCATTATTACCTCCGCAACCATTGACCCTGAACGGTTTGCGAGGCATTTCGCACCGAGTTTCGTGCCCGGTAAGGGTGTGGTAGACGATTCTCTTAGCGATGAGGAGCGTGAGATTGCCGAGCAGATTCTTCCCGATGATGCTCCCCCGATTATTGAGGTTTCGGGGCGCACCTACCCGGTGGAGATTCGCTACCGACCACTCGATGGGGACGGCTACGCTGATGAAGATGAAGGCGACGAAGACCGTGACCCAACCGATGGAATCCTTGCCGCCGTCGAGGAGCTGTCGAAGGAAGCACCTGGCGATATCCTGATTTTCTTCTCGGGCGAGCGCGAAATTCGCGATGCTCACGATGCTTTGGAGTCTTTGGTCGCTAAGTCCCCACGTATGAACTACGAGGTCCTGCCGCTGTACGCGCGTCTGTCTCTCGCGGAGCAGCATCGTGTGTTTACGCCGGGGAGTCGGCCGCGCATCGTGCTGGCGACGAACGTTGCAGAAACTTCGCTGACGGTACCGGGTATCAAGTATGTGATCGATACCGGTACCGCCCGCATTTCGCGGTATTCGGCGCGCACGAAGGTGCAGCGCCTGCCGATTGAGCGGATTTCTCAGGCGAGCGCGAACCAGCGCTCGGGGCGGTGCGGCCGTGTGAGCGATGGTATTGCGATTCGGCTGTATTCTGAGGAGGATTTCGCGTCGCGCAGCGAGTTTACCGACCCGGAGATTCTGCGCACGAACCTGGCGGCCGTTATTTTGCAGATGATTGCGATCGGCGTGGTGCGTGAGCCCGGCGATATTGCACGTTTCCCGTTTGTGCAGCCACCCGCATCACGCGCGATTAATGACGGCGTGAATCTGCTGCGTGAGCTTGGGGCGCTTTCTGAAAAACCGGCGCGCACGGATAAGAGGGGGAAGCATCATCGTGCTGCCTCGACGCTGACCGCTACGGGGCGTGCAATGAGTGCGTTCCCGGTCGATCCGCGTTTGGCGCGCATGATTATTGAGGGTTCGCGCCGTGACTGTGCTAAAGAGATGATGGTTCTTGCTGCCGCTTTGACGATTCAGGATCCGCGTGAACGCCCAGCTGAGGTGCGTGGCACCGCCGATGAGATGCATGCCCGTTTCACGGACGATACATCTGATTTTTCGTCGTTCCTGCTGCTGTGGCAGTACATTAATGAGCGCCAGGCTGAGCTTTCCTCTTCGCAGTTGCGAAAAATGTGCCACCGCGAGTTTATTAACTTTTTGCGTATTCGTGAGTGGCAGGATCTTTTCGCTCAGCTGCGTGAGATGGGGCGCACCGCGAATATCCGCGTGTCGAACGGGCGCGATATTGACGCGTCGGGGCGTGAGGTTGAGATTCATAAGAGCCTGCTTTCGGGTCTGCTCTCGCATGTGGGCGCTAAAGAGGAGCGTGAGAAAACCTACGGCAAAGCCCCGCGTGGTCCGCGCGAATATCTGGGGGCGCGTGGCACAAAATTCGCTATCTTCCCAGGTTCCGGGCTTTTCAAACAGAACCCTGACTGGGTGCTCTCTGCCGAGCTTGTGGAGACTTCCCGGCTGTGGGCACGCACAAACGCCGCGGTTGAGCCGCAGTGGGTTGAAGAAGTGGGCGGGCACCTGTTGAAAAAGCAGTATTCCGAGCCGCATTGGTCGGCAAGCCGAGGTGCCGCCGTGGCGTATACGAAGGGCACCCTGTACGGGCTGACGATTTATGCCGACCGTCCCGTGCAGTATTCCCGGGTAGATGCCGCCGCTGCACGTGAGATTTTTATTCGTTCCGCCCTGGTGGAGGGCGACTGGCGCACCCAGCACAAGTTCTACAAGCGCAACCTGCGTGCCCTGGCTGAGGTTGAGGAGCTTGAGGCCCGCCTGCGCCGCCGCGATCTGCGAGTGGATGACGCCGTGCTTTTCGAGTTCTATAATGCGCGCATCCCCGAGCATGTGACGGACGTTCGTTCCTTCGATAAATGGTGGAAGCACGCGCGTTTAGAGAACGATAACCTGCTCGATTTCAACCCGGAAAACCTTATTAATGAGGATGCCGCCGATTATGACGATTCGCAGTTCCCGCGCCAGTGGGTGCAGCGTACCGACGGCGGCGAACTCACCCTGGATTTGCGGTACGAATACGCCCCGGGGGCAGGGGTGGGCGGTGCCCGCACGGATGCGGCAAAACGCGACGGCGTGGCGGTTCAGGTACCGATTCTGTTCTTGAACCAGCTGACCCCCGAGCCGTTCCGCTGGCAGATTCCGGGAATGCGCCATGAACTTTTAACGGCACTCATTAAATCGCTGCCGAAGGCGATTCGCCGTAATTTTGTGCCCGCCCCGGATGTTGCACGCATGGCACTGGAGTCTCTAGAGGCGGACTACTCCCCCGCGACTGACGAGCTTTTGCCCTCGTTCGCGCTGGTGCTGCGTCGTCTGCGCGGCGTGGTGGTTGAGCCGGATGCATTCGACTGGGACTCCGTGCCGGATCATCTGAAGTTCACGTTCCAGGTGCGCGATGCCCGCAATAAGATTCTGGGCGAAAGCAAAGATATCCGTGAACTGCAGCAAAAACTCCATGCGCAGATTCGCTCAGCCCTAGCGGATTCGCTGGGCGCTTCGGAGGATACGGTGGCGAAGATGGCGGCGCTCGCGGGCGGGAACTCCGCACAGAGTGCCTCATCGCAGACCGGTTCGGCGCATCAGGGCGCGAAGAAAAACAGCACAGGCTCGGGCGCAAAACCTGGGAAAACCGCCGCTCAGGGCGCAGGCTCTCAAGATTCTATCCGTGAAACCACGGGTCTGACCGACTTTCCTGGCGAGGAGATTCCGCGCAAGGTGCAGCGCATTATTGCAACCCAGGCGGTCAGCGGATACCCGGCGCTGGTGGACGAAAAAACGAGTGTGGGCATCCGTATTTTCCCCACCGAAGCCGAGCAGGTACATTCGCAGCGGCGCGGTATTATTCGTCTTCTGCAGCTGCAGGTGCCCTCCCCCGAACGGTACGTGAGCGATCACCTGTCAAATAAAGAGAAGATCGTGTTCACACAGAACCCGCACGGCTCGATTGACGAACTGATTCGGGACTGCACGGTTGCCGCGCTCGACAAGCTGGTGCCGCACACGCCCGTGTTCACACGCGCCGAATACCGGGAGCTGTTCGAGCATGTGCGCGCCGAGCTGATCGATACCGTCTTTGAGGTCACCAAACTGGTTGCCGAAATCCTCTCAGAGGCGGCGGCGCTGCGCAAAGCCATTAAGAAAGCAACCTCATTGAGCACCATGCACGCCGTCTCAGACGTAAAGGGGCAGCTTGATAACCTGGTGTACCCCGAATTCGTGGCGAACACCGGGTACGATCAGCTGGTTCACCTGCCGCGCTACCTGAAGGCCGCGCAGATCCGTCTGACCAAGCTGGGGCCGAACCTAAACCGAGACAATCAGCTCATGCTCACGGTGCAGGATTTGGAGGACTCCTACGATTCCGCCGTCAAGTCGCTGCCCGAGGGGACTCTTATTCCCGATGCGCTCGCCCGCGTGAACTGGATGCTTGAGGAGCTGCGTGTGAGCTTCTTCGCCCAGGAACTCGGCACGGCGTACACGGTCTCAGAGAAGCGCATCGCCAAGGCTCAACGTGAGGCGCTGGAGCAGGTGAAGAAATAGGTTCCCGTCTGCCTCGCGAATCCTATCTAGAAGGGCTGTGCGCATTCAGAAAATATCGCTTCTGAATGCGCACAGCCCCTTCCGAGATAGAACCTATACCCCATAGTGGTATCGGCATGAAGCTATGACAATAGAATCGTCAGTAAGCTTGTATACGAGACGGTGTTCATCAGTAATTCTGCGTGACCACCAGCCTGAAAATTGATGTCTGAGAGCTTCAGGCTTCCCTATACCTTCATTACCATTTCGTTCAACATCTTTGATCAGTAGATTAATGCGCTTGAGAACCTTCCGATCTTGCACCTGCCACCAGAGATAGTCACTCCACGCTGAATCGTCAAAAATAATTCTCACAACTATTCCTCAATCAGCTGATGTTCAGCCCCAAGACCAGCTTCAAGACGAGAGATGGATTCCATAAGACGACGTGCATTAGCAGGGGAACGCATAAGGTAGGCAGTCTCTTGAAGAGATTCATATTCAGACAAGGAGAGTATAACTGCCGGCTCGTGCCCCGATCGAGTAATAACAACCTCTTCGCGGTGGTCCTCAACGTGGTTAAGTACTTCAGCATACCGAGCCCGAGACTCGGTGTAAGACATGGTTTTCATAAGCTCATCTCCTTTTATGTACAGGATAGCGTACTTTTAATAGAGATATAGTGCAAGGAAGAAAACTGTGCTCGCTAGGGTTGAGGCAGCCCGAAGCCTCGCCGCTCAGGTTACTGCCCTTGAGCAACCTCTGAGACGACGAGGCCCTATCTGTAAAGTACGTGTAATTTACCAGTCACGCTCTGCGATGAGCTCTTCAATATCGAAGTCTTCCTCAAGCCCGTACTCTTTGAGGATGAGGTAGAAGGTCTCAGCGATAGACTCGCGTGCAACGGTCTCAATCTCGCTGTCTGCCTCATCGAACTCATCTGCGAGGGTGTTAATGTTCTTGGTGACTTCGTCGGCGCGGGCCTGGATTTTCTGCGGGTCACGTTCGCCCGCGTCCAAAAGCTCATCAAATTTCCGCAGCTCGTCAGCGACTTTCTGCACCAGGTGGGGCGGGTAATAGTCGTCGTCGCGCATATCGTAGACGTAGTCATCATTTTCAGCATAGTTTTCCTTCAAAATTGTGAGGTGTGGCCCCGGCGGTTACCGGGGCTGAGCTTTATAATCCCATGCGCTAAATGCGGCGGGCAACCGGCTCGGTCATCACGGGTTCTGTGAGGGGCGGGCAACCTACCAGTTGCGGGCTGTGACGAATGCACGGATATCGAAATCGTCGTCAAGGTTGTGCTCTTCCAGGAAGAAGTAGACGGTGTCTGAAACGGAGTCACGCAGCAGCTCGGCGATAGCCTCCCCTTCTTCCCCAGACTCGCTAATAACCTTCTGGGTGGCGGCCACGATACGGTCGCATGCCTCCCCCAGCTTCTCGGAGTCGCGTTCCCCGTCCTGGAGCTTACGCTTGAGGGCCTGCAATGCGCCCATGCTGTGGATAATCTCATCTACTTTGATGATGTGCTCAATATTCGTATCCATAACAGCGCCTTCCTATCAACATATTTGGTGAATAATTTAGGCATGTTCGAGGCGGCAACCCAACGGCTGGACGGCGCCACAGAACGTGTCTATTAAGGATACGGCACGCAGACGCAGAGGAAGCTTCTGCTCTGGGAGACCGAGTTCCTGATGGGTGGGAGAGGTACGTTAAGGCTGTTTGCACTCCTACGCCCGCATTGTTAGCAATACCCTGAACTGGGCCTTCAAAAAGTTACTGTATTGTACCCTTCTGCGTTTCAAAACGGGCAACAGAATCTACGAGATCGTTAAGTTTCCGATGAGCAAACCTGAGGATTACGGGATTTAATAGCTTTCCGATTTATAGTAATAATTTTCCCACTGGAACGTTCTTCAAGCCATTTTTTCACAACTTGACCTTCTTCATCTTTTGTCTCAGCAAACCTTTTAAATAATACCCCGTCAATAGTATCTTTATCTTCACGGGTAACAAAAATAGAAAATTTCTCCCCCTCTTCACCAAGCACAGACCAGGATTCTTTTAAAGATTCTCGAATTTTATTCTTTTGATCATCTGTAAGATTATTTTCAGGAATGTTTCTCAAAACTCTATCACTTACTGAATTATTTGAAACCTCAAAGCATTCAGACCCATAACCTTTATAGTATAAATGCACTGGCCACATAAATGATAGAATAATTACAATGCTACCGGAATAACAAATAATTTTTGAAAGATCTATAGGTTTATCAGATTGGTACGTTTTATCTTCAGATTCTAAATCTCCAAAAAACAAAGCATACATGACATACGCAGAAGAGAAAGGTATAGCTAGTAAACCAAAAGCTAGCAAGATTCTACCCCATGACGTTTCTAGATCCAAAATACCCTCTTTAAAAAGATTCGGTGTTTTTAAAAATATTCCAGCAACCAACAATATATTGAAGACTCCGCTTGCAAACCATAAGAAAAGGAGATTGGCCTTCAGGCCACGGTTACCATCTACACTCTTATTAAATAAATAAACATTTAGGAGAATAAATATAGTCGTAAGAGCAGGGAAGATAGCTATGGATTGAAAATTAAATGCGCCTCCAACACCTTTTGACAGTAGGTAAAAACTTGTATTTACATTAAACCCTGATGATATCAACGACCATACTGCAATATTTATAACTGAAATTACAGCAGACACTGCAATAAAAAGACCAGAAATTTTCACCAACCTCTCTAAAATATCATTAACATTATATTTTTCTTCATAGACTTCTCGGGTGAATTATTTTCCTCATCCCTATCTTCATCTTTATTTTCCTCACAATCTATTAGCTCTAAATAGGTATCTTGGTATCCCGAAGCACCTCTGATATTATCATTCATGTCTTTTAAAGTTCTAACAATCTCTGCTAACTGCTTCTCAGTTTCTCGGTTACGTCCAAACATTTCTCTCCTCATTTTCTTCTTAGGTTCTGTTCTTACCCTTCAAAGAAAAGCCTTTCGTAAACTTTCCTGGCATTTCGGGTAACTCGTAAATAGTCTTCTTCCAGTTGGCGGGCGCTGCCTGGGGAGTAGCCGCTCCAGCGGGCGACCGCCTCCAGGGCATCGCGCAGGGTGGGCAGCAAATCAGACTGGCGCACGCCACGCAGCACATTGCCGCCGCGAATCTTGGTCGCCAGCAGCCAAGCGTCCCGCAGTACTTCGGCGTCTTCGGCAGCCACCAGGTTTGCTTCCACGGCGGCGTTCAGCGCCTCCAGGGTTGAGGTGGTGCGCAGCCCCTGCACCTCATGGGCGTGCTGCAGCTGAATCAGCTGAACCAGCCACTCCACGTCAGAGAGCCCGCCGCGCCCCAGTTTCAGCTGCCGGGTGCGGTCTGCCCCGTGCGGCATGCGCTCATGCTCCACGCGCGCCTTCATGCGCCGCACCTGCTGCGCCTGCTCAGCCGTGAACTCACGCGGGTACCGGTACGGGTCAATCAGCTCAATAAACGCACGCCCCAGCTCCTCAGAACCAGCAATCGGGCGCGCCCGCAGAAGCGCCTGAAACTCCCAAGTCTCCGCCCAGCGCTCATAGTAGGCGCGGTACGAATCCAGCGAGCGCACCATCGCCCCCTGCTTACCTTCCGGGCGCAAATCTGCGTCTACCTCAAGCGGGCGTTCGGCCCGGATTGCCGGGCGTACCGGCTGTTTAATCAGCTGCATCAGCCTGTTTACAATACGGTTCGCCTGCGACTGGGCTTCCTCTTCACCGGCTCCTTCCACGGGGCGGTGCACAAACATCACGTCCGCGTCGGAACCGAAGCCGTTCTCGGCGCCACCCAGGCGGCCCATGGCGATCACCGTGATCTCAGTCAGCAGCGGGTTCTCCGGTTCCTCCTCGGGGATTTCCCTAATCCCGGCGGCTTCTTCACGTTCTTTCGCCGTTATTTCCTCACGCTCGGCTAGGGCGAGCGCCGCGCCGATGGTGCACTCGTCCACGGTCGCAAGCCCGGTGCACACCTGCTGCACGCCCAGCAGGTTCAGGGCGTCCCCCATGGCGATGCGCAGAATTTCGCGGCGGCGCAGGTACCGTACGGCGCGCATCGCCTCCGCGGAGTCGTCATGCCGCGACAGCAGCGAGGCTATCTCGGCTTTGAGCGCGGCCGCACCCAGCGGCTGCAGGTCGGCAACCTTATCGAGCCAGGTGATGGAGGTGGGCGCATCCTCCAACAGGTCGGTGATGTACCGGGAGCTTGAAAGTATGTGGCACAACCGCTCCGCAGCGGCAGGTGAATCGCGCAGCATGCGCAGGTACCAGCTGGTGGTTCCCAGCGACTCAGAAACAATGCGGAACCCCAGCAGCCCGGCGTCCGCGTCCACCCCGTCAGCAAACCACCCCAGGAGCACGGGCATCAGGTGCCGCTGAATTTCGGCGCGGCGGCTCACCCCGCTGGTGAGCGCCTGAATATGCCGCATAGCTCCGCGTGGGTCGCGGTACCCGAGCGCAGCCAGGCGGTCTTGGGCAGCTGATTCTGTGAGCACCACTTCGTCACGGCTCAAGGTTGAGACCGCCGCCAGCAGCGGGCGGAAGAAGACACGCTCGTGGAGGGAACGCACGTTCCGTTTGAGTTTCTGCCACGCCTTATACATTTGCTCCGCCGAGAGAGTACCCAGCCTCTCCGGGGAAACAAGCGAACGGGCCAAGGCGCGCCTCTCGTGCTCTTTGGCGGGCATCAGGTGGGTGCGGCGCAGCTGGGACAGCTGGATGCGGTGCTCCAGCAGGCGCAGTTTCTTGTAGTAGAGTGCGAATGTCTGCGCGTCGGCGCGGCTAATGTAGCTTGAACCGGTCAGCGCTTCTAAAGATTCGATGGTGGATTTGGTGCGTACCGTGGGGTCGGTGCGCCCGTGCACCAGCTGCAGCAGCTGAACCGTGAACTCAATATCACGCAGCCCGCCGGGGCCGAGCTTTATCTGCTGTTCCACCTGCGCTGAGGGGATATTGTCGGTCACGCGGGCGCGCATCGCCTGCACCGACTCAACGAAGGACTCCCGCGCCGCTGAGTCCCACACGAACGGGTCGATCGCGTGGGCGAAACGCCGCCCCAGGTGCGCCGAACCTGCAACCGGGCGGGCTTTCAGCAGCGCCTGGAACTCCCAGTTCTCCGCCCACCGCTTGTAGTAGCTCACGTAGGATTCGACGGTGCGCACCAGCGGCCCGTCCTTACCTTCGGGGCGCAGGTTCGCGTCCACCTCCCACAGGGGCGGCTCCGGGGCTGGGGCCATGATTACTTTCGTGAGGGTGTGCACCAGTTCCGTGCCGATCTGCGCGCACTCCTGCTCGGTGAGCGGCTCCACCCCCTCGGGCAGGTCACTGGCGGGTGCGGGGGCGATCACGTACACCACGTCCACGTCAGAAATATAGTTCAGTTCACGTGCCCCGCACTTGCCCATGCCAATAATTGCCAGATCCAGGGCATCCACGGATGCGCCACGCGCGGGGGCGGCGCACAGCCCCCCGCCAGCGCCTTCAGCGACTTCGGTGCGGGCGATAGCGAGCGCCCCCTCTAGGGCGGCGGCGGCAAGGTCAGCAAGGTGCCGTCCAATGGTGGGCATGAGCTCCACCGGGTCGGGTGAGCACACATCAATCAGCGCTATTTTTGCCAGCTCCGCACGGTAGGCCACCCGTAAAGCCACGTACCCGTCTTTGCCGGTGAGCTCTGCACGGGCGCGCGGGCGTTCAGCGTCCGGGTCGGCACCGACGGCGTGTAGCAGACGGGACCGGTACGGGGTATTAAGCGGGGCGCTCTGGGGAAGGGGGCTCTTCTGCGCCCGTTCCGGTGTTTTATTCGGCGTGTCTGTTTCGGGGGTATCTAGTACCGTTTTCGGGTGTTCAGTCGCCACCAGCTCCGTCTCGCCGCGCACCGTATCAGTGTCAAAGAGCGGGTCGATCGTCTGCGGGTGGCGGTACAGAAAATCTCCCACCGCCTGGGATGCGCCCAGCAGCCGGAACAGACCCATCTGTTTTTCGCCGCAGTTAGCCCGTTCAGCAACCGGCGGGTGTTTCTCAATCAGCCGCACTAACGCTGGTAGGGCGGTATCCGGTGAAGGCGCGTACCGCAGCCCCGCGAACAGGTTTACCCGGTCCACGGAGGCAAGCTCAGGGGCCTCTAGCCAGCGTTCGCTTTTGCCGGAGTCATAGAAACCCGCACTGACCATTTGCGCCCGCAACCGTGTGCGGGTGCGGCGCTGCTCCTCAGCCTGCTCGGTATCAGCGGGTTTAGATAAATCAGCGTCGGCTGCATCTGCCGCTCCCACCGCATGGGCAGCACCGGTGAGGTGGCTCTCGGTGCCAGATGCGGTGCCTCTGGGGTGCGTTTCCCGCCCGTTCTGGGGTGTATGCTCTGGTTCCGCTTGATTCATACTCACCTTCCCGGTACGTAGTACCCGACGCATCCCTCATAGCCTGCCCGCAAGCAGCGTTAGAGGATGCCCAGGTTGTGTTTAAGCTCGTACGGGGTCACCTGTGCCCGGTAGTCTTCCCAGTCGGCCCGCTTATTCCGCAGGAAATGCTCAAACACCTGCTCCCCCAGCACCTCAGCCATGAACTCGGAGTCCTCGGTCAGGTTAATGGCTTCCCGCAGCGACGCTGGCAGCGGGTGGTACCCCATGGCGCGGCGTTCAGCGGTTGTCATTGCCGCCAAATCTTCGGTCACCGCTGGCATCAGCTCATACTCGTTTTCAATGCCTTTCAGCCCGGCAGAAAGAATCACCGCATACGCCAGGTACGGGTTAGAGGCCGAGTCAAGGCCGCGGTATTCAATGCGGGCCGACTGCATCTTGTTTGGTTTATACAGCGGAACCCGCACCAGCGCAGACCGGTTATTGTGCCCCCACGAAACGTAGCTGGGTGCTTCCCCGCCGCCCCACAGGCGCTTATACGAGTTAATGAACTGGTTGGTGACCGCCGTGAATTCGGGGGCATGCTTGAGTACCCCGGCAATAAAATGCCGCCCCGTTTTTGAGAGCCGGTATTCGGCACCCGCCTCGAAGAATGCGTTGGTGTCCCCCTCAAACAGGGAGAAATGGGTGTGCATCCCACTGCCAGCATATTTGGTGAAAGGCTTGGGCATGAATGTGGCGTACATGTTTCGGGTAAACGCCACCTCTTTAATGACGGTGCGGAATGTCATTACATTATCGGCGGTTTGCAGGGCGTCGGCGTGACGCAGGTCGATCTCGTTCTGCCCGGGGCCGGTTTCGTGGTGGCTGAACTCCACCGAAATGCCGACCTCTTCCAGCATGGTCACCGCATTACGGCGGAAATCCTGCACAATCCCGCCGGGTGTGTGGTCGAAATACGACTCGTAGTCCACCGGGACGGGGAACCCGTCAGCCCCCAGCTCCGTGGATTTAAGGAGGTAGAACTCGATCTCGGGTGAGGTGTAGCAGGTGAACCCCATTTCGGCGGCACGGTTCAGGGTGCGTTTAAGAACGCCGCGGGTGTCGGATGCGCTCGCTTCCCCATCTGGGGTGAGGATGTCGCAGAACATGCGGGAGGTGTGGGATTCGGCGCCGCGCCACGGCAGGATCTGGAATGTTGAGGGGTCAGGCTGCAGCAGCATGTCTGACTCGTACACCCGGGAGAGGCCCTCAATGGACGAGCCATCAAACCCCAGCCCTTCCTCAAAGGCGCTTTCAACCTCGGCGGGGGCGAGCGCCACAGATTTGAGGGTGCCAACCACATCGGTGAACCAGAGGCGAATAAAGCGGATGTCACGCTCCTCAATGGTGCGCATCACGAATTCCTGCTGACGGTCCATATGTTTCTCCCTCGATCCGGGCGGTCGTTGAGTCGGCGGTGAGCGGTACCGGGCGCACACGCGTGCGCTGTCACGGTTTTGTCTCTCCTCTAGCCTATCGGGTTCTGCGGCGGAACGCCCAGGGTACAGGTTTCGTTTATGTAAATTCTGTGCGCCCGTGTTGCCTCTGCGGTGTGCAGGTTCCCATCGTTGCGCAGGCAGCCACAGCCACCAGTTCACGTTTCTAATTCCCGCCACCTCAATTCGTGCGCAACTGTCCGCCCCGGGTTTCTTCTCTGATGCGCATACAATAGGGCCTGTAGAATATGCGGAACGTGCGCGGAGCTCTAGGAAAACTCAGTCTGGAAAATGCGCTAAATCCTCATACCCATACACTACTAAGCTCCCGCACTAAACGAGGAAAAAGAGGGAACCCGTGGCTGACGAGCAGCGTATCTTAGATATTATTGATGGCCTAGAAGGGAACTTTACGGAGCAGGAAGCATACAGAATCTACATTGAGTTCTGCTTCCGTTTTATCCCCCGAATCGAGCATAAAATCCCCGAAAAACTCAGGGCACATCTTGAGGCTGCCGAAGGGTACTGGCACGCAGGAAACGTATCACCTCAAGCCCTTGAGAACGCCCGGGTGCTTATCTGGAAATATCTAGATTCACACAACCTAACATATGCTCCTCTTCGCAAATCAGCGGCCATCCGGTTCATGCACCAGCTCTTCTGGGATAAAGCAAATACGGATATTTGGGATCACTTTGACTGGTGCCGGGAGCTGCTGCCTCATTTGGGGTATAAGAACCATACGATCCTGCAAGAGCTGGAGTATGTGCTCTCCGAGGCCACACGAGAAGGTTTCGCCGCATAGCCACGCACTCATTTCTTCTAGGAATAGCGGGAGGGTGCCGCCCGCCAGAGCTGCACCGCAGACCCAGCACTACTTTGCAGACAGCACGCGGGGGGGTAACCCTCGCAACCAACGCAGAATCAACGTACTTTATACTTATTTAAAGTATTTATTCTCCGAACTTTTGTGAGGAACAAGCGCTAGTGAATACTTTCCCTACCCACACGTGCACTGAGCGCATCCGCCGCACATTCCGCAGGACGCACCGCACCTTTCTGGCAATGGCGCTCGCTGCTGTACTAGGTGTTGGGCATACCGTGGTGACCAGTGTTGTTCTTCCGTCTGCTTCTTCTGCTGTAGTAGGCACCCGCACTTTTGACTCACGGCTGGATCCCGCGCATCCAGTCGTTGATAAAACAGGTGTGCTCAGTACGGAACAAATCCAACAGATGAGTGTTCCTCTTGCGGATGTCTCCGCGCGACGCGGGGTCTCGTTGCAGGTTGTGGTGATTGACAGGGCCGCCCCGGAATGGGCTGACAACTGGGGGCATAAATTTTTGCGGCAGAATGGTGCAGGCCCCGATGATAAAACTGCGCTGCTTCTCATAGAGCTGGACCCGCAGGGTACTGGTGATAAAAACGCCACCCCAGAAGCCAGTTTCCACTCTCTTAATATGCATTATCTGGGTGCCACTGAGGGCTCTGAAATAAGAAATAAAATAATAAACCCGCTCCTTGAAAAACGTGATTTTACGGGTATAGCACAGGCTATGGCTAAAGCTTTTGACAATAGCACAGGGTACCCAGATAAATATAATATTCAGCCCGCTCCGCAAACAGCCACGCCTACCCCATCACCTACACCTTCGCCCACAGCAGCGGGCCAGTCTGTTATGAAAACAGAGCTTAATCCTGAAGACCCAGTCTTTAGTCTCACATCGTACTCACTCACCGACCCGAAATTATGGCCCGAACTTATAAGTTTTAATAAAAACAACGACGCCCAGCTGTATGTTGTGCTGCTGACCAAACCAGAAAACCCATCAGATTTACAGGAGTGGGGCAAAGAGTTCTTACGCGTTAATAACGCCCCCGCACGCACTGCGGTGCTTGTCTGCCAGGGAGATGGGACACGTGATGATCCGCGAAAATGCTTGGTAACCACTAATGACAGCGGCTTCATCAGCGATAACTCATTACATAAGATTAATAATGACTACGTTAAAGAGAAATCAAACTACAACGATTTCGGGGGTATTATAAGAGCCGCCTTAGAAGGCATCAGAAAAGAATCGCTGGACGCCAAGACAAAAGCTGCTCCTAAAGAAAGTAACGGATTTTTAGATACCGTATTAGTATTTTTAATTATTGGTCTTTTTATCGCGTTTATATGCGCCGCTATTATAGGGTTCGGCAATTTTATTATTAAGGTATATCGCGGCTTATCCCGTATTTTTGCTGGCACACCAAAAAGTAACACACTGGAAGATAGCAACAAGCCCGACCAATCACGCACTAATATTCCGAATATCGACAAATTGGCCATAGAAAACTGGGAGAAATACAGTCTTAATGAGTAGCTTATTGAACAGAGTTATTGCTCACTATTCTTCCCACCGCAATCCGCAGGACGCCCCGCTCACATGTACGCGTGCGGGCGCGGGCAGCGTGTGCCGTTCCCGGTGGTCACAGCGAATCACTCAAATTGCCTTAGCTGTGGCTCTTGGGCTGGGTGGATCAGGCGCCCCACTGTTCCTCCCCTCTCCCGCAGCACCTGCCGCCCATGCTGAAAGCGTTTTCGAGCACCGGTTTGACCCCTCGCACCCTATTGTTGATAAGGCGGACGTGCTGAGCCAGCAGCAGGTACAGGAGGCCTCACAAAAGCTGACAAATATTCATTCAAAACGCCCGTTCCGTTTTTATATTGTGTTTGTAAAAACTGCGGTGCCGGATGCTTCCCCTACAGAGGTTCCCTCGGCTCCCTCGAGTGCATCCCCCAATGCCGCCCCGAAGCCTGCGGGTCAAACCCCGGAAGATAAGAAACGGATGCTGTGGGCGTATCAGTTTACTCAGAAGAATCATCTTGACGCCTATGATGCGCTGCTGGTGGTAGAAACGGACACCCATCAAGCGAGCCTCTACCATTCTCCACACGGTCCTTTGCAGAATGATGAAGCTCAAAAACTATACTCCGAGCACCCGGCAGACGGGGTGCCCTCCATTGAGAGCACTGTACATGAGGGAAAGTGGGATGCAACTCTTACCAGCCTCGAAGCTGCACTTCAGAAAGACGGCCTGTACGACCGCATTATTGCGGCACGGCCCTCCCCGCACGCGTTCGGCCCCGCGTATAACCCGGGTTTCGGGGAGGGCCCGGGCGCGGGCGGTAAGTGGAGCCCCAACCCCAGTGCTGAGGCGGCGCAGAGAAGTTCTTCACAAGATTCACCAAACAGTGCAGTGATTCTTGCGGTTCTCGGCGCTGTAGCTGCGGCAGGGGTTATTGGCTACGTGTGGATGCGTCGTCGCAGGCGCAACAAACCGGAAGACTAGTATGCGGGTGGCCATAGCTATGTCTCGTATTCGTAGGTTTTGTAACCGCAGCCTGATAGTGAGGTACCCGTGGTAAGAACAGGGTTAAAGTTATTGCGTCTGCTCTTTTCTGCTGTGCTCACAGTGCTTTTAGGTGCCACCTGTACTGTAGCCGCTGGTGTATTGTCCCCCGGTGTTGCACAGGCGACAGAGGTTTTCTCCGCCCCACTGGATTCTCAGCACGCAGTTATTGACCGCACCGGTCTTATTCTCACCGACAATGACCTTAAATATCTTGAGAGTATGACGCAAAAAATTGCCACCAAGTACAACGGTCACCTGTATATTGTGGTGATCGATAATACTGACGGCGGCAGCCCCAAACAACAGTCCGGCCAGCAACGCAGTGATGAAGAGTTGCAGGCGGAACGCATACGGTGGGGGCGTGATTTTCTGCAGCGTAATAACGCCCCCGATCATGCAGTACTACTGATAGCAACCGCCGATAACTATCAGATCTCTCTGGTGGCTAAAGACCCCTCGTGGCTCAGTGATGAGGATGCGCAATACCTGTACAAGTATGCGGAGATCGATAAATCTGCCGCCGATTGGGCACGGCATCATAGAAATAGTGACGCCATCGAGCAGGCAGGAATAAATGCTTCAACTCTTTTTGGCTCCCCCGGCAGGGAAGAGCCTCCCCAGCTCGCCCGTTATCAGAGGGATCAAGAGGCCTCCGCTAAAGCATCGGCTGAAGCCGATATCGGTGTAAAACCAGGTACTTCCTCACAATCCTCCGGGAACGAATCCCGGAAGGTAGGGATTATCCTCACCGCACTAGCCATACTTTTTGCTCCCTACGGCGCATGGATTATCTTCCGCTACCTCTGGGCGAGAAGAAAACAGCGCACGCACAAGACGCAAAAACATGAGGATACGTCAAAAGCACCCTCAAAGCGTGGGCCCACACCTAAAGGTTCCGTAGTGAAGGATGAGGTAGATACCCTAGGCGCAGCTATTGCCGCGGCCCACAACCGCCGCACCCAAGCTGCTGCGCTCATAGAACGTGCCCTGCTGGCGTACCGGGGCCTGCCACTTAACGATCTGCAAGCCATGAATAACCGTGCTGAAAAGCTGCTGAAACGTGCCAGCAATGAGCACACAGAATTGGCAGAAGCATCCTCCACAACCGACCAGCCGGTGAATACCCCCAAGACCCGGAAGAAGCTCAAAGAGCTACGCTCTTGGGTGGATGAGGCGAATGATCTTCTCGATTCTCTCTTTGAATCTCTGGAAGTTTTGGGGCGTTTGCCTCTGGCCGTGCGCGAATGTGAGACGGCGGCAAATACCCTGCTGGATGCTTTCTTATCTGAGGAAGTTTCCCATAATTTTTCGGTTGCCGAACAACAGCGGGCGGCGCTTCGCCGCACCCTGCGCGACCGTTTAGAAACCGAAGATTTCGCGCCGCTAGACTATATGTTCCGCGTTCTGGAGGACACCGCCTCCCTGCTGGCCCAGGAGCAGAAACTCATCGGTTCAAAGGCGCGCACAAAAACCCAGGAAAACCTAATAGGTGCACATGTGGCGCTGGCCGAGCAGTATATCGCATGCGCGCGCATAAGCACCAAAACGCAACCCGTGCAAGATAAGCAGAAGACAAAACCTGCCTCAGCAAACCGCTTGGAACGCGCTCAGTGGCTGTACCAGAGAGCTACTCAGCCTCTATCGACACGCAAGAAACCGCTGGCAGAACGATACCAGCGTTCTACCAGTGCCCTAGAGGCGGCACGCGCGGCGTTCACTAAACGCTAACGCAGGTACCGGTGCCAGGGGTTAGGCAGGATAAACTATAGGCATGAGTGAGAACGAAAACGCACCCTATGCAACGTCCACTGTAACGAACACTGCCGAGACACCCGGCATGGCCCAAACGCCCTTTAGCCTTGATACGGTGAAAAAAATCCGCACCATCCACCTGGAGCGGGCTAAGGCTGAGGGTGAGAAGTTCTCAATGCTCACCTGCTACGACTTTTCCACAGCGCAGGTTTTTGACCGCGCAGGCATTGAGATGCTTCTTATTGGTGACTCGGCCGCGAATGTGATGCTTGGTTACGACTCCACCCTAGCCATCACCCTTGATGAGATAATCCCGATGGTGGCCGCAGTATCACGCGGGGCGAAACGGGCAATGGTGGTCGCCGATCTGCCGTTTGGCACCTACGAGCAGTCGCCGCAGCAGGCGGTTGCTTCTGCGGCGCGCCTCATGAAAGAAGGCGGGGCGCACGCCGTAAAAATTGAGGCCGATGCGCGCATGGCCGACTGGGTGCAAGCCCTCGTAACCGCTGGCATCCCGGTAGTTGCGCACGTGGGGTTCACCCCGCAGGCTGAGCACGCCCTGGGCGGTTTCAGGGTTCAGGGCCGTCACGGTACCGCCGACCGGGTAGTTGAAGACGCCCGGGCACTCGCCGCTGCTGGCGCTTTCTGCATCCTCATGGAGATGGTAACCGCAGAAACTGCTGAACGTGTTAACCAGGCAGTGGGTGCGGTACCCACCATCGGCATTGGTGCGGGTAATACTGCTGACGGGCAGGTGCTGGTGTGGCAGGACGCCATGGGCGTGCGTCAAGGGCGGATGCCTACTTTCGTGAAGCAGTTCGCCCAAGTGGGGCAGCTGCTGGAGGATGCAGCTCGCGCTTACCGCTCTGAGGTACGGGCTGGCTCATTCCCGGCCGATGAGCACACATTCAACTAAGGCCAGCCCACAGCCAGCATGTTTTTTCCGGCTGGTTCCGTACGCATCATGTGTATGGGCCAGCCGGAAATATTTAACGCATCATTGAGGGACACCCCTACCGCTGGTGGGGTCTAGTCCTTCCACTGGTTATCCCATTCTTCGTTGCGTTTCTGGGCGGTTTCCATAGCGTGTTCCGCCTCTTCACGGGTCTTATAAGGGCCCCACAGGTGAGTGATCTTGCTCTGCTGCCCTTCTTCAACCTCCCCAGTGGAGGTGTTGTACCAGTATTCGGTCTCGTGGGGGCCGGGGGTCATATCATTTTTCAGGCTCACAGTCTCTCCTTAGTCTCACACTACATGAGTGTATCTATATGTACGGTATGTACCTTTCACGGTATCTTATCCGTGCTCGCTTCGCATGTGTTTACCCCCGCACCGCTGAAAACAGCGCGGAAAATAATACACCAGTTGGCAAAAGGTTCAGGATTTGGGTGTCTGCCCGGTCCCAGTGCGGGTGGGCGCCGCTAAAATATTAGGTATGGCTACTTCTCATAATCTTCCCGCAGAACCGGGTACCGCACCCGTAGGGTGCTTGGCCCCCGGCACCATCACCCCCATGCGTAAAGTACCGGCAGACATTGTTCGTCCCGAGTACGTGGGGAAACCCACCGCCAATGAGGGCAACGATTCAAATATGTACACCCCTGAAGAGGTTGAGAGGGTGCGTGCAGCCGGTAAGGTCGCCGCCGGTGCCATTGTGGAAGCGGCGAAGATTGCCGTCCCGGGGACAACAACCGACCAGATTGATGTGCTGGTTCATGAGTATATTTGTGATCACGGCGCCTACCCCTCCACCGTGGACTACCGCGGCTACCCGAAGTCGGTGTGTACCTCGCTGAATGAGGTGATCTGCCACGGCATTCCCGATTCTACGGTGCTTGAGGACGGCGACATTCTGAATCTTGACGTCACCGCCTACCTTGACGGAATGCACGGCGATACCAATAAGACTTTGCTGGTGGGCAACGTTGATGAGGAGTCCCGCCTGTTGGTTGAACGCACCGAAGAGGCCCTTAACCGTGCGATGAAAGCAGTTAAACCGGGCCGTCAGATTAACGTTATTGGCCGCGTGATTGAAAAATATGCGGCGCGTTTTGGGTACGGTGTGGTGCGTGACTACACCGGGCACGGTGTAGGCCGCGAATTCCATTCAGGCCTTATTATTCCCCACTACGATGCGGCGCCCGCCTACGACACCGAGATTAAAGAAGGCATGATCTTCACTATTGAGCCCATGCTGACCCTAGGCACCATTGAGTGGGATTTGTGGGACGACAATTGGACCGTGGTCACCCGTGACCGTAAACGTACCGCCCAGTTTGAGCACACCATGGTTGTCACATCAGACGGCGTGGATGTTCTCACCCTGCCTTAATTCAGCATTCCCTTCATAACGCAGACACAACAAGGAAAGAGAAACCCATGAGCAAGAGTACAGCGGCAAATTCCGCAGCCGAAGAGTCAGTAGAGTATGTCGATATCCCGGCGCCCACGCCGAAAGACCTAATGATCGGTATTGATATTGGCGGCACCGGGATGAAAGGCGGGATCGTTGATCTGCGCACCGGCAACCTGGTGTCTGAGCGTTTCCGCATCCCCACCCCGCAACCGGCAACCCCGCAGGCCATTGCCCAGGTGGCGCGTCAGATTGTTGATGAGCTTCAATCCCGCGATTTAGCGCCTGAACCTCACTCGGCTATTGGCGTTGATTTCCCCGCTGTGGTGAAGAACGGTGTGGTGTTCTCCGCCGCGAATGTTGATCCGACCTGGATTAACACTAACCTTGAGCAGCTCATCAGTGACGCCCTGGATTCAAGAGCTGTCTACGGCATTAATGATGCCGATGCTGCAGGTCTTGCCGAAGCCACCTACGGGCAGGGGCGAGACAAGATGGGGCTCATCGCCGTTATCACCCTGGGGACCGGTATTGGTTCCGCCCTCATTAATAACGGTGTGCTGGTGCCGAACACCGAACTTGGGCACCTTGAAATTGACGGGCACGATGCAGAATCCCGCGCGTCCGCCCGGGCACGCGAAGTCCATGAACTTTCCTGGAAGAAGTACGCAAGTAAACGTCTGCGCCGGTACTTCCAGCATGTTGAGGCACTGTTCTCCCCGACCTTTTCATTATCGGCGGTGGTATCTCGAAGAACCCCGAAAAGTTCATGCCTTATTTTGAGGACGAGATTCGCACCCCCATGGTCATGGCAACCCTGCGCAATAATGCCGGTATTGTGGGGGCGGCACTGTGGGCTGGCGGTATGCTGCCCGAACGTCAACGCCGCGGGGAGGCGTAAAGAGCCCGCCGAGAAAACCTGCCAATAAGAAAGAGGTGTGCCCTACCGGTGTTCAAGTTCCAACCGGTAGGGCACATTAGTATACGTGGTGTAGGGTGGCCCTATAACAGGGTATCCTGCAGAGGAACCTCTTTAGGTTTTTTGGTGCTGGCCGTCTCCGTCTTGGCCTTGCGGGGTTTCGGTGCAGGTGCTTCAGCCTCGGGCAGCGCATCCCCCACAGCATCTTTACGGAGCAAAGCAATGGCCCCTCAAAATCTTCAAGGTTTTCAAACGCCTGATACACACTGGCGAACCGCAGGTACGCCACCGCATCCAGCTTCGATAGCGGCTCTAGAATAGTCAGCCCCACCTCATGCGCGTTAATTTCGGCAAGCCCCTTGGCGCGGATACGTTCCTCTACCTCCTGGGCGAGCTTCGCCAGGTCATCCTCACCGACCGGCCTGCCCTGGCAGGCTTTACGCACACCCGAAGCGATTTTAGCGCGGTCGAACGGCTCGGTAACCCCGGAGCGTTTAATAACAGAAATACTGGTTGTTTCGACCGTGGTAAACCGGCGCCCGCAGTCGGTGCACTGACGGCGGCGGCGGATTGCGGCACCGTCATCGGTGGTGCGGGAGTCAACCACTCGGGAATCGGTGTGTTTGCAGTAGGGGCAATACACAGGGAGCCTCCTCGGTCGGACGGGGTATAACCGCCCACTGTGAGCATACTTATTCCCAGTGTACCCCGCTACAGGGGACCCTAACCGCATAGTTTGCTGTATATATGCCCTGAACGCATCCGCTTGAGCAGAGCCAAGCCCCTGCCGACCTCATCTCACGTCAGCTGCCTCATGAAGGCTCAACAGCCTAGCGGCGGATGCACCCGGGGCCGAAAATCGTCTTAATCTCACCGAATAAACTGGGGTTTGGTTCCACCCGCAGCTTAGCCTCCAACAGCACCAATTGTTCTTTCTCCCGACCGCGCAGGGCCAGGCGCACATCCGTCGAACCCCGATGATCAAGCAGCACATCCCGCAGGTGCACCAGGTTCGATTCGGTGGCACGATACTCGGGGATAGCGATCGTCACCGGGCCGGTACGCCCATCCTCGGTAAGCTCCAGGATCGTCAGCTCCTGGGCACTAATATTCACACTGCCGTCGTCTCGACGTTGTACACGTCCACGCACTGAGCAGATCAAATCATCAGCGAGTACCCCACCCACCGTCTCATAGGTGCGGGCAAAGAACATGACGGTGATCGTCACCCCCGAGGGGTCTTCCAGCTCGGCAGTGGCGTACTGGTTACCGCTTGACTTAGCGATACGCCGTGACACGCCCGTGAGCATCCCGGCGATTGTGACGAACTCGCCGTCTTTAATGTGGGATTCTTCCTCCATAATGTCGTGAATCGAGGTGCTGGACGCATCGGAAAGGGCGCGTTCCAGCCCGCGCAACGGGTGATCCGAGACGTACAGCCCCAGCATGTCACGCTCAAAGTTGAGCTTATCGCGCCGTTCCCACTCGGGAACATCAGGTACCGATACCGACAGATCCTCGCCCAGTTCCTCCCCCATCCCGAGGGAACCGAACAGGTCAAACTGCCCGGCGGCTTCCTTACGTTTCACCGAGACAGCCGCATCAATTGCCTCCTCATGCATGAGCGCAAGAGAACGGCGGGTATGCCCCAGATCGTCAAACGCACCCGCTTTAATGAGCGAATCAATGGTGCGCTTATTGCACACGCTCAACGGCACTTTTTGCAGGAAATCGCTGAACGACTCATACCGGCCCTTCTCATTGCGGGCGGTAATCATACCATCCACCACGTTCGCGCCCACGTTACGGACTGCGCCCATGCCGAAGCGGATATCGTCACCCACCGGGGCGAACGTTAGCTCCGATTCATTCACATCAGGCGGCAGCACGGTAATACCCATACGGTGGCACTCGTTCAGGTACATGGCAAGCTTATCTTTGTTATCGCCCACACTGGTCAGCAGCGCAGCCATGTACTCCTGCGGGTAGTGCGCTTTCAAGTATGCGGTCCAGTATGAAACCAGCCCGTAAGCAGCCGTATGAGCCTTATTAAACGCGTAATCGGAAAACGGCAGCAGAATATCCCACAGGGCTTTTACCGCGCCCTCAGAGTATCCGTTCGAAATCATGCCATCGTGGAACGTGGCGTACTGTTTATCCAGCTCAGCCTTTTTCTTCTTACCCATTGCGCGGCGCAAAAGATCTGCCTCACCAAGGGTGTAATTCGCCACCTTCTGGGCGATCGCCATCACCTGTTCCTGGTACACGATCAAACCGTACGTGGTACCCAAAATATCGGAAAGAGGCTCCTCCAGTTCGGGATGGATCGCCGTAATCTCCTGCTTACCGTTCTTGCGCAGCGCATAGTTCGTATGCGAGTTCGCCCCCATCGGCCCGGGACGGTAGAGAGCAAGCACAGCGGAAATATGCTCAAACTCTTCAGGCTCCATAAGCTTCAGAAGCGAGCGCATCGGTCCGCCATCGAGCTGGAACACGCCCAGCGTATCACCGCGCGCCAGCAGCTCGTAGGATGCTTTATCGCTCAGCTCAAGCGTCTCTAAGTCGAGGTCAAAATTACGGTTAGCTTTAATGTTTTCAATAGCGTCCGAGATGATGGTGAGGTTACGCAGCCCCAGAAAGTCCATCTTAATCAGGCCCAGCCCCTCACAGGTGGGGTAATCAAACTGGGTGATCACCTGCCCATCTGCTTCACGGCGCATCACAGGGATGACTTCGGTGAGTACCTCCGAGGACATAATCACACCGGCAGCGTGCACGCCCCACTGGCGTTTTAGGCCTTCAAGGCCCTGAGCGGTTTTAAAAACCTTGCCCGAAACGTCGTCGGTTTCGATGAGCTCACGCAAATCTCCTGCTTCGGCGTAGCGTTTATCGTCTTTGTTGTAGACGTTCGCTAGGGCAATGTTCTTTCCCATCACATCCGGCGGCATTGCCTTGGTGAGCCGCTCCCCCACCGAGTAAGGGTACCCCATCACTCGGGAGGCGTCTTTGAGCGCCTGCTTCGCTTTAATGGTGCCGAAGGTGACGATCTGCGCGACCTTATCTTCACCGTACTTCTCAGTCACATAGTGGATCACCTCGGGGCGGCGGCGATCGTCAAAGTCCACGTCGAAGTCAGGCATTGAGACGCGGTCAGGGTTCAGGAACCGCTCAAAAATCAGTTCGTGCCGCAGCGGGTTCAGCTCGGTGATGCGCATAGCGTACGCAACCATCGACCCCGCACCGGAGCCACGCCCCGGGCCCACACGAATATTATTGCGTTTCGCCCAGTTAATGAAGTCCGCCACCACCAAGAAGTAGCCGGGGAAGCCCATTGAGGTAATAACCTCAACCTCATAATTCGCCTGTTTACGTACCTCATCAGGGATGCCGTTGGGGAACCGGTAATGCAGCCCCGCCTC
Organism: Rothia aeria; assembly: GCA_002355935.1. Taxonomy (GTDB): domain Bacteria; phylum Actinomycetota; class Actinomycetes; order Actinomycetales; family Micrococcaceae; genus Rothia; species Rothia aeria. The sequence continues at coordinate 1,304,146 of AP017895.1, read as the reverse complement.
AACTTCTTTCACGAACCATGATTCTTCGCTCTCTCCCTCAGGCACCGGGAAGTTCGGCATATAGTTCGCTTTGGTGTTGAACTCGACGTTGCACCGCTCAGCGATTTCGAGGGTGTTCTCGCATGCCCCGGGAATATCGCCAAAGATGGAGTACATCTCCTCAGGTGAACGCAGGTAAAAGTTATCCGCATCAAATTTGAAGCGATTGGGGTCTTCCAGGGTTGAGCCTGACTGTACGCACAGCAGCGCCGCGTGCGCATTGTAGTCTTCGTGTTTGGTGTAGTGCAGATCGTTAGTTGCCACAAACGGCAGGTCAAGTTCTTTAGCGAGGCGCATCAGATCAGCAGCCACATTTTTCTCAATAGACAGGCCGTGATCCATCACTTCACAATAGAAGTTACCCTTACCGAAAATATCGCGGAATTCTGCGGCGGCAGCAACCGCCTCCTGATACTGTCCCAGGCGTAGACGCGTCTGAATCTCACCTGAAGGGCACCCGGTGGTGGCAATCAAACCTTTGGAGTAAGTTTGCAGCACCTCACGGTCCATGCGCGGCTTATACAGCTGCCCTTCCAAGGAGGCGATAGAGGAAGCCCGGAATAGGTTGTGCATACCCTCGGTGGTTTCCGCCCACATGGTCATGTGTGTGTATGCGCCACCACCAGAAACATCATCGCGGGAACCGTCTCCCCACCGCACACGGGAACGGTCACTACGATGCGTTCCGGGAGTCAGGTACGCTTCCACCCCGATAATGGGTTTCACGTCATTAGCTTTTGCCTGCCGCCAGAAGTCGAAGGCGCCGAATAAGAAACCATGATCACTGGTGGCGATGGAGTCCATACCGAGCTCACGGGTGTGCGTAAAGAGGTCACTCAGTCGCGCGGCACCATCCAGCATGGAGTATTCGGTGTGCACATGCAGGTGTGCGAAGCCTTTTTTCGCCACGGTCTCTCCGTTCGTTCGCTATCTAGTACGTCACTGGTTGTTCGTGCGGCGCAGAGGCTGTTCCGCACTCGTCACCTTATCCTCGCCGAATATTCCCCTCACGGAGCGCTTCTAACGCGTAGGTCAAATCACGCGGGTAGGGGCTCTCAAAGCTCATTCTCTCACCGCTGGCGGGGTGCGTAAAACCCAGCCGGTGGGCATGCAGCCACTGGCGGGTTAGCCCCAGCTCTGCGCTCAGTGTGGGGTCTGCCCCGTAGGTGAGATCCCCGCAGCAGGGGTGGTGGAGCGCTGAAAAATGCACACGGATCTGGTGGGTGCGTCCGGTTTCAAGGTGCACCTCAACCAGGGTGGCCGGCCCGAATGCCTCTTGCGTTTCGTAGTGGGTGATGGATTCTCGCCCGTCCTCTACCACCGCAAACCGCCATTCACTGCCTGGGTGCCGTCCAATCGGGGCGTCGATAGTTCCTCGCAGCGGGTCGGGTAGCCCCTGCACTAGCGTGTGGTACACCTTCTCCACTGTGCGTTCTTTAAAGGCACGTTTAAGCTCGGTGTAGGCGCGCTCGCTGCGGGCGAGTACCATAAGTCCGCTGGTTCCCACGTCCAGCCGGTGCACGATGCCCTGCCGCTCGGCGGCACCGGAGGTTGTTACGCTAATTCCTTCTCCCAGCAGGGCCGACGGTACGGTTGGCCCGTGCCATCCCGGCGAAGGGTGCGCCGCCACCCCGGCGGGTTTATCAACTACCACAATGTCGTCGTCGCAGTAGACGATGGAGAAGCCGTCTACTTTTTCGGGGCGAATATCCGCCAAATCACGCGGTGCGGGGGCGTTTACGCTCACCAGTTCCCCACCGACAGTTTATGAGATTTGCCGATTTTAACTGGCTGGTGAGCCCGGGTGAGACGCACATGCCCATCTCGGATCCATGCGGAGGCTCGGGTGCGGGGAACATCAAAGACCCCCGCAAGCGCCGCATCTAGGCGCATTCCAGCGATGGGTTCGCTCACTTCAAATTCAGCGTGAATGCCTTCTTCGTTCTCTCGCATATGCCCTGTACCGCTCATGCCGTTTCCTCCAGGTCGCTGGGGTGTCATCGGTGTGGTGTTCCGGTGTGGTGCGCTGAGGGCTTTCGGCACGAGTTCCGGCGAGGGTCATCCCCCTAAAGTTCAAAAGCACGATCAATGCCATGCATACGCATATCGCGGAGTCAGCGATATTGAAAATGGCGAAGTTTGGTACTGAGATAAAATCCACTACATGCCCGGTTCCAAAACCAGGCTCACGGAAAAGACGGTCAAAAAGATTTCCCAGGACCCCACCGAGCAGGCCTCCCAGTGCCAGTACCCACCCCAGAGCCCGGGTTTTACGAAGCGTATACACCACCACTACCGCTGCGACAGCCATAATAAGGGTGAACACCCAGGTGGCCCCTTCACCGAACGAGAATGCCGCACCGGAATTACGGATTGAGTACCACCACAGCAGCCCCTCAATAACGGGGGTACGCTCCCCTATCTCCATGCGGGTTACCACTAAATATTTGGTCCCCTGGTCGATAATAAAAACGGTAGCTGCTAGAAGAAGGGCCAGCGTCCAAGCACTACGTGTACTAAAAACGCGGCGGGATATGACGTGCGGTCGCGGGCTGCCGGTAGATCCGCTGCCGGATTCTGCGGCTTGTTCTTTGGAGGTGGTTGCGGCGTGTGTGTGCTCGTCCTTCATGCGGCTCCTCGTTCAGTAACTGACGGGGGTGGCCCCGCACCCTCTAGCTTATCGCATCTTAACTACTGCACCAGTAACCTATAGAGTTCAGGGGTCCGGGCAGCAGCAATATAGATACTAACTGCAGATAGCTACTCCCCTATTAATTCTTTACAGACCTGCGAGCTATTAATAAGGTCTGGCACCAGCAGCATTCTCGCAATGCATATAATACGGTTATTAAGAATAGTCTTTTCTCTTATTATCGTGCATTAAAAACGTTCGAACGTATCATTAAGCAACGATTAAGGTATACATAAAGGTTACATATAGAAGCAGGCGAAAAAATATTCACTATTGTGCGGCACAAAGAATGCTCAACCGCTTAAAACATTGACCAGAATATAACCGACCGCCCGCATCCCCAATTCATAAACTCGCCCGCCATAAGGCGGTTAGGGAACACAGGCGGCCGCCACGCGTCACAGTAAGAGGCGCGGGTACCATAGGTACCGTAACCAGTACCTCTTCTTTTAGTACCTCGCTTCAGCCTCGATGCTCTTCAGGTGACGCAGATCGTCTAGCTGCCTGTTCAGGTGCTCCTGGAGCTGAGTACGGTAGCGGGACTCAAAGCCACGTAGCGACTCAACGCTGCTCTTAAGATTTGCCTGCTCCTCCTTCAGAGCCGACAGAGCTTTCTCACGCTTAATCTCGGCCTCAACTACCAGCTGGTTAGCTTTCTTCTCGGCCTCAGCGATCAGTTCAGCCTTCGTGCGCTCACCTTGGCTCACGTAATCATCGTGAACCTTCTGAGCCATGGCCAGCAGGCCAGCAGCATCCTGAGAACCACCGCCGGCGGGGGCAGCCGCTGCTGCAGTGGTCTCGGAGGTCGATGCGCCGCCCTTACGCGACTCACAATCTTCAAGCTTGCGCCTGAGTGAATTATTCTCAGCATTCAGACGACGCAGCTCGCCTACCAGTTCGTCAAGAAAATCGTCGACCTCATTCATGCTGTAGCTGGGTCCAACGTTAACGACCTTGAAACTCTTGTTAATCAGGTCTTCGGGGTAATAGCCACTGGGGTTTCTCCTCGGAAGTTAAACAATGAATCCGCACGGATGGGCCGCACGAAATCGGTATACCGTAATTATTCTACCCCCTTTGGGTGGCAAAATCGCCTTTAACGGGCCGATAAGCGAAAACCATTTACACCTAAAGCAAAACTTGACGCTATTCCAGGGTTTTTACTGACCCGTCAAAGAGAGGCATATCACCTTAAGATTTAGGAGTTTTAAGTCCAAAATTTCAAGATCCCTATCGGACTGGTATCCCCTACGACGTAATAGCCGTCAGATACTGTAGCCCATTCAACAAAAAACTCACCGCAATAATAAGAATCAAAAAACCCATATCAAGGGCCACGTTCCCCAGCCGAAGCGGAGGCACCACCTTCCTCAGAAGGTTCATTGGCCAGTCAGTCACCCCGTACACCGCAGAAGCCACGACCAACACTGGCCCGCGTGGGCGCCACGTGGGGGAAAAAATACGCACCCAATCAAACATCATGCGCAGCAGAAGCCCAATGTACAACACGTACAGGGCGATTGTCAGCACCGCAAAAAGATAACCCATCGGGCAAGATCCTCTAACCCTGGTCGAAGGGAACTAGTCCCTCATCGTCAAAGGCCTGCGGCATATCATCACTACTGGTAATACCGAGAACCTCCAGGTCAGAAGGAGTGAGCAGGAAGACTTTGGCAGTCACCCGCTCAATACGGCCGTTAAGCGCGAACACCAACCCCGAGGCAAAATCCACCAAGCGTTTCGCGTCCGCATCCGGCATATCATCAACGTTCATAATGACGGGGATATCCTCACGGAATGCCTCACCAATAATCTTGGCGTCATTATAGGATCGGGGGTGAATAGTAGTGATGCGGCGCAATTCGTCCTCTTCTTCCTCACTGGGGTAATCGTCAGCACCGTAGTCCTCGGGATACTCCTCGGCCAGCTCGCCGTCTTCGTAGCCGTACTGATCCTGCGTGTACTCGACCTCTGCGTTGTCCTGCACCGTATCATCCTCCCAGTGGTTATCTGCGGAATTATCATACCCCCGATCCGCGGCCGCGGAAGACTCCTGACGCGCGTAGCGACGTTTATGCCCTCCATCTAACGGGGTGGGCAGAGCGTTCAGACGTGCCGACGACTCTTCAGGCTGGGCGGAAGTAGCAGCTCCCTCAGCCTCGCTATTCCCCTGATGTTCATGAGCACCTTCATACTCTGCAACACCAAAGAACGAGGTAATTCGGGCTATACCGCCGCCCTGTTTAGCCATACTATAAATCTCGCTTCGCAGTCAGTCAGATGGAAATAATCCCGTTTAAAACACATCCAGGAGGCGGATGCCGGGTGAGCACTCCGTCACGCGGGTGCGTTGCTGTTCACTATTCTATCAGTGGATGTGCCGCTAAACCTTATAGATTTGCGTATCTTACGCATAAATTGCGCCCAGACCTTGGTTTTTTCCAGTGATGCGCGCTACAACACCTCGCTGCAGGCTTCAGACACCTTCAAAAACCATGGTTCCTGAATAGTTGGTACGGGAAGCCCCTCAGCTGGTAACGAACGCATCACCAGGACTATGCGCTTGGGCGCGGCCCCATAATGTCAGACCCCACTCGAACGCATGTCGACCCCCAGCGGATAGCCGCTTCTAAATCCCCGCTCATTCCCGCCGAAATCTGGGTGGCCTGGGGAAAAGACTCTCGAAGTATCTGAGAAATATTCCATAGTTTCTCAAATACCATATCTGGCTCAGATCCTAAAGGCGCAACGGCCATCACTCCCGCACAGTGTAGCTGTTCATAGTTTTCAATATGTTCGGCCAATGCCAACACCTGCTCAGGGTCAGCCCCGCCGCGGGCACCGGTTGAGGCGTGACCCGCCGTAGCCTGTCCCTGCGCCAGAGACACCTGAATAAGACATTCCAGTTTCCCAGCCTTATATGCTGCGGGGGCAGGAGCCTGCTCAGTCTCAAAGCGCTCTACCTGCCGCGCATAGGCTTTCGCTAAGGCATCCGCCAACGACGGGCGGTCCACTGACTGCACCTGCTGGGCGTACCGCACCACAGATTTCGCCTTATTGGTCTGCAGCTGGCCAATAAAAGCCCAACGAGCCGGGTCATGGAACGGGACGGATTCGCTCACCAGCGCCGCCTTTGGTGCAGCCTCCTGATCGCGATTCTCCCCAAAAAGCCGCACACCAGCATCGTAGAGGGCCATCACGTCGGAGGCCGGGAAGAACTTTGTCACGGTCACCAATTGCACCGTTTCACTCTGGGCGGAGCGGGCACCGCTAGTATCTTGCTCAGCTGCCCGAATACGTTCAACCACCCGCTGGTAACCGCGGGCAAGCTGATCCGCACGATCGGCAGTATATGTTAGAGAATTAGTACTCATTATTTCCTCCCCAATGACCCGAAATAGATAGGCCGAAGATATCCTGCAGAAGGTACCTATACCTCTAGCAGCCTGCAAAGATACTCTTGAGAGACAGCTAGTTTGTGGTCTCTTCCTTCTCCTCCGATGCGGCGCTAAGCCACACTAGCCCTGCAATACGCCCTGCGGGTCGAGACCCGTGAGTGAACGCTCTGTGAGAATACAGCTCACCGGTCTCATAGGTGCACGCCGCAAGCTCGGTGGATACCTCAACCCCCATATCTTCTAGTATCGCAATAGCACCCGCAGGTAAATCAAGAGCTGGGGTTCCTGTGCGGGTCTGCGCAGCAACCTGTGGAATACGCTCAGCTGAGGCAGTGCGCATCTGCTCGGGAACCTCGTAGCAGCTCCCGCAGATGCTCGGCCCCAGCCATGCACATATATTCTCAGCTCCAGCCTCATGCATAGCCACAACAGTGCGTTGCAGCACTCCATCCAGCAGCCCTTTACGACCGGCATGGGCCACGGCCAGCACCAGCTCACCATCTTGACGCTGTCCCACCAGCACCACAGGGATACAATCAGCAACCATAATCGCCAACGGCCGACCGTTCGTACTATATGCCGCATCCGCTACGGGCGCCTGCTCCAACAGGTGCTGTGCGTGTGTATCGCTAAATCCGTCGGCTGAATCTTGCGGAGCATACTGTGCTGGCTCATAGTCTTCAGCGCATACCACAGTGGTACCGTGCACTTGGTTCAGGTACAGAAAGGGTAAACCTGTGCTCAGCATCCCCTCTAAACGTAACCTATGGCGTAGCGTCTGCGCCTGCGGTTCGCCCGTATCAACATGCAGTCCTACATTGCCCGCAGCCACACTGGTAAAAGCAATATTTACCTCATGCGCTCCAGAGCGAAAAAGCTGATATGAGAACAATAGCGGTGCACTAGTATGGTAAATATGTTCGGTATTATCCATGATTTTGCGATATATCTTTAGTACATATTGACGGGGTGGAACATAACCAGCACCCCTTAGAAGTTATAAAGGCACAAAGGAAGGAGCCGGGCACGGCACTGTCACGTACCGCGCACCGACTCCCACATTCAAAATGCGGTTCTACACGCTCTACTTCAAAAAGTCAGGAACGTCTAGGGTATCGCGACGAGCCGGAGGCTCTTCCACCACCGGAGGCAGATCAACATCGAACCCGGCTGATGCGGGAACATCATTCTGCTGGTATGCCGGAGCTGCGGGAGCGTTGAACCCGTAATCAGGCTGAGCAGGAGCAGCCGTAGGTGCGTTCTGACCGCCGAAAGTCTGCTGAGTGCGCTGGGCCTGAGCCTGCACTGCGGCGGCAGCGGATGCATTTGAATTTGTCTCGGGGTTCACGGCATCAAAGCCAGCAGCAATCACGGTCACACGAGCTTCATCACCCAACGCGTCGTCAATCACAGCACCGAAGATAATGTTCGCATCCGGGTGGGCCACTTCCTGAACCAAACGTGCGGCCTCGTTAATCTCGAATAGGCCGAGGTCGGACCCGCCCTGAATGGAGAGCAGAACACCGTGTGCACCGTCAATGGAAGCTTCCAGAAGAGGAGAGGCAATAGCGAGCTCGGCAGCCTTGACTGCGCGGTCCTCCCCAGCAGCGGAGCCAATGCCCATAAGCGCGGAGCCAGCACCCTGCATCACAGACTTCACGTCCGCAAAGTCAAGGTTAATCAGACCCGGAGTGGTAATCAGGTCGGTAATACCCTGCACACCGGACAGAAGCACCTGGTCTGCTGACTTAAAGGCATCAAGCATGGACACGTTACGGTCAGAGATAGACAGCAGTCGGTCGTTCGGAATAACAATGAGGGTATCAACCTCATCGCGCAGAGCGGAAATACCGGTCTCTGCTTGGTTTGAACGGCGGCGGCCCTCGAAGGTAAACGGACGGGTCACCACGCCAATGGTAAGAGCACCAAGCGAGCGAGCGATACGTGCCACCACGGGAGCGCCACCGGTACCGGTACCACCGCCCTCACCGGCAGTCACAAAGACCATGTCTGCACCCTTGAGGACTTCCTCAATCTCCTGCGCATGATCCTCTGCAGCCTGGCGGCCAACCTCGGGGTTAGCACCAGCACCAAGACCGCGGGTCAGCTCACGACCAACGTCAAGCTTAACATCCGCATCAGACATCAATAGCGCCTGGGCATCGGTGTTGATTGCAATGAACTCAACGCCGCGCAGACCAACCTCAATCATTCGGTTGACTGCGTTGACACCACCGCCGCCGATACCGACGACCTTGATGACTGCCAAGTAGTTCTGGGGAGTTCCAGCGTCCATTTATCCCTCAATTGTTTCGTTGATTTATTGAGAAAAGTCCAAAGTTCGAGTTTAACCTTAGACATACTCGCTCTCAAATTGGCTTTATTTGCAAGGATACCAACAGATTCACCAGGTTCCTAGTTGCGGGGTGTACTGACACCCAAATTTGTGGGGATTTAGCCAAAAAATTACATCTGTCTAAACCCCAACTTGAAGATAGCACCTACCGAGTCACCGGCAGAAGCGGTGAAGAAACATCATACACAGAAATTTTCTTCCCCTGTCCCTGCGCCCCGCTCGACTGCGAATCTTCAGACCGAGTAGCTTCCAGCAGCTTAGTTAAAACCTTAGCTTTAACTTCATTCTCCTGTGAGGTACCCCATAGCACTGTAACCTTATCCTTCAAGATGAGAGTTATGCTTGAGGTGGAGTCAGCTTTTACTTCAGAGACCTCCGCTAACAGCGACGTTGGTAAGGTCACCAACACATTCGAGATAATGCGGAACGCGGCGCTCTGCGACAGATTTTCATCTTCAACCTGAACTATAGGAACACCGGCTTGCTGTGCTGAATCAACCTCGCGCAGGGTCTGCCCCTCATTATCCACCAGCGCATATTTCTCGCCACGTTTCACCGCAGCGATCGGCACACGCTCCTTTACCGTCACCACCAGCTCATGCGGGGGGCGAATCTCCATCTGGACCCCGCGCAAAGCCCCGTCAGAGCCAACCAGCTCACGCACCCGGTCCTCGCTCACCCGTGATAATGGAACCCCCGCAGCGAGCTCAGCTTCTGTTCAACCTGTGCGCTGTCCATCAAAGAGGCACCCCGCACCGTAATCTTCTCAACCGCCAACAACGGAGAGAAAAATACCACGCCAATATAGAGTGCCACCACCAGCACCAGAGCCAAAGCGGTATAAGCCAGCTTACGCATACGCGAGAGCGGAGCACGCTCCGGCTCAACCTTATCTTCAGCACGTAAACCATCCAGAGCGGGATCGCGACGTATCTGCTCACGCCTGTTATGTTCCCGCACCCGCTCATTCTCACGCGCAATCTCAGCCTCGCGCTGCTGCTCCCGGTTTGCCCGCCAACGACCAAAACGACTCTGTCCCGAGCTTTTCTCCTCGGGTTGAGAGACGGCAGGCTCCCGTTTCCCGGTGGATTCATCTGCGGCGTCAGGTAAGGACGGGAGAGCATCACTTGGTTCATGCTTCTGAGACGACTGTGAAGCCTCCCTAGACGGCTTTTGTCGTCCAGAGGCTACATTGCCTACTGGCGCCTCTGCAGGTGTCTCAGCTTCCCTTTGTGCGGCGCCCTCTTGCACCTCCGTAGCGATGACATGAGGAGGTAAAACACGAGCCCTAGGGTTACGGGGCTTTGGCATGGGCTCAGCCCGTCGTGCGGCTGGTTGCTGAGCCGCTGAACTTTCCGGTGCAGCAGGCTCAGATACCTTCCGCTTTTGAGCAACAGAATCTGCGGATGCAGCAGAGGCAGGGCGGGGATTATTCGCCTGTTGTTTCTGCTCGGCAGGTGCTGCAGGGGACGAACCGTCTGCCGCCGATTTCTTTTTTAGTCGGCGGTGGACAGGCACACGCGGAGCCCCCGCCGGGGCATTACGATGCTCCGGCGGTCCCTTCCGTTTCTGTTCTTCTTCGCCCATACCAGCCTTCCGCTACACTCTATCCGTTCTACTCGGTACCAGCATCACCTTCATCAGAGGCACCATGACGCGAGGTGAGAGCCTCCAAGAAACGCTCCCCGAGTGCGGTAACATCGCCCGCTCCCACCGTCATCACAATATCCCCGCGCTAGCGCACGTCACAATGTCATCAATAGCTACCGTAGCATCAGAGGCGTAGTGCACCTCAGAGAACCCGGCACCGGTAATTAACTCGCTCGTTACACCTTCAATGGGTTCCTCACGCGCCGGGTAAATATCAAGCACATATGCCCTGTCCGCCAAGGACAGCGCCTGCGCGAACTCCTGAGCAAACTCCTTAGTGCGTGAAAATAGGTGCGGCTGGAATACAACATACAGATTATGTCCACCCGCAACAGTACGCCCCGTCTGCAAAGCGCACAACACCTCTGTAGGGTGGTGGGCGTAGTCGTCAAAAACCTTAATCCCGGCTATTTCTCCCCGCAGTGTGAACCGACGATCCGCACCCACAAAACCACCCAGTGCACTGGCAGCATCCGCAGGGCGTGCCCCAGCAACCAGCGCCGTCGCAAACGACGCCGCAGCATTAAGCTGATTATGGACACCGGGAACCTGCAGATTGAGCTCCTGCTCACCCGAATAGTGCTGCCCCGCAAGATCAAACGACCAGCTTAACACCGATGACGACTGTGAACCATGACTTGTAATCTGCGATAAACGCACATCGGCATCTTCAGATTCACCATATGTGAGCACCTGAAGGCCAGCCGCCCGACTGCGCTGAGCCAGCGAAACAGCGCCAGCATCATCCGCGCACGTAATCAGCACCCCATCAGGAACCATTGAGGCCACAAACCGGTTAAACGCCTCATACACCCGCTCAGCAGTGCCATAAAAATCAATATGGTCCGGTTCAATATTCGTCACCACCGCAACCTTCGGGCGGTAGCGTACAAATGAGCCGTCAGACTCGTCAGCTTCAGCTACGAACCACGATCCGGGGCCTGTGGCGCCCAGCCGTGCATTCGTGCCAAACCCGGCGATCACAGTACCCACCGCAAACGACGGTTTCGCATTCAGCCCATCAAACATGACCGAAATCATGGAACTGGTGGTGCTCTTACCGTGCGTACCAGCAACCGCGACCACCTGAGAGTCCCCCATCACTGCGGCAAGCGCCTCAGAACGATGCAAAACCGGCAGCCCCAGCTCACGGGCCTTCACCAGTTCAGGGTTATCCTCATGGATAGCAGTCGAAATAACCACAGTATCCACGTCATGAATATTCACGGCATCCTGCGGAACCGATACACGCACCCCAGCCTGTCGCAACGACTGAAGGTTAGCCGACTCGGCACGGTCCGACCCACTGACCGGAACACCCAGCTGAGCCATTAGCAATGCGATAGCGCTCATCCCCGCGCCGCCAACACCCACAAAATGCACACGCCCTAAATCAGCAACCCGTGCCCGTTCAGGAAACGGCGGATTCAACGGTGCAGGAAGCACCAGATCAAGGTTCATTAACTCAGTCACTGTGTTTAACCGCTTTCAATGTCCGTTCAGCCATAACCCGCGCAGCATCGCGGATACCCAACTTATACGCCTTCTGCGCCATCCGCTCTAATAACGCCGAATCCGCCATTAAAGCCGGAATCTCGCTCGCAAACCACTCAGCGGTGGCATCCTGGTCCTCCACCAGGCGAGCTGCTCCTTCCTCAAGAAGAGGGCGAATATTTAAACTCTGCTCACCATTACCATGCGGCAACGGCACAAAAACAGCAGGAACCCCCACGGCAGCAACCTCACTCACGGTCGCCGCACCCGAACGCACCACCAAAAGATCAGCAGCGGCGTACACATCCTGCATGCTGGTGCAAAACTCCATCTGGTGATAATTCTTCGCGGTGCGCGGATTACCCTGCTCATCCAGGATAGCTTTGCCCTTACCCGTAATGTGCAACACCTGAAACCCCCAGTCGGCGAGAGCATCAATATTAGCCTCCACCGCTTTATTGAGCGTTAGTGCCCCCAGGGAACCACCAGTCACTATCACCGTCGGCAGCGACTCATCCAGCCCCAACCTGCGCATCGCCTCAGAACGCTGCGTCTTACGGTCTAAGTTCGCGATCTCATCACTCATGGGCATCCCCACCAGCTCAGCGCCGCGGAACGGCGTATTAGGAAACGCCACCCCCACAAACTCCGCGAAGCGCCCGCCCAGCTTATTAGCCCACCCCGGGGCTGCATTCGCCTCATGAATAATAATCGGGATACGCTCCTTAGCCGCACACATATAAGCTGGAGGGCACACATACCCGCCCACGCCCACCACGACATCCGCATCCACTTGTTTAAAAACCTCGTGCGCCTTACGAATACCACCCAAGAATCTTCCGGGGAACGCAAAAGCCTCTTTATTCAACGAACGCGGTAACGGAGCCTTGGGGATGAACTCAATATCGAAACCAGCTGCCGGAACCAGCTGGGCCTCCAATTTATCAGCCGTACCAAGCATCGTAATCTTCGCAGTTGGCTCTATCTTACGGATCTCGCGGGCGATAGCAAGCATCGGGTTAATGTGCCCTGCCGTGCCGCCCCCAGCAAAACCACAGAAGGTGCCTTAGACATAAAAATCTCCCTAAAATCGGTTCTTCCCCATTCTACGGCATCAGACACGGCACAAACCGTCCCCGTACAACATGCAATACACCCTCCTCATCCGGCAAAACAGACCTATATTTTAACGCGACGCTGCTCCTTACTGTCGGCTCTCAACGTACATAGAACCGGGTGTGAAAGCACCAACGCTGCTTTCTCTAGCGCCGAGGATTGGAACGATTGCCCTGTGCACTTTGGCCAGTATTTTTCGACCCGCCGGGTGACCCGCCATGCTTTTGGGGGCTGCTGCCCTGCCTTACGGTGCGCCGCTGGCCCGCCGCAGCTGAGCCTGACCCCCGTGGGGTTTCCCCGGAACCATGACGGGGCTTTGACGCCGCATTCTTCGGAGCGCCCCCATGCAACGGACGCAGGCCCTCCGGGAGCGAACCAGTGCGCTGCGGACGGCGCGTACGCGCCGCCTGGGACTGAGTTTTGCCCTGAGTACGGTTACGCCCCTGAACCTGCGAGCCGCGTGCAACAGTACGCTGCGCATCCTGACGACGAGGCGCCCCTTGCTTCGCTGTGCCTTGGGTCTTGGTCCGTGCAGCACCCGGCCGCTGCTCAGAAGCAGTGCGAGGGCGAGCCGCACCGCCTCCCGAAACAGTTGCAGCGGGGCGTTTTGACTCAGGCCGCTGCCGTTCTCCCCGACTCCTGTCAGCTGCCTGAGACTGCTTAGCTGGGCGGGCCTGGGCTGTGGGCCGTTGTTGCCCCGAAGTTGCCGCACTGGGCCGTCGGGTCGCTGTACGTTCTGCCCGCTGAGCCTGCTGTTTTGCGCCTGTTGAAGCCGCTGCCTCTCAAGAAGCTCACGTTCACGCTCCGCGGCCTGCTGTTTCTGTGCCTCACGGACAGCTAGCTCCCGCTGCTGGACCCGACGCTGATGCGCACGCGCCCGCTGCTCACTGGATAGGCCCAACCATACGAGCAAACCATGTATCGCATCCCGCAGCTGGCTGCGCCAATGCCACACATCAAGCCCCAATGCGCCGCCTGCCTGCACCATACGCCGGTTCTCCTCAGCAACTGCCTGCCCTAAAACCAGGCGGCGCTGCCAATCCTCATTCTCACGGCGAATCTCACGCGGAGAAAGGTTACGGTTCGGGTCCCTCCGCAACGGGTACACCGGCGCCTGCCGCGAAAATGCGAACAATAACCCCGCCGCAAACATTGATGCAAGAAGAGACGAACCACCATAAGAAATAAACGGCAGAGGCACACCAATCACCGGGAGCACACCCGTGACCATGCCCATATTAATAAGCGCCTGCGCCGTAATCCACACCGTAATACCGCCCGCCGCCAAGCGCACAAAACGGTCCGAAGTGCGCACCATAATAGTGACAGAACAGTAGATAAGACCCAAATACAAAAGCACCACAGCGAGGGTGCCTACTAGACCCAGCTCCTCGCCGATAATCGCAAAATATAGTCGTTATGTGCTTCCGGCAAGTAGTTGTATTTCTGGCGGGACTGCCCGAGTCCAACACCCCATAAACCACCGGTTGCCAAGGCAACCTTACCCGCATTCGACTGGTCACAGGTGGCCCCATCACATACGCCGGCAGCACCAAACACACGCTGGATACGGTTCTCACTCATGACAACCGCAAAAATTGCAAGTACCAATGCGAACCCCACCAATACCCACATGGTGCGGTTACGGGTACCCGCCAGCCACAGCATCCCATAAAGATGACACCGTAGACGATAGCGGTACCCAAGTCTCGGCCCAACATGATAGTGCCCACCAGCGGCAAAAAGCCAAAAAGCGCGGGGAGAAGAGCCCGCCAGCTGTTCTTCGAAACGTCCCCTGCCTAGCCAACATGAGGGCCATCCACAGGATAAGAATCGGTTTCGATAGTTCGGAAGGCTGAAGCTGCACCGGGCCAAGCACAATCCAGTTACGGTTACCGCCAACCTCAACACCCACCACAAGCACCGCAACCTGCAGCAGGATACCCAACACCACGGCCGTGTTCAGCACCCACCGACGCCGATACCACCCCACCGGCAGGAACCCCACCACCAGCATGAGGGCAAGACCCCCGACGGCGTACTGCAGCTGTCGTTCCCCTGGTTAAACGGGGACATACCCTGCGAAATCATGCGCACCGACGAAGCGGACAGCACCATAATGCACCCGAAGAACGTCAGGCTCACACTCACCAGCAGGATCAGGCGGGACACATATGACAGTTCAGCGCGGGAAATACGCGCATAGGCGGAAGCATAGCGCCTGGCCAGCACGCCATCACGCCACACACGCCGCGTCTTACGATGGTCTGCCGCCGTGTTTTGCGTCTTGCCAGATGCACCGCTCACACTAATCTCCCCGTTTATTCCGTTACTCCCGTCCAGTTATTAGCTTAGCGTCTTGTGGTCTAGCTCAACACCGCACCTGCTCTTAGGTGGTTGAAATACCCTCACCAACGGCTCGTTGCACAGCCTCAACAAAAGCGTTACCGCGCTCTGCATAATTCTTAAACTGATCCATGGAAGCCGCCGCAGGGCCATGAGCACCACATCGCCAGGTTCAGCCACCTCGCGAGCCTTAATAACCGCAGCTTCCATCGCAGCCACCCATCCGTTGGGTTCGCCACACTCGCAGTGAGGTTATACACAGGAACCTGCCCGCGTGGGTGGCCAAGGCAGACATCAACGCCGCAGAGTCAGTACCAATAATAAGCACCGCACGCAGGCGTTCAGCATGCTTCTTCACCAGCTCATCATAGGTGACACCCTTCGACAGGCCCCCGCTATCCACACCAGCGACGGGTAGGCGCTCATGGAGGCGTTTGCAGCGTGCGGGTTCGTGGCCTTTGAGTCATTCACCCACTGCACTCCGCCAGCTGAGGCCACCAACTGGTTACGATGCGC
The DNA here is from genome assembly GCA_002355935.1 of Rothia aeria. Lineage (GTDB taxonomy): Bacteria > Actinomycetota > Actinomycetes > Actinomycetales > Micrococcaceae > Rothia > Rothia aeria. The sequence goes on along the minus strand of AP017895.1, from coordinate 1,288,539 downwards.
CCCTGGGAATACGTACGCAACCCCTCACGCACATGCTCCGGGGCTATACCCGCCGCGCGAGTCAGCGCCGCCGCCGCCAACGCATTTTCAACCGTGTGCTGCGCGGGAACCTGACCGGGAGCCTGCGCTAAATCAGTTAGCACCCCCAGCTCAAGGGCCTGATGGTAACGGTCCTTCAAAAACGCCCGATCCACGAGGATATCCTCAGCCAGACCAAGCATGGAAACTCTCGGGATCTCGGTGCTGCTGATGCTCACCGCACGGGCACCCTCAACCACGTCAGCTTCTTCAACCATGCGACGCGTATCAGCGTGGTCTTCGTTGAAGATGCAGGCCACCTGCGTATTCTCGTAGATACGTGCCTTCGCGGCCTTATACGCCTCAAAACTACCGTGCCAGTCCACGTGATCATCAGCAACGTTCAACACCACAGAAGCCAAGGGCGAAAGCGAATAGGTCCAGTGCAGCTGAAAACTTGAAAGCTCCACAGCGAAGAATTCGTACTCTTCATCATCAGCCACAGCATACACAATAGGCAGGCCCACATTCCCCACCTGAGCGCTATGCCGCCCGGCTGCTTTGAGGATTGAATCGACCATACCAACAGTTGTGGTCTTCCCGTTTGTGCCGGTCAGGCACAGCCATTGGGTGCTGCGACGGCCAGCACGCGTGTTTAAGCGCCACGCCAACTCAACCTCGCTCCACACTTGAACGCCGCGCTCATAGGCGTCCAACATAATATCGCTATCAGGGCGGATCCCTGGGGACACCACCACTACGTCCGGCTCCTGCCCATCAACCAGGGGTAAAGAGCTCATGTGCTCCTGCCCGAAAAGGCCGCTCACATGACCGTATGCCTGATCATAAAGGCGGATACGCTCCCGTTTCTCTGCGGTGTCTTTAGCGTCAATAGCAACTACGTGCGCACCTTTCTGAGCCAGCACATCAGCTGCGGCATCACCAGAGACCCCCAGACCGACCACGACCACGCGAAGTCCGGCCCAAGGAGCATCCCAACTGGTCAGCTCAGCAAGACGCGGATTATTCAATACGGGGTTGGTTGCTACCGCGTCCTTATTCGCCTCAATACGGGCCAGCTGCTCAGCAGTTTTCATGTTCCGCTCCGTCACTAGTTAATCACCCCGGTATTCTGCGAGAACCAATCACCAAAGAATAGGGCTAAGGCGATGAGTACGCACAAAGCGTTCACCACCCACAGCCGGAACACCGAGTTTACCTCGCCGCTGCTGACGGTACCGGGTGCGATACCCTTCTTATCAATAGAATACATACCATTCACGCCGGTCTTCTCCATGTGATGGTGGAACGGTGTCATACGGAAGAAACGGTGTGCATGCGGAACTTTCTCACCGCGGGACACCGAGCCTTTACGGCTAAATTTAAAAACGAACTTCTGCACTATTACCGAGAAAACCTCTAGCACAGGCACCAACGCAATAATGGGTAGCAGCAGCTCGGTGCGGGTGAAAATAGCGAACGCTACAAGAGCCCCGCCTAAGGCCAGTGATCCGGAATCACCCATAAAGATCTGTGCCTTCGACACGTTCCACAGCAGGAACCCGCCCAGCGACCCCACAAAAGCTGCAGCGATCATGGCCAGGGCACCAGCATCACGTACGTCGTAGCACCCGACCCCAGCAGCCGAGACACACCGGTGCGAATACTGCCACACAGTCATTGCCAGATAGCCGGTGAATATCGTCATCATCACCCCGCCAGCCAGGCCGTCCAGGCCGTCAGTGAAATTCACAGCATTAGTGCCGGAGAGAGCGATCAGGTTAATCCACGCCATCACCAGTAGGGTACCCACAATAGCCCCTGGGGCCATAAGATCCAGCGGCAAATCACGTACAAAAGAAACCGCTGTGGACGCGGGCGTAACCCCTGCGGAGTTTGGGAACTGGAACGCCAAGTAAGAGAACGGCAGGGTTACGGCCAGCAGCCCGACCGTTTTCTGAATCTCCGTCAGCCCCTCATTGCCCTTATTGCGGAATTTCATAATGTCGTCTGCCGCTCCCACAGCGAGCATCCCTACCGTAAACCCCAGAGTCAGCCATGCTGTTGCACTGGGTGCTGGGGAGGTGCCGTAGAACCAGGCGCTCAGCAGCAGAGCTATGAAATAGGCGAGCACGGCGGCGGGGATGAAGACAAGCCCCGCCATGGTGGGGGTTCCCGCTTTATGCTGGTGCGCAGCAGGGCCTTCGTCACGGATAAGCTGACCCAGCTTCAGCTTCTGCATCTGGCGGATGAACAGGGGGATCGCCCCAAATGACAGGACAAAACCCAGAACTCCCGCAATGAGCACAGTAATCATTCTCTAGCGTGTGCCTTCCTGGCCGGTGAATGTGGTGGAAGCGGAGGCCGTAGTGGCCACCGGGCTGGAGGTGGTTGCAGGCTCACTCGCCGTGGGGGCGACAGAACCCGTCAAATCGGTCACTTCAACAAAGTCGCCAGCGCTCAACCAGGTAGGAGCAGGCTCAGAGCCGGACCCAAACCGGTCACTGCTGAATGCCACCTCATCTCCCAACTGCCCAAGTTTGGCGCCGTTGGAGGATTTAAACAGCACAATGTCGCCGGGGCGCAGCTCAGCGCGTAGCACCGACAATGCCTGCTGCGGGGTCTGTACCCAGGTGGCCTCATTACCCCAGGAACCTTCCAGGTGCGCGGCATTGTAGATTGGTTTGGCAGTGTCTCCCACGGCGATTAGCTTAGAAATATTGAGCCGCACTGCAAGCCGCCCAATATGGTCGTGCTCTTCGACGCTGCTTTCTCCCAGTTCCAGCATCGCCCCCAGCACGGCCCAGGTGCGGCGCGGCTCGCTGCCGCGGCCCAGCTGCGCCAGAGTTCGTAGCGCAGCCGACATTGACTCCGGGTTCGCGTTGTACGCATCGTTAATGATGCTCACCCCATCAGAGCGGTCGGTGCGGGCCATACGCCATTTAGACACAGCACCGCTGGTATTGAGCGCGTGAGCTATCCTGTCCCCCGCGATGCCAGCGTTATACGCAATAGTTGCGGCCGCCAGCAGGTTATGCACATGATGCTCACCAATTAATTGTGACGACACCAGGTGTTCCTGCCCGTTGGGCAGCCGCAGAGTGAATTCCGGGCACCCCGCATCATTCGTGCTCAAGTTCAGGGCCGCCACATACCGCTCGTACTGTGGCTTATCCCCCACCCCGAAATAGGTGACGGGAACACACGCACGCGCTGCCATGCGCAGCACACGCTCATCGTCAGCGTTGAGGGCGAGCGCCCCACCGGCGCGGATGCCTTCGGCCAGTTCACCTTTGGTGCGTTCAATATTGTCTACCCCGCCGAACTCGCCCGCATGGGCGGTACCGACCTTTAAGATAACCCCGTAGTCCGGCTGTACGATATTCGCCAGGTACTCAATATTGCCTACATGGTCGGCACCCATTTCAATAACCAAGTACCGGGTGGTTTCATCCGCACGGAATACCGTCAGCGGCACCCCAACCTCACCGTTATAGGAGCCCACGGGAGCCACCGTAGCACCCTCGGCACCAAAAATAGCTGCCAGCAAGTCTTTGGTGGTGGTTTTCCCTGCGGAACCAGTAATCCCAATGACTTCCACGGGACCAAGACTACGCATCTTCTCGATAGCGTATGCCGCCAAGCGCCCCATCGCCAGTACCGCATCATCCACCTGCACGGCAGGATACAGCTCACCTGAAGGCTCAGCGGTAACGGGCCGCTCCACAAGGGCTAAGGAAGCACCAGAGTTAAAAGCCGCGGCAACAAAACGGTGCCCGTCGGTACTTTCTCCCGGTTTCGCAATAAAAAGGGTACCGGGGACTACTTCCCGTGAATCAGTAGTGGCGAAGGTACAGAAGACCGTCTCGGGGTCTTGAAGCCCGAGCGCGGCACCTCCGGTCGCCTGGATAATCTCGGCGGCACTTAGTTTAATCATTATTTCTTATCCTCAGCGTTTTCTTCCAGCATACGCCGATAATCTGGCAGAATCTCAAATCCGCGAGTAACCATGGCGCGGGCCACTTCAATACGGTCATCCAGCTGCACGTCTACCCCAGCTACATCTTGGGCTGTTTCATGGCCGCGGCCCGCAATGAGCACGGCATCGTCAGGGGTGGCCATATCGATGGCCTGCGCAATAGCCCTAGCACGCGGGGCAATATTATGTACTTCATGAGCCCGCGCCCCAGCGGCGATAGCTTGCTGCGCACCGGCAGCAACAGCCTCGCGAATGGGGGCCGGGTCTTCCCCATGCGGATCGTCATCGGTCACAATAACAATATCTGCGTAGCGGGCAGCGATCTCACCCATGATGGGGCGCTTGCCTTGATCACGTTCACCGGTAGCACCGAACACGATAATGACTCGGCCCTCACCGGGGCGGTCCATCGCCTCTAACGCACGGATTAGCCCGTCAGGATTATGCGCAAAATCAACAATAGTGTGGGGGCTGTGCCCAATAAGCTGCATTCGACCAGGAACTACCGGGGTGAGTGCCTCCCCACTGGCGAGCGCAGCCGCCAACGGCTCTCTCTCTTCTTCGCTTGTGCTGAGCCAGGCCATAAGCGCCGCCAGGGCCGCATTGGAAACGTTAAAATCTGCGGGAAGTCCGGTACGAGCCTGAACACGCTCCCCAGCCCCGTTAGCAAGTACGAAGGTATGCCCTAACCCTTGAGCCATCACCTCAGTGACAGCCCAATCGTTGACACCAAAATCTGCCGGTACCGCTTCTAACCCGGCACCGTGATTGGTCAGCAACCGAATTGTGTTTTGCGCACCCAGCTGCTGTTGTGCGCGAACAAGCATCCGCTGCCCCCATGGATCGTCTGCGGTGATCACGGCCCGTTCAGTACGTTCAGGGGTGAACAGCTGTGCTTTTGAGTCAAAGTATTCTTCCATCCCACCGTGTAGGTCTAGGTGGTCTTGGGTGAGGTTTGTGAAACCACTCATTGCATAACGCACCCCGTCAACGCGGCGATAATCAATGGCGTGGGAAGAGACTTCCATAGCTGCACAACGTACTCCACGCTGGCCCATGAGAGACAGCAGGGCGTGCACATGCACAGATTCGGGGGTGGTCATCGCGGAGGGAATCGACACACCGTCAATAAGGATTTGGATGGTACCGACCAACCCGGTTTTGACGCCCAGAGCGGCACGGAAAACGGATTCAAGCATATAGGTGGTGGTAGTTTTCCCGTTTGTTCCGGTCACCGCGAACCGCTGCAGTTGCGGGTAGTCGTTTGAACCGTAGATGAAAGCCGCCAAGGAACCCAGCACCCGGCGTAAATCTGTGCCAATAATAAGCGCAGTATCTGCTAAATCAAGGTGCGCCTCAGCAATAATGCGCTGCCCCTGAGCGTCAGTAAGAATACCCGCTGCGCCTGCGGCTACAGCAGCTGCAGCGAAACTAGCTCCGTGTGTTTTAGCACCTGGCAGCGCTACATATAGATCCCCCTCGCGTACGGAGCGTGAGTCCATACTGATACCGGTCACGTTTCGGGAACCGGATAGGGCTAGGTGCGGCTGTGCCTCAAGGTTTTGCAGCTTCTGAATGAGCGTATCTAGCGGGTAGCCTGTGGTTAGGCGGGGCCGTAAGTTCTGGGCATCTTTGCCGAACAGCTCTTCGCCGGGCATAGCTTCGTCTGAGAGTTTCTCACCGGGCTGTTCGCCGTTCATTGTCCTTCTTCCTTCGCGCATGGGGCGCCCTATTTATCGTCTTGTGATGTGCCACAGCTGGGCTGGGGCGATTGGTACCTTCTCATTGTAATGAGCCAACGGGTGCTCGGCACCCTCACGAGACTAGCCGCTGTTCTTACCATCCGCAAAAATGGGGATAATATGTGGCTCGGTGGTGGAGTGCGGAATATTGTAGGTGTGCAGAACTCGCTCCATGATTTGGGAGAATTGCCCGGTGCCGCCGATAGTTCCCACCTCACCTTTGGGGCGCTGCAGGGTGATACTCACCATAAACCGGGGGTTCTCAATGGGTGCTACACCAATGAAAGATGTGGTGTATCCCTCATAGCCGCCTTTTTCGCTGGGCGCCTCTGCGGTACCGGTTTTACCCCCGACACGGTACCCGTTGACCTGGGCAAGTTTCGCTTGCCCCTTAGTCACCACATTCTCCATGAGGGTCAGGCAGTCTCGGGCGGTTTTTTCACTCACCACACGCTGGGCGCCCTCTACGGGAACCTTATGCTCGGTGCCGTCGGGGTCGATAATCGCATCCACAATCCGTGGCTTCACTTTAACCCCCAGGTTACCTACGGCTTGAAAAACCATAGCGGTCTGAAGCGGGGTCTGTGCAAGGCCCTGGCCGAAAAACACCGTGAATTCCTGGCGTCCGTCCCAGGTTTTCCAATCGGAGACTAGGCCCTGCTGCTCCCCGGCAATATCAATACCTGTGAACTCGCCCATACCGTATTTTTTCAGCCACTCATAGCGCTCTTCTTTGGGCATCTTCTGGCCAACCAGCACAGTTCCGGTGTTCATCGAATCGGTAATAATACCCGAGAACGTGCGGCGTTGCGCGGGGTGCTCAAAAGCATCTTTGAAGGTTTGCCCGTTAACGGTGAGGGTGGCGGGCACATCATATGTATCGGTGGGGTGGTAATGCCTTTCTCAATGAGCGCTGATGCGGTGAGGATTTTCTCCGTCGATCCGGGCTCAATAATCTGAGAAATGGCACGTGGCACCATATCTTGTGTGTTCTCAACTTTTTCGGCGCCCGGGTCCATCGTTGTTGAATCAGCAAGTGCCAGGATTGAGCCGTCGCGTACATCCATCACAATGGCGCATCCCCATTCTGCTTTGAGTTCGTCTACACGGGCTTTCATAACCTGCTGGGCGTAGTACTGGATATCCCGGTTGAGGGTCAGACGCACGGTTTTACCGTTCACTGATTCGCTCACCTGCTCCTGGGTCACAGGAATACGCACGCCGTCGGCCCCGATCTCGTACACGCGTTTGCCGTTCACCCCAGCGAGTTCCTTCTCGAAGGTGCGCTCAATCCCTACCGAGAGGTTGCGTTCAACGGTTTCGTTTTCTTTACCCTCAACTGCTTCATCAACGATGCGGTAGCGACCTACCACAGAACCACCCACCGGCCCGTCGGGGTACAGGCGTTCGCTGATTACTTCCCCGAAGAGGAACGGCGCCCCTAATGCGTCGATACGATTGTAAATTTCGGGGGTTACGTTGGTTTTAATGACCGAATACCGGGAGTCTCCCTCAAGTTTTGACTTCACGAAGTCATCGGTGATGGTCGGGTCCACGGTGCGCAAAATATCGGTGACCTCGTACACCAGCTCGGTGGGGGTGACTGTCACACGCTCTTGGGAGTGGTCGTAACGTTTAAATTCCGCCACGATCGTCTGGTCCGCGATGATATTGTACCTTTGCACACTACGGGCCAGTACATGCCCGTTCACATCGGTAATCTGCCCGCGGACTGCGGGAACTTTCTGGGTTCGGGTTCGAGAATCCCGGGAGGTTGCAGCCAGGTTTTGCGGGTCAAGCCCCTGAACGTACAGTAGACGTAAACTCAGCAGGCCAAGTAGCCCCGTGCTGCTGGCGCCTATCATGAATCCACGTCGGCTGAGTTTACGCTCGCTCTGTGAGGATACCGCTTTTTTCTTGTGGGCCACAGTGTTCCTTCCGGTACATTCCTGCGCTATTTCCTGGATTGTTGTTCCTATATCGCCGGGCTCTTCTGGCACCTGCCGGGGCAGCTTATAACTTGCCCCGAACAGAACACTACCCCGAGTAGATTAGGTGACACCAATCGGCGCCACCGCCCCTACCCGGGGTGTGAACTGTATTAGCGATTCGCGGAGGCGCTAGGCGCAGCCTGTGATGGCTGAGCCTGCTGCGGGCTCTGTGAACCCTGCGGAGATGCAGAGGGTGAAGGCGAGGCGGCAGCACTTGCCTTCTCCTTTTCCTGCTTCTCTTTCTCTTCCCGCTCACGGTTCTGCTTCGCGGTTTTCTCCTGCGCCTGCTTCTGGGCATCCGCAGCCTTCTGCCCGGAGGGGTCATTATCGCGGGTCGCGGGTGCTGGCACCAGATTCCCGCGGGTCCCATTAGCTGAGGTGGGCGAAGCAGCTGGGGTTGGGGTGCCCTGAATCGTACCGTTCTGCACGTCCAAAGTTGCCGGGGTGGTGCTGGGGAACATATTCAGCAGAGAAGCACGGATCGCTAGATCCTGCGGAGCTTCGTTGTACCCCAGCTCCTGATGCAGAGCCTCGTTCTGCTGGGTGAGAGCCAGCTCCTGGGCGTGCATGTCTACCAGTTCGTACTGACGCTGAGCCACTAGGATATTCATCAGTAGGTTAAAGATGAGAAATAGCGGGATCACCAAAAACACCGCCCACATCAGAAGGCTCATGATGCCTCCCCGGCGGGTGGGTTTACGTAAAGAACGGGCCAGCGGCGCACGTTTTTTTGCACCGGAGGCTTCACGCACTTCAGCGCGCCCAGCTGTACCGCCCCGAGCAGGTTTAGGCCGCGCCGAGGTGGTATTCGCTTCGAACTGCGCGGTTGAGGGCTTCTCAAATACTCCCGCTACCCCGCGCGTGTACGCCAAGAAACGGGCAGGAGCGTCTAGCAGGGTCGCCCCCCGGGAGGTGCGCATGGCACCAGCGCCCTGAGACCGGGCTGTTTCGGTTGTTCGAGCCCGGCTGGGGGTGCTGGTTCGGGTGGTGCTGCCAGCGGTAGCAGCCCGAGATGATGCACCAACTTTTTCCTTCTGTGCGGTGCGGCGGGTGCTTGTCGAAGTTGTGGAGGCACGACGAGCCGACCCGGGGTGTGAGGAGCCTGCTCGGCCCGGCGCAGCAGCTGTCCCTTCCGGGCGTGTTTTACGACCCGGGGTTTGGGCGTGTTCCTACGCTCCCCCGTCATGGTGGTCTTCGTTGTTACGCTCATTTATGTAACCCTAATCTTCTCGCCAGCCCGCAATTTTGCGCTTGCGGCGCGTGAATTCTCTGCGATTTCAGCCTCAGTCGGTGGCTCTGCGCCACGCGTGATAACTTTCATCGTTGGCTTATGTTCGTCAAGCTCCACGGGGAACCCTTTGGGCGCCTTAGAGGTGGCGGCAGCACTCAGGCCCCGCTTGACGATCTTGTCTTCTAAACTGTGGTAGCTCATGGCCACGAACCGCCCGCCCAGGGAGAGCGAGTCGATTGCGACCGGCACAGCGCGTTCCAGTGCCTCCAGTTCGTGGTTCACCTCAATGCGTAGCGCCTGGAAAGTGCGTTTCGCAGGGTGCCCGCCCTTGCGTTGTGCCGCTGCTGGCACCGCCTTTTGGATAGCGGCTACCAGCTCACCGGTGGTCTCAAACGGCTGAACGGCCCGCTGAGCAACGATCCGTTCGGCAATCCGCGCGGCGAACTTCTCTTCGCCCCACGTGCGGATAATTCTCTGCAGCCGCTCCAGCGGATACTCGTTCACTACGGTGCGTGCTGTCAGCTCATCTTCACTATTCATCCGCATATCGAGCGGAGCGTCGTAAGAATAAGCAAACCCGCGTGAACGCTCATCCAGCTGCATAGAGGAGACACCCAAGTCGAATAGGACGCCATCGACGGCATTCACCCCGGCGACATCCATGGCGTATTCAATCTGGTCGTACACAGCGTGCACGGGGATGAACCGCTCGCCGAACCGCTCCAGCCGCTGCCCCGCAATAGTGTGCGCCTGCGGGTCTCGGTCGATACCGATCACCTGCAGTTCGGGGAAACGTTCAAGCATTGCCTCGGTGTGCCCGCCCATTCCTAACGTCCCATCAATGACCACTGCCCCTTCACGTTCGAGGGCCGGGGCTAGCAGGTCAAGGCACCTGGTAAGCATAACCGGTACGTGGCGTTCTTTCGCTTCTTTCTTCGAAAGCCCCGCATCGGGAGTTTCAGTAAGCGTAAGGGTGTGTGCGGGAGCTACCGCTCCCTGAGCACCGGCGTGGGTGCTTTCCTTAGCGCTCATATTCGCTCCTTGAGGGTCACGTACTAGGATCTGCTCCCGCAGCGAATGCGCTAACAGATGGGGTGGTTTACAGGAAGGGGAAAGGCTCCTCATCCAGTTGTGCAAATTCAGCTTCGGTACGAGCAAGGTACTCGTCCCAAGCCTGAGCGTCCCAGATTTCGGCTCGGGAACCCGCGCCGATGACGACAAGCTCGCGGTCTAACCGAGCGTACTCACGCAACGCCGCCGGGATGGTGACCCGCCCCTGCTTATCGGGCACCTCATCAGATGCGCCCGACAGGAACACACGCATGTAGTCCCGAGCCTGCCGTGAAGACAGTGGCGCTGAACGCATCTGCTCGTGAATACGCTCAAACTCTTCCGCAGAGAACACGTACAAGCAACGTTCCTGTCCGCGGGTGAGCACTAGACCAGCAGAAAGTTCCTCACGAAATTTCGCGGGAAGAATGATGCGCCCTTTGGTGTCTAACCGAGGCGAATACGTCCCTAAAAACACGTACCCACCCCCTCACAGCGCACTTGAACAATCTGCTACCCTCCACTTTACCCCACTTTCCACCACTTAACCCTTTTTAAGCACCCAAATTTTCCCGCAAATTTTAATAAACCTGCACGTCAAGCCCTTGAATCCCGCAGCTTCACCCCAGATAGGACCGTTATTGAGGAGTTCGCCACCCGCTGATTCGACGCACGAATAGCCAACATATTTTGAAAAACCACATCATTGCCCGTTCCACGCAGGCAGTTTTAGAGTTATTGGCGGCAGCAGACACAATCCCGCCGCTACACGGGTTATTGTGGGGCGGTGGAGGATTGTGGAGGGAAAAGTGGAGGAAACATCCTCAGTTTCAGCGTGAGTACCGCTTACGGTGGGGAAAACACCCATAATCAGAAGCTAACGCTAGCTTGGGATAAATACCGGCTCTTAGTACCACCACCCCGGTGTGGCATGTACAGTAGCTGCAAGTACAGCGACCTTTAACGGACAGTGGGGCGGGGCCTCCCTTATGGAAGCCCCGCCCCACCACCAAGTCTGAGGTAGAACACGGTTTAAACGTACCAGCCTATTACCACGGTGGTACCTCACGCCAGCACTGACGTATCACAAGAAGAAAAATATACTAACGCCCCTGTTCGCGCTCATCCCAGCGCTCTTCCAGGCGCTCCATGAGCTTCGATTGTTTGCGCTGTTGCTGCGCCTTCTCAGCGGAGGCACCTTTAGCCTTACCACCTAAGAACGAATCAATAGGGGTTTTCTTACTGGTGGTCGCAAAATACACGCCCCCGGCGGCAACTATAAAGCCGACAATACCAAGCAGAATAATCTTTGAGGCAACCGCCCCAATAATAATGCCCAGCCCAGCAAGCACGCACAGGATACCCAGCACCATGTGGCGGGCGCTAAATACGGGCGCGGTATTGCCCGTCGAAGACATCGAACTTGCAAACTGCGGGTCTTCGGCGTGCATTAACTCCTCAAGCTGATCAAGGACTTTCTGTTCGCGCTCCGAAAGTGCCATAGCATTCTCCTTAAAACCGTGCCCAAAAGCCCTGCCGTCGGCACATATCCACCCCGGGGCAAGACCATCACATGTAGCCTAGCGTACGTTCATCATAGTACCCCTTTTAGGCCCCCAATAGGTACTCTTTCTTGAGCTAAATCTCTGTGTATGTACTGAGAATAAAAGCCGCACTCACCACATCCCTGCGTTGCCGCGGATGCATCAGAGTACCCAGCGGCCCATGAACCTGCCTCAACGCTTAACACTCAGGGGATTTCTAAGCCGTATATTCTTTAAAAGCTCGCACTTCTACGCCTCTCATCCTGCCTTACCCCTGACGATGCTGCACCCTGTGCATATGTGTTCGCCCCGCCGTATACCCCATCAGAGAGGCCGGGCGCACCGCCTCTGCACTAAATCGCGTATGGATGCCGTCAAGGGCACGCTCCACACGACCCCAGTCAGCTTTCTCTGCACCGTCACCTTCCTGTGGGTCCAAGGCAAAAAGCGTCTGCTGCACACCAGAGGCGCATTGTTGCAGCCGCTCGGCGCGTACCCCTATCAACCGTAAAGCCCGTGACGCTTGTTCCTTTTGACCATCACAACTTTTGATCAAAAGCCCCATCGCCCTCAGGGCGGCGCAAGCAATACGATATATCTGCATCCCAGAATCTACAGGCTCAGTTAGGGGTATAGATTTAGTGTGTGTCTCAAAACCTTCATAACGATATTTAATGGTCAGCGCACCGGCGGTTTTCCCTGCTGCGCGCAGCCGCCGCCCCAACCGTAAAGCAATACCCTGCACCGCTCGCTCAATATCTGCGACGCAGCGAGTATCGGCAGCAAAGGTATGTTCAGCTCCCATACTTTTCTCAACACGTTCAGTGACCACCGGACGATGATCAATACCACGAGCAAGAGCATAGAGATGGTTCCCTGCCGCATTACCAAAACGCCCGCACAGCCACTGGGCGTCAAATTCACGCAGCTGTGCCACCGTGTAGATTCCGTATTCGTTCAGCAAAGTGGCGCTTCGCGCCCCCACACCCCACAGTTTATTAACCGGCATAGGATCCAGGAACTCCTGCACCCTGTGGGTGGCACCACCCACAGCCCATTGGGTTTACTGCCAGTTGAGGCCATTTTGGCAAGAAACTTATTAATAGATATCCCCGCCGAGCAGGGTAGAGACAGCTCGTCTGCAATACGTTCTCGCACCCGCTGTGCTATCGCAACCGGGGATCCGCCGATGGCAGTGGCACCGGTGAGATCAATGAATGCCTCATCAACACTTACTTGTTCCACAAGCGGGCTTTCATCCCGCAGTATTCGCATGACCGCACGAGAGTAAAAGCCGTAATCACCCCGCAGAGGCAGAATAGTTGCCTGTGGGCTCAGGCGTTTAGCACGTGCCAGCGGCATACCCGAATGAACACCCGAGTCTCGAGCCTCATAGGAAGCAGAACATACCACTGAGCGCGGGCCCTCATGCGCCACAATAATAGGAGTTCCGTGTAATTCTGGTTTATTCAGCAGCTCTACGTTGACAAAAATGCGTCCATATCAAGATGCATCATGATGCGGGGCTTCTCGCTTCGGTCATCAGCGGTATTCCCCGCTGGAAGCGAGATGTATTAAAGATGTTTTTTACGTTCTCAGACATTCCACCCCTTGATAGAGGGAGGCCCTGGATGACTATTGTGCCTCAGCTTTGATGTATCTTCAGCCTCCCACCACCCCATAATAGCATATATATTCTATATAGTATTCTTGTTCTATAAAAATCGAGTTGGCTAGCCCCACGCGAAAATACCGCGAATTATGGGAGATAGCATAAGCTAGATGGGTATCGACCACCGCCAGATATATATCGACGGGAGCAACAATGGCTACGCAGAGCGCGTTTGAAACGCAAATTCAGGCCGAACAGCAGGCATATCTGCAAGAGGTTGAGGCCGAAATGGCGCGTTTTTTTACCCAACAGCGCGAGATGCTCTCCAATATTTCACCAGATGCACTCAGCCTGTTAGCAGCCATTGAAGCGCTCTCCACAGGTGGTAAAAGGCTGCGTGCGCTACTGAGCTACTGGGGATGGCGCGGCGCAGGTGGGGTGAGTATTCTTGAGGACCCAAAGCCCCTGTCGGTGGTGCGTATAGGGGTGGCCATTGAACTGTTTCAATCCGCTGCGCTCATCCACGACGATATTATTGACCGTTCCGATACTCGGCGTGGAGCACCCGCTGTGCACAAGCGTTTTGAGAACCAGCATAAAAGTAGTGCCTGGCGCGGCGATACTTTTAACTATGGTCTTACGGGGGTATTATCGCCGGAGATCTGTGCCTATCGTGGTCGGAGACAATGTTTGCGCGCACGGGGGTGGGCTCCCTACCAGACCGCACCGCACGAACTGTTTTCGATACGATGCGCACCGAAGTCATGGCCGGGCAATACCTGGATGTGCTCTCGGAAGTCATCGATTCCGAAGATTATGATGCGGCACTACAGCGTGCCCAGAACGTGATCCGTTATAAGTCAGCCAAATATTCATGCGAGCACCCGCTGACTCTTGGCGGCGCTCTAGCCCTTGATGCACAGCAGAACCAGCACCACCCCATTCTTAATGCGTACCACAGCTTCGGCTTACCCCTGGGTGAAGGCTTTCAGCTGCGTGATGATCAGCTGGGGGTGTTCGGTGAGCCTGAAACCACTGGAAAACCTGCCGGGGATGATATTCGGGAAGGAAAACGCACCGTACTGGTGGCACTTACGGAAAAGAATGCGGATCAGGCGGGACGGTCCCTGCTTGAGACATGCTTGGGGAACCCGAACCTAGATGTTCACGATGTTCAGCGGGTGCGTGGTCTCATGCTTTCTTGTGGTGCAGTGGCGCAGCTTGAGGAACTCATTGCCCGCAAGTCTGCTGCCATTGATACGGCGCTGGCTGCTTTACCGGTACCGGAGCAGGTACGGGAAGCCTTAGAAGCTATTGCAGCAAAAGCGCTGCATCGAGCCGCGTAACTGTAAAAGGTGGAGGGGACCACTCCATCATGCGGGTGGCCCCTCCACCGTCACTAGTTTGAGAAAAGCGCCCAAGTACTCAACGGCGCGCGGTTTTATCGGACTTGGGTTTTACCAGGCTAAGGCCTGTGCGCGGCGGCGGATTTCCGTCTTCTGCCCGTTAATGAGCGCATCAATGGGACGTCCCGGCAGAGAATCATCCGCAGTGTAGAGCCAGGTGATGGCTTCCTCGTCGCTAAAACCAGCGTCTTTGAGCACTACTAAGGTGCCTTTGAGAGATTCGAGCACATGATCGCCGTTGAGAAAAAGCGCGGGTACTTTACGCACATTCGTGTCTGGTTCGCGCAGGGCTACAAGAGTGCCATCTGAGATAAGGTTGTGCACTCGAGTAACTTTCAAATCAAGTGCCTCGGCAATATCGGGAATAGTGACCCAGTCACCTACAAGGGCAAAGGTCTGTACAGTTTTTTCGCTACTCACCTTTTAAGAGTGCCAGAATCTACCCAATTTTGCCTACTTATGCGCCGCCATTATTGCCGGTTCTGTTATGGTGTGTGGTCCGGGCTCTATTACTTGGCCGGTTTTACCCTCTTTACCTATGAATCCGCTGTATCTTTGCTCAGTGAGAGTTGTCCATGCAGCATGGACACCACATATCCCTAGAATCGTAGATAATGAATCCTCCCCCATCTTCAACACCATCTTCTTCCCCCGCGAGTTCTGCGACGCGGGGGCGTGACTGGTTAAACGGCATCATCTTCGATGAACACTACTTGGCTGGCCCGCTCATTGCTGGCGGCGGTATGGCCGAAGTGTATTATGCGACCGACACATGGCTCAACGATTCCCCGGTGGCTATTAAAATTCTGAAACCTGAACTGGCTGCTTCGCCAGAGAATCAGCGCAAGTTTTACAGTGAAGAGTCATCGCTACGGCAGATGGGCGGCGGACATGTGATCGGCGTGCTTTCCTCAGGTGAACAGACGGTACGCGGGCAGAAGCTACGATACATTGTCATGGAGTACGTGCACGGGTGTACTCTAGGCCAGCTGCTGCGGGAGCGCGGTGCCCTATCTGTGGGGGAAGCCCTGCAAATTCTACTGCCGGTAGTGGAGGGACTGTCTGAGGCTCATGCGCGACGGCTGGTACACAGCGATATTAAACCCGGCAATATTTTGTTGGATGTGACCGAAACGGTGAAACTGGCAGACTTCGGGTTGACGCGCCGCGACGACCAGGCACTCACCGGTGAGATTATGGGCACCCCCGCATACGCCGCACCGGAACTGGTCAAAGGCCAGCAGACGGGTGCACCCGCCGATATTTTTGCCTTGGGCGTGATGATGTACCTCATGTTCGCCGGGCATCTGCCGTTTGATGGCATCGCCAACAGCAGCGAGGTTCACCGTTACAATGCAAACGTCGAAATCCCGCCCGTCGCGGAGGCTGCTCCCGGCCTAGATCCAGGGCTTGCGGGGCTCATTAGCTGGTGTACCCGTCAGCAGCCTGAAGACCGTCCAGAGAACGCGCTTGAAGTTCTAACCGATCTGCGGGATGTGACGGCCCACATGAGCGAGGAAGAGCTTGCCTGGCGCACTCCCCTCGTGGAGGAACCTGAAGTTCCGCTATGGGAGGCTGTGGAACACATCGCTGAGACTACGGGGTTGGCCCAGATGGTGCACAACAGCCCCATCAGTGGTATTGGCCGTGCTGAGGATCTGCTGGTGGGCACTAACCGGCGGGCCCAGCCTGCAAAACCTGTGCTGCCCATGGAAGAATACGTTCCGCTCTCGATCGGTATCGGCCCTGAAACCCGGCCGGTAAACCCTGCTTTAGCGCGTGGCGATATCCCTCTGGGCGGCCAGCGGTCCTTGGACGGTTCCTCGGCGCGGATGCATTATGGCGCGCTGCGCCCAGAGCTTGCTCAGCGTTCCCCGAATAATGTCTTTGGACTTCCACGCACCCCACCGGGCCCTAACCGTTCCCCACAGCGCAGGCCAGCATCGCATCCGCAAGCGCGGCCCGGCCCGCGTCCTTTCCCCCGTAACAGGAGGCTCCCGGCTGAACGGCTAGGTCCGCCACCGTCACCATTTACAGTAGTGACGGGAGTGGTCGTACTCTTGGTGGCCCTAGTTTTGGCAGGGTTCGTGGGGTGGCTGCTGGCCCAGTCGGTATTACAGAGCACGTGGTGGGCTAACCTGTCACAAATGTTTGGTGGGCTCTAATCCCCCACACCTCATACGTTCAAGGCCGATGGGCTGCCCTCTTTAGGACGGCTCATCGGCCTCATCATACGTTATGTGGGTGTGCTTAACGCATAGTATTACCCAGTTGGCGCACGTACTGGCTCTTCAGGTACTCAGATACCAAGAATGCGATCTCCAGAGACTGTGAATGGTTCAGTCGCGGGTCGCACAGCGATTCGTAGCGGTTAGCCAGTGCTGCCTCATCCACGGGGTCTGAGCCGCCCAAACACTCGGTGACGTCATCCCCAGTCATTTCAACGTGGATGCCACCGGGGAAAGAGCCCAGGGACTCATGCACCTCAAAGAAGCCGCGCACCTCATCCAGGATATCGTCAAACCGGCGGGTTTTAATCCCCGATGGAACCGATATAGTGTTGCCGTGCATGGGGTCGGTAACCCACACGACCTTCGCCCCGGATGCATTAACCCCCTCAACGAGAGCGGGAAGTTTTTCACGAATGTTCTTTGCCCCCATGCGGGTGATAAAAGTAAGACGACCGGGCTCCCGTTCAGGGTCGAGCTTGTCGATAAGAGCTAGTGCGTCATCGGTGGTGGTGCTGGGGCCCAGCTTAACACCGATGGGGTTACGCACCTTAGAGAGGAAGTCTACGTGGGCGTCGTTAATTCCTCGGGTGCGTTCGCCAATCCACAAAAAGTGTGCGGACGTGTCATACGGTTGGTGGGTACGCGAATCGATGCGTGTGAGGGCACGTTCAAAATCAAGCACCAGTGCCTCGTGGCCCACGTACAGGTCGGTGGTGGTCAACGCGTTAAAGTCCACCCCGCAGGCTTCCATAAATTTGAGGGCACGGCCTATTTCACGCGCAGTTTCTTCATAGCGGGCATGCGCAGGGTTTTCGGTAAACCCGCGGTTCCACTGGTGTACGGAACGCAGATCGGCAAAACCGCCCTTCGTGAAAGCCCGCACCAGGTTCAGGGTTGCCGAGGAGGTGTGGTACCCGCGCAGCATCCGCTTGGGGTCGTGAGTGCGCGCCTCTGCTGTGAACTCATGACCGTTAACGGTTTCTCCACGGAACGAAGGCAGGGTAACACCGTCACGGGTTTCCACATCCGAGGAGCGGGGTTTAGAGAACTGCCCGGCAATGCGGCCCATCTTAACCACAGGCATAGAGGCCCCATAGGTCAGCACCGCTGCCATCTGTAGGATGGTGCGAACACGGCCTGAAATTTTATCGGCGGTGGCTCCCGCGAACGTTTCGGCGCAGTCTCCGCCCTGAAGCAGAAAAGCACGACCTTCAGCGACTTCAGCAAGTTGATGGCGCATCGAGTCTACTTCCCCCGCAAAGACCAGCGGGGGCAGCTTTTCGAGTTCTGCCACTGTGGGCGCGTAGTCGGGATGATCCGCCCAGGTAGGCTGCTGGTCAGCATTAAGGGTGCGCCAAATATCCAGCCCATGGTCGCTGGGCTGTTGCGGGCGAATCGTGTTGCTCATGTATGTTGTCTCGCTCTATCACTCAGGTTGGGTTGTCTGCGGTTGCGGTACCCCATAGCTAAAACCATGAGGCAGTACTACGTTATTGTACTCCCGCTATGGGCAAGACGGTACGGAGCGGTCATGTTTTTATCTCGCTGCGTGAAATCACACGCCACAAAGCGGCCCGTACAACCGAAATGTGGCTGTTAGTGTGTGAGAAGACTAGCTACTGCGGTTTGGGCGCTCCACCCATGAGCCGCCATAAGCCGTTTAACTTTGTCGGCGGGCACAGGCACGTACTGCTGCCCCGAGAGGGCGCGAATAGCCTCAGCAATCTGATCGGTCACAGCCCTGAGCGTGGCGTGGTCATTAGCTTTATCCTGCAAATGCGCGAACTCCAACGGTTTACCAATAATAGTGCGTACCGTAATGGGTTTCCCATTATGCCGAAAACGTGGCCTGTTCGTCCCGGCTGGCTGTATTAGGTCGGTGCCCAGCTGACCCACAGGTACCACGGGCGCACCAGATTCCAATGCAAGACGCGCCACCCCAATTTTAGGGCGGTAGTAGCGTCCGTCAGGACTGCGGGTTCCTTCAGGGTAGATGCCGAGCACTCCCCCTGCACGAAGTACCTTTAGACCCGCTTCTAAAGAAGCCCTGCTTTTCTCCCCACCCGAACGATCCATAGGAAGCTGGCCCACGCTGCGGAAGAAAGCTGCCATTGCACGCCCTTTAAAGCCGGGGGTAGTGAAATAGTCGCTTTTCGCTAAGAAATTTACGGTGGGTTTAACCGCAAGCGGAATAAACACCGAATCGCAGAAGGCTAAGTGGTTACTGGCAATAATGGCTGGACCATTGGGCATGTTTTCAGCACCTATGACTTCATGCGGCCAGATCCGCCGGACAGTGGGGTCGCTTATTGCTTTAAGTACCGCATATACGGGTGTTGTGGCGGGGTGTGTGACCACAGTTTTCTCCTGGAGTGTTTCCGGTTATTGAACGCGGCACGGTTCGATTAATTCACACCGGTGTGCGTCATCGGAGGGGCGAGTGCCTTCCTAGTAGATTGTAGCCGGGTACCAGGGGGTCCATTGGGTGTTATACAGCCCATTTTCACCTGCCAGTTACCTGTGAATCGCACGAAATCACGCTCACAGCTCAATAGCGTGAGTTTTTATCTCACCTTGAAAGCAATAATAGTGCTAGATATTAAGTGTGGGGTTACACAGCTTCCTGGGGGATGTATGAATATTTTTGAGAACTCGTTAGAGCCGGTGCGTCGGATACGCCGCAAAGTACACGAGAGGCAACAGACAGGTGGGGTGCCTGCGCAGCAGCCGGACTTTAACCACGAACCGCTGTCGTCCCCCGCAGACCCCAAAAAGTATGCGGGTGACTTAGGTATCCTCATCGTGCACGGGTTCACAGGCTCTCCGCACAGTCTGCACCCGTTAGCAGCGTATTTAGCAGAGAAAGGGTACCCGGTGGAGTTACCCCGCTTACCCGGCCACGGAACTCACTGGCGTGATATGGCAGTCACCCACTACACCGATTGGATAGATAGTGTTGAGCAGGCGTACGAGCGGCTCACTGGTGCGGGATATCGAGTAATTGTTATCGGTATGTCTATGGGTGGATGCCTTGCCGCGCACCTTGCGGCACGCCGCCCGGTTGCTGGCACAGTGCTTATTAACCCGTTCTTTGTTGATGTCAACCCGCTCATGCGCATTGCCCACCGGGTGGCACCAGTGCTGCCGGTAATGCGCTCAATAGGGTCCGATATTGCCGTGCCGGGTGTAGATGAAGGGGCATATGCACGCACTCCCACCGCGTCTATCCGGCAGCTGCACCTGCTGGGGTAGAAACCCGCGAGCTACTGCCGAAACTGCATGCACCTGTACTGTACTTGCGCTCCGTATCAGACCACACCGTTACTGACGCGTCACACCGCTATTTTCTGCAACATGTCTCGGCATCGGTAGAATTTAAATGGCTCACCCGTAGCTACCATGTGGCGACCCTTGATTACGATGCCGAGCTTGTTAAAGAATTCACACACAAATTTGTACAGTCCTTAAGCTAGGGCGTGGAAGGCGTAACTCATGAAGGTTTTCTCTGTTCCAGCAGAGGTAATGTGCGACCCGCAGCTGAATATCACCAGCATCTTAGAACGCCGTTGCGCTGACACTACCAACCCGTTGTTGTATCGCTGGCAGATGTCACCGGGGAATTGGCAGCCGGTGCGGGCCCGCGAATTTCGGGCCATGGTGGTGGCGGTGGCTAAAGGGCTGATCGCCTCCGGTATTGTTCCCGGAGATCGTATCGGCATTATGAGCCGCACCCGGTTCGAATGGACTCTCATTGACTTCGCTATCTGGTATGCGGGAGCCGTCTCTGTTCCCGTGTATGAGACGAGCGCGCCCGCCCAGGCGGCGTGGGCTCTTTCTCACTCCGAAGCGAAAGCAGTTTTCGTTGAGGACGATAAGCTGGCTGGTGTTATCGAACAGGCGAACAGCATTGAGCCGTTGCACCTTGAAAACACCTGGGTTATTAATAACGGGGCCCTGGATGCGCTCATTACGGCCGGGCTCAACGTGCCGGAAGAAGCAGTGTATACGGCACGTGACACCGCCACCTGCAGCTCCCTGGCAACTATTGTGTACACCTCAGGTACCACCGGCAGGCCGAAGGGGTGCCCGCTAACACACGGGCATTTCCTGAACCTGAGCGTAAACACCAAACTGGCGGAACCAGAGATTGCGAATCCCCATAATTCCTCTATTATTTTTCTGCCGTTGGCGCATGTGCTCGCCAGGCTGATTCAGATATTGGCGATGGACGCGGGCGTACAGATTGGGCATTCCCCCAATATTAAAAACCTCGCTGCCGATCTGGACAGTTTTAAACCGACTATGCTGCTGGTAGTGCCCCGCGTGTTTGAGAAAATCTATGAGGGGGCGAAGGCTAAAGCAGCTAAAGGCGGAACGCTCAACAAAGCCCTATTTGACCGCTCAGTGAAGGTTGCTGTTGAGTGGTCGCGCGCTAAAATTTCCGGTCGGGTTCCCCTCGCGTTGGCGGCCCAGTACACGTTCTACGATAGGCTCGTGTATGCGAAGCTGCGAGCGGCGATGGGCGGGCAGCTAAAGTACGCCGTCTCGGGTGGTGGCCCGTTATCCGATACTCTAGGCCACTTCTTCCACGCTGTAGGTATCCGGGTGGTTGAAGGGTACGGTCTCACGGAGACTTGCGCGCCGATTGCAGCGGGGCGTATTAGCGAGTTCCAGATCGGGGCCATCGGCCCGCTCTTACCGGGAGCGCAGGGGCGTATTGCCGAAGACGGCGAACTGCAGGTGCGCGGCGTGGGTGTGATCGATGGATACTATAAGAACCCTCAGGAAGACGCCACCGCATTTACTGAAGACGGCTGGTTTAAAACCGGGGACCTGGCCCGCTTTGATGAACGCGGCAACCTGACGATTGTGGGCCGTAAGAAAGAAATTATTGTGACTGCGGGCGGTAAAAATGTGGTACCGTCCGTGGCGGAAGATCACATCCGTACCTCCCCCTTGGTATCTCAGGCAATGTTGGTGGGAGATCAGAAACCATTTATTGCCGCGCTGGTGACGCTTGACCCGGATACGCTGCCGGAGCAGCTGGAACACCTGGGCTTACCGCGTGCCATGAGCATCCCCGAGGCAGCGGTGCACCCGAAGGTGCGTGAGGCAGTGCAGATGTTTATTGACGAGGCAAACCTGCTGGTGTCTCGGGCAGAGGCAGTGCGTGAATTTCGCATCATGAACAAAGACCTGACGGAAGCCGACGGTTACCTGACGCCATCGCAGAAGCTTAAACGCTCAAAGATTCTGAAAGATTTCTCCGCATATGTGGACGATATGTACAGCCGGGTCTCCAGCGATATGGGTGTGCGTCTAGAGCGGCTGCAGGAGATAAAAGAGCAGGCGTCCGAGAAACTGCACGAATACGCGGAGCAGGCCAGCGAACGCATTGAGGAGCTCAGGGAGCAGGCCAGTGAGAGGCTGCAGGGGTATCAGGCTGCGCGAGCGCAGAAAACCGAAAGTACCGAGCAGGTTGAGACGACTGCTGTGACCTCTGACGGCCCCAAGGATACCGCTGTGATCGAAGCAGCAGAGGATGACACTTCTCGCTCCCACGAGCAATAAGTTCGGCCTTGGGCCGGAACGGTCGGGTGCCGCATGTACGCAATGTGCGCTGACGGCTGCCAGGTATATGTTTCCCAGAAGATGTATGCCGCAGGGCAGGCTTTCCCACCGAGTCTCCTCAAACCGGGAAAACTTGCCCTGCGGCATATTTTGCAGCTATAGCTATGCGTTGATTTCAAGCCCCAGCAGAGCGTTCTCAACAACTTCAGTCAGTGCGGGGTGAATCCAGTACTGGCCGCGGGCCATCTCGCGCACCCCCAGCCCGAAGCTCATCGCTTGAATGAGCGGCTGAATGAGCACGGATGACTCCTCGCCCACCAGCGCCGCCCCCAGCAGCTGACCGGTATCTTTACGGGCGATCAGCTTGCACAGCCCCACTTTATCCTCCATCGCCCAGCCATAGGCGGTATCCCCAAACTCCTGGCTTTTAACGGTCACCTCAAAGCCTTCACGTTCACCGGCGGCACGCGCTTGCTCCTCGGTGAGGCCCACATACGCCAGCTGCGGGTGGCTGAACACAGCCGCGGGCACAAAGCGGTGGTCGCTGGCGCGTAGCTCATTCGGGTGGGACAGGTTATGCTGCACGATGCGCGCCTCGTGGTTAGCAACATGTTTAAGCTGATATGGGGAGGAGATATCCCCCAGCGCAAAAACGCCTTCAACGGGGGCGCCGTTGTACAGTACCCGCTGATACTCGTCCACACCAATAAGGCCGCGGGCATCTACATCAAAGAACTTCTCAGCATGCAGGCTATCACTATTTGGACGCCGCCCGGTAGCCACCAGCACCTTATCGGCAACCACATCAACTAGTTCGCCGTCGTTCTCAAGAACCACGGTTACTGAGTCGTCATCATTTTGACGGATCTCGATGAGAGAGTGCTCCAGCAGCAGATTCCACTGTTGAGATGCGGCTTGGGCGAAACGGTTCACAACCTCCTCATCCACGCCGCGCAGCAGGCGGGCTGACCGGTTCGCCTGGGTTACCTCAACGCCCAGCGCTGAGAAAACATGTGCGAACTCTGCGGCCACTACCCCGCCGCCAAGCACCACCATACGCTGCGGTAGGTGTTCCATTCGCATCACGGTATCATTTGTGAGCACCTGCGGCAGGTTAATTCCGGGCACGTCGGGGCGCGTGGCGCGTGAACCGGCGGCGATAACCACCTGCTTACCGTGGATCTTCCGGCCCGATGCAGTCTGCAGGGTGTGCCGGCCGGTAAAGTGCGCATACTCTGGGTAGAAGTCAACGTTCGGCAGGTTAGCACGCCATTGGCGGCCAGCCTCAGAAATCTTATCGATTCGGTGTGGGAAAATGCGGTCGCGCATGTTCTGCCACGAAATGTTTTGCACGGATGCTTCAACGCCAAGCTCAGCAACTTCTTGCGTTTTAACTGCCACGGTGGCCGGATACACAAACATTTTTGTGGGGATACACCCCACGTTTAGGCAGGTGCCGCCAAATATACCGCCGTCAATAATGGCGACTGTCTTATCATCCCACTCGGGTCCAATAATGCTATTGCCCGACCCAGAGCCGATCACTACAAGGTCGTACTGTGCCACCCCGTCAATGACTTCGAGGTCTTTAATGCTCATGCGCTCCTACCTTTATCATGTGGTGGTCCCGGGCCTGCCGGTTCTCGGGTTTGCCAGTTTCTTGGGCCTCAGGTGCCCTTCGTATCATTCTAACGGTAGCTATAACACGGGGACTTAGGTTTTATTCCGGCACTATAGTCAGTAGCAGCTGCCCACCAGTTACGTATGAGCCATCGGTGTGGGTAATACGCCCAACCCGACCGTGCGTCCGAGCCGTTACCAGAGTTTCCACTTTAAGGGCTTCGACGATGGCGAGCTTCTGTCCCGCGTCCACATGCTCGCCCTGACCCACGAGCAGAGTCAGGTACCCGGCGAACGGTGCACACACTATAGTGGGCCCCAGATCATCCTGGTTTGAGTGTAGAGTATGTTCGTTTGGGCGCTGCGGCGAGTTGCTGTTCTGCGGCATGAAGAAGTCCTTTACTTTCTGCGGCTCTTTCATATCCAACGGCTACAGGGCGGCGACAAGCCCCGTGAGCAGGCGGGTGAAACGGGTTGCCGGGTCCACGGCTTCCTCATCGGGCCAGTAATGGATAGGAAAAGCCGCGCCTTGGGCTCGTTGTACCGCTGAGCTTTCCCACAGGGTTGGCTCAACCACGAGACCACCGAAGAGGGTACGCATTTCTTCGCGGCGGTACAGGTGCTCAGGGTCATTAGGGCGCATCCTATTAATGATGACCGCAGCCCCCTCAATATCTTGTTCGTTATTGTCCTTAAAACGGGCGATGCCGCGTAGCGTGCGTTCGGTTCCGGCAACCGAAAAAAGGGAAGGTTCCGCGATAGAAAGTATCCGCTGGCTGGCAGCCCACCCCACCGAGGTGAGGGTTCCCATAAAAGGAGGACAGTCAATGAGCACCAGATCGTAGGTAGCGTCAGTCGCGCGGATAAGTTTCCGCACCCGCTCACTGTAGGAGACATGCTGCCGGGTATCGAAGAGGATTGACCGGGCAGAGCCGCGCGCCACCTGTATCTCGCCGGTAGTGGCGGGGTGGCTGGTTAAGAGCGTAGTGGCACCGGCGTGACGGTTCCACCCAGATGGGCCGACTGAGGCCGTGAACGCGTCCTCTTCGTCTCCATCCATGATGGAGGCAATATCGGGGTGGTAGGGGCAACGTCCAACCCTGTGCTGGCGTCTGCGTGTGGGTCAAGGTCTATTACGAGAGTCTTGAGCCCACCATGTAGCGCGGCAGATGCCAAACCGAGTGTTATGGAAGTTTTGCCTACGCCGCCTTTGAGGCTACTGATACTGACGATTCTAGGCATTGAGAGTATATTTCCGTTGAGTATTCCAATGAATGAGTGCTTACAACTTATTCTAGCGAAATAACTGCACCCTCACCGAATGGTGAGGCTTTTTGCAGGGTACGCTTGAAACCCACGATTCAAAAATACTATGGGTACCTGCTAGTGCGTAGGCTTCTTTCTCAGGGACTGCCTCCCTGCCGCCTCTTGTATCGTGGGTTAGGGCAGCCTGCAAGGCAGGGCCGGGACTTAGTTCCCGACCTTGCGGGCACGTCTAGCCGCCAACTGGTCTACGTGCTCATGCGCCCCGCCGAGGGTGTCTTCTCCCGGCTCGCCGTTAAGGTTCTGCTCAATCTCACGCCAGACACGGCCAATGGCGATACCGAACACACCCTGCCCCGCCTGTACCAGGTCAATCACTTCGCTCGGGGATGTGCACTCATATACTGTTGTGCCATCACTCATAAGGGTCACTCCCGCCAGGTCTTCCACGCCTCGGGTGCGTAAGTGCTCTATGGAGGTACGGATCTGCTGGAGGGAAACACCAGTATCAAGCAGGTGCTTTACGATCTTAAGCACCAGCACGTCCCTAAAACTATAGAGACGTTGGGTACCAGACCCGGAGGCTGAACGAACTGTGGGGACCACTAGCTCGGTACGCGCCCAATAATCCAGCTGGCGGTAGCTTATACCCGCCGCTTTGCGGGCTACCGACCCACGATACCCCAGGTTCTCATCTACCAGGGACAGAGGGTCTGCGAAAAGCACCCCTGTTCTCCGCGCGGAGGTGGCGTTGTGGGAAAAAGAGAGCCGAACCCTTCAAGCGGCTGATCCATCGGGTGCGAAAGGGTAGAGTCTGCTGCATCCGCAGCGGATGCGGTGCCTTTCGCGTTCTGCCCACGGCTGGATTGCTGCGCCACTGAGGTTACTTCCTATTCTTTGTGTTCTCTTACGTTCTCCCCACGGTGAGGGTACGAGGTGGGCCGTCCGGTTAGGACATGCACCATGAGAATCCTACTTAGCTATCGTACCGGCTGAAGGATACGTTTGCACGGGACAACGCACCTAAATAAGAACGTATTTCAGCAAAAATTTTATGACTTAAATGAGGATGCGCGCCTCGCCCAGTGGGCGAGGCGCGCATCCTCATGCTGAGTGAGTGAATCCACTATAAACCCATCGGCGGGGTTATTGATTGTGTCTCGGATTCTGGGGAAAACGCCCCGTCCCGGTCCCGGTGCCGGAATAACAGAGTGTTTTCGATAATGCCGAATTATTCGTAACTGGGCATTGCCGATTCGACCAGAGTTGCATGCAGCTGCAGGCACAGCTTGCGGATCTTATCCGCACGCTCCTGAGCCTGAGACTGCGATGAAGGATCGCGGCGGGAAGCCAGTGGAGCTACCGCGATTTCTACCAGAGAAATCTCGCGTTCTGCAGCAGACTTGAAGGAACGCAGGTGACGGGGCTGAATACCGTGCTGAGTCAGTTCAGCACTGGTGCGGGCGGTCAGCACATCATACTCGGTGTATTCGCCGTCCTTAGCCTCGATCAGGCCGTATTCAACCAGGTCATCAATAAGTTCTGTTGAGGCCCCTGAGTACTCTGCCAGCTCGCGCAGGGTGTACTTGCGGCTTGCGTTGTCGGAGGATCCGAGTACTTGGTCCAGCACCTCGTCAGAGACCGGCGCAGGGATTGCGTTAATAGCGCGTCCGGCTTCAAGGTCGTCAAGGTGCTGGCGGATGACCTTCAACGGCATATAGTAGTCACGCTGCATGGTGAGGATGTACCGCAGGCGTTCAATATCGGTCTGGGAGTACTTGCGGTACCCAGTGTCAGTACGCTTGGGGTACACCAGTCCGCGTTCTTCGAGGAAGCGAATCTTCGAAGCGCTAATGCCGGGGAAGTCCAGGTCTAGCTGACTAAGAACCTGACCGATGGTACGGCTTTTAATGTCGCGGGGGTCGCGGCTGTTTTCGCCACGCCCGACGCTTTCTACGAGAGCCTCGGCCCTTGCGAGGTTTTCATCAATGAGTGAGCTCATGAGAACAACTTTCGGGTTTATAGATTTTCGCTAAATACACGCTGGGGTACGCTCAAGGTACCCCAGCGCCTGACACGTACATGACCGGGAGGCTTGCACGGTAGCCAGCTATTTAGCGCCTGTGTTTGAGTGTGAGAGCAGGCCCTCGTGAATTATCACGAAATGATAAACACTTAACCTGCTGTTCAATCTTATAGCTTTAAGCGAGAGAATGCCATTTCTCCCGAAGATTCTGGGTAAATTTTATGATTTTTTACAGAGAAAGTACTTTATTAAGCGCTGGGAGAAAGAATACCAATTAGCCCCCTCAGCGCCCGAATATGAAGCCGGGGTTGAAGCCAATACGCCGTTTTACCCGTGAAATAACGCCGAACTAAGGGGAACCTACCCTGTTCGAAAAATGGAGGTGCTGGCAAGTTCGAAACTCACCAACACCTCTACACATTCGCTGCGACCGAGATTAAGCTCTCATTTTGAATCGAGGGCTTAAAACATCGTACTCACCCTAGTCCAACTCTGCTTTGTATGCCTCAGCAGAGAGCAAACCAGAGAGATCATCAGCATTTGCAGGGCGCAGCTCAACGAGCCAGCCCTCCCCGTAAGGGTCGCTGTTAACCAAGGACGAATCGTCGTTCACAGCCTCGTTAACGGCCACAACCTCGCCAGCAACCGGGGCAAGCACATCCGAAACGGACTTAGTGGATTCAATCTCGCCGAAAGAATCGTTAGCTTCGACAGTATCGCCTTCCGAGGGAAGATCAACATACACAACGTCGCCCAGAGCATCCTGTGCGTGGTCGGTAATGCCAATACGAACGGTGCCCTCATCGGTGAGAGCCGAAACCCACTCGTGGTCGGAGGTGTACAAAAGTTCTGCGGGAACATTGCTCATAACGGTGGTTTCCTTTCACTGTGTTCCTTGCAGGCCGCGTGAGCCACGCGAGCCACGTTCGCGCCGTGGGGAACGCGCACGGTATACCTTAGATTATCGCATATAACGTAACCGAGAGCACGTTGATTACCAGTATGACGAGGCTGTTTTAAAGGCGGATGCGCCCCACCTCCACGAAGGAGACAAGGCGCATCCTATGAGTTACTTACAGCTTCTAGCGAGAAGCAATGACCTTCTCAGAGAAGGGGTTCGGGTTACCGAAACGGTGTGCGGTAATCGAGACGGCCTGCTCACGCAGGAACGGCAGCATCTCGATACGCCCGGCTTCGGTCACCGGCTGGAAGTACACAGCCACGTCCGGGCGGCCACCCAGAGCGGTGTACACGGACTTTACATCGCTACCAATGTAGCGGATACGAGTACCTTCCAGAGGGGTGCCAGCCAGGGCACGAACCGGGGTCTTAGCGTTGGACTTGAGCCAGTTACGCCATGCCTCATCAGACTCGATCGAGTACTTCACGCCCTTGTTCTCCAGCACACCGCGGACGGCGACCGGCAGATCCCGTGCAGTTGACAGAGCGATCGGGGCACCGGCTGCCAAACCAGCCAGTACAACACGTACGACCTCTGCCGCAGGTGCCGACTCATCGGCACGCACCAGCACCTGGGTGGGTAGATAGCGCAGAATATTACGCTCAACACCCAGCTTCGAGGGATCGTGGCCGTAACCAAACTCAGTCTCCCAAGCGTGAGCGTCGGAGGATGCCGAGCGCTTAATGAACTCGAAGTCCTTTGCGCCGCACAGGCTAGCGCCCTCAGCGGTGGCCAGTACCTCGCGTACCGCCACAGACTGCGGAACGGTAGTAGCGGTTGCGTGATCCGGCTCCCAGTCGGTAAGTGCGACCAGGTAGTTGGGGCCACCAGCTTTGGTACCGGAACCGACGGTAGACTTCTTCCAGCCACCGAAGGGCTGGCGGCGAACAATTGCACCGGTGATACCACGGTTCACGTACACGTTACCCGCCTGCACCTTGGAGAGCCACAGCTCAAGGTCATCAGCATCAAGCGAGTGCAGACCAGCAGTCAGGCCGTAGTCGGGAGCATTCTGCAGCTCAATAGCCTCTTCAAGGGTGTCAGCAGTCATAATACCCAGAATCGGACCGAAGTACTCAGTCATATGGTACTCAGAGCCAGGCTTGACGCCTTCACGAACGCCGGGGCTCCACAGGCGGCCGGTCTCGTCCAGTTCCTTAGGCTGAATCAGCCAACGCTCACCCGGACCAAGGGTGGTCAGACCGCGGAGTAGCTTCTCCTCAGGCTTCTGCGCCACCGGGCCCATCTGAGACTCAATGTCCTGCGGGTGCGCCACGTGCAGGGAGTTCACGGAGTCAAGCAGCTGACGACGGAACCGCTCAGACTGAGCCACGGAACCAACCAGGATAACAGTTGAACCGGCAGAGCACTTCTGACCCGCGTGACCGAACGCCGAGTATACGACGTCCTTCACAGCCAAGTCGATGTCAGCGTTCGGGGTAACAATAATGGAGTTCTTACCTGAGGTTTCACCGAACAGCGGCAGGTCATCGCGCCAGGAGCGGAACAGCTCAGCGGTCTCGTAGCCGCCGGTAAGAATCAGACGATCCACCTCGGGGTGGGAAATGAGTACCTTACCTGCCTCACGGTCAACAACCTTGACAAGCTTCAGAACTTCCTTCGGCACGCCAGCGTCCCACATAATATCTGCAATCAGAGCACCGGTGCGGGCGGTAATGGTTGCGGGCTTGAAGATAACAGCAGAACCTGCGGCTAAACCGGCAAGCACACCACCGGCGGGAATAGCAGTCGGGAAGTTCCACGGCGGAACGACCAGGGTCAGGTCTACAGACTTAGCCCGAGCACCGTCCATCTTATCGAGGTC
Organism: Rothia aeria; assembly: GCA_002355935.1. Lineage (GTDB taxonomy): Bacteria > Actinomycetota > Actinomycetes > Actinomycetales > Micrococcaceae > Rothia > Rothia aeria. The sequence continues at coordinate 1,258,469 of AP017895.1, read as the reverse complement.
CTCAGCCAGCATTGCATAGTAGTACGCAAAGTCGATAGCCTCAGATACCTCGGTATCACCCTGCTCAAGAGTCTTGCCAGCTTCGGCAGCCATAACCTCCAGCAGGTCTGCACGGTGCAGAGCAATACCCTTACCCACGTGGCGCAGAATCTTAGCCCGCTCAGCACCGGAGAGACGACCCCAAGCCTTGCCAGCCTGCTCGGTTTCCTCAATAAGTGCCTCCGCCTCAGCAACAGAGGTCAGCTCATTCTCCTTGAGGATATCAATACCCAACTGGGTGCTCTTGGAACGCTCAAGGATCGCACGACCCCATGCACGGTTACCTGCCAGTGAGGGGTCGGTATCGGGGGTGTTCTCGAAGCGACCCGCAGGGACGAAGACGTTCTCAGCGTTCTCGTGGGAACGGTCCTGGGTACGCTTAGCGGAGGGAATCTCGTCAGTGACGGAGTTCAGTGAGCGCAGGAAGCGTTCTTCCTCACGCTTGAAGATAGCCTCGTCAGTTGCCAGGTCAAAGATGCCCGACATGAAGTTCTCGCTTGATGCGTTTTCTTCCAGACGACGGATCAGGTAGGCGATAGCAACATCGAATTCCTTGGGGTTTACCACGGGGGTGTACAGGAGCAGGTGGCCCACACGCTTCTGAATAACCTTTGCTTGCTGCTCGGCCATACCGATCAGCATCTCAAATTCGACACGGTCGGCAACGCCGCGGTCCTCAGCCAGCAGCAGTGCAAACGCCACATCGAAGAGGTTATGGCCAGCAACACCCAAGCGGATGTTCTTGGCATGTTCGGGGCGCAGGGCGTAATCAAGGATACGCTTGTAGTTAGTATCCGCTGCCTGCTTGGTGTCCCAGGTGGTGACGGGCCAACCGTGCATCACACCTTCAACAATCTCCATGGAGAGGTTGGCGCCCTTAACGAGGCGAACCTTAATACCTGCGCCACCGTTCTCAACGCGGCGTGCAGCCCACTCCTGCAAGCGGATCATAGCGGCAAGAGTATCAGGCAGGTACGCCTGCAGCACGATACCCGCTTCGAGGTTCTTCAGCTGCGGCTGATCCAGGATCTTGGTGAACACGTCAATGGTCATGTCCAGATCCTTGTACTCCTCCATGTCCAGGTTAATGAACTTGGTGGGGCTGGTGGAGGCAGCCAGTTCGTACAGCGGGGTCAGGCGGCGGACTGATTCATTAACAACTTCGTCAAACGCCCAGTGCTGGTGCGGGCCGGAGACAGCCGATACCTTAATGGAGACATAATCAACGTCGTCACGTGCCAACAGTCGCTTGGTCTCGGAAAGGCGGTGCTCTGCTTCGTTATCACCCAGCACAGCCTCACCCAGAAGGTTCACGTTTAGACGGTTGCCAGTCTTAGTGAGCTCTGCAATTGCGCCACCTAGCTTCTCGTCGGAGGCATCAACGATCAGGTGCCCAACCATCTCGCGGAGCACTCGGCGTGCTACGGGAACGGTCGGCCAGGCGAGCTTACCCGCCATCTTACCGCCGATACCAACAGCGGACTTCATATACCACGGCAGGAAGGAAGGAACAAGAGATGCAATATGGGAGAGGTTACGACCCGAGACATTATCGTCTTCGGGGCGGATCACGCCGTCGACAAAACCGACAGTAAAAGGCAGGCCATTCGGATCCTTGAGCACGCCAGCGAGTTGCTCAGCGGCAAAGGTTGATTTCTCGTTCTGCGCCTCAGTGACCCACTGACGGACGAGCTTACGAGCCTCGTTCGCCATGTTCTGGTAGTGCTCAGATGCGAAAGGATGCGTCATCCTTGACTCCTAACTAACTACGGTGCGCGCGATGCGCACGAAGCTTAATGATGTCTCTATTTCACCACAAAAGGGTGGGAAATACCTCATTAGAAAAAATAAATGTTTGTGCCATATATTGTTTAAAATTTCTAAATAATTGCTGTGGCATCGTTTTCTCCCGAAAATCCGCCACATTTCAGGAGTGCAGGAGGTTTCAGCCGCTTACTTTACTCCCCCAAATACCCCAAAATAGTGGGGTTCATCACCCTAGAGTAGATGTGAGGCTAATCTCTATATACTAATCTTGAAATCCTAGAGACGTCGCAGCCCCATCTCACCCAGCAGAAGGACAGCCATGTACGACATCCGCCGCATGCAGATGCTCCTTGAAATCCACGAGCGAGGCACCATCATCTCTGCCGCGCATGCACTTAATCTCACCCCATCAGCTGTCTCCCAGCAGATCACTAACCTCGAAAAAGAAGCAGGAACCGCCCTGCTCCAACGCGTAGGCAGGCGTGTGCAGCTTACCAGCGCCGGGCTAGTAGTCATCGAAACAGCCCGACGTATTCTGCGGGAAGTAGACCGCATGCAAACCAGCGTAGCTACCCTCGCCGGAGAGCCAGCCGGAACTGTACGTCTAGCAATTTTCCAGTCCGCATCATTCGCCTTATTGCCACGCACCCTCGCCTACCTTCACGACCACGCCCCGCGTCTAGTGCTGCAGGTTCTTCAGATCGATCCGGAAACCGGCATCTCAATGACCAGAAGCCGCGAATACGACATGGTAATCGCCGAATCCTACCCACACCATTACATCCCTGAATACCCCGAACTTCACTCCGAGCTGCTGGTTGAAGACCCTCTGAGCCTCATCGTTCCAGCGGACTCCCCCATCCGCTCCCTACACGAGGCACGACACATCCCGTGGGTTCTTGAAAGGGAAGAAAATACCTCCCGCCGGTGGGCCGTCAACCAATGCCGAGCCGCCGGGTTCGAACCCGAGATCCGATACAGCGCCAACGACATGATCACTAATGTGAACTTGGTACGTGCTGGTTTTGCCGCCAGTATTGTGCCCGGCTTTATTCTCGCTTCACTCTCCAACTCTGAAGGGTTACGGGTAGTGGATCTGCCGGGAGCCCCCTACCGCAGTATTTTTACCGCGGTACGCGCCGATGCGGTCACAACCCCCGCCCTTGCCATGGTACGTGAAGCCATGCGGTATGCGGTGAGTGAAGCGTTCGACTCTTAACAGCTGCCCTCCACACCGAAAAGCCCTCGCTCTTACTTCTCAATAAGGGCCCGCCCCAACTGCTCATCCAGCACCAGGTCAGTGATGGCCCCGTGCGCAATGCTGCCCGCAGCACAGCTGCCCGATGCACCCCAGAGGCCACACACAACCTACGCGGAATATGAGTTAGCTCTGTCGGGGTGGGGCCAGAGGCCCGGCGGTTCATCTCCAGGTCCTTCCACGAGCCGTCTTCTCGCAACAGGATAGTACATATATCCCCACCACCCCCTGCTCACGCAGTGTACGCTGCGCGGCAGCATCGAAATACCCGCCAGAGTACACATGCGATGGGATTGCCCCACCGAAAGCACCAATACCAAAGAGCGCCACGTCAACCTTGCGTTGGGCCCGCAGAGTTGCCTGCACGCTCCTTTCCCGCCACATAGCGTCTTTCGTGTCGGCATAGTCAAAAAACGCAGGAACGGGGAAATGCACTATATATGCGTCATAGGCTGTAACAAGTCGTCCCAGCAGGGTGTCCAGGTACGGTATTCCGGTGTGGTGGGCGTTTCCCGCTCCGTTGAGCTGCACTATTTTTACCCCATTGAGGGGGCGGCGCGGCAGATGCCGAGACACCTCAGTGACGGTCGCACCCCATGCCACCCCAACACTTGTTCCGTCGTCAATCAAAGAGTCCAGAAGCTGGGCGGCAGTACGGGCCACCTGTCCCATCACCGCGATAGGTGTAGCATCCGCCCGAGTGTTTACTAGGCTTACACGGGTCTTATATCGTTCGCTAATGCGCCGCTCAAGTTCGCTGCGAACCCGGAAAGAATCATCCAGACGAATCTGCACCATGCCAGTTTCACGAGCGCTTTTGAGAAGTCGTGAGACGGTAGCGCGGGAAACCCCAAGCCGATTAGCGATACCGTCCATAGTCATATCTTGTACGTAATACAGTTGTGCGGCCTCATAGGCTTGATTGATTCGTCCGTTCACATGCACCCTCCCCCGCATGAAAATCCGTTCATAATACTTGGTAAATATTTCACCACCAGGTTTTACTGAGTGCAACCTCAAAACGGTGTAAGCACACAGTTTGCTGGCTTTGGCGCCGGTTCCCACCCGGCACAGGTGGGCCTATTCCCTCCCCAACCACAGACGACAAAGACGCCCCTGAAGAAAAGGATTAGAACACAAATGGGCTCTCAGCAGTTCAATAAACTTTCTCACCTCACCGCTTCCTCTCGTGCACGCGCACTGGCTGATATGGCGGAAGGACCCGAACTCGACGTTCTTGTCATTGGCGGCGGTATTACCGGTGCCGGTATCGCCCTCGACGCGGCGACTCGCGGCCTGCGTACAGGGATTGTGGAAGCGGGAGACTGGGCAGCAGGTACCAGCGCCTGGTCCTCAAAACTTATTCACGGCGGCCTACGCTACCTCTACAACCTAGATTTCAAACTCGTAGCTGAGGCCCTCAAGGAACGCGGTCTGCTGCTCGAGAAAATTGCCCCTCACCTCGTGCACGCGCAGCCCTTTTTGTGGCCATTGAAGACTCCCGTTATTGAGCGCTCCTATTCCGCTATCGGCATTGGCATGTACGATGCCCTCGCGTACATCGGTTCGCGCGGCAAAAAGGGAGTTCCTTCGCAGCGTCACTTCACGAAGAAGGGCACTAAAACGGTTTTCCCCGATATCAAAGATTCTGCATTTACCGGCGCTATTCAGTTCTATGATGCACGCGTAGATGATGCCCGCCTAGTTGTTGATGTTGTTCGCACCGCCAGCGGTTATGGTGCCCTGGCTGCTTCACGTACCCAGGTAGTAGGTATCGATAAAGACACCTCCGGCAAGGTGGTGGGTGCGCGGCTGGCCGATCTGGAAAGCGGGCAGGAGCTCACGGTCAAAGCGAAACACATTATTAATGCCACCGGAGTCTGGACCGAAGAGTCTGAATCTCTGGCGAACCCGGATGCCGGCCTTGAGGTACTCGCGTCTAAGGGTATTCACATTGTCGTGCCGCGTGATCGTATTCAGGCTACTAGCGGTATTTTCACAAAGACCGAAAAATCGGTACTTTTCATTATCCCGTGGCAGCGTTACTGGATTATTGGTACGACCGATACCCCGTATACCGAGGATCGCGAGCGCCCTGTGGCAACTCGGCAGGATATTGATTACGTGCTGGAGCAGGCGAACAAGCTGATTGCTGACCCGTTGACCCATGATGACATCATCGGCACCTATTCGGGGCTGCGTCCTCTCTTGCAGCCGAAGGTTAAGGGTGATGGTGCCCAGTCCACTAAGGTGTCTCGTGAGCATACTGTTACGGAGGTTGCCCCCGGTATGAGCGCTATTGCTGGCGGCAAGCTGACTACCTACCGTGTAATGGCGGCGGATGCGGTTGATTTTGCACTCGGTGATCGTGCACAGGAACGTCCATCGGTGACGGAGACGATCGCACTGGTGGGTGCTGATGGGTATCGCGCTATTGAGGCCGGCCGTGGCCGTTACGCACAACGCTATGGTTGGGATGAAGACCGTATTACCCATCTGCTGGAACGCTACGGCGCGCAGATTGAGGATCTTGGTGCGCTTATTGATGCTGATCCGGACCTTGGTGCGCCTCTTAAACACGCACCGCAGTTCCTACGCGCCGACGTTGTATTCGCTGTTCGCTACGAAGGTGCCCTGCACCTGGAAGATGTACTGGTTCGCCGCGTGCGTCTTGACCTTGAACAGCGTGATCGCGGGTTGGCTGCGGCCCCCGAGATCCTTGAGATTATGCGATCCGAACTCGGTTGGTCGCCGGAACAAGCCCAAAAAGAATTCGATCTCTACGCGGCCCGTGTAGCGGCTATTCGTCAGGCAGAGACAGCCTCGACCGACGCCGAAGCATCCGCTAAGATTGAGGCCGTTGAGCCTGTGGCCCCCGCCGCACGCTCAATGTGCACCACAGCTAACTGCCGCAGGTTTTTAGCTGCCCGTATAGTTATGTGAAGTTCACAATGCAGTGCTGAAAGGACGATTATGTCAATTCCTCTAGCTGCCGCCGTCGGCACGCTTCTCGCAGATGGCGGTAGCGCCCTTGCGGATACCGCCGGTAAGGCCAACACGTTAGGCCTGTTTGTCTCTGAATTTTTCGGGACATTCATCCTGATTCTGCTCGGTGCTGGTGTGTGCGCCGCAGTCAACCTGCCCAAGTCATACGCTAAGAACGCTGGCTGGGTTGTTATTACCTTCGGCTGGGGTCTTGCGGTGTTCACCGCCGTGTACCTGTCTTTCCCTTCGGGCGCCCATCTCAACCCTGCTGTGACTCTCGGGCTGGCCTCAGCCGGGCGTGACCTTGCCGAGAATGTACCCGCTTCGGCTGCTAATATTGCGATCTATATTGCCGGGCAGATGCTCGGCGGGTTCTGCGGTGCTGTGGCGGCTTTCCTCGCGTACAAAAAACACTTTGATGAGGAGAAAGGCGACCGCCTAGGTATCTTCGCGACCGGCCCCGCTATTAAGTCGTACGGCTGGAACCTGGTGACGGAGATCCTCGGTACGTTCGTGCTGGTAGGGTGGATTATTGCTTCGGGCAAGACCCCTGCACAGATTGGCCCGCTGGGTGTGGCCCTAGTGGTGGTTGTGATTGGTATGAGCCTTGGTGGTGCAACCGGGTATGCCATTAACCCGGCACGTGACTTGGCCCCGCGTTTCGCTCACTTTGTGCTTCCGATCCGCGGCAAGGGCGGCTCTAACTGGTCGTACTCCTGGGTGCCGGTGCTTGGCCCCACCATCGGTGGTGTGCTCGCTGGCCTGATTGTTCCGGCGCTGTTGGCGCTCTAATTGGTGAGGTGTGATACGCCGCCCGGCACCGTTATGTAAGAGACGGGCGGCGTATCCTCTGCCGTTTCTACTCCTAAAAGTTTTATTCCGTGTCAGATAACAGGTTTGGCGTGTTTCAGGCCGCCTGTCTCCCACAACAGTGAGGAAATCACTATGACTAACCCCCTACACAGCGCCACCCTGAATGTTGAGCGCAAGTACATTATGTCTATCGACCAGGGCACCACCAGCTCCCGGGCTATCCTTTTCGATAAGGCGGGCAAGATCGTTTCTGTGGGTCAGCTTGAGCACGAGCAGATTTTCCCCAAGGCAGGTTGGGTTGAGCACAACCCCGTTGAGATTTGGGATAACGTGCGTAAAGCCGTTGCAATGGCGATGGCAAACGGTGAGGTAAACCATCACGAGATTGCCGCAGTGGGCATCACCAATCAGCGTGAGACCACGGTGGTGTGGGATAAGAACACTGGTGAGCCGGTTTATAACGCAATTGTCTGGCAGGACACCCGCACCCAAGAAGTTGTTGATGAGCTCGCTGGCGATGACGGTGTGGGCAAGTACCACGATGTTGTGGGCCTGAATCTTTCAACCTACTTCTCAGGACCCAAGATTAAGTGGATTCTCGATAATGTTCCCGGCGCTCGTGAGCGTGCCGAACGCGGTGATCTGCTTTTTGGCAACACCGACAGCTGGGTGGTGTGGAACCTGACCGGCGGTGTTGATGGCGGCGTGCACGTGACTGACGTGACGAACGCATCCCGCACTCTGCTCATGAACATTCGTACTCTTGAGTGGGATCCGCAGATCGCTGCCGATATGGGTATTCCCATGAGCATGCTCCCCGAGATTAAGTCCTCTTCTGAGATCTACGGTTATGGGCGCCCGACCGGCCTGATGCGCGGCACACCCATTGCCGGTATCCTGGGCGATCAGCAGGCGGCAACCTTCGGGCAGGCTTGCTTTGAGAAGGGCATGGCGAAGAACACCTACGGTACCGGTAACTTCATGCTGATGAACACCGGGAATGAGCCCGTGTTCTCAGATAACGGTCTTCTGACGACTGTGGCGTACAAGATTGGTGACACCGACCCCGTTTATGCCCTAGAGGGCTCGGTTGCGATGAGTGGTTCGCTGATTCAGTGGCTCCGCGATAACCTGGGCATGCTCACCAACGCCTCTGAGTCTGAGGCGCTGGCGACCTCTGTTGAGGATTCGGGTGGCTGCTATGTGGTTCCTGCGTTCTCGGGCCTGTTTGCACCGCATTGGCGTTCCGATGCGCGCGGCGTGATCGTAGGTTTGACCCGCTACGTAAACAAGGCGCACATTGTGCGCGCGGCACTGGAGGCGACTGCTTTCCAGACCCGCGAGGTGTTGGACGCGATGAACGCCGATTCCGGTGTGAAGCTTTCCGAGCTGCGTGTGGATGGCGGTATGACCGCGAACGAGTTCCTGATGCAGTTCCAGGCGGATATTCTGGGGGTCCCGGTGATCCGTCCGAAGGTTATTGAGACTACTGCGTTGGGGGCCGCCTACGCAGCCGGTATTGCGGTCGGTTTCTGGGACGGCGAGAAAGACGTTGTCGAGAACTGGGCTGAGGATAAGCGGTGGCTGCCTGCCATGGAGCAGTCCGAGGTAGACCGCCAGTACCGCCTTTGGAAGAAGGCTGTGGCGCGCACCCTCGACTGGGTGGATGAGGACGTGCCCACCGCATAAACTTTAAATTTGCGGCCTACCGTATATCAGGGGTGTCTAGGCTAGGGCCTAGGCACCCCTGAGACAATATCAGGAAAAGTTATGACAGATGCGTTTCGTTAGGCTCTGCCTGGGGAACAGCTGTTGGGTTATGTGGCTGCAATGTTCCGGATGCTTCGATGGTGTTCTCTGAAGGTTCGGTATAAGTAGTCTCAGGTTGAACGCCGTTAGAAACTTGAGCAGCACGCGCCACAGTTACCAAAGCAGGGCGGAGCACTCGGTCAGCAAGCATAAAACCTTCCTTCACCTCAGATACGATACTCCCCGCTGGATGCGTCTCATCAGCAGGTACCACACCAGCAACTTCATGAATTGCGGGGTTGTAGAGGCCTTTTGCCTCAATGCGTTCCAGTCCACGCAGCGCGAGAATGTCAAGGATTTCTTCCCGCACTGATTCTGTAAGAGCTGCTGAGGGTTCTTGAGAGATCAATCGGTCCAAGGCGACGAGGATCTCCTTGAATATAGAGCGGTATGCTTCTCCCCTAGCTGTCTCATCACGCTCACGTAAACTCTGTTGGACCGAAACAATCAGCTGATTCTTCGCACGGTCCTCAGCAATCTTATGGGTAAAACGGTTACGTAACTCTTCTAGTTCTCCAAGCACACGTTCTTCAAATCCTGGAGTAACGAACGCTGAAACAGTCACACTCTGGCTATGGATGTTCTCTTGGGGGACAGGCTGAGCGGTTGCGGTAGAGCCATCCGCAGTGTGAGGATAATCGGTGTTTGCCGCTTTATCCTCAGTATTTTGTTCTCCCTCTCGAGCATGGAGGGCAGGCTGGGAGGTATACAAGGTTTCAGGTATATTGTCTGACATTATTTCCCTCAAATTATAACTATAAATACATTTCTACGGATACATACTAAAGGTCAATGGCGGGTATAGAGAGCTGCTAGCTCTCTATACGCAAATTACCTCGGCACAGCAACTCCTATACTTGATAGCCATCGTCGATTGTGACGCCACATTGGCTGATAGAAGCAGTAAAAGAATAACCACCACACAGGTACTGAGATACCCATTCCAATAAATGCGATGATTATATCAGCCAGAAATCCATAAATATCACTATAAATTTTGATATCGAATCTACTAAAGCCATAAGTGTCATCAGCGGCATAAACACCATTGCCCCACCCAAAAATAAAAATACAGGAACATCAGCCGAAAATTTCCAGTCCACCGCCGCTTGGTAGCAATCTTCATATGATCCGCCACTTGATGATATATGGGCCTTATATCTTCAGGCAGCATATGAGGCTTGGGTACCTTTGCAAAAGCCTTACGGGCGTTTCTTAACTGCTGCCGCGAAGCAACATACAATAATCCATCATATGGCACAGAATAGCTCTGCGCTTCTCTCATAAGAGATACAGCATATTGCTTCTTTATCTCTGAACTATTAGGGTGGACAGCTAAAGCCCGCTCACTTTCAGAAACAGCATGCTGTGGATCTCCACTGACGGTAAGGGCTTGAATATACTGGGCAATATACTTTTGATTATCAGGATACTCTTGAATAAGATGACGATAATTCGCGAGCGCCTGGGTATAGTTTCCGTTTTTAATGGCTATTAGTGCTTCTAGGGAAAGCAGATCATCACTGGGCGTTGACGAAAGCTGTTTTGCTTGCCGGATTGATGTAGCAGCCGCTGGAAATTCCCCACGGTCATACTGGGCCATTGCCAGAGCCTGCCACCCTATAGCACTGCGAGAGTTATATGAGGTAAGTTGCTGAGCGGCGTAGTGAAGAGCTTTATAATCACGATTTTGATCCTCTAAATAGCTGGTAACCTGTTTCTCCCAGCGCGCAGCTTCTTCCTTGGCACGTTTCTCCTGTGCAAGTTTGTGGAGGCGTTCCCGCTCTGCACGAGCTTGTCTCTCGCGCTCCAAACGCTCCTGACGTTCACGCTCCTCACGTGCAGCTCGTTCTTGGCGTGCCCGTTCTAAACGCTCTTCATAACGGTCTAGGAATTCGTCGTCACTAATGTCCTCCTCTATTATGGAGTCATCGTGCCGTTCTTCTTTACGTTTCTTGTATTCATCACGGAGTTTCCGTTCCCGACGCTGCCACTCTTTCTCAAGCCGCAATTCATATTCACGGCGAATTTCTTCTTCAGATAGGGAAGACTCTTCCCTCTCATCATTGTTTAGGATTTTCTTTGTGCGATAAATAGCAAGTTTCTGGTCGTAGTCAGCTCGGGCAGCAGGATCATAGAGAACCTTCTCTGCCTCAGCAAGCACGTCAATCATATGTTCTGCTTTGCGTGCTTGATCCTTATTAGGAGATCCCGTTAGGTTACGGTAACGAGAACGAGTTTTACGGATTGCTACCTTAATCTCAGATTCCGCTGCCGAATCATCAATTTCAAGGATGTCATAGTAGTCGTTAAAATCCATATCTCTCCTCCGCTACTTTAGTGTAGCAATCCGAAATAAAAACATATTTTCATTACAGCTACCTAAAATACAACCAAGATATTATAGAATGTGTGCCCGAGGTGCTCCCGCTAGCTAAAATCTGCTCCTGCAAGATAAACCTCGGGCACCTAATGTTTTGCAGATTCTATCTAGTTAATCTGCATACCGCCGATCTTCTGCTCCATTTCCCCGAGCTCACCTTCTCCCAGGTTTGCGACACGCTCGATCTTAATGGTCCCCAGTGATTTATTAGCAGTCAGGTCGTACACTTCAACAACAACAGTCTGATCGACATCATACTCATAGCTCACGCGCAACGGAGAACCTTTAGGGTAAACAGGGATTTCCAATTGACCCTCACCAACAATAGTGACATTTTGCGGATCCCGCTCATCCCCTTGGGTCACTTTTACGTGCACTGCGGTCTGCCGATCATAAGCAGTCTTTGTCTTCAGTTCGGTCTTTGCGGGTACTTTCGTGTTACGTTCAATCATGACCTGGTTGAACTCGGTCACCCCGTCAGCCTCTATGAGAATCACACCCAGTGCCTGCGACGTAACATCGCTAATATGCACAGGACCACCTAGGAAACTTTCAACAGTGGCTTTAGAGCCCACCTGTTCAGTGCTGACTTCAATATCCCCTTCCAGAGTAGCCTGAATGGCTGCACCAAGAGCTACTGCTTCATCCGGGTTAACATCCAGTTCAGGGCTCTTCCCTGACATCTGCTCAACAAGTTCACGCACCGCTGGCATACGGGTCGAACCACCAACGAGAAGAACCTTGTCAATGTCATCCCACGTGAGCTTAGAAGCCTCTAAGACATCAGCTACCAATTCCTGGGTGCGTACCATAAGCGACTGAGTAACCTCATTAAACTCTTCACGAGTCAAAGGCACCCGGTAGTGCTGGTCATTCGCTGAAAACTGTACATTCGTCTTAGGAACAGTGGATAGTGCTTTCTTGGCAAACTCTGCCTTTTCGCGTAGAGACGCCATGAGCGCAATATCTTCCAGAGCATCCGGTGCGCCCTGTTTTTTAGTTCCTCATTCAGGTAGCTCATCAGGGCGTTATCAAAGTCAAATCCGCCTAGGTTACGATCACCATCAGTCGCGATCACTTCAAATTCGGTACCAGCAATTTTAGAATCGTTACGTCAAACGTACCGCCGCCTAGATCGTACACCAGCACCGTACCATTGGCATCCGCATCTATACCATAGGAAAGCGCAGCCGCAGTAGGCTCATTCAGAACCCTCAAAACATTTAACCCGGCAATCTGACCAGCCTGTTTCGTAGCGGTTCGGCGGGCATCATCAAAATAAGCAGGAACTGTAATCACAGCATCAGTGACTTCTTCGCCAAGCGCAATTTCGGCATCCTCTTTCAGCCTCTTGAGGATAATAGCCGACACTTCTTCAGCGGAATACTGTGCCCCAGATGAGGAGTCAAACCGCCACGACGGATCCCCCATATACCGTTTTACGTGTTGCACAATATCGTCAGGGAAAGCCGCCGCTTGCCGTTTAGCCTGCTCCCCCACCAGTGGCTCATCTGGCCCTCCAAATGATTGGAATAGAACAACCGATGGGGTGATGGAATCACCCTCTTTATTCTTCAAGACTTCCGGTTTACCAGTGGGACGTACCACTGACACCGCAGAGTTCGTGGTGCCAAGGTCAATTCCAACTGCGATTCCCATACATGCTCCTTTTCCGCTAATTGCAGCGTCTCTATAAGCTGAACATAGGATCTACACAGACAGCAGAACCATAGTTCATGATAAACAGCTTATATCTAAGCGTAATAACTATTTTAGATCGAACTAAAAATATCTATAACACAATAGAAAGTATATTTTGTATACATCAACCTACATAATCATCATACTTCCAATCTTATAATTCGCTTTTTCCACCTGCTCCTGGGTAAGGTTAGCAACACGATCAATCTGAAAAGTTCCTAAGGATATATTGGCAGTTAAATCAATAACTTCAACATTGATAATCTGATCCACATCGTACTTATAAATATATTCTAACGGTGCACCCTTGGGATATTTTATTGGCATGTCAAGAACACCTTTACCCACAATTGTCACAAATTCAGGATCTTCATCATCTCCCTGGGTGACTGTAACCAAAATACTTTCTTGGTAATCATAACGTGTGCAAACTTTTCGACTATGCTTTGCTGGAACTTCGGAATTACGGGGAATAATAATTATATTAATCTTCTCATCCGTATTATGCTCAAATACTATTGCCCCCAATGCCTGCGAGGTTACGTCTTTCACCCGTACCGGACCACCCAACAGCCCTTCAACTGCTGTACGCCCACCGATAAACCCAATGGTTTCTTCCTCAGGCTCAGACTCCAGAGCCGCCTGTATAGCAGCACCAAGAGCCACAGCTTCATCAGGGTTAACCCCTAACTCTGGGGTTTTACCCGTTACCTTTTCAAGCATCTGCCGCACAGCAGGCATACGGGTGGAACCGCCCACCAGAAGAACCTTGTCAATATGCGCCCAAGTAAGCTGTGCCTCTTGCAGGACGTCCTCCAAAATTTCTTCCGTACGACGCAATAACCCAGCAATCTGCGCATCAAATATTCCACGGTTCACAGGCACTCGGTAGCTCCTGCCGTGAATGGTTACATATGCATTCGTGGCCGGAACTGTAGAGAGAGATTTTTTCACATCTTCTGCCTGTTCACGCAGCTGCACCATTAATGAAACATCTTCAAAGCTGTCAGGAGCACCCTGTTTTTTCAACTCATCATTTAGGTAGTTCATCAGAGCATTGTCAAAATCAAACCCGCCCAAGTTACGATCGCCATCTGTAGCAACCACTTCAAACTCTGCCCCGGCAATACGCAAAATAGTGACGTCGAAAGTTCCGCCACCTAAATCGTAGACAAGCACATGCCCCCAGAGTTATTTTCAACTCCATACGATAGCGCCGCAGCTGTTGGCTCGTTCAGCACCCGTAAAACATTCAACCCAGCGATCTGACCGGCGTGTTTTGTGGCGATGCGGCGTGAGTCGTCAAAATATGCTGGAACTGTAATGACGGCGTCAGTAACGCTTGCCCCAAGGGCTAGTTCAGCATCTTCTTTGAGCCGTTTGAGAACGATTGCGGACACTTCTTCAGGGCTATACTGAGCGCCAGATTCTGAATCGAACCTCCACGAAGCATCCCCATATAACGTTTCACATGCTGCACAACGTCAGTAGGATTTATGCCCGCCTGCCTTTTAGCTTGTTCTCCCACCAACGGCTCATCGCCACCTCCAAAGTCTTGAAAGAGGACAACAGAGGGGGTAGTAACAGCCCCCTCACGGTTCTTAAGGATCTCTGGTCTTCCATCAGGCCGTACAACAGCTATCGCAGAGTTCGTCGTCCCCAGATCTATTCCTATAGCGATCCCCATGTATTCCCTCTCAGTGGTGGCTGGTCTTTTCAGGCATCATCCTATATTCAAATATACATAAGATGCTTATTGCAGGTCACTACTAGCCTCAGTATATATGGCGGGCTCTTGCTTTACTAAGATAGACATGCGGGAACATTATGCAGTACCAGAAAATTAGGCATTACAGCGCCCCTAGGAACAAGCGGCTTCTTCTGATGACATCCTACCCGTTATCCCATGCTATGAGTACATATTGTGAGGGCTTTAACGTGACAAAAGAACCCCCGCCTTACGGGCTTTTGAGCGGCTAATCTTATAGCCTTTAGGGAAGAAGAAAATAAACCCCAGCAGTAGCGGGATACCCAGCAGCACGAGTACTGCAAATACCGTTCCGAAGATCTCTGTAAAGGTCGGGGTTTCCAGGATACCTGCCACTGCCCCATGCAGCACACCATATTCGAAAGGAATGAGGAAGAGCAGGAACAGGCCGATAATGATCATCTGCCACCATTCGCGCCAAACGAAGTGCCTCTTGAGCGCATATTCTGCGGCGGTTTGAAGGTTCTCGTAGCGTTCCCGCAGGTGGGCTGAGGCAGTTCTGACGCTTTCAAGCGGCTCGGGTTTACGCAGTATTTCTAGGGCGTTTTTCGCAGCCTCGGCGGTAAGGTATGCGGGCTTCTGGTTAATATTAATAGCGTCTTTTTCTGCGGTTGCTACGGCGGCTTCAACTCCTGAGTCGTGTAGGGTCTGGTCGTATTGAAAGAAATCGCGACCTTTGCGGAGTTCTTTATCGGCTTCTTCGGTGTGGCCGCTGAGTCTGAGTGCTTCGGCGCGGGCTGTGACGTAACCAGGTTCAAGAGGATTAAGAGCAATGAGCTCAGCGTACCGGTCTGCGGCGACAGCATGTTGGTTGAGCTGCTGGGAGAGCTGTGCCTCCAGCAACAGCATCCCCTCAACAGGTTCTGCGGAGCGCTGGCGCGCCTGGGTGATATTAAAGTAGGCGGGCTCAAGCTCCCCTCTGTGCCGCTGGGCCTTGGCAAGACCGAACAGCCCGAGCGGATCGGCGGGGGCTAGTCGGTTCAGGTTCTGCGCAGCGATATACAGGTTAATGTCATCTTTGCGGCTAATGTAGTCCTGCACTGAGGAACGCCAGTGCTGTAGTTCGTCGTCGGGCTGTTGAGTATTCATATTCGTAGTCATAGGGCGTCCTTGCTGAAATTTACCGCGCACGGGCGCGGTGATGCCGCCCGGCGTTTGTCTGTGATTAGACAATATTTTAGCCGCATACCGCACCCTCTGAACTCTGCCAGTTGGCCCCTGAAGATTTTCAAATCATACTCCCAGGTTTTGCCTGTCGTGGGGCAGGGTCGATACGTTCAAGGTATCGCTTGATTGAGAATACCGATACGCTAACCGCAGGAAACATAACGGTAAGAAACGCTACACAGCCCGCATGTTTTATCACCTGTTTGCCCCTTATTCCCCCGCTATCGGTTATGCAATCGCCTCAACCAGATCTTCTGCTAACCGATATGATGGTTAATTATGATGCGGGCACGCCATAGCGCTCTCCCCTGTTATGGGCGGGTTCGCAGTAACCTCACGATCAGGGAGCGACCATGAGCGTCAAACCGAGGGCCTTTCAGAGGCAGTACCCGCCGCGTTGGCATAGTATTATCAACAGCCCAGTGGGACGTCTGTATATGGCAGCCAGTGATAACGCCCTGACCGGCATTTGGTATGAAGAGCAAGCCCATTTTCCGCTCCCCATGAGCTGGGCGAACGTATTACCGACCCCGCTGGTCTAGTCGCTGAGGCCGACGAGGTGGCTCAGGCAATAGGTGCCGATGCCGAACGCCGTGGCGAACACATCTATGTGGCCCCGGCGCGTATCCTCGCTCAAACGGAGCGGGAACTTGACGAATATTTTAGGGGTCGGCGCACAGATTTTGAGGTACCGCTGGATCCCGACGGCACCGATTTTCAGCTGGCTGTGTGGGACTATCTCAAAACAGTTCCGTACGGGTATACGGTTACCTACGGTGAAATCTCGCGGATGGTTGGCCCTGGTGCGCCCGCCCAGGCTGTTGGGCAGGCAGTTGGTCACAATAAAATCGCGATCATTATTCCTTGCCACCGGGTGCTCGGTGCGGGTGGGAAGCTCACCGGATACGCTGGAGGCCTTGACCGTAAACGTTGGTTATTGGATCGTGAAGAGCCTAAAGATATACGTAGCGGGCGGTTGTTTTAGTGTTGTGCTCACCAATTTTCCACCATATTTTTCCGATAAAGACTGGTATATTTGAGAGCTACGCGCTGTTCCAATAGATACTTTCGATGATGGGGAGAGTCATGGCTATAGGCACCGGGGATCACGCGCCCCGTGAGAAGTACCCCGCGTGGGTTCGTAACGATCTGGAACGTGACTACTACGATACCGAGTGGGGTGTGCCCGTTACCGATGAACGCGGAATGCTTGAACGGGTCTGCCTTGAAGGCTTCCAGTCGGGTCTCTCGTGGTACACGGTTCTTGTGAAGCGCCCGGCGTTCCGTGAACTGTTCGCAAATTTTGTCCCGGACGCTCTGGTAAAGTTCACTAACGACGATGTGGAACGACTGTTGCAGGATGAGCGCATTATCCGCAACCGCCTGAAAATACAGGCTACTATTTCTAACGCGCTATTAACCATCGAGCTGCGTGACCGTGCGGCTGCTGGGGACACCTCGCTGGCTGGCTTTTATCTGCCAAATGGTCAGTGGGTTGAGCCCGGGCTGCCAGCCTTCATTTGGTCTTTCCTCCCCGAACGCACCATTACCCCGCGTGAACTTAGCGAGGTCCCCGCCCAGGACGACGTGTCCGCTGCTATGGCGAAGGCTTTTAAGAAACTGGGCGGAAAATTTTTAGGGCCCACCAGCTGTTACGCGCTCATGTGCGCTATCGGTATGGTGGATGCGCACCTGCTGGATTCTCATCGCAGGGGCGTCATGGGGCTTTTCGACGAAAACGGCAGGCTCCTGCCCTCCCCCAAGGCACTTTAGCCCCCTCATATTTGGGGTTATGTTACCTCTCCCTACCGGGCGCCTCACACTTTTCTCAGAAAACACCGCACAATAGAATGACGCAAACAGTAAGATGCGCCCGCACCAGCGTATTACAATACGCGGGTGCGGGCGCATCCTATTAAAAACCTCTGAGGCTAGATCACCACCAGCAGGAAAATCAGCGCCAGCAGCGGCGGGGTAAATTGGATGAGCGCGGGCTTACGCTTGTCTTTTGAGGTGAGAAACAGGTAAATACCAGCTACAGCCATCGACCCCAAACCAGCAAACATGAGGGCGATACCCACCTGCGGGAGCCCACCAAACCAGAAAGCGAGCAGGCCGGTGGCAGCAACCCAAGCCAGCATCAGGTTATACAGCCCCTGGTTTGCCGCCATATCTTTTGTAGACTCCGCGAACTCCTCGCTCATATTGAACACTTCACGGCCTTTTGGCTTGGTCCACAGAAACGATTCAAGAATCCAGATATACACGTGAATGGCAATTGCCACAAACGCGAACACGGTGACTACGGTCAGCATAGCTGGCATAAAGTTCTTCTCCTTGCTGTAGTGTCAATCGGTAAACAGGAACAATTTTACTCCCTCAGACCAGTGAAGATACATGCCCGTAACTTATAACGCACATACTTCGCCTCACCACGTGCCTGTTCGGTTTCTCGCTGTACCGATGAGCCGGACAACAGGTATTGGACGAAGAGCAAGGAGCTCTTTAGCGGGCCATCACCAGTGAGAGTAGGTACACCCACACGCATACCAAAACCAGCAGAATAGCACTGTATTTAATAGACATGGAGGTAATCTTCGATTCCTGCCCAGCACTATTCACAGCAGCCGCAGCAATAGCAATCGACTGAGGCGAAACGATCTTACCCATCACACCGCCCGCAGTGTTCGAGGCCACCAGCAGAGTGGGATTCACATTAATCTGATGCGCGGTCGCAGACTGCAAACCGGCGAACAGCACGTTATTGTTTGTTACTGATCCGGTCACGAACACACCAATCCAGCCGATTACTGGCGAAATAAGCGGGAAGAACGCGCCCGCAGCTGAGGCCGCAAGTGCGATAGAGGAAATCATCCCAGCGTAGTTCATCACATTCGCCAGGGCCATCACCAAGCAGATCATGAGGATAGGAAGCCATAACTGTTTCCAGGTGCCGCCAAGTTCCTCAAACGCAGCCTTCCAACTAATTTTAGAGAACAACACGGTCACCAGCACCGCCACTAGAATCGCGGTGCCGGAGGCCCCCAAAATATTCCAGGTAAACACAGCCTTCACAGGGGTGGGCTTAGTGACGATAGGGGCAGCCTGCTCAATTACCCCATGCACGCCGGGGATGTTAAACAGAATGGTGGAGAACCCCAATAGCCCGTCGCTCTCCCCCGGTTTAACAGCTTTAGCAAATACCGGTTTGAGGGCGGTAGACCACAGCAGGATGGCAACCGATAAGTACACGAAGGGACTCCAAGCATTTAGGATCTCCCCAGCAGTGTGCTTGACTGCTCCCTGCTCTTGTACCTCTTCAAGGGTGGGAGCGGTAGGCTCACGGTAAATATTTTTGGGCTGCCACACGCGCATCATTAACGCAAGCACCACAAGCGCCAGCAGCGGCGGAATAATATCCACCAGCTCGGGACTGCCAAGGAAGAACAGAATCGCTGACTGCCCACCAGAGAACACTGCACCAATAAGCAAGGCAACAGGCCCAACTTCACGCACACCACGCACCCCGTCTTGAATGGCGACCATGAGCACGGGGATAAGCATTGAGAAAATCTGCAGTACCGGAACAATATCTATGGATAGACCTGCTAGATCAATGTTTCCGTAGTTGGCGGCAGTAGTGACCGGGATACCAATAGCGCCATAAGCCCCTGAGGCGGCGTTAGCGATAAGTGCGAACATGGAGGCTTTGAGCGGGTTGAAGCCCAGGTTCACCAGCAGCGCCGCCGCAATAGCAATGGGAATACCGAACCCCGCGGCCCCTTCCAAGAACCCGCCAAAACAGAACGCTATCAGCAGCATCTGGATGCGCTGATCGGTGGATATTGCCGACACCGATGAGCGCACAATATCGAAATTCCCAGCGCGCACGCTAATGCGGTACAGCCACACGGCCATGAGCACAATCCACCCAATAGGCCACATGCCAGCTAAGAAACCGTAAAGGATCGAACCCGCCCCAGCACTGACAGGCAGGCCAAACACGAAGATACCGATACCCAACGCAGCCGCCAACGAGAGGAGCGCAGACTTAATGCCGGTGAGTTTGAAAACGGTAAGGCTCAGTAAGAAAAGGATGATGGGCGCCGCTGCGACCAGTGCCGAAAGCACAGTCGAGTGGAGTGGGTCATAGACCTGTTGCCACATAAGTTTTAGTCCTTCCCGGCGGTGCTGTGTGTGCTCCCGCTCGGTATTTCACGATGTGATGCCGCCACGGTTCCTGCTACTGGTGTGGCAGGTGTGTGGGCGGCATCGTGCGTTTTATCTGTATTTGTGTGTATATAACAGTGGTGTGTACCGGTGTTATTCCCGCTCTGTACCCATTGCTGTAGTGAGACGTGGACATGTGAGACTAATAAGGGTACACACAACCTTTTCTTTTCAAAAGTACCATGAGTGCGGGGAGTGACTCATATGAGGCGGCACTGACTTGCGGTGTAGACACATGAAACTGGCGGGTTCCGCTCGGTTATTTCCGTTGCGGAACCCGCCGGTTGTAGTGGCTGCTATGGTGGTATGTGAGTTGAAACTGCCCGAGGTGATTAGTGCGTCATCACCAGTGAGAGTAGGTACACCCACACGCACAGAACGATCAGCAGCCCTGCACTGTATTTAATGGACATGGAGGTAATCTTCGATTCCTGCCCGGCGCTGTTCACTGCGGCCGCAGCGATAGCAATTGACTGGGGCGAAACAATTTTTGCCATCACACCACCAGAGGTGTTGGCAGCCACCAACAGAGTGGGGTTCACACCGATCTGGTGTGCGGTGGTTGATTGCAGACCGGCGAAGAGGATGTTGTTGTTCACCACGGAGCCGGTCACGAACACACCAATCCAGCCAATAATGGGTGATAGGAGCGGGAACACGGCACCTGCGGCCGCCACCGCCAGCGCGATGGAAGAGATCATTCCGGCGTAGTTCATCACATTCGCTAAGGACATGACCAGGCAAATCATAATGATGGGAGTTTGCAGCTGTTTCCAGGTGCCGCCGAGTTCTTCGAACGCGGCCTTCCAACTGATCTTGGAGAACAGCACGGTAATAACGACGGCCACCAGAATCGCGGTGCCGGATGCCCCCAAAATGTTCCAGGTAAACACAGCCTTCACAGGGGTGGGTTCATGAACGATAGGGGCTGCCTGCGCTATTGCCTTGTGCACACCGGGAATATTAACAGGGATATTGGTGAATCCTAGCAGCCCGTCGCTCTCCCCCGGTTTGGTGGCTTTAGCAAATACCGGCTTGAGGACGGTGGACCACAAGAGAATAACGACGGAGAGGTATACGAACGGGCTCCAGGCGTTTAGGATCTCCCCGGCGGTGTGCTTCACTGCCCCCTGCTCTTGTACCTCTTCGAGTGTGGGAGCGGTAGGTTCACGGTAAGTATTTTTGGGCTGCCACACACGCATTATTAGTGCGAGCGCCACAAGCGCCAGCAGCGGCGGGATCACATCGACCAGTTCGGGGTTGCCCAGCACCTGTAGCAGTAGCGACTGTCCGCCGGAGTACACGGCACCGACAATGAGCGCTACCAGACCTGTTTCGCGTAAACCGCGCAGCCCGTCTTGGATCACCACAAGGAGCACAGGGGTAAGAAGCGCAAAAATCTGCAACACAGGGATCATATCTGCTGATAGTTCAGCAAGGGGAATACTGCCTTTCTCGGCACCGGTGCTGACAGGAATACCGATGGCCCCGTACGCCCCGGAAGCGACGTTTGCAACCAACGCCAGCATGGAGGCTTTGAGCGGGTTGAACCCCAGGCTCACCAGCAGCGCGGCGCAGATGGCGATGGGAATACCGAACCCGGCGGCCCCTTCCAAGAACCCACCGAAGCAAAACGCAATCAGCAGCATCTGGATGCGCTGGTCTGTTGAGATAGCTGAGATGGAGGAACGGACGATGTCGAAGTTCCCGGCGCGCACGCTAATGCGGTAGAGCCACACGGCCATGAGCACAATCCACCCAATAGGCCACATGCCAGCTAAGAAACCGTAAAGGATCGAACCCGCCCCGGCACCTGCTGGCAGCCCGAAGACGAGGATTCCGATGCCCAGAGCTAGAACCAGGGCAATGACTGCCGCTTTAATGCCGCTAAGTTTAAGTACGGTAAGACCCAGTAGGAAGAAAATAATGGGTATGGCCGCAACGAGGGCTGATAGCACGGTGGAATGTAACGGGTCGTATACCTGTTGCCACATGAGGGTGTGTCCTTCCGGCAGTGCGCCCGCAGTGGTTCTATGCGGGCTGTGCCGTCGTTCCCTCAGCGAGCGCCTTACCGGTAGTATTGCGTTTCTGTGGGTTTGGCGGCAGCATATTGATGTGTTTTCAAACGGAGAAAACGCTAAACCTGCCTGCCAGATGGTTACGGTGGCTTATGTGTTCCCCGTCCCACTTATGAATGTACCACTTCATGACAACTTGTTCGCAAATATCCCCACCTAAAGACTGAAACATCATAGTTGCATCACAACCTGAAGATTTCACTGCGCTCCGCGTTATTATTTGGCTAACCGCCTCAACATGTTGGATATCCAGACAGATCAACGGCCTTTAGGGCTATTACTTGGGGGCAGATTCCGTGCGCCTAAAACATTTATCTTCTACATGAACTTTACTACCATTGTTAAGTAAACTCGCAGATGTTGTCAGAGCGCGCCTATACCGCCTGGGAGGAATAATGATGAATATCCTTTTACTTGGAGCCAGCGGCCCCACTGGACAACAAGTGCTTCAGCAAGCCCTGGAACATGGGGATACCGTCACCGCCTTAGCCCGGCACCCCGAAACGCTGGAACAGTTCGGGCAGCAGGTGAAGGTTGTTCGCGGTGATGCCACCTCAGCTGAGGACCTAACGAAAGCCATGGACGGGCAGGACGTCATCATCTCCGCTCTAGGCCGTGGTAAAGCCCTGCGGGCGGAGAACCTTTTTACGGACGCCATCTTGGCGATTCTGCAGGCGGCATCTGCCACCGGTGTTCACCGCCTGGTGTGGTTATCGTCTTTCGGTGTTGCGCACACCTACGATTCGGCCACCTTCAGCCAGAAAGCGGTGTATAAGACAATACTGCGCAATATTTATGCGAATAAGGCTGAGGCAGAAAAGCTGCTCCGCGCCAGCGACTTGGACTACACCATCGTGTACCCTACCGCTCTAACAAACGGCCCAGCCACCGACACTTACCGTGTGGGAGAGAATATTTCCATGAATTCCGCGGTACTAAAGGTGAGCCGCGCCGATGTGGGCCATTTTATGTACCGTGCCGCCCTCGATGCTGAGTGGATTGGCCGCGATGCTGTTATTACCAGCGGCGGCAGCTAACTCACCATTACGCGGTGCCGCCGGCGAGACAACGATGAAGGCATAAGCGGCATTCGCTCACGTGAGGCTGCTAAAGTCGCTGCCTGTTATTAGAGTGAAATTTTCTGTTATTGCTAGGGCTCTTCTGCGCCTTGTGCTTATAGCTCGTTGGTTGGGTGCGGTAAAAGATGTGAGAGCAGCAGCTTAATAACCAAGACGGGGATTACCCATACTGCGGCGGGGCTTAGCGGCTGTATCGCGAGGCAGATAGCGATGAGGACGACGGCAAGCCCAAACGCTACCGGCGGTCGGTACTGACTGCGGACAGAGACGATAAGCGCTGCGGCCAGTAGAACACCCGCATAGGCGACAATGGCTGTTGCCCACGGCATTACAGTGGGCAGCACGGCCGCTAACACCAGCGTATGAATATGCCTGGCAATAAACCCCAAAGCAGACCCGCGGGATCGTTTCCCCGTGTGGAAACGCCGTGAACACGCTGGGGTTGCGTTCACAACTGCTCCCCCGAAAAGGTCGAAGCCGCCCACAATCAGCAGGACAATCCCGAAGCCTGAAATGCCCTGCAGCGCACCGGTTGTTCCCGCAAAAATAGCACCGCAAACACCGGCTCCGTAACCCAGTAAGCGTTCAGTATTCGTTGCACCCGGGGCGATCAGGGCATCATCAACCATGGCGAGTAACTTATACAGTTTCTGCATTCTGCACCGCTGCCTTCCGGTCATAGCTAGCCTGCGGTCACGTACATTGTGTCAACCGCCAAAACCAGTAACTTATGATGCACAATACCAGATACAACAAAACGCCCCAACCGATAGTTCTACCGATTAGAGCGTTTTCTGCGTCGGGTTGACAGGATTTGAACCTGCGACCCCTTGACCCCAGTCAAGTGCGCTACCAAGCTGCGCCACAACCCGATGATTCCGGGGAACCCTCCCTGAACACTCGATAAACTATACCCCAGGTTTTTACCCCGTGCAACTTGGCACAGACTAAGGAACAGAAATTTTTGCGCTACCGTTCTCAGCTGCTCACATAAGGGGTCACCATGCCAGCACGGGCGCCTCGCAGCGGCTTCTTCGAGACCACCACAAGGCACCCAGTACGCCACGGGGCAGGGACTACCGTTTGCGGGTGCTCTTCCCCTTCTTCTTCGTCTTACCGCCCTGACGTTCCCCAAGGAGCGGCGTTCACGCACGCGCATCGAAATTTCGATCGGCGTGCCCGTGAACTCGAAAGTTTCACGCAGGCGGCGCGTAATAAAACGCCGATACCCCGGGTCTAAGAACCCGGTTGTGAAAAGCACAAACTTCGGCGGGCGCGACGACACCTGCGTGCCGAAAAGAATACGCGGCTGCTTACCACCACGCAAAGGATGAGGATGCGCCGCAGCCAGCTCCCCTAAGAAAGCGTTCAGCCGCCCCGTTGGGATACGCGAATCCCAGGACTCCAGCGAGCGTTCCAGGGCGGGCACCAGTTTATCTTTATGCCAGCCGGTTTTCGCCGAAATATTCACGCGCGGAGCCCACTTCACGTGCGCCAGGTCGCGGTCAATTTCACGTTCGAGCATCTCGCGGCGTTCCTCATCAAGGGTGTCCCACTTGTTGAAAGCCAGCACCATTGCACGACCGGAATCGATAGCGGTCTGAATAATACGCACGTCCTGCTCACTCAGCGGCTCAGACACGTCCAGAAGTACAACCGCGACCTCGGAGCGTTCCAGAGCTGTCTGAGTGCGAAGCGAAGAATAAAACTCTGCCCCCTTCGCCATATGCTGGCGGCGGCGAATACCCGCCGTATCAATAAACCGCCACGGGTAACCGCCCAGCTCAATAACCTCATCAATAGGGTCACGCGTAGTACCCGCAAGGTCATTCACAACCGCACGTTCAGAACCAGCCAACTTATTCAGCAGCGAGGATTTACCCACGTTGGGGCGACCAATCAGCGCCACACGGCGCGGCCCACCCAGCGCATCCGGCTGCGCATACTGGGAGTGCTCGGGCATGACCTCTAGAAGTTCGTCAAGGGCATCCGCAAGGCCACGACCGTGCAAACCCGAAACCGGGAAAGGCTGCCCCATTCCCAGCGACCACAGGTTATAAATCTCCGGTTCCAGGTGAGCGTCATCAATCTTATTGGCCATCAGGATAATGGGTTTCTTCACGCGCCGGAGCATGCGCACAATCTGCTCATCCGAGGCGGTAATACCCACGCGCGCGTCCACCACAAGAATAACAACGTCGGCCTGCTCAACCGCGATTTCCGCCTGATCCGCCACCTGGGCGTCAATACCGCGTGCATCAGATTCCCAGCCGCCAGTATCAACAAGGGTGAAACGTTTGTCCAACCATTCAGCTTTATAGGAGACACGGTCGCGGGTCACCCCGGCTTATCCTCCACCACGGCCTCACGCCGACCCAAATACGGTTAATAATCGTGGACTTCCCCACATTGGGGCGCCCCACGATCGCTACCACCGGGTCAGCAAGCTGTTCTTCTTCCTCGTCAAGCTCAAAACCCCAGGCACCCAAGAGCGCACGATCTTCCTCATCAAGATCATAGTCCTCAAGCCCCTCCAGAAGAGCCTGTGCACGTGCCTCGGCGGTCTCATCGTCAATATCAGCTAGACGCTCGGTGACATCATCCTCACCGCCGCCTAAATATTTGTCTTCGTAGTCATCGCGGATAGCATCGTTCTCAGCCATGCGCGTCCCCTTTCTACACTGCAAACACCCGAACCACTTCCCATAAGGGTCCCACTAGGAGCCTGGGAGCCAGGCTGTTCGCACATTACGTACTGCTGCGTGGGTTATCCCCGCGTTTTGCTTTCACCTGCGCGTTTACCGCATTAATCACAGCCGAAACGGTGGCGTTAAAGTCCAGTTCGGAGCTATCAATCAGCTCAACACCAGCTGCGGCCTGCATAAAATTATTAACCTTCGAGTCTTTGGCGTCACGCTCAGAGATCTGCTGCGTCAAATCGCCCGCAGAACCCGACTTCTCAGTATTTTCCAGGCCGCGGCGGGCCATACGCACCTCTTCCGAAGCAGTCAGCAAGATACGCGCATCCGCGTCCGGGGCCACCACAGTGGTAATATCACGCCCCTCGGCGACAATACCATTCACGGCGTGCCCAATGGCCCATCTCTGCAACCCGATCAGGTGCTCACGTACCGCCGGGACGGACGCCACAGCTGAGACCGCCGCCGAAACCCGCTCAGAGCGGATCTGCTCACGCACATCGGTAGAGCCAATCAGGATCTCTTCTTCCTTAATATTGGTGCCAAACACCAACGGCATCTCAACCACCGCCTGGGAGATAGCCTCAGCGTCAGCCAGGTCAATCCCCCGCTCCAGCACATACCAGGTTGCCGCACGGTACATGGCGCCGGTGTCAAGATACGCCAACCCAAAATGACGCGCCACCTCTTTTGAGACTGAAGACTTTCCAGACCCGGAAGGGCCATCAATAGCAATCGTTAACTTAGGTTTCTCATGCATGCTTATTCGCTTTCATATGGTGATGCGCAGGTACTTACCTGCTTTTAGCATACGGGATTGGGGCGTTTATTCCTCCCCGCAAACATTGGGACACCCCACCCACTAGGTGACGACCTTCCAGCCCCGTTCGGTCAGTCCGGTCACCAGCTCATCATGTTTAGCGGGGCTCACCGACAACTCGGCCATGCCTACATCTGCCCCGGTTGAATGTTCCAGACGCAGATCTTCCACATTCACACCCAGCTCACCAATATCGGCCAGCAGCCGCGCCAAAGACCCAGGGGTATCATCCACCAACACCGTGAGCGTGGCAAATGCGGTCGGCACCGTACCATGTTTACCGGGGATGCGAGCCACCCCGCGTTCCCCTCACTCATTAGCTGCGCCAAATCCAGGCGAGCGCCGGGGGCGGTAGGGTTCTCAAGTGTAGCAATCAGACGGTCCAGATCCTGACGTATACCATAGAGTGTACGCACCATAGGCTCCGCATTCGCCGCGAAAATCTGCACCCACAGGCGCGGGTCACTCCCCGCGATACGCACCGTATCACGCAGGCCCTGCCCCGCCAGCGACAGCGCATATAACGGTGTGTGCTGCAGGCGGGTGGCAAGTAAAGAACTCACCGCCTGCGGCACATGCGAGATGAGCGCCACCGTCTCATCATGCTCAGACGCACTCAAGGCGGTCACAATAGCCCCCAGCTCAACCGCTAAAGCCCGCACCAGTTTCACGCACTCAGCGCGGGCAGCCTCATGCTCACAAATAATCCAGGGTCGGGCCTGAAACAGCTCTCCGCGTGCAGCAACCGGACCGGACTTCTCCCGCCCCGCCATCGGGTGCGACCCCACATAACGTGAAGCATCAGCCCCCGACTCAAGCACCTGCCGCAGCGGCAAAGACTTCACCGAAGCAATATCAGTGACGGTGGCCCCGGGTAATCCCCGTGCGGCGCATATGTATTGAGTGCCTGCACGCACAGGTCACCAGCCACGTCCGGCGGGGCCGCCACCAGCACCAGCTGCGGCGCGCATGAGGCACGTTTAGCTTCCCCAAGAGAGGACCAACGGGTACCCGCACCAATATCCTCAGCGACCGCCTCCACGGTAGGCGAAATATCCTGCAAGTACACCGGCACTCCTGCGGCACGCAAGCCCAACCCGATAGATGCCCCCAACAAGCCCGTGCCGATCACCAGCACCGGGCCGGTAAGCACCGGGGAAATATCCTGAGAACCCATTACATGTCCACGCTTGCCAGTAGATGCCCGATCTCAACCTTCGACAGGTTACGCACCGTACCCTGCTTCTGCGACCCAATACGTACCGGGCCCATCTCAACACGCACCAGCTTCTCCACCGGGTACCCCACAGCCTCAAACAGGCGGCGCACAATACGGTTCTTCCCCGAATGGATACTCACCTCAATCAGCACATGCCCCGGGGCCGAATCCACCAGCTTAAACGAATCAACACGAGACACGCCATCCTCAAGACGCACACCCTTTTTCAGCTGCGCACCCACGCCCGACTCAACCGGGCCACGCACCTGCACCAGGTATGTTTTAGGCACCTCGTAGGAGGGGTGCGTCAGCCGATTCGCCAGCTCACCATCATTCGTCAGCAGCAGCAGCCCCTCAGTCTCAACATCCAAACGACCCACATGGAACACCCGCTCCGTCATTGAAGACCGCAAAAAATCTTTAATGCAGGGGCGGCCATCGGGGTCTTCCATTGTTGAAACAACCCCGGCAGGCTTATTAAATGCCATGTACACGAGCTTATCGTTCGTCTGCACGGTCATACCATCCACCTGAACCACAACATCCGCAGGGTTCACACGCACCCCTAGCTCGGTCACGGCCTCACCATTAACAGTGACCCGCCCTTCGGTGATCATCTGCTCACACACACGGCGTGATGCCACCCCGGCCTGGGCCATTAGCTTCTGCAGACGCACACCGTTCTCGTCATAAAAATCGAAATGATCCACCGGCGCAGCACGCGGACGTCGTGGGCGATGCGGCCCCGCCCATTTGTTGGCCCGGTACTCGCCGCGCTCATGCGCAAACGCCTCCCCCGAACGGTACGGGCGGCCCGGTGCCCGGCGTTCACGCTTAGGTAGCTCAGAGTACTTACCTTTCCCCTTGCCTTTGCCCCTGGAAGCGCCAGCCTGTGAGGCGCCATACTTCGAGTTTTTGGGGGCGCCCCCCTTAGCCTTGCGGCCACCGCCTTGCGGGCCCGCGCCCTTGGAACCGCCCGTATGTCCGGGCGGGAATTATTCTTTCCGTATGCCATCAGTTTTCCTAATATCCTGTCAGTATTTTCTACAATTTATCTGTTATATCCCGAGCTCACTGCCCGCACGTTCAGCAGCACTCCCCTGGGCCTGAAGTATTACACGCATTACCCATCTGCGGAGCCCGTTATAAGTATCTACGCATCATCTGCCAAAAGTGCCGCCTCCGTATCATCCGGCAAAAACGGGGCAAGCTCCGGCAGCTCATCCAACGAGTCCAACCCCAGTTTCGCCAGCAGAAGCTCAGTCGTCTCATACAGGGCCGCCCCTGTACCTTCTTCCTTACCAGCCTCACGCACCAACTGGCGGTGCACCAGCTGCCGCACCGCGGCATCAGCATTCACGCCGCGCACCGCTGCAACACGAGCCCGGGTAACCGGCTGCTGATACGCGATCACAGCCAACGTCTCAAACGCCGATTTGCTCAATGTGGCGCTCTGGCTGCGGGTCACAAACCGGGCCACCCAGGGCGCAAAATCGGCACGAGAGTACAAACGCCAGCCGCCCCCTACCCGGCGCAGTTCAAAACCTCTCGGCTCCCGAGAAGGCCCATCATCACCGTAGTCTGATTCGTCCCCGTTATATTCACGGTACAGTTCGTCTAAGGCAGCCTCCACCGCCCGCTCATTCACGATCAGCGCAGCCGATAGCTCACGCACACTCACCGGGGCGTCAGCGACCGCTAAGACAGCCTCAATCGCTGCTTTCACCCCGCCCGGTATACGCTCCACGCGGGAAAACTCGTCCTCAGCATCAACAGCAGCAGCACCCATGGTTCGGCCGCTGGGGCGCCGGGGCGCTCGCTGCCCTGACGGGGTCTTGTTTGCGTCCTTATCGGGGAGGCTAGATACTGTAAGCCCTTTGCTCTGGGGCGGTGTCTCCACAGTGTTGTTGGGTTCTGGTGCGTCAGCACCGCTCGCTGTGCCTTCTTGCTCGATGTCCGGCGCTATTTCCGTATCGGATCCGGGGTCCCAATACCCAAGGTTCACAATATTCAGGTCTGATTCGGTAAATTCGTCCTCAAAACGGTTACCGCCGGTGGCGCTAGTGTTCATGCTTCCCCTTTCCCAGGGTGTGCCTGCAGCTCAGGCGCCGCTACGGCGGGTACGGTCTCGCTGCCTGCCATTGTAGAGTCGGCCGGGTCGTGGGGCACAAAATCGCGGGACAATGCGGTTGTGCTCACCGAAATCTCTCCCAGAGGCGCGTCCTGGTTGAGGGTCACCGCCCCCTCTTTATAGAGTTCCAGTAATGCCAAAAAACGCACTACTGCCGTCTCAAGCTCACCGGCCCCGCGCACAAGCTCGCTGAACCGCACCGACCGTACCGCAGGTGCACCCGCTAGGAGCGCATCTAAAATAGTGCGTTCCTCAGCGGCTATAGTGGTGGTGGAAACGTGCAGGTGTTCGTTGAGTTCTTCAACAATTACCTCTGGCTCCGGTTCAGCGGGACGAGTTTTAGGTGCGAACGCCGCCGCAGCGATACGTGCGAATTCCTCGGGCCCTTCCTCAAACACAAGCTCCGGAAGTGCCTTCGCAAAAACCGGCTCTAGGGCCACGGTGCGGGCAAACCGCTGATTTTCCGCCTGCCAGCGTGCAGCAAAAATAGCGGCAACTTCACGGTAGGCGCGGTACTGCAGGAGCCGTGCAAACAGCAAGTCACGGGCCTCTACAAGTGCAACATCCTGTTGCAGCGGATCATTATGGTGCGGCAGCAGACGAGCAGCCTTTAACTCAAGCAGTGTTGCGGCAGTTACCATAAAGTCACTCGCCTCATCCAGCGCCTCGGCGGTGCCATGCTCGTAGAGGGCATGCAGGTAGGCGATGAACTCGTCGGTAACTTCAGCGAGCGCGATATCTGTAATATCGAGTTTACGGCGCGATATGAGGGTCAACAGCAGATCAAAGGGGCCCTCAAAATTAGTGAGTGTGAGAGTGAACCCGGCACCTGGCACCGGGGGTGTAGGGCTGTTTGGCCCAGTCGGTGTCGGTACCCTCTCGGCAGCGACGGTTTCGGTCATGGGTGACCTATGCTCCATTCTTGGATGCTTCAAAATACTTAGGGCAGGTGCACGCCACCTGTAACTACAGGGGCAAACCTAACGTCACATATTTTACCGGGTCCAGCGGAGGCTAAACAACACGGCACTGCGGCAGGCGGCCCCAGCCTCAACAGCGGTCCGCCGGTACCCCGGTGAAAACGCGGACGCCGTACCCGGTGCAGTCCCGCACCGTGCTACAGCATCCGCGTACGTATTGGGGAAACACATCCAGGGCTAGGGTGCGCCGCCCTTATAGATCAGCTCACGCGCCACCTGCCGGTACGCCTGTGCGCCTGGGTGGTTGGTGGCGTAGTTCAGGATCGGCTCAAATGAGACGGTCGCATCCGGGAATTTAACGGTGCGTTTAATGACGGTGTCGAACACCTTATCGCCGAATGCGTCGATAATGCGTGCCAGTACCTCTTTGGAGTGGGTGGTGCGTGCATCAAACATGGTGGCAAGTACGCCAACAATGTCCAGGTCGGGGTTGAGCCTATCCTGCACTTTCTGGATTGAGTCGTTCAGCAACGCGACAGCACGCAGGGCGAAAAACTCGCAGATGAGGGGAATAATCACGCCGTCGGAGGCGGTGAGAGCGTTCACAGTAAGCAGTCCCAGGGAAGGCTGGCAGTCAATGAGGATTACGTCGTACTCGTCGCGAACTTTACGGAGCGCAGAGGCCAGCACCTGCTCACGAGCCACCTCGTTCACCAGCAGCACCTCAGCTGCGGACAAGTCAATATTCGCCGGGAGCAGGTCTACGTTCTCAACACCGGTGCCTTGGATGACGTCTTTAATGTCTACCTTGCGGTCCATCATGACGTTATAGACGGTCAAGTCCAGCTCGTGCGGGTTCGCACCGAATCCCGCAGAGAGCGCGCCCTGCGGGTCAAAATCCACGAGTAAAACTTTACGCCCGCATTCAGCAAGGGCCGCGCCAAGATTAATGGTTGAGGTGGTCTTGCCCACCCCACCCTTCTGGTTCACCATCGAGATGATGCGCGCGGGACCGTGCTGTTGTATGGGCGCGGGGTCGGGGTATTCGCGGAGGGGGCGGCCGGTGGGCCCGAGTTCTTGTTCCGGTGCTTCAGTCAACTATGTCACCTTCGTGTGCGAAATTTACTGTTGATTATAAGGTTACAGTATTTGCCCCGTATCCCAGAGCCTAAACGTGAGGTGGAACTCAGGGGTACGGGGCGGTTGAGGTTGAACGGATGCGTTCAAACTCTCTGCTACTGCCCAGAGTCGATATGCGTGCGCGGTTTTATGTTCTCGGGCGGCACAACGGGAATCTGTTTGGTTGGCGATTTCTGAGCCACCGCATCATCCACGTACTGGTCGCCGTGTAAGGCATCCCCCATGGTGTTCTCATCAAAGGGAAGTTCGCCTTTTAGGACGGAACGCACCCTGTCCATGTCGATCTCTTTAACGGCTTTACCCATGAGCACAGTTGCCACAGCGTTGCCGGTAAAGTTCGTAACGGCGCGCGCCTCAGACATGAAACGGTCAATACCCACAATCAGCCCCACACCGTTCACAAGGTCAGGGCGGTGCGACTGCAGACCACCAGCCAGGGTAGCGATACCCGCACCCGAGACCCCAGCGGCGCCCTTTGAAGCAATAATCATGAAAACCAACAGAGAAAGCTGCTCACCCAACGCCAGTGGGGTGCCCATCGCCTCAGCCACGAATAGTGCACTCATGGTCAGGTAGATAGCGGTACCGTCCAGGTTAAAGGAGTACCCGGTGGGCACAACCACACCCACTACGGGTTTTGAGACGCCAAGGTGCTCCATTTTAGCGATCAGCCGCGGCAAAGCCGCCTCGGAAGAGGAAGTGGAGAAGATTAGCAGGTATTCCCGCGCCAAATATTTCAGCAGGCTAAAAATGTTCACCCCTGCGAACAGTTTAAGGATGCTGCCCAGCACCACCACGACAAATAGGATGCAGGTGATATAGAAAGCGGCCATGAGCACGAACATGGACGAGATTGCCTGCAGCCCGGTGGACCCAACAACCGCTGCAATAGCACCCAACGCCCCCAGCGGTGCCAGCCACATAATCATCATGAGCAGGCGGAACACCAGCGCTTGGCAGTAGGTGAGGAATTTTAGGATGGGCTGGCCGACCGGGCCCATTTTCTGCAGCGCAAAACCCATCAGCAGAGCCACAAACAGGGTCTGCAGAATGTTGTCGTTTGTCAGTGCAGAAAGCAGGGAGGTGGGGATAATGCCCAGCAGAAAGCTCACGGTATCTCCCCCGCCATGGCTCCCGCTGCTGTTGTTGGGGAGGGTGTATTTAGTGGTGGCAGGGTCGTAGTGCAGGGCGCTGCCGGGCTCAATAATATTGCCAACCACTAGACCAATACCGAGCGCAAAGGTGCTCATGAGCACAAAATACAGCAGTGCCATACCGCCCACTTTCCCCACGGTCGCAGCTTTTGCGATGGAGCCGACCCCGAGGACGATGGTGCAGAAAATGACGGGGGCGATCATCATTTTAATGAGCGCGATAAACCCGGTACCGATGGGCGCCAGACCTTTAGCGAAGCCCGGCGCGGTCAGCCCCAGCACGCAGCCGATAATGACGGCAGCAATCACCGAGAGGTACAGCATGTGGGTGGGGTCTTTATAGAACGGCTTCTTTTCTACCGTTTTTTTGGGTGATGAGTTGTGGGCTGATGCCGTGCTCATAACATGTATCCCTTCCGTTCGGAGCACGCACGATACTGTGCGTCTGCACCGCCTGAGATAGCCTTTAATCTCATGAACGGCCACGCTCTGGGATAGTTGCGGTTGGGCGCGGCCGATTCGGCGATAGTCACGATACTACCGGGCCACCCTAGTGGGTTTGGTGGGTTTTACACGGAGAAACACATTTTTTACATTTTTGTAACACGAAGAATAAATATTACACATGATTTTGCGCACCGCAGAATCTTTCGGTAGCCTTGCGCGCGAACCGGCGCAGCGGATGGGTACAGTGCACCAAGGCGCACGCATACATTTCCTACCGTGTGGGGTAGTTGGCTCGCGGATGCGCCATCCGGTACACCTCCATCATCCCTCGGGGCTCACCCTGGTATACACCTGGGTGGTGGCAATAGAAGCGTGGCCCAAAAGTTCCTGCACCACCCGAATATCGGCCCCGCCCTGCAGCAGGTGTGTAGCAAAAGAATGCCGCATTGAGTGAGGCGAAAAATCCTGGGTTAGCCCCGCCTGCTCGGCGGCGCTTTTAAGAATCAGCCACGCACCCTGCCGACCCAGGCGGCTACCGCGCCCATTGAGGAATAGCGCGGCGGTACCTTTACCATGTGCGGCAAATACGGGGCGGGCACGCACCAGATAGTTCTGAAGGGCCCGCTGCGCATACGACCCCACCGGAACCAGCCGCTCTTTCCCCCCTTTACCGAATAGCCGCACATACCCGGGTAGAGTAACAGTTTCACCGTGCTCATCGGTGGTGCTCTCCCCCAGGTGCACATCGTCTATATCAGCGGCTAGCATCTCACTGACGCGCGCACCCGTGGCATACAAAAATTCCAAGATCGCCCGGTCCCGCAAACCGGTAGGGGTCTCCAGGGACGGAACCGCAAGAAGCCGCTGCATCTGCTCAACAGTGACAGCCTTAGGTAACCGTTTGACGTTTTTGGGAGGCTTCACCGCCGCCGCCGGGTCGGTGTCAGTGGTGCGGGAACTATGCCAGAAAGCGTGCGCGCCCCGCACCGCTGCCATAGTGCGGGCAATAGAGTTAGGACCCAGCGGAACTGGCAGAATTTGCCCCGCTGGTGCACTGAGCGAATTGTGCGGCGGGGGCGCAGCAGATGCTTTATCACCCGCATAAATCGTTGCGGCAAGGGCATCATGAGCGTCCTGCTCAGCGGCTTTACGGTCTTGCGCTGTCTGCGGCTCGGGCAGTGGAACGGTGGGGTTAGCGAGTTCCCGCATAAACGCACGCACATCAGCGGTGCGGATGCGCTCGGGAGCGATAATACCGCGCGTGGCAAGGTACGCACTGTAGCGGCGCAAATCGCGCGTGTATGAAAGTATCGTATTGTCGCTGCTGCCTTTTTCAACACGTAAATAGGTAAGGTACTGTTCTACACCAGCCTGCAGTGGGGTGGGCCGGGTGTGGCTGCGGGAAGAGCGCCCAGTCACAGGAGACACCATCGCACAGTTTTAGTGAACATTCCGGTACCGGGTGCGCCGCCCGCCCAGATAAGGGTGAAAATCCCAGCTATCGGTGGCCGAGCGCAGGTTGGCAAACCCCACCTGGGATGCAACGTAAGCCGCCATAATCGCCTGGTTCGCTAACCCGTTATGGATGTGCCCTGCCAGCACCAGCTGTACGGCAGCGTCAAGAGGAACCCACCGGTAGGTGATCTCGGCTTCTTCTTCCCCGCGCGGGATGCGTTGCCCTTCTGGAATGCGGCGCAGACCCCGCGCCAGGTAGATTCGGCCCGCCTCGTCGGCCCCACCCGGGGTGGTGTAGTAGTCGATAAGAGTGTGCCAGGTCTTAGCTTCTAAGTCGGCTTCCTCTGCAAGCTCACGTTGGGCCGCCGCCAGTGGGTCTTCCCCCTCAATGTCGAGAAGCCCAGCGGGTACCTCCCACAGGTTCATGCGCACCGGGTGGCGGTACTGGTTAAGCAGCAGAATACGGTCGTGTTCATCAAGGGTGGCCACGGCAACAGCACCCGGCATACCCACAACGTCGCGGGTCAGTTCCGGCCCGTGGGGACTCAGCAAGTATTTTTCAACGGTCACATCGAGCACATGCCCGCAGTATTTATGTTCGCGGGAGGTAACTTCCCGCAAAGAGGGAGTGTCAACAATATCTGCGTATTCTGGGTTAAGCGATGATGCCGCCGGTTTGGTGCTCATATCCCCCATTCTAACGTGGATTCCAGGCGGGTACCCGGTGCAGCGTCAGGGCACAGACAGCCGGAGGTTTTAGCGAATGACACTGAACATCCCTGCATCACACGCCCATCACAGTTATCCGCACCAGACCGGCACGAGGCGGAGCCTTCACCAAAGTATGTAACAGGCCCCGCCTCGTGGTGTTGCTGCCTTAGCCGTTACATATCGCGTTGTGCCAGTGCCGCCTCAATAAGGCCCGCAAAGAGCGGGTGCGGGCGGGTCGGGCGGGAACGGTATTCGGGGTGCGCCTGAGTCGCCACATAGTAGGGGTGCGTCTCGGCGGGCAGTTCCACATACTCCACCAGTGAGGAGTCGGGTGAGGTGCCC
The DNA here is from genome assembly GCA_002355935.1 of Rothia aeria. GTDB lineage: Bacteria > Actinomycetota > Actinomycetes > Actinomycetales > Micrococcaceae > Rothia > Rothia aeria. Next base: position 1,222,354 of record AP017895.1, on the reverse strand, counting down.
GAGATCCTCAGCCCCGCGTCTTCAAGCCGTCCACGGTACTCATTGTTTACCTCATAGCGGTGGCGGTGCCGCTCAGCGACCTCAGTAGCACCGTACGCCTTAGCAACCTGAGAGCCGGGAACCAGGTTCGCAGGGTACAGGCCCAGACGCATGGTACCGCCAAGATCCCCAGCACCGTGCACGAACTGTTTCTGCTCCTCAATGGTGGCGATCACCGGCTCGGTGGTGTCCGGGTCAAACTCAGTCGAGGAGGCCTCAGATAGCCCAAGCACATTACGCGCATACTCGATCACCATAGATTGCAGCCCCAGGCAGATTCCTAGCGTGGGAATTTTATGCTCACGAGCGTATTTGAGCGCACCGATCTTGCCGTCAAGGCCGCGGATGCCAAACCCACCGGGCACCAGGATAGCGTCCATGTCACCCAAGTGCTTTTCGGCGTCCTCATCGGTGGAGCACAAATCTGCCGCCACCCAGTTAATCTTGACCTTCACATTATTGGCGAAGCCGCCAGCGCGCAGGGCCTCAGAGACGGAAAGGTAGGCATCGGGCAGGTCAATATATTTGCCAACGAGCGCGACCTTCACATCAGTATTAGGGTTGTGCACGGCGCCTAACACACGATCCCACTGGGTGAAATCGGGGTCGGGGGCCTCAAGCCCAAAGTAATCAAGGATATAGTCGTCCAGCTTCTGCCCGTGCAGAGTTTTGGGGATATCGTAGATGCTCGGCGCGTCGGGGCACGAAATGACGGCGTCCACATCCACGTCGCAGGCGTTACCGATCTTCGCCCGGTGTGAGGCTGGCACGTCACGCTCGCAGCGGAGAATCAGCCCGTCGGGTTGAATCCCCAAACCCCGCAGAGAGGCGACTGAATGCTGGGTGGGCTTGGTTTTAAGCTCGCCAGATGGACCAATAAACGGCACCAGGGAGACGTGCAGGAAAAACACGTTCTGACGCCCCACATCGCGGCGCACCTGCCGCGCGGCTTCCATAAATGGCAGGGACTCAATATCACCAACGGTACCGCCGATTTCGGTAATAATAATGTCCGGGGCGTTATCAATCTCGGCAGCGTAACGCATACGCGCCTTAATCTCGTTGGTGATGTGTGGAATCACCTGCACCGTATCACCCAAGTATTCGCCGCGGCGTTCTTTGGCGATCACCGACGAGTACACCTGACCGGTAGTCACGTTCGCGGACTGGTCAAGGTTCTCGTCCAGGAAACGCTCGTAGTGCCCGATGTCGAGGTCGGTTTCCGCCCCATCATCAGTCACGAATACCTCACCGTGCTGGAACGGGTTCATGGTTCCGGGGTCAACGTTTAGGTAGGGGTCGAACTTCTGCATAGTCACAGAAAGACCGCGTGAGCGCAGAAGCTGCCCCAGAGAAGATGCTGAAAGGCCTTTGCCTAGAGAAGACGCAACACCGCCGGTTACGAAGATTTGACGGGTTACTTTGCCGTTGGAAGACGCGCCGGATGCGCTCATATTTTCATTCACCACGGAATTCAAGCTTACCATTTTCTTCTTTCTTATCCAATAGGGCGCAGTGTAATAACCCGCCAAGAATACCCACACAACCGCCAAATACTGGGTGGTCAAACGCCGCCTGCCGAACCTACTATGGGTGCATGGTTCTTCTTTACAGCTGACCACCAGCGTGCAATAGTTCGCGGGCGTGCTCTTGAGCCGCCTCCGATTGGTCGTGTCCGGCGAGCATCCGGGCAAGTTCAACTACCCTCTGCTCATCGGTGAGCACCTGCACTTTTGAGAGCGAAGCATCATCGTTTTTGAGCACCAGAATATGCTGGTCAGCGAACGCAGCCACCTGCGGCAGGTGGGTTACCACCAGCACCTGCACGTGTTGGGCGAGCATCGCAAGGCGCCTGCCGATTTCAATGGCCGCTTTACCGCCCACCCCGGAGTCCACCTCATCAAAGATGAAGGTGGGTACAGGGTCCACCTCAGCCAGCACCACCTCAAGGGCCAGCATCACGCGGGAAAGCTCACCACCGGAGGCACCTTTACCCAGCGGACGCGGGGCTGCATTTTTGTGCGGGGCAAGCATGAAGGTGACGGTGTCCTTACCGTAGGGTGAGAACTTCTCTGCCTCGGAAACTTCCACGATGAGGGAGGCGTTGGGCATGGCGAGTGCAGTAAGTTCTTCGCTGACAGCCTCGGCCAGTGTTCGGGCGGCGCCCCGGCGGGCTTCCAGAAGCGTCTGCGACTGTTCCCCAAGCTTCTGGCGTAAAGTGACCAGCTCGGCTTCTAAGTTTTCTTGACGGGTGGGGTCGTCGATAAGAGTATTCAGGCGGGCGCGGGATGCCTGCGCCCAGTCAAGTACCTCGGTAATATCTGCACCGTATTTTCGGGTGAGGTTTTTCAGCTGCGCCAGGCGGTTCTGCACGTGTGCAAGCCGTTCAGGGCTTTCTCCGTCGAGGGAGGCCGTGTAAGAGGCGAGATCAGATGAAATGTCGGTGCTAAGGATCAGCACTTCGTTCAAACGGTGAGCGAGTGAGGCCAATTCTTCGTCGGCCTCGGCTTGGTGCTGCAGGGCCCCTCGGGCAGTATCAAGCAGACCCAGCACGTTCGTCTCGTCCCCTTCAGTGTATTCGCTGCCTGCCAGCGCCCCGAAGCCGTGGCGGCGGCGATACGCAGCGCCTCAACATTCATGAGCTTAAGACTTTCAGCTTTAAGCGCGGTATCTTCACCCTCCTGCGGGTCCACACTATCGATTTCCTCGAGCGCCCCGCGCAGAGTTTGTGCCTCCAAGGCGCGGGCGCGAGAGTTTTCGCGTACTTCTTTAAGCTCGGCAGCGGCAGCGCGGTAACGGTCATAGGTGGTGCGGTACTCCCCCAGCAGACGTGTGAGGGCCTCGCCTGCATACGAGTCGAGGGCGTGCCGTTGAGCGGCAGCGGATTTGAGGCGCAGCTGGTCGGATTGTCCGTGCACCGCAACAAGGGTGTGCCCAATATCTGCAAGGGTGCCGATAGGGGCGGAGCACCCACCAATATGGGCACGGGAACGCCCCGAAGCGTTCACGGTGCGCGCCAGCAGCAGCTCGCTTTGCTCACCGTCAAGTTCTTCTACCGACCCACCGGCATCCTGCGCGAGAGTAAGGGCCGGGTGGTTATGGGGAAGGCGCACCACAGCCTCTGCGAGGGCACTCTTAGCGCCGCTGCGCACACTAGAGGCGTCGCTTCGGGCGCCGAGAAGCATCCCAAGAGCGGTCACAACCATCGTTTTACCGGCCCCTGTCTCACCTGTAAGTACTGACAGCCCGGGCTGTAGGGGCAGGCGCGCATCGGTGATAACGCCCAAGTCACGAATATGGATTTCTTCAATCACGCAAGGTCCTCATCTACTCAGGTTCTGGGATTCACCGTGGTATTCCGGCGCTGGGTGCAACAGTAAAAATAGCGAGGGGTTTAGCTTTGATGCTGGGGGCCACGCCAGCCGCGGATAGGCAGCTCAAATTTACGGACAATCCGTTCAGAGAACGGAGCCGGGTGAATACGGGCCAGCAGCACCGGTTTCTCTGATTTGCGTACCTCAATCCGCGAGCCGGGGCGTAAATCCACGGTACGGCGCCCATCGCACCACAGCACCCCGGATGCGCCGTTACCAGGCATCATCTCGACTGCAACCATTGAGGTGGGGCCGCGACGAGTGGCCTGGCGAATAGGGCGTGTGCTGAAAGCGGCACCATGAGTATTGCTTCTACCTCCGGCCAGACAACAGGTCCGCCCCCGAGAATGCGTACGCGGTGGAACCGGTGGGGGTGCCCATTACCACCCCGTCACATCCGAAGGTGCTCAGGGGTTTTCGGTCCACTTCAATGATGACTTCGATCATTTTTTCGCGGTTGCCTTTTTCGACGCTGACCTCGTTTAACGCCCAGTCGGTGTGCACCCGTTTGCTCTCATGCCAGACTTCAACCTCGATCGCCATGCGCTCTTCAACGGTGTACTCTCCGCTTACGATACGCTCAACGGTCTCCCCTAGGTCGCTTTCTTCAGATTCTGCGAGGAATCCCACGTGTCCGAGATTCACCCCGACCAGCGGAATAGTGGTGCGGCGTACCATCTCTGCCGCACGCAGAATCGACCCGTCACCCCCAAGCACTACCCCCAGCTCAATATCAATGAGCGGTACGCTTTCGTGTACCACTTGCACGGGCACGGGATCCGCCCAGTTTTCGGTAAGGGTCTCAAGATCTGAACGGTTCATGACCGGGGTGAGCCCCGCACGATACAGCTGTGTGCACGCTTGGCGGGCAGCCTCACGTGCCTCTTTACGTCCGGTGTGGGCGAACACCAGGATTTTACGGCTTTCTGCCTCTGCCATGTACATCCCTTTCAGATATTTTGCCCTGCGCGGTATCTTTCCTAAGTCTACCCGAAAAAATAATAATACGAATACAAATTCTAGAAAATTTTTTCGATAAGAGTTGTTGTTTTTAGCGCATCGGTTTGGTGCACCACAGAAAGTATTCTTTATTTCCATCCTGCCCGGGTAACGGGCTCGGGGAGGTGGCACGCACCGTTAAACCGCACTCGCGCGCCGAGTTCTGCACAACCTGCACAGCCTCCGCACGGGCCTGCGCGTCGACTACTACCCCGCCCTTACCGATACGGTGTTTTCCTACCTCAAATTGGGGTTTCACCATTAGCAGCAGGTCTCCGCCGGGTACTGTTGCCTCCGCTAAGGGGCGCATGACGAGAGTGAGGGAAATAAACGACAGGTCTCCAACTGTCACATCAACCTGCCCGCCAATATCAGCAGGCTTCAGGTAGCGCACGTTCAGCCCTTCATAGACGCTTACCCGTGCGTCATCCCGCAGCTGCTGCACCAGCTGATTATGGCCCACATCTACTGCGGCAACGTGAGCAGCGCCGGCGCGTAAGAGTACATCAGTGAATCCACCGGTTGAGGCCCCTGCATCTAAGCAGCGTTTACCGCTCACCTGCACCTGCGGGAATGCATTCAGGGCCCCCGCCAGTTTGTGCCCCGCCCGGCTTACATATTCAGTGAGTTCGCTACGATGCACCTGCACGTTATCGCCTGGTGTCACGTCCAGGGATGCTTTACGAACAGGTTTACCGTTGAGGCTCACAGCACCGGCAGCAATAAGTTTTGCAGCAAGTGTGCGGGAGGTTGCTAGCCCGTTGTGGGCGAGGTACTTGTCTAACCGCACGCTGCTCAGCTTTCGAGTTCAGCGGTGAGTTTTTCCACGAGTTTCCCATAGGCGTTAATGCGTTCCAAAGGATCTAGGGCGAGTGCTGCGGCCAGCTTCTCTTCGAAGGCTTCATACTCCGCGCGTTCCTCATCACTCAACAGTGTTTCAGGGCCGTTTTCTAGGGTTAGTTCAGCACCGGTGCTTTTTTCGCTCATGAGGCTCCCTCGGAACCGCTCGCATTGGGTAACCCGTGTACTTCGGGCATCCCTCCCCGATCGGGATGGGCAGCCCACCACGCGGCACATGCTACACGCCAGGCTTCTGCTTCATCGTCGCTTCCAGCAAAGTTTTTATGCGCAGCAGTCGTGCTGAATCCTTCAGGGGCCGTGAGCTGAATGTGTTCTCCACGAACATTTGCCTGCCAGCGGGGGCCGTAGGCTGCGGTCTCGTACCCTTCAAACACCACCTCAATATTCGGGTAGGGAGCAAAGAAGTCGTCAAGGGTGCGCAGGATGTAGACTGGCCGCTGGTCAGGTACAGCTGCAATCACATCGGCGTAGGTTTGTACCCCGGTGAGTACTATCGCCCCGTGCATACCGGCGCGGTTCGCGCCCAGAATATCGGTATCAAGCCGGTCGCCGACCACCACTGGTTTCTGAGCTTTAACCGATGCGGCCGCTGTTTCAAAAATTGCTGCCTCAGGCTTACCCGCCACCTGTGGAGTACGTCCTGTAGCGGTCGCTACAGCAGCGACGAGAGTCCCGTTTCCGGGCGCTTGGCCGCGTTCTTTGGGGATGGTTTTATCGGTATTAGTCGCCACCCATAGCACCTGTTCGTCGACAAGAGTGTAGGATGCCTCTGCCAGATCTTCCCAGATGAGGCGTGGGTTGAATCCTTGAACAACCGCTACCGGGTTTTCGTGCTGTGACCGTACGGGGGTGAGCCCGGCCTCCCGCACACAGTTGGCGAGGGCGTCTGTGCCTGTCACGAGCACATTCGCCCCTGCGGGTAGCTGCTGCGCGAGAAGAGCTGCACTAGCTTGAGCGGAGCTGACCACACGGTCGGCACGGGTTTTCACGCCTAATTCGCGTAGGTGTTCAGCGACTGAGTCCACAGAACGGGATGCATTATTAGTCACGAATACCACGGGGGTACCGCTGTCTTCGGCACGGTTGAGCGCTTCGGTGGCGCCGGGTATGGCGAAAGGACCAGCGTACACCACGCCGTCTAGGTCAGATAGCAGCGCGTCGTAGCCGCTGAGCAGGGTTTCACTCATGGTGCACCTTTCAGGGGTTTCCCTCCGGAGTACTGTAGGCGGGTTGGGGATAGGTTCTACAGCTATTTTGCAGGGTTAGTTGAAGAGCCGGTTTCTTACTGAGGTTCCGTTTGTTGCTGTGCTCGCACAGAGTTGAGGGTATCCTGGTTGGTCTTTACCTTGTTCTCCGCAGATTCCGCAACGTCAATGATGCTGTCTTCTTCGGACTCCTCGTCCGCAACATTTGGGGCATTCTCCCCATGCAGCTCATCAGTACTAGCCTCTGTTTCTTTTACACCGGTATTTTCTGAGGTAGTTTTCGCTTCCTCTTGTTCGGAAAGATCAGCGGTTTCTACACTATCTGGTTGTTCGTCAGTTGCGGGGTTTTCTTCGGGTTCCAGAAGATCCGATTCCCCATAGATGTCGAAAATTTCGGGTTCGGCATAGTCGCCTTGTCCCAGAGCTGCTTCAGCCATGTGGGCCAGTCGTTCCCACCGCTGTGCTTCCTGTTTTTCCCTGCATTAGCGAGGGCAGCCGCATAAGCAGTGAATAGGCGGGGGCTATAGTGATAGGCACGTTTAGGGTCAAGCTGAGGGATACGTAATACAGCAATGGCCTGAGATTTTTGCCTTGATCGATGTAGATGCCCGATTCGACGATTGCCAATTCCACCCGTACCGCTGTTGGTAGGTCTTCGCGTTGTGCTTCGTTAAGCATTTCAAGTGCTTTAGGGAGCCTATTCAGAGCGCGTTCGCAGTCGACCAGCAGTGCAAGATGCTCATTGGATCCGCTGATTCGCCGGTGGGTGCGCAGCTCCCGCAGCGCGGTCTCGTACTCTTCGGCCACATATGCAGTAACACCCACGGCTTCGCGTACTGCGGCGATGCGCCCAGCGCTCCGTGAGGCTGCAATAGCGTGCTCAAGGGCGAACTGAGGGTCAATATCGAGGTAGCGCCCGGCCATAACAAGGTGCTTTGCCACAGTTTCGGCGTTACGAGGTTCTAGGGCTCGCAGCTGGCGGTTGGTGGCCCCATCTAGTTCCCGCCCAGTAACATCATTATCAATTTCAGGGGCTTTCGCTTTTGAGGGCCGGTACCCTGCGCGCCCTCCAATAGTGCGCACATCTTCTTGAGGCATGTCTTCTGAACTGTGCTGCCTGCGAGTGCTGGAACGCTGGCTTGATTGGTGATTTCGGTTGAATTTTTTATCGCCGCGGCCGGAGGCTCCATTACGATCGTATCCCTTACCATCCCGGCGGTTGTCTTTAAACCCTTTACCTTTGTAGCCACCTTTTTTACCGCGTGATTTTTCAGTACGGTTACCTTTGTACATGGGACGATTATCGCCAGATGCGTTGGATGTGCGGCGGGGTTTCTCAGACATGAAGCTCCTTGGGGCGGGATACGCCATTTCAGGGTTATAGGCGCACTATTACTCCGTTATAGTCTATTACAGACTGGGTGAATGTGCACCTGAGGTCCCATAAGGTGAATACTTCTTCGAGATATACCCCGTCAACAACCTACTCGGGCTGCCTAGTGCATAGTATGGTTCAAGCACTGAACAACAAAAATGCTCTGGCTTTTTTGTGTAGACCCCAAACACCCCCACACACGCAGCACACCCCCACTAAAACCAAAACCCCACACACGCACCCCCTTAGGGGCACAAAAAAGAGAGGGCCCCCACACAGGGGACCCCCACTCACAAAAAAATTGCGGCAGCCATCTACTCTCCCACACCCACCAAGATGCAGTACCATCAACACCACAGGGCTTAGCAACCAGGTTCGAAAAGGAGACTGAGCGTTTCCCCCGGCTATCACCACCGCAAAACCACACAACAACACCTTCACGGGGATTACCCCCGTAAAGAATGGTTTGTTGCCTCAAAACTGTACAGTGAACACAAACACACAAAAATGACTATATTGTAAGCCTTCGGTCTATTAGTACCAGTCAACTCCACACCTTACAGCGCTTCCATACCCGGCCTATCAACCCCGTCATCTACAGGGAACCTCACACACCCAAAAGGTGCCAGGAGAACTCATCACGAAACAAGCTTCCCGCTTAGATGCTTTCAGCGGTTATCCCTCCCGAACGTAGCCAATCAGCCATGCACCTGGCGGTACAACTGACATACCAGAGGTTCGTCCGTCCCGGTCCTCTCGTACTAAGGACAGCCTTTCTCAATTCTCCAACGCACGCAGCGGATAGGGACCGAACTGTCTCACGACGTTCTGAACCCAGCTCGCGTACCGCTTTAATGGGCGAACAGCCCAACCCTTGGGACCGACTCCAGCCCCAGGATGCGACGAGCCGACATCGAGGTGCCAAACCATGCCGTCGATATGGACTCTTGGGCAAGATCAGCCTGTTATCCCCGAGGTACCTTTTATCCGTTGAGCGACAGCGCTTCCACACGCCACTGCCGGATCACTAGTCCCTGCTTTCGCACCTGCTCGAGCCGCCACTCTCACAGTCAAGCTCCCTTGTGCACTTACACTCAACACCTGATTGCCAACCAGGCTGAGGGAACCTTTGGGCGCCTCCGTTACACTTTAGGAGGCAACCGCCCCAGTTAAACTACCCATCAGGCACTGTCCCTGAACCAGATCATGGCCCGAAGTTAGACGCTCAGATTGACCAGAGTGGTATTTCAACAACGACTCCACCACCACTAGCGTAGCGGCTTCACAGTCTCCCACCTATCCTACACAAGCCAACCCAAACACCAATACCAAACTATAGTAAAGGTCACGGGGTCTTTCCGTCCTGCTGCGCGAAACGAGCATCTTTACTCGTACTGCAATTTCACCGAGTTCATGGTTGAGACAGTAGGGAAGTCGTTACTCCATTCGTGCAGGTCGGAACTTACCCGACAAGGAATTTCGCTACCTTAGGATGGTTATAGTTACCACCGCCGTTTACTGGGGCTTAAATTCGCAGCTTCGCCCCCAAAAGGGCTAACCACTCCTCTTAACCTTCCAGCACCGGGCAGGAGTCAGTCCGTATACCTCGTCTTACGACTTCGCACGGACCTGTGTTTTTGATAAACAGTCGCTTCCCCCTGGTCTCTGCGACCCCTACACGCTCCCCACCGCACGGGCAGATCACGCTCAGGGCCCCCTTCTCCCGAAGTTACGGGGGCATTTTGCCGAGTTCCTTAACCATGATTCTCTCGATCGCCTTAGTATTCTCTACCTGATCACCTGTGTCGGTTTCGGGTACGGGCAGCTCAAACCTCACGCCGATGCTTTTCTCGACAGCATAGGATCACCAAATCCCCCAACAACGGGGTCCCATCACGTCTCAGACACACAGCTGGCGCATTTAACAACCAACCATCCTACACGCTTAGACCACGACAACCACCGCGTGGCTTGGCTACCTTCCTGCGTCACACCTGTTAACACGCTTACCTCCAAAGCCTGGGTCCCACACACCCCACAACACACCACCCAAAAGAGCAGCACACTGTGTTCGGCATGGTTAGCATCACAATATCAGTATGGACGGTTCTTCACTGGTACGGGAATATCAACCCGTTATCCATCGACTACGCCTGTCGGCCTCGCCTTAGGCCCCGACTAACCCAGGGCAGATTAACTTGACCCTGGAACCCTTGATCATCCGGCGCACGGGTTTCTCACCCGTGATTCGCTACTCATGCCTGCATTCTCACTCCCACACAATCCACCACACACTCCCGTGGCAGCTTCACCTCATGCAGGACGCTCCCCTACCCAACCAGCCACAAGGACTGATTGCCATAACTTCGGCGGTGTACTTGAGCCCCGCTACATTATCGGCGCAGAATCACTTGACCAGTGAGCTATTACGCACTCTTTCAAGGATGGCTGCTTCTAAGCCAACCTCCTGGTTGTCTCAGCAACTCCACATCCTTTCCCACTTAGCACACGCTTAGGGGCCTTAGTTGATGGTCTGGGCTGTTTCCCTCTCGACAATGAAGCTTATCCCCCACTGTCTCACTGCTACACTCTCACTTACCGGCATTCGGAGTTTAGCTAACGTCAGTAACCCTCGCGGGCCCATCAGCCATCCAGTCGCTCTACCTCCGGCAAGAAACATGCAACGCTGCACCTAAATGCATTTCGGGGAGAACCAGCTATCACAGAGTTTGATTGGCCTTTCACCCCTATCCACAGCTCATCCCCCCAGTTTTCAACCTAGGTGGGTTCGGTCCTCCACACGCTCTTACACGTGCTTCAACCTGGCCATGGATAGATCACTCCGCTTCGGGTCTAGATCCTGCCACTACAACGCCCTATTCAGACTCGCTTTCGCTACGACTACCCCACACGGGTTAACCTCGCGACAAAACACTAACTCGCAGGCTCATTCTTCAAAAGGCACGCCACCACCCCACACAACGGGGGCTATAACGGCTTGTAAGCACACGGTTTCAGGTACTCTTTCACTCCCCTCCCGGGGTACTTTTCACCATTCCCTCACGGTACTGATCCACTATCGGTCACTAGAAAGTATTTAGACTTACCAGGTGGTCCTGGCAGATTCACACGAGATTCCACGAGCCCCGTGCTACTCGGGACAAACGCCACGCGGTCAGAACAATTTCAGCTACGGGACTCTCACCCACTCCGGTCGGCCTTCCCAGACCATTCACCTACCATCCTGAACATCACGCCAACAGCCGGTCAGAACTGCCACGACGCCTCCCACAACCCCCATGATGCAACCCCCGACCGGTATCACACACCACAGGTTTAGTCTCTTCCGCTTTCGCTCGCCACTACTAACAGAATCATTATTATTTTCTCTTCCTGCGGGTACTGAGATGTTTCACTTCCCCGCGTTCCCCCAACTGGCCTATACATTCAACCAGCGGTCACTCACCATAACAATGAGCAAGGTTTCCCCATTCGGACATCCTCGGATCAACGCCCAGTTATCGGCTCCCCGAGGCTTATCGCAGATTCACACGTCCTTCATCGGCTTCTAGTGCCAAGGCATCCACCGTGTGCCCTTAACAACTTACAAACAATCAAAGAAAAATCACAGAAAACTCACCACACACCCACACACAAAACAGGCGGGTGCACAGCACAGCTTCCAGAAGATGCTCGCGTCCACTATACAGTTCTCAAACAACAAACCACACCACCACCAGCACCAGAGAAAACCCCCAGCACCAGCACCAGCCAGTCACACAGACCACACAGCGTGCAGCCCGAAAACCCAACAGCGCACCTCAATGGCCCCACCACAAACCAGGAAACATGACATTCCACCCATGAGCAAACCACCCATCCGACACTCGCAGATGGCATGGCCAACCAATATAGTTGAGCTCCTTAGAAAGGAGGTGATCCAGCCGCACCTTCCGGTACGGCTACCTTGTTACGACTTAGTCCCAATCGCCAATCCCACCTTCGACGGCTCCCCCACAAGGGTTAGGCCACCGGCTTCGGGTGTTACCAACTTTCGTGACTTGACGGGCGGTGTGTACAAGGCCCGGGAACGTATTCACCGCAGCGTTGCTGATCTGCGATTACTAGCGACTCCGACTTCATGGGGTCGAGTTGCAGACCCCAATCCGAACTGAGACCGGCTTTAAGGGATTAGCTCCACCTCACAGTATCGCAACCCTCTGTACCGGCCATTGTAGCATGCGTGAAGCCCAAGACATAAGGGGCATGATGATTTGACGTCATCCCCACCTTCCTCCGAGTTGACCCCGGCAGTCTCCTATGAGTCCCCGGCCGAACCGCTGGCAACATAGAACGAGGGTTGCGCTCGTTGCGGGACTTAACCCAACATCTCACGACACGAGCTGACGACAACCATGCACCACCTGTACACCAGCCCCGAAGGGAAACGCCATCTCTGACGCGATCTAATGCATGTCAAGCCTTGGTAAGGTTCTTCGCGTTGCATCGAATTAATCCGCATGCTCCGCCGCTTGTGCGGGCCCCCGTCAATTCCTTTGAGTTTTAGCCTTGCGGCCGTACTCCCCAGGCGGGGCACTTAATGCGTTAGCTACGGCGCGGAAAACGTGGAATGTCCCCACACCTAGTGCCCAACGTTTACGGCATGGACTACCAGGGTATCTAATCCTGTTCGCTCCCCATGCTTTCGCTTCTCAGCGTCAGTTACAGCCCAGAGACCTGCCTTCGCCATCGGTGTTCCTCCTGATATCTGTGCATTCCACCGCTACACCAGGAATTCCAGTCTCCCCTACTGCACTCTAGTTAGCCCGTACCCACTGCAAAACCGGAGTTAAGCCCCGGCCTTTCACAGCAGACGCGACCAACCGCCTACAAGCTCTTTACGCCCAATAATTCCGGACAACGCTCGCGCCCTACGTATTACCGCGGCTGCTGGCACGTAGTTAGCCGGCGCTTTCTCTGCACCTACCGTCACTTTCGCTTCTTCGATGCTAACAGAGGTTTACAACCCGAAGGCCGTCATCCCTCACGCGGCGTCGCTGCATCAGGCTTGCGCCCATTGTGCAATATTCCCCACTGCTGCCTCCCGTAGGAGTCTGGGCCGTGTCTCAGTCCCAGTGTGGCCGGTCACCCTCTCAGGCCGGCTACCCGTCGTCGCCTTGGTAAGCCATTACCTCACCAACAAGCTGATAGGCCGTGAGCCCATCTAAAACCACTCCATAACGCTTTCCACCAACACCCCATGCAGAGATTGGTCGTATCCGGTATTAGACCCAGTTTCCCAGGCTTATCCCAGAGTCAAAGGTAGGTCACTCACGTATTACTCACCCGTTCGCCACTAATCCACGGTGCAAGCACCGCTTCATCGTTCGACTTGCATGTGTTAAGCACGCCGCCAGCGTTCGTCCTGAGCCAGGATCAAACTCTCCGTTACAAAACAAAAAGCCTGACAACCCGATCTCAAACACCAACACAAACCGTACACGGGGGTGCACGATCCACGCTGACACAATTGAAACCACAAACGGTCATCAATCAAAAATAAATAAAATAATTGGTATCACATTTCCAAACAAAAACAATTTGCTCGAAACCAAAAAGCACACTATTGAGTTCTCAAACAACACACCACCCCAGGACACCACCACACACCCACAACAGGCACGCAGAAGCCCCCAGACAGTCATCATTCAGAGCCAACCACAACATCAACAGCACCCCTTCAGGGCCCCTCGCCGCGGCGACTCATACAACTATACACACCCCCCACACAACACGCAACCCGGATTAGAGTGTTCTGCAACACAAATATGCCTGTATTGGGGGGTAAACAAGCTATACGGAGGCCCGCACACCTCAGAGTTCCTTGAAAACACGCGGAACTGCTGGCCTGTTGGACCGTTAAAAATTCTCACAAAAATTTTTCAGCACTCTGGTATCTGGGTGCGGCAGGGCCCTTCCCTAAGGGTAATTACCGGTATGGCAGCGCATTCGCGCCTATGGCGTCTTCACCCACGTTTTACCCGCGGCAGTAAAAGAAGGGGGTTTACTGCACAAGCTGTGCAGTAAACCCCTTCAATGTCTACAGTCAAAATCTCTATACGACCGTAATAGCACCCTGGTTTTTCTTACCACGACGCACAATCGCGTACTTACCGTGAAGCAACTGCTCAGCTGTAATCACGGCCCCCTCCCCTGAACCTTCGCCCCGTTAACCGAGGCGCCGCCTTCTTTCAAAATGCGGCGTGCTTCAGATTTGGAAGAAGCAAAACCAAGCTCCGTAAGCACCGTAATCAAATCCAGCTGATCTGAAGAGAGCTCAACTGAAGGCAGTTCACTCATCACCGCTTGAAGAGTGCTTTCATCCAAAGCCGCAAAATCACCTTTACCAAAAAGAGCTTCCGAAGCCGCAATAGCCTGATGTGTAGCCTCAACACCATGCACAAGAGCTGTCACCTCATAGGCGAGTCGTTTCTGAGCCTCACGTTTATACGCTTCCGTTTCAACCTTATGCTCGTATTCGCCAATCTCGGCACGAGTCAAGAAAGTAAAGACCTTCAAACGGTCCACCACATCAGCATCAGCGGTATTAAGCCAGAACTGGTAGAAGGCATAGGGTGAGCACATCTGAGGATTCAGCCAAATTGCGTTGCCTTCGCTCTTACCAAACTTCGTGCCATCGGAATTGGTAATCAGTGGAGTTCCAATAGCGTGAACGGTTTTACCCTCAACCTTACGAATCAGCTCAGTACCGCTGGTGAGATTACCCCACTGATCAGAGCCACCGGTTTGCAGGGCACACCCGTACTGACGATTAAGCTCAAGGTAATCCAGCCCCTGCAAAATCTGGTATGAAAACTCGGTGTAAGAAATACCCTCTTCTGAGTTCAGGCGTTTAGCAACGATTTCCTTCTTCACCATAGTTCCCACACGGAAATGCTTACCAACATCACGCAAGAAATCAATAGCGGAAAGCTGCCCGCCCCAGTCCAAGTTATTCACCATCCGGGCGCCGTTCTCTCCCTCAAACGAGAGAAACCGCTCAATCTGGGAACGCAACGAATCAACCCACCCAGCAACAACTTCACGGGAATTAAGCACACGCTCTGACGTCTGACGAGGATCACCAATCAATCCCGTAAAACCACCCACCAAACCAATCGGCTTATGCCCGGCAAGCTGCAAACGACGCATCACCAATAGCTGCACGAGGTGCCCCAGATGCAAAGACGCGGCGGTAGGATCGTAACCGGTATAGAACGTTACAGTCTCGCTGCTCAGCGCTTTCTCCAGCGCCTCCTCATCAGTGCTCACGTGCACAAGACCGCGCCACTTGAGCTCCTGCCAAATGTTCTCAAAAGTATCGTCATTATGCTGCGCATTGAGGATGTCGGCAGACATGGTTCTCCGTTTCATACGGGTCGAGGTTGCGTGCCGCAGGTAGCGGATGCAACACAAGAGGATTTACACAGGGTTAAGCCTAGCAGGTAGCAACCGAGCACGCGCTTTCTCAACATCCCGCTTACCCAGCCTCACAGCTGCTGCTACGCGCAGACTTTTAAGCAGTTCAGACCCAAGCGGGTTCTATTCAAGCCCCTCAGGCATACGATCACCTACCAGATGCAAACGCTGAGTGGGCCGAGTCATCGACACATATAAATCCCCCACAGCCCCGAGCGCATCATCAATAAGACGCTGCGGCTCAACAATAACCACAACATCAAATTCAAGCCCCTTTGCCTCCCACGGGGTGAGCACTAGAACCTGATTCTCAAGAGCGTCCTGCGCGGTACCGGTACGCCCGGCGTGTGCCCGCCCCACAGCCTGTGCCACCGCAATATACTCATCTGGTGGGCAGATAACCCCAATCAGTGCCCCGCCGCTGTGCTCAACCTCGCGGTTCACAACAGACACCGTCTCAGCCACCACACGCTCCGCAGGAACATGGTGAACCTGCGGCCCCCAGTCACCCTGACGCACTGCACGCGGGGCTGACACCTCATAACCAGCCGATCGGGCCACAGCAACAGCAGCATCAGAAATCTGTGCCGGGGTGCGGTAGTTAATCGTCAGCTCATCAAGCGTAAAACGCTCCCCCACAAATGGCTCAAGTGCCTGTTCCCAGGAAGAAGCCGCGGCTGCTGAAGAAGCCTGAGCAATATCCCCCACTACCGTCAAAGACTTCATGGGGCACCGGCGCATTAGCAGACGCCACTGCATGGGTGAAAGTTCCTGAGCCTCATCCACCACAATATGCCCATACGCCCACGTACGATCAGATTGGGCCGCAGCCGCAGCTGTCATGCGCTCACGCACAGTCTCATTCATCGCTGCAATCTGCTCCGCAGTGACCACTCCGTCAGCCCCGACATCGGCAAGAGACTGATGCACATTCTCCAGTGCCTTAGCGGCGTTCTCCAGGTTCGCCTGATGCTCAGCCGCCGCGCGAGCCGCCGCCGCTGCGCCTGTCACCTTCGAAAAATCGCCCAGCAGTTCGGCTGCTTCATCCAGCAGCGGCACATCCGCCTCGGTGAAAGGAGCATCAGCCTCACGTGCTAGAAGGGCCCGCTCCTGTTCCGTAAAATCAGGTGTCGCAGATATCAGATAGTGCTGTTTCGAAAAAAGAGAACGCACCAACGTTTCGGGAGAAAGCGGCATCCACGCCAGATTAAGGGCACGGCGCACATCCAAACTGCCGCGCACATCATCCTGCAAATATGGGCGTTCCACTACCCTGCCCGCCGCCTTATTCAACTGCTCATCCAATGCAGTGGTCAGCTCACGAAGCAGTATTTTTACGAATGTCTCACGTGCCTCATTATGCGGCTTACCTGTGGCCCTAGCCCGAGCACGGGCAGAACGCACCATCTCAGGAGTCAGCTCAACATCAGTACCCTCAACGTTAAGCTGCTGCGCCTCTTGCGGCACCTTCTGCCGATCAGCAACCGCACGCTCAATCACTTTCACCATACGCAGCTCACCTTTTAAAGCAGCAGCTTTACGGCTCTTCTCGGCCACAGCCTGTAAGCCCGGGTACAAGGTCGCCAACGATGCCATCACCACGCCTGTCTCCCCCAAGGAAGGCAGCACACGTTCGATATACCACATAAACGAATTCGAGGGGCCCACTACCAGCACGCCTGCCTTAGCGAGACGCTCACGATTCGTGTATAGCAGGTATGCGGCACGATGCAGAGCAACTGCCGTTTTACCTGTTCCCGGCCCGCCCTGCACCACGCGCACGCCCGCCAGGTCCGAGCGGATAATCGCATCCTGCTCAGCCTGAATAGTCGCCACAATATCATTCATGCGCCCCGTACGCTTCTGATTGAGCGCAGCCAGCAGTGCACCCTCGCCATGTAACTCACCTGAATCCTGCAGCATGGCTGGGTCAAATACTTCATCTTCAAGGTTCACCACGGTGCGGCCTTCAAGCATGAGATGGCGACGACGACGCACCCCCATTGGTGTGAACGCTGTTGCCTGGTAAAAAGTTCCCGCTTCCGGGGCACGCCAATCCATTAACAGGCGGTTCTGCTGCTCATCAGTAATCCCCAGCCGCCCAATATAGCGGGTCACATCCTCGCCCCCGCGGCTCATATCTAAACGACCAAACGCCAACCGCGCATCTACCGCGTTAAGCTGCGCTAGACGGTCCTCATAGTGGGCCGCAAATGAGTCCCGTTCCGACCGGTTCTGGTGCCCACCCACTGCCTGGTTTTTCCGCACCTGCGCGAGCTTCTGCTCAGTCTCTTGCCGCAAAGTATCAAGACGAGAATACAGGCGTGAAACATAGTCACGCTCAAGGTTGAGCTGCTCCGCGAAAACCCGCTCCCTGCGGCGTTCCGCCTCTTCTACATTCGCGTACTGCTGGTCATCTGCGGACAAATGCGGCTCCTTAGAACAGTAATACCGCCCGGGCGAGAACCGCCGGGCGGTATCGAAAATACGGTGAACTATTTTACAGGGTTCACACAGGAGTGGGAAACTTACCCTAAGCTAAAACCCAAAAATGTGAGTGAAGAATTACTCAGTGACCGCGCTAAGGCTCTCAACATGGTACGACTCAAGCGCGGTACGACCGCCCAAGCCATCAAGCTCAAGGAGCACACCAATACCAGCCACCTGCAGCTGTGCCCGCTCCACCAGCTTCGCTGCAGCTACCAGGGTACCTCCGGTGGCTAAAATATCATCCAATAAAAGCACCCGAGTACCCGTTGGGAAATCATTGCAGTGAATCTCAACGGCCGCCGTACCATACTCTAGGGAGTACTCTTCGCGGAATGTCTCGCGCGGCAGTTTACCTGCCTTACGCACCGTCATAATCCCTTTACCCGTGGCGTAGGCAAGCGCTGATGCTAACAAAAAACCACGCGCCTCAACACCGGCCACCACATCATAGGTACCTTCAAACCGGCGGGCCAACTCATCAATGCATTGTTTGAATACCTCGGCATTGGCAAAAAGCGTGGTCACATCGTAGAAAAGGATACCCTCGTGCGGATAATTCTCAATGGTTGTGCACGCATCAGGTACGATCTGCTGCATGGGGGCAGGCTCGGTGACGCTCATATATCTCGCTTTCCGGTGGCGGATGCTGTGCATCCAAGGTGTCTGTGCAACCCCATTTAGTCGGGGGCATGGTGCTAATGTAGCCTACAGAATTCTACTCTGTTTTAGCGGCACCTCGCTTTTATTCGGTGAGTCCCAAGGCGGCCCGCAACTCACGTTTGAGTATTTTACCGGTTGGCCCTAACGGTAACTCGTTCACAAAAAGGTAGCGGCGTGGGTGCTTATACGCTGCTAAGTGGGTGCGGGCCAAGCTGTCTAACTCATGTTCCAGATGAGAGGTATTTGTGGCCTCACGCGGAAGAATGACCGCTAGGATTTCTTCTCCCACCCGCTCGTCGGGGACTCCCACCACGGCGGCGGTACGCACTTGAGGGTGCGCGTAGAGCACATCTTCAATTTCTCGCGGGTACACTGAGTAACCGTTGCGCAGCACCATATCTTTAATACGGTCAAGAATATAAATATTGTTATCTGCGTCGATACTGGCAATATCGCCGGAGGCGAACCACGAACCGTCGAAAGCCTGTTCTGTGGCTTCTGGGTTTTCCCAGTACCCTGCCATCACGTTTTCTCCCGAGATCCAGAGCTGCCCGGCCTCTCCGGTGGGCGCTGGGGTTCCGTCCTGCTTGCGTACCTGTATCCGCACCCCGGGCAGCACACGCCCCACCGACCCGATTATCAGGCCAAACTGCGACCGATTAAAGCAGACCACCGGCGACGTTTCGCTCAGTCCGTACCCCTCATAGATGGGGCAGGAGATCAGTTTCTCAAATCTCCGATGCGCCGGTTCCGGCAGAGGTGACCCACCGGATATACCGAAACGGATACGCCCCTCAAGCACGCTGAGCTTTCGGGATTAGACTCAAGAACATCGGCGAGCGCTAGGTACATGCTGGGTACCGCCGCGAGTACGCTCACGTGGGCCTGCTCAATGAGATACAGCGCGTCAGTGGGAGTGAACCGAGGCAAAAGGGCAACGGCGGCTCCTGCACTAAATGTGGCGTTCATGGACACGGTTTGTCCGAAGGCATGAAAAAGCGGCAGCCCACCAAAGATGATGTCTGCGTTAGTGAACTCGAAAACCTCCGCGCAGCTATGTGCGTTACTGAGGATATTTGCGTGAGTTAAAGTGGCACCTTTAGGCTTTCCGGTGGTTCCTGAGGTGTAGAGGATAAGCGCGGGATCTGCCCCACAGACCGGTAATGGAGTGAGTACCGCTTGGGTGCTATCAGGTGGGCTCATATGAAAAGGAGCGAAACAGGTTTCTGGGCCTTGGCCTGTGACCGCGCGAAGTATTTCAAGGCGCAGAGTGCCTCGCTCAATGTGGGGAATACGTGGGGCTTCTTCGGCTAGCCTTGTGCCCTCCCAGGCGAAGAGGACTTTTGCTGTGCTGTCTTGAATGTGGTGTTCCAGCTCGGCCGCGCTCAGTAACGGATTCAGCGGTACACAGATAGCGCCTGCGGCAAGGACACCATAGTAGATAGCGGGCATAAGGGGAACGTTGGGAAGTGAAAGTGCGACGCGGTCGCCTTCACGTACACCAATACCCTGCAGGTAGTCTTGTACGCGGGCGGCTGCCTGAGCTAGTTCACGGTAGCTAATATGGGTTACCCCACCGGCAGCGCTGGGGACAATGAGTGCCGTGTCGTTATTGTGGGCTTTGTCGGCTAAAAGGGCAGCGATATTATTGCGTGGCTGTGGCACGACTGTGGGAAGGTGCGTGTGTGAGTCTTTCCGCGTCTCGGCGGGTGCAGCGAAGTGTTGTTGGTGTTGGGGTTCGCTAGTTGGCATGTAATGTCCTTGCGGGCAGGGGTCATGAGATGCGCCTGATGGGGGTGCATAAGATAGTGCAGCACGTTCTCACTATTTTAGTCCTTTACATGGCTCGTTTGGGAGGCTGCGGCTGGCCCCGAGACACCTCCCCGTTCTTCTTATTATGATAAAATCATTTTTCAATATTTTTAGTAATTCACAATAAGTACTTTGAGCGCAGACTCCCCCGTACCACACCGATAAATCGCCCTATTAGGGAAGAGAAACCATGAACACACAAATACCCCAACCTTCTCAAGATACACACCTCACCAGTCAAGACCTTGATTTTCTCAACTCAATCTTTGACCTTGTGCGCGACAATAAGCCCCTAGCGCTCACCTCACTCCTTGACCAAGGTATACCCGTGAATCTCACCAACTCTAACGGCGATACCCTACTTATTCTCGCCGCCTACCACGAACACGAAGACATGGTACGCATCCTCATTGATGCCGGAGCTGATCTGAACCGCCTCAACGACAGGGGACAAACCGCGCTTGTATGCGCCGTATTCCGCGATAATGAGCCCATCGCACAGGCGCTGCTAAAAGCAGGTGCTGACCCTCACCTCGGCACACAAACCCCTGCCCAGGTGGCACAGTTCTTTGATCTGCCAAGCATGCAGAAGCTACTTGCTAATTAGACTGTTCATAAGAAGAGCCAGTCCCTCAAAGTGCACCGGAGCCGCCGAACACCCATTGTTCGGCGGCTCCGCTGATACTACTAGCTCTCTACCTGAAACTCTTAAAGCTACTGACCTGCCGACCAGGCAAGGAAGCTTTCAGCAAGTTCCTGACCGCCCGAGGGGTCACGTGTTACCACCATAACGGTATCGTCCCCAGCGATGGTCCCTAAAATAGCTTCTAAACCGCTCTGATCAATGGAGGAAGCCAAAAACTGTGCCGCCCCCGGTGGTGTACGAAGGATAGTTGTATTACCAGATCCTTCAGCTGTAATCAGCAGTTCTTTGAACAGAGAAATCATACGCGCATCCGGGGTTTCTCCCCCACCGCGCCGGGCAGGGTAATTCGGAACTGCGTAAATTAGCCCGGAGCCTTCATCACGGATGCCCTCGGCACCGATCTCAACAAGGTCACGGGATAGAGTAGCTTGGGTGACTTTCATACCATCATCAATGAGGTACTGCGCCAATTCGGCCTGAGAACGTACGCGTCGGGTTTGCAGCAGCTCAACGATGCGAGCCTGACGCGCGATTTTGGTCGAGGGGAAAGGCATGTCTCTTCTTCTTCCTTCGGTCATTATCGTGGAGGTACAGCCGTCGGAACACCGGAAGGTTACCGGGCGGCAAAATCTCCTCCATAAAGATAATACACGCACACATAAATATTCGCTCAAAATAGGTATTATGCGAAGAATAATTTAAAAAGATTTAGGGTGAAAAACTCAAATATTTTCTATTTTCTCCTTGTCAATCCACACTAACAAAATTTATGTGTTATTCACCACCATTATTGATAGGGGTAACGAAAAGAGACGGATATCAGCGGCATTCAACAGCCGCAGATACCCGCCTCTAAAACTCAATATGAGCCAACTCTAAAGGTTAATCGAGTTCAAGATCTTCTTCACCCTCATATTCACTTTCAAGAGCTTGCTGTCGAGCGCGTCGAGTCAAAATAACACCCACATAACCGCCACCAATGAGAACAAGCAAAGCACCAATAAAGCTGGCCCACCCAATCAGTTTCTGTCGGCCCACGGTACCCTCATCTACTTCATGCAGGCTGCCCTTTTCACCAGTGCGAATTACCTCAAGCTGGTTATCTCCAGTTTCGACCAACAACGCGCTCACTTCACGCGGGAAGTCAGAGGAAACCATACCGGTCTGAGAGCCACGGAATTCAATCTCCTCACCCCGGCTTACTTTCTGACGGTCTTTCAGATTCGAACGATATGTTTTCCCATCAATACGCTCATCAACCGGCAAAGTGCCCTTATAACGGGCCACATTATCTTTCGTTTCCAGGTCGGGGGTAACATCGACAAAAGAACCCTCTATCACCCACGTTTTACCGGTAATACCGGTATCCTGCTGCGCCGCAAACAACGCCCGACCACCCACAACGCACAGAGCAACAGCCAGGATAAGAGCCGCAACAACACTCAGCACCGCGCCCCAGCTCACGCTAGCGCGGTTCTCTGAATATTCCTCGTATTCCTCATCCCCGTGCATCTCGAAGAATTCCGAGTCTACTTCCTCGACTTCATCATCCTCATCAAAAAATCTTCGTCAACGACTTCTTCGCCGCCGTCGATATCTTCGATGTATTCGCCGTCTACTTCGTCGTATTCTTCGTGCTCGTATTCTCGTTCAGCCATGAATGTGTCTCCTAGTATTTTCTCTACGGTCTAGGGTACCGGTCTACAACGCATTTGAGAAAGCCGACGCGGCCCAAAACTTTAATTCCATCAAAGGTATAAATTATGCATATCTAACAACAAATATACGTTGTAACGACCCTGCACCAGACAATGGGGCGGGCGAGCAACCGCTCCCCCGCCCCGTCAGCAGCACCGAAATCAGTCCTATACGCGCGCTACAGCACCGAAACGTTCCGTCGCAACAGCTACCGCCGCCTCACGGGACGCACTTGCCTCTTCAGCCGTTAGGGTGCGGTCAGGAGCGCGGAACCGAAGCGCAAATGCTAAGGACTTCTTCCCCGGCTCAATACCCGCACCGCGGTAATCGTCAAACACCCTAATATCCTCCAAAAGCTCGCCAGCGCCCTCACGCAGCGCACGAGAAACCTCGGCGACAGGTACCGACGCATCCACCAGCAGAGCAACGTCCTGGGTGGCGGCGGGGAAGCCGTATATCGGGGCTGCCTGCGGCGCAGGGGCTTTCACATCCAATAGGGCAGTGAAATCCAGCTCGAACGCACAGGTACGTTCAGGTAAGTTCTCAGTCTGCAAAAGCTTAGGATGAAGCTCACCAGCAAACCCGACCGTCTCGCCTTCAACGGTGCACAGGCGCGCAGTACGCCCTGGATGGAACGCCTGGTGTGTGCCCTGCACGATCACCAGTTCCACGCCCACAGCATCAGCAATCAGACGCACCGCATCCAATGCATCGCGCCAATCATAGGGGCGTGCCTGCGTGCCTGGCATCGGGTCGTGTTCAGCGCCGGTGAACAAGCCACCCATATGAATTGGTTGTTCGGGAATACCGGCGTTTAGCTCAGCCAACACTTCATCACTGGGGCGCTGCCCCAAGGGCGGTTTCAATGCCGAGCCGTGCTGGGGGCGCGGAATAAACACACGTCCAGCCTCGAAAATCGCCAGGTTCTTAAACCCACGCGAAAGATTACGCTTCAGCACCCCTACCAGCCCCGGCAGCAGCGAGCGGCGCATCCACCCCTGCGCTGAAGAAATCGGGTTTACCAGACGCACCGAAGCGACCTGCTCCCCCGCCACAGGTGCAACCCAGCGGGCGTTTTCATCCGCTGAAACAAACGGGTACGCAAAAACTTCAGTCATACCGGACGCGGCAAGTGCGTCCACAACACGGCGGCGCATCGACTGCTCGGGGTGTACCCGCGCCCGGCTGGTGCCACCGGCAAAGACGAAGGAATCTTATCGTACCCGTCGATCCGGGCGATCTCCTCCGTCAAGTCCTCTTTCGCCAGCAGGTCGGTACGCCACGAAGGAACCGTCACAGAATAACCGTTCCCAGTTTTTTCAACGTCGCACCCGATCTCACTCAGGCACGCAACAATCTGCTCCTGTGAGTAGTCCACACCGATACGGCCAGCGGTGTACCCGGAAGGCAGATCAATTACTACGGGGTGATACGGCAGAGCCGCATCGGTCACCCCAGCATCAGCTGTACCACCGGCCAGCTGAGTCAGTAGCTCGACCGCCCGCTGCGCTGCCGCCTGCTGAATCTGTGGGTCTACCCCACGCTCAAACCGCTTCGAAGCCTCAGAAATCAGCTTATGGCGGCGGGCAGTACGCGCAATAGATACTTCATCGAAACGCGCCGCTTCAATCAGAATATTCTTCGTCTCAGCCGTAACCTCGGTAGAAGCACCGCCCATGACACCAGCAAGACCGATAACGCCGGAATCATCGGTAATCACGATGTCCTCTGGATGCAGATCGCGTTCAACGCCGTCCAAAGTCGTCAGCTTCTCCCCTGCGACTGCTCGGCGCACCACGATTTCTCCCTGTACCTTATCGGCATCATAGAAGTGCAACGGCTGACCGGTCTCAAGCATCACGTAATTGGAAATATCTACCGGCAGCGAGATAGAACGCACGCCCGCTAAACGCAAACGCGAAGCCATCCACGTGGGTACCGGCGCGGTCGCATCCACACCATTAACCCGGCGCATGACGAAGCGTATGGTTGCAGGGTTCTCGTGAATTGGTGCAGAATCTTCCAGGCGTACCGGAATGCCTTCGGAGTTCGCTTTGGGGGCGCGAGCGCCGTATTCCAGAACAAAATCGTTGAAAGAAGTTCCGGTCGCATGCGCGTATTCACGGGCAATACCGCGAATCGAAAACGCATATCCGCGATCAGGAGTCACATTAACCTCGGCTGCTTCGTCATACAGACCCAAAAGCTCCAGCGCATCTGACCCAAGTTCCGGATCGAGTCCCAGGGTGGAGAGCACCAAAATACCCCCGTGGTCCTCACCAATACCCAGCTCGCGGGTGGAGGCAATCATACCAGCAGACTTGTGCCCATAGGTTTTACGGGCGGTAATAGCGAAATTTCCGGGTAGGACGGCACCGGGGAGGGTCACCACAACTTTGTCGCCGACCTTGAAGTTGTGGGCGCCACAGATAATGCCCTGCACACCGGATTCTTCGATACCTTTACCGGTGAGAGTCTGCTGCTGCCCTCAGGAACAACACGCACCTGGCACCAGTTCACAGTCTTACCGTTAGAATGCGTCTCAGGTTCTATCGAGAGCACCTGACCGACCACAATAGGGCCAGAGATCTCATCGGCCGGACGGTGCACAGCCTCCTCTTCCAGCCCAACCTTCACGAGGGTGTCCAGTACGTCTTCAGCCGTCGCGTCCTCAGGAACAGGCGCGAACTCACGCAACCATGATAGGGGTACTCGCATTGTTTTAAATCTCCATCCCGAACTGCTCAGAGAAACGAATGTCGCCCTCAATCATGTCATGCATATCGGGGACGTTATTACGGAACATAAGGGTACGTTCAATACCCATGCCGAAGGCGAACCCCGAATATATTTCGGGGTCGATCCCGGCCGCACGCAACACATTGGGGTTTACCATGCCGCAACCGCCCCATTCAATCCATTGCGGGCCACCCTTGGCGTTCGGGTGCCACAAATCTAGCTCAGCGGAAGGCTCGGTGAAGGGAAAGAAGTTCGGGCGCAAACGAATCCTAGCTTCCTCACCAAACATGGCGCGGGCCATATACTCCAGAGTGCCTTTCATATCAGCCATCGTCAGGCCTTTATCAACCGCAAGCCCCTCAATCTGATGGAATACGGGTGTGTGTGTGGCGTCCAGCTCATCTGTACGGTACACCTGACCGGGGCACACAACGTATAACGGCAGCTCACGGGTAAGCATGGCGCGCATCTGCACCGGGGAGGTGTGGGTGCGCAGTACCAAATGTGCCTCTCGTGGCTCGATATAGAAGGTGTCTTGCATATCGCGTGCCGGGTGGTCAGGCTTAATATTCAGGGCATCAAAGTTGTACCACTCAGATTCCAGCTCCGGCCCATCAGCGACTTCCCAGCCCATACCTACGAAGATATCGGTGAGTTTTTCCTGCATGAGCGCCACAGGATGCCGCCCACCCAGCGAACGCCGCGCTGAAGCCGCTGTCACATCAACTGCTTCTTCCTCTAGGATGCGCGCCTCGCGCTCGGCCTCCAGTTCAGCAGTACGCGCCTCAATAGCCTCGGTGAGCGCCGCACGTGCCTGCCCCAGCAGTTTCCCCACGGGTCCCTTGTGCTGATTCTGAAGGTCACGCATTTGCTTGTTTGCCAAGCTCATGCTCCCCTTATCACCGAAAAAGCCTAGGCGCACCGTTTTAAGCGAT
The DNA here is from genome assembly GCA_002355935.1 of Rothia aeria. Taxonomy (GTDB): domain Bacteria; phylum Actinomycetota; class Actinomycetes; order Actinomycetales; family Micrococcaceae; genus Rothia; species Rothia aeria. The sequence goes on along the minus strand of AP017895.1, from coordinate 1,196,042 downwards.
TCAAAATCTTTGGCACGTTCGCGGAGGGCGGTCAGTGCGCGCTCGCGCTCAGCGTCAAAGGCGGCGCGCACAATCTCAAGCCCACTTTCGGGGTTTTCATTGAGAATCTGTGCGATGCTGGCGAGGGTATGCGCCGATTCAGGCACGTTCTCGGTCTCCTGCACGGGATCGGTCATTGCTACTCTTCTCTGCGTTCTTCCTGAGGTTAGGGGCGCACCCTACAAGTTTGAGGGGCCTGCCCATCCTTACTATTTTAGTGCAGTTGGAGGGCTCTTTCACCGTTTGCCCCTCTCACGTTTCTGCTTTGCAGCACGAAGAGTACATATAGGAACCGGCCGCATCCCAGTTGGCGGGGTGCGGCCGGTTTTGCAGGCTACTTTCGCGGTGCAGCCGAAAAGTTACGGAAACCTACTTGAGAGCAGCTTTCACTGCCGGGTCGAAAGCGGCGCGAATCCACAGAACATTGGCAATAAACCAGCCAGCGTAGAGCGGCACAAAACCGTAGCGTTGAGTATCAAGAATGTTACCTAGAAGGGACATAATAGCGATCAGCCCGCCCAAAATTGCGAAGATAAGCCCAATTGTCAGGCCCAGCCGGTTACCGTTTTGCACCATGAAATAGACGGTGAGATAAACGGCAGCCGAAACAACAAGCAACCCAATGCCGCCAGCAACCCCGAATTCAGGCAGTCCCTCAAGAGGTTTAGCGTTACCCGGCGCAAATGCCGAGATGAGCCCATGAATAAAACAGATAATCGCCGACACAATCATAATTTCTTGTAGACGAAGAATTTTAGGATGTTTAGAAGGCAGATTAAAAAGGTTGCTTGCAGAGTCTCCGCCTTCTTGAATATAAATGGCTTGCGTATCAGAAGGAACGGCGTCGCTCCTAAAATTCTGCGGGTCGTACGAGGGGGGTTGAGCAGTCATCATTGTCTCCCATATGTATGTGATTTTTAACTCAATAGTACCGTTGGCGGTGTGGCAGTCAAATTAGACGCGCACCGCCGAAGGTTTTCAGCCGAACATCACAATAAACCGCGCCGCCAAGGCATACCACATCACTGTTTTAAAATGCCTTAGTACGAAGTTCCTCCCCTTTCCCATGCCCGATAAAGTCCTGAAGAACCCAATAGTTCAGACCACGGTTATCGAAACACCGCTGACCCCTAAGCGCCCGGATACCGTCTTGGTACCGGGCGCCCATCAGAAGCATACTCAGCGGTTTAGAACAACCCAGAAGCGATAAAATCGTTCTCGTCTTTAATACCGGGAGGTACCGCAAAAACGGCGCTGCCGGTGTGTTTAAGATACTCACTGAGCGCATCGGACTGGGTCATGGTATCTAGAAGCGGGATGAAGTGGGTGCGCGGGTCACAGACGAACGCTATAAAGAACAGCCCAGCATCCAGGTGTCCAAGTCCGTCGGAGCCATCCGTGTAGTTAAACCCGCGGCGTAGCATCTGAACACCATTATTTTGGTTCGGGTGCATGAGCCGCATATGCGAATCATCGGGAATGATAGGGCCGTTTTTACCCTTCATATTGAAATCTGGGGTGGTAAATTCCTCTCCGCCTGAGAGCGGCGCGCCTGATACTTTAGTGCGCCCAATAATATCTTCTTGCTCATGCAGGCGGGACCGGTCCCACGTTTCAATAATCATGCGGATGCGGCGTGCTGCGAGGTAGGTGCCGCCGTTCATCCAGTCGGGGTTTCCCTCAGAGTTCTCGGAGGAAGCCCACACATGTTTCTTCAGCAGCTCCGGCTCTTGGATTTTGAGGTTGTTCGTACCGTCTTTGAAACCGAAAAGGTTACGTGCCGTCACCTGACTCGTAGAAGTCGATGCGGTGCGCCCAAACCCTAGCTGGCTCCAGTGCACCACGGCCCGGCCCGCAGCAATACGGATTAAATTACGGATGGCGTGGAAGGCCACCTGTGGGTCATCGGCACACGCCTGAATGCACAGGTCCCCGCCGCTGCGTTTATCGTCAAGGGCATCACCGGACATTTTAGGGATATTGACGAGCGCAGCAGGCAGCTTATCTTTAAACCCAAAACGGTCCTTATTATCCTTATCGACAAAGAACGACCGGCCGAGCCCAAAGGTGAGAGTCAGATGCGCGGCAGAAAGATCGTAGGCTTCTCCCGTGTCCTTCGGCGGGGCCTCATAAGTGGAGACATCCCCCACAACTTCACCAGCCATGAGCTTTTGGGAAGCGGCAGTCCAGTCTTTAAAAAGTTTCTTGATTTCTTCTTTATCGGTTGTTTTGAGGGTGAGAGCCACAAAGTACATACGATCCTGCACTTCGGTGGAAATGCCGCTCTGGTGCTCCCCAAAGAAAGAGTGGGTATCTTTCACCTCCTGACTCTTATTATCTTTACTGTCGTTCTGCTTCTGCTCGGTAGCGCAGCTGGCGAGTGTACCTGCTGCGGCAATACCAACAGCAGTCAGTGCGGTACCGGTTAGGAGGGCACGACGGTTAGTTCCGTGCGGTGTGGTGTCCTGATCTGTTGGGGGCACCGGGTAATTTTCTTCGCGCATGTGGTTTCTCCCTAATGGGTTTCAGTTATGGAATACGGGCCATGCGTGTGTGTTGATGCGGTGTTATCGGCTTACCCCAGCGGGGTGTGGTGTGGGATTTTCTGCACCCCGCTGGGGTCGTCAGTGCTGGCTCTGTCTAAACTGCGTACCCGTTGTAGTTACTGGGCTGAGCCTGCCGCGCTGGCGCTCGAATCGTCTGAGGTAGACCCTGCTGATGCCGAGGACCCTGCTGATGCGCCAGAGCTACCGGTAGCCGAGGCTGAACCTGATGCCCCAGCAGAAGCTGAACCTGAGGCACCCGCACTATGTGATGCCCCCGCCGAGGCTGAAGCCGATGCAGAAGCACCCGCTGATTCATTCTCGGTGGACGTGTCATTGCCGGTTTCGTCAACAACAGCAGCCGTCAGCTCGGAGAGCGGCTCAGCGAGTGCACCCACCGCGTCAGAAAGCTCACGTACCTCAGTTTCGCTGAGCTCCTTGTAGGATTTGAAGTCGTCACCGCTCTTATGCTTATCGAGCAGAGTCTGCACAGCCGCGAACTTGCTCTCAATATTCTTGGAGAGCTTGCCATTCTTCTTCTCAAGGATGGGGCGTACGTTTTCGTAGGCAACCTTAGCGCCGTCAATATTGCCTTGGAAATCGTAGAGGTCGGTGTGCGACCAGTTTTCTTCCTCACCGGTGGTCTTGGTGTGTACGATCTCGTCCAGCAGTTCTTTCGCGCCGTTGGTGATGTCATCAACCTTCAGCTCTTGCGCGAACTTCTCGGAGTGCACATGGTCGTACAGTTCTTTGGTGTCCTTGACCAGCTGGTCTGCGACTTTCTTCCGCTCATCCTGCGTGAGGGGGTGTACTCCTTACCGTCATTCTTATCGGCCTTGGGCTGCCACAGATCCTTCTCGATCTTGTGCCAGCCGCTCCACTCGCTGATCTTGCCTTCCTGCAGGTCAGCCTCGCGGGCGTCCAGGTTCTGGTCAAGGGAGGTGCCGTACTTTTCCGCTACAGGTTCGATACGTTCGTAGTGAATGCGGGCGAGAGCGTACTTGGCTTTAGCTTCTTCGGTCTTGCCCTCTGCGTAGAGCTTTGCGAACTCTTCGGTCTTGGTTTGCAGAGACTCAACTTGGTCTTTCACATACGAGGCGTACTGGGTGGAGGCGGTATCGCGTAGCTTCTGTATGTCCTCAGCCACGGGTTTAGCGTTCTCGTTCTTGGTGACCTTAAAGTCTCCCTGAATGCCGTCACCGACCATACCCGGTTTGCAGGCGGTCTTGTAGGACCCCTCGGGCAGATCAACCACCAGCTCACGGGTGAGGTTGGGGCCGATGTTCTCGACCTCTGAGATAATGCGCAATCCGTCAGAACCAAGCACATAGAACTCAGTAACCTTGGTACCTTCGTTCTTGACCTTAAAGGTAACCTTACCGGCCTTGGTTTCGGTGGTTGATAGTTTGCAGGCGGTATCAGTTGAGGTAACAGAAATATTACCGTCGTTTGAGGTGCCGCCTGAGGAGTTCGAGGAACTAGCATTATTCTTCGGGTTGTCGGTGCAACCAGTCAGCAGGATGGCGCTAACCGACAGCAGGGCGCCTGCGGAAACAAGTGACTTTCGCATAGTGTGTTTTCCTTTGTTTGGGGACAGGGGAAAATCTAGGGGGTACCGTTAGATAGCGGCTGTGTTGTAGTAGTACCGCCATTTTCAGGGGTACTGTTCGCCGCAGCGGCAACATTCTTAGGCGCACTGCTTTGGCGCACGCGACGGTGGCGCAATTGCACCCGGAAGAAAAGGGTCATGATAATACCGACGTACAGCACCCAGGCAATGGCTTCAATCCAGGTGGTAGTGCTTGAAAGGTTAAAGACCGCTTTTAGCATAGTGCCGAGGAAACTGCCGGGGTCAATGTATTTGTAGGATTCAAAAACAATGTTGTTGATCCCGGGGAGAATATTTGCTTCCTGCAGGTCATGCAGCCCGTAGGAAAGTACACCTGCGGCGATAATAATGAGGAACGCACCAGTCCAGGTGAAGAATTTGGCGAGGTTAATTTTCATAATGCCGCGCATCATAGCCCACGCGAGGAGTACTGCAACGATGATTCCAGTAAGCGCCCCATAAACGGGCAGTGCGGAATCGGCAGAGTCCTGCTCTGCGGTTGCGGCTTGTGTTGCCGACCAGATAAATAGGGTGGTTTCCAGCCCTTCACGCCCAACGGAGAGGGCTGCGAGAAGAACGACCGCCCAGGTGCTGCCCTGCACCGCGTCGAGCTTAGTGTGCAGTTCCGTGGAAAGCGCGCGGGCGTTCTCTGCCATCCAGAAAATCATCCAGGTGACGAAACCGACCGCGATGATTGAGAGCGAACCGCCAATTGCTTCCTGAGCTTCGAAGGTGAGGGTTTTAGGGCCGTAGGTGAGAAGTGCCCCAAATCCTAGTGATACCACGACCGCAAAGGCTACTCCCGCCCAGACTTTGGGAAGGAGGTGGGTTCGTTGAGTTTTATGGATATACGCGATGAGGATACCGACCACAAGTGCAGCCTCTAAGCCTTCGCGCAGCCCGATAAGGAAGTTGCCTGTAAATGCGGCCCAAAAGTTCATAGCTTTATCACCATAACGTTAGAGTTTCCTTCTCTAATTAACACTCTAAAGTATCCATGTGCCACGACTCCCAAGCTGAGATGTGTCACTACACACACTTTTTTGCCTCCGGTGACAGATTCGGCTGTGACTGTCTTTTAGCTACATTCCGTCAGCATAATAATTCATACTACCTTTAATAGACCCCTTAAAATAAAGGAAAGTTACCTATAGAAAGATGTATTTTTGAATACTGTTACGTTTCCGTTCCCCAGTCGAGGGCAAGCTTGCTGACCGCAGTTTCGCAGGAAAAACAGCTAACCGACGTAACAATTTGACAGAACACACCAGCTCGCTGGAATAAAAAACCTAACCAACGGCATGTACCGCCGCCAATAAAGCCTCCACAATCGGATAATCTGCAGGAATCCACTCCAAACTCAGCACTGCTGAGACATTATGGTCAGACCCCAGCGGAAGCCACCGCAGCTCGCTATGGTCCTGCAAAGGGTGAGGCTCACCCAACGTGAGTTCTGCAAAGAAAACCCTCATCGCCGCATTATTGTTCAGCACCCAGCCCTGGGGGTGCGGCCCCGTAAGTTCCTGCCCCAGCTGAACCTGCACGCCCAGCTCTTCCGCAAGCTCACGGGCGAGCGCTTTTTCGCAGGACTCCCCCGGCTCAACCTTCCCGCCGGGGAATTCCCACAACCCGGCTAATGCTTCAGGCGCTGACCGCCTGGCAACCAACAGCCGGGTAGGAGACTGAAGCGAATCGAAAATTGCCGCGCCCACCACCTGCACAGGGTAATGCGTCATCATGCTTCTATGCCTCCGCAGGACGATAAACATCCGGTTCCAAATAAATTACCCGGGCCGCCGGAACAGCCTCACGGATCCGTGCCTCCGCCTCGTCAATCTCGTTTGCCACAGTAATACCAGTATCAGCATCGTGGATGCGGATCTTAGCCGCCACCAAAATTTCCTCGGGCCCCAAATGAACGGTCTTAATATGGATTAGTCGGTCAGAATCACCGTTCTCAATAGCCGCGCGGATCTTCGCCAGATCCTCGGGAGTTGCTGCCTCCCCAGGATCAGCGACTTCATTTCGGAAGCCAAAAACACGGCAATAACCACCAGCAGCACCCCGATCGCCAGAGTACCGGCAGCATCCCACAGCCCGTTACCAGTCAGCAGGGTCATGCTCACCCCAAGGAGCGCCAGAATCAGGCCCAAAAGGGCGCCTGCATCCTCCAACAAAAGCACTGGAAGCTCTGGGTTTTTGAGGTGCGCAAAAACCGGAACCACCCTTGTGTTCCCTTCAGTTCGCGGGATTCTTTGACCGCTACACGGAATGAGTTGCCTTCAAGAAGAATGGCGCCCACCAGCACAGCCACCGGAACCCATTGCCACTCGGTAATGCCATGCGGGTCGTGCCATTTCTCGTACCCCTCATACAGGGCAAACAGCCCACCTAGGGCAAAGATAATAATCGACACAATAAACGCGTAAATATAGCGGTTACGGCCATACCCGAATGGGTGCTCTTCGTCAGCGGCACGCTGGGATACTTTCCCGCCCACTAGCAGAAGAAGCTGGTTCCCTGAATCTGCCACCGAGTGAATGGCTTCGGCGAGCATTGAAGAAGAACGAGTTAGAATAAACGCCACAAATTTCAGCACCGCAATGCCCAGGTTTGCCACGAGCGCCGCAATAATCGCGCCGGAACCGGAATGACTAGAATTGGCAGACATAGCTCTCCATCTATCGGTCAGTCAGAACAAAACTTAAATACATGCCGCTCACTAGGGGCGGTTCTGCGCCATCGCCGAGGCGTACAGGCACACGGCCGCCGCTGTGCCCACGTTCAAAGATTCAGCCGCCCCATAGACAGGAACCGCCACGCGCATTGACGACGCCGCTTTTTCCTCGCTGTTAAGCCCCTGTGCCTCATTCCCAAACAACCACACAGTTGGTTTCGATAAGTTGAATGAGCCTTTCACCCCGGCCGGAACGGGCGTCTCGATATTAGCGGGGCGTGCCAGAGAGTACTCCACCAGTTGTTGCAGATCCACCGTACCGTACCCGTCAGCGGCCAAAACCGTCATTCCCTGAGATTTGGCGTCCTCCGCAAAATCTTCAAGATCAACACCCTGAATCAGCGGCACATGGAATAGCGAACCGGCTGTTGCCCGCACTGTCTTCGGGTTATATAAATCCACTGTGCCCTTTGACGCCACCACCAAATCAGCCCCCGCGGCATCAGCCACCCGCAGGATCGTACCAGCGTTTCCCGGATCTTGTACACGTGAAAGCACCGCAATAAGACGCGGGTTCAGCGCCCCCTCACCCCACAGTCGTCCGGCAGGGGCATCCAGTTTAAACGACACCGCAATAATACCTTGAGGAGTGAGAGCATCGGCCATCGCTTGCAGTACGTCGTCCGTCACCACACGCATAAAAACACGGCGCCCCTGCTCGGGTGTGGGTGTGCCGTGCACCTCTTCTAATAGCTCGGCAATGTCGGGGTGGCGGTCGAACGCCTCTTCCGTCACGTATACTGCATCCAGCACCGGGCGGCGCAGGTGCGCATGCAGCGCTTCACGAACAGCCTGCGGGCCCTCAACCAAAAACTGTCCCCGTTTACGGCCAGCACGGGTGCGTAGCTTCGCAATATCACGCACACGATCGGCCTGAGGGTTCGACATAATCACTGGGGAACTGATTCGTTCAAGAAAACTCACTCTTCAAGAGTACAGGCAAAGCCCTCCCAATGCCCGTCACTTCCGCGATGCTTTCGGGAAGGCACAGTACAGCAAAACGGCTGCCGCATACAATATGCGGCAGCCGTTCAAGCTCTTAATTACCCCGCACATGACGGGGGGTAACAACTGTTTTTATGCAGCCTTCGGCGCGGAGGTGTCCTCAGGCAGGTTGTTTTTGGCAATCTCAACCAGGGCGTTAAACGCTGCGGTATCGTTTACGGCCAGCTCAGCGAGCATACGACGGTCAACCTCAACACCAGCAGCTTTGAGCCCCTGAATGAAACGGTTGTAGGTCAAACCCTGCGCACGGGATGCAGCGTTAATGCGCTGAATCCACAGACGGCGGAAATCGCCCTTCTTCTTACGACGGTGGTCGTAGCTGTAAACGAGCGAGTGGGTGACCTGTTCCTTAGCCTTACGGTACAGGCGCGAACGCTGACCGCGGTAGCCGGATGCTCGGTCGAGAATAGTACGGCGCTTCTTGTGCGCGTTAACCGCGCGCTTCACACGTGCCACGTGTGTCTCCTTCGTCTTATGTCCTACAAGGCCTCAGAACCAGCCTGTAGGAGCGAGTCTTTCATCGTCGGTGCGGGAATGCACCCGCCTCTAGCGAGAAGTAAGCGGTAGCCTACTTACCCAGCATCTTCTTGACAACCTTTGCCTGACCACCGGTCACGATCTGGTCGGATGCCAGACGACGGGTCAGACGGGAGGACTTGTGCTCCAGGTAGTGGCGGCGGTTCGCCTGCTGGCGCTTAACCTTGCCGCTGCCGGTGAGCTTGAAGCGCTTCTTAGCACCAGAGTGGGTCTTCTGCTTCGGCATAGCTGCCGTTCTCCTTACAATCACCCCCGCACATACGCACAGGGTAGTTTTACTGAGGAAAGGGACACTTTCCCCACGGTACGGAAATAGTGAGGATTCATACCTCAGAACCCGCAGGACTATAGCCCCGCCGCATGTATGCGCCAGCGGGGTGTTCCCACCGAATTCTATTCTGCGGAAGCCTGCGCTTTCAACTCGGCGGGCATTGCGTCCGCCAGCGAGTTCGTTACAGGCTCTGCCTTGGTCGTATCAATACGTTCACGACCCTTGCGTCCACCGCCGCCCTGTCCACGGCGTACTTCTGCCTTACCGCGTAGCGGAGCCAGCACCATCACCATGTTACGGCCGTCTTGGCGGGGGCGAGACTCAACAGTACTCACCTCAGCCAGCTCTTCGGCCAAGCGTTCCAGTAGACGCACACCCATCTCGGGGCGCTGCTGTTCACGACCGCGGAACTGAATCATTGCCTTGACTTTGTCACCGCCAGAAAGGAAACGACGTGCGTGCCCCACTTTGGTTTCGTAGTCATGGGTATCAATCTTCAGCCGGAAACGGATTTCCTTCAGAACGGCTTTAACCTGCTTCTTGCGGGACTCACGGGCTTTAACAGCCGCTTCGTACTTGTATTTGCCGTAGTCCATCAGCTTGCATACTGGCGGTTTTGCGTTCGGCGCTACCTCGACCAAGTCAAGTTCAGCGTCCTCTGCAAGGCGCAGGGCATCGGCCAAAGGCACGACGCCTACCTGTTCACCGCCGGGGCCAACAAGTCGGACCTCCGGAACACGGATTCGATCATTAATGCGCGGTTCGCTAATGACTAACTCCTGTACATAGTGGGTTTCCCCGTGAATATATCCGTTGACGGGAACTAAAAAGCCCCCGCATGTCACAAGCGGAGGCTACACTTACGACCGGTTGGTCGTTCTAAAACCCGACCACCGTAGTCTTAGTGACTTTTGTCCCTTTAGCCACGCTACGGTGACTGTACGAACCGGTGAATGCGGGTGGGAGTACAATCCACTTGCAAACAGTACAAGAGTTTACCCCATGCTGCCGCCTAATACAAGGGAACCGCTGGCTGCTTTCGTGCGCAACACCCTGATTCCCCTAAGTACCAGTTCTGCCCCGCATCACCTGCCATCACAGCGCGGAGCTGTAGAGACCTATATTTCTTTTATAAACCCTGTGAACTATGAGATTCTTAGAGGCATGACTAACGAAACACAGAAGTTTACATTCGAGGCGGAGCACGGCAAACCGGTACACGGACACACAGATTTGGACGCCGAACAGCTTGAAGCCCTCAACGCCCAAATGCGCGACATCGCGGATGTTCCAGCCATCGAAATTATTGGCGCCGCAGCCGTTCACCTGATGAGCGCCGCCGCTATCAAATGCGGATTAGGTGCCGAACAGAACGCTGAGGACCTCAAAGATCTTGACGAGGCTCGGAAACTCATCACAGCACTTGCAGGCTTTATTACAGCCGCTGCACCCGAAATAGGCTCACAGCACGCCGCACCTCTACGCGACGGGCTACGCACATTACAGTTGGCATTCCGTGAAGCGTCCCCTATCCCTGACGAACCTGGCCAGGGCCCTGGAGAAAAGTTCACTGGACCGGTCTGCTAAGTCTGCGCAGCATGTTATAACACCTCAACCCAGAACCAGCAGTCGCTGCGTTACCTATATCTCTAAGCGCGGGGCATTCCACACGAGCGGTTGCCCCGCACAAGTATCTCTTCAGCAACAAGTGCAATCCATAAAAGATTATTTATCGTGGAATTTAAGACAACTTCAGACTCTCCTTCTTGGACTCATGTTTCACAGCTCAGGGAAGAACTAGAGGGAATAGAAAAGATAATCAATAAATTTAGTAATTTTCCCGTAAATATAGGGATTTGCGTGAGATGTTTAGACAGTTGGAGCGGATGGAAATCCGGTGCCAGATACTATTCAAGTGATAATTTTATATATATAGACATTGTCACACAAGAAATAGATTACAAACCCTATATAAACAACGTTCCTGCACAGCGTAAAATAATAGGCCAAGAGTTTTATAATTTTTTTCCAAAAGCCATGAAAAAATATGAAAAAGATTTCCATCCCTAAGGGATATAAACCCTTATTTCATGGATGATTTAAAACATTGGTTAATTAAAAATCACTGGATTGATTCTCAATAAATTATGAGTGATATATTACGGATAATATGTAGCTCAAACGGCCTATCGTTCAAAACGTCACCAGACTATTCATAGAATGTGCAACGATAGTACACCCTGTACCGCCAGCTACTGCAGCTGGATAGACTTAACGGGCAACACCAGAGCTCTGCACTTCCTGTTAAAATTTAATAAATAGTTCCGACATATCAAATCAGAGGATAGTAAAATGAATAAATTAGAGATAATTAAGAAATACATCAGAGTAAATGAGGTAGGAAAGGCACAGAACCTAATCTTTAAAAGTATTACAGACTCAAATATCAGCGTATTACAAAAAGAGAAATAATTGATTTATTCGTATCACTAGTCCCCAACTGGCGATCAGGCCTGATTGTAGAAATGAACAGCTTGCTGGATAATCAAGCCCAGCTTCTCACATATTTTTCACAGTGTATTAAAAACCTTCCCCTTGAAGAAGAGGTTGCCGTAAAGGAAAATGGCATAGAGTATATTGAAAATATTTTCCTGACTCTTGATCTAGAAAAACCCGTTGAAGGTATTAAACTCTCAGAGCGTCTACCTGACAAGAAATATTATGGGAATTTAAAAGATAAATATATGAAAAATATTAATAAAATATATTTTTCTTCAGGTAATAAGGACAAGATAGGTCTGTCTCTTGACAAAACACTTGCTTCGATAGATAAAAAGCTTACTGGTTTAGGTGCAGAAAATAATATTTATACTTATTTTATAGACGAGGTAATGCGTGATGCAGAAATACTTATAAAACATTATGCCTTTGATAAAGTTGACTATTTTATTGATTCACTGGCGAAATGTTACCTAAAAGGTTATTTCCCCTATACATGGGAGGGTAAATACCCAGAAGGTTATATTAAATATTTGGCCTAAACAGCAAGTTGCAGCCTGCAGAACGGGGTTAGTAGTCAGCTCGCAATATCACTGCTGATACCACATATGGACTTCTGAAGGTTTCAGGCTGTAGCAACAACAAAACTTTTAGGGAATGACTTCGTTCAAAAGTAGACGATATGCAAGAATGGGTCTATGCATGCGAAACGGTGACTGCACAGTAGGGATTTAAAGAATGAAAAAATCTATAGAGCATGAAATAGCAACATTTAATAATCATATAAAAACAAATTTTGACTGGCTGGATTTTCAAGTCACTTCATTTGATTTTACCAAATTAAATATTATTGCCAGCTACGATCCAAGTTACTATCTCAATTATAATATTGACCTATACAACACTAAATATTTATCCGGAAGTTTAACATGGACTATAGATATCGACAATAACACTACTGCTGCAGAAATTATTAGCAGTAAAGAATATACCTATCTGCCCATGGAACAAGAAAATCATTTTTCCTAAGATTTAATAATACCGATTTAGAATCTTCTTCTTTTATTATTATGGCAAATGGCATAAGTATTTCTTATGAGAAGAAATATTTTAATATTTGAATTAAATATTTAGAGGAGGGGGAATTATTGATGTCTACATAAATTCCAGAATTAAAGATGTAAAATTATTTCTTCACGGTAGATTGAAAATTAATATCTTTACATAGAGGCGACGCTGAGCTATAATTTTGAAATATTATACGGTAAACGTAATCAGATCAAAGATCGCCTTTGAAGCATTACTGGTATACAGATGCTTCACCCCGGTGTTACAGTATTTATCTTTGAGTATAATCATCGAAAGAGATACTAAAATGAGGATTAAAAATTTAGTTGAAGAAATGGGTGGAGTCGCAAGGTTTACATCTGAACCGCTAGCCCCTACCCTTCGAGAAACAATGTCTGAATTTTTAGACATTACTAGAGAAGAATTTGCTGACTATTTAGATTACCTTGAATTATATGGTGCGGAAACGGGATTTATAAAAGAATATAAATTAACGCCATACAGCAACCTTCCTGAATATTGTTACCCGGATGATGCTATTCCTCCTGTTGGAGGTAATATTGCATGGGGTGGCGGCGGGTTAGGATTTTTTATAGCACCTGTTAAGGGTGGTGGACAACTCTCCCCGATGAGCGAAAGACTTAAAATATATAAAATAGAATACCGGATAACTTTCTACCAATATCAAGTAATGAGTTCGGTGACTTAATATGTCTATGCACCCAAGGGGAAAGAATTGGGCAAATTTTCTACTGGGATCATGAAAATGAGTGGGATGAAGAGGATTATATTGATGATTTTGGTGTACCGATGCCTGAAGAAGTAAAATTACAAAATATCTATCTAATCGGTAAAAATTTATATGATTGCTTTATCAGGATGACTCCAGATTTAATGGATTAGCAAGTGCAGCCTATACGTACCAAACTCCTTTGTTCCACTCATTAATTATTTAATTAGATAATAAATATATTCACCCTTGTGAGCTGTGGAGCACCACTATACGTAAATCTCACCCGGCAGTGCTACCGGGCAGAGGCCATTGTTTTTCTCACCAGAATACGGGATGGCTCGTGCTGGCTTATTATTTTTGCTAAGAAAAACTTTGCTCACCGTTAGAGAGGTAATACAGGTTCAGCCCATTTCTCAGAAAAATCACATACTCGTCCCCATCCGAATACTCCTCAATGGCTGCATTTTTTAAAGGGCTGAGGTTAAATTTTTCAACCGTTAGGATGGAGCACAAAGCCGCATCTAGCACCAGCTCCGGAGCATACACCTCAATCTGCTCGCCTTTGGGACGATAAGTATCTTCACCGCAGATGAACTCAATACTGTACCCTGCATAATCGAAGTAGTACATGGGTACACCAGTCCCACATGAGCGGTCACATTGTTGCTGCAGAAGCCTAACAACATGTGTTTCCGAACTAACGCCACGGAAGAATGTGCCACACGCCAAGAATTCTGAAACACTAAACACTGGTAATGATGTAACGCCGCTCGCCTTAACCAACACAGCAGCCACTATCTATGAAGCCTGTGAAAGTTTTATCTGCACCGAATCCACTAGCTCCGAGATAACCTCGCTAGCGGCAAGCCGCTGCTGAAAATCAGTGATAGTAGTGTCCAGTTGTTCCCGGGTCATACCTGGTTTCAGCACCAGCGTTATCTCAAGTTCTGGCCCATGACCGCCCCCTGCCAGAATACGCCCCTTAGCAGAACGAGAGTCAGCCCCCGCCGCTGCCGCTAACTGCACATCCTCAACCTGAGGCATCAGGCGAATAAGTTGACGCACGTCCTGGGAGACCGCCTCGTGGTTGTATGACGGCACCCACGGTTGTTCTTTAGCAATAGCCCAAATCGCCGGTCGACGCACCACAAATGTGGGGTCTTGCCCCGGGTTCACCACGATCAGCTGATTATTATCTTCCACCGCGCTCAACGATGTTTTACGCATCGAGGCAGCCACAGGACGCGCCTGGGCGTGCCACTGCGTCAAATAGTCCACACAGGTAAAAACAGGCAATGCCCTACGGCCATCTGGTGATTGAATACTCACCAGCGCCATATCTGTTTCTTTGTCTGAGACCAGCCCCTCAGCTGTAAGATGTACCTGAGATAGCTGTGCTACCACAGGAACAAATACCCGGGCCTCACGAAGAGCATCCACTACTGCTGTTTCATTCGCCTCACCCGCTGCAAATGCTTTCAATGCTGCACCAAGGGCAGGTTCTGTCAGCCCGTTATCCCCATAAAACTGGTGGGTCTGTGAGGTGCCATCGCCAAGGTTGCGACCTTTCCATGGCTGGCCTCCAGTGTCCGTCTTACGACCGGCGCTACGTAGCTGTGCAGCAATATGGGCCGGGAGCCTGCCGTGAAGACTCAGGGGACCGTGGTGTTGGTGATTCCCTCCGTCGCTCATTCGCCGCTGCTTTCTGCCTGTTCTGTTGGCGGTTTCCACGCCAGTTGTTCCTGCACACTAACACCTTCCGCAGTACCGTGTGCCACCTGTAGCGCCTGCTCAAGGGTAAAGCGTCCTGTGTAAAGGGCTTTGCCCAGCACCAAGGCCTCCAGCCCCTGGGCTGTCATACCACGCAGCACACGAATATCATTAAGGCTTGCCACCCCGCCAGAAGCTATCACCGGTTTCCCGGTCAGCGCCAACACGTGTTGCAGCGGCTCAAGGCCTGGCCCAGATAACGCCCCGTCACGGCTCACATCAGTAACAACATACCGTTGAGCTCCCGCACGCTCAAGCCACATGATACTCGCATCCAATGCGTCTCCCCGCCAATCGGTGCCGCGGGCAACCACCACACCATCACGGACATCAACCCCAAGGGCCAGTAGTTCGCCATGTTCCTCAAGAACTTGTTCAAGCCAACTGGGCTGTGCCAGTGCCGCTGAGGTGACATTAATACGATCTGGTCTCAAACTAAGAGCCAACTCAATGCTGCGGTGATCTTTAATGCCGCCGCTTACCTGAATCTTTATACGGTTGGAGGTTCTATCCCGCACCTCATCTATGACCTGTTCCAGCACAGAAGTATTAGTGCCGCGGCCAAAAGCCAAATCAAGATCTACCAGGTGAATCCACTCAGCACCGGCCTCACCCCAGGTAATGGCGGCCGCCACGGGATCAATGCTCTGCGAAGTGCCCAACAGCTGCCCGCCCACCGGACGTACAGCCCGCCCTTCAGAAATATCAACAGCGGGAAGCAGCTGAAGCTTCCCCAAATGCTGAGAGTGCATAAGCAGCCCCTTATGACCCAAAAGTAAAAGCTACATACGCCCCGTACCCAAAAAGCGCCAGAGCGATAAGCCACATAATAACCTGCGCAACTAACGGTAATTTCTGCTTACGAAACGATATTCCCCCACCCGCGAAGAAGGCTCCCACAGTCATGAGTATCAGACCGGAATACATTGGGTTCATGGACGACTAATTCTCCTCAACGTTGTTCTCAACCACTACTGACATCCGCCCCGTCACAGGTAATGAGGCAACCCACCGGCGCATGAACTCCTCACCGGGCTCTCCCGATGCAATAGGACAAAACTGCACTGCTGTTAGCGGGCCATTCTCAACCGCCGCAATGTACGGCGGCGTAGTCTGTGTCCAGCTCACCGCAGGAGCTCTCATATAGTCAATATTTTGCTCAAACTCCCACCGCAGCACGCCGTCTTCAGCCTTGTACCGCAGCGCTCCAGGCAGATTATGAAGCAGGGAACTTTCTTGTGCGGGCACCAGCTGTTGTACACCGAGAGGGGCACCAGCAGCAGCGAGCTTACAGGCATGCCCGGGCCACTCCCCCATACCTTTAACTTCGACGGCACCGGCTGAAGTCGTATCGTCCATTGTCTCGAACAACATGCCAAAAGCTGCCCCCGCAAAAAGCACTGGACGTCCCCCAGCCACACGACGCCCCACCACACGTTCAGCATCGAAAGACTGCACCGTGCGATAAGTCTCAATAGAGCTTGTATGGCCAGGAATAATCATGCCATCAGCGTCCAACAATTCATTAGAGGTTTTAGTGACAAGAACCTGCGCCCCTGCGCGTCCAAGAGCCTGTGCTAGTTCCCCGAACGTGCCAGGCTCCCCCAGGATCGCAACGACCGGTTGTTCCTGCGCCATCATTCCTCCGATTCATCGCTTTGTACCATAGGCACTGAACCCACAACTTCTAGGGTACAGGGTCTTTTGAGACGGTGCTATTGCACACCCGACCCACAAAATATGTTTCGCATAGCCACTATTTACCGTGCAGGAACCTCCAGCCGTTGACCAGCCTGAAGCTTGGTGTTCTGTAAATCATTCAGTTTAATGATGCGCACAATCGTGTCCCGAGGGTCTGTCTCAGGGTCCGCCTCATGAGCAATATCCCATAGGGTTTGCTCTGCTTTGACAGTAACCACCTTAGTAACTGCCGTAGTCTGTTGTGATGTTCCAGCCTGTGCGCCCTGGGGCGCTAATAGGGTGATGGCGCCAAGCACAATGAGGGCCGCAAGTGTGAGCAACGGCAGCCCCAGCAGGAGCATACCCCTGCGGCCCAAACGACTGTGAATATATTTAATGGGCGAAAAGATACGCCCGCCAGACTGCTGCTGAGGTACTCGAGTGTCACGCGGTGATTGAGTCACTGAGATCTGTTGAGCCGGGTTCTCAGCCGAACCGCCGCGGTGCGTGGAACGTGCCCGTTCAGCCTGTTGGCGTTCCCGAGCC
Organism: Rothia aeria; assembly: GCA_002355935.1. GTDB lineage: Bacteria > Actinomycetota > Actinomycetes > Actinomycetales > Micrococcaceae > Rothia > Rothia aeria. The sequence continues at coordinate 1,179,005 of AP017895.1, read as the reverse complement.
AGCCGTCGCACGGCCGCCGATGATTTACGTCGGGCGGGGTGAATAACCGTTAGACCGGAAGGAATAGCGGGGCTTGCCTGGGTATCCATAACGAGTCCTTTCACTGGCTGGTTGTCATAAAGGTGTTGATGTGGTGATGGGACGAGTAACGAATCATCCCGTTTCTTCGGACGCGGGCTATCAGCAAGACTCTGCACACATGCACTGGATGTATGAGCAATCATGAGCAAACCTCTGCTTTCGAAGATGTGTTCCTTAGGTAGAACCGAGTATATCGAATCTCTATTCCAAATTCTAGTAGATGTGTACTAAAAATTTCTTCGAAGTTTCACGGGAAATCTAGAATAAATGTTTGGTTTTTGAGGAAGTTTGTTCTAAAATAGGATCAACGATCGTTCCATTGGCGCTACGCCGCACATACCAGTCGCTTCAGCAGGCGCCGCAGTCTAGGAAAGAAGGCACCCATGGCACCCGAGACCCCACGCCCGGCCCTAACTCCGCGCCAACAGAAAATTTTGGACGCTATTCGCACCGAGATTGAGCAGAAAGGATATCCCCCATCAATGCGCCAAATCGGCGATATGGTGGGCCTTGCATCCCTCTCGTCGGTGACGCACCAGCTGGGGCGACTTGAGAAAATGGGCTATATTCGCCGTGACCCTAAACTGCCGCGAGCAATTGAGGTGCTGGACGCCTCAGGAAACTCCGAACAACGTGCCAATACCCAAGCGCCCAAAGTTCCGGAACTGCCTACCTTTGAAGTCAGCGACGAGGATATGGTGCCTATCCCCCTGGTAGGCCGCATAGCGGCAGGCGGGCCCATCACGGCAGAGCAATCCGTTGAGGATGTGCTTTCCCTCCCCAAACAGCTGGTTGGCAGCGGCAAGCTCTTTATGCTGCGCGTCAAAGGAGATTCGATGATCGACGCCGCCATCTGTGACGGCGATTGGGTGGTGGTTCGCGAACAGCACACCGCCGATAACGGGGACATCGTGGCGGCCCTGCTGGATGAAGAAGCCACCGTGAAAGTTTTCCGTCAGGTAGACGGGCACACGTGGCTGATGCCCCGCAACTCCCAGTACGAGCCGATTATGGGAGATAAAGCAACTGTTATGGGTAAGGTCGTCTCGGTGCTGCGGAGCCTGTAATTTCATCCTGCGTGTTGTCCTCATGGCTACAGGATGCGCCCCCACCCTGACGGTTTAAGAACATCTGCACTAATCAGTAACCTCAAATACGCGTGAAATAAAACACTAGGGTGGGGCGACAGTTCTTTGGAACTGCCGCCCCACCCTAGTATCCCCCAGTATGTACCGCGGCTACCGGACACCAGCCCCACAGCTCAACCCGAAACAAATGCATCTGCTATCCGTTACGGATACTTTGCGACAGGCGAGTCAGTGCCCCCAGCACCACTTCCCTCTTCTGGGTAGCCCATAGGGGCGGCATCGAACGCATAATATACCCGCCATAGCTTTGAGTCGCTAAACGCGAATCAAGCACAGCAACCACGCCCCTATCCGTCACAGAACGAATCAGGCGCCCAGCCCCCTGCGCCATACGAATCGCAGCATGATACGCCGAAACCGCCATAAAACCATTACCTCGGTTCGCCTGAACAGCCTCAGTACGGGCCTGCACCAACGGATCGTTTGGGCGTGGGAACGGGATCCGGTCCATCACCACCAACCGGCACGAATCTCCGGGAACGTCAACACCCTGCCAGAGGCTCATCGTGCCGAACAGGCACGCATCCATATCCTCCGTGAACTCGTCAACAAGCGCCCGCAGGGACGACTCCCCTGCAGAAGCACCGTCAAGTCGCTGTGCTGACGCACATACTCTGCGGCCTGCTCGGCCCCTCTCTTCGACGAAAACAAACCCAACGCGCCGCCATTAGCTGCTTCACACAATTCGAGAAGCCGCTGAAGCTGCGGGGTGCTCACCCCAAAACCAGGTTTAGGCAGATCCGCAGCAACATACATGACCCCCTGCTTGGGGTAGTCGAAAGGAGATCCAACATCAATCCCCTCCCAGCGCGGAGCACCCGTACCCATCAGCCCAAGCGCACCGGCAGCAGCGTCAAACGACTCGCCCACCGCAAGTGTGGCACTCGTAAGAATCACCGTGCGATCCTCAAACAAGCCCTCCCGCAGACGAGAACCAATACTCAAAGGCGCAATATGCAAAGTTGCTGGGTCCGTATCATTCGCATCATGGTAACGGCCGTTCTCAAACACCCGGGGGCGAGAAACCCACAGAACCTCCCGGTTCTCGAAAGCTTCAAGGATACGCCCGCTTTCCTCATGCACCTCAGAAACACGCGAACGTGCCATTTGCAGGCCAGCGTCCACCTCTTTCGAATCCGTTTTAGAGTCCGACAGTGCACCTCGGGCGGCGTCATTCACAGCCGACACAGCAGTGAGTAGGCGCCCGTCAAGGCCCTTCAGCAAACCTTCCGGAACCCCCAGAAACGCTTCTTCAAGGGATGAAGCCGCGTTCTCCAAAGCGGCCGGGCTAGCTTTTGAGTTCTTACGAATACCCTGAGCGGCACGGCGCACCATCGCCGCCGACAGGGAACCGGTGACTGCGCCAGTCACCCGATCGGCAAGCTCATGCGCCTCATCAATAATGACAATGTCATGCTCAGGCAGCACGCCCAGCCCTTCAAACGAATTAATGGCCAGCAGCGCGTGGTTGGTGATAACAATATCCGATTCGTTGGCGCGGGTACGCGCCATTTCGCTGAAGCACTCCTCAACCATTGGGCAGCGCCGTCCCAAGCATTCTGAGGCACTCACAGACACCTGCGCCCAGGCCCTATCTGAGACACCGGGGCGCACTTCATCACGATCACCAGTCTCGGTGCATCCCGCCCAGGCACGCAAACGCTGCACCTCCTCGCTCAGGCGAGACGACGCCCCAGAAGATCCAGGGGCTTCGAAGAGAGCCTCGGGCTCCTCTTCAGGGTACCCACCTTCTAGCTTATGCAGGCACAGGTAATTATTGCGGCCTTTAAGAATCGCCACCTGGGCCTGCGACTCGGGGCGCGGTTCAAGTGCCGCAAGCAGACGAGGAATATCGCGGTTCACGATCTGCGATTGCAAAGCGAGGGTTGCGGTCGCCACAATAATAGGTTTGTTACTGTCGCCAACCTTGTGGAGTGCGGGGATGAGATACCCCAAAGATTTACCGGTTCCTGTGCCAGCCTGCACCAGCAGATGCCGCTCAAGCTCGAAAGCTTGAGCAACATGGGCCGCCATAAGCCGCTGCCCCTCACGTCGCTGACCACCCGTTGCCTCAATCACCTCGTCAAGCAGACGAAGCACAGGCTGGGCCCCCGGTAGGGTCTCGGGTTCAGCACCGGTGGGGGCGCTCACGCTCTCTTGCACTTTAACCCCTAGCTGCCCGAAGCGGCCACCGGTGTTGCGGCAGCATCCGCAAGCTCCGACTCAAGCACCTCTAGCAGTTCCCCGCTAATAACGTATTCTGAAAGCTCAGCGGCGACATCCTCACGTACCAGTGCGGTGATAAAAGTGCCATCGGAGACAAACTCGGTGCGTTTAATCTCGGCATCCCACGAGTGCAGGCGGGAGATGACCTCCCCATGATCATAAGGGACGAGAAGCTTCACCAGGATGGAAGGGCGCGGAATCGTATCCGCAATCTTCTGTTTGAGTTCGTCAATGCCCTCCCCTGTGCGCGCCGAGACAATGATGTGGTTTGGTTCACGCTGGCGCATGCGTTCGAGGATAAAAGGATCAGCCGCATCCGCTTTATTGAGCACAATAATCTCGGGTATACGGCGAGCATCTAAATCTGCGATAACCTCACGCACGGCGCGAATCTGCCCCTCAGGGTCTGGGTGAGATGCGTCTACCACATGCAAAATCACGTCTGCATCGGCTACCTCTTCGAGCGTGGAACGGAATGCTTCCACGAGCTGGGTGGGCAGCGAGCGCACGAATCCTACAGTGTCCGAAAGTGTATAGCCGATGCCGTCCGGAGTCTGTGCCTTGCGCACGGTCGGATCCAGAGTTGCGAAGAGTGCGTTCTCCACCAGGACACCGGCATCAGTCAGGCGATTCAGCAACGACGACTTACCGGCGTTTGTATACCCCGCGATAGCGACCGAGGGTACCCTGTTGCGTTTACGGTTCAGACGTTTTGTTTCACGGGCGGGCGCCATAGCGGCTATTTCGCGCTTGAGTTTTGCCATGCGAGCACGCAGACGGCGGCGGTCCATCTCGATTTTGGTTTCACCGGGTCCGCGTGAACCAATGCCTTCACCGGATGCGGCACGCCCACCTGCCTGGCGTGACAGGGACGCGCCCCAGCCGCGCAGACGCGGGAGCATGTATTCAAGTTGGGCAAGTTCGACCTGTGCTTTGCCTTCACGAGACTTCGCGTGTTGAGCGAAGATATCCAGAATCAGGGCGGTACGATCGATCACTTTGACTTTGACGATATCTTCGAGGGCTCGTCGTTGTGAGGGCGCTAATTCAGAATCGACGATCACGGTATCGGCACCGGTCGCCTGCACAATGTCTTTGAGTTCGAGGGCTTTTCCGGACCCAAGAAAAGTTCCGGGGTCTGGTTTGAGGCGGCGCTGAACTAGCCCGTCCAGCACTTCAGATCCTGCGGTTTCGGCGAGCGCGGCGAGTTCTCGCAGGGAGTTCTCGGCGTCTTCGACGGTTCCTTCGGTCCACAGCCCGGCGAGAACCACGCGCTCTAGACGCAGCTGACGGTATTCGACTTCGGTCACGTCGTCGAGTTCGGTGGAGAGCCCGGCGACTCGGCGTAGTGCGCGGCGTTCGGCGAGGTCTTCCTGTTCGCCGTCAAAGTCTGAGTGTTCCCGCTGATTATCGGAAATTTCTCGGGCACGGGTGTCGAGCACGCGGCGTTGTGCGGGACTGCCGGTGCTTTCGGGGTAGATAGTGGTCTGGGCCGCTGCGTCTGCACGGCCGAGGACTCGTTCTACGGTTTGGCGTAGCTGCTCATCACTGGGCAGTTTTTCGCCGGGGTTATTTGTGGTGTTCTCAGTGTTTTGCATTGAATTCATAGGTGGTTCCTATTCTACCGGGCGGATGCGGGGCTGTCGCGGTGTTCCGTTACCTCATGCCCGCAGCACAGTCAGTGCGCTGGAATCGGTGGCTGGTAGGAGCGGGCTGCTGCGGGGCGTGGGCGTAATACGTCCCGTACACTGGTAGGCATGAGCGAACAGCATTATTTTTCCTCGTCCCCTGAAACCGAGTTCAAGCCGCGCACGGTTCAAGTTGAGCTGGCGGGTCGTGAAGTTTCTGTAACGACCGCTAACGGTATTTTTAGTCCTTCGGGAATAGACAAAGGCACCGCTGTCCTTTTGGGGCAGGCACCTGCCCCGCACGGGAAATATATGCTCGATATTGGGTGTGGCTGGGGGCCCATCGCGCTATCTTTAGCGATGCTCGCCCCGCAGGCTGAGGTTCATGCGGTAGATGTGAATTCCCGTTCGCTCTCGCTCACCGAACAGAATGCCCGAGCTTTGGGGCTGCAGAACGTCTCGGTGAGCACCCCCGATGAGGTAGATCCCACGTTACGTTTCGATACTATCTGGTCCAATCCTCCAATTCGCGTGGGTAAAGAGGTTCTGCACAATATTCTGCTCACGTGGCTTCCGCGACTCGCTCCCGGTGGTGCAGCCTATCTGGTGGTTCAAAAGAATTTGGGGTCTGACTCTTTGCAGAAATGGCTGGATGCGCACTTCTTAGAGCGGTTCGAGGGAGAGTTCACGGTAAGCAGGTACGCTACTTCTAAAGGGTTCCGTGTGCTGGAGGTTCTTCGCTCCTAACCCGCTTCCGTCCCCGGCGCATACAGGCGCACGGGGCGTGGGGTACGGCTAGCTCAGCTGCGCCGTATACACCATCTGTGCGCCCCCAGCGAGGACCACGTGCTCTAGGTCGTCGGGGCCTAAGACGAAGGTCACCGCGAGGGTGCCTCCAGGAACATGTACGAGCCACTCGTCGGGTGCGTCCTCCCCTCCCCAGAAGCGGGTGGCTGCGGCAGCTGCGCACGCGCCTGTGCCGCAGGAGAGGGTCTCCCCCACACCACGTTCGTGCACACGCAGACGAATAGCTCCCACCTCAGACTGCTCCCCTAAGACCCCAATATCGCCGGAGTCATGCTCCAGTTCGAGAGGCACCACGAACTCCACATTCGTGCCGTTCTCCGGGCGGGGGTGACCACTGGGGCGACGCCTAGGTCTAAGCCGTCGAGTTTCCCGTCGCTGCCGAGCATGACCACGGTGTGCGGGTTGCCCATAGAGATGGATAAAGCCGGGCGCGGGGTCTTAAGCCCGCGTGCGGAAACCTGCGAGTCTTCACCGCCCTCACGCGCGGCATCACCGTGGATAAAGCTCCAGGGGCCCATATCTACGGCATACCCGGTGTCGGTGCGGGCCACAGTTTTTACCCCGGCGCGGGTGCCAATACTCACGTGTTCTCCCACTTCAAGGCTGATCAGCCCCTCGGTGCGCAGATACTCAACGAAGGCGCGCACACCGTTCCCGCACATTTCTGAGATCGTGCCATCGGCGTTGCGGTAATCCATGAACCAGGTGGCCTCGGGGTGTTTTTCCAGGATTTTCTGCCCCGTAGAGAACGTTTCGGTATGCGCAGCGCGAATAAACCCATCGGCGCCCAGCCCGAAATGACGGTCGCACACACGCGCCACCAGATCGGCGTCAAGCACCGCCTCGGCTTTGGGGTCAGTGATGAAAATAAAATCGTTACCGGTGCCCTGCCCTTTGGTGAGGGTGCGCCCGGTAAGATCTGCCCAGGCTGATGCGTTCTCGCTCATGCGTTCGTTGCCCCTTCGTAGTTGTGCGGTGTCTCTGTGAGAATTCTACCGCTTCTGGGGTGTGCTTACCTGCACCAGCACGGGGTGTGCCTCGGTGCCGCCCGCTTCCGTCTGGCGGTCAACGGGCTTAGTGGGGATAAGCTGCCAGTGTTTCAACGCCATAGCCGGTTTTTCGATATACCGCCACGAGAACCAGGCAATAGGCACGGTCACGACAATGGTCAGCAGCGCATTGAGCACCCACCCCAGCGGCTCGCTGCCAAGCATGAGAAGGATCACCTGCACCGGCCACGCGTAGATATACATGCCGTAAGAGATGTCATTCCGGCGGCACAGCGGGACACGGATAAGCGCCCCCAACGCCAAGATACCGTACGCGTAGGCGGGCTGGATAAGCTGTAACACCACGCTAGGGGCTACGAACTGCAGGGCAAAAGGAACCAAGAAACACGCTAAGGCTGCCTGCGGGTGGAGCCTGATTTTATTCCCCCAAACGTACAGGAGTGCGCCCGCAAAAAACATGGGGTACAGGCGTGCCACCTCCCAAAACGTATTGTTTGTCGCCCCAGCGGCAGTAAAAATAAAAAACGGCAGCAGGCTCAACAGGTACACCATGGGTACCACCCTGTGAGAATTTCGTTTCAACGCGGGCAGGTAAAAGATTGGGATGAGCACCAAGTACCCCAAGAACTCGTAGCTGAGTGTCCATGCCGAGCCATTCCAGGAGTTTTCGTAGGGCAAATGGGAGGGTCCGTCAAAAAGCGAATACTGCAGGAAGAATAAGTCGAAGTTGTGGCCCACATACTCCAAAGCCCCCTGTGCTGTCCACGGGCTACCTGAGTGCGCGGTATAGTTCGCCAGTGGTGCACCAATGCATACAACAAACAGGATTGAGGCCCAGTAGGCCGGGAAAATACGGAGTATACGCCGTTTCAGGTAGCCACCGAAGGTGCCGCGCTGGGCGCTATGGGCGATCAGAAAACCAGAGATGCAGAAAAACATGTTCACCGCATAGTCACCCAACAGGTGGCTGAGGTTCAGCACAGGTATTGCGCTGGTTACCTCCACCCCAAGAACCAGGTATGGGGCGTGCGAGATAATCACCGCAACCGCCAGCATTAATCGTATGAAATTTAGGGAGTTCTCACGGCTCAGTAATGCGTCACGCAGGGTGGGCGGCGAGTGGGCTTCCAGTGTGGTCATAAGTCTTCTTAGGGTTTATTGAGTTGAGCTGCTTCCTAAATTCTAATGTGCCGACGGGCTTCTGTAACAAACCCTACAGGTTGAGTAGTGGTTTAGGCTAGGTTAGCAGAACCTGCAATATAGCCCTGTATGAGCGTGAGCGTATCCTCAAGGAGGGTCGGGGATTCGGCGTCGAACCAGTGCACGCGCGGGTCGGCCCGGAACCAGGTGAGCTGGCGGCGGGCAAACTGGCGGGTAGCAACAGTTGTGTCTTCGATCGCCTGCGCCACCGTGTATCGTTGATCTGCCCCGGATGTTTGGGCTTCAAAGGCGCGTAAAAACTGGGCGTACCCGATGGCGCGGGAGGCTGTTTTACCCTGACGTAGCCCCCGATCAACAAGCTGCTCAACTTCCGCCAAGAGCCCCGCCTTTTCCATAGCCACCACACGGTCGTGGAGCCGTTCGTGCAGACGAGCACGGTCCATGTTCAGCCCGATCTGCAAAGTGTCGCTCACGTACTCGCGGGTGGGCATAAACGCAGAGAAGGGGCGCCCCGTTACCTCATACACCTCAAGTGCCCGAATAATGCGCCGTTCATCGTTCAGTTTGGCGGCCGAGTCCGGGTCTACGTCCGCCAGGCGTGCCCGAAGCGCCCCGATGCCGTGGGCCCTGCTTTCTTCTTCAAGGCGGGCACGCACCGCAGGGTCGGTACCGGGCAGTTCAAGTTTATCGAGGGCAGCACGCACATAAAGCCCCGATCCCCCACCAGGATGGGGTATTTTCCACGGCTGGTAATGTCGGTAATAACTTCACGAGCGTGTGCCTGAAACTCGGCAACGGACGCCTCTTCGGTGAGGTCCATAATATCGATCAGATAATGCGCAACACCTTGGGTTTCGGCGGGAGTAATTTTTGCGGTACCGATGTTCATACCCCTATAGAACTGCATGGAATCGGCGTTAATGCATTCACCCCCCAGTTTTTGGCGAGCGCAACGGCCAGAGCGCTTTTTCCGGTGCCGGTGGGGCCAACGACAGCGAGAATGGGACGAGACGGGGTTTTAGCCGGTGCTGGTGAGGTCATGGGCACCATTCTACCGGCGGGTTCATTGGCTATTGCGAGAATGTGCTGCCGCTAGGCAAGTTCTTTAAGGTGGGGCTGGGAAAGTTTCTTCCCCACCGAGAAACCATTATGAGTGATATAAAACACAAGGTGGAGCAGATTAGGCTCCACCTCGTGAACAGAAAGGATGTACTTATATACTACCGGCAGTTCGGCCACCGGATCAGGAACGACACTCCCACAATGTGGGGGCTGAGCCGCCTTACTTCGGGCCGATAGTGGGCATACCAAGCCCCACCGGGCCGCCCGAAACTTGGGTAGTTCCGGCACCGCAGGATTCGGCCTGCGAACGGTCCCAGGCGTCCCCGGCGCGAGTGCGGCGAAGCTGATACTGCTCAGCGGTGGGATCTGAAATCAGATGGAATGACCCTGCTTCAGTGATAGGAACGGTCACCATGTCTCCAGGGCGAGGCTTTTCGCATCCAGCGGGCACCGAAAAATGTACGAGGCGCTGATCCGGTCCGCGGCCCGCCAGACGATGCGTCTGCTGCGCTTTACGTCCAGACTCGGCGACAACCATCAGCTCGACAGTCTTGCCCAACTGTTTACGGTTCTCTTCGCCCGCAATACGGTCCTGCAGAGCCACTAGGCGTTCGTAGCGCTCCTGCACAACATCTTTTGGAATCTGGTTTTCCATAGTTGCCGCCGGGGTGCCGGGGCGAATCGAGTACTGGAAGGTAAACGCTGATGAGAACCGCGCCTGCTCCACTACGTTCAGCGTATCCTGGAAGTCTTCTTCACTCTCACCGGGGAACCCCACGATAATATCGGTGGTAATGACAGCGTGCGGAATGCGCTCGCGCACCTTCTCTAAAATGCCCAAGAATTTCTTGGATCGGTATGAGCGGCGCATGTCTTTGAGCACCTTATCCGATCCCGATTGAAGCGGCATATGCAGAACAGGCATGACGTTCGGGGTCTCTGCCATCGCTTCTATCACATCGTCGGTGAACATAGCCGGATGCGGTGAGGTGAACCGTACTCGTTCCAGCCCCTCAATATCACCGCAGGCGCGCAATAGTTTAGAGAATGCCTGACGGTCCCCAAATTCCACGCCGTAGGAGTTCACGTTCTGCCCCAGCAGAGTTACTTCGATCGCGCCGTCATCGACGAGCGCTTGAACTTCGGCAAGGATATCACCGGGTCGACGATCTTTCTCTTTACCGCGCAGTGACGGCACGATGCAGAAGGTACAGGTGTTGTTGCATCCTACAGAGATTGACACCCAGCCCGAGTACACATGATCGCGTTTCGTGGGCAGGGTCGAGGGGAACACCTCAAGCGATTCAAGCAGTTCCGCCTGCGCCTCATGATTGTGGCGGGCGCGTTCAAGGAGCGTGGGGAGCGAGCCAATATTGTGGGTGCCGAACACGACATCCACCCAGGGGGCTTTTTCGATAATGGTGTTCTGGTCTTTTTGAGCCAGGCACCCACCCACAGCAATCTGCATGCCTTCGTGGCGTCGCTTCACAGAGGCCAACTGCCCCAAATGCCCGTAGAGACGGTTCGATGCGTTCTCGCGCACCGCGCAAGTGTTAAACACCACGAGGTCAGGCTCTTCACCTTCAGCGGCACGCACATACCCGCTCGCCTCCAGAAGGCCCGCCATCCGCTCGGAATCGTGCACATTCATCTGACAGCCAAATGTGCGCACTTCGTAGGTGCGTAGGCTGGTTTGAGGGGATTCTGTGGTTTCGCTGATGGTCATGCTCACGCCTTTAGGGTAACGGATGGGGATAATGGCTCTATGCAGGTACCCCTTAGTAATTCTTCAACCGGTGACTCAATGGCCCCCGACTCTATAGAAAGTATAGTGACCGGGCTGATCGAATCAGCCATCGACACCTACTCCCCCGCAAAAAACCACGCCCCCGCCGATTCCGGTACCTTCCGCGAGGACGCCGCACAAGCCATCCTCTGGGCCTGTTCCCTGGCAGTCTTCACAGGCAGGGAGCCGCTTGCCGTGACCATTTTGGGTACCGGTATGCGTTCGGTGGTGCTGCGGGTGCGGTACGAGGCAGCGGGTGATGCCCCTCCACTATGATTCTAAAATGGTACCGGCGGCAGGATTCGGCGAAAAACTCGGGTGGTTTCGGGTACCTGCGGGAACGTCACGGGCTGGTGGCTCTTGGGGAGCTGGCCCCCGGGGTGTTCCCCCACCTCTACGGCGCCGACAATGCCCTGCGGTGCGTGGCCCTCGAAGACGTGGCGTTTGCCGACGCCCGTGCCGTGGGTGATGCGCTCCTGCCAAGCACAGCCCAAACCCCACCCGGATATCTCGCGTTCGCAGTAGACTCATACCTGTCCGTGTGGAACGCACTAGCGGAAGCGGGAGTCATGCCCCGCGCCGTTGAACGGTACCGTAAAGCACTGGCGAAGGCAGACCGGAAAGCTCAGCACCCCGGTGCTATGCCCTCCCCCGCGCTCGCTGAGAACGGGTTAGCGTCGCTATACCCCGAGGCTGACGGGTTGCAGGTTCCCGAAGACGTTGAGCTTGAGGAACTGGGTGAACAGCAGCAGACGCTCATCGAAATGGCCTACCGGTTTCGCCGCGTGGTTCAGCCGTTTTTTACGAAACGCCCCCGGTGCCTGAGCAGTTCACGCTGAACCGCGGGCAGGTGTACATGTTCTCTTCGGGAGATTTTTCCCCTCACAATGTGCTGTTTGGTTCGGCGCGAGATACGGTGCGGGCTTTCGACGCGGAAGGGGCGTGCATCCACCACCGGGGGTTCCCCTTTGTGGAGGCGATGCTGGGGTTCCCGTCCTCACCGGGGTACCCGAATTATGAGGTGAACCGGGAACGTACCGTACCCCGCCTCTTCGCGGCGCTCTTTGGGGACACCCCATTGGATACGCACCTAGCGGAAGATCTGGCGGTATGCGCCGCCGTGACAGCCTGCACCCTCATGGAGCTGTACTCTCACGGCGAGCGCGCCCATCTGCTGGGGCGTATCCGGCGGCAAAGTGCCGAGCTGATGATGCTGCTCCTACGCACCGGAGATTCGAAGGATACGGCGCTGGTTGATCTGGCCAAACGCCTGGGGAATGTCAAATAGGCAGAAGATGCTGCTGGACCTCTGAGGCTGATGGCACTTATGTGCTGGCTCGCCCGGTTGCCTCACCGGCGGCAAGCGTAAAATCCCAGCTCATTCCGTTCCAGGTGAGAACCTGCGGACGCAGTTCCTCACGCAATGCAAAACTCTTATCGGCGTACCCCAGCAGATACTCGTCGAAGGCCGGGAGACTAAGCTCGCGGTTGAGCGCATCTCTGAGCTCCGAACGGGTAACGCCTTCTTGCCAGGAACCTACCGCATATTCTTGTCCACCCAGCACAATAGTCTGGGTACGGCGAGCATGTTTAAATGCATACCGGGCATCGGTTATTGTAATCCCAGCCCACCAGCGCAGATCCTCCGCGGTCACTGGCCCGTGACCGCATATATAACGTGTACCCAGTTCAGCCAGTGCCTGTTTTCGCTCGTATTTTGTGCGGGGCACAGGTATGGAGTCACGGTGCACGAAGCTTTCTTCTTTTTCCCGAAGCGGCCCCTGGAGAACCGTGCCCTCACCGCCGTAGAGTCGAATGAGGTGGCTGCGCCGCGATCTTGGCCCGCTATAGCCGTATTCGCACAGAATGGTGTAGAGATCAGTGCGGGTGAGCGGCTCAAGATGTCCCTGGTTTGTAAAGCGTCATGAAGGTGCTCACGCCACCGTTCGAAGTCTTTGAGCGTAAAGTTACATTGACGCATATAGGCGGGCTGAGGCTTCGCGCCTCGGCCGGCGACAGCAGCATACAGCGAATCTGCACTATTGAGAGTCAAAAAGTGGAGTGTCCCGCGCATGGGCCACGAACGCACAATGCTGTAGTCGTGAATGCCTTCAAGAACTGTGTCAGTACTGCACCCAGCTCGTAGCGCAATGGCGCGCACACCGGCGTTATAGTTTTGCCCCTGAACAGCGTAGAGATGGTCTAAGGCATATACCGCAGCGTTCGTCTCTTGCCGCAGAGTGTCAGCGTCTACCCCTATATCGCGATGCGCTGCGCTTGGGGCGAGGAGCTGGGCGATCATACGCCTGGCACGAAGTTCTTGTAACGGCTGCATAGATGATCTCGTATCGGTCACGGCTCTTGTGAGACAGCTCAGCTGTCTTCTTCCCACTCGCTGCAGTACCTCTCGATTTCTTCTTTCACCACCGAGAAAGCCACCGACGAAGAATACCCGCGGCGGGCTAGCATTCCTACCAGGCGACGCATGATTTTCTCCTTCTCGGTACGGTCTGAGAAGTTCATGGCGGGCCGCAGTTTTTTGCGCACTAATTCGGCGGCGTCACGGCGTTCGTCCTCATCGGTGCGTGCAGCAAGTGCCTCTTCGGCAAGGTCGCCGGTAATTCCTCGCTCTTTGAGCTCACGGCGCAGGGCGCTTCGGGAAAGCTTTTTGCCTGTGCCTCGCTGGGTTACGAAGGAACGCGCGTACTCGGCGTCATCAATCAGGTGCGCCGCCTCAAATTTGTCGAGGAGTGGTTCGATCAGCTCAGCCTCAAACCCTTTAGATTCCAGTTTTTGTGCAGCTGCGCGCGGGATTTCGCCGAATACGCCAGCTGGTTATAGACAATGGTTTTCGCCCGCGTATATGGGTCTGTTTCTTCTCGACGTGCTTGAGTGCTCGCGGCGCGCCCACGAGTCCCAGGGATTTTCTGGTTTTCTTCCGCCGCGATACCCCGAATGAGTGTCTCCTCTTCGGGGTGAGTGCATCGTTTAAGGCGCTCCCTTCACGGAAAAGACGCCGGGTTCCAGCTTTTTGCTGCGGGTTGTGGGTGCGTGAATTTTCCTGTTCTGACGAGCGTTGAGCCCCGATCGCTGGGGCGAACGGAGAGTTGTTATTGCGGGGGCGACGGAACCCTTTTTTCCTGTCGGGATTATAACGGCGGGCCGTGCGTGCTGGCTGACTGGTATTTTCTGCCTTGTGCGTCCTGCCCGCAGAACGCGCCGCAGGGCGTGAGGTATTGTCTGTTCCCACCCCGGTGCTGTCTCTTCTGCTGGGGTAGTATGCGGAGGTATTGCGTCAGCAGATAATGTGCTTGGGCCGATGCCCGAACCTATACCCAGTGCATCTTCGTCAATCCCAAGGGCGGCCGGGTGCCACTCAGGAAAGTCTGTGCTCTGGTGAGCCCTCTGGCTGTTCGGTTTCTCTTCCCGCTGCTTTTCGTTATCGTTCTGGCGGAGACCCGGAGTGTCTGAGGGAGGCTCCGGAGTGTTTTTCACCTCAGCATTCCCCCACCATTGGGCAGGCGGGGTGGGTTTTGAATGCTGCTGCGGCCGCTGCTTTTGTGCACGGTCGGAGGCCAGCAGAGGGTTCTCGCCCCAGGCGTCCGCTAACCAGTCGCTCATTCGTTTCCTTTCCCACACCCTGTAATGTTTAGTTCCTGCTGAATACCATGATGTCTTTACAGCACTTATGCGGTGTGTGCCGCGTACCCTGATGCGGGTTACGCGGCACACGCTCGGCATACTTATTAGATTTCCTCAGCGATTTCGTCCAAGGGATCAACCTCGGGGGCGGCACCGGCCTCCTCAGCGGTTTCCTCTTCCTCAGGCTCGATAACTCCCAGTTTCACCAGTACCTTGTACTGCAGTTCTTCGGTGAGTTCGGGGTTGTCCTTGAGCAGTTTACGCACGTTCTCACGTCCCTGCCCCAGCTGCTCCCCTTCATAGGTGAACCAGGCACCGGATTTCTTCACAATATCGTGTTCCACCGCCAAGTCAAGAATGCCGCCTTCAACCGAGATACCTTCACCGTAGAGAATGTCGAACTCAGCCTGTTTGAAGGGCGGGGCCATCTTATTCTTCACAATCTTGGCACGCGTGCGGTTACCAATCGGGTTTGCGCCATCTTTGAGGGTCTCGATACGGCGAATATCAATACGTACTGAAGCATAGAACTTCAAGGCTTTACCGCCGGTGGTGGTCTCGGGGGACCCAAAGAACACGCCGATTTTTTCACGGAGCTGGTTAATGAAGATGGCGGTGGTGCCGGTTGCTGACAGGCGCCCGGTAATCTTGCGCAGCGCCTGACTCATGAGGCGTGCCTGCAGACCTACATGCGAGTCACCCATATCGCCTTCAATCTCGGCGCGCGGGACCAATGCTGCAACAGAGTCCACCACAATAATGTCGATGGCGCCGGAGCCAACCAGCATATCCATAATCTCAAGCGCCTGCTCACCGGTATCCGGCTGGGAGACCAGCAAGGCATCAGTATCAACACCCAATTTAGCTGCGTACACCGGGTCAAGTGCGTGCTCGGCGTCAATAAATGCAGCCACCCCGCCAGCTTTCTGTGCGTTCGCTACAGCGTGAAGTGCCACAGTGGTTTTACCGGAGGATTCAGGGCCGTACACCTCAATAACACGCCCGCGCGGCAAACCACCGATGCCCAGAGCCGCATCTAGAGCGATGGCGCCGGTGGGGATTACTTCAGTCTTAGTGGTTTCTTTATCCCCTAGGCGCATCACGGCACCCTTACCGTAGTTCTTATCGATTTTCGCCATGACGGCTTCGATAGCCTTGGCGCGGCCCTCCTCGGGAACGCGGGATACGCTCTCAGCTTTGTTGTTCTTTGCCACGGTTGTTACCTCGTTTTCTCTGCGTGGTTCTAACACTTATGGGGATGCTGGTTATCCCCTTCGTGCACCACTGTAGGGGCCGCCCCTGACGGTTTAAGACCGGTTTGCGGATTTTGTGGATAAGTCCGTCAAAAGGTCTGCAAAAATTTCTTCGTGGATAAGCCTACCATGTATCGAACAAAATTTCTAGAAAATAGCACAGGCTTTCGATAAGGAGTACAGTACCCCTATATTGCGCTACATTCAGCCCACCCCACAATGCCGCCAAAACGCCGCCTCGCCTCTAACTACTTGGCTTAATATCCGGCCCCAGCCTGCGCTCTAAGGGAATGTCTTGCGTATCGCAAATCGCCAGCCACACACGGCGCGGATCAACGCCTTTTTCCAGAGCCTCCAAGGCGGTCAGCTGCCCCAACTGCCCCAGCACCAGGTCTGCGGCAAGCACCCGGGCGTACCCCCGACCGAATTCATGCTCCATACACAGCCAAAATTCACTCAGCTTCACGCGGATCTCCTCATCCCACCGTCTACATGACAGACTATGACGCTTATAACCAGCACGCAGTGCCCAAAACCCACACCTGCTCGCGCACCCCACCTGCAAAACGGACACAAAGCGGGCGGGCCGCACACCCACCGGTGTACGACCCGCCCACAAGAGCCTCGTTTAGAGGGAAGCCATTGCGTAATCATTCCTGTACTGCTCGGCCAGCTCGGCGGGAACAGTATCGGGAACATGAACGCCCTCAAGAATAGCCATGCGGTCAGCGACCTCACGGAGCATCTGGTACATAGGGGTCTCCAAAGCCTGGCAAATCCACGCTAGAAGCTCGGATGACGCCTCCTTCTGACCGCGCTCTACCTCACTGAGGTAGCCAAGAGAAACACGTGCACGCTGGGACACCTCACGCAGGGTACGGCCCTGGCGCTGACGGATATCGCGCAAAACCTCGCCGATAGCCTGACGGAGGGGAACCACCTTCGCCTCCTCAACGGCGGGAGCCGCTTTCTTAGGTGTGGCGTCTACTTCCTTCCACCTGGTAATACCATTGATTGAAACGCGCTGCTTGGTCATGCCTTGTTCTCCTATTGCGTAGTTGCACCCGACACGCGGGTATGTACTCGATTAAGCCTAACCTATTTTTCGCTTCAAGGCTAGAGAACCTCTCTCATTTGGCTTGTAACTATTCAAACTCATAAAACTGTGCGGTTATTCCCACTGAGCTGAATAGCAGCTGAGAGCCCCCTAAAGCTTTACTTAGAAAGTTTACACTCCGCCTTATCCTACCCCACGAACACCAGAAATAGCTACCCGAATACCGCAGCTAGGCCGATGCCACCGCCTGCAGAAGCAGGATCGCATCATAGGTGGCCTGAGCCCGAATCTGCGCTCGATCCCCCGTATAATGCCGTTCATGCGCCGCCGACCCGGCGGGGCCGAACACACCAATAAATACCGTCCCCACCGGTTTACCATCATGAGGCTCAGGACCCGCCACCCCGGTTGTTGACACCCCGTAATCGGCCCCGCACACTCGAGCCGTACCGGCAGCCATCTGCACGGCGACCTCAGCATCCACCGAACCGCACCGCTCTAACAGCCCCCTATCCACCCCAAGCACAGCTGCTTTGACTGCGCTCGCATACGAAATAACACCGCCCAAATAATACTCGGAAGCCCCCGCAATAGTGCAGATAGCCCCGCCTACGTCCCCACCTGTTAGGGACTCAGCGGTGGCAACTGTTCGCCCAGTCCCTGCCAAAGCATCATGCAGAGAACGGGCAGCCTCCTCAACTTCAGTTGGCCCCACCATGCGAATACCCTCACCCATCATGCACCTTTCTCTGCCTATGTTCTGCTGACTGCACCCCTGATACCGCAGCAGCCCGTGCTGCCCCTTTTAGTCCTTATTTTGCTGAGCTAACCAGTTTTTACGCAGCTCACGCGCATCACGAACATACACCAGCCCGGTCCACACGGTAATCGCAGTGACCGCCGCCATCAGCGCCCACCCGGGGATTAACCACGCCGTGCCCCACAGCCCCAGCGGCACAAGCATCACCACTAGCGCCACGGTCTGCAGCACAGTCTTCACCTTACCGCCCTTACTCGCAGCCATCACGCCGTACTTAATCACGAACAGGCGCATCACGGTAATACCCCACTCACGAACCAGAATCACCGCAGTCACCCACCACCACAGCTCCCCCAGCCATGAAAGCGTTATAAAAGCCGCACCGGTGAGTAGCTTATCGGCGATAGGGTCCGCGATCTTCCCGAAACTGGTAATGAGCTGACGCGAACGTGCCAAGTAGCCATCCGCCCAGTCCGTAATCATTGCGGCAACAAAAAGTGCCAGCGCCGCCCACCGCGCACCTAAACTATCGGCGCCATAGACGCCTCCCGCAATAAGAGCCACTACGAAAAACGGCACCATCACAATACGAACCACCGTCAACGCATTCGGCAAATTCCAGTTAGATGCGGTAGGTGCGGCGCCACCGGCCTGTTCGCTCATGCTCTATCGCTCCGTACTCGTCGTGTTCCCGGCCCCATACCGGGCAAGTCCCTCCATTATAGAATGCACCCGCCCCACAGGAACTGCGCGAAAAACCGCACACAAGAAACCGTGCGCACCGTAAACCTGCTGGTTACGGTGCGCACGGCGCATACTCTATAGTTTTTACAGCAAGACAACGGCTCAACGCCCGCCGGACCCCTACCGCCCGGTCAGCTGCCAGGCGTCCTCAGATTGTTCATCCTCACCGTCGAAATAGTCAGCAGCCGGCTCACCGGCATCCACCGCATTGGCGTACGGGTCGGGGCTGGCCTCCGGCTCGGCGGCCGGTTCTGGAACATCCTCGCCACGGATACGCGCCAACGTCAGCTGCAGGTCGTCCGGACGCACCAGTACGTCACGCGCCTTCGAACCCTCTGAGGGACCCACCACGCCCTGGGATTCCAGCAGGTCCATAATGCGCCCCGCCTTCGCAAATCCCATCCGCAGTTTACGCTGCAGCATAGAGGTAGAACCGAACTGGGTGCTAATCACCAGCTCCGCTGCGCGCAGCAGATCGTCCAGGTCGTCACCGATCTCCTCATCAATCTGACGTTTCGATGCGGCAGAGACCACGTCCTCACGGTACACGGTCGGGGCCTGCTGCTTCACGTGCTCAACCACCTCGTGAATCTCTGACTCAGACACCCAAGCACCCTGCACACGCAGCGGCTTTGAGGCACCCATCGGCAAGAACAGGGCGTCGCCCTGGCCGATCAGCTTCTCCGCACCGGGCTGATCCAGCACCACACGCGAATCCGTCACCGAAGAGGTCGCAAACGCCATACGTGAAGGGACGTTCGCCTTAATTAGGCCCGTCACCACATCCACTGAAGGCCGCTGGGTGGCCAGCACCAGGTGAATACCGGCGGCGCGAGCCAGCTGGGTAATACGCACGATTGCCTCTTCAACATCGCGCGGGGCGACCATCATCAAATCGGCG
Source organism: Rothia aeria (assembly GCA_002355935.1). Classification (GTDB taxonomy): domain Bacteria; phylum Actinomycetota; class Actinomycetes; order Actinomycetales; family Micrococcaceae; genus Rothia; species Rothia aeria. The sequence continues at coordinate 1,159,739 of AP017895.1, read as the reverse complement.
AGCTCGTCCACAATCACCAGCAGGTACGGGTACTCGTGGATGGTACGTTTACTGCCGGGCTCAGGCTGAACCTTGCCCTCACGCACCGCCTTATTGAAATCATCCACATGTTTAAACCCGTAATGCGCCAGGTCATCGTAGCGGGCGTCCATCTCACGAACCACCCACTGCAGGGCCTCAGCAGCCTTCTTTGGGTTCGTAATAATGGGGGTAATCAGGTGCGGGATACCCTCATAGGCGGTCAGCTCCACACGTTTAGGGTCCACCATCACCAGGCGCACCTGGTCCGGGGTGGAACGCATCAAAATAGAGGTGATCATTGAGTTCACAAACGAAGACTTACCGGCACCGGTTGCACCCGCCACCAGCATATGCGGCATCTTCGCCAAATTCGCCAGCACGAAACCGCCCTCAACGTCCTTACCCACGCCCATCACCATCGGATGCGGGTTCGAATGCGCCTGCGGGCAGCGGAGCACATCACCTAACGCAACCGTCTCACGGTCGGTATTGGGAATCTCAATACCGATCGCCGATTTACCGGGGATGGGTGAGAGGATACGCACCTCTTCAGACGCCACCGCATAGGCGATGTTCTTGCTCAACGCCGTCACACGCTCAACTTTCGTGCCGGGGCTCAGCTCAATCTCATAACGGGTCACGGTCGGCCCGCGCGAGAACCCAGTAACCTGCGCATCCACCTTGAACTGCTCCAACACGCTCGTGAGCGCCTGAACCACCTGCTCGTTCACTTCGGAGGATTCCTTCGCGGGCGGGCCTGCGATCAGCATCTGCTCAGACGGCAAGGTGTAGTTACCTCGCGAAGATTCCACAGTCTGCGCCGGGCGGGCCTGCTCAGTCTGCGCCACACGAGTGTTATTCTGCAGCGGGCGGGATACGCCTGTCCCGCCGGATGCAGGCTTCACGGGTGCGCTCGCTGCGGCGGCAGGGACCGCGCCTTCAGGTGCACGCCCCTGACTAGGCCGCTCCTGCACGGAAGGTTGGGGCTTCGTCTGGGCCGCTGGCTTCTGCGGCTGCTCGTACGCCTCCACATCAAAGAGGGTGGCCTCATTCGGGTTCACTCGCCCATGCTCCACGGCCGCCTGCTGCACCTGGTTCAGGCGCGTGGCGGGGGCGTTTGAGGCCTCCACATCGAACGGGTCTGCTGAGGGCTGCTCACCCCCATGCGGGTAACCGGGCAGGCGGCTAAGCCGACCATTACCGTTACCGCGCTGTTTTTTCGTGGTCTGCTGCACCGGGTGCACGGCAGTAGCATCCGAATCGTGCGCCTCACCAGCACGGTCGGACGAAACAACGGGGCTCACAAACGCCTCATCGCCCGCATACTCGTCAAGCGAAGCATCCGTATCATTCTCGTTGCGAATAACCCCTAATGCGCCCAGCATCCGGGTCAAGAAACCCTGCTTCTTCTGGGGTGCGGTAGGCTCATCCCCATACAGGTAACTGCGGTCATGCTCCGCAGCCCCCAAATCAACAGTACGGGTCTCGGCGGTTCCAGAGCCCTCAGCGCGGGCAGATTCCCACGCAGGCCCGGGAGATTTCTCCCCCAGCACCAACCGCACCAGGTACACGATACGCGGTATCAGCTGACGCACCGTCGTACCGGTCAGTACCATCAGCCCCACCACAAACAGCACAAACAGCAGCAGCCACTCAAGGAACGGCACCTGGCCCACCACGCGCGAGAGCAAAACCCCCACGGTTGCGCCAATCACCCCACCGCCTGACCAGACTTTCTCGAAGCCGTCAGCGAAACTGGGGTACCCGGCAATATGGGCGAAGAAAAGTGAGGCTGTCACCAAGAGAACAAACAGCCCGAAAGTAACCCGGTTATTGCGCTGAACCCGCTCAGGGTCACGGAACACGCACCACGCCAGCACAAAACACAGCACTGGAACCAGCAGCGCCCCCTGCCCAAAAATACCGCCCAGCATCACGTGCCAGGCCGATAGCGGCCAGTGAATAATAGCCGGACCGGTCATGACCCTCCAGCTGTACCACTCCACCCCAGCAGTTATCAGGCCAAAAAGGGCGATAAAAAGAGCGCCGCCATCACGCCGCAGCTGCGGGTCAGAATCGGTACGTGCGGTTCCGATAGAACGCACAATACCGCCAAGGGCGTGCGCAATACTCAACCACACCGTAGAGACGAAACGGGTGAAAGCATTGGCGGGAACCTGATTCTGGCGCGCCGATGAGCTCCGGGAACGTGAAGAACCCGAAGTTTTCTTTTTGGCTGAGGTCGAGCGACCTTTAGAAGTCCGTGAAGCCATACTTACTAGAGTAACAACCTTCTCTCTCATTCATAGATTAACCGGCCGAAAAACCGCTGTACCATGCGGAACAACCGCATAAAGAACCTTGAAAGCGTAACGGGGCCAACCGAACACAGCGGTTGACCCCCATCACGGCGCATACACCGGCTACTTAGCGGCTTCCGGGCCGCTCTTGTGCTCCACCACAACGGGCACAATCATTGGCTTGCGGCGCAACCGGCGCGAAACCCAGGCGCCCAAGGTACGGCGCACAATCTGCTGCAGCTGCTGGGTGGTGTGAACCTTCTGCGGTGCGCGGTGAAGCGCATCCTCAAGGGCGGCGGTGATCTTCGGGGTAATTTCGTCAAACACCGAGTCGTCCTCAGCAATACCGCGCGCGTGAACATCCGGGCCAGTCACCACACGCTTCGCGGCACGGTCAATAACGCTCACCACCGAAACAAAACCTTCCTCACCAAGCACACGGCGGTCTTTCAGATCGTCCTCGGTGACTGCGCCCACGGAACGGCCATCCACGTACAGGTACTCGCAGGGCACCTCGCCCACAATGCGGGCCACCCCATCCTTCATATCGACCACAGTGCCGGATTCGCACAGCAGCACGTTCTCCGCAGGAACGCCGGTCTCCTGCGCCAGCTCGCCGTTAGCGATCAGGTGGCGTACCTCCCCGTGTACCGGCATCACATTCTTGGGTTTGAGGATGTTGTAGCAGTACAGCAGCTCCCCCGCGGCAGCATGCCCCGAAACGTGCACCTTCGCGTTACCCTTATGCACCACGTTCGCCCCCAGCTTCAGCAAGGCGTTAATAATACGGTACACACTGGTCTCGTTCCCCGGGATGAGGGAGGAAGCGAGCACAATCGTATCCCCTGGCTCAACCTGCACCTTATGGTCACCATTTGCCATACGGGACAGGGCAGCCATAGGCTCACCCTGCGAGCCGGTACACATCATCACAATCTCGTCGGGACGGTACTCGTCTACCTTTTTCAGGTCCACCAGGATACCCTCGGGAACCTTCAAATAACCAAGCTTCTCGGCGATCGTCATATTACGAACCATCGAGCGGCCCACCAGCACCACCTTGCGGCCGCGCTCGGCAGCAGCATCCAGAACCTGCTGCACACGGTGCACATGAGACGAGAACGATGCCACAATAATACGCCCGGTTGCGTCCCGGAACACGTTGGAAATAACGGGGCCAATATTCTTCTCGGTCGGGGTGAACCCGGGCACCTCGGCATTGGTGGAATCAGGCAGGAACAGGTCAATGCCTTCTTCACCCAACTTAGCGAAGTGGCGCAGATCGGTGATACGCCCATCCAGCGGCAACTGATCCATCTTAAAGTCGCCGGTGTGCAGCACGGTGCCAGCACCGGTGCGAATAAAGACCGCAAGGGCATCCGGGATAGAGTGATTCACCGCAATAAATTCGCACTCATACGGGCCGAAACGCTCCACCTGGTGTTCTTTCACCGCCAGCGTGTACGGCTTAATGCGGTGCTCGGCAAGTTTCGCCTCCACAAGGGCCAGGGTCAGCTCCGAGCCGATGAGGGGAATATCCGGGCGTTTTTTCAGCAGGTAAGGTACTGCACCGATATGGTCTTCATGCCCGTGAGTGAGCACCATGGCCACCACGTCGTCAATGCGCCCCACCACGTAACTCAAATCGGGCAGGATCAGATCAACACCGGGCTGTGACTCTTCGGGGAAAAGCACACCGCAGTCCACAATCAGCAGTTTGCCGTTAATTTCGTACACGGTCATATTGCGGCCGACCTCGCCCAGACCGCCAAGCGGCACCACTCGCAGGGTGTCTTTCTGCAACGGCGGAGGGGCGGGCAGATCCGCCTCGAATACGCTCAATCTATTCTCCTTTATAGGTTTTACTGTTTTCTATTGTCTGTACTCATAGTTGCTTTGCTGCCTCTCTAACCTGTGCTGGCGGCCCGCTATCTTGGACACACCTGAATGCATCGAAACGGACCCGGCGTTCGCACCCCAATAGTGCAGGGTACTCACGCGGGCCCGTGAAGGAGACAGAATCAGCTAAGAATTCTGAATGCTGTGCGCAATGACCGAGTCACGCAAATCCGAACGCATCGCTTCCACCACGGCAGGTTCAGAAAGCACATGCGGCAGGCGCACCACAGGGGTGCCAAGAACACCCTGCCACGACAAAATCTGCTTAGCGGAGACGCACCCGGGGGCACGGCTCATTGTCGCACGCACGATCGGGGTCAGCAGGAGGTGAACACGCTGGGCAGTCACCAGATCCTGGGCTACGACCGCATCAATAAGTTCACGGAATAGCTGCGGGGCAACGTGCGCTGTAACAGATACCAGCCCGACGGCCCCCACCGACATCCAGGGCAGAGTTAAACCATCATCACCGCTGTAGTACTGCAAGTCTGTAGTTGCCATAACCTCGGACGCGGCGCCAAAGTCAGCTTTCGCGTCTTTGACCGCTACAATACTATCAATTTCTGCCATGCGGCGGTAGGTATCCGGCTCAATCGGAATGGCGGAGCGCCCGGGAATATCGTACACCATAATAGGCGTGTCAGAGGTTTTCGCCACCGCCTGATAGTGCGCAAACACGCCCGCCTGGGTGGGCTTATTGTAGTAGGGGGTAACTACCAGCAGCCCGTCCACGCCCACCTTATCGGCACGGCGAGCCAGCTCAATGGTGTGCGCAGTGTCATTCGAGCCAACACCCGCGACGATCTTAGCCCGGTGCCCCACGGCATCTTTGACGATCTGGAACACGCGTTCATTTTCATCATCAGTCATGGTCGAGTACTCGCCGGTGGTGCCGCACACCACTAGCCCGTCATGCCCATTGTCGACAAGGTACTCGGCTAACTTCACGGTCTGCGCCTCGTCCACGGAGCCGTCGGCGGCAAATGGGGTAACCATGGCGGTCAGCAGACGGCCAAAAATCGGTGTGGCGAACGTACCCTGGTTATGCGGGGTTTTCAGCCCGCCAGCACTGTTCACGGGACGGTTGGAGGTTTCGGTGTTCACTGCGCTATCAGACATACTAACTACCCTACTACTCCCAGCTTTATTTGTCGCGCGTCACGCCCACTTTTCTTATCCGTTACGGCAGGCGGGCTAAACCATAGGCTTGGCGGGCCGCCCCCGGTGCAGACTCACCGCGTTACGCATGGCGGCCCGGGCGCGTTTGCGCTCGCCGCACGCATCGTACATGCAGGAGAGATTAAACCAGCTGACACAGTCGTCAGGGGCGTCTTCAACGGCAAGCGCAAATTTCTCGAACTCCTGTGCGGCAGCGGACTTGTCCACCCGCCCCGAGGGGCTGCGCGGCAGGGTGTCTTCAGGGAGTTTACCGGCAGCAGCCAGCTCATCGGCGAGCTTCTGGATGCGTGCACCAAAAATAATTTCACGCACCAACGCCCACGCCCCCACCGCTGGCAACAGCAGCAGCCCAACCCCAGAACAGTTCCCGCAATATTGCCTGAGACGATCAGCATCACCCCACGCTGTGCGGTAAAGAGCAGATACAACCCCAGTAGCGCTACGGTGAGAGCCGCGAAGGTTTTCCCTTTACCGCCAGCATCGACAACCAAGAATACACCGCTAAAGAGCAACACTCCCAGTATGAAAGCGCGGGCACCAAACGGCACGGGCAGCAACAGCACTGTAGCCGCTAAGAGGATGCAGGCGAGCGCACTCCAGAGCCGCAACGATAAAAAAGTGAGCGGCGAGAGGAATCCGTGCCGGAAGAGGGCACAGGGGTGCTCATGAAAGCTCCAGGTAGTTATCCAGGCCCACGCTCAGCCCCGGGTGGGAGGCAACCTCTCGCACACCCAGCAGCACCCCGGGCATGAAGGAGGCACGGTCAAACGAGTCATGCCGGATCGTCAAAAGCTGCCCGGTGTCTCCCAACAGGATTTCCTGGTGAGCGACCATGCCCCGCAGCCGCACCGCGTGCACACTAATACCATCAATTTTTGCCCCGCGTGATCCTAGCGGGTCAGTTTCAGTCGCGTCGGGGGACGCCCCTACCCCGGCTGCTTCTCGAGCGGCAGCCACTTTCCGGGCGGTGTGTGCGGCGGTGCCGGAGGGCGCATCCACTTTATTTGGGTGGTGGATTTCAATGATTTCAGCCGATTCAAAATACCGGGCGGCTTTGGCCGCAAATTCGGTGGCGAGAATCGAGCCGATAGCGAAGTTAGGGGCGATGAGCACGCCCACACCGGGGTGCTCGCCCAGAAGCTGCTTCAGTGAGCTGAGCCGTTCTTCATCCCACCCGGTGGTTCCCACCACTGCGTGTATTCCGTGTTCCACAGCGAAACGCACATTTGCTTCAGTTGCGGTGGGCACGGTGAGGTCGATGATGACGTCGGCTTTAACATCAAGTAGTTTCGTGAGCGGGTCTGCGCTGCCCAGCGCTGCCACAAGGTCCATATCGGCGGCAGTATTAACCGCCCGCACGGCCTCAGAGCCCATGCGTCCTTTCGCACCGAGCACCGCCACGCGCCATATTTTATTAGTCGTCATCTCACCGGTATGTTGTACCACTGTCTACCTGCCTTGTTCCTTCTCTCACAGTATTTATGGGCGTTACCCAGGAAATACTGCACCCGTACCCTTAATATTTTTAATATTAGCCGTTAAAGCTGGCCTAAACTTGGGGGAAGCGCAAAGAACCGCACGAACCGACCCTATAATTAAGCAGTAATTTATTGCGCCATCACCTGACCCGGAGTAGTCACCGTCAATGAAGCAGCTTTTCGCCTCCGCTATTGCCCCCGAAGAGGGGAATCAAAAGTTCATACTACCTGGGCTAGATGGTTTACGCGCCATCGCAGTGTCTCTGGTAATCGTGTATCACCTATGGCCCACGGTAGTCCCGGGGGCATGATTGGTGTAGACATTTTTTTCGTCATCTCCGGGTATTTGATCACGGCCCTGCTGCTGCGTGAGGGAGCCACCACCGGGCGTATTAACCTGCTGGAGTTCTGGAAACGCCGTGCCAGACGTCTGCTCCCGGCTATTGCACTAGTAATTCTTCTCATGGGCCCCATTACCCAGATTATGCAGGGCGATATTCGGGTGGCCCTTGACCGTCAGGTGCTGGGCGCGGCCACATTCTCCTCTAATTGGCTCTCTATCCTTTCAGGCAACGACTACTTTACGCAGACTTCCCCGCAGCTGTTCACAAACTTCTGGTCGCTGGCGGTTGAAGAACAATTCTATGTAATCTGGCCGCTATTACTGGTGGCTATGGCCCTTATCCTTCAGCGCAGGTGGCGCTTATTCGCCATTGCTGTGGGGGTCCTAGTGGTTTTTTCGCTGACAATCAGCACGGTGCTGGCTGCTGGCGAAGCGCCATTGAGTCGCGTGTACTACGGCACTGACACCCACATGTACGGTCTGCTCAGCGGCGTTCTGCTGGCGTTTGCGGTGCCCTGGTCGCTGTACCCGCCCACGGATAAGCACGTGCTCTACACGGTGTCCCGCCCTTACGGCATGGTCACGTTTGCGCGGGTGCTCATCAGCTGGGTGTGCCTATTTGCGCTCATCCCCTATGCTGTGCTCGCTCACGAGTCGGCGAAGTTCTTCATCCCTTGGGGCTGTTTGGCGCTTCTTTGCTGACGATCGGTGTGATTCAGGGGATGCTGCCCGATATGGTGGCGGGCGCCTCTGAGCTGCTGCGTAAGGTGCTGTCTTTCCCGCCGCTTCTGTGGATTGGCCAGCGTTCGTACGGGCTGTACCTGTGGCATTGGCCGCTGGCGGTCATTGCTCATTACTTGTATGGGCCCGATCGTTCTCCCCTGATTAATCTGCTGGTGCTGGCGTTGACGTTAGCGGTGGCAGAGCTGTCGTACCGTTTTGTTGAGACACCGGTACGCCGCTATGGGTTCCGCGGGTGTGCACGCATGGTGTGGCAGTGGCTACGCACCGACCGGATGAAACTTGTACCGCTCTCTATTACTGTGGCCGTGATCGGAGCGTGCTTTGCCAGCACCGCAATGGCGGTGCACAGTGCACCGCAGATGACCAGTGCACAAACCGCTGTGGAGAACGGTAAGAAGGCCGCCCAGGAGCGGCTGCAGGCGAAGAAGGAGGCCCGTGCGTCTGCCTCCGCCAGCGCCGCGGCCGACCCGCAGCAGTCGCAGGATCCTTCCGCGGCGCCCTCCCCCGGACCTTCCGGGGATTCGCAGCCGAAGGTTGATTCTTCACAGGTCACCATTATTGGTGATTCGATTGTGGTGGCAACCCAACCCGACCTATACGATACGATGCCCGATGCTCAGGTGGACGCTGAAGAAGGCCGCACCATTGATAAAGTGATCCCGATAGTGAAGTCAATGGCCTCCAACGGTCAGCTGCGCAAGACCGTGGTAATTTCTGTGGCCGCTAACTCAACGTTCGCCCCGGGGCAGCTGGAGCAGATTCTTGAGACCCTGCCGCAGGACAGCAAACTGGTGGTGGTGACAGGGTTCGGCCCTAGTAATCTGACGTGGATTGAAAACTCGAACAGTATCATTCGCGAGTTTGCCCAGAAGAACTCTTCGCGTGTGGTGCTGGCCGACTGGAACAGCACAATCCGTGAGGAGCTGCAGAAAAATCCGACGCTCATGACCTCCGACGGGGTGCATCCGGATTTGTCGGGGCAGGTTATCTATGCGCGCGTGATAACTGAGGCGGTAGCAAAAGCACAGTCTTAAAGGACAAGCTTAAAGGTGTGGGCGGTTCGGCTTTACTGATCGGATGTATCAGGGGCCGCACCGCCCACCGTAGTATGGGGCTTCACCGGCAGGTGATGGCAGGCAACGCCGCCGCTACTGGTCAATGATGCTGCGCACCAGCTCTTTCGCGGCGGGAATCACTTCGTCTTCGAACCACAGGTTGCGTTTGCGCCAGCCAATGGTCAGTGGCGAGGGGTGCACCAGCGGCAGCTGGGCGGGGAGGTACTGTTCATAGTCGGCGACGGTTTCGGCCAGGTTTTTCTTAGCGCCGGTACCAAGGTAGTAGCGCTGCGCGTACGAGCCGACGAGAATGGTGAGCCGCACCTGCGGCATGAGCTCACGCAGCCGCGGGTGCCAGGTGGGGGCAAATTCTTTGCGCGGCGGTTTGTCCCCATGTTTGCCTTTACCCGGATAGTAGAAGTCCATGGGGGTAAGCGCGAAAAGGTCCGGGTTGTAGAACTCGTTATCAGTAACACCCAGCCATTGCCTCAGCAGCCGCCCGCTGGCGTCATTCCAGGGTTTGTGGGTTTGTTGCGCAATCCTGCCGGGTGCTTGCCCCACCAGCATAATGCGTGCTGCTGCGGTAGCGGTGTACACCGGCGTGTACCCTTTGGCGCGCATCTCAGCGTTCGTTGTGGCGTCGTTGATTTCCTGGTACAGCAGGTTAGCTTCTGGCAACAGGTTCATGAGGCCCCAGTATACGCGGTGGGTGTTGTGTGTAGTGTGGGGCGGTGAAAATAGGGTGCCTAGCCGCGCACGGTGTGAAGTGCATGAAGCATCAGGTGATCGGTGCCGGTCTCCTGTGAGAAGGAGTATTCGTAGAGCAGATAATCCAGGCTTTTATCCTCCGTAAGAGCGTCTTGAGCATACGATAAAGAGGCGGCAAACCGGGCACGGTAGAAAAGCGGTTGTACAATATCGTACGGTTTATCGGCGTCGAGCTCCTCAAGGTACATCTCGTCCATGTGCTCTGCCCACTGCTGGAGACGTTCGGGGTGGGAGAAGATTTCTTGCTCACGCACTATACGCACAATATCCTCAGCCACCTCAAGCGCTGAAAGGTGCTGCCGTTTCCAGTCAAGCCACGCCAATGCTAAAAGGCTGATGAGTTTCTCACGTTGTGATGCATCTAGAGTGCAGATTTGCTGTAGTTCTTCGGCGTAGTCGGGAGGGACAACGATAGTGAACATAGCGGGGGTTCCTTTCGCGAATTCCCTCAACTTTAGCACAAGGGTAAAGTGAAGCAGGGAGGAATCTTCGCATGAGAAACTCGTGAAAACTGCACACGATACTCTCTGCAAAGCACCACCCCTACACCCAATATCAGAAGGATTCTATGGAGCCACAGCAGGAAACATCACACGATATATTGGAGTCTCTCCTTCAAGAACTTGTAGAGCATGAAGAAGACTTTAGTTTCTACATAAGTCTCTGTCTTCGTCTGCTTGCGCGGTCTCCACAGCACGGTTGGGATGTTAAGGCTTTTATGCGGGGTCTAGAGCCCGAAGATATGGCAGCCCCACGCGATCCTGCCAAGCTCCGCACAAACCCAAAGTTTCTGGAAAGCGAATGGCTCATGGGCAAATATTCCATACTTCTGGAAGCTTTCGATGAGGCGGTAACTTCCCGCCACATATCTACTGCCGCTCCAAAAGATACGACCCTGACAGGATATGATCTTCGCATCCTGTGGAAAATCGTCAATGCCCACTACAGCTCGTATTTTGAGCCAGACCCGCGCAGGCGTGTTACCTGTGCGGTTGAGGGGCTTGTGGGAAAAGATTATTCGGTTGAAGACCTCACAGGTGATCTTCAAGATTACCTTGATCGGCATGCGTGTCTGCTTAAACTACGGGACCTCTGCCGCGAGCTGGCGGATCGGGGTAAAGATCTGGCGTTCTTCACAGACCTTGGTGTACGTCTTCTTGAACACGTCACCTGGCCCGTGGATGATCTGCGTTCTTTCCTTCAGGAAATAGGCTCAGAGACCGTAGTGGAGCCGGTTGCTCTCCCCCGGCTGGGGTGGCACCAGGTGTACCGTACCCACGAGAATGATGTGTTCAGCGACAGCGAGCAGCTCCTGCAGAAGTACAGCATTCTCGCAGACACGCTTGGTGAATTAAGCAGTCCCGCATACTCTCAAGTTGATCTTGCTGCCCGCATTGCCCGCGCACAGTACGAGCTGTTCTTTAGTCGAAAGCCGCAGGAACGCATCCTTGCCGCCTTACGGCGCCTCATCTCGGACGAGTACCCCGCCGAGACACTGCACCGGCAGCTTTTGGATTTCTTAGCCACACCATAGCCTGCTGACATCCGGTCTTTCCAGCAGGTGAGGCTGACCCGCTATCGGCTATCGGTCGGGATGCTCGGCGCCCTGCGACGAGCGCGCCACCGGGAAAATAGCGGCCAGCGCCCTACGGAATTCCGGCAGGTGCCGGTCGTCAAGATTCACCAGCACCTCCAGGACAGACCCAACCTGCAGCGCCTGCTGAATATCCTCCCCCATGGTGAACACCACCGTGTTGCCGCTGAGCGTGTAGGACACGTTATTGCTCTCAAGAGCGAGCGACTGGTCATTACGCTCTAAGTAGATGACGGGTTCCTCCTCAGGAGTACGTGCAAGTGTGAAGTACTCGTGCTGCCCATACGAGAAATAAACGTACGCCAACCCGTCCTCATTTGAGGGGCTGTACTCTATGGAGTGAGGCTCAATCATGACACCAGCTGCTCCCACCAAACTCTCGCTACCAAAAATTATAGGCGTCCTTCAACCAACCGGAACAGCAAAATCTGTCAGCGCACAATTGTGGTGATCATCTGCTGCTGCCCCAGATACCTGGCGAGGCCGTGCACATCCTCAAGGGTGACCGCGCGGATCTTCTGAAGTAACTCATCAGTGCTCGTAAACCGGCCCGACTCCAGTTCCGCGTGCCCCAGACGGGACATGCGGGAGCCCGAGTCCTCACTGCCCAGAACAGTTGAACCAGCCAGCTGCCCGCGTACTTTGCTGAGTTCTTCTGCGGTAATTCCTGCGAACACCAACTTATCAAACTCATACTGCAAGAGCTCACACACCTGCTCGGTTTTAGCGGGCAGGCACCCGGCGTACATGCCGAAATACCCCGCATCGGAGTAGGCACCTGAGAACGCGAACGTGCTGTACGCCAGCCCGCGTTTCTCGCGGATCTCCTGGAAAAGCCGTGAAGACATACCCGCCCCAAAAGCACTCGACAACACGCTCATCGCGTAGCGTCGCTCATCCCCCGCAATAATACTCGGGCAGCCCATCACAATATTGGTCTGCTCGAAGCCCTTCTGGACTTCACGCAGCTCAGAGAACGGAACGATACCGCTTTCGGTGCGCACACGGCGCGGCGCCGGAGCCACACCCTCGCGAAGGTTCCAGCCGGAGCGGGTGAGCGCATCCAGTACCAGGTTCACAATACGCGAGTGCTCCAGCGACCCAGCCGCTGAAACAACCAGTCGATCCGGCGTGTAATACTGCTTGTAATGCTCCCACACCGCCTCCCTCGGAACCTGCATAATCTCCTGCGGAGTGCCACCAATCGGGCGGCCCAGCGGGTTATCACCCATCAGCTGTTCCACAAAATTCTCGAAGGCAACATCGGTCGGGTCGTCCTGATCCATCGCCAGCTCTTCCAGAATCACCCCGCGCTCCTGCTCCAAATGCTCAGGATCCAGCAGGGCGTTACTGACCATATCCGCCAGCACATCAATCGCCATTGGCACGTCGTCGTCAAGTACGCGCGCATAGTAGCAGGTGTGTTCCTTCGCGGTGAGGGCGTTTGACTCGCCGCCCACCTCATCAAACGCCTGTGCAATATCCAGCGCCGTGCGCGAAGCCGTGCCTTTAAAAAGCAGGTGCTCCAAAAAATGGGTAGACCCCAACATGCCCGGGGCCTCGTCCCGAGAACCAACCCCCGCCCAGAAACCGATCGAAACGCCCCGAGTGCCCGGCATACGTTCGGTGATGACACGCACCCCGCCGGGCAGGATGGAACGGCGCACCTCATTCGAATCAGCACCAGCAAAAATCAGGCGGCCACGCTCATAATCAAGCTCCTCAGCGATTTCACCGGGCACCACAGGAAGGCTAATAGCCATGAAAAAGTCAGTCCTTACCTCACGAACAATATGAACCACACACAAATATACGCGAAGGATGCGCCTCCCACCGGGCCCCGAACCCGGGGCGCCGTGCGGAAGACGCATCCTCGCCAGTTAGAGTGCCGCAGCGGGCATACTACTGGGCGTCATCAACCACTGGGGAGAGCGAAAGCTTGCCGCGGTCGTCAATCTTAGTGATCTCAACCTGCACCTTCTGCCCCACCGACAGCACATCCTCGGTGTCTACCACGCGCTTACCGCCGTTGAGCTTACGCATCTCAGAAATGTGCATCAGCCCGTCCTTGCCGGGGGTGAGAGAGATGAACGCACCAAAATCAGTCAGCTTCACCACGGTGCCCAGGTAGCGCTCACCCATCTCGGGAACCTGCGGGTTCGCGATGGCGTTAATCGCCGTGCGGGCAGCCTCAGCAGAGGGCCCATCGGTCGCGCCAATAAACACAGTACCGTCGTCCTCAATGGAAATATCGGCACCGGTATCTTCCTGAATCTGGTTAATGGTCTTACCCTTCGGGCCGATCACCTCACCAATCTTAGCGACCGGAACCTTCACCGAAATGATGCGCGGCGCGAACTCACTCATCTCATCGGGTGCATCAATAGCTGCGGTGAGCACCTCCAGGATATGCAGGCGAGCCTCGCGTGCCTGGGTCAGTGCACCTGCCAACACCGATGCAGGAATACCATCAAGCTTGGTGTCCAGCTGAATAGCGGTCACGAACTCGCTGGTACCGGCGACCTTGAAGTCCATATCGCCCAGGGCATCTTCAGCACCCAGAATATCGGTCAGCGCGGCGTAACGGGTTTCGCCATCAACCTCGTCAGAGACAAGGCCCATTGCGATACCCGCAACAGGTGCGCGCAGGGGCACACCGGCATTGAGCAGCGACAGGGTTGAAGCGCAGACCGACCCCATCGACGTGGAGCCGTTCGAGCCCAAGGCCTCAGAGACCTGGCGGATCGCGTAGGGGAATTCCTCACGCGAGGGCAGCACCGGGGTCAGTGCGCGTTCTGCGAGCGCACCATGGCCGATTTCGCGGCGCTTGGGCGAACCAACACGGCCGGTCTCACCAGTGGAGTACGGCGGGAAGTTGTAGTGGTGAATGTACCGCTTGGACTTGACCGGGTGCAGTGAATCGAGCTGCTGCTCCAGCTTGAGCATATTCAAGGTGGTCACGCCCATAATCTGGGTTTCGCCGCGCTCGAAAATTGCCGAACCGTGCACGCGCGGCAGCACCTCAACTTCGGCGGTCAGCTGGCGAATATCGGTGAGCCCGCGACCGTCAATGCGCACCTGTTCGGTGAGGATGCGCTGGCGCACGGTGTGTTTGGTGAGAGCCGCAAACGCTACTGAAACCTCGTTAGCGCGCTCCTCAAACTCTTTGCCTTCCCCGGTGAGGGCTTCCATCAGCTCGGATTCAAGCTCCGCGGCAGCGGCTTCACGCTCCTGCTTACCCGCGATGGAGTAAACCTCCACGAGGCGCTTGCCCGCGAAGTCTTTCACGGCGGTATCAACGTCTTCACCGTGTCCGCCGAAGTAGGGAAGCTCCAGGGCGGGTTTACCGGCGCGCTCCACAAGGTCAGCCTGAGCCTTGCACAGAGCAGCAATAAAGGGCTTCGCAGCCTCCAAACCTTCGGCTACGATCTCTTCGGTGGGGGCAGTATGGCCGTCTTCCTTAATGAGCTTCCAGGAGTTATCGGTTGCCTCTGCCTCTACCATCATGATCGCAACGTCTTCGCTGCCGTCGGCCTTGGTCACGATGCGACCGGCCACAGCCATATCGAATACGGCGTTTTCCAGCTGAGAGTACTTGGGGAAGCACACCCACTGCCCGTCAATAAGAGCCATACGCACACCGCCGATAGGCCCGGTAAACGGTGCGCCCGAAAGCGAGGTTGAGGCGGAAGCAGCGTTAATGGCGAAGGTGTTGTAGATTTCGTCCGGTTCAACGGTCAGAACGGTTACGACAACCTGCACCTCATTGCGGATACCCTTGGTAAAGGCGGGGCGCAGCGGGCGGTCAATCAGACGTGCAGCGAGCACGGCCTCAGTTGCGGGGCGCCCTTCACGGCGGAAGAACGAGCCGGGAATCTTACCGGCAGCATACATGCGCTCTTCAACATCCACAGTCAGCGGGAAGAAGTCAAAGCCTTCACGCGGTGACTTCCCCACAGCGGTTGCAGAGAGCAGGGTGGTTTCGTCGTCAATGGTGACAAGCACGGAGCCCGCCGCCTGCTTGGCGAGGCGGCCAGTTTCAAAACGCACATGACGTTTACCGTACACACCGTTGTCGATTTCGACCTCGGAAAATTGGATTTCGGGACCTTCCACGGTTCCTTCTTTCTGTGTTGGTGAGGTCGGCACACCGTGCGTTCTAACTATCGGCCTTCGATAGGAAACCACGGCCGCACCCGCTCCCGGGCGGGGGCCCGTAATTCGCTACCGAGGACCGCACCTAAACGCGCGGGGCGCTCCCTCAGGTTAATATTTCACTGTGTTCGATGCGTGGCACATTTGCGGGGCACTCCCCTGCGGCTCATTGCATCATGAGACAACCGGGGTCGGCCAAGTGTTGCTGCTTGCCACCCCATGCCCCTCCCCAGGTTGCAGTTACGGGCGTGCCCGCCTCTGTGGAGAGACTGACACGCCCGCACTATAAGCCCTTTATCGACGCAGGCCCAGACGCTCAATGAGCGAACGGTAACGCTCGATGTCGATGCTCTTGAGGTAACCCAACAAGTTGCGACGACGACCAACGAGCATCATCAGACCACGACGTGAGTGGTGGTCATGCTTGTGGAATTTCAGGTGCTCGGTCAGGTCGGAGATACGACGAGACAGAACAGCAATCTGCACCTCAGGCGAACCAGTGTCGCCCTCGTGGGTTGCGTATTCCTTGATGATTTCCTGCTTGATTGCCGGATCTAGTGCCATGAAAGTTAACTCCTGGAGTTAGTGCCGCGTACCTCCCGCACAATAGTGTTGTTGCGCGGGGTTTGGGCAAAAGCCCTCAGCGTGTCAACCGCGGACCGCAGACACGCATCCTTACTATTCTACTGCACAAGCCGTGTTTTTGGGGAATATACCCGCTATTTGACGGTAACGCCGGGCTGCTTACCCCGCAAGACCAGGAGGTAGTACCCCAGCAGGAACACGCACCAGACACCCCCAACCACCAGCGCCAAACGGGTGCTCTCAAAGAGCCCCAGAAGCACCACCACGAACGCCATGAACACCAACGTGAGGTAGCTGACCCACAGGGGCAGGCGCACAGGCTGCTTCTCGGTGTCATACCCGCCGCGCTTATAGGCGATGTGCGCCAGCAGAATCATCACCCACACCAGCACCGTGGCGAAGGTGGCCAGCGAGGCAACCACCTCAAAAGCATCCTTAAAGAGCACGTTCACAATCACACCCACCGCCATGACCACGATCATGAGCAAAGTGGTCATCCACGGCGCGCCGTTACGGCTCACCCTACGGAACGATGCGGGGGCCAGCCCGCGCTGCGCCAAACCGTACAGCATACGCCCGGCACCGTACACATCTGCGTTCATGGCCGAAACAGCGGCGGTAATCACCACAATATTCAAAATGCCAGCTGCCGCAGGTATACCCAAAGAACTAAAAATCTGCACGAACGGCGAGTTCTCTTTACTGACCGAATACCAGGGGTACAGGGACATAATCACACCCAGGGTAAGCACATAGAAAATCATGATGCGGGCCGGCACGGTGCGGATTGCCTTAGGGATGGAAACACGCGGGTTTTTCGTCTCACCCGCCGCAATACCAATAGTCTCAATACCGCCAAAAGAAAACATCACCACGGTAAAGCAGGCCAAGAAGCCGGTGAACTGGTTCGGCATGAAACCGCCATCCAGCGACCACAGGTTGGTAACCGACGGTGCGACAGAATCGTGCGCCTGAACCCCAACAAACAGCAGAATCACGCCACCAATAATCATGGCGATAATAGCCGAAACTTTCACTAGGGTGAACCAGAACTCTGCCTCCCCGAACGCTTTTACTTTCGTGAGATTAATGGCGAGCAGAATCAGAAGCACCGACACAATCCACACCCAGGCGGGGCTATTAGGGAACCAGAACTGCATATAGACGGCGAACGCCGTCACATCCGCAATAGCGACCAGCGCCATCTCCAGGGCGTAACTCCAGCCGGTCACAAAACCCGCCCAGCGCCCCAAGTAACGGGTAGCGTACTCCGAAAACGCCCCCGAAACCGGGTTGGCAAGCGCTAACTCTCCCATAGCGCGCATCACCATGAACACCGCTGCGCCGCCAACCATGTAGGCGACCAGCACCGAAGGCCCAGCCAACTGGATAGCAGATGCTGAACCGTAGAAAAGGCCCGTACCAATCGCCGAACCAAGGGCAATGAACATAATGTGACGCAGCGTCAGGACACGCTGAAGGTGCGGGGTGCCCGGCTGCACCTTAGCGGTATCTACCGGTGTGGGGTTACGGTCCGTTGAGTCCGTGTTTTTCATACTGTCCTCACTGGGTTGGGGTGCCAGGCGCCTGCTACGCGGGGCCCGGCGGGACGGTGGGCTAAGCGGATTGGATAGGCTAGGCCCGTTTCCCCGCAGGGGATAAGCCAACGCCGGAGGCTGCCGCACCCGCCGTATACCGTGATGCCCGCAACCCCCGGTGCGTGAGGGACGCAAGCAAAAACGGCGGGCTGGCAACGAAGCCAACCCGCCGTCTTTTCTAAGACTTATTTCTTACGCTTACGACCAATAAGGATCGAAGCGAGAGCGGTTATTCCGGTCACTGTGTAAACCGAAGGCCACGCGCCAATCTTCTTGGCGAGCGGATGAGATGCACCGAAAGCACCCAGGTACAGACCGGTCAGGAAGGTAGCGCGGGGCGCCCCGGCCTTACGCTTCCAGTTCATAAAGGCAATAATGCCGCACACACCCAGCACAGCACCGCCGAGGGGACGGTTACCTGTGGTGGAAGCCACCTTGTAGCCACCGAGCAGACCGGTGACAGATGCGAGGGTGGGGCAAACCTTCATGGGGTTTCTCCTGGGGTCCGAAAAATCTCTTGCCTAATAACCATACTGCATGTGCGCCACAAATGCATCCTCACCCCGCTGCGAACCGCCACTAGGCAGGGTCCGCAGAGAGCAAGTGAGCGCCGCGCAGCACCGGCATAGCCGCAGCTGCAGCCCGTATTACGCCTTAGATTCCTGTTCTGTGTCTTCGGTGTCATCCGTGTATCCGCGCAGGAACCACAGGTGCGCGGCAACCCGCAAGGCGTATTGGGCTGAGCGGGCAGCAGCCACCTCCACACCAAGGTGGAAATCTTGCCCCGCGGCGGGGCCGCACAAATCAGAGACGCACCGCACCGCCACAAACGGCACCTCATAGTTATGGCACACCTGGGCGATAGCTGTGGTTTCCATATCGGTGCTTAACGCGGCGGGGAACGCCTCACGGGTGTCTTTGACATTATGGGCGGTCACGAATGAATGTCCGGCAAGCATCAGCCCCCGGCACACCTGCCAGCCGCCTTCTGCCTGCTCAGCATCAAGAGCTTCGACGGCGGCGGCAACCGCATCATCCACGTCGGAATCCGGGCCGCCATAGGTTTCGGGCATGCCGGGGATTTGCCCACGTACATACCCGAAAGCGCTCGCATCAGCATCGGTGTAGGTGTACTCTGTACCGACTATCACATCCCCCACGTTCGTTGTGGCAGCAAGCCCGCCAGCGGTGCCTGCACTTATCACGCCAGAACAGTCGGTGGCGTAGCTCAATGCCTCGGTCACGGCGGATGCGGCGTTCACCAGCCCAATCTTGGAACGCACCAGCAGCAGAGGCACCTCACGCTGGTTAACGGTCAGGGTGCGCGGATGAAAGACCGCCGCGCCCTCATCAATAGGTTCCTGCGCCCAGGCGGTGGCGTTAAGAAGCGGCGCGATTTCTTCGTCCATAGCCACCTGAATAATGACGGCGTTGGAGAAGTTCAGCATCAGATCGTTAAGGTTTTCGAGGTCAGCAAGCATGGCAGTGTAAACCTCGTCAGGATTCATCTGCGCCGCTGCAAAAGGAGAATCGCTCACGCCATCACCTGCTCCCATTCGCTGCGGGCGGCTAGGAAACCGCGGGCGGCCTCTTGAGCAGCACCCAGAGAATGGTGTGCCCCCCAGCCGCACTGCACCTCGTTTGCGGCGGGAACTTCGGTAGCCTCTAGAATATCGCGCATCGTTGCTTCAAGGATGGGCATAAATTCTTGCGGCTCAATACCTAGAGTGAGAGCGTAGAAGCCGGTCTGGCAGCCCATGGGAGAGAAGTCAATGAGCTTATCGGTGTGGTTGCGCATCAGCTCGGCGCTCAAATGCTCAATAGAGTGCACAGCAGGCATGTCAAGATGCGCAGTATTTGGCTGAGTGAAACGGACATCATACTTAATGAGAGTGTCCCCGCCCGGCAGCATCTTACGGTCCGCAATGCGCACATAGGGAGCAGCGACAGCGCGGTGGTCCAGGTTAAAGGACTCAACATTCATTTTTTCCATGGTTCCATTCTCGCTTAAAACCTGAGTAATGTAACCCAAAAAGCTGCACGCATAGATGCCCACACCTTTGGCGGTGCAGACGGGTACCGGGCGCGTCCCTCAACACGGTACGCCCGGTTCGCAGGGACTACGCGGCGGCCAGCACCTCCCGAGTCTGCACCACATCCTGGTTAATCTGCTCCACCAGGGCCTCCACCCCGTGGTACGCCACCATCGGGCGCAGATGCTTCACAAACTCCACCACCACATGCTGACCGTACAGGTCAAAGTCCTCGACACGCTCCTGCGGCCGGTCAATCACATGCGCCTCAACCTGCCGGTTCTCAAGACCGTCAAACGTTGGGTTCGTTCCCACCGAAATAGCCGCCGGGTGGCGTGTTCCCGACTCGTCTGTCAGCCACCCGGCGTACACTCCATCCACCGGAATAAAACCGCGCGCCTCCAGCTCCAGGTTTGCGGTGGGGAACCCCAGCTCACGCCCGCGAGCCAACCCGTGCACCACCTCCCCGTACATGAGGTGAGGGCGGCCCAACAATCTGGCGGCACCCTCCATATCCCCCGTATTCAGCAGTTCGCGGATACGCGTAGAAGAGCACCTGGTGCCGTCATCAGCCATGAGATCGTCAACCACCACAACCTCAAACCCGTACTGTTCGCCCAACTCACGCATGGTGTTAAGGTCACCAGAGTTGCGGTGCCCGAAACGCACATCATCGCCAATCACCACGTAACGGGCGTGCAGGGTATCCACAAAAACGCTCTTCACAAACTCTTCGGGGCTCTGCTTCGCAAACTCCAGGTCGTAGTGAAGCAGCACATAATTCTGCAGGCCCAGCTGACACATAAAATAGCGGCGTGAACCCTGCCCCATAATCTCCTGGTGCATTAGCTCAGGGTGGTGAACCTGCATTGGGTGCGGGTCGAATGAGACCGCGACAGAGGCCAGCCCGTGCTCCTCAGCCAACTCGACAACGCGCGAAATCACGCGGGTGTGACCAATATGCACACCATCAAAGTTGCCGATAGTCACCACCGACGGCCCAAAATCCGCCGGAATATCGCTCAGCTCGGTATAGAGGGTCACGTGCTCTCCTGCATAAAAAATACTGTACCTATACATCCTAGACCAGCGCGGGCATAGATGCTGAATCCTAAAACGGGGTGCACCCCGGTACGGCGAGCCCGTCCAAAGCCCCGATTAAACGCGGGAGGCGCTGAGCATCTGCTGACGGATCGTATTCGACTTATTAATCCAGGCGTACCACACCAGAAGACACGGCGGGATCACCAAATCCGTCACCATCAGCACAATAAGCGACCAGTGCGGGGTACCGTGCGAAGCCCACGAAATAATGCGCCCCACACCGCCAAGGAACACCACCAGGCACGCCAGTACCAGCATATTCGCCCACTTAAACTTCCAGGCGATAAACAAGAACGCGATGCCCACCCCCGCATACACGGCGGCAAGAAACGCATAGTTCGACTCAATTGACGGGTTCACCGCAACCGCAGCGGAGTCCGGGGCAGCCTGCGTACCCGCCACCACCTGCCACGCCGCGTAGGCAATAATCGCCACGCCGTACAGCCCCACCACCGAACGGAACAGCCCACGGTTTTGGGGTTTTGCCGCATCCTCAAGGGTCTGCGGCTTCTGCTCCAGTTTCGTTTTCTGCTCGGGTTTCTTCGGTGCAGGCTGCTTTACCGTCTCACCGTTCTCTGGTGTGGTTCGGGCCGGTTTCAGGGCCTGGGGCTCTTTTTCAGGCCGACCCGCAGTACCCGCTTCACTGGCGGGGAAACCCGCAGATTCCTCACGGTCGCCCTGACTCGCAGCCTCGTTTTTTGAGGTCTTGTCATTCATATATTCTCTCCTCACATAATGTGTACAATTCAATAATTTGCGCCACGGCTACCCAGCGCCTAGGCACGCCTGGAGTGGAACAGCCACCACAGGCCCACAACGGGCAAAACCAGCGGAATAAACCCGTACCCCTGCCCAAAATGCGACCACACTGAGGCCAGCGGGAACAGGTGCGGGGCAGCCAGAGACAACGCCCCCACCCCCAGCACACCCGCAAGTTCAGCTGAAATAGTCACAAGGGCAACTCGCCGCGCCCGCTCCCCGCGCCGTGCCAAAGCAACCGCAGCCACAGCATAAATAACAGCCGACAGCAAAGACAGCAGGATTGCCAGCGGAGCCTCATCAAATTTACGCACCAGCTGGTACCCCGCCCGCGCCCCAGCCGACAACGTAAAAACACCGTACAAAACGGCGATCAGCTTCCCCGGGCCCGAGGCGTGGTAGGAGCCCATGCTGCGGTTTTGAGGCCGCCCACCGGAGGCGGATTGAAGATTATTACCCATGTTTCCTTCCAAAAGTGTGTGCGGCAGAAGGTCACTGCGGCCGGCTCAGTAGTAGTACCACAACATATTCATCCGATGCACCATCACAATCAGCACCGGGCCGGGAACCGCCAACAGAAGCGTAGCCCACCGGGTGCGTTCACTCAACGAGTAGAAAAACGCACCCGCCGGGATCACCATAGCCGTCAGCAAATACCCGTAGTACTCCAGCCAGTCACCGCGAGGTCCCGGGCCAACCGCCTGCATAATAATCGACCCTATCAGGTACACCACCAGGTACGCCTCAAGCAGCAGCACCGGGCCCTGCGAATAATCATCCGGGGCGTACCCGCGCACATACTGCACCAGTGCTGCAGCCGCTGAGAGGGAGCCCAGTACGGCAGTTACCCAAAACCACCAGTCCAGCCCAGCAATCATGAGCTCTTCTCCAATGTTCCGGAAAAATCAGTCCCAGCCTCGAACACCAGGGTCGGTGCAGCCACCACGCTACCGCGCTGTTTTAAGTTCTCCAGCAACGCCACCAGCGTGCCATCCGGCGCAAAAGCCGCGTACACGCCCTCGGTAGTAGCGTGTTGCTTTTCCCCTCCGTCACCGGTACTTGCGTGGGCCTGCCGCAGAGTCACCGTCCCGTCCCCGTTCGGGCTAATGCGGCGGCCAAAAGACACATCTGTGGCCTGCTGCGCCGATAGCTCACGAACCTTAAAGAGACGGCGCGCAGCCTCCTCTAAACTCAGCAGCGGCATATCCGTCAACGGTTGCCCCGCCGCCTCCCGGCGTTCCAGCAGTTCCGGCAAAGCAGCGGCGTCTGCAAGGGTGGTTCCTCCCACCCGGGTGCGGCGTAAACGTATGAGGTGCCCGCCGGTGCCCAGCATCTGACCCAGATCCCGCGCCAAGGCACGAATATAGGTGCCTGAGGAGCAGGATACCGTCACCTCACAGTTGATCACCGGCACCGAGGTGATCGCAGTAGTGGGATCTGACAGCTCGCCGTGTGTTCCAGCCGCGTCGATCCCCGCCTCGGCAAGTTCCTGCTGAGAAACGAGAACACACCAACTGGTCATAGTGCGTTGTATGGAATGCACCGTGAACTCATTCACCCGCACCGGGCGGGCAGCTAGTTCTACCTGTTCACCGCTGCGCACCCGAGTGTAAGAGCGGACCCCATTAACCTTGATGGCAGATACCGCAGAAGGCACCTGCATAATATCGCCGGTTAAGCTTGCGACCGCCTCAAGAATGCGCTGCTCAGTCAGTGCCTCCACAGCCTCCGGGCAAGTTCCGGTCTGTCGGCCCTGCGCGTCGTCCGTTTCTGTGCTAATGCCCAGCTGAATCGTGGCCTGATACGTCTTATCCTGCCCTACCAGGTAGGTCAGCAGTTTCGTCGCCTTATTCAGCCCCAGAATCAGCACCCCGGTGGCCGCCGGGTCAAGGGTGCCCGCATGACCAACGCGACGGGTGCCCGCAATCCAGCGGAGTTTCGACACCACATCGTGGCTGGTTATCCCCTCGGGCTTATCGATCACTACCAGCCCGCTGGGTCCGTCCCCTTTCGTTTTAGCCACTTATTCGGTGTCCTCACCGGTGGTGTCTTCGCCGAACTCGTTATCGTCGGCGGATTTCTTATAGGGGTCGGCCTCCCCCGCATACTGCGCGCCCGTGGCGGCGGCGGCCAGCTGAGCGTCGCGTTCACGGGTCTTACGGAGCAAATCCTCCAGGTGGTAGGCGTTTACGGGGACTTCATCAGGCACAAAGGTGAGGGTTGGGGTCAGGCGGGCGGTAATGTTCTTCCCCACCTCCGACCGCAGGATACCTTTGGCGGATTCCAAGGCAGCCTTTGTCGAAGCCTGCTCCTGTTCGGAACCGTACACCGTGTAGTACACGGTTGCGTGCTGCAGATCGTTGGTGACGCGGGCGTCTGTGACGGTCACGAACCCGAGCCTGGGGTCTTTGACACGACGCTCTAACGCCTGTGCCACAATCACTTTAATGCGGTCGGCTAGGCGAGCCGCGCGGGCTGCATCAGCCATGCTGTTCTCCTCTGTAGGTGATACGCGGCGCGGGGGCGACGCGATAGTTCTTCCGTATATTTTCTGCTCGCAAGGTACGATGCCGCTGGTGCATCGCTGACACTGGCCTCACAGCGGCGCGGGCCGGTCCTTATAAACTCCCGTTCATAAGGACCGGCCCGCACGGTATGTGAGGTGCCCGCTTCCCTACTGCGGCTGGGAAGCAGACGGCCTTAGTGCCTTAGACGCGCTTCTTCTCGCGCATCTCCCACGTTTCAATAACGTCGCCTTCCTTAATGTCGTTGAAGGAACCGAGCCCAATACCGCACTCGTAGCCTTCACGAACCTCGGTGGCGTCGTCCTTGAAGCGGCGTAGCGACTCAATGGTGAGGTCTTCAGCCACCACGGACCCGTCACGTACCAGGCGTGCCTTGGAGTTACGCTTGATAATACCGTTCTTGACCAGCGAACCGGCAATATTGCCCCACTTGGAGGAGCGGAACACTTCGCGGATCTCAGCTGAACCAAGCTCAACTTCTTCATACTCGGGCTTGAGCATACCCTTAACGGCCTGCTCGATTTCCTCAATCGCACGGTAGATGACCGAGTAGAACTTCATCTCGACGCCCTCGCGGTCGGCAAGCTCCGAGACGCGCTCTGCGGGGCGAACGTTGAAGCCAATGATCACCGCGTTGTCCACGGTTGCCAGGTTCACGTCGTTCTGGGTAATAGCACCCACACCGCGGTGGATCACACGCAGCTGAACCTCGTCGCCGCCCACGTCGATCTTCATGAGCGACTCTTCCAGGGCCTCAACAGCACCGGAGACGTCACCCTTAATAATCAGGTTCAGAGTGTCCATCTTGCCCTCAGCCACGGCGGCATCGAAGGATTCAAGGGTTACGCGCTTACGACGCTTCGCAAGCTGTGCGTTACGGTCCGCTGCCTCACGCTTCTCAGCGATCTGGCGTGCAGTGCGTTCTTCCTCGGTCGAGAGGAAGGTATCACCCGCACGGGGCACCGTCGAAAGGCCCAGAACCTGCACGGGACGGGACGGGCCGGCTTCTTTCACTGCCTGGCCGTTTTCATCGAACATTGCACGCACGCGACCGTGTGCCACGCCGGCAACAATCGCATCACCCACATGCAGGGTACCGGACTGCACCAGGACGGTGGAGACCGCACCGCGGCCCTTGTCCAGGTTCGCTTCAATGGCAACGCCGCGAGCTTCCTTATTCGGGTTAGCACGCAGTTCTAGGACGTCGGCGGTGAGGGTCACAGCCTCCAGCAGTTCGTCAATATTGGTGCCGTTGCGGGCAGAAACATTCACGAACATGGTGTCTCCGCCGTAGTCTTCGGGTACCAGACCGTACTCGGTCAGCTGGCCCTTGACCTTATCGGGCGAGGCACCTTCCTTATCGATCTTGTTAACCGCAACCACGATCGGCACGTTAGCCGCTTGGGCATGGTTCAGGGCCTCAACGGTCTGCGGCATCACGCCGTCATCCGCTGCGACCACAAGAATAGCGACGTCGGTAACCTTCGCACCGCGGGCACGCATAGCGGTAAACGCCTCGTGACCGGGGGTATCGATGAAGGTAATAGCACGGTCTTCTCCCTCAACGGTGGTGTGTACCTGGTACGCACCGATGTGCTGGGTAATGCCGCCGGCCTCGCCCTCAATGACGTTGGTGTTACGGATGGCATCCAGCAGGCGGGTTTTACCGTGGTCAACGTGACCCATCACGGTCACAACCGGCGGGCGCACCTCAAGCTCTTTATCGCCTTCAGCAGCCGCTTCGGCCTCAAGGTCAATGTCGAAGGACTCCAGCAGTTCACGCTCTTCGTCTTCGGGGGAAACGATCTTAATAACGTACCCCAGCTCGGCACCCAGCAGCTCAAACGTGTCCTCGTCCAGGGATTGGGTTTGAGTTGCCATCTCACCCAAGTGGAAGAGCACCGTAATCAGGGCTGCGGGGTTCGCGCCAATCTTCTCGGCAAAGTCCATGATGGAGGCGCCGCGGCGCATACGGATTTCGGTTGAGCCGTCGCCGCGAGGCACGACCACGCCGCCGGGTGCTGGTGCGTTAAGCTGCTCCTGCTCGCTGCGGCGTGCCGCCTTCGACTTGCGGTTTTTACGTTTGGAACCGCCGCGTCCGAAAGCGCCCTGGGCGTTACCGCGACCGCCGGGGCCGGGGCGGCCCGGGCCACGGTTAAAGCCACCGCCGCCGCGACGGGAGCCACCGCCGCCACCGGAGTTACCGCCGCCTGAAGGCGATCCGGGCCCAACATTGGATACCTTCGGCATCATTGACGGGGTGGGGCGTGAACCGCCGCCTGAGCCTGAACGGGGGCCGCCACCGGGGCGTGAGCCCGCTGCGGGGCGGGGGCCGCCGGAACCAGCACCACGCTGTCCACCACGCGGCGGGCGCGGCCCGCCGGAACGCTGCTCACCACGCTCGGGGCGTTTCATGCCCTGCTGCGATGAGAACGGGTTATTACCCGGGCGCGGGCCGGGTTTCGGACCGGGCTTAGGAGCCGCAGGCTTTGGCGCGGCAGGCTTGGGGGCGCCGGGTTTCGGTGCTGCGGACTGCGCATCGGGGCGTTTCATGCCCTGCTGCGATGAGAACGGGTTATTACCCGGGCGCGGGCCGGGTTTCGGACCGGGCTTAGGAGCTGCAGGCTTCGGCGCAGCAGCAGCCTTCCCCGCCGACGGAGCGGCCTTTGTACCGCTCTGTTTCTGAGCGGCAGATTTAGGCCCAGGTTTCGGCGCCGCAGGCTTTGCTGCAGATTTCGGCGCGGCAGAGGCACCGGAGGCTGCTTTCTGGGATGCGGCAGGTTTCTGAGCTGCTTCAGCTGCAGGTTTTGCAGCGGGAAACGCCTCACGCAGCTTTTTGACAACCATGGGGTTTAGGGTCGAGGAAGGACCCTTAACAAATTCATTCATCTCGCCGAGTTTGGCGATAACTTCTTTAGAGGTGACGCCAAACTCTTTAGCGAGCTCGTGTACACGAGGCTTAGCCAATTTTCTCCTGTCCTGGCTCGCGCCAGGACGGCGCGGGCTCTAGTGATGTATGGGTGTGCGCACTACGGCGCACGGTGGCATTAGACAGCCGTTTTCTGAGCACAGGTAAGTACTCATTCTGCGGCACTCATTAGATATCCATCAGTTTTCTGACTCGCTTTCATACAGTGTTAAGAAGCCGTCAAACTTGTTTGACTTACATGGGGCCTGCGGTTCTCTCCTCCGCCTCCAGACGCTGTTGAAGCTGCTCGGCAAAAGCCTGCACCTGCGAAGCGCCACAGACAGTTTTGAAGGCGCGGGCGAAAGCATTCCTGCGTACTGCCTGCTGCAGGCACTGCACGCTGGGGTGTAGCCACGCTCCGCGCCCAGGCATATCTCTTCGCGCATCCACAAGAATACGCTGGGAGGTAGGCCCGTCACCGCCGCAGGATCGTACGATCCTGAGCATGTTCCGCTGGGTATCGCGGTCACGGCAACCGATGCAGGTCCTCAGGGGTAGGCTCATAAGTTTCCCCCTTTATCGTCCCAACATCAATTACCCTCGTTTGAGGGCGCACTAAGGCACGCGATCACAAACGCACATTTATATTCTATACGGTATGCCGGTATTTTCAGAGCCGCCATTGCGGCTATGAACGAATATTACTCGTTGTCAGCGTGCAAAGCGCGAGAAACCCGCTCCGCCACTTCCTCTTCAGCCTTTAGCTGCGCATACTTCGATTCCGAGAGAATATCGATACGCCACCCGGTGAGTTTAGCGGCAAGCCGGGCGTTCTGCCCCTCACGACCAATAGCCAACGACAGCTGGTCATCGGGTACAACGGCTCGGGCCGAATACTCACGCGCATCCAAATAATGACCTCAGTCACCTTCGCGGGGGAAAGCGCTGCGGCAATAAACTCGGCGGGGTCTGAGGAATAATCGACAATGTCGATTTTCTCGTCATTCAGCTCCGCGGCAACAGCACGAACACGCGCACCCATATCACCAATACAGGCACCTTTTGCGTTAATAGACGGGTCGGTGGCGTGCACCGCGATCTTCGAACGATGCCCCGCTTCACGGGCAATCGAGGCGATCTTCACCAGCCCGTCAGAAATCTCGGGAACCTCATGCTCAAATAAACGCAGCACTAGGTTCGGGTGGGAGCGGGAAAGCACAATTGAGGGGCCTTTCTGGCCTCGGCGTGCCTCCACCAAATATGCGCGGATGCGCGCGCCATGCGGGTATTTCTCTCCCGGCACCTGCTCATTAGCTGGCAGCACCGCCTCAACGGTTCCCAGATCGACCTGCACCATACGCGGATTATTGCCCTGCTGCACCACACCAGAGACGAGGGTGCCCTCACGGTCACGGAACTCCCCCAGCACGCTGGCGTCCTCGGCGTCTCGCAGGCGCTGCGCCAGCACCTGACGCACAGTCGCGGCGGCGATACGGCCAAAGTTATTGGGGGTATCATCAAACTCGGCGATCTTCTGGTTATCGTCGTCAAGTTCGGGGGCTAAAATGACGAACTGACCGCTCTTACGGTCAATCTCTGCACGGGAACCTTTAATAGCGCCCGGCTGCTTCATGTACGCCAGCAGTAGCGCATTCTCGACGAGCGCAAACAGTTCTTCCAGAGCGATCCCGCGTTCCTTCTCAAGCGTGCTCAGAACGCTTAGGTCAATCGTCATATTATTGTCCACGCTCATCAGCCTTTCCCTGTAGCACAGCGCCGGGACGCTCTGGGCGCCCCGGCTACCGGACGGTATGCCCTTCACCACCTAAAAATAGGCAACAACGGTGAAGAGCCCACTTTGACTCCTATTCTACCGAATCGGCTGTGGAATTGAAATCAATCTGAAGATGAGCACTGGCGATACGCTCCCACGGCAGGGTCTGCGGCTCATGGTACGAAGGTTTCTGCCCCTTCTTAGTCTGCTTCTTCCGCCGCAGAACTGGGCCATCATCCGTAACTTCATCAAGGCGCCCCACATACTCGGAGCCATCAGTCTCGGTAATGGCCACGAGTCGGGTTCGGGCTCGCACCCAGTGGCGGCGTTCAGACAGTTCACGCGTTGCCCCCGGCGAGGAGACCTCCAGTAAATACGGGAAGAACTCATCGTTCGCATCAGCACGGTCTAGGGCCGCAGAGAATACCCCGAAATCTCGGCGATCGTATCCAAAGAAAGCGAATCAGCGCGGTCTTCCGTGTAATCCACGGTAATTTCAACGGTGCAGTTCTGTGCCGGGCCGGTAATTTTAATGCTCTCCACCACAAGGGAGAACTCCGCTAGGGTTGGTTCGATCGCAGCCCGCACCTCATCGGCATGAAGAGGGCGGGTACCCACTGGAGCCTGCGGAGCCTTCTCGGCGGGTGCGCGTGAGACGCCGCTTGCGGCTCGTGAGGCGGCACGCCGGGCACGAGCGTTGGAGGCACCGCCTTTCTTACCGCCCGAACGTTTAGGTTTGTACGCCATAGATATCCCTTCTTTCCTGCTATCCCACACCCAGAACAGTTAAGGGCGAGTTTCAGCCAGGACCTCGCGTACCGCATCCGATACGGCAATATCGCGTGCTTCGCCGCTTCGCCGGTCTTTGAGCTCCAAAGTACCGTCTTTGAACCCGCGGCCAATCACTAGGATGGTGGGTACGCCCAGAAGCTCTGCATCGCCGAATTTCACGCCCGGGCTGGTTTTCAGACGGTCGTCCAACAGCACCTGCACCCCGGCGCCTTCAAGCTCCGTGCTCAAGGTTTCTGCGTACTCGTGGGATTGAGTGTCTTTATTCGTGATGACGATGTGCACATCGGCGGGTGCCAAGTTACGCGGCCAGATCAGACCCTTCTCGTCATGATTGCCCTCAGCAATTGCGGCAAGCGCGCGGGTTACACCAATACCGTAAGACCCCATCGTCACGGTCTGGAGTTTACCGTTCTGATCGAGTACTTTCAGGCCCAGCGCCTCGGCGTATTTACGGCCAAGCTGGAAGATATGCCCCATCTCAATACCACGTGCAGCAATAAGCGGTCCGGAACCATCCGGTGCCGGGTCGCCTTCGCGTACTTCACACGCCTCCAAAACACCGTCTGCACTAAAGTCCCGCCCGTACACGAGATTTGCCACGTGTTTGCCGTGCTCGTTAGCGCCGGTCACCCACGAGGTGCCGCGAACCACGCGCGGATCAACGAAGAACGGAATACCAGTAGCGGTGTGGCGCTCTTCGGTATTCTCACCCAGCATAGGCTGATCAAGAGTAAGACCCGGGCCAATATAGCCCTTGACGAGCTGCGGGAATTTCTTTAGGTCCTCCTCGGAGGCAGCCTCAACCTCGATCTCGCCGCCGATACCCAGGAGTGCACCAACGTTAACCTCGACGCGCCCCAGATCGACTTCGCGGTCACCGGGCACACCCACAGCAAAGAGCTTACGCTCCCCGGCAGGGGTAATGACTGCGCCCACAAAACATTTGAGCGTTTGCTCTGCGGTGAGTTCACCACCGGTCACCTGCGGGTGCAGGTCGTTCATCTGGGCTACGAGGGTTTCAATCGTGGGAGATTCGGGGGTATCGAGCACGATAGCTGCGGGCGTATCCGTGAAATCAATGTCTGCGGGCACAACAGTGGTGACTGCCTCCACGTTTGCGGCGTAGCCACCGGCGGAACGCACGAAGGTGTCTTCACCTACAGGGGTCGGATGCAGGAATTCTTCGCTACGGGAACCACCCATAGCACCCGATTGTGCGGTCACAATGACGGTGTCTAATCCCAAGCGGTTAAAAATACGCTGGTAAGCGGCACGGTGGGCCTCGTAGGCTTCAGTCAAGCCTTCGTCGTCCACAGTAAAAGAGTAGGAATCCTTCATGATGAATTCGCGCCCACGCAGCAGACCGGCGCGGGGTCGCGCCTCGTCACGGTACTTATTCTGGATCTGGTAAATATACAGCGGCAGATCCTTGTAGGAGGAATACAGGTCTTTCACCAGCAGGGTGAACATTTCCTCGTGGGTGGGCGCCAGCAGCATATCGGCGCCTTTGCGGTCCTGCAGGCGGAAGAGATTATCGCCGTATTCTTCCCACCGGTTGGTTGCCTCATAGGGTTCTCGCGGCAGCAGCGCCGGGAAGAGAACTTCTTGGGCTCCAATCGCGTTCATTTCCTCACGCACCACATTCTCGACCTTGCGCAGGACCCGCAGCCCCAGAGGCAGCCACGTGTACACGCCAGGGGCGGCACGGCGAATATAACCTGCGCGCACCAGCAGCTTGTGACTGGCCACCTCAGCGTCTACAGGGTCTTCGCGCAAAGTTCGCACGAAGAGGTTGGACAGTCGAAGTACCACGGGAAGCCTCCTGCAATCGGTTGAAATAGTCTTGTTCGCGCACAAAGGCGCGTAAACGGTGCGGGCACACAAAACCAGGCACAGGCTGTGCCATCTTTCTAGTCTATCTGTTCGCAGGGTTAACGCGCGAAGATGACGGTGGCGTATTCACCCACCGGCTCCCACCCCAGGCGTGCGTACAGGGCACGGGCGCGGGCATTATAGTCGTTCACGTACAGGCTCAGATGCCGGTAGCGGCGGCGTAGCAGGGCGCACGCCGCGGCGGTCAGTGAAGCCGCCAGCCCCAAACCCCGGTAATCCGGGTGCACCCACAACCCTTGTATTTGGGCAGTGTCCAGGCTGGTAAGGCCTGCGTCTGCCTTATACACTACCGCCCCTCAACATTAGTAGCGACCACGGTTCGCTGCTGCGCGCTGAGGGTATGCACACGGTTACGGTACCCTTGTCCATACCGCTCCAGCGGGTCAAGGCCCACCTCCTCACGGAACATGGCGGCCGCTGCGGGCAGCAACGCATTATAGTCGGCGCTATTAGCAAACCGCACGTAATGCCCCACCTGCTGGTCATACAGGTCGGTGGTAGCAAGCGGAGGCAGGTGCGTAGGGATACGCGGTAGTGTCGCATCAATATGCTCAGTGAGATCGACCTCAGGCGACAGGTACAGCAGAGGCTGAATCGGGCGGTACGAAGACGGCGCGGGCATACGGCTCTCAAGGGTGTGCCACAGCGGGTTCACCATATCCGCAGGCCCAAAAATAGAGTCAAGGCGGCGCTTGCTGCGGTGGATACATTTTGCCAATACAGCGTAATCACTATTAGCCACAACCACAGGAACCGTATTGTTCCCCAACAGGATAATGCTGCTCAAATTCGGCTGCTGCGCACCGTCTCTTTCGTCTCCCTCAGCCGGTATACCCACAAAACCAGCGTAACCAGACGGTACTTTATCACCCACCGACCCGGCCATGGGCAGACCGACCTGCTCGTAAAAATCAACGGCATACAGGTTACCCACAATACTCGAATACAATGCCTCTTCCAGCGCATCCGCGTGCCTCACATCCAGCGGGATAGCGCGGCGGGGCACCGACTGCGATGCGCTTGCGGCGGTGAAGAGCTTAGGTAACACTGTGACGTCCAAAGGTTGTAAGGTGCTGGGCGGCGAGTGGGCGAAACGCCCCGCACACGGGTGCGGGGCGCTGAAAACTATTTGACGGTGACGGCGGGGGCGGCTCCCTCGGGACATATTCACCGCGTGCCTCCATTTCGGCGGCGATACGGTTCGCCTCCTCAATGAGGGTTTCTACGATCTGGTCCTCAGGCACAGTCTTAATGACCTCACCCTTCACAAAAATTTGGCCTTTACCGTTGCCGGATGCCACCCCAAGGTCGGCCTCACGCGCCTCACCGGGGCCGTTCACCACGCACCCCATCACGGCCACACGCAGCGGAACTTTCATGCCTTCCAGGCCCTTGGTCACGTTCTCGGCCAGTTCCCACACGTTCACCTGGGCGCGCCCGCACGAGGGGCACGAAACAATATCTAGTTTACGTTCGCGCAGGTTCAGCGATTCAAGGATTTTGTACCAACTTTTACCTCTTCAACCGGCGGGGCGGAAAGAGATACACGGATAGTGTCACCAATCCCCTGTGAGAGCAGGGTGCCGAACGCGACGGAGCTTTTAATGGTGCCTTGGAATGCGGGGCCAGCTTCGGTCACTCCCAGGTGCAGGGGCCAGTCGCCGCTGGCGGCAAGCTGTCGGTACGCCTCGACCATAATCACCGGGTCGTTGTGTTTAACGGAGATTTTAAAGTCCCGGAAGCCGTGCTCTTCAAACAGGGAAGCCTCCCAGACGGCTGATTCAACCAGTGCTTCAGGGGTTGCTTTACCGTACTTCTCAAGCAGCCGTTTATCGAGTGAACCGGCGTTCACACCAATACGTATAGAGGTGCCGTGGTCGGATGCCATCTCGGCGATCTCTTTTACTTGGTCGTCAAACTTACGAATGTTACCGGGGTTCACTCGCACCGCACCGCAGCCGGCTTTAATGGCGGCGTACACGTATTTCGGCTGGAAGTGGATATCGGCAATCACCGGTATATTGGACTGCTTGGCGATAATCGGCAGCGCCTCAGCGTCCTTATCGGTGGGGCACGCAACACGCACAATATCGCACCCGGCGGCGGTGAGCTCGGCAATCTGCTGCAGGGTAGAACCAATATCGTGGGTCTTGGTGGTGGTCATGGATTGCACCGAGACGGGCGATTCGGAACCGATGCCTACAGTACCAACCTTGAACTGGCGGGTTTTGCGGCGCGGCGCAAGAACCTGGGGTGCGGGCTTAAGTACGGGCATGCCGAGGCTAACCGACAAGGTATTCCTCCAAAGGGTTGAGGTGGCGCTGGGTGCGCCGTTCAGCTTCTTATTGTGCCACCGCCGCGCGGCGATTCACTAATACGGATACCCTAACCGCGTGATAAATCACAGGGCGTTAAGGATGGGGCGTCCAAACCGTAGGTTGCGGCTCTCACGAGCCGCACATTTAGAACAACCTAATCGGTTTAATAATATCTGCGGCAATAAGGATAACGGACATGAGGATGAATGCTCCAGCCACCACGTAGGTAAGCGGCATGAGCTTAATGGGATCGAAGGGACCCGGGTCTTCACGGCGGGTAAGTTTGGCGAAGGCACGGCGAGTAGCCTCCCATAGTGCCCCAAACACGTGCCCGCCATCCAGGGGCAGCAACGGAATAAGGTTGAACGCGAAAAGCATCAAGTTCATGCTGGCCACCAGGGAGACAAGAGTTGCTTCCTTAGAGGTGCGGTCAATCTGATCGGTAGAGGCGACCTCCCCCGCAATACGGCTCACCCCCACTACAGAAACCGGCGAGTTCGCGTCGCGGTCACCATTGGTAACGAGAGTTACCCCAAGATCCCAGACCCGTTGCGGCAACGACCACATGGACCCGGCAATACGAGCCAGGGTATGCCCCACGTTCGGCGGCACATCGGATAGGTTACCAGGCTTCAGCTCGGAGGTGGGAGAAATACCCACAAACCCGCCGCTGACTGTTTTAAAGGACCCGTCCTCATTGCGGGCGTACTGGCCGGTCTGTTCATCAACCACGGGCCGCACCAGCTGCACCGGGGTGATGGTGAGGGTCTGTTCACGCCCGTCCCGCATGATCTTT
This sequence comes from Rothia aeria, assembly GCA_002355935.1. GTDB lineage: Bacteria > Actinomycetota > Actinomycetes > Actinomycetales > Micrococcaceae > Rothia > Rothia aeria. The sequence goes on along the minus strand of AP017895.1, from coordinate 1,125,118 downwards.
ATCTCACTGGGGGTGGTCCCTGCCGCGCGGATAGCGCTTGAGACCGCCGTCCAGCTGCTGGTTTCAGTACCGTTCACCGCCAGCACCGTGTCCCCTGCACGCAGCCCGGCAGTTTTCGCGGGGACGGCTGAGAAGAAGCGCTGCACTCCTCATAGGTGATGGAATCTGTGTTCATACTGACCGTCGGCACACACTCCGACACAGAGCTGACCTTATTCGTGGCGGTGGGCAGCCCAAACCCACAAATTAGGATTGCGGTGCACACAACCCCAATCAGCAGGTTCATGAACGGCCCGCCGAGCATAATGATAATGCGCTTATACACCGGCAGCTTATAGAAGAGACGGTTCTCATCGCCAGGCTGGATACGTTCGGCATCCGCCTCACGGGCAGCAGCAGAGAGCGATGCCAGCAGGCTGGTGTTCCCGGAACGCACCTGCCGCTGGGGTACAGCGTATTTTCGGCTGGTTCTGCAGTATCACCGGTGAGTTCAGCGGTTTCAGATACTGCCTGCCCCGCCACGGTACCTGCGGCCGCGGACGCTGTGACCTTCTCACGTTCAGTCGAAGCATCCTCTTCGGCTGAAGCATCAGTTTTTTCTTGGACGGCGGGCGGGTACATGCCAATCATAGAGATGTACCCACCGAGCGGGATGGCTTTAAACCCGTACTCGGTCTCGCCCCGGCGGAACGAGAAAATGGTTTTTCCGAAGCCGATCATATACTGGGGTACGTGCACGCCGAAGAGTTTAGCGGGCACCAAGTGCCCCACCTCGTGCAGAGCAATGGATACCGCGATGGCAAACGCCATAATAATCACGCCAGCGGCGTAGTACAGAATCTCCACGTCTCTCCTTCAGAGCGGACTGCTTGTGTGTGCGGGATACCGCAAAGCCTCTAGGATACTCCTGTTATCTGTGAACCTGCTGAAGGCAGCACCGAATCTCTCAAGCTAAGCACCCTCAACCTCTTCAGCGTTCTTCCCCCGAGAAACAGAAGGAAAGAACATACCACCTGAAACATCCCCCGCAATAGCATAAAACAATGTAAGCAACGGATTAAACCCTGCCGGATGAAAAACCAAAAAATTACTACCGCTATTACTCCTAAACGACGCCACCGCGAATGCACCTTAAAAATACCCCGAAGAATCAAACACAGGAATATTGCCACAGCAAAACTTTCCATAGCAATAATAAACTCAGAGATAGCCCGATCATTATCATGAACAAAAATACCTATTGCCAAGAAAAAGAACGCAGGGAACCCTGCGAGGCACACAAAAATAAAAAACGCCTCACCCCGCACATACTGCACATACCCCCGCACCCCCTCCTTCCTCGCCACCGGCGCCGGAGGAACATACCGTAAATAATAATTCGGATCCAACCCCCGATACTGCGCCCAAAACGTCACCACCACCGACGCCCAAAACGTCGCCACCAAAGACGAAGCAGCACACACCGTGGTCAACAACTTATACGGGGGACCTGCCAAATTAGGAATAAGCATCCCTATCAGAAACAGATTTCCTTCCCACAAACCATGCATCCTCCCCGACGACGCACATACCGCACCACCGTTAACCCCGTAAAAATTACCGGCGCCAACACCGCCAACACATAAAACAACACCGGAGGCGCAGTAGGTTCATGAAGCCCCAAATATATAGCACCATACATTGCAGGACCCACCACAAACACCATCGCCAATATCGGCCGTAATAAATACCGCCCCAGCTCTCCCGGCTCCCAATCCCACGTCCCCCACCGGCCCCGCGACTCCTCAGACACAGGCCCCACAGACCGCTCACAAAAATACGGCTCCAACGCATGACGCGGCTCCTCACCATACCCACCCATAACCGATATTTCCCTCTCCTCTGCTGAACAACTAATAAACGGGGAATTGCCCTGCGCGCTTCACCGTGCACCCTTCCTTGTACGATACCGCTATGGGTTCCTCGGATCCGGTGCCACTGTCGCCGCAGAAGGCTCCGGGTTCGGGGCGCTCGAAGACTTCTCCGGTGAGGGGGTGTAAGTTGAATCAATAGGCTGAGCCGAAGCATCTGCCCCGGCGCTGCTTGGCTCTACCGGGCTCGGTCCAGGCGCAGGAGCGGGGGAATCTAGCACAGGAGCCGAGCCAAAGTTGACTGACCCCACTATTGGGTCTACAGCATGTGCTTTTACAATCCCGCCTACAGAATCAGTAATTCACGGGCTTGTGTCCGCGCCCAGGTTTCGGCGTTAAGCACTGCGTCTAGGGTCATCTCGGTGTCTGTCACGGCTTCGCCGCTGGCGGTGTGTGCCTCCAAAACACGCGCCACGGAATCCACAATATCGGTAAACCGAATTTTACCGGCGTGGAAAGCACTAACCGCTTCCTCATTAGCGGCGTTAAAAACGGTGGGAAAAGTTCCGCCCCGCTTGCCCGCCTCTTTAATCATCTGCACAGCAGGGAAAGCCGTCGCATCAAGCGGTTCAAAAGTCCATGTTTGCGCCTGAGTCCAATCACAAGGGGCCGCTACCTGCGGAATACGATGCGGCCACGTCAGTCCCAAAGCAATAGGCAGAAGCATGGTCGGCGGGGACGCCTGGGCGATAGTCGCGCCGTCTACGAACTGAACCATTGAATGCACAATCGACTGCGGGTGTACCGCAACATCAATGCGGTCAAGATCAACCCCAAAAGATGGTGTGCCTCTAATACCTCAAGGGCCTTATTCACCATCGTTGCCGAATTGGTTGTGACCACCAGCCCCATATCCCAGGTAGGATGCGCCAGCGCCTGCCGTGGGGTAACATCGTGAAGCATCTCACGCGTGTACCCGCGAAAGGGCCCGCCTGAGGCCGTGAGAATCAGCCGGTCTATCTCGGCGTCGGTACCGCTGGTTAGAGCCTGGGCAAGAGCCGAATGCTCCGAATCCACCGGAACCATCGGGGTTTCTAACGGTGAGGCATCGACGGCGGCACGCACAAGCGGACCACCCGCAATCAGAGATTCTTTATTCGCAAGGGCAACCCGGTACCCCGCTTTGAGGGCGGTCAGTGTGGGTTCTAAACCGATAGATCCGGTAATGCCATTGAGCACCACATCCGCCGGATGCGCCGCCGCCTCAACGCTGGCACGTTCTCCCCAGACGATGCGCGGACTGTACCCGCTAATGCCCGTGCTGCGGGCAGCCGCATCAAGGTATTCTCGCAACCGTTGTGCATCCTGCGCCGTGCCGCTGGTGGCAACAAGCTCGGCCCGTACCAGCACCGCCTGCTGTGCTAATAATTCGAGGGAGCGTGAACCGGCACTGAGAGCTGCAACCTTCAGCGGTGCATCCTCAGCATCGACGGTGGTGCCTGCAAGACGCGCAAGATGCTCAATAACCTGTATTGCCTGGGTGCCGATAGAACCGGTAGAACCTAGAAGAGTGACACGTGAGGGTGTGCGCACAAGGCTTTTCAACGTATTAGTAAGGGTGGGGACGTGGCATCTAAGCGGGCGGAGGAACCAAATTTCATAGTTATAAGTATCCCCTATCCGAGGCTAGAACCAGAAGCGGACTACTCCCGCCCGTCAACAGCTGCGAACCCCAGTATCGCCTGCGGAAAGTCAGCGGCTACGCACGGACCCGTAACGTTGGCGCCTCAGAGAGAAAGCACGCCGCCTTAGGCTAAGTCCTGCAGCAGCTCAATGCAGCGGTCCAAAAACGCGTCCACCTGAGTTTCGTCATAGCAGACAGACCCGGTGGCAGGCCGGAACGAGGCGCGCTGCACTACACCAGCATCCAGCGGCTCCTCACTGTTAAGCTGGGCAAGCACCCGGTCACACAGTTCATCTACGTCACTAATGAAGTAGCCAACCGTTTTGCGTTTAGTAGGGCGGCGGAATTTCTCACCCCGAGGACGCTCTAAACGCCCCGCCAGCAACTCACCAGTGGACCGTAAAGAACGCTCCCATTCGGTCAGTCCATACCGCTGAATATAGCGGCTGCGTTCCAGTTTGGCGAACCTCTCCCCCACCTGCTCCAAGGCACGGTCCACTTCCACGGGATTGTATCCGCCGGGCTCAGCCTGAAAAATCACCTGCCGGATGGAACGTGACGTGTATATGTCTGAAGGCACTTCTGCTCCGCTGCTGAGGTGCTCGTAGTCGTTGGCAAGGCGGGTAAATAGGCGGTCTACCTCCACACGGCGGTACCCGGCAACGGTCTCAGCGGTACGGGAGAAGCCCCCGTCACGGGCGGGCCTAATTTTTTCCTTGCCAAAAGGACGCTCCTTCGTGTACTGGCGTTCAATAACCTGCAGCGCGGCTAAACATCTAGTGTACGGTATTCGTTACAGCGGCATCACGGTCCCAAAAATCAGGCACCCGGCGGCAGCCGCGAAAAGAATTGAGTCCAAACGGTCCATCATGCCGCCGTGACCGGGCAGGATGTTCGACATGTCTTTCACACCCAGCCGACGTTTTACCACCGACTCCATCAAATCCCCAGCCGTGGATGCGACCACCATCACAGGGGCTACGAGCAGCCCGTACCACCACGGCTGTCCCACAATAATGAGGGTGACAATGGCTACCAGGGCCGACCCGATAATAGAGCCAGCCAGCCCTTCCCAGCTTTTCTTGGGTGAAATTTTCGGGGCCATGGGGTGCCTCCCCCAGTTTACCCCGGCAATATAGCCGAACGTGTCGTTGCTAATGGCCATAAGGAGGATCATCAGGATTCCCAGCCAGCCACGCTCAACACTCCCCAAGTAGACAATGGGGATGCTCATCAGCACCGGCACCCACAGTAGGGTCCCAAGAACCCCGAAGGTGGCCGCCGGGATGTTTGCGGTGCGCCTACGTCCACTCAGAAGCAGGGTCCACACCAGCAGAATAACTGCCGATACCGCAGTACATATAACCAGCCCAAGCACCCCATGAATATATGAGGCGACAACGGTCATCACCGTCAGCACCCCGGTCGCGACGGCGGGGATGCCGTGCCCGCGCTTATCGTTCAAAACATGAGCGACTTCCCATGCACCCACCCCAGCGGTTAGCGCGGCAGTAAAAACCATCACGGGCGGGAAGAACAGCCCCAAGAGAAGAAGCACCCCGAAAGCCACCCCCACACCAATGGCGGCGGGCAGGTCCCGCCCAGCCTTTGACGTGGGCTTTACCTGCGGTAGTGAGGGGGATTCCCCGGTGCTTTCGGGTTCTGCTGTCATCGTTGGTACCGGCTCCCGCTAAACCTCTAGCAGTTCGGATTCCTTGTGCTTGTACAGCTCGTCAATGGTATCAACATGTTTCTTGGTGAGGGCGTCCAGTTCCTTCTCGGCACGTGCCCCGTCGTCTTCACCGATTTCACCGTCCTTGACGTACTTATCGATGGTGGTCTTGGCGTGACGGCGGATATTACGCACCGAAATGCGGGCCTCTTCGGCCTTATGGTTCACCAGTTTCGTGTATTCTTTACGGCGCTCAGCGGTCATTTCTGGCATCACCACGCGGATAGCCGCCCCATCGTTGCTGGGGTTAACACCCAAATCCGAGTCACGTAGCGCCTTCTCGATAGCGGCGAGGGCGGTCACGTCAAACGGCACAATTTTCACGGTGCGGGCGTCCTCAACATTGAACGAAACAAGCTGCTGCAGCGGGGTGGGTGCCCCGTAATAATCGGCGGTGAGCGAGCTGAACAGGCCCGGGTTTACGCGGCCCGTACGCACCTTAGCGAACTCAGCCTTAGCAGCTTCAACAGTCTTGTCCATCTTCTCGCCGGCTTCGGCAAGGGTTTCTTCGATCACTTCGGATCTCCTTCTGGGGGTGAAGTCGGCGCGAGCCGAATCTGAACATTATTTTCGTGGCGGCTTCCAGCGGTACGGGCGGGCTCTACGATGGTGCCCGGGTACTTGAGCAATGCCTGTAGTTATAGTTTAGTCGCCCCACGGCCTTCGCGGCGACTCTTTGCGCCTGTGTGTCGGTGCGATGGGGCAAGACGCCGCTGTATAATAGCGCGGCACCTAGCGAGTCACCAGAGTGCCCATTTTCTCACCCTTAATGGCGCGAGTCACGTTATCTTCACCCTGCATGCCGAACACGCGCATCGTCACGTTATTATCGCGGCACAAGGAAAACGCGGTCTGATCCAGCACCCGGATATTACGCTGCATCGCCTCATCGTAGGTGAGGTTGTACAGACGTTCAGCATTTGGGTCTTTATTCGGGTCGGCGGTGTAAATCCCGTCCACACCGTTCTTAGCGACCAGCACCTCATCCGCGTGGATTTCCAGGGCGCGCTGGGCGGCTACGGTGTCAGTTGAGAAGTACGGCAAGCCCGCACCAGCACCAAAAATAACCACGCGATCCTTCTGCATGTGACGAATCGCGCGGCGTGGAATGTAAGTTTCGGCAACCTGCGGCATAGTGATAGCAGACTGCACACGGGTATCAATACCCTCCTGCTCCAGAAAATCCTGAAGTGCCAAAGAGTTCATGACGGTACCCAACATGCCCATGTAGTCGGCACGGGAACGGTCCATCCCTGCTTGGGAAAGTTCGGCGCCACGGAAAAAGTTGCCGCCACCGATCACGATGGAGGTCTCTACCTCACCCACGGTTGCCGCGATCTGCCGAGCAATATTGCGCACCACCTCGGTGGAAATACCCACTTCACCGCCACCAAAAACTTCGCCGGAAAGTTTGAGTAAAACACGGCGTCGATGCCGGTTGCTGTCCTCGTACAGGGGGTGTGCGATCGATTCTTTCATAGAACCCTCCAACGGTTAGTTAGTAGTGGTCGGGGTATGCCCCATCAGTCTTTATCAAGGATACGTTAAAGGGAGGCCGCCGTGTGACGACCTCCCCTCGTTTTCTCGCCCCCGCCGCCAGGTTTCACCGGGTTAGGGGAGCACTAAAATTAGTGGCTGCGTATTTTTATGCGCCCACACGGAAACGTGCGAAACCGGTTGCGGTTGCGCCTGCCTCAGAGAGCACCTGGGCAACGGACTTCTTGGGATCCTTAGCAAAGTCCTGATCCAGCAGAGTGTTCTCCTTGTAGAAGCCCTTCAGACGGCCCTCAACAATCTTGTCCAGAATCTGCTCGGGCTTGCCCTCAGCGATCGCGGTCTCACGGGCCACACGCTTCTCAGTCTCAACCTGGTCAGCAGGGATGGACGCCGAATCCAGGTACTTGGGGCTCATAGCGGCAATGTGCACAGCAACATCGTGTGCGATTTCCTCGGTGTTAGCACCGGATACAGCCAGCAGAACACCGACCTGTGCGGGCAGGTCCTTGGAGGTTTTGTGCAGGTACACTGCCACGTTCTCGCCTTCCACGCGGGCCACGCGGCGCACCACAATCTTCTCACCCAGCAGCGCACCTGCGTCAGTGGTCAGCTCCTCAACGGTCTTCCCCTCGTAAGATGCAGCCTGCAGCTCTTCCAGGGTGGACGCGTTAGCTGCAATAGCAGCCTCCAGCACATTCTGACCGAACGCAATGAACGGGTCGGACTTCGCCACGAAGTCAGTCTCGGAGTTAACCTCAACCATGTAGCCAACGCCATTCTCCACGCGGGCAGCAACCAGACCCTCAGCGGTCGCACGGCCTTCACGTTTGGTGATGCCCTTCAGGCCCTTAACACGGATGATCTCCGCGGCCTTCTGCTGGTCGCCGTTTGCCTCGTCCAAGGCTTTCTTAACGTCGAGCATACCTGCGCCGGTCTTCTCACGCAGTGCCTTAATGTCGGCTGCGGTGTAGTTCGCCATGTGAACTCCTCTTTATCCTTTATAAGATGTGGGCGCAATAACGCCCATGAGTTATGAGCAGACGGCACCCGCCCTGAGCGGGTGGGTACCGTCCGTGAGCTCCCCGTTACCGGGTGAGCTAAAGCTTACTTAGCTTCTTCTGCGGATTCCTCGGTCTTAGCGGCCTCGTGCTGCTCCAGAAGCTCACGCTCCCAAGCAGCCATGGGCTCCTCGGTGGTCTCCGCCTTGCCGCTCTTCTTAGCGTTACGCTCAAGCAGACCAGCTGCCACCGCATCCGCCACCACGCGGGTGAGCAGGTTCACGGAGCGAATTGCGTCGTCGTTGCCGGGGATGGGGAATGCCACCTCGTCGGGGTCGCAGTTGGTGTCGAGAATAGCCACCACGGGGATGCCCAGCTTCTGAGCCTCGTTAACCGCCAGGTGCTCCTTCTTGGTGTCAACAACCCACACCAGGGAGGGAACCTTGGTCAGGTTACGGATACCGCCCAGGGTCTTTTCGAGCTTCTCAAACTCGCGACGCATCAGCAGCAGTTCCTTCTTGGTGTAGCGTGAACCCGCGACGTCGTCGAAGTCGATCTGCTCCAGCTCTTTCATGCGCTCAATGCTCTTAGCGATGGTGGAGAAGTTGGTGAGCATACCACCGAGCCAGCGGTGGTTCACGTACGGCATGTTCACGCGGGTAGCCTGCTCAGCGATAGCTTCCTGGGCCTGCTTCTTGGTGCCCACGAACAGGATATTACCGCCGTGTGCGACGGTTGCCTTCACAGCCTCAAAAGCCTTGTCGATAAATTCGAGGGACTGCTGCAGGTCAATAATGTAGATGCCGTTGCGCTCGGTGAGGATGAAACGCTTCATCTTGGGGTTCCAGCGACGGGTCTGGTGGCCGAAGTGAACGCCGGAATCCAGCATCTCACGCATAGTTACGACGGGCATGTCGTCTCCTTTTTCTGGGTGCCGCGCCGACCTCCCGTCTCGGGCTAGCCGCACGCGCGCATAGTAGTTATCGGTTTCTCCTAGCGGCGCTTAAGCCAGGGGTAGCCCCGGGCCTCAGACCCTCACCGCCTAGTTTATGGGGCGGACCGAAGGTTCCTTATCGTCCGGCTTGTGATACCGGACGCTCACGCCGCGCGTAGTCAGAGTACGCAAAAGCGCACACTGCAATACGAAATTGTACCCTATTGACGCAGGTTTTTCTGCTTCGGCTCTCTCACCGTGCCCGCGCCCCTGCCCTCAATACCTCACCCCAGTGGCAGTTCCACTTATGAGGCAGTTTGTTTCTGTCCCTACTGGACAGTCACCATGCTCCAGGCAGCTAATACGTTTCCCTCGCCTCGTTGACTCAGATACAGACAACACTGCCACATGATCGTACTTACAAAAGAACTGTCGCTGCGCATCTGTGGATAGCACCATTAGGTGACTGCGCCCCGTCTTTATCCACAGTTCTGGCAGACGACGCCCCAAGACTGAGAATTTTCTGGTTTCCTCAAAAGAACTACGTATTATCCCCGACCCAAGAAAATCGCTTAAGGAGAAAACATAATGCCTCTCTCCCCTACCGCGCATGCGTCGAAGACCTTACCAACAATAGCTGCATGTGTTGCGTTTATATTGTTCACCCCGCCCATTATCGTCTCTGCCGCCGAACCCACCCAGGCCATCACTGTGCAGCAGGTATCGGCATCTCGCAGTAAATGGCGGTCACCCGCCTCCGGCAAAGTGCGCGTGCTCAAACCGTTCAGTAAACCAGCCCAGCGGTGGAGCGCGGGACACCGCGGCGTTGATTTAGCTACCGACAGCGACAATGCGCAGGTGCAGGCCCCCGCTGCTGGAACCGTCGTCTTCTCCGGCAAAGTTGTCGATCGCACCGTGATCGTGCTGGAACATCCAGGAGGCTTAAGGTCTAGCTTTGAACCAGTAAAAGACCCTCTTCCCGAAGGGACACAAGTATCCGCCGGGCAGACTATCGCAACATTAGACCCCGATATACACCACTGTGAGCAGGGGCCGTGCCTGCACTGGGGCGTGCGACGCGGCGGGGATAAAGAAGACGGAAGCGGCAAAAATGCCGAATATATTAACCCGCTCACCCTGCTGGGGCGCGAACGGCCCAGCATCCTGTTGCCTGTTGATGGGAGCTTTACCGCAGGTTAGCGTGTAGTGGGCGTACAGCAAAGCCGCTGGCTCCACCGCAGAAGCGGTGTAAGCCAGCGGCTTATTCGCGCGCAGAGGCACCCAGGTTATTTCAGGTAGTCCTGTTCGCGCTGTGAAGAGCTGCCCGAACGGGGCGGTTCAGAGACCGGTCGAGTCGGAGGCTCATGCTGAACTGCACCGTTCCCGGAAATCGCCTGAGTAGGTTCCTCATACGTTACCTGCTGGTAAGACATAGGCGCTGTGGGTTCTCCTATGCCTTCCTGCGGTGCATACTGGGGCATCGGGTGGGTCTCATCGTCCCAGGCACCGTTTGAGCCCATATCGTTAATAGGAACAGTTGGCGGTTCGCCATACCCCGACTTCTGCGGGGGATACTGATCCTGCTGGTAGGTCCCTTCCTCCGAGTAGGCAGGCTGGGCTGGGTTATACCCCTGGGTCTGGTGGCCTCCGCCAGAGCGGCTCATAAAATATGCTTCAGGGTTGCCGCCGTGACCGTACCCCTGCGCCTGCTGGGCGGCTGCGAGGGCTGCCCGCTGTTCACGGGAGTTACGGAGTGAGGAGCTGATGCGCCTGCGGAACAGCAACAGGATCATGACGATCAGCAGCACCAGAAGCACGATGACGCCGTCAATCACCATATCGCTCATTGTTAGGCCAGCGGCCGGAATCCTCAGAGTGAATGTTCCGTGCTCGTTGCTGACCGTCAGGTTACGCCCTTCAGCCTCAGTTTTTGCCCCCTCAGGCAGAGAGTTCTGCGTCTCAAACTTTTTCTGATCCACCGTGCTCATAAACGGTGCGTTGAATGAGAAACTGTAGCTGCCTGAGTAGCCATCCCCCACTCGTGATTTGAGATTAAACGCTGGTTCCACCGTGTATGAGGTGCCGAAGGGGTTATAACCGCCGGGGTGAGTGATAGTGAATGTCGACCCGGGCAGATAGCCTTCTAAACGATTGTTAAAATCAGCCGAGTCTTTTCCCTTAATGACAGTGGAATAGACGGTATTGTCGCCGTCGTTCCCTTCCTCTAAGGTTCCAATATCATCGCCGGGAGAGAACTTCTTTTTAAGGGCCTCTGATGCTAAAGCCGCATCGGAGTTCTTCACTGAGTACTCGAAACGAGCCTCAACAGAGCCGTCCATGCCCAAAGATACAGAAGTCCTGGCATCCTGAACCTTAATTTCCTGCGTGGAGCTAAGGTCCACATTCTGCACGATGTTCTTAGACGATCCGCTATTTGAGGAGCCGCCCTGCTCGGTGTATACACCGTTACTGCCGGAGAGCTTGAAAAGGGCTCCGTTACCTTCCGGTGAGCACACAATCGAGCAGTCCACCTGGCCACTGACATGATTTTTCACCATGAGCTTGCCGGAGGTATCGTTCACTTCCTGCTCGTGCTTCAGTTCGGTGTTTTTATTCCCGAAGATTTTCTGCAGCTTCGAGTTCATGTCTTCTAAGTTGCTGGCTTCAAAGGTGAGGGTACGCCCCAGTTCTTCTTTCCCAGCGGAGGTGCTGGCTTTGGAAGAGACGGTGTAGTAGCTCTTAATGCTCGCCTCATCCACACCCTTAGATACCTGTCCGCCCTCGGGGTGGCCGACTGCAGGTAAGAGTCTACAGCCTTAGCTTTATCAGGCTCCATAATATCTTTTGCAACAAAAAATATTTTGCAGTGTACGAGCCATTCTGCTGCACCTGCGCATCCACCAGAACAAAGCCGAACCCGTTATCTTTAATATCTTTCACTGAGATCGGGGTCGATGAGGAGGAGTTTTTCAGCTCCCTATCGCCCATTTTGACGGTGGTTTTATCTTCTGTTCCAAGCACACTACTTTTGCGCTTCGACTCGATAACACCATCGACTACCAAGCTCTCGGGAACCCATCCCAGCAGTTCTTTGGAGCTGAAGTTCTCCGACACCTGTACACCCTGGACCAGCCCCGTGGTGCTGTCTGAGATGCTGATAGTGGGGGTTGTGGAGGATCCTGAAAGCTTCAGAAGGTTCTCAACTTTTGTGCGGTATTCGCTGATACTTGTAAACGAGAGTTTGAAGGTGGCACGCGCCTTATCACCGTCGGTCTGTATACCCTCATAAGACAGTTCAGAAGGTAAGTGCTTCTTAATCGACGAATCAATCGAGTTAATGTCGCCCTTCACGTAGTCCTTATTGTCCTTCATATTGAAGGAGATGGACATCGTTCGGGAGCCTTTCTCGGCGTTCTCCAGCCCCAGATCCGTCTCAACCCTGGCGCCGCACGCTGAAAGTACGAGCGCCACCAAAACCAGTAGGACGCCCAGGTAACACGCACGCATGGGGGTGCGCGTCGCCTGAGCGCCGTCACGTGTCATGTTCATCAGAGATGTTCCACTAGTGGGCGGAGGAGGAGGGGTTCGGGGCCAATACGCTGAAGCCGAAGTACAGCACCAGAATCCCAGCAAGCACGAATGCGGTGCTCAACACCACGTACATGAAGAACACCGATTTTTCGGTGTTGGCAACTTTCGCCTGTCCCAGGTACAGCAGGGATTCACCAACGATTACGCTAAATACCGCGAAGACTATCATCATCACCAAGATGGGGCGCTGCGACGCGGCGTACGTATCGGTCATAGTACTTGCATGTGGCAGCAAGAATGAGAGGAAGAACAGAACTAGGAAAGCGGGAATCTGCGGTAGCACAGCAGTACCCACAATATCCATCGCGGAGTTAAACCCCATCTGCGACTTGCCGATGCGTGCGGTAAGCATCAGCCCCACCCCGCGTAGCACGAGCACGCCAAAAATCACAATCAGGAAAATAAGAAATAATAGGAACCCCTCAGCGGCGGTGTACGCGCCCGAAGTGTACTTCGCTGTATCTTTTGTAACAACAAACACGACACGGAAAATTTGCCCGGCATAGGTGTTCAAAAACGCCATAACGAACAGGGCACCCACAACCGACTGTAATGTGCAGGCAATAAGCCAGCCCCACAGGGGGTGCTGCTGCATACGGTCGTGCGCGCCGGTGGGGTTGCTCTTAAAATATCTAGGAAAGCCCCCACACCCCTTAAACGCCAACGCAAAATGATTAGGGGCGGCCGGAGCCTGGCTCTGCTGATTCTGCTGGTACTGATCCTGCTGGTTCTGTGGGGGCATGTACTGCTGCTGTTGCTGACCATAGCCCTGTTGAGGGTTTTGCTGGTACTGGTTCTGCTGATAGGGTACGTTCTGCTGGCCCTGCTGCCCGTAACCTTGCTGCATTCCCTGTTGAGGGTTTTGCTGGTACTGATTCTGCTGATAGGGAGTATTTTGTTGCCCCTGCTGCTGGGATATACCGTAGGGCTGTGTGTGGTCCTGCTGATCATACCCGTTGTGCCCGGGCTGCTGCGGAAGGTTATCGCTCATCATCGGTCCTTGTCTCAAGGGGGTAGACGCATCAGTTGCGCCATGCATTCAAACCTTCTGCGGTGCTAAAACTAGACCGCCAGAAGACTACCCTTTACAGTACCTTAAAACTGCGTCCAAGGGGCATGTATTCAGTCATGTTTAACGAAGATTGACCCGGCTTATTTTTATTTCTGCCGCACTGAGCTACACCACTATGAACATACTAAAACCCGCTCGGCGACTACTAGACAGAGTCATACCGAGCGGGGGTATGTAGGGAGTGTGGGACTTGAACCCACGACCAAAGGATTATGAGTCCTCTGCTCTAACCGGCTGAGCTAACCCCCACGGCTTGTGCGGCTTATGTGCTACACGAACCTTAACCAGAGTACCTGACGAACCGGGTTTAGGAAAATAGGGGCGTCAGCTGTGGCGGAAGCGGTCGTAGGGGCATCGCTTACGTATAGTTCTTCGAAGGTGCGCCACGTGTTATCAGCCCGGTGGAAGTCGACGATGCGGCGGCTTTCACGCCCCATCTGCTCACGTTCAGCGGCGGGAAGTGAAAGGATCGCCGCGAGTTTGTGGGCGAGGTCGCGGGCATTGTTCGGCTCGAAGAGGTAACCGTTCACTCCGTCTTCCACAAGGTGCGGTAGCGCGAGAGCGTTCGCAAGCACCACAGGTTTTGAGGCACTCATTGCTTCCAGGGAGACGAGAGACTGCAGTTCGGCGGTGCCGGGCTGGCAGAAAATATCGGCCCGCTGGTACACCCCGGGTAGGTCTTCATCAGGCACGTAGCCGCGGAATACGACCCGTTCGCTTACCCCACAGTCATGGGCTTTTTTCTCTAGTTCTTCCCGCAGCTCTCCCCCACCTGCTATATCAAGAATCACGTGGTTCAGGTGCTCCGGCAGTAGAGAGAGCGCCTCAATGAGCACATCAATATTTTTTTCTTGGGCAAGGCGCCCCACGAAGGTGATGCGAAGTTCACCGGGGCCTTATCAATGGTGGCCCCTTCGGCAAGTTCGTAGTCCCCGATTTCAATACCGTTGGAGACAGGCATGACAGGACGGGTGAAGCCGCCAAGGTCCCTCATGGCGTCAGCCCCGATCTGGGTGGGGGTGGTGACGACTGCGGCCCGTGAGAAACAGCGGCGCATATCGATCCAGGTGGCTTTTGAGATGACGCGTTTAATAGGCGTGGGGACCGGCAGGAAAGGATCGAGATTCGCCGGCATGAAGTGGTTGGTGGCGATCACCCGGATACCGCGTTTATGGGCTTGGGTGATGAGGGCCCGCCCAATAATGTAGTGGCATTGTACGTGCACAACGTCTGGTTTCACTTCGTCAAGAATATGCCCCACTTCGAAGTGGATTTCCCAGGGGATGCAGATGCGGTTGGTGTCATGGGTAGGGGGTAAGTGTGAGCGCAGCCGGTGCTCGACAATACCGCCCTCAACAGTGGTGCGGTAGCTGGGTCCACGCATGGGGCTGGCCGCAACCACATGCACTTCGTGCCCGCGCCCAAGCATTGCGGTGGCAAGGCGATGACCGAACTGGGCGGCCCCATTAATGTCTGGCGGGTAGGTTTCGGCGCCGATGAGGATGGTGTGGGCCTGCTTCATCGCGGTTCTACTCCTTGGTCATTATGAGCCTCGTAGGGTGATACGGGGCACAGGGTGTGAGGTGATTTTTCCAATTCAACTATTTTATCGGTTTGGGTGCGTTACTTGAGCCTAACAAGAAGGTAGGTAGCCTTAGAGTTCTCTGAGAATCAGTGAGTTTGCGGCGTATTGGTGATGGGTGGGGGCGTTGGGGTGATGCGACTTGGCCCGCCACCTTCGGAAGGTGGCGGGCCAAGTCGCGGTGTTTCGCATCGCCGTACGGCGGGGGTGGTGTTTAGCGGCGCAGGAACCTGCGGAGGAACACCAGGGCCGCGGGTAGTGCAGCGCCGAGTGCGGCGAATGATTTCCAGCGTGCTTTGACGACGTTGGGCTGGGTGATGTTCTCAGCCAAGCCGCGACCAACATTGACGGCCTCTGTGGGGGCCTGCTGCGCTTTAGCTTTGGCAGAGCCAATGATGCCCTGCGCGTTTGCCTGTACGCCTTCACTGTATTTCTGCATGTCATCGCGCAGAGCGGCCAGGTGCTCGCGGCGTTCTTTGGTGCGCTGCCTAAGCTGCTCTTCAGTGAGTGGCTGCGGTTCGGATTCTCCGCGTGCTTTGCGTTCTTCGGCCTCTTGGCGAGCTTGCTCAGCAGCAGCTTCGCGCTCTGCCTGTTTGCGGGCGGCGCGTTCTGCTTGTTCTTTTTTCAGCCGGGACGCGGTCATAGCGCTGCCTTCACGCAGTACACCCAGGTCGAAGAGCAGCCCGAAGACTGCCGATTCGGGGGCGAACGGCATTTGTGCTTTGACTTTCTTGTACCCGATGAGGCCGGTGATGAGGATTACGATAGCGAAGATGAGTGCTACTACGAGCGCGGCGAGCCAGGGCCTCATGATTTCGCCGAGACCCAGGATAATAGCGCCGACGATGGCGATAATGAATAGGGCCGCGAAGAACGCTGCGATGGCTAGGAATGCCGCGCCTTTACCAACGGCGATGCCTTTGGTTTTGAGCTCGTGTTTAGCAATCTGGATTTCGTCTTTGACCTGGTTGATACCCAAGGTTGAGAAGACTTTACCAGCGTCAATGACGCTCATGACGCCGTTCTTAATCCCCACTAGGCTGGCGCGAATGCCTTTGGGATTAGTGTTAGTGGCCATGCCCACCTCTCAAGACTTTGATGCGTGGAGTTTACTTCACTCCGTAAAGTACTATTCTATCTCTATTATCCACTGAATCGCGTAGTTTTGAATTTGAACCTTTGGTTCCGAGTGTTTCTGCGGGTTTTCACTGGTGGGCGCGGGTGCGGGCGGGCTTACCGGGAGGAGGATAGCGCGCCTGTATTCACTGTTGAGCAAAGGCGGCTGCGGCAAGAGCCCTCAAGACGACACAGCCAGGACACCCTACAGATGGAGCCTAAGAAATCTTTAGAGATACTCCCCGACTGGACTCGAAATAGACGAAGCCCGATAGGAGGCGCCCCAGCGCCTCCGCAGAGCGAAGTGGGTTACTGGTTCAAGTCCAGTCACCATACAAAAAAGCCTCGGAGCTTTACTCTGAGGCTTTTAAATGCTCCCCCGACTGGACTCGAACCAGTAACCCTTCGATTAACAGTCGAATGCTCTGCCAATTGAGCTACGGGGGATTATGTTGTTTTTTGTGTTGTTTGCAACGAATAATAACTATACCGGCGGTTTGTGGGGTTCGCAAATCCCCATCTTGTGATATATCACACTTTCTGCTTTTAGTGGCGCGTCATGGTGCGGCGGCGCACTTCTAAGTCGAGCAGTTCTCGTTGGATGCGCCCGTATTCTTCAGAGTCAGGAGTGGAGCTGAGCTGTTCAAGGCGCATCATAAGGTCAGATTTTTGGCGTGAGATCTGGTGCTCAAAGAGGCTGTTCAGCACTCCTTCAATGTAGTACGGCAGTTTCTCAGCAGTGGCAACAGGGAGCTGGGCTACGCTCAGCTCGGCAATACTGTGGTGGACTTCCTCGGCGGATCCAGCACGCACATAGTTGAGCCATGCGACTCCGGGGGCCGGGGCTATCTGAGAGGCTGCGTGGATAATACCTCGGGCAATTTCTTGGTGGGTGCGGTAGCGGAAGCTTACACGCGCAAATTCTTGCCATTGCGGCACACTCATGAGGTTGGGGTGCTGCAGCGCTATTTCCAGGCAGGTGCGTTCAAGGCGGGCAATGGGGTCTGCGGGGTTGGGGGTGAAGAACTCGGGCTGGGGAGCTTCCTGCTGAGGTTCTGTTGTGGGTGCGTTCTGCGCCGACTGCTGGGCGTGGGCGGCACCGGTGGGCCCAGGCTGGTGTCGGGCCTGCGTCTCGCCGTTCTGGTAGGGAGAGTCGTTTCTGCGTTGATTGTAGTTGGAACGCCTGCCGCTGGGGTTACGCTGGGCGTAGGCGACCGCACGCTGTATTTCCTCAAGTTCCATACCGAGCTGTCCGGAGGCTTTACGCATATAGGCCGGGCGCAGGTCGCGGTCCCTGATTCCGGCGATAATGGGCGCGATGGCGCGCATCGCCAGCACACGCCCCTCTAGGGTCGTCAGGTCGAAGCGTTTGAGGGTTGTGTCGATGACGAATTCGAAGAGCGGACGGCGAGAGGCGATGAGGGATCGTACCGCCGCATCGCCCCTGTGCAGGCGAAGATCGCACGGGTCCATGCCTTCTTGGGCGACCGCCACGTATGTTTGTGCCACAAAACGCTGATCCTCCTCAAACGCTGCGAGCGCGGCTTTCTGCCCCGCGGCGTCGCCATCGAAGGTAAAGATAATTTCTCCGCCGGAGCCGTCATCGGTGATCATGCGGCGTACCACTTTGATGTGCCCCGCACCGAAGGCGGTGCCGCAGGTTGCTACGGCGGTTTTAATGCCTGCTAGGTGTGCCGCCATAACATCGGTATAGCCTTCGACGATGACGACTTGTTTGGTTTTGGTCATCTCACGTTTGGCAAGGTCGATGCCGTAGAGCACCTGCGATTTTTTGTACAGCAGCGTTTCGGGGGTGTTGAGATATTTGGGGCCTTGGTCGTCGTCGAAAAGACGGCGTGCCCCGAATCCGATGGTTTCGCCTGCTACGGTGCGGATGGGCCAGATGAGGCGCCCACGAAAACGGTCGTAGAGGCCGCGGTTTCCTTCAGAAAACATACCGGTAGCGCGCAGTTCCTCGTCGGTAAAGCCTTGGGAACGCAGATGTTTGAGCAGGTTGTCCCAGCCGCGGGGGGCGTATCCGACTCCGAAGGTTTTGGTGGCGGCTGGGTCGAATCCGCGAGCGCCGAGAAAGCGTTGTGCTTCCCCCGCGTTCGCTGAGTAGAGGCTGCGTTCAAAGAATTCTGCGGCGATTTTGTGCGCGTCGAGAAGTCGACGACGCAGGCTTGCTTCATACCTGTCTCGCGGGTTTCCGCCTTCATAGTGCAGGGTGTAGCCGATACGCGCCGCTAAGCGTTCAACGGTTTCGGTAAACCCGGTGTGTTCCATCGCCATGACGAAGGAGTAGACGTCACCGGATTCTCCGCATCCGAAGCAGTGGTAGGTTCCCATTTGCGGGCGCACATTGAAGGAGGGCGTGCGTTCGTCGTGGAATGGGCACAGCCCTTTGTACGCGCCGATACCTGCACCTTTGAGGGTTACATATCCCTCAATGATTTCGCGGATGTCGGTACGGGCGCGTACTTCATCAATGTCTTCTTTGCGGATTAGTCCAGCCATCGTCTCATTTCTGCTGCACCGTGCTGTAATAGCAGTTTTAGAAGGTATTTCATGCCCGTCTATGCACGGGGTCTCTGTCTTGTCTTTGCCGTGTGAAAGGCGGCGCTACCATAGGGGCTTCTCCCCCAGCATCCAGGGGGTCCCGTTAATGCGTTTGTAGAGCGCAACCGCCGACCTGTCGGTTAGGGATGCCACCTGATCAATGACGAGGCGCAGGCGCGCGTCGTCGTCATGAGCCCCCAGCTGCGCGTAGTCCGTTCTGAAGATGCTGTCGATGTATTGCGGGTTTGCGCGCTGGGAATCTTCGTAGAGCGCTTCGACGAGGATGCCCAGTATTTCGTGCTGGTGTTCGTAGTGGGGTTGGGCGTCGCGCACCGTCATAACGAATGCGGTTGCGATTCCCTTCATGACGGCGATTTCGTCTCGGGTGTCTTCCGGTACGATCAGTTCGGCGCTATAGCGGGTTAGCGGGGTGTCTCGCCCGTAACGTTCGCGGGTTGCTTCCACGGCGCTCCAGGCGAAGCGAC
Source organism: Rothia aeria (assembly GCA_002355935.1). Lineage (GTDB taxonomy): Bacteria > Actinomycetota > Actinomycetes > Actinomycetales > Micrococcaceae > Rothia > Rothia aeria. Next base: position 1,106,018 of record AP017895.1, on the reverse strand, counting down.
CGATAAGTTTACTGGTGAGCCCCTTGAACTGTGCTAGGGAAGCGCGCGAACCGGTCATGCACGGAACCCACCGGTTCAGGGTCTCCAACCGGCTGAGTGCCGCATCCAGTTGTTCGTCAGTAGCGGCTGGAAGATACCATTGGCGGGTCATGTCGAAGACGGCCTGCCGGTGCTTTGCTTCGCGCAGCTGTTCTAACTGCACGTGCCCGCCGAAGACTGCATCTTCAACGTCGTGCACCGAGTATGAAATATCGTCGGCTAGGTCCATAACCTGCGCTTCCAGGCATTTGCGCTGAGGCTCTACCCCGGCGTCGTGTGCGCCCTCACGGAACCATTCGAAGACCGGCAGGTCATCCTCGTAAACACCGAATTTGTGGGTTTGGGTGCCGTCTGCGCGACGTGGTGCGTCTGTGCGCGTCCACGGATATTTGCAGGTTGCGTCCAGGGATGCGCGGGTCAGGTTCAGCCCCGCAGATACGTCATGTTCGGCGATCACTTTCGGTTCAAGGCGGCTGAGCAGCCTCAGGGTTTGGGCGTTGCCCTCGAACCCGCCCATATGGGCGGCGATCTTGTTTAGGGCACGTTCGCCGTTATGTCCAAAGGGCGGATGCCCCAGGTCGTGAGAGAGGCAGGCAGTATCAACTACGTCTGGGTCGCAGCCGAGCATCCGGCCCACTTCGCGCCCGACCTGGGCGACTTCAAGGGAGTGTGTGAGCCGGGTACGCACGAAATCGTCCGTATCCGGGTTCATGACCTGGGTTTTAGCGCCTAGCCGCCGCAGCGCGGAGGAATGAAGCACACGGGCACGATCGCGTTCAAAGGGGGTGCGGTCCTGGAAGGGGTGTATTTCGGGCACCCAGCGTTCTGAGTCGTCGGGGGTGTACCCTGCGGGCAGGTTCCATTCCCAGCGTTCCTGTCCTTCCTCGGCGAGGCGAGTCATCACTCCTCCGTTCCTGCTTCCGGTGCGGTTGGTGTCTTTCTACTACCTATATAAGCACTATTTTGCCCAGACGCAATGTTTTTATCAGGCTACGATAAACCTCGCCCAATTATCCGCCCGAGATATCCAGTTCTGCCTCCACGAGTCCAAGCCTTTCAGCATCCCCTAAAATACGGGAGTTAAGCCACCCATCCGGCAAATGAGGCTTCTTCGGGCTCCCGGCCCGGCCGCGGGAACCTTCAACCGCGGCCCCCGGATACCCGATACTGTGATCAAGCTGCCCCAGTAGTTCACGGAAAGTCTCTAAATCGGGTACGGTTGCCATTTTGGCACGCAGCTCGCCGCCCACCGGGTAACCCTTGAAATACCAGGCAACATGTTTACGGATCTCACGCAGTCCCTTGTACTCATCCGCAAAGGTCTCAACAAGCAGCTCGGCATGCCGGTAAATCATTGCGGCAACCTCACTCAGAGTAGGTCGGATACGCTCGGAACTACCCTCAAAAGCATTCTGCAGATCGCCAAAAAGCCACGGGCGCCCTTGGCAGCCGCGCCCAATCACCACGCCGTCCACACCGGTCTGTTCAACCATGCGCACGGCATCTTCGGCGGCGAAAATATCGCCGTTGCCCAAGATGGGAACGTCCGGAATCGCCTCGCGAAGCTGCGCGATGGAGTCCCAATCCGCTGTTCCCGAATAGTGTTGGGCAGCGGTACGCCCGTGCAGGGCTATGGCGGCGACACCCGCATCCCGGGCGATCTTAGCGGATTCAAGGAACGTGATGTGGTCATCATCGATGCCTTTACGCATCTTGATGGTCAGGGGAATATCGTTACGCGAAGCCTCTTTGACCGCCGTGTGCACAATCGCGGTGAAGAGATCGGTTTTCCATGGAAGCGCCGCACCGCCGCCGCGTTTTGTGACTTTCGGCGCCGGGCACCCAAAGTTCAGGTCGATATGATCCGCACGGTCTTCCTCTACGACCAGCCGAATAGCCTTACCCACGTTAACCGCGTCTACCCCGTAGATCTGGATGGAGCGGATCTGCTCGTCCGCGTCGTGTTCGATAATGCGCATCGACTCGGGTTTGCGTTCCACGAGGGCGCGCGCCGTCACCATCTCAGTCACATATAATCCGCCGCCGTACTCGCGGCACAGACGACGGAACGCCTTATTCGTCACACCCGCCATCGGGGCGAGCACCACAGGCGTTTCAACAGTCAGTTTACCGAGTTTCAGCGGCGGTAATTTCAGGTGGGAGGCTTCAGAATTCACCTCTATATTGTGGCATACACACGCAAATCGGCACGGATGCACCTACCCCGGTTCACGACAGGCGCACCGGTCAGCGTTGGGCAAAGTTGTCACGCCCTCACGGTGCGGGTTTTCTGGGGCCTCTTCTGGGCGCCTTGTTCTTTAGGAGGCGGCACCCGGATAATCGCTGGCGTAAATATAGGTTGGGTCGCCTTCCACGCTCGCGGTTCCAGCACGCAGAAGAACGTCGGTCACCTCTACGAGAGCGGTCATCGAGTCGTCTACCTCAACCACCACCGGGTACTGCGCCGTCAACAGCGAAAGAAGCTGCATAATGGCCTCGACCGCGCCTTCGTTCTGCATGTCATATCCGAGCAAAATCTCAGTCGCGGTATTCTCATCGACCAGCGCGGCGGCAGGGTCGGTCTCAAAGGGGTGATAACTCACCGCAAAGGCAATGATTTCGCCTTTCTTCCCCTCTTTCTCAGCCTGCTGAATGTTATCGCGCAGTACCAGCGCCCCGAAGGCGCGTGCCTCATCCGAGAGGAAATACCGGTTTACGGTCCCTAACCCGACCTCGGCAGGAACATCCCAATCATGCGAATTGCGGTAGAACTCCCAGAGCTTCGAGGTCAGCTCAACCGAGCCGGTCGCCAAATCCTCAATCGCCTGAGTGGGTTTGCCGTTCTCATCCTCACGCAGAGAAACCGGCGGAATCGCGCCCGCATCAATATGAACCAGACGCGAGCGCTGAATCATTTTCATGCCCTTCGCCTGGGCAAATTCTTCGCCGGTGCTAAATGGGGCCAGCTTCACGCGGACGTTCGGAACCTGCGCGTTTTCGGCGGCGATCTCACGCAGCCGGTCTAAAAGCTCGGTACCTAACCCGGCGCGGCGGTGCCCTTCGGCAACCTCAAGATAGGTCCACAGGCGTTGTGGGTGCAAAAGTGAGGCGGTCACCACGCCAGCGGCGATCGGCACACCAGAGTCGGTGACCACAAGGGTTCGGCTAAAAGGGGCATCCGAGGCCTCTCCGAACGATGCGCGCTGCTGCGCCTCCTGCTCGCTTCGCGGATCCCCCACACCTGCAGAAGTTCCAAATCGTCGCCTTCGCGCCAGGGACGAAATTCGTAGGTGTTCATGGGGTGCCTTTCTTCCGCAGAATACGCGGGTTTTACCGCGAGGATAGGGTTCTCACTATTGTACGTATCGGCTAGGTTCTGCACCAGATCCTAGTGACTGCGTGAAAATACCGGCGGGGTTCTCCATTGCAGAGAACCCCGCCCATGTACATGGTAAAAAAAGGCTTAGGCAACCAGACGCGCCGCCAAGTATGCCTTCACCTGATCAAGTGCCACGCGCTCCTGACTCATGGTGTCACGCTCGCGGATGGTGACCGCCTGGTCCTCTAAAGTATCGAAGTCTACGGTAATGCAGAACGGGGTGCCGATTTCGTCTTGGCGGCGGTAGCGGCGGCCGATAGCCCCCGCCTCATCGTAGTCGATATTCCAGACGCCACGCAGTTCCTCTGCCAGCTTGTGGGCGGGCCCGGAGAGTTCGGGTTTCTTCGATAGGGGCAGAACGGCGGCCTTCACGGGCGCCAGACGCGGGTCGAGTTTAAGAACCACGCGCTTATCGACGCCGCCCTTAGTGTTCGGGGCTTCATCCTCAACGTAGGCATCGACGAGGAACGCCATCATGGAGCGTGTCAGGCCGAAGGAAGGCTCGATGACGTAGGGTACGTAGCGTTCGCCGCTGGCCTGATCAAAGTATTCGAGCTTCGCGTTCGAGTGCTCATTGTGCACGCCCAGGTCGTAGTCGGTGCGGTTTGCCACACCCATGAGTTCGCCCCATTCGCCGCCTTGGAAACCAAAACGGTACTCAATGTCAATGGTGCCCGCCGAGTAGTGCGCGCGGTCGTCCTCAGGAACATCGAACTGGCGCATGTTCTCGGGGTTAATGCCCAAGTCAACAAACCAGTTCCAGCAGTCTTCAACCCATGCGTCAAAGTGCTTATCTGCTTCGTCGGGGTGCACGAAGTATTCGATCTCCATCTGCTCGAATTCGCGGGTGCGGAAGATGAAGTTGCCGGGGGTGATCTCGTTACGGAACGCCTTACCGATCTGCCCGATACCGAAGGGCGGGCGTTTACGGGCCGCAGTTACCACGTTGTTGAAGTTCACGAAGATGCCCTGCGCGGTTTCGGGGCGCAGAAAGTGCAGCCCTTCTTCGTTATCGACAGGCCCCAGGTAGGTTTTCAACAGGCCTGAGAAGTTCTGCGGTTCGGTCCATTCGCCGCGGGTGCCGCAGTTCGGGCAGACAACCTCACCCATATTTTCGGGTGCTCGCCCCTTTTTAGCTTCGAATGCCTCAATCAGGTGGTCTTGGCGCTGGCGCCTGTGGCACGAGAGGCATTCCACCAGCGGGTCCATAAAGGTTGCCACGTGCCCGGATGCTTCCCACACCGGGCGCGGCAGGATTACCGAAGAGTCCAGCCCAACCATGTCTGCGCGTGAACGCACGAAACGCTGCCACCACTGCTGGCGGATGTTCTCTTTCAGTTCCACGCCAAGGGACCGTAATCCCATGCGGAGCGGGAACCGCCGTAGATTTCACCCGCCTGGAAGACGAAGCCGCGGCGCTTAGCAAGCGCAATAACGTTGTCGAGAGTGGACTTTTCTGCCATGTTTACTCCTTTATGCCCCGCCACCGGCTGTGGCGTGCGTGAGTTCAGTGTTCTTCCGCGCGCGGTAAGCGCCGGGATATACGGTCACAAGTACAAGATACTAGGGTATCATTGCGTACCCGTCTTGCCGTGTAGTTTCTGGGCGCCGATACACTGGTGACATGGAGAAAATCTATATTCGTGACGAGATGATTCGTCTGGGACAGTTTTTGAAGCTGGCTAATCTGGTCGAAGACGGTGCGCAGGCGCGCGAGGTGATCCAGCATGGGCTGGTGAAGGTCAATGGGCAGATTGAGGAGGCGCGGGGCAAACAGCTGCATCCGGGCGATACGGTGAGTTTCAACGGGGTGAGCGTGCAGGTGGCTCGGGACTAGGGTCCCGCCCTCTCTCCCCTTAAAGCATCTTGGGTTGTATAACGCACCTTCCGGCGGTGCGTTATACAACCCAAGATGCGTTATTCAGGTTCTTTTAGTCAGCAGACTCTTGCTCTGACACCCCAGCATTATCTGCGGCATCCGCAACCTTCTCGGCACGGATGCGCGGCGCGTTTCCCAGCACCTTCACGTCGATGAACTCGCCCACATGGCGAATTTCCAGGGCGCTTACCCCGTGCCCGGCACCCGCATACAGAACTTTGATGCCGTCAGTGTACGCGCGAATCCACTCGTAGGTGTAATCCACGAAAGGCTGAGGAATAATAGGGTCTTCCTGGTCCCTGCCGAAGAAAACGGGCAGCTCGGTGGCTTTGAGCTCGTCGTCCTTGAAGTAAGGAGAGTCTGATTCGACCGCATACCCGGAGAGCCCCACCAGTGCAGCAAATTTTCCTGGGCGATGCCGCACCATAGAAGTCGCCACCGCCATGCCTTGCGAGAACCCCACCAGAGAGACTGAAGCATAGTGTGATTCGTGCTGCTCAACCCATTCCAGCACGTAGTCGCTGGCCTGTTCTATGGTCCGCACATCCGCGTTGAGCTGCTGATCCAGCGGGTACCACTGGTAACCTATGGCCTCGTCGGGAATGTGCGCGCCGGTTGCGTCCGCCGAAAACTGGGTGCCTACCGGCTGCGGGGCGCGCATCCCCGCGTAGGTGATGCCCTCCTGCGGCAGATGTTCAGCCAGCGACAGCAGGTCTTTCTCATGCGAACCGTACCCGTGCAGCAGAAGCACCAGGTGGGTTCCGGCGCGTTCATCCTCGGGCCGGGAATATTCGACAATGTACGTATTTTCGCTCATACACCCCATATTACCGATGTCGCCTCCTGCGGGTTTACACCATTGGGCGCACAAAAAGTGACTTTCCAGCCGAAAGCACATGCTGTCTTCCGTGCCGAAAAGTCACTTTCTGCGCACAATACTTTGTGGGTGAGCGCTGAGGCTCTGCTGAACGCATATGGGTGCTGCAGCTTCCCCAGGTACTACCCCCAGGTAACGGTTTCAGGGTTCACCCCATAAGCGCGGGCGTTCTCGGTAATAATGTCCCGCAGCCACTGGGCCAGCCCTTCAGCCAGTTTCTCGTAGTGCTCAGCGAAACGCGCATCCTCAACATAGCCGCGCGCCAGAATCACATGTTTTGCGGGGGTGACGTCGAAGTAAAACAGGGAGGCCCGGTGCCGGTCAGCCAGCGCGTTCGCCTCTGCACTGCCGGGCTTCACCCCTTGGGTGAACGCCTCAACAAGTGCGTGCTCAACATCGTCAAGGTTCTGTTTGGCGGCTGCCCAGTCGGCGCGGCTCATGGAGTCGGTGCGGCGCCGGTACTCCGCCCAGTCGTCGGTGTGCCCGTAGCGCTGCTGCGCCTCACGCTCATGCTCGGGGTTAAACGCCTCCCCCATAATTTCGGCCCTTTCGGCGGCCGTCAGCCGTTCATTGGTCGGTGCCATTGCATCCTCCAGCAGTTGATCCAGTGTTTGCAGCATGTGCTTGTAGCACCGTATTTTCTTGTGCAGCATTTCACGCTGGGTGAGTAGATGCTCCACGCTATTGCGAGCGCCTTCATTCATGATGGTGCGCACGGTGTCAAGGCTCATGCCGATGGCGCGGTACCCAAGGATCGCGGTGACCTTCTCGACGTCTCGATCATGGTAGTAGCGGTATCCGTTGACGGGGTCATGCTCGGGGGTGATCAGGCCCTTCTGCTCCCAATGGTGCAGGGTTCGCACGGTGATACCGTGCATTTTTGCGACCTCGCCCACGCTGTATTCTTGGGGTTTTTCTGCGTCCATGGTTTCACTGTAGGCCCTGACGTTGCGTGAGGGTCAAGCGGGTGCGGCAAAAATTCTGGCCCCACGAAGGTGAGGTTCTGCGACTTACTTTGCGTAATCGGGTGCAGCGCCTTGAGGTGTCGGCCGATGCGTGCCGTTTACGGGGTAGCTAGAGGGCGAGCGAGCTGGCTGCAGGTAGCGGCTCTTTATCGCCTATAGTGCTCAGGTTGGGTGGGGTGCTCTGCGGTTTCTCTCCCAAGGCGTGCGCGAGAATACGTTCTACCTGCGCCGCCTCAATCAGGAACCCGTCGTGCCCGTGCTCGGATTCAATGATTTGAACCTCAGCGGGTACGGGGAGGGAATCGGCCAGCAGCTGCGCCTCATGCGGGAAAAACAGCCGGTCGGAGTCTACAGCGGCAATGGTCCACTCGCAGTTGCTGAACGCCAGCGCGTGGGTGAGGCACCCGCGCCCGCGCGCAGCATCGTGGGAGATAAGCGCCTCATTCACGGCAAGGTAGCTGTTCGCGTCGAAACGTTCTATGAGCTTATCCCCGTGGTGGTCTAGGTAGCTTTCGACGGCGTACCGGCCGCGTGGGGCCCCGAGCGTGCCGCCGGTAACAGTTTCATGGGGGTTTTCGCTGCGCCCAAAACGATGCTCCAGTTCTGCGGGGCTGCGGTAGGTGGTGTGGGCGATACGCCGCGCAAGCGCCAGCCCTGCCGTGGGCGCGGGCCCGTCGTAGTAGTCGCCTGAGGCGAAATTAGCGTCGGATCGGATAGCCACGTTCTGGGTGTGCGCCCACGCGATCTGTTCGGCGGTGGCGGCTGGCCCGGAGGCGATCACTGCGCATCCGCGCACCAGGTGCGGGTAGGTGGCTGCCCATTCGAGGGCGCGGGCCCCGCCGAGTGAGCCGCCAATCACGTAACGGAAACTGGTGATTCCCAGGGTTTGAGCTAGTCGCGCCTCGGCGTGCACCGAGTCGCGGATGCTCACCTGTGGGAACGCTCCGCCCCACGGTTGCCCTTCACCGGGGTACCCGGCAGGGATGAGGCTGGCAGGCCCGGTTGAGCCGTAGCATCCGCCGAGGATATTGGGGGCGACCACATAGTATTTGTTGGTGTCTACCACGGCGCCGGGGCCAACGATGCCTTCCCACCAGCCGTCACGTTCAATTTCGGCGGCCACATCGGCGGGGGTGCCTTCGGGGGCGCTCCCGCGGGAGACGTGAGTGTCCCCGGTAAGGGCGTGCAGGATCAGGATGGCGTTGTCGCCGTCTTCGTTGAGGGTGCCCCAGGTTTCGTAGCTGATGCGCACCTCCGGCAGGGTGATGCCGTTCTCTAGGCGCAAATCACCAATGCTGTGGTGGCGCAGGATACCCTGGGCGGTCTCGGGGGTGCCGGTCATGGTTCTCCTTAGCGTTGCGGGCGGGGCGCCGGTGGGTGCAGCGGGGTTCGCCCCGCCCCGGCTGGTTCACGGGGCGGGGCTTGCGCCGTATCTACTGTTGCAGGGTTGCAAAGCCCAATTCTAGGTCTGCAATAATATCGTCAATATTCTCGATCCCTACGGCGAGGCGCACAAAGTTTTTACTCACACCGATTGCCTCTAGTTCTTCCTCGGAAAGCTGTGAGTGGGTGGTGGACGCGGGGTGAATAACGAGCGAGCGCACATCACCGATATTCGCCACATTGGAGTGCAGCTGCAGGGCGTCCACAAAGGTGCGGGTCTGTTCCAGGTCGGCGTCTTTAAGGGTGAATCCCACGACGGCACCCGGCCCCTTCGGCAGGTATTTCTGGGCTCGCTCGTACCAGGGTGAGGAAGGCAGACCGGCCCAAATTACTCGATCAACCAGCGGGTGTTCCTCCAGCCAGTTTGCGACCTTGGTGGCGTTCTCGATATGGCGTTCGATGCGCAGGGAAAGGGTCTCCAGCCCAATACCAATATTGAAGGCGTTAGTCGGAGAAATCGCGGCCCCGGTATCGCGCAGAAGAGAAACTCGCGCCTTGAGGATATAGGAGAGGTTCGCACCGAACGCGGAGTCTTTACCCAAATCACGTGCGTAGACTAGGCCGTGGTAGCTAGGTGCTGGTTCGTTGAATTTGGGGAATTTTTTAGGGTCTGCCCCGTAGTCGAAATTCCCGGAGTCTACGATAACGCCGCCAATGGAGGTGCCGTGCCCGCCCAGGTATTTCGTGGCGGAGTGCACCACCACGTCCGCGCCGAATTCGATGGGGCGCACCAGGTATGGGGTAGGTACGGTGTTATCGACGATCAGCGGCACACCTGCCTCGTGCGCAATCTGGGCGATGAGCTCAATGTCGAGCACATCGTTGCGGGGGTTGGGGACGGTTTCGCCGAAGAAGAGCTTGGTGTTGGGGCGCACCGCCTCACGCCACTGCTGCAAATCGTCCGGGTTCTCAATAAACGTGGTTTCAACGCCGAGGTCGGCAAGCGTGTATTTGAGGAGGTTATAGGTGCCACCGTAGATGGAGGGGAGGCAACAATGTGGTCGCCCGCCCCAGCGATGTTCAGAATTGCGTAGGTGATGGCAGACTGTCCCGAAGCCACCAGCAGCGCTCCCACTCCCCTTCAAGCGATGCGATGCGGTTCTCGATCACCTCTTGGGTGGGGTTGTTCAGGCGGGTGTAAATAGGCCCGAGCTCGGCGAGAGCAAAACGGTTAGCGGCCTGCTCCGCGTTCTCAAAACGAACGAGGTGGTTTGGTAGATGGGTAACGCCCGTGCTCCCGTTGCGGCATCCGGTGCCTGCCCCGCGTGAATCTGGCGGGTCTCAAATTTCCAACCGGCAGGGTTGGCGGGAGTCGGGACGGTGTTGTTGCTCATGCGAGGCTCCTAGGTTTGTAACTATGGGGCCGCATGCCGATTTCGGTACAGAGTTCTTGTGTTTTCTTCTCTGCAAACGAAAAAACGATGTACCGGGTATCGGGCACATCGGTCCCGCGCTTGCGCTGCACTTGTGTGTAACGCCTGGTCCTCACCCAGGGCACCCCACCGCGGAGGAGGGTTGCCGACCAGCTAGCTGGGGCTTATCACTGGCTCTCATGACCTGCATCTAGAGTTTCACAGGAGGCGCGCGCGGTCAAGCGGGGTGCATGTTTTCGGCGCATTGTTGCAAAGATGACGTTTTGTGAATTGCTTTCCGAGCCAGCCTGTGTTTGAGAGCAACACCGGTACTTATGCGCGTGTGACCGTGCCTATGTTATACCTGAACCGCTCAAGCCATGCGCTCTGCCGTTAGCCGTCGCTAAATTACCATCAGTGTAGGCAATCGTGAGCCATGCTACACTGATGGAAACCTTGAATCTAGGAGTGATGAGGTATGACCTCCCGCTAAAGTCGCACCGGCTCGCGGAATGCCCACCCAGATGGTGGGCTCTAAAAATTTCAGAAATAACCCTGCTTTGGTTTGATACATTTCAGAAGCGCATAGTGAGCGCTTGGGACACCAAAGTTCTGAGGGTTTTATTGTTATACCTTCCGCACCTGCAGCCGGTGACTTGGGATTATTCAGACACTACGTAGTGCCTCTCTCACGACTATTCATCTCACCCGTCCCACGTATTGCAGGCGTGCGAACACCATGCTCAAGAGGCTTCGGGTGACTAAGCACCGCAAGGTTTTATCACAATGTCTACAATTCTTGACGCGGCGCAGTTATGCCGCACCTTTGGCAAAGGTGAACACGCTTTCACCGCTGTCGATAATGTTTCGCTTAGTATAAGCTCCGGCGAAATTCATGCTCTGCTCGGTCCCAACGGGGCGGGAAAACAACAATTGTGCAGATGTGCGCAACACTGCTGACCCCACGAGCGGTACTGTTCGCATCGACGGGGTGGATGCAATTGCGCACCCCCAGCGTGCGCGCGCATCCCTAGGGCTTGCGCTCGGCGGGGATACCGGGTTCTATCCGCGAGCATCCGCCCGCGATAATCTTCTCTTCTTCGCTGACCTTGCCGGGGTTAGCGCGCGCAAACGCCACACTCAGGTGGCGAGCGCTTTGGAACGGGTTGATCTTGCCGATGTCGCCGCGAAGAAGGTACAGGAGTTTTCCCGCGGCATGAAACAACGTCTGCACATCGGACGGGCGCTGCTGGGCGAGCCGAAACTGCTGCTTTTGGATGAGCCGACGAGCGGGCTTGACCCAGATATTTCGCTGACGATACGCCAGCTAATTCGCTCCCTCGCTGATGACGGCACCGCTATTTTACTCACGAGCCATCTGCTGGGCGAGATTGAGGAGTTAGCGCATCGAGTGACAGTCATCGGTGCCGGTCGTGTAGCGGTTTCGGGCACGGTGGCAGATGTTGCCACGCACGCCGGGATCTCCGCTACCACCGTTGGGCGTGTGGGCGCGAATGCCGGGCCGGTGCTTCAAGAACTTACCCGGTCTTTGGGCGATGCGGGAACAGTGTTACTGACCCCGCGCGGCAGCGAGTGGGAGATCACCGTGTACTGGAATGAACGTTCTGCTTCAGAAGGGCCGCGCCCCTTCAGCACCGAACACGCAGAGGCTCTACTGACCCGTATTCTCACTGAGCGTGAGGTTCAGATGCTCACACCGCTGTATACTCGCCCAGCCACCCTCGAAGAGGCATATCTAGCCATGGCGGAAGGACTGAAACGATGAACCGGCAGCTTCGCCTAATGTCCTTTTCCCTACGCCAATTCCTCACGGTTCCCTACTTCCTGCAGTTACTGCTGCTGAGCACCTTCGGAGCAACGGCCCTGCAGGCGCTCGCCGCCGGTGCCTGGCCAGTGGATGCGACCCTCGCCTGGACTCGCGCGGGCATTATCGGTACCTGGAACATGTGCATTGTTGCCGCCGGGATCCTCAACTTTGAGCGCTACCGGGGAACGTTCGTGTATCTGCTCAATGGTGCCGTGAACCCGCTGCGTGCGCTCGCAGCGGTGGTCTCGACTGCCTCCATTTTTGGGCTTGCCGCCCTTCCATTGGCCTGGGTTTTCTGGGCGCTGTGCACCTTCTCGGTAGATTTTACGGACTTTACTCAGGTGGGTGCACGCTATCTGGTGGGTCTTCCGCTGCTGTGGGTTTCGTGTCTGGCAGTGACCTTCGTGATTGCAGGGTTCTTTGTGGCGACCCCGAACGCTATCGCCTATGAGGAGCTGCTGCTCGTGCCGGTTTTCGTGGCTTCCGGGGTGCTTTTTACCGAGAGTTCCGCGCCTGTCTGGCTTGATGCGCTCGGCACGCTGATTCCGATTCAGGCACCCGTGAAGGTTCTGCTCGGGCAGATGCCTGTGAACTCATTCGGTGATTTTCTGGGCGTGGTACTGCAAACCTGTGTGGTCACAGCCTTCTGGATGCTCACGGGGTATCTGTTAGGCAGGCGAGCGCTGCGTGCGGCAACGGTGCATGGCACTCTGGGTGCAATCTAGGAGGCTGCGGTGTTTAAACGAACGAACTTTCTCTATCGTCTGAACAGTACCGCCAAGGTTGGGTGGTCTTCATCCATCACCTTCGCCACAGTTGGCACGGCGCTCAGTACCCTCGTGATCGTGCCGGGGCTGAGCGTGCTGTTCAGCGTTCTACTAGGACGTGATCTTTCCGCACCTGATCCTGTGCGGATCGCATGCACCTCTGCCCTGGCAAGCGTGGCACTCGGCGTGGCGGTTGGCGTTGTGGCACGCGCGGCGACCGACCGCTGGCTAGGAGTGTTCGAGCAGGTGTGCACGGCCCGACGGTTTGATGCGGCTTATTGGCTGGGAGTCTCTGCAATGCCCGTGCTTTTAGCTCTGATCACTGGCATCACGAACCTGGGTGTTGCAGCTGCCTATGCCGGTTTCGGTGGTTCCCTTGAAGGCAGCCTGTCCATGCTTGTGCGTTCTGTGACGCTCTTACCCCTGGCTCTCATGGCAGGCGTATGTCTGGGTGTTTTTGCCGCTGGGCTGGGACTGTATCTCTCCGACCCATATCTGGGAGGAACTATCTTAGGAGCGCTTCTGCCTATCAGTGCGGGCGTGATCGTGCCGGTAGATGCATACCCGGCGTGGCTGGCGGCATTGTGTACATTGGTTCCAGGCGGACGAACGATTGCTTTGGTGAGCGGCTCTTCTGAAATGGTGGATTCAACAGTTGTGACTGAGGTGCTAGTCTGCGTACTTTGGGCACTCGCGGGGCTTGTCCTAGTGCATGCCGCTGCGCGACGCATCCGCTCGGGTGCACGCACGAACCTACTCTGAGGCATTATGTCTCCCGCGAGCAGCGGATTTTTGGTCGAGAAGGTGATTTTCTCACCTTCTCGACCAAAAATCTGCTGCTTGTGCGTACCCGAAATAACCCCACCCTTGACAGGTGACTATATAGTCACGTATTCTCGTGTTATGGATGATGACGCAGTTTTCAAAGCTCTCGCAGACCCCACCCGCAGAAAATTGCTCGATAAGCTCTACACCACCGGCGGCCTCACCCAGGGACAGCTTGAAGAAGGTCTGGGAATGACTCGCTTCGGAGTGGCCAAGCATCTGCGCATCCTCGAAGAAGCAAACCTTGTGATCACACAGCGCTCAGGCCGCCAAAAGCTCCACTACCTCAACGCTGTGCCGATTCGCCGCATCCACGACCGTTGGATCGATAAATACACCGCCCACCAAAGTTCAGCACTTCTTGACCTGCAGAAGAATTTAGAGGAGGAAGAATCATGAGCACCGCCGATAACCCAAACACTCCCCCACGTCCCCAGAGGATTATCAGCTCGGTAATTATTCAAAACACCCCGCCGCAGCGCGTGTGGGAGGCGATCACCCAGCCCGAATTCACCTCCCAGTATTTCTTTGGCTCACGAGTTGAAGTCACCGAGGACGAGCCGGGTCGCCTGCGCTACCTTTCCCCAGATGGGAAGGAAGTTTGGGGAGACGGCGCGATTCTGGAGTCTGACCCACCGCGGCTTCTCGTCGTAGAGTGGCGCTCGCTTTATCTTCCCGATGCGGCACACGAACCGGCAAGCCGCGTTACCTGGCAGCTTGAGCCGTGGACGGATGGCGCCACGAAACTCACGGTCACCCACGACCGCCTAGAAGACTCTCCCGTTACGGCGCAGAATGTGGCCTCACCTCGCGGCTGGTCGTTTGTACTGGCAGGCCTCAAACGAGTTCTGGAAACTGGCGAATAAAACCCGTCATAACCCGCGAGCAGGTGGTTTTTAGTACGAGCAGGTAGGATTTTTCTACCTGCTCGGTCAAATCCTACCTGCTCGGGAGGGTATAGACACCGCGCACAGCTGGATACGCAAAAGTACTGAGAGATGCTAGAAAGCCTCAGGCGTCTGCCAGGAGATCGTGCGGGGAACATCCTCGAAAAAGAAGAAAGAATATTAAATTCCGGCAGTTCCACCGTCACGGAACCAACCTCTGCCGCTATGCCCCGTTCTCTCAGCTGAGCCACGAGTTCTTCGGCAGAAAGCCCAGCCAGAGGCAGCCCCTCAAAAGAGAATTCATCGCCATCAGCCCATGAAATTTCAATCAGAGAAACAAGGTCGTCTTCTCCAAGTTGGCATGCGATACTACTATGTTCTGAGCCTTCAAGAGCGAGACGACTATGAAGTGTACGGATGCTCCTGTCTGTGCCCGGCAGATCGGTAACTACCATCCTCGGCTCCGGGAGTTTCTGCCCGTAGAATTCAATCTTCTGCCCTAGAGGAAAACCGGGAAAACCCTCGCGTTTAAAGTCGTACATGTGTGACTCCTCAAGATGTGTGCTTCTCACACCATAAAGTTTTGCCGCGAGCAGGTGGTTTTTGGTACGAGCAGGTAGGATTTTTCTACCTGCTCGGTCAAATCCTACCTGCTCGCGGGCGTCAGGATTTAGAGCTTATCGCCCATCGAGACGTCAATAATCTGCCCGGTAATTGTTTGCGATGCGTTCTGAGTCAGCAGACCAATTACTTCTGCGACATCCTCAGGCTGGGTAACCTTCTTCATCGCATTGCCGGATTTCACGAATTCGGCTGCCTCCGCATTATCGCGCAGCCAGGCGGCGTTAATATCGGTATCGACCACGCCAGGCGCCACAAGGTTCACCGTAATCCCCTGAGGTCCAAGCTCAACCGCCATATTACGCACCAGGTACTCCAGTGCAATCTTACTCATGCCGTAGCCCGTCATGGCAGGGAACGCGTAGCGAGTCAGCACCGACCCGGTGAAAATATAACGCCCGCCCGGTGCGCTCATAAGCGGCACCAGCCCGGCAGCAAGTTCGTAGGGGGCAACCGTATTGATCTGCAGCAGATTACGCAGAGCCTCTCCGTTGAGTTCCTGGAAGGTTCCCTGCGTGCCAACACCTGCGTTGAGCACAGCGACGTCGAGGGTATCCCCACCCAGCACATCCTTCACGTGAGTTAAGAGGGCAGAAACGGACTGCGGGTCTGAGAAATCAGCTTGTACAGGTGTTACTTTTACTCCGTGCTCGGATGCGGCAGCCTCTACCTCGCTGAAGTCCGGGTTCTCCGCGCGGTGCTGTGCAATCACGTGATACCCCAGCTGCGCTAGTCGAACCGCGGTGGCTTTACCAATACCGCGGCTTGCGCCGGTGACGAGAGCAATCTGTGCCATTTTTCCTCCTTGTATGAGCTGTGAAAGACGCTGAAAGTTCAGCATCACCTTTCAGCATAGTGAAACGAAAGTTGAGCTGTCTATCAAGGGGCACTGCACACATCCCCAGAATGGCATCGACAGATAAGCCGCTGCAGATTTCTATGTCCAGCGCAGGCATTGGCTCCACGGGGCTCGCCTGCTGCGGCAGACTGAATAGTGAATCGCACCATCATACTGCTGCACAAATCTGCTCTTTCAGATCAACTGACGCAATCTAGCAGAACGATCACGCAGGACACTTTCAAGCTGAAATCCGTAGCGATTCAAGAAGCCTCGTTAAGGTTTTCATCGTGTCTTCTAAAGCATCTGGGGAGTCGGTTTCGGCCAGCCACAGCGCTGCCTCATTCATCGCGCCAGAAAGCAGATGTGAAAGAGGCTCCACCGGCTGCTTTGCAATAATTTCCTGTTCCATAAGGGTCTTGAGGATGTCAGCCAAGAGCACCATTGAAGACGATTCATCGAGCGCCCGCCATTCATGCCACCCCAGAACGGCAGGCGCATCTACTAGCATGATCCGCCGCACATTTGGTTCTATTGATGCAAGAATAAAAGTTTTGCTGCCCTCTACTAACTCTTCCCAAGGGGTGGCGCACGACCGAGCTGCATCTTCAATCTGACGCCCTACATCCTGCTGCACCTCACAGACAACAGCACGGAATAGGTCTTTCTTATTTTTGAAATGATGATATAGAGCCCCTTTAGTGATACCAAGCGAAGAGACGATATCGTCTATCCGCACGCTGGTATAGCCATCACGAGCAAACCTTTGGCAAGCCTCGGTTACAAGCGCTGAGACAGTAGCTTCACGCTGGGCGGCACGCTGTCCTTCCACAGTTCTCCCCTTGTATTTTGACATACCCAAAGTATGCCAGATATTTTTAACATACTCAGAGTATGTGAAACTTTTTGGATCCTAATTACCCGTATATGTAGGAGGAATACATGAATTTCATCGACCGCTACCCCCTCATCGTTACCCCCATGAAAGACTCTTCCCGAGACTTCTGGACGTCTTATTTTGACTTCCAGATTATCTTTGACAGCTCGTGGTTTACTCTTCTTGCTTCTCAAGACGGAGCCACATCTATCGCGTTCATGACGCCCGATCATCCTTCTGCGCCTCCCGGCTCAGAAACTTTCACTGGAATTGGGATGTGTCTTGAGCTTGAAGTTCAAGACGCCACCGCCACCTATAACGATCTCAAAACTCAAGGACTCGACATAACCTATCCTCTAACCGATGAGCCGTATGGGCAGCGCCGTTTTGGGTTTTCGGACCCTTCAGGATTATGGGTAGATATTGTCGAACAGATCGAACCTGCCGCAGGATACTGGGATAAATATATGCTCCCCTAATCTCAAGGAAATCAGCCACACAGGCTGAGACAGCCCGACATGCGGGCTACCTCAATTCGGAGATTTCTAGGGCGATATGTGCGCTGCCTCGCTTACACTAGATAGCAAGCATATTTATCCAGGACTATTACGAGAAAAGAGCCCCATGAGCGACGCATCGAACACCACACCGGCAGAAGAAGTTCCCCTCGTCCCCGTCCCTAAAAAGGTTGAGCATATTCGTGAGTATCACGGTGATACTTTTATCGACCATTACGAGTGGATGCGCGATAAAGAAAATCAGGAAGTCCTCGACTACCTGAACGCGGAGGCAGACTACACCGCCGCCGTCACAGCGGATCAGCAGCCGCTACGCGAGCGCATCTTTGAGGAGATTAAGTCCCGCACCCTGCTGACGGATTTGACGGTTCCGAATCGCATCGGTGATTGGTGGTATTACAGCCGCATGGTTCCCGGCGGTCAGTACCCGATTTTCTACCGTTACCCTGCCCTGCATGAGGGCGACGAGGTGGTGCGCTACACTCCCCCGGTTATTAAGCCCGGCGAGCCGCTGGAAGGCGAATCGGTGGTGCTTGACTGTAACGAGTACGCCAAAGACATGGAGTTCTTCGCACTCGGCGTGTTCCAGCCTTCACGTAACGGTAAGCTCCTGAGCATTTCGGTTGATGAGAAAGGCGACGAACGTTACGAGCAGCGTTTCCTTAACCTGGAAACGGGCGAGTTCCTGCCTGATACCATCCCGAATATTAGCGGTGGGTCGTTCTTCATTAACCATGCGCAGCAGCTTGTGTACACTGTGCCGGACGATTCGTGGCGGCCCTACCGTGTGTATGTGCACGATATTGGGGCGGGTACCGAAGACCACCTGATCTATGAGGAAACTGACCCCACCATGTGGCTGGGCTCTGCGATGAGCGCCGACCGTTCATCCATTGTACTCTCCAGCGGCAACTCCGAGTTTACCGAGGTTAGCCTGGTGCCTATTGCCGAGCCGAAGAGCACGCCGCGCGTGATTATTCCGAGGGATGCGCGCATTGAGTACCAGGCGGAGCCGATCACGATTGCCGGTGAAACCCATCTGTTGATTCAGCACGACTATAAGGCACTGAACTCGGAGCTGGTGCTCGCCGATATGCCGCAGGACGGCGAATCTTTAGAGGAGTATTCGAAGCGTTGGGTTCCGGTGATTCGTCACAGCGAAAATGTTCGTCTTGAAGGGTTCACGCTCTCTGCGACCCACCTGGTGGTGACCGCCCGCGCGGATACGACCACACGCCTGTTCCTTGCCCCGCGGGAGCAGTTGCCCGTGCAGTGGCGCCGCAAGAAGCCCGCAGGCATCACGTTCATGGAGCCTGCCGGGTTCGATGAGGAACTGTACACCGCTGGCGTGCTGCGTGCCGAGAACTATTCCCCGGTTATCCGTATCGCCTACACCTCATTCCTAACTCCACGCCGTGTATACGATTACTTCCCCATGTCACAGACCCTGCTTCTGCGCCGCGAGACCCCGGTGCTTGGCGGTTATCAGCGTGAGGATTATCGCGCCTACCGTGACTGGGCACCCGCCGCCGATGGAACCCTCATCCCTATCTCGGTGATTCACCGCGCCGATCTTGACCTGACGCAGCCGCATCCGGTGCTTCAGTACGCTTACGGATCCTACGAAATTTCGATGGACCCCATGTTCTCCATCCCCACACTGTCGATTCTGGACCGCGGAGTGGTGTACGTGATTGCGCATATTCGCGGTGGCGGCGAGATGGGGCGCACCTGGTACCTCAACGGCAAGAAGCTTCACAAGAAGAACTCATTCACTGATTTTGTGGATGTCACCGATTACCTAGCGACCAAGCCGTGGGCGGATCCTGCGCGTATCGCCTGCTACGGTGGTTCCGCGGGCGGGCTGCTCATGGGTGCCGTGCTGAACCTGGCTCCTGAGAAATATGCGGTCTCAATAGCCCAGGTTCCCTTCGTGGATGCACTCACCACCATCCTTGACCCTGACCTGCCGCTTTCTGCTTTGGAATGGGAAGAATGGGGCAACCCCATTGAAGATAAGGAAGTGTACGAGTACATGAAGTCCTACACCCCCTACGAGAACATTCGCCCCGTGCGCTACCCCGCCATCGCGGCAGTAACCAGCTTGCACGATACACGCGTGTTCTATGTGGAGCCCGCCAAATGGATTGCAAAACTGCGCGAAACCATCGACCCATCATCCCCCACCCCACTGTTGAAGATCGACATGACCGGCGGACATGGAGGGGGCTCCGGGCGGTATACCCGCTGGCGTGAGATCGCGTGGGATTACGCCTTTATCCTGACAAACTTGGGGATTACCGAATAAGCGGGTATACCCTTCCGCACGCAGATTTGGTACCTCGCGCGCTCGGAATCTGCATGCTCCAGCCCGCTGGCGTGAGATCGCGTGGGATTACGCCTTCATCCTCACACACCTAGGGATTACCAAATAAGCGGGTATACCCTTCCGATGTGTCCTCTTCCTCGGGGCACAAAAAAGGCTCTTTATTCGAATAAAGCGGCAAATAATACGCTTTATTCGAATAAAGAGCCTTTTTAGCAATTGGCTAGCACTAGGGATGCCCCACAAGCCCGCGTTCTAGGGCGGCCGCGTGCACATCATCCCAGGTTCCGGAGGCTACAAGCTCGCCGTCTTCCATGACAAGCACCTCATCGACCGCCGCCAAAACCTCGGGAACCGTACGGTGCGTAATGTAAACAAACCCTTCCATGCTCTCGAAAAGAGCACGCTCAACCCGTCCCGCCGTAGCGTGGTCCAGCCCAGTGGTGAGCTCATCCACAATGTAGAAAGAGCGTTCGTGCAGGAGCATACGCGCAAGCAAGATACGCTGTTTCTCCCCGCCGGAAAGCGACCTCAAATCGTCGCTCAGCATATAATCAAGACCCCTCACGGAAGCCCACTCGCCCAGACCTGCACGCTCACAAGCCCTGAGAATCTGCACATCCGGCACCGACGGATCGTACAGGCGAATATTTTCGCGCAGGCTATCGTGCAGCAGATGGCTGTCCTGCGCAAGCAGACCCAAGGAAGCGTGCATATCCTGTTCGGCAATCTCACGCAGATCGCGCACTTGCGCCGATTCGTGCACCTCAATAGTTCCGCTATATTCGGGGTGATTTCCAAAAGAGGTTTGAAAAGCGTAGATTTGCCCGAGCCGGATGCGCCAATCACCAGATACTTTTTACCAGTCTCAAATATGAAACTCACACCATACCCCGCCGACTTTTCGCCCAACGGCTTGACGTCACGATAGGTAAATGCGTCCAGTGTGAGAGGCTCGCCCGGTCGGTCATCTTCCACAGCGGGTACTTCCGCATTAATCTTGCGGATAATCTCACGACCTGCATAATACTGGGTCAGCAAACCTGTAGACATAAACAGCGGCATGCAAATCATACCGGTCAGCTGGACAAAAGCGACCACCTCGCCCACGCTCGATAGCCCCGAGAGCACCAACGCCCCACCGGCAAGCCACGTCCCCAAATACAGAAGTTTCGTGAACATACTATTGACGGCGTCTACACGCTCCTGTGTGCGCTGATAGCTCCGCGCCGCCACGTACCATTCACTCAATTCTTCAGAAAAGCGTTTAGCCACGAATGAGTATGCGCCCAGGATCTTCCACCCCAAAGCGCTGCGGAGCGCATCACCGCTGATCTCATTCAACACGTCGGTCTGAGAGGCATAAGCTTTTGTCACGGCACCAATACGTTTTCGAGTCAACACCGGCATCAACCCCACCGGCAGGCTCAGCGCAAGAACGGCGCACGCCATGAACGGGTTCAGAATAAAAGCAGCCACAATGGCGAAGATAAGCTGCGCGGTGAGGTACCCGCCCCAGAAAATAACGTCAATATAGTTGGTTTTAATGCTTTCAAGCTGACTCGTGAACTGCGAAAAATAGTATTCGGAGCTCCTGCCCGTCAGCCGCGCTACGGGAGAAAGCCCGATGCGGCGGAACAGCTCTGCACGCAGATTATTCTGAATCTGCACCCCAGCAAGAGCGGCACGGTACTGGCGTACATAATGGAGAAACGCGTCAACAACAAGATATGTGGGCACAGCCGCAAGCATCCACGCAAAGAGGACGCGGTCATAAGATGTGACCGCATCAGTCAAGTATTTGATGATGACGCTCTCAAGAACCGAACTGGCCGACAAGATAAGGGTCAACGCTGTAAGCATGACAAGGGCTCTGGGTCTTAGGCTGCGCATAACCTTCATTGGTGTTCCTCTCCCTGCACCCACTATGTTGTTCATCACTACTTTACCGTATAGGGGTAAACGCACCGCATATCTGCTATTGCCCCATGCTGCAACGTAAAAAGGCTCTTTATGTGAATACAGCGGAGTTTCAAACGCTTGATTCACATAAAGAGCCTTTTTAGCCCTCAAACAGAGAGCCTTATCTGGGTTGGATCGGTTTTAGCCTTCCACGCCGCAGGCCTGCAGAATAAGCTCACGCACGCGAGCCGCATCCGCCTGGCCTCGGGTAGCTTTCATCACCTGGCCAACGATCGCACCGGCCGCCTGAACCTTACCGGCACGAATCTTATCGGCAACATCCGGCATGGCCGCCAAAGCCTCCTCAACGGCGGCGGTGAGCGCACCGTCGTCAGAAACCACGGCAAGACCGCGAGCCTCAACGATCTCGGCAGGCTTACCTTCGCCAGCGAGCACATGCTCCAGCACCTTACGGGCAATCTTGTCGTTAATCTTGCCCTCGGCGATCAGGGTCTCAAGCTCCACCACGGTTACAGGTTCAATACCCAGCGCGGTCAGCTCAACCTCGGCCTGCTTGGCTTGGCGGGCAATCTCGCCCATCCACCACTTGCGGGCAGCGGATGCACTCGCCCCGGCGGCAATAGTCTGCTCAATAACGTCAAGAGCGCCAGCGTTGACCACGTCACGGAACTCTTCATCCGAGTACCCCCACTCGTTCTTCAAGCGGCGGCGGCGCTCCGCGGGAGGCTCGGGCAGGCTTGCGCGTAGCTTCTCAATCCACTCGGTATTCGTCACGATCGGAACCAGGTCGGGCTCCGGGAAATACCGGTAGTCGTCGGCATCCGACTTGGGGCGGCCCGATGAGGTTTCGCGGGTATCCTCATGCCAGTGGCGGGTCTCCTGCAGCACCTTCTCGCCACGCTCCAAAATAGCGGCGTGGCGGCGAATCTCGTACCGCACCGCACGCTCTACCGAGCGCAGGGAGTTCACGTTCTTCGTCTCCGAGCGGATACCGAATTTCTCAGCTCCCTTAGGCATGAGAGACACGTTCGCGTCGCATCGCACGTTACCGCGTTCCATGCGAGCGTCCGAAATGCCTAGGCTTTTCACAATGTCACGGATCGCCGCAACATAGGCGCGTGCCAGCTCGGGGGCGCGCTCGCCCGCGCCCACAATCGGGCGGGTCACAATCTCAATCAGCGGCACACCGGCACGGTTGTAGTCCACCAGCGAGAACGCCGCGCCCTGGATACGCCCGTCGGCACCGCCCACGTGGGTGAGCTTACCGGCGTCTTCCTCCATGTGGGCGCGCTCAATCTCGACGGTGAACACGGTGCCGTCTTCCAGCTCAACATCTAGCTTGCCGTTCTCAGCAATGGGGTCACGATGCTGGGAGGTTTGGAAGTTCTTCGGGGTGTCCGGGTAGAAGTAATTCTTCCGGGCAAAATATGACAGCGGCGCAATATCGCATCCCAGAGCCAGGCCCAGTTTAATGCCTGACTCGACCGCTGCCTTATTCACCACCGGCAACACACCCGGCAGCCCCAGCGAGACGGGGGAAATATTCGTGTTGGGTTCATCGCCAAACTCATTCGGGGCGGCGTCGAACATTTTGGTTTTGGTGTTCAGCTCAACGTGCACCTCGAACCCGAGCACCGGGTCATACTTTTCGATTGCTTCTTCGAAGCTGAGGATTTCTTCGCTCATTACTTGGTACCCCCAAAGTCAAAGTCGCGGATCAGGGTTTCGGTGTCGGGAACACGAGTGTAGAGCGGGGCGCCCCACTTCTCGGTCAGAAGCGTCTCAAGGCCCGCAGCCACTCCGTACAGGCGCGCATCCTGCCGAGCCGCAGCGGTGAACTGTATACCCACGGGCAGCCCGTCCTGGTGGTCAAGTCCGGCGGGTAGGGAAATAGCGGGAACACCCGCAAGGTTCACGGGGACGGTGGCAATATCACCCAGGTACATTGCCATGGGGTCGTCGGATTTCGTTTTCTCCCCCAACCGGAACGCGGTAGAGGGGGAGGTCGGGGACACCAGCACATCGCACTTTTCGAATGCGGCAGCGTAATCACGCTGGATGAGGGTGCGCACCCGCAGAGCCGCCCCATAGTAGGCATCGTAGTTACCGGCTGATAGGGCGTAGGTTCCCAGAATAATGCGGCGTTTGGTCTCATCGCCGAACCCGGCTTCACGGGTTGCCGCCATGACGCGCTCAATGGTGACGGGACCGTCTTCGGGCACCACACGCAGGCCGTAGCGCACACCGTCGTACTTCGCCAAGTTTGAAGACACTTCGGATGACATGATCAGGTAGTAGGCGCTGATTGCCTCACGCACCGAGGGCAGGGAGACCTCAACGATTTCGGCGCCAGCCTCCTCCAGAAGCCGCAACGAATCGGTAAAGCTGCCAATCACACGGTCCTGGAACCCTTCACCGGATCCGCCGCCCAGCTCTTTAATAACGCCCACACGCAGCCCTTTGAGGGAGGTGGGGTTCGCCCCGGCACGTGCCGCATCAGCGTAAGCTCCCACAGGCTCGTTCAAGGACGTGGAATCCATGGGGTCATGCCCAGCGATAACCTCGTGAAGCATCGCGGTGTCGAGTACGGTGCGGGCGCAGGGGCCCACCTGGTCTAGAGACGAGGCCATGGCGATTACACCATAGCGAGAAACCGAACCGTACGTCGGTTTCATGCCTACAGAGCCGGTGAAGGAGGCTGGCTGACGGATAGAACCGCCCGTGTCAGTACCAAGCGCCAGGGGTGCCTGGAAAGAAGCCACAGCAGCTGCTGAGCCGCCCCCAGAACCGCCCGGGGCACGGGTGAGGTCCCAAGGGTTACGCACTACACCAAACGCGGAGTGCTCGTTGGATGAGCCCATCGCGAACTCATCTAGGTTAGTTTTACCCAAAATTGGCATACGCGCCTGGCGCACCTTGCGGGTTACGGTGCCGTCGTAGGGGCTCATCCAGCCTTCCAGCATACGGGATGCTGCGGTGGTGGGCTGTCCTTTGGTCACGATCAGGTCTTTCACGCCGATCGGCACACCAGCCAGCGGCGGGAGGGTTTCACCGGCGGAACGGTCCGCATCCACGGCGGCTGCTTCGGCAAGCGCCTGCTCAGCGTTAATGTGCAGAAAAGCGTTCAGGCCGCTTTTGCCGTCCGCGCGGTTATCACTCAATGCCTTACCGTCGGTTGCTTCAATACGGTCCAGGTGTGCCTGCGTGAGCTCTACCGCGCTGACCTCGCCCGAGGCTACCTTCTGGGCGGCTTCAGCGGCAGTAAGTTGAATCAGTTCGTTCACTTATTTTCCCTTAGTCTTCGTCGAGGATTGCGGGCACGCGGAACTTGCCGTCCTGCGCATCGGGTGCGCCCGAGAGCGCCTCTTCTTGGGTGAGGGTTTCCCCCACTACGTCTTCACGGAAAACGTTTGTCAGAGGGATGGGGTGGCTGGTTGCCGGGGTGTCAGAGGTAACGATCTCTGAGAGGTTTTCCACCGAACTAACGATAATATCGAGCTCCGTAGCCATAGCCGTGAGCTCGTCGTGGGTCATTTCGATGCGTGCCAGCTCAGCCAGGTGCTTAACCTGCTCAAAGGTGATGGCAGACATAGTTCTCCAAATAGGGGTTGGGGTTTATTCTCTTCTCTAGTGTAGTGTAGCCCGGCAGGGTGCAGGTGTTTAATCGGGCACATTATACGAGGGTTTACAGCAGAAAAATTGGCCCCCACCTTCCACAGGGGAAGATGAGAGCCAATTAATGCTTGGGGCTTAGCCCCTGAAGCTTATTGAGTGTCCCTGCCTTATGCGGGGATGTTCAGCACCTGGCCGGGGTAGATCAGGTCTACGTTCACAATGGTGCCGGGGTTAGCGGCAGCAATTGCGTTGTAGCCACCCTGCACACCGTATGCTGCTGCGATACCCGAGAGGGTGTCGCCAGCCTGAACGGTGTAGGTACCTGCTGCTGCAGCGGGTGCTGCGGGAGCGGTGTAGGTTGCTGCGGGTGCCTGAGCGGCAGGAGCCTGTGCAGCCGGTGCCTCAGCAGCAGCGGGTGCTGCGGGAGCCTGCTGAGCAGGTGCCTGAGTTGCCGGAGCCTGCGCAGCGGGAGCGGTGTAGCTCTCCTGTGCCTGTGCCTGGGTGTTTACCTGGCTCTGAGCTGCGGGTGCTTCGTAGTTCTGTGCAGTAGCGGATGCGCCAGCCTTGCCGTAGAGGCCCAGCTTAGCCGAGCATGCGGGCCATGCGCCCCAACCCTGGACAGCGAGCAGACGCTCTGCTGCCTGAATCTGCTGCTCACGGGAAGCGCCGTTGGGGGAGCCGGCCATGCCGACACCGTTCCAGGACTGCTGGGTGAACTGCAGACCGCCGTAGAAGCCGTTACCGGTGTTGATGGACCAGTTACCACCGGACTCGCACTGTGCCAGTGCGTCCCAGGTAGCGGAATCTGCTGCGTTTGCTGCGGGAACAGACATGGTTGCTGCGACTGCACCGCCAACGGCAAGAGCGGCAGCGGTACGGCGTACGGTGGAAGTGTTCTTCATAATGCTCCAAGAGGGCCACCCACGCTCACTCCGTCCCCGGAGTTCTAACGCGTTGCCATTCACCCTTGATTAACGTCGGTTACTCATTGTGCGGTCCTACCCGTGAATGGCGTTCCATCGTTTCCATGCGCCCGGATGCCCGTATGGGCCTGTGGGTCGGACGCATTTCCCCGATGGGGGTGTGCGGTAGAACCTGGCATCAGTTCGGGAACGTATCCCGAAAAGAATCTTTCTGATAAACAAAGATAACGGAGAAACCTTAAGATGCCAACCTCAGAACGATGATCTGAGCGCTTTCAGCGAACATTTCAGATTCTTTCAGCAAACTCCCAGGTTCTTATTTACTCGTTTCAATTAGACATTTACCTCTCCCCTGCCCCGGGTTTTGAACTGCTATGGCAGGGAAGTGCTATAGAAAGATTCTTCTTTTAAATCGTTGCTGGGCACCCCACCTATCCTCTTATATAGCCGCCAAAAAATTTTTAAAAATTTTTTAACCCTTCGCCCTGAGCATGTTTTTAACGTTTTTAAGTGCAAAATACGGTATGGGTTACCTAAGTTTAAGGGGATTTTTGCCCTGTTTTACCGTTCGGGGACCGTACCAATTTAATTGGGACGTTTTAGCACCAGCATAAAGCCGCCGGGACCCGCACAATGACAGCTCACAAGCTATCCACTGCGCAGGTACCCGACGGCTCAACTGCGATAAAGAGGCGTCTGTCTTAACCGCCGCCGTTACGATTGTTCAGTATCCGAGTCAAAAGCACTCGGGCCCTGCGTTAGCAGTTTCTTAAACCCATCCTCATCAAGCACAGTAATCCCCAGCGATTCCGCCTTATCAAGCTTGGAACCTGCCGAGGCTCCGGCGACTACAAAATGAGTTTTCTTCGATACAGAGCCTGAAGCGCGGCCGCCGCGAACAATAATTGCCTCCTTGGCGCTATCGCGCGTGAAATCGTTCAGCGTTCCGGTAACCACCACAGTCACACCCTCAAGGGTACGTTCGATGGACTCATCACGTTCGTCCTGCATGCGCACCCCGGCCTGTGCCCAACGGTTCACTACTTCGGCGTGCCAGTCCACCGCGAACCAGTTAATAATCGAGTCGGCGATCGTACTGCCCACACCATCTACGGCCGCTAGACGGTCGCGGTCGGCCGCACGGATCGCATCCATTGACCCAAACTCGGTGGCAAGCGCGCGTGCCGCAGTGGGGCCCACATGCCGGATCGACAGGGCAACAAGCACACGCCACAGCGGCTGCTGCTTAGCTTTCTGAAGCTCAACAAACAGGTTGCGGGTGTTCTTCGTCGGTGCGGAGGGCCTTTTTGCGGTCCCTTTACTCCAGAAGTAAGGCACCAGCTCAGTTTTGCCGGTTCCTACCCCCTTCACTTTTTTCTCCCGCTCAATCTTGACCTCACGCAGGTCCTCTTCGGTCAGGTCGAAGAGGAACGCCTCACTGCGCAGCGGCGGCTCTGCCGGCTCTGCGGGAGCGGTGAGTGCTTTAGCTGCCTCAAACCCCAGCGCCTCAATATCAAAAGCCGCGCGGGAGGCAGCATAGTAGATACGCTCGGTCAGCTGCGCCGGGCAAGACTGCAGGTTGGTGCACCGCAAATCCACATCTCCCTCTTTACCCGGGGCAAGAGGTGAACCGCAGGAAGGGCAGAGCGTGGGCATCACGAACTCTCGTTCGCTGCCGTCGCGTAAGGCCACTACCGGGCCCACAATCTCGGGGATAACATCGCCAGCTTTGCGCAGCACCACGGTATCACCAATGAGCACCCCCTTAGCCTTCACCACATCCTGGTTGTGTAAGGTGGCGTGCTCGACGGTTGAGCCTGACACGAGCACAGGTTCCATCACACCGTAAGGGGTAACCCGGCCGGTGCGTCCCACATCCACCCGGATATCCAGCAGCTTAGTATTTACCTCTTCCGGCGGATATTTATACGCCACCGCCCAACGCGGCACACGCGAGGTGTACCCCAGCTGCCGCTGGGTAGCGAAATCATTAATCTTAATGACGATACCGTCAATCTCGTGCACCAGTGAGTGACGCTGCTGCCCATACCGTTCAATATAGGCAAAAATATCCTCCACTGCCGTAAAGGTCTCGGTGTACGGGCTCACCGGAAGCCCCACGAAGCAAGCAGCTCATACACCTCAGACTGGGTCTCAATCCCCAGCCCTTGGGAGGACCCGATGCCGTGCACATACATGCTCAGCGGTCGCTGGGCGGTAACCGCCGCGTCTTTCTGCCGCAAAGAGCCCGCCGCCGCATTACGCGGGTTCGCAAACGGGTTCTTGCCCTCAGCCACAATCTTTTCGTTCAGCGCTTTAAAATCGGCGGACGAGATGAACACTTCTCCGCGTATCTCGATCTCCTCGGGGTGGTTCTGCCCGGAAAGCCGCTGCGGGATGGTGGCGATGGTTCGCACATTGTGCGTCACGTCCTCGCCCGTGGTGCCGTCCCCGCGAGTTGCTGCGCGTACTAGGGCACCATTGCGGTACAGCAGGTTCACCGCAAGCCCATCAATTTTCAGCTCGGTCAGCCAGGTGGGGTTCTTGCCCGAAATAGCTTGCGAGTTTTCCTGCGCCTTCGTGAGCCAGGCACGCAGTTCCTCGTCTGAGAACACATCCTCCAGCGAGTACATGCGGGCGCGGTGAGTCACCGGTGCAAACGCTGAGGATGCCTCCCCGCCCACTTCCTGGGTGGGAGAGTCATTCGCCACCAGTTCGGGGTAGAGCGCCTCAACTTCTTCAAGACGACGGTAGAGGGCATCGTACGCGGCATCAGAAATCGTGGGGGCATCATCCGTGTAGTAGGCGCGGCGGGCATCGCGCACATCATCAATAAGCTGCGCATACTCATCACGGATTTCGGGGGTGAGAGACACCTCAGCGGACGCGGGTTCTGGGCTAATGGAAGAGTTTTTTCAGTCACACCAACAAGTCTAGCCGCTGGATTCAGCCTGTGAGAGGCCCGCGGTCATGCGACAACATTCTCAGGCTATAAGCGTTGAGTGTGTAAGCGCTGGCAGGTTGTGCTCACCGAACCACAAACCCACCGGCGCCGTGCGATAGCGTAGTTTATCAGTCTTCATCCGGGACGATCGCGTCAGCCACGATTACCGTAATATTGTCCCGCCCGCCCGAACGTAGTGCCTCATACTGCAGCACATCCGCAGCATCCTGAGGGTGCCGCACCGACGTGAGCACCCGCGCCATATACTCATGCGAGAGCTCACCCGATAACCCATCCGAGCACAGCATCACGCGGTCGCCCTCATGCGCCGGGAAAACCCAGAAGTCAGGCTCCCAATAGTTGCCTGTACCCAACGCTCGGGTAATCACATTACGACGCGGGTGGGTTAGTGCCTCAAGCTGCGTAATCTGCCCCTCATCCACCAGGTACTGCACCTCCGAATGGTCGGCAGTCACCTGCTCCAGCGAGGCGCTGCCAGCGTTACCGGGCAGCATTTCCATCTCGGAGTGGTGGAACCCCTCCTGCTCACGCACCAGCCGGTAGGTACGGGAATCCCCCACGTTAAAGATCACCCAAAGCTGCTGAGACCCGATACGTGTGAGCCAGGCGCCTGTAACCGTGGTGCCCCCAGCCTTAGAGAGTGCACCCTTAATCTGGTCATTTGCCTCACCAATCAGGCTGCGTAGCCGCTCTAAGGTACGCAAAATCTCATTGTTCAGTTCACTGGTTTTACGGCGGTTAGATTTGCCCTTGTTCTCATCGTGAACGCGGCGCTCATAGTCTTCTTGCTCTTCGGGGCTCATGCCCCCGGGCAAGGTAAAAAAAGAAGAGTACGCCAGCTGCCGCACACACAGGCGCGAAGCGACTTCACCTGCCTCATGCCCGCCCATACCATCGGCCACCACGCACAGCGTCCCGGCCACAATCATGGAATCTTCGTTATTCTCCCGGTACACGCCGCGATGAGTAGCGCTGCCTGTGCGCATGTGAAGATTAGTGCTCATTACTGTGTACTCTCCATCGTATTATTGCTACCGAGACTAACACTTACGGTACCAATATTTCCAAAACTTCGTACATTTTTGGTGCCCTGTTCCGTAAGCCTGAAATAAGTCTCTGATTCGCGTAATACGTCAGCGGTTACCGAATCTGTCAGGGCCGTGCCAGGTTCCGCGATAGACACGAGCCGTGAGGCAAGGTTCACACTCGAACCGTACACATCGCCACGGCTGGCCAGCACCTCACCCCAAATAAACCCCACACGCACCCCGGGGATCTGTGGGTCACGGTCAAATGAGCGCACCAGTTCGCAACTGATCTCGGCAGCCGATTCGGGGGACTCTGTGAGGAAAAACGCCTCGTCCCCCAGGGTTTTAATAATGCGCCCGCGGCGGGGCACAATCACATCCAGGCAGCTCTGCTCAAAATGGTTAATAAGACGCGACAACTCGCCTTTATCAAGCGAGCGCACTAACGAAGTGTACGAGACCATATCGACGAACCCCACCCCGCGCATGAGCGGCAGTTTGTGTGATTCACCGGGGTCACGGTTTTCCCGCAGGGCCAGACGCAGCACACCAGAGTACATCTGACGACGATACCCGTACATGGCGAGCTCTTCGAGGGCGGGCATCAGCTTAGGCAGTTTAAAGAGCAGGGTGCGGCGTGCCTGCGCGTCGCTGACGCCTTCGCGGGCGACAATATCGTCGACAAGGCTTTCGATCTGCCAGGCCACAATCCGGTCGGTCAGCTGCCCTACTGAGCGCACGATCGACTGGGCGCTTTCAAAAGTAACTTCGCCTTCACGTTCTAGTTCAACAATGGTACGCAGCAGCTGCACATCGCGGTCTGAGAAGTAGTGTTCTTCTGCGGGGGTGTCTGAGAACCCCATATTACGCCAGATTTT
Organism: Rothia aeria; assembly: GCA_002355935.1. Taxonomy (GTDB): domain Bacteria; phylum Actinomycetota; class Actinomycetes; order Actinomycetales; family Micrococcaceae; genus Rothia; species Rothia aeria. Next base: position 1,075,265 of record AP017895.1, on the reverse strand, counting down.
TCGGGCTTTCTGCGGGTCCATGCCGGCGGCTAAGGCGGCCTGCCGGTGGGTGTATCGAGGGCCTTCACCCAGAAGAGTTTTTTCGAGGGAACGCACGCCTTCTTTGGATTTTTCGTCCCGGTAAATATTGCTCTGTGATAGGTTCTGCAGAATTTTCAGGTTAAGCATCTGTGTTTCTGGTCCGTGGGTTACGGGCAGAGAGCTGGTGCTAGCGCTCCTATCGACCATTGCATCCCCTCCTTTCGGCGATGTACTGGTGGTTGACACCCAGTAAAACCGGTGTCACGTGCCTTATTTCACACTATAGGATACTCGGTTTATGCGGCAACCGCCTTAATAGACCCGCAGAACGATGGATATTTTCTTGTTGCTTGCGGGCCTGCACCCGCCCCCTGAACGGCGGGCGCCTTCAACTACCCGGAAGATAACGCCCGTTTAGCCGTGGCGCATATACCCTGCTCGCAGCGGATAGTAGGTGCGCACTGAATGCTCCATAATGCGCAAAAACTTGTCGGGCTCGGGGACGTAGGTCAGCGGGATGCTGGTGCCCAGCAGTTCAACCTGCACCGACCCGTATCCCAGCCATTTGCCCATTTGCCCCTGCCTCTTCCAGCGGCGGCCCATCTGGTCGAGCCGCATGCCTTGGGTGGCGCGCATGCTCAGCAGTCCGTTGGTCATCATAAGCCGGTGGGTGGTGACAATGTACCGCCGACCCAGCCAGTACAGCAGCTTACGCACCGCCACAATAATGCTTATGAAGCTGAGAATAACGCCCAGCCACGCCAGCAGGTTCGATGAACGTGCGGCCGAGCCGAAGCTCCAGGCGCAGGCTGCGAGCATAGCGTACCCCAGCACGGGAAGCAGCTTAATGGGGTGGGTTCGGGTGATGACGATCGTTCGTTCTGCCGGTAGTAGTTTTCCCCTGAATTTCATGGGTTGTCCTCTCGGGCGGTGATGTTCTCGAAAGCGTAACGGGGCGGTGGTAAAGGGCTAGGCCTGTGGTGGTCGGGTCGCCAGGTATGATCCGTCGGCGGCGCGTAGATGTTCTATATCGCCCACCGAGTAGGCGGTCAGAGCCCCGTCTGAACGCACCAGAATGCGCCCCTGATCGTCAATATCTTCCGCCGTACCGGTAATGACCCGTCCATCCGGCAGGTGCATGGCCACGTGCGCCCCCAGGGTGAGAGTGTGCTCGCGGGCTTGCTGCAGCAGTGACGGCTCGCCGCCACCGGGGCTTTCGGGGTCTCCGCCTGCACTGCAGAAGGCACGGTAACGACGGGCGAAAACCTCCAGCAGGTGGGTGAGTACCTGTTCGGTGTCTACTGTGTGCCCCAGCAGCACGCGAGTGCTTGTTGCGGTTTCGGTGGGCAGCTGCTCTTCGAGCATGTTCAGGTTTATTCCGGCGCCCACCAGCACGCTCATTGATGTTGCTGCGGTACCGGCCGGGTTCGTCCCCGCGGGCTCAAGGATGAGCTGGGCGAGCACCCCGCAGCATTTTTTGCCTCCGGCGATGAGGTCATTTGGCCACTTCAGGTCGCAGTCTACGCCGAGTTCACGCAGCACCTCGCGCACGCTTAGCCCCATTATGAGGGTGAGCCAGTGGTAGTTTTCGGGGGCCATCCCCTGCCCTATCCCGGCGTGGGGGCGCACCACAACGGTGGCCGCAAGCGCGGTACCTGGAGGGGTTACCCAGGCTCGGTCTAGCCGACCGTGCCCGGCGCGCTGATCGTCCGTGGCAAAGACGGAGAGCTCCCCCAGCTGCTCCCGTACGCTGGGGTTTGGGTCAGTGAGCACTTGGCGTGCGTCATCATTCGTTGATCCGGTGTGCTCCAACACGCGCACGGTACGGTACCCGTGCTGTGCGGCCGCGTTGTGTACGCGTTCTTGGTTCATGGTGTTATTACCCATTATTCTCACCCTAGGATTCGTTCTTTCGCCGCCGGTTACGCCCAAGGGCAGGCGGGTGCTACCGGTGCTGCGTCCCTTAGACCGCCCCATTGTGTGATGGTGTTGAGCACGGGCAGCCCTCCTACTATAGGGTAATACGGATGCACCCCGGTTTCTTCCCGAATGTACCTGCTGTTGGCTGTGTATTCACTGTAATTTTTATTCCTTGGGGGCCGATTATATAGATGTGCAGCCGGTGTGGAACGGTGCGGGTGCGGTAGATTTAAGGGGAACGGGAGGTAACTCCCACCCCGATACCCGTCCGGAAGGAGCCGATGAATGGCTTATTACGCAATCACCTATGTTTATGCCGCGCCCGAGCAGCAGGATGCGCACCGCCCGGCACACCGGCAGTACCTGGCCGAGCAGGCCGAGTCGGGGCCGCTGGTTGTCTCCGGCCCGCTCATGCAGGACGGTTCCGCCGCTGGGGCGCTTCTGATTGTGAACGCAGACTCCGCTGATGCTGCCGAGGCTCTGGTGCAAGAAGATCCTATGAACACTGGCGGGGCGGTGCTCTCGTACACAGTGCAGGAGTGGAACCCGGTGATTGGCAGCATCCGCTAACCGCTTCGCTTGGTGCGGCGTCCGGTGGTAGGTAGGGTGAGCTGCCGCGGGTAAGGCGATACGTTTTCCCTCCTGCGGGTGCCGCACCATTAGTACACTGCCAATCAGCTAATGGGGCGTGGAGACCACACCCGAATATGACGCCGCGCCGGAACCTATCTGGCACCGGATACTCGTTCACACTATAGTTGTAAGGTAAGGTTCGCCGTAGCTTGGGTGAGCCTGCTGCGCCTGTGCGCACACCCAGAACCGCAGAAGACCTCTCTGCGCGCCGCCCGAATTGAGGAACACATGTCTGAGCAGACTCAGCAGGAATTTGACCTGAGCACCACATCCGGTAAACTCGCCGATTTCTTTGCCCGGCGCGAGCAGACCATTAACCCCGGCGGTGAGGCAGCCGTCGAAAAACAGCATGCGCGCGGGAAGCAGACGGCGCGTGAGCGTATTGACATGCTTCTGGACGAGGGATCTTTTGTGGAGTTTGACGCAATGGCGCGGCACCGCACCACCGCCTTCGGCATGGATAAGAAGAAGCCGCTGGGGGATGGCCTGGTTTCGGGCTACGGCACTATTGATGGGCGGCTTGTTGCCGTGTACTCGCAGGATTTTACGGTGTACGGCGGTTCCCTCTCGCAGGTGAACGGCGAGAAGATCGTGAAGGTGCAGAAGTTCGCGTTGAAGAACGGGTGCCCCGTCATCGGTATTAATGACGGCGGCGGCGCACGCATCCAGGAGGGTGTGGCGTCGCTGGCAATGTTTGCCGATATTTTCCGCATGAATGTGCGTTCCTCCGGGGTGATTCCGCAGATCTCGGTGATTATGGGTCCTTGTGCCGGCGGTGCCGCTTACTCCCCCGCCCTGACCGACTATATTGTGATGGTCGATAAGTCATCGCACATGTTCATTACCGGCCCGGACGTCATTAAAGCTGTCACCGGTGAGCAGGTGGATATGGAAACTCTTGGTGGTGCCCGCCAGCATAATGCGGTGACCGGTACCAGCACCTACCTGGCCGAAGATGAGGAAGATGCCTTCGACTTTGTGCGGGAACTACTGGAGTTTTTGCCGTCAAATAACCTATCTGAGGCGCTGCCGCTGGATCACGACCAAGAGCCGGCAGTCACCGTGGACGACCTTGATTTAGATACCCTCATCCCCGACTCCGCAAACCAGCCCTACGATATGCGGGCTGTTATCGAGTCGGTGGTGGATAACGGGCATTTCCTTGAGATGCAGGCACTGTACGCCCCGAACGCCATGATCGGGTACGCCCGCGTTGAGGGGCGCACCGTGGGAATCGTGGCAAACCAGCCCATGCAGTTTGCCGGGTGCCTTGATATTGCCGCCTCCGAAAAGGTGGCACGGTTTGTGCGTCACTGCGACGCCTTTAACGTGCCGATTCTGACGTTTGTGGATGTGCCTGGGTTCCTGCCGGGCACCGATCAGGAGTTCAACGGCATTATTCGCCGCGGCGCCAAACTGTTATACGCCTATGCTGAAGCAACCGTGCCGCTGGTGACCGTTATTACCCGTAAAGCGTACGGTGGGGCGTACATTGTGATGGGCTCTAAAAAGCTCGGTGCCGACATTAACCTGGCCTGGCCCACCGCCCAGATCGGTGTGCTGGGCGGCCAAGGCGCGGTGAACATTCTGTACCGTCGAGATTTAGCGGCCGCAGCGGAGGCGGGCCAAGATGTTGATGCGCACCGCGCCGAACTGATTGAGCAGTATGAGGCTGAGGTGCTGAACCCGTACCAGGCTGCGGAGCTGGGGTACGTGGATGAGGTAATCGCCCCGCACGAGACGCGCGTGCGCATTATTTCATCCCTGCGGGCGCTGCACGATAAACGCGCAGCCACCCCCGCGAAGAAACACGGGAATATTCCGCTGTAGGTGTTGTGCACTGGTACGGCTTGAGATGATCCGTGCCTTCTAAGCCGGGTATTAAGTGACGACTTGTATGAAGGAGGGCCCATGGCGGCCTATAACCCGTTGAGCTACTTCTCGTTCGGTAAGAAAAAGGAGGAGGGCGCATCCCTTTCCAACCCCAACACCGAACCCGAAACTGCGGCGGCGGGCAGTACCGAGCAGGGGCTACCGGGTGGGCCTGAGGCAGCCGGTACGGCGGCACCGGTTGTGCACCAGCAAGCTGAGGATGCTGCACAGCAGAGCCCTGCACCGCTGCTGCGGGTCGTAAAGGGTAACCCACAGATGAGGAAGTCGCCGCGCTGACCGCCTTGGTGTATGCAATGCAGGCGGGCGCATCCGCCCAGGAGCAGAACCCGATTTTGGCTACGGCTTCCCGCCTGCTTAACCGCCGCCAGTGGCTGGGTGCCTCCCTTAAACCGGGGCCGGGTCATGGCGTCGGGCACGGCCTATGTAACAGCAACGTCCCTTCAGCCTGTATCGTTGCACGCGCTCTGGCGGCAGTACGGTAAGCAGATTCGAGCTTGCCCCGGTTCTTTCTTAAATGACTCTTCCCAGATGAACCTCGTACCGATGTGCGGGCCATTTTCAGCAGCAGTACATGACATATGTCAGAGTATTTCGGGGTATCCAGTGGATATTCTAGAGGGTAAGACTCGGCGCTGGCGGGTGAGTACGGCCCTGAGTACTGCCAAATGCAACGCCTGCTAAATGCGACAGAAAACACATTCTGGGATAGGATTAGACCATGACTATCTACGACGAACTTCCGGCTATCTATCGCATTAAGCGAGCGCAGACCGACGTTGATCGCATCGCTAATGAATTCTATGAAGCATCCCTTGATTTAGACCCAGTTCTTGCCACCGAGCACGGCCGTACAGGTGTTGAAACACTCTTTGGTGACTATTCCCCCGCTGGTGAAGAAGCATATGCGAAGCTCGTCAAAAAAACCCTGAAAAAGCTGGATAAGGTCATCCCCATTGATGACACAGACCTGGTGACTCTAGATGCCATGCAGGAGCGGCTCACGCTTACCCGTCAAATGCGTCGTGCAGGGTTGGGGCGATGGCAGCTGAATAATCTCTTCAGTGCACCCCAACAGATCCGTACCTCATTCGACCTTATGAGCCGTGAGAACGAGCGGGACTGGGCGCACATTGCCGGGCGTTTAGCGAACGTTCCGGGCGCTATCGACGGGTTTATTCAGACTCTTGAGGCGGCACGTGCGGAGGGCAAAGTTTCCCCACGCCGCCAGGTGCAGATCGTGATCGAGCAGGCCGAAGCGTACATTGCCGACGGCGGGTTCTTTGATGCTTTGGGCGCGGAGATCACCGCCGCAGCACCCGCTATCACGGAGCAAGCCCGCGAAGGCGCCCAGGCCGCTAAGGATGGTTACCGTGCCCTCATCACATATCTGCGCGACACCCTGCTGCCCGAAGCCCCCAGCAAAGATGCGGTGGGCCGGGAACTCTACACCCTGTACTCGCGTGAATCGCTGGGGGCTAGTATCGACCTGGATGAGACATACGCCTGGGGCGTGCAGGAGCTGGAGCGGATTATTACTGAACAGCACACTGTTGCCTCAGAGATCGAACCGGGCGCCAGCATAGAACGTGCCAAAGAGCTGCTGGATATGGACCCGGTGCGGGCCCTGCACGGCACCGAGGCGCTGCAGGAGTGGATGCAGACCCACGCTGATACCGCCGTTGAGGCGCTGGCGGGCACCCATTTCGATATTGGCGGCCCGATGCTGAACATTGAGTGCCGAATCGCCCCCACCCACGAGGGCGGCATCTATTACACCGGGCCCTCCCCCGATTTTCTCGCCCGGGCCGCATGTGGTGGTCCGTGCCGGAGGGGGATGACACCTTCGCCACCTGGCGTGAAACATCCACCGTGTACCATGAGGGCGTGCCGGGGCACCACCTGCAGATTTCAGTGGCTACGGCGATGGCGAACACTATGAACAAGTGGCGGGCAAGCATGATGTGGACCTCAGGCCACGGTGAAGGCTGGGCCCTATACGCCGAGCGGCTCATGGACGAGCTGGGTTTCTTACAGGACCCCGGGGACCGGATGGGGATGCTGGACGCCCAGCGGATGCGCGCAGCCCGCGTGGTGTTCGATATCGGTGTGCACTGTGAACTGCCGGTACCCGATGAGTGGGCACCGCGTCTGGGTGTTGAACCGGGAACCGTGTGGACCCCCGAACTGGGGTACGAGTTTTTGGTGCAGAACCTGGAAGGCTCCGAAGGCACTATCCGGTTCGAGTTCATCCGCTACCTGGGCTGGCCCGGTCAGGCGCCCAGCTATAAGGTGGGTGAGCGTATCTGGCTGCAGCTGCGGCAGGCGGCGCTGGCTCAGGGCGATACGCTGCGGGAGTTCCACACACGGGCGCTCATGCTCGGCTCGGTGGGGCTCGATACGCTCCGCCGCGCGCTCAGCGACGAGGTCATGGCCGATGACGAAGAGGACGACGAAGACGACTAAACCCAGCGAAACAGCACAGGGCGCACCGCACAGCATATGCAGCTTTGAGGTGCGCCCTGTACCATCAGCCCCGTACCGTTGCTCTACTCTTTGACGAGGTGCGGGGCGAAACGGCAGTAGTAGTCGGTGACCGGCCCGTCCGATTCGCGGATGCCCATGCCCACGGCCCGCCCGTTCACCATCCACACACCCAGCATCGGGTGGTTGGTGGGCTGCATGAGGCCAGAATACAGGGGCGCGGGAATGTACTGCTGGTACACGAACTCGCTCTCGGGGGCATGAATGAAATGCTCATCCTCCTCATCGCGGGAGAAAATGCCGTGATCCGGGGCATGCACTTCAATGCCGTCGCCTTCACGCCCAAAAATGGGTTTACGCACCCAGTTCGTCAGCCCGCCTGAGCGTCCGGCGTAGGCGGGCACCAGGTTGGGGTGGTTGGGGTACATCTCCCACAGGGCGGCCAGCAGCAGCTTATTTGAGAGGAACATTTTCCAGGCTGGCTCAACCCAGCGGCGGATCGAGCCGTGGTAGGCGAAGAGCAGCTTATCATACCCGGACTCCGAATCCGTCACCAGGTCCTCCCACGGGTACAGCTTAAAGAGGTTATTAATGGGCTTACCGTCCGCGTCAGACCACGATTTGGTGTCCTCATTAAAAATGATCTCGTCAATGGGAATGAGCTTGGTCTTAACCCCGGCCAGCTGGGCGGCGTGGGCGATAAGCCACACGTTATTGTAGTCCTCCTGGTAGGGGTCAATACTCTCGTTCACGTGCGCAAGGTGAAGCTGCGGGGTGGTCTCAGCCGCGAAGATCTGCCGCCACCGTTCGGTAAACGCCTCCCCTATCTCGCCCCAGTGCCCGTAGCCCTGCGCGTCAAGACGCTGCTGCTGATACCAGGTTTTCTGGCAGATAGCCGCCTCAATAATGCCGGTGGGGGTGTCTGCATTGTATTCGAGCAGTTTCAGGGGGTCCCCGGGGATACCGGAGTACGTGAAATCGAACCTGCCGTAAAAATCGGGGTCCTGCTGGTTCCACGACTCAATAGCCAGCTGAAACGCAGGCTCGGGTAGCCCCAGGGTGCCGAATGCCCCGGAGGCCATGTATTCTACGGCGTTCAGGCACATCTTATGTATCTGTTCCGACTGGACCCTGATGCTGTCCATCTCGTCGGGGGTGAACACGTAGGCGGCGTACTCGTTCCAGTAATGGGTGTCGCCTGGGAAATCGATGCTGTAGGTGAGGCCTTCCTCATCAATCGTCTGTTCCCACCCCGGGCGGTGGGCAGGGAATTCTTCGCGTCGCATGGTGTCCGTTCGCTCATGAAGGGATAATGGTGAGTTTGCTCAGGGGCCGGGTCCTAGCCGCCGGAGGTACCTCCGCCCGATTTGGAGCCTCCGCCAAAGCCGCCTTTAGAGCCACCTGATTTGGACCCGGAATTGCTTCCTGACTTGGAGCCGCCGGAGTTACTGCCCGACTTATTACTGCCCACACGCGAACCGGGGTTCGACCCAGACTTTGCGCTGCTGCTCTTACCGCCGCTAGTGGTGGACGTGACCTTACCGCCAGCGACCGTGCTGGTCTTCTTGGCGCTGCGGTAAGACGACTCAAACCCGCCGCCCTTAGAAGATACACCGCTATAGACCGTGCCGGACGACGGGCGGGAGGTGCTGCCGCCCGTCAGCGACGACCCTACTGCAGGAATACTCGCGTTCCGGCCAGCCTGACTGCCAATGTAGTACCACAGGAACGCGTTGGTGACATGGGACTGGTTATTGTGCGTACCAGAGTTTGAGTTTGACCCGCTGTTATTGTGGCTGCTGTTATTACTATTCGAGCTGGATGAGGAGTCACTGGAGTTAGCGGCTTCACCTGCCTTCTCACATTCGGAGTCTTCAACCCGACGCCCAGTTTTTGCGTCTTGGCAAACCTGCGCAAACTCTTCACCGCCGTCAGCGGTAAACGCCTCTTCTTCTTTATGCAATGAGTTATAGGCAAACACACTGCCGCTGACAATCAGGGCACCCGCCCCCAGAATAGCCAGCCACCGTTTACCGCTAACACCTGTTCTGGGGATATTAGCAGCAGCCTCACCAGCCGTATTCGCTAGTTTTGAGGCGGCACTCTCGTTACCTGAGGTACTGCTCATGAGGTGTCTCCTTCAGGGCTATACACCCTACAGTCGCGGATTTACGGGGGCACACCCCATCATACCAAGGCAGAATGGGAGCCTGAAGGACCACTCGAAGCTTTATCACCGCAATACTTCGTCATCTAAATTCGACCGCCCCGCCCAACAGGTCTACAGTAAGCGCCATGGCTAACACACGAACATTTAGATTTCCCTCCTGGGCGGCCTCTTTTGGCAACCAGATTATTGCTTCCCTCCTTATTGGTATTGGGTTAGGGTTTGCCGCCACAGCTCTTGGCGGCGACGCGAAAAATAACCCCAACTGGCTCATGGCAACTCTGGACGCCATCGGCACATCCTATGTGACTCTCCTTAAGGCTGCGGTGATCCCGCTGGTGTTTACCGCCGTCGTTGCCTCAATCTCGAATCTCTCGCAGGTGACGAATGCGGCGCGCTTAGCGGTTAAGACTCTTATCTGGTTTGCTATTACAGCATTTTTTGCGGTCTCCATCGGTATCGTACTGGGGCTGCTCGTTCAGCCTGGTGTGGGTGCAGAGGTTAGCGCCTCGGGCAGTACCAGCACCCGGGGGTCATGGACAGCATTTCTGACCGGGATTATTCCCTCCAATTTCTTAGGGCTTGAGGTCACCACGAAAACCACCGGCTCCGGTATAACTTCTTCGGTTTCCTTTAACGTGCTCCAAATGCTCGTGATTTCGGGGGCTATCGGTATTGCGGCTCTGAAGGTGGGCGATGCGGCTAAGCCTTTTATCGATATCGTCAAGAGCGCGCTCGCCATTATTCAGAAGGTGCTGTGGTGGATTATTCGCCTCGCTCCGCTGGGCACGATCGGGCTGATCGGGCATGCCGTCTATGCCTACGGCTGGACATCCATGGGCTCGCTGGTGAAGTTCATCGCGGCACTGTATGCGGGTCTGCTCCTCGTGTTCCTGGTGGTGTATCCCCTGATCGTGAAGTTCAACGGGCTCTCTGTGAAACAGTATTTCTCGGGCGTATGGCCCGCAGTGCAGCTTGGTTTTGTATCGCGGTCTTCGATGGGCACTATGCCCATGACTGAGGCCGTTACCGAACGTAACCTCGGCGTGCCGCGTGCATACGCATCCTTCGCGGTGCCGCTGGGTTCTACCACCAAAATGGATGGATGTGCCTCCGTCTACCCCGCGCTGGCGGCTATTTTTGTGGCGCAATTCTACGGAGTGCACCTGGATATTTCGCAGTATCTGCTGATTATTCTGGTGTCGGTGTTGGGTTCTGCCGCTACGGCAGGTACGACGGGCGCTATCGTGATGCTCACTCTGACCCTTTCGACTGTGGGTCTTCCCCTTGACGGGGTGGGCCTGCTGCTGGCGATTGACCCGATTATTGATATGGGACGTACCGCTCTGAACGTGGCCGGGCAGGCCCTGGTTCCCGCGATTGTCTCTAAACGTGAGGGCATTCTGAACGAGCAGCTTTATAACGCCCCGCGCGGCGCTGACGGGTTCGTCGACCAAGCGCTGGTGGACGCCGTCCACACCGAACCGGTTCCTTCCGCTGCTTCACAGCAGCCAACCGGAGCCTAAAAAGCCCCCTAGATAACTCGTCCCGCCCCGTGTAGTTACGGGGCGGGATGAATGTTTATCTCACACATTAATGGCCGCCGCATCAGCTGACGTCGGCGGTGTCCTCAACACTTTTATGGTCTTCGGTGGCGCGCGAGGGAACCGGCTGGTAGAGCACCAGCAGAGTCACAAGCATCACCACGGTCAGGGCAATAAAGATGAACGGGAACGGCAGAAACCCCTCAAGCACAATGAGCACACCGGCCACAGGCAGGGAAATACTCACTGGAAGCGGCGCGTGTTCCCGAAGCACCGCAAGCCAGGCCGCCACCACAAAAACCCCCACAGGAATAGACAGGGTCAGACCCGCCTGATGTTCCATCAGGTAGTTATCGTGCGCCAATAGGTCAATAATTACCTCAACGGCCGCAGCAAAAGCACCCGCCGCAGTGAATATGAAATAGTGCAGGTACCCGTATTTGAGCGGGGAAAGGTAGCGTTTGGGGTTTATCACATCCCGGTGGGGTGCCCAGAAATAGATCCACCACATACCCCCGGCCACCAGCACCGATAGAACCGCGACCCCGAAGAGTGCCGGCACATGATCACCCAGAGCACGGGAGACCGCGATAGCTGCGGCCCTGAGCGAGCCACCCAATACGATGAGGGTCAGCAGCCCGTACCGTTCGGTAATATGCGGCGCATGCCAGGGGGTGTGCCCAATACGTTCGGCAATAATGGGCACAGCCAGTTCCCCAACAACCAGGGGAAGCGCTAAGAATGGAACCCACAGTGCGCACACAACCCACAGCACCGCCAGCACGGCAATACCCACTGCGTAGATAAGCGCCGCACGGCCGGCCGGCCCGCCGCACCGGGAGGCCCGCGCCCACTGGCCAATCTGTGCCGCGCGTATGGTGATATAGCCGATGAGGGCCACATTGACGGTGCCCCCAAAGGTCTGCTCCACTCCCCCGGCGACCACCAGCACACCGAGCATCTGGATGGCGGCTAGGGAACGGTAGAGCCAGTCGTCAACCTCAAACGATGAGGACAGCCACGCGAAATTCACCCACGTCCACCAGATGAAGAACATAACCAGCAGATAGCTGACCGCACCATGGCCGAAGTTACCCTGCCCAAGCACATGGTGTATTTGTGAACCGGCGAACAGGATTGCGGTGGCAAAAACTAGGTCTGAAAAAAGCTCCACGGCTGATGCCGCGCGCGCTTTATCCCCGGAGTTCGCGGGTGCATAGGCCGCAGGTAGAGGCGGCCAATAGGTTCAGATAATGATGACATATTGGGGCCTTTCAAAGTCTGTGTCTGTCTCCATCCTACGGGGTCAAACTGAAAATGTGTGTGAGCCCACCCCTTAGTTTTAGCGGCATTGTTCGTTGCCTCCCAGCCGAACCCAGCACGCATGCGGTAACCCGTTTTAGGGCGGTACGGAGCAGACGGCTAGAATGGTGGGTATGACTTCCGCACCACTCGATGCTTCCGCTGCTAAGGCATGCACCCCACGCCTGGTTTTGGCTTCGGCTTCTCCGGCCCGCAAAAAGCTTCTAGAAGACTCCGGTATTGTCTTTGAGGTACGCGTCTCCCATGTCGATGAGGACGCGGTTCTTGTCCGCGCCACAAAAACCGATGGGGACCAGCACACCCCGGCGCAGGCTGCGCAGCTGCTGGCCCAAGCAAAAGCGCGGGCTGTTGCGCACGAGTTAGAAGACGAAGGCGTTGTGGATGCACTGGTGTTGGGGTGCGATTCAGTGTTCGAGTTCGAGGGCACCGCCTACGGTAAACCGTACACCCCGCAGAAGGCGCGTGAACGGATTACGGCGATGAGCGGCAAAATGGGAACTTTACACACCGGGCATTATCTAGTGGATCTGCGGCCCGCCCCTGAAGACGCCGACCCGTGTGAGGCGTGTATGATCCCCACGAATCTGAGCTTCGCAGCGCACGAGTACATTTTGCGCAGATGAGCGAGCAGGAGATTGAGGACTATGTGGCTACCGGTGAGCCGTTACAGGTAGCAGGCTCATTCACTTTAGACGGCTACGGGGCGGCGTTTATTCGCGGTGTCTACGGTGAACCGCATGCGGTGATCGGCCTGTCAGTGAACGCGCTCAAAGACATGCTCTCTCGGCTTGGGGTACCGCTGAGCGCCCTCTGGGCCGAACCTGCGGGGTAGGCACCTGTGCCCGTGTTCCTTTCACTCCATGATTTTCTAACGTTTTTCGCGTCAAGGCGCACAATATATTCGCTATCCCAGCCGTTTCTCGCTATGCTTTCGGCAGGATAAATAAGGAGAAGCTCACCCCCATGACCACTAATCCGGCAGACGATAAGAAGAAATTTACGGCGGTACCAAATCGCCACACGGGCCCGGTCAGCAAAGTCCTGATTGCCAACCGCGGAGAGATTGCGGTGCGAGTGATCCGTGCCGCCCGCGACGAGGGCATAGAGACCGTCGCCATCTACGCCGAGCCTGATCGTGACGCCCAGCATGTGAAACTTGCCGATGAGGCGTACGCCCTTAACGGCGCTACAGCGGGCACCTCGTACCTGGTCATGGAGAAAGTTCTTGAGATTGCGATCCGTGCCGGCGCGGATGCGGTGCACCCGGGGTACGGTTTTCTCTCTGAAAATGCGCAGTTCGCCCAGATGGTTATTGATGCGGGGCTAACCTGGATTGGCCCTTCCCCCGAATCAATCACGCAGCTCGGCGATAAAGTAGCCGCACGCCATATTGCGCAGAAAGTAGGGGCGCCGCTAGTGCCCGGCACAAAAGATCCGGTGGAATCCGCTGATGAGGTGCTGAAATTCGCGGACGAGTTCGGCCTGCCCATCGCCATTAAAGCAGCTTTCGGCGGCGGCGGGCGCGGCATTAAGGTGGTGCGTGATCGTAACGACGTGATCGAGCTGTATGAGTCGGCGGTACGTGAGGCGGTTGCTGCCTATGGCCGCGGCGAGTGCTTTATTGAACGTTTCTTGGATTCCCCGCGCCACGTTGAGACCCAGTGTTTGGCGGATGCCCACGGAAACGTCCAGGTGGTTTCTACCCGCGATTGTTCGCTTCAGCGCCGCAACCAGAAACTCATTGAGGAGGCTCCCGCCCCGTTCTTGAGTGAGGAGCAGACACAACGGTTGTATGAGGCATCCCGCGCGATCCTCACCGAAGCTGGCTACCAGGGCGCGGGCACCTGCGAGTTTTTGCTCGCCCCGGACGGCACCATCTCGTTCCTGGAGGTGAATACGCGTCTGCAGGTTGAGCACCCGGTCTCCGAGGAGGTCGCCGGTATTGATCTGGTGCGTGAGCAGTTCCGTATTGCCCGCGGTGAGCAGATCAGCCCCGACAGCCCGCAGCTGCGCGGACATTCGATTGAGTTCCGTATTAACGGTGAGGACGCGGGCCGCTCGTTCATGCCCGCCCCCGGCACTATAGAGAAGCTGCGGGTGCCCTCCGGCCCCGGTGTGCGCTGGGATTCGGGATTTGTCGAGGGGGATGTGATTGGCGGCAACTTCGATTCGATGCTCGCTAAGCTGATTGTCACCGGCGCAGACCGTGAACAGGCGATTGAGCGTGCCCGCCGCGCTCTGCAGGAACTGCAGATTGAGGGGATGCCCACAGTGGTTCCGTTCCACCGCGTAGTGTTGGATGACCCCGCTTACGCCCCCGCCCCGGGCGGTGATTTCACGGTTCATACCCGCTGGATTGAGACCGACTTTAAGAACACCATTGAACCCTATGAGGGCGCCCCCGGCAATGTGGATGATGAGGCACAGCGCCAGAGCGTGGTGGTAGAGGTGAACGGCAAACGGCTGGAGGTTGTGCTGCCCGATCTGGGGGCCGCATCCGGTAAGTCTGCTGCGAAGACTTCCACGAAGCCGCGTAAATCCCGTTCCTCGCGTGCAGGTGGCGCAGCTGGCGGTAATGACCTGAGCAGCCCCATGCAGGGCACGATCGTGAAGGTTGCCGTGGCTGATGGGATACTGTCGCTGAGGGTGATTTGGTGCTGGTGCTTGAGGCCATGAAGATGGAGCAGCCGATTACCGCGCATAAGGCGGGTAAGGTATCGGGCCTCTCCTTGAAGGCTGGGGACACGGTCACTGCCGGTCAGGTGCTGGCAACCATTAAGTAACGGCTGCCTCGGGCAATAACCACATTTTCTCAGCCGGTGCGGCTGCCCCCTGGGGCGGCCGCACCGGCTATTTATGTGCTGTGGGCAGTACCACCGCCACCAGCAGGCCGGTGTGATGGTCCGAATACTGGTCGCGCCTAGCCAAGGTAACCACCACAGGCGTACAGTAAAAAGTTGAGTTTATCACACACCCGCAGTATCGGGTGTGGCTCGTTCACAGTACTAAGGAGTACAGCTTTGAGCGCGCAAGCACACGCTGCCTCCGGCGAACCCGTCAAAAGGACACCGGATACCACCTCGTTAGCTAACGCTACACCACGCAGTCGCGTTATTTTGGCGTCCCTGGTGGGCACCACTATCGAGTTCTACGATTTTTATATTTATGCGACCGCCGCAGTCGCGGTGTTCCCGGCACTGTTTTTCGCCTCGAAAGACCCCACTACCGAGCTTTTGGCCTCATTCGCCACTTTCGGTGTTGCCTTCATCGCCCGGCCTCTCGGGTCGGTTGTTTTCGGGCATTTCGGCGATAAGATCGGCCGTAAAGCAACTCTCGTGGGCGCACTGCTGACGATGGGTCTGGCAACCTTCCTCATTGGGCTGCTCCCCACCTACCACCAGATCGGGTTGTGGGCGCCAACAATGCTGACGATTATGCGCTTCTGCCAGGGCCTTGGGCTGGGCGGTGAATGGTCGGGTGCTGCCCTGCTCGCCAGCGAGTACGCGGAGGAAGGCAAACGAGCCCGCGCCGCCATGTGGCCCCAGCTGGGTGCACCTATCGGCTTTGTTTTCGCCAATGGGTTCATGCTGCTGCTGACCAGCTGGATCACGTTCAACTCCACTGTGGACGGCAAAAACCTGAACCACCCCTTTTTGGTGTGGGGCTGGCGTATCCCGTTCTTGCTCTCCATCGTGATGGTCGCAGTGGGCCTGTATGTGCGGTTCAAGCTTGAAGAGACCCCCGTGTTCGCTAAGGCCGTGGAGAACGATGAGAAAGTGAAGGCGCCCCTGGTTGAGGCGTTCAAGGTGGCCTGGTGGCCCATGATCCAAGGCACCTTCATTATGGTGGCCTGCTATGTGCTGTTCTACCTGATGACCGCCTGGATCCTCTCATACGGTATCGGCAAGGTCGAAAACGGCGGCCTGGGGATCGCGTACCGTGATTTCCTGGTTATTCAGCTGATCTCCATTACCGGTTTCGCCCTTTTCATTCCGCTCTCGGGCTGGTTGGCTGATAGGTTCGGACGCCGCCAGCAGCAGCTGTGGACCACGATCGGCATGGCGCTTTTCGGGTGCATGTTCACACTCATGATCGCCCCTTCTGTGGTGGGCACCGGGGCATCAGCTAATACTACTGCGGTCACCGTGTTCATGTTTATCGGCATGTGCCTAATGGGCCTCTCGTTCGGTTCGATGAGCGCTTACCTGCCTGAGCTGTACCCCACCAACGTGCGGTACACTGCCAGCGGGATTGCCTACAATATGGCATCTATTCTGGGTGCGGCGCTTACCCCGTTCGTGGCGGTATGGCTGAACCAGCTCGGCGGCGTGGGCGCCGTTGGGGTTTACCTGGCAGTAGCTTCGGCGTTGAGCGTCGTCTTCATTCTGCTCACCCACGAGACCCGCGACGTTGATATGAACGCGGTGGGTTCCAAGAAATAACGGCTCTCCCCACAGTTTAGGGGCACGGCTCTTGCATGAGAGCCGTGCCCCTAAACCGTTAAACGGTCGCAGCTGTTACAGAGCTAACCACGGGTGTGCAGTTTACGTGCCGCCTCAGACACCGACCCGGATAGGGAGGGGTACACGGTGAATGTCTCAGCCAGATCGTCCACCGTTAGTTTCTTTTCCACAGCCAGCGAGATCGGGAAAATCAGTTCGGAGGCACGCGGGCCCACCACTACCCCACCGATAACAGTGCCTGAGTGTTTACGCGCGAAAACCTTCACGAACCCGTCACTGACCGCCATCATCTTAGCGCGCGGATTGGTAGTGAGAGAAAGCATCACCGTGTCACCCCGGTACAGGCCCTCCTCAATGTCTTTCTCGCTCACACCCACGGTGGCAATTTCGGGGGTGGTGAAAATATTGCCCGCCACCCGGTCGGTGCGCAGCGGCTTGACCGCATCCCCCAGAATGTGCGCCATAGCGATGCGCCCCTGCATCGCAGCAACCGAGGCGAGCGGGTACACGCCTGTGCAGTCCCCGCAGCGTAAATATTGTTGACGCAGGTGCGGGACACCCCATCAACCACCACATGCCCGGAGTCGCTCACTTCAACACCGGCGGCATCTAGCCCAAGCCCTTCCGTGTTGGGGATAGACCCGATAGCGACAAGGCAGTGGGTTCCGGCCACTTTACGCCCGTCCGAGAGGGTGACAACCACCCCATCCTCGCTGCGTTCCACAGCGCTTGCGCGCGAGCGCGGCATCACCTGCACCCCGCGCCGCTCGAAAACGTCCTCCAGCACACGGGCGGCGTCTTCATCCTCGCCGGGCAGCACCCTATCACGGGATGAGATGAGGGTGACCTGCGACCCCAGCCCTTCGTAGGCGGAGGCGAATTCGGCACCGGTCACACCAGAGCCAATAACGATGAGTTCTTTCGGGACTTCTTGCAGGTTATATAGCTGCGTCCAGGTGAGGATACGTTCCCCGTCGGGACGCCCAGTCGCCATTTCGCGCGGGTGCGTACCGACAGAGAGGAGGATGAAGTCGGCGTGCAGGTTGTAGGTCAGGCCCGCCTCGTCGGTCACTTCAACGGTGTGCCTGTCAAGGAGCTTCCCGGTGCCCTGCACAATTTTTACACCCGCCGCCGAGAGTGCCCGTTTAATATCGGCGGATTGCTGCTGGGCCAGCTCAAGGACTCGGGCGTTGAGCCGTTTCATGTCCACTTGCAGAATGGGGCTTTGCCTTTGGTGTTTTCAATGCCTAGACGCCCGGCGTCTGAGAAGCGGGTCATCATATCTGCGGTGGCAATGAGAGTTTTTGAGGGTACGACGTCGGTAAGGACTGCGGAGCCACCGATGGAATTCCGCTCAATGAGGGTTACGTCTGCTCCGGAAGATGCCGCGACTTGGGCGGCCTCGTAGCCACCTGGTCCCGCGCCGAGTATCACGATTCGCTGCGATGCGTAATTTACTGATGAAGTCACACTTTCATTGTGAGCTATATCCCTGGCAGACTCAAGCGGAAAAGCTCACACAATGTGCCGTAACTTCCCACATTCACAAGGGCAGCACCGATATGGCCGTGCATTTGTCGGTGCACCGAACTATACTTGGAGGCAGGAAATCCTTAAGCACACACCAGCGGTCGGTGCTAACCGCCAACTATAAGGAAGATAATGTCTGAGAAAAAAACTGTGCATACCTATTCGGGGCAGGGTAAACATCTTGAAAACGCGGTCCTTTTCATCGGGTGTTTCGTGTTCTTGCTGCTGGGTCTCTACCTGCTGGGCACCTACCCGGATGGCTTGGGTATTCTTAGCGAACATGACGGCTGGTTCTGGTATGCCGGTGCACTAGTGTGCTACGGGCTGTTTTTCGGGCTTGTTTTTCACGTGTTGCCGTCAAAGACCACCCGCGTCATTAAAGACGTGAACAAGGTTCAGGACTAGCTCCTTTTACACCGCCAGGCTCTCGCATTACTATGCGTAGCCTCTGAGGGTCTTATGGGGCGGGCAGCTGCTGGGGGTTCCCACAGCTGCCCGCCCTTTATTGTTATCTCAAACATATTCTTTAGCGGGAGAGCTGACCCAACTACCTACCCCGCCGGAACTGTACTGGGCCGCTCATGCCGTATTCTCCTTTCCGCACCTTGGTGCGGTGGGCGAGGAAGAATACCGCCGCGTAGGTACCGCACCCGGCGGCAATTAAAGCAAAAACCGCTACTGCCAGGTACGCCATGAAGGCGTCCTGCCCGAAGAAAGCCCACACGCACGCACCCAACGTCACCAGTACCAGCAGCACAGCGGCAGCGATACGCCCCATAAACAGTGCCCAGCCGCCGGGGGTGCGCGGGGTGAGTACCCGGCGAGATAACGGAATCATCACTACCTCTTTCTACGCATTGTCAGCTATGTCTGCGCACCGCCACGCGGGTGGGCGCTGCCAGCACAGCCCGTTTCTTTTACCCTACTCCGGTGCGGAGCGTGATGCACCCGGTACGTCCGCGAAAATCGTGTCGATCAGCTGCTGACACCATTCAAGCATCGCCGCGTCTACCAGTTCTATGCCGCCAACTGGGCTGCTCTTTGGGCGCGGCAGCAGGGTCAGCCACGTCTGCAGTCCTTTCGGCTGGGTGTGCGAGGATCCCGGGTACACGCGCCCCAGCCGCATCTGCCGCGAATCCGGCAGCTGCTCGTCGGTTACTACGCGCACCTTCGGGCCCATCACCACGATCTCCCGAATACCTGCCGCACGCGCACGCTGGCGCAGCGCCGTCACGGCTAAGAGGTTCTGCACCGGCTCGGGCAGCTCACCGTAACGGTCGGTGAGCTCTTCGCGGGCTTCAGCCATTTTCTGCTCGGTGTCGGCAGCAGCAATCTGCCGGTATGCCTGCAGCCGTAGCCGCTCAGCATCAATATAGGAGTGCGGGATGTGTGCGTTTACCGGAAGGTCCACCTTCACTTCAACGTCACGCTCGTCTTTCTCTCCCCTGAAGTCTGCCACGGCTTCCCCCACGAGGCGCAGGTACAAGTCAAACCCCACACCGGCGATATGTCCAGACTGCTCCCCGCCAAGAAGGTTCCCCGCACCGCGAATTTCAAGGTCTTTCATGGCCAGCTGCAAACCCGCGCCTAGCTCGTTATGGGTTGCCACCGCTTTCAGGCGCTCCAGCGCGACCTCCCCCAACGGCTTACCCGGCGGGTACAGGAAATAGGCGTAGGCGCGTTCACGCCCTCGCCCCACACGCCCACGCAGCTGGTGCAGCTGGCTCAGCCCGTAATTCTGGGCGTTATCAACAATGAGGGTGTTTGCGTTCGAAATATCCAGGCCTGTCTCGACGATTGTGGTGCATACCAGCACATCGAAGCGGCGTTCCCAAAAATCTACAATAATCTGCTCCAGCCGGGCCTCACTCATGCGCCCGTGAGCGGTGGCGATGCGCGCCTCCGGCACTAGTTTGGCGAGTTCGGCAGCCACATTATCAATGTTTGCCACCCGGTTGTGGACGAAGAACACCTGCCCCTCACGCATCAGTTCCCGGCGGATAGCGGCGGTAATCTGCGCGTCGGTGCGGCCCCCACAAAGGTGAGTACCGGGTGCCGCTCCTCCGGGGCCGTTGCCAGAGTCGAGGTCTCCCGAATACCCGTCAGCGACATCTCTAGGGTCCGCGGAATGGGGTGGCGCTCATTGCCAGCACATCCACATTCGTGCGCATCTGTTTCAGTTTCTCTTTATGCTCCACCCCGAAACGCTGTTCTTCATCAATAATGACCAGGCCCAGGTCCTTAAAGCTGATGCTCTCCGAGAGGATACGGTGGGTACCAATCACCACATCCACCGCGCCGGAGGCTATTTCTTCGGTGATCTGGCGTGATTCCTTCGGTTTCTGGAAACGTGAGAGCACTTTAATTTTGATCGGGAAACCAGAGAACCGTTCGGTGAATGTCTCGTAGTGCTGTTGTGCCAGGAGTGTGGTGGGAACCAGCACCGCCACCTGTTTACCGTCCTGTACCGCTTTAAAAGCGGCACGCACCGCCACCTCGGTCTTACCGAACCCAACGTCGCCGGAGATTAGCCGGTCCATGGGGAGTTCTTTCTCCATGTCGGCTTTTACTTCGTAGATGGCGTTCAGCTGGTCGGGGGTTTCGTTGTAGGGGAATGATTCTTCCAGTTCCCGCTGCCACGGGGTGTCTTCGGTGAAGGCGTGCCCGCGCGAGGCCTGCCGTGCCGAGTACAGTTTAATCAGGTCGGCTGCGATTTCTTTGACGGCCTTGCGCGCGCGGCTTTTTGTTTTCGCCCAGTCGCTGCCGCCCATCTTCGACAGGGTGGGTTTTTCACTGCCCACATAGTGTGAGATCATATCCAGCTGTTCGGAGGGCACGAACAGCCTGTCGGGGGCTCCTCCACGTTTGGAGGGGGCATATTCCAGCACCAGGTATTCGCGCATGGGCACGTTCTGCCCGGCGGCGGGTTTTACCCCCGCCACTGGCCGTGAGGTCATCTCAATGAACCGTCCAATGCCGTGCCGTTCATGCACCACGTAGTCGCCCGGGGTGAGTGAGAGTGGGTCTACCGCGTTGCGGCGCCTGCGGGCTTTGAGTTTTGAACCAGTTACTCCGCGCGGGGCGTAGGTGCCGCGCCTGCCCAGGATTTCACCTTCAGTAAAGACCGCCAACTGTTCCTGAGACAGCAGGAACCCGGCAGACGCAGGGGCCTCACACACCTCAATAATGCCGGGTTCAATTCCCTTATCCAGGGTATCGCGGCGTGATGCTGGCACTTCACTATCGTTAAAGAGCTCAATAAGCCGATCGGTGGAGCCCCGCCCGTTGGTGAGCGCCAGCACCCGCCAGCCGTCTTTGACCAGTGCCCCTACTTCTTCAAGCATCCGCTGCACCGAGCCGGTAAACGATGCAGCCGCAGATGCGCGCACCACCAGGGTGTCTACCCCATCCGCTACGGCGTCTGCGAGCGCACAATGAGCGCTCGTTTTTTCGGTTGCAGTATCGGTTTCCGCAGGGTCATCCGGTACGGGTGCGGCAAGCTCGGCGTTGGCGATCAGTTCGGTGATTTCCCACCAGCCGATGCCCGCATCGAGTGCTTCTGTGCGGGTGGCGGTGATGGTGTGGAACCCTGCCTCACTCATGCGCAGCTGCCCAAGGTCGATGGGGGCTGCTGAGTTCTCTTCAGCGGCGGTGTCCCATGCGGCGGTGAGAAATTCTTCGTTGGTTGCTACGAGGTCTTCTGCCCGGGCGGCGATTCGTTCAGGTTCTACACTCAACGCCAGTGAACCGCTCGGGAGGAGAGAGATGAGCGTGTTCATGCGCTCAACCAGTAGTGGGGTGAGGGATTCCATGCCTTCAACGTAGATGCCTCCAGCAATTTTTTCGAGCATGGCGGAGGCGGTCGGGTAGTCCCCGACGAGGCGGGCGGCACGGCTCATGACCTCGGGGGTGATGAGCAGTTCCCGGCAGGGCGGCAGGGTGAGGCGGTCGGGCTGGGAGCCTTCGCCGGTGAGCGTGCGCTGATCGGCGGCTGAGAAGTAGCGGATCTCATCAAGTTCGTCACCGAAGAATTCCAGGCGCACCGGATTGGTTGCGGTGGGTGAGAAGACGTCAATGATGCCGCCGCGTACCGCGTATTCACCGCGTTTAGCCACAAGGTCTACGCGCGAGTAGGCGGCGTTGGTGAGGCCTTTAATGACTTCTTTGAAGGAGTATTCTTCACCCCTGGTGAGGGTGACGGGCACCAGTTTTTCGATGCCTGCCACGATGGGTTGGATCACGGCGCGTACAGGTGCAACAAGCACGAGCGGGGTGCGTTCCCCTGCCTGTGTGATGGCGCGCAGTACGCCGAGACGGCGGCCGACGGTGTCGCTGCGGGGTGAGAGCCGCTCATGGGGCAGAGTTTCCCAGGCGGGCAGGAGCGCGATGTCGTTATCGGGCAGATAGGCGCCGAGGGCGTGGGCAGTATCTTCGGCTTGCCGCTCGGTGGGGGTAATAACGAGAGTCAGGGGCTCTTTGCCGGCTCCCTCGCGGCGGGTGGAGTTACGGATTGCGGCGGCAATGTCTGCGATGAGCGGGGCGTGCAGCCCTGGAACCGCCCCGATGAGGGTCTGGGCGCTGCGTTCGGTAGCGGGCAGCTGCGCGGCGGCAACTACGTTCCGGTAGGAGGGGTACCCCAAGAGCGTCCTGCTCAGGCCGGTTAGTTTCACTGTGGCTCCTTCTACCTTGATGTGATGAGTATCTACGTACTGGCGCGTGCAGAGGGCCCGGCTATAGGGCCTCCCATTATTTTAGTACCAGCACGGGGCGACTAAGCGGTATTTGACGTGGGTTAAGGGGTGTGCGCAGCGGCACTCAGCAACTTTTAGACATATTCCCAGGTTTATGCTGGATGCGGTGTGCTTTTCAGGTAAGCACATAAAAAGTCGCGGATATAACAGTATTTTCGGCCTATACCCCGAATATTAAAACCTTTTCGTGGTAACCTTTCACTAACACCGATATATCACTTTTCATATAGCTTCCGGGGGTGAAACCCCAAGGTTTTACCTCCCTTATCTCATACGATAGTGGTTTTATCGAGTGGTACCTCAGTATTCACCACAATCTTTGGCACCCACCGTTGGGGGCCGGTTTTGGAAAGAACATATGAAAAAACCAATGAGAACCACTTCACACAAAACCCGCTGGGCTTCTATAGCCCTAGCCCTAAGCACCGTTTTGACGATGTCTTCCTTCCCGGCGGCTTCAGCTGCCGACACCTCCCACGACGGTACCAGTAGCGATAAAGCGGCAGCTAGTTGCTACGAGGTTAAACAGGTGAATCCCAACGCGAAGTCGGGTGCCTACTGGCTGTACACCCCGCAGATGAGTGCACCCCAGCAGTTCTACTGCGACCAGGAAACTGATGGCGGCGGCTGGGTAATGGTCGGTCGCGGCCGTGAGGGCTGGACCGAATCCTACGGTGGTGTTGGTAACGCTGACCAGCTGCACAAGAATCCCACCGGTTCTGCGGCGTTTAAACCGGTTCAGCTTTCCTCAAATACTGTGGATGCTCTGCTGAACGGCACGAAACCGCAGGATCTTCCCGATGGTATGCGTCTGCGCCGTGCCTACGATCCCAGCGGCACGCAGTGGCAGGAGGTTCGTACCCCGCGCCTGCAGACCGCACAGTGGTCGTGGGCCATGAGCTACGCCCAGCACTGGGGCCCTTTCACCTTCTCGGGTGCGGGCGGCAACAACTCATACACCCCTCGGGATCAGCCGAGCCAGATGGCCCCCGGATACGGCACCTCGGCGGTACGTTTCTTCGCTAACCGCGACCAGGGGTGGCGTATTGGTTTCGCCTATGGTGCTGATGTGACCCGCGGTAATGAGAGCTCCAGCTCGTACATTTACCAGAAGAACGGCAGCTACGGTAATGCGATCCCCTTCACCCAGGTGTATCTGCGCCCTAAACTGACCCAGCGTGATTTGAACTTCGGCCAGGTTGGTGCGGCAGCAAGTAACCGTCGCGCCCTGCCGAACAGCTACTCCATGCCGGTACGTTGGCGCACCAGCGAGCAGACCGCATCCGGTAAGGTGGGCGAGATGAACACCTACGTGCAGGCTATTACTCAGGTGGGTGACACCGTCTTCACCGGCGGCGACTTCGCATATGTTGAGTCTGCCAATGGTGAGCGTGTAAACCAGCAGTACCTTGCTGGTTATAACGTTGATAGCGGCGAGCTGGTACGTTCGTTTGCACCCAAGTTCAACGGCCAGATTAAGGCTATTGAGGCTCTGCCGGGCAACCGCCTGGCCGTGGGTGGCGAATTCACCCAGGTGAACGGGCAGCCCGCTAACCACTTCGTGATCCTGAATGCGACCACCGGCGAGATTGACAAGACCTGGGATATCCAGATCGAACGTCGCAGCTCCGCCGCAGCACAGGTGAAGACCTTGCAGGTGCAGGACGGTTACCTGTACATCGGCGGTAACTTCACCCACGTGAAGGGTAATACGTCTAAGAACGCCGCCTACGCTCGTGGCGGTGCCCGCATTAAGCTCAGCGACGGCTCCGTCGACTGGAAGTGGCGTCCTAAGTTCAACGGCACTGTGAACGGCATTAACGCCGCCGCCGATAACTCGACGGTGCACGCGGCTGGTTACTTCTCCGAGGTGAGCGGTTCCAGCGCTTTCCGGCTTGCAGCCCTGAACGGTGCTGACGCAACCCCCATTAACTGGGAGTGGAAGCCGTCTCTGGAGGCACAGCCCGGTGCCCGCTACATGTGGGGTTTCCAGTTCGATGTTCAGGATACCGGTGCTGATGTGTGGACCGGCGGTACTGAGCACATGATCGCCCAGTACAGCAAGAACGGTTACGCCCGTAAGAGCAGCGCAATTACCCGTGAAGGCGGCGACTTCCAGGATCTGCACCTGAACGGTGATGTGGTCTACGGTGCCTGCCACTGCGGCGACTCCATCTTTGAGGGCTCGCAGAGCTACTACGGCTACTGGCAGGATTACTCTCAGGTGCACAATATCCGCCTCGTAGCTGCTTTCGACCGGGAGAGCGGCAAGATGCTGGGCGAGTTCAACCCCATTCTGAAGGGTGCCCGCGGCTTCGGCGTGTGGGAGTCCTTCGTGGATTCCCGCGGCAACCTGTGGGTTGGCGGCGATATTAACCGCTCCCTGGGCGAGAAAGGCGAGCAGCGTACCGTCGGCTTCGCACGTTACGCACCGCGCGATGTGACTCCTCCCGCAGCCCTTCGGGCTTGAGGGCACAGCGTTCGGGCAATAACGACAAGCTCAGCTGGTCGGGTGCCGAGCAGGGTGCACGCTACCAGGTGATCCGTAACGGCCGCGTCATTGCGACCGTGACGGGCACCAACTACTCGGTAGCACACCAGGATGGCGCACGTTACTCTGTGCGTGCGGTTGACGCCTCGGATAACTACTCGGCTGGTAGCCCTGAAGCCCGCGTCTAATCAGGGTTCACGCGCCACTGTGCGCCGGTAAGATCGCCCCGCCCGTCGCTTTGGCGGGCGGGGTGGTTTTTACCGTCGGCGGCACCCATGCAGCTGTGTTAGGCTGGGGGCATCCGCCGCATAATTTCATACTGTATTCACTCACTAGGCGCCCCGTCAGGGCGTTATCCCAGTCACCGATGTAAGGTTTACTATGCCCACCACAAATCTATCCGCTCGCCGTGCGCTCACCAGCGTGCTTGTATCTGGTTCACTTTTGCTTGCGTTGGCGGCGTGCTCCAACACAGACAATAACAACAATGAGGCGCAGAGCTCTTCGTCCTCAGCCAGTGCCAGTACCTCCTCCAGCTCATCGTCAGCCACTTCAACCTCTCAGAGCCCTTCGCAGTCTCCTACCGAGTCCGCTACTACTACGTCGGCGGAGCCTACCCCGTCGGCAGAGCCGGAAGATAACGGACCCAAGCCAGACGAGAACTATGCAGGCGCTGAGAAGATTAAGGATGCCCCCACCGTTGCGGCTGATTCCCTGAGGTGAAAGAACTCGATAACCTGCGTTCCTCCTACGAAAATACCCTCGCGAAGGTAAAACCTGCCCCTGAGCCGCAGCGGCAGCAGGGCGATGAAGAGGGCAGCAACGATGAGAACGGCAAGAAGGAACAGGCCCGCCAGGCCCTTGATGACGACACCATTAAAGCCATTGAAGAGATGTCTACTGGTGCTGCCGCTGGTGAGTACACCTCCTCAGCTGCCGAGCATGCAATGACCGGCACGCACACCGAAGGCACGAGTACTGTGGTGGGTAACCCGCGCATGACCGAAACCACCTACAAGGGTCAGCCTGCACGCCTCTTGGAAGTGTGCGTGGACTCTTCCAACGTGAAAACAGTTGATAAAGACGGCAAGGAGCTTCCTTCCGACAATACGCCTAAACGGTCTCTGAATATTTACACGCTGGTGCAGGTGGACGGCAAGTGGAAAATTGCCGAACATGACTGGCCAAATAACGCTAACTGCTAGGTGTTATAACACGGTTGCAGGCAGGTTATACCCCCATTAATGAATGGCTTATAGAGTTCCTTTTGTGGAATATCTATAAGCCATTCGTTGTATAGTGAAGTTTTTTGACAACACACTCTCTTGCCGTCAGACGGGGGTAAGGGTAAGGCACTTCCTCAGGCATGTATCAATAACCACAAGACTAATATTTTTACACTCACCCTATCATTGATGTGATTCCGGTTATCTAAGCCTCTTTTCTTTGTTCCATGCGTCCTTTATCTATATAGTTGGATTAGTAGTTTGTGCCTTCCCCGGCCGCACTGTGCTTTTATTATGTGCGTATTAGCGTACCGTTGATGCGCACATAAGGGCGTGCCGTGTGACCGCCCATAGCTACAATGTCACACCGATATAGAGGAACACTTACACATGTCTACGCCGGCTCGCCCTGCAACCAGGCCGGGTTTCGCTGAAACCCTCACCGCGCTTGAGCGCGCCC
Source organism: Rothia aeria (assembly GCA_002355935.1). Lineage (GTDB taxonomy): Bacteria > Actinomycetota > Actinomycetes > Actinomycetales > Micrococcaceae > Rothia > Rothia aeria. Next base: position 1,048,362 of record AP017895.1, on the reverse strand, counting down.
AGAAGCCGGGGCACGGCGTACCCGCCTACACCCGCTGGGTTAATCGCCGCGTTGCTCGTTACTTTGCAGCCGCGGCCGTTGCAATGGGTATTACGCCGAACGGTGTGACGGCTATTAGTGCCGTATGCTCGGCTGCGGGTATTCTCACTCTCCTACTGGCTCCTCCCACAGCGCTAACAGCACTAGCGGTGGCGCTGCTCTTTGCCCTTGGGTACGGCCTGGATTCCGCCGATGGGCAGGTCGCCCGCGTAACCGGGGCGTCCTCCCCGCCGGGGAATGGCTTGACCATGTGGTTGATTCAATCCGTGTACCCTGCATCCACCTTGCCGCCTTGGTAGGGTTCATTCGTTACCCCCAGCATTTTTCCCTGACCGGAGCTGCCGATGGTTTCCCCTCCGGCTGGAGCCTATGGTGGCTGCCCATGGCGTTCACCGTGCTGACCGCAGGGCATTTCATGAGCCAGATCCTTGCCGAACAGCTGCGGAACAACCGTAAAACTGCTGCCCCTTCAACCGGTGGCACAATGCGTTCTTTCATTAACCTGCACATGGACGCGGGTACCCTCTGCTGGATTTTTATCGTGTGGGGCTTCGGGCCGCTTTTCGTGGTCATCTACGCCCTGCTTTTCGCCGCGAACGCCGCAACCGTGCTGCTCTCAATGCGCCGCAAGTACGTTACTCTCTCAACCCCAACCACACCCGCCCAGTAGGAGTCACTATGCTTCAATTTGAATCCCGCATCCCCTCCGTCAGCGTTGTGATTGCCACCAATGGAAAACGCATGCAAAGCTTACGCACCGCAGTCACCGCAATTCTCGATCAGCAGTACCCGGGCCCCGTTGAGGTGGTGATCGTCTACGACCGTGTCACCCCTGACCCGCTCTCCGATATTGAAATCAGCGAGAATCGGTCACTACGTATTATTGAAAACACACGTACCGGTGGGCTAGCTGGCGCACGCAATAGCGGCATTCTGGAGGCCACAGGAATAATCCTGGGATTCTGTGACGATGACGACACCTGGATGCCGGGCAAACTCACCGAACAGGTGGCATTGTGGCGAGCTAACCCGGATGCGGTGGGTATCTCATCTGGTATTACGGTGCGCTCGGACGGGCGGAACATCGTGCGCCTAGCCCCCGAACGCGCTACTTTCGATGACTTCCTGCGCTCACGGATCACCGAGGTTCACCCCTCCGCAATGCTGTACTCCCGCTCTGACTTGGTGGATGGCCCCGTCGGTCTGGTGGATGAGCAGCTGCCTGCCTCTTACGGGGAAGACTATGACCTGCTGCTGCGCGCTACCAAGCACGGCGATATTCTTTCCGTACCCCAACCGCTGGTTAGGGTGCTGTGGGATCGGCCGTCCTTTTTTGCCGGTCAGTGGCAGTACATTGCTGATGGCCTCACCTACCTGCTGCGTAAGTTCCCTGAATTTGAGCGTTACCCCAAGGGTGTGGCGCGCGTGGCCGGGCAGGTGGCGTTCGCGCACGCAGCGCTGGGCCATAAGAAAGAGGCATTTGCGTTTGCCCGTTCTTCCCTGCACCGCGATAAGACGCAGCTGCGCGCCTGGGCCGCATACCCGGTGGCTCTTGGTGTTGTAAAACCGCAGACCCTGCTGGATGCGGTGCAGAAAACAGGCAGGGGCCTTTAGACCGTGCCCAACACAGTTACGGCCGCCCTGACGATTCTGAAAAAGGCGGACATTGAGACGATGTCCGCCGGGCGTGGCCTACCCAATAATCAGAACGCCCCGGCTCTGCCAGCGTGGCCGCTGCTCACCCTGCTGTATGGGTTCCCAATCATCTGGGCACTTGGGCTGCTGCAGATTGCCCCGATTATCCTTGCCTTTGTGATGCTCGGCTATATGCTGGTGCGCGGGTCGGTACGTATCTACCCTGCCCTGTGGGTGTGGGGTGCTCTCACGTTCTGGGTGGTTGTCTGTGCGGTGTCGCTGGTAGAGCCCACAGACCTTATTGCGTGGGGGTTCCGGTTCTCGGGTGTTTTTTGCGCGGGTGTTTTTACGCTTTACTACTTCAATGCGCGCGCCGCGATCACTCCGGATCGTTTGCTGGGCGGGTTGGTGACCCTCTGGGTCACTCTTGTGATCCTCGGCTGGGGTGGGGTGCTTTTTCCTAATTTTAGGCTGCAAACCCCCATGAGTTTCATCATGCCCGCCTCAATTCTGCAGAACCCTCTGGCGCGTGATTACATGCTTCCCCCACTTGCGGAGGTGCAGCGCCCGTGGGGTGCCCCCGAAGCATATAACCGCCCTTCCGCACCGTTTCCCTACGCAAATAGCTGGGGCCTGGCGTACACGCTGCTGACCCCAATCATGCTGGCGTACCTGCTGCGTCTGCGGAACCGGTGGGCCCAGGTAGGGCTCGTGGTTGCTTTGCTGCTCTCAACCGTCCCAGCGGTGAAGACCAGTAACCGAGGCATGTTCATTGGTTTAGGAATTGTTGTTGCCTATGTTCTGCTGCGGCAGCTATTTGCTCGTAACTGGCGTGCCGTGGCATTCGGCGTAGGCGTGGTTGCTGTGGGTGTCATTGGGCTTTTTGCTACCGGTACTGTCGCCGAAATTCTGGGCCGCCAGAACTATTCCGACTCCACCGGTGGACGTGCCGCACTGTATAAATCCACGTGGGAGGCCACCCTGCAATCCCCCATCGTAGGCTACGGCACCCCCCGTATGGAACCCAGCGTGGGGGTTTCGATGGGCACCCAGGGCTACCTGTGGACACTCATGTTCTGCTTTGGCTTTGTGGGCCTGGGCCTGTTCCTTGTTTTCTTATCAAGCGCAGTGTTCTCAGGCCTTCGGGTGAGCACTGCCTCCGGGTACTGGCTTCATGCTGTTCCGGTTAGCTGCTTTGTAGTGCTCATTTTCTATAGTTTTGATATTACTCAGCTGAGCGTGCTGCTGCTGAGTTCAGCGCTGTGTGTGCGCTCGAATTATTACGGGGAGGGACTGTGACGGCGACTAAGCCCAAGTCCTTGGCCCGCAGCGGCTCTCTGTCCTCGCTGTGCGTCATGTATGGCGCCGCGATCGCGTTTGGGACGACCCTGGTGGTGTCAAACGGTATTGGTCCGGCTGGGGCAGGCGAGTTTTTTCGCCTCATGGCGCTGTTTGCTATTGCTACCTCAACGGCTGTTTTCGGTGCCGACACGGGGCTGGTGCGTACTATCTCGGCGCAGAACGCACTGGGCAGGTACTCCGCTATTCCCCGACTGATCCGTTACGCGGTGCTGCCGCCTCTGGCGCTGTCGCTGGGCATCACCGCCGTGGCGTGCATCTACTCGGTGGCGGTACCGATGCCGCACGAGTATGCAGTGGCGCTTCGGATGAGTGCTCTGTTCGTGATCGTCGCGGCCGTAATGTCGGTGTATTTTGGGGCGCTGCGCGGGCTGAACCATGTGGTCACGTTTACCGTCATGCAGAACGTTCTGTTGCCGACCCTACGCTTCGGTGCAATCGCGCTGGTGGTATTCGCCTCAGGGCACCTGCTGGATCTGGTGTTTGCGTGGACCCTTCCGGTGGCGGCTACGGCGCTGCTGACTCTGTGGGTAGTTGAATCCTATATGCCGCGCAGTAAAGATCGTCCGCAGTCTGAGGCTGCCGCAACCACCCCGCAGGAGAGCGCCCACTCATTTTGGACGTTCAGTTCTGCGCGCGGAGTGGCAACCATTGTTGAGACCATCCTCGAATGGATTGACGTACTCACCGTCACCACCGTTCTGGGGCCTGCCGCCGGTGGTGTATACGGCGCGGTGAACCGGTGTGTACGCGTGGGTACGATGGTTGAGCACACGGGCCGCATCGTTACCGGGCCGTCCATTAGCGCAGCGCTGGCCACCCAGAACATTGATCGGGCGCGGCAGATCTTCCTGGCTACCACCCGCGTACTCACCGCCATTTCCTGGCCGTTTTACCTGACATTGGCGGCGTTTGGCCCCACCCTGCTGGGGTTCTTCGGGAAGGGCTTCGAAGAGGGGGCCGGCATCCTGTGGGTTATCTGTCCCGCAGCGATGCTCTCAATGAGCGCTGGCGGTGTGCAGTCTATTCTGCTGATGAGCGGTAAAAGCCGTTGGCAGCTGCTCAATAAGCTGTCTTCACTGGCGGTGGCGATCATTCTCAACGTTGCGTTGGTTCCGCTCTGGGGCCTGTACGGCGCGGTGACGGCGTGGGCTTCAGCGCTTCTGATTGATACTTTCTTGGCGAGCTACCAGGTGTTTCGCCTGGTGGGCATCCGCACCAGCCTGACGGAGATGGCACCTGCCCTCACCCTAGGGGCTTTGGTGCCGCTGGGATGCTCATTTGTGGTGCTAACGATTGTGGGCCAGGGCCTGTTGGGGCTTGTCCTCTATGTGATATTGTTGGCCCCTTCATACGTCGCGCTTCTGTACTATTTTCGAACCCAGCTGGGCATTGAACGGTTCCTGGCCTCCCGCAAGGGCGGGGGTAAGGGCGCTGGGACGCGTTCCGCGCTGGCACATCAACTATCGATACAGGGAGAGAACACTATGAGTAAACTGTCCGCAACTACGGACGCCCCCGCGGTGTCCCTGCGGGAGCAGCTACACCGGGTGTGGCGCCACAAGATGATTGTGATTATCACCATTGTGGTCTGCACTCTCATAGCGGTGGCGTTTAGCTTCCTCGCTCCGCCTAAGTACACCGCTAAGTCGAGCGTGCTGGTGAACCCGCTGGTGACCGATCCCGCTGCTGGTGGTAACGCAAATTCTCTGAAGGTGGATATCTCTACCGAGTCCCGCGCGGCTGGGTCGCGTGAGGTGGCTGATAAGGCCGCAGATAATCTGCGCTCTGAGGGCGTTGATAATGACTCCAAGCTTACCGACAAGCTGATGAACTCAACTAAGGTGGTTCCCACCTCGCAGACTGCGGTGCTTGACATTGAGGTGAGCGATTCCAACGCTAAGCGTTCCGCGCAGTACGCGAATGCTATCGCCAAGGCCTACCTGGAGGTTCGTCAGAATAACCTGAAGGAAACCATCACCGATAGCGTGAAGAAGCTTGACGCTCAGATTAAGCAGCTTGAAGATGAGGATAAGAATAATAACGGAAACGCGAACTCTGCGAAAATTTCGCAGATGCGGGAGCGTCGTAACCAGATCCAGCTGACCTCCACGGTCGGCGGGCGTGTGCTGACTGAGGCTCAGCCGCCGAAGAAAGCCACCGGGCTGGGGCACAGGAAGACTGCCTTGGCGGGTGTGGGTACGGGTCTGCTGCTGGGCGTACTCATCGCGTACGTGTACGACCGTATGATGCGTACTGTGGGGTACTCAGATCGTTTGAAGGATCTGGGGATTCCGGTGCAGACGGTGCGCCCGCGGTCCTCTGATGAGGATACGCTGCTGCTGATGCGCCGTATCGGCTCGCCTGACGGCAACCTGCGGGCTTCTAATATTTCGGGCATTGTGATTGTCTCGGATTCTCCTGCGTTGGCGGATCAGCTGCACCGGCAGCTATACCGTACTATCCCCAGCGGTAAGGCGTACTTTACGGACTACCCGGCTTTGAGCAAGGTGCTTGAGCATTACTCGCCCGAGCAGGTTATTGAGAGTAATGAGATTCCGATGGTCATTAACTTGGCCGATGAGGCGCCCCTGTCTACTTTGCTGCGTTTATCCGAAGCATGCCGCGTGTGCTTAGTGCCGGTGGGTGAGCTGAGCTCCCGGGCACAGGTTCGTGAGCTGTTCTCGCACCTGCGGACCCTGGAAAACACCGTGAGTATCGCGATCTTTATGGACACCGACCCTGAGAAGGAGAAGGTTGATGGAGCGACTGCGTAAGAAGCCCTCGAAGCTGCTGCTTGTTTCCAGCAGCGGTGGGCATCTGAAGCATCTGACGGCCACGTTTGATGCGTGGCAGAACTATGAGCGTGTGTGGGTAAGTTTTAAGCAGCCCGATGTTGAGTCTGCGCTGGCGGAGGAGAAGGTGTACTGGGCCTACTACCCCACCACCCGCAACGTGAAGAATGCCATCCGTAACCTGTTTTTGGCGTTCAAGATTTTCCCCCGGGAGAGGCCCGATGTGGTGGTCTCTGCCGGGGCGGGGGTGGCGGTTCCGTTCTTTGTGGCGGCTAAGCTCTTCCGGGCTAAGACCCTCTACATTGAGTGCTACGACCGCCCCACCCTGCCGACGATGACGGGAAAAATGCTGTACGTGCTCGCGGATGATTTCAATGTTCAAAGCGATGAGCAGCAGAAGAATTTCCCCGATTCACGGGTGATTCACCCGATCTTTTAGGGGTTGGCGCGTCTCACACGTTGAGCCGCCGCTAATCCGCGTCCTCGTTCCTTTTTAGGGGTATATTTAAAGGACGCTACACATATACCGTAGCTGTGGGGTACTTGCCTCACCCGGTTTTATTTTCCGCCTCGGCTAAACCGGCGCATTTTCCGGATGTGCTTGCTGAGTACCCTCACCGATAAAAGCATAGAGAGGAATAGGCTATGTCTATTCACAATTTCCCGGATGTTAGCGTCAGCGACGCTAATTCTGGCGTGCCCGTTCTCACACCTAATACAGATCCGGTTAATATTCCCACTAAAACATATGACCTTGTCATCTCTTTAGGTACTGATTACCACAGGTTTGATAGGCTTCTGCGTTGGGTTGATGCGTATCTTAAGGAGAACCCGCATCTTAGCTGCCTGGTGCAGCACGGCCATACCGCACCTATTGAGCGTGGCGAGAATGTAAGGCTCATGCCTGCTGGGGATCTCATGGGCTACTATGCTACGGCCTCTGTGGTGGTTGTTCAGGGCGGCCCCGGTTCGATTCAGGATGCACGCCGTACCGGTGCTATTCCGCTGGTGGTACCACGCCGCGCGGAGTTTGATGAGGTGGTCGATAACCACCAGGTTCCCTTTGCTGATCTGATGGAAAAACGTGGCCACGCGGTGGTGGTCAATAGCCGCGCGGAGCTGTTCGATAAGCTTAATTTGGCGTTGGCTAATCCTTCTCTGTTCCGTTCTGCTGAACCGTATGTTGCTGCCCCTGAGGTCTCAGCTGAGCAGCTTTCTGAGGCTCTTCATGACCTTCTTACGGGTCGTTCGCACCGCACCGAGGGTTATGTGACTCGTTTTAAAAATGCTGCCCGGGCGCATTTTTTGGGTAAACGTGAAATGGCTCGGATTAGCTCTTTAACTCCTAATGCTTAGGATTGTGTTTTTAAGTTCACACCGCCCTGGTTTGCCGTGCCCAAAATAAGCAGTATTCTAAATTTATAGCCTACGAAGCTCACAGGATATTCTCAGCTATTTTTACCGCCGCCGGTCTCTTTTGACTTCCGAGGCGCGGTAGCCTTGTATATGGTTTGTGCGTCTTGGGATAACCCGCGCACTGTTGGAAAGGAAAACTATGTCAGTTCAGGAATCCACCGTAGTTAACGTGACCGTTGAGCAGATCGCTACCGCTTACGCGAGCGAGGACTTTGCGCGATTCGTGTGCTCTGAGGTCGGCGTTGAGTTTGAAAGCTTCTCCCTTGAGGGCGACGCTTCCGGTGAGTTCACCGCAACTACTGTGCGCACCATCCCCTCGGACCGTGTGCCCGATATTGCCCGTAAATTTGTGTCCAATGGCGTTAATATGACTCAGGTTGACCGCGTAAGCGCCCCCGCCGCTGATGGTTCCCGTACCGTGGATACCGAGGTGAAGGTGAACGGCATGCCGGTGAACGCTAAGGCTTCGCAGGCACTGGTATCCCAGGGCGAGCAGACCCGTGTGGATGTGAACGGCGAGGTTTCCTGCTCGATCCCGCTGGTGGGCAAGAAGATTGCTGCCTCCGCTGAGCCGCAGGTTGGCCGCGTACTGAAGGTGCTGGGCACCTCGGCTGAGAAGTGGACCGCACAGCAGTAACGCTAGTTCTACGACGGTGTTCGGGCGGTTACCGCCCCACATCGGCTTACCCCGTGTAGCACCGTAAAGCGGCAGGTGCACCCCTTGCGTGGTGCACCTGCCGCTTAGTTTTTAGAGAAGCCCTCCCCCAGCAGGTGAGAGCTTTGGACGGCTAGTCGTTCTCCTGAGCGATGAGACCCCTTTTGATGCTGGCCCCGTGCTGCTGTTCATCATCCAGCAGGCGCATAATGCGCCCGAGAGCTTCGATTGCGTCGTGTTCTGCCTCCAACAGGTCTACAACTTTACGAAGCTTGGTGCTTGAGGTGTGCTCGGTGTACGGGAAGTAGTGTACACGCACCCCCACTTCGGCGAAGCGGTTTTCTAAGGCTATGCCTTTTTCGGTGCCTTTCCAGTCGTCGCCTTTGAAGAACACGTCAAAGGGCTTCTGAGACCAGGTATGTAGTTTATCCGGGTTAGTCTCAATATGCACCTCGTCCACGTAGCTAATGTGGCTGACGATTTCGGCGCGTTCTTCAATCGGGATGACGGGTCGGCGGCCTTTGGTTTGTTCCAGCACGTCGTCGTGAACCACCCCGGCGATGAGGTGGTCGCAGTTCGCTTTTGCTTGGCGCAGGATGTTCAGGTGGCCGACGTGGAAAAGGTCGTAGGCGCCGGCGGCGTATCCGATGGTCATGGGTTCTCTCGTGGGTGACTGAATAATGAAATTTTTGGTGGCACCTCTAGCGCTTGTCCGTTCCCTGTTTCTTGGATGAAAACAAGGGGCATTTAGGGAGGGAAAAGCCGTGATCTGCAGGCACCAGCCTAATTCTAGCACCGCTCAGTTCCGCGGCAGGCTTATCGTGAAGGTCGCGCCAATCACCCCGGGAGGATACCCGCTCTTCATTGGCCTCTGTTAGTCAGCAGTCACAGCACAAGCAGCAGGAAGTTAGGGTAATCTTTTGCCGACTCGCCTCATAAAAACTAAGAATTATGGTAATAATGAAGGGGATAGTGTGAATAACTTCGATATGCAATCGGCATACTATATGCGTGAGAATTTTCCAAAAATCCTTAAACTACCCCCCCCAAAAAAAGCGGCACCTTAAAAGTTTTCTCGGATAATCACCATTTACCCATGAGCAGTTTATGCACCTAGGACTTCTACAATGAAAAAGAATCGTATAAATACCTTCTACGCGCTTAATATACTCACTATACTTGACGGGGAAATTCTAGAATGCGCGGGTACACCCACAACTCAGTATGCTGACTTGGATATATCCACGGAGAAAGACAGAAATATCATTCTCGAAGACCTGCTACGGCCTGAGCTATTGCACTATTCACCAGAAAACCAGCATAAGATACGGCTAAGTTTTCTGTACTGTACTACGAACTGCAGTGAGACGCAGTTGGAAGATTTACTAAATTTTTATAGCGGAAGTATTTTTCCAACCCCCAACAGTAAAATCACCTATAAAGAGTTTTTTGAAATTATGTACACCAGTTTATTTTGCCAAAATATAGAGGTGGAAGAATTAGATCATTTTATGTTCTACGACGATCCCTCACCCCACGCGTGGAATTTATTCAACGAGTAGGCACCTTCGATTGCCGTACTGCTCCTATCGTCCGGGTATGAAACCGCCAAAGCATAAGCAACAGTTTGGTATGTGCCCAAGAGATACACCACTGATACAGCGGGGTAGAAATTCCCCGCTGACCAGTTGGCATCGCCAGAACGTACTACGCGTGTTTTCCTGCAGCCTCCCGGGCTGCTTCTTCGGCGGCAACCCAGGAGAGCATTGCGCATTTGACGCGGGCCATGAATTTTGAGACCCCCGAGAATGCCGCCATATCGCCGTACTCTTCTTCATCCAGGGTGATCTGACCGCGTGAACGCAGCATCTGGCGGAACGCATCCACGTGGTGCTGCAGTTCCCCCACAGTCATGCCCGGCGCCATCTCTGAAAGCACCGACGCCGCAGCCATTGAGATAGAGCAGCCATCACCTTCCCATGAGACTGACTCGATCACCTGCTCGCCGTCTTGAGGCTCCTGGGCAAGCACCAGGCGCAGGTTAATCTCGTCCCCACAGGTGGGGTTGTACTGATGGTTATCGGCGCTGCAACGCCCGTTAGGGACCTCCACGAGGTGCTCACCCGAACGCTGTTTGGAGTGCTCCAGGATAATTTCTTGGTACAACGATTCTAAAGACATAATCCATCCATTTCTGCGGCAGTGTGTAGAGGTAGATACGGTGCGCGTTCGGCGCGGTTACAGGCCAAAATAGGGGCGCACCTTCGCCAAAGCAGCCAGGAACGCCTCAATATCGTCAGTGGTGTTATACAGGTAGGCGGAGGCACGGGTGGAGGCGGTCACCCCCGACAGCTTATGCAGCGGCTGGGCGCAATGGTGCCCCACTCGCACCGCAATACCCCAGGTGTCCAGAAGCTGACCCACATCGTGCGGATGCACCCCATCAATCGCCAAAGACACAAGCCCGGCGCGGCGGGCAGGGTCGGCGGGCCCGAGCAGGCGCACCCCCTCAATCTGCTGCACACCCGCAGCAAGGCGCTGCCCCAGCTCATGCTCCCACGCCTGCACATTGGCCATCCCCACATGCTCAAGGTAACGCACGGCGGCAGCAAAAGCCACAGTCTGCGAAACCCGCTGGGTGCCCGCCTCAAACTTAATGGGAGCGGGCATGTACTCGGCATCTTCCAGCCCCACACGGGTGATCATGGAACCGCCGGTAAGGAATGGCGGTAACGCATCCAGCAGCTCGGCACGGCCATAGAGTGCGCCGATACCGGTGGGTGCGAGCATCTTATGCCCCGAAAATGCGGCGAAATCCACCCCAAGACCCGGAAAATCAACGGGCATATGCGGTACTGACTGGCAGGCGTCAAGAACAGTGAGTGCGCCCGCTTTCCGCGCGAGCGCCACCATATACGGCACGTCCGTGATCGCACCAGTCACATTAGAGACATGCGTGAACGCTAAGATACGGGTGTTCTGCCCCACGATCTGTTCAGCAGCCTCGTAGTCGAGTTGACCGTCGGAGGTCACCGGAATGTGGCGCAAGGTTGCGCCGGTGCGCTGGGCTAGGATCTGCCAGGGAATCAGGTTGGCGTGGTGCTCCACCTCGGTGGTGACAATCTCATCACCCTCACCCAGGGCGAACTGTTCGGCTTTTTCCCCGCCAATCCCTTGAGAGGCGTTCCCGATAGCGTAAGCGATAAGGTTCAATGCCTCAGTAGCGTTAGAGGTCCACACGAGTTCCTTGTCAGTGGCGCCCACAAAACGAGCAACGGTAGCTCGCGCATCCTCGAACAAGTCGGTGGCTTCAACTGCGAGAGTGTGCGCCCCCGGTGTACCGCAGAGTTCGCGTGCAGGTAGAAGTCACGTTCGGCATCAAGCACCTGCAGGGGTTTCTGGCTGGTGGCCCCCGAATCCAGATACACCAGCGGGTGCCCGTTCACCTGCGTACCGAGGATAGGGAAATCGGCGCGCAGATCGCGCACCAGCTGGTCATTCAACGGCGTGTTCGCTGGGGTCGAGTATTCTGCCACGGTAACCTTCTTCTCTCGTGTGGGGCACGCCCAGTTTAAGGATGCTAAGCGTCTAGGACGCCCAAAACCGGGTGTGGCGCACAGCGCGCAAGCACCCGGCAGGGGCATAACGTCATACTTTTCTAGCTTATTCCTCCACCCGGGTGAAGGATAGTTAGGTGTGAGCAACCACGCGCCCCAAAGCACCGCCGCAGTACCCGGCAGCTAGGCGGAGTGGTAGTGCTGCTGAGCCGCAACTAGGCCTTTCTCAACGAGCATACGCACCGCATCCGCCGCATTAGAGATCAGGAAAGGCAGGTTTTTCGCCTCGGCCGTGGAGAACGGTTTGAGCACAAAATCTGCGGTGTTCATGCGACCGGGCGGGCGGCCAATACCAGCACGCACACGGTAGTACTCTTTAGTGCCGAACGCTTTAGTAATGTCACGCAGGCCGTTGTGCCCGCCTTCTCCTCCACCGCGTTTAAGTTTGATGGTGTCAAAGGGATGTCCAGCTCGTCATGCACCACCACCACATGGTCGGGCTCAATCCCGTAGAACTTTGCGACCGCTGAGACAGGACCGCCCGAAACGTTCATGTACCCGAGCGATTTCATGAGCACAACCTTGGGCCCGCCCATACCAAGACGGCCCGTAGCCACGACAGCGGATGCTTTAGGATGTTTTTGAAGGTTCCGCCTACCTCACGCGCCAGCTCGTCAAGCACCATCTGCCCAATATTGTGGCGTGTTTTAGCGTACTGCGGGCCGGGGTTTCCCAAACCAACGATGAGCCACGCATCAGACATATCAGCCCGCCCCTTCAAGAATCGTGTGAGTAGTGACAAATCAGCCCCTTGTGGGTGTGAAATGTTCCGGCAGATACGGTGCGACCCGCACCGAGCCCGGTAGGTTCGTGTGCGGGTCGCGCCCAATACGGTTATCTGCCGCCTATTGGATTAGTCCACAAACAGCAGGTCGATGTGCTGCAGCTCGGGGCGGATCGGGTGACGCTGAATATCCTGCACGCGAGTCTTGAACTGCTCGCCGTCAACCTCAATCACCAGAACGGCATCCTTGTTGCGCACAGCCAGGGTGGTCTCGTGGCCCGGCAGGATCACGTGCTTAGGCTCTTTGCCGTTGCCGTAGATAACGGCGGGAATGTTGCCTGCTGCGCGGATGCGGCGTGCGTAGCCCTTCCCAAAATCGGGGCGGGGCTCAGCGGTAATCTTAATTTCTGACATGGTAATCTCCACTCTATACATAATGGGTAATGCGCCAAGAGAATAATGGCGCGAATCATGGGATTCCATGCGCCACCTCGTCGATAACGGCAGAGTCTGCCCTCGCCTTGGCCACACACCATTATACGTACTGATCGTTATCTGGCAATACCCGCCCTGAGAGGCAGGCTTCCGCTTACACACCCATGCTGTCTTTCGCAAGCTTATCGTTTCCCAAATGGGAAGAACGCGACGTTAGATTCCCTGATTGTCCTTTCTTATCTTTATTCCTTCGCGCTAAGGCTAATACCCATACACAGTAGATAAGGACCATCGCAATATACGGGATATAGGTGACAAACATGACTGGGGTTGATTCAACCGCGATTTTAAACGACTCATCTAGGGTGGAGGAATTTCGGAGAATATCTGTAAAGGGGAACATCTTAAGACGAATCCAGACTCTACTAATAAACTTTGACATTTCAATCGGGGTAAAGAGCAAAGTAAATCCTGCTAACAGGATCAAGCTTATCGCAATACCTCCTCCTAGCTTCCCAAAAGTTTTTTGAACCAATGAAAATCCGAAAACAATAAAACAGATAATGATAAGCGGTATATATACACTATGGTGACTCCACGAAATAGGTGATATAAACGCAGATACAAGCAGGGCCGCACAGGCAGTAATATAGTTCGAAACATACGCATCATACATTTTGTCTGACAATCTAATAAATACATAAATCAGAACAATAAATGCTACTGCCGCAAGAATATATAATGCTTTAAGCAATACCCCTTCAGGAACCACGGTAGAAATAATCCCTTGGAATGATATATTCCCCAGTTCGCGAACACGACCAACCCTTGAAGTATCTTGAATTGCACTCGTCCAGAACTGTACGGATTGTGAAGGCAGAAGAATAAACCCAAGAACAACTGTCCCAAGGAAGGTGAGCGTCGTTGTTAGAATGGACGTCCACTCTCGCCGCGCCAGGAATACCAGCATCAGAGCAAGCGGGGTGAGTTTTATTCCTGCTGCAATGCCCACGAAAAACCCGCGAGGTATCCGATGCGCAGGTCTCACAAAATCCCACAAAACTAAGAGAAAATTATGGGATTAATCTGGCCATAGTTTGTCCCACCGCGCCAGGCAGAAGTCACTACAAAAATAGCTGCAATCATCATAACCCACCATGGCGTCATAATATTAATACGACGGGTAAACCATTCATGTTTCGAGAGCATGCAAGCTGCCAGGTAAGCCACAGCTATGGCACACGCCCCATACACACATGCGTGAATAAACGCAGCAATACTATAGGGAAATGCTGAGATAGGTAAAAAGAGTAATGCCGCAAAGGGGGATAGGTAAATGGTAGATGCAGCCCTGAATGAGAGAATACGTATTCCACCAACCCGTATGTACGAACGGTGCCCACCGTTAAGTCTTGGTCATACAACGAATAGTCGTATGAGATAAAAGGATTTACGCTGGAACCAGCAGAGTAATACACCTGAAAATCTTGATACAAGGCAGATTTAGCAGTCAAAAATAAACGGTGACAAAAATACTACAGAAATAGCAATTTTACAATACTACCAAAACTCTTTAAAGAGTGTTCACTATATTTTGTTTTCATAGTTCCTGAGAAATTACGGATTGTAAATGTGATAAATATCCATGTTTGCTATTTATAGCGCAGGATATGTTATGTGTGACAGATACTCGGCGAGCGCATCGCGGTGATCGCGAGGGGTGAATCCGGCAGCGATAAGTTTTGAAAAATCCAGGGCAGAGTTGGCAGAACATGCCCCGGTGCGCACCATCTTCACCCTTAACTAGCGCCCTTAGAAAACCGAGGTATGGAGAAAAGAGGAATTCCGCATCGGCTGACGAACTTTCCTAAAAGAATCGGTAGTATGACACCGATAACCACCCCCGCAACAAGGTATATCGGGATCGAGAATACGCCGCCCTTAGTCATTACCATGCGAACGATCGATACAAAAACAATGTGCGCAATGAATATCTCGAGAGAGTATCGCCCGATAAAGGCAAAAATTTTACCCACAGAAATTTTAGACAGGAGATACCCCAGGGATATCAGAGAGACAGAGGATAGGCTCGTCATCAAAATCCCAGAGGCGATTATCATAAAACTTCTGGGGTGGGCAGACTGAACCGTTGGGGTAATGGCAGGAAGAGTAAATAAGCCAACGACATACAGCGAGAGACCAATAAAGGCAATGACGCCATGGACCCAGACAGAGACACTCATCAAGAGAGCTGAGAAACGCTCGTACCCCAGATATATCCCAAGAGCATAGAAGAAGATAAGCGACAATCCTTGAGTTCCAACGTATCCTCCGTCATACCCCAGCTGGCAACGCTCAGCAGGGCCAGCAACAACAAACCCAGCCAAGACAGACGCGACCTACGCCAGACACCTAGGAGAATAGAAACCGCGAGAGCAATAATAATCCAGGGGAAGAACCATAGCTGCCCCTCAGGCTTCCAAAAGGCGAAGGCATCCACGAGAGAAACCTTTGTATTTACATTGGCAGAGGCAAAAATTTAATGCCTACCTGAATTATCTGCCAGACTATATACAACCAAAGAAATAATGTGGCTCGGCTTTTAAAATACTTTTTAGTTCCCTCCCGCGCAATCCCGCGAGAAACAAATATTCCGCTCAAAAACGCAAAGATCACCAGATGCCAAAAGTACACACTATTGTCGATAATCTGCTTCCCGGGCAGCAACTCAGAGCTACCAAGGCCAGCGCTCCACATCCCGCGGTACACATGCCCAAAGACAACCGCAATAATTGCAACACCTTTGAGGATGTCAACAGATGCATCTCGCCGTACGACATCGGTCTCCTTATTTACCTCCGCATGTTCAGTTGTCATGCTGTCTACCTTTCCTACGAAATATGCAGACTTTCATCGACATATTCCGTATAAGACAAAGGGGAAGCAACGCAGAGAGCCGTAAGTGCAAAAATCTTTTTCATTGAAAGGAATCCAAGCCATCTCAAAAGACACCTAAGGCCCTTATGCTATTCCCCAAAGTATATGTGAGTATGTGAGTGTTTTTTGCCCCTTTACTATTCCAAACTCGCCGGGGCACATGAACGGTATTAATTAAGTACACCGCTCACAACAAGTCTTCAGCACATGCCAGTTAAAGAACCTTTAAGTACTCGGCGAGCGCATCGCGGTGATCGCGTGGGGTGAATCCGGCAGCAATAAGTTTTGAAAGATCCAGGGCAGAGTTGGCGGGGCGCGGGGCGAAGACCTGGGCGTTGGCGAAGTATTCCGCAGTTGTGGTGTCGCTTACTCGGGCGGCATCGTGACCGGTGCCGGTGTATACGGCTCGGGCAAGATCTGCCCAAGTGATAACCTCGCCGCTGTTTGACACATGGTAGGTGCCGTAGGGTGCGCCGGTAAACAGCAGATGTAGTGCCGCCCCCGCCAAGTCTTGGGTGAAGGTGGGGCGCCCCCACTGATCCGCCACGACGACAGGATCCACGCCGCGTTCGGCCAGCGATGCCATAGTTGCCACAAAATTTTTACCCTCGCCAACCACCCAGCTGGTGCGCAGCAGGTAGTGTTTGCGCCACGCGGTCGCGGCGCTCTCCCCCGCCGCCTTGGAGGCGCCATATACGCTCAGCGGGGAGATGGGATGCTCCACCGAGTATTCTTGCCCTACCGGCAGAGTTCCATCGAAGACATAGTCGGTGGAAACGTGCACGAGAGGAAGATTCGCTTCTTCGCAGACGCTCGCTAGGGCGGCGACTCCGTGGGCGTTGGCGGCCCAGGCTTCGCGGCGCCCCTCGGGGTTTCGGCGTTATCCACTGCGGTGTAGGCGGCGGCATTAATGACCGCGCGGTATGACCGCCAGCGGAAGGCGTTTCGCCATTTTTCGGGGGTTCCAAGGTCGAGCCGGTCACGGTCTACCGCCTCGAAAGGGATGTTCTTCGCAGTCAGCTGGCGAACGAGTTCACGCCCGAGCTGCCCACTTGCACCCACGATCAGAAGAGGGTCGGGGGTAAGCGGGGTGATCTCATGTAAGCGCGGGTGTTTGCGGTCCTTCTCTGAAAGCTCAGCCTGCGCCAGGTCGATAGGCCAGTCGATGGCGGCGCTTTCGTCCGCGAGGTTCAGGAAGCTGTAGGCGGTCAGAGCATCCGCTGACCAATGATCGTTCACCAGGTAGGTGTAGGCGGTGTTTTCCTCCAGGGTTTGGAAGGCGTTGCCAACCCCGCGCGGAACGAAGATAGCGGTGTCGGGGCCGAGTTCGACGGTCACGACCCGTCCGAAGCTCTCCCCCGCACGCAAGTCTACCCAGGCACCGAAAATTCGGCCGCTTGCCACCGAAACGTATTTGTCCCAGGGTTCGGCATGAATACCGCGTGTGGTGCCTACCGAGGTGTTAAAAGAAATATTATTCTGCACCGGGTCAAAATCGGGCAGACCGGCGGCACGCATTTTCTCACGCTGCCAGTTTTCCTTAAACCAGCCGCGATTATCGCCGTGCACGGGCAGATCGATGACGAGCAGCCCCGGTATATCGGTCGCCCTCACGTTCAGTTCTTTCGTCATTTACTGCCCCACCTTCGCGTATTTAGCCTCAACTTCTGCCTTGAGCGGTTCCCACCAGGAGCGGTTATCGGTGTACCACGTGATGGTATCGGCAAGACCCGCTTCAAAGTTGGTGAACTGAGGTTCCCACCCGAGTTCTTCGCGCAGACGGGTGCCGTCAATGGCATACCGCATATCGTGCCCGGGCCGGTCTATCACGTGCTCAAAGTCGTTCTCGTCTTTGTCCATGAGGCGAAGAATAGTGCGCAGCACGGTAATGTTATTCTCCTCACCGTCTGCACCGATGAGGTAGGTCTCACCAATTTTTCCGGATTCAAGGATGCGCAGCACCGCCGAAGAATGATCGGATGCGTGAATCCAGTCGCGCACGTTCAGACCCTCGCCGTAGAGCTTAGGGGTCAGCCCCGAGAGGATATTCGTAATCTGCCGGGGAATAAATTTTTCGATGTGCTGATACGGTCCGTAGTTATTCGAGCAGTTCGAGATGGTCGCCTCAATCCCGAAAGAACGCACCCAGGCGCGCACCAGCAGATCGGAGCCTGCCTTGGTGGAGGAGTACGGGGAGGAGGGTTGTAGGGCGTAGTTTCGGTGAACTTTGCGGGGTCATCCAGCGCCAAATCGCCGAAAACTTCATCGGTTGAGATGTGGTGGTAGCGGGTTCCGTGCTTGCGCACCGCCTCCAGCAGGGTAAATGTGCCAATTAGGTTGGTGTGAATAAAAGGTTCTGGGTTCGCCAGGGAGTTATCGTTATGGGACTCTGCGGCGTAATGGATGACTGCGTCCGCCTGCGCTACGAGTTCGTCGGTGAGTTCACGGTCTGCAATATCGCCAACCACTAGTTTAAAGCGGGATTCATCAAGCCCCGCAAGGGAAGCCGCGTTCGCGGCGTACGTCATTTTGTCGAGAACTGTGACAGTGTGCTGAGTGCGCTCCAACAGGTGATGAACAAAGTTTGAGCCAATAAAACCGGCGCCGCCGGTAACAAGAATGTGAGCCATACGTTAGATTTTAGCGCCCGACACCCGTATTTTTATGCATACAAACGGCGAGAATCGTGACACAATATAGAAACTATGAAAGGAATCATTCTAGCTGGCGGCACCGGCAGCCGCCTTCACCCCATCACTCAGGGCATTAGCAAACAGCTCACCCCGGTCTATGACAAGCCGATGATCTATTACCCGCTCTCAACACTCATGTTGGCGGGTATCCGGGATATCCTCATTATCACCACCCCTGCCGACCAGGAGCAGTTCCAAAGGCTGCTCGGGGACGGCTCAAGATTCGGGGTTCACTTCGAATACAAGGTGCAGCCCTCCCCTGACGGGCTGGCTCAAGCATTTATTCTTGGTGCAGATTTATTGGTAATAGCCCCGTTGCCCTCGTGCTTGGCGACAATATTTTCTATGGGCACGGGCTCGGCACCCAGTTGGCCAAATACGAACAGAAGGACGGCGCAACTGTCTTCGCCTACCAGGTGGCTGACCCGCGCGCCTACGGTGTGGTCGAATTCGATGAGAACAACAACGCCCTCTCCATTGAGGAAAAGCCCGAAAAACCCAAGAGCGACTATGTGATCCCCGGCCTGTATTTCTACGACCGGGATGTGGTTAACTATGCACAAGAACTTGAACCTTCACCGCGTGGTGAACTGGAAATCACCGACCTTAACCGTGTATACCTAAAACAGGGTAAACTGAAAGTGGAGGTTCTTCCGCGCGGCACTGCGTGGCTCGACACCGGCACCTTCGATTCACTCGCGGATGCCACGAACTTCATCCGCACCGTGCAAAAACGTCAGGGTCTTTCCATTGGATGCCCCGAAGAAATTGCGTGGCGCGCAGGCTGGCTCAGCGATCAGGAACTCAGCAAGATTGCAAGCCCCCTCGTTAAGAGCGGTTACGGCGAATACCTTCTCAACCTGCTACGGTAAGGTGGCGTCTTCGCTCAACTGTGCCCGGGCACGGGTCGACTACACTCAGCTCAAATACATCACATACGCATTCTGGAGTAATCACAGACCATGACCATACTGGACTTTGTGCGCACCACGAGGGCAAACCTCGTGTTGCTTATCCTCGGCATCATTATTGGTGCTCTCTTAGGCGTCGGCTATTCCCTCACCCAGCCCAAGGTGTATGCGGCCAGCGCATCCGGGTACGTCACCATTGGCAGTGGCGGCACCATTGACGTGCTCTCGGGCTCATCGGCTGCGAAAGACCGCGCCCGTTCCTACTCCGCTATCGTCTCCTCCGAGGCTGTGGCGAAAATCATTCAAGAGAAAAACCCCAATATGGGGATGACCGTCAGCGGTATCCGCGGCAGCGTTACCGCGTCCACTGACGAAAACAGCTCGCTGATTAAAGTCAGCGCCCACGCCTCCACACCGGAGCAGGCGCAGGTTCTGGCGAACTCGGCGCTACACGCCACCGCTGAATACATTAAAAATATTGAAGGCAATAACGGCGGTAGCGGCAACGCCGCCAACAGCAATGGGGGGAATAACGCCACCCCCAATGCTGAGAACGGCAACACTGCAGGTGCTAGTGCTAGCGCGAACACCGCTGTTAGCGGTAACGCCGCGAATAATATCCGCGTGATCCCTCTCGATAACGCAAGTATTAACCCTCCGCTGGTATCCCCAACTACACCCGTAACACCCTCATCGGTGCAGTCGCCGGGCTCGTTCTTGTGTACGTTGTGATCTTCCTGCGCCGCTCCGTGGACCAGCGTATCCGTACCCGTGATGACGCCGTGAAAGCCACCGGCAGCAGCATCCTTGGTGTGCTGCCCACCAGTGATGACCTCACTGAAGAAAACATTGTTACCGGCTCCTCCAACGACCATATCGCTCAAGAGTCAATTCGTCAGCTGCGCACCAACCTGCGTTTCGTCAATATTGACGAGCCGCCACGTTCGTTCCTGGTCACCTCCGCGGTTCCCAGCGAAGGTAAGTCCACCGTGTCGCTGTCGCTGGCGCGTTCCATGGCTGAGTCTGGTCAGGCTGTCATCCTCATTGATGCCGACCTGCGCCGCCCCACCCTGGCGAAGAAACTCAACGTTGATGCGAAGGTCGGTCTCACCCAGGTGCTGGCCGGTCAGGTCGATATTGCTGAGGCCGTGTACCAGTTGGAGGAATCCAACCTGTTCGTGCTCACCGCCGGACGTATCCCCCGAACCCCTCAGAACTGCTGGGCTCCGATAAGATGCGCCAGCTGGTCAGGGAACTATCCGAAGAGTTCGTGGTGGTTCTGGATGCCCCACCGCTGCTGCCCGTCACCGATGCCTCACTGCTCTCCTACGCGGTAGATGGCGTGATTATGGTTGGTTCGATCGGTAAGAGCCACCGCGAGCAGATGACCGAGGCAACCAATAACCTGAACAAGGTGAATGCTAACCTCTTCGGTCTGGTGCTGAACCGCGCGCCGCGTAAGGGCCTGGGTAACTCCTACTACGGCTTCGGCTACGCCAACAGCTACGTGGGGTACGCAACCTACTACGGCTACTCAAAAGACGGCACGAAGAAAAAATGAAGTCTCGGAAGAAAGCCAAGAAATAGGTTTACCGCCCGCAGCAGTAAACCGGGGCGGGGATAAGACATTGCGCCTTGTCCCCGCCCTATACTGTAGCTACAGCACACGCTTCAAAAACTAACTGGAAGACACCCCGTGGAAAAAACTGAACGGCAGGCCGCCTCAGCGCCGCTCAAAGCACGTATTATGCTGGCGCACGCCTACTTTCAGCGCGTCGCCAACGCCAACGGCATAGATATTCTGCACGTTAAAGGGTACGCATTCGGCCCAGAGGTGTACCGTCCCGAGCGGCACAGCACCGACGTGGATTTGCTGGTACGCCCCTCACATGTGGACCGGTTCGTGCAGGCGCTTATAGCTCAGGGGTGGAGTATCCAAGCGCACTTTGAAACCGGCTCAGTATTTGAACACGCCATGACCCTTCACCACGATGCGTGGGGGCTGACCGACATACACCGGTTCTTCCCCGGCCTGGGCGAGAACCATGAACGGGTTTTTGAGCAGCTGTGGCTGGCCCGAACCACACGCGATATAGCGCACCGGCCCTGTACCGTACCGTCTGTGCTGGATGCGCGAGTTATTGTGGTGCTGCACCGTGCACGAGCCGCCGCGAAATACAGCAGCGACCTCAAATACCTTAACGAAATCATGAGCTACAGCGAATGGGAACGGGTACACGATAGGGCCTTAGAGCTGCACTCCGGCATTGCTTACGCGGCGGCAATGGGCCATCTAGCGGCCTACAGGGGGCACCGCGACTACCTGCTGTGGAAGGCTGTCTCGACGAAAGTTCCCCCCTACCTGCTGTGGTTTGCACGGGTACGCTCAGCACGCGGTATTGCCGAGAAGGCACGAGTTATCAGGAATATTGCGCTGGTAAACGAAGACCACCTGGCAATGACGCTGGGGCATAAACCCAGCCGGAGCGAAATATGGCGGCAGTTCTTCAGCCGTTTCGGCATTAAATTTCCGAAAGGCGGCAAATAATGGCTCAGCTGCGTTACCGCATCCCCGAACATATCGCCTATGTGCACACCGACGAATTCGCCAAGTACAGCCCCACCGCCAGCTATCTTGCTGATTTGCGCACCAGCAGCATCGCGGTCTTAGAGGGGTCAGCATCCATTATTTGGGGCGTGTTTGAGATTCCGCTGACTCTCCCGGAGGCTATTGAAGAGATCGCGGAGCTTGCGGAACAGGACCCTGCGGCTATCGCCGAGCAGGTGCAGGATTTTGTGGCCGATTTGGTGTCCCGCGAGTACCTGGAAGAGCTGTAAACAGGCGGCATGTTCCGGGAAACTTCCCCCACCTGCCCTTCCCGTAATACTGCGGTGAATACAGCCAAATCGTGCAGCGTTAGCGTTATCCCAGCTGGGCCACATACTCGTGCAGCTGGGCGATAAACCTCTCTTCAGAGAACTTTTCAACATGGGCGCGAATCTGCTGGGGGTCCCACTGTGCCGGGTCAAATGAGGACACGGCAGACTCGATCAACTCAGGGGTTGGCTCATCAATAAACACACCGGTACGCCCTTCCACGACGGTGTCAAGGAAACCGCCGGCACGGAACGCAATCACAGGTTTACCGCTTGCACCTGCCTCCAGGGGGGTAATCCCGAAATCCTCGTGTGAAATCGCCAGCAGCGCCACACAGTTGCGGTAGGCGTAACATAGCTGCGCATCCGGCAGATCTGAGGCGATACGCACCGTCGGCCCGGCATGTTTTAGAAGGCTATCTTTCTCCGGCCCCCGGCCGATAATCAGTAGTTTCTTTCCCATGCGTGTGAAGGCCTCCACCGCGTGTTCTATGTTCTTATACGGCAACAGGCGTGAGACGATCAGGAAATAGTCGCCGTCAGCCATGAACTTCTCCAAACCAGGAATCGGCTCGGCCGGGGAATCCATATCTACCGAATGCGGCGGGAAAAAAATCGGTACATCCTCTTTACCGTAGACGTTCTGGATCCGCTCCCTAATGATGGTGGAGTTGCCCACATAGTTCTCGGATTTTGCGGCGGCCCGCTGATCCCACCGGGTCAGCGCGGGCCTGAGCGTGCGCAAAGCAATCCCCGCAACACCGTCTTTTTTCTTCCCCAAATACTGGTCGCTCAGGTACAGCCAGCGCGCCGGGGAGTGGCAGTAGACGAAGCTCTGCCCGGCGTACCTGAACCCGTGCGCCCAGCCGGTGGTTGAGATAATCGCCTTCCGGGCGGGTACCTTCAACAGGGACGATGCGAATGGCAACAGCGGCAGCGCGAAACGATGTTTATGGCGGAACAGCCCAATGCGGTTAATGCCGCTGGTGACAATTTTTGCATCTTTAAACTCGGGGAAAGTGCCTTCGGGGTCGTAAAGGGTGGTGTATATCGTCGCCTCGGGGAAAGCCTTGTGCATGGCAAGTACCACCCGCTCGGCCCCTCCTCTTTGAGTGAGGTAGTCGTGCGCGATAGCGATTTCTTCAGTAGCTTGCACCCGCCAGAACGGCAGGCATTTTTTAGCGGTTTTCTGTGCTCCGCTGAGCAGATGATGTGCGTGTGCGAACATGATGTGGTTCCTAGAATACTTTCTGGGCGCGGCGCGGGTATTTCACACCCGCGTAGGAGGCTGCTTCAACCTGTAGCGCCACAATTTTCTCGGCGAGCTTTACCGGGAGTTTGAGCAGGATTCTATCGCTGGCGTCCCCCACTGTTTTAATGGTTCGTTCGGTGGTGAATAATGCGAGTGTTTTGACCGCTGCACCCCACACCCCGCCCGGGTTTGGGGCGGTGTGTGCCTGTTCGCCGTGTTTTCGCACGAAAATGGAGCGTGCCGCCCCAGAGTGCAGGGCACGCAGAGCGCGTACGGAGGTGGTGGTTGCTTCAGCGTGGTGTTTTGCCTCTACCTCGGAAGAGATAAGAATTTTTCCCGCAGCGTCGGCGATCATTTTCCCCATATCGACGTCTTCCCAGCCGTAGAGGCGGTAGGCGGGGTCGAATCCCCCTACTTTGTGGAAGAACTCGGCTGATACGGACGAGTTACCGTTCCAGTAATGCCAACGTTCGTGTGGGGGTACGCTGAGCGCTCCCTGCTTGAACTTTTTATCCCGGTAGTTGCCATAAACCAGCGAGTAGGGGGTCTCGGGAAATACGTTGTTAAGGGTGCCGATAACCCCGTCGTACTCTTGGTGCAGGCGAAGGTGGTTCGCTACGTAATGTTCGTCCGGCTGCAGGTCATCATCGCAGCGGATAAGTACCTTGGCGTTGGCGGCCCGGTGCCCGGCGTTCAGGGCTGCTACCCTCCCCCGGTTTTCGGGGAAAATAATGGTGCTTAGGTTCAGCCCGCCCTCGGCAGCATATTTTTTCAGGACAGCCTCGCTATTGTCGATGTCGCCATCGAGCACAACGATTACCTGAAAGTCTTTTTCTGTTTGGGCGCGTAAGGCCTCCAGCGGGTAGTGCAGCAGGTGTGCACCGCCTCTGGAGGGGATAACGACGGCCGCTTTGTAGTAGTGGTCGGCGTTGTGTGAGTGAGCTTCGTGATGTGTAAGGTGAGTCATGACGATATGCTTTTATGATGTGATTCTGTTGTGTTCCGGTCGGCTCGCGCCGCCGTAGAGGGATATTATGCGGGTGAAATATGCTGTTCCAGGATTTCACGCACGCGTTCTTTACCGGCCTCAGGAGAGTACAGTTCCTGCCAACGCCAGAAAGCGTCAGATACGGTGCTGGTGAGCTTCTCAGAGTCTGAGCTCAGCTGTTCCGCGACGATGCTGATCGTACGCGCCAGCTCGGCCTCGTCACCTTTGGGGACGATATACGGGTAGTTTTCACCCACGATCTCGGGTAATGCCCCCGAATCGGAGACAATAAGAGGCACACGGGCGCTCATTGCTTCAGCAGCAACAAGCCCAAAAGACTCGGCAACTAGTGAGGGAACTACCAGCATATCGACGTTGTTAAACAACGCCTCAGGGGTGGCCCACCCCAAACGCTCGGTGTGCTCTGCAATACGGCTAAGGGAACGTTCAACCTGTTCCTGCTCCACCTCAGAGGTGAAAACGGGTTCCCCTGCTACCACCAGGCGGTACGCACCGCCTCCCTGGGTGAGAGTAGCAATAGCCTTACACAGCGGAACTATACCTTTAATGGGGCTCAGCCGTCCAATAAATCCCACACGTATGACATCAGTATTGTCATGTTTAAGGTCTGTAGGTACCTCAGAAACCCAGTTGCTCAAAACCTGTGCACCATTTATCTGCCGGGCCATAAAGTTGCTGGGCACCAGGGTCGCGCTCGCCTTACGACGCGCAAAGGGGACCAGTTTTGCGTTGAGTCCCTCTGGAATCTGGTGCAGGTGCACAATCCGGTTCTTACGCCCGCCGGTAGCGGCAGCGGGCACCAGCCCGTTGCACCACAGTAGTACTTTCTTATGGGCGGAGTGCCAGGCGCGAAGCTGCATCATGTACTGGGAACGGGTGCGAGCGGGAAGCACTACACGGGCAAACCCCTCATCGGCGGCAGCCTCAACCAGCTGCGGCGGATGCGCCGGGCCAATAACAGTGACTCGGTAGCCAAGGGAACGGGCGGCACGTGCAATATTGAGCAGCATGACCTCGCCGCCGCCCATATCACCATTATTGGTTGCAATATACAATTCCTGCGCCATGACCTTGAACCCTTCTGTTTGATTTTACCGAGTAACCTCTGGTGCACCCGCTGCCGGTGAGGTAAGAAGCGTTTTCTTTGTGAGAGGAATACGCCCGTCAATCCCGTCTTTATCCCCCGGATGCTCATGAATGGTACCTACCGCCCGTGAAATAATGATGGCCCGGATCGCGTACCCCACGCAGACAGCCCACATCCAGGTGTAGAACACCTCACCCAGGCGTTGGGCGCAAACCAACAAAGCAATGCCTGCACCCTGAATATAGACCTCATCACGGCTCCACTGTGAAGCATTACTGAAAGGACGCACCAGACAAAAAACGGAGATGCCAACTACGAGTAGCATCCAGGGCCAGCCGCCTTCCACCAGTGCAGACCAGTAAGAGTTATGGAACAGCCAGACTTTATTATCATGCTGAAGATACACGTAGGCCTCGCCTAAACCGCGGCCGAAAATACCGGTATTTTCTACTTTTACTTGAGATGCCGCATCGATTTGGGTTCGGAACCAGTCACTGCCAGCGCGGTTCCCAAACTGTGATGACTGTGAATAATCCTCGGTGAGAATGCCAAGGGCCAGGTAGATGAGCAAGCCGAGGATAAGGCGCCCCCACGCGGGAAGGCGTTTAGCCAGTACAATCCAAATAATCCCCATCGCGAAGGCGGCCATTGACGTGCGAGAGCCTGTCAGCCACAAAAAAGCAGCAAAAACAATAATCGTTAGGATGATCTCGGCCCGGCGGCGCGCGAGAGCGAGGGCAAGAAGACCAAAAATACAGTACGCAAGACCGGAGACGTTCTTATCAAGCAAATGACCAGTCAAATAACCCTTGTAGTTATCAGGGGTGAGCCCCGCATAATAGAGAGGAACGTTTACTAATAGGGCAGTGACATACCCAGCAATCGCCGAACGTATATGGATACGACCGGAAGCAATAATCCAGATCAAAAGAGTCGCTAATAGTAGACGCAGCAAGCGGCGCTGCCAGTCAAAAGCACCAGAACTAGACTCATGTGTGAGGGACACAAACGCCAAATACCCCAGCGCCGCAAAGGTAGCAAACGCCAGATTCTGAAATTTTCCCAGCTCGTACACCGGTTGTTTAATGAGGGCGTATAGCACAATCACAATAATGACAACTTGGTGATAGGGAAGCCCTACACCCGGCACAGCTTCTCCGAAGATCATGAGGAAAAACATAATAAACTCGGGAAGACGTATCTTCCCCGCCCCCTGCCGCAGATATTCGGTCCCCTGGCCCAGATGGTTCTGGATCCGCTCGGCGGCAGATGCGGGTTGGCCGTTAGCGACTTTAGAGCTTGTGACGCTCACCGGGTACCTCCTCGCGGTAGCTTGTTCGTGTATAGGGCGGCTGTCTGTTGTGCCATTGTTGCATTATTAGGCCAGGTAAACTGTTCGCTGGGTCCTTCCAAGAGCAGGGCGTGCATCCGGTTAAACACCTGCTCGGTCAGGTTCGGGATGAGCGCTCTACCAGTTCCCTAGCAGAGACGACCTCGGGGTTGCCTCCCACAGCGGTTGCCACAACTTTTAGCCCAGCAGATTTGGCGTCCAGCAGAGTGTAAGAGCAGTTCTCCCATACGGAGAGCTGCACCACCATATCGCTGCGCCCCATCGCTCGATGAGGGTCTATAAAACCGCTGAACGTGACTGAGTCCCCCAGACTGAGGCGTTGTGCCTGTTCCTTCAAAGCTGCGGATAGCTCACCGTCACCGGCGATTTCTAGGCGGGCCTTCGGGTAGTGTTCATGCAGCCTTGCGAAGGCGTCAATGAGCACGTCGATCCCTTTCTCGGGTGAGAGCCGCGAGAGGGATAGGATGCGTGGCGCATCCGGTTCAGCGGGTACACGGTAGGCGTCAACCTGCGCGCGAACCGCATCAATATCCACACCATTGTATACGAGTTCGACGGTTCGGGCACCCCATTTGCGGCGCATTTGCTCCGCAGTGGAGGCCGAGACCGCGATTGCTGTATCTGTACCCCATAAGCGTACCCGGTGTACCTGCTCCATGAGTTTAGAGCGCCACGAGGTGCCGTGATACACGGAGTCGTCACCAGCAATGCCGTGTTCTGTCGTGAATAGTTTAGGGATGACCAACGAACGGTTTAATGCTCGCCGTATTTTGAGCGAGTTCACCACTGCTGCGGCAAGAACATCCGCGTAGGCAAGGTGACTGTGCACGATTGCGGGGGTTTCGTCCTCAATCGCGCGTAGTAGCGAGGTGAATGAGCGTTTAAACCCGGCATGTGGACCGAACTCAGCTTCTATAACGCGCACGCCCAGTTCTTTAAGCCGCTCGGTGAGCACCCCCGCAGGGGCGAGCACCACCAGCTCATAACCTGGAATACCGGCACGCGCCATATCGAGAGTGTGCCGCGCCACTCCCCGAAGTTGGGGACTGGAACGACCCAGAGTGCGGTCGAGGTTGCTGCGCTCATGGGCCCATCAGCTTTCGTGTTAGAACGTTGCGCAAAGCGGCAGAAACTCGTGTCTCGACTGTAGTATGTACACACCACGCCCAGAGTAGGACCAGTGCGAGAGCCACAATGCGCGAACCCCAAGCCCCCGCCCAAGGGTAGAACATATCGATCAGCATATAGCCAAGCATCGCGTGGCCCAGATACAGGGGATACGATATTGTGCCGAGCGCGTGCAGAGGTCCGCGCGCCAAAAACGGCACATGGCGCGCATAAATAACGGCGAAAAACACCGCACATATGATGGCGACTCCCACCCCGTGGGCGCTATCGTGCATGAGGAAAGCATTGATAGAAGCAATCACGGCGCAGTACGGCATGAGCCAGGTAAACTTGCGGTCATGGCTGTACATAAAGAACACCATGCCCAGGCTAAACAGGGCCGCGTGCTCGGCAACTACACCCCACACCAGCATTTTGGGGGCACCGCTCAGGGCCGTCTCCGGGTGAAAAACGCAGCAGATAAGCAACCCTAGGGTTGTCCAACAAAAATACCGATCGTGATCTCACGGCGATATATTCTTCCGCGCCGCAAAGCCAGATAGAACCCCATGAGCAGATAGAATTGCAACTCGATAGCGAGCGTCCAATACACCTGATCGACATTATCAACCAGCATAAAACGCTGTATCATCGTCGCATTAATCAGCGTCTGAATTACCGTAATATTCCGGCTGGGATTGCCGTAGAAAAAGTACACAGCTGCGGCAACCGCAAGCGCCAGCCAGTAGGTTGGGTACAGGCGGGCGAAACGCGAAATACCAAACTTTAGGGCCGAGCCGCTTTTAATAGCGCTCAGTAAAATCACGTACCCCGAGATGATGAAGAAAAGCTGCACCCCTAGCTCTCCGAGCGGAATAGAGTACGGGGCGGGGGCGATGCGCGGGTAGTTCTGCACGGCGGGGTACCCGAAATGGTAGGCCACAACGGACAATGCAGCGATTCCGCGCAGCCCATCAAGTTCGCGGAACCGTCCGGGGTGATAAAGCTATTATCAAGTATTTCGTTATGCTCTTGGGTGCGCCGAATTGTTCTTATCTTCTTCATAACCGGCCTACAACCACTTTTCGAGGCGGTCTAGGGCGGTGAAGAAACCTTCGCCGTTATTGATATGCCCCTGCCAGATTTCGGGGATGAACGATGCTTTCGGCGCCAGCTCGCGCAGCTGCTTGCCCAGCGCAGCCCAATCGACATCGCCTTCGCCTACCTGCACGCCTTCGCCGTCTACGCCGATACCGTCGACCAGGTGCAGGTGGATGGAGTGCGGCGCCAGCTGTGCTACCGCTTCCGACAGCGGAATTTTGAGGAAGTTGCATGCGAGCATGGTGTGTGAAATGTCCAGGCAGAGAGCGCTGTCGTAGGCGCGCGCAAATTCGGCGGTATCCTGCGGATCAAGGAAGAGGTTATGGTACTGCTGCCCGCCCATCAGCCACGGGTAGGGCGGCAAAGTCTGTGCCGCTAGGCGCACCCCGGCGGTATCCAACCGTCCCAGGGCTTCGCCGATGCGCTCGTACTTTGCGGCACGGGCGCTCGCCGGGATGTGCTTATCTTTGGTGAAGCCGCCCATCGTAACAACCATGACGGGCTCTTCGTCCACCGTGAAATAGCGGGTCAAATCGCGGGTAATGTCGATGGTGCGCTGCACCTCGGCGATGGAGCGTTCCCAGACTTCGAGGTCGCGGGAGGCCAGATCGACCAGGAAGTCCCCGGCGAAGAGGTCGGGCAGGTGGGTCGTGAAGCCCATGGGCAGTTTCTTCTCAAAGACCTCGTCAATGTTGATATCAAGGTCTTTGTAAGAGAAGTGGAATTCGAGGAAATCCGGTGTTGCCTCTTCGATCAGAGGTTTGTAGTCGTGGTAGCGTACCGGCAGACCCCAGGGGCGTTCAAAGGTGAAATCGCGGCGAGTTACGAGGTCGTCCTTCAGATCGCCCTCAAAAAGAACGACCCTTCTTCAACGTCGCGTTGGATGGTACGCCCAAGCAGCTGCGGCAGGTAGTTCGGCTGCAAGCCACGTCCGGGTGACTTGACGGTCACATCCGCCTCGGTGATTACCTCACCTTTGGCAATGCTGCGGGTCGCAACCAGCGACTTGGCCAGGTTCACGCGGTTCATCAGTTCACCGGTGGAAACTTCACGGGGCGCGGCCGTGCCGATGGATTCCTCAATGTCACGAATCTGCCGCACCATCGCCGCGAACTCTTCGGGCAGCAGCGATACAGTGTGATCGTTGCCTTCCAGGGTTTTATCGGTCGTGAAATGCTTCTCGATAATCTTCGCACCGCGCGCAACAGCGGCCACGGGCACATGGTAGCCGCGTTCATGCCCGGAATAGCCAACCAGGCATTGGCCGATCTCGGCGAGACGGTCCATATACGCTAGATTCACGTCTTTGAAGGGTGCCGGGTAGGTGGATTGGCATTGCAGCAGGGCGTAGGATGCGCCCGCCTTGCGCAGCAGGTTCACCGAGTCCAGGATTTCTTCTTCGCGGCTCATACCGGTGGATACCAGCATGGGCAGCCCGCGCGATGCAACATCACGCAGCAGTTCATGGTTCGTCAGGTCTGCGGAAGCGATCTTCATGCCAGCAATACCGTAATCGACGAGCGCCTGCACGGAAGGCGCATCCCAGGGAGTGCACAAAATATCCAGACCATGCTCCTTAACATGGTCGAATACCTCGTACATCTGCTCAACACTCAGCGAGAACCGTGAGAGCAGATCCAGGGTGTACTGCACACCCAAGTCTTCGCCCGCAGTGGCGCCGCCGCGCTGGCGGTAGAGCGCATCCAGATCGCGCAGCTGGAATTTCACGGCGTCCGCACCGGATTCCACCGCGAGGTCCACCAGCTCTTTCGCGAAGTCCACGCTCCCCTGGTGGTTATTACCGATCTCGGCGATGATAAAGGCGGGCGCATCCTCGCTGATGGTGTGCTTTCCAATACGCAGCACGTTCTGCTCGTCCATTGCTAACGCCACCAGATGACCGCGTTCGTCAATGAGCGGAATATGCTCGATGCCGCGCGCGAAATAGCTGCGCAAAGATTCGGGGTCGCTATCGGCGGGGGCGGTCTGCGGGTTCGTATTCGCCGCCGCCAATGCGCTGGTCTCTAGGGATGCGGTGGGGTTGGCGATCAGCCAGCGTCTGAAGTCCCCATCCGAGAGCGAACCGCGCAAGATGCCGGATTCGTTGACGAGAAAGATAATGCGCTGACCGTTGGCAGAAATTTTGTGAAGCGCAGTCAGAATCGGGTCTTCAGCGAAGACCACATAGGGCGCGATATTGCGTTCGATAATCACGGTATGTAGTTCCTATTAAATTGCGATGTGTTGTGTTTGAGTGAGTTGAGTGAGCTAGATTTTAAGATTCTAGAATCTGCGCCAGCTGATGCTCGGCAACTGAGAAATCGATGGGGGCATCAATATCGACGCCTTCAATCTCATCGAGAATAAACAGATCAATGCTACCTCCAGGATACCCCGCCAAGCGGTTGTGATGCTCGGTATACACACGGGTTTTAGTGATATACATGGAGCCGTTCTCCCGGTAACGGTAGGTTTCTTTCGTGAGCTCCTGCCTGCGTGGGCGAGCCATCACCTCAAATTCGGCGGTGGGTTCAGCATCCGGGTACCATCTCCACACGAACGGCCCCATGGGGATCACCCCCACCATTGAGTCTTTGCCGTTCTCAACGAACTGACGTACCGCCCGCGCGAGAGTGCCCGGCAGACGCACCGGGCTGGTGGCCTGCAGCAGCATGACCGCCTCCGGTGCCCAGCCCTCCCGGTGTAGAAGTCGATGGCGTGCTCGATCACCGGTTCGGTGGCGGTGGTATCTTCAGCAAGATGTGCGGGGCGCATAAACGGAACCTCGGCACCGTATTGGCGGGCGATAGCGGCGAGTTCTTGGTCATCAGTCGATACCACAACCCGAAGCTCATGCTCCCCCGCCAGCTCGTCACGGGCGGCAAGCGCCTGCAGAATAGTCCACGCGACCAGCGGTTTTCCGGCGATCTCACGCAGGTTTTTACGCGGTATGCCTTTGGATCCGCCGCGCACGGGAATAACGCACAGAATACGCATTACGCCTCCAGACTGTGTTCAATAATGAGCTCGGCGATGCGGCGAGCTGGCTCAATATCAGGTTGCGGTGGTGCGGGGGTGCGGTCTTCACCCCAGCGGCCCATGCCGTAACGGTTCCAGAATTCTTCGAGCCAGCCGGGCGGGTTCGGGTGGTACACCCAGGCAGGAATACCGCGAATCGCGGCTTCAAGCACGCCGGTTGAGAAGATCGATACTACCGGATTGGGCAGCTCGTTCAGGGGCACCCCGGAACGGTCAATGGGGATGCCCTGGCGCTCCCACAGCGCATGAGTGAGGGTTGAGAGCTTATCGGTTTCGCTGGGGTGCGGCCGGTAGATGGCGTTGTGTTTTTTAATGAATCTGTAGGAGACGTTAACGTATGATGAGCGCGGTAACTCTGCCCCGTGCATCTGCCCCAGGAAAATGGGGGCGCCAGAGGATTCGACGGGTACACCAAGGCTTTTCTGGTTTGCGTTATAGAGCAGCTGGGAACCGACGGTGAAGGCCCGCACATCGCGACGTCCGGACATCCAGAATTCGGCGTCTGCGTCGCTAAACGCGAGCAGGGTGCATCCCACAGGCAGGGGCGGCGCAGCAGGCACGAGCAGCCCGTGCTGAACCACCCAGTATTCTGCACCAACAGTATGCGCATACTGGTAGGCGGCACGCCCCAGCTGAAGGTAGTGTCCCAAAGACAGCACAATGCGCACCCCAGGCAGGGTTTTGGTTAGTTCGGTGGCGGATAGGCTGCGCTCTTCCCACTCATCCGTTAAGTATTCGGCGAGTGCGGCAGGTGTGCCGTTAGTATTCGGGCACCAGATGGCCAGCCCGATAATGCTCAGGTATTTGAGGGGCTCCAGCAGGGCGCTGCAGCTGGTGGGTGAGAACGAGTCGAGCACAATCAATACGCGCGGCACGGAGCCTCGAACGTATAGGCGCCCGCTGGCTGGGCCCTGCTGAGTATTACCGCGGTTTCTGCGGAAAAACCCTGCAGCCTCAGTTTTAGCCCAGCGCAGGGCGTTCTGTTTCTTTTGCCACGCCGCCCAGGCATCAATGTCTAGCGGATAGTTTAGGCCCATAGCTGCTCCAGAATTTTTACGCGCTGATCGAAGGTGTGCTCGGCGAGGGTGCGCCGGTGTCCGGCTTCGCGGATAGCGTGCGCCCACCGCGGGTCGCGGAAAACGCGGGTGCAAATATCGATAAGCTCTTCAACACTCTCATATACGAGAACTTCTTTACCGACTTCATAGTAGCGTGACACGTCGGGACGGTCGATAATCTGTAATGCTCCCACACCGGGGGCTTCAAAAGTACGCATGGTGAAACCGTCCTGATCCCCATGAATATTCAAGGTGGCTGGTGAAGATGCCATTACCCCGTAGGCGACAGACCGCTCAATATCGCCAGCTGAAGGCACACCGGGGTCTTTGAACTGGTAGGTACGGGCCATGTCCCACGGATGGCGGGACCAGGCCCGCCCGTACGCGCGCACGGGAAGACCAGCAGCATACAGTTCCCGCAGGGTTTGTTCCCGCCCAGGGTAGCGGGCCCCCACAAAACTAATAGCATTTTCTGGGGTGGGAGTCACCTGGCAGTGAGAGTCGTAAGCGTTAGGCATATCTAGCACGTCAAACCCTTTAGACCGCAGATGTTCAGCATCTAACGGGCTGTAACTTGCCAAGGCACCTAACCGGTGCAGATCGTCGTCGGTATATTCCATACGGCGTAACTCGTCGTAAAGCCATGTGCCGTAGCGTACCCCGGATTCTTCCAGAACCTGCCACCAGCGGCTGCCCAGTTTGTCGCCTTTGATCACAAGCACAATATCAGGCCGGTAATCATTAAACACAGCGATCGCTTTATCTGTAGCCTGTGCGGCTAGAGATTCAGGGCGGAACCGCTCAGGCAACTCATGAGCAAGCTTGTTGAGGATACGTGCGCCCACACCGCCAGGGGCGTCATAGATGTGGGTGCGCACCTGGTAACCGCTGATTTCCAAGGAGGATTCAATAGCCTTCCAGTACCCGTGGAAAGCTGGTGATAGGAGCAGAAGCTTAGGGTTAGTCATATGGTTTATTCGTGTTCTATCCAGCGTGTGGCCACACAGCATGTCTGTGACCGTACGCCGGTTCTTTGGCGTGGCTTGAGCAGAGATAACGGCTCCGGGGAGTCGTAAGAATGTGTGAATGCTAGGTCATCGCAGTATGCCCTATGCACTTACAGTGTACTAGAGAGCTCAGAACAACACACCTTATGGTTGATGTGTCGCTACATACTTTCTTTCATGAAACGTACCGCAAAAGCTCTAATTCTCGCCGTTTTCGCCGCGTTTGACGTATGCAAGCTCTTCACGCAGTGTGCGTTGCGCATTCACCTCTTTATTCCGGGCAGCCCGCACAGTGTTAACCAGAAAGTTAGCGTAGCTGGTGGCTTTAAGAGTGCGTCCGAGCGTGGCTTTATCCCCCCACTTATCGGCATAGGTGAACCGTGCGGTGGTGAGCCACTGGCGGCGGCGTGCCGAGGGCGATGAGCCTCCGCCTTCATGCTCTACCCGAACCTGGGGTACGAGGAGGCGAGGCACACCAGCCTCAGCTAGCCGGCGTTGGAAATCCACCTCTTCGCTGTTCATATAGAAGCGTTCATCCATGCCGCCAACCCGGTTGTAAATGTCGCGGGGAACCACCATGGCGGCACCTATCACCCAGTCGGTTTCCACAGTGTTTTGAGACGTGCAGGCGGCAACATCATGCCCCACTCCCCTGTGCCACCAGCCGGAGGGTTTAAAGCGGGCCAGCGGTGTGAACCATTCCCAAGCGATATGGGCGGTGGTGGGGAATTTGCGGGCAACCCACTGTTGCTTACCGTCATGCCCCACCACCTGGGGGCTGGCCAGGGCCGGGGTGCGGTGCTCAATATGTGAGAGCATATCGGCCACGAACGTATCCGTAATAGACAGGTCGCTATTGAGAATAAACAACCATTTCCCGGTAGCCACGGCAACACCAGAATTTACGGCGCTGCCGAACCCGCCGTTAGTTTCACGGCGCACCACGCGCACACCCTTGGTATCGGGGAAAGGCACAGGAGACTGATCATCTGAGACGATAATCTCCAATTCATCTGGGGCAATACCCTGCTGGGCGCGCAAAGCCTCAATGAGGGTGAGCGTGGGCGCAGGGTCGCCGTAGTGGGGAATAACAGCTGATACTTTCATCGTGCGAGACACGAAAACCCGCTTTCTGCTGGGGCGTACACCGCCCCGGTTGGAGTGCTGAGAGGTAGATACTGATATGTATGTGTGTAGTAATTTAAACTAATCCTGTGGTGCTCCCTGGGATTATTCAGGCAGTTGCCCCAGCCGCACCAGGTTCGCGAATTCTTCGTTCTTTTGCTGCACCTCGGTAAAGGTGCCGCAGCTTACGATCTCACCGTGCGATAGGTACACCAGCTGGTCCACGTGGCGTACAGTTGAGAGGCGATGCGCCACAATAATCACCGTAATATCTTTCGAGATCTTCTCAATCGCCTTGGTGATCTTGTGCTCGGTCTCATTATCAAGGGCGCTGGTTGCCTCGTCCATAATGAGCACACTGGGGTTGCGGTAAAGGGCGCGGGCAATACCTAAACGCTGGCGCTGCCCTCCTGAGAGTCGCACCGCGTTGTGCCCGATCATGGTCATAATCCCCTCGTCCAGGGATTCCACCACTTCGGTGAGCTCTGCAATCTCTAGGCAGTAACGCACCCGTTCCTCATCAATCTCGTGTGGTTCAAGGCCAAATGCGACCGCCTCAAGAACCGTTGAGTCCGCAATAAAACATCCTGCGGCACATATCCGATACTCTGAAACCACCCCGGCAGATCGTCCTGCACCGGCTCACCGTTGCGCAGAACCCGCCCGCTTGACGGGGCGAAGAGGCCCAGGATTAAGTCTATGAGGGTTGTTTTCCCGGAGCCGGAGCCACCGACGAATGCCATGGAGGTGCCCATGGGGATATCCAGGTTAATATTTTTAGCACCGGCGAATCACTGTCTGGGTAGCTGAACGTGAGGTTCTCCAGCTGGATGCGCACAGGCGCAATAGTCTTATTAATGTACTCGGGGTTCTTAGGGGCCACAGGAGCAGGTGGCATCTGTAGTTTACGTCCTTGTTCATCCAGTTCAGAGATCTCCCGCAAAAGTTCATTGCTGGCTTTCTCCCCGCCCGAACATTACCCAAAGATGCGACCATTCGAACGTAGCTGGGCAGAATACGGATACATGCACCGCAGAAGAGAAGAAGGTAGGGGGCGCTCTGGGCACCCGAAGTGATACTCATAAAAGCGAGTAGTCCGGCAATGCCGATAATGAAAATAATCTCAAGGGAGTACTTGGGGAAGTCCTGCAAAAAGGTGCTGCGCATGCTAGCGTTCACCGCATCCATGCGTTTGGTCTGGTAGCGATACAGGTACCGGTCGGTGACGTTATGCATGCGAATTTCCCGAAACCCGTCGACAGCGTCAATGGTAGCGCTGGCTGCGCCTCGGGTTGCTTCCACCACAATCACGCCTTGTTCTCGGTTTTTCTTGCGAAGTACATGCTGCAGACCGTACGAGACCAGCCCAAAGTACGAAAAAGCGAGTAGCGCAGGAATGGGCATAATGGCGATAAGCATCACCATAAGCACTGTTATAGAGAGCAGTTCACCAATGAAATTGATGACCCCATTAACAAAAGCGGCGTAAGCCTGATGCGCATAATCATTAACAGAAACTAATATATTTGCAGTTCCCCGTTTACGGTGGGCAAGATAAGGTTCACGCATATACCGGTTCAGTAGATTAACCGAAGTGGTACTCTGCTGTGTTGCGACAAACCCCAGGCTCCAGCGTTTAATAATGAGCGAGAATGCTCCTTTAAGGATGAACGCCAGCACAAGCACCACACCGAAGATAATAATGAGGGCGGTGCGGTCGGGATTACCAAAAAGCTCTGCAACTTGCTTCAGGTAACCCTCAATGGGGGCGCCCATAGCGAGGTTCACAATCGGCAGCACTGCAGCTACCCCCAGCATCTCGAAAAGAGAAACTGTAAAAAGACCCACCAGGTTAAGGATCAGTAGGTTAAATTTCTTACCGGGGAAGAAGACTCTCAGTTTATGGTAAGCCTCTTTCATGACGACGCTCCCCTCAGATAGTTCTGGGGTCGGTCAAGGCTTCTGAGGGGTGCTCCTGCAGCGAACATTCCACAGAATTCTGCCGAGATGCGGGCCTTAAACGAGTAACTGAGTTGCCCAAGTTCAGTTCGTAGAGCTGAGAGGATTTTCATGAATGTGCTTTCAAAATACGGCGCAACAGATACCGCACCGGGTAACTACAGATAGTAGACAGTGTAAGATTCTACCACGCAGGCCCCGTTACAGGCGGAGGCTGGTATCTGAGTCTTGCCCCGGCCCTTCGACGGTAAACGTGAGGTTGCTCTTCATCAAAGGTGTACGCGAAACTATCACGGTTTACCCTGTAAAGTGGGTA
Organism: Rothia aeria; assembly: GCA_002355935.1. Classification (GTDB taxonomy): domain Bacteria; phylum Actinomycetota; class Actinomycetes; order Actinomycetales; family Micrococcaceae; genus Rothia; species Rothia aeria. Next base: position 1,010,858 of record AP017895.1, on the reverse strand, counting down.
GAATAAAGGATGGACACATCAGCTTAAAGGTCACTACTTCCGGCGCGGGAAGGTCAGGAAGGCTCAAACATGGGAATTTTCAACATTAAATCGCTCAAAGACAGGTATCTGTCTAATGGGCCGACTGAGTCTACCCAGAAGCGGCAGGGGCAAGAGCCCTCGGCGAACGAGCAGGACCCAACTATTAAAAGCGGCGTGTCGCGCCTGGCAGCGATCCGTGATTCAAGTTTCCACCAGGAGACGTCGCCTGATCGTCCTCCGCAGGATCCGAAGAACCCGAAGAAAAGGGTCGGGGAGGATGTGCAGACCCTGCTGGAGCAAAGCACCGCCGCTGGTACCGACCTCATTGAGGTGGTGACTGTTAAACCTACGGGTGATACCGCCCCGTACCCACCGCAGCTGACCATAACACCACCGCCGCCCAAGAGCCTGCCCCGCAGGATGAGCCTGCAGATGCCCCAGCCCATGTTGTGTCCGAGAATCAGCACCATAGCTCAGACGAACCCCAGCCCCCACGCAAGACTTCTTCGAAGGATAATGCTCAGAAAACTCAGGGTGATTCCCAGCATCAGGCACCGGCTGCTGGTGACGATGCCCCCGTACTGGGCGCCATAGTATCCTCCGAACCATCCACCGAAGATGGTGAACCCGATAAGCGGGTGGTTCTGGTGCCTAGTGCGTACGGGTTGGATGTTCCCCCAACAGATACCGACTCTGTTGATCTTCCCGACGATACAGCGTCTAAAGCCAAAGCCGCTGGTCAGGAGGCTGCACCTCATCGGGCCCCGCACGTGATGACTTCTGAGATGGCGACTAATCATTACACCTCACAGATACCCTCCAAAGCGCCTGAGACTCCCACAGCAGCCTCAGACGGGGAGACCCCGGAAAAAGTCACCCTGGTGCAGGGGGTATACGGGATGGACGTTCCTCAGGAAGCCGGGGAGAACCTGGACGCTCCCGCCCGTGGCGTCCCCTCCCCCACCGCATCTGCGACCTCCAGTCCCAATAATCGACACGCAGGTCAGAAGGACGATACCGATACACCCGATCCAGCGCTGGTGCGTGGCGTCTACGGTTTAGATGTGCCCGAAACCGCTGACAGTTCCGCTGCCCGGCAGGATTTCCCAGGCCAGCATGCTCAGCCTGCGGCAGCCCATCAGCAGCAGACCGGAGTGCCTCAGCTCTCATCACAAGAGCGTGAGTACGACATGCTCGCGGGAGAAGAAACCGTTGAGCTGGCCCCTATCCACGTTCGGGAGGCTCTGGAAGCTCAACGAGCGGCGCAGAAAGCGGCAACCGAAAAAACCAAAACCACCGCTGAGGCTGAGTCTGAGCCTGCTGATGCTACCCCGGTGCCCCCCATTCAGGAGAAGGACGCCGACCAGCAGGAGCCCCGTAAGGTGACCACCGCGTCGTTCAGCTTATCCCCTGAGTCCGTGGGTGAGGCGAAGAACCGGGTCTCGGCACCGGCACAGGGCGCTGGCCCTCTTGAGGCCGTGTTCGTGTGCACCGGCAATGTAGCACGCAGCGCCAGCGCCGAAGTGATCGCGCAGTCTCTCGCTTCACAATACGGGCTGGAGGATAACTGGGTGTTTACCAGTGCAGGGACAGCAGCTCTGGCTGGCTCCCCTATTTATAAGTACATTGGCAACGAACTTGAAGGGCGCGGGTATAACCCTTCACAATTCCGGGCCAAGCAGCTTACCGCTGACATGATTGAGCGGGCCACCTTGCTGCTGGTGGCTGAGCAGGATCACGCGGACTGGATTCTGCGGGAATGGCCGCAGTACCACACGAAGGTGCACCTGATGAAGCAGGTGGCGCGTATCCGGGAGAAAGCCAGCCGCCGTGCCGAGCCGATCTCGTTTATTTACGGCTACACTGAGGCGGCGCACGATACCGACAGCATCGCTGACCCGTACCGGCGGGGACGCACAGCCTGCCGCGTTGCGGTGGATGAGGTGGAGCAGTCGCTTCAGGTGATTCTGCCGTGGCTGGTACGGGCCCGCGTGTAACCCAAGGCTTTTAATACAGCAATAAGGACGTCCCGTGTACCCCTATTCCGGTGGTGCACGGGACGTCCCTTTTGGATAAAGCCGCTAGCCTCGATCTTTCAGGGCCAGCGGCTTTTTCACAGCCTGGATCTTAGGCGTGGTCGTTGAAAATATTGGTCACTGACCCTTCGTCGAAGACCTCCCGGATGGCTCGCGCCACAAGCGGGGCGATAGACAGTACGGTGAGGTTCTCAAACCGTTTATCGTCCGGCACGGGCAGGGTGTTCGTGACTACCACTTCGGATGCGCCGCACCCAGATAGCCGTTCAACGGCGGGCCCGGAGAATACCGGGTGGGTCGCGGCGATAATGACCTCTTTAGCGCCTTTTTCTTTAAGCACGTTGACCGCCCCGGCGATGGTTCCGCCGGTGTCGATCATGTCGTCAATCAGTACGCAGGAGCGCCCCTCAATCTCACCCACCACGGTCTTTGAAACCGCCTGGTTAGGCACGTTAATGTCACGGGTTTTGTGCACGAATGCCAGCGGCGCGCCACCGAGCAGGGTGGCCCAGTGCTCGGCTACCCGAACACGACCGGTGTCGGGGGAAACAACGGTCACATTCTCGGGGTTTTCCACGCGGCTCTTAATGTACTCAGCGAGCACAGGAATGGCGAATAGGTGATCCAGCGGCCCGTCGAAGAACCCCTGAATTTGGGAGGTATGCAGGTCCACACACATGAGGCGGTCAGCACCAGCGGTCTTGTACAGGTCAGCGATCAGTCGGGCCGAGATCGGCTCACGCCCCCGGTGCTTCTTGTCCTGGCGAGCATACGGGTAGAAGGGTGACACCACGGTAACGGAGCGGGCTGAGGCGCGTTTGAGCGCATCAATCATAATGATCTGCTCCATGAGCCACTCGTTAATGGGGCCGGGTGGGATTGGATGACGAAGGCGTCGGCACCGCGCACCGACTCTTCAAACCGTACGTACGTCTCGCCGTTAGCAAATGTGTACGCGGAGGTTGGTAGCAGCGGGTGTCCTAGCTCTGCGGCGATTTCTTCCGCGAGTTTGGGGTGCGCACGCCCGGAAACCACCGCAAGTTTACGCACACCCGGATTGGTAATCTCGTGACTCATGGTTTTTCGCTTTCTTGTCAGTGATCCCCTGCCCCGTTGGCGGCTTGCGCGGCCGCTGCCGGTTCGGTTCCCTCACGGTTTTTAAGCACCCAGCCCTCGATATTGCGCTGGGAAAATTCAGAGATTGCGAGCGCACCTGCTGGAACGTCCTTGCGGATAAGCGCGCCTGCACCGGAGTAGGCTCCATCGCCTACGGTCACGGGGGCAACGTAGATACCGCCGGACCCCATACGGGCGTGCGCACCAATAACAGTGCGGTTCTTGGTGACCCCGTTGTAATTTGCGAAAACAGACCCGGCGCCGATGTTCGCTCCGTCGCCGATTTCTGCATCCCCCACATAGGTTAGGTGCGGTACTTTCGCCCCGTCACCAATCTGGGAGTTTTTCGCTTCACAGAACGTGCCAAGTTTCGAGTCCTCACCGAGTACGGTGCCGGGGCGTAGGTATGCGAACGGGCCTACCGTGGCTCCTGTACCAATTATGGCTCCCTGCCCGTGCGCACGAGTGACGGTGGCGTTTTCTTTCACGGTGACGTCGGTGAGGGTGGTGTCGGGGCCGATAACCGCACCGGTGGCTACGTTAGTGGCGCCGTGCAGCTGGGTCCCGGGTAGGATGGTCACGTCGTTCTCAAGGGTGACGGTCACATCTATCCAGGTGCTCTGCGGGTCTATGATGCTCACCCCGTTACGCATATGTGCTTCAAGGATGCGCGTATTGAGTTTCCGGCCCAGCTGAGCGAGCTGTACCCGGTCGTTGGCGCCTTCAACTTCCCAGCGGTCCTCAATAGCGAGCGCCGAGGTGCGGTACCCTTTGGAACGGGCAATAGCGAGCACATCGGTAATGTACTTCTCACCTTGGGCGTTATTGGTGGTTACTTCCGCGAGGGCTTGACGCAGTACGGTGGCGTCAAAAGCGTAAATACCGGAGTTAATTTCGTCGATGGCGAGCTCTTCGTCAGTGGCGTCTTTCGCTTCGACGATGGAGGTTACCTCACCAGCTTGGTTGCGCACAATACGACCATAGGCACCGGGGTCATCCACATGGGTGGTGAGTACGGTGACGGCGTTAGAGTCGGTTTCATGGAATGTGATGAGTTCGCGGAGGGTTTCGGGCCGCAGCAGGGGCACGTCCCCGTAGGTGACGAGCACGGTGCCCTCCACAAGGCTCTGCTGATCGAGTGCGAGCAGCCCCACTTCAACAGCCCGCCCGGTTCCGGGGATGTCGTCTTGGTCTACGATGGTGACGTGCTCGTCGAAGGCGAGTACATGCTCAGCGACTTTATCGCGCTGGTGGCGTACCACAACAGCGAGACGTTCGGGGGTGAGGTCTCGGGCGGCAGCAACGGCGTGCTCCACCATGGAGCGCCCACCAATGCTGTGCATCACCTTGGGAGTTGCGGATTTCATGCGGGTACCAGCACCCGCTGCTAGGACGATCACCGCGGACGGTACCTTATGTTCGGAACCCTCAAGCTCTGCGTTCACCTAATTTAACTCCTTTACGGGGTGTTTGCCGCCCACGCGCCGCTGCTGAATCGACGTGTTAGCTTTGCGCTCCGCCACTAGGATTCGAACCTAGACAAACGGCTCCAAAGGCCGGTGTGCTGCCATTACACCATGGCGGAATCTTCCCCCGCTGTTACCGTGTTTACGGCCTGGGACAGGGGCACTCATAAGTGTAGCAAAAATACCTTTACTCGTCGCATCCCAACACGGGACGTATCAGCCCCCACCGGTCCTAGAGATAGCAGGCTGGTGTGTGCTCTTATGTGCAGGGGTGGATACGTTCAGCCGCTGGTGGCGGTACCCTGGATACGTGGCACATTTACTTGGCGGCGAAGCGCTGCACCTTCAGTTCCCTACCCGCACTATTTTCGAGGGGTGACCGTCGGCATTAATGAGGGCGACCGTATCGGCATTGTGGGCCGTAACGGCGACGGTAAATCCACGCTCATGAAGATTCTGGCGGGGCGTCTTGAGCCGGACTCCGGGCGCGTGACGGCGCGCGGCGGCACGCGCATCGGGTATCTGGATCAGTCCGATGTTCTCGACGATTCTCACACGGTCGGTTATGCCCTGGTGGGCGATACTCCGGAGTATGAGTGGGCCTCGCAGCCGCGTATTCGTGATGTTATTGCGGGTTTGGTGTCTGATCTGCCCTGGGATGCGCCGGTTTCTTCGCTCTCGGGTGGGCAGCGTCGCCGCGTGGCGCTGGCTGCTCTGCTGATACAGGAATGGGATGTGCTCATGCTGGATGAGCCCACCAACCACCTGGACGTGCAGGCAATTACCTGGCTTGCGCATCATCTGAAAAGCCGCTGGAGCAAGAACGCGGGCGGTCTGCTGGTGGTCACTCACGACCGCTGGTTTCTCGATGAAGTCAGTACCGACACCTGGGAGGTTCACGATAATATCGTGGAACCTTTTGAAGGCGGGTATGCGGCTTACGTTCTGCAGCGTGTGGAGCGCGATCGGCAGGCGGCCGCCGCGGAGGCAAAGCGCCAGAACCTGATGCGCAAAGAGCTGGCGTGGCTGCGTCGCGGTGCCCCGGCGCGCACCTCGAAGCCGAAGTTCCGTATTGATGCGGCGAATGCGCTGATTGCCGATGTCCCGCCGGTACGTAATACCGTGGAACTCAAGCAGATGGCGGTTTCCCGTTTGGGTAAGGACGTGGTGGATCTTGAGAACGTCTCGGTCACCTTTGAGGATTCTTCGCTGCCCGACGGCAAACGTGAGGTGCTGCGTCGCGTAACTTGGCGGATTGCGCCGGGTGAGCGCACCGGTATTTTGGGCGTGAATGGTGCCGGAAAATCAACCTTGCTTGCCTTGGTCACCGGCTCTTTGGAACCGACCGAGGGGCGTGTGAAACGCGGTAAGACCGTCAAGGTTGCCACTCTCACCCAGCAGCTGGATGAGCTGAAAGAGGTTGAGAACGACCGCGTGTCTGATGTGATCGGCCGCAAGAAGCGCAGCTATATTGCCGACGGTAAAGAGATGTCACCGTCGCAGATGTTGGAACGGCTAGGTTTTACGAGCGCACAGCTTTCTACCCCGGTGAAGGATCTGTCGGGTGGGCAGAAGCGACGACTGCAGCTCATGCTCATTCTCTTGGACGAGCCGAATGTACTGATTCTGGACGAACCTTCCAACGACCTTGATACCGATATGCTGGCGGCAATGGAAGACCTGCTCGATACCTGGCCCGGCACCCTGCTGGTGGTTTCTCACGACCGTTACCTCATGGAGCGTGTGACCGATCAGCAGTATGCGGTGATCGACGGCTCCTTCCGGCATCTGCCCGGTGGAGTAGACGAGTATTTGGCGCTTTCTGCAGCGGGTCAGGGCGGTTCTGCCGCCGGTATTACGGGCGGTGCATCTGTCCCAATAAAAAAGAATGATTCTTCGGTTTCTGGCGGTCAGGCTGAACCAACGAACCCTGACCCCAAGAGCACACCGAAAATATCGGGGGCTCAGGCACGCGCAGCACAGAAGGAATCCGCCGCAATCGAGCGTCGCCTCGGAAAATTGGGCGAGGAGCAGAGTAAGCTCTCTGAGCAGATGAGCATGCACGACCCTGCCGATTACGCCGGGCTTGCCGACCTGGGGCAAAAACAGCAGGCGCTTCAGGATGAGATCGACGAGCTTGAGATGCGCTGGCTGGAGCTCTCGGAACTCCTCGGATAGCCCGCTCCCCTGACTATAAAGGCTCTTTATACGAATAAAGCAAGTTTTCCAACACTTTATTTACATCAAGGGCTTTTTGCCAGACTAAGGAAGGTGTCCACGAATACACTCAATGGTGACTCTATGAGCTCCTGAACAGTGGCACTAAAAGGTAGCGCCCAGCAAAAGCATTCCTTGTATCTTGGATTAAGTTCAGCAACATTTTCGTCACTTTCATACTTCTATATGGCCATGAGCTGACGCCTATATATATGAATTATCTGTCATACAAAATATATTTACCCTCGAGCCACATTCATCATGTGCTCTGCACGCATGCGGTTAGTTTTTTCGAAACTTTTATCTGACATAAATTTATGTGCTTGTAAAGCTCGTTGGGTAACTTGGGCGTAATCACGGTTTAACTCAACTATTTTCTGAGCAGCGGCGGATACGTCAAAACGTGAAAATTCCCAGCCCACTCCCCGTTTTACCAAAGGAGTGAGAGTATCGTTGGAGAATCCTGCAACCGGGACCCCATCCCTAAGCTTTCAAAGTATGTGCAGGATGGGTCACCCTGGCGGTGCGGCAAGAGCATTATATCTACATAATCACGTACATATTTTTTCCACTCAGGGTCAAATTTTATAAATCCTAAATTCAGCAGGTTTGGGTACTGGTATTCTTGTACCAGATCACGGTATTCGCCGTCGCCCATAATAACGAATTGTATATCAGGGTTCAGAGCGTGTGTCTGTGCTGCGATCTCCAGAAAAAGATCAGTCCCTTTAATAGCAGTCCATCGCCCTGAGAACGCTACTGTAATCCCTGCACCGTTCTTAGGTTGCATAGATATCTGAACGCTATCTAGATCATGTTGATATATACGGTGATCGTAATATCGAATAGTACGCGGGTTAATGGAACCATATTCTTTATATGCACCGTCACCATTAATCTCTATTCCTGATGCGTTATAAATAAGCTGTTTAAATTTTTATTTTGCCGCTTCTCCCCAACATAAATTCGAGCTTTATTAATAAGACTGATATTTGGCTGTGAATAATATGCGTCTAAACGAGTTTTTGAGGTAAATTCGATACTGTAGCATACAGGAATATTCTGAGCTTCAATTGGTTTTACACTCGGAGTTCCTAAAGTGCTAATAATATCAGGAGATAATTTTTCTATTAAACCGGAAGTAGGTAATTCAAGGTAAATAGAGTTGCTTGGAAGGTAATCACTTACCTTATCCAGGTTACGAGGAAGCGTAGGGCTGTCATATTCTTGTACCCCTTGTGAGGAGGTCACTAACAGCTCCATATGTTTGGTCGTTTCCGCCAAACTTTGTAATGTCCTATCTGTAAGATAGATTTCCCCTTGGTACCGGGTGAACGGCTCTGCTAGTACTGACAGCATTTTCATAGTGACCTATATCCTTATGTACTATAGGGAAGCTCCTCTGCAATCTCCGCTGGGGTCTGAGTTGCTATAGCAAAACGTCCGCGGCGGCGAAGTGCTGCGGCGAGCTCATCAGCTGTGGGTGCGTCCTCAACAAGGATAGCCATAGTAGGCCCTGAACCAGAGACAATATTTCAACAATATTCTCAGTATCCCTTGTTAAAAGGATCTGAAGATCTGGAGACAGAGTCACAGCTGGTGCTTGCAGATCGTCACACAGCTACCAGCCAATCTTGTGCAGATGTGCAATAGGAGCCTCATTTTGAGTGAGTGTGTGTAATAAGCCCGAAGGCATTATAAGTGTATCATCTTCAGGATAACGCCCAGCGGCACGACCTTCATCTAGTTCACCAAAAACCTGTGAGGTCGAGGGCCTTTCTGAGGCGGCGACCAGCACGATGCCGAGAGGAATCATGTCTTCAGGCAGACCCACGATGCGCAGCTCGAGCCCGGCCCTTTCTTCCCTGCTAATCCGCCCAGTGGGAACGTGGGTAGAAAAATCGCTCAAAGCACAGCGAGAGTTCAACAAAGCACGCTCATCTGTGCCAATGTACCGTCAAGCAGACTATTGTCGGGTTTGTAAGGGACAGCGAATACTTTCAAGAGTATGGCGAGTGCTCCTGTGCCGTCTCAATATAGTAGTTACTGTCCTATCCTATTGGAGGTTATTCTTCTGTACATACCCTGAATAAAGCTCATGGAAAGGTTCTTCTATGAGTTGGGGGAGATATCCGCAAGTGCTGCTGCAATGGCCATGAGGTCCGCATCCAGCTGGGGACTGTTCAGTCCCGCAACCTGAAATAGTTCGGCGAAGCGGTGCCGCCAGTCCAGTCTTTGCAGCGCCATACGCACCTGGTTTCGGCTCTGCTCGGGCGTCCATTCGTTCACAAGCTGAGCCACCGCATCCAGCCCGGCGCGCGCATCCTGCGGGTCAATATCGACGGTCGCTCCATCCCACAGTATCTCGCGTGTGCTCTCGGTTTTAGGTACCTGCCCCACTACGGTTACCCCGTGGGCGAGCGCATCCGTCCAGCGTCCAGTGATGTACTCCTTATTTGGATGCGTGTACGATGCCGGGCTCACCAAAGTGCTAAAAGCTAGCAAAAATTTGGCATCCGCAAGTGCTCGTTGTAAAGACTCGACAGATTCGCGGTCGGTGGCACCGAACGGAGGGCGGCCCGCAAAAGTTATTCCCGTCTGCCGGGCACATTCTGCGGTGCGTTCATCGTCTTCATAGGCGGCTGGTTGGCGCCCCACCCGAAGCAAATCAGTGGTTTTTGGATGCGCCAGATGCTCTTCAAATCTGCTCCACACGTCTGCGCCCCAGGGGAGCACTCGCACGTTTTTAACCCCAACACTGCGCCAATCGTGCACGTCATCGCGATCCGCCACAAAAACGGTGTTATAGGTGCTGTTGGTGGCGATAGCGGGTATGCGGTCGTCCCAGAAGCTATCGATAACCCATCCGTAGATTTCCGCATAACGCCGGGCGACTAGGCGCGGCTGCGCGATGGCGTAAAGCTGTCCGGGATCGCTGGCAATAACGATCGCGGTACGTCCTTTGCCACGAATACGCGGCACTCGCGCCAAGATTTTGGTGGCAGGTTTGAGCGATGCGCTCGGGTCAGGGGTGACGATGCGCGCGTCCAAGTACGATGCCATCAGGCGCGCCATCTCATGGATGGGCGCCCACCCGGGCCCTGATGGAACGGCAAGGATAATATCCGCAGAAGTCATAAATTCTCCAACAACGTGCAACACTTGAGCAGGGAATCCTGAGGAAGAAACCTCTAAAACTTATAGAGCACACAGAATAATTTTGAGCGAGTCTAGAGCATCTAGTATACCAACAGCTATCTACATGACGCTCTTCCCTAGTCTCTTTCTTCTCTTCAGACTACTGGCTGAGTCATGATGTTTTCGTTCACTATGCCGTCCACGTGGGCGACCAAGCCCATATAGGCCCACAGATAACTCTCAGGCGCTGCGACCCACGGAATAGGTCTCCTTATCAATGCGCTAGAGCCAATGTGGAGACACCTATCGCCAGTAGAAAGAGCGCTTGGTTGAGTCAGAGCGTTTCTATAGATTGCAGACGCCACTATTGATAGCAACTGTACAGTTGACGCCGGTGCCATGTCCGGAAGCTACACGCCCCCAGCCCCTGCAGGTGGTAGATACATCCCAGCGCACCAGAGCCAAGTAGGCTACAATAGCTTCAGACCGGCTTGCCACGGTGGTAGAGCCGCGTTAGTCACACTCACTCACACGAATTCTCATGATTCAGAAACTCAAAGATTTGAAATACCGCCTGCATCTTATGCAGCGAGAACGCACGAATGCTCAAAAACGGCGTGAACTCACCAAGAATGGCATTATTTTTGGTGCCGGAACATATTGCGATCCTAGTTCCACCATTATGCCTAAGGTCATGATGGGCACGAATTGTTTTGTCAATAAAGAAACTTTGGTGGGTGCGCATACGACTCTGGGAGATAATGTTTTTCTGGGTCCGCGCGTCACCATTTTTGCCGACACCCATGAGATTGGTTCCGCTGCTCAGCGCGCGGGCGCAAATATTACTCGTCCTGTACACATCAAAAACGGTACGTGGGTGGGGCAAAACGCTGTCATTACCGCCGGGGTTACGATCGGCAAAGGATACGTGATTGCCGCCGGTGCTGTGGTGGTGCACGATTGTGCGCCTCATGGCGTGTATGCGGGCGTTCCGGCGCGGCGCATTCGTGATCTTAACGCCGAAGGAAATTCATACCCAGTGACCGAACAGGTGGAAGGAGAACGGTCGTGACTCATCCCAAGTCCGTCGCGGCATCCGTTATTATCCCTGTGTATAACGGTGCCAGCTATATTATGCAGCAGCTTGATGCCCTCGCCGTTCAAACAGGTAACCCCAGTTTTGAGGTACTCGTGTGCGATAACGGCAGTACCGATGACACTCGCGCCGTGGTCGAAAGCTACAATGCTTCCTATCCCCTGCGGGTGGTAGATGCATCCCAGCGCGCCGGAGCCAGTCACGCCCGCAATATGGGGCGGTACAGGCCATGGGCGATGTTCTTATCTTCTGCGATGGCGATGATCTCGTAGAACCCGACTGGGTGGCTTCGCATCTGTACGTACAAACCTATATTCCCCTGTCATAGCAAGCGGGTCTCTGCTTCATGATCGGGCCAATACTCGTGAAGTCCTGAGGGCCTACGGTCTTGAACCCGGCGATGACCAGAAGGTTCTGAACACACGCACCAGGATTTTCTACGACGATGAGCTCACCCCCTATGCCGGCTTTTTGCCGACGGTTGCTGGGGGAATTTTTCAATTCCTCGTCGCGTATATCTTGATGCCGGGGGCATGGATTCTTCGTATAAGAGTTCTGAAGAGACCGATTTTGCCTGGCGCGTGCAGCTTGCGGGCATACCAGCGGCGTTCACACACGGACCGCTGTTGCATTATATTCTGCGGGATAAACCCAAACGCATTTTTCACCAGCAGCGCGCCTACCAAAAATACAAGGTGCTGTTGTGGGTGCACTATCGACAGTATGGGATGCGCGGCCCCAGCACGAAAGCATCTATCCTGGAGATTCTGCGGCAGGTTCCTAAACTCATAAACCCTGCGACTCGTTTTCGAGCGGCGTATCTGGCGGGCGGCAACCTTGGAGCGTTGGAAGGTATTCTTCAGTACCGCGTTCTCAAACGTATTCCGAAACCGCTGCGACTGGATACTGCGCCTGTATCCACTGTTGCCTCAGCCCTGTAGGGGTGTTAAAGAGCCTTTATCTGAATAAAGTAGCGAAAATTACGCTTTATTCATATAAAGGCTCTTTTCGCAACCCGGAGTTTATGCCACGAAAGTGAACATTAGAGCATTGCCGGAGTTTGGGTGGCAACAGCATGGCGGCCGCGGCGGCGAAGTGCTGCGGCGAGCTCATCGGCTGCGGGTGCGTCCTCAACGAGAATAGCCACGGTAGGCCCTGAGCCAGAGACAAACGCCTCAACTATGCTCTCATTATCCATGGTCAAAATAGTTTCAAGACTGGGTGCTAGAGTCACGGCTGGCCCTTGCAAATCGTTGCGAAGCTGCCTGCCAATTTCGTGGATACGTGCAATGGGAGTTTCTGTTTGGGTCAGCGCGTGCAACAGCCCGGAGGGAACCTGCAGCTCACCGGCTTCGGGGTAACGCCCGGCGGCGCGTCCCTCATCAAGCTCACTAAATACCTGCGGGGTCGAGAGCCCCTCTGAGGCAGCGACCAGCACAATGTCGAGCGGAATCATATCTTCAGGCAGCTCTACGATGCTCAGCTCGGTTCCGGTGCCCTCCCCACGGCTAACCCGCCCAGCGGGAACGCGGCACGCACTACGAAGGGAACATCGGCCCCAACGGCGCAGCTAAGGCAAGCAGCTCTTCAAGTCCGAGGGTGCGTTCGGTCAGCCGTTTCTCGTAAAGATACTGGTCGACCGCAAGAAGCGCGGCGGCGGCATCTGCCGAGCCGCCCGCCATGCCCCCGGCCACGGGAACGGCCTTATCGATATGCAGGTGCAGGTTGAGATCGTTCACGGTGAGCCTGTGTGCCTGCACCATAGCGACGGCTGCACGATACGCCAGATTCTTCTCGTTCAACGGCACCTCGGCGGGGTCAAATTCTCCGGCGCGGTGCTGCTGATCGACCAGGGAGTCGGGCACAATATTCAGGCTCAGGGTAATTCCCTGCTCCTGAGCGTCGCGGGCGGTGACGGTTTCGTAGATATTGACCGAAGAAAAGAGTGTGGCCAGCGGATGGTAACCGTCCTCGCGGGGTTTACCCACGGCGAGGTAGAGATTTACTTTTCCGGGCGCTTTTGCCTGAGTTTCTAGAACATGCATTCTTTTTCCGTCCCCGGTTTCTTAATCTTAGTTTTCATCGGCCGCTAGAGCTGGCACCCGATGCGCCGCCTGGGCGATCCGAATATACCCGTGAATATCTAACTTTTCACCACGCTCAGTGGGGGTAATACCCGCCTCGGTCAGGATTGCTTCGGCACGAGCGCCGGAACCAGCCCATGAGGCAAGCGCGGCCCGCAGAGTTTTCCGCCGTTGGGCGAAAGCCGCGTCAATCACGGTAAAGACTTCGTCGCGGTCAATATCGGCGAGCGGCTGCGGGCGCATCCTGAATCCCACAAGCCCGGAGTTAATCTTCGGGGCGGGCCAGAATACGTTTTTACCGATAACCCCCGCTTTAAAGACCTCAGCGTACCAGCTTGCCTTCACCGAAGGAACCCCGTAATTCTTAGATCCGGGTTTTGCCGCCAGACGATCAGCGACCTCGTCCTGCACCATCACGAGGGCGTGGCGGATGCTCGGGAACTGCGCGAAAAGGTGCAGAAGCACCGGAACCGCCACGTTATAGGGCAGGTTGGCGACCAGCGCATCCGGCATGTGGGGAAGCTCAGTCACCTTGAGGGCGTCCATGAGCACCACATGAACATTTTGTGCCTTGTCAGGGCGGAATTTTGCGATAGTATGCGGTAGCTGCCGGGCCAACGGCGGGTCGATTTCAACCGCAACAACCTGCCGCGCGGCATCTGCCAACCCCAGGGTGAGAGAGCCAAGCCCGGGACCGACTTCAAGCACAGTCTCATCATCAGTAATATCCGCTGCGGCAACAATGCGTCGAATAGTGTTTGGGTCAATCACGAAGTTCTGCCCCAGGGTTTTCGTGGGGCGAATGCCCAGCTGCGCGGCAAGGTCACGGATTTCTTGGGGGCCCAGCAGGGGTTTATCGTTCAGATTTTCTCTCACCCTACCTATTCTACGGAAGGTTGCAGGATTAGGTCGAAGGACGCCGCTCACTGGTGCGGGTAGTTACTTGAGAACTCTGCGCTTCTTCCGTACCTGCCAGAGAGTCGATGTGACGATGTTTTGGGCATTCTTTAAACGAGCTTTGGGGGCAGCGTAAATCCGCAGCTTATTAAGGAGCGGCTGGCCTTTTGCCTGATTTGCTTTACGGTACACAAAGTGTGTCCCATCTTCCTCAATAAGACTATTTCCTGTCCAGTCGCACAGCCCTGGTTGCATCACCTTAATATCCACCCCAAAATCAGCGGCGAAAAGAGGCCAATCATCTGCTAGCCAGTACTGTGAGCCGCGCGCATCAATCTGCTCAATAATTTTCTGTGCCGCCGACCGAGAGATCAGATACAGTCCTGTGCAGGCGGTCCAGTCATTAGCGCAGTATCCTAAACGGTGACGGCCCCAAATAAACGGAGACAACAGCGACAACCGGGGTAAGGGGTGCGGGGGTTCATACGACCCATCTGGGTGGACCAACCATCCGCAAAATTCACCACACCAATGCTGCGGGATTTTTCAATAACCCGAGAGACAATTTCATCAATGGAGGGGTGGATCAACGCATCATCTTCAGCAACAAGTGCCCATTCTTCCCCGCTTTCTAGAAAATCACGCCACACGTATGTATGGCTCAAGGCGCATCCTACTTCTCCAGGACGGGCCAGACGGCCTTTTCTTTTCTCAAAATAGGCAGCATCAAATTCAGGGCTTTGACCAGGAGTAGGCAAAGCACGCCCATCTACTCCCCAAAATATATAGAAACCTGCACTCCCCGGGGCATTGAAGAACTGCTCAAGACGATTTTCGCCTTTAAGAGCAACAACATATTTTTTCATTTTTCCTCTTTATACTTGAAACGGCAATGATTTACCGATACCCACCAGGGTATGTCCCAAATTGCATATCTTTAACAATTTTTATACGGTCAATATATTTAAGGCTTAAGGGGCTTGTGATCCTTCCCGCCAACTCAAGCCATGGAATAGGGTACTCCGGCATATACCCAAAAGCTTGAGGATCTCCGTAACTCTCCAACAAGGATGAAAAATAGTCCATCCTGCGGTTTACTTCAGCAATCCATTCATCGGTAAACCTACTATACGGTTTACACCCAAAAGCAGACATATTCACGACCGATTTATAATAGTTACGTTGATCTTTCCCCAATACCCCGCTTGCTGATGACGAATTCCAAGACCCTATTTCGTGCGGCGCAATAACCCACATATCTGGGGTAGCATTAAGTTCCTCAAGAAGAGGCAACCAGGGCTTATCCATGGGTTTTATATCCATATACACACCACCGTGATGGTGCATCAGATAGGCACGCAGGTAGTCAGAGCGTTGAATATAACTTAGTTTTTCGTAGGAAGGGTGTAAAGGATGTTCGGGAAGCACATAATCCGCAAGATTATCCGAGGTTATCAGAATAACTTTACTTTCAGAATTAACGGAACGAATAAGGTCGATAGATTTCTGACGAGCCGGAGTTATCTGGTTATCCCCCAACCAGACAATAAATATCTGATTAGGGGCGTTTTGAAGATTGTCTTCCGGAAGTTGAGAATCATAGAATAGATGATTAACCATAAATGTACTAGAGTTAGGCATTGCAGTATTTTTAATACGGTGAGTATATTTTTCAATATCATAAGAGTATGGGCTTTTCTGCGAATACCAACTGCGTATCTTATCTACCCCTGCGCCATCTTTGACATAATTAAGCCATATATAATGTTTTATTTTTTTGAAAAAGAAATGATTGACACAGCTTTGCCCTAGTTCTCTCACATTAGTATGCTATTGATACGTCACGGGACAGAAAGCTATTTATCGGGATGCCGCATCACACAAAGGCAAAATGTGCTCCAGAAAATTTGAGGTAAAGCCTTAAGGTGAGCTACAGCGTCTACTATAGTAGCATATACATGTGATAGCTCGTACAGGCTTCGGTAAAGGTGGCACAAAAGCTACTTAGTCGTGTGTACTGATCGTTACCATTATCTAGAACCCCTCAATTCCCCAGCTGCCGTACACACGCGCTGAGTTCGCGCGGATCATTTGGCACAGGTCCTCTAGATTCTGCTCACGGTGCGCCGCCATGAACCGCACCGTATAGTTCGTCATGTACGAGGCATTCGGGCGGCCCCTAAACGGGTGCGGGGTCAAAAAAGGTGCGTCCGTCTCGGCAAGGATCAGTTCGGGACGCGCCATACGCAACGACTCCTGAATATCCTTCGAATTCTTAAAGGTCACGGTTCCGGCGAAGCTCATATACCAGCCCTGCTCATTACAGATACGCGCCAGCTCAGCCCCACCCGAGTAGCAGTGAAACACGGTGTGTTCGGGTGCTCCTTCTTCGAGAAGGAGGCTCACCACATCATCGTGCGCCTGCCGGTCGTGAATCTGAAGCGCCAACCCGTGCTTCTTCGCCAGGCGAATATGCTCACGAAAGCTACGCTGCTGGGCTTCAATGCCCTCTTCTCCGGTGCGGAAGTAGTCGAGCCCAGTCTCGCCGATAGCTCGCACGCGCGGCTCGGCGGCAAGTGCATCCAAGGTCTCCAGCGCCTCATCAAGGGTACCGGCGGAATCCAGTTCGGGAGCGGTATTGGGGTGAATAGCAATCGCCGCCAGAACCCGCCGGTCGGCGCGGGCGGCGGCAACCGCATACAGCGAGGAGGGAATATCGCAGCCGACCTGCACGATAGCACCTATGCCGAGTTTTTCCCCGGTATCGAGGGCGTCCCGTGCAGTAATTTCTACTTCGCCATCGAGCAGATCCATATGGGTGTGGTTATCGACGATGGCATACGGCAGAGGCTCGGGCGCAGGTGGGAACACAAGGTTACGGGACCGCCCGTTATCGCCCTTTGTGGAACGGCGTCGGGTTCCTTCGCCCGAAGGTTCCTGCGCTATCCCTCCCCGGTCTCGTCCCGGTAAAGCTCGGCGCGGTAGGGTGCGGGGGTCTGCCCTTCTTCAACCTGCCAACCGTGTGGAAGGGCGCTCGCCCTCAGCTCTTGTTCGTTCGGCACCGTAGAGTGTGCCAGGGTGGCAAGGGAATCTAGATATTCCTGGGTGAGTTCGGTTTGCTCGGGCGGCTCTGGCACACGGTATTCTCCTGCGGGCTGTGTTGAAGTGTGTTTTAGGGGTTGACGTTTCGGGCAGCAATGGCAGCTGCGTAGAGCTCTTGTTTGGAGGCACCCGTTTCAGCGGCGACAGCGGCGCACGCGTTTTTGAGGCGTTCGCCTGCGTCCACCCGTTCCAGGACGAGGCCCACGATATCTTGCGCCTGTGGAGTTTCGGCAGGCTCGGCGCCAGCGACCACAATCACGATCTCTCCGCGCACCTGGGTTGCGCGCGCCCAGCCAGCGAGTTCGTTCAGGGTGCCGCGCAGGGTTTCTTCGTGCAGTTTGGTGAGTTCGCGGCATACGACGGCACGCCGTTCGCCCCCGAAAACCCGGGCAAAATCTGTGAGCGTGGCGGCTACACGATGCGGCGATTCGTAGAAAATCATGGTGCGCTCTTCCGCCGCCAGGGAGTTTAGCCTTCGGGTACGTTCCGAGCCTTTACGGGCCAGGAACCCCTCAAAAGTGAACCGCCCGGTGGGCAGTCCCGAGAGCGCGAGCGCGGTCAAGGCCGCAGAGGGGCCGGGGATCACGGTCACCGGCAGGCCTGCGTCGGCAACGGCGCATGCTGCAACATAGCCGGGGTCTGAGATGGTTGGCATACCGGCGTCTGAGAGCAGCAGAACCGTGTTCCCGTCGCTGACCGCCTGCACGAGCTGGGTGCTGCGGTATTCCTCATTATGGTCGTGGTTCACAATAACCCGCCCCGTGGTGCGCACCCCCAGCCCGGAGGCGAGGGTGCGGAGCTTTCGAGTGTCTTCGACGGCGATTACGTCGGCGGTAGCGAGTGCCTGCCGTAACCGGTCGCTGGCGTCTGAGAGGTTGCCGATGGGGGTCCCGCCGAGGATGAGGACACCGCCGCCAGTTCCATGTGCTGCTGCGTGCGGCCCGGTGTGTTCAGCAGGTGCTTGGTCTGGTGTTTCAGCCTCGGGCATAGGGGTGTTGTTTTATTGTGTGGTTTCATGCGGCTCACCTTCCCAGTGTAGGCCATGGTTCGGGGCTGGGCGGAATAAAATTTCTTGCGGAATAATCCCCTAACCTGCCCGAAATATGGCTTTCTGGGGGATTAGCCTCTACGATGTTTAGGTGACGTTACAAACCGGTATTCTTTCCCCCGTAGGCTCGGGCCGTTCATCAATGTCCGAGCGTTTTAATGAGTTGAGTATGCTCGCCCGCTTGGGTGTGGCCCGCGTGTCTGCGCCCCGCTGGGCATGGGTTGTACCCGCCCTGATGGTGGTGCTCGCAGGCATACTGCGTTTTGTTTATTTGGCACACCCGAACGCGATTGTTTTTGATGAGACGTACTACGCGAAGGACGCCTACTCGTACCTGCATTACGGGTATGAGCTGAACTGGACGAAGGAGGCGAACGGAACCTTCGTGGCGGGGAGCCCTTCAGGTCTTCTGACGGATTCCCCCGAGTATGTGGTTCACCCTCCGCTGGGTAAGTGGATGATCGCCGCCGGGATGGCGATTTTGGGGATAATAACCCGTTTGGGTGGCGTTTTAGCGCGGCGCTGATTGGTACGTTGTCGGTGGCCTTGGTGGCGTATGCGGCCTGGTTGCTGTTCCGTTCTATGACGGTGGCTACTATCGCCGCGATCCTCGCATCCGTGGATGGGCTCATGTTTGTGGAGTCCCGTCTGGCACTGCTGGATATTTTCCAGATGTTCTGGATTTTAGCGACTTTTGTGTGCCTGCTCTTAGATCGGCAGCAATCGCGGCGGGTGCTGGCACGTAAAGTGGCGGCTCTGGCCCAGCAGAACGGCGGCACGCTGCCTCAGCTTGTGTTTGGTCCTGGTTCGGGGTGGCATCTGTGGAGGCTGGCCGCTGGCGTGTGCGCCGGTGCGGCTGTGGGCGTGAAATGGAATTCGCTGTTCTTTATCGCTGCTTTCGGGTTGCTGACCGTGTTCTGGGATGTGAACGCACGCCGTATTCTGGGGTTGAAGAACTGGGCGGTTGTGGGTGTGCTCCGTGAGGGCCTGCCCGCGTTCGTTCAGATGATTGGTGTGGGGCTTATTGTGTACCTGTCCACGTGGGCGGGCTGGTTTAAGTCATCGAACGCTTTCTACCGGCATTGGGCGCAGGATAATCCCGGGCAGGGGGTTCAGTGGCTGCCGACCGATCTGCGTTCGCTCTGGGAGTACCATGTTTCGGCGTTTAATTTCCATTCCAAGCTAGATAGCCCCCATTCGTATGCGTCTCCCGCGTGGAAGTGGCTTCTGCTGGGGCGGCCTACCTCGTACTACTATGAGTCGCCAAAGATGGGGTCGAAGGGGTGCACCGCCTCTTCCTGCTCTGAGGCGATCCTCAATATCGGCAACCCGCTGATCTGGTGGGCTTTTATTGCGGCGATCCTGGTGGCCTTGATCGTCACCATTGTGCGCCGTGACTGGCGGTTTACATCTTTGCTCTTCGTTTTTGCCGTGGGTTACTTCCCGTGGTTCCTCTACCCGAACCGCACCATGTTCTACTTCTATGCTCTCTCGTTCGAGCCGTTTTTGATTCTGATACTTGCCGGTGTGCTGGGGCTGGTGCTGGGCCATTCGGGCAGCTCAGTGCGACGCAAACGGGTGGGCCTGTACTTTACGGGCGTGTACCTGGTGGCGGTACTGCTGATGAGTGCCTACTTCTGGCCGCTATGGACGGGGCAGACTATCCCTTATAACGAGTGGCTGCACCATATGTGGTTCTCTTTCTGGATTTAGGGCACCAGCAGTTCGCTGTCAAAGCCTGTTCTGTTCGTCACCGAACCGCGTGAGATACCGTTTAATGCACGTCATATGAAGCGGGGGTGGAAAACCAATAGTGGTTTTCCACCCCCGCTTTTTCGTACCTGCCGTATTGCCGCAACCTACCTTGCTTATGAGAAGAAACTTCCGTGTGAGCGCACTGGAGCACTATCCTCGGTGGAGGGGCACTGAGCTAGGGAGTCAGCCTTAGGATTCTTTTCCATGCTTTCCTAGCCCTAGGTAATTCCTGCGGATGTTAAGCATATAAGTGCGGCGCCGACCCCGTCATATAGCTGAGGTCGGCGCCGCATACTTCCTCGAAGGATTATGGGCCTATCCGTTGGAACGGGAAGCCTGCTGGGAGGCGCTCACCTGCTTTGCCTCCTGCACCTGAGCATCAGCTTTTTGAAGTGCCGCGAACCGTTCGGCACTGCGGCGCAGGGCCACCTGTTTACGGTAGCGAGTGGGCCAGGTGTAGCCCATCAGCAGGAGCACAATCAGCATACTCAGGGCCGCAACGGCAATGGCCGCATCTACCCAGAACTGCGGCGGGTACAAGCGGATCAGTGTGTCGTTCAAATGGAACTGCCAGTTACCCTGCGGGAAGAACGTGGTGTGGAAGGTTGTAAACAGCCAATCCCAGCTGAAAATACCAACGGCAGCAAGTACGCCCAGAATCCCCACCGTCAGCCACGCACCGGTGAAAAGGCTGCGGCGGATAACACCGGGGGCGCGCTCCCGCAGGGTTGCGCTTGAGATGAACGCTAGGATGAGCATCAGTACCGCCGCGGCGGTGGAGTACAGGATGACCAGTTTTACATCATGCATATGCCCCACTTCATCGGGCAAAAACGCAGATTTATGCTCCGCTCCGGTGGTGATACTCTCCAAATATGAGCGGGGTGCGAAGTTCGTCACATAGTTAAGTCCGTAAGAGCCCAACCGCATCCGTTCAGCGGTATCAAACCCGTAGGCATCTGCCGGGAACCCGGGGCGGTGGTATTCAAGCCACAGGAATGCGTCAGAAGCCACCGCACGGACCGCGATCATTATCACCAGAATCGGCACCGCGAGGGTAATAATAGTTGACCGCAGACGAAGAAGAGGCGGCTTATCGAGCACTATCAGCTCAGCCTTAGGGGCAACCTTGACTGCTTCGGCTTTACCCGGTTTGGGAACGTCAATATATTCCTTGGGAATATCAACCTCATCGGGGTCCGCAGCGACGCGCACCACCTTATTGCTGGTGGTCGTCTCAGTGCGGTATTCCTTCTGGCGGGGCTTTTCTTTCGCCGCTTCAGTAGCCTCAGCTTCTTCAACCGACTGGGCGGCCGCCAGCGCTTCCTCCTGCTCTTTTTGGCGCGCATCCCGGCTCAACGCGCTCAGGGTAGGACTCTTGGGGCATTATGAACCTCACGCACCAACGGGATGAACCCGGTCGAGACACTCGTGTACGTGCGCACACGCTGCCCTACGCCCCGCTCCCCCAATTTGCTCCGTGCGGGAGCAATGGGTACAGCCCCGGTGGCCACATCTGGTTCAGCCGCCGTACCTGGAGCCTCGGCCCGGATGCGCGCAAACGCCCCCGTCTGCGTCTCAGGCTGGGTGTCCTGCACGTCCTCCTGCGGCGAATCTGCGGCAGGAGCCTCGTCTAAAGCGCCCTCAGCCACGGGGTATTTAACGGCGGGGCGTAGCGCCTCCCAGCCTTTCTCATCAGGCTCGGCGGCCGTATCGACGTTCTGGCGATCCTCTGACATGTAGGTGTTCTCGTTCCGGGTGAATAAATTGAGTGAGTGCGTTGTAAAGATTTGCTATGTCACAGTTTCTCACATACTAAGAACCTTCTGCTGTACTGCTGCAGAAGGTTCGTAGTATGAGCGGTATGATAACCCCCACGCAGCGTGGCACCTATGCGCCGCTATAAGGGCGCGGACGGCTCGGCACGCGCACCACCTGCCACCCCTGTGGGGCGGTCAGCTGTTCAGCGTGCAGATCACACAAATCATAGGCGTGAGGCTCGCGATGTTCCGAGAGCGGCCCTATGACGGCCGTTGAATCGGCGTAGGAGTAGGTGAGCGTAACCGTTGCTTCTCTTTTGCATGTTTGTCGAGAGCACAGTCGTGCGGTTTGCATGGTGGGTAACCTTCCTAGCCTTAGCTTGCCTGCTTGCGCAGCCTCCGGCGTTCGCGTTCTGAGAGTCCTCCCCAGATTCCGAAACGCTCATCATTGTCCATAGCATATTTTAGACACTCTTCGCGCACAGGGCAGACCCCGCACACGCGTTTAGCGTCACGTGTGGAGCCGCCCTTCTCAGGAAAAAAGGCTTCGGGGTCCGTTTGGGCACAAAGTGCTTCAGCCTGCCAGGCAAGTTCACCTTCTTCGCCGCCGGTGCCGTAAATATCGGCTGCGGCCTCCCAAATGTCGACGGTGCCACCGTCGGGGCAAGCCAGCAGCCCTGTTGCTGCCCTGCATTCTGCAGCGGGCGCGATATCGGCGCCGAGGCTCAGCTCGGCGGCAGCAAGGAACACATTGGCCTGTTCTTCCAGTGATTGCACTGCGTGGATTGTTTGCATAGTGTAGAGCTGGGTTCAGCCCGGGCAGTCGCCGCTGGCACCAGCCCGAGTGTTTTACATCTCGGGGCTGATGCATGAACCCATGGTCGTCCCTTCCGTGTTCTCATCATGTGAATGAGTCTGCGGGGCCAGTCTCCAACACACTGGGGTGACTGGCCTTTGGTCTGTGGGATTGAATGCCGAAGAAATAGCGCTTTGCGGGAGGGTTGCGCTATCGGCGGAAGTAACCCCACCTATTCATTAGACGGGCGACACGCCCTATTCGTCAAACTGGACTTAATGTTGCAAAAGGTGTAAACATCTCATGGAACTCAAGTAAGCGGTTACAGCTGATAAATTCATTCCACATATATCGAATAGTCGCAAATAAATCTTTTATACCGACAAATACATGCAAAAGATACGAAAAATGTTTACAAAACAAATAAATATTCGTACTCTGGGTACAAATAAGAGCCTAAGGTATGGTTGAGGAATGGCAGAAAATCTACTCCCCAAACTTTCAACCGCACGCTCTCTCAACCAGGTTTTTCATGCTCTCGCTGCAGTACAAACACCAGCCATTATCTGGCATTCGCGCAGCGGGGAACGGATCGAGCTTTCGGGGCGGGTGCTCATGAACTGGGTTGATAAAAGCGCAAACCTGCTCCTCAATGAGTGCGAGGTCGAAGAAGGCAGCACCCTGCACATAGAATCCGATGTGCACTGGCGCTGTGTTGCTCTCTGCTTGGCGGCATTAAGGGCAGGTGCGCTGCTGAACAGTAATGAACCGCAGGTTGGCGTAGCGTTAGACGCTGCCACCGCAGCACGCTTTACTCGTTCCCCGGATTTTCTGCTGCTCATTGACCGGGGCCGCTGGCCATGCGTTATACGGGTGATTCCGAAGCTGTCTTTAATGTTTACGACGGCGAAATCCTGGATTTCTGCGCCCTGGTACGCAGCGAAGCGGATCAGTTCATGGGCATGCCGCCCCACCCCACCACAGAGGTGCTCGCCGGAGTCACCAATGCGGATGTGCTCGCAGAAATACTCAAGCAGGCCCGCAGCTTTGACTCCCATCAGGTGCGGCTTGACAGCGGAGAACCAGCCCTTGCAGTCCTGCTTAACTCTCAGCATAGTTTTGGCACACCCGAAAATGCTCTCGCCATTGTCTGCGAGGTACTCGGGGCTCTCGTAGCTGGCTATGCAGTACTCATCACCGACCCCACAGCAGGTTTTACCCCAGCAGAGATAGCACCGATTCTTGCAAGTGAACGGGCTGTAGATACCCGCCGCCAGGGGAAATAACTGTTACAGGTTAAGCAGCAGTAGATTAGCTACACTGCTGCGTTGACGAAGCCACGCGGTAGCACCTACGAAGCTGCACTGTACAGCGTTAAATAAAGATTGCGGCCCACACATCATAGACCGCCACCTTCATATTCCGTCATACATTAATTTTATTGCCGTTCGAGACTTCAGCCTCAGCAGCTGACTCCTGCGCTATAACAGCTTCTGCTTCAGAGTCGTGGGTCATAATCTCGGTTGCTTCTTCCAGCATATGGCCAAGCTCTTCATGCTCGGTAGCCCCACCCTCAGCAACCTGTTTGCGGTGTTTGCCGTACACCCAGAACCGGTAGAGAAAATACCTCAGAATAGTACCCAAAATAGTGCCAATAATCGTGCCCGAAATGAACGAGGCCTGCGCAGTTCGCAACCCCAAAATGTAGGTGCTGAAAGCCACACACCCGGCTTCAACAAGGATTCCCAGAATATTTACGAACGCAAACTCGATTGCCTCACGCTTCCAGTTCTCGGAGCGGTTCTCACGGAACGTCCACAGCCGGTTCATTAACCACGAGAAAATAGTGGCTACGACACTGGCAATCACCTTGGCTTTAGTGTGGGAGTCGTGCATGATGGTCACCATCAGCGTCCACACCACCACAGAGTTCACCACGAATGCGGCGCCGCCAACAGTGCAAAATTTGGCAATCTCAATGCCGTACGTGTTCCAAATCGCTTTGATTCGGCTGGGAAGTGAACTCATGTTTACCTTCTTGTTTTGCCCCCGGTGAGGATAGTTCACTGGGCCGCATGTATTTCTACCTACCTTGAAATGGTAGTACACCACATACGAATATGCCTTCTCAGCTGCCCCTTTACAAGTCAACTCCCAGTTTTATGGGAGCCTATGTGCAGCTTACTACCGTTGTTATTGGCTAACCGCTAGACTTAGGTGATGTGACTTACCCTGTAACTGGACCAGTAGTTGGCGTGATCGGTGGCGGACAGTTAGCCCGCATGATGGCACCGGCGGCAACAAATCTCGGATTGAATCTGCATATCCTCGCCGAAACCCCTCAGGTGGGTGCCGTAGCTGCGGTGCGTACCGCCGTAGTAGGCGATTACAAAAACCTTGACACCCTGCGTGAGTTCGCGGCCGGTAAAGACGTGATTACGTTCGACCATGAGCACGTTCCCACCGAACTATTGCACACCCTTATTGCAGAGGGCGTGAATGTGCAGCCACGCCCGGAAGCCCTGCAGTACGCCCAAGATAAGCTGCTCATGCGCGCGGCGATCGAACGGCTGGGGCTGCCGAACCCCCGATGGGCTAAAGTGAGTACACTCACCGAACTACTTGAGTTCGGGGATGCGACCGGCTGGCCGGTGGTACTCAAAACCCCGCGCGGAGGCTATGACGGCAAAGGTGTGCTGGTGCTCGAATCTGCTGGGGACGCTCGTGAACGCGCCGCCAGCTGGTTCGACCAGTTGGAATCACGCACCGATTTTTCCTCACTTCTGGCGGAGGAGAAAGTACCGTTTACCCGCGAGCTGTCGGCACTGGTGGCCCGCCGTGAGAGCGGGCAGGTTATCCCCTGGCCTGTGGCTGAAACAATCCAAATACATTCGGTGTGCGATGAGGTGATTTCCCCCGCCCCGAACCTTGAAGCGCAGGTGGCCGCAGCCGCATCTGAGGCGGCGGTGCACATCGCCACAGAGCTGGGCGTGACCGGGGTAATGGCTGTCGAACTGTTCGAAGTTCCCGGCTCTGCATCCGGGTTCTATATTAATGAGCTGGCGATGCGCCCCCACAATACGGGCATTGGACCCAAGACGGTGCAGTCACCAGCCAGTTTGAGCAGCACCTGCGTGCGGTGCTTGACCTACCGCTGGGTGATGCATCTGCCCTTGCTGAAGTGAGTGTGATGAAGAATTATCTGGGCGGGGAACATGATGACATTTTCGGTGTGTATCCGCTGGCTTTTAGTGCGGAGCCACGCGCAAAAATACATTTCTACGGCAAAGAACCCCGGCCGGGGCGTAAGATTGGTCACGTAAACGTTACCGGCGGTGCGCATGAACTTGAGCAGCTGCGTCATATTGCCGCGAATGCTGCCTCTATTCTGCGTGATGGCAGGCCGCTATAGGTTTAGATGTGTCCCTTGTGGAAGGAGAAAGAGAATGACGACCTCCCCGTACGATTCTGACAGCCCCGTAGTGGGTATTGTGATGGGCTCCGATTCCGACTGGTCCGTTATGGAAGCAGCCGCGACGGTACTTGAAGAATTCGGCATCCCCTATGAAGCCGATGTGGTTTCGGCACACCGCATGCCTGAAGACATGATCGCTTACGGCCAGCAGGCGCACACCCGCGGTATTCGCGTGATTATTGCTGGCGCTGGCGGTGCAGCACATTTGCCGGGGATGCTTGCCTCGGTGACCGCTCTGCCGGTGATTGGTGTGCCGGTGCGGTTAAAGAACCTGGAAGGTATGGATTCCCTCCTGTCAATTGCGCAGATGCCCGCCGGGGTTCCGGTGGCAACCGTTTCGATTGATGGGGCGCGCAATGCAGGTCTTTTGGCTCTGCGTATTTTAGGGTGCGGCACCGATGATTTCGCACAGCAGGTGCATTCCGATCTGCTGGATTTCTCAAAGAACCTGCGTCAGAGCGCGGTCGATAAGGGCGCTGCGTTGCGGGCCAAGCTAGAGGAGCGCCGTGCGGAGCAGCAGGATGATGCATCCACCATCCGCAGCTCGGAGCCGACCCAGCCTAAGCAGCCCACCCCCGGCGAACCGCAGGCTTACGTCCCGTAAAAACACAGTACGCAGAAAACCCATTCGGTTTTTTGTTTATGATTACGCAGTTGCTGCGCACCCTATGAACGCCTAGTGCACGGGGTACACGGCAACTGCGTGTTTATTTATACTCTTTCCCGTAAAAACCTGCGGTTTCGGTGGGTTGAGCACTGACCCAGCACACATCGGCCGCAGAGTGAACCCTATAGAATGGTGCCCATGAGCAATATTCTTCAGTCAGAGATCTGGGCGCGTTTTCAAGAGTCAAACGGGCACACCGTCATCCGCCGTAGCGGCGAGGGTTGGTCGTATATCGCCACCGTTGAGGGCGGTAAAACCGGCAGGTACCTATACAGCCCGTACGGGCCGGTGGCCGAAGATGCACAGACATTTGACGCCGCCCTCACCTCGCTGAAGGCTGAGGCGAAGGCACACAAGTGCCTGTTCGTGCGAATCGAGCCCACCAACCCGGCGATCTGGGGTGAACGTGATGCGGCGGCATTTTTGACCTCACGCCAGGCGGTGCTTTCACCCCGCCAGGTTCAGCCCGCACACACGCAGATCATTGACCTTTCGGGAAGTGACGATGAAATCCTCAAGGGGATGAAATCGAATAACCGCAACCTGCACCGCAATATTCACAAGAAAGGCGTGAGCATTGAGGTGTCTGAGGATCCTGAGGATATGACGGTGCTGTATCAGTTCTTGGAGGCAACTGCCGACCGGAACGGTTTTAACCGCCAGCGAGACGAATACCTGTCGCAGGTGGCACGGGTGCTCATGCCCGCTAAGGCTGCCTCCCTGTATATTGCCCGTCTCACGCATGAGGACGGCACGGTGGAGCCGATTGCCGCAGCTTTCGTCTACGACTCAGACGATACCCGCACCTACGCCCACGCGGCGGCCTCATTTGAGCACCGTAAGCTTTCAGCAGGCATTCCGGTGGTGACGAACCTGATTTTAGACGCGAAGGCTAAAGGTCTGAAGTACGTGGATTTGTTCGGCATTGCCCCGGAGGATGAGCCTAACCACGAGTGGGCCGGGTTTACGAAGTTTAAAAAATCTTTTGGTGGTGAGTCAGTCACCTACCCGGGCACATGGGATGTTCCGGTGAACGCTGCGGGCTACAAGGTGTACGACGCCGCATACCGGGCGCGGCCGAAGGCACAGCAGGCGCTCGCTCAGGCAAAAGAACTCGTGAAGGACGCCCCCGCACGTTTGAAGAAACTCTTGAAACGATAAAACCGTTACGTAAAAGTTTTAACGGCCCACCGTACCACCTGGGTTTCGGCTGTTTGGCGCCGCTATGGCCTTGCCCCAAACAGCCGGGACTGCGCCGTACACACTTTTATATTCAGTCGTATAGGTGTTTGCGGGCGGAGTTAGCCACGTGAATATCTTCACGGTGCGGGGTTGTTGAGCTGCAGCACTCTGAGCACCCCACCGTATTGCTGTATACGCACAGAAATAAGGACATACGGGCACATTATGATATTTTACCGGCCAGGGTTAGAGAAGTGCTGGACAGCTCCGGGTACTCGCATCGGTACGCCGTCTCGGACTATGAGCTTAATGAGATTAAGGCCCTCTACCAGAAATTTGGTATCGCCATTAATGACCGCGTGGTTGAGCTCATGGGTGTTGTGGGTGATAGGGTTCTTGAGTACCGGAACGGGTCTATCCCCGCCAGAGGGGATGTTCCGTATGAAATAAGCTTCTGCCTCCGCGACGTTCTGGGTAAGTCTGCAAAAACTAATATTTTAAATACCCGCGCGCACATCAGCTGGTACGAGGAACGACTTCACGTGAGCGGGCTGGTTCCTGTGGCAATCATGCCCTCAGGCCCCATGACTTTTTACCTTAACGATCAGGAAAACATATACGGGATTCTTGATGACCTGGTACTGGGGTATCAAGGGCGCAGCCTATGGAATAGTGTGGTGAAACTATTCGACGGTCATGACACGCACGTACCGATCTCACGCCCGTAAATAATTCGTTTGTGCCGGGGCCAGGATATTAAGCGGGATGCTCCCCGCCTTGAGCGGGTTCTGTGTATCCTGCCTCCCTCCCATCTCATTGTCAGAGTCTCGTAGGTTTTGCAGAAGTAGCCGATTGCGGCCAAGACAACGCGGGGGAAGGCAGATGAAGCTGCCTTCCCCCGCATTGTCTTACACCCTGTGAAACAGGGCGGGAGCTATTAGTGGGTGTGCGCGAGAATTTCCTGCATACGCTGCAGACGGTGCTCCGCCTCAACAGTGCGCACAGTGCCAGAGGAGGAGCGCATGACCAGCGACTGGGTGGTCACAATGTTCTTGCCGTACCGTACACCGCGCAGCAGCTTGCCGTCGGTAATACCGGTTGCGGCGAAGAAACAGTTATCGCTGGTGACCAAATCATCAGTGGTGAGGATCCGGTCAAGGTCGTGCCCAGCGGCGAGCGCCTTCTCACGCTCGGCGTCATCGGTGGGTGCCAGGCGGCCCTGGATAACGCCCCCGGTGGCTTTAATAGCGCAGGCAGCAACAATACCTTCGGGGTGCCGCCGGTGCCGAGCATCACATCAACACCGGTTCCTTCGCGGCAGGCGGCGATAGCGCCGGCGACGTCACCGTCAAGGATAATGCGGGTACGGGCACCGCAGGCGCGGATTTCTTCGATCAGCTTGGCGTGGCGGGGGCGGTCAAGCACGCACACGGTCAGTTCGTTGATCTTTTTGCCTTTAGCCTTGGCGACCAGGTGCAGGTTCTGTTTCACGGGCAGGCGCAGGTCTACGAAGTCTGCGGCCTCGGGGCCGGTTACGAGCTTCTCCATGTAGAACACGGCGGAGGGGTCAAACATTGAGCCGCCATCGGCCACCGCAATCACGGAGAGGGCGTTATTCATGCCGAGTGCGGTCAGGCGGGTGCCGTCGATGGGATCTACCGCAATGTCGAGGTTGGGGCCGGTGCCGTCACCAACGACTTCACCGTTAAACAGCATGGGGGCCTTGTCTTTTTCACCTTCGCCAATGACGACGGTGCCGTTGAAGTTCACGGAGGAGAGGCGGTAGCGCATTGCGTCCACTGCGGCGCCGTCTGCGGCGTTCTTATCTCCTGCCCCACCCAGGGGCCTGCGGCGATGGCGGCGGCTTCGGTGGCGCGCACGAGCTCCAGTGCGAGGTTACGGCTACCGTGGTTATTGTTGTTCTCAGTCATTACTCACCTTCGAGGGTTGATTGGGCCAGCCGGCCGGGTGGCCGTATAGTTTGGCGGTCTCTACGTTATCTAGCATAACGCGGGCTGTTTACTGTGTGGTTCTTTTGAGCGGTTTTTCTGCTGGGTTATTAGCGGTTTGCAAGGATGCGCAGCTCACGTGAATGGTGCGGCACGGGGTGCGTCCGGCGCGTGTTGGGGGGTATAGAGTGGCCGTTTGGGTTCGGGTGCTCCAGCAGCGGTGTGAGAGAATAGACACTGTGGAAAATTCTCAGAATAACGCACACAACCCCCAGGACGAGAACCCACCCGCCGGTACGAGGAAGCTGGGTGATGCATCCTCCAGCTCTTCCGCTGCCGAGCTACCGCAGGACCTTACTGCAGCCGAGCGTCCGGACGGTGAGCAGACGGTGACACCGCAGATTACCGTTAAACAGTCGAAGCGTATTAACGCCCCGGCGCGCAACATGATTATTTCGATGGTTGCGATGATTCTGATCCTTATTCCGGTGCTATGGCTTATGCCACGCCCGGATAAAACCCCGTACCGCCCGCAGGTAAATGTGGCGCAGGTTGCGTTTGAGTCGAGCCGTCAGGCAGGGTTTCCGGTGGCTGTGCCGCAGCTGGAAGGCTGGCACTATAACTATGCCCGGTGGAATGGTAATACACCGGATAATATTGGGTTTTTTAAAAGCGGCCAGGTTACCGGGAAGAACCACTTTATTGAGCTAACCCAGGCGAAAGATACAAACCCCACGTGGGTGGCTCAGCAGACTGATAACGCCACAAAACAGGGCACCGAGCAGATAGCCGGGGTGGAGTGGGAGGTACGGGCGGCTACCTCAAAGAAAAATAATGAGCGTGTGTACTCATATGTGGCTCACGTGCCTTCTGCGGGAGGGCAGAGCACCACGATTATCCTCAGCGGAGCCGCCGACCCCGCGGAGTTTTCCCAGCTGGCAGATGCGGCTAGCGCCTATTTGAAGAACCCCACCGCTACGGCTGACCCCAGCGGCACGGGTAGCACCATTCGGTAAAGACCCTATGTGTTCAAGCGCGCTGTTGTATGAGAGCGTGGTAGTAGGAAGCGGATGACTGGCGCCTCTTTCGCAGAACAGAGAGATGACACGGGCATGTGGTACGTCGAAAAGATGCCTGAGCGCATACACTAGAGGTAGTTTCTCAACGGGGTCCCGTTCGGGCCCCGCAATAACCGCGGATGACTGTGAAAGGGGACGGTGCAAGGTGGGTTCTCTCAAGGATCAGGTTCAGCCAAGCCCGGCGCAGGCGTGGAAACGTCTTAAAGATGGTAACCAGCGCTTCGTGGAGGGCATCAGTGAGCACCCTAACCAGGATTCCAGCAGGCGGACTCTGCTCTCAGGCGGGCAGTTCCCGTTTGCGTGCATTTTTGGGTGCGGAGATTCTCGTCTAGCGGCTGAGATCATTTTCGACCTGGGCCTGGGGGATGCCTTCGTGGTGCGCACAGCCGGGCAGGTGATCGAGAACGGTGTGCTCGGTTCCATTGAGTACGCGGTGGAGGAGTTCAAAACCCCCATCATTATGGTGCTGGGCCATGATTCGTGCGGTGCGGTCACGGCAGCCCGCAACGCAGCCCAGACAGGTGATATGCCGCCGGGGTTTATTCGCAACCTGGTGGAGCGTATTCTGCCGTCGGTGATTGCCCCCTCCCTGCCGCCGCACGCGCACGTGAACGATATGGTGCGTGAGCACACCCGGCAAACAGCCATGCGTATTACTGAGCAGTCCCATATTGTCTCGGATGCGGTGCTCAGCGGCGAGGTTGCCGTAATTGGGGTGTTCTATCACCTGCGTGACGGTAAAGCGGAACTGGTGTTTAGTTCCCAGGACTTGACGCTGCCCAATACCCCCACCGGCGAGGGGCAGTCACCGACCACCGCTTCCCTGCCGGTGAGCGTTAAACAGCAGCCGCGTATCGTCTTCGCTGAAACGTGGGGCGAGGCTTCCCCCTGGGGGTTGTGAGCCTATTGCCGGGTGCCCGCGATCGGGTGCGTACCGCACCCCAAGCATCCGTGTACAACCCCACATAAGCACATATTTTTCTGTGGCTTTGCCCCGCTCCCTATTGCGTTCCAACGTTTAGGGTGCGGGGCGTTACATTCTGAAGGTTGAGGCGGAAAATTTCGCCCTATTTTCTGGATGTAATATCTTCAAAATCGCAGTGGCAGCATGATTTTTGCGCCTATCCTAGAGGTATGGCTGAAAATATTGAATACCGCATTGAACATGACACCATGGGCGAAGTTCGCGTGCCCGCCAACGCACTCTACCGTGCACAGACCCAGCGCGCGGTCGATAACTTCCCGATTTCGGGGCAGACCCTCGAATCAGCCCATATTCGCGCTCTTGCCCTCGTGAAGAAGGCCGCCGCGACCGCCAATGAGGAACTTCAGGTGCTCGACGCTGAGCGCGCCCAGGCTATCCGCGAAGCGGCGGATCTGGTAGCAACCGGTGAGTACGACGAGCATTTCCCCATTGACGTCTTCCAGACCGGTTCGGGTACCTCATCGAATATGAACACTAATGAGGTTCTGGCAACATTGGCAACCCGTTCCCTGGAATCACAAGGTATTGAGGTTCACCCCAATGACCATGTGAACGCCTCCCAGTCTTCCAACGATGTTTTCCCCACCTCCGTGCACGTTGCCGTGACCGAGGCACTGGTCAAAGAGCTGATCCCTTCCCTTGAGGTTCTCGCTGCATCGCTGGAAAAGAAGTCCGCCGAGTTCAAGGACGTTGTCAAGTCCGGACGCACCCACCTGATGGATGCTACCCCCATTACCTTAGGCCAAGAATTCTCTGGCTACGCCGCTACCGTGCGTTACGGCATCGAACGTGTGAACGCTTCCCTGCCCCGCGTGGCTGAGGTTCCCCTGGGCGGCACCGCTGTGGGTACCGGTATCAATACCCCGGCAGGCTTTTCGGCACGTGTGATTGAGCTGCTTGCTGAAGAAACCGGTCTGCCCCTGACTGAGGCGCGTAACCATTTCGAGGCGCAGGCAAACCGCGACGGTCTGGTTGAGGTTTCCGGTCAGCTGCGTACCCTCGCCTACGGTCTGATGAAGATCAGCAACGATATTCGTTGGATGGGTTCAGGCCCGAACACTGGTTTAGGCGAGCTGCACATCCCCGATCTGCAGCCTGGCTCGTCCATCATGCCCGGCAAGGTAAACCCGGTGATTTGTGAGGCTGCCATTATGGTTGCGGCACAGGTGATTGGTAATGATGCGACCATCGCGCTGTCCTCCACCAACGGAGCCTTCGAGCTGAACGTGGGTATTCCGGTGATGGCAGCTAACCTGCTCCAGTCCATCCGTTTGCTCGCAAACGTTTCTCGCGTGGCGGCAGAGAAGATGATCGACGGCCTGAGCGCCAATGTGGAGCGTTGCCGCTTCCTAGCGGAAGCATCGCCCTCGACCGTGACCCCGCTGAATAAGCTCATTGGGTACGAGGCCGCCGCGAAGATCGCCAAGTATTCCGTGGCGAACAAGGTCACCGTGCGCGATGCCGTGGTAGCTTTAGGCTACGTTGAACGCGGTGAGGTAACCGAGGCTCAGCTCGACGAAGCTCTGGATGTCACCAAGATGCTGGGTGATTTCTAACCTCAAGCAGCGTATCCCAAGTATTCTCCTGTAACTGCAGGAGTTCGATAACACAGTGTAAATCCCCGCCTGCCCAATTATGGGTTGGGCGGGGATTTACGTTTATACATAAGCAGGTGCGCACAACTAACCCAGCTATGCCCGGGAGCACGTATAGCGGTTATTGCTTTGACAAGTTCTTTACCATCGCCGAATAAAGGCAGAAGCATTATGAGGTGCATATACCACCAAAACGCTATGAAGCTGTGCCCCATCAGCTGCCACACCGTGCCCCCAATAAAAGCGGCTACTGGGCCAGCTACAGCGACCATCAGAGAGGATTTAGGGGTGAGATCCTCGTGCGGTGTGAGAAGAGAGAACCGCAAAGGGGTCGATTCGATGCGAATATGGCGCACACCTGCGACGTACCGTAACGCCAGGGCGTGCCCCAGCTCATGGATAACGGCCGGTATTAGTGCGCAGGTTACTACCAACCACATGATGAGCAGGCCCAGCACTACTAATCCTGCGGCCAATTTACCCTCACGCATCTCTACCCTGCCCGGGGTGAAATAAATGTGCTGCCCTTGGTCCCCCAGCAGCCCGCCTATAACTAGGAGAAAGGCAAACACGATAATCGGCAGAGATAGCACGGCTACCCGGTAACACAGGTATAGCATGCCGTTAAGGTTTAGCGTGAGCGGGCGAGAACGCCCGGCCCATATCTGCTTATTGGAGGCGTTCATTGGTTTTACGCTTCTTCCGTTGAGGAAACAGATGTACAACCAGTTGCGCTACCGCCGCTATTTTTCATCCTCTTAACCAGCTCCTCACTTTAAGTAGAAGTTTTATTCCCCTCTCAAACGGCGAATCATAATTTACATCTCGTGAGATGCTTTTCATTATTTATGCAGTGAACATGAACGTTTCAGCCGTGGTGAGTGCGTCGTTGGCGAGAGTGCCCGTTTTGCTCATAATCTGCACCCCAAGGGTGTATTTTTGGTGGTATCCAGGCCGGAAACATACGGTATGTTCACTTCAAAAGCACCGTTATTGATCTTCTCGGGGCCCACGGTAATGAGGGAAACTGGGTCGGGGGCTAAATGCCCGGGCTCACCCAGCCCAGCGCGGTTAATAAATAGCCGCAACCTCGCACCGGCAGGAATGTACCGGCTTTCAAATCCGGTACCGTGTACCGTGATGCTCCCGCCAGCGGCGCTGGGGTTCTTATCGAAGTCAAGCCGAGGGCTCTCCGTCAGCACGGTAATGGGGGTCTGCGTATCGTATTTGGTGGTTTCGGAGGTGCGATGCCCTTCCTCAGTGCTTTCGGCGTAGCTAATCATGGTCTTCACCGCGTACTCTAGCCCTGCACGATACTGCCCGTACCAGAGCTGCCCGGTGACAAGCTCCGTTTTAAACGCCCCATCCTCTATGCGTTCGGCGGGTACGTGCACAAAACCTAGGTGGGTGTCATCAATGGTTTCGGGAAAATACTCGGGTTTGCTGGTGTCTTCGGTGAGACCCACATAGACGCTCACCCGCTGACCAAGCTGCACCCCGTAAAACCCGGTGCCTTCCACGTAGATGGTGCACGGAATGTACGGGTTGACGTTCTCGGTCAGGGAAAGGTTTAGCTTCGGTAAGAAGCTCTGAGTGTCGTCCCCAGGGCCGTTGAGGGGTTCGGGTTCGGCCAGCACTGGGGTCAGCGGCAACGACGCCACCCCGGTGAGGGCTAAGGCGCAGGCTAAACGGCGGCTGGGCAGGGAACTCTTAGCGTTTTTGAACGATTCGAGGCGCATGAGTGTCCTTCAGATGTGGTGTGTGCTTGCATTCCCAACCTACCAAACTTTAAATCTTTAATGAAGGATTTTTGAAACTATTACCTGAAAGTTTTCAGTGGTGTTGTTCCGCACCGAATCACCCGTGTAGCACTAAGATGGTGCCGTTTACCCCTTCGGAGACACCGATTCGTACCCAAACCTGCAGTGGCCGTCATAGCCTAAGGCTGCATCAATACGGTCAAGCATCCTTTCTGAGAGCATGGCCCGCTCGGTCGGGTCCGTCATATCCGCCCAGCGCACCTGGGTGGATTCGTCATCATTGACGCGCGCATCACCAGCAACCCAGCGGCACAAAAACGTGTGATCCAGAAACTGGCACCGGTCCCCGTTACCGAACCGCATGGCGGGGTCGGCTTTGAGCTGCGCGAGCGCAAGCACCTCAATCTTCACCCCCGCCTCTTCATGCGCCTCCCGAAGGCATGTCAGTGCGGGGTTCTCGCCGGGGTCCACGATACCCGTCACGGGTGTCCACGCGCCGTTGTCGCTGCGGCGCACCAGCAGCACACGGTGGTCAGAGTCGCGGCGGATAACAGCCGTAGCGCCCGAAAGCCACAGGTAGTCATGACCGATTTTCTCCCGCAGAGTGAGGATGTATTCGGGGTTGGCACTTAATGCCCCTCCTTCTTAACTCGATAGTACGGCGGTTACTGCGCCGCCTAGAACAGGGTGTAGGCGGGCCACACCCACCCGGTGAGCGCCCCTAAAAGCATGAACGGCCCGAACGCTACACGCGTGCCGCTGCGGGCCATACCGAACAGAACCAGCGCCAAGGAGAACATCCCACCCACAATGAAGGTAACAAGCGAAGCCCACACCAGGTTCACCATCGAAAAATAGGCGAGCGCCCCACCAAGTGCAAGAGCGAGCCGCACATCTCCGCGCCCGAGAGCCCCAAACGAGAGGACGCGCATCAGCAGGTAGAAAACCCACAGTACCGCCCCACCCAGGAATACCCGGCCGATAGCACCTGCATCCCCTTTCATGAGGAGCACGAGGGGAAGGGCGGTGTAGGTGCTCAGAACCATTGAGTACACGATACTGCGCGGCAGGCGGTGCTCACGCACGTCCACGCGCCACAGCCGTATCCCCTGTATGAGGGTGTGCAGGCAGTACAGTATCAGCAGCACAGCGGAGACGGTTAACCAGCCGCCGCCGTGCAGTAGGGTGGTGATTTCCTGGTACATGCGCCCGCCTTACCCTGGTATGACCTCACTAACCATTAACGGTACCTGATGCTTGGCAACGGTACGGAACAGCCCCTGACGGAGTCAGGCAGCAGCTGACTTAGGATCCGAACCGGCGGTTACGGCCCGCGTAGTCGCGCAGCGCCCGCAGAAAGTCCACGCGCGTGAAATCGGGCCACAGGGCACGGCAGAAGTACAGTTCTGAGTATGCGCTCTGCCAGGTCATAAACCCCGAGAGGCGCTGCTCCCCGAGGTGCGGATCAGCAGGTCGGGGTCGGGCATTCCGCGCGTATACAGCCGCTGGTTAATGTCGGTGACGTTCAGGGAGGCGGCCAGCTCCTGCACGGAGGTTCCTGCGGCGGCGGCGTCACGCAGCAGCTCACGCACCGCATCGGCGATCTCTTGGCGCCCACCGTAACCAACCGCAATATTTACCTGCACCCCGGGCAGCGTTGAGGTGGCTGTTATAGCCTGTTCTAAGGTGGCGCGCAGGCTCTGCGGTAGCATGGCGATGTTTCCTACCGCGTTCACGGGGCCTACGCGGCTGGCCACCAGCCGGTTAAGGAACTCGTCAATCACGCTGATTAAGCCGCTCAGTTCCCCGGCGGGGCGTTTGAGGTTCTCGGTGGAGAGCATGTAAAGGGTTACTCGCGGGATGTTCAGCTCGGTGCACCACCCCAAAAAATCAATAATGCGTTCTGCCCCTGCGGCGTGTCCTTCACGGGTACTCAGTCCGCGTTGGGCCGCCCACCGGCGGTTGCCGTCCACCAGCACCCCAATGTGCTCGGGCAGCGACTGTGCTGCTAAAGAGTCAATGAGGGAACGTTCATAAACGCTCGGGGCGGGTGTCACGCCCGGTTCGGCGGCTATACCGTGTACGGTGATGACCGGGATCATGGCGGTATTAGTGGCGCTCACGGGCCACCTCATCCTTGGTTACCGTTGCGGTATCCTCCCCAGCTTTAGCTGGTTCGTTGGGTGTTTCCCCTCGTGTTCTGATGCGGCAGCTAGCTCCGCTTCCCGGGCGGCGGCGTACTGGGCACGGTACCTGAGGCGGCGGGTGCGGCGGGTCATATCAACGCCGAGGGCAACCACGAGCAGGCTCAAAAGTGCGGTCGCAAAAAATCCGCCGATACCGGGGGAACCGGCGGGACTGCCGTCAGGGTTCGAAGCTGGAGTTACCTCGGGGGCAGCTTGCAGAACGGCATGTGTGACGTCGAATAGAGCGTTCAGAACGAAAAGGCTCATGGTTCTCCTGCGTTACCTTCAGCCGTGCGGCGCGGATAAAGTCTAAGCTTTCATTCTACGCGCTCAATTGCGCGGCACAAGCTATCCTGCACATATGGCACCTGGGAATAACCCCAAAATAGGGTTCGGGTTAGCCGGTGGCAGACGGCGCGGCGAACGGCGCATCACCTGAAGTTCAATACCCCGGTGGCTCGTACTGGGCGGCGTGATTGGGGCGGGTGCCTCCGCTGGCTCTTTTAGCCAGCCGCCTTATAATCCAGCCCGTCGGCGAGGCAGCACTCCGGCAGGTCCACCGGCACCCGTGAGGCGATCAGCGTGTAGTCTTCCCACGGCCATACCTTCTTCACGTCCTCTGTAGGAATCGCAAAAAATGCGCCGTTCGGGTCGATTTGTGAGGCGTGGGCCAGCATCGCTTGGTCGCGCCGGTCGAAATAGGCGGAGCTGGGGATACGCGTGGTGCTTTCGTGACGGATTCCTTCTGTACTGACCTGATCAACCAGGTTTTCTATCCACCCCGAAAATACGCTCTGCCCGTCACGAGCCATGAGAAATTCGTGTCCCGCAACCAACCGTTCAGGATTAAACGCACGGTCGTAGTAGAGTTTCAGGGGCGCCCACGGCTGCCCCTCCCCACGTATGCTTCGGGGTCACCGGCTTTCTCGTATGCCTCAACAGCGACTTTGTGGCTCATAATATGGTCGGGGTGCGGGTACCCGCCGATCTCGTCGTAACTGATCATCACATGCGGGCGGTACTCGCGCACCAGGCGCACCAGCGGTGCCGCCGCACGTTCAAGGGGCTGCACCCCAAAGCACCCAAAAGGTAGCGGAGGCATAGGGTCACCCTCGGGCAGGCCAGAATCCACAAACCCCATCCAACGGTGCTCAATACCGATCGCCTTCGCGGCGGCAGCCATTTCGCTGCGGCGCATCCCT
Source organism: Rothia aeria (assembly GCA_002355935.1). Lineage (GTDB taxonomy): Bacteria > Actinomycetota > Actinomycetes > Actinomycetales > Micrococcaceae > Rothia > Rothia aeria. Next base: position 972,246 of record AP017895.1, on the reverse strand, counting down.
GGAAGGTCACGGTGGTCGCGGGGGCTGTGTTTAATCTCTTCATTCAGGATGTCTCCACGTTCACCGCCGGTCATGGTGGCGACCATGTAGCGGGCGCCCCTATCGGTGTATGCGGCTGCTGAGGCAGAACCTTTAGACGACTCATCGTCAGGGTGGGCGTGAACTGCGAGGATACGCAGGCCTGTGTAATCATCTGCGAGAGGGGTCAGTTCATCCACCGAGGGGTGCTCGGGGAGCTGGGCTTTTAGTCTTGCTACAGCGTCGCTCACGTGTGTGTTCCTTCAAGTATCTAGTGCCGTCTGTGTGGTATCCGCTCAGGGACTAAAATGGAAGAGGCACATAACCGCTTCGTTGTGACATAGTACCGAAGATTCGCGTCGTGTGCCTAGTACTCGTGACGCTTTATGAACGGCTGTAACCGTTGTTACAGGAAACCCGTCAATGACTGTTAATGCACCGGCTGGGAGGTATTTATGACCGCAGACGCTCACCGTCATCATCCCGCCGTTGAGGAAACCCCGAAAATTTCCGCTACGGGCGCACCGGCATCACCAAACCTGGCTGACCGTTACGGCCGCTCCCCCAGGCCCCGCCGCACAGTTCCCACCCGCCTGTGGGTGGCCCTAGCTGCTGTGGTGACCCTGCTGGCGGGGGCTTTCGTGTTTTGGGTTCAGACGGATGCCGCCGCACGCCCCAGCGCCCGCGACATGGGGTTCACGCTGGTGAGTCACGATGAGGCATCCGGCGAGTTTGAACTCTCAAAAACCCGCACGATGCGGCCATCTGTTCGGTCAAAGCTTTGAACTCTTCGCGTGTTCCGGTGGGCTGGACTGAAGTTGAGATTCCGCCGAATACTGCCGAACAGGGTAATGAGCGGGTGAGCCGGCACAGCGTGAGTTTACGTATCCTTTCTGAGGCGACCACCGTGACCGTGGATTCGTGCCGTAAGAAGTAGCCGCCAGCGTACTTTCTGACTCCCCTAGCTATCCCAACCAGCACATCATTTCTTGCAGGATTTAGGGGTGGGGAAAGTGCCCCGGTTTAGCTCTGACTCACATCTGTCTTAGAATGGCTAGAGTCGAAAGGGGGCTGTATGCCCCACACCCGCACCGGCGTGCCCGGCGCACAACCGAAGGAAAACAATGGCAGCAACCGAGAACAATGGTGCATGGCTGACGCAGGATGCCTACGACCGCCTAAAAGAAGAACTTGACCACCTCTCAGGCCCTTACCGTCAGGAGATCGTGGAGCGCATCGCCGCCGCACGCGACGAAGGAGATTTGCGTGAGAATGGCGGCTACCATGCCGCACGCGACGAGCAGGGCAAGAATGAGGCCCGCATTAAGCAGCTCACCCACCTGCTAGAGAACGCTAACGTGGGTGAGGCCCCCAGCGACGACGGGGTGGTTGCGCTCGGTATGGTGATCGAGGCAGAGATTGCTGGGCGTCCCATGAAGTTCCTGCTAGGCTCCCGCGAGGTTGAAAGCACCCTGCCAGAAGGCAGTGACCTGAAGGTGTTCAGTGAAAAGTCCCCCATGGGCGCGGCTATCCTGGGGCACAAGCAGGGTGAAGAGGTCACCTACCAGGCACCCAACGGCAACGATCTGGTGGCTAAAATTATTTCGGTCACCCCGTTCCAGGGCTAAGCTCTGGGCGCAAAAAGGTTTCAGACGAAAACCCGGGCTACTCGTTTAGTCCGGGTTTTTATGTAACCGTTATAGCCCACCTTCAAGTGCCCGCTCCCCTGGCCGTTTCGGGCGTATCACTTGCAATATCCCCTCTTAAGGAAAACTATGGAACCTGTAGCTTTTGATGATATTCCCCTCGAGATTTTTCTGCAGGATATTATGGACCTCACCCGGCTGTTTCCGGAGGATTTTCCTGCGGAATTCGCTAAAATGGCCGCACGTATCGGGGTGGAGAAACAGCACCTGTTCATTACAGACTTCATCGAAGACACCCGGGATCATGTGGTAGGGCACTATCTGGGGTATGTCTTTGATGCGCTCAACCGCAGAATGTATCAGTACGAGATTCGGGGCGGGAACAAGCTCTACCTTAAGGAAGTCCCGGTGGAGGACCTCACTGTACGCGATACGGACAGTGTGAAAGTTCTTGACCTGCTCTAGTACGGCGGCACCCGGGCAGGATGCAAGCCCCGCCCCGTTGCAGCACCGACAGGGTCACAACGGTACCGGTTGGTATAGTGTGGGGGCAGCCCACGCCCGGGTCTTTAGTAGACGATAATCGGGCGGAAGCCCTCCTCCTCAAGGGCCGAAATGACGCGGTTGCAGTGCTCAGTGCCGTTGGTTTCCATATCGATCGTGATTGAAACGTCACCCATTGATAAGGATCCGCCCACTCGCGTGTGGTCCACACCGGTGACATTCGCATCGTTCTCAGAGATAATGCGTGAGATTGTTGCCAGCTCGCCCGGACGGTCGGAGAGCATCATCTTAATTGTCATGTACCGGCCTGCCGCCGAAAGGCCGCGCTGAATCACTTTCAGCATGAGCATCGGATCGATATTACCGCCCGAGAGCACGCACACTACAGTGCCCAGCTCGCCGTATTCTTCCTTGAGTTTGCCGTTCATCAGTGCCGCCACCGGTACCGACCCGGCAGGCTCCACCACCAGCTTATTGCGTTCCATGAGGAAGATGAGGGCACGGGCGATGTCGTCCTCACTCACCGTCGCCACATCATCCACCAGCTCTTTAATGATGGAGAACGGCAGCTGGCCGGGGCGCCCCACCGCAATACCGTCAGCGATGGTAGAGACCTTCTTCAATGGCACCAGCGCATCTGCTGCCAGCGATAGCGGGTATGCGGCCGCGTGCTCAGCCTGAACACCAATAATACGGATTTTCTTACCCAGTTGGGCTTCTTTAGCGCGTACCGCCGTGGAGAGCCCTGCCAGCAGGCCGCCGCCGCCCACGCCCACAATGATGGTGTCTACGTCGGGCACCTGCTCCAGGATCTCAAGCCCAATGGTGCCCTGCCCGGCGATAATATCCTCATTATCGAAGGGGTGCACGAACACCGCGCCGGTTGCCTCGGCGTAGCGTTTTGCCTCGGCCAGTGCCTCATCCACGGTGGTGCCGTGCAGCTCAACCTCCGCGCCGTGGTCGCGGGTGGCAGTAATTTTGGGGAGGGCAGCGCCCAGCGGCATGTAAATGCGCGCTTTAATGCCCAGTTTAGCGGCCGCCATCGCCACCCCTGAGCGTGATTTCCCGCCGATGCAGCCACCACACCGTGTGCTTTCTCAGCCTCGCTAAGTTTAGCCATGCGAACATACGCGCCGCGTGCTTTAAACGAGCCGGAACGCTGCAGGTTCTCGCATTTGAAGAACACCTCAGAACCGAGTTTGAGGCTTAAAGCCCGCGAATGCGCCACCGGTGTGCGCTCAATAACCCCCGTGAGCAGTTCAGCTGCTGACTCAATCTCAGATAGGGTTACAGGCAGGTCATCAAGGGGTGCGTTCACGTTCAGTCCGTTCCATTCGCAGGTGGGCACATCTATTGACTATTTTAGTGGATGCATACCGTATTCGGAGAACATAAAACCGTGCCCTGCGCCGCATAAAACGGTGAGGCCCATCCCAGCTTAGTACTGGAACAAGCCTCACCACACCACGACAATAGCGGCTACTTATTGCCCTGCTTCCGGGAGGGTTTCTTACCCTGGGGCGAATCAGTATTTTCTGCGGAGGCAGGCTCTGCAAGTGCAGGCTCCTCGGCGGGTTCTTCGTCACGGCCAGCAGCTGTGCGTGCCCGCCCCCGAACGCGCTCAGCAGCGTCCTCAACCGCACCGCGGCGGCGTTTGGCAGCTTCACGACGGCGCACTTCGTGCGGGAAAAGGAACTCTTCGGTACGTAGCTGCGGATCGTTCTCCCAGCCGCGAGAGGCCAAGTACCGCACCACGGAATTGACCACAGCGAGCACAGGAACCGCGAACAGCGCACCCGTAGCCCCGAAAATCATGGACCCACCGGCCACCGCGAAGATCACGGCCAGCGGGTGCAAAGACACCGCCTTGCCCATAATCAGCGGCTGCAGGATGTGCGACTCAAGCTGCTGCACCAGCAGCACAATGCCGATCATAATGAGCGCCTGCACCGGTCCCAGGGCCACCAGCGCCAGAAGAACCGCCACCGCTCCAGAGAGTAAAGCACCAATCACGGGGATGAACGACCCCAGGAACACGAGCACACCCAATGGTATGGCCAGCGGCACGCCCAAGATTGCGGCACCAATGCCGATACCTACCGCATCAATAGCGGCCACAAGAATCTGCACCCGCACATACGCGCCCAGGGACTTCCACCCAGCGCGCCCTGCACCGTTAACAGCGTCGCGTGCCCGCCGCGGGAGAAGTCCCACAATAAACAGCCAGATGCGTTCGCCCTCCATGAGGAAAAACACGAGGGTGAACAGGGTGATAAGAGTTCCAGTCGCCACTTCGGCGGCGGTGCTGCCCACTTCAGAGACCCCGCGGACAATGGAGCTGGGGTTCTCAGAGGCTAGTTTCCTGCCCTGCTCCAGCAGCTGGTTCAGCTGCTCCGCCCCAAGCGAGTACCCCATATTATCGAGCCAGTGCACCAGCTCGTTGTACCCTTCGAGGGCTTTGCTCCATAACGAGACGAACCCCTGGGCAAGCTGCTGCCCGGTAAGCGCCACCAGCGCCAGCAGACCCACAATCATGCCGATTTCGGCGATGGCGGTAGCCGCACCTGCGCGTACGCCGCGTTTACGCAGGGCGTACACGGCGGGGCTTAGCAGGGCCGCCAGCAAAGCCGCAACCATGAGCGAAATAACGAGCAGGGATACTTTCGCCAGCCCCTGCCAGAGAACCCATCCTGCCCCGGCAACCACCAGCAGCCGCCACGACCAGGCGGCGGCGGTCTCGAGGGCAAAAGGAACCGTAGTATTTTTCGTAGGTGCTGTATCGTTCGTATCGGGTGTTTGGCCCATCGGCTCTCCTCAATTATTTCGCTACACGAAAGCGCAAGCGGGGCACATCATGGAACGGTGTGCCCTCCCATAAACCGTACCCCACCAGGGTTCTTTAGACGAAAAACCGGCGGCGCTTGGGGTAAGCACCGCCGGTTGAACATCTTATTTAGTTATCGCTAAAGATGCTTGCCAGGTACATGAGGATACGCAGGATCTCAATGTACAGCCACACCAGGGAGGCGGTCAGGCCGAAAGCCAAACGCCACGACTCACGCTCGGGCAGGCCCGCCTCAACAGCCTCAGTGGTGTTAGTGAAATCAAGCACCAGCGAGTACGATGCCAGAGCCACGCCAAACACGCCCACGATGAGCCCCAGCGGCAGGCCAGCAACGCTGGTGTTCATGAGGGAGGTGTGTGTAAAGAGCGAGACACCCCACGAGACAACGAAGAACGCCAGGTACCCCAGCGAAGCGCCCAAGAAGATCTTGGTGAGTTTAGGGGTGGCCCGAATCTTGCCGTTTGCAAACAGTGCCAGAAGCGTGCCAAACACCACGACGGTGGCAATCACAGCCTGAAGAGCGATACCCGGGTACCGCGCATTGAGCAGGCCGGAAAGACCGCCAAGGAGCAGACCCTCAGCTAAAGCGTATGCCAGCACCAAACCGGCGACACCTTACGCTTGAAACCGTTAACCAGCCCAAGAACCAGACCACCGATAAGGCCCACAACCAGGAGAATGGGCATATACCAGCCCACCGCTGCACCAAGCACCACGACGGCCAGGCTCAGCCCGGTCTTCATGATGACATCATTCATGGTCAGGCGTTCGCCCTCAATAACCGGGCTGTAGCCCGGCTGCTGAGCGTACTGCTGATCGTATCCCGGCTGGTTCTGGTATTCAGGCTGGCCGTACCCCTGCGGGTAGCCACCCTGGTACTGCTGGGGTTCGCTAGAATACTGCGCCCCGTACGGGTTCTGCTGGTACTGGCCCTGCGGGTACTGGTTCTGCTGCGCAGCTTGCCCACCGGCACCAAAACGGCCAAAGCGGGGGTCACCGCCCTGCCGGTTTTTCTTAATAATTGAGTTAATGAACGGGTTACCCGCCATGTTCTTCCCTCCGGTAAATATAGATTTTTCTATTTACCTAAAGAACCTACCAATAGCTTCCCCGAAGTTACCAGATAGTACGTTCTGGGCGAATTCAAAGAGAGTAATAAGAGCTTGCCTCTCCTAAGAGGCGGCGGGATCACCCCCAAGAATTATGCTCATGAGCTGGGAGCCTGAGGCAGACTCTGCACATCTAAAACATCGAGCAGCTCTTCGCAGTAGGTCAGCACAGCACCGTCATTATGCGAGCCGATAACCTCATCTGCTACCGCCCGCAGCGCCTGCGACGCGTGACCCATCGCCACCCCTGTGCCGGCAAAAGCCAGCATCTCACGGTCATTATCGCCATCACCAAAGGCTAGAACTTCCTGCGGATGTACGTTCAGACGCTCGCATAGATCACGCAGACCACCGGCCTTATTCACTCCCTCACGCACTAGGTCAATAGCGCCAAAGCCACTGGCCAGAGGGATAACCTGAGGCGGCAGCTCACGCTGAAGAGTCTCAAGCACACTGTAGGTATCAGCCCGAACAGTCTGCACCGAGATTTTAATAAGTTCCCCACGCACTTGAGAGTAGTCGGTGATGCGCTCAGCACTCGGGTAGAACATGAGAACAAAAGAATAGGGGTCAAGCCCCTGCGGAACCGGCTGACCTTGAGCAGCGAAATAGTCCTGCACAATACTGGTGACAGCGCCCTGCCGGTTGCGCGGTATAAAAATACCCTCAGTTGTACAGAGAATCACACCAATCTGCGGCAGGGTATCCAGCACCTCATACACATGCGGTACATCTGCCTCTTTGAAAGGGTGAACGGCCAGCTCTCCCGAATCATCGGCAAGGTAGGCGCCATTCTCAGCAATATAGATAATGCCCCGGTTCTCAAACCCTTTCATATAGTCGATGAGTTTGGTGTATGTGTTACCGCTGGCCACCACAAAATAGATACCGTGTGCCTGCAAGCGAGGCAGAATACGTTCAAACCGGTCGGTGTCGAAGGTTTTAGCGTCCGTCAGGAAAGTGCCGTCCATATCAACAGCAATTAGACGCGGGGTGACTCTGGGGTTCGCGGACGAGGAGGCAGCAAAGATTTCGGGCATACTAGTTCTTCCGTTCCATGAAGGGTGGATAAGTTTAAGGCTCTCACATCACCACCACCAACGGCTAATAGCGGCGATACCAAAACCCGGTGCTTTTGCCCTGTTTCTTACGTGCCCGCAGGGAGTCTCACCCCGCCCCTGGACCCCGCGTAAAACATACATATAACCCGTTTCTCGCCGATGAAGAAAGCTACCATCAGAACTTTAGCCCGCTAAAAACATCCCGTTTCGTCATTTGTGCACCGCTGCTTTATACGCACTCCCCACTACGGTACTCATGCGTGTTCAGATACACGCAAAATAGCTTCCGCATGTGACCGAATTCGCCGGTGGGGCCGGGGTCGGTTTTATATAATATATGTGGATGTTTTAGCACCGATACGTTGTTGTATCACCCGATAACTCACGCAGGTGCGAACGGCATCCAGCTCACTCTCACTCAATAGCTCACTCACTCAAGGAAAACTTATGCCTGCGCGCTTTCGCCGCACACAAAAACCGGCCACTATAGCCATATCTTCATTCGCTGTACTATGTGCACTGATACTAAGCGGGTGTTCCACCGAAACTGTCACAGTGGAGGGACCCACAGCATCAAGCGCTTCACCCACTGCAGCAAGTACCCACAACCAGTTATCTTCACCCAGCAGCACCCCCTATGTCAGCCCAGCCGCGGCCTTTGAAACCCAGGAAGAGGACGCCGAAGAACAGACGCACGATACCGGAATCTCTCCCGAGCAGGAAACCAACCCCGTAACCGCACTGCCAGCTGCGAATGTATCAGATGCAGCCAGCGCCTTAACAACCCTGCAGTCCCTACCGGTCAAGGGCCGCGCACCCAAAACCGGGTATTCGCGGGATCAGTTCGGGCATGCCTGGACAGACACCGACCGTAACGGATGCGATACCCGCAACGATATTCTGCGCCGTGATCTGTACGAGGTGACGGTTAAACCAGGCACACGCGCCTGCACAGTGCTCAGCGGCACCCTGGAGGATCCGTATACGGGGGTAAGCATCCACTTTAGACGCGGAAAAGACACCTCCCGCGCGGTGCAGATCGATCACGTAGTAGCCCTGTCTGACGCGTGGCAGACAGGCGCGCAAGAGCTGTCGAAGCAGCAGCGCATTGAACTCGCAAATGACCCCGATAATCTGCTCGCTGTAGATGGGGCGGCCAACCAGCAGAAGAGCGATGCGGACGCGGCTACCTGGCTGCCAGCTAATAAGGCGTACCGGTGCATCTATGTGGAGAAGCAGGTGCGCATTAAGGCGAAGTATGGGCTGTGGGTTAAGGCAGCCGAAAAGGAAGCAATGGTACGGATGCTCAATGACTGTGTGAGCTCGGAAAACTCAGGCACCATTGAGCACACTCCCGTGGCCTCCCCTATTACTGAGCCCACGCGGGGTACGCCGCAGGCTCGGGTGCAAGCGCCTACACAGGAACCCGATTCTGCAGGAACGTATTACAAGACCTGTGCGGAGGCGCAGGCTGCCGGGGCAGCTCCTATTCGGCGTGGACAGCCGGGATACCGGGCGGCGCTGGATCGAGATGGTGATGGTGTGGCCTGTGAGGTGACAACGAAACACTAAAGTACCGGCTGCTTCTTTGGTGCGTGTATGAACCGGCCTCTCATGAGTGACTATTCATGAAATGTCATGCTTCTTCATACACGCACCATTTTTGAGATACACATCACGCTAAACCTGTGATTTAGCTGTGAATAATCTGTATTCAGAGGCCTTTCTTTCATATTTACTTGATAAGGAAAGTAAATTTCTGGCAAGGTACTCTCATGACTAAAGACAGCACTGCATCACTCGGTCTTCTTATTTTCCGCCTAGCACTAGGCTTCACATTCATCATGCACGGCTTCCAAAAAGCCTTCCTCAATGGGCCCACCGCGCAAGGAGCAATCTTCGCCAAAATGGGTATTCCAGCCCTGAACTATCGGCCTACTTCACTATTGGTGCCGAACTCATCGGCGGTATTATGCTGCTGCTGGGTATCGGAACACGCATCGCAGCAGCAGCCATCACCATCGCCATGGCGGGCGCCTACATCTTTGTTCACGTCAATGCCCCCTTCATCATCGACCCGAAAACCGGAGCCGGTTTTGAGTACGTCTTTGTACTGGGCATGGCGGCCATTATGTTTATCCTCGTCGGCGGCGGCAAATACTCCATTGATGCGCTCCTGCCCCACCGCGGCACCAAGAAGAGCTAGCCCCCTTTAAGCCGGGTGCGCCAAGGCACACCCACCAACCTTCACAAACCACTTTTATTACCTAAAAGCGCCCTGCCGCTCACCGCTGGCAGGGCGCTGCTATGCCTCCAAAGCGTATACAAGAGGCCTGGTGATACGACAAGCATCCCAGTATATCTTGACCGGGCAGAAACTGATTCATAAAGACGGCTCAGGTCAGGCCCCGACCGGGTACAGCAAAGCCCCACACGTTACGGTAAACCGCGGTACGTGTGGGGCTTATGTGCTGCATAGTAGCAGTGCCCCCAGTGGGACTCGAACCCACACTGGGCAGATTTTAAGTCTGCTGCCTCTGCCAATTGGGCTATAGGGGCCTGAACCGGCCCTCACTACTTTCGCACGAAGTGAGGGCCAGTATCAAATCCTAGGCGCCGAAAACCGTATTAGAGGTGGGCCTTCGTCTTTGCCGGGGCGGTACCGGTTGCCTCCTGGAACGCCAGGCGCGGGGTGCGCTGGCGGCGGATCGTAGTGGTATCACGGCCAAAGAGCTGGTTGAGTGCCCAAGTAGTCATAACACGCACAGTACGCTCAGTCGTGGGGATCGCAGAGCCGTGGTAGCCGCGGTGCATAATCCACGCCAACGGGCCGGCGAAGGTCTTACCCTTAAAGTTCGCCACGCCCTTCCACAGGCCCAGACCAGCCACCACACCGATCGTCTCGTGGTAGTAGTCAGTCAGCGGCTCACCGCGCCGTGCCGCCAGAATGTTCTTAGCCAGCACCAGCGCCTGGCGGGAGGCATGCTGCGCGTTCGGCACGCAGAAACCGCCCACACCGCCGCCGGAGAGATCAGGTACGGCGGCGTTATCGCCAGCAGCCCAAGCGCCCTCAACCACACCAGCGTCCCCGGCAACACGCAGGTCTGCGTTCACACGCACACGGCCGCGCTCATCAATCGGGAAGTCGGTGTTCTTCAGCATCGGGGAAGCAGCAACACCAGCGGTCCAAATCAAAGTATCGGTATCGATCTCACCAGCGGGAGACTTATCAGCCATATTAATCAGCTGCAGGTTACCGCCAGTAGCATCCGAGAGGGAGGTATTGAGCAGAATCTCAATGCCGCGGGCCCTCAGCTCGGCCACAACCTTCTCAGCGCGGTCTTCAGGTACCTCGGGCATAATGCGCGGGGCTGCCTCAATCATCACAAAGCGCAGGTCTGAGGGGGTCAGGCGGTCATTACGGTTGACCGCTTCACGCGCCATATCCTCAAGCTCAGAAATGGTCTCAACACCGGCGAAACCACCACCGACAATAACGAACGTCAGGGCGCGGCGGCGGGCATCCGCGTCCTCAAGAACGGAGGCAACCTCAATACGCTCCAGCACCCAGTTACGCACCGAAACGGCCTCTTCAACGGTCTTCATACCGATAGCGACCTCAGCCAAGCCGGGAATCGGGAAAGCACGAGTGACGGAACCAGCACCAAGAATAATCTCGTCATACTGCAGCTCGAACGGTTCACCACTATCAATGGGCTCAACTACAGCGGTTCGCGCCGCATGGTTCACAGAAACCACAAGGCCGGGAATGATCTCAGTATCACGCAGATGCTGACGCAGGGGAACAGTTGCGTTACGACCCTCCATTGAACCTGCAGCGACCTCGGGCAGGAACGGCTGGTAGGTCATGTAGGGGTTAGGCTCAACGATGGTCACTACCCCGCCGGTGGCTTTGACCGCTTTCTGAATCTTCTTCGCCACGGTGAAGCCGACGTAGCCGCCACCGACAATGAGGATACGCGGACGATCCTGAGCCAACTTAGTGAATGCCATATTATGCTACTTCCTAGGTTATATTCTGCCGCCGCGCGCAGGCGGTCTGGCTACGAAAAGACCCCGTACGCCACGCCGCATAGCGCATCGCACGAGACAAGCCAAAAACACATGCACCTAACAGCGCAGGATCACAATACAGAACCTGCGGGTGTACGTATTTTGCGCTCTGTACTTACCTATCATTCTACGCGGTTGATAAGGTGAACACACACTTTATGAACCTGTAATAAACGGCAAATCGAAAAAATTATGACGACTTTTAGTTCTCATCCCGCACATGCGGCCGACGCACATGCCGGTGCATCTTATGCAGACGGTGCACCGTGAAGCTGGTAATCGCCAATAACCACAGCGCCAGCCCACCCACAATCAGCGGCGGAACAACACCCGAATCTTCAGGAGGAACACTCGGTTCAGGCACCTTAGCCTGGGGAATATTCTCCCCATCCTCGTGCACCGGTTCGGAGCTCGTCGGCTCCGGAGCGCTCACCTCCTGCTTGCGGTGGATCGCAATCCAGTTACTAATCGACCCCAGGGGGTTCTCCGCAGCATTCGACGACGTACCCTCTGCGAGCGCCGCCGTAGGGTTAATAATGCCGAACCCGTACAACGGGTCACGGCCAGCAGGCCCGGCATCATCGGCGCTGGTAATAATACGCTGAATAATCTGGGCGGCCGACAGCTCAGGGTATTTCGCTTTAATGAGCGCAGCCAAACCCGACACCAGCGGCGCAGAAGCCGACGACCCCGACCACAGCATGTACTTATTGTTCGGGGCGGCAGCGATCATATTCACCCCGGGCGCGGCAACAGCGATTGAAATCCCCTGAGAGGAAGAAGACCATGATTCCCGCCGGGAGCTATCAACACTACCAACAGTGAGCACACCCGGAATAGTAGCTGGCGCCCCCACCTGGGTGATGCCGCTGCCGCGGTTACCGGCAGAAGCCACCACCAGCACGCCTTTCTCCTCAGCGTACTTGAACGCGTCATCCCAGCTGCGTGGCCAGCTCGCCTTATTAGAGCCGATCGACAGGTTAATGATCTGCGCCCCGTTATCCACGGCGTAGCGTACCGCCTCCGGCAGCTGCTCATCAATGCTTTTACCGCCGCCGGTGCCCATGCTCAGGGATACTGGCAGGATTTTTGCCTCCGGGGCCACACCAATGATGCCGGCGGGTTTACCCGGCTGCCCGGCGATAGGGGCCACACCTGTGGTGTTGTGCCCGTGCCCGGCAATCAGGGAGGCAACCTCGGTACCGTGCATCGGCTCGGTTCCCAAACCTGTCCAGCCGTCTGAACTGCCAACGCCGGAGGCGTCATGGCCTTTCAGGACGTTCCCTTCCAGGTCAGGGTGTGTGCCGTCCACGCCGGTGTCGATCACTGCCACAGTCACTCCGCGCCCGGTGCTTTGATTCCAGAGCTCAGGGAACTTGTAATCGTTAATCCAGTACTCGCGCTGGCGCACATCATCCCCCGCGCTGGTGCTGTTTATGGCCGCCGGTGCGGAGGCCTCAGGCGCGGTTGGGGCCGATTTCGAAGGGGTTGGGGACGCGGTTGCAGAGGAACCCGGTGTGGGGGCCGCCAAAGCCGGGTTAAACCCGCCGGAGGCAGCCACCCCAACGCTTAGGGTGAGGGAGGCGACAACGGCGAAAGCTCTGTGCGCTAACCGGAGCGGTGCCTTTGAGGCGGGAGTCTCGGCGTGTTGTGCCGCGCCCAGCCGCTGCGCATCGTGCCGCTTATTCCAGTGAGTCGCCATTGTCCCTCCCTAAATAATTAGATCTCCTTGTAAAGTATTCTGCACTCTATAACTGTGAAAGCGCAATGCCGTCAAGGATGTCATGTTCACTTACTGTTACGGAATTAATCACACCGTCAGTAATCTCATTCAGACGCGTGAGGATCCTCGCATAAATAGTCACCCCAGCGCCGATCACATCCACCCGCCCGGGGTGCATATACCCCAGCTCGGCGCGCTCCTGGCGGGTCATGCTACGGAGCATCTGGGCGGTACACTGAACAGTCTCAAGAGACAATGAGGTGCCGTTAATCGCCTCGGAATCGTAGGTCTCTAAGCCCAATGCCGCAGCCGCGAGAGTGGTCGCGGTACCGGCCACCGCCACAGCGCGGGTGGCGGTGCTCAACGGCACAGAGCTTACAACGGTTTCGATGGCGGCGTCCGTATCGGCCTCAACCCGCCGCACCTGCTCATCGGTGACTGGCGCGGACACCATATGCCGCTCGGTCAGGCGCACACACCCCACGTTCACGCTTCGGGAGGAAATCACCTTAGCCTCAGCTCCCCTGCCGCCGCCAAGCACGAATTCGGTAGAGCCACCGCCTAGGTCAAACACCAGCGTGTTCTTATCCCCCGCACCAACGGCACGCATCGCACCCGCGAATGAGAGTGAGGCCTCCTCAGTGCCGCTAATCACCTCGGGCTCAATACCCAAGATCTGCTGAATACCCTCCATAAAACCTTACGGTTACCGGCATCACGGGTGGCACTGGTCGCCACGAACCGCACCCGGTCTGCACCGTGCTCCTTAAGCAACTGAGCGTACTCTCTGGCAGCCTCAAAAGTGCGGTCCAGCGCCTCCTGCGCCAACCAGCCGGTGGCGTCCACCCTTGGCCCAGCCGCACGATGCGCATCTGCCGCACCACATCCTTCAGGCGGGTGGTTTCCTTGCCGTTTTCATCAGTTTCGACGGCTGCGTCCGCGATCAGCAGGCGGATCGAGTTCGTGCCACAGTCTATAGCGCCAATGCGCATCTCAGGCTCCAATCTAGGTTTTGCCGGGTTTGAGCGTTGCAGGTGGTATGCACAGCAGCTGGCGGCTAATCAGCGTGCCGCCACGCGGGGTCGCAGGCACACGTATCGGGGGTCCACCACGGGGAGATCGCATCCAAAGCCCTATCCCCCATCGGGTTCACCCCGCGCCCCACCGAAAGAGTGTGGCCGATGACGGCGTGCAGACACTTGACGCGGGTAGGCATACCCCCCGCCGAAATCCCATCAATCTCCGGAACCTCGTCAGTGCCGCTAATAATGCGGATACGCTCACGCTCGGCCAGATAATTCTCATGCGCGGCACGGTACTGCTGCGCCAGCTGCGGGTTCTGCGCCAATTCATCGGTCATCTCGTACATGAGACCGCCAGCCTCCAGCCGAGAGGCCGCCGCAGTAATGACCGGGTGGGCCAGGTAGAACACGGTCGGGAATGGGGTGCCGTTTGCTAATCGCGGGGCGGTGGCTGCCACCAGCGGGTTACCGCACACGCACCGTGCCGGAACCTCAACCACATCCCGCACTTTACGGCCCAGCTGGGCCGATAGCACCCGCACATCCTGCTCAGTGGGGACGAGGGTCTGAACCGTCACCCCAACCCCTTCAGGGACACGGTTCATCAGGTCTTCTTTAGTGCTCATTTATCCTCAATACTAAAAATCTACTGCCGCTTCTTCTGTGCACCCTGCGGGTTCTCCACCGAGTTCCACATCTTATTTGTCCACGAATCATCGGGGGCGTTTTTCGCCGAGGCAGAGGTGTCGTCCACCTGCGTGTTATTCGAGTCAATGCCGGTCACCGCATATGGGGTGTCTCCCTCATTCACGTAGAACAGCCTGCTGCGGGCCTGCTGACGCACATAGTTCTCGTCATCCCACCAGGTTTTCTCAACCTTCAGCTGGGCGTTCTCCCGCTGCAGCTGCGAGATGTGTTCACGGGTTGATTCGATCTCCCGCAGCTGCGTGAAATAGTTATTAAGCGTCGGGTAGGTTCCCACCAGCAGGGCAACCACAATAATCGCCCCCACCAGGAACTGACCCGAAAAACCGCGCGCAGCAATCGGCGTCAGCTCATCCGGGTCTTGATCACTGCTGCCTTCACGAATCATACGCCTCTGGCGCGCTAACTGCGGGCTTTCCTTACCGCGCCGAGGAGAACGGCCCGCCCCAATGACGGCGCTGGTGAGGGTGCCTACCGTGCTGGGAGACCGCTGCGTGTCCTGCTGCTCCTGCTTATTCCGGGAGGTTCCTGCTCCCTTCGCCTGAGACGACTTGGTGCGTTTACGCAGTCCACGGTTTTTTGGGGTGCCGGGTGTATGGGCGGAACGGGACGGCCGGTTTTTCGCCGCGTGTTGACGTGCCCCAGCGGGGCGTCGTGTGCCCCGAGAAGCCGAGGCAGCTGAATCCTTCTGTCGGTCCCGTTCTGACATTGCTCTCTCCCTTCACCGCGCTGACCGTAACCATTCTATTCTACCGGCGGGCACCGCATCCTGTACCCGCCGCTACGTGCAGTAACCGTGCAGGCAACGGCGGAGGGTGGCCACCCCCGCACGGGGAATAGCCACCCTCTTACTACATGAGCCTATAAGCTACCGAGCACTTATGCTTTCTTGAAACGGGGGAATGCGGACTTGCCAGCATAAACAGCGGCATCGCCCAGCTCTTCCTCAATGCGCAGCAGCTGGTTGTACTTGGCCACACGCTCGGAACGTGCGGGTGCACCGGTCTTGATCTGACCCGCGTTAGTTGCCACAGCGAGGTCGGCAATGGTGACGTCCTCAGTCTCACCGGAACGGTGGGAAACCATGCAGCGGTATTCGCTGCGCTGTGCCAACTCCATAGCGTCCAGGGTCTCGGTGAGCGAACCAATCTGGTTAACCTTCACCAGCAGAGCGTTTGCCGCACCCTCGTTAATGCCCTTCTCAAGGCGCTCGGGGTTGGTCACGAACAGGTCATCACCGACGATCTGAACCTTCTCACCGATCTGCTCAGTCAGGGTCTTGTAGCCTGCCCAGTCGTTCTCATCCAGCGGGTCCTCAATGGAAACCAGCGGGTACTTCGCCACAAGATCAGCATAGTATGCGCTCATCTCTTCGGCGGACTTCTTCTTACCTTCAAACTCGTAGGCGCCGTCGTTGTAGAATTCGGAGGATGCCACATCCAGTGCGAGAGCAACCTGCTCGCCGGGCTTGTAGCCAGCCTTCTCGATTGCCTCAATAATGAGGTCAAGAGCCGCAGCGTTGGACTCAAGGTTCGGTGCGAAACCACCCTCATCGCCCAGACCGGTGGAAAGGCCACGGTCGTGCAGCACGGACTTGAGCGAGTGGTAGACCTCGACACCGGCGCGCAGCGCATCCGAGTAGTTCTCGAAACCGATGGGAGCAATCATGAACTCCTGAATATCAACGTTGGAGTCTGCGTGAGAACCACCGTTGAGGATGTTCATCATGGGAACGGGAAGCACGTGGGCGTTGGGGCCGCCCAGGTACTTGTAGAGGGGAAGGTCTGCGGACTCTGCGGCAGCCTTAGCAACGGCCAGAGAAACGCCCAGAATTGCGTTAGCGCCCAGCTTCCCCTTGTTATTGGTGGCATCCAGAGCAATCATGGCCTGATCGACGGTGCGCTGATCGGCGGCGTCGATACCGATAATTTCTTCCGAAATCTCTTCAATGACAGACTTGACAGCACCCAGAACACCCTTGCCCAAGTATACGGACTTGTCGCCATCGCGGCGCTCAACCGCTTCCCACTCACCGGTGGATGCGCCCGAAGGCACAGCAGCGCGTGCGAAAGCGCCGTCTTCGAGCAGAACCTCAACCTCAACGGTCGGGTTGCCGCGGGAATCTAGAATCTGTCGGGCGTGAACAGCGGTAATAACAGCCATGAAAATGCTCCTTGAAAATGTAAAGGATGTGGACGGCTCACTCGGCGTCAACGCCCGGGATAGGCGCGGCCTGCTCAAGTCGTATACAACTAAAATTTTAGCAAAACTCCCACATAAACACACCGGTTACAACAGGAATTTTTGCGATTCATGAAGGTATCCAACACCTTTAGTGGGGGTACGTTGCAGAAAGTGCTCATGGCAGCACAGAACAACCCGCCGCTGCCGCTTACGCGGCGCAGACGGGTCGTTCGCTCTACCACAGTCTACGAATTGTATTCAATGAACTTACGGGTGTAGGTACGCAGGGCGCGTTCCGCATCCAGCCCATTCTGCCGTGCGCGGCACACCAGGGAGAAAAGCAGCTCACCAAAATCTTCTTCACTATAGGTAAACGGAAGATCGTCGTCTAAGGAGGTAGGCTCGGGCGGCAACACAATATCGGCCTTGCGAGCCTTAGCAATCGCCTTCGCCGCTAAGGCCAGCGCAGGCAGATGAGGAGGAATGCCGTCAAGCGGACCCCGATCGGATTTCTCCTTCTTCTTAAGCTCATCCCAGAAAACCTGCTGCTCGGCGGCGGTCATCCGGGACTCGCCCGAAGAATCACCGAAAACATTCGGGTGCCGATCGTGAAGTTTTGTGTCCAGGCCCTCAATCACCTGCTCAATCGTAAAGCCGCCCGGTTCTGCTGCCGCAATATCGGCGTGGAAGAGAACCTGAAGCAGAACATCGCCCAGCTCTTCACGTAAAAGCTGCAGGTTTGTGCCTTCGGGTGCTTCGACAGCCTCCACAACCTCATAGGATTCCTCAATCAGGAACCGGATGAGGGACTGATGAGTCTGCTCGGTATCCCAGGGACACCCGCCGGGCGCGCGCAGGGTCGCCATCGTGTGCACTAAACGCTCGAAGGCTCTCCCCGCACGTGCGGCAACCTCAGCTACGTCCTTCTCGGACGCTTTATCTTCATTCACAGGCAGATTCTCCTATAGATTTCAGTGGGTGTTACAGGTTCCAGTGCGCCAGCGCAGCCGCCATATGCGCAGGAATCCTAGCGCCAAGGCGCGGGAACATGCGCAGCTCCTCCACATAACGCTCCGCCTCAAGCTGGCGCGGATACCGCACAAACGCCTGTTCACTCGAATAATCGAACGCCGCCTGTACCGGAACCCCCGGGGTGAACGTGAGACTAATCGCCAGTGGCGACCCCTCACCCTCACTATACGAATCGGTCTTCAGCCGCGGAATATCCAGGGTCTCCTCAGGCACCAAGTCGAAGGTGCGCACCTGCTCCCAGAACCCGTTACGGCGCACATGCGTCAGGGCGTCATAGTACGAGCCAAGGGCACGCACACGAATCAGCACCGTAGTGGCATCCGTAGCCGTGCCGCCCTCACCGAACAAGGCCTCAACCACGGGAGCCAGACGATGCGCCACCTGCGCCTCGGTGAGAGTCAGGTTCCCCTCGGCGAGCTTCGTATCGGAGAGCACACTCACATCTGCGGCAGGCTGTACGGTGGGGGTATCCGGATCAGCGCAGACCGTGGGCGTATCGGGATCCGAGCACGTGGATTCAGGCTTTTGCTCTGTCTCCGTCTCAGCAGCAGTCTGCTGCACGGGAGCCAGTAAAGACTCCTTCTCAACCGCAGGTACCAGCTCCTCATCATCCACATGCTCGGGAAGTTCAGGGCCGCGATGGGCCGTGCCCTCGCTGGCTGCGGCAGTCACAGTATCCAAGTCCGCAGCGCCCGTCATGGGGGCCTGTGCTTCAGGATCAACAGTATGGTCCGCTTCGGTACCAGCATCACCGGTATCCGCTGCGCGGGTGAAAGCGGCAGCATCGACAAGATTCGTCGTGTGCGCATCGGCGGGGCGTAAGAACCCGGCGGCGGCCTCAGCTGAAGCATCATTTGCCGCAACAGCAGAGGTGACGTTCACAATCTTGCTGGAACCAGCGGCAGTGTTTTCCTTATCCTTCTCCCCTGCCGCGGTGTCCTCAAGCTCGTCCTGCTGCCAAGAGGCGTCGGAAGAGACTGCGGGCAGAGGGCCGGTATCGTCGTTAACTGCCGCACCGTCGTCAGGGGCCTGTACCGGCTCGTCCTCGCCCAGGTCAGGGGCCGCAGCACCTTCATTGAGGGCGGCAACCGTCTCGTGCACCGTTGGGGCGGGGGTGCTGTCCTTCGCAGAATCCTCAGCGAGAGGTGCTTGAGTTTGCGGCTTCTGAAGTTTACTTTCGGCGCTGGCCACAATCGCCGCGAGCGCAGCGGCCATCCCATCAATGTCTTCCTCTTCGGCCCCGGAGTCTGCGGCTTCAGAGGTGTTCTCAGCTTCAGCAGTGGTGTCAGTGTGCGGAGCTAGACTCTGTGCGGTAAGGCTGACGTGGCCCGCCTGACCCGGCTGGTTGCGGTCCCCAGACGTGTCGGTATCGGTGGTGGCTGCAATACTGTCTTCCTCGGTGCCGTCCAGTTTGGCATTATCCAGCTCGGTGTCATCCAGCTCGGTGTCATCCAGCTCGGCGCTGTCCTGTTGCGTGTCTTGACGGGAAACATCCTCACCGGAGAGGTCCTCGGTGAAGGAGTCCGCAGGCTCTTCGGTGGAGAGCACAGCATCTTCGACTGCAGGCTGAGGCATTTCATCACGCTCGGAAGCCTCGCTCAGCAGCTCCATAGCCTCATCAGACTCATCGCTGCCCTCATCTGCCTTGACCAGGTTGAGGGGGTGTCCACCCAACGGCAGAGGCTCATCCTGGGTGTTTTCACGGAGCGCGGTCTCCTGCTCTTCCGGCGCCTGAGTCTCATCAAGGCCCGCCAGAGGCGCAGCGTCTGCCGTTTCGTCCGACACCGCATCATGCGTAGGCTCTGCCTCATCGGCGGTTTCAAAGCCATCCTGCGTCTTCTCGCCGGGTGCTTCGTCCCGCTCACTTTCGGCGTTGGCGCGCATCAGCGGGTCAGCGTCGTAGTCGTGCGTCGATTCAGGGGCGGCACCGGGTTCGGTGCCCTCCGCAAAGGCCGTGGCGGGTGCTGCCTCCGCTATAGTGTCCGCAGCGTCGTTATCCTGCTCCGTTGCCGGGAAAATATAGTTCTTATCCCAGTTCGTGGAATCCGCAGCGCTCATGTACGAGGCCTGCACCGCCACACGCCCGCCCAGGCTGGGGCTGGCCGCCACGAGGGCGCGGGTCCACACCGTACCCGAGTCCTGTGCCGCAACATAAAGCGCCGCTACAGAATCGAACCAGATGGTTCCGGGCACTACGACGCCCTTTTCAATCTCATCCCCCTGGTAGTACAGGCGGTAGTTCATATCGTCATTAACCTGGTGCAGGTCAAAGGTGAGCTGCCCATGACCGTGCTCGCGCATGGTCTCAATAAGCGTGTAGAGCGGGTTGTCAGGAGTCAACACTTCAGCATCAGGAGCATCAAATATCGGCTCCGGTGCGTGATGCGTGTCGTCACTGGTGCCGCTAAGACCCGCAGAGTCTGCTACAGCCGCAGACGCGCCCGTTGTTGCGGCCACGGCAGCAGGCTCAGGGGTGGGGGTGCTGCTTAACGGGTCTGCACCAGCAGCCTCAGCGGCTGAATCTTCCGGGGTTCGGGTGTCTTCTTCGTGAGGTTCAGCATCATCATGATGCGGTTCCCACGATTCTTCCTCAGCACTCGCTACGGGGTTCTCACTGGGCTTCTTGAGGGAGTTCTGAATCGGGGCAAACTCGATCATGGGGACTTCCTCGAACCGCTCAACCTCATTCTCCGGGCGCGCCGAACGATGATTGTCCACGGCTCCCTCAGGGGCCTCGGCGGGGCTATCCGATGCATTAAAGGCAACTTCATCGGCGATGCTGGGGCTCTGGTGTGCTGCGCCTGTACCAGCTACTGATTCCTGCCCTGCAGGCACATAGTGCTCGATGTCTTCGGGGTTGTTCTCACTATCGTCCGCCTCAGCAACCTGCCCGGTATCGGTTGTTTCTTGCACCGACGCCCCCGTATCTTGAGCCGAGATAACCGGCAGCGCCCCGCGTACGTCTCAGGTTCCGTTACGGTGGTGTGGGCGTCTTCTTCCGGGGTGTCGGGCAGGTGCAGCAGCACCGTCTCGTCGGTGACCAGCTCAATCTTCTGCTCGGGGTCGTTATCATCGTTAGTTAGCCCGAGACGGGTCATATAGTCTTTTACGCGCGCCTGACGGGTCTCTTCGTCTTCGTCCTCATCATCGTAGTCATCGTCTTCGTCATCATAGTCGTCTTCGTACTCAGCTGAGGCGTCGTATCCCTCATCATCGTAGGGATCCTGGGCGGGCGCGTCATCAGTGTCGTAGTCGTCTTCGGGTTCCTGCGTTTGGGTGCTGGATTCACTGGTTGTGGCTTCTAGTTCCTGTTCCTCAGCGCCGGGGTGCACCAGGTTCGCGCTGTCGGTGGAGTCCTGGTCGTGTTCTTCGAAGAAGTCTTCAGATGCAGCGGTGTGGCGTGCGTTTTCTTCGACAACACGCTGACCCTGGGACCGCTGGCTTTCGGTGCGCACAAATTTCCGGAGGGATTCCTCCCACTGCTGCTGTTCCATCACTTTTTCGCTCAGGCTTCGCTCTTCCGCCTCCGCCGCGGCTGCTTCTTCAGCTGCGCGCACCTGTGCTTCCCATTTTTTCTTGCCGATTCCAAAGATTCCCACTGTGGTCCCCTCCACTAGTTCTTGTCGGCGCTCCCGGCGGACACGGCGAGAGCTGAGTGTGTCTGGTGTGTCTGCATCCCATTCTATCGCCTACCCGGTATATCAGGGCCGCAGAAATGCGGGTGAACCGCCGTATTTCTGCGGGCAAAACCGCTCAATGGTGCGGCACATGCCGTTTATGAGGCACGCCCCGGGTGGGATT
Organism: Rothia aeria; assembly: GCA_002355935.1. Lineage (GTDB taxonomy): Bacteria > Actinomycetota > Actinomycetes > Actinomycetales > Micrococcaceae > Rothia > Rothia aeria. The sequence continues at coordinate 950,522 of AP017895.1, read as the reverse complement.
TTATACAATAAATGGAATACCTAAACCATACCTGGAGTACCCGCCTCCATGCACACCGAAGCAAATTTGACAGCGCGTTCATCACTATGAAACGAACAAAAACCGCCTCACGATTGTTATTCAGCATAATGACGGTCGGGCAACTGCCTGAAGCTATTCTCAAAACCGGTAAGTTTTCATTGTCTTTAGACTAGAGCTGAGAAAAGGGCGCTTCGCAGCTTTGCCTACTCAAGCAGTTGAGCGTGTAAACACTTTAGCTCCTTACGGGCCGAGTGTCTGATCTCAAGATCATCATATCCTTGGGGCATGTGCCGTTTGGCAGGGTTTTGAGAATCTCTTGCTACATGGAGGCCAGCATCTTCTGCCGCACCCATGCTCATTCATCGTACTCCCGCACATTACAGACCCAGCACCTGCGGCACTTATGATACGTTCTGCTATTACCGTGCTGTCACTATCACGAGCCTTAAATAGTTCACCTTTATCACGCGGGAAAATAGCAAAAAGCTAACTGGTCAATTCACCCTCTTAATAAAAACTCGGGTAGCCCTGACACATCCCATGCTTATTCAGTAATATTCTCTGCACCCATTACCCCTTCATATGAGAGTCCATAAGACGAACATGCCGCCCTATCCGGAGCTCAACATATATCTGTGCAGGTCACTTGTGGGTTCCTGACCGGTGCATGTGCAGAAGCCTACCCTCTAACGGATAACCTTCATAGCACCAGGGTATTTTACAATACCAGTTTTAATTATAATGAATTATTGATAAACATGTATCAATGTCAGCAATTAGTTTAATGTGTTCAGGACTTAAGTAAAGATGAGTGTTTTCCCCGCCGCTCCCCGAGTATATATAATAATCTCTTGAGTAAAATTAAATTCATTAAATATTTTTAAATAATTTATTTTTCGGCGCAAGGTAAAGCTCATCATAAAATATAATTAACCGCAATTATTTTCTGATATGTTCTTGGTTCCGTGAGAGAATCCAGTGGGGCATCCTCACCGTTAAAACGCCCGCCCACTAGGACAAGTGGATATACTCTACCGGGCCTCATCCCGTACCGGGTTTGCGGCCTTCGCGGCTTTTGCCAGCTCAAAACGCACCGCACGCAAAGCGGTCGCAGCCATCACCCGCACGCCCACGCCGATAGCGCGTTCATCGGGGTTGTAATCCCCTGATGCAGGTCATATGTCGGGTCTTCGGGGGCGCGGGTACCCAACCGGAACATTGAGCCCGGAACTTCCTGCAGCATCCAGGCGAAGTCCTCTCCGCCCATAGACTGCTCCACCAGCACGATTGAGTCCTCCCCCAGCTCAGCCCGGGCGGCGTTCTCAATCATGGTCGTCTCAGTGTCGGTGTTCACCACCGGCGGCACCCCGCGAATATGCTCCACCCGGGCGTTCACCCCGAAAGGCACCGCGACCTGCTCAATCACCTCATCCAGCAGCTGCCCGGCGTGGCGCCACACCTCAACGTCTAGGCAGCGCATAGTTCCCGCCAAATACCCTTCGGCGGGGATGGCGTTTGGGGCCACCCCGGCGTTCACCTGCCCCCAGGCGACCAGAACCCCGAACGCACATCGGTGCGGCGGGTCAGCACTGCGGGCACCTGCACCGCGATCTGACTCATCGCGTAGATCAAATCCTCCGTCAGATGCGGCCGTGAAGTGTGCCCGCCGTGGCCGCTCAAATGAATTTTGATCGTATCCGAGGCACTGGTGATCGCCCCGATACGTGTGCCGATCTGCCCCAAATCAACTTTCGGATCACAGTGCAGTGCAAAAGCACGCGGCACACCCCGCAGCAGGCCCTGGTCGATCATCTGCACCGCACCACCCGGCAGCTGCTCCTCGGCAGGCTGAAATAGGATGCGCACGCTGCGGCCCAGCGGGGTGCGCTCGTTCAGTTCGTGCAGAGCAAGCGCCACCCCGAGCATAATCGTTTGGTGAATATCGTGCCCGCAGGCGTGCATCACTCCCGGCACGGCTGAGGCATACTCCAAGCCCGTCTGTTCCTCAATGGGCAGGGCATCAATATCGGCTCGCAGCGCTAAGGCGAACGGGCCGTTGCCAATATCCACATAGCAGCCGGTTCCTTCACACGCCACAGGGCTCATGCCCGCACCACGCAGGTGATTCATAATACGCTCGGTTGTTTTCACTTCACGGAACGAAAGCTCCGGGTTGCGGTGCACCTGCCGACGGAATTCGGTCAGGGTGGGCATCATGCGCGCAACCCACTCGTCAAACACCGGGGTTGAAAGATCGTAACGTGAATTAGCGAAAACCATACTTACTATTAAACACCTCGCGGCACCGGTAGGAAGAACTTTCACCCCGCAGCGGGGCTGTTTCTTCCCACCCGGTGCCGCGCATCGGACTGGGTGAGGGCGCCTATAGGGAGCGTGCCAGAATGGCCTGCTTCACCTCAGCAATGGCCTTAGTAATCTGAATACCGCGCGGGCATGCCTCGGTGCAGTTGAAGGTGGTGCGGCAGCGCCACACGCCCTCTTTGTCATTGAGGATTTCAAGGCGCAGGTCTCCGGCGTCATCACGGGAATCGAAGATGAACCGGTGCGCGTTCACAATCGCGGAAGGACCGAAGTACTGACCATCCGTCCAGAACACGGGGCACGAAGAGGTACACGCGGCGCACAGGATGCACTTCGTGGTGTCGTCAAACCGTGCGCGATCCTCAATGGTCTGCAGACGCTCACGTTCCGGCTCGTTACTGTCATTAATGAAGAACGGCATGATCTCGCGGTATGCCTGGAAGAAAGGCTCCATGTCCACGATCAGGTCCTTCTCGCAGGGCAGGCCCTTAATCGGCTCGACCGTGATCGGCTTGGTCATGTCGAGGTCTTTCAGCAGGGTCTTGCACGCCAGACGGTTACGCCCGTTAATGCGCATTGCGTCCGAACCGCAGATGCCGTGCGCGCAGGAGCGCCGGAATGAGACGGATCCGTCCAGTTCCCACTTGATTTTGTGCAGCGCATCCAGCACACGGTCGGTGCGGTACATCTGCAGCCTAAAGTCGTCCCAGTACGCCTCGTCGGAGACCTCGGGGTTGTAGCGTCGCACCCGAATAGTCACGTCGTAGGTGGGGATAGCGCCGCCGTCGCCGCCGGTCATACCTTCAAAAAGCTTGACGGATTCCGGTTCAGGAAGTTCGTTTTCAGCCATTTTAGTACTTACGCTCCTTGGGCTCGTAGCGGGTGTAAATGACGGGCTTAGTGTCGAAGCGCAGGCCCTTCACGCCCTCAAACTCAGACTCGGGGTCAAGGTAGACCATGGAGTGCTTCATGAAATTCATGTCGTCACGCTTGGGGAAGTCCTCGCGGTAGTGGCCGCCGCGGGATTCCTGGCGGTGCAGGGCCCCTACCGACATGACTTTCGCCAGCTGCAGCAGGAAGCCCAGTTCCACAGCCTCCAGCAGATCAAGGTTAAAGCGTTTGCCCTTGTCCTGGATGGAGATGTTCTCGTAGCGCTCCTCCAGCTCACTAATGACTTTCAGGGCGCGGCGGATGGTCTCTTCGGTGCGGAACACCTGCATGTCGGCGTCCATGGTCTTCTGCAGGTCTGCACGGATAGCGCCGACCTTCTCGGTACCTTTGTTTTCACGCAGGGTATCCAGCAGACCCAGCACGCGGTCAGCAGCATCATCGGGAACCGGCAAAAACTCTGCGGATGCGGCGTATTCTGCCGCTTTACGGCCCGCACGTTTACCGAACACGTTAATATCCAGCAGCGAGTTGGTGCCTAGACGGTTCGCGCCGTGCACCGACACGCAGGCCACCTCACCGGCAGCGTACAGACCCTGTACGGTTTCTTCGCTGTTGAAGTACACCTCGGTCTCGTTATTCGTGGGAATACCGCCCATTGCGTAGTGCGCGGTGGGGAACACCGGGATCGGCTGGTGGTGCGGCTCAACCGCCAAGTAGGTGCGGGCAAACTCGGTGATGTCCGGCAGCTTCTCGTCAATGTGGGAGGGTTCCAGGTGGGTCAGGTCCAACAGCACATAGTCTTTGTTGGGTCCACAGCCGCGGCCTTCACGCACCTCATTCGCCATTGCACGAGCCACAATATCGCGGGGAGCCAGGTCTTTAATGGTGGGTGCATAGCGTTCCATGAAACGCTCACCGTCAGAGTTACGCAGGATGCCGCCCTCACCGCGGGCGCCTTCCGTCACCAGAATACCCAGCCCGGCCAGCCCGGTGGGGTGGAACTGCACGAATTCCATGTCCTCCAACGGCAGGCCGCTACGCAGGGCGATTGCCATACCGTCACCGGTGAGGGTGTGCGCGTTCGAGGTGGTCTTGAAGATCTTGCCGCAGCCGCCGGAGGCGAACACCACAGATTTTGCCTGGAAGACGTGCACTTCACCGGTTGCCAGGTCGTAGGAGACAACCCCGGCGGGGCGGGGGCGGCCTTCTTCATCTTTGACCATCACCAAATCGAGCACATAGTACTCGTTGTAAAACTCCACATTGTGGCGCACGCAGTTCTGGTAGAGGGTCTGCAGGATCATGTGGCCGGTGCGGTCGGCGGCGTAGCATGCGCGGCGTACCGCTGCTTTACCGTGGTCGCGGGTGTGACCGCCGAACCGGCGCTGGTCGATACGCCCCTCGGGGGTGCGGTTGAAGGGAAGACCCATTTTTTCAAGGTCGAGCACAGCATCGATAGCTTCTTTCGCCATAATCTCTGCCGCGTCCTGATCGACGAGGTAGTCACCGCCTTTGACGGTGTCAAACGTATGCCACTCCCAGTTGTCTTCCTCGACGTTAGCCAGTGCGGCGCACATACCGCCCTGGGCGGCGCCGGTGTGGGAGCGGGTGGGGTATAGTTTGGTCAGCACGGCGGTGCGAACTCGCTGGCCCGCTTCGATGGCGGCGCGCATCCCGGCACCACCGGCGCCGACGATCACTACATCGTACTTATGTACCTGCATGATGTTCTTTCTTGTATCGAAAACTCTGTACGTGTGCTGGCCGTCGTTAGCGGGCGGCGCAGAAGCTGGGCAGCAGGTGGGATGCCGCGCCCGAGGGGCAGGGGTCGAAGGTGAAGATCGTGAGGGTTCCCACCAGAAGCACGAACGCCGAGGCGAGGAACAGAATAATCTTCAGCCACACGCGCACCCGGTCTTTTTCGGCGTAATCATCAATCACCACGCGGATACCGTTGGCGCCGTGCAGCATCGCCAGCCACAGCAGCAGCAGGTCCCAGACCTGCCAGAACGGGTTGGCCCATTTACCGCCCACGAACCCGAAATCAATGGCGTGGATACCTTCCCCCACCATGAGGTTTACAAACAGGTGGCCGAAGATCAGCACCACCAGCAGAACACCTGAGAGGCGCATCCCCAACCAGGCGAACATCTCAAAGTTATTGCGTTTAGAGGAGGAGCGGTTGTACTTGACGCCATCAATCTTGTTATCGCGGATGCGCGGGATGGCAACGCGGGATTTTAGCGGGGTAGCCATGGCTTAGTGACCTCCAATGTGGGCGAAAACGTTCGGCAGGTGGCGTACTGCAAAACCGGCAACAAAAATGACCCACAGCACCAGCACAACCCACAGGATTTTAATGTGGTTGTAGGTTGCTTTCTCGGAGGTCTCAATAATCCCATCCTTGTTTGGCTTCTGAATGTGCTCAACCTTCGAGTTGGTGGCCGGGCCCCAGAAGTCAATGAGGATAATGCGGATACCGTTGAACGCGTGGTAGACAATAGCCGCAACGAGGGCCATCTCCCCCAAACCCATGATGGGGTTCTTGTATAGGCTCAGCACGCTGTTGTATGCCTCAGGGGAGATACGCACCACGGCGGTGTCGAGCACATGAACCAGTAGGAAGAAGAAAATGGCGATACCCGTTACGCGGTGGGCCACCCACGACCACATTCCATAGCGGCCGCGGTATAGGGTGCCCTTAGACATATTCGGCACTGAATAACCTCCTGTAGACCGCTGGAGAGCATCGGGGTCTGTGTGAAACCTCAGCGGGAAGCGCTCCCAGCGACAACCGTGAAATCATATTGTTGCTTACAAGATACCAGGTTCGCGCAGGGCTTATTGACACAATGTCGACTATATTAGACAGGTTAATTAGGTCATATCTCTTTAGCGATATCCTGTTCTGCGGCGAGTTCATGCGGAACTAACCTTAACCTTATGTGATAAAAATCTACTATCAGCAGCTGGCAAAAAGGTTTAAGAAACGAGAACATGACGCATCCCGCGATATTCTGTAATTGATGAATACTACACTTTCGCGTTTTCGACCGTTCATTCCAGCCGGGGGCGTCGGTTCCCGTCTCTGGCCTCTTTCCAGAGCACACGCCCCAAAATTTCTGCTCGATTTAACGGATTCGGGTAGTTCCCTCTTAAGGGAAACATATGACCGACTCATTGATTTGAGCAATGGCTCGCTCATGGTGGTCACTGGGGTCGCCCACGCAAACGCTGTCACTCAGCAGATTCCCGAGCTCCGCGCCGCCGATCTGGTTCTTGAACCCTCCCCGCGCGATTCCGCCGCCGCCATTGGGTTAGCCTGCGCTATCCTGCACCGCCGCGAACCTGATGCGATCATTGGCTCCTTCGCCGCTGATCACGTGATCAGCCCCGTCGACGAGTTCCAACGGGTCGTCATTGAAGCGGTAGAGACCGCCGCGACCGGCAAAATTGTCACCATTGGCATCACCCCCACCCACCCCTCAAGCGCTTTTGGGTATATTCACGCCCGGGAGTCGTTGGGGATTGAGCAGGCACCCCACGCCCTCGCCGTGGATTCTTTCGTTGAGAAGCCTGATGCGGCAACCGCCCAGAAGTACCTGGACTCCGGCGAATACGCCTGGAACGCGGGCATGTTCGTAGCCCCCGCCGAGTTAATGCTCAAACACCTTGCAGCCAACGAGCCCGAACTACATGCGGGTATTATGCAGATTGCTAACGCCTGGGACAGCCCGGAGCGCGAAGACATTATGGAACGAGTGTGGGGCACCCTGCCGAAAACCGCTATTGACTACGCGGTGGCAGAACCCGCAGCCGCAGCAGGCGATGTTGCCATGGTACCCGGCTCATTCAGCTGGGATGATGTGGGAGATTTCGACGCCGTGGCGCGCCTTAACCAGGAGAAAACCGGTGAGGATCTCACCATCCTTGGCGATAACCAGAATGTTCTTAACCAGGGCTGCAGCGGTATTGTCGTCTCAACAACGGACCGTAAAATCTCGGTGATTGGGCTGGACGATATTGTGGTGGTAGACACCGATGACGCACTGCTGGTCGCCCCGCGTTCGCAGGCGCAGAAAGTCAAGGAGGCGGTGAGCGAGCTCAAGGAGCGCGGACTCACCGAGCTGCTCTAAAATCTCACCGGCAAAAGTGCGCGGGGAAAGTATGCCCGGCTAAAGCGTACTCAGTAAAACACGCCCAGGTACCCCCCCCGAAAAGCAGTGCGGGGTGCCCGCGCGCTTTTGCCAGCGGCACATGCATAAGGCTCCCGTATCGGTCATATCAACCGATGCGGGAGCCTTCAGCTTATTGTGTTCAGTCAGTGCCTTCGCGGCTAATGGCCATGATCGCCCTCATGGCTTTCACCGTGCCCGTGGTCCTGAGTCGGGGCCGGTTTCGAGGATGATGTACCGCTTAGCTCATTTGGAGTCTGCGGCAGCTCAACGCTCACCAGGGTTTTGGGGGCCTTAGCATCTGCAATATTCACCGCGTGCAGCTTTTTCGTTGCCGGGTCGCTCACATAGGCGGTCTTACCATCCACCCACAGGGCCGGGCGCGGATCCTGCCACGTTTCAGATTCGCTCCAGGCATCCATGAGCTGTACCGACCCGAGTTCAGAGCCGGTGGCCGGGTCAAAATACGCAGTTTACCGTCGGTAGTTAGCAGCAGCGCCTCCCCCTGAGGCCCGCGCCCCAATGACCGGAACGTGTAGCTTACCCCCTGCGGCAGGGAGTATACGGTGCGTTTTTTCGCCACAGTGTCGATAATGGCAAACTTCTCGGGGCGTTCCAGTTTGGCTTCTTTATCGGTCTTATAGTCCGCCAAAACATACTGCGAGTCGGCCGAGCCTGCCTGGTTCCCGGAACGCGAGTACGGGTTTTCAGGGTTGTTCACCTTAGTGAACGTGCCATCCCGGTAAATAAGCGCCCCATCGGTGCACCCAACGGTAATCACACCGTCTTTGGCAATAGCCTCGCCATGAACACCCGGGCATTCTTTATTCTCAGTAATAGTCTTGCCCTGAGCGTCTACCACAGCCGCACCGGTGCGGGTCTTCTCATCCCCTACCGACACTAGGTAATGCCCATCCGGCAGCGGAATGGCGAACCCGTGATGCGGTGCGGGCAGTTTCACCTGCTGGGTTTTCAGCTCGGAGGCGGTGCGTTTATTCACGGTCAAGTCGGAGGGACTATACACCTCGAAGGTGCCGGTGCCATCGGCAAAAGCGGCGCTCTTACCATTATCGGTGATCACATGCCCGGTATGATCCGCAGCCAACGACAGGGAGCTGAGGGTGGGGGTAGTCGTGTAGTAGTGCGAGTGGTCCCCGTGCGGCACCGACCATGCCCCGTGTCTAAGAACGCGTAACTGTTGCCATCAGCAACCACGAGGTGACGGTTATCCCCGGCGGGGTAAGACGCAGGAACCCGTCTTTTTTAATGTCCTGCAGCAGCTTCATATCTTTAGCGTCGTATACGAGTACGCCGCCGTCATAGGTGATAGCTACACGACTGGAGGGGCCTTTGCTTTCGACGATGGGGGCTGCGGAGGCACTGGCGCTTGCCGATGAGCTTTCCGAGCTGGAGGCACTGGTACTAGTGGAGCTAGCACCTGAGGAGCATCCGCTAACTACCAGGGTAAACAGCGCCCCGAAACAACTAAGGGATGTTAAAAATTTTGTACGTGTGTTGCGCATGTGAACCACCATAACATAAATGAGAACCATTCTTCTAAACGGTTATACAGTGGTCCACCTCTCTCATAAATGGCTGTAGGGTAAGGCACCAAAAAGGCACGGGCGCATGCGCCCGTGCCTGACTAATATATTTCCGCTCTTTACGCCACGTTCTAAGAAGCCGTTATTCTATGGCCAGGTCAATACTTCCCAGCAGTTCCCACTCCGCCCCGTCATAGGTGTAGGCGTGCAACGCATCCACCGCGAAAGAACGCTCAGCAGCAGGAAGCGCATCAAAAACAGTTTTTGCTTCAGCCACCTGCCCGGGGCACAAGTTCTGGCCCAGCGTAATATGCGGCACGTACGGGAACGGCGTGGCACACTCCCCCAGCTCCCGCACGCACACCTGATGAAGCTGGTGCAGCGCATCCGCGCCGTAGTCAATCGACAGGTAATCCACCTCAGTCACCGGGCGGAAAGTACTCACCCCACCCACCTGCAGTCTGACCGTGCCGGTATCACCCAGGGCTTGCGCAAACTTTACCGACCGCAACCCGGCCTCAACCTGCTCGCTGAGCTGCCCCACATACACGGTCACGTGTGCGCTGAGCCCCACGGCGATGTCCTGCTCACGCTTCCACCCCAGCAGGCGGGATGCCAAGGGGTCGGGCACATGCGCAATAAGGCTCAGGTAGCGCTGCCCCTCTTTCAGCGTCGGTGAGGGACGCCTCAAGCTGGCGGTGTATTCGGCGGTCACGGTCGGGCTCCTTCGGTTTCTGACGTATTAACCGGTTGCGTGGTTAGCCGCGTAGCGCGGGCAGGAATCCCACGCGGTCATAAACATTCTCAAGGGTAACGGTCGCTATCTCACGCGCCTTCTGCGCCCCAATAGCCAGCAGACGATCCAGCTCAGCGGGGTCTGCCACAAGTTCAAGGGTGCGTTCACGCATAGGCGATAGCTTCTCAACTGCCACCTCAGCCAGATCGACTTTCAGATGGCCGTACATTTTCCCCTCGTACCGGGCAATAATCGCGTCAATGCTCTCACCGGTCAGTGCAGAGTAGATCGACAGCAGGTTCGACACACCGGGTTTCGTCTCACGATCGTAGGCGATCACGGAACCATCATCAGTGACGGCGGATTTGATTTTCTTCGTGGTGGTTTTAGCGTCATCCAGTATTTTAATGAGGCCCTTCTCCGTTGTTGCCGACTTCGACATTTTTGAGGTGGGCTCCTGCAAATCGTAAATCTTTGCGGTCTCTTTCAGAATCGCCGGTTCGGGCACCACAAACGTCTCCCCAAACCGCGAGTTAAACCGCTGCGCCAGGTTACGAGTGAGCTCAAGGTGCTGGCGCTGATCCTCACCCACAGGCACCGCATCCGCCTGGTACAGCAGAATATCCGCAGCCATGAGCACCGGGTAGGTGAACAGCCCCACCGAGGCGTTGTCGGTCCCCTGTTTCTGCGCTTTGTCTTTGAACTGGGTCATGCGGGATGCCTCACCGTAGCCGGTAATGCAGTTCAGCACCCACGCCAGCTGGGCGTGCTCAGGCACATGGGACTGCACAAAGAACGGGGACCGCGCGGGGTCGATGCCAGCAGCAATGTACTGCGCGGCGGTCACGCGGGTGCGCTCACGCAGCGCCGCTGGGTCCTGCGGAACCGTAATCGCGTGCATATCGGGGATGAAGAACAGGCATTCGTTCTTCGGGTCTTCCTGCATTTTCACCCAGTTACCGACCGCACCAATATAGTTGCCCAAGTGCAGGGAATCCGCTGAGGGCTGCGCCCCGAAAACACGCGGGTGCGTCCTGCAGACGCGTTGGGGATATTGGTTGTATGAGGCGTGGCGCCCTCAGGCAGGTTTTCCATGGTCATCCTTGTAGCTTTCTGGGGTGAAAATGCGGGGTTCGGGTACAGGGTTAGAGCTGGTAGTCTACCACCAGCGGCGCGTGATCGCTGAACCGCTCATCGTAGGAGGCGGCACGATCAACCGTCGCTTCCACGGCTTTCGCGGCGAGCGCTGGGGTAGCCATATGGTAGTCGATGCGCCACCCGGCGTCATTATCGAAGGCTTTGCCGCGGTAGGACCACCAGGTGTAGGGCCCGGGCACTTCACCTGCGAGTTTACGCGCCACGTCCTCATAGCCGATGTCGCCGAAGAATTTATCGAAGTATGCGCGTTCTTCGGGCAGGAACCCGGCGCGTTTCTGGTTTGCTTTCCAGTTTTTAATGTCGAGCTCGGTGTGCCCCACGTTGAGGTCTCCCACGATGAGCACGTGATCTGAGTGCTGAGCGAGTTCGGGCAGGCGCACGAGCATACGGTCGAGAAAGCGGTATTTGTCATCCTGGCGGGGTGTTCCAACCTCGCCGGAGTGCACGTAGGCGCTTACGACGGTGAGGGTTTCGCCGGTGGGCAGGGTGTAGTCCGCCTCAACCCAGCGGCCAGCGTCCGCGAAATAGTCGTCGCCGATCGTGGAGCGGGTGGCGACAGGCTGGTTCTTCAGAAGCTCACCGTTCGCGTTGGGGTGTTTGCGGGTTGCCACCAGCACCCCGGCGCGTCCTTTGGCGGCGGCTTCGGCGTGCAGAATATGCCAGTCGTCTTCGTTGAGAAGTTCGCGCACGATCGTATCGGGGGCACGAACCTCCTGCAGGCAGAGAATATCAACGTCGCGGCCAGCGAGCCATGTGGCCATATCTTTCCGGTAGGCGGCACGAATACCGTTGACGTTTACGCTGGCGACGCGCAGAGTTTTAGCGGCGCGACTCATTCTTCACCCCTCATTTCGTCGTTGACCATTCCCATCCCGTTGGATGCTGTGGTGTTAATAGTATCCAGCGCACGCTCAATCATGGCGCGGGACTGTTCCCCGTCTTCGTTCAGGTATTTGCTGATTTCTCGGGACTGTACCAGTACAATCTGAAAACTATGTGACAGTTTATCGGCGAGCATCCCATCCTGCTCCTCAGCGCGAGCGTGTGCCAGCGCCTTATAGCTGGCACGATTCGCCCGTACCGCGGAGAGAACCCCCACCACCAGGTAGCATGCCAGCCCCAGCCACCCAAGAATCAGCCCGGCAAGTACCCAGCCGAGCACGGAATCGGCGGCTGCGATGGCGGCACCCAACAGCACCACAAGGATGAGCATACCCGCCCCCGCACCGATCATGGCTTTACGTTCAGATGCCTGTGAGGCAGCATCGGGGTGAGCGTCGTGTGTGAGCATAGTATTCATTATGCCAGGAATGCACCGGTGCATCCGGTTCGGGCAGCAATTTTTGTCGTGATGCTGTACGGGTAAATATTTGCCCGGGAGGGTAGACTATGTTTTATGATCCCGATTAACCCTTCCGGCAGCAGCTTTGACGCCAACGAAACCCTCGGCGCAGGCAGAGACCCCCACGACAGCGAAACCACACACCCGGTGGATGAGGCTGAGCACCCTGTACACCCCGACGAGGCGGGCCTGCTGGCTCAGGCACTGCCGCCCGTGCCCGGGCCGAAGTATGAGCAGGTGATTCGTCTGCTGGAGCAGCGCTACATTATCCCCGGCAGCCCCGGCGATAAGCTGCCCACTGAGCGGGCGTTGCAGCTGCAGTTTGGGGTGAGCCGTCAGACGGTGCGTAATGCCCTCAAATACCTGCTTGATAAGGGCCTGATCTACAACCAGCAGGGTTCCGGCACGTATGTGGCGGACCATTCACAGGCCAGCTTTATCCCGCGTATCTGCTCGTACGCTGAAGATATGAGCCGCCGCGGCATGGAGTCGTCTACGCGCATGATCGCTACCCGCTGGGTTGAGGCTGATGAGAGGATTTCTTCTAATCTGCTGGTGCCGGTCGGTTCACAGGTGCTGTATGCGCGGCGGTTACGGCTGGCCAATGGCACCCCGATCGGCTTTGAGCGGGTCTACCTGGTGCCTGATGCCGCCAGCACGGTGCTGGATCCGACGGTGTCGCAGGCGTTTGCGGGAGGTTCCCCGCAGGAGGAAGGCTCGGAGTACACGGTGGAGCACGGGCGGATGCGCATTGAGGCGTCCCTGTTCTCGGAGCAGGATGCCGCAGATTTTAATGGCTTCCCCACGGTGGGTGCCGCTGCGCTGCAGGTGACGCTCACCGGCTACACCGGTGAAGGCGAACCGGTAGAGTACAGCGTGACCCTCTATGAGTCCGCAGCGTATTTTTACGAGATGATTCTTTAGCTTCTTCGCAGCCGCAGCTTGTAGGCGGCAGAGCCCTCACACACGTTGTTCCTGCGTAACACCCGTTACCGGGGGCTGTGTACCCCGGCCGTGGGAGTATTACGCAGGAACAACTGTTGAGTGATGCGGCGAGGCAGTTAGCCTGCCTGACGTTCTGCGGTCTCCACAACGTTAACGAGCAGCTCCGCGCGGGTCATGGGGCCCACGCCACCGGGGTTCGGGGACACCCAGGACGCCTTCGCGGCTGCCTCGGGGGAAACGTCACCGAAGAGTTTCTTCTTACCGGTTTCGGGGTCTTCGGCGCGGGAGACGCCTACATCCAGCAGGATTGCACCGTCCTTCACCTGGTCCGCTTTGAGCACATGCGGCACACCCACGGCGGCGACAATAACATCCGCCTGGCGCAGCACCTCGTCAAGGTTCTGGGTACCGGTGTGCGCCAGGGTTGCGGTGGCGTTGATTTCGCGGCGGGTCAGCAGCAGCCCCAGCGGGCGGCCCACGGTAATACCGCGTCCAAGCACCACCACGTTCTTACCGTTCCAGTCGATGCCGTGGCGCTTCACCAGCTCAATCACGCCGTTGGGGGTGCACGGCAGGGGCGAGTCCAGAGGCTCTGAGACGTTCAGCACCAGCTTGCCGAGGTTGGTGGGGTGCAGCCCGTCTGCGTCTTTCTCGGGCGCGATCTTCTCCAAAATACGGTTAGTGTCCAGGTGCTTAGGCAGGGGAAGCTGCACAATGTAGCTGGTGCAGGCGGGGTCGTGATTGAGCTTATCAATCTCGGCCTCAAGCTGTTCCTGGGTGATGTCTGCGGGCAAATCCACGCGGATCGAGTTAATACCGATCTCGGCGCAGTCGCGGTGCTTGGCGCCCACATAGGAGTGGGAGGCGGGGTCGTCCCCCACGAGTACTGTTCCCAGACCGGGGGTGATGCCGCGAGCTTTAAGCGCCTCAACGCGCTCAGTCAGCTCATTCTTAATGGCCGCGGCGGTGGCTTTGCCGTCGAGAATCTGTGGCATGATGAGTTCCTTCCTCGGTGTTATACACCAGCCTGCAGGCCGGTGCCTTGGTTATTTGTTCCGTCCCGGGTGACTCCGGGGCGAGCTGGTTGTGTGTGCGTGCTCAAAGACCCCACCCGGCGAGTTGCCGTGGCGGGGTCTTTAAGAGGTCTACCAGTTTTCGCTTCCCACGTAGAGCGGGTACTTTTCGCACAGTACGCTCACGCGCTGACGCAGGGCCGCAATATCGTGCTGCGGCAGCAGCACTGAGGCAATAATATCGGCGACCTCGGTAAAGCCTGCCGCGTCAAAACCGCGGGTTGCCAGGGCTGAGGTGCCGATACGCAGCCCGGAGGTCACCAGCGGCGGGCGGGGATCGTTCGGCACCGCGTTGCGGTTAACGGTAATACCTGCATCGTGCAGCAGGTCTTCCGCCTCTTTACCGGTGAGCTCGTGGTGGCGCAGATCGACCAGCACCAGGTGAACGTCGGTGCCGTCGGTGGCGATGGAAACGCCCGCATCGCGCATATCCTGGCGGGTCAGGCGCTCAGCCAGGATGCGCGCCCCCTCAATTGTGCGCTTCTGGCGGTCTTTGAACTCTTCAGTTGCGGCGATCTTGAAGGCGGTCGCTTTCGCGGCAATCACGTGCATGAGCGGGCCGCCCTGCTGCCCGGGGAATACCGCCGAGTCGATCTTTTTCTTAAGCTCTTCGGTGCACAGGATAAACCCGGAGCGGGGGCCGCCTAGGGTCTTGTGCACGGTCGAGGAAACCACGTGGGCGTGCGGCACCGGGTTGGGGTGCAGGCCCGCCGCCACCAGACCGGCGAAATGAGCCATATCAACCCACAGGTAGGCGCCGACCTCATCGGCGATCTCACGGAATTTCGCGAAATCCAGCTGGCGGGGGTATGCCGACCACCCGGCAATAATAACCTTGGGGCGCTCAGCGAGCGCAAGCTGCCGCACCTGCTCCATATCAACCCGACCGTCGTCGCCCACCTCATAGGCGACAACTTCATAGAGCTTACCCGAGACGTTCAGTTTCATACCGTGCGAGAGGTGCCCGCCGTGCGCCAGTGAAAGGCCCATAATCTTCTCACCGGGGTTCAGCAGGGCGTGCATGACGGCGTTATTCGCCTGGGCGCCGGAGTGGGGCTGCACGTTGGCGTGCTCGGCACCGAAAAGTTCCTTGACCCGCTTAATAGCCAGGTCTTCAACAATATCGACGAATTCGCAACCGCCGTAGTAGCGGCGGCCCGGGTAGCCTTCCGCGTACTTATTGGTCAGCACCGACCCCTGCCCCTGGAGTACGGCACGCGGCACGAAGTTCTCGGAGGCGATCATTTCCAGGGTGTTCTGCTGGCGCTTACGCTCCAAATCGAGTGCTTCGGCGACCTCGGGGTCAAGCTCGGCGAGGGGGACCTCAAGGGTCACGGTTGCGCGTTCGGTCATGCTTTTTCTCCTAGGGGTGCGGTGCTGTGCACCACTGTCTAGATATTTATGATGTGCCTCTCATAGTACCGGATAGCGGGCGCATCAGCAGATAATATTGCGGGTGTATTCACGGTGTGGGCATTGGTTTCGCGCCTGCACCGGGTACATATGTTTATGACTGGGTGAGAATAGCGGAGGCGTATTCAAGATATGCGTCGCGTTTTTCTTTCCCCAGAAGCTGGGTTTGCACCACATACCCCGTCAGTACGGACAGCACCGCCGCGCCAATAACATCAAGCCACCCGTCGAGTTCTTCTTCGGTGAAGTCTAGTTCGCGTGAACCCCATTCACGGTAGCGGTCAAGTGCCATATCGCGCAGGTCGGTGAGCTGTTCCGTGACGACGGCGGAAATATCGGGGGATGAGACAGCCTCACCCCAGGTGGCCAGCAGGAACCTGCGGGTTTTGGTGGCATCCAGCAGCCGCAGACACCCCAGCACATAGTCCCAGGGCTTATCGGCGCGTACCCGCGTGAAGGGGGCTAAATCCAGGCGTGCCGCCTCAAGCATAATGTCGTTTTTAGATCCGAAGTGGTTATAGATTGCGCCCGCCGAGAGCCCCGTGGCGGCGATAATCTCGTTCATCGAAGTTTTCTGGTAGCCATGCTTAATGAAACACTCGCGAGCTACGTCAATAATCTGCGAGCGCCGATTCTTTTTGTATTCTTCGCTGACTTTAGGCACGTCTTAATCCTATCGAATCTGAGGGCGCATTGTGGGTTATCGCCACAAAGCGCACTTTATATGATATGACTCACATAAAGTGCGCTTCGTTATTGTTGCGGCTTGACCCGGTTTTTACCCCAGTATGGCGCGGGAAACGTCAAAGATTAGTGGAAGAAGTGGCGGGTTCCGGTCAGGTACATGGTGACGCCCGCATCCTTCGCGGCCTGAATCACTTCGTCATCACGGATCGAGCCGCCGGGGTGCACGACCGCGCGGATACCGGCGTCGAGAAGAACCTGCAGGCCGTCTGCGAAGGGGAAGAAAGCGTCGGATGCGGCAACCGCACCGCGGGCACGCTCCTGGCCTTCTCCGCCGAGTGTATTGGCGCGCTCAACCGAGAGTTTGCACGAATCCACGCGGTTAACCTGCCCCATGCCGATACCCACGGCGGCACCATTATGGGCGAGCATAATCGCATTCGATTTGGGGGCACGCAGGGCGCGCCACGCGAATTCAAGATCTCGCAGAGTGGTCTCGTCGGCAGGTTCACCGGCGACCAGCCGCCAATTCTGCGGGTTATCACCCTCGGCGTTAAGTCGGTCGGCTTCCTGGAAGAGCGCGCCGCCGGAAATCGAGCGGTACTCGATAGTCTCACGCCCGAACCCGTCGGGAAGTACCAGCAGGCGCAGGTTTTTCTTGGTTTCCAGGATTTCGAGGGCTTCCGGTTCGTATCCGGGTGCCACGATAACCTCGGTGAAAATATCTTTAACGGCCTGCGCCATATCCTTGGTGACCGGGCGGTTCGCGGCAATCACGCCGCCATAGGCGGACAGCGGATCGCAGGCGTGAGCCTTAGCGTGCGCATCGGCAATCGGGTCTGCGGCATCAGGGCTTGCAACTGCAATACCGCAGGGGTTGTTGTGCTTGATGATGGCGACGGCGGGCTCGTCAAAATCGTAGGCTGCGCGCAGGGCTGCGTCGGCATCCACATAGTTGTTGTAGCTCATCGCCTTGCCGTGGATCTGCTCAGCCTGGGCGATACCGGGGGCTGCTGCGGGGTCTACATACAGAGCCGCACGCTGATGCGGATTCTCGCCATAGCGCAGGGTCTCGCTGCGTTCAAAGCCCAAACCGGCGTACGGGGGCCAGAAGTTAGCGTCTTCATCCTGCTGGAACTGCGCGGCGGTCCAGGTAGCGACGGCGGTATCGTAGGCGGCAGTATGGGCGAAGGCGCCAGCAGCCAGGCGGCGGCGCTCCTCCAGGGAGAACCCGCCGTTTTGAGCGGCGGTTACGGTACGCTCGTAGTCTTTGGGGTCTACGACGATGGCGACCGCATCGTGATTCTTCGCGGCGGCGCGCACCATTGAGGGGCCGCCGATATCGATTTTCTCGATAATAGCGTCTTGGTCGGCGCCGGATGCCACGGTCTCTGCGAAGGGGTACAGGTTCACGACCACCAGGTCGAAGGGCTCAACGTCGAGCTCGTTAAGGGTGTCGATATGCTCCTGCTTGCGGCGGTCGGCCAAAATACCGGCGTGGATGCGCGGGTGCAGGGTCTTCACGCGGCCCTCCAGGCACTCGGGGAAGTTGGTAACCTCGGTGACTTCGGTGACGGGCACACCGGCGGCGGCGATCGTGGATGCGGTCGAACCGGTAGACACCAGCTTCACGCCCGCCTCGTGCAGACCGCGGGCGAACTCCGCCAGATTAGTCTTGTCGTACACGGAAATGAGGGCGCGGCGCAGGGGCAGACGATCGAGCTTCTTCATAGACACTAATTACTCCGTTGCTTCTTGCTCGGTGAATGGGTGGTACCCCGTGGCGGGGTATTAATACTGCCCGCATACGCCGGGATGCGGCGCCGTGCGGGCAGGAAGTTCTAGGGGTTTTGGGGGTTAGGAAGTGCGGCGAATTCTGCGAGGGTCCGCACCAAGAGCCAGCGTTCCTGCACCTTGATGCGCTCATGCAGGCTTTCTTCGGTGTCACCAGCCTCGACGGGCACCGCAGCCTGGGCGATAATCGTGCCGGTATCAACCCCGGAATCCACGAAATGAACCGTCAGCCCGGTGATTTTAACGCCGTGGGCGAGCGCATCCCGCACACCGTGCGCCCCGGGGAATGCGGGCAGCAACGCGGGGTGAGTGTTAATAATCCGGTTCTCGAAGCGGGCGACCAGCTGCGCATCCACAATACGCATGAACCCGGCGAATACAACGTAATCGGGGGTGTAGGAGGCGATTTTCTCTTCGAGAGCGCGGTTCCATTGCTCACGGTCAGCATAGTCTGCCGGTTCGATCAGAAAGGTTTCAACCCCGGCTGCGGCGGCTCGATCAAGACCAGTACAGGGCTTATCAGCGCCTACGGCGGCGATCTCTGCATTCAGCTCGCCCGCCTTCACGGCGTCGAGAATAGCTTGCAGGTTAGTACCGGACCCGGAGACCATTATCACAATTCGCACAGCAATAGTTTAGCGCACCGCCACAGGGGCATGTAGGATACGCGCCCAGCGAAAACACCACCGGAAGAAGCAGTACCCTTAAGGGTATGCAGAACCCGCCCCAGCCAACTAAGCAGCCCACGGCCCCTCAACACCCGAACCGTCTGGGGGCGCCTCAGCCGCCAGACCCCGAAGAACGCCGCCGCACCGTAATGCGCATCGCCCGAGCCCAGGGTTTAGCCGTTGTCTCCACCTTCCTGGGGCTGGTGTGCCTGACCTACCCCATGCCGTTTTTCCTTTTGGCGCCCGTGGTGCTGCTGGCGGGTTTGGCGCTCAATATTGTGGTGATTGTGCGCACCGCGCTCACACGCTCCCCCATTGTGTTCTATGTTCTGGCCAGCTTCGGGATTCTGACCGAGTTTTTCCTGCTCATCATGTGCCTGGTAATGCTGATCTCCCCCGCGTACTGGGAGTACCGGGACTGTCTGCACCAGTCATTGACCGTTAGCGACCAGCAGACCTGCCAGGACACCTATTACCGGCAGGCCACCCAGCTGGGCACTCAATCCCCGTAGCCTCCTTCCGGGGTATCCCCCGGAGCGGAGAACCAATGGCACCATGAGCCCGCCTAGCTCTTGTGGTGACCCTTGTCTTTATGGCGGCCCAAGATGCGGTTCATTGCGGCCATCGGTGAACTATGCGGGTGGTTTTGGTCACCGGATTCACCGGCCTCTTCGTCCCGCACCGGCTCTATGACCTCGGTTGTTTCTGCAGCATCATGAGCCGAATAATCAACCTCAAACAGTTTTTTCTTGGGTTCGGCGCTGGGCTCGGCGACGGCGTCCTCAACCGTCGCAGCGGCCTTACTCTCCTGCTCGGGGACCTCTTCATCGGTGCTGGCCGCTTTGCCTGCCGGCTGCCCACCGGTAGCAGGTTCATCGTTGGCAGAGGGGCGGGAAGCGGTATCAGATTCGTCCCCGAAAAGAGCCCAGCTGCGCCGGGTTTTCGGGCGCGGGTTGTCGGCGCGCGGCTCGTGGCTATCCGTTGCGGAATCCTGCCGGGCTACATCGCGGGTTTTATGCGCCCCAAACCCGAAGTAGGCGTTGACGCGCTCGCTTACCGCTGGTTTCTCGTCGGCAAAGCGTGAGAGCTCCCGGCTGCTGTCAGAGACAAATAGGCGCGATATCATGTTCCCCGCTGCGGTACCGGCACCAACCAGGATCATGGTGTACATTGCGAATTTAGCGGGGTGCGGCCCGATCTCGGTGAACGGCCCGGCCCCTAGCGACCCGCTGGACAGCCAGCCCAGTATGAACGATACGAAGCCGGTGAACACCCCAACGAGCACCCCCAGCCCTATCGCGGATACTGGCAGGGAAAGAGCGCGCACCCGGATTTTGAGGGCCACCCACTCGTCAAAGTGGTCTTCACCTTCGCGCAAGAACCACAGCCCGGCCAAAAATCCTGCCCCCACCGGCACAATAAGCGCCCCGTACCCGATGAGCCCAAGGTTCTGGGGTATGGCTCCGACCGAGGGGAACAGGGGCAGCGCCTGTACGGTTGAATGCGCCAGCCCCACGTTCGTTCCCGCCCCGAATGACAGCCCGGAACCGGTGGACCAAGCCATGGAGTGCATGACCATATTGGGGATATACCCCAGCTGCAGCATGGTGACCGCGAAATCCCCCACCGCCCCGGCGTGCAGGCTCTGGTAGATGCTCACAATCCGCGCCCAGTTCACCATAATTGAGGCGAACAGCAGCAGCGCCCCGCCTGCTACGAAGGCGACAACGGCAACCGCGGATGCCCGCACCACCGCCCACGCGTAGGATCCAGCCCAGCGGGAATACTGGCTCATGCGGGAGATTTGTTCAGCTGTATCAACCCCGACCATGCGGGCCAGTGACCGCGCCTCATAGTAGCCGCCCCAGATAAGCCCCGTCAGCACGAATCCCAGCGGTATGAGAGCCGCCGCGAGCAGGCTGAGTGGGTTGTGTTCGGCGCTGGCGTAAGCGAAGGCGCCCGCAGAGAGCAGGCTGTAGGTGGCTGCCCCCGCCCCCACCGGGATAAAGAACTCCCCCTCGTAGGAGGCGCGGGCCAGCCGCCGCCCCGCCCTGAAGCACAGCAGCACCGGGGCGATACTGAGCCCCAATGGTATGAACGTCATGAGCCCGTGCGGCGCGGCGGGCCCGAATGCTTGGGAAAGATGCAGCGGAACCCCGTGGATGAGCAGCCACAGGTGCACCGACAGGCGGGAAAGCGCCGCAATATCGACGCTGTCGAAACCGTTATTAAGCCAGACGGCCAGCAGCAGCACGAATACCGCACCGAATGAGATGAGGGCGGTGATGAGCATTTCAACCGCGCCCTGCATCCACAGGGGCATGGGGACCGAGTACCGTGAGAAGGGGGAGAAGCTTTTCATTATCCTTCAATCATGCCATGAATCTTAGTCAAGCCCCATTACGCCCCTATATCTGGCCTGGGCCGGCCCCCGCACGGTATGTGTTTTCGCCGCTCTATTCCTCGGTCCAGGGGTTGGTGGCAACCGCTTCCCACCTGCGGTACACCTCGGCTTTAGAAGAGACAATTTCAAGGTTATAGGCTCGGGCACTGGCACAGATCAGGCCCTCTAAGGCGGCAGTTGGCAGCGGCGCGGCGTCGGCTCTGCCCACACTGTGGTAGCCGATTGGGGCGTTACGTCCGGCCCATTCCAGGCTGACTTTCGCGTCAATAGTAATCACGTGATCCGCGAATCGTTCCAGGAGCTCAGCAATCCACCGGTCGGTCTCCGGGTAGGGGTAGAGGCCTTTAAGTTCGCCCACGCTCAGCACGGAAATGTACATGTGCCTCCAGGCGCGGCGGCGCAGAAAAGCGACGACCCTGGGGTCTGGGGTGGCTTTGCGTATTTCGGCGAGCACATCCGAATCGAGGAGTATGCCTGAGGTTTTCATACGCTCTATGCTACGCGCAAACCAGCATATTCAACGGCGGGGATGCCTTCGGGGTTGGGCAGCAGCAGAAAGTTGAGGAATTCATCGCGTTGGGATGAGATACGCGTGTAGTCTTGGATGCTCACCGCGGTGTACCCTCCGCGTGCTGGCACTGCGGCGGCGCGCAGTTTTTCCTGGTAGGTGCGGGTGGGGGTGAGGTGATTAGATGCTGCAGAGCTGTTGTACATTGACAACCATGCGCCGATGCGCGTTCCTTTCGCGTTGCTCTTGCCTGTACCGGTTGCCGACCCGCGTGTGCGGGGCGGTGAATACAAACCGCTTCGTCATCCGAGCCACCCGTGAACATGGGGTTGGCGTTCGACCATAGTCGGAGCTTATCAGTCGAAACTCTTGAAGCTGAGTACAGCTTACAGCAGATTCCGCGCGGCTGTAAACGACCACCCCAAGGAAGCTATAGTGATTTACATTACATACAAAGTGTTCTGTTTCTTTTGCTATACGCCAAGAGGAGGCCCTTCTCCCCCGTTTTCTGTCCGTATGATGAGTAGGGGCTGGTAGCTCTATCACCCCACACGTTTGCAGAAACAGCTGTGGATATGGGGTGGGCACCCGTACCCCGGAAAGACTAAAAGTAAATAGGTAATATTAGGAGACTTGAGGTATTGGAATGAAGCAACCGTATGAGATAAGTTCTGATTTTTTCAAAAAGATGACATCTTCCGGCTGGTATTTTGAACGAGATGTGCTGCTTGAAAAATTACCGCCTCACCTGGAAGAGCTGCCTGATCTGGTGAAGAAATTTTTGCGGGAGATATGGTATATCTCAGTAGCCAAGGATATGTACATTCCGGTTGAATATGAAATGTTTATGTTTGACAATGAGGTTTATACTTTTGGGGAAACAACCCAAGAATTAATAGATTACTCGTTAGAGGAAAATAGCTCGGACTACTTCTGCCCACATCTCATTGATAAAAAGATAAGAAATTTTGGTTTTAAAGAGGGTCGAGATATTTTAATTGATGAGCTGGGAAGAATCTATGAGATCCCCGATTCCGGCGATATTTATTATGTTGGAGGTAAGTTTTACGAGGGGCTTTATAATCTAATATATTCACGGGGAGAATCCTATATTGTAAGTGACACTGGTGAGCTATTTAAAGAGACACAAGAAGGCATCATGTCAGCCAATATGAATATTGAGGATATTGAGTAGCAAGCGCATGGGATAGCCCGTGCGGACCGCTCTTCGCACCAACGGGCGGTCACTGGTCGCGTGCACTATTCTTGTGGTTGCACAGCACCCCAAGCTGACAGCCACCTATCTCTCCTACTTTACTTTTTAAGTATTTCACCCGTATGCAATACTTTCACTGTCTTCTCGCCAGTTAAGAATTCCAAATTTCATAGTGGACGGACGGGGCAGCACCTTATAGGCTGGGATTTTAAGGGACTATTTCTACCTTTATTTCAGTAAAGATTCGGCAGAAAGCTGGGTGCTATATATGAAGCTCACCCTACGTATTATCGGAATAGCAGCCCTTATATTCCTAGGTGCTGGCGTTATTCTATTTGTCCTTGGGGGCTGGGGGTCGCTGGTGGAATACCATGCTTTTGAGTGGCGCAGTATTGACGCCGGAGGGACAAGCCCGCTGGTGCGAGCAACTACTGACCTTAGCTACCGGTGCCTGGGCATTGGTATCCCCCTAGGGGTTATTGCTGCGCTTCTAAAAATCATTACCTCCGTGCGTGAAGACAAGAAAATACGGGAAGAACAGCTCAGGCGACTCAGGGCAGATCAGCACAAGCAGCCGCCCGAAAAGCAGCAGTGACGAAAACAGCCTCAAGGCTTTGACACCCTTGAGATAATGGAACGGTGATCGAGCCGAATCCCTTCCCCAGCATCCCCATCACCGAAGACAAGATACTCGAACAAGTCGGCGGACGAACCTTCCAACGCGCCCGCACCTACGCCGCCAAGGGCATGGTTGTACGCTACCGGTACGACGCGGCCGCCAACGAGCTGCACGGCCTCGTCAACGGCAACACCCCCTCCCCCTACGAAGTATATGTTCGCTTCTCCCGACCCAAAGGCCCCACCAATAATCACTTCGTCTCGCACTGCACCTGCCCGGTAGACCTCAACTGTAAGCACGCCGCCGCGCTCATGCTCACCGCCATTGACCGGGCGGAACAATCCCGTATCGCCCTGGGGATAGAATCCGAAGATAACGGGCCGCAGGTGCCCGAGCAGGTTAAAGACCTTGTGCGAGACCTGCAAGGGCTCGGGCTTGAGGTGAGCACCGCAGCCACAATGGGTGAGACTGACCCAAAAATAACCGACGTCAAGGGTGAAAGCCGCACCCCACAGCACAGCACCCGCACCCATCGGGCGGCACAGCGCCCCGGCAGCCCTCACCCTGACGACACCCCGCAGAGTGCGCCCTCACGCATCCCCGCCTGGAGGCGCGACCTCTCCCATGTGCTCGCCGCGGGCGGCACCCCCACCGGTATTGACTCCGCCCGGGTATCCGGGGCATTAGATCTATCTTTCAGTGTGGCACCCGCCCGGTCTTTCGGCCCATCAAGCACAGAAACCGCCGCCCGCATTAACCTGCTCGCCCGCCCCCTCATGCGCTCCAACACGGGGCGCTGGGTCAAGGGCGGCCTCAGCTGGGAAACATTCGCCTCATCCGTAGGCGGGCCGGTGCTGCGCCACGAAATATACCCCGAACACGAACGGTGGTTTGCTGAGCTCTACTCGGTGGTACGGCCCTGGCAGTCCATGTACACCTCGCACCGAGACTGGGTCTCACTCAGCGCATCCGGCAGCGCCCTGCTGTGGGATGTGCTCGCACGCGCCCAGCGCATCGGGCTGCCGATCCTGCTTGAAGGGCGCGAAATAAACTTGACGGTGCTGCCGCCAGCCACCGTAAAAATGCGTGCCACAACGCTCCCCGGCACCTCCTTGAGCGACCCGGCGGAGGGCGGGCTGCGTCTTGAGCCGACGCTCGGCTGGGAAACCCGCCAGGACGGGCGCGTCCGGCAGGTGTGGGTGGATGCGGCGAACTCTCACCCCCTGGGCACCCCGAACAGCGGCTACAACGGGGCCGGGGCGGGCACCTGCTGCATTGGGTTCTTCGCCCTTGGCGGGCTGGCGCAGCAGGTGTACGAGCAGGCAGCAGCCCAGGTGCGGTGGAAAACAACCCGCGAGGGCGCACTCGACCGCGTGTGCCGCGCCGAATTCGCAGCCGCCGGGGCGGAGCAGCCTGCGGCGGCGGAACAATCACAGGCAGGCAGCCCCACCCCGGGTGAGCTGATCCCCGAGCTTGCCGGTGCCGCACCTGCGGAGCACCACGACGACATACCGCAGATTCCAGACGGACTGCAGCTGGCCTTCATCCCCCTCACTGAGCCGCTGGATGCCGCCACCGACTCGTTCATCACCACCGGCGCTATTGAGGTCCCCGGGGCTTCCCGTGAAGATTTTCACCGCGAATACCTGCCCGCCCTAGCGCGTACAGTACCGGCGCTGACCCCGGACCCTGCGCTGAACCTGCCGCAGGTGCGTTCGCCTCACCTGGTGTTTGAGATGGCCTTTAATGAGCAGGTGGCACACGATGCAACCACCGACTGGTACTGGGAATACCCGCTGAACCCGCTCGGTGCCCCCACCGCCGAAGATGCGCCCGACAGCGAAACGGGCACCGGTGAACAGTACACGCGCCTGCCGGTGTTTGGCTATGCGGGTGAACCCGGCGGGGACATTCGTGACGCCCGGTTTGAGGCGCGGGTGCTGCGTAAGGTGCGCTCGCTGCCCGGCACTATTGAGCTGACGCGCGGACGTACCGAGGGCTGGGAAACCCGCGATGTTCTCACCCGCGTGCTGCCCGCCCTGCGGCGGATTTCCGGGGTTCGGGTGCGGCTGCTGGGCACTGTGCCCGAGTTTACAGAGGCCACCGACGCACTCATTGAGGTGAATGTGACCGAGGGGAATTCACGGGACTGGTTCGGGCTGGGTATCGCTATCCGCGTGAATGACTGGAATGTTCCGTTCTCGCAGGTTTTTGAGGCGCTCGATCGCGCCCAAGACAGGATTCTTCTGGGTAACGGCACCTATTTTTCGCTGAACCGCCCGGAGTTCACGGCGCTGCGGGCGCTCATTGCTGAGGCACGCACCCTCAACGATTCCGGCACTGAGCTGCGCATTAACCGCCGCCAGGTGGGGTTGTGGGATGAGCTTGAGTCCCTGGCGTCGCATGTGAATACGGTGGCTTCCTGGGATGCGCAGGTGCGTAACCTGCTCAGCCTTTTAGACGAGGCCCAAACGGATACACCAGAAGACCTCTCAGGGACGGAAAACCCCGAAAAAACAGCGCAGAACAGCCAGAAAAAGAATGAGCATTCTACACCCGGGGCGGTGCGGGAATACGCCTTCTCGGCGCTGAACCTTCAGGCACCCGCCGGGCTGGAGGCGACCCTGCGTCCCTACCAGCTGGAGGGGTTCCGGTGGCTCGCGTTTTTGCGGCAGCACCGCCTCGGCGGCATCCTGGCGGACGAGATGGGCCTTGGCAAGACCGTGCAGACCCTCGCGCTTTTAGCCCACGCCATGCAGGAGCACGCCGAACAGGCCACGGCAGGCCGGTCGCAGGATGGCGAGCAGCCGCCGTTCGCACCGTTCCTGGTGGTCGCACCCACCTCCGTGGTGGGTAACTGGGCGAATGAGGCAGCACGGTTCGTTCCCGACGCGAAGGTTGCAGTGGTGAGCGCGTCCACCGCGAAAAGCGGGAAAAGCATCGCTGAAATGGTTGCTGGCGCGCACCTGGTGGTCACCAGTTACGCCCTCTTTCGGATTGATGAGGCGGGCTACACCGAGTACGGGCAGCTCTTGCAGGAACGCAGCGGGCAGGCTGCCACCGAAGAAACCGCCAGCGTGCCGCCCGCCGGGTGGGGCGCGCTGGTTTTGGATGAGGCGCAGTTTGTGAAGAACGCAGCCACCCGCGCGTGGAAGGCGGCGCGGGCACTTCCAGCCGATTTTAAGCTGGCGATCACCGGCACCCCCATGGAGAACAACCTCATGGAGCTCTGGGCGATCCTGGCGATTGTGGCTGACGGGCTGTTCCCGTCCGCCCGGGCGTTCCGTGACCTGTACGCACGCCCGGCCGAGTCTGGGGAGGACACCGATGCGGTGCCGCGCCTGCGCCGCCGGGTGGGCCCGCTCATGCTGCGGCGCACCAAGGAGGTGGTGGCTGCTGAGCTGCCGCAGAAGAACGACGTACGCATTGATATTCCGTTGAATCCCACGCACCGGCGTATTTACGATACGCGGCTTCAGCGTGAGCGGCAGAAGGTGCTGGGCCTGCTGGAGGACATGGATAAAAACCGGTTCACTATTTTTCAGTCGCTCACGCTGCTGCGGCGGCTGGCGTTGGATGCTGCACTGATCGACCCGGTGGAGTATGAGGGGGTGGGCTCGGCCAAACTGGAGTACCTGCTGGGGCAGCTGCCCGACCTGCTGACGGGAGGGCACCGGGTGCTGGTGTTCAGCCAGTTCACGGGGTATTTGCGCACTATCTCGCGGCGGCTTGAGGCTGAAGGCATAGAGCACCTGTACCTGGATGGGGCAACCCGCAACCGCCCGCAGGTTTTGAAGGATTTTGCTGACGGTGTGGCACCGGTATTCCTGATTTCGCTTAAAGCTGGCGGGTTTGGGTTGAACCTGACGGAGGCAGATCACTGCTTCATTATGGACCCGTGGTGGAACCCGGCGGCGGAGCAGCAGGCGGTGGACCGTATCCACCGTATTGGGCAGGAGCGTGACGTGCACGTGCACCGGCTGGTGGCGCAGGGCACCATTGAGGAGAAGGTCATGGATTTGAAAGAGTCAAAGGCCGCCCTGTTTGAGGCGGTCGTCAATGACGGCTCGTTTGCTTCAACGAAGGTCAGCGCTGAGCAGGTGCGACAGCTGTTCTCCCCGACCGGTTCCTAATTTCCTCTCACTAAAAAGGCTCTTTATACGAATAAAGCGGGATTTTTCACGCTTTATTCACATCAAGGCTCTTTTTACGCTCCTGGGAGGGGATTCCCAGTTTCGCGCTGGACTGGATTCGCCCACTGCTCTAGCGTGCGAGCGCATCCGGGAGTACCGTTGAAAGCGTCAGTCCCCATTAAATTTCAGGAGAAGTAATGGTCAAAAACATCACGTTCAACGACGGCAACAGCATCCCTCAGCTTGGGTATGGTGTGTGGCAGATTGAAGATAATGGTGCCGCCGATGCTGTGGGCACGGCTCTCGAAACGGGGTACCGTCACATCGACACTGCGTCCATCTATGGGAACGAGGTTGGGGTGGGGCGCGGTATTGTGACCAGCTCCGTGCCGCGTGAGGATATTTTTCTCACCACCAAGCTGTGGAACTCGGATCAGGGTTTTGAGAAGGCTATTGCCGCGCTTGATGCATCGCTAGAGCGGCTCGGCACCGATTATGTGGATCTGTATCTGATTCACTGGGCTATGCCGCAGCAGGGCACCTATCTGGAGTCGTGGCGGGCGCTCATCGAACTGAAAAAACAGGGTAAGGTGCGTTCGATTGGTGTCTCTAACTTTCCGCAGGCTCAGCTACGCGAAATTATCGCCGACACTGGCGTGACCCCGGCGATTCACCAGATTGAGCTGCACCCATATTTCTCGCAGGAAGAGCTGCGTAAGGTGCACGAAGAGCTTGGTATTGTGACTGAAGCTTGGTCGCCGCTTGGTCAGGGTGGCGAGATTCTGAAGGACCCGGTGATCGTTGAGATTGCGGGTAAGCACGGTATCTCTCCGGCGCAGGCTGTGCTCGCCTGGCATCTGGCGAAGGGGATCGTGGCGATCCCGAAGTCGGTTACTCCTGCGCGCATTGCCGAGAACTTTACAGCCGCTAATGTCACCCTGGATGCGGCAGACATTGCGGCGATTGATGGGCTTACGCGGAAGGATGGTCGCATAGGCCCCGACCCGCAGAACCCTGAGTTTTAGCAGCTGGGGTTAGCAGCCCCAATGATCGCACCCCCATGTAGAAGGTTCCTTTGCGCTGAGAGGGTACATGGCCTCTCACAGCAAGGGAACCTTCTGCTCTGGAGACAGCCCGTACCCCTACGGCAAAACCCACCCTATCGAGAACGCTTATTCTTTTTCTGTTTTTGCCTGCCGGGTTCGGTATCTGGGGTATCGTCCACCAGCAGCGAGAGCGAGATGCGTTTACGGGGCGCATCCACCTCAACCACGCGAACCTGCACAATGTCGCCGCTGCGCACCACATCATGGGTGTTGTGCACGCGGCGGCGGCTCATCTGCGAAATATGCACCAGCCCGTCTTGGTGCACCCCAATATCGACAAACGCGCCGAACGCCGCCACGTTAGAGACCACACCCTCAAGTACCATGCCCGGGGCGAGGTCTTCGATACGTGAGATGGCTTCTGAGAACTGTGCGGTGCGGAATTCCGGGCGGGGGTCACGGCCGGGGCGCAGCAGCTCCGCAAAAATATCACGCACCGTGTAGTCGCCCGCTGTATCAGTGATGTAGTCGGCAGGGCGCATCCCCATCAGCGCTTTCTCGTTCTCTGATGTTCCCGGCACGGTGAGCGCCCCGGCGGCCCACACGGCGCCGTTGCGGGCGAGGGCATCCGCAATAATACGCCGCGCAATGGGGTACGATTCGGGGTGCACGGCGGAGGCGTCCAGAGGCTCCACCCCGCCTGTGATACGCACGAACCCGGCCGCCTGCTCATAGGCTTTAGGACCCAGCCGGGGCACCTTAAGCAACTCGGTTCGGGAAGTAAAGGGGCCGTTCTCGTTGCGGTAGGCAACAATATTTTCGGCGACGGTTCGGTTCAGCCCGGCTACGCGAGCCAGCAGCGGGGCTGAGGCGCTATTGAGGTTCACACCCACGGCGTTCACGCAGTCTTCGACGGTCGCATCAAGCCCCCGGCGCAGGGCGGTAACGCTCACATCATGCTGGTATTGGCCCACGCCGATGGATTGCGGGTCGATTTTGACAAGTTCAGCGAGCGGGTCTTGTAAACGCCGGGCGATAGAGACGGCGCCGCGTAGGGTCACATCCAGTTCGGGGAGTTCTTCGCTGGCGGTTGCGGAGGCCGAGTAGACGGATGCGCCCGCCTCAGAGACAGTGATTTTTTGTGCTTTCTCGTACCCGCCAGCACGCAGGCGGGCCAGCAGCTCAGCGGCGAGTTTGTCCGTCTCGCGTGAGGCGGTACCGTTACCGATGGCAATAAGCTCAACCCCGTGGGTGCGCACGGCGTTTTTAAGCCGGGTGAGCGCAGCATCCCAGTCGTGGCGGGGTGCGTGCGGGTAGATGGTAAAGGCGTCAAGCACTTTCCCGGTGCCGTTGATGACGGCGCATTTAACGCCGTGTTTCAGGCCGGGGTCTAGGCCCAGGGTGGTGCGCTGCCCGGCGGGTGCGGCAAGCAGAATGTCGCGCAGGTTTGAGGTGAATACGTCGATGGCTTCACGTTCTGCGGTTTCAAAGAGGTTTTCACGGATGCGCTCGGCCAGGCGTGGGTGCAGGCGTTTGCGCCAGGCGGCGCGTACAGTGGCGGCGAGCCAGCCGAGCACGCGGTCTTCACTGTCGACGGTGTTGAGCACCTGCACGGGGATACGCAGGGCTGCGGCTACTTCCCGCTCATATACCGAACGTGCGTTCTTGTAGTTTTCGGCGGCTGCACGGGCGGCTTCACGCTGTTCGCCTTTGAGGTGGCTG
This sequence comes from Rothia aeria, assembly GCA_002355935.1. Taxonomy (GTDB): domain Bacteria; phylum Actinomycetota; class Actinomycetes; order Actinomycetales; family Micrococcaceae; genus Rothia; species Rothia aeria. The sequence goes on along the minus strand of AP017895.1, from coordinate 920,108 downwards.
AGCGGCGGCGGGGGTGTGGCTGCGTCAATACTGAGTTTCACGATTCCCGCCTGGCGTGCGCGCAGCAGCGCAAGCACACGGTGGGAGCGGATGCTGCGGATGCGGTCTGAGAAGTCGAAATAGTCGGCGAATTTTGCGCCTTCACTGTCTTTACCGGCGATGAGCCGGGTTGAGATGGTGCCGGTGGCGACTAGCTTGTCGTAGAGCCGCCCGGTGAGTGCGGGGTCTGTGGCGGCGCGGTCGATCAGAATGGCGCGTGCCCCTTCAAGCGCCTCTTCAACTGTGGTAACGGCGTATTCTTCGCCTTCCCCGGTGTCGTTCACGTAGGCAGCGGCAATATCGTACACACCGGCGAGGGGCACCTCCAGCAGGTCTTCAACGAGCGCGTCCAGCCCGGCGGCGCGTGCCTGCTGGGCTTTGGTGATGCGCTGACTGCGGTAGGGGGCGTAGAGGTTTTCCAGCTCGGTTTTGGTGCGGGATGTGCGAAGCCCAGCGAGCAGCTGCTCGTAGGTGAGCGGGTCGATAGCCCTTCGGTGTAGCGTTCGGTGAGGGCGGTGCGGATGGCTTCTCGCCGCTGGTTGAGTGCGCGCAGCTGGGTGAGGCGCGTGTGAAGGGCCCGCAGGTTCGTGTCGCTCATGCCGCTGGTGGCTTCTTTACGGTAGCGGGCGATGAAGGGCACGCTGGCACCGGAGTCGAGCAGGGCAATAACGGCGTTAACGTTCGCCGGGGCGAGGTGCAGTTCTGCGGCGATACTTTCCGCTTCTTCCCCTGCCCCGGATGTGTTCGGGGTGCCGTTGCGGGGCTGGGGGCTGTGTGGGTGGCTGCGGTTCCCCGGTGCTGGTGCCGGTGTTGTCCCCTGACCGCCCGCCGGGTTGTGAGGTGCGGGCCGGGGTGCGGCATCACCGTCACGGTTGCTGCTGTTTGCGGGTTTCGGATGGGGGCGTTGTGCGCTCATTCTTTTAGTTTCGCACCGTCGCGGGGTTCTCTGCCACTTGAGGCGGCGTGTTCGGCGTGTTTCTGCGGTGCACCGGGGGTGAGCGGCGGCTGCAGAGCACACTAATGGCGGGGCCAGAGCATCCCTTGATAGGTACGCGAGCCCCGCCATTATGAGCGCTTGAGCGCTATAACCCTATTTCTTGCCGTCTGAAGTCTGTTTCAGATCCACGATCGGGTTGGACTGGGTGATACTGGTCTCGGGGACCTCCGGGTGCAGCCGGTTCTTCACGAACCAACCGATCGCGAGCCCGCCGAACCAGATGGGCATCAGCATAAGCCCTGCGCGGGTATCTTCGGCGGTTGCCAGAATGCAGACGGAGAATGCGAAGAACGCCAGCACAACCCAGCACATCACCACGCCGCCGGGCATGCGGTACACACTTTGGGTGTGCAGCTGGGGGCGCTTACGGCGGTAGCACAGGTAGCTAATGAGGATCATGGACCATACGAAGATCACGAGCACAGCCGCCATAGTGGTCACCAGCGTGAACGCCCCAATAATGGAGTCGCCCGCGTAGAGCAGCACGATACTTGAGAGCAGCAGCGTGGAGGTGAGGAATAGTGCGTTGCGGGGCACGCCTTGGGCTGAGAGAACACCCAGTGACTTGGGGGCGTCGCCTTCCTGCGCCAGGCCGTACACCATGCGTGAGGTGGAGAAAATACCCGAGTTCGCCGATGAGGTTGCCGAGGTGAGCACCACAGCGTTCACTATGTGGGCGGCGATGCCGATCCCAGCTAGGCTGAACATGGTCACGAAGGGGCTTTTCGCAGGATCAATCTCGTTCCAGGGGTTCACCATGAGGATCACCAGAAGTGCACCCACGTAGAAGATAATGATACGTACCGGAACCGAGTTAATGGCTTTGGGCAGGGTTACGGTGGGGTTCTGGGTTTCTGCGGCGGTGGTGCCCACTAGCTCCGAGCCCATGAACGCGAAGATAGCGATCTGGAAGGCGCCGAGGAAGCCGAAGACTCCGTTGGGGAAGAACCCGCCGTGCTCCCACAGGTTAGCGATCTGTGCATGAGAACCGTTGGGCGCGGTAAAGCTGGTGGTTACCATCACGATACCAACCAGTATGAGTGCACAGATAGCGACGATCTTAATCATGGCGAACCAGAACTCGATCTCACCGAAGTTCTTCACCGAGGGCAGGTTCAGTGCCAGCAGCGCGATAATGACGATAAGTGCAGGTACTGCTTTAGGTAAATTAGGCCACCACAATTGGCTGTAATCTACGATAGCGATAATATCCGCCACCGCCGTAACCACCCACATAAACCAGTACGACCAGCCGAGGAAGAACCCTGCTGGTCGCCCCACGAGGTCGGCGGTGAAGTCGGAGAATGATTTGTACTTGAGGTTCGAGAGAAGGATCTCGCCCATCGCGCGCAGCACAAGGAAAATGGCGGCGCCAATAACAATGTAAACCAGTAGGATAGAGGGCCCGGCTTTGGAGATTGCCTTGCCCGAGCCCATGAATAGGCCGGTACCAATGGCACCACCAATGGCGATGAGCTGAATATGCCGGTTGCTCAGCCCGCGGTGCAGTTCTTCAGCTTGGCCCGTACTCTCTGCCGCCGGTGCGGCGTTTTCGTGAGGTTGCTGCATCACAGTTCCTCTTTCGTGGTTGGATCCCGGTTCGGCGTGGGACAGCCCCGACTTTCGGGGCAAACTTTGGTGTTACAACCCATGATGTGTAGGAAACTACCAAATGTTTTGAATATATATTCTACATAACTAATTCGGCATGTAGTAGTTATTTTTAAGTTGAGTGTTATAAATCTATGTCTTATATCATACACGGTACGATGCGGGGTGTCGCAAGTCATGGCAAGGATTTCACAGACAGCCTTTAGTGCCGCGAAAAGCAAGGGGACCCTGAGGTAATTCCACACATTGAGATACATTAGACATTCAAGTGGAAGGTTCACATGATACGCTAACCTGCGGCACACTTAAAAATATTCATTCGTTCATCAGAATAATAATACACTTTCTTGGGGCAACTTCAACCTAATGAGTACCCCAGAGGCAGCCCCAGTACCCACACACGGTACTGCCAGCAGCAATACACTGACTGCCCCTTCATTTTCACCTGCACCGCTGGATCTTTTTCACCTCTCGTCGCTCTCGGCATAAACTGACTGTTCCTGAGGTTTCCGGGAGGGGGCTGCAACATGCCGATAACACCCTCCCAACGCACCCTCTCCCCTGCTATAGCACTGAAGAATAATGCTTACGGCAAAAATATGTAGAAACTTTACAAATCAACAAATTTTTCTGTTCTTTGCCGCTACAATTGCAATACCCGGTGCGGAAACACCGCATCACTCACACCATCACAGACATCAGGAGAACACACACTCATGGGTAAACTATCAAACACCGCACTGCGCCTGACCGCTGGCGCGCTCATTCTTGATGCAGGCGTTAAGAAACTCGGCGCAGACGAGAACGCCTATGCATTCTTACAGCAGATGGCCGCATCCGGTGTGCCCGCCGTCGCCAAGCTGGAGCCGAAAACCTTCGGCAAACTTATTTCATACTCAGAAACCGCACTCGGCGCCACCCTGCTGACCCCTTTCATCCCCAGCCGCCTGGCGGGTGCCGGGCTAACCGCTTTCAGCGCAAACCTCATGACCATGTACTTCCGCAACCCGGACATGCACGATAAAGCCTTCCGCCCCACCCAGGACGGGCAGCAGCTGGCCAACAATATCGTGATGCTCGGCGCGGGTCTGGCACTGCTGTTCTCCGGCAAGAAAAAGTAACCTGCACGGCGAATTCGCGGTCATAAAGGCCAAACGGGGGCAGTTTCTTCATTCGCATGAAGAAACTGCCCCCGAAACTTTTAGTCCCCAGAATTTTTAACAGTACCCGCCGCCGCGCGCCGCTACGTTATCCTGATAGGTATGTCATCTCAAGAGCAGAACACCTCCGCAGGCGCATCGTTAGAACCCGAAACTTCGCAGGATCCCGGTAAGAAGCAGGTTCCACCCGAGTTCTTCCGCCAGCCTTACTCCTTCGTGCGCCGCGGCGACCGCCTGACCTCGCGCCGACAAAAAGCATGGGACACCTACTCCCCCACCCATGTGCTCGACATACCCCGGCTGCGGGCAGATACCTCTGTAGCCCCCGAAGCCACCTTCGACCCGGTTACAATCTACGGGCGCGAAGCCTACCAGGTGGTCGAGATCGGTTCCGGGCTGGGTGAAGCAATCGTGCACCGCGCCTCCGAAATACCCGAGGCAAACTTCCTTGCCGTTGAGGTCTATACCCCGGCATTGCGGATCTGCTGCTTAAGATGGGGCAGGCCGGGGTTGAGAATGTGCGCGTCGCTCAGGCCAACGCCCCGAACTGCTCGATAACATGCTGGACGAAAACTCGGTTGATGAGCTCTGGGTTTTCTTCCCCGACCCTTGGCACAAGTCACGCCACCACAAACGCCGCCTAGTCTCCCCCGCTTTTGCCGATAAGGTCGCGCGCGTGCTCAAACCCGGCGGAATTTGGCGCCTCGCCACCGACTGGGAAGAATACGCCCACGTGATGCGCGATGTTATGGAGGCGCACCCCGATTTCGAGAATCTGCACGCCGGTGAAGGCGCTACCGAGGACGACCCCGTGGGCGGGTGGGCACCACGCTGGGAGGGGCGCATCCTGACCAGCTTTGAGAGGAAGGCCCGGGAGGCAGGAAGGCGCGCCCACGACCTGACGTATAGGCGTAAGTAAATACTCGCAGCTGCCGTTTTAAAGCGGCAGGTATTGGGGCGGTCAGCCCTATTTCTGCCGGTACAGCACCACCGCCGAGGAGCGTTTGCGCGGCGCCGGGCGCTGCCCCTCTGGATGTTCACCACATCCCCGCGGGTGCTGGCTGCGAACACTCGTTCCGCCAGGCCCAGTTTGGCGTGCGCATCCTCAAGCTGGGCCTGCAGGCGGGCGATGTGCTCCTGGTGTTCCTCCACCATCTCTTCAAGCTCAATAATCCGGCGGATTCCCTCAAGCGAAACGCCTTCCTGCGAGAGCTGCTGAATACGCTGAAGTAAATCAACGTCGCGCTGCGAATAGCGCCTGGCCTTGCCCGGCGCACGCGAAGGCTGCACCAGCCCCAGGCGGTCGTATTGGCGGAGCGTCTGCGGGTGCATGCCCGCCAGCTCCGCCGCTACCGAAATCACAAAAACCGGCCGGTCGGCACTGTAGGCAGATGCCGACGACTGCTTATTATGGGCACTCATAAGCTACCTAACTTTCTTCAAAAGGTCCTCACGGGGTTCTCCTGCGGCGCCAGGGCAATGAATTTCTCGAAGGCTTCCTTCGCCTCATCGCTCAGGTTCTGCGGCAGGTGCACCTCGGGGATCACCAGCAGGTCGCCGGTGCCCGACTTGGTTGTGAACCCGCGTCCTTTCGCACGCAGTTTACGGCCCACACTGCCGGGGGTCAGCCGCAGTTTGACGGTTTTACCGCCGGGTACGGGCACCTCCAGCACACCGCCGTTGACTGCCTCATCCAGGGTGACGGGGGCGCGCAGCACCAGGTTGTTTCCTTCGCGGCTGTAGTGCGGGTCATCCGAGACGCGCACGGTCACGATCAGGTCACCGCCGGTTCCGGGGCGCCCCTTGCCGCGCACACGCACTTTCTGCCCGTCCTTCACGCCCGCCGGGATGCGCGCCTCAGTGCTCGTGCCGTCCGGCAGGAACACGGTCGCGGTGGTGCCTGTATACGACTGCGGCAAGGTAATGCGGGTGCTGGTGGAAAGGTTATTATCCTGCGGGGCGCGTTTGCGCCCACCACCGCCGAAGCCACCGCCGCCAAACCCGGCATCGCTGAAGTCGGCGCTCGTGAACCCTGCGGTACGGCGTGAACCGCCAGCGCCGCCAGCACCACCACCGAAGAGCCCGCCGAGCAGGTCTTCAATGTTGATGCCTTCGCCACCGCCGCCGGTGGTGAAGTGCACGTTTTGGCCGCCGAAGCCGCCGCCAGCGCCACCAAACCCGGATGCGCCGCCTCCGAAACCGCTGCCGCCGAACCCTGCGGCGCCGTATTTGCGGATCTGGTCGTATTCTTCGCGCTGTTTCTTATCCGAGAGCACGTCGTAGGCTTCGGAGACTTCCTTGAATTTCTTCTCGGCTGTCTCGTTCCCGGGGTTCAGGTCGGGGTGGTATTTGCGCGAGAGTTTGCGGTAGGCCTTTTTAATATCGGAGTCGGAGGCGTCTTCTTTCACGCCGAGGGTTTTATAAAAGTCTTCTGACAGCCAGTTTTCGCTTGCCATGTAGTTCTCCTTTCCCGTCGTCCGGGGTTCTTGTAACGCCCCGTCCAAAGGGGCACAACCTTAGTTTTTAATCCTATATAAAGTTTAGTCTACTAGACTCAATTTTGGAAGAGAAATCCCAGAAAATCCGCGGAAATATGCGGCAAACGGGCGGGTTCTCAATTTCTCAAGAACCCGCCCGTTGTGTGCTCTACGGAGTGTTTATTCGGCGGCAGCCACCGCAACTTGGGCGGTGCGTACCACGCGCTCTTTCACGCGGTACCCGTAGCGCAGAACCATCGAAATGTGGTCTGGTTCTACCTCGCTGGTCGGCTGTTGCATGACCGCTTCGTGAATATTCGGGTCGAAGGGCTCGCCCACCTCGCCGAAGCGTTCCACGCCTTCTTTTTGAGGGATTCCTCAAGCTTGGTGGCGATCGCAGCGAAGGGGCCTTCCTTCAGGTCGCCGTGCTTGCGTGCGGCGTCAATATCGTCGAGCACCGGCAGAAGCAGGCTCACAATATCGCTCGCTACAAACTCCCGAAGCTGCTCTTTCTCGCGGGCGGCACGGTTCTTGAAGTTCGTGAACTCCGCCTGCAGGCGAAGCAGGCTGTCCAGGCGTTCTGCCGCGAGTTTCGCATCCTCTGAGGGTGCTTCCTCGCTCGGTTCGGGGGTTTCCCCCGCCGCAGCCTGATCGGTTGCGGCAGGGGCTTCCTCGGCCTCGGGGTGACCTTCGGCGGCGGGGGCGTTGAATGCCTCCTCCAGCGGGTCGCCCGCAGTGTTTTCGTGTTCAGCCATGATTACTTCTTCTCGTCTTCGTCCTCGTCGATAACTTCGGCGTCTACAACGTCCTCATCATCCTTGGAGGAAGAAGCGGAGTCTGCGTTAGCCTCTGCCTGTGCGGAAGCGTACAGGGCCTCACCCAGCTTGGTCTGGGATGCCTGCAGCTTCTCCAGCGCGGACTTCACGGCATCGTCGTCATCGCCTTCAAGAGCCTTCTTGAGAGCATCGACATCGCCCTGAACCTCAGTCTTGACGTCTTCGGGCAGCTTCTCGCCGTTCTCCTTCAGCAGCTTATCGACGGAGTATGCCACGGACTCGGCGGCGTTGCGGGTGTCGGCTGCCTCGCGGCGTGCCTTATCCTGCTCTGCGTGAGCCTCGGCATCCTTGACCATGCGGTCAATGTCGTCCTTCGAGAGGGAGGTGCCGCCGGTGATGGTCATGGACTGCTCAGCACCGGTGCCCTTGTCCTTCGCGGAGACGTGCACAATGCCGTTGGCGTCAATATCGAAGGTGACCTCAATCTGGGGTACGCCGCGCGGTGCGGGGGCGATACCGGTCAGCTCGAAGGTACCCAGGTTCTTGTTGTCGCGGGTGAATTCGCGCTCACCCTGGAACACCTGAATCGACACGGAAGGCTGGTTGTCTTCAGCGGTGGTGAAGGTCTCAGAACGCTTGGTCGGGATAGCGGTGTTGCGCTCGATCAGCTTGGTCATCACGCCACCCTTGGTTTCGATACCGAGGGACAGCGGGGTCACGTCGATCAGCAGAACGTCCTTGCGGTCGCCCTTGAGCACACCAGCCTGCAGGGCTGCACCCATTGCCACAACCTCATCGGGGTTAACACCCTTGTTGGGTTCGCGGCCGGTGAGTTCCTTCACCAGCTCAGCCACGGCGGGCATACGGGTGGAACCACCCACGAGCACAACCTCGGAAATGTCAGACACCTTAATGCCTGCTTCCGCAATAACGTCCTGGAAGGGCTTCTTGGTGCGTGCCAGCAGGTCGCTGGTGAGGTCCTCAAACTTTGCGCGAGTGAGCTTCTCGTCCAGGTGAATGGGGCCTTCGGGGGTTACCGAGAGGTACTGCAGCGAAATGTTGGTGCTGGATGCGCTGGAGAGCTCCTTCTTAGCCTGCTCAGCTGCCTCTTGCAGACGCTGCAGAGCGATCTTGTCTTTGGAGAGGTCTGCACCGGTCTTGGACTTGACCTGCTCAAGCAGCCAGTCCACAACGCGCTGATCCCAGTCGTCGCCGCCCAGGCGGTTGTCGCCGCTGGTTGCGCGCACCTGAATGGTGGAGAAGCCGTCTTCGTCCTTACCAACTTCAAGCAGGGAGACGTCGAAGGTACCGCCGCCAAGGTCGAAGACCAGAATCAGTTCGTCTTCTTTACCCTTGTCCAGGCCGTAAGCCAGTGCTGCTGCGGTCGGCTCGTTCACGATACGCAGAACGTTCAGACCTGCGATTTCGCCAGCTTCCTTGGTGGCCTGGCGCTCAGCGTCGTTGAAGTATGCGGGGACGGTGATAACCGCATCGGTCACCTTGTCGTTCAGGTAGGATTCGGCGTCGCCCTTGAGCTTCTGCAGAATACGTGCAGAAATTTCCTGCGGGGTGTATTTCTTGCCGTCGATTTCCGTCGTCCAGTCGGTGCCCATGTGGCGCTTGACGGACGAGATGGTGCGGTCAACGTTGGTGACCGCCTGGCGCTTTGCCACGCTACCGACCAGAACGTCGCCGTCCTTGGAGAATGCGACGACGGAGGGGGTGGTGCGGGCACCTTCAGCGTTTGCAATAACTACGGGGTCGCCACCTTCGAGGGTGGATACGACCGAGTTGGTGGTGCCGAGGTCAATACCGACTGCACGTGCCATGTTTTTGTACTCCTTAGTGTTATGCCCCGCTTCTTGGCGAGGCGGGTTCCTTGGTTAGATTTTCGGGGCGTGAGAGGTTTTAGGCCGAGCGCATGCACGGTAGAAAGTGTGCTTGGATTGCTGCCCAGCGAGTGACCCCCTTGAGCCTCATGTACTCAAGTTTTACACATGGATAGATGAATGTCAACAGAGTTAAGCGAAAAAGACTCAACTTTTTGTAGTGGGTGGGAGTTAGGGGTGGATGGCAAGGAGTGAGATGCTGATGATTCTGGGGCGAAAAGACAGGAAAACTAAGGGATTTGCGGGTGATAATCCGCGCGATCACTAGGGGTTCTTCTGCCCCACCCCACGCAGTGTGTGAGGTTAACAACGGAAAATCCGATACATAGGGTCATCCTCGCCCTATGATGGAGGGTGAGTGTTTGGTTTAGACTATTGGAAGAGTTGATTACAGTGGACATTCAGTGTGTGCCTGCTTTTATTCTGGGAATTATTACAATAATTGCTGTTCTTTGCCTGATATTTAGATGGTTTGGGCTCAAAAAAGTAAGATCGTTCTACGTCTGGATTGGCGTACTTGCCGTTCTTGGTGGGGCTTGGGCTTTCCTCTTTCCACTAGCTATTAATGCTGATTTCGGTAAGGACGGTGACGGCGCAGCGTTGCGCCAGATGCTTATCTACACCACCGGTGGAGTCTTAGGTGTTATTACCTTAGGTGAAAATCACCGCAAGAATAGTCTTGAGAAGGCCAAAAACGACCAAGACCATTTACGACAGGTACACGCCGAGCGGCGCAGCCGGTACACAACAGCAGTTGAGCAACTGTCCAGTGATAAAGCTTCTATCCGTCTTGGCGGTGTCTACACTCTCGTAGGGTTGGTGGATGAATGGTTATCAGACGAAAAAACTACCCCTAGTCCTGAGAAACGCCGCAAAGAGGGGCAAGTCATTATCAACAATCTTTGTGCTTACATCCGTTCCCCTTTTTTACTTGCAGAACGCGCTGAACAACTAGATAGGCCCTACGCTAAAGATCTGAAGAAGGATTTCGGTAGCGATACAGAAAAATTTGATGCAGACAAGCGGGGTTTTTCTCAAGATAAAGCTACATTAGAAGAAGAACGTCAGGTACGACAAAGTATTATCAAAGCGATACGCGAACGATTACAAGGCTTCGGCGCACCAGGCCCTTGGTCAAATTTTGACTATGATTTCTCAAACACCCTTTTCTTCTACTCTACCAATTTTATGTTTAGCCACTTTGACGCTTTCTCATACTTTCATGGGGTGACCTTCACCCAGAACGCCGACTTCTCCTGGGCGAAATTCACTGGGCACGCTGACTTCTCCTGGGCGGAATTCACCGGGAGCACTCATTTCTCCAGCGCAATTTTCACCGATAGTGCTAGCTTCTCCGGGGCGGAATTCACCGGGAGCACTCATTTCTCCAGCGCAATTTTCGCCGATAGTGCTAGCTTCTCCTGGGCGGAATTCACCGGGGACGCTCACTTCTCCGGGGCGGAATTCACCAGCGCTAACTTCTCCGGAGCAACCTTTGAAGAAAAACCAATATTTGAACGCGCGCTAGGCGATAAAACCTACAAAGCGAGGTTTTCATGTAAGGCTAACCCAGAAGATTATAACTTCGAAGTTTCGCCTGCTAGCCCCTACAAAATCGAAACCGAAGAACAAGAGCATAACGGAGCTAAATTCATAATCCCCAAGGGCACAGAACTTTTGACCCCGACGAATCTTCCGAGTAGGGCAACAACGGCGGCAACTAAAATTTTCCTAGACGCAAAATGACGCTTTAGAGCCTCTATACTTGCAAACAAAGAAACCTGGTTGCCTGTGTAAAGGAGCATCCCAAGTATGGCGGAAGCATCAAGAAACAATACGGGAGTCGGCTCTTCTGCCCCTGTTAGTTCCTTTGAGAATTTTGTCAGTGAGCACTTTGTACGGATTCTAGTGGGGATCGCCGCTGTAGGCGGAGCTCTAGCATTCCTTGTACCTTGGCTGCTCTACATTGCAGGTATAACTGGTGAGGCCGATACGAATCTTCGCCTCCACATCCTCTACGTTACTGGCGGCACTATTGCCGTTCTGGGGCTCGTGGAAACACGCCATAAAAATACGACGGACAGGGCTAAAGCACTCAGCGAACAAGCCCGTCAGTTCAATGAAACCATCGCAAAAGAGCGCGAAAAAATCGAGGCAGACAAGGCCAAAAACGAGCAGAACCATATACGGCAGGTACATGCTGAGCGGCGCAGCCGGTACATCGCAGCAATCGAGCAGCTTTCCAACAGGGAAAACGCCACAACCCGCTTCGGTGGTGTTTATGCGCTTATTGGCCTGATTGACGAATGGCTCGCAGATGGTGCCCTTCTCACCGATAAGGAACGCCGCAAAGAAGGCCAGGTCATTATTAACAGTCTTTGCGCCTATATCCGCTCCCCGTTTCCCCTTGCAGAACGCGCCGAACAGCTAGATGGGGAATACACAAAAGACCTGCAGAACGACTTCCGTGGGGATACAGAAAAATTTGATGCAGACAAGCGAGCTTTTACCCGAGATAAAGCCGTGTTAGAAGAAGAACGCCAGATACGCCAAAACATTATTAAAGAGATGTGCGAGCACTTACTCGATGCCGAAGAACCAGGCACCTGGTCGGTTTTTGATTACAACTTCTCAAACGCATATTTCTTCTACCCTGTAGATTTTAGTGACAGCCATTTTGGTGCTTCATTAGATTTCACTCAAGCGACATTCACGGAGAAAGCTGACTTCTTCATGGCGGCATTTGCGGCAGAGGCTGACTTCTCCAAGGCGGCTTTCATTCAGGATGCCGATTTCTACGGCGTAAAATTCACCAAGCGCGTTGATTTCTGTAAGGCATCCTTCGACGGGGAGGCTGTTTTCTATGATGGGGCGTTCCTTCAGGGAGCAGACTTCTCTGAAGTGAAATTCACCGGGGACGCAAACTTCTCCCGGGCAAATTTCACCGAAGGTACCGAATTCTTCAAGGCGACTTTCACCGGAGACGGAACCTTTTACAAAGCGAAATTCAATGGCCCCCTTCTCTTCTCCAGGGCGCTCTTTATGAGAAACGCGACCTTCTCCAAAGCAAAATTCGGTAAAGAAGCTAACTTCTTTATGACGGTCTTCACCAAGGAAGCAGACTTCTCCGGCTCAAAATTCAGCGGACACGCTAGTTTCTTCGAAGTAAAATTCTCCAGCAGCGCTAACTTTTTCAAAACAAAATTTGCCGAGAAAACACGCTTCTCTGGGGCACAATTCAACGGACCCACTAATTTTTCTATAACCATTTTTCACAGTAAGCCAGAATTCGCAAATACCCCGGATAAAAACTATAAAGCGAAGTTCTCTCACAAGGCTGCCCCAGCGGACTATAGCTTTAAGACAGCGGCAAAAAGCCCCTACAAAATTGAGACTAGGGAACAAGAACATAACGGCGTTAAGTTCATCATCCCTGAGGGCGCAATGCTTTTTGATCCGGATAATCCTTTTGCGTGGGCAGAGCTATAATACCTAAAATATTACTGCTTCTCGCCTTCGGCCTCATCGTGCGATACACATGTGCCCTCTCCTGTAAGACCTGATACTGCAGGATGTCGCTTTAGATACTCAATGGCAATCTCAGCATCTGTCTCACAAGCAGCATACTCAGGGTGATCTGCACAAAGGCTACCATATATTTCTTCCTGAATATCCCAAGAGGGAAACTCACCTTTCTCTATGCGATAAATAATTGGAGACAGCAGCTTAGAAACATATTTATCATCTGAATACATATAGAAATTATATAAGTACTCACCATTTGATCCACAAAACTGAATTTGTTCTGAACGGCTACTACTTGAATATCCTAAATACTTCCAACCATCCACGTCTTGATAATATATAATCTTTTAGGATACCCTAAATCATTAACTATGATATATGTATCGTAAACTTCAAAATAACTAAATTCTTCCGATAGATAAGTGTAGACAATTGGACAAGTAATTATCATCAAAATGATTAGTGCAAATATATTCTGCCTACCACTCCCATCGAATACCAACACAGCAGTTCCTATATTAATAGGAATTAAGAACAGTGATATAATAAGCCATAAGTATTTTGGAAACCAACGTGACCTATACCTTTGAGGAGCATCTTCTTCCTCCACATAAGAACGCGCCACACCTGCCATTACTATCACCAAAAATATAATAGATATTATAATATATATTGTTACAGCCATAAAAACCACCTCTTTCCAATTGTAACATATGACACATATTCCCGAGTATTTCTATAAATAAAATACTTACCTATTTCTATTACTTCTCCCTTGCAACATATCCACTAAACCATCAGAGACGGATCTCCTCAATTAACGTACCTTGGCTATTACACTTGGGGCTTGTGCGTTCGGAGCTAGGGTACAGGCGGATATTGGGCGAGCGCTAATATGCGATGGTACCGAAGTGGCGGCTAAGGCTATCGGCGCGGCGGGATGTCTAGTACCATCTGAGGTAACGCCGATCATACAACACCCCCTTGCACACACCAAGAAAGAATCACCATGACCCGCTACTACACTTCCGTTATCGTGTTCATGTTCGCCCTGCCGATTGGCACTCTCCTGTTCGGTGGTTTTGGCGCCGGGCGGGGGTTCGCGGCAGGCGCGGCTGTTGCAACCATCTGCGCCATATTCACCTACATTTTCTGGCCCAAGCTGAAGGATAATTCCGCGCCAGGGCAGGATTCTTCGGGTACGTCACAGGACTCACTCAAATAATGCACCTTTAGGGGTATCGCCCACCCTCTCGGGTTAGGTAATACGCCAGATGCTGCGTTATTCGTGGGGCTACAAAGATGGGAGGTGAACGCTATGATGCTGGGCACGTATTACATAGGCTATGAAGGTATCAGAAAGAGTGCCCTCACCTGGCAGGGTTTACGCTGGGGACTCGCGCAGGGATACATCAGCCGCGCAGACATTCTGCGGTATGCCTCCGACCGGCTGAAGGAAGACTCCAGCGACCTGGAATACGAGCTCTACCAGTGCAAACCCGACCACACCTACCGGATTGATGGGATTCTGGCCGAACTCGCGCAACACGAAGACTCCCCTGAACTCACCGACCCCGACCCCGGAAGCACCGACCCCCGCCACGCACTCTGGCTGTACCTGCTGCTCAAACATGTGTATGAGCACCGCAAGAACTTTGACGACCCGCTGGGCGAGGTAGAAATTCTTCACGCCGATTTTGGCTACCCCGAGGACGTGACCCCATTCGTGCGATACATGCCCCCGACCGACTATGACCCTTCAACGTACACTCGTCAAGAGAACATCGACAAACTTTATGCTCTGTGGGAGGCGTACTTGCGCGAGGCTAAAACCCGTTTTGAGGTGTAAAAGCCAAAACTTGCCTGCCTATCTAGAAGATTTTTTTGCATTCAGAAGCGATAAGCTCTTCTGAATGCAAAAAACTCTTCTGAATAGAAACGACGCTTCGGCAGGCAGCCCTCATACCGCTGCCTTTCCGGTGCCGCTGGCATACACTTAAAACTATGTACCGCATCATGACTGTCTGCACCGGAAATATTTGCCGCTCCCCGTGGGCGAGTACCTGATTCGTGAGCACGCGCGCCAGGCGGGGCTTGAGGTTGAGGTCGCGTCCTCCGCTATCACGGACTACGAAATCGGCAACCCCATCGACACCCGCGCCGGCCGCATACTCACCGCGCGCGGCATCGACCCCAGCGGGCACCGCGCATCCAGATTCGTTGCTGAAGACTTTGACCGCTACGACCTGATTCTGGCGATGGACACCCCGCACTACCTGCACCTGAAACAGCTTGCGCGCACCGAGGACGACAAAGCCAAAATCCGTATGATGCGCTCCTTCGACCCCGCCATGGCGGGTAAAAACCTGAACGAACTGGGCATCTACGACCCCTGGTATGGGCAGATGCGCGACTTCGAATACACGACCGAGCTTATCGACACCGCGGCGCGGGCACTAATCGCGGGTCTTGCCGCCGAGGGCGACGCCGCGTGAGCGACCAGTTCCGGGGCCTCACGGATGATTTGCTGCCCCGCATCGTCAGCGGCCCGCGCCCGTACATTATTGCTGTGGACGGGCGCAGCGGCAGCGGTAAAACCACTCTCGCGCGGCGCCTTGCCGCCACCCTGCGGCAGCACCCGGCGCAGGGCGGGCCGCTGACGGTGCTGGAGCTATCCCTTGAGAACATGTACCCCGGCTGGGACGGTCTGGAGGCCGGAGTGGAGCAGTGGGTGCGGCTCAGCGCCAGCCTGGCCGAGCACACGCCCGGCAGCTACACCCCCTGGGATTGGGAGCAGAACCGCCCGGCCTCACCAGTCACTGTGCCCCCGGATGCCGCGCCGGTGATCGTGTGCGAAGGGGTGGGTGCGCTCTGCGGGGCGTTCAACTACGGTGTGCTGGTGCAGGCCGATACCGGGGTGCGGTATGAGCGGGCGATGGCGCGCGACGGGGAAACCTACCGGCCCTACTGGAACATGTGGGCCGCGCAAGAAGAACAACTATTCGAGGATTACGGCTCGTACTACATCACCAGCCCCGGCTGGGCTGAGGGCCCAACTGGGTGTACCGCACCGGGTAGCGAACCGGCTTAGGCTGGTTCCGCCCTCTACCCCCACGCCGGAAGAGGTGCAGGTCACGCATCCACTGGCTTACGGTGCATGAGTGACCGCCGCTAGACTGGATGAGTGCGTTTCTAGCCGGGTGCACCCGCCCGCCCCACGAAGCAGCAGGCAGGCCCCGGCGCCGTTACGCATCCCCAAAATTTAGAAAGCATACAGTACACCAGTGTCTACGTCACAGACCAATACTCAGCACCCCAACCACGCGAAGCCCTCATTCGGGCTTTCCCCGGCAACTATTGTCACCCTGGCGGCGCTCACCGCCATCGCCCCGCTGGGCATCGACATGTATATCGCCTCTCTGCCGACCATTGCCGAGGAGCTGCACACCACCGAGGCCGCCGCCTCCATGACCCTCAGCGCCTTCATGGTTGGCATGGCGCTCGGGCAGCTTATAATCGGCCCGCTCTCCGATAAAACCGGCCGCCGCTCCCCGCTGCTGATCGGCTCAGCCGTGTGCTTCGCCGCCACGGCGCTATGCGCCTTCTCCCCCACCATTGAGGTGTTCATTGCGGCACGTTTTCTGATGGGCTTCAGCGGCTCAGTTGGCGCGGTACTGGCCCGCTCCATCGTCGCCGACACCACGAAGGGGCTGGCCACCGCCAAGCTCATGGGCATCATGATGATGATTAACGGGTTCGCCCCCGTGCTGGCGCCGCTCTTCGGCGGGTGGGTGCTCTCATGGGGTACGTGGCGTTCAGTGTTTAACGTGCTGACTGTTATTACCGGTGCCCTTATGCTCGCCGTCATCTTTATTCTGCGTGAAACCCTGCCCGCCGAAAAACGCTACCAAGGCACCGCGCTGAGCGTGTACTCCGAAATCCCTAAAGTATTCAGGATCCGCCGGTACATGGGTTCTCACTGACCATGTGCTTCGCGTTCGGGGCGCTCTTCTCGTATATTTCGGGCTCAACCTTTGTGCTGCAGAAAATCCTGGGGCTTGACGCCGGGCAGTACACTCTCGCGTTCGGTGTGAACTCCCTGGGCATTGTGGCCATGAGCTCGCTGGCGACTGCGCTGGTGGGGAAGGTCGCCCAGCGCACCATCGTGAATGTTGGTGTGAGCGCCCTGCTGGTTGTTTCGGTGCTGCTCACCGGTTCGTTCCTCATTGGGATTTCGCTGTGGCCCACCCTGGTTCTGCTGTTCTGCCTCACCTGCTCGGTGGGCCTGGTGTTCGGTAACGCCTCGGCGCTGGCACTGAACGAGGCACGCCACATGGCGGGCAGCGCATCCGCTGTGATGGGCACGATTCAGGCGCTTCTGGGCGGGGTTGCGGCGCCCTTAGTGTCGCTGGGCGGTGAGGGCGCCTACCTGCCGATGGCGTTCTCAATTCTGGGGTTTGCGGTACTGACCGGGATCACCCTCTTCTCAACCCCACGCAAAGACTCCGACTACGCGGCAGACGGCGGCGCGGGCGGGCACTAGCCCTCTCCTTACATTGCACGTGTTAACACGCTGATGCGTGAGAAGCGGGTTTTGCCGAGAAGATGAGAAAATATCACCTTTTCGAGCGAAAATCCGCTTCTCCTCGTAATCACCCTAGCTGCTGGTATCCTGATAAATCCTAAGATTTTAAGGAGGCTGACCGTGAGCACTAACGAAAACCTCACAAGTGCAGAGATCATCAAACGGTTCAACCACTTCTACGACTGCTGGCTGGATTCGATCACCATAACCTATGCAAAGGGAACAGCTGTTCGTCTGCGATTCTGCGCGGTGGACCGGAACCATGTAGACGGCGGCTGGGAGAAGGCCGCTACCGACGACGTCTGGCGGTACGTCACCGTAACCCTGGAAGATATTTCGGACTACCGGGTGCAAGGCCCGTTCATCAGCATATGCAGCGGAGTTCATGTTCTCGAACGGGACGGCAAAATCGGGCTCGACATCGAGGGGACAACGACAACCCCGAAACCTTCGAGGACATCGCCGAAGCAGACATATACTTTATCGCCGAAAACGCCACCTGGGAGCTGGGCCCGCTCGGCGTACACTGCTGTGAAGGCACGTGAGCCACTACACTGGAAACATGACTAGTTCCGTGATACTCCTAAATTCAGAGAACCCGCAAGGCGTTGCTGTAGACCCCGCCCAGCCGCTTATCGGCGTGGAAGACCAAGGATTTACCCGTGGTGACGGCGTTTTTGAGACCATGCTCGCCGTCAATCGGCGGGTGCGAAAACTTGATATGCACCTCACCCGGTTTGAATCTTCCGCGCGTATGCTCGACCTGCCCAAACCCGACCTGCACCAGCTGCGGGAGGCGCTGGCGAGCCTCCTCGACCAGGCCGTGCCCGGCGCCCACACGGAAATCGGCGAAGAGCATATCGTCAAAATCATTATCTCGCGCGGGCTGCCGCATGCCTCTGCGGGAATGCCCGCCGGGCCGTACACGCTGCTAATCGCGTCCCCGGTACCCGAAACTACCGTGAACCAGCGGCAGAACGGGGTGAAGGCCATGCTGCTGCCGCGCGGGCACGACCCCGCCGACAACACCGCATACCCGTGGCTGCTGGCGGGCGCGAAAACCCTCTCATACGCGGTGAATATGGCGGTGCTGCGGTACGTTCACTCCCACGGCGCGGACGACGCGATTTTTATGACCGACAACCGCCGCATTCTGGAAGGGGCAACCTCATCGGTGCTCATGGCGCGCATTGAGCACGGGAAGAAAATGCTGTACACCCCCGAACCGAACCACGGGATACTGCCCGGCACCACACAGGGCGCTATTTTTGAGGCGGCCAGGCGCGACGGCTGGGAGCTGGGCTACGGCCCGCTGTACCCGCAGGACCTCTTTGAATCTGACGGGGTGTGGCTCTCATCCTCGGTGCGGCTGCTCGCACCCGTCACACGGCTTAACGGGACCGCCCTGGCGCACGATGCGCAGCTGACCCACCAGTTCTTGGAATACCTGGCACAGGGGTAGGCTGGCGCACCGTCCGCAGAAGGCTAGGTTCTCTAAGCAGAATAAGAGACCTGGCCTTCTGCGTGTGCTGTGGACTGGGCGCAGCAGCGGGTACACACTACCTGCTGGCAAGGACGCGGCGGGCCCGGCCCGTCACGTATGCAGAGGCCGGGAGCTGTTTAGAAGTCTTCCCCAGATTCTTTTTCTGCGACTCCACCAGCTCATCCTCAATGGCGCGGTTTTCCTCTTCTTCCTTATTTTTCACCTTGGGGGTGCGCTTAAAAAACCGGGCCGTATCCTGGCTGGCGGCCGCGTGCAGACGCGGAAAGAAAATATACGCCACCGCAAAAGCCGAAACAATCGCGCAACCCCCCGAGACGAGAATCCCAGCCCCCAGCAGCTCATACAGGTAGAAGAAGAACACGAGCAAGCCGAAACGCACCAGGGTGTACTTGAAGAAGTTCATACCCACCAGTCTAGCCGCAGCATGGATGCGCCCCCAAGATTCCTGTGGCAGACTTAGAGCATGACACGAGCGATGATGATAATCGGCGCGTTCGCGCTGGTGATTGGGTTGAGCCTGTACACCCTGCTGGATGCCGCCCGCACACCGGCCGCCGATGCGCGCACCCTCCCCAAGTGGCTGTGGATTATTGTCATCATCTTCTTCCCCGTTGTGGGGCCGGTTTTCTGGTTGTTCTTCGGCAGGGCCCGCAGCGAAAAAAGTGCAGCCGAGCAGCCGCCCGCTGCGGACACGGGCCGGGGTTTGAAAGGCAGGCGGGGTGCTGTGCCTCCCGCGCCGAAAGCCCCCGACGACGATGAAGAGTACCTGCGCTGGCTCAAAGCCAAAGCAGAACGGCAAAAACGAGACAGGCAGCGGCAAGAATCCCGCGACGACGCCACAGACGACACTGACGGCGAGAAATAGCCCCGGCCTGGCAGACACCATCAACCACTGGGCAGCTCCCCGGGTAACCTCAGGCACTCCCCCACTGTGTGCGCTTGCCCTCGCTTCCCTGGCGGGAAAGCGTCTACATACTGTGGGCGGCCCCCTATCGTCACGTTCCCTGGGCTGGCTGCACCAGCACATGTTTATGGCTGAACCGTTTGTGGCTGCGTGTTAGCTTTAGGCCGCTGCGGCGCGCACAGGCACAGGGACGCAGGCAGTTCTACGGGGCGGGTTTACAGCCCCGAATACGAGTGCAGGCCCGAGAAGAAAATGTTCACCACCGTGAAATTAAAAATAATGCACAAATAGCCGATAATAGACAGCCACGCCGAACGCGGGCCAGCCCAGCCACGGGTTGCACGCGCATGCAGATACGCCGCGTACACCACCCAGATCACGAAAGTCCACACCTCTTTAGTGTCCCAGCCCCAGTAGCGGCCCCACGCCTGGCTCGCCCAAATAGCGCCAGCGGCAAGCGTGAACGTCCACATCACAAACGCCAAAGCGTTCAGGCGGAACGCAAAATTCTCAAGAGCCTGGGCGCTCGGAACCAGGCGCATAAACGCCCACCCGCCCGATTTACCGTTCAGGATGCGCTGCTCGCGGCGGGTCTGCACCAGCTGCAGCACCGCCATCGCGAACGTAATCGTAAACACCCCGGAGGCAAGCACCGCAATCGACACGTGAATCACCAGCCAGTAGCTCTGCAACGCCGGTTTCAGGTGCCCCACGGGGGTGGCGAAACTAATGGTGGCGGCGCACATCATAATCAGCGCCAGCCCAGACACGAGCGTGCCCACGAACCGCAGGTCACGGAAAATCAGCGCCACCAGGTACACGGCCACCACCACCAGCGCGCCCGTGGTGCAGAACTCGTACATGTTCCCCCAGGGCACACGCTGCGCAGCCACGCCGCGCATAATAACCGCCGCCGCGTGCACCAACGCCCCCATCAGCATAACGATCACGGCGATGCGCGCCGCCGGGCGGCTCTGGCCCGTGTACAGCATTGATGAGTCCGCCACATGGCCCTCAAGCGCGCGTGCCGCCGCGCCCCGGTACCCGGCGCCCCGCTCGCCCGTGCCGGTCTCAGCGCCGCCGGTGCGCTCAACACGGGTGGCTTTCGCACTCATCTTAACCGACGACTTCGCGGCGGTTTTCCCGCCGGTTTTCTCCGCACCCGCAACGGAGCTGGCCGCGCCCGCGGTAACAGGCTCAGCCGCCTGTTCCTCCTCTAACTCCGCCTCACGAGGCGCCGCGGCACCCTCCAGGCGGCGGGTTACCCGCGAATTCTTCACCACATCCCAGGTGAACGCCACGAACACCACGGTGTAAATCAGCGCGGCAATATACATGAATAGCTCACTGTAGCGCGCTAATGTCTCGTTCAGCATGGGCTACTTCCCCTCGGTTTTCTCAGTCGGCTCCTCGGATGAGGGCTCCTCAGCAAATTCCAGCCCCCACCGGGCGGCGAAAGCATCCGTAATACGCTCAGCCTCGGCGGCAAGACGCGGGTCCTCCCCGCGCGCAAGCAGACCGTACTCTACGGTGAGCACCCCCTCATCGGTGCTGGCACGCACCCACACGCGGCGGCGCGCCACAAACAGGGACACAATCAGCCCCACGAAAGCCACCACAAACGAGTACAGCACAATATTCTGCCCCGGGTCGTGACGCACCTCCATCCCCACGTACCGCTTATACCCCATGAACTCAATGGTGCCGTTGCCTTCCGGCAGGGTGGCGGTGCGGTGCTGCGCATCCAGCACAATACCGTTCTGGTTCGCCATGCTGTTCAACGCGGTCAGCTTAGAGGTGTCCAGCACATACACGTTCTGCGGCTGGCCTGAGTTCAAACCCAAATCCCCCGAATAGGACTGCAACACCAGCATAGGGTTCGCCGGGGCTGAATCCACCGAATGCGGGATGCCCGCCCCACGCTCATAGCTGCCGGTGGGCAGGAACATGCCCATAAACCCCAGCTGGGCCGGGCGGGCATCGGGCACCTTCAGCACCACCGACGAGGTGTACTTCCCGTCAGTTGGCAGAGCCACCACGGGGCCTTCATACGCCACTTTCCCCTCACCGTCAGTCACCTTCACAATGGGGGCGTACCCGTTGCCGGAGAGGAACACACTGGTGCCGCCCACATCAACCGGCTCGTTCACTTTGAGGGTTTTCTGCTCGGGGCTGCTGCCGGGGTTCTGCACGGTCAGCTGGGCGTTATAGTCCAGATCCTGCCCGTAGGTGTGGCTGTCGCGCTGCCTGTCGTAGCGCACCTGAAAGTTATTGAGCGTCACGGCGTACGGGCTCAGCCAGTCGGGGTTATAGTTCGTGCCGGGGGTGAACGAGTCGTAGCCGATCAGGGAGTTCACGAACGTCTCCCCCTCCACCAGGATCTTTTGGCCACGGTACCCAAAAAGCGAGCCGACCGCCACCCCAACCAGGATGCCAATCATCGCCACATGGAACAGGATGTTCCCCACCTCACGCAGGTAGCCGCGTTCGGCCCCCACCGAGTACTGCCCGCCTCCTTCATCCCGGATCTGCACCCGGTAGCGGCGTTTACGAAGGATCGCCGCGGCGTCCTCTATCGCGGCCTGGGGGTGAGCGCATCCGCGTCAATATCGATCGTGCGGTGCACGGGCATGCGGGAAAGGTTCTTGGGGGTGCGCGCAGGCGGTTTACGCCAGTCTTTGGCATGTTTAATAGCGCGCGGGGTAACGCACCCGATCAGGGAAATAAACAGCAGCAGGTAGATGGCCGAGAACCACCCGGAGGAGAAAACATCAAACAGCTGTATCTTATCGGCGAACTCGCCCCAGCCGGGGTGGGTTTTAATGTAGTCCGTCACCTTCGCGGGGTCTTGAATGCGCTGCGGAAACATCGACCCGGGAACTGCCGCAACCGCCAGCAGCAGAAGCAGCAGCAAGGCGGTGTTCATTTTCGTTAGTTGCGTCCAGCCCCAGCGGAGCATCCCGGTGATTCCCAGCGCCGGGGCGTCAGTGTGTGTGCGTGCCATATGTACCCCGTCAGATTGGTAGTTCGTAAACCGGTAGCGCCGCCTGAACCCAGGCCATGAGGTGGTTCCAGGCGCCCGTCAAAATAAGGATGCCGATCAGGATGAGCATCGCCCCGCCCGCACGCTGAATCCCGCGTTTATGCGTGCTCGCCCACCCGGTGGTATTCACCCCGCGCGCCGCGAAATAGGCGACCAGTAGGAACGGCACACCCAAACCCAGGCAGTAGGCGAAGGTGAGCACCACAGCCTTGAAGGTTGCGGCCCCGCCAGTGAACACGAGGGTTTGCACTGCGGCGAAGGTGGGTCCAATGCACGGCGCCCACCCCAGCCCGAAGGTGACTCCCAGCACCGGTGCACCCCACAGGCCCGTGCCGGGGCGGGTGTGGAACCGTTTATCGACCTGCAGGATGCTCAGCCGCCCCATGAACACAACGCCCATGAGGATCACGAGTGCACCCAGCAGAATATTCACCCACGCCTGCCCTTTCAGCCAGGGGCGGCACCCACCTGGGCCAGCAGCACCGATAGGGTGACGAAAACTGCGGAGAACCCGAGTACGAACAGGGCCACCCCGGCGAGCATCCGGCGGGTGTGGCGGCGGGTCTGCTGCGTGTGAAGGCGCCCCTTACCGGGCTGCGAACCTGGGGGTTTTGGGTCGGTGGGGGCGGCCGCCACAGCCACCCCGATGTTGCCTCGGGCGGGTTTTTGGTGTTTTCTGCGGTTTTTTGGAGTGTGGGGTTATGTGCCGCCGCCGTTTTCTTCCCCTGGAACAATGCGGCCGCGGAGCCTTCGGGTGCCTGCGGCTGCGAGCCTGCAAGACCCGCCACATACCCCAGGTAGCCGGGCACCAGCGGCAGCACACACGGTGAAGCGAACGACACCAGCCCCGCCAGCGCCGCCAACGGGATGGAGAGCCACAGGGAACCATCCAGCACGGTTGAGCTGATACTCGCCAACGGCGCAGCGCCCGCCGTGGCAGCCGCAGCGGTGGGGGTGAGCATCATACCGGTTCCAGCAGGCACGCTAGGCACCCTTCACAGCGGTCTCAATCAGGGTTTTCAGCACCGACGGGTTCGCCTGACCCAGGATGCGTGCCGCCACCCTACCGTGCGAATCCAGGATTACGGTGGTCGGTACCGCCTGAGCGGGCACATACTTACTCAATGACAGCAGTACCTTACCCGAGGCGTCCTTAAACGAGGGGTAGGTGATCTCAAAGCTACGCTCAAACGCCTCGGCGGTGCTTTTCTCATCCCGCACGTTCACACCGTAGAACCCCAGCTTGTCCTTATAGTCGGTGTAGAGCTTCTGCAGGTCTTTGGCCTCGGCACGGCAGGGAGAGCACCCAGCGTACCAGAAGTTCAAGAGCGTAGGTTTGCCGCGCAACGACTCAGCGTTCACGCTGGTGCCGTCGAATAGTTCACCGGTGAACGCAACGGGCTCGCCGCGCTCAGCCTCCTGGTACTCGGTCACCGACCCGTCCCCGGCAATGTAGCCTTTATTATCACCCGAATTCGCCTGCTTTGACAGGGAGGTGTCTTCAGAGCACGCAGCGAGCAGGCCCGCCCCGGCCGCTGACGCGCACAGCGCAATACCCGCACGCAGGGCGGTGCGGCGGGTGTGGTTATGGGTGGGAGTCATGCGTTCCTTCCGGTGGTGTGTGCGAAGGGGGTGCTGAACGGCAGACACCCGCGTCTTAGCTGCCGGGCAGCTGAATCACTCCCGAATACAGGGGCGATGCGGGCTCCGTGTAGCCGCTCACCTGCGGCGGGTTCCCCGATAACAGGTTATCGAAAGTGAGCGAAGTAATCGACGCCAGGTTGCATTCGCGCGCACGCGGATCGTGCTGCAATAGCTTACCTTCAAGCGCCAGGCGAGTCACCCAGATGGGCAGCTGGTGCGAAACAATGATGGCCTCGGCCCCGTCCCCGCCCTGCTGGTACGCGGTGCGGGCGGCATCCTTAATGGCCTGAGCCATGCGGCGCACCTGCACAATGTACGGCTCGCCCCAGGATGGGCGCAGCGGGTTGTACAGTTTCGTCCAGTGGCGCGGGTTGTTCAGAAGCTCCTGCCGGTTCACGTGCAGGCCCTCAAAATAGTTATCGGCCTCAACCACGCGCGCATCGGGGTGCGCTTGAAGCCCCAGAAGCTCAGTGATCGGCTCGGCCGATTCGCGGGTGCGGGTCAGCGGGGAGCATACCAGGTGCACAATGTTCGCGCCTTCACCCCGACGCCGGGCAAACTCCTGGGCGCTCATGCGCACCATCTGCTGCCCCTTCTCCGAAAGGTGGTAGTTGGGTAGCCGCCCGTAGACGATGCGGTCGGGGTTATGCACCTCGCCGTGGCGCATCAGGTGAACCGTGACCTTAGCCGATGTAGTCATTCTCTCAGTCTCTCAAATTTTCTACGCTACCCCAAAACGAGGGCGCCGCATATAGCCCCTAATTCGCCAGAAGCGGGGGCGGCCGATACTAAGGCATGCGTGCGGCAATGAGCTTACGCATCCGTTTAGGGTTAATACGCCAAAAATCCTTCGCCTGCCCGTCAATGCGCAGCACCGGGATTTCGGTGGCGTGCCGCTGCAGCAGCTGCGGGTACAGCTCAATGTTCAGCTCGGTGTAGGGCACCCCAAATTCGGCGCATACCTGCGCCACCGTGTGCCGTGCAGCATCGCACAGGTGGCAGCCGGGGCGGGTCAAAAGCTCAATAACGGGTGGTTCAGGTGTAGCTGGGGGCATGGCTCCCAGTCTACTAGCGTTCAACAGCCGCCGCTAATAGCCCACGTCAGCCCTCATTAACGCACAATGCCCCGCAACCCTTACCGGGCACGGGGCACAGAAGCTACTGTTTACTTCTTATTGCGGCGCTGGTGGCGAGTCTTACGAAGCAGTTTACGGTGCTTCTTCTTGGACATGCGCTTGCGGCGCTTCTTAATAACGGAACCCATAGGATTTCCTCACTTTGCTAGACCCGGCCGCACCCATTCGGTGCGGTAGCTACCCGGGGTGTTTATACCGGTATAAACGCTCTAAAAGGCATTTTAGGCACAGCAGTGCCCCAGCGTTTTGAGAACGCTACCTTCCTAGAGTACTAGGAAACACCGCATTGCACCATTCCGACGCACCCAAAGAAGAGGAGCCATCCCCCAAAGACCCCGCAGAGGCGGTACCCCTGCGCACACGCAAGAAGATTTTCCCGCACGCCCGCACCTCCCCCCCAGAATATGCCGGTATGCCCGGGCATTAACGCGCTGCGCGGGCGCACCCAGTCTGAGGGTACGCCCGCGTGTTTGCGTTATTGCCTGCGCCAGCTACTGCTGGCTGTGCTGGCCCGCATCAGCAGGGTTAGCGGCATCTGAGGCGCCGCCTTCAGAGTTATCTGCCGCAGCCCCCTGCGGGGAGGCAGACACATGCTGATTGTGGTTCGCAGTGTTCTGCTGATGCGCCGAATCCTGCGGGTTATTCTGCTGCTGAAGAGCCTGCTCCTGCTCGCGCGAGCTCAACCCCAAATAGCGGGTCATGCGGCTAAGCCAGCCCTGCTTACGTTCAGCGCTGGCGTGCTCCTCAGGCGCACGCTCATCCGTGGACCGCTCATCCTTGACCACCATAGGGGTTCCGCTCGTATTCGCGGGAACGATACGAATCGGAGTGGTCGCCAGCACCTCAACCGGCGGCAGCGGCCGCTCCGCCAGAGCCTCCGGAGCGTGCTCAACGCCAAGAGCATCAGCTGGCGTGCTGTTCACAGCGCCGTTCGGGGCCTCAGCATTACCGGTGTCGGCAGCAGCCGGAGCTGCGGGGCCAGGCTGGGGTTGAGGCTGCGGCTGCGGCTGCGGTTGCGGTTGTGACGATACCGCGCTCGGGTACTGCAGCCCAGTGGCCGGGCGGCTAAAGGGAGACGCCACAGCAGCACGCACCGGCGTAATGATCTGGCCGTGACGGCGGCCCACCCCTGAGGGCGAATGGGCACGAATCACCTTCACCCGCTCCTCAGCGGCGCGCGCCAAGTTTTCCTCAGCCACTCGGCGCTGCTCAGCATCCTTACGTTCCACAGGGTTTTCGGGAAGCTTGGGCTTCGGACCGGTACGCCCCTGAATAGGGATACCAGCCGAGGCAGGCCCGCTTACCCCAAACTGCCCGGTGTGAGGCCCACTATGGGGCTGCTGGGCGGGTGTGGAACCGGTGCGCGGGGCAGCACTATCCCAGTGATTCTGCGGGTTGTGCGCGTCCGGTGCGGTTTCCTGGCCCTGTGCCTCCTGAACGGGGGCATGGTTTTGCACCTGCTGCGGCACATCCGGCTGAGCCTGCCCGTTACCGTTATCCGGTGCGGCGGGTATAGCCTGCGGATTCTCCAGCGACGAAATGGGGCGCGCCTGCTGCCCATCAAGCGACTGCACAGCTCCCAGCACCTCCTGCTGAGGCTGCTCCTGCGCTGTGCCCTGACCCGCTACAGGGTGCGGCCCGGTCTGCTCGTTCGCAGCGGGCCCTTGGGTATTAGCCGTGCCTGCGGAACCAGCGTGACCGTTCGGGTCTTCAGCAGGTGAGGGGGCAGGCTGGGCATTACCCGAGGCAGACTCCTGCGGCTTCCCGTCAGGATTCCCGGCCTGAGCAGGCTGAGCGGACTGCGGCTCTTGGGCCTGACCGCCCTGTTGGGCGGAGCCCTGCGGTGAAGAGCTGCCCTGCGCAGTATTAGCCTGAGCGGCATCAGTTTGCGCAGCACCGGTTTTTTCAGCACTGCCCTGTTCATCGCGCGGGCCGGGGTTGTGCTTCACACCGTTCTGGGCGGCAGTATCCGCACGGTTGTCGCCCGCACCATTATCAGTTTTTGGTGCGGCACTATTAGGTCCCTGCGCGTCAGGTTCCTGTCCGGCAGGCTTCTGGGGTGCAGCTTTAGCGTCCTGCTTATTCTGCACCGAATCTTTCTGCGCTGGCTCTTTCTGCTGTGCCGGACCCTGAACAGGTGCGGCTGAGTCAGAGTTCGGGGCAGAACCTGCATTCTTCACAGATCCGTTTGCTGCAGGCGTTGATGCCCCCTGTTCCGGGGTCTCCTGTGCTGAGCTTTCCTGCGCTGAAGTTCCCTGGGCCTTCTCGCCTGCCTTCTCGGCCTTCTGCTCGCTGCTCTTGAGGGAAGCAGCATCCTTACCGGCGGAGCCGTTCACCCCTGAAGCATCCGGCTGCGGTGTTTTCTGCGCAGCACCAGGCCCTTTAGAGTTCTGCTGCGCAGCAGACGAACCGCCCGACTTGTCGGTTGCCTGCTGACCGTTCTGCCCGTCCTTGCCCTTAGAGGGGACGGAACCGCTCTGCTTCTGAGCGTCCTGGGCCTTCTGCTGATCGTCCTGAGCACCCTGCTTGGGAGACTTCGCTTCGGCCTTTTGAGTCTCAGACGTCTGAGCATCAGGTTTCTGGGCATCGGGCTGAGCGGATTTTTGGGCCGCCGAAGCCTTTGCATCCTTGGGCGCGTCACCATCCTTTAGCGGCGCGGAACTATCAGCCTGCTGCGCACCGTCAGACTGGTTCTTCTGACCCTGCGGCAAGGAATCGGCAGACTGTTTACCCTGCCCCTTCTGCTCACCCTGTGCAGGCTGCGACTGGGCAGCCTCAGCCGAGCTCTTCTGCTCGTCCTTAGCGGCATCGGCCTTCTGCCCGGAACCCGCTGGTGAGCCGCCCGGCTTGCCGCCAGTCTGCTTACTCTGGGGCTGCTTAGCCTGGTCTTGCTCCTGAGACTGTTGATCTTGGGCCTGCTGGTCCTTACCGCTCTGCCCCTCGGTGTGTTTGTCCTCACCGGGGGTAGGCTGAGCCGGAGCATCACCGGCTGCGGGCTGCGCCCCGCCCTTAGCCTTTTGAGCTTGAACGTCCTCGGCGTCTTTCTTGCCCGCGTCCTTCGTCGCAGACCCCTGCTTCTGGGAATCCTCAGATACCTTATCGGCCTGTTCACCTTCAGCTTTTGCGGGCGTCTCGCCGGGCTTAGCAGCCCCCTTCGAGGCGTCCTCACCCGACGCCGCGGGCTGAGGCTTCTTCTCGGGCAGACCCTGAGCAGGAATCACCCGCATATCCAGCGGAATAGCGGCCGTGGCCTGAATCAGCGGCTCATCATCGGTCAAACGCAGCGGCTGAGACGCATCAGGATCGACTGGCAACGGCTGAATCGGAAGCGGAAGCGCGGAGGTGGCCTGAATCAGCACCTCCTGGGCGGGTGTAGGCTGAGCTGCGCCCTGCTCCTCACCACCCGGCACAGGGCCGTGCTGCATTGACTGGTCAGGCGCCTGTGCAGAGGCAGCATTATCAGCCTCATACGGTTGCCCGGATGTGTTCTCGGGGGCTGCGAAGCACCATTGTTACCGGTCTGAGCAGCGGGGGCACCCTCAGACGGGCGGGTAAACGCCGCCGCCGCACGACCGGAGGCTGTACCAAAGCTCAACGGCAGATTAGACTGCTGCTCTTGTTGCCCCTGCTGCCCGTCATAGTGCTGCTGAGACTGCTGCGAAGTATCACGGCGAGCCT
Organism: Rothia aeria; assembly: GCA_002355935.1. Lineage (GTDB taxonomy): Bacteria > Actinomycetota > Actinomycetes > Actinomycetales > Micrococcaceae > Rothia > Rothia aeria. The sequence continues at coordinate 891,140 of AP017895.1, read as the reverse complement.
GTTGAGAGCCGGACGAAGGCACCGGCGCGCCGCCGGGGGCGTTGCCGAACCGCTCCGCACCGAAGCCCCACCCGAAACTGGGGCCTTCCTCCGGGAACGGGCCGAAATCGTCCTCAATATCAACCGGCTCAAACATGCGCAGATCCGAGGTTCCGGGCATACCCGTAAGCGCCACCGCCGACTCGTCCAAATCCACCCCGGCCTCATCGAACAGGCCGCGCATCTGGTTCATCATCAGGTTGCGGGCGGTCGCGGAATCGGCGTCCTTCACGGCTTCAAGAACCGCGCGGTTCTCAGCGTTCAGGCGCTCCATGGTGCTGCTCCACAGCGGCACACGCCCCGCCAGCGACAGCAGAGCATCGAAGGTTGGCTGACGGATAGCGATCAGCAGCCCAGCGATCAGCTCGTTATTGGCGAGGCGGCTCAGCTCCAGGTGAAAGTCCAGGTACAGGTCAAGGAACTCCCGGATAGGGTGCCCACCCTCCTGCATCTCCTCCAGCAGCTCATCCACTTCACCGAAATCAGCGACGCCGGGGTCAATATTGGCAACACTCCAGCCTTCAAGAAGCATATGGGTCTGCACCAGGTCACGTTTCGGGTAGCGCGAAACAGCCATGTGCAGGCGCAGAGGCTCGGCTGCCGCCATCGCCGGCTCCTCATTCAGGTGAGCGATGATCTCTTTGCCCTTACCGGAGTATAGGCGCACCAGATCCATGTCTTCGAGGGTCTTCAAGCCCTCGCGGGTACGGCTTCTTCCCAAGCCAATCGCGCGGGCAATACGCTGATCGTCGGGCAAGTCCTGGCCAAGCTGCAGGTTGCCCTCAGTGAGCTCGTTCTCGAGCCAGCGGAGGATTTTACGGTGAATAGCCAACGTAGATTCCGTCTTTCGGGAAATTAGGGTTTATCAGGGTAGGTGTATGAGTTGATGATCAAGCGAACACGGGCGCACGCCCCGCCCCATTCGCTATCTCTCAGCGTGCCGCCGGTGCGGCACGCTATCGTCGGCGACCAAAGACACGCGCCAGAAGGCCACGAGGTTCCTCCTTAACGGTCACCTGCTCATACGGTGCAGGCTGAGGGATCGGCCGGAACACCGGCTCCTCAGTGGGTTCGGGAGCCTCCTTGGGCTCTACGGTCTGGGCCGTTTCGGGTTCAGCACCCGCATCGGCTGTATCGGTTACTGAGGCGCCGTCGGTGTCGGCTGCCTCGGTGTCCTCAGACGCTTCGGGGTCGGCACCCTTCCCCTCCGCGTAAGTCTTCTTGGGTTCAGCATCATCCGCATGAGCTGCAACATCCTCATCAGCGTCCGGGCCGTCAGCGGGGGCAGCCATCAGGGCTGCTTCATCGCTCTTCACGGTCTTAGACACGGCGGCGGCTTCCACGGATGAGGCATCCCGGTCTGCTTCCGCCGTTGATGCCTCGGTACGCGGGCTATCGGAAGCATCCTGCCAGGTCTTTGCCTCGGATAGTCCGGCGGTCTTCTGCTCACTCCGAGACTCGGTGGCGCTGGCAGCCGTGTCCTCACCCGCGTGGTGGTGCGTCTTCTTCGTGGGCGCATCCTCGGTGGTGGAGGTCATGTCAGCTGCCGCCGATACGGCATCCTGAGACTCAACGTTTACAGGCTCACTCTTGGCAGGCTGCTCATTGGCGGGGTCGGTGTCAATAGCCTCATGCTTACCGCGGGCAGGCTCATTCGATACAGCAGGCTTGACTGAGGCGTCACCTGCCGAACTCCAGGGGCTCACGCCAGCAGAGGACTCAGTTGCCTCATCGTCTTCACCCTGCCCCACAGGAGCCACCGACTGGGTCTCGTTCGCGGAATCCTTCGCAGCAGTTTCAACAGGTGTTTTATCCTCATCAGATTGCGACACCTCGTCAGAGGCAAAGGCGGAGGGGGTGAAGGGGCGCATCGGCACCACGCCTTCGCTCACTTCACCGGTGCCAGCAAATGTGGCACTGGCGTTCTGTTCGCTCCCGGCCAACTCCTCATCCAGGCCCTCAGATTCTGCCGTTTCGGCAGGCTCTTCGGGGGCTTTCGCGCTGAGCACAACACCCACAGCCGGATCGGGGTGCGAGTCAGCACCTTCTTCCACAGCGGGCTCGTCCTCAGCCAGGGTATTGGGGTTATTCGAGCTCAACGACACAACGCGGCGCTGAAGCTCTTCACTTCCGCCTGCGGCAGTATCGTCATTATCTTCCGCGCTGGGTTCCTCATCATTGTCTTCCTCAGCGTCGGATGGGATGTGCAGTTCGGCTGGAATGTCGAGTTTCTCGCTGGATTCAACCACCTCATGCTGGTGCGCACCGGTAAATCCGCCCACCACCACGGAACTGCCCGGGAACGCGGGGGAAAAGCTCTCCCCACCGGGAAGCGCAACAGGGGCGTGAGCTGCCGCTGAGGCGCGGGCAGCCTCCAAAATCTCATCCACCCAGTCTGTAATCTCAGTGAAAACCTCGGGGTTCAGCGAATACAGTCGGCGCTGCCCCTCAACCACGGCCGACACCACACCGGCCTCACGCAGCACTTTCAGGTGCTTAGAAATAGTTGGCTGACTCATGCCCAGTTTCTCGACAACCGCACCAACAGTGTGGGTCTGTTCGGCGAGCAGCCGCACGATGCGGCGGCGGGTCGAATCCGCAATCACTGAAAAACATCTGCATGCATATATCGATTATGTCATATATACGCTAGTTTGCCAGTTCCCAATAGCCGCCAAACCACACACTTAACTGGACATTATCAACCCCGGCCCATTAAATTCTTGAAACAGAATATGTGTTTTACTGCATGTTGAAGGTTGCGGGCGAAAAAACCGCCCCACACCACCACCGAATACCACCATCGGGGATACACTAGAGGAGGCCGTACCATCACGTTCAGGGGCCTGCACCAACCACATAAACTACACGGACCAAACCCCGCACCTAACACCGGCACCCACCCACACCATGAAGGGAGGAACCCATGGGACGCCTCGCCCGGCGCATCCGCGCACACTGGCGCAAACGCCACCGTAAACGCGAGGCCCTGCGCACCTCCCGTGAGTTCTTCAAACGCCAGCACACCCTACGCAGGTGGCGCCTGCCCAAGCAGAACAGCAGCGACATCACCCCGTTCACCGGCGCACCCAGTTCCCGTACCACCCCCGCGCCCCCAAAACACGGTCTGTTCGATAGTCTGCTGCCGGGCCGAAAAACCACAGATGCGCGCAGCACCCACACCGGCACCGCCCGGCGCGGGGCACTCACCGTTGAGGCGTCCGCACCGGGGGCAAGCACGCACCAGCCGCGACTGCTTGATGCCCGCACCTACGAGAACCTGCGCGATTTTATCGACGCGAAAGTGCTCTCCTCCCCCGCACGAACCGCCATCAGCACCTTCCTGCTGGTTATCGTGTTCTTCACGCTCATGCTCTTACTGCCGATCGCCTCAAATGACGGGCAAATGGCACCGCTGCATCACGCATTTTTCACCGCCACCAGCGCCGTGACCGTCACCGGCCTCACCACCGTCTCAACTGCCGAACAGTGGTCGATGTTTGGGCAGGTCATTATCCTGTGCGCCTGCCAGATTGGTGGCTTGGGAACCCTTACCCTCACCTCGCTGCTGGCCCTGGCAACCGGGCGGAAAATGGGGCTGCGGTCCAAGCTCATCGCCCAAGAAGAACTCAATATTGGGCGGCTAGGTGAGGTCGGTAGCGTGGTACGCACCGTCGCCTACACCTCCGCCAGTATTGAGGCGTTCATAGCGTTACTGCTGACCCCGCGTTTTCTGATGCTGGGCGAAGACCCGCTCACCAGCCTGTGGTACGGTATTTTCTACGCGATCTCGGCGTTTAATAACGCCGGGTTTACGCCGCATTCCGACGGGATAGTGCCGTACGGCCACGACTTTTTTGTGATTATCCCCGTGTGTATCGCCGTATTTCTGGGGCTATGGGGTTCCCGGTGCTCATGGCGTTGCAGCAGCACCCGCTTAAACCCAGCCGGTGGACGCTCACCGCGAAGCTCACACTCGTCACCACCAGCGTGCTTTTCGTACTGGGCGCTGCCGCGTGGGGTGCGGCCGAATGGAATAACCCACGCACTATCGGAGGGAACAACCCGGGGGATAAAATACTCAGCGCGCTCTTTGCTTCCGTCATGACCCGTTCAGGCGGTTTCAACCTGGTTGATATGAACGATATCCGCCCCGTGACCAGCCTCATTACCGACGTGCTCATGTTTATTGGTGGTGGCTCAGCCTCAACAGCTGGCGGTATTAAAGTCACCACCATTGCAGTGATTATGCTGGCGATTATGGCGGAAGCGCGCGGCGACCAGTTTGTGGTGGCGTTCAACCGCACTATCCCTGACACGGTGCTGCGCATCGCCATCTCGGTGACCATGATGAGCGCCGGTATCGTGGTTGCCGGGGCCGGTGTTATTCTGATGCTCACCGACCAGCCCCTGAGCAGGGTGCTGTTTGAGGTGATCTCAGCCTACGCCACGTGCGGACTCTCAGACGGCCTCTCTGCCGAGCTGTCACCCGCCGGTATTTACACGCTCAGCGCGCTCATGTTCATTGGGCGTATTGGCACCATCACCGCCGCCACCGCCTTGGCGTTGCGCTCCCGCCGCCGCCTTTACAAGTTCCCCGAAGAAAGGCCCATCATTGGCTAATACACACAATGCGCCCGTGCTCGTGATCGGTTTGGGCCGGTTTGGTGCCTCAACCGCCGCGCAGCTGCACGCCCAGAACCAGGAGGTGCTCGCCGTTGAAAAAGACCCCGAGCTGGTGCAGAAATGGTCGGGCCTGCTCACCCACGTGGTAGCCGCCGATGCCGCCGACATTGATACGCTCAGGCAGCTGGGCGCAAACGACTTCGGGTCCGCGGTTGTGGGCGTCGGCACCTCGATTGAGGCGTCCGTGCTTATCACCGCGAACCTCGTTGACCTGGGGGTTGAACGTATCTGGGCGAAAGCAATCACCCCTTCACACGGCAAAATCCTGGAGCGTATCGGTGCGCACCATGTGGTCTACCCGGAGGCGGATGCGGGCCGCCGCGCCGCACACCTGGTGTCTGGGCGGCTATTGGACTACATTGAGTTCGACGACGATTTCGCCATCGCTAAGATGCGCCCGCCGAAGGAAACTCACGGGTTCACCCTAGCGGAGTCGGATATCCGCGCTAAATACGGGGTGTCTGTGGTGGGCATTAAATCCCCGGGGAGGAATTCACCTACGCAGACCCTCCACGCGCATTCACTCTCGGGATATTCTTATCGTCTCGGGGCAGGTGGAGCTGATCGAGCGTTTTGCTGCCCGCCCGTAGGTTCTGCGGTTTCCCTCGCGCCTCTCTCGCTCCTTGCCGTTTTGCCCTACCGCTTCCCTCCCCTCTTCTCCGTCATAAAAAGGCTCTTTATTTGAATAAAGCGTTAAAAACCCCGCTTTATTCAAATAAAGAGCCTTTTATACAGGGAGGGGCCTGTGGATAACTATGCAGAGTGTCCTGGTACGCTATTTTATCCACAGAAAGTAGCATAGGCAGTCTGGCAGGGGCCTCGTTCATGATGTACTGCCATTATGTCTCTCATGAAGCCTCTGGAGCGGGTATATCCGCTCATTAAAAGTTTTGCCGAACTTACCGATACGGGAATCAGCGCCAGAAAAGTTAAGTAAATGTATGCGTCTGGTGTACTCATTCCCTTGGCTCAAAACCAGTACATATATGCCCAAGATTGGAGTGCCCTTAATCCGGCAGAGCAGCATGCAGCACGTATCACCGCCTTCTCACGCCGCCTGAAGTCTGCCGTATTCAGTCACCAAAGCGCAGCCTGCGCCTACGGCATTCCGGTTTTGCATTACCCTCGCGAAGTGCATATGCGCTCTGGCGGCGGCATTCAGCATCCGGATATTCGCGTACACGAAGACCGATACACGAAGGAAGCCCCTCACGCACATGTGTTATCCAAGGTATTCGCTGTGAACCGGCTAGAGACGGTTGTTGGATGCGCGCGCACGCTTCCGCTTGATGATGCGGTTGTTATTGCAGATGGCGCTCTGAGCCGTCAGCAGGAAGGCGCGCGTTTGGACTATTCTGAGGTTCAGGATGCGCTTCTCAGTTCTCCGCGAAAAGGTGCTGCAAAGGCGCGCGAGGTGGCACGGTTAATGAGCGATAAATCTGATTCTCCGGGAGAAACCCTCACACGGTTGCGGCTCTACGAGTATGGGTTATCCCCACTGAGCAATACCCGATTACGACGGAGATGGGTCAATTTTTAGGTGACTTCGCGTTTGAAGCTCAGCGGGTGATTGTTGAGTTCGACGGGCGCGTGAAGCAAACAAGCCGGGTGATGAATCCTGATGGCTGGGCGATTGACCGCGAGAAAGAGCGGGAAAACGCGTTAATGCGTGCCGGGTGGCGGCTTATCAGGCTGCGATGGGAGCATGTAAATGGCGGAAACCCGAAAGTGTTGGAACAATCGCTTCGCAACTTTGGCCTTATATAGTTATCGCGTCCTCGTACTTCCCCGCCCCATTTACAAAAGAGCCTTTATTTGAATAAAGCGGGATTTTTAAAGCTTTATTCAAATAAAGGCTCTTTTTATGAGGGGTGGGGTGAACACCGGCAGGTGACGCAGGGAAAGCGCGGGGAGGAATAAGCAGGAGGCGGGGCTAGTCAGCCGTGTACTGTTCGCTCAGCTCTGCGGAGCGGGCGGCGCAGGCGCGCATTGCATCCTCGGTGAGATCGAAAAGTCCCTTGTCAATAAAGGTATTGATGGCGCGCTCAGTGGTTCCGTTCGGGCTGGTGACCGCTTTGCGCAGAGCGGCGGCATCCGGGTTACTATCCAGCAGGTACCCGGCACCCGCAATCGTTGCGGATGCGAGCCTCTGTGCGGTCTCTTCATCCAGACCGAGCTTCACACCGGCACTCGCCATAGTCTCCGCCAGCAGGAACCCGTAGGCGGGGCCGGATCCCGAAACGGCGGTGACCGCATCCATCTGGTCTTCTCGCACCTGCACTACCAGACCCACGGTTTCTAGGATCTTCTCGGCGAGCGCAAGCTGCTTCTCGGTCACGGCCTCACTCACTGAGATCGCCAGCACGCCTTTACCCACGCTTGAGGGCGTATTGGGCATGCAGCGGATAACCGGCTGCCCCGCAGGAAGAGCCTTCTGCAGCGTATCGAGGGTGACTCCTGCCGCCACCGAAATGACGAGCGCATCCGGGGCGAGAGCGGGCGAAATTTCGCGCGCCAGCTCGACGATTCCATAGGGTTTAACCCCCAGAAGCACTACGGATGCGCCGCTGACCGCCTCACGGTTGGCTTCGGGATTGAGCTCGCACCCGATCACGACGGCATCTCGCCCGTTAGGCCCTAACTGATGGCGCAGGCGGTCTATGGAGTTTTTACTGCGCACGGTGGCGCGGATAGCTTCTGCGGGGTACCCGCCCGCGATGAGCCCGGCTGCGATGGAACCGTTCATGGAGCCGGTGCCGAGGAACGCTATATGTTCGGTCATCTTCGATCCTTACTGTCTGCTTCGTTCGTGTCGCGGGGCGCATGCCGCCCGCGCCACAGGGTTTGTTATCTAGCATACAGCCCGGCTATTATGAGCCACCTGCGCCCTACTGGGGAGGGGTGGTGGGCTTGCGCGAGAGTAAAATGGGGGTAGGGAGCCCGCGTGTACGTGGTTCTTGGGTTTACGCCCCGAATCGACGCCGTGAGCATCCGAAGAAGCTTGTGCGCACGAGGTGCTGTGTGCCGGGCTGTGGGGGCGCGGGTTGCCCCAACCGGCGGGTTGTTGAGCGCTATGGTGCGCGGGGACCTGCGGGCGTTTGTGCACAACGTGGTTATGAGGCGCGGCGGCAAGAGAATGATGAGAGCATTTCGGCGTTATACGGTTCTTCTGGCGTGGGTTGTGCTGGTTGGTGTGGCCACGGGGTGCGGGGCTATTGTGCTGCATTGGGTGTTGGGGTTATTGAGGTTGTGGCGTTCGGCCATGATGAGACGCTGCACCCGATTATTACGTATTATTCTTCTACTCCTCGGCGCGTGGTGGCGCTGGTTGTGGTGGGTTTTTGTGTTGCTGTTACCTGGTATGTGCTGCAGTCTCGGCGGTGGGGTGGCGGGCCGTTGGCTTCGGTGGAGTCTATGGTGCGGGCGCAGTCGTTGGCTGAGCGCCGCCCGGGGTTTGTGCGGCAGGGTGTTCATGCGCTGGTGCAGATTGTGGCGGTGGGTGCGGGCTCGCCGGTGGGTAAGGAGGTTGCCCCGCGTGAGCTGGGTGCGCTGTTTGCGGGGCGTATTGCGGATTGGGGGCGCCTGCCGGAGGGTACGCGGCGCACGCTGGTGGCTTCTGCGGCGGCGGCTGGTTTGGCGGCGGATTATCAGGTTCCGGTTGCGGGTGTGGTGTTTTTGTTTGAGGCGCTGGGGCTGGGCCTGTCGGTGAAGAATGTTCTGGTGGGTGCGTTCACTGTTGGGGTGGCTACTGCGACGGCGCATCTGACGATTTCTGATCAGGCTACGTACCCGGTGGTGCTGGTGCAAACATGCTGGGAGTCGCTTGCGTTGGCGGTGCTGCTGGGTGTGGTGTTGGCCCCTGGCGCCTTGTGGTTTCGGCGGCTTCTGGGGTGGGCGCAGCGGGGTAGGGCCACAAACCGGGGTGTGCTGTGGCGGGTTCCGCTGGTGTTTGCGGCGGTGGGTGTGGTGTCAATGGTGCTGCCGGAGGTGATGGGTAATGGCCGGGCGCTGGTGCAGCAGACGTTTAACCGGGCTGAGCTGGTGGGGTCGTTCACAGTGCCCGCCTTGTTGTACACGCTGGGGTTGTTTGTGGCTAAGGGGGTGCTGGTGGTGGCTGCTTTGCGGCATGGGTCGTATGGCGGCACGCTCACCCCGGGGGTGGCGTTGGGCGCCTCGGGCGGGTTTGTGGTGGCTGGGACGCTGGTGTGTGTTTGCCCGTGGGTTTCGGGGTTTCCGTTGGGGGTGACGGGGTTGTTGAGCGCGGCGGGGGTGCTGGGTGCCGCAGTGTTTTTGGCGTTGTCGATGGATGCTCCGTTGAGTTCTGTGGCGCTGGTGGTTGGTTTTACGGGGCAAAGCTGGGGTGCGTATGTGCCGCTCGCGGTAGCTGTTGGGGTGGCGTGGGGTGTGAAGAGGCTGTGGGAGGCGCACCGTGCCCGGGTGCTTGCGGGGGCGTAGCGTTCGGGAGTTGCGGGGCTGTTGGTGGCTGGCGGTTGGTTTCCGTTATGCTAGGCGGTGGTTTTGGGGTGCGTGGGCGGCGCACGATGTGATGGCGTCATAGCAGCTGGTGCGGGAGGCAAAGGGATGCGTATGGCTTTGGGCAGGGGCCGTGAAGCTCGGCGGGATGCAGCGTACGCGGCGCTGACGGGCGGTGATTTGGCGGGGCGTTTGGGTGCAGTGTATGCGCTGGTGGAGCTTGCGGATGAGTGGCTGGGTGAAGCGTCCCTGCCGGTGGGCGTGCGCCGCGGGCACGTTCAGGGGGTGATTAACCGGTTGTGCGCGTATCTTCGTTCCCCGCTCAATACTGCAGCCGACAATGGGCCTGCTGGTGAGAGTGCCGGGGCGCAGGGGCGCATCCAGCAGGCTATTGTGGAGGAGATTCACCGCCGGGTGCAGCACCCGGTAGCTTCCGCTGAGGGCGCTTCCCTGGCGGGCGCGTGGTCGGGTTTTGCGTTCAATTTTTCGGGCGCGGTTTTTGTGTGCACCGTGAATTTCACCGGTTCACGCTGGGAGCATGAGGTAGATTTCAGCGACTGTATTTTTATGCGTGACGCTCTTTTCTCGTGTTCCACCTTTGCGGGTACCGCTAACTTCGCCCATTCCACCTACCGCGCTCTGGCGGATTTCAGCGAGTCCCTCTACCAGGACGCGGCGTATTTTGGCGGCTGCACATGGGGTGGGGCCGCCAACTTCTCGGGATGTACTTTCCGTGCTGGCGCCTACTTCTTGGGGTGCCGCTACGGGGCAGATACCGTCTTTACCGGCTGTTCTTTCGCCGGTACCGTGGTGATGATGTACAGCGCCTACCGCGGCGCGTTTACCGCCACCAGGTGCACATTTGCTGGGGATGCCGACCTGAGCTCTTCAGCATACTACGGTCCCGCTAGCCTGCGCGGGTGTGTGTTCCTCGCGGATGCGTGGCTTGGCGGCGGCTCGTGGGGTGGCCGCACCGTCTTTTCGGGGTCAGTCTTTGAGGGTGCGGCTGATTTTAGCGGCGCCGCGTACCTGGCGGACGCCATTTTTACCGACGCAGTTTTTGTGAACTGCGCCCCATCGCTGCGCGGGTGCGTTTTCTCGCCCCACAGCGTGCAGGAGTTCACCCGCACCCCCGAGCAGGGGCACCCCATTGTGTTAGAAGGCGGCCTCCCGGTGGGGTCGCATCTGCTCACCCCGGGCCAGCTGGCCCGGCTCGCTAAACTGCGGCAGAAGGTGACGCAACGGCGCGAACAGCTCGCGGATAAACCGGTCGGTTCGGCCGCGCACCGGCGGGCGGCGCGGCGACTGGAGCAGGCGCATGAGGCATTCGCCAGGTGGGCACACGGGCTCACAGCAGACTGATGCGGCACAGCAAACCGGGGTACACTAAAGCAATCAACCTACATAGATTTATCGATACCGTCTCAAGAACTGCACGAACCATAACAAGACACAGACCTTTCACCGGAAGAACACCCCATCATGCACCCTGTTACGCCTTCCCCGTCGAGTCCTCGCCCCGGAGCAACTGCGCACCCTTCTGTGAGCCACCAGCAGCGGCATGACCGGTACACAGCTGCCCTCGCTCTTTTGGGCAGCCCTGAGGCGATTATCCGGCTGGGTGGGGCGCTCGCCCTCGTGGAGCTGGCTGATGACTGGCTCACCGATGAGACCGACCCTCAGGAGTACGGGCGCCGCAAGGCGCAGACGATTATCACCACCCTGTGCGCCTATATTTGTTCCCCGTTCCAGCTCGCCCACGACTATGAGCGGCTTATGGGCGATCAGCCGCAGGGTTTGCCCCCGCAGCAGGCGCGCCGGTTCCGGGCTGAGAAAACCGAGCTGGCGGCTGAGGCGCAGGTGCGTGGGCGCATCCTGACTGAGATTCACGACCGGGTGCGCTGGGAGCCGTCTGATGGCGGGCAGCCCGCCACGAACACGGCCCCGGACCCGGAGAAGGTTACCGCCGGGTTGTGGTCGCACCTGAGGTTTGATTTTTCGGGGGCTGTCTTTTTCTACCCCGTGGATTTCACCCAGTCGTATTGGGGTGCGGGCGCGAATTTTCGGGGGTGCACGTACCGCGACCAGGCGCGTTTTACCCGCTCCATTTATGGGGCCGATGCCCTGTTTGACCGTTCTGTGTACCACGGTGAGGCGTTTCTGAGCGATTCGGTGTACCGTGCGGGGCTGGCTTGAGCGAATGCGTCTGGGGTGCTGATGCGCGCCTGGTGGGCTGCGTGTATGAGGGGAACGTTAATTTGAGCGCCTGCACGTGGGAGGGCGCCGCGTACCTGAGCGACTGCACCTATTACGGGTACACGTACCTGGCTGATTCCGTGTACCGTGGGGACGCCGATTTTTGGCAGAGCACTTTCTACGGCACCGCGAACCTGGAGCACTGCACCTATTCTCGGGGGGCGAGGTTTGAGGATTCTATCTACCACAGTGCCGCGTACCTGGGGGATTCGGCGTTCCGCCGCACCGCTAACCTGGCGTTCACCGTCTACTGGGGTGCGGCGCATTTTGGCGGGTGCGTATTTGCGGGGCAGGCGTGGCTGGATAACAGCGTATGGTTCGGCGGGGCCGACTTTTCGGGAGTGAAGTTTAAGAAGAAAACCGATTTTGAGGAGGCTCGCCTGCTGGGGGCCGCCGATTTTTCGGGTGCATCTTTCGCACGGGTTCCGGCGTTCACTGGCGGTGTTTTTAACGCTGCCGCAGAGAACGTGTTTGAGGTTTCAGCGAAGAGCAAGCAGCCGCTTCCTTTAGCGGACGGGGTCCCGCAGGGGGCGCGGGCCCTGACCGCCGCCGAGAGGCAGGTGCTTGCTGAGCGGCTGCAGGCTGCCGGGGCGGGGCGTGAGACCAATGCGCGGGAGTTTGAGCAGCCCCGCTCTGAGCTGATCCGCTGGGTTCGCTATGAGATAGCCAGCGCCCCGGATGAGGCTGAGGCAGATTCTGCGGGCGTGTTTACTGAGGCGGCTTAGCTCCATTATGGTGTTGCCCGCTTCCGTGGAGGCTGACCGCCTCACTAGGTTCACGGCCGCCGCCGCTGCCTTACAGGATGCGCAGGTTGCGGCGCGGCGGGAGGCTGCAGAAGTACTCATTGGGGTGGCCGATGAGTGGCTGGCTGATGCTTCGGTGCCGAGAAAGCAGCGCCTCCGGCAGGCGCAGGCCGCCATTAATGCGCTCTGCATGTATATTCGTTCCCCGTTTCGGTTGGCTAAACGGTATCAGCGCCTCACCCACGGTACGGTGCGGCGTTCATGGTCTGCACAGAAGAAGCGCCGCTTGCAGGCCTCTTTGGAGGCTTTCCGAGCCGAGGCGCACCTGCGGGGCGGTATTCTGAGGGCCATTGCTGCGCGCCTGCGCACCCCCGATACGGTGGCACCGGTATCGGGTGGGAAAACGCCGCAGCAGCACGGGGGTGCGCCGGGTTCGTGGTCGGCGCTCACCTATGATTTCAGCGGTGCGGTGTTCTTCTACCCGGTTGATTTTTCGGGGGCGTACTGGGGCCGGAGGGCGGTTTTTGAGGGGTGTGTGTTTTATGGTTCCGCCGATTTTTCGGGCGGGTTTTTCCGCCGGAAGGCACGCTTTGCCGGGTGCGCCTGGCGGGGTGAAGTGAGTTTTGAGCGGTGCATGTTTAACCGTGTGGCGGATTTCTCCCAGGGGCACTATAAGGGCCGGTTAACCGGCGTTTTTGCACCTATGCTGATGAGGCGTGGCTTCACGGCTCAACGCATAAGAATACGGTTGATTATAGTGGCAGCATCTACCGTGGGTGGGCCAGTTTTGCCGATAACACGTACCGTGCTGATGCGGTGTTTAGCGACTGCCTCTACCGCCGGGATGCTATGTTTCAGGGGTCCCGGTACGGTGGCCGGGCGGCGCTGGATCACTGCACCTATGAGGGGGCGGCGTTCATGCGGGAGTGCGTGTATGAGCGGGACGCCGATATGAGCGGCTGCACCTACTACGGGCGGGCTGCGGCTACTGAGTGCCCGGGTGAGCAGGCGCGGTTCGATGCCAGCGTGTACTACGGGGACGTGAACTATGCGGGTTCGGTGTTCTGCTATCACCCGGATTTTACGTGCTCCGCCTATTACGGTGGCGCTGATTTTGGAGGCTGCGTGTACCGGCGCGGGCTGTCGGTGTCGGGGTCGGCGTTCCACGGCCCGGTTAATTTTGGCGGCTCGAAGTGCGGTAAAAAGTCGTACTGCACCAGCTCGGTGTTTACAGGGCCTGTGACGCTGACCGGGACGGTGTTTCGCAAGAAGGTCATATTTGATGAGTCCGCGTTTTTAGCCTCGACGGATTTTAGTGCCGCCGATTTTAGCGGCAGGATTCCGGGGTTCACGGAGTGTATCTTTACCCCGGGTGAGCAGTATGCTTTCCCGCAGCCGGTGACCTCTCCCCCGGCGGGGTCGCGGGTGCTTGCCCTCTGGGAAGTTCGCAGGCTCGACTATTTCCGGCAGCAGGTTCAGGCGTTCACCCACCCGGCGGTTGATGACCCGGAGGTGCTTGAGGCTGCCCGCCAGCGGGTGCGGGTTCTCAAGAAGCAGCTGCACGCCTGGGTTTTCGCCATGCAAGACCCGCGCTACCAGCATCCCGGGTTTGAAAAGATCAGAGGAATATAGCTGTGCTCTCGACCGCCCGACCCAGGTTATCAATACGGTGACTTGGGAATATGCCTGTGATATTGGGAAATATCCATTACATTATTGATACCGGGTATACAGTTATGCCTTTTGGGCGGTTAACTCTTCGATAGAGAATGAGCCTCTAAAACCCCAACCATTGATCCCATATTTCATATGCAGTACTTCACTAACGGCTTTTTACTGCACCCATGCTTGCCCGCTGCCGCCCCTACACGCGTAAACACCCGTAATACCAGTGTCCTATACCACAATCTTTACATGAGTGTTACATTCACCCCGGCCGCCAGTGGCACATATCATAAAACATTATTTTAGTATTCTCACCATTGATAAAAAATACATTTTACCCCTCATATTTTTGAATATTTTCCCCATAACTTTTAATAAACGTATTCGGTGATGGCTCTGCCACCGCACCCGTCACCGGCCCGCGGCAGCTGTTCTGCCGCCACCGCACCCCACGAGCACACCCGCCGTACCGTGATAATATCGGGGTAAAAAGCGCATAATATGCTCGCCGATAGGCCAACGGCGCGCCCGCACCAGTCACCGTGCAGACTACACCCGCCCACTTGAACAACCCTAAAAATACGGCATGTCAACAGCCAGAAACCGCCCCCGTATTAAATAGTAAAAGCTTTGTTCTGGTCACCGCACCGGCTGTCTATTATTTGTTTTCTGCAGATATTCGCTGCGCATTATACTCATCTATTTTCGTTATTAGTGTGTGCGTTGCCCGGCACGCCTCGGGTATGCTGAAAGCCTACACCCAGCCACGCATCTTTTTACGCAGGAGTAAACCATGAATACACCCAGCTCGTCGCTTGGCGACTCTCGCCTTCTTGAGGATGCGCTGCGGCACGATAGGTACGCAGCGGCGGCAAGCCAGCTTGGGGATGTTCAGCCCATTACCCGCATGAGCGCCGTACTGGCGCTTATTGAGCTGGCCGATGAGTGGCTGCAGGCGGTGCACCTGACGAAAACCCAGCGCCGCCGCAAAGCGCAGACCGTCATTGACATGCTGTGCTCCTATGTGCGTTCCCCGTTCCCCTGGCGGCTGAGCAGAAACGCCTGCTGGGGGATGCCCCCGAAGACCTGGAGCAGATGCGTCGGTTCCGTGCGGAGCAGGCCGAGCTTGAGGCCGAGATTCAGGTGCGTGAACGTATCCTCTCTGAGATTCATGACAGGGTGCGCTGGCAGCTGCGGGACGGTGCGGGCGGTTCCCATCGGGTTCCGGCTGAGGCCGATATGCTCACCGGCGCCTGGTCGCGTCTTTCCTACAATTTTTCGGGTGCCACGTTCTTCTACCCCGTGGATTTTAGCGAGTCGGCGTGGGGTGAGAAGGTGTCGTTCCGTGGGTGCACGTACCGTTTTGACGCAGATTTCGGGGCGTCCCTGTATGCCGCCGATGCTGTGTTTAGCGGCTCTAAGTACGGTGAGCAGGTGCGTTTTAGCGACTCCATCTACCGCGGGTATGTGAGCTTCGCCGGTTCAACCTACGGGGGTGAAGCACGGTTTGAGGATTCTCAGTACGATGGGGACGTCGATTTCTTCGGCTCAACCTACCGTGGCAGCGTCACGTTCGCCAATGCCTCCTATGAGAGGCGGGTGCGCCTGAGCGGCTCCACTTACGGCCTGCACGCCGATTTGAGCGGGTGCGTGTACCGTGACCAGGCGCTTCTGAGCGGGTGCGTGTATGCGGCGGATGTGAGCCTGCGCGAGTGCCAGTACCGGGGTAATATCGCGGATTTCAGCGGGTGCGTGTACCGTGAGAACGCCGATTTGGCGGGCTCTATCTATGAGGGTGCCACCGATTTTTCGCAGTCGGTGTGGCACGGTAAGGCCCGCCTGACGGGGTGCATGTATTTCAAGAACGTGAACTTTGCCAGCTCCACCTACCGTGAGCGCGCCGATTTTGGCGGTTCAACATTTAACCGGGACACCGATTTCAGCGGCTCCACCTACCACAAGGCGGTTGTGCTGGGTGATAGCGTATACGGCGGGCAGACAAACCTGAGCGGGTGCACCTACCTGATGGGTGCGTACCTTTCGGGAAATACCTACCGGGGTAATGTGAACCTGAGCCGCTGCTGCTACCGGGGCGACGCCGATTTTAGCGAGTCCACCTATGAGGGCTCGGCCGTGTTTGAGGCGTGCGACTACCAGGGGTACACCTACTTTAACGAGTGCCTGCACCGTGGGTTTGTTTCGTTCAGCGGCTCCACCTACGCGAATTACACGAATTTTTATGAGTCGATTTACTGCGGTAAGGCGAATTTGGGCGGGTGCGTGTATAAGAAGTACCCGGATTTTAGCAGCGCCGCATATTTTGGGGATGTGACGGTGGCGGGCGCACGGTTCTCGGAGCAGGCCCCTTCGTTTGCCGGGTGCGTGTTTAACCCGGATCGGGCGAATGATTTTACGACCGCTGACGAGAGCGAGTACAGCATTAAACTGGTGGACGGCTACCCCGAGAATGCGCGGGTGCTGACTGTCTCTGAGCTGGAGCATCTAGCGAATGTGGGCCCGGAGGATAAAGGGTTCACGCGGTGGGTGCGCGGCCTTAACTCCCGAAGGAGGAGGCGCAGCCGGTAGCGGTGTAGCCTCAGGTGCACCGCGTGTATGCGCCCGCATGTGAATATGTGGGTGTGTGTCTGTTGTGCCGGTGATGGGCGAGCGCCTGCTGTTTGTGCACGCATATGCTAAATGTTTGCTCCCCGTTGCCGGGTTGCCCGACCTGTTGAGAGAGGCACCGTATGAGACCCGCAGCCCAGTATCCCGAATCAGCTCAGTATCCCGAATCAGCCCAGCCCTCGGGCGTGCAGAGTGTGGGTGTGGGGCGCGGGCAGAGGCGCATCGCGGCGACCGGCCAGCTCAGTAGTGCTGATGCCGATACCCGGCTGGCTGGGGCACTGGCCCTCATAGAGTTGGCTGATGAATGGCTCACCACCCCAGCCGCAGACCAGATCACCAGCAAGCACCCCAACCCAAACCAGCCTGCCCGTGAGGCGCAAGCAATTATTCATGAGCTCTGCGCCTATATCCGCTCCCCTTTCCCGGCGGGTAGCGCCTCAAGCCGCACAGAGTTGGCGCAGTACTATATGCGTCTGCTCGGTGACGCCCCGGAAGGCCTGTCCCGCACGCAGCGTGAGCAGTTTCAGGCGGAGAAATCCGCCCTGGCGGTTGAGGCGCTGGTACGCGGGTGCATCCTTGAGGCTATCCATGACCGATTCGTGCAGGAGTCAGACTACGGCACTCCCCCGTGCACCGGGGGCACCCCCGATCTGCAGGAGGCGGAGGGCAGCCGGTGGTCGGGGCTGGATTATGATTTTTCGGGTGCCGTATTTTTCTACCCGGTGCTGTTGAAGGCGTCATATTGCATGGGAGAAATGGCTTTTAGGGACTGTATTTTCCTGGAAGAAGCCTGCTTTAGCCATGCGTATTTTGCTCAGTGCACCGATTTTTCTGGTGCAGCATATTATGGTGACGCCTCTTTTGGTTTTTCGTCGTTTAAGGGCGGGGCGCGGTTTGACCGGTGCACGTTCGGGGCGCTGGCTGAGTTTACAGACACCTACTACGGTGGTGATGCCTTGTTCAGGGGTGCACCTATAAGGGGCTGGCCCTGTATGATGAGTCCACCTACAGCGGTACGGTGGCTGATTTCAGTAATAGTGTGTATTGTGCGGGTGCCGAGTTCGGCGGTGCCGGGTATGACTGCCCGGCCATATTCAGCGGGTCCGTTTTTGAGGGCGCCGCATATTTTAGGTTTGGCCGGTACGCTGATACGGTTCGTCACGATGGGTGCTCCTACGCGGCTGCAGCCGATTTCAGCTATTCTGTCTGCTGGGCTGATGCGGATTTTTCAGGCTCCGCTTTTGCTCAGGGAACCAGTTTTACCGGGTGTGAATATTATGGTGCCGCGCATTTTTCGGGCTGTTCTTTTACTGGCGGTACGGTCAATTATTCTGGCTCCATATATGCGGCAGAGGTGTCTTTTAGTAACTCAATGTATGGCGAGAGCACCGGCTCCGTTATTTTGATGCCTCGGGTTTCTTCGATGGTGTGCTCTTCACCAGTGTTGGCTGGGGGAATGCTTCTGTCTCTTTTACGGGCTGCGTCTTTAACCCGTCGTCCCGGAATGTTTTTACCGGCCGGGGTGCTGCCCAGTCCCCTGTCCGGTTTAGTGGGAAACTTCCGCTGGGTGCCCGCGCGCTGGAGTTTGATGAACTTGATGAGCTCCAGGAACACCGGCAGGTGCTTCACCCCACGGCTTTTGTGGCCCCGGCCAGCCCCGGCCCGGCTGCGGAGTATGCGCACCTGCCGCACCAGGTCTCTGAGGAGGCGGTGGAAGAGTTCGCCCGTTGGGCGCGTGAGCTTATTGGTGAGGATTAGCTGTACTTGCGCATAAACCGGAGGTGCTCATGGCGGAGGGCCTCTAGCGGACAGAAAATATGGGCTTGTATTGCCTCGGTGAGGGCCTGCACGGCCTGCGGGGAGTCTGGACCGCTGGCGTGTATCTGCGGGTAGGCAGCGTGAAGGCTTTCACGTATCTGTTGGTCCGCTAGCCGGTATTCACAAACATTTTGAAATAGAATAGGCAGTACAGGCCGGTCAAAGGCGGTTTGACGAAGCCACTCTAAACGCCCTTGATATCGTGGCGGCAGGGGCAACCAATCGTTCGCCCTGTAGGTGATTCGCTCTTTGGCTTGTAAAGAGTCAGAATCGTCCTCAGCGCAAGAATCCAAGATATAGTCAATGAGGGCGTCGGACGGGTCATCGGGAAGTATGCAGTAGCATACATCGTCGCTTAGGAGGATTGCTTCCTGAACAAGTACGGCTGCGGGCACCGCATTGGCACCTTTCAAAGATAAGGATGCCTCTAATGCATTAAGTTTTTCTAACACCCTGTCCATGATCGGAATGTTACGGTGCGTCAGGTTTGTGCGTATTGTCCGTACCACTTTTTGCGCGTACTCATACCAGCTGAAATATGTTTCTGCAGTCAGATGTTTTTCCATCTCCTCTACGTACTGTAGCGCTGGTTTTATAAGGCGCGCGGCGGCATCGGAGTACATATCAGCTTGAAGACAAAGGTGCCACAGCTGCTCCGTCTGGCCGGATGCGCCATTGCCGTATTTTTCCTCATCCAGCCTTCTGTCTGCCCACTCGCTGAGGGTGAGGGCGCGGTGGGCGAGCTCTTGGGCTGCCGCAGCGTACGTAATGAATGTCGGCGGCACTGTAGCAGTCGGGGTGCCTGCGCGCCCGAGGGCAGCTGCGGTGGTTCTCGCCCCCGCCACTCGATGCTGAAGCGCCCGCGCGTCCTCTGTTAGCTGCTGCGCACGGTGTGTTTGTTTCTCGCATGCCCGCGCAATACTGTCCCGCTGGGATGACCCACCAAACGGTGGGACAGCGCGCATACCGTCTAAGACTGTCAGGGCGGACCCCAGGCAGTGGGCCACTTTTCTCATGGCTTTTAGCAGGCTGGGGGATCAGAGAAAACAGGACGGTCTACAAAAATGCGATAGTAGTCTATATATCCGCTGGCTACTACCCGTTTAATCTGTGTGTGCTCCATAACCTCGGGGAAAAAACTCTCAATAATGGCAGATTGCAGGGGTGATTCCGCCATATGCTGCAGCTGCAGCCGTGCGCGTGCAGCGGCAGTCAGTAGCCGTGAGCAGTCGTTTTCACTCGGGTACTCTACGTTCATGGCTTTCCCTATTATGTGGAAGCGGATTCGGGTGTGCCCCAGGGTACCAGCCGTTCCTGGGTACGGTACCGGTTTGGCTGGCTGTCCTTAATAGGACGCATAGTTAGGTTTCTGCGCCTATTGAGCTGATCGTGCCCTGACGGTTGGGGCGGCCCGGATGGTGCCACGGGGTGACGGTGCAGCCTTTTCTAATGCTCTGTGAGTATGTGTTATCGGATAAAAACAGTGACGAATGACCGGTTTCATTCTGCCCATCTCATAAATATTTGAAGCATAAAAATTCTATATATATCCATAGTCACCCCTATAAAATGAAGTTTTATCTGCATAGAAAATCTTTACTTCGGTTTTATGTGCACTCGCATATTCCTTGGGATGCAGCATTGGGCAAGCTGCGGATAAACCTCAGCGTTCCTTCAGCTAGCGCTTTTCCCCCATTGGCAACGGTATACTTACTTATACCCGACAAGTAGAGAGGCCAGTTGCGATGGAGCCGCAAAATCCAAGCGAGAGCACACCGTCAACCCTGCCCGCACCCACTAATATGATTCCGATTGTGAGGGTGCCGGGCGTTCAAACGGCGGCGGAAAAAGCAGCAGCTAAAAAACGTAAAACCCAAAACCTGGTGAAATACCTGGCGGTGGGCAGAACTCTCTACACGGTTATTCCTTTGGCACTTTTCTTTTTATTGGTTGAGCGCCGCGCTATCACTATTGACGCGTTCCCCGATCTGCTCTCCCCGGTGGGGCTTTTCCTTCTCCTGTATGTGCTGTTTGAGATACTGAGTGTGCTGTGGTTTAACAGCGGAAAGCAGCCAGCATTTATTGCCCTGTTGGGCCGCTACCTGGCTGGTGTTGTGCTCTCCGTGGTGTTTATGAGCATTGTGCTCCAGTTCATGCCGTGGTCGCAGAACCTGCGGGAAACCTTTGTGGGGTGGTGGACGATCACCGTGCCGTTTGCCGAGCTGATTACCAGCGGGTTCCTGTTCTATTTGACGTTTAAGAATTTTCCAAAGACAGCCGCAGCCCCGGAGCATACACAGTTCTGGCAGGACGAAGAGGAAGAGTAGAGGTCGTTCTGCGCCCATCGCAGGAGGCGGAGTTCTGCCAGGCAGCCAACCCACCCACAGGGTCTGCTGGTGCAGATTCCGCCTTCTTTGATGTAACGCACCCGTGAAGGGTTGGTTTGTAACATATCGTCATATAACCCAGCATATTGTTCATATATTGGACACCTCTTTCTGCCCTCTTGGAGGGCCTTCCCGTCAAAACACGTTCAAAGTTTTGAGGGTTAACCCCCAGTTTTTGGCGTCATTATTAGACAGTTGGGGCTTCTTGGCGCTTACCGGGTAGAAAAGAAGGCCCATTTTTGGCTTATCCCACACAGCAACCTATTCGCTTTTTCGTGTTGTTCCGCGTCATAGCAATATAAAGATTTGATAAATAATCCGAAAGTATGACAGTTTTCAAAAACCTTAGAGTATGCTGGAAATTCGACTAACTGAGGAAGCACGCAATGAGCAATAGCGCAACACAGGTAAGAACAGCCCAGATCGGTGGTGGCCGTATCAGCGACGGCCCGGCGAACCTGCGAGCCTCGTTCAGCGCTTCCAAGGTTTCGGCGGGTCACCGTACCACCTCCCCCAAGATACTGTCAGTCCTGTACACGGCGCGCGTGATTGGGTTGGCATTACCGTACGTATTTACGTTTGCAGCGGTGCTGGGTGGAGACCTTTATTCGCAGTGGGCACACGTGATGTTCCACCCGATTGGGCAGTTCATGCTGGCGTATGCACTGGCGCATGTGACCGCCAATATTTGTTTCAACTTCCGCCGCGGCGGCGCCCTGGTTCGCACCGTAAATGGTGTGGGCGCGGTGCTGTGTGTGGCGGTCTCTCCCCTGTGGGTGAACTTGATAATGTCAGGGGCTAATTCGCCAGATGCGTTGTGGGCGCTGATTGGTGTTCCCCTGGAATTCGCGGCGTGCATTGGATACTACGTGTACACCGCACGGAGGATTGGGTAGAGTCCTCCATAATCCCATAGAGAAAAGTTGAGCACCCGGTGTTTGTTGGTTCCGCCGGGTGCTCAACCACGTTTACGGGTACACGCCTAGTTTTCACATTCTGCACCAAGAAATCCCTGGTATTGCTGATCGGCTGCGGTAGGGTGAAGGGGCACGCCTCCAACCACCAGGCAAGGAGTCACCCGCCATGACCGCCAGCAACAAGAGCACATTGAATGCTTCACGGCAGGATCGCTATCTAAAAGCCGTCGAGCTGCTTGACTCTGCCCACTCATACACACGGCTGGGCGCGGTGCACGCACTCGTGGGGCTGGCGGATGAATACCTTGCCAATGAATCCTTATCCGCAGAAGAAAAGCACACGGAGGGCCAGCGCATCGTTGATGTTCTCTGCGCCTACATCCGCGACCCTTTTGAGCTGGCATTTCGGTACGATGAACTCTCGCAGAATAAGCCCAGCCAGCACGGCGTATACGGGGACAACCACCAAGATTTCTATATGCACAAAGCGGAGCTTCTGGCAGAAGCAAAGGTTCGTCAGCAGGCTTTGCAGGAAATTCACCGCCGGTTGCGCCATTTTCCTCAGGACGACAGAAGGAGTTATGTAGAAGGCTCGTGGTCTGGGTTTGAGTACGATTTCTCGAATAGTGTTTTCTTCTACCCGGTTGATATGAAGGATTCCTGGTACCAGAATTCCGTTGATTTCAGCAGGTGCACATACTACACCAGTGCCGAATTCAACGGTTCCACCTATGAACGAAGCGCCTATTTTTGCGATTCTACGTACTACGATTGGGTTTTCTTCAACAACTCAACCTATTGTGGTGAAGCCCAGTGGAGCGGATCTACGTACCATGATTCGGCGCGTTTCAACTGGTCTGTTTACTATGGTGAGGTTTCCTTCCACGATTCTGTTTACGGTGGATCGGTCTTCTTCGACCAGTCTCTCTACTACGATGAGGCTTTATTCTATAGCTCTACTTATCGGGGCGAGGCCGGGTTCGACGGCTCTCTGTACCAAGGCTCAGTTTTTGTGAATGATTCTGTCTTTGCTGGCGAGGTTTCCCTGTACGGGTCTGTTTTCTGCGGTGCCCTGAATTTTGGTACCGACTTTTTCGGGGAATCGTATCCTTCGCGGTTTGTTCAGAGTGCGCCCTGTTTTGTTGCTGAAAAGAATGCGCGGGCAACGTTATTTGGCTCGTCTAGCAATAATTTTGTGGTTGCGAACAGCGGCTACTCTATAGCTCTCGGCGCTGACGGTCTTCCGCTGGGATGCAGCTTTTTGTCTACAGAACAGGCAGACTATCTCGCGGCAAAGTTCCGAAAGATACACGAGACGTGGACCCATCTTCATGACTCGCAGGTGCCGCAGGAGCGGCAAGACCTTCGGGAGAAAATGGAGAGCCTAAGCCAAGATATACGAGCGTGGAGGAAAGAAGCTACTGCTCTGCCTGGTGGCAACTAGCAGATGACGCTTTCCCCTACATATACGGGGTATCTGCTGTAGGATGGGGAGGAAATAAACGCCGCTCCACTCACCTGTGAGGAACCGTTAAAAGCAATGCCGCATACACCCGAAAATGTAGAGAACAATTCAGAGGTATCTCACCAAACCACGTTTGAGAAACATAAGGCAGAGCGTTAGGAACGGTATCTTCAAGCGGTAAAACAGCTTCGCAGCAAGGACGCCTCTGCGCGCGTGAGCGGCGTACACGCACTTGTTACGCTTGTGGATGAGTGGCTTCACGAAGAAAACCTATCTGAAGACGAAAAATTAAAGAGGGGCAGTTGATTATTAATAAGCTCTGCGCCTACATCTGCTCCCCTTTCACCCTCGCCTCTGAGTATGATGAACTGACTCAGGACAGCCCAGCAGCTGAAGGTCTCTACAAAAATAGAGAACAAGAATTCTATATTCATAAGGCAGAGCTTCAAGCAGAAGCAGATGTGCGCCTGAGCATTATTAAAGAGATTCACGCCCGCCTACAGGGCCCAGACGAAAATACCCCAGGGGCGTGGTCAGGTTTTGAATACGACTTCTCAGGTAGCATTTTCTTCTACCCCGTAGACCTCACACGCTCTTACTACACGAAACCCGTTCATTTCAGTGAATCCGTTTACTGGAGTTCGGCTAATTTCAGTGGATCCACCTACCGGGCCTGGGTTGGTTTCAGCGACTCCACCTACCGGGGTCGGGCTGATTTTAGCGGCTCCACCTATCGGGGCGGGGCCGATTTCCACGAGTCCATCTACCAGGCTGAGGTTGATCTCAGCAAGTCTGTTTATCAAGACTGGGTAGACTTTCACGAATCCACCTATTGGGGTGATGCCAACTTCAGCGAGTCTGCTTATCGAAGTTGGGCTGATTTCTACGATTCTACCTATCAGGATGAGGCTAGTTTTACCGGCTCCACTTACCAGGAGGGGGTTGATCTTAGCTGCTCCATCTATTGGGGTAGGGTCAACTTCCGCGGTTCCATCTACGAGGATGAGGCTACTTTTAGCGGGTCTATCTTTCAGGACACAATCGATTTTGGTAAAGATACAGGCAGCGGCGGTTCTTCCCGTTTCACACGATGCGCCCCTGCGTTCTATGACGAGGCAAACCAGCAAAACACACTTTTTGGCGCACCCAATAATGACTTCTCCGCCGAAAACAGCGAGGGCTGCCCCATTCTCCTTACCCCTGACGAATTACCCCTTGACTGCCGCTTCCTATCAACCGCCCAGAAGGATTACCTGGGGAATACCCTCCACAGGCTAGAAGAAACGAATGATGAGTTCCTTGCCGCGAAGAATCATGAAGTGGAGAAAGAGCTCTCAGAAAAGCTGCGGTCTCTCACCCAAGAACTCCACGACTGGCGTGAAAAAGTTACCGCATTACCGCCCAACTCGCCGAATAATACAGGAACACCTCAGCAGACCAAGTTGAAACGGGCTGAGGAGGAGGTTCCATGGTTCTCAGCAGGTGGAGAAGCGCTTTCCCTACTTGACGACTATCGAAAAAACGGCAATGATCACGCCAAGATTTATGTAGTTATTAAAGATATTCTTGAAAGCCATGAAAACCAGATAAAAATTCTTGCAGAACAGACCCAGCAATGCCTTGAAAGCGTTTTCAGACAACGTATGGCAGAGCGTCGAGGACGGTACACCAAAGCGGTAGAACAGCTTGGTAATGCGAGTGCCCCCGTTCGTATAGGTGGCGTATATACGCTCGTTGGTCTCGCGGATGAGTGGCTACTAGACGAAAGCCTGGCATACTTAGAAAGAGTTAGAGAAGGACAGGTTATTATTAATAACCTGTGTACCTATATTCGCTCCCCGTTTGCCCTTGTTTCCCACTATGATGAGCTAACTCAAGACAGCCCAACAGCCGAAGGTCTCTACAAAAATAGAGAACAAGAATTCTATATAGACAAAGCGACCATAAAATCTGAAGCAGATATTCGTCTGAACATTATTAAAGAAATTCGCCACCGCCTACAAGGCCCAGATGAAAACACTCCAGGGGCGTGGTCTGATTTTGAATATGACTTCTCAGGTAGCACCTTCTTCTACCCCGTAGACCTCACAAACTCCTACTACACAAAACCCGTTAATTTCAGCGGCTCTACCTACCAGGATTGGGTTGACTTCAGTAACTCTATCTACCAAAGTCGGGCTGATTTTAACGATTCTACCTACCGGAACTGGGCTGACTTCCGCGGCTCAATCTATCAAGGTCGGGCTGATTTCAATAGCTCCACCTATCAAAATGTGGTTTACTTCAGTGACTCAACTTACAGGGGTGAGGTTTGTTTTAATAAATCCACTTACCAAGATTTTGTTTATTTTGACCGCTCCATCTACCAGAACTGGGCTGATTTCTACGATTCTACCTATCAGGATGAGGCTAGTTTTACCGACTCCACCTACCTGGATATGGTTAGCTTCTTCGACTCCACTTACCAGGAAGTGGTTAGTTTCAGTGATTCTGCCTATTGGAATGGGGGCGGGTTCAGCAACTCCATTTACCAGGGTGAGGTTGATTTCAGCAATTCCATTTACGTCGGCGGGATAGGGTTCAGCAACTCCGCTTACCGGGGTAAAGCTAATTTCAGTGGCTCCATCTACCAGGGTCAGGTTGGCCTCAGCAACTCCACCTATGAGGACGAAACTGCTTTTAGCGGGTCTATCTTTCGCAACGAAATTTATTGTGGCCAGAGCACAAACAGCGGCAGCTCTTCCCGTTTCACACAATGCGCCCCTGAATTCTACGACGAAACAAACCACCAAAACACGCTCTTTGGCTCACACGACAATAATTTCACAGCCGAAAACGGCAGAGGTTATCCCATTTACCGCAACCTTAAAGGCTTACCCCTCGGCTGTGCTTTCCTGGCACCCGATCAGAGGGAATACCTGAAGAGTATTCTCCGCAGGATGGAAGAAATCAGCAATAAAATTCATACCCCGCACACCCCAGACAAGACGAAAGAACTCTCAGAAAAGCTGCGGTCTCTCACCCAAGAAATCCATGAATGGCGTGAAAAAGTCACCACAGCACAGAGGACCCGATAAGCGATGCCAGAAAAACATAATACAGAACGCCGAGAACGGTACGTAAAAGCAGTAGAACAACTGGGCAATGAGAAAGCCCCTGTCCGTATGGATGGTGTGTATACGCTTATTGGCCTCGCGGATGAGTGGCTACTAGACGAAAACCTGGAATACTTAGAAAGAGTTAGAGAAGGACAGGTTATTATTAACAACTTCTGCGCCTATATCCGTTCCTCCTTCGCTCTCGCCTTCCACTACGATGAGCTGACTCAGGAAAGCCCAACAGCCGAAGGCCTTTACAAAAATAGAGAACAAGAATTCTACGCTGACAAAGCAGCGCTAGAATCTGAGGCAAACATTCGCCTGAGCATTATTCAAGAAATTCGCCACCGCCTACAAGGCCCTGAGATTAACACGCCGGGGGCATGGTCAGATTTTGAATACGACTTCTCGGGAAGCACCTTCTTCTACCCCATAGATCTGACAAATTCTTACTACGCAAAACCTGCCGCATTCGATAATGCCGTGTATAAAGACTGGGCTAATTTTAGCGGCTCCCACTATTGCGGTGACGCTGATTTCAGCTACTCAGACTACGGGGGTGATACTGATTTCAGCTATTCCACGTATCAGGGTGAAGCTGACTTCCGGGAGTCCGCCTATCAGGGTCGGGCTGACTTTAGCCGCTCCACCTACATGCAAAAAGCTGTTTTTAGCGATTTCATTTCTCCCTCCACATACAAAAGTGACGCTGATTTCAGCAATTCAGACTATGGGGATGATACCGATTTCAGCTATTCCACCTATCAGGGTAGGGCTGATTTCCGCGCCTCCACCTACGCCGGTGAGGCGTATCATCGTGGTTCCAGCTACACGGGTACAGTTGATTTCAGTGATTCCGTCTATAGGGGCCGGGCTATCTTCAGCCGTGCCGCCTACCAGGGCAAGGCTAATTTCAGCGGCTCCAGGTACCAGGATGAGGCTCACTTCTACTTCTCCACCTACCAAGAGGCTGATTTCAGTGGCTCCGCCTACCAAGCCCTCACTGACTTCAGCTACTCCACTTACCGGGGTGCAGCTGACTTCCGCAGATCAGCCTACCGGGCTGGGGCTGACTTCTGCGGCTCAGAATACCGGGAATGGGCCACCTTCAGCGGATCCACCTACCAGAGGTGGGCTAACTTTGTTGACTCCACCTATGGGAGCTGGGCTGATTTCAGTAAGTCCACCTACCAGGGAAATGCTGACTACAGCGAGTCTATGCACCAGGGCTGGGTTAATCTCAGCGGATCCACTTATGAGGGTGTAGCAGCCTTTAACGGGTCTATTTTTGACGACAAAATCTATTTTAGTGAAGATATAGACGGCAGCTGCTCCTCCCGTTTCACGCAGTACGCCCCCGCGTTCTACGACGAGACAAACCATCAAAACGCACTTTTTGGTTCGCATAAGAATAATTTCACGGTCGAAAACGGTAGGGGCCACCCCATTTACCTCACGCCTGAGGGATTACCCCTCAACTGTGCTTTCCTGGCACCCGATCAGGGGGAATACCTGAAGAGTATTCTCCGCAGGATGGAAGAAACCAGCGATAAAATCCTTGCCGTGAAAAATGATGAAGAGAAAAAAGGGCTCATAGAAAAGCGGCAACCTCTTGACAAAGAATTCAATGAATGGCGTGAAAAAGTCACCACAGCGCAGAGGACCCGATAAGCAATGCCAGAAAAACATAATGTAGAACGCCGAGAACGGTACACCAAAGCGATGGAACAACTCGGAAGCAAAGAAGCCCCTGTCCGTATAGGTGGCGTATACACGCTTGTTGGGCTCGTGGATGAGTGGCTACTAGACGAAAACCTGGATTACACAGAAAAAGTCAGAGAAGGACAGGTTATTATCAATAGCCTCTGTGCCTATATCCGTTCCTCCTTCGCTCTCGCCTTTCACTACGATGAGCTGGCTCAGGAAAGCCCAACAGCTGAAGGTCTTTACAAAAATAGAGAACAAGAATTCTACATTGACAAGGCAGCGCTGGAATCTGAGGCAGATATTCGCCTGAGCATTATTAAAGAAATTCACGATCGCCTACAAAGCCCTGAAATAAACACGCCGGGGGCATGGTCTGATTTTGAATATGACTTCTCGGGAAGCACCTTCTTCTACCCCATAGATTTCACACGCTCTTACTACGCAAAGCCTGTTAATTTTAGTGGTTCCGCCTACCAGGACGAGGTTCGCTTCGGCGGTTCCACTTACCAGGGCGGGGCAGATTTCAGCGGCTCTATCTACTGGCGTGGGGCTGATTTCCTCAGTTCTACATACCAGAGTCAGGCTAACTTCACCGGTTCCACGTACCAGGACAAGGCTGTCTTTAGCAGCTCCACCTACCAGGATGGGGCTAACTTCAGCGGATCCACTTATCAAGGTGAAGTTTTCTTTCGTGGCTCCGTCTACCGGGGCTGGGTTGTTTTCAATGGCTCTACCTATCGGGAAGAGGCTGATTTCTGTGGCTCTACCTACCGGCGCGGGGCTGATTTCAGCAACTCTACCTACTGGGGCAAGATTGTTTTCGGCGGCTCCGTTTATCAAGGCTGGGCTGTCTTTCGCGATTCCGCTTACCGGGGCGAAGCTGCCTTTAATGACTCCGTCTACTGGGGTGGGGCCGATTTCAGCGGCTCTACCTACCGGGGCAGGACTGGCTTCGGTAACTCTATCTACCAGGAAGGGGCCAATTTAAGCCGATCCATCTACTGGGGCGAGGCTAACTTTAGCGGGTCTATTTTCTGTAGTGAAATATATTTTGGCCAAGACGGAGACAACAGTAGCTTTTCTCGCTTCACAGACTGCACCCCTCAGTTTTATGACGAGACAAACCATAAAAACACGCTCTTTGGCTCGCATAACAATGATTTCACGGTCGAAAACGGCAGGGGCTACCCCATTTACCGTGCCTTTGAAGGCTTACCTCTTGGCTGTGCTTTTCTCACCGCAGAACAGAAAGAATACCTTGAAGATAAGTTCCATGAAATAGGAAAAACGAAGAATAAATTTCGTGAGGTAAAAGATACCGAGGGGAACGCCATATTTGTCAACACTCCGCTATCTCTTAACGGTGAGATCCGTGTTTGGCGTGAGAAAGTTACCACGGTAAAAGCGGAGGGCACAACATCCGGAGAGCAAGATAACTAGCCGCCCGGTTAAGCTGAAGATGCGGTAGGGTAAAAAGGAACACGCACCATCACTTTAAGGAGCAGAACGCCAATGCCAGAAGAACGCAAAACTATAGAGTCTAGATTATCTGCTAGCCCGGAGGTATATCGGCACACCAAGTTTATGGCACGGTTTGAGAAGGCTTTTCCGTGGCTGCTGGCTGGTGGGGCAGCGCTTGTCCTACTTGAAACCTACCGCAAGAATACTAACGACCGCGCTAAAGCGAATGCAGACATTAAAGCCGCCCTTAAAAACCAAGAGCACCAAGCGGAAGTTCTCAAAGAACAAATCCGGCAATTCGACGAAAATGCTTTCAAAGAACGTAAAGCAGAACGCCGAGAACGGTACACCAAAGCGGTAGAACAGCTTGGTAATGTGAGTGCCCCCGTTCGTATGGGTGGTGTGTATACGCTCATTGGGCTCGCGGACGAATGGCTTGAAGAAGAAAATCTGTCTGAGCCTGAAAAAGTCAGAGAAGGGCAGGTTATTGTTAATAATCTCTGCGCCTATATTCGCTCCCCGTTTATTCTTGCTTCTCATTATGATGAGTTATCTCAGGCCAGCCCCACACCTGAGGGGTTTTATAAAGATAATCAGCAGAAATTCTACACTGATAAAGCAGAGTTCACATCTGAGGCAGATATTCGCCTGAGCATTATTCAAGAAATTCACGATCGCCTACAAAGCCCTGACAAAAACACACCGGGAACATGGTCAGGCTTTGAATACGATTTCTCGGGAAGCACCTTCTTCTACCCTATAGACCTCACAAACTCCTATTACAAAAAACCCGTTAATTTCAGTGGCTCCACTTACCAAGACGAGGTTCGCTTCGACGGCTCTGTCTACAAGGACGAGGCTGACTTCGGTAGCTCCATCTACAAGAGTTGGGCTACCTTCGACGGCTCCACCTACACAGGTTGGGTTGGCTTCAATTGCTCCACCTACCAAAGCTGGGCTGACTTCAGCGCCTCCACGTACCAGAACGGAGCTACCTTCATGAGCTCCACCTACCAAAGCTGGGCTGACTTCAGTAATTCTACCTGCCAAAGTGAGGTTTACTTCAGCGACTCTACCTACAAGGGTAAGGCTGACTTCAGCGGCTCGACCTACCAGAATGAGGTTTACTTCAGCTACTCCACCTACCAGAGTGAGGCTGACTTCAGCGACTCTATCTACCAGGACAAGGCTGACTTTAGTGACTCCACCTACCGAGGCTGGGCTGACTTCCGCAACTCCGCTTACCAGGGTCGGGCTGGTTTCACCGACTCCACCTACCAGGGTGAGGTTTACTTCAACAACTCTACCTACCAGTGGGCTCATTTCAGCGGCTCCACCTACCGAGGCTGGGCTGACTTCCGCAACTCCACTTACCAGGGTCGGGCTGGTTTCACCGACTCCATCTACCAGAATGAGGTTTATTTCAGCGGCTCCACCTACGAAGATAAGGCCAACTTCAGTGGGTCTATTTTCTGCGGTGACGTTTATTATGGCAAAGATAGATACAACAGTAACTTTTCTCGCTTCACAGAATGCACCCCTCAGTTTTATAATGAGAATAGCCATCAAAATACACTTTTTGGTTCACCTGATAATGACTTCTCCGTCGAAAACGGCAGGGGCTACCCCATTTACCGCAACCTTGACGGCTTACCTCTTGGCTGTGCTTTTCTCACCGCAGAGCAGAAAGAATACCTTACAGATAAGTTCCAAGAAATAGACGAAACGAAGAATAAAATTCGTGAGGTAAAAGATCCCAAAGAGAAAGCAGAACTCTCGAAAAAGCTGCAAGCTCTTAACGAAAAGCTCTATGAATGGCGGGAGGAAGCCACCACGGTAAAAGCGGAGGATACAGCGCCCGAAGAGGAAGATAACTAATAACTAGCCGCCCCAAAGGATTCGCGGTCTCCACCTCCTGCCGTATAAGAGCACTAAGATTCTACGGTGCTGTTTACCCCTATGAGTTTGACCCTGCTCTGACGTGGCAGGTTTGTTTCGACCACAGGATTTAACCCGCAACGACCTCTGAATATGCGCAGGGCCGGGCTGTTATCTGCCTGCTCAGCAAAGATTTGCAGGTAAACCTTGAGCCAAAATTCAGGAAAACCTGAAAGGCGAGCTGAAGATGCGGTAGGGTGGTACTTGCGCACACTCACCGTAAGGAGTCTA
This sequence comes from Rothia aeria, assembly GCA_002355935.1. Classification (GTDB taxonomy): domain Bacteria; phylum Actinomycetota; class Actinomycetes; order Actinomycetales; family Micrococcaceae; genus Rothia; species Rothia aeria. The sequence goes on along the minus strand of AP017895.1, from coordinate 859,631 downwards.
CTTACCTATGAGCGATAAAAAACAGCAGGAAGCAGAACAGCCTAGGCGGTCGCATAAAATATGGTTATGGATAAAACGGTGGTGGCTGCCTATTGCTATTCTGCTGATTACTAGTGCCGGGCTAGCGTGTGCTCTATCTATCCCGCAACGAGTTTTTGAAACCCCTAGAGAACCAGCCAACGATAAGAGCGCCCCTGTCTTACTAGCTCAGAGCAACCTCCGGTTAGCTTTTCTCTATATCACCGGTGGGGCTATCGCGGTGATGGGTCTTATCGAAACTTTTCGCAAAACAATAACGAAAAACTCAAGACCGATCAGGAAAAAGAGAAAAATGACAGAGACCATCTGCGACAGGTGAGGGCAGGACGCAGAGAACGGTACACCAAAGCGGTAGAACAGCTAGGTGATGAGAAAGCTCCTATTCGTATGGGCGGCGTGTACACACTCGTTGGACTCGTGGATGAATGGCTTGAAGACGAGTCTATAGACAAATATGAGGACAGGCTCAAAGAAGGACAGGTTATTATCAATAACCTCTGCGCTTATATACGCTCCCCATTCACTCTCGCTTCTCATTATAATGAGTTATCTAACCCCACGCCTAAAGGAATATATAAAGATAAAAAGAAAAATTCTATGCAGACAAAGCAACATTAGATTCTGAAACAGACGTTCGTCTAGGAATTATTAAAGAAATTCACGACCGTCTACAAGACTCAGACAAAACACACCGGGGGCGTGGTCAGACTTTGAATACGATTTCTCGGGAAGCACCTTCTTCTACCCAATAGACCTTACGAACTCTTACTACGCAAAACCTATTAATTTCAGCGGCTCCACCTACACGAGTTGGGCTGACTTCAGCGGCTCTACCTACAAGGGCGAGGCTTACTTCCGCAACTCTACCTACCAGAGTAAGGCTATCTTCAACGGCTCCACCTACAAAGGCAGGACTGTATTCATCGGGTCTATTTTCTATAGTGACGTTTCTTTTGGCGAAAATAATGAAAACGGTAGCTCTTCCTGTTTCACAAAATACACCCCTAATTTCTATCAAAAAATTATTATCAGAAAACACTTTTTGGTTCAATTAATAATAATTTTACGGTAGATAATGATAAAGGTCATCCTATTTATCTAAACCCAGAAGGTATACCTCTAAAATGCAAATTTCTCACCTTGGAACAGAAAGAATACCTTGAAGGTAAATTCCAAGAAATAGAAAAAATAAATAATAAACTTTTTGAGGTGAAAGATCTCAAAGAGAAGGAAGAACTTTCGAAAAAGCTGCAAGCTCTAAACGAAGAACTCCACAAATGGCGGGAGGAAGTTACCACAGTATAAATTAGAAAACAGCACAATAGAAAGTATAGAAGACTAACCAACCTATCATGGTGTTCTAGGATAGTTTATAACCGACAAATATCCCAAAACTCTACAGTTCTAAACTTTATTGAACGAAAGTACCGGCAGCTTATGCAGCTGCTCCTCCTTACTTACCCGCCAAAGTTTTCAGGTTCAGCGGCGTACTTAGCGCCTCTACCAGGCGCCCCAACCGCATCAAAACCTGCCCCCTCACACAGGGCCCAGTAAAACCTTGCGGCATATGCTATTCGTCTTCTTCGTAGACATAATCCTTGAAATAGTCAGGGTCACCGTCGCTGTCTATCCAGAGCTCAAACCAGCCCAGGAAGTCCTGGCGCTCACAGCAGGGGCTAACACCCACATCCGAGAAGCTCCACACCTCACCGGCGCACGGCCCGGCGGTAATCAGCTCATAGGTCATGCCACACCCCTCATCCATGAGCTCAATACCCTGGTTCCCCAGCTTACGTTCAAAGGACTCGTCGCTAAGCTGCTCTTCGTCCTCCTCATCCTCCCAAACCCAGCCGTCCGTGAGCGTCATGGGGAGGGAAAGGTCTTTGTGCTCAATCTCTGCGAGCCGGTGAATGGGACTGGCGCTAATGCTCTCCGCCGCAGGGTCGTTCCAGCCGTCACCAACCTCCAGCAGAAACAGCCGGTACGCCTGCGGCAGGCGGGTGTTGCAGGCACTCTCAAAAGCAGCAATTTCCGTCTCCGAAATGGTAGGCCCCATGCTGATATTCTTCTGAGCAATTTTAGTCTTAATACGCTCGATCACGGCCAGGTATTCTTCAGGTGTATAGATAGGCACAGAAACTCCTCAATATAGATATAGTCCAGTTCACAAGTCAGCACAGAGCCTTTTTACATGCTACTGCACAGCCGTAACTGTTTCTATCCTGGCGGTCATTGAGGTACGGGCAGATTATGCGTATTCAATTCCGGCTGAATTCATGCAATAATTAAATATAAATCCACTTTAACTACAATTAGTGCCACATGAACGAATTTAATAACTCCATCATTATTTACCAGCCAAATACTGATCAGCCCGCTATTGATGTTCAGATAGAAGGCGAAACTGTGTGGCTCAGCCAGCGGCAGATGTCGGTATTATTCAATACCAGTTCAGACAATGTTGGGCTCCACCTGAAGAATATCTATGCTGAGGGTGAGCTCCTAGAAGAGGCAACTACCGAGGATTTCTCGGTAGTTCGTCAAGAGGGGACCAGGCAGGTTCGGCGATCAGTGCGCCACTACAACCTTGATGCCATTATCTCCGTGGGCTACCGGGTCAAATCAGCCACGGCCACGCAGTTCCGCATCTGGGCCACCAAGCGCCTGCGCGAATACCTGGTGCAGGGGTACAGCATTAACCAACAGCGGCTTGAACAGCTCGGGCAGATCGTAGAAGTCATGGCACGGGCAGATAACCATCTTGTGGCCGGTACCGGTGAAGTACTCGCAGCCTATCTACCGAGCCTGCAAGCCCTGCGCGACTACGACGAAGGCACGCTCTCTGCCAGCGAATCCACCGGGAACGCGCCGGTGTGGCAGCTCACTCATGCCGAAGCGCAGGCGATCATTGCCCGCGCCCGCAGCGAATTCCCGCAAGATAGGCTGTTCGGGATCGAAAACGGGGATAAACTCAAGTCGGTTGTCGCAACCATCTACCAGAGCTTCGCGGGCGAAGACCTCTACCCAACCACCGAGCAGAAAGCAGCGAACTTACTGTACCTCATGGTCAAAGACCACCCGCTGGTTGATGGGAATAAACGCAGCGCCGCGGCCTTGTTCATTGAGTTTCTGGCCCAGAATAACCTGCTGTTTTCGGCCGATGGCACACCGCTCGTCTCAAACAACGCCCTAGCGGCAATGACCCTAATGGTCGCCATGAGCAGCCCGAAAGAAAAGGACCTTATGGTAGCCCTCGTGGAGCGGCTCATTAGCCCGGCTGCGCAGTAGCCTTCGCTTCGTGGCCCGCAGTGCGCCGCTACTCCCCCACCAGGGTCTTCGGGTCCAGCGGGGTGCTGGTGCCCTCCGCCAGGTGCTCCAGGCGCCTCAAAATAAGGCCCTCACGCAGCGCCCAGGGGCAAACACGCATCGTTTCCACGCCGAACATCTCCATCGCGGCCTCAGCCACCATCGCACCCGCAAGAACCTGGTCGGCGCGCATCCGGGAAACACCGGGCAAATCAGCGCGCTCGGCGGGGGCCATGGCCTCCATGCGGCGAGTCCACAGGCGCAAATCCGTCACATGCATCTCACGCTTCACATGCGGCCCCGCAGAATACGGTGCTGCCCCGCAGATACGCGCCAACGACCGGAACGTCTTCGAGGTGCCCACCACCATGTTCGGCTCACCGAATGCCAGCAGCTGCTGCGCCACCGGCTCAATCTGCTCACGCACATACCCGCGCAGCCGCTTCGTCTGCTTCGGTGCGGGCGGCTGCTCCTCAAAAAACTCGCGGGTCAGGCGGCCAGCGCCCAGCGGCACCGACATTGCCGCATCCGGTAAGGCATCCGTGCCCGTGGAAAACTCGAACGAGCCGCCCCCAATATCAAAATTCAGGATGCGCCCCGCACCCCACCCTTGCCAGCGGCGCACCGCGAAATAGGTGATAGCCGCCTCCTGGTCGCCTGAAATCCCGCTCAGGCTCACCCCGGTTTTCCGCCGCACATGCTGCAGAACCTCGGCACCATTACCGGCCTCACGAATAGCGGAGGTCGCGAAGGCGAGCAGGTCCTCGGCGTTGTTTTCAATGGCGAAATCGCGGGCAGACTTCACGAACTCGGTCAGCGCGGCGCGGCCCTCGTCAGAAATATCACCTGACGGCGTCAAATACTGCACCAGCTGCAGCGGAATCTTATGCGAAGCGTATGGTTCGGGGCGGGCACCCGGGTGCCCGTCAATAAGCAGCAGGTGAACGGTGTTCGACCCCACGTCAAGAACTCCAAGGCGCACAGCGCGCTCCTATCCCCCGGCAGGTGCCGAGATAATATACAACTCCGTTAAGTCTGGCACACTGCGCACTCATCCAGCGTCAGACGGACTAGTCCTTCTTAGCCGCAGTCTTCTTTGCAGTAGTGGACTTTTTAGCGGTTGTCTTTTTCGCGGTGCTCTTCTTGGCGGTTGTCTTTTTCGCCGCGGTCTTACGCTTCGCAGGCCCCTTAGCGCGCTTCTCGGCCAGCAGTTCGACGGCGCGCTCATGGGTGAGCGATTCGATGGTTTCCGAACGCGGCACCGTAATGTTGGTAACGCCGTCGGTAATGTACGGCCCGAACCGCCCGTCTTTGACCACGATATTCTTTTCGCTGTTCGGGTCTACCCCGAGTTCGGCGAGCGGGGGCTTAGCGGCGGCACGTCCGCGCTGTTTAGGCTGTGCATAAATATCGAGCGCCTGTTCAAGGGTGATCGTGAAGATCTCTTCCTCAGACCCAATCGACCGCGAGTCGGTACCCTTCTTCAGGTACGGCCCAAACCGCCCATTCTGCACGGTAATTTCGTTGCCTTCCGCATCAGTACCGAGCACGCGCGGCAGGCTCAAGAGCTTGAGCGCATCCTCTAGAGTTACGGTCGCCAAATCCATAGATTTGAAAAGCGATGCAGTGCGCGGTTTAGCGGGCTTAGGCTTCTTCTTCGGCTTGGGTTTGCCGTTCTTGTAGTATTCGGTGGGCTGCGCATCCAGGTACGCCTGAATCTGCTCCTCCGTCATCTCTTCGATAACTTCGGTAACGTACGGGCCGTAGCGCCCGTCGCGGGCGATAATCTGGTTCCCGGAGGCCGGGTCGGTGCCGAGCACGCGCCCATCGGATTTGCCCTGCTCAAGCAGCTCTTTCGCCTTCTCAGCGGTCAGCTCATCAGGCGCCAAATCGGTGGGAACATTAGCGCGCACGGGGTCAGAAACTTCACCGGTTTCGGTATTGACGGTGCCTTCAGCCTCAAGGTAAGGGCCGAATTTACCCACGCGCAACACAATGCCGTCAGCAATGCGGATCGAGTTAATATCGCGAGCATCAATATCGCCCAGATTATCCACAATCGGCTTGAGCCCGCGCTTTTTCTGCGCCCCGCCACCAAAGTAGAAGGCACCCAGCCACTCCACACGCGACTCCTCGCCGCGGGCAATACGGTCAAGGTCTTCTTCCATCTGCGCGGTGAACTCGTAGTTCACGTAAGGGCCGAAACTGTTTTCAAGCAGCCGCACCACCGAGAACGCGGTCCACGAAGGCACGAGCGAACCGGAACGCACCTGCACATAGCCGCGGTCCATAATCGTTGAAATCACGGCGGCGTAGGTGGAGGGGCGTCCAATGCCCAGCTCGTCAAGAGTTTTCACGAGCGAAGCCTCAGTGTAGCGGGGCGGGGGCAGGGTCTCATGCCCGGCGGCTTCAAGTTTCTTGGCGGTGAGCGGGTCACCCTGTGCGAGCGCGGGCAGGCGTTTCTCGGCGTTCTTGGCGTCGCGTTCTGCCAGGCGGGTTGCGTCCACCCCTTCCTCATAGGCGGCGAGGAAGCCTCGGAAGGTAATGACGGTGCCGGATGCTGCGAACTCGGCGTCGCGCCCGTTGGATGCGGTTGCTCCCAACCGCACGGATGCGGTCGAACCGGTGGCGTCTGCCATCTGCGAGGCGACGGTACGTTTCCAGATCAGCTCGTACAGCCGGTATTCGTCGTTGGAGAGCGCGCCGCGCACGGCGTCGGGGGTGCGGAAGGCGTCGCCTGCGGGGCGGATTGCTTCGTGCGCTTCCTGCGCGTTTTTGCTCTTGGAGGCGTAGGTGCGCGGCGCGGAGGGCACGTATTCGGTGCCGTAGAGTTCGGATGCTTGGCGGCGTGCCGCCTTCACGGCCTGGTCTGAGAGTGCCACCGAGTCGGTACGCATGTAGGTAATGTAGCCGCTCTCGTAGAGGCGCTGGGCAACCTGCATGGTTACGCGCGATGAGAAGCGCAGCTTACGTGCCGCCTCCTGCTGCAGGGTTGAGGTGGTGAACGGCGCGGCGGGGCGGCGTTTATAGGGTTTGGTTTCGACCGAGCGCACCGCGAAGGGGGCGGCGGTGAGGGCTTCGGCGAGGGTACGCGCATCCGCCTCTGAGAGGTGGGTGACCTTAGTGGAGGTGAGGGTGCCGTCGTCGGCGAAGTCTTTGCCGGTGGCAACTCGGGTGCCGTCAACCGCCACGAGTTTGGCGTCAAAGCCCTCGTTGCTGGTGGTGATGAAATGCCCGGTCAGATCCCAGTAGTTGGCGGCGACGAAGGCCATGCGTTCGCGTTCGCGTTCAACAACGAGGCGGGTTGCTACGGACTGTACACGGCCCGCAGATAGCCCGCGGCCGACCTTGCGCCAGAGCACGGGTGAGATTTCGTAACCGTAGATACGGTCAAGGATACGGCGGGTTTCTTGGGCATCGACCAGGTGCAGGTCAATATCGCGCAGTTCCCGAAGGCGCGTTCAATGGCTTCGCGGGTGATTTCGGGAAAGGTCATGCGGTAGACGGGAACCTTGGGTTTCAGAACCTCTTTGAGGTGCCAGGCGATTGCCTCACCTTCGCGGTCACCATCGGTTGCGAGGTAGAGGGCATCAACGTCTTTGAGTTTGCGTTTGAGTTCGGCGACTTTTTTCTTCTTGTCGGGGTTGACCACATAGTAGGGGTCAAAATCGTCGTCGATATTGACCGCGAACTTGCCGACCGGGCCTTTTTTCAGGTTTTCGGGCAGTTCGGAAGGCTGCGGCAGGTCGCGGATATGTCCCATGGACGAATCCACCAGAAATTCGCCGCCTAAGTAACCGCTGATGGTCTTCACCTTCGATGGGGACTCAACGATCAGTAGGGCTTTTCCGTTCTTTGCCTTGGTGGGCACGGCTCTCCTCGTGTGGGGTGGTTTTCAGTCTAGATGCGATTCAACAATAGCGCATAGTGCGCCCGAAACTCCCATTGGCGGCGCAACGCGCCGGGTGTTCCCTCTATGTAAAGCCATTAATGTGGCGGGCGCAAGTTAGGGTGCGGTGGGGCAGCGCGCCGGGTTCGCCCTGCGGGCTGGTGCCCGTGGTGTGGGCTGTGTCTACTGCCCGCTGTCGGTTTCAACCAGCCGGTATTCGCGGCCGTATACTTTGCGCGGCTCAATGCGCACCCACTGCATCTTATTGCCGTCGCTAAAATGACGCAACCCTAGAGTGTGCACCACATCCGGGGTCATTTCGTTGGGCAGCCAGTGCGCCACCCCTTGGACGATGACGGTGCGTATGCCTTCCGGCAGGGGTTCGTCGATTTCGAATGCTACGCGGCGGCTGACCACCACGGAGGAGAGTTTGTCGCCGCGGGTGGTGCGCAGGTAGATTTCGTCGCCGGTGACCCCGTAGAAGGCTGGTAGTACGTCTACGAACTGGCCGTCGGTGATGACGAGGCGCCCGAGCGTGTTTTCCCGTATTGTTTCCCAGCAGGATTCGGTGCTCATCATCTGGTTGTGCTCTTGTATGCTCATTCTTTTAGTGTAGGGGGTGTGCCGGGCGGGGCATAAAAAGGCTCTTTATTCCAATAAAGCGGTGTTTTTAACGCTTTATTGGAATAAAGAGCCTTTTTAGCATGGGGCAGGTGGGGTTAGCCGTTTTCGTCTGCGAAGTGTAGGAAGCTTTTTCGATGAGTTCCCGGACAGCGACCAGCAGGGTGTCGCGCGGATGCTCGTTCTCGGTGCCGAAGGCGGCGTGCGCATCCGGTGTGTAGTCTTCCCAGCCCAGGAGCATGGCGAGCGCCCCCAGAATCTGCCCGATACTCAGCTCGCCGTCACATGCGGAGACGAATCCGGCGGTTTCGGTTGAGAGCAGGATTGTGCGGCACAGCCCGGATCCGGCGCGCAGCAGGATCACGTTCGGATGCTCGGCGCCGGGGCGACCGTGACGTTCTTCGGTCACGTCTTCGGCGACCACCAGGTGGGTTTCGGTGAGCGCCTGATCGGTCAGGGCGGTGAGGCGGTCGAAGCGTGCCACGGCCTCGGTGATGCTTTGCGCGATGGGCTGGGCTATGGGGTAGGTGATGTCTTCGAACCGGTTCAGGGGTACGGTTTCGGTGGTGTGTGCCGGGCGGCGGAGCCAGAGCATCCCGAACCCAATAGAATGAACGTTCCGGTTTTTAAAGTCGTCGAGATAGGCACGGTAGGTGCTCTCGTAGTGGTCACGGTCGCGGTTTTCACTCGCGTCTTTGAGCCAGGTTTCCGCATAGGATTCGGGGGTGAGCACTTCGCGCTGAATTACCCACGCTTCGCTCGGGGTGCCGGTGGCGGATTCGGCGAACCAGGTGCGCAGGCGCGCATCCCAGGGCTGCGCTTCGCCTGTGTTGTCGCGGTGAATTTCCCAGTTGCCGAGCATCTGGGCGCGCCCGCCGGGTACCAGCACCTCGGGGATGCGCCGAATAAGCGTGCTGACAATATCATCACCGGGCAGCCCGCCGTCGCGGTACGTGAACTGGTCGTCGCTGCTTTCGTTTGCGCGGCGCGGGGTAATGACGAACGGCGGGTTTGAGACCACAAGGTCGAACTGCTCCCCCGCCACGGGTTCCAGCAAAGAGCCTTGTCGGAGGCTGACGCGTGCTTCAAGGTTCTGCGGGTCGAGTTTCAGGGCGGGGGCGTTCAGCAGCAGGTTAAATCGGGCGAAGGCGAGGGCGCGCGGCGAAATATCGGTGGCTGTTACGTGGTCTGCGTGGGCGAGCAGATGGAAGGTCTGAATACCGCACCCGGTTCCCACGTCGAGGGCACGCGCCACGGGGGTGCGCTCGGTAATCTGCGCCAGGGTTAGGGATGCCTGCCCGATACCCAGCACGTGGTCCTTGCGCAGCACCCCGGGTCGCTGATGCGCCCCCAAATCGGAGGCCACCCACAGCTCGGTGCCGTCATCAGCCGAATGCGGGCGCAGGTCAAACACGGCGCGGTAATGCGGTTCTTCGCCGGGATTCTCGGGGGTGTGGGTATTTTCTGACTCCGTCGGTTCCACGAGGTGTGCCGCGATAAGGTCGTTCAGCGCGGGTTCGCCGCCGAGCGCATCGGCAAGTTCCGTGCGGGTTAGGGTGCGTGCGAACAGGAAAAACCCGATTATGCGCGCCAGGCGGCGGTCGGGGTCGGTGGTGTGCGCATCATCAAGGATGTTCTGTACCCGCCAGGTGCCGGGCACAACCTGGTCGCGCGCCATCGCTTCAAAGGCGCGCTCCCCCAGCAGTTCACGCACCCCGTCGTAACTGTAGTTAAGCTTCTCAAGGGCACCCCGGATGCGTTCAAGCCGGGCGGTATCGTCGCTTATGGGGGTGTCGGGGATGCGGGAGTACAGTTCATCAGCCATGCTCCCCATTCTATAAAATGCTGCGGGCGCAGATGGGGTGCTTTTCTCTTGGGTTTCTATTAGTTGCCCCGGGGCTGGTGTGTCTGGGTCGGGTGTCTTGTGCGGGCGGATTATGTGACGCGCCGTGACGGGGTTTTATGCTCAGCTTGTGGATATTTCCGTTTAAACCGCTATTATCCACAGGCTAGGGTACGCCGGGAAGCGAACCTTAGGCCATAATGCTTTTATAAACAGTATGGAAAAGCATGAAATACTATCTAATAAAATAAAAAATATAAAAACTGGTCTTAGTGAAGGGCCTGACCCCCAGTTTTTCACGGTGGGCAGCGCGGCGGCGATACGGTTCGGCTCGCCCAGGGGCAGTACATGAGCGCCCCCGAGTGGGCTGAGCTGAACCCTGCTGATAAGCATTTGGCGCGTATTATTGCGCACGCCCGCGTGCTGCGTGACCCCGTCTTTAGTCACCGCAGCGCAGCCATTATTCACGGTATACAAACGCTGAGCGTCCCCGATAAGCTCCAGGTACTAGGAAGCGGCGGGGCAACCAATAGTGGCCTGCAGTACCGGCAGGATGAGCCCAGCCACCGCGCCACCATACTGACCGGACCCGGCGGTTTGCGGGTGGTTGACCCCGTGGCCGCGACCATTGGGAGCGTGCGCGATACGAATTTCGCGGAGGCCATGGTGATTGCCGAAAGCGCCCTGCGTTCCTTCCCCGAGCTCACGCATACTGAGCTGCACGATAGCCTCATGGCGGTGCGCAGAAGCCGGGGGTCTAAGAATGCGCACCGTGTGGCGGCTGCTATGAGCTCCTTATCCGCTTCACCTGCCGAGACGCTGGCACGGGTGGCGCTTCTGAACCTCGGGTTGGAGCCGGTGCAGCAGTACCAGATTTCTACCCCGTTGCAGACGTTCCGGGTGGGTGCGGCACTCGTTGAGCACGGTGTGGTGGTTGAGGTTGTTGGCGCACCGGGGCACGCCCCGCCGCAGGATGTTTCACCGCAAGATACCCCGGCCCAGAAAGCCCGCGAAGAGGCGATTCGTGGCGAAGGCTGGGATTTTGTGCATCTCACTTGGGCGGATGTGCGTTATCGCCCCGATGCGGTGGAGCGTAAGCTCCACCGCAAAGGCGTTATCTAGCCATCCTTTACTATCCAGCCGTGCCCTGCCGGGGCAGGCCGGGGGCCCACACAGGCAGGGGTTCAACCGTTCAGCCGCGTTACGCCTTCACCGTCAGCGCGGGTTTAATGTCCTTCACAATGGATTCGAGCAGCCGCAGGTTGAAGTCCACGCCCAGCTGGTTCGGCACGGTCAGCAGCACGGTGTCTGCTGCCTGAACGGCCGCGTCACGTGCTAGTTCTTCGGCGATTAGGTTGGGGTCGCCAATGTAGCTGCGCCCAAACCGGGAGAAGGTGTTGTCGATAATACCGGTGTAATCCTGCGAATCTTCCTCCGCGCGGCGGCCAAAATAACGCGCCGACTCGGCATCAATAATGGGGATCACCGAACGCGAGACCGACACGCGCGGCACGCGGGTATGCCCCGCTTTGACCCATGCCTCGCGGTAGAGGCGAATCTGTTCGGCCTGCTGCTGGTCGAAGGGCATGCCTTTATCTTCGAGCATCAGCGTTGAAGACATGAGGTTCAGGCCCTGCTGCGCTGTCCATACGGCGGTGTTGTCGGTCCCCGCACCCCACCAGATGCGCTCACTCAGGCCGGGCGACTGCGGCTGCACGGGGGCGTACTTGCCCTGTACTCGCACAGAGGGTGCCATGCCCTCACCTTGAATTGCTTTCATGAAGAGGTCGAGGTGACGGCGTGCCATCGCACTCTCATCTTCACCTTCGGCGGGTAATAGCCGAAGCTCTCGAAACCGCGGATAACGGATTCGGGCGAGCCGCGTGAGACCCCCAGCTGCAAGCGCCCGGCGGAAATCAGGTCGGACATTGCGGCGAGTTCGGCCATATACAGCGGGTTTTCGTAGCGCATATCGATCACGCCGGTGCCCAGCTCAATGCGGCTGGTTTTAGCGGCGATCGCCGACAGAAGCGGGTACGGGGTGGCCTGCTGCTGGTCAAAATGGTGCACGCGGAAGAACGCGCCGTCCAAACCAATCTCTTCGGCACCTACCGCCAAATCGATAGCCTGGTGCAGCGAGTCGGAGGCGCTGTTCACACGCGAGCCGGGAATTTCGGCCCAGTGCCCAAAGGAGAGGAAGCCGAGCTTCTTGCTGGTGCCGGGCGCCGGTTGGAGGTGTTCGAGGGTGGGAGTTGTTTTGTGAGCATTCATTGTTCGCTGCCTTCCGTGTGTTCCGTGTGCTGTTATCACAGGATGTCTAATTCTCGGTTATGCCCACCTACCCTAAACCCAATTACTTTACAAGTCAAGTATTTATGAAGGTTTGTGTCCACAGTAAAATATTCCGCGAAATATTCATCACACTACTTATTTTTATACAACTTTGCGCGGTTGATTTTCAAGGATTTGCGCATAAATATTGAAATAAAAATAAATGTCTAGTTGAATGTCACCAAATAGTAGTTCTGCACCTTCGTATGGCAGAATGACGGGTGAATACTCAGACGCCCGCCGAAGAGCACGCGCCTATTAACACTATCGACGTTGCGTATAGATATGCGCCAGCAATAATGTGTTGAGTTTTCACACCCTTCATATCACTCACGCTCATATTCAAGGACACATGCCATGACCCGGGGATTTTCTCGCAGAAATCTTGTTAAAGGGGCCGCTTGGGCTGCCCCCGCGGTGGTAGCTTCTACCGCGATCCCGGCGTACTCCGCCTCCATCATGGACCTCGCTCCCTGTCTGCATTTTGACCTCGAACCCGGTGAAGATTCCGCCTACGGTCTGCGCCAGTACATGCACGAAGTCGCCCCAGAACGCGCCCCGCGCGAGCGCGCAGTTGAAGACATCACCATCCCCGACGGTGTCTCGTACATGCGGTTCTACATTGAAGGCGGCCAAGGCGGCGGGGTTGATATGGACGACTACTCCGGCGGCTCAGGCGGCTACGGCGCAGAAGTAAGCGGAGTTATCGCAGTCACCCCCGGGCAGAAGTACCGTTTCTACTTGGCGGCTGGCGGTATCGGCCACTACTATGAGCCCGCCGACGGCGGTGACGGCTACACCCGCGGCGGCTCATCGGCGCTCATGCCGGAGTACGTGTACGAAGACTCCGATAAGGAGCGCATGACCAGCGCAGACTACAACCGCCTGATCATCTACTCAGGCTCGGGCGGCGGCTCATCGGCGCTGGTGCTGCTTGATGGTGACGCGGAAACCCTCATTGCCGTTGCCGGCGGAGGCGGCGGAGGCGGGGCACGCGGCATTATCGCCACTTCCCGCACGAACCTGCCCGATGGGGCGAAAATGCCCACCTGGCGGCAGTTCGACCCCGATGTTCCCAAATGGGCTCCGCGCTACAGCCCGCCCTACCTGGGTAACGGCGGCGACGGCGGTGAATCAAAGGCCAGCAAACCCAGCAAAAACGCTGAAGAGGTATACGCCCAGTACGGCGCCGGCCGAATTATTGCCCCCTCAGGAGCTACCGCAGGCAGGAACATCGGCCGAGGCGCACGCGGCGGCAGCAACCCCACGTTCAGAAGCGCCCGCGGGCTCTCGTTCACAAACACACCGCAGTCGCAGATCCGCTCACGTGGTGTCGCAGGGGCCGCTGGTGGCACCGGCGACTTCGGGCACGGCGGTGACGGTGTGGCCGCCTACGGGTATGTCACGAATATTGCCGCTACCCTGCCGGAAAACGCACAAACCTACGACTATAACGTGGCGGCGTACATTGTCTCTGGTGGCGGTGGCGGCGGCTATGGCGGCGGCGGTTCGGGTGCGGCCGTGGTGGTTGGTGCACAAACCACCGACCAGCTTGCGAATAACTCCAAACCGCAAACGTACGCGGTGAGCGCCGGTGCTGTTTCTGGTGCTGGCGGCGCGGGCGGCAACTATGTGAACAGCAATGTGCTTGACGCACATGTTGAGATGGTTGGGTACAGCCGAGGCAAGAACCGTGAAGAGTTCACGGACGGTACGGCACAGTACTCGTTCTGCCCGTCACGCAACAACCAGATCGACCATGACGGGAAAATGTATCCCTGGCCTTAACCAAGGTTTACGAGCGATCAGCACACAGACTTATCTGGGCCCCATACGCTAATTGTGGGTGTAGCGTGTGGGGCCCAGATAATTTTTATCCCCAAATAGGTAGGTTTAGTGGTGGTTTTCTCTTGGGCGCCAATGGCTTTCAGAGGGCAGGTTTAAGCGCCAGCATATAGGGGTATCTTTCACGGTTCACTTGAGTTTTAGAAAATATTCAATACTGCCTCTGCTGTGGAATAATAAACAGGTCTCTTCAAGGCGTTTCTTACGTGACCGACTTATCATACGGGCAAGAATATTTTTGCATTCCGCTGCGTGGCGGGCCGCATGACCTGCTGTATATGCTGCGCACAGCGTGTTGTGCGCCTTGGGCGGGACGCTCACTCACATTCACCTAAACACAAGGAAAATTTCATACGATGACCCAAGAGATTTCACGCCGGAGAGTCGTGGTTGGTACCGCCTGGGCGGCACCTGCAGTGTTAGCTTCCACAGCAGTACCCGCCTATGCGGCATCATCGACACGTCTCATCTGCCCTAAAAGCAGTAGGATTACCGCCGCAGAAACAAACTATCACGAGATTGTTGTACCTGATGGGGCAGCCAGTCTGTACTTCGAGCTTGTTGGAGGCGCAGGCGGGTACCTGGAATCGTATGCTATCGGCGGACATGGAGCAAAGGTCTCGGGGGCTCTTGAGGTGACCCCCGGTCAGATCTTTAAAATTTATTTGGGTTCCTCTGGCGAGGCTTTCGGTACCCGACCGGCAGAAGGGGGTGCCGGATACGGTAAAGGCGGTTCTTCTAAGCTTTCTCCCTCATCGGTTATACCTGCCGAAGAACAGAAGATCCTGACAGACCTTAAAGCAGACAACGTAGTGATATACGGCGGATCAGGCGGCGGGTCATCAGCAATTGTGAGGGTTGATCCTGCTGATCCTGCACAAGAAACAGTTCTTGTTGTTGCTGGCGGCGGCGGAGGCGCCGGTCTCCGAGGTACCGCAGATGATTCCAGAAATACATCTGATCATAAGAGGGATGCCTCATGGGAGAATTACGGTTCCCCCTACATGGGGATGGGAGGAGACTCAATTCATCCACTACACTACGGTGGAGATGGTTGGTCCGTTGACGGAAACTTTTACGGCTACCGTAATTACTACGGATTCTACGAGGGGAAACAACTATTCGTACATGGAGGCAAAAGAGGATACGGTGGAATAGGGGGTAAAGGCTCAGAACCCGCCGAACTCCCCACTATTGACCCGTTTGTTTTCAAGAGCGTCGAACAGACACCTGTCACCATCCGCACCATGAGCACCACCGGGGGCATTGGAGGCGACGGTCTGCGTGCTCACGGAGCGGACGGCGTGGCAGCGTATGGGTATGCCTACAGCACCCATAAGTTTTATGGTGATGACGCTAATGCTTCAGAATATGTGCATGCCGTCTCTGGGTATGCGGTTTCACCCGGTGGTGGAGCTGGCTGGGGCGGTGGCAGTTCAGGTGGTGTTCTCGCACTTGGAATGCAAAAGTATGATGAGCACAGCGGCGAAGTGTACGCCATTGGCATGGGGGTCACGATGGGTGGCGGCGGTGGCGGCGATTCTTATATTTCTCCAGACATAGGTGGAACCTACTTTACAGCATCTACTGATCTTGAGCCGGGGTACCTGGAATATGGTTTCTGTTTCCCCGCCTAGGTCTAATGATGAACTTATGTCATAAAACCAGGTTATAGGCCTCTCTGCGCACCCCTAGCTGCGGCTTCCAGCCGCACACAGGTGAAGCTCTCAATCCTACCCGTATTTCATGCCCTGCCAATGGCATGAAATACGGGTATACACCAATGACGTGTTCTACGCCATCAGTACCGATGTTCACACTGCCGGCGGACGGTGTTGGCTAGTGTTTTTGCAGCTGATTGCATGATTGGAACAGCCTATATTTATGCATTTAGCGGTGGCGCGGTCAATAGTGGAGCGGTGCATATTCTCCACCCCACCTCACAGCAGGAGCATCACACCTAGCAACAGATGCACAGCAGCAATAATGCAGCTGCTTACTTGGGGTTCACCCACCCCTTGATTCCCCTGAAATACAGCGGACTATAGAGCTTCTGGTAAAGCTTTATATAAACCTATAGTTGGAGCAACGGACTTTCTCGTTTGAATGTTTAACTTTCAAATGAGAGGGTTCGTTTTTTGTCTTTTCATGGCTCCCAAGACACTATTTTTAAGGTGTTTTCCATCACGAAAAACCTGTTTTTTATGCGATGCGCATCATAAAATAGCCACCTGTCACCGGTTTACTACACCGGTAAAACATTAAAACGTATCAAGGGGTGGAATAAGTACAACCAAAAGTAGAGTATATGCAACCTGGATAGGTTGTTTATCATATTTTCAAGAAAAAATCTACCCAATCGTCAATATTTACTTGAGTTTTATGAGTCCTGCGGGCACACTGAGGGGAGGTGCCTTCTCAGGTGCCGTAGTACTCGCTCAGCTTTCAACTGTCATCAGTAGGTATTGATTTCCCGCACGCAGTATTCACCCTCTTGTGGCTACCACGCGCCCAATACCCACGCAGTGACACGTTCACACTCGAACTACTACACTCAAGGACATGCAGACCATGACCAGGAATATTTCCCGCAGGTCGCTCGTGGCAGGCGCCGCTTGGGCCGCCCCCGCAGTGCTGACATCTACAGCTATACCCGCGTATGCATCTTCAGTTAACCCCTGCCAAAACCTCAATGACTTCGAAGCACGCCAGACAGTTGCCCCAGGTCGTGCAAATAATAAAAAGGGCTACGAAGAAATAACTGTCCCGAAGGTGCCACCTACATGTGGTTTAAGATCCAGGGCGGTTACGGCGGCGGCGTCGACCATGCTAACCGCAACGTCGGTGATGGCGGCGCAGGCGCAGATATTGAGGGAACCATTAAGGTCACCCCCGGACAGACCGTGAAGTTCCATGTGGGCGCTGGCGGCCTTGGCCTCTACGACAAGCCTGCCGCAGGTGGTGAAGGCTACGGGAACGGCGGTAGCTCCAACACTCTTCTTGAAACCGGCGTAGAAGTATCTGACCTGGATGAAATGCAGAGCCCCACCTACAACCACATTGTGGTGTACTCGGGCTCAGGCGGTGGCGCAAGCGCCGTGCTTATTAGCGATAAGGGATCTTCGGAAGAAAAACTGCTCGCCGTCGCTGGCGGCGGTGGCGGCGGTGGCACCCGCGCTATGACCCAGGCAGCACGTGAGACTCTGAACGGCACCAAGCTGGCTGGCTGGAAGACTGACGGTGGTTTCCCGGTACTCAGTAATGGCGGCGATGCGAGCGACTTCCCGCAGGCTGGCAGTAACGGCACCGAGGTGTACAGCGAATACCCCTCCGCAATAGTAACTGTACGCGGCGGTAACCCCGGCAGCGGCGCAAACGGCGGCGCAGGCGGCAGCAAAGCCACCTACAGCACCGCTAAGGACCTTTCCTTCTCCAGCACCACCGAGTCAAATATCCGCACCAGCACCGTAGCAGGTGTTGCGGGCGGTTCAGGCGCGAAAGCTAGTGGTGCCGACGGTGTGGTGGCATACTCCTACTCGATCAGTACCAAAGAAACCGACCAGCCCGACGGCGGAAGCCCTTACAAGTTCAACGTAACCGCATACGCTGTTTCTGGCGGTGGCGGTGGCGGCTACGGCGGCGGCGGTTCAGGCGCAGCAGCAGCTATTGGCGCACAGACTATTAACGTGTTGGGAGATGGGAAGACCGTAAGCGATGCCTACTCAGTGAGTGCAGGTGTGGTCGCCGGTGGCGGTGGCGGTGGCGGCAGCTTTGTCGCTGCCGACGTCATCAACCCCACCTTCCAGCGCTCAAGCGGGCAGGGCACGGTTCGCGGCGAGTCCCGTGACGGTATTGGCCAGTACGCATTCTGCGTCTCCAAGTAGCGGCTGATCCGGTCCCCGTATCGGCCGGTTAGCCTAAAAATATATAAGCGTGTCGCACGGCGGCGCGGACACCCGGGATTATTTTAGGGTTTATCTCTTGGGTGTTCGCGGTGCCGTGCGGCTTATTTATTACCCCTTCCCACCACCTTGGGTGGATAAAAATGCATTCGAAGACCAGTGGCTTAATTTTCTCTTAAACACCCCAAAAGGTCTTTATAAAGCTAGACTTTACAGTTTAGTAAGTCAACATCACACCGCACTATAAATGCATATATATTCTTAAATATCGGGCTTATGTGGCATACTTATGAAGGAGCGCCGGTCGCATTGCTGCGGCAGTACGGCAGACTCAAGTATTCACTCAGCTACAGTAGTCTAGCCCCATTGCGCCTCTCCCCCATTACGTGGGAGAGGCGCATAAGCGCCGGGTGCTCTCAGCTCAAACACAAGACCAACCCAAGGACTACATCACACATGACACGGGGTATCTCACGCAGAAAACTCGTCGCCGGTGCGGCGTGGGCGGCACCAGCCGTCCTCACCTCCACCGTCGTATCTGCCTCTGTCACGATAGCCCCGCTGGCTATGACATCGCGCCCGCATTGTGAAGCCTCATCAGCCCTAACCTGGCGGTGCAGCGCATTGTTCCTTGGGGATCATTGTGCACGGTAAACACTCACAACAATTTCAAACACAAGGATATTTTCTATGAGACGAGGCATTTCTCGCCGAGATCTGGTGACCGGAACCGCATGGGCTGCGCCGCTTGTGCTGAGCACCGCCGTTATTCCGGCGTATGCATCATCATCTGCCGACGACGGCCCCTGCCTAGACCCCGATAAAAGCTACGAGATTTTTGCCAAGGATATGCGCATGGCGGCGGAAAATCGTGCAGCCGGTGAAAAGGCTATGAAGAAATTGTGGTTCCCGACTATGCCTCATATATGCGCTTTGATCTACTCGGCGGTGTAGGCGGTACCCTTATTGCACCATACTCGGAGTTCACAGGACCTAACCGAACCGGCGGTACTGGAGGCGGCGGCGGCTACATTAAGGGAACCGTCAAGGTAACACCCGGGCAGCGCATCAAATTCTATGTGGGTACCAGCGGCGTCGGATATTATGACCGCCCCGCCAAAGGCGGCGAAGGGTACGGTAATGGCGGTTCGTCTGCGGCACTGCCCACCGAACTGGGGTCAGACGTACAGGGTAAACTGAACAGCCACAGCAATAAGGTTACGGTCTATTCGGGCTCTGGCGGCGGTTCTTCAGCAATCGTCATGGTCGATGCACAAACCTCCCAAGAAACCGTACTCGCCGTTGCCGGAGGCGGTGGAGGCGCGGGCGCACGCGGATTCACACACGCTACCCAGGAGGGAGGAACATGGATAACAGACGACCCAACCTTCTATGAAAGCCCTAATCTGCATATTGGTCGGGGCGGTTCCGCAGGTGATGACTATGTGCCAGAAGGCTTGGGATTCTCGGGGCAGGAACGTTACCACCAGCACTACGACGCCGAGGTTCTAATTCCCTCCGGATCGAACGGCAGCAGCGCGATCGGTGGCTCTGGCGGTGCCCTAGCTACCGTCACGGGAGATAAAGAGCTGATCTTTGACTCTACTGCGCGAACAGAGATTCGTACCGGAAACTCTGCGGGCAAATCTGGTGGCTCAGGCCCCAACGGCAACGGGGCTGACGGCGTTGTCGCCTATGGGTACGCGCTCAGTACCGTAGGCAACACGAGTGATGACCGCAATGCTACCGGGTACATTGTTTCCGGCGGCGGTGGCGCGGGCTACGGTGGAGGCGGGTCAGGTTCGGCGGTGGCTGTCGCATCCGAAAGTCTCAAGTCTGATACCGCGTTTGTGGGTGTTGCCTCCGGTGGTGGCGGTGGCGGCGGAAACTTTGTTTCCCCTGACGTAATCGATCCCTATATTACCGCTGAAGGCGGCTCATCCGTAGTGGTGGGATCAACCACAGACGGTATGATTAGGTATTCTTTCTGCCCTTCAGATCCGAATAAGCAGCCCGATCCGGAGCCTACCTCGCCCGAAGATCCAGAATGGATGGCGCGGAACTCGTAGCATAGAGGGTACCTACACTAATGTGGGGCGCTCGCATCCTGTTCAGATGCGAGCGCCCCACAGGTGCATTCTGCCTCAATATTTTTGGGCAGACCGCTGCTGTTTTACCTAAGAGCGCAGGTCTGCGGCTGTATAGTGGATGGATGCGTATTTGGTCTGCCCACCCGTCCCTTCTTGACCGTCGCGCCCTGATCGCGTGCTGGCGTGAGAGCTTGCTTGCGCAGAAAGTGCTGCGCGGGCTCACCCGAGGGTACACGAATCATCCGCAGCTCATTCGGTTTCGTGCGCATTCTCAGCCGGTAGAGGCTATTGGGGCTTATCTGCACGGGCTCGCCGATGAGGCGCAGCTGCGCGGGTACTCCTTCAACCGTTCGCTGATTACCGCTGAGCGGGGTAAGAACCTGGAGCCTATTGCCGTGACCGAGGGCCAGCTTGCCTACGAGCTGAGCTTTCTGGCGCACAAAGTTGCCGGGCGAGATGCCGATTGGGAGCCTATTCTTACCGAGCGTCTCGCGAAATTCACCCAGGCCGGTAAGCCCGCGGTGCACCCCGTGTTCGAGGTAGTCCCCGGCGAAATAGAGGCTTGGGAGAAGACTAAGGAGTTCTAGTCGGAGCGCTTTATGCTGAGGCAGGAACCTCTAGCAGCGGAACCCACAGTTCCATCGTGTAGTCTGCCGCCTGCATATCGCCGCGACCGTACACCTCCAGGCCGCCTAACGGGCGGTACTGCGGATGCGACGGGAAGAACTCACGCTCAAAGCTCTCAAAACCTGCCGGAATAGACCGCGAAATCGGCCCGGTAACCTCAACCACCGCGTAGGTGCTCGCGGGAAGTTCCAGCAGACCCAGCCCAAGTTTATGCGCCGAGGCGCGGTCATCAACCAAAATACCGGCCGTGTAGCGCACGAAACCATCGGTACTGGGTTGGGTGCACACGCCAATGTACTGGGTGACCGCCAGAATATCGAGCATCGCCGGGGATGCCTTCTGATTCAGCTCATCCCACAGCGGCGTGAAATCGTCCCCCAGCTTATACACCTGGGATACTCCCGCCACCAGCAAAGAGCCGTGTTTTTCAATGCGCGCGGGTGAAACAGTCACGGGCGCCTGTACGGACTCGCTCATGAGATACCCGCGTGGGCGCTCTGGCGGTCCACCGCGCATTCGGGCACGCAGCGGCGTTTCGCATCATCGGTGGCGCATTCGGGGCACAGAAGCACGAGTTCGCGACAGCTCTCATTCGAGCAGTTCTCGAACTTATTGGACGGCGCCGAGCAGCGCTCACACTGGCCGATCGTGACGGTATCCGGGGTGAACTCCATGTGCATGCGCTTGTCGAACACGTAGAGCGAGCCCTCCCACAGGGACTTATCGCCGTACTTTTCGCCGTAGCGCACAATACCGCCGTCGATCTGGTAGATCTCTTTAAATCCGCGGTTCTTCATAAGGGCGGAGAGGATTTCGCATCGAATGCCGCCGGTGCAGTAGGTGACGACAGGCTTATCTTTCAGATCGTCATACTTACCGGATTCGATCTCGCGGATAAAGTCGTGGGTGGTGCGAACATCGGGCACCACGGCGTTCTTGAACTTACCGATTTTAGCCTCGAATGCGTTGCGTCCGTCGAAGAAGACGACTTCATCGCCGCGTTCTTCTACAAGCTTGTTCACCTCTTCGGGTTTGAGGTGCACGCCGCCGCCGACCACGCCGTTTTCGTCTACTGTGAGCTCGTCGGGAGCGCCGAACGCCACGATTTCATCGCGCGCTTTGACCGACAGACGGGGAAAATCTTCGGCACCGCCCTCAGACCATTTGAACTCCATGTTCTTGAAACCGGGGTACTGGCGGGTCTCTTTGGTGTACGCCTTAACCGCGCTGATTTCGCCGCCGAGCGTGCCGTTAATGCCGTGTTTGGAAATGAGGATGCGCCCGCGCAAACCGAGCTTCTCGCACAGGGCACGCTGCCAGAGCATGACCGCCACGGGGTCGGTTATGGGGGCAAACTGGTAATACAAGATAATTCGATTCTGAGCCACCCTCCTATTTTACGCTTTCTGGGTACATCGTGTGTGCCGTGGCGGTAGCGCTCGTCCCGTAATGTGGCCGATAATCCTTGTTCTCCTGCGAGATGCGCCCGCGATGATGGGGTGCATGTGGTTTCTTCACCATGAGGTATGTCTCGTCGTTTTTCTGCCCCATTGCACCGGCTGATTTCGCCGTTTTCTCACGGCGAAGACCTGCCTGCCGGGGCGAGTGGAACATGCCGGGCGCCCTGCGATTGCCCACGCCGGTTTACCGTACCCGAGGTTTTACAATGGTGTGATGCGCCCCGAACCTTCCTGCGACTCCCCGGCTGATGAGCACCCCGGATTCCCCTCTGCCTCGCGCCCCGACGAGAACCTTCGCGAACAGCTGAGCAGGCTTATGCCCAAGCTCCCCGGCGACGGCTTGCTGCCCCCGCAAATCACCCATGTGCACCGCATCCCCGCACGTGAAGGGCAGTATTCGCCGTGGCCGCACTGGCTGCACCCGCGCGTGATTGAGGCTTTCGAGTCGCTGGGCGTGCACGAACCGTACACCCACCAGGTGCAGGCGGCACAGGCAGCGCATTGTGCATTCGATGCTGCACTCGCCGAAGACGCGCACCGGCTCTCCTTCGGGCGAGCTTCCGGGCAGGGGCACGATGAGTCGGGTACAACGGCGCGGCATGTGATTGTGGCGACCGGGACCGCATCCGGAAAATCGCTGAGTTACCTCATGCCCGCTTTCGATGCCCTCTACCGCGGGGCGCGCCGTGAACCGCTCAGCGCCACGGCCACTAATGCAGGTTCCACAGGTTTTCATCAGAGAGCGAACGTTCTATATATTTCACCGGCGCGGGCACTCTCAGCCGACCAGCTCAACGCCATCACCGCCTATCATCTTCCCGGGCTCAACGCCGCCACCTATGACGGCGACACCCCGGCGCAGGAGCGGCGGTGGGTGCGCGAACACGCTAATTTTGTGCTCACCACCCCGGATATGCTCAACTACGGAATTCTGGGCAACCACCGGCAATGGGCGAACTTCCTGCGCGGGCTGCGCTATGTGGTGCTTGACGAAGTGCACAGCTACCGCGGCGTGTTCGGCGCGCATATCGCCAATCTGCTGCGCCGCCTACGCCGAGTCTGCGCGCTCTACCGCGTAAATCCGGTGTTTTATGGGGCATCCGCCACGAGCGCGAACCCTGCCGAGTCTTTCGCCAAGCTCATTGGAGTGCCCGAGGGGAACGTTGACGCGATTACCGCATCGACCGCACCCCGCGGAGAATCCACCGTCATCCTGTGGGAACCGGAGTTCCTGCCCGATACGCAGGTGACCGATAAACTCGCCGCCGGTGCGAGCGCCTTCGACACCCGTTCCGAGGCAGAAAAGCAGGCACCACAGCGCATCTCCGCTATCGAACAGGGCGCGCAGATGCTCACCGACCTGGTACTCTCACGCACCCGCACGCTTGCCTTCACCCGGTCGCGGCGCGGTGCCGAGCTGATCTCTCAGAGAGCGCAGCGCTACCTTGATGAGACGGAGGCGGGGCTGGCGCATCGGGTGGCGGCGTACCGTTCGGGGTATATGCCCGAGGAACGCCGTGAGCTTGAGCATCGGCTGCGCACCGGCGAACTGCTCGGGCTGGCAAGTACCTCTGCGCTTGAGCTGGGTATCGATATTTCCGGGCTGGATGCGGTACTCGTGGCGGGCTGGCCCGGAACCCGCGCATCCTTTATTCAGCGGATTGGGCGCGCCGGTCGCGGGGGTCAGGATGCGCTCGCCGTGCTTATCGCCGGGGACGATCCGTTGGATACGTACCTGGTGCATCATCCGCAGGCGATTTTCGGGCAGAGCGTGGAAGCTACCGTATTCGACCCAACGAACCCTTACGTGCTTTCGCCGCATTTGTGCGCTGCCGCGGCGGAGTCTCCGCTACGTGCCGAGGAGCTTTCCCTGTTCGGCGAGCATACTGAGGCTCTGCTTAACCGGCTGGTGCAGCAGAATTATCTGCGCCGCAGGGCGGACGGCTGGTATTGGACGCACGCGGAGTCGGCCACGAATCTGGTGGATCTGCGTGCCACCGGCGGTGGTCCCTATCAGCTGATTGATGCCGAGGATGGTTCGCTAATCGGCACGATGGATTCGGCGCAGGCAATGACTCAGGGACACCCGGGAGCTATCTATATTCACCAGAACGCCCAATACCTGGTGGAGTCCTTGGATGAAGCGGCGCGCGTTATCCTGCTCTCGCGAGTGTACCCCGACTATTACACGCGGGCGATTGAGGCGACCGAGGTGAAGATTCTGCAGGAAAAGGCGGGTGTGCGGTACGGGTTCGACGGCGCCCAGCCCGGTGCTGCTGGTCTGACGATGCACCGCGGGCGGGTTCAGGTGACCGATCAGGTTATGGGCTTTCAACGGTTTTCGGTGTACGGCAGTGAGTACCTGGGCGATGAGCCGATGGAGATGCCGCCGAGCATCCTGATGACCGAGGCTATCTGGTTTACCTTTGACCCGAGCTACCTGTTTGCCGCCGGCGTGGCTGAGCCTGATGCACCCGGCACCCTGCACGCCGCAGAACACGCCGCCATCGGCCTACTACCACTGATTGCAACCTGCGACCGCTGGGATTTAGGCGGACTCTCCACCCTGTACCACGCCGATACGGAACGCCCCACCATCTTCGTGTACGATGCAGCACCCGGCGGAGCAGGCTTTACCCAGCGCGGGTTTGAGGCGGTTCGCACCTGGTTGGGCGCAACTCTGGATGCTATTGATTCCTGCGGATGCGAGAGTGGCTGTCCCTCCTGCGTGCAGTCCCCCAAATGCGGCAACCGCAACGAACCGCTCTCCAAGGCGGGCGCACAAAACCTGCTGCGGGCAATGCTGCACTCACTCGATGAGGCCGGGTAGCGGCACCGGCGCGGTGAGGGCAGACGTGCCCTTTACTAGGTGCCGTTTTGGGGTGGTGGTTCACCCTAGCGCCGCCATTATTGATACAGCACCGAGGTGCCGTGAACACTTTGCGGCAGGGTCCGTTATGGCCCGCACATGGCTACTCGTCACCGGTGTCATCGGGTGCCCCCGCTCGCGCCTGGCCTTTTGCGTCGCCCAGGAACGCGAAGGGGCCGGTAATGGGAACACTGACGCGCACATCCATCGTGTCGGGGCGGGAAGGTTCGGTGCAGGCGGCTAAGTTCGCCCCGTTTTCCTGGGCGATGCGCGCAGCATTCGCGCACGGTTCTCCTTCGCTTAGGCCCCTGAGCGTGTCGGCGGCGGCGAGAGCGCTCAGGTCAGCCGCAGTGGCGGCGCGCCGGTGGGCGGCGTAGGCGCCCGCCGCTCCGAGCGTGAGTACCGTGAGGATAAGCACCCCGGCGATAATGGTGAGGGCAAGCACGGTGCCGCTGCCTTCTTCTGTGGCACGCCCAGCCGAGGCGGTGCGGGGTGTGGGAGCATTAGCACGTAGTACAGAATGTTTATTCTTCATGGTGTGCGGCTTCCCCAGTATCTTGCAGCCCCTCGGATCCTTCGACGCTGGCGGTTGCCTGCGCGCGGAGCGTCCAGCCGGTGGTTGCGCCGATAACCCCAGGTGCTTTCCGTTCGGCGCTCACACGCACCGTGTTCCCTTCGCGGGCAATGCTCACGGCGGCATCCCGGTCCGTTTGGGAGACGGCCGTGTGGATGCTGGCTTCGGTATCTCCCCGGGCGGCGGCGCGTGCGGCAGCCCGCGCAGCGTCCTCTAGCCGAACCTGTGCCGCCCCTGTTGCGACGGCACCTAAACAGAGGGCCAGTACGAGGGTTACCCCCGGCAGCACCACCGCGAATTCGGCGGTTACTGCCCCGTGCTCAGCGTCAGAGGGGTCTGCGGAACGTATTTTTGAGGGGCCGGGTGCTGAGGAGGGTTCACGCACCCGCCACGGCGAATATATACGCATGATTATTCACTCTTTACTGATGTATTACGGCTGCCAAGGCGTGCAATTCCCACCGGGTAGAGCAGGAAATCACACACCGCCCCGGGTGCACCAGCTAAAGGGGGAACACCCGGGCGGCGGCGCATAGTTCTACCCAATGGAGAGGGCATTACGGATTACCCCCAGCAGCATTTCACGTACCTCATCTGATTTGAGGATGGCCACCAGCAGCCCCGCGAAACCGACGGCGGCGAGCATCACAATACCGTATTCTGCAGTGCTGGCACCTTCTTCAGGGTCGCCCACCGGGGCGTGGGCGGCGGTGTTAGCCCCGGTGGCGGTGTATGCGGCGGTAATACGGTCGGTGTCGATCATCCCGGTTGGCAGCTGGGCGAACTGGGAGGCTTGGCGGCACAGGGGTGTGCACATTTCGGTGGTGCACCCGGTGTCGTGGGTCGCCAAAAATTCCTGGTTTGCCAGTGCGGTAAGGGAGGGGTATACGGCGGTCATGGTTATTTCCTTTCATGGATTTTATTAGGTTGCGGTGTCTTACCCTGCCAAGGTAGGCAGCAGCGACACCAAAATCGGTATGATGCTCAGGCAGATAAATGCCGGTAGCGAGCACAGCCCCAGCGGCAGCACGAGAGCTACGGAGAGTTTCCCTGCGGCGCGTTCGGCGGCACGGCGGTTGCCGGTGCGGTGCGCATCGGCTTGGTGCCTGAGCAGGGTGGCGCTGGGTGCCCCGGAGGCGTAACCCGGTGCGAGGATGCGCCCCAATTCACCCAGGAGCGGGTCGGTAGTGTGCGGTGCCCACGCGGTATCCCAGTCTGCCCCCAGGGTGAGGGCAGCGCATATGCTGCGCAGCCGCCCGGGCGTTCCCTGAGGCTGCGATGGTGCGGCATTATCAGAACGCTGTTTACGTTTTCGCTGAGTCTGCGGAGGGGTGTCAGGCAGCGCATCGGCTAAGGCGGTGAGTGCCTGGTGTAGTCCCAGCCCGGAGTCGAGCTGAGCGGCGAGTATTTCGAGAGCAAGAGCCGTGTCGATACGGGGCCCTGCGCTTTTTGCGGCAGTCTGCCCGGTGCGTTTAGTGAGTAACGGCAGACGGGTTTTTACACTCTGCGAGTCCAGATGCGCCGTAGTGTGAGAGCGGGAAACCCCAGCAGAAAATAAAGAATGCTTATTCTTTTTTGTTTCACGTTGAACATTTCTGCGGTTGATAATACGGCGTGCAATCGACAGGGCGCAGGCCGCACACAGGGCGAATAGGCTGGCGGTTATCAGCAGATCATCCATGTTTCACTCCTTTCACGGTTTTCCGGCAGTTCTTTGGTGTTTTAGAAGGTCTCAGTTTCTGCGGCGTGCACTAGGGCCGCCGTCCAGCGTCTTCCGGCAAGCGCAAGCCCAACCCCCACTAATCCGGCACACGCCCCGGCAATCGAACCAGTCAGCACACTCACCGGTGAAGTGCCCATTAACTCCCCCAGCCCCAACCCAATAAAGGGCAGCAGTGAGAGGATCCGGCCCGTGGCCCGAGGTGCGGCGAGCGCGCTTTCTCGCCCCAGCAACGCATCAATGCTTTCTTCAGCGTGCTCGGCGGCACGGCGCAGGGTGGCCGACAGTGCGGACCCGGTTGCCTCACTCAAATGCAGACATACCAGCAGCTCGTTAACACGCTGCACACTGTGCTGGCGGGCGGTGCCGGTGTGGGTGTGAACCCACTGTTGACAGGCTTGAGATAGAGGCAGCCCCAGTTCGGCATTGGCCCCCAGGGCGGTGAATAGAGTGGCAATATCCTGTGTCGCCTGCCGGTATCCGCGGCGTGCAAACCAGGACAGCTGAGCGGGGGCGGCCGGTGAGTGCTCTGCGCGGTCGGAGGCAATACGGGTGAGAGCACCGGCGATAGCTTGGGCTTGGCTCAGCCCGGCATCAAGCTGAACGGCAATGGCACGCAGGGCATCAGGCCAGAGGCGAAGTTCTTCTGGGGTGGGCTGTTTAGGCAACATAGAGGCGCCTTTCCATAACAGGCTCGGATGGAGCGAGGTCTTCGGCGGTGGCAAGTTTCAGGTGAGGGGTAGTGTCTGCACCGGCAGGTGAAGGAATACCGACTGGGGTGTATTGCGGAAGTTCAAACTCTGAAAGTTGTATTTTTGGTACCGCGTGGGAGGGTACAGGCCGGACGGTAAGCTCTTCACGGTCGAGCGCGAGCTCGTAGATCCCCTCCACCCGGCGGGTGGGCCCGTCTTTCTGCAAGTGGATAATACGGTCGAATGCGGTGGCCGCGTGAAGAGCAACAGTGCGGGCGTCCAGCCCGGCAAGCGCCCCAAGGGCGGCTAGTCGCATGGGTACGGCACGCGCCGAGTTGGCGTGCAGGCTGGTACCTGCACCGGTGTGCCCGGTGTTCATGGCGGTGAGCAGGTGCGTGATTTCTGCCCCGCGGCACTCCCCCACGATAAGACGGTCTGGGGCCATGCGCAGCGCCTGAACAATCAGCTCCCCCAGGTTGATTTCTCCGGTTCCTTCAGTGTTTGCGGCACGGGTCATCATAGCCACCACGTGCGGGTGGGAGGGTGCTAATTCGGGGGTGTCTTCGAGGGTGAGAAGCCGCTCATTAGCCGGGCAGAGGGCAAGCATCGCGTTGAGCAGGGTGGTTTTTCCGGTTCCGGTGCCGCCGCTAATGATGAAGCTTTTCTTCTCGGCAATAATGCTCCGCAGTTCTGCGGCTGTGCCGGCGTCGAACATACCCGTTTTCTCTAGGTCTTCAAGGGTTTGCCTGCGAGAAGCCGCCACACGCACCGACAGATGGGTGCGGGGCACCAGCGGAGGTATAACGGCGTGGATGCGCCGCCCGTGGGTATCCTGTACATCGGCGGCGGGGTGGGCCGCATCGAGCCTGCCGCCGGATGCGCGGATAAGCCGCTGGGCGAGGGAACGCACCCGCGCCTCGTTTCCGAGGGTGAGTGCCGTTGGCTGGGTTTGCCCGGCGGCCTGCACCCAAATGTCGGCGGGGCCGTTAACGTATATATCGCTCAGGTGGGGTATGCCAGTCAGGTTTTCGAGTGCCCCCATGCCGTGCAGCTCGTGGTGCAGGTAGCGCAGGGCGGTGTCGTGCAGGGTGCTGCTGGGGTATCGTCCGGGTTTTCGGGGTGGGCTGACGGCGCTGGTTCCTGCGCTGTCTCGGAAGAGGCGGGGCGTTCCGGTGCGAGCGTCACGGTGGCGCTAATGCTTTCTTCCCGCTCGTCAATGGCGGTCTGCAGCGCGTTTTCGCAGGCTTCACGTCCGTATTCTGAGGATTCGCCCAGTAGGATACGCATTGCCCGTAGGGCTATCTCTCGGGCGGTGGGGTTTTCGGCGGTGCCTATGATGGCGGGCATGTTGCGGGATTCTGCCGCCGGTTCTTCGGGGTTTTGGGTAGTGGGCTGGGCGGCTGTAATGGTTCCAGCGGGTGCGGCCGTACTGGGGTCGCTGGTGGCTGAGCTTACCAGAAGCGGGGCGAGGGGCGATAGGTCATTACTTGTGTGGATACCTACCGCACCTGGTGCGGCAGGGGCGGCGAAGCTGTGAGGGCGGGGTGTGGGGGCCGCCGCGGGGTGACCGGCGTGGGTAGCGGCCCGGGCCGGTGCCGGGGTGTTACTCGGTGCTGTCATGGGGTGCGCGGTGTTCATGGCACTATTTCACCGGGTTTTGCGCGTACGCGGGGCGGGGCTCTGCGATATTGTGGATAACTTTTCATTTTGGGCCGTGCCCCCGGCTTTCCACACGTTTTTTCACAGTGTTTCATACGTATTATTCACATATGAAGCTCTTCTATGACTTTTTATGAAGCAGTGTATTGTGAGTTTAAGTAGTCATAAATTCTTTTATCATACTTTTAGTATTCTTTACTGTTTATAGGTACTGCTGCGAAAGAAATAAAGGTACAGTGCCCTTACCACCAGAAAGGGTTCTTATCGCCTTACTCTGTTACCCTGTCTTTACGTAACGGTTCATGTACCGGGTTGCATGCAGAAACACCAATGATTCCCGCCCAGCACAGGATAAGTCCGCCAATCGCGGCGGCAGACATGAACGAGAAGGTCAGCAGCAGAGAGACGGAGAGAACCACGGGCAGCATCAACCCGATTCCGTAGAGGGGCACCCCCAAAGCACCACCGGCGTTCCTGGCGAATTGAACAAACCCGCTTGTCACGGCCTCATTTCCGCCGCCGATCGCACCCTGGAGCCTCACGAAGATCGCGGGCATACCGATGCCGACACCAATTCCCACGAGTGCGCCTCCCACAGTCAGCGACCAGATATGAGGCACCAGGCACGTCAGGACGCCGATAGTCGCCGTCAGCCACCCGATTACCTCTGTGCGTGCATGATGCGCGCGCAGTCCGCCGATTGCGGAGCCGATTCCGCTTCCCGCCACCAGAGGCAGTACCAGCCATCCTAAAGTTGCGGCATCCATCTGCAGCGTATGGGCCATTGACATGGGCAGATAGACGGCGGCACCGAAGGCAAGGCTCGACAAACCCGCCGTGCTGATCAGTCCTCGCACGAGTACCGGCTCAGCCAGTACAGACAGGAGGCTTCGCGCTTCAGCGGGTTCACTCGGCAGCCGGCTTCCGGGGAGGCTCAACGAGAGGGCAAGAGCCGTGATAGATAGAAGAGCGGGGCTTGCGAACGCCACACGCCAGCCGAGAACTGAGGTCAGCCAGCCCCCAAGAGGTGCCCCGATCAGTGTCGCAACAACCTGCATTGAGCCCAGCAGACCAATAATCCTACCAAGACGTTTATCACGCCAGTACCGGGTCACAGCCGCCATACTCGCGGGCACAATAATGCCAGCGCCAAGCCCCTGAATAACCCTGAACATAATGAGCTGCACCATCGACTGAGACTGCGAAGTCAACACTGTAGCTGCCGCATACAGCAGGGTACCCACAACATAAACCTTTCGCGGTCCTTGGCGGTCGGCCCAGCGACCACTGTTCAGAAGCACAGCGGTGGACGCTAACATGTAGGCACCCACAACCCACCCCACGGTGCTGTGACCAGCGAGCTCGGAGGCAATCGTCGGCAAACTGACCGTGATAAAGTTCTGCATCAGCGTAGCCGAAGCAGAACCAATGAGCACGGCTGCCAGACACCAGTGACGACGATTCATCTGCCCTCACTCACTTTCGACCGGTGTAACCAGTCCTGTGTTCCCATCGACCCGAATCGTCTGACCCGACACAATATCCTGCGTACCGGATTGAGTGCCGAGTACAGCGGGAATCCCGACCTCGCGCGCAACGATAGCCGCGTGAGAAAGCGGACCTCCAGTATCAGCCACCACGGCGGCAGCCACATTGAACAGCGGGGTCCAGGTGGGATCGGTGTACCGGCACACGAGCACTTCGCCCGGTTCCAACAGCCCGAACTCTTCCGGCCCGTGGATGACCCGTGCCGTGCCCATCGTCACCCCTGGGCTCGCGCCAACTCCTTTGATGCCGTCCGTCTCAGACCGGTGATTCCCCCGGTCCCACCACAGAGTCTCAGCGGTTGTGCGCTTCTGCTTTCGGCGCGAAATCCTCTGCTGAAGATCGGAGGATGGTTCTTCTGCAAGCAGCGCAGATTCCACCTCATCAAACAGCGCATAGGTTACATCTGAGGGATTCGCCAAGACGCCGCGTTCAACGAGTCGATGTGCGATCTCGTCCATGACCCTACGAGCCTCAACAAACCATTCTTCGATGAGATACAGAGAGCCTTCACGTGCGACATGCAGAGCCCGCAGCGCGGTGACCGTCTTATCCCAACGTTTATGCAGGAACCGTGGCAGTCGGCTGCGCACAAGCTGACGTTTATCGGCCCGTTCCGCATCCATGGTGTGCCTGCCGCGAATACCGGCGGCAATCAGCGTGAAAAATGCCTCGGGGTTCTCGCCCCAAGACCTGCTTGAATAGGGCAGGTACATGCGCGGTGTGCGCGCCCCAATCCGCGACAGCGTCTGCTGAACCTCTTCGAGAAACGTCGACCCATTGGGACGCTTCGAGAGAGATTCAACCGCGTTATCCGTGTCCACAAGGACGTCATCGAGACCGAGTTCGCGGGCGCGCTCGCAGAGACGCGAAATCTCACGGTCGATATGTGCCGTCACAAAATCGAGGTTCGCGAATAAATCCTCGGTGGTGACGCTCGGGCCGAGCCGCGCAATTTTCATCATCATATCCGCCTCAGCACGTTTGAACATTAGCGGTATGAGGTAGCGCGAGAAGCGAGCGCGCGTAAGCTCAGCTGCCGCGTCAACCGCCCGGTGGCTCCGCGCAATCAGATCACAGTTGGTGATACTCTCAAGTGCCCGATTATCCGCCTGGAATGCTTCAAGTTCATGTTTCCAATCCAGCGAGTCTGCATCCCAGTCGGGATTCGCCGCCGAAAAAGCCTGTCGAATCGTGCGCGGCAAGTGCGTTACGATGCGCGGCGAAACACGTGGCCACGTTGCATGTATGCTCGCAATCCCGTCATCGCTGATGCGGATAACACGATCAACGGGTGGTGTATCCACCCCGAGAGAACCGAGAACTTGCTGAACTTCCTGCTGTACCTTGCGCACGGGCATGATATCCAGGGGATACGGAGCGGGATAATGCTCGATCAGGTCATCACGCATCATCTGTAGAATCTTTGACTGTGCAGGTCCGTGTCCCGAGTCGGTTTTCGACGGATTCGATAAAGATGTAATCGGTCGAGTCTGCAAGAGGTAGAGCTCATCGCCGCATATACCCCACTCGATATCTTGGGGTGCGTTGTAATAGGCGGATACCTGCCGCCCGAGAGCGTGAAGTCGTCGAAGATCGGAGTCTGACAGGCATGAAGCCGTACGATCATCCGGTGGAACCGGGCTTCTCTTAGTCCCGCCGGTGTGGTCGAGGTCGATGCGCGTTTCTTTATCCCCGATGATCGTCTCGACGGCGTGCCCCTGTGAGTCCAGCGTAAATGTATCCGGGTTGACGTGGGCGGCGACGACGGATTCGCCAAGACCGTAGGAGGCGCTGATGAGCATCCGGTCTGTCATGCCAGAGATAGGATCTGCCGTAAATAAGACGCCCGCCACGTCTGCAGCGACCATTTCCTGCACCACCACGGCAAGTTCCGCCGATTCGTGGGAGAACCCGGCTTCTGTGCGGTATGCCACCGCTCGATCCGTCCAGAGGGATGCCCAGCATCGCCTTAGGGCATCGACAACAGAGTCTTCTCCCTGCACACCGAGATAGGTATCCTGCTGCCCCGCGAAACTCGCGCTGTCCAGGTCTTCCGTTGTCGCTGATGAACGTACCGCCACAACCGGCGATCCCAGCGCCCGATAAGCCCCTACGACGGCATCTCGCACGGCACGCGGGACTTCCTGCTTCAGGATCAGCTCTCGTGCAGCGTGAGAGTTCGTACCGGCTGCCTCGTGAATAATATCTTCAGCAATCGGTGCGACGGCTGCCCTGTAGGCGTCGGTTGTCATGCAAAATCCTGGCGGCACGTTCAGACCGGCGCGATGCATCGTTATAAGGTTGGCGCCCTTGCCGCCGACGCTGACTACCTGAGCGTCCCCGAAGGGATGACCTCGCCGGAACCAGGATATGAACGCGGTCGTCTCTTGTTTGTGTGGGGTTGTCATCGCCCAATCACCGCCTTAATCGTGCTTCGTGCCGATTGTCGCCTTATCCAGTCTCAGCGGAAAAGCGCTTTTCTATCTTCTTAGAATATCTGCCGCGGCGGGGTTTGGACATAGATTGTTGTCATCGAATTCGCCCTGACATGCAGGTTCGTTCACCGTCACCTTCGCATATTCGGGGTTCTCTCACCGATAATAGGAGTGTGTACATTCTCGTTGTTCCCGCAGATAACGCCGACGCCCAGAACCCCGGCGCCACCTCTGTGCGCAACACAGTGAACGATGCTGCAAACAGCGGGGAACCTGTGCATTTTCAGAACCCTGCGGGAGGCTCATCCACCGCATACTGGGGTGTTTTCCATGTGGAGACTGCCGCCGAGGCCCACGCCAACGACTCTGCTGATGCGCCAGCCAGTGCGGGGGAAGAAACGGTCACCTCCAGCACCCCCGGTACGGCCCCACGTATTGTGCGTGGGCACAGGGTGAGCGCCGAGAACCTGCCCGCCTATGTGCGTGAGGTTGAGTCCCGCGCTGATGCGCGCAAGAGTGCGCGGGTGCGGTGGGTGTGGGCCGATACACGTGTGCTTGGCCCCCTCCTGTTAGAGGCGCAGGTACGGGTGCATCTATGCCATGATTTGCGGCTGGTGCAGCGTATTCTCAGTGCTGCCGCAACCCACCCCGGCGGGTATGTTCGTTATTCGCCGGTGCTTGAGCTGATGCACGAACCGCACCACGAACCACCGCGCGGGTACCTGCCGCCCGCTCGGCAGGTGAGCGATCAGCAGGCGCTCTTTGATGATCTGAGTTTTTCCGCTGCCCAGCAGTCTTCAGCGGATTCTGCCAGCCCAGCCGTGCGTTCCGATGATGCGAGTTCCCCAGCATCACGTACCCCGCTTATTGCCGCGACGTTCGGCGAGTTCGCGGCGCAGCTGCACGCTATTGCCGCTGCCGCGCACCCTGACCGGCTTTCTCTGTTGGCTCATGCGGAGTCGGCCGGTGCTCTTGTTGCCGCGGAGATCGGGCACTGGGGCATCCCGTTCGATGCGCAGGAGCACCATAAAAATCTGGAGCAGCTGTTGGGGCCGCGCCCTGGTGAGGGCGAGCATCCGGCGAAAATGGTTGAGCTTGCTGAGCATATTCGGCGTGTGCTGTTCGCTCCGCAGCTGAACCCGGATTCCCCGCAGGATCTGCTGCGGGCGCTTCAGCGTGCGGGCGCGCAGGTTGAGAGCACCCGTTCATGGAAATTGAAGGCGTGGGCGCAGCAGAACCCGGCGCGGGCCCAGGAAAGGCACGCCATGATCGACCCGGTGCTGCGGTATAAGAAGCTGTACCGGATATGGACTGCTAACGGCTGGAATTGGGCTGATACGTGGGTGCACCAGGGGCGTTTCCGCCCGCATCTTGAGGTGGGCGGTGCAGCAACCGGACGGTGGGGTGCTTCCGGCGGGGGTGCTTTGCAGCTGCCTGCGGAGATCCGTTCGGCAATAATAGCCCCGCAGCATCAAGTGTTTACGGTGGCCGATGGGTCACAGATTGAGCCGCGTATTCTGGCGGCGCTCAGCCGGGATGAGGCGTTGGCTGCGGCGGGACGTGGCGTTGCGGGGCACAGCACCGACTTGTACGAGGGCATTGCCGAGCTGAGCCGTTCTCACGGGCTGGCGCTGACTGAGCGGGCGCAGGCGAAGGTGGGGCTGCTGGCCATTATGTATGGGGGCCGCAGCGGCGAGGTTGGGGCGCTGCTGCCGCATATTGCGCAGCTTTTTCCGCGCGCTATGGAGTTTACGGAGCGGGCGGCGCGTATTGGCGAGCAGGGCGGGCAGGTCACCACGTTTTTAGGTCGCACCTCCCCTGCCCCTTCCGATGCGTGGCGGCGCACGGTGGCGGATCGTTCAACGGGTGCTGCGGAGGCCCGGGCGGTTTCTGCGTCTCGTGCGTGGGGCCGTATGACCCGTAATTTTGTG
The DNA here is from genome assembly GCA_002355935.1 of Rothia aeria. Taxonomy (GTDB): domain Bacteria; phylum Actinomycetota; class Actinomycetes; order Actinomycetales; family Micrococcaceae; genus Rothia; species Rothia aeria. The sequence continues at coordinate 824,250 of AP017895.1, read as the reverse complement.
GTGCAGGGTACGGCGGCGGAGTGGGCTTTGTGCTGGATGGGCAGGGTGCGTTCGCGCCTGCTGAGTGAAACAGTTTTCGGCAGCCCGATGCGCACAAAGATTGTGTATTTTCTGCACGATGAGCTTGTATTGTGCGGCCCCTCTGTTGAGGCGAAACGTGTTGAGGCGATCGTGCGGGAGTCTGCTCAGCAGGCTGCGCAGCTGCTCTTTGGCGGGGTCCCGGTGGACTTTCCAGTGTCTGTGACGGTTACGAGGAACTATGCGGAGGCGAAGTAGTGTCTTCTTAAAGAGAAGAGATACTGAGTCTTAGGTGAGTATTTTATAAGGTTAAACTTAGTTTCTGTGTCGTTTTATGATTTGGGCCTCTTAAAAATATTTTGGCATTTTTAACGCTTCAATTAAGTTTCAGAAGGTGCCTTAGAGTTCTTTCCAGGGTGCTTGAGTGCCTGAGTGCCGGGTGAGCGTATATTTCTGCGGTGCATCGCATGACCCAATTATTACGAAATGATTAAAATGCATCAAAATACATAATTTATAGAATAATTATTCACTTATTGATGTGGGAACCGCGCGGTAAATTTTGAGCTATAGCTTGAGATTCAGGGTTACAGCAAGGCATTCAGTACATGCATGAATATATGGAAGATGAAAGACTTTACGAGTAGAATATTCACCGTATACGCGGTTCTACTGCGCATCACAACACTCAATATACGCTCGTTGTGTTCACGTACCCCGCCCTTTTTCCGCTAGGGGCGGGCACGGTACTGGGCACCGGCGTGTGTATATCAGTACTTCGCAAGGATATAAACATGCAGAATAAACTCTCACGCCGCACGCTTGTTACCGGCGCGGCTTGGGCGGCACCCGTGGTCATGGCTTCTAGCTCCATCCCGGCGTTCGCCACATCGCCGGTCGAGCCCTGTGTAGCAGATAAAACGTTTAACTCGCAGCACTACGCTAAGCCCCCGCGCGGCAACACCCGCGAAAAGGTCTACGACCACTGGACAGTCCCCGCCGACGTGCACCAGATCAAGTTCTATGTGCGCGGTGCCGCCGGTGGCTCCACTCACGAAGACCAGTACGGTGGCGGCTTCGGCGGCGCTGGCGCCGAGGTAGCCGGCTACCTTGATGTGACCCCCGGCGAAACCCTTACCTTCGTGACCGGCGCAGCTGGTACCGCAAACTTCGACGGTACCCCCGCTGAAGGCGGTAAAGGATTTGGTGACGGCGGTTCCTCAGCTGCTCTTCCCACCGACTCTCAGGTAGGTATTCGCAATAACCAGGCGCAGTTCATCCTTGATAAGTTGAAGCCCGCAAAGATCCAGTACGGTGGCTCCGGTGGTGGCGCATCCGCTATTGTTCGTATGGAAAGCGATGGGTTCACCATTAAGGAAGTTATCGCTATTGCTGGCGGCGGCGGCGGCGCGGGTGTTACCGTGCAGCACAACACCAACGACTACCCCCGCACCAAAGAAGGCAGCTACAAGACTGCCACCCTCACCATCGGTGAGCAGGGCAGCGGCGGTATGCAGGTGCAGCAGAGCCCCCAGAGCGTTGAGGGCCAGACCGTCACAGTAGTGCAGCATGTGGACAGCATGGACGGCGGCGACGCGAGCACCTCCCTGGAGAACTACCCCGACTACGAGCAGACCGTCTACGGCGGTAAGGGCAGCGGCACCGCAGAAGGCGGCAGCAACGGAACCGGTGGCGCTGGCGGTGAAGCACCCGCAGCAGATCAGGACCGGGTCACCCAGGAATACCTGAGCTACGCCAAATTCGATCAACCGACGGGTGCATACATTAACTACTCAGACGATGGCAATATCTTCGCTTCCGCTTTTGAAGGCGCAGAGGGCAACAGCACCTCCAACCCCACCGAGCCCGTTAACGGTGCTGACGGTGTGAGTGCCTGGGGTGCGGTTCAGACCTACGACGGTCACTACGCCGATGGGTACGACAACGCCAACTACTACGTGTACGCGGTCTCCGGCGGCGGTGGCGGCGGCTACGGCGGCGGCGGCTCCGGCAGCGTCATTGGTCAGGGTGTGCGTGTTACTGCCCCGGATCAGGAACAGGATATTGAGGGCAGCTCGAACAAGTTCCGGTACTCGGGTGCTTTCGCATCCGCTGGTGCTGGCGGTGCCGGCGGCAGCTACCTGGCACCGGGAATCGAAATGTGGGATTCCAACGGTAAGAAGTTCTGGGCACACAATAACCGTACTTTCGGCACCAATGACACCAACGGCCACGGCCGTATTAAGGTGATCTGGTGCGACCCGAGCGGTTCGCATAAGGACTACCCGGATGACCCGGGTGTTCCCGCTCCGGTGGTTCCCAGCCACTAATACCGGCTGCGAATACTCATAAGCTAGGGCCTGCTCCCCGCATTGTGCGGTTCTGGGGAGCAGGCCCTTCTGCGTACCCGGCCCGCTTATTTTAAGGCGGGCGCAGGTTTAAGCACCGAGTCATCCCACGGGACCGTCCAGCTGAGCGCATCAAAAATCTTATCGAGCACGATCGCAGTGAATCCCCACACGGTGAACTCGACCCGCGCATCGCCGCTAGAGTGCACGACCTCAAACGCCGGGGTTTTATGGGTTATGCGCCCGCGCTTCACATATGCCGTATGCCGGTTGGCGGGGTTGAGCAAATCTCGCACGGGCACCCGCGCAATCAGGGCAGACTCGTTCGTATCGACCACGCCAACCCGCGTGGGTGAAGCCCACCACCCCAGCACCGGGGTCACCCTGAAATCGCTCACGGCAAGCGGCAGGGTCGGCAGCTCCCCAGAATTTCAACACCCGCAGGGTCAAGCCCGGTCTCTTCCACGGCCTCACGCAGGGCGGCGATGCGCCCCACCGGAACTCTCTGCTGGCGCGCCAGTTCGTAATCCTCGGGGTCGATTTTGCCGCCCGGGAATGCAGGCTGACCGGCGTGTGAGCGCAGAGTATCCGCCCGCACCAGAAGCAGAACGTCCAGGTTCTCTCCCACGCACTCTGGGCATCCGTCAAAGTCTGCGGATGCGCTCGGTTCATCATCGAGTACCCCGAAGAGAACGAGCACTGCCGCCTCTTTGGAGAGCTTACTGTTGGACGCGTACCGCATGAGGGAGTCTATCTTGAAATCGAGTTTTCCTGCGGCAAGGTTCGCGAGTGCATCGCGGGCTTGTTCGGCGGCGGTGTTCAGGGTGTTAAGCACTCAGCGGGTATCCTTCGGCGTGCAGTTGGCGGCGTGTGGCACCGGTGAGGAAGCGCAGGTGCAGGCGTTCACGACCGGGTGCCATTTCATATTTCATGAGTTTACGCGCTTTGGTTTCGTCCGTCTCGCCTTCACCCCAGGATGGGCACAGGTCGGCGATGGGGCAGACTCCGCAGGCGGGTTTGCGGGCGTGGCAGATGCGCCGCCCGTGGTAGACCATGCGGTGTGAGAAGTTGGTCCATTCGCGCGGTTCGATCAGTTCGGCAACGTCGTGTTCGACTTTGACGGGGTCGTCTTCGGTGGTGAATCCCATGCGGCGTGCGAGCCTGCCGAAATGGGTATCGACGGTCAGCCCGGGTACCCCGAAAGCGTTGCCGAGTACCACGTTTGCGGTTTTGCGCCCGACTCCTGCCAGTTTCACCAGTTTATCGAGGGTTCCGGGCACTTCTCCGTTGTAGTCGTCTGTGAGCTGGCGGGCGAGTTTGACAATAGATTTCGTTTTGGCGCGGTAGAACCCGAGGGATTGAATATAGGGTTCGACCTCTTCTTCGGTGGCGGCGGCGAGGGCGGGCGCATCCGGGTAGCGGGCGAAGAGCGCCGGGGTTACCTGATTGACGCGCACATCGGTGGTTTGTGCCGAGAGCACCGTGGCGATCAGCAGTTCAAAGGCGTTCGTGAAGTCGAGTTCAGCCACAGCGTAGGGGTAGGTTTCACCCAGGATACGGTTGATTTTGCGGGCGCGGCGCACGGTGGCAAGGTGGCTTTCGGGGGCTTTGGTGAGTGCTTTCGCGCGGCGGCGTGCCGCCTGTGCCGCCTCAAACTCGGGCACGGTGCGGATGCTTAGCAGCTCACGTTCTTCCTCGGTGAGCTGTAGATCTGGGGCTGTGTCGGTGGTGCTTTTCGGTGCGGATGCGCTCATAGCGCGAGCCTACCGTTTTTTGTCTGCTTTTCCCAGCTAGGGATGCCGAAGCGGCTGGTTCACGAACCTAAATAGTGGTGGCGGGGTGGTTTGGTGGGCGTGCATCCTGCGCGGGGACGCTTCAATGTGCCACACTAAAAGCATGTCTGCAACTATTTTTGTGCTGAATGGCCCTAACCTGAACCTGCTGGGGCACCGCCGCCCCGAAATTTACGGGCACACCACCCTGGTTGATATTGAGTTGTCGGTGCGTGAACGTGCCGCCCTGCACGGGTTTGATGTGGAGTTTATGCAAACAAACTATGAGGGGAAGCTGGTGGATGAGATTCAGCGGGCCCGCACCCGTGGGGCTGCGATTGTGATTAACCCGGCAGCGTACACGCACACGTCGGTGGCGCTTCACGATGCGCTGGAGGCCGCCGAACTGCCCGTCGTCGAGGTGCACCTGTCGAATATTTACCGGCGTGAGGAGTTCAGGCATCACTCGTATGTGTCCCCGCAGGCAACCACCGTGATTAGTGGTGCGGGTGCTTATGGGTATGTGATGGCTATTGATTTTATTGCCGAGTACCTTAAAGACGATATTTAACGGGGCCTCGCACCAGCGAACGGGGCGCCCGGTACCTTTTCGGTACCGGGCGCCCCGTTTTAGTCCGCTGTACGCGGGTTATGAGGGTGTGCTGATCACCCTAGCGTGCTTTACATTGGCCGGTTGAGACAGGCGTGGTGTTATTGCCGTTGGCAGCCAACGCCTGTTTCAGGGTGGATGCGGTTATCGCATAGCCGGTCTGGCCTTCGGTTGCTTTTGCGAAGACCACACCCACTACGGTGCCGTCTTGGGTGAGCATCGGGCCGCCGGAGTTACCGTGCTGCACGTCTGCGGCGATCTGGTACACCTGGCGGGTGGGGTTGGCTTTACCGGTTTCAGAGTCGATGGTCTGAATATTGCCCACGCCCTGTACGGTGGCGGGTTTCGCGGCGAACGGGCCGCCCTTCGGGTAGCCCATGAAGGTCACGGTTTCGCCGGATTCGGAGTTAGTGTTGGCCACCTGCAGCGGTTGGATAGGCAAACGCGGCACACGAATGAACGCTAGATCTTGCGCCGGGTTGTTGTAGACCACGGTGCCGGGGTAGGTGCGTCCTCGTGAGTCTTGCACGGTGGGTGAGGTAACTCCGGAAAGCACATGCGAGTTGGTGACTACGAGGTCCTGCCCAGCGACGAACCCGGAGCCGGTGGAGGTGTATCCGCACTGCTCAGCGGCACCCAGGATCTGCACTACCGAGGATGAGGCGTTCTCAAGTGCATCGGATTGAACCTGCTGGGTGGGTGCGTTCGTCTCGGGGTAGAGCAGCTGTTTGACTTCGGGGATGCTGCCTGCGGTGAGTACATCGTTGCGGACGCTGTCGATGCGGTCTTTCACGGCAGATGGGGTTGCTTCAACCATCCAGGTGAGGGTTTTCGATTCGCCCAGCGCCGTGTTTACTGACGGGATGGGCACCGTGCGCATGGATAGGGTGATGACGACGAGTACGAGGGCGCAGGCGGCTACGTTCAGCACGCCGCCGAAGAACCTCTCCACACCCTTTATAGGTGTGACATCTGTTACTTTACGGATACTCCTGCCAGCAATGACACCCAGCCACTGCCCAATCACCAGGCATAGCAAAAGAAGCCCGATAGCGGTGGGAAGCATCCACTGCGGGCTGACGGCGGCAACCGCCAGCGGCACCAGCCATGCGGCGGCGCACACACCCAGTGCCAACCCTAAGAACGTTCCGAGCGTGGTAAAGAACCCGCTTCGTAAGCCCATAAGGAAATACAGCACGAGGATGATGGGAATAATAATGTCGAGGGGGCTCAGGTTAGCAAACACAAGCGTTCCTCTCTTGAAATATAAAGAAATAATGAATGATGGCGTGGAAAACGCCGCACTCATGTACTGATGCTAAAGGGTTAAGCTGTGAAAATCTTTAGTTTTTTAAAAAATTCCCAGGGAAGTTTTGCTTTCGGCCAACCGTTTTCAGATGCATAAATAAGATTTTTGAGGTAATCTCAATAACAGTAAGTTGAATATATCACATCCGGTTCTTGGGCCCCTCAGCTCATAGGTTCGAGCAGGTGCACCAGCCGGAATGCTCACACAAGGGGTGCTCGCACCCCACCCATATTCAAGGAGAACAAAACAATGGATCTAGATATCCTGCGCCGCTCGCCGCTGTTCGCGACCCTCGATGACGCCGCATTCAAGCTGCTCACCGACGATATTACCGAAATCGACCTTTCCCGTAACGCCGTGCTCTTCTACGAAGGAGACCCCGGCGACCAGCTCTACGCCGTACTCTCCGGCAAGGTTAAGCTTGGCCGCACCGCCGCCGATGGGCGTGAAAACATGATCGCTATCATGGGCCCCGGCGATGTCTTCGGCGAAATGGCACTTTTTGATCCCTCCCCGCGTTCTACCAATGCCGTGGCTGTCTCTGAGACCCGCCTGGCTGCTATTAAGCACGAGTCGTTCAAACGCGCCCAGCAGCAGGACCCCAGCATCTCGGACCAGGTCATCAAGACCCTGGCACGCCGTCTGCGCCACTCAAATGAGGCCTTGGCAGACCTGGTGTTCTCGGATGTTCCCGGGCGTCTCGCTAAGGCCCTGCTGGATCTGGCGGATCGTTTCGGTCGCCCCGCAACCGACGGCATCCTCGTGGCCCACGAGCTCACTCAGGAAGAGCTTGCGCAGCTGGTGGGTGCGTCCCGTGAGACCGTGAACAAGGCTCTGGCCGAGTTCGTCTCCCGCGGCTGGATTCGCTTGGAGGCACGCGCGGTCGTCATTCTCGACCTGCCGCGTCTGCGTCAGCGTTCACGCTAAATTCTCTGAGGACATCTGAAGTCTTCACACACAAAACCGCATCCGATACGTCGTGTTATTCGACGGTTTCGGATGCGGTTTTTGTATACCCGCTCCCCCTCACATTTACGCATGCGATAACAGGTGCCCTTTTCTCCGTGAGGTATCCCCTAGTTAGCAACGTAGACGTGCTGCCGGTTCAGATCCTCACGTTCGGCAATATCGAGCAACGCAGTCGCCATATCTGCCGGGGTAATCATCCAGCCGCGTCGAAGCGGCTTGTGGGCATCTAGCCGATAAGAGCCTTTGGGTTTCATCGGCTGAATGCGAGGGGCACGCACCGCCGTCCACTGCGCGGTGCTTTCCCACAAAACCACGTCCATACGCCGCATATCATCGTAGGTTGCACCCAAAAAGTGCTGCAGCAGCGGCAATACCACCCAGAGCTTGAAGAGCCCTTGATGAGCCCAATGTTCGGCGACCTCCGAAGAGATCACAACCAAACGTGATACCCCATGCTCTTGCATGGCGTCCAGAAGATTCTTTGTCCCGGCAGAGTAAAGGGTTGTCGGCGTTTTCGAGGTGCCAATCCCTACGGTACTAATGACCGCATCTACGCCTTGAAGCCAGGGTTTGAGGGCCTGAGCATCAAGAATATCTACAGCGCCCGTGGTGAGGTTCGGGTGTTCACGCTGAAGATTCTGCGGGTTTCGGGCAAGTGCAACTACCTCATGGCCACGCGCAAGTGCCTGTTCCACGACCAAACGGCCCACGTTTCCGGTAGCACCGGATACTAAAATTTTCATAGTTTTCGACTTTTGTTAGGGAATAGTGACCACAAGTTTACCGCGCACATGCCCCGTGCCCAGTTCCTTATAGCCGTCACGGATGGAAGTAAGTTTGAACGGGTACACATGCGCTAAGGTCACGTCAATATCTCCCGATGCCACCAGATCGGCGACTTCTTTCAGGTCACCGGGCTGCGCATGCCGCGCCCCCGTAAACTGCGCGCCTTTTATCATTGCCTTCGGCGTAGGAATCAGTGTGCCCATCGCGTCCTTTTTCAGGCCGAGCTCTGCCCCTAACGGGATGTAGTCACCGTTGTAGCAGTCAAGTATTTTCGTAACCGGGGTCGGTGCTGCCTTGAGAATACGTTCTTTCAAACCGTCACCGTATGCAACCGGAATAGCCCCCAGAGAGCGTACGAACTCCGCGTTTTTCTCCGATGCGATACCGATAACTGTTGCTCCCCGATGCACCGCAAGCTGAACCGCCACGGCTCCCACACCGCCGGATGCGGCACTGATAACCAGCACATCCTCGGGTTTCAGATCGATTGCACGGAACGCCCCGCACGCGGTCTCCCCGGCGACGCCCAAGGCTGCGGCAACCTCAAAGTTCAGGTTTTCAGGTTTCGCAACGATATTCTGGGCAGAAGTCACCAGTTTCTCAGCCAGGGAGCCTTCCGTCACGCCGGAGCCGGGAGCGCTGCGCAGGGTTCCCAGTACCGCATCGCCCACAGCAATATTGTTCACACCGGGACCGAGGGCATCTATCACACCAGAAAAGTCACGCCCCACGCCCTTCGGAAAACGTGCGGGACCGCGGCCAAACCACCAGGACGGGTGACGCAAACGGTTGCTCGTCTCTGCGATACGAAGCGGCTTATACCCCTCAAAAGTTTTCAGATCCACGGGGTTCAGGCTGACCGCTTTGACACTCACACGGACTTCACCTTCGCCCGGTGTAGGCTCATCTGTCTCAACCATTTCTAGAACGCTGGGATCGCCATAAGCGTTATGCTGAATTTTGCGAATCATGAGGTTCCTCCTTTCACTGTGATTATCTGCCTACAACAAAGGCCGGATTTTCCGCGCTGTGCGGAAATCCGGCCTTCCACGTTTTTATGAAGGGGTGACTGTAGGAATGGCTGAGGTTGCTGGTGCAGCCACCGCACCAAACTTTCCGGTGCGTGGGGCAGCCTTCACCACCTCAGTGAATGAGAGCATACACTGTCCGTCGTTCTTAACAAGGATGGGTTTTTTCACCTCAACCGTTCGTTTCTTAGCCAACCAGGCCACGCTCGTACCGACCTTCGCCAGGGATTCAAGGGTACACATGACCCCGGGGGTGACCAGCTCATCAAGGGTTTTACCGGCGGTATCGGGCTGGTTAATACGGTCGCCGAGGTCGCTGGTGGCCCGGCCTGCAAGCAGCTCCCGCACGTTCACCCAGTCACCCCAAATACCTTTATCCTTCAGCAGGCTTGCCTGCTGGCCGACAGGCACGGCGGTGGTGAAATACGCGACATCGTACCGTTTGTGGCAGAAGTCCGGCGACTGCCAGCGCACCACAGGGCGCAGCAGATCAGCCCGGATTTTTAGTCCGCTCATCGCCAGGTATTTGCTGAGGGTTTCGTCGCGGTCCGAGATCGCCTCCCGGTGGTTCATCTGGTCGCTGCCAGCGGTGTACTCAGCTACGCTCCCCTCGTCCTCACCAGCCAATAACAGCCCGGTTTCTTCAAAGGTTTCACGCACCGCAGCGACCACCACCTTATGGGCTATCGTTGCGTCACCGAACGCGAAGGTGCGCTGCCAATGCTCCGCATCAGCGCCACACCAGGGGATATTCTGTGCATCTTCTGCGGTGACCATACCGCCGGGAAAAGCAACAATCCCTAAAGGAGAGCAGCCGGGCCGGTAGGTAAGGATAGTTTCCAGCCCGTCGTCGCCATCACGCACAAAAATGACGGAGGCCGCATGCTTGAGGGCGCACCCGGTGGATTCGGCAGTACCGGCTGCCTCCCCGGAATGCTCGTTCGCCCACGTCTCCGCGGCGGTGCGCATAAAGTCTGGGATAGTGTACAGCCGCTGCACCTGTTCGGTACGCGGGGCGGGGGCGCTCTTCCTGCCGGAATAAACGCGAGGGGAACCCGCCACGGGGATAGCGCCGGTGTACAGTTCGCTACGCATATTCGACGATAATCTCAACTTCTACGGGGGAATCGAGCGGGAGCACGGGTACGCCGACCGCCGAACGGGCGTGCTGCCCAGCCTCACCGAAAATCTCGCCCAGCAGCTCGGATGCACCGTTAATAACGCCGGGCTGACCGGTGAAGTTCGGTTCAGAAGAGACAAAACCGACAACCTTCACAATGCGGCGCACCCGGTCAAGATCGCCAATCACAGATTTTACGGCAGCCAAGGCGTTAAGCACACAAATGGCGGCGTATTTTTTAGCGTCCTCAGGTGCCACAAAGCCTGCTTGCCCGCTGGCAGATACCTTACCAATAGCCGGCAGTTCCCCCTTCGTAAAAGGCAGCTGCCCGGAAGTGTACACGTAACTGCCGGAGACAACAGCCGGAACATAAGCGGCCACAGGCGCAGCAACCTCAGGCAGCTCGTAGCCAAGGTCTCGGATACGTTGTTCTATACGGGGTTCGGTCATGATGCTCTCTCCGTGGGTAAGGGATCGGCGATTGGTTTAAGGATGCCCTTAAGCGGTATATTTTCGCGGGGTTGTCCGCAGCCGCACAAGCAAAAGACGCTAAACCCGGTGCCGCGACCCCTAGATGGGGCGGTCACCGGGCGGTGCGTATACTACTGCGCCTTTTCGCGCTTAAAGTAGGCGATGGGGTTGCCCTGCGTGGGGGCGACCATATTACCTGCAGGGTTCGGGCCGGAAGGTGCGGAGGCACCGGGGAGTACCGTCACAAGCTCCCAGCCATCTTCGCCCCAGCTGTCGAGGATCTGCTTAGTAGCATGGATCATCAGAGGCACAGTTGCGTATTCCCATTTCTTCATACACCTAGGGTAGTCCTTCGGGGGCGTACTGTACAATATCACCGGTCATTTCACGGGTACGTGACAGAATACAGCGGGCACCTTCATGTTTAACACCAAATATTAAGACACCCTAAGGAGGTTGTTCGGCGGCATGCCGGGCATGAAAAGCGGGCTGACGTGGGCGGCTACAGTTCCCAGTTATATCCGCTAAACTGGGGAATGGCTTCTCCTAAGAAACGTCGCGGCCGCGACCTTTTGCAGTTTATTGCTTACAGCGTCATTGCAGGTTTTCTGGTGGCGGTCATTGTTGTGCCGCCCGTCGTAGGCGCTGGCTCAGTGGTGAACGCATCCATGAGCTGGTTCCAAGACTTACCGGATGAGATTTCAGAGGGCCCCCTGGCACGTCCCTCAACGATCTACGCCGCAGATGGTAAGACCGAGCTGGCCACCTTCTACGAAGAGAACCGTACACAGGTGAAGCTCGACCAGATCTCCCCGCATATGCGGAACGCCATCATTTCGGTTGAGGACCGTGATTTCTATAGCCACGGCGCGGTCTCTGCCGTCGGTATTGGACGTGCGTTCTTCAATAACGCGATGAATCCCGGCAAACGTCAGGGTGCTTCCACCCTCACCCAGCAGTACGTGAACAACCTGATCGTTAACGCTGCTGAGCAGAACGGTGAGGACGCGAACGCCACCCTGGGCGGGAACAAGAACTACTTCGCCAAGATCAAAGAAATGAAGCTGGCCGTTTCGATGGAGCAGAACAAGTCCAAGGACGAGATCCTTGAAGGCTACCTGAACATCGTGAACATGGGCGGCTCAAACTTTGGTGTTGAGGCCGCAGCCCAGTACTACTGGGGTATTCCTGCGAAGGACCTGAACGTTGCCCAGTCAGCGCTGCTGGCCGGGCTGGTGCAGTCCCCCAACACCTACCGGCCGGACGAGCACCCCGATAACGCAGTTGAACGCCGTAACGTGGTGCTCTCCACCATGCTGCGTGACGGGAAGATCTCTCAGCAAGAGTACGACGAGGCAGTGGCCAGCGAAGTAAACCTGGACATTCACCCGGTGAAGAAGGGGTGCAGCAACGCTGGCGAGTACGCCTTCTTCTGCAACTACGTGGTGAATAATATCCTGCAGGATGAGTCCTACGGTGCCACCGATATTCAGCGCAATGCCATGCTGCAGCGCGGTGGTTTGAAGATTTACACCTCCCTGAACACGGAGGCACAGAAGGTTGCGAAGCAGGCAGTTGAATCCACTCAGCCTGGGGCAACCAACACTAATGACATTAACACCGCACTGACCAGCATCGAGCCTTCCAACGGTAATGTGGTGGCGATGGCGCAGAACACAGAATGGGGCAGCCCCAAGGACGCCAATGACCATTCGGTCTCGCAGTTCAACTACAACGTTGATGCCAAGTACGGCGGCACCAATGGCTTCCAGCCCGGTTCAACGTTCAAACCGGTGATCCTTGCCCAGTGGATTAAGGACGGCAAGGGCGTCAACGGCATGGTCAATGGTACGCAGTTGTCGTACCCCACCAGTTTCGCGTGGAACGCCAAATGCTACGACGAGACAGGCGGCAAATACTACTACCGCAACCAGCCGGAAGGGTGGACCTTCAAGAACGCCGTAAACGGCGGTCTGGGGTACAACACGGCGGCATACGGTATCCGGCAGTCGCTGAACTCATACCTGTACGGTATGCTCTCACGGCTGGATTTGTGCGATGTGCACGAAATGTCTAAAACCCTGCACATGTACGACGGCACAGGAGAGCCGCTTCACAGCATCCCCGATTTGGGTACTGACATTGGCGGTACCAAAAACGGTGTGTCCCCGCTGACATTGGCCTCAGCCTACGCGGTCTTTGCGAACGAGGGGAAGTACTGTGAGCCGCGCCCGATGAACAAGGTCACCAAGAACAACGGCGAGGTATTCAAGGAATACCAGGCCAAGTGTGAACAGGTTCTTGACCCGGACATCGCTAACGGTGTGAGCTGGGTGCTTAAAGGCGTGATCCAACAGGGAGGCTCGGCCCCCACCCGAGGGATTGGTTTGCCCGAAGGGTCCGCTGCGAAAACCGGTACGAACGATAACTCGTCACAAACCTGGATTGCCGGTTACACCCGCGGCCTGGTGACCACCTCCTGGGTTGGTAACGTGGCAAAGGGCTTCCGCTCCATGAACGGGCTGGCAATTAACGGTCAGGTACGTGAGTACGTGGACGGCGCAACCTACGCGGGTGCGCAATGGCAGACGTACATGAAGGCGGTCGCACCGAAGTACAACACCGACAACTTCACCCAACCCAGCGCGAAGGTGCTCTCAACCGCCAACTAAGGTTACGGGTGAGTGAATCATACAACTGAATGAGCGAAAGGCTGGATGGAATGCGTGATTCCGCCCCGTCCCGCCGTATGCTCCGAGCGGCGGCTCCTGCAGCACGCACCGGTTCGGTACTGAAAAAGACCGTTGCCGCCGGTGCTGTTCTGGGGGTCGCCGCAGCAGCGTACGGCCACTTTATTGAGCTGAATAATTTTGTGGTACGCCACGAGCGGCTGCCGGTTCTCCCAGCGGGGACGGCAGATCTGCGTATCCTGCACATTTCGGATATGCACATGATTCCGGGGCAGGCACGTAAAAGAGAGTTCATGCATTCGCTGGCGGGGTTACGCCCCGATCTGGTGATCAATACCGGTGATAACCTCTCACATATTAATGGGCTGCCGCCCCTGCTGGATGCTTTAGACCCGCTCATGGACTTCCCGGGCGTATTCGTGCCGGGGTCGAACTGCTACTTCGCCCCTGTGCTCAAGAACCCGGCCCGGTACCTGTGGCAGGCACGCACCCCCCAAGAAATTGAGGAAGGCTCACGCGTGCCGCTTCCTATTGGGAAAATGCATGATGCTTTTGAGTCACGCGGCTGGACGGGACTTATTAACCGGTATGACAGTATTAGCATCGGCGGGCTGCGCCTAGAGTTTTCGGGGGTTGACGACCCGCACCTGCGTTACGATCAGCACCCCGGGTTCGCCCCTGAAGCGTTTGATACCGGCTCCACCCCGCGGGTGCGTATCGGGGTTGCGCACGCCCCCTATATGCGCACCCTTGAACGGTTCGTCGCTGACGGCGCGCAAGCAATTTTCGCCGGGCACACGCACGGCGGGCAGGTGTGTTTACCGGGTGGGCGGGCACTGGTGAGCAACTGCGATTTACCGCCTTCACGCGCTAAGGGCGTAAGCTACCAGCAGGATGTGCCGGTGCAGGTCACGGCGGGGTTGGGTACCTCACGGTTCGCGCCGGTGCGGCTTTTTTGCCCCCAGAGGCGGTGCTGGTCACCCTCACAGCCAAGAGCGAATAAACACCCAGCTGTCGGCCGGGATCTCGGGCGGGCACCCCACAGCAGAGCAAGCCCGCGGCAGACGGCAAGAGGCCGCTGTCTATAATAGAAACCTCAGGCTCACATCACCAATAGCGCCCGATGCGGCGCATCCGCTCATAAACAGCAGGGGTAACAACCCCGCAACCGATCAGGAGGAACCGGCAACGACTCGCACACATGCCACCAGCACCTCCCGGCGGCGCAACCCGTTCCTTGAGACCGCTCCCGAACCCATCCCGGCGCCCGTAGACTACGCGGCCGGTGAGCGGGCACCCCTAAAGTTCGCACCGTACACGAAGCCCATACGCGGCCGGTGGGCGGTGGGTCTGGTGGTTGCGATCGGCGCTGCTGTACTTGAAATATCGGTTCCGCAGATGCTTCAGTTCATTGTTGATGAGCTGACCCGCAACGCCACCGAGACAGGCATTTGGATTGGCGGGTCGTTGGTGCTGCTCATCGGTGTGGGGCAGGCATCCTTGGCTTACTGGCGCAGGTGGCTGATTGTGGATCCGACCTCCACGATGGAAATGCGGATGCGCATGAACTTCTTCGACAAGTTGCTGCGCGCGCCCCTGTCAATGATTGACCGTTGGTCATCCGGGCAGCTGCTCACCCGGTCAATGTCTGACCTGGGGACGATCCGCCGGTGGCTCTCCTTCGCGCTGGTGCAGCTGATCTCGGTGGCGGTCATGTTCCTGGTGGGCAGCTCATTCATGTTCGGTGCCTCGTGGCAGCTGGCGGTGGTGTTCGTGGTGACCGTACCCGTGCTTTTGGTGTCCCTGGTGAGCTATGTGCGTAAATACAATGCGTACACTAAGGAGCTTCAGCAGCTCACCGGGGATGTATCAACCCGTATTGAGGAGTCGGTGCGCGGCATCCGCGTCATTAAAGCTTTAGGGCGTTCCCAGGAAGAAATTCAGAAGTACACCGCAGCCGTTGAGGAGCTGAACTCCCTGGATTACCGGCGGTCTATGCTGGTGGCGCTGGTGGCGTTTTATCAGCGGGTTATTGTTGGGGTGAGCACCCTCATCGCCCTGTGGGTGGGGGTTCCGCAGGTGGCCTCGGGGGAGGTTTCGTTAGGGTCGCTCACCGCCTATTTTGCGGTGCTGACCGTGGTGCTGGGGCACGTTCTGCGTTCAACCACACTGATTTCTTCGTATTTGAACTACCGGGTAGCTATGGAAAGGCATGTTGAAGTAATGAGCGAAAACGGGCATGAAGAAGTAGTACTCACCGACGAGGCAGCCGAGCAGGCTCCTATCCCTTCCGGCGGTGTTTTATCGGTGACGTTCGATAACGTGCACTTTACCTACGACCCCGCACAAGAGCCCAGCTCCCAAGAACACAGCCCGAAGAACACGCCATCGATGCGCCCGCACCGGGCGGGGTGCTTGAGGGCTGAGTTTTAAGGCGTTCGCGGGCGAGGTGGTTGCGCTGGTGGGTGCCACCGGCAGCGGCAAGTCCACGGCGCTGACGCTGGTTCCGCGTTTCTACTCCCCCACCAGCGGGCGCATCCTCTTGGGGCGTGAAGATATTGCCGACATGCCCCTGCCGGTGCTGCGCGCACAGACCGCTTTCGTGTTTGAGGAGGCGGTGCTGTTCTCGGGTACGGTGCGCCAGAATGTGCTGATGGGTGTGCGCGGTGAATACAGCGATGAGGAGCTGGAGCAGACCCTAACGGGCGCTCTTGAACTTGCCGCCTGCGATTTCGTGGCGGATTTGCCTGAGGGCGTGGATACCGTCATCGGCGAGGAGGGCTGAGCCTTTCGGGTGGTCAGCGGCAGCGCCTTTCGTTGGCGCGTGCGCTGGCGGCACGCCCGGCGGTGCTTCTGCTGGATGACCCGTTCTCGGCGCTGGATGTGGGTACGGAGGAGCGCATCATCACGAACCTGCGCGGCGGTGAGGGGAACTTGGGCGGGGCAACCACCCTGCTGACGGCTCACCGGCCCTCCACGGTGGCCTTAGCAGACCGGGTTCTGCTGCTTGAGGGCGGGAAAATCGTTGCCGACGGGACGCACACCGAGCTGATGAAACTCCCTGCATACCGTGCGTTAATGAGCGCCGAACCGGAGGCCCCCGCGTCTCTGGCGCATATTGCGGACATGCTCTTTGGGATTGCCGAGAGTGAGGTATCCGCCGCCGCTGAGAGCACGCAGAATCGTGAGGGCTCCCCCACCGGGGAGGGCGGAGGCACCCAATGAAACTAACCGGGGCTAAAGCCCCGCACGAGCGCACGGACCTGACCCTAAGGAGCAGAAGCAGGCGCGGAAACGCTCCTTCGCGCTGCTGCGGCAGATGCTCCGGCCGTACATGGGGGCGCTGGCGGCTTCGGTCGTCTCGGTGCTGGTGGCGGCTGTTGCGGCAGCAGCCCAGCCGGTGCTCATAGCGCGGGTGCTCGACACGGCGATTGCCCCGGTCACGCACGGCGACACCGGCCCGCTGCTGACACTTTTAGCGGTGTTTGCGGTGAGTGTGCTGGTAAATGCGGGCGCCACATGGGCGAATGTGGCGTATACGGTGCGCGTCTCCTTAGGGGTGCTGCTGCATTTACGCACCCGAGTGTTTAAACATTCGCAGGCGCTGAGCGTCTCTTTTCACGAGTCGTACACTTCGGGCAGGGTCATATCGCGTCTGACGAACGACGTTGAGACGATCGCCACGTTCTTGGGCAGCGGTTTAAGCCAGCTGGTGACTACCCTGCTGAACATGCTGTTCTCGGTGGTGGCCATTTTTGTGCTGGACTGGCGTATTGGGGTTCTTCTGCTGCTTACGGGCGTACCGATTTACCTGCTGACCCGCTGGTTTCAGCGCGGTATTTCGCGTATTTTCCGGTCTTTACGGAACGAGTCTGCGCAGCTGACCACCCGCTTCGTTGAGACGTTCACCGGTATTCGCGCGGTCAAGGGGTTCGGCGCGGAAGCGGCGGCGCGTGCAGAGTACGCCGCCGTGGCCGAACGGTACCGGGTGAGCGTGATGGACTCTATTAAGATGTTCGGCATCTACTCCCCACTCTCATGCTTTTCGGGAATGTGTTTGTGGCGGCGGCGCTGGTGATTGGCGGGTATGCGGTGCTGGGCGGGACTATGCAGGTGGGCACCCTGCTGGCGCTCATTATTTATGCGAACCGGGTGTTTGAGCCGATTATGACGCTCTCCGAGTTCTATAACCTGTTCCAGTCGGCGTTCTCGGCACTAGAGAAGATTTCCGGTTTTTTGGCGGAGCGTCCGCAGGTGCGTGAGGCTGAGCACCCCGTGCAGCGGCAGGTTCTTGAGGGTGCCGCGCGCGGGGCGGTCGAGTTTCAAAACGCCCAGTTCGCCTATGTGGAGGGCACTCCGGCGCTGCAGCGCACATCGTTGAGCGTACCGGCGGGGCAGCGGGTGGCGCTGGTGGGTGCTACGGGCGCGGGCAAGTCTACGATCGCTAAGCTTCTGTCGCGGTTCTATGATGTGAGTGATGGGCGGGTACTGCTTGATGGCGTTGATATTCGCAGGCTCTCAGACGCTCAGCTACGGCAGGAAGTGGTGATGCTCACTCAGGAAGTGTTCCTGTTTTCTGACACGATCGCCGGGAACATTCGTTTGGGTAACCCGAACGCCACCGATGAGCAGGTTGTTGCGGCGGCGCAGGCGGTGGGCGCGCACGGGTTTATTAGTGCCCTTCCGCAGGGGTACCAGACGATGCTGGGCCGCGCCGGAACGAACCTGTCGGCGGGTCAACGGCAGCTGGTGTCGTTTGCGCGCGTGTTTTTGGCGGACCCGAATGTGGTGATTCTTGATGAGGCCACCGCCTCCTTGGACATTCCGAGTGAGCGGGCGGTGCAGCGGGCGCTGAATACGTTGCTGTCGGGGCGTACCGCGTTTATTATTGCCCACCGGTTATCGACGGTGCTAGCCGCCGACAGGGTGCTGGTGATTGATGCTGGCGAGGTGGTTGAGGACGGCTCCCCGCAGGCGCTAACGGCCACTGGCGGGCGGTTTGCGACGATGCGCGCCTCATGGGACGAACTCAATAACGAACAATAGTCTCCCAGCTGGGGCGTACCGAAGAGCGTGTGTGGTGCATTGCCCTTGCCCCCCCCTGCTCACATATTTATGCATTATCGGGTGGTACCGGGCGCGCGGATGCATTTTGGAGGCGGGCGGAGTAATCTTCTCTATCGGGGTATTCACCGTAGAATTTTCGCAACAACATGCTGGCCCCAATCATTCACCCAGTTCATACCTATTCACAAGGACCATGATGTTCAAACCACACGGCGCGCACCGTGCGCGCATGTTGGGCGTGGCCGCGCTCAGCGTATGCACCGCCCTGCTGGGCACACCAGCCACCCTAGCGGCCCCGGCACAGCCCGCCCCCGCCTCCGCGGGCCCCGCCACTCAGGACACTGTGGAGGGGCTAGGCAGGGTGAGGTGGTCACCGCCTCCATGAAAGAGGCCACCGGAACCGTCACCGCTTATGTGGAGCTGGCTGGCCAGGGTGCCTACGGGTTAGCTCTTGATGGGGGTGGGCGCCGGGTGAGCCCGATGAGCCAGGCGTCCCCCACCGCGCAGAGTGTTGCTGCGGCACACCACGTGCAGTCGCAGGTGGTGACAAACGCACAGTCATTAGCCGCTTCCTCTAATTCGCAGGTGCTGTACACTACGCATAACCTGCAGCGGGGTGTGGCGCTCACCGGTGATGCGCAGGCGATCAGGGGCCTCGCCGGGCACCCGGATGTGGTGCGTATCTCCCGTATCGTGCCGAAGGAGCGTATGAACGCAATCTCCGTGGTGGGCACAGGTGCGCTTGAGGCGTGGCGCAGCACGGGGGCGACCGGACAGGGCGTGACGATCGCGGTGATTGACACCGGCCTGGACTATACGCACGCCGATTTTGGCGGCCCAGGCACCAAGGCGGCCTACGATAAAGCAAAATCCTCCCCCACGATGCCCGCAGGCTCCTACGACCCGCAGAAAGTGGTGGGCGGCTACGACCTGGTCGGCGATGCCTATAACGGGTATAACGCCCCCGCACCCGATAGTAACCCCATGGATTGCAGCGAGTCTGGGCACGGCACGCATGTGGCGGGCACCGCCGCAGGGTACGGTGTGGGTGCGGACGGCAAGACGTTCCGGGGCGAATATTCCAAGCTTTCATCTGCGGATGTGCAGCGGCTGCACATCGGGCCAGGTTCCGCACCCGAGGCGCGCCTGATGCCGCTGCGTATCTTTGGGTGCAGCGGCAGCTCCTCCATGACCGGCCAGGCGCTAGATAGGGCCCTGGACCCCAATAATGACGGGGACTTCTCGGATGGTGCGAACATTGTGAACCTTTCCCTCGGCAGCGACTACTCAACGGTGGATGACCCCGAAAACACGATGCTGCAGCGCCTGATTGATAAGGGGGTGCTGGCGGTGGTTGCCGCCGGTAACGCGCAGGCGAATCTGAGTCAGGGGGACGTGTACTCGATTATGGGTGCGCCCGCGAACAACCCTCGGCGTTAACTGTGGCGAATTCGGAGAGTGCCCTCACCCGCTCTGACAGGTTTGAGGTGAAGGGGCCCTCCGCTGTTGCCGGGGCCTATGCGGGCAGCTACTCCACGTTGTATACGTTTGCCTCCAATAATGCGCGCGTGAGCGGCACCGTCACGGCGGCCCCCGAGTCGAATAAGACCGGCTGCGCACCGTTCACGGGCACGAATTTCGGCGGCCGCTGGGTGATGCTTCACTGGGAGGCTTCCGGCTCCGATCCGTCATGCGATTCCGCCCGCCGGTTCGCGAATGTTGCCGCCGCTAACGGTAAAGGCGTGCTCATGGTGGCCCCAGAGAATGATGACCGCCCCATCGCGGGAAGCACCACCATACCGGGGGTGCTGATAAGCCGTGCAACAGCCCAGACACTATACCCGGCGGTGAAGGCGGGAACCCTGGAGATTGAGCTGGGGGCGGCCTGGCGTAATACGGCTCTTACCGCGAAGGGCCCGGATATGTTGGCGGCCTCATCCGCCCGCGGGGTGCACGGTTCTGACGGGTTCGTGAAACCCGATGTTGCCGCCCCCGGAACGAATATTTATTCAGCAGGTGCGGGTAGCGGCAACCAGCCGTTCCGTCTGAGTGGTACTTCCATGGCAACCCCGCATGTGGCCGGTATTGCGGCGCAGATCCTGAGCAAAGAGCCGTTTCTGTCTCAGCAGCAGGTGAAGGCGCGCATCATGAACACCGCCTCGCAGGAGGTGCGCACCATCTCGGGCGAACGGCTGGGTGTGGACCGTGTGGGTGCTGGCCGGGTGGATGCGCAGGCGGCCGTCAATGAGCGAACCACCGCATACAACACCCAGAACCCCAGCAGGTCTCTCTATCTTTTGGGGTGATTGAGGTGGCCCCCGGGACCGGGGCGAAAACAGTCACGAAAGAGGTGACCGTGGAGAACGCAGGCGGGCAGCAGCGCACGTTCCGGGTTGGTTTTGATGCGCGCACCACCACGGCCGGGGTGCAGGTCAAAACCCCCGAAAGCGTGAGTGTTGCCGCTGGCGCCAAGGCCACGTTTAGGGTGTCGGTGACGGTTGACCCCGAGAAACTGGCGAAGACTCTTGATGCGGGCACGGCCCGGGACCAGGGCGGCCGGTACCGCCAGTACCTTAGCTCAGTCAGCGGCAATGTGACGCTCACCGACAGCTCCTCCACCGTGGTGGTGCCGCTGCACGCCGCGCCAAAACCGGTGTCGGAACTCATGGTCCCTTCAGCTTCCTTAACGTTTGGCACCTCCCAGACGGCCCGGATTAAGCCGGAGGGCACACCGGTACGACGTAACGGGTACGTTTCGCAGCTGGGCGCCTTCGAACTGGGGTATGAGGAGTCTGGCCCGGCTCCCAGCAGCTCATCTGCGCGGGCAATGGCGGTACAGTACGTGGGTGCCTCGTCTAACCTTCCGGCGTTGGGTGCCTCAGGCAGTTCCCAGGGCCGGGGTGTCATTTCTTTCGGCGTGGCCACAAGAGGCAACTGGGATGCGCTCACCCGGCCTACGGTATTGAGGTTGAGATTGACACGGACAGCGACGGCTACGCGGATTACTCGGTTCAGGTGAAACGGCAGATAGGCCTGGACTACCCGGTGGCGGTGCTCTCCTCCCGCCGCGCGGGTGCCAGCCGTGAGGTGGATGCGCTGCCGGTCAATGGTGTGTGGGGCGATATCGACACCAATACGTTCGATACGAATGTTGCAGTCATACCGGTTGCCGCTTCTTCACTGGGGCTGGCCCGGCAGGGTTCTGAACCTCTTCAGTACCGGGTGCTCACGAGCCTGCCGCTGCTGGGGCAGACGGTCTCCGAGACCGACTGGGTGAGTTTTAACCCGTACACCCCTAACCTGTGGTTTGACGGCGGGCAGGGCACCGGCCCGTCCCTGTTCGTGGACTCACCGGATGCGCCCGTGACGGCTCACCTGCGCAGCGGCACCTCCGCGAAGATGCTGCTGCTGCATCTGCATAACCCCTCGACTTCCGCGGCGCAGAACACCTCGCAGGTGGCCTCCGCCCGGGTTCAGCGGGCGCAGGTTCTTGAGGCGAGGAGCGGCTCGGCTGGGCCGTCAAACCCCGCCCCCGCCCCACCGGCTTCTCACCGGTTTAGGGATGTGGGCCCGGCCCACCCGTTCTACACCGAGATTGAGTGGCTGGCTGCTGAGCGCATCACCAGGGGCTGGCCGGATGGCACCTACCGCCCGGGGAGAATATTGAGCGTGGAGCGATAGCCGCCTACTTCTACCGTATGGCGGGGGCACCCGATTTCACGCCTCCGGTGGTGTCTCCGTTTAAGGATGTGGACCCGTCACACCCGTTCTATCGGGAGATTACGTGGCTGGCGTCAAAAGGTATTACGCGCGGCTGGGGTGACGGGACGTTCCGCCCGCACGAGCCGGTGAGCCGTGAGGCGATGGCGGCGTTCTTCTACCGTTACGCCAACTCGCCACAGTTTAACGCCCCGCAGCAGTCACCGTTTAGGGATGTCCGCCCCTCCGACCCGTTCTATCGGGAGATTACGTGGCTGGCGTCGAAAGGTATTACGCGCGGCTGGGGTGATGGGACGTTCCGCCCGGTTGAGCCGATTCACCGCGACGCAATGGCGGCGTTTGTGTACCGGTTTCGCGGCATGAAGTAGCCTCACGCTGTCTCACGTCCTGGGGTTGCTGTTTTGTTTGCGCTTGACGAGGGTATGGGCTATCCTTATTGAGTTGCTTACGGTGCTGTACCGAGAAGTAACCCCGGGATGTGGCGCAGCTTGGTAGCGCGCGTCGTTCGGGACGACGAGGTCGCAGGTTCAAATCCTGTCATCCCGACCAACCCTAAACCCCTGAGAGTAATCTTCAGGGGTTTGCTGTATGTGCCTTCTGCCCGGGTCCCCACTGGGCCGAGTCGAAAGTCTAAATATCCAGTGTACGCAGCAACTCGCGCGGCGGAATCACGCCGTCCTCAATATAGGCGCGGAAAACAGGTGCCGCCTGCTCGCCGGTGAAAACCTCCTCAGGGTGCACCTGTAAGGGCGTATTGTTATACGTGATAGTGGTCCACGCATCCGGGTCTGCCACGGGTTTGCGCGCAACCACATAATGCTCATAAGACCCGTCTTCCTGGGTCACACGCACCTCAACCGTCATCGCCTGCGTGGAACCGCCGCACTGCATATAGTTGGAGAGCGCAACAGAGTCACGTGGAACATCATCCACATGATCCACACCCTCAGGCAGCGCCCACACCACGAGGGCATAACGTTTATAACCCTCCAAAAAGTCGGGCTCAGTAAGGCGCTGCTCGGTATCATCGGCGAAAGACTGCGGAGTTTGGGGGACATCGAATCCGTCATATCCAGTCCTTCCCACTACTATGTATGCAAAGTACTTCACGGGCTGGTTTCTCTCTGTTGGTGGCTGGTAGGCACCAGATTATCGGAGAGACACCGTGTGTGCCAGCGTATTCGTCACGCCGCCAGGCTAACCCCGCTGGCGGGATCGACCTCCGGCGCCGACTCCAGCATCGTGTAGTAATCACCCGAGGACGCTACGGCATCGGGCTCCCGCGCCTCACTCACGTAATTCTCCCGCTCACTCAATAGCAGAGCGGCCGCCCCTACCCGAACTCGGCTCACCAGCGCCATTGCCCTCAGCCTGGGCAGCCTCAGTGTCGGTCTTCTGGCACTCCCGGGCCTCCTCCTCGTGATACTCCGCTATCTTGGCTGTCATCCACTCCGGAATCCACTCCGGATCCCGCGGATAGTACTCCAGCTCAACAACCGCATCCGCACCAACAATCGGACTCGCACTAATGACCGGTTCACGCATCCAGTCCGCGTCCTGATGCAGCACCCCCTCAGCAGCCTCCATCCAAAAATGCGAGTACAACCACGCACCCCGATGCTGATCCACCTGAGAACCACGAATATCATGCATCGCGAAACTCACCTCACGAGGGAGATGAACAGACTTTCGCTCTTCTCCGCACATCAGCCACACCTTCACACGGCCCGTCCGGTGGGTCGCATGATAATCAATATCGACCCGGACTCCACCTTCATCTACTAACCAGTCACGCAACAAACCCTCAAATTTCAAAACAACCGAATTGCCCTGGTTACCCTGCGTAATTGACATCAGTTTACCCCTACCCGTTTCTGTGGCGGAAGATTCTCGAATGGCCTCGAGTCCGCCTCTCCAGCGGCAGTCGTCCATTTTACCTCGAACTTTTCTGGGACTCGTTCGGTTTTGGTGAGCTTCGTGGGGTCAGCGGGGTCTGGGTACTGGAATTCAATAACCAGGTTATTGAATCCGTCTGGGTTGTCCGCCACTTCCTGCTCGAACTTCTTGTAAGATTCCATTGTGTTGTGGCGCGGATTCTGGTTGACCTCTTTCAGCATCGCGACCATGTTGATCTCTTCCGGTGGCCCACCGAACTGGTGACCCACAATATGGACTGCTGGGTGTTTTTCGGACGGTGCTTGTTTTGTGCTTCAGGCTGCCTTCTTCAGGTCCAGGAAATCGCGTTCGACTTCGTTCGGGGTGCGATATCCCAGGGCTGAGTGAAGGCAGACATGGTTGTATCTCAGCTCTATCCACGAGGCAATATCCCTAACCGCCTTATCCTTCGTGAGGTACACCATCCGATGGACCCTCTCATTCTTGAGCGTGGCATTGAACGACGCCACAAAATCGTCACGTGTGAATGCGTTCATCAACTTCTCGTGTCCCTCAAGGTGTGTTCGGGATGATGCTTCGATCATTTATCTTTCTTTTAGGTTATCGGTGTGGTGAAGCGTTCACAATATGTGGTGTCGATGGTGCCAGGCTTCCGTAGCCTTGGCACTAAGGGTGTTGGGATGGGTTCTACGGCATCTGGACAGATCCATTTGTCGCGGGACACATCTTCACCTACACCTCGTGAATAACCCTTTTGTGCTGCGCTGGCCTTGAACCGCTAAAAATATTGAAAGTTACAGCAAATTGGGCCGTTGAGATGGGCCGTGTTCGAGATATTTATGCATTCGTCGACACATCTCGGGCCGCCTATTTTCGGCGAGGTTGACGACCTGCCTCCTGCTGGCAGCAGCAACGCTCGTCATCGCCCTGGGCGGAGGGTAACGGTGTGCTCGTAGTGGCCTCGCTGTATGGGCGTCCATCCAGATGAATCGAGGCGTTCGGTCTCTTGTGGGTCGAGGGCGCGTGTGGTCAGTCTGTGCGAACGAGGCTGAGGTCGTCGGGGCTGTAGCCGCCGAGTTCGGACCCTACCCCCGCCCGCTCATGAGGGCGAGCACACATTCAATCGGTCCGCGTGAGAGCGTGCTGTTGCTCAGCAGCTTCTGCCACAGCCAGGTGAAAAGCGCACCCGCACCCCAGGCCAGTGCTAGGAACCCCACCCAGTACAGGTATGTCAGCCATGTGCCTTCCAGCGGGGCACGGTATTCAGCACCGGCGACTAGCTGCACCAGGTAGGTGCCTCCATGCACTGCCGCCAGAAGTATCACAATGGATGCGCTCAGACTCATGCGCCCCACCCGTGCGAACGGCTCAAGTATCGCACCGCGCCCGGCAAGCACCCGAGCCGCCTCAGCGCACACGTACAGCACCCCGGCCACCCCCACAATGCTCAATGTTGTAGGCCACGCCAGCACCCCCGACTGTGCCTTCGGGTTCACCCAGAACAGCACTGCCGCACCCAGCCCCAGCAGGCCGACGGGCACCCCAATTTTAGGGCCCAGCTTCTCGTAGGCGCGCCACAGCAGTATGCCCAGCCCCACCTGCCAGAGCATCTTCAATCCGCTGTGCAGCACGGTGCCGGTGTACTCGTTAAACAGGGCGGGGATGGTGCGGCTCAGCCAGTCGTCGGCGGCCCAGCCCCGGTTTACCAGCTGCTCGTAGGTGAAGGGAATGGCGGGGCTGGCGAGTGCTGTCAGCGCAGCCTGCACCCACAGCGGCGAGTATACGAACAGTGTGGTGAGCAGGGTCAGCACGGCGAACGGGATGAGCAGGTCGTATAGGATCGGGAATTCGGCGTGGGCTGCCATCGGCTGGTAGGCGCGTCCTTGGGCGAGCAGCCACCCGAGCACGAAGAATGCGATGGCGCGCACCACGGTGCTGGCAAAAAATTGGGGAAACGTCACCCTCCTGGCGTACAGGTATGCGCTAATGCCAAGGAGTGCAGCGAGTAGCGTATTCGCGGCGGGCGGCACGCTGCCCAGCCAGTGCAGCCGGTTCTCCGGCACCAGGTTCAGTGCTACGCTCACGGGCATCACCAGCAGCAGCAGGGCGAATGCGCGAGCTAAATCTACACCAGCCTCGCGTTTGGCGGTGGTTTCTGCGGGCATATTGCCTCCTGTGTGCCTGCGTAGTCGAATCAGAACGTAGATGCTGAGCCTCAGCCCAGCCCGGTGCGCTGTGTGTGCTGCGCGTCGGGTTAAAGGTTAAAGATACTAGTCAGGATATATTAGCTCAGCATCCTGAGGCATATCCGCGTCTCAGCGGATGCGCAAGGCTGCTGTGGGGCACCCGTAAATATGCATGCTCGCCGGGGCTGTGCCACACTTAAGGCTGGCTGATTGCCCCCTGCCCTATTTCTTGTGAGGTTTCATGTCTGTGCTGTTCGGCGTTACTGGGTTGCTTGGCTCGGTCGGTTCGCTCGCCGCCGGTGTTGCTGCGCACGGCGTCACGGGTGCTTCGCAGGTGCTGGTGGCTTCTGGTGCCGCCGCCGAAAGCACCAGTGTTGAGGGTACCGCCCAGTATGTTTCTATTTTCTGGGTTTCTCTTGTGGCGCTGGTGTCCCCGGTTATATCGCGGCTGATTGGCAAACGCATCCCGGATGTTGTGTTTCTGCTTATTTTTGGGATGCTGATCGGCCCTAATGTGCTGGGTCTGGCTTCCGGCAGTGACGGCGGTATTCCGCTGCTGAAAGAGCTGGGGTTGGGGATGCTGTTCCTCATTGCCGGGTTTGAGATTGATGTGAAATCGTTGCGCGGTCGGCAGGGCCGCAGTGCTATCACCACCTGGTGCGTGTGTTTTGGGCTGGGGGTGCTGGGGGCGGCGCTTATTACCGGTTTCACTAAGGGTTTTAACACCTATATTGCGGTGGGTATTGCGCTGAGTTCCACGGCTTTAGGTACGCTGCTGCCTATGCTTAAGTCGCATGGTGCGGCGGGTACCCGGGTGGGTAATGCGGTGCTGGTGCACGGTGCCGTTGGCGAGCTTTTCCCTATTTTTGCGATGTCGCTGCTGTTATCTTCTCATTCACCGGGGCTGGCGATTCTGATTCTGCTGGGGTTTATGGCGGTTGCGGTGGTGACTGCCATTGTTCCGCACCGCCTGTTTGAGAAGGTGCCGGGGCTGCGGCAGATTATGGCGGCTGAGGCGAATACGACCAGCCAGACGATCCTGCGTCTGGCCATGTTTCTGCTGGCCACCCTCATCATGTTCGCGGCGCTTTTTGGGCTGGATGCGGTGCTCGGGGCCTTTGCGGCGGGCATTATTTTGCGTTCGCTCACGCCGGTGGGGGCGTTACATTTGATGACGCGCCGCCTTGAGACGGTGGGGTTTTCGTTTCTGATTCCGCTCTTTTTGTGGTGAGCGGCATGGCAATTGACCCGTCGGTGGTGGCGCGTTTCCCGCTGGTGCTGCTGCTGGTTGTGGCGGGTATTTTGCTGGCCCGCGGGCTGCCGGTGTTTGTGGCTGAGCGTTTCACGGATACCGGTTCGGAGCTGCGTTCTACCAGTGAGAAGATTGAGCTGGCCCTGTATTCGGCGGCGGGCCTGCCCATTATTGTGGCGGTAACAACTATTGCTACCGGTAGTGGGCTGCTTGAGGATGCGACCGCTTCCCTGCTGGTGGCCGGTGGGGCGTTTACGGTGCTGCTGTTCCCGCTGTGGGCGGCGGCCATTAAGAGGGCGTTCCGGCGGCAGGGCGCATCGGCTGATCAGCAGCCGTCGCAGAAGGAGCAGATCGCAGCATTAAAGGCCCGGAAAACGGCGCAGGTGCGTCTGACAACAGGTATGCTGCCGGTGGTGCCGCCAGCACAGGAGGCTAAAAGCACCGCACCAAAGGACGGGTCCCCCGGTGCCGCACAACAACCGTCGGCGGGCTAATCTACGGCACGCGGCTGCGCCTCATTCCGCAAGGCGGGGGTTATGAGTCAGCAGCTTTAAGGATTGTGCGCGCGTGTTTCGCCGCCTGCGAGGAACCCTTAAAACCGTTTAACCATGCGATCATCTCGGGGCTTAGCTGCGGGGATTTATTCGCGCTATGCTTCGCGCCGTGAACGCGTAAGTATTCCTGTGTGTATACTCCCAGCAGCTTCCCCATCCCGTGCTGGGTGCGCTCACAGTGCGGCAGCAGCCCGTCTAAAAACCGCAGGGTGATGCGCGGGGTTAGCGCCGCCATGTCCTCGAAGGTATGCGCCCACCGGGTGAACATTAGCGCCGGGGCCGCCTGCGCGAACCCCGCAATGGCGTCTTGATAGGAGAGCCGGTCGCCGAGGGTGTCCGCCAGCAGCTCTGCGGCTCCGGCACGGTCTACCTGGTGTTTTGAGTTGGCCAGTACCGCAAGCGCCTGCGCACTCAAAGAGTCCCATGTGCCCGGGTGGCTCCTCAGAAGGCGCGCCATATTGTGCATATAGTGGTCTTCTTCGTCGAAGAAGACCCACTGTTCTAGCAGGCCGACTGCCACGGGTGCCGTGGAGGAGGGGCAGGTGAGGGCCAGCTGTTCGCAGCTCATGACTGCGTAGTGCAGGGTGAGCAGATATTTTTCTTCCGGTGTGTGCTCTTCGCGTACTTTGGGCAGGTGTACGGTGGGGCTCCACCACACGACTTCGGGTTTGCCGCTGGGGCGTTTCGTGTCGCTTTCACGGTAGCTCCAGCTCACCTTGATGTTCTCAAGAATGTGAGGAGGCTTCCCCGCGTCTTTGAGTGTGGTACGGGCACGGGCAAAGTATGGTGCGTATCGGCCCGCAGCATCGGCGGTGCGCTTGATTTCTTCCAGGGCGTTTATGAGCGTCTGGTGCGTCGCCTGATCGCCCTGGTTCAGGCGCAGCATTGCCTGCGTAAAATCCTGTTCCAGGATGTCTGCGCCGGTAGAAATATTGTGGGTTAGCCGCTGCATAAATATTGTGGGGTCTACCCACCCGTGGGTGTCTGTGGGGGTGGCCAGCAGGGCGTATGGGCGTTTTGGCGAAGGCGCTCACCGATTTCCCGGATGCGCTGGTTCACGGGTGTTTTTTCATGCGCTAGGTGCTGCTCATATTCTTGTACAGCTGAGTTTTCCGGCTCTAGGGCGCTGAGGATGAGGTATGCGATCTGATGCCCTGCACGGTGCTCGCGTATCCTCTCTTCCGCCTGCCGGGTGAGGGGTTTCAGCACTGAGGTGTCGCGGTTTTCACTCATGAGCCAGTGGAACAGCAGCTCGCTCTCCAGCCCCTGCACAGCCTCTTGCATGGCGTGCAGGGTGCGCGCGTAGGCGTCTTGCTGGCTGAATGGGGTTACTGGCTGCGCGGGTGAGGCAGGCACCGGATAGGATTCTTCGAGACCCGCCGTATGCTGCGCGGTTTCTTCTTCTGTGTTTGTCAGCAGCCCGGCCTCTTCCAGCTCCTGCCGGGCCACCGGGCTGAGGCTCTGCGCGTGCTGGTGCAGTGTTTCGGCTGCGTTGCACCGTACCAGTAGTTGTGCGGCGGCCACCTGCACCTGCGGGTGGGTGTGTCCCAGCGCGGTAAGGGCCAGTTCGGTGACCGGCCCGTCCCCGCCTGTGGCGCATGCGGATTCCAGGATTTTTAGTACCGCTAATGCGTTCGCTTTGGTTGTTAAAAGCGCCGGGGCGCATCCGTGGATGAATCGATCCGTGTCAAGAAGCCCTGCCCGGTGCACCGCTAAGAGCTGTTTGACCGCCAGGGTGACGGTCGCTCCCACAGATGAGCCGAGCAGGTTCACGAGCGCACCCTGCCGCTGGGCTGATTCTGCGGCGGTGGGGGTCAGGGCAGTGTACATGCGGGAGAACCATCCGGCACGGTAGGCGGCGAAGTCCCGCGCTAATGCGTCAAGGCAGGCATCTAGAAGGCGTTCTTTGGGGATCAGCCCTTCGTGGGTGGCGGTGAGCAAATCTTCCTGCCAGGTGGTTCCTGGCATGAACTTATCTATATTCGTGAGCGAGTTCTCGGGGGTGCCTTCTACGGTGAGCAGCTGCCACAGCAGTTCGTCGCGTAGTTGCTGGTCGTGGCGTAGCAGTGCCTGCCGCAGTGGGGTGTTAAGGTTCATGAGCGCCAGGAAGTAGTCGTCGTTGTGTTCCAGCTGCACCCCGTCGTAGAGCTCGGCCAGCCGGAAGAACCCGTTATTGTGCCAGTGGATCATGGCCCTGCCAGAAGGTCCACTTGGCTTTGGGGGCTGTCCCCTATGGTTAAGCTGTCATAACCGTTGGCTTTGTAGAGGTCGTATACCTGTTCAAGGCCTTTTTCTGCAACAAGCTGGGGCAGGTCCTGTATGAAGGTTTTGAAAGAAGCTCGGAGGTCTTTTTCGCTGCTCATTTATTGTTCCTAGAGGGTGGGCGGGGCGGTGTCTCGTTCATTATAGGGTTCAGCTCGCCTGGATACGCCGGGGGCGGTCACTGCTGCCGAACCTGTGGTGTTTTGTGTGGCTTGACGCAGGCTCCTCCTGCCCGGGGCTGTAGGCGGCGTATATCCTGTGGCTTAGGGCGTGCGGGTGTCTTCTCTGACTGTGGGTTATGGGCAAGAAATATAATAATATATACATTTTTACTGCTATAGAATAAAGCATATCTTTATATTTTCTGAATAAAGTTTCAAGTCCACAAGAAACCACAGGAATATTAAAAACTTACACTTGCAATAGTTTATGAAGTAAATATAAAATACCTTATCTCACACAATAAGGATATCCTTAATAAATCTGCCTTAATGTCTCTATAACCCTATAAAAATTCTAAAAATTCGCGTCTTAAAAGCAAATTTTACGGCGTGTTACGACGCTTATCTTCCGTAACTGACAACCTGTCAGTTAGTATATGGATGTAAGGGCACATGGGGAATAAAAACCGCATCGTACTATTATTCGATACGGGTTTTGTGACCTGCACCATAACCAGTTCGGGGGTGCGCCTAAACATCGCGCACCCCGCGCAGGAACCCTCCCCAGGCCACATAAAGTTCAAGGCAGAACACCGGCTGAAAGGAGGCGGTACACAAACAGATTTCCGGGGCACACCAAGCCCCGTCCCGTTCCCTCGCTCGCACCTGTACACCACTGCACACACGTACATTTATCGAAGGAAGAAAAATGCATACCACTCTTTTAATGGTGAGTTCGAGTGGTGTTGAGCTGGACTTTCCCGCCTGGCTGCGCATCACGCACTTCATTAACTTTCTGATGATGGGGTTCCTCATCCGCTCAGGCTGGGAAGTTATCGCCTCCCACCCGCGCTTTTACTGGAATAATCACTGCACCCCGGGCTCCGAATGGCTCCGTTTTACAAAAGACAAGGTTTCGACCGTCCCCGGCGAATACACCGCTCGCGACGATCAACGAAGCCTCTCCCCTCTTATTTCGCTACCCGGTAAGGCTCAGATCGGTTTGGGACGCGCATGGCACGCCCTAGCCACGGTTATTTGGGTGGTGAACGGCCTGATCTATGTGACCCTGCTGTTCGCAACCGGGCAGTGGCGGCGTATCGTACCCACCTCTTGGGAGATTTTCCCCGAGGCATGGCACTCGCTCACAATCTACGCGGGCTTCCAAGTGCCCTCCATTGAGCACTTCCAGCCGTACGATGCCCTTCAGAAGCTCATGTACTTCACCGTGGTGTTCATTGTGGCGCCGCTGATGATCGCCACCGGGCCCATTATGAGCCCCGCGTTCTGCGGCCGCTTCCCCGGCTACGTCAGGCTGTTCCGCAACCGCCAGACCGCCCGCTCCATCCACTTCTTGGGCATGGCGTTCTACTGCGTCTTTACAGTCATGCACGTAGCACTGGTGTTCATCGTGCACCCGCAATACAACATTGCGCACATGATGCTGAATAAGAGCTACAACGAGATTGACGCCGCCCAATTCGCCCAGGCAGTCACCATGCTGATCGTTGGCGTGGTCGCAGCCGTGGCCCTGTGGCTAGGCGCCTCGTACTGGTCGCTGCGTGATCTGCGGTTCACCCAGACCTTCATTTGGGGCCTGACCCAGCCGGTCCGTAACGTATTCCTTGACCGCATCACCTCCCGGCAGGTAAAGAAGAAGACCTTCACGGATGCCGATATTTCGCCGTTCCACTGGGTGAACACCCGCCCGCCAACAGAGCGTGAAAGCACCGAATGGAACCGCCTGCGCGAGAACGAATTCGTGGACTACCGCCTAGAGCTAGGCGGGCTGGTGAAGGAGCCGAAGTCGCTGAGTATCGACGACTTGAAGGCTCTCGGCAAAGAAGTGAACATTACGATGCACACCTGCATGCAGGGGTGGACGGGCATCGCCAAGTGGGAAGGTGTGCGCCTACGCGACGTACTTGCCCTCGTGGAGAAAGACGAGAACGCCCGGTACGTGATGGTCACCTCCTACGGGCACGTGGGCCACACCTACGATGGCCGCCCGACCGAGCCCTACTACGAGTGCTTGGACATTTCCATGGCAATGGAGGACGAAACCATCCTGGCGTGGGGCATGAACGATAAGCCCCTGCCGGATGTGTACGGCGGCCCCCTGCGCCTGCGTGCAGATTCCATGCACGGCTACAAGATGGTCAAGTGGGTGCAGAAGGTCGAATGGATCAGCGATTACCGCGACGTTGGCGACGGCCAGGGCGGTAGCCGTGAAGACTCCGGCCTGCAGCACTTCGACGCACGCGCCTAATATTACCTGCTGCTTGTTCCATGGCAGGCACCCAACTGGGTGAAAATAATGCGCCCCGTGCGCCGGTCACAGTACCGGCACACGGGGCGCTTTCACGCGGTCATCAGCAGATCTTGTGTGTACTCAATACCCCCGAAACTCGCTCACTATGTGCAGCTTTCGCTCCATACAGGGAAGTCCCGGTATGACCCATGGGCTATTGTGTTACAGCCCTTTATACCGGTAGAGCTGGCTGAGCGAGGCAACCGTCGGCTGAAGCACAATATCGGCTTCCTCATCTTCCCCCACCACGGTGGCACCGGTCAGGTTCAGGTAGTCAGCCACCGTAAACGGTGCATAGTGGGCGAACAGCTCGAACATGGCCTTCACGACGGGGCCAGACTCTATAACATTCGCCCCGGAACGAATACCCACGTCCGTAATCGTCATGGTGCGCTCTTTCAGATCCAAAATCAGCGGCAGCGAACCGCGCGCCCGCGACGTGAGCGTGAACTTGGTGCGCACCTGACTCACCTCATGCACATTCTTACCCACGCCAACACGCGGTAAAAGCATGAACCCGGCGAACAGGTCGTTCACATCCGCAAGAGTGTTCTCCCCGCTGTGCCCTGCGTAAAGCTGCACGGTGGGCACCGCGTACCGCACCCGGTCCTCACGGGCCTGCGCAATTTTCAGGTCAATAAACTCCCACGCGCCGCCGGTTCCGTTTGTCACGTCCCCGAATGGTAGCAGTACTTTTTAGCCCGCTGACTGCCATACCACACGCGGTCTAGCAGCGCACCTTTCGCGTCGTACAGCAGCACCGAAAGGTCAACATCGGCGGGTGAGTTCCAGTAGGTGAACAACCGAATCACACTGTTCTTAGCGGGACTTTTCGCCTGCATCGCCTGGGGGTCAAGCCGCACACGGTTGTAGCGGCTCAGCCCCAGCAGAGACTCGCTGGCGTTACGGTTACCCAGAGGCATGGCTAAGGAACCCACATCGTGGGGAACATGCACACGAACCCCACTCAGCCGCCCCGACAAACCGCTCTTCACGGCGTGCAGACCCAACTCAAGCTGCCTTTGGGTGTACGAGCCAGCGGGGACCACCGACCCCACCCCTGCCTTATCAATCACGAGGCGGTGCTGCCCCGAACCAGCAGCTATATTCGTGTACATATTGTGCATCTGCACCAGAAGAGGCGCAGCCACACGCGGCGCCACCTGGCAGAACGCGTCAGCCACCTGCTGCTGATCGCCGCTGAAGTACCGCAAGGCCCGGTTGAGCTGACGCGCAAACACCCCGGGGCGGCGGGACAGCACCCGCGTTACCTCATCCACGTCACAGCTGCGGTAGGCGGCATCCACCTCAGACTCATAACTGCGCATTTCACCGTTGTAGAGGGCATCAGCCCACACATTCAGGTACACGAGGGAGGGGTATTCCCCGGGGTGGATAGTGCGCGCCAGCCGTTTAAAACGCTCCGCGTGCGTGGCGGTGTCGTAGCAGGCGGCCTCATAGTCGCGCTCGCAGAGGGTATTAATGAGCCGGGCTATGAACGTGCGCTGATGGCGGCGTAGCTTAAACCGGCTGGGTTCGCTCAGGCCCAGATCTCCTTCAGTCCCCAGCAGGTTAATGTTGCTAAGAGCCACCGCAATGCGCAGCACCTCATTGAGGGTGCGCGCTTGGTGGGCGTAATCGGTGGATATTGCGGCCGCCAGAAACGCCAGGTTCTCACGGAATGCAAACGGTCCCTCTAGGGTGGGCAGTGCATCATAAAACACCAGGTGGGTAGCGAGGGTAAGCAGATCGGCCCGGTCAAATTCGCTGTACACCTGGTTCTGGGTTGCAATTTCGGTGAAGAGCGAGCATATTAGCGGCACGATGCGCCCTTCACCGCGCAGCAGCACCACCTCACGCTGATCCCGTTCACTGTGGGACAGTTCCCCACGCTCGCACGCCAGCTGCCAGTCGTATGGGCGGAAATCGGTAATGACCTGCGCATCGGGAATATCACCGTAGGGTTGGTTATTGGCAAACCACCAGATCGCGTCGCAGCAGGGGCAGGCAACGGTGTACAGGCACAAGTGTTTCGCCATTTCTCTGCGGCCCATAAACCGGGTAACGTAGTGAAGCATCTGCTCCGTGTACCTCTGTGTATCAGTGAGGGTGGGCTCGATAATATCGAAGTCTTTACGGAAGGCGCACCCACCCCGGTCACCGCCGTGCAGGTGTTTCCAATCTGCAATAAGATCGGCCAACTCATGCTCACTCATGCGCATGAGGGTTTTCTGGCTTTCGGTGGAGAGGACCATCCCCAGCTCGGCGAGCACACGCACACGCTGATGCAGCTCATGTTGCGGAACAGGGTCGGACGCGAGGACGCTATTAAGAGGGTAAATGCCGGTACGGCGGAGGATGACCTGCTGCAACTGTGCCATTGGTGCTGTCTTTCTACTGGACCCCAGTCCTTGCTGGAGGTGGCTGGCGCTTCCCCCGCGCCCATACCGGATTACGGGTGTACGGGGGTGCACGTTCCACGTTTTTGTGGAACATAACAGGATATTCTTGTTGGTACTCTTCTGTCAATGTAGCGGTTTTCGAGACACTTCTGTACTCATAACAGTTTATTTTATGCTGTTGTTTCGAGGTCTCTCCCACTCACTTTAGCTATCCATGCACAGCGCGAACACGGTCTGCCGATAACCATTCGCAT
Source organism: Rothia aeria (assembly GCA_002355935.1). GTDB lineage: Bacteria > Actinomycetota > Actinomycetes > Actinomycetales > Micrococcaceae > Rothia > Rothia aeria. Next base: position 789,064 of record AP017895.1, on the reverse strand, counting down.
AGTATAAATATGCGTACGAGTCATCCCCCTGCACCCGAACGGTGCAGGGGGATGACAAGCACTTTACTGAGTGTCCCTTGTGGGCTTACTGGTCGAGAATAATCACGTCCAGGGTACGCGGGCCGTGCACACCTTCCACGCGGATCAGTTCAATATCACTGGTTGCCGAAGGGCCGGAAATCATGGTCACCGGGCGCTCATAGGTGATGCGATCAATCGCCTCAGGCACCAGCTCAACCACGGTAGAACGGGGCACCACACAAATATGGTGGTCCGGTACCAGCGAGATTGCGCGCCGCCCCTCGTCCTGGTTGGAGTTCAAGAAGATCGTTCCGGTCTCAGCGCAAGAAACGGTTGAGGAGGTGACCACCGCATCCACAGCATCCAGCTGGTGCACCGTCAGGGCACCCGGCTCCAGGGTGCTGCCGGAGTCGGTGAAACAGGTGCGGGTGGGGGTGTCTTCCGGCAGCCACTGCCGGTTCAGGCCCACGGGAACCACATAGTGCGAGGTCTCCCCCAGCCGCTCAGCAATCACATCCGCAATATTCGCTTCGGTCGCTTCGAACACGTTCGCCTTGTAATCAATGAGGCGGTCCACGAGCATCTCAATGGTCTGCTCCTGGTTCAGGTGGCTCACCCGGCGGTAGTTACGCTGGGGTTCCGGCGCCACGGGCGCATCCGCGAGGGAAGTACGGATGCGGGCGAGGATGTCTTCTTTAGCTGATGACATTTATGCACTCTCCTTGGGGTCATGCGCTGCCTGAGCGTCCATCGCGGCCTTGGCGTTAGCGGCAGCCTCAGCGGCCTTGCCCTTATTCGCTTCAATGAGGGCTGCAATATCCACGCGCTGGGCGCTGTCGCGGGCGGGTGCGCCTGACTTTTCTTTACGCCACCAGTTGCGGAACGATTCCTTGGGCGGTTCGGGGATGTCGCGGTATTCGGTCCAACCGCCCACAATACCGGGCAGTTTAGAGATCTTGTGCTTCTTGCCGGTAATCAGGCGTGACATGGGCAAGCCGCGCTCGGCGACTGCCATCATCTTACCCGAGGAGAACAGCTTCTTAGCGCCGTACATCATGGCATCCATCTGGGTGGGTGCGTGCTTCTTCCGGCCCGCGAATTCGCCCGCAGCGTGTTTGGCGTCCACGTCTTTGCCGCGCAGGTGCACTAGCACCTCGGGGAAGTTAATCTTCACGGGGCACACTTCGTAGCAGGCACCGCACAGCGAAGATGCGTACGGCAGCGAGTTATTGTGCGCCGCCTCAATACCGGAAAGCTGGGGCGAAAGAATCGCACCGATCGGGCCGGGGTAGGTGGAGCCGTAGGCGTGACCACCGGCGCGTTCGTACACGGGGCACACGTTCATGCAGGCGGAGCAGCGGATGCAGCGCAGCGCCTGGCGTCCCAGTTCATCGGCCAGCACGGCGGTACGGCCGTTATCGATGAGGATTACGTGCAGGTTCTGCGGGCCGTCACCGGGGTTACACCCGTCCACATGGAGGTGTAGGGGTTCATGCGCTCACCGGTGGAGGAACGCGGCAGAAGCTGCAGGAATGCCTCGTAGTCCTGGAAGGTGGGCAGCAGCTTCTCAATACCCATGAACGAGATGAGGGTATCGGGCAGGGTCAGACACATACGGCCGTTGCCTTCGGATTCTACGATGGTCATGGTGCCGGTGTCAGCGATACCGAAGTTCACACCCGAAACGGCGACCTTAGTCGAGAGGAATTTCTCGCGCAGACGGTTACGCGATGCCTCCGCAAGCTCGGCGGGTTCATCGGTAATATCCGGGTTAATGCCTTCAATCTTCTTGAGGAAGATATCGCGGATTTCACGGCGGTTACGGTGAATTGCCGGAACCAGGATGTGCGAGGGGCGATCTTCGCCGAGCTGCACAATTTCTTCCGCAAGGTCGGTCTCAATGGCGTTAATGCCGTTCTCTTCCAAGAACTCGTTCAGACCGGTCTCGGCAGTTGCCATGGACTTGATCTTAATAATCTCGTCCACACCCTGTTCGCGAATCAGCTCAAGGGCGATCTGGTTTGCCTCGTGAGCATCGCGCGCCCAGTGCACATGGCCGCCGCGCGCGGTAAAGTTACGTTCGAACTGTTCCAGCATTTGGGGCAGGTTGAAGAGCACATAGTTCTTCACCATTTCGCCGGTGGTGCGCAGCTCCTGCCAGTCGGGCAGCTCACTGGTGACGCGGGCACGCTTATTGCGAATAGCGTGGGTCACGAAACGCAGGTTATTACGCAGCTGGTCATTCTTCAGCTCACGCTTGGCGTATTCGGGGAACGGTTCGTTCTCAAAGATATTGCCTTCGCCGTAGTGCACGACCTTCGGCATACCCAGGGGGATTGCGGTGGAAGTCATCATCAACCTACTTTCTATGCGAAGGCGAGTTCTACGTTGCCGTCAATCTTCAGCGGATTCGCTTTAGTGGAGGCGAGGATTTCGGCAAAGTGAATGGTTTTTACGGGTGAGCCTTTACGGGAGAGAGCGCCGCCAATATTCATCAGGCAGGAGCAGTCGCCGCCGGTGCATACGGATGCGCCGGTCTTCTCAACGTTGGTTGCTTTGTCTTCAACCATCGCACCGGAAACATCGGCGTTCTTGAACGAAAAGGTTCCGCCGAAGCCGCAGCACTGGTCGAGGTCCTCAATTTCGGTGTACTTAATGCCTTCAACGGTGCGCACCAGATCCTGCTGACGGGTTCCCAGGTGCAGCAGGCGCATACCGTGGCATGAGCTGTGGTAGGTCACGTGCTCGGGGAAGTAAGAACCAAGCTGCTCGGCGGCGTTGGTAATGCCCAGAACGTCAATCAGCAGCTGGGACAGTTCAAAGGTGCGGGCTGCAATTTGCTCGGCTTTGACAGCAAGCGCCTCATCACCTTTGCGGCGAGCGATCATGGGCTGCTGGTGCCCCAGAGAAGCCACACAGGAGCCAGACGGCGCCACAGCTACGTCCCAGTCCCAGGCGGAGAATGCATCAACATGGTTCTTGACAATGGGGTAGGCGTCGTCGAAGTAGCCGGAGTTCACGTGCATCTGGGAGCAGCAGGTCTGCCCGGGAGGGTATACCACCTCGTGCCCCAGACGTTCAAGGATTTCAACGGTCGCACGTGCCACGCGCGGATACATGCCGTCTACAATGCATGTTGAGAAAAGTGCGATGCGCATGTTTATTGTCCGCTCCTTTCCTGGTTAATTAAATTTTTCTCGCCGCCTCTTTAAGTGGGAAGACGCCTGCTGTTGCAGCGGCGGTTTCGCACCAGCGCGGCAGCATAGCTGCTAGGTGTTAGCGTTCCTTGATATGCCGGGTCACAGAGGCAGGCGGGGCGGAAAAATTTAGGTGTTAAACTTTTCTTTCTTACAGTACATTTAACACTATCGGTCGGGCATTTCTTTAATTTAAATACCGCACATTTTTTTCACCAAATTATTTTTAAGGTTTACCTTATTTTTAGGGTTGCCACACCCTTTTTAAGGTCATGCCACCCCTACCTCTGAGGGTGGGACTTAAGATTTTCTCCCCCAAACGCACCAGCGGGGCCTAAACCCCTACCGCTTCTTCCTGACTGCCAGCGTCTTGAAACAGGCACTCCCCAGACTAACGAGGGTATTTCCCCCGCCCCTTGCAATCACATTAAGCCGCGTGCCGAATCGTGAAATATTTTCCATATGCTTCTCATAGCGCAGTTTTACCAGCATTTACACCCTGCAACCACCCCACCCTACTTGCCCCACGTGAGCAGCATCATGTAACCTTCAAACTAGCACTTTATTGGTCTGACCACATACCCCTGCGGTCTATAGAACAGCAGCGGGCTACCTTACCGGGTAATGGTCTGACCACACATCTATTCCTGTACCAAAGGAGTTACCAGTGGATAAGTTCACTGCCGTCACCGATGCCGTGGGAGGAAGCCTCGCACTGAGCGCGCTTGTGGCGACCATACCGCTGCTTACGTTCTTCATTATGCTTCTGGTCGTCAAAGCTCGCGCCCATTGGTCGGCCCTTGTCGCGCTAGCAGCATCCATTCTTGTTGCCTCCTTCGGCTTCACGATGCCGTTCGATCTGGCCGGTCTTAGCGCCCTGCGTGGAGCTATCTACGGTTTGGTGATCTGCTGGGTGATTCTGGGGGCTATTTGGTTCTACCAGATCACCGTGCTCTCAGGGCGTTTTGAAGATCTGCGCCGCACCTTTGACCGTCTCGGCGGCGGTGATTTGCGCATCCAGGCAATCCTCATTGCGTTCTGCTTCGGTGGCCTGCTTGAGGCTCTGGCTGGCTTCGGTGCCCCCGTGGCAATTACCGCGACCATGATTCTTGCTCTCGGTGTGAAGCCGCTCAAGGCCGCTATTACCGTGCTTCTTGCTAATACCGCGCCCGTGGCGTTCGGCGCCGTCGCCGTCCCGATTGTGACTGCAGGCGATGTTGGCGGCAAAGACCCACACGTTATTGCAACTATCGTCGGTCACCAGGCACCGTTCCTGGCGATGTTCGTCCCCGTCATTCTGCTGTTCATCCTTGACGGTATGAAGGGTGTTAAGGATGCGTGGCTCCCGGCTTTCGTTATCGGTATTTCCTTCGCTGTTGCGCAGTGGATTACCGCCGCAACTCCCGCCTACAACCTCACCGACGTGGTGGCATGTATCGTTTCGATGGGTGCTGCGGTGCTCTTCCTGCGCTTCTGGAAGCCGCGCGGTGTTGAGGGCGTGCGTGAACGCTACGGCCTGCCTTCACAGTCTGAGGAGAAAGAGGCACTGCCCGCAGTGCGCGTGTGGATGGCTCTGCTGCCCTACCTGATTGTGGTCGCTATCTTCGGCATCGTGAACCTCAATGCCGGTTTGAAGGCATGGCTGAAGACCGTGGCTATTAAAATCAATATCCCCGCGCTCAGCTCCCGTCTGGTCACCAAGGACGGCACACCCGTCAAGGACGCCCCTTACACCTTCACCTGGCTTTCAAACCCCGGTACTCTGCTGATTATCTCGGGCCTGATCGTTGCGGTTGTTTACTTCTTCTTCAACGAGAAGGGGCGGTATGGTTTCAAGTTCCCAGCCGTTTTCGCCGAGTTCGGTTCGGTCATCTACCGTATGCGCTGGACGATTCTGACCATTGCCTCGGTGCTGGCACTGGCATACGTCATGAACTTCTCGGGTCAGACCGTCGCAATGGGTACTTTCTTGGCGGGCTTGGGTACCATCTACGCAGTACTGGCACCGGTGCTGGGCTGGATCGGCACTGCGGTGACCGGCTCGGATACCAGCGCAAACGCGCTCTTCTCCAAGCTACAGGTATCTGCTGCCGAGAATCTGCAGCATGCTGGTGTGAGCGGTGCTACCCCCGAGCTGATGCTTGCAGCAAACACCACCGGTGGTGTGGTCGGCAAGATGATCTCGCCGCAGTCACTGGCTATTGCAGCCACCTCTGTGGATATGGAGGGCAAGGAATCCGACATCCTCAAGGCCGTGGTTCCCTGGTCGTTTGCGATGCTCGTGGTCGTCTGCCTGCTGGTCTTCCTGCAGACCAATATCCTCTCGTTCCTCGTTCCCTAGCCCTTAGGGTTCCGTAACGAGCGAGAGCTGGCGGGGCGGGGCGCCACAGGGTGCGCCGCCCCGCCGCTGCACTACCGGAAGGCAGTGCGGGCATCATAAAAATACTGTAGGCTTGCAGAGCACAACATTGGGCGTGGTTCTGTGACGAACCCACCCAGGCGGCGTACACGCCCTCAGGCACCCACCCACAGGGTTTTGCACCCTGGAGAGTTGCACAAGCTAAAAGTCACTTTCAGATTTCACACGAAATGGGACATACTCATGACGCGCACAACAGGCTCAGGGACGATCATGCAAGAGCGTAGTTACAGCATCCTGCTCGAAAACTTTGAACGCAGGCTGCGTCTGGGGGAGCTGCGTGTGGGCGATAGGTTACCATCCGAACGCACCCTAGCCGAACAGTACGGTATTTCACGCCCATCGGTGCGTGAGGCCCTGCGTATTTTGGGGGCTTTGGGGCTGATTCGTTCCAGCACCGGTTCGGGCCCAAAATCCGGCGCTATCGTTATTTCTGAGCCCTCAGATGCGCTCAGTTGGGCGCTTCGCATGCACATTGCCACCCGCAACCTGCCCGTTAAAGACGTGGTTTCCACGCGTTTACTGCTGGAGGGGCCTGCTGCACGTGCCGCCGCGAACGCCCCGGATTCTGCTGAGCGTGACCTCGCCTTAGAGAACGCCCGCGAGCACCTGGCGGAGATGGATTCGCCAGATATTTCCAATGAGCGGTTCCATTTCTGCGACACACGTTTTCACTACGAGCTATCCCGCTTGAGCGGCAATATTGTGCTCGATACGGTCATTGATTCTTTGCATATGGCCACTATCAGTTACGTGCAGGAGGCGGTTCCGCTGCTGCGGGACTGGGCTACGGTTAAGCAGACTCTGCAAGATCAGCACCGGGGAATCTATGAGGCGATTTCCACTCGTGATGAAGAGTCCGCCTATGAGCGCGTATGTGAGCACATTAAATGGTTCTATTCGCTCTCCGACAGGGCCCGCGAGCAGCAAGAGTGGACGGGTTCTCACCCGGCATCGCAGGTGTTACACACCAATCTTAGGGGGTAAACCTCAGAATCCGCGCGAAAGTTCAGCGGTTTGATACGGCCCCTAACGCAGGGCACGAACGTGGAGTGCACTCTGGCCGATGCCTCCAATTCACCCGGTAAAATAGGGGTATGAGCAAGAGGGAACCGCGCAAACACACAAATACCGCGCATATCCCCCGTCTGCCATCCTCTCTAAGTGCCGCTATGCGCGCCGCACGCCGTGCGGGCCGTATGCTTGAGCCAGCTCTGCTTTCTTCCTCCGAACTGGTGGGATATCTGCCGTTTACTGCGCACGGGCGTACCCTGCACTACCGGGTGGGGAATGCGCACCGTCTGGAAGGCGCAGGTTCCTCTCCCGGTGTGCTTTTCTTCTTTGATGGCGACTATCTGCTGCGCTCCGGCAGCCGCCTGCTGCGGCGCACCTCCACCCTGCGAGAAGAACTATCGGATATCGCGTATCAGCACCGCATGCTTCTGGTGCCCGTGCTGGCACCGGGAACCGTTAATGAGGGTGTGCTGCGTGAGGCAACCACGAACTGGTGGGTGCGTGCCCGCGCAAACGGCCGGGTATTCCGCGCCCTCGCTGCAGATCTGCATGAGAGATACGGGTACGACCGATCCCGCGTGTGGCTTGCCGGTTACTCCGGTGGCGCAGAGTTCATTGCCTACGAGCTGCTATTACACGCCGCCGACGCAATGGTAGGAGGAGGCGCCACCCTCATTGGTGGCGGCGGTGCGGACGGCATCCCAACCCAGCACCGCGCCCCCAATATATCCCTCAGTCGCCTATTATTGAGCTGGCATGTGGGCGATAAGGACGGCCGCTCCCCCAGGCTTCTGAACGACACGCGATCCGGTGGGCTGTGGTCGGCACAGGTTGCAGCGCAAGAAGGCGGCCAGTTCTATGCGAGGCTTGGTGCGCGCACTGCCCTGCACGTTATGCCGGGGCAAGGGCACCGGAACTACCCCATCACCCAGTTGGTGCGCAATGACCTGGCGATGGCTACCCGCCTGGGGTACCTGTAGCCCCTCATAGTTTGTCCGCAAGCCCGCTGCTGATTTCATTGTGCGGCTCACCCGCATGGTGTGTCGCGAGCTTTACAGGACACAGATGATGAACGTAATACTCCCGTTATTTACCCTAAAGTTGCTGGTTTTTTAAACTTTTTAGGTTAAAAACCTTCACCCATTCGCTATTTACTGACGCATTGCGGTAAAGTGTCACTATGCCTCGTATTTCTGCAGCCACCAACGCCGCCCAGCGTGAAAACACCAAACGTGCCATCCTCGAATCTTTTGGCAAGCTCCTATACTCGCGCGGTCTGCCGGGCCTCACCATGACCGATGTCGCCAAAATGCTGGCATTGGCCGCACCGCAGTCTATAACTATTTCGCCGACATGGGCGAACTGCTGGTAGCCTACGCCCTAGACGAGACCGAAAGGTTCATTAAAGAACTTGATGAAGGGCTCGAAGGCGTCGACAACCCTATCGACCAGCTTGCCGTCTATATTCGGCTGCAGATTGAAGACCTCGCACGCCGCCACCTACCCCCGGGCCGGCCATGCGTTCCATGCTTTCCCCCGAATCCTACGCGAAACTCGGCAAGCACGTGCGGGAGCTGCAGATGGTACTGGCAAATATCCTCTCAGCGGCCATCGCCGAACACTACATCCCCGAAAACGACATCAGGGAACTAGCGATGCTCGTACACGGTTCGCTCTCCTCCAGTGCAGGGCGCACCGAAGACGCCCCCGACGAAGACACCCGTGAACGGCAGATCCAAAGCACCATCCGCTTCATCCAGATGGGCTTGGGTGCACGATTCGACACAGACGGCCGACCCATCAAGCTAGACGGTGCACCCCAGGCACCCGCCAACGCTCACTCTGACGACGAGCCAAGCAGTGAGTCGATACACCTAAGTATTGCCTAGCCTAGCCGAACCGTGAGCTGTAAACCCCTCGCAGGTTTTCCGGCCTACTGACAGCAGATAGCAAAGAACCCCCGCCGCAAGGTCTCGGGGTTCTTTGAGTCTATAGGGAAGCTAGTCGCCTAGCCGTTCTGCGCATTAGCACCCTGCGGCAACAGCCTGGGGTCAAGCGTATCCAAGTCAAGGATACGCGCGTACATAACAGACCGGCTGTGCAACGCAGTGCGCAAAGCACGATGCAGGCCATCCTCCAAGTAGAGCTCCTGCTGCCATTTAACCACGTGCGGGAACAAGTCACCGAAATAGGTGGAATCCTCCGCCAGCAGAGTCTCAAGATCAAGTGTTTTCTGAGTAGTGGTCAGCCAATCCAATCTCACCTGCTGCGGCGGAATACTCCCCCAGTCGGCATTCGACATACCGTGCTGGGGGTAAGGCCGGTGGGCACCCACTTTCTTGAAAATCATACCCACTATTTTACGGGGAAATACTGTGTGTTCGCTGTGCGTTACGCCAATGGCACGGAACAGCAGTCCGTTTTCGTTCTCCCCTAACTGCCCCGCAACAAGCATGGCAACTCGCACCGGCCCACGACAAAGACTCACAAGGAAAAGCTGCGGTTCCTACAGCTGCCGCGCCCAAGCACCAGAAAGAAAAATCCCCGGCCTCGAAAACCGAGACCGGGGGAAGAGCGGAGGATGGGGGATTTGAACCCCCGAGGGCGTGAACCCAACACGCGTTCCAGGCGTGCGCCATAGGCCGCTAGGCGAATCCTCCAGCTGAACACCTTACAAAAAGGCGAACGGATAATAGAATACACTACCCACAACGAAAACCTCAACTCCTCCACACCAGCCCCACACACCCAAATTCACAAGCACCGCAAAATCAGGTAGACTGGTACGTGCCTCTTACGTGGCGTTATCTTGGAAAACTCCCCCAGGACCGGAAGGTAGCAAGGGTATTCGAGCTATGACGGGTGCGTAAGAGGTTTTTTATGCCCAAAACATTCGCAGCAGAAACACACCGTCATAGCGCACCCACGCTTCGCGGCTTCAGTCCCACGCCGGTAACGAAACCAGGCCCCATGCGTGCATCCGTGAACTAAAATAGTGTAGAACCCCGCATCGTCAACCAGAAGGTCACCCGTGAGCACAGCACTCTACCGCCGTTACCGCCCCGAGACCTTCGCCGAAGTCATCGGGCAAGAACACGTCACCGAACCGCTCATTACCGCGCTCACCAATAACCGCGTCAATCACGCCTACCTCTTCTCAGGCCCGCGCGGATGCGGCAAAACCACCTCCGCACGAATCCTGGCACGCTGCCTCAACTGCGCCCAAGGACCAACCCCTACCCCCTGTGGTGTATGCGACTCCTGCCGCGAGCTCTCCCGCGACGGCGGCGGCTCCCTCGACGTCATCGAAATGGATGCGGCATCCCACGGCGGCGTAGACCACGCCCGTGACCTGCGTGAACGTGCAACCCTGGCACCCGTGCGCGACCGCTACAAAATCTTCATCATTGACGAAGCGCACATGGTCACCCGCGAAGGATTCAACGCCCTGCTCAAAATCGTGGAAGAACCGCCCGAGCACATCAAATTCATCTTCGCCACCACAGAGCCAAATAAGGTTCTCGGAACCATCCGCTCACGCACCCACCACTACCCGTTCCGGCTGATACCGCCCGAAGTTCTTCTGCCCTACCTCGAAAAGCTCTGCGGCGAAGAGAACGTGCCCGTCGAATCCGGCGTGCTTCAACTCGTCATCCGTGCTGGTGGCGGCTCCGTACGCGACTCGCTCTCCATTCTTGACCAGCTTATCGCCGGTGCCAACACCGAATCCGGCATTAGCTACGACCGCGCGGTCGCCCTGCTCGGGTACACGCACGCCCAGCTTCTCGACAACGTGATTGATGCGTTTTCCACCCAGGATGCGCCCTCCCTCTTCGAGGCGGTCTCGCGGGTGGTGGCGACCGGGCAAGACCCTCGACGTTTCGTCGAAGACCTGCTCGAACGCCTGCGTGATTTGATTGTGGTGCAGGCGGTACCGCAGAATGCCGCGCAGATTCTGCAGGGCGTTCCCGCCGACCAGATAGAACGCCTCAAAACGCAGGCGCAAGCCTTCGCCACGGCTCAGCTAACCGGCGCGGCGAGCACCGTTAACGAGGTGCTTAATTCTATGACCGGTGCCACCAACCCGCAGCTGCAGCTTGAACTGCTATGCGCGCGGCTGCTGGTTCCTGCAGAAGATACCACCAGCCTCATAGCACGTCTTGAATCCCTGGAACAGCGCATAGCAGCAGGCGGTACCGGCAGCTCCCCCGCCGCACAGCGGGGCGCTGTCCCTTCACCCAACCGGGCTATGCCCCCGGGCAGAACAACACAGGACGCACCGCGGGTTCCACCGAACAGCAAGCAAACAGCCCATCTGGCACGAGCCCTCAGCCCGCCACTCCGCAGGCACCGGTTCACACCGGCCCGGTCTTTAGCAGCCCCATCCCGAGCGATGAACAGCCCCAGCCCGGCACATCACATGATGGTGCGGACACGGCGGGTAGCGCCCCATCCCACGGGCAGCATCAGCAACAGACTACGCATACCCCACAACCCCCACGTCCTATGCAGGCGCAGGGTGATCAAGGAACCGCCCACCGTACCACGGGTGCCCCCAGCAGCGTCAGACCGCCCGTAACGGTGAGGGTGTATCCGACCCGTTACTATCGGTTCGCGGCAACTGGCGTGTGATCGTGGGGCGTGTGAGTGACCGCTCCGTAACCGAACAGCTGCTGCGCCTCGAACCGGTGCGCTACACCAATGGGGAGCTGTATGTGCGCGCCGATATGCCCACTCTGCGTGCCGTCAAAGCTTCGGTCACTGAGCTCAGTGAGCGCGTGAGTGAATTCCTTCGCGTGAAAGTACGGGTGCGGGCTGAGGTCGCCAAGAAAACGCCGCGTGACGATGTAAAACCGGCTGGCAACCAAACGGGGAACAGTCCTGCTGCGCCCAGCAGCCAAGGCGCTGTGCCGTCTGCGACGCCCACAAGTACTGATACCTCTGCGATTGCTGACGGCCCGCGCGGGGTGAAGATGCCTGGCGCCGCCACGGCCAGCCCGTGCAGCCGCAGGGCAACGGACAAGACCAGCCGGCGGCAACCAGCGTAGACGACCCTCTATCGGCATGGCAGGTGGCGCCCATCCCACAGGAGGATCCGGCAAGCCCCGCCCCGAGCCTGAGAACCCTAAAGAGCCCGGTGCGGCAGAGGGACACCCCAAGAATACGGGCAATACCGCGCCAAACCGGGCAGCACATACGCAGACCCCTACCACCGCAGCCTCCACGAGTATGCGGGGCGAAGAGACTCAAAACCCCGCTAAGGGAACTACTCCCCAGCAGGCTGCTCAAAGGGCCTCTCAGAGTTTCACCGAGTCAGCTTACGCTGATTCCCCGGCGGAATACCCCGTGCTCAACGAACACGATGTTCCCCCCGAAGACCCTTACTTTCCGCCAGCCCCCGACCCTGACGTGCATGGTGCAGGCGCTCACAGCGCAGGCGATGCCGCAGTACCCCCGCTCTCAGACCCCTCTGAAGAACAGGGGCCGCAGGAACCGGCTGAAACCCCGCCCGAGGATACCGGGCAAGAGCCGCAGCAGCCGTTCGGGGAGCGTGATTCTTTCGCCTCCTCCACCCCTGCTGGTGTGCACGCCGAGAAAGCCGATGAACCTCAGGAAAACAGGGCAGAAGAACAAGAAAAGAAGAAGCATTCGGTTCTTTTTCCACCCCCGAGCCCGGGCAGGATTGGGCCCCTGTAGGTGCCGAGACCCTCCCCGGCGGGGCGGCCTCCGAGCCTTCAGAGGATGAAACCACCAACGGGCAGCCCAGCAAGCCTGAGCATTCGACGGCCCCGGCATCTAAAAGCGTATTTACGACCGCCTTTGAGGAGGAAGAAAACTTTGAAACCTCAGCGGATGATGAGCAGGTAGAGTCCAGTGTGCATGTGGGTCTCAAAGCGGTTGAAAAAATCTTGGGCGGTAAGCTAATCGACGAAACGCCGCTATAGATGCACCCAGCTTGCCAAAGCCCGCAAACTGACCAGATGAAAGCGGTGGCAGCTCCCGCACGATAGGGAAAGCTTGCGGCGAAGAATGACGGTTAAGCGGGCACCAGCAGCAGCATATCCCCTATGCTGTACGGGTACGGGTTTACGGGGCGCGTTTTTGCCCCTGCCACGCGCGTCATAAGAGGAGAAACATGTACGAGGGCGCAGTCCAAAACCTCATCGATGAACTGGGTCGCCTACCGGGGGTGGGCCCCAAGTCGGCGCAGCGCATCGCCTTCTATATTCTCAACTCTGACGCCTCAGACATGGCGCGCCTGACCACGGCGATTTCAACAGTCAAATCGAGCGTGAGCTTTTGCGAAACATGCGGCAACGTTTCGGAGACGAAGCAGTGCGTTATCTGTCGCGATGATCGGCGTGACCCGGCCGTGATTTGCGTGGTTGAGGAGTCCAAGGATGTGGTGGCAATTGAGCGCACCCGTTCCTTTACCGGGCGCTACCATGTGCTGGGCGGGGCTATTAACCCGCTGGCGGGGCTTGGCCCGAGCAGCTGCGTATTCGCGAGCTGGTTTCGCGCCTGGCGGATGAGCGTGTTCAAGAGATTATTCTGGCGATGGACCCCAACCTTGAGGGTGAAGCGACCGCAACCTACCTTTCACGGATGCTGGTTCCGCTGGGCATTCGCCTCTCACGGCTGGCTTCCGGTCTGCCCGTTGGCGGCGACCTGGAATATGCGGATGAGATTACGCTCGGGCGCGCGCTTGAGGGGCGCCGCGTAATCAGTGAGGGCGCGGGTATCGCTCAGGCGAATGCTGCTGAAGATTTTGAGCAGGTGGTTGAAGAAGAGCAGGCGGAGCGTGAGCGTGCGGCTGCTGAGCCGAAGGCGCCGCGTAAACGCTGGAGCGGGAGCATGTTCGACGACCTTGACAATACTCAGGACGGGGCGGGCCCCTCAAACCCTGAAGATGCTGATGAACAGCAGGGAGAAAACAATAATTCTCTGTCGGCTGCCCCTCCATCGCACGGCGAGCAGGCCACCGTTAATGAGGCTCTCATAGAGCAGGTGCTGCAAGACTCCGCCGAGAATCATGCCCCCAAACCAGAGGGTGGCACCTCCGAAATTCCTGTCGAAACAACACGTGCCGACGCATACCGCTCAGCGGACTATGAGGAGCGTATCCGCAAAATCCAGGAGGAGCCACTGCGCACCCCCACCCCTCAGGTGCCGCCTCTGCCGGGCACTAAATATGTTAACCCGTGGGAGTAGCCTGCTCTCAGCCCCATAAGCTGCAGTGAAGACACCCCGTGAAATTAAGAGTCTCTATGAATGAGCAGCGCACGCAGGTGTTTATGCCGAGGCTTTCTCCACCGTAACCGCGCGGATCCGCCGGACCCCGGCCACAGCACAGATCAGGAACATCGCCACCACGAGAAGCTGCCCGGTCCCCAGGTGGCTGCTCAGCTCAGCAGACTTATTCTTAGCGCCCTCAGCTGTGACAATGGCGACCATCATGTGCGCGTACATCACCCCGTGCACCGCCTGCCCCACCAGCAGACCCCAAATATTAGGCATTACTACCCACGCGCAGAACATGGCGAGCGCAGCCATCACGTACACAACCACTACCAGTGGTGGGGCGTACGGTGCGTTCACTGCTGCGGTATAAACTTTTTTAAAGGTGACGGTAGGCACAGGAGTGTTTATGGACCCCCAGCCTGTAACACTGCGTCATATTTCATGTTCTAATACACATACCCACATAATTCACATGGCGTCCCGCACGCGTCTACTATGGATTAGGAGCCGGGACCACCCCGGCGTTTACACTGCATACCTCACCCGGGGAGTTTTAATGAGCCTGATCGTCCAGAAGTTTGGCGGTTCCTCCGTTGCTGATGCCGAAAGCATTAAGCGTGTGGCGCGCCGCGTGGCGAACACCCGCAAGGCAGGGCACGATGTGGTTGTGGTCGTATCCGCAATGGGCGACACCACCGATGAGCTGCTTGACCTCGCCGCAGAAGTAACCAGCGCAGTCACCCCCTCACGCGAGCTTGATATGCTCCTGACCGCCGGGGAACGCATCTCAATGGCGGCGCTGGCGATGGCAATCAACGATATTGGTGTTCAGGCGAAATCGTTCACAGGCTCGCAGGCTGGCATGATCACCGACGGCGTGCACGGTGCGGCGCGGCTGGTTGAGGTGAAGCCGGACCGCATCCGCGAGTCGCTTGAGGCCGGGAACATTGCGATTGTCGCAGGGTTCCAGGGCATGAACCGTCAAAGCAGGGATATTACCACTTTAGGCCGCGGCGGTTCAGATACGACCGCTGTCGCCTTGGCGGCCGCACTAAACGCCGATGTGTGCGAAATTTACTCGGATGTGGACGGCGTGTTCACTGCCGACCCGCGTATTGTCCCTACAGCGCATAAACTAAACACCGTCACTAGCGAAGAAATGCTGGAGATGGCTGCTAACGGGGCGAAGATTCTGCACCTGCGCAGTGTGGAGTATGCGCGACGGTTTAACCTGAAACTGCATGTACGTTCGTCGTTCTCTGAGCTTGAAGGAACTATTGTTATCCCGGAGAACTCGGCGGAGCTCACCCCCACCCATCTGAAGGAGATCCCCTTGGAACAGCCCTTGATTTCTGGTGTCGCCCACGACCGCGGGCAGGCCAAGATTACCGTTGTTGGCGTACCGGATGTGCCCGGTTCGGCGGCGCGCGTGTTTGGCCTGATTAACGAGGCGAAGATCAATATCGACATGATTGTGCAGAACGTTTCTACGGACCGCCCGAACGTGACCGATATTTCGTTCACCTTGGACCAGGCGCACGGGCCGCTGGCCCTGCAGGCGCTTGAGAAGGCGCAGGCAGAGATTGGTTTTGAAGAGGTCATCTACAACGAGGCCGTTGGCAAGCTTTCACTCGTGGGTGCGGGCATGAAAACCAACCCGGGTGTTTCGTTCACGTTCTTTGAGGCGCTCAGCAACGCGGGTGTGAACGTCGAGATGATCTCCACCTCCGAGATCCGTATTTCGGTGATTACTGAGCTGTCGAAGCTTGATGATGCGGTGCGTGCCGTGCACACCGCCTTCGCGTTAGACACCGAAGGAGAAGCCACCGTCTACGGCGGGACCGGGCGCTAACCTGGGTTCTACCGATCTATAGAGATGCTAAGAAAAACTTCAAGTTTTCTTAGCATCTCTATTTTTATCCTGTTCCGAGGTTCTCTCAGGCATCCGAAGACTCTCAGTCGAAATTCCTCTGGATGCAGTACACCCCCATACACGACACTTGGTGAGCGTTGCCTTTTATAGCCAGTAATTTTGTATTGTCTGTAGCGTATTTAGCGGATAGTTTAATCTAGAAGGATGGCTGAGGTATTGAAGGTTCTTAATGGCCCGCAGTGGCGTACTTATGCGAGGGTGCATGAGCGCCGGGCGGGTCGTTTTGCTGACCCGTTTGTGCGGCGGCGCGAGCAGGGGCAGGCGCATCCGGTTGAGGATTTTCTGTTTACGTACTACACGCTCAAGCCCGGTCAGTTCAAACGCTGGCATCCTGGGGCTGGTGTCATTCTGCTGGAGGCCGCCGAACGTGTCAGCTGGAAATTCTACCGTGCGGCAACCGAAGACGAGCTCGTCTTAGCCGGACTCTCCCCCGACGATGCACACACCCATGCCGAACGCGGTGACGCGATTCTCGTGGACATACCTCAATTCGTGGACAAACGCGGTACCGCTCTCACGTTCACCCGCGAAATCTTGAGTAACACAGCCGATAAGAAGGCATTCTTCGGGTGCTTTGGTATGCACGAGTGGGCGATGGCGTATAAATCGGTTCAGAACAATATTCGTCACGACTACCTGGATTTGCGTTTGGGTGCTGAAGGCACCGACCGGGTGGTTGAGTCGCACCGCATCCGCTGCTCGCATTTCGATGCGTTCCGGTTTTTCATGCCTCAGGCGGCACCCATGAACGAGCTGCAGCCCACCCGTGAAACACAGCGCACCATGGAGCAGCCCGCCTGCCTGCACGCCAATATGGATATTTATAAGTGGGCGTATAAGCTGATCCCGCTCATCGATTCAGCACTCGTGATGGACTGTTTTGAGCTTGCCTGGGATGCGCGTGAACTCGATATGCGAGCCGCACCGTACGACCTTCTCGATTGGGGCTATGAGCCTATTAAGGTAGAGACCCCCGAGGGTAAAGCCGAGTATGTGCAGTATCAACGCGAGCTGTCGGAACGTTCAGTGGCGCTGCGGCGACGTCTGCTGACCACCATAAATACATTCTTGTAATTACACGTTTACATCTAGCTGCATCCCGGCCCCGTGTGTTGGCGGTGCCTGCCAGGCATTGTTGTGAAAGCAGTTTTGCCGGTGTTCTCGTGCCGTACCAGCCCGTGAAATAGAGTTATGTCGCGCGCTTTTTCACGGCGGCACTTCAAGGCTTGCGGTACCATTAAAGACGGCTCAACCAAAACTCACGCACCCAAGGAGTGCCCACACATGGCCCGTATTGTTGTTGATGTTATGCTCAAGCCCGAAATTCTTGACCCGCAGGGTAAAGCTATCGCTCACGAGCTGCCCCGTATCGGTCTAAATTCCTTCACTGACGTTCGCCAAGGCAAACGTTTTGAGCTGACCGTCGAAGGCGAAGCTACCGAAGAGCATCTTGCGCAGGCACGCCAAGCGGCAGAAGAGCTGCTCTCAAATCCCGTCATCGAAGACGTTGTGAATGTCTCGGTTCTGGAGGACTAAGAGCATGGCAGAATCACTCGCAGCACACGAAGTTCCCCTTGTTGGTGACTTCAGCGTCTCGGCATCCAACCCCGACTTTGCTGATGCGCGCATCGGCGTTATTACTTTCCCCGGCACCCTTGATGACCGTGATGCGGCGCGTGCAGTACGGTTAGCGGGCGGAACCGTCGTCGAACTTTGGCATGACGACGAAGACCTTAAAAACGTTGATGCCGTCATCATTCCCGGCGGTTTCTCCTATGGCGACTATCTGCGTGCGGGCGCTATCGCCGCGAAAGCACCCGTCATGCATTCGGTCATCGCAGCAGCAAACGCGGCGGGGACATCGGGCTCTGCTCCCCTGCCGGTGCTGGGTATCTGCAATGGTTTTCAGATTCTTACCGAGTCGCATCTGCTCCCCGGATCCATGATTAAGAATGATCACCGCAAGTTCATTTGCCGTGACCAAACCCTGCGCATTGAAAATAACGCCACCTCGTGGACCGGATCTTACGAACCTGGGCAAGAGATTGTGGTTCCGCTCAAGAACCAGGACGGTCAATATGTGGCGGACGCCAAAACCCTAGAGGCGCTCGAAGCCGAGAATCGCGTCGTGTTCCGATACGTGGGTTTCAACCCGAACGGTTCACGCCACGATATTGCCGGTATCAGCAACGAACGCGGAAATGTCGTCGGTCTGATGCCCCACCCAGAACACGCGGTTGAGCCCGGTTTTGGTCCCTCATCCTCCGGATTCGGTGATGTTTCACTACGAGGCGGTGCCGACGGCTTGGGCGTCTTCACCTCCGTTCTTTCCAACCTGATCAACGCCCGCTAAACGCACGACGACAAGGATAGACACAAGCGATGAGCGAGAAGCAGTTTAACCTCGATACCGTCGAGCACGCGGCGGAAACCCCCGATACTGAACTCCCCTGGGCAGAGCTGGGGTTAAAGGAAAACGAGTTCGAAGACATCAAGAAGATTCTGGGCCGCCGCCCGACCGCGGCCGAGCTGGCCATGTACTCGGTCATGTGGTCCGAGCATTGCTCCTACAAATCCTCGAAAGTGCACCTGAAGCAATTCGGCGCCAAGGTTACCGATGAGATGAAAAAAGACCTGATGGTCGGCATCGGCGAGAACGCTGGCGTAACCGATATCGGCGACGGGTGGGCGGTAACCTTCAAGATCGAGTCACACAACCATCCCTCCTATGTTGAGCCTTACCAGGGTGCGGCAACCGGAGTGGGCGGTATTGTGCGCGATATTATTTCGATGGGTGCACGCCCGATCGCGGTTATGGACCCGCTGCGCTTTGGCGCTATCGACCACCCGGATACCGCCCGCGTGGTCGGCGGTGTGGTTGCGGGCATCGGCGGCTACGGCAACTCTCTAGGTCTGCCCAATATTGGCGGCGAAACCGAATTTGACGCCTGCTACCAGGCAAACCCACTCGTCAATGCCCTGGCAGTCGGTATTATGCGCCACGAAGATATTCGCCTGGCAAACGCATCCGGCGTGGGCAATCAGGTAGTACTCTTCGGGGCACGCACCGGCGGCGACGGTATTGGCGGCGCATCCGTACTAGCTTCAGAGTCCTTTGACGATACCAAGCCATCCAAGCGACCCGCAGTGCAGGTAGGCGATCCCTTCGCCGAGAAGGTTCTGATCGAATGCTGCCTGGAACTCTTCAAGGGTTCCGTGGTCGAAGGCATTCAGGATCTCGGTGCTGCCGGTATTTCCTGTGCAACCAGTGAGCTCGCCTCCAACGGCGAGGGCGGCATGCACGTAGACCTTACCAAAGTACTCTTGCGCGACCCCACCTTAACCCCGGCGAAATTCTGATGTCGGAATCGCAGGAACGCATGATGGCGGTCGTTTCGCCCGAGAACGTCGAGCGTTTTGAGGCGATTATGAAGAAGTGGGGCGTGGAGTACTCCTTCTTGGGCGAAGTGACCGATACCGGCCGTCTGATCATTGAGTGGGACGGCCAGGTGATCGTTGATGTAGACCCGCGTACTGTGGCGCACGATGGTCCCACCTATGAGCGCCCCTACGCGCGCCCGGCTGGTCAGGATGCACTCCAGGCAGACCATTTCACAGGCTCCGCTGCCGACGATGCACGCCCGCGCGGCGAACAGCTGGGCGAGGCTATCAAGGCTTTCATGGCGTCCCCGAATATGTGCTCCAAGTCCTGGATTACCAACCAGTACGACCGCTACGTGCAGGGCAACACAGCCCTCTCTATGCCGGACGATTCGGGCGTGGTGCGTGTGGACGAGAACACCAACCTGGGGGTCGCGCTGGCGACTGACGCATCACCACGTTTTACCTACCTTGACCCGTATGAGGGTGCGCGTGCTTCTCTGGCGGAGGCCTACCGTAATGTGGCAACCGTGGGTGCCCGCCCGGTCGCGGTTTCGGACTGCTTGAATTTCGGTTCCCCCGAAGATCCGGACGTCATGTGGCAGTTTGCCGAAGCCGTGCGCGGTCTTGCCGACGGCTGCATGGAGCTGGGTGTTCCGGTCACCGGCGGCAATGTTTCGCTGTACAACCAGACCGGCGGTAAGGCCATTAATCCGACCCCTGTGGTCGCGATGATGGGCGTAATGGACGACGTTACCCGGCGCACCCCCTCTGGTTGGGCGCCGGAACACGACGGTCAGGCCATCTACCTGCTGGGTACCACGCGTGATGAGCTGGACGGCTCAGAATGGGCGCGTTTCAAAGGTCACCTGGGTGGTCTGCCCCCGAAGGTTGATCTGGCGGTTGAACGTCAGCTTGGCGATATGCTCGTGAATATGTCGCGTGACGGCATGATCGATGCGGCACACGACGTTGCCGCCGGTGGTCTTGCCGCAGCACTCGCGGAAGCCTGCCTGCGTTTCAACACCGGGGCGCGCATCGGGCTGGGCGAAGTTGCCGAACGCGACGGGCTCGATTTGTTCACCCTGCTGTTCTCGGAATCCTTAGGCCGCGTGGTAGTTTCCGTACCGCGCTCTGAGGAGGTACGTTTCAAGGATATGTGCACCGCCCGGCAGTTCCCGTTCGCGCGCATCGGCGTAGTGGATGCGCTCTCGAACGCGCTGGACTTCCAAAACGAAGTCTCCATCAACCTTGATGAGCTGCGTGCCGCTCACGAAGGCACCATGGCAGCTCACTTTGGTGAGGTGGCGCAGGGCTAGAGCACCTGCAACATGCCCCTTGGGGCTCATAGCGCCGGGCTGCACCGTTGCCTTGAGCCTCAAGGGGCTTCTTTAGTCTGTGCCGGAGAAAGACTTTCCTCAACGCCCCTGCAAAAACGGCAGAATATTACCGAAAACCTGCTTTAGCCTCCCTGCCAGTCACCCCATACCTTGAAATCGGCAATATTTTACCGATTGACTCAAAAAATCCAGCTTTTCATTCGCTATACTAATAAATCGGCATAGTATTATTGACCCTGCGGCCATACCGGGAGTTCAAGACAAGGTCTCTGGAAAGATGCTTACTCTTCCACTACGTAGCAGTGAGGATTTCTACCTTCTTAAAATTTCTCCTCCAGAATACCCTCAAGTAGCTGAAAATGAGTCTTTCTTTCTAAAAGCAGCAAGCCGCATTCACGCTTCTCCTCAAGTCGTCTCTCACCGTCTTGTACATGATGCAACGGGCCGCTCAGGAATTCTAATACGCCGTTTTGACCGTTATATTGATGAGCATGGTATAGCGCATCGTCTTGCAGCCGAAGACGCATGTCAACTCAGTAATCGTTACCCCTCCGACAAATACCTTTTAACCGCAGAACAATGTTCTGAAGCCCTACTGACCCAGGTGTTTTCACCCCGCATTGCAGCTCCCGAGGTTTTCCGCCAGTTTGTCTATGCGTGGCTTACCGGAAACGGCGATCTGCATGCCAAAAACCTGTCAATTGTGGAGAATCGTAAAGGGCAGTATGAGCTATCCCCCATCTACGATATCCCTTCAACCGCCCCGTACGGGGACACAAGCATGGCGCTTCTTCTAAGCGGGAAAAAAGATGGTTTATCGCGACGTAGGTTTCTGACATTTGCACATAATATAGGTGTGTCATCCAGGGTTGCCGAGCATGTGCTTGAAGAAGTTCTTACAGGCACCGAACACCTAGCCGAACAAGCACGTGAAGAGTTGCCATTCGATTCACACCACATGAAGGAGCTTCTCAAAGTTTTGAAGAACCGGCGCAGGTCCCTGCTATAGCCGCACTGACTTTATACACCACGACACCCTATCTTGTGGACGGCCCTCAAGCCTTCAATGTGCAGCATGTCTTTATGTCATATTTCGGCGGGGAACCGTAATTCTGACGTGTTTTTAATAACCTATCTGCCGGTGGGCTATGCAATGGTGTGGAGCAGAAGATGGAGCATTGCAGGTATGAAATACGCCGGTGGCGCGCCCGCGAACTAGCGCACTACCGGCGGTGCCGCACGAGCCCGAACTGCCCCGTGAAGGGCGGGTATTTTATGGGCTCAGCGGAGGCTGTTTTATTAGCTGCCGCTAAGACAGGCGGCCCAGCTGCGCAAAGAGTGATGCATTAATGCGGAAGCCTTCGACGGTTTCGTCAATGAGGGCCTGCCGCTGCTCTTCGGTCAGGGGCGCGTTATCGAGCAGTTCCCGGTAACCATCTTTGAAAATTTTGGGCTTGGGCAGTTCAGTGAACCGGTACATGCTCAGCGCCTTGGCGGGAATGCCGTAGTGCCGCGCCACCAGTGCAGCGATTGCCTGACCACCCGACAGGTCCCCCAAGTAGCGCAGGTAGTGGTGCGCTAGGAAGCGTTCAGGAACGTTGGCGGTGGCGTTAATTCGTTCCACATATTCGATAGTTGCCGACAGGGGCGCGTCAATATCCTGCTGCCCTAGTGCACGGATGTCGTTGCGGATGCTCGCGGCGCGGTCGAGCCCTTCAATGGTGAAGGGGTCGGTGATGGGGTTGCCTGCCTCACGCAGGTTTGCGGAGATCGCTTCCAGAGCCTCGTAAATGTAGGTGTACTGGTTGATCAGGCGCAGGTAGGCGGCGGTATCGAGTTTACCTCCCATGAGGTCTTCCATGAAGGTGGAGTGCTCGGCATTGTCGTGCACATTTTTGGTGCCCGCTTTGAGGCGGGCAGAGAAACGTTCGTTGGTTGTTTCGGGTGCGCAGGTAGTAGTCATAGCGGGTTCCTTAGTTGAGTTTGAGGGTTTGCGGCGCCAAATTTTTTACTGACACCGTGTCATCAAGTTTCGCTAATGACATATTGTCACTAAAACTTGGTTTTGGCAATACTCCTACCAAAATTTCTGCTAAGGTAACCCTTAGAGAGCTCGCATGCCGCCCTAGACACCTATTACGTTACACAAATCTTCTCTAATAGGTCTAGACTGGAAGCGAACATCACATCACCCTTTCGAAAAGAGAGTAGTCACATGTCTGTCTCACCCAGTGCCAAGCGCTCCTGGGCGTTCTTAGCCAGTGCCGTCGTCGGCCTTGGCAGTATCGTCTCCACACCCGTCGCATTCGCAGATACCACAACCACATCCGTAGCCTCTCAAACGCAGGTGCACAACGCCGCAGATTCTTTCAGCCAAGCAGAAACAACATGGGGGCTCAGAGATTCCTTCCGCGACTACTTGCTGAGAGGAGTCGCCCAAGGCACCCAAAAGCTAGCCAGAGTCGGCACTAACCCCAAGGGTGAATACACTTTCGGCGAGTTTGACGCCTCCAAGAGCAGAGTCACCGACGACGGCTATGAGATCGTCTACACCGGAAGCAAAATCCACTACACCGGGCACCACGGCGTGCTGGAAACCATCATCACCGACTTCAGCATCATTATCAGCAAAGACGGCAAGGGTGAGGTGCGCGCCAATGTTCAGTCCCGCCCCTACGAAGGCACAACACCGCAGCCGCTGAAGTCATACCAGAATATTAAACTGGGCACTTTCGACGCTTCAGACCTCAAACACGACGGCAATAACATTTCTCTTGCCGCCAGCGACAAAACCAAAGTAATCCTCGCCGAAGAGGCTACCCCTGTTTTTGCTGGTTTCTATGATGCAGGGCAGAAACTAGACGCTATCTCGTTCAGTGGGCGTATCGCTCGGGGGTCCACAGAGACTCCCGCCCAGCCATCACCCAGCGAGAAGCCCACCACACCGGCACCGGCTCCTAAGACGAACACCGTTCAGCCGGAAGCGCCAAAAACCGACCAGCAACCGGCTGCCGATGCCCCCAAGGCCGAAGAGAAACCCGCAGCCCCAACGCCCACAGCACCCGCAGCCCCGGCCCTGCCCAATAACAGCACGAACACCGCCAAAGGGCATGTGGTTGAGTCCGGCTCCATGCAGTGGGGTATCCGTGATTCCTTCCTGCGTTACCTGTCAACTCTCGCACGCGGCAGCATCCAGGTCAGCGGTATGGAGAAAACCAATGCTGGCGGGCTGAACTGGACCAAGGCATCCGGGGCCTTCGATCCGGCCACCCAAACCGGCCAGATCTCGTTCGCTGGCGAGGTGCATATCACCGGGCATCACGGGCAGCTCGACAGCACATTCAGCAACACCCGTCTTGTCGCTGTCAACGGCAAGGGCTATTTGGTGGTGGATGCCGAGGCACTAAACCTCAAGGGCGAACACAATACGTTCAAAGACCTCATAATGGCCGAGGTGGATCTGAGCGGTGCCTCCTACGAGAACAACGTTTTTAAGCTCTCAAACGCGGCCGTAACCGTGACTGTTGCCGGTTCGAATGCTCTCTTTGCGGGCCAGTACAGCGACGCTGATAAGCGCGCCATGGCACCGTTGAACCTGTCGGTGAAGCTTGGGGAGCAGCTGACGGATCTTAACGTAAGTCAGCCTGACATCGCCAAAGCTAATCAGGGCGGCGGCAATACCCCGCAGCTACCCGGTGCTGGTGATAATAGCGATAGCACAGCCAGTGGCGGTTCGGGGGTATCTTCTTCCGACTCCTCAAGTAGTGGCGACGCTTCTTCCAGTAGTACCCTAAGCAGCGGCGGCTCAGGCTCGGGCACAACCGTCTCCACCAACCCGGCCCAGCCGGTATGCGTGCCCGTCACCCGAACCCGTAAGGTTGCGGTCGCCCCAACGACCGCAGCAAAAGACGTGGCGTCCGCCTCAGACGGTAAGGTCGTCACGGCTGAACTGGGCTGGGGTGTGAAAGATTCTTTCCGTTCCTATGTGCGCGGCGGTATCGCCAACGGTAACTGGGATTTGAGCGGAACCACTTTTGCTCATAATACGTTCAACTGGTCAAGCGGCTCCGGAACGGTGAAAGACGGTAAGGGCTCAGTATCGTTTACTGGTTCGATCCATTTCACCGGCCACCATGGCATACTCGACAGCACAATTGCCAACCCGCGCCTTGACATTAACGGCTCTAAGGGCGTCCTGTACGCGACCCTGACCAGCAACAATATGGAAGGCAAATCCAACAGCTACGGGGAAGTTGCCTTACTGGATGTTGACCTGAGCGGTTTGCAGACCTCTAACGGGTCGGTCTCCGTCAAGGGTGCATCAACCAAACTGACGGAGGCGGGGGCTAAATCATTCGCCGGTTTCTACTCCGCTGGGCAGGACATGTCCCCGCTGAGCTTCAACGCTTCGCTCTCAAAGAGCGGTGAGTTGAGCACACCCGCTGCAGCACAGCCGACCGAGAAGACCATCACCGAAACCGTGTATGAGGGTGAAGGGTGCGATAAGAAGCCTCTGGCTCATACGGGTGCTAGCGGCGTGCAGAGCAGTGTTGCCGGTGGCGTCTCAGCGTTGCTCACCGGGGTGGGTGCGCTGTTCTATGTGCGTCGTTCACGTGCTCAGACATCCGATAACTAGGGCGTAGCGTGCACTGCTTGGGGTGCGGTGAAGGTGAAGAAGCCCGCCGCACCCCTCAACTTATTTCGCATCATTATTCACACTATTCGCAATATTTTTGAGAGTGAACTCGTATGTTTATCCATTCACTAGTGAGCGGCATCAAAGCCCCCAGCTGTTTCTCACAGAAAATTGCTGCCCTCATGATGGCGGCTTTGCTTTTCACCCTATCCGCGTGCGGCATCGGTACCCAGAACCCGAATAATGCCGCCTCATCACAGACGATAGTTAGTGAGGAACAAAGCAGCGCTGTCCTCGCTGAACTAGCCCAACAACTTAAAGACGGCAAGGCCGCTCACCCGAAAGAAGTGACCGGCCCCTCAAGCGCAAAGAACACCCCCGAGGTGCAGGCAATGGTGGACACCCCCACCCCGCAGCTGCCGGTAACTTTTAAGGACTACACCGGTAAAGAGGTGACTGTTAAGTCAGCGGAACGCATCCTGGCCCTCGATACGTACGGGACTCTGACACAGGATGTGATAGCTCTCGGCTTGGGCGGACGACTGGTGGGGCGTACAGTCTCTAACACGGAGCAGTCGCTCTCGAAGCTTCCGGTTATGACTCAGAACGGGCACGATCTCAACGTTGAGGCTATTCTCTCCGCCAAACCAGACGTGGTGTTCCTCGACTCGTCAGCTTCTTCACGTGATGCGGCGCAGAAACTGGAAAGCTCCGGTATTACGGTGGTACTGACCGACACGAATCGTAAAATGAACCTCATTATTCCCCAGCTCAAGCTGGTGGCGCAGGCCCTCGGCGTGCAGGAGGCGGGGAATACGGTGGCTGAACGCATCCAAAAAGACCTTGACTACGCAACCACCACTTTGAAGGAAGTCGCGCCGCAGGGAGATCAGCGCCTGTCGATGGCTTTTCTGTATGTGCGCGGTAACTCGGGAGTGTTCTTCGTGCTTGGAGACGGCTACGGCGCAGATGAGCTGATCACTGCCGTAGGCGGTCGAGGTGTTGCCGCCGAGAACGGGATTAAAGAGATGACAATGGCCAACGCTGAGGCACTGGTAAAGCTGAACCCAGACCTTATTCTGGTCATGAGCCGCGGCCTTAAATCCACTGGCGGCGTGGACGGGCTGGTGTCCCGCCCGGGAGTGGAGCAGACCACCGCAGGTAAGAACCGGCGCATTGTAGATATGGATGACGGTCAGATCCTCTCGTTTGGCCCGAACACCCCAGCAGTCCTGCTATCGCTGGCGAAAGCCATCTACGCCCCAGAAGGACAGTAGTGGAACACGTAGCAGAGGACTTAGCGGTTACCTCAGAAACAGCCCGGCAGCGGCCAGCCGACGAAGTGGACCTCACCAAGGTGCAGAAACCCGTGGGTGCTGGGGCCCCAAAATACACGAACCCCCGACGTACCCGCGCGGTTGTGACGCTTTCGGTACTGGTTGTGACCCTCGTGGCTGTCACCATAGTGTCAGCCGGGCTGGGCCAATATAATATTCCCACCGACCAGGTGCTTGCCTCGTTCGCCCGCAAATGGGGTTTCATCCCGCCACAGCAGGAGTGGGCGATCGCTGACAGCACCCTGTGGAATGTGCGTTTCCCGCGCGTGCTTTTAGCCCTGTTCGTGGGCGCTGCATTGGGCTGCTCGGGGCTGTTATGCAGGCGGTGTTTGGCAACCCGCTGGCTGAGCCGGGAGTGGTTGGTATTTCTTCAGGTGCAGCTGTGGGTGCCTGCCTGGCTATTGTGCTGGGCCCCCAGTTGAGGGACACGTTTGCGGTATCGACCTTCGCCTTCGTTGGGGCGCTAACCGCCACAGTATTGGTGTATGTTCTCTCCCGCTCGGGTGGACGCTCGCAGGTGGTGTCAATGATCCTAACCGGTATTGCGGTAACAGCGGTTGCGAACGCGGCTATCGCGTTCTGTGTTTATGTTGCTGACAGCACCAGCCGTGACGAGATCGTATTCTGGCAGATGGGGTCGCTGAACCGAGCCAGCTGGACATCATTATCGAATATGTGGTTTGTTGTGGTCGCGGCGCTACTGGCCTGTTTCATGATCTCCGGGAAACTTGACCTTTTGGCGCTGGGCGAGCGCGCAGCACAGCATTCGGGGTGAATGTTGAGCGTCTGAGAATGCTGGCTATCGCGGCAACAGCTCTTTTGACGGGTGCGGCGGTGGCGCATTCGGGCATTATTGCGTTTGTGGGCCTGATTATTCCGCACCTGCTGCGGCTGCTGTTGGGGCCGTCGAATAGGGTGCTGCTGCCGGCTTCTGCACTGGGCGGGGCGCTGCTGGTGTCTCTCTCTGATTTGGTGGCGCGCACGCTTATCCCGTTCTCCGATATGCCGATCGGTATTTTCACGGCACTGGTGGGTGGGCCTACGTTCTTTTTCTTGCTCCGCCGGTCGATGCGTAAGGGCGGTGTGTGATGCTGCGGGTCGAAAACATTTCGTACTCGGTGGGGTCTCGGCGCATCCTTGAGGATATTTCATTTGAGGTGCACGCGAACGAGGTGGTCTCACTAATTGGCCCGAACGGTGCGGGTAAGTCTACCTTGTTGTCGGTAATTGCTGGGGATGTGAAACAGGATTCTGGGGTGGTGCAGCTTGATGGCGCCTTGACGAGTTCGTATTCTCCACGGGATCTGGCGCGTCGCCGAGCTGTGCTGCTGCAGAAGACTCAGGTGGCGTTTTCGTATACGGTGCGTGAGGTGGTGGCGATGGGCCGCACTCCGTGGCGCGGCACCATCCGCATTGATGAGGACGAAGCTGTTATTGAGCAGATGATGATCCGCACAGAGGTGGCCCAGTTCGCTGAGCGGGATATTACGACTCTTTCTGGCGGTGAGAGCGGGCGGGCGCATCTGGCGCGCGTGTTTGCGCAGCAGACTCCCCTGCTGCTTTTGGATGAGCCGACGGCGGCACTGGATATTAGGCATCAGGAGCAGACTCTCAAAAGTGCTCGTGACCTGGCGTCGGAAGGGGCCGGGGTGTTGACGGTGCTGCATGATTTGGATGTTGCCGCTGCATATTCTGACCGTATTGTGCTTTTGCAGCAGGGCCGGGTGGTGTGTGTTGGTTCCCCTGAGCAGGTGTGTACGGCGCAGCGGTTGAGTGAGGTTTATGGATATCCGATTGAGGTTTTGAAGCATCCTGTGACGGGGCGTTTGTTGATTCTGCCGCTTAGGTAGCAGGAGCCCACCCCACATTATCTATTCTGCATAAGGAATATCCCCCACTTCCCGCGTGTTTTCAGGAAACACACAGGGAGCGGGATTACCTTTTATGCCCATTGAACCGATAGACTGAAAAATAAGCTTTGCCGCCTGAGTAGCGGGTCGGTAGAGGCCCGTGGCCTTTGAAGGAGAGTACTGGTTCATGAGTTCCAAGCCGCAGAGTACATCAACAGCGGATTCTGCGACCGCAGGTTTTGTTCCCGAGTACTCGGCGGATGCCCATAATGGCTCTGCGGAGCTTGCATCCTGTGGGCTGAGCACGGCCGAGGTTGAACGTGCCGTCGCAGCAGGGAAGGTAAACACACAGAACAATAAGTCTTCCCGCACCCTGTGGAGTATTATGCGGGCGCACCTGTTTACGGTGTTTAACCTGGTGCTGGGGCTGTGCGGGCTGGTCGTGATTCTGTACCAACGTTGGGCAGATTTGCTGTTCTTATTCGCGGTGGTAGCGAACGTCATTATTGGCTTTGTGCAGGAGTACAAGGCAAAACTTGAGCTTGACCGGATTTCTCTGCTGGATCGTGCCCCGGTGTCTGTGGTGCGTGACGGCAAGCTGTCCGAGGTCCCTATGGAGACCCTGGTTGAGGGCGACGTGGTGGTGCTCAAACGTGGAGACCAGGTGCCTGCAGATGCGGTGGTGCTGACCTCTGATTCGATGGAGCTGGATGAGTCTCTGCTCACCGGCGAGAATGACCCGATTGCTAAACGTCCTGGCGATATGGTCCTCTCAGCATCCAGTGTGTTGGCCGGTACCGGCCGCGTGCTGCTGCAGGCTGTGGGGGCTCAGTCGCGGGCGAGCAAAATCTCTGATGAGGCGCGCCAGTTCTCCCGCATCCAGTCTGAGCTGCGTGATGCGCTCGACCGCGTGGTGCGGTGGATTACTTTCGGCCTTGCCGTCATTATCCCGATCGTGCTGTGGGGCCAGGTGCGTGCCGCAGGTGGCCTTGAAGTTGTGAACCGTGATGGGCTATGGGAGAACGTCGCTATCGCGGTGGTCTCTTCGGTGGCGTCAATGATTCCGCAGGGGTTGGCGCTCATGACCACCCTGGCGTTCGCGGCGGCGGCGGTGGCGCTGGGACGTAAACACAATATTTTGGTGCAGGAGCAGCCAGCTGTTGAGGTGCTCGCCCGCGTGGATACGGTGTGCTTCGATAAGACTGGGACCCTGACTGAGGGCGGCGTGATTTTCGATTCGGTGCGCCCGTTGAGCACCCCGGCCCAGACCGAGGCACCGGAGGGCGACCAGTGGCGCGAGTCCTTGCCGAAGGGCTGGGATGAGGCGCTGGCATGGTTCGGTGCCGACGAGAACGCGAACCCTACAGCAAAAGCGCTCACCGGCGGTTTTGCGAATGCGCCTGCTGAGAAGACCAGCGGAGTGGTTCCGTTTTCTTCGGCGCTACGTTTTAGCGCGGTTGAGTTCACCTCATCAGGGGCGTGGCTGCTGGGCGCCCCCGAGGCGCTTTTGGATCAGGGCACTATTGAGCGTGAGCGCGCCGCTGAGCTGGCGTCTTTGGGGCTGCGCACTATGGTTTTGGCGCATGCCTCCGCAGTGGTGCGTAACGATGACGGCAACCCGGTGCAGCGCATACCGACCGATCACACGCCTGTGCTGTTCGTGATTTTCCGTGAGAATGTGCGCGCTGATGCCCCCGAGATTGTGGAGTATTTTGGGCGCCAGGGCGTAACCCTCAAAGTGTTCTCCGGTGACAACCCGTACACCGTGCAGGCAGCTGCGAAGACCGCCGGCATGGATATTTCTGCGGGCGCGATTGATGCCTCTACCCTGCCGGAAGACGGTCCCGAACTCGCCGAGGCTGCCGCAACCCATAATATCTTTGGCCGTGTTTCGCCTGAGCAGAAGAAGAACATGGTGATCTCGCTCAAAGAGCAAGGGCACGTCGTGGCAATGACCGGCGACGGTATTAACGATGCGCTTGCCCTCAAACACGCCAACCTTGGTATTGCGATGGGTAACGCGGCACCCGCGACGAAAGCCGTCTCGCGCCTGGTGCTTCTGGACGGCAAGTTCTCTTCACTTCCCGCCGCCTTGGAGCAAGGCCGCCAGGTGATTGCGAACATTGAAATGGTGGCGAACCTGTTCCTGACCAAGACGGGCTTTGCGATCCTGCTGGGTGTGGTCTTCGGTCTGATGGGCCTGATCTTCCCGTTCTTACCCCGCCAATACTCGACCGCGGATTTCCTGATTGTTGGGGCATCCTCTTTCGCGCTGGCACTGCTGCCGAATTCACGCCGCTATGTTCCGGGGTTTTTGCACCGTGTTCTGAACTATACGGTTCCGAACTCTATTATCGTGGTGGCGATGCTTCTGACCGTGAATTTGGCGGCGCTTCTGGTGTTCCCGGGAACCGATATGCGGCAGGTGCAGACTGCTTCTTTTATCACCCTGGTGATTATGGGATTGTGGAACCTTGCGGCAGTGGCTAGGCCGTTTAACAAGGCACGTATCCTGCTGTTTGGGGCGCTGCTTGCCGTATTCTTTGCGGCGTTATTGGTTCCGGTTTTGGTGCGGTACCACCAGTTTGAGGCTCCGTCGGCGCTATTGTTGTGGCTGTCGGTGGGTGCTGGTGTTTTAGGGGCGGTGCTGATTGAGGTGAATGCGCACCGCTCGCGCCGCTGGCAGAAGCGTCATTACCCAGACCTTGAGGTGGCGCCTCTGCGGTTCTTCCCGCAGAAGTAGCAACTGGGGCTTTGGTGAGCACGCCGTGTGTTTGTGCATCTTAGCGGGTGCACGGATGCACGGCGTGTCTGGATTTTGCCGCGCCTGTGGGTCTGTGTGTAGTTTTTGGTTCTTCTTGCTTTCTGAGGCAAAACCGATTACAGTACTGAATAAAACTTAAGGTTGTTTTGAACAGCCTTTAGCACAGGGTTGTTACTGGTTTGGCAGGCAAGACCTGAGTTACTCCGCTGCTGGGCGTATTTTACGTTGGTGGCACCCGTGTATTCGGGCACCCTTATACGGGTGTTGCGCACGGTGAAGGAGCTGACTCGGGTCTTTTTTGTTTTCCAGGTTGCATCTTTTGACAACAGCCCGCACAGACAATATCGCTAATTATCCAAGGGATGAACCGTGAAGAACCACGAGCTTGGCGAGAAGATTCTTCAGGGCCTAGGCGGCCCCGAGAATATCGCCCATTTTACGCACTGCGCAACACGTTTGCGTGTTACCCCATCTTCGAATGAGAAGGTGGACCGCACCAAGATTGAGAACCTGCCCGGGGTGCTGTCGATTATTGAGCAGTCTGGTCAGACTCAGGTGGTACTTGGTGACCGCGTTGAGGCGGTCTATAACGAGATGCTGACCTTACCGGGTATGAAGAACTTGGGTGAGGATGATGACTCCAAGGCTAAATCATCCGGCGGTAAAAAGGCTGGCTGGCTGACGAATGTTTTCGATGTGCTCTCCGATTCCTTCCGTCCCCTGCTGTGGGCGCTGTTGGGCACCTCCATGATTCTGACCCTGATCGTGTTCCTGCAGCAGTTCGGCTTCTTCGGTCAGTACACTGACCTGACCGGTCAGAGTGTGAACATCGATATTGTGAACGGGCCGCGCCTTTCTGATAAAGACGCCATTAAGGCGCTCGAAGCCGAATGGATGAAGCAGTTCGCTTTCTGGTATATCATCAAGGCGGCCGCGCTGTCGGTACTGAACTTCATGCCCATTATGCTTGGCGCAACCGCCGCAAAGCGTTTGGGCGCGAATATGTGGGTTGGCGCTGCTATTCCGGCGGCGCTGATGACCGGTACCTTCCAGAACCTCACCAAACTTGCTGACGAGCATACTAAGATGCTTGATGTGCCCATTATGGGCCTGCACCTGCCACTGTACGCCTATGATTACACCGGCCAGGTGTTCCCGCCCCTGCTGGCGGTTGCCCTCTTGGCACCTCTGGAGCGTCTGCTGAAGAAGATCATCCCGAATATGCTGCAGATGGTCTTCGTCCCCATGCTTTCCGTTATTATTCTGGTGCCCGTAACTGCCTTCGTGGTGGGCCCCATCGGTATTGGCGTGGCTATGGGCATCTCTGACTTCCTGAAGAATGTTAACGATGTAGCTCCGGGGGCTGTGGGTGCGCTGATCGCGGGTCTGTACCTGTTCATGGTGCCGCTGGGCCTGCACTGGCCGCTGAACGCCGTGATGATTAATAACCTGCAGACCTTGGGCACCGACTTCATCCAGTCCCCCATGGGCGCGTACAACTTCGCCGTCTTCGGCGCGGTCACCGGTGTTGCTATTCGGGCTTCACGGAATAAGGAGCTTCGCCAGACTGCGGTGGGTGCTTCTATGTCCGGTCTGCTCGGCGGTATTTCCGAGCCTTCCCTCTACGGTGTGGTTCTGCGCTACAAGCGGGTTATCCCCCTCATTCTGGTACCGGCTGTGGTCGGCGGTGCTACCATCTCACTGCTGGGGGTCAAGTCGCACGCTTTCGCCTTCACCTCGCTCCTGTCGATCCCCGCGATGCAGCCTTCCGCCCTGTATGCTCTGGGCTTGGCAATTGCTTTCTTCGGTGCAATGACCGGCGTGCTGCTGTTTGGGTATGAGTCGAGCTCAAAGAAAGACGGGCAGGCCGCTGCCGAGACCGGGTCTGAGGGTGAACCTAAGGCCGCTGGCGCCGATGAGTCAGACACCGCGAAAAAGACTGACACCGCAGCAGCAGCTGCCGCAAAGGCAGCCCCGGCAAAGCCTGCGGTTGAGTCCGGCACTGTGTATGAGCTGACTGCCCCCCTGGAGGGTAAGGCTGTGGCGCTGGAAGAGGTGCCTGACCCGGTATTTGCCTCAGGTAAGCTGGGTAAGGGTGTGGCCATTGAGCCGACCGGTACCGCCGTGGTGGCTCCGGCTGATGCAAAGGTGAGCGCCACTCTGCCGTCGGGCCACGCCGTGGGCCTGAAGTTCGAGAACGGTGTTGAGATGCTCGTTCATGTGGGCCTGGATACCGTTCAGCTTGACGGTAAAGGCTTTGAGGTGAAAGTTGCTAAGGGCGATTCCGTGAAGGCTGGCCAAGAGCTGCTGACCTTTGACCCGGCCGTCATTAAAGAGGCGGGCTATCCGCTCATCACCCCGGTACTGATCACGAATACGAATAAGTTCGCCGATGTTGAGGGCTTGCCTGGCGCAGCAACGCCTGAGTCTACAGTTATTCGGGTGACTACAAAGTAGCCCTACGGACCCGATAAAAGCCCCCGCCTTCCCCTACCGTTGGGGAGGGCCGGGGGCTTTTTCTGTTTTTACTAGGCCTTGTGAAGCACCCAGAGAATCGATAACCGAATGTGCAGTAAATCCTTATCATATCGCAGCCGAGGTTCCCACCTCACACAACGCAGGATACGGAAGTGCTTGTGCCGCACGGGGTTGGTTTACAAGGTGTTATTCGTGGGTGGAGATCGTTCAAGAAATCCCAGAAGGTCGCTAGTGCCCTCCTTAGAATATAATGGCCCACTATAAAGCGGGGTCCCACCATGTACACATGGTGGAACCCCGCTTGGCCGGTTTTAGGTGCTTAGCCTAAAGGCTACTTCTCCCAACCAGCGTTAATCCATACATCCGGGTCATATGCAGAAGTAGCAAACAGGCGAGGCCCGTAGTTTGCCAACCCCTTCTTGCACGCCTGGTAGTTGGGGCCGTTAGAGACAGGGATGTAGATAGCGACCTCAGCGAGGTGACGCTTCTCCAGCTCGGTTGCTATCTCAAGCTGTTTCTTATAATCTTCCGTAGCCATCATCTTATCGGCAAGGGAATCGAGTTCTTTACCGTGTCCGTTATTAATCTCGGACCGGTAGAAATAGTACGCGGAATCTACCGGGTTGGTGGTGATGCCGTACCCGGCAGACTTAATACCGTAGGACCTTTCGGTTGAGACCTTCGTCAGCTCAGAATTGGCACGATTCACTATCTTCAGCTCAATACCGATCTTCTTCATCTGATCCGAGAAGAACTGTGAGGTCGTCTTGACGTCTTGGTCATCCCCAAAGGTGAACAGCTCGTACGACGCTTTCTTGCCGTCCTTAGCGTAGAAATCGCCGTCCTTCTTATAGCCAGCGTCCTCCAGGATTTTCTTTGCCACGTCCTCACCAATCTCCGTGGGGTAGCTGTCCTTGTAGCCTTCCTGCAGGGGCAGGAAGCACATAGACCCGGGGGCTTTCTCGTTCCACCCGATCTTTTCGAATCGGATCTTCTGAATCTGCTCACGGTTAATACCCGCCACAATTGCTTTGCGGACGGGCAGCGGAATCTTATCCGGGTTAAGTTCATAGTCTGAAACACCCAGCGCAGTACCCTTACGGATATCAATATTTGACATCTTTGATACATCGGCGTAGACATTATGCGAGCTGGCAGAAATTACGTCAATTTCGCTGTTCTTGAATGCTGCCAAAGAGGCTGCCTCACCCAGAGAACGAATAGAGATTTTCTCCAGCAGAGGCTTCTGCCCCACCACTTATCGTTCCGTGTCAAGATCAAGGAGTTCTGAGAAACATCCCAGTTCTCAACCTTAAAAGGCCCTGCCCAGTACTTATCGAGAGGCTTGTCGACGAGCCCGTCATTAAAAAGCTTCTTATCCACCAGCGCAGGGTGAATAAAGGTGGAAATAACGAATCCCCCGTCAATAGGATAGTAGGGCTTTTCCATAGTGACCTTGACCGAGAACTTGTCACCGTTCTCTTCAACGCTCTTTACCTGCTTCCACATGGGAGCGTCGGTTACCTGGTATTCACCAGCAGGGGCTGTAAAGATCCTGTGGGCTGCACGCACCGATTCAATGTCAATGGGGGTACCATCGTTGAACTTTGCCTTGGGGTTGATCTTGAAGGTAACGGTTTGAACGCCGTTCTTAGTTTCAGCCTTGTACTCCGTAATGTAATCAGTGTTTAAGCTGGGCTTACCCGTATAGTCATACTTGTACCCGCCAGCGTACGCTGAGTTCATAGCGGCTTGGATAGCGATGGCGCCTGAAGTATAGCCGTTGGTGTTGAAGGGGTTAAAATTTTTAGGGATTCCCTCGAAAGCAAGACGTAGCTCGCCGCCTTCTTTGAGTTCCGAACGGTCTTTGGGGTTAAATGATACGGCCTTCGAGATATCGTCCCCAGCACCAAGCGCAGAGTTAGTCTCGTTCTTTTATTACCACCGCATGCGGCAAGCAAACCGACGGTTCCCAGCGCAACCGCGCCGGTGAGCAGGGTGCGCCGATTGAGTGACATGTTCGTCATCGAATCTCCTAGCGTTCGAAATAGGGCAAGGCATCTGCTAGCTACTTTGAGCCTGTCATCATTGAGGACACAGATAGCCTGATGTGGGGCGGGGTGCCCCAAAGAAGTAGAGTTCTTGGAGTTAATTATAGCGGCAATTTTAGCCGTAAAGTGACCTGTGGCGCACACAGGCTGCCGATTTATTCACACAACCATGCATATCTTAAGGGCATAAAATACGCTTTACTGTGTTTTGGTTTGTTTAAGAAACTTTTTTCTTAATGTTTACTTTAGGTTCATAGCAAGGCGCATATTAATATACCGTATGGGTCGCACACCGCTGTTCACACGGCACTGAGAGGCCCCTCCCGCCAGAAGCTAATGAGAGTAGCTTCGGTGATTTTGGAATGAAACAATGTGGAACCGCATCCGCACCAATGGGCTGCACCTCAGTAACTGCTAGCTGCCTAAAGGTTAAACCTGTAGGAGCGGACTGCTTCTATGGGTGAAGAGCCCGCCCCTACAGGAAAAGCAATACACAGCTTGTTACTTGAGCCAACCGACCTTTTCCCATTCAATGGGTTTGAAAAGGGTAGGCCCGTAGTTCGCCAGTTCTTTCTTGCACACCATCAGGTCGGGGCCGTTAAACACCGTGCCGATGGTCGAGACCTCAGCCATGTGCTTCTTCTCAATCTGGTTGCACATCTTGTTCCGCTCCGCGTCGTCTTTAATGACCGCCATCTTTTCGATCATTGCGTCGATCTCGGCATTACCCACACCGTCGTTCTCTTTAGAGTAGTAGAACTGCTTGGTGGCAGCGGTGCCATCCGCGCCGCTGAGGCTAAAGCCCGATACTATAATGTCGTACTCTTTAGAGCCGGTAACTTTCGAGAACTCCGCAGAACCGCGAGTTTCGACCTCAAAGTTAATGCCGATCTCCTTCATCGTCTGAGCGAAACTACGCGCCATGCTGCTCTTACTGGGGTCATCGCCAAACACGGTGATTTTATACCGCAGCTGCTTACCACCCTTAGCATAGTACTCGCCGTCCTTCGTGTATCCGGCTTCTTCTAAGAGCTTTTGGGCAGCAGATTTTGCGTCCCCATCTGCCTTCGGGAAATTATCCTCGTAATACTCCTCGAACGGTAGGTGCAACATTGAGCCGGATGGGTCTTCCTCGTACGGCAAATTCTGAAAGGCAATATTACTAAGAGCCTTCCGATCAATACCCAGGAAAATTGCTTTCCGCACTTTTGCATCTTCAATCCGCTTGGGGTTCAAATTCAGACCACCCGCATACAGCAGCTGACCTTTGCGCAACTCAGCATTCGCAGTATTTTCAGTTCGGCATATGATGTGGAGGTGCGTGACTCAACCGCGTCTACTTCCCCGTTCTTAAAGGCAGCAACCTTCGCGCTTTCCTCCAAGCCCCGGAAGATCACCCGGTCAAGCACGGGCTTCTCGCCCCACCATTTCTCATTCGGCACCATAGTGAAGGTGTTCTCGGTAGAGTTCCAGCCTTTATCAGCCAGCTTAAACGGACCACACCCAAATTCAGGGTGCGGGTTATTCACAAACCCGTCATTGAAAACTTTCGGGTCTTCCATGCCGGGGTGGAAAATCGCATCGAACATCTCGTTTAACGGGTAGTATGGTTTGGCCATAGTGACCTTTACCTTAAAGTTACCCCCGTTGTTTTCGACGCTCTCAATATACTCATAGATACCTGAGCTGATGATATTGTAGTCACCGTCGGAACTCTTGCGTATCTTCCAGGTGGACTGCAACGCTTTGTAATCGATAGGGGTGCCATCGTTGAACTTTGCCTTGGGATTCAGCTCAATGTAAACGACGTCTTTACCACCCTCTTCTACAGGTTTGAAGGAGAGGGCAAAATCCTTATTCAGCTCGTATTTTCCTAGGTGCGTAATATTCCACAGTCCCGCTGCACGGATTGAGCTCATCACAATCTGCGTGTCGTAGGAATCTCCGCTTGTTGAATAGGTATTGAAATCCGGCCCAAGGGATCCCAGGGGGATACGCACCTCACCGCCCTGCTTCAAGTCAGACACCGGATGCGAATTGATATTGTACAGTTCCTCAGACTTAGCGTCTTTACCGGGCGCTTTAACCTTATCCTCTTTCTTCGAGCCGCCGCAGGCAGCTAACAGGCCCACGGTAGTCGTTGCGGCTGCAGCGCCCAGCAAGGTGCGGCGGTTGAAGATGTACTGCTTCTGCATAGCTATTGCCTCACGTCTACAAGTTCATTTGCTGCACCAAGTGCTCCGGTGCGTCACCCGGCTTATACGCTTTACGGGTTTGGACTTATCCAAAGTTAAGCTATAAGTTCAGGTTATATCTCAGTACCTTACACCCGCATTTTATGGTTGTGGCAGAAAAAGCAGATTTTGTGGGATATTTAACAGTGTATATGAATATTTATACGTAATATTCCTTTATTTACAATATTCATTGTATGCATATTTTGACTTTTCTGCCCTCCGGGCAACCGAAGAACCGCCTTCTTCCCGCACACACTTCTGCAGAAAGTACACGTTCAAGACACCACAAGAGGGTGTGATATTCCCAGAAAACGGGAAACCACACCCTCTATAAGATAGGGCTATTAGATGTTTACTTCAGCCAGCCAACCTTTGCCCAGTCGATATTGCTTTCGTCATAAAGGAAAGTGCCGTAATTTGCCAGCTTTTCCTTACACATTGTGTACAGAGGTCCGTTATACACAGTGCCCAGAGTGCACACTTCACTCATATGCTTCTTCTCAACCTCATTACACTTTTGGGCACGCTTCTGAGGGTCAGGCTCAACTAGAATTTTTTCGATCAGCTTATCAATCTCGGGGGTACCTACACCATCGTTATCCTTGGAATAGTAGAACTGTTGGGTTCCCGCCGTAGGTTCTGCACCCACGCTATAGCCCGAGAACGTAATATCATATTCCTTGTTGCTAATCACCTTGTTGAAGTTAAGACCAGCCTCAGGGTTCAGCTCAATGTGCAGTCCGATGTTCTTCATGATTTCGACGAAGTTCTGCCCAACATTTTTACTGGTGGGGTCATCACTGAAAACAGTTACACGGTACTCAAGCTTCTTACCGTCCTTTTCGTAGAAACCGTCAGATCCTTTGGTGTACCCAGCCTCCTCCAGGATCTTCTGGGCAGCAGCCTTACGATCGCCGCCTTCAGGTTTCGGGAAGTTATCCTCATACAACGGAGAGAACGGCATAAGAACCATTGAACCGGGAACATCTTCTTCGTAAGGAAGCCCCTGGAAGTTAACATTTGCCAGAGCCTGCCGGTCAGTGCCAACGAAAATTGCTTTACGGACCTTCGCATCCTTAATATGCTTTGGATTCAGATTCAGACCACCAGAGAACAAACGCTGTCCGCGACGAATCTGCGCCCCATTAGTATCCTTAAGTTCAGCATATGCGGTAGGAGTAGAGGCAACAACGGCATCGATTTCACCGTTCTTAAATGCCGCGCGAGAAGCGCCTGCCTCAAGCGCACGGAAAATAATACGGTCTAGAAGGGGCTTCTCACCCCACCATTTCTCGTTTGCTACCACCGTGAAAGTTTTAGATGAGGAATTCCATCCATCTTCTTTTACAGTGAACGGGCCCGAGCTGTACTCTGGGCGTGGCTTATCAACAAATCCTTTATTAAAGACCTCCGGATCTTCTAACGCAGGGTGTGCGATGTAAGCAAAAAGATCTTCAATCGGGTAGTAGGGATTCTTGAAGACAACCTGAATGACACCATCCTTGCCCTCAGGCTCAATGCTTTCAATGTGAGGGTAAGGCCCCGCTGTTACGATATTGTATTTACCACCGGGTTCCTGGTGGATCTTCCAGGTGGCACGCAATGCCTTAATATCGATGGGGTACCATCATTAAATTTGGCCTTTGGGTTCATCTTAATAGCAACAGCTACTTTGTTGCCTTTCTTGCCAACCTCGAACTTCTCACAATAGTCCTTATCAAGTGTATACGCACCATCAGCAGTGACCTTATAAAGGCGAGCCGTACGCATGGTGCTAAGTACCTTGGCGGTAGAGTAGCTGCTACCGCTTTGACTCCATATATTGAAATCTGGCCCAATAGCGGTCACCGGAATACGGAGCTCTCCGCCCTGTTTCAAGTCGGACACCGGATGCGAATTGATGTTATACAGTTCCTCGGCTTTAGCCCCCTTACCGGGTGCTTTAACCTTATCTTCTTTCTTTGAACCTCCACCGCAGGCTGCCAGCAAGCCAATAGTAGTGACTGCTACAGCACCGCTCAACAGGGTGCGGCGGTTGAAGATATACTGCTTCTCCATAGCTATCGCCCAACTTTCACTAATGCACTCGTACCATCAAGTGCCTGATGAATCAACCAGATGCACGTTCTGTGTGCTGAACTACAGTACCTGGTCTTAGTCTAGTATCTTACACCACATTTTTGCTCTGAGGGAACAAGGATTGCATTTTAGTAGATAAAAATATTCATTACGCATATATATTCACAAGAATCCTGTTTTATCAGCATTTATGATGTAATTATTGCTGCTTTGTGGTGCTCGCAGCGGGCCTAAGGAACGCTCAATCATCGTCACAGCACCATCATTTCTGTGCGTCTCCTCCCTTCTCAGGCTGAAAACGCACCGAGGGGCGACCACCAGATGGTGGCCGCCCTCGGCTCACATGCGGCTTACGACAAAGCCGACTCTAAAGCTACGCCGCCTGAGCAACGTCCTCAGGAGATACCTGAGAAACGCCCTCGGGGAAGTAGCAAGCATATGCGTGGTCCTGACCTTCGATAGGCTCAAGCTCAGGCAGTTTCTCAAGGCACACCTTCTGCTTATCCTCAGGCAACAGCTTGAAGACAGGGCAACGGCTAGAGAATCCACAGCCCACCGGCGCGTTCACTGGAGTCGGCAAATCGCCTTCCAGCATGGTGCGCTCACGCTTCGCCTCAACCTCTGGGTCTGGCACAGGGATAGCCGACAGCAAAGCCTTGGTATACGGGTGAACCGGGTTATCGAACACCTCATCCACGCTACCAATCTCAACAATGCGCCCCAGGTACATGACCGCAACACGATCAGAGGCGTGGCGGATCACCGCAAGGTCATGGGCCACCATCAGGTAGCTGAGCCCCAGCTCGGCACGGAGCTTCTCCAGCAGGTTAATAACACCTGCCTGCACTGAGACGTCCAGCGCCGAAACAGGCTCGTCCAATACCACCAGTTTGGGGTTCACCGCCAGCGCACGGGCAATACCGATACGCTGACGCTGACCGCCAGAGAACTGGTTCGGGAAGCGGTTCACATGGTCTGGCTGTAGACCCACAGTCCGCATCAGCTCAATCACGCGCTTCTTAATATCCGCACGTTTCATCCCCTGGTTTTCAAGGGGCTCAGCGAGCACCTCGTACACCGTAAAACGCGGATCCAGTGCTCCGGTGGGATCCTGGAACACCATCTGCTGGTTCTTACGCAGTTTCAGGATCTCATTAGCCGACTTACTATCCTTCGTGGAGGTGCCGTTAATCAGGATCTCGCCGTCAGTGTTCTTGCTGAACTCCATGATTTCCAGCAGGGTGGTAGTCTTACCGCACCCCGACTCGCCCACAATAGAGAAGCACTCGCCTTCACGGATATCGAAGGTAACGCCGTTAACCGCTTTCACGGTGCCCACACGTTTCTTAATAAGTGAGCCCTTCATGAGCGGGAAGTGTTTCTTCACGTTGCGTACCTCAAGCACCGGAACACGCTCTTCACGCGGAACACCGTCAAACTTCGACACGGGGGTCTCAGGGATCGAGTACAGCTCATCAGCTGTCTTACTGATCAGATCCTGGGATATGCTGCACGATGATAGGTGCCCCTCACCCGCGCCGTCAAGCGGCATCAGCTCGGGCTCGCCAGCCTCATCCTTACAGCACTGGCCCCCACTTTTAGCCACAGGGCAGCGGTCGCGGAACGAACAACGCTCCACCGGGTTAATCAGGTTCGGCGGGGTGCCCTCAATCGGCACCAGCGACATCTTCTGCGAACGGTCTACACGTGGGACCGCACCCAGCAGGCCAATGGTGTACGGGTGGCTGGGGTACTTATACAGGTCCTCGGCCTTCGCGATTTCCACCGGTTTACCCGCGTACATCACCAGAATATCGTCCGCCATACCGGCAACGACACCCAGGTCGTGGGTAATCATAATGGTTGCTGCGCCCGTTTCGTCCTGCGCCTTATCTATCACCTCAAGCACCTGCGCCTGAATGGTCACATCCAGTGCAGTGGTGGGCTCATCGGCGATCAGAACACGCGGGTCATTCGCAATAGCCATTGCAATCATAATGCGCTGGCGCATACCGCCCGAAAACTCGTGCGGGTACGAACGCAGACGATCTGCCGGGGAAGGAATACCCACCAGACGCATCAGCTCGATCGAGCGATCTTTAATCGCCTGCTTGCTCATGCCCTTATTGTGGATCTTCAGGACCTCGGCGATCTGCTGCCCAATGGTATACACCGGGGTGAGCGATGAGAGCGGGTCCTGAAAAATCATGGAGATGTGCTTGCCACGGTACTCACACATTTCCTTATCGCTCAGCCCCAACAGCTCGTTGCCGTTGTACTTAATAGACCCGGTAATATCAGCTGTTGTAGGGTGCAGGCCCATAATCGCCATTGATGCGACCGACTTGCCCGAACCGGATTCACCCACGATACCGAGGGTTTTACCGGCATACAAGTCAAAATTCACGCCGCGTACCGCGTGCACCACGCCGTTTTCGGTATTGAAACGGACGTTGAGGTCTTTGACACTCAGAACGGGAGAGATGCTCATGAGTTCTTTACCTCCTCTTTCTTGGCCTCAGACTCCGAAGCATCGGGTTCTGCTGTGGTGAGGGACTCAGCCGGTTTTACGGTTTCGACCTTCTTAGCTTTCTTGTTTTTCTTCTCTTTCTTAATCGAACCGACAGACATGGAGGTCGGGTCGAAGGCATCACGCAAACCGTCGTTCATGAACGCCAACGGGGCCACAATGAGGAAGAAGAAAATAATGGGGAACCAGAACATGTGCGGCAGAGTATTAATCTGTTGAGATGCCTCAGAAATGAGTGAACCCAATGAGTAGTTGGGGTAACGGATACCGATACCAATGAAGGAGTAAACAACCTCAGCCAGCACAGCGTACATAATGCCACGCGTAAATTCGAGCACCAGCAGCGAACCAATATTCGGGATGAGGTGGCGCATCACAATTTTGAATGGATGAACACCCATATAACGAGCGCCCTTGACGTAGTCACGCCCAATCAAAGACTGGCCCATTGCACGAATCAGACGAGCCGGGGACATCCAGTTAAAGATAATGAGCACAGCAGAGAGCACGATCCACGCGGGAACATTTTTCTGGATCTCTTTACCGATACCACTGTTCATCGCAATTGCCAGAATCAGCAGCGAAGGAACCATAATCATGACTTCCAGAATGAAAAGCATGACTTTATCAATCCAACCGCCAAAGTACGCCATAATACAGCCGTACACTGCAGAAATAGCGATAGAGGTAGTGCCCACAACCACACCAATTAAGAGCGAAACACGAACACCCTCAACCATTTGGGCGTAGAGGTCGTTGCCAGCTGCGTTGGTGCCAAAGAAATGGGTAGTACTGGGCTCCTCCCCCAAAGCCAGATAGTCAATCTGGGTGGGAGTGTACGAGGTGAAGTACTGACCGAACATTCC
Organism: Rothia aeria; assembly: GCA_002355935.1. Taxonomy (GTDB): domain Bacteria; phylum Actinomycetota; class Actinomycetes; order Actinomycetales; family Micrococcaceae; genus Rothia; species Rothia aeria. The sequence continues at coordinate 745,689 of AP017895.1, read as the reverse complement.
GAACAGGAACATCAACACGAAAAGCCCCAGGCCAAACACCGCCAGCTTGTTCCGCATAAAACGGCGCAGAATAATGACCTTCTTATTGATGACTTTAAAGTCATCGCCTTTCACCACCGGAATGGCGTGAGTTTCAGTTACCTGGCTCATGAGATCCTCACTCGGGGGTCAACGATACTGGTGGCAATATCGGCAATAATAGCGCCGATGGCGAAGAGAACGGAACCGTAAGCCAACGTCGCGGTTGCGGCGTTCACGTCCTGCTGACTAATGGCGTCAATCGACCATTTACCAATACCGGGCCAAGCAAAGACTGTCTCGGCGAAGAAAGCACCGGCAAAAATCGCGGGTACCTGGTAGGCGATGGACTGTGCGACGGGAATAAACGACACACGCAGGGCATGGCGGGTAATCGCCTGGTTACGGGTCAAACCCTTCGCGCGTGCAGTACGGACAAAGTCGGCATTGACGTTATCCAAGAGGTACTGGCGCTGAGCGATCTGGTAGGCTGACCAGCCCAACACGGTCATACAGAAGGTGGGTACCGCGTAGTGTTCCGCCAAATCAATGGTGGTATTCCAGAAGCCCGTCACCCCGGGAGAGGAAATACCAGTTACGTAGAAAATGGTCTCCCCTGCGGACTGGTTAATCTGAATCGCAGCGGTCTGCACCAAAAGTACGCCACAGGCGCGGGAATAATGTACACCAGGTAGGAGTAGCTGGTAATCACACGGTCAGAGAGCTTGTACTGGCGAGCTGCCGTGAATACGCCAAGTGCCACACCAATAACAATCGTCAAAATGGTTGCGGCAATCATCAGGCGGAAAGAAACCCAGACGCGCTGGCCGAATTCTTCGTTCACATACGCGCCGTTGGGGCTGCGGCCCCAATCGAATTTGGTCACAACATTGGTCAACCACTCGATATAACGGTCCCAAGCGCTTTTGCTCGGGTCAAGGCCTAAAGAGGCAAAGTTACGTTGAACCTGTTCTGGGGTCGGCCTGGGAATTTTTCCTGTTCAAGCAGCGCAGGCTGAAGGGTAATAACCGCCGCGAAATAGCCCATCGTGGTAGTAATGAACACCATGACGAGATATGTGAGCGAGCGTTGGAGGACGTACCTAAACATGGGACGGCTCCCCTCCTCGAATATTCGGTGTCGTAGGCATGTGTGTAATGACTTCCAATGTCAAAATAACCCCGTGACTGTTGTCACTAGGATTACAGTTACTTTATCTTATATAGTCCTCTATCTATCCACCAAACCCACATTTGTGTTTTACACCGCCACCGCAGTGTTCGGAGGCTTCTTCGGGTGATGCAGCAACGATTTTCCCCACAGAACTAGCGGAGTTAAAAATTGTTACGAAAAATTTACACAATAATGCATATTGCGGGTTTTCGGCCGTCATAAAGCGTGTCTTAAGGTCCAAAACACCCCAAAAATCCACCGATTCCCACTTAAAAAAGGGAAAAACCACGACACTGTAACAGCATACCCCTTGAAATTTAGGAGAACCTAAGATATGGGAAGCCCCGTAAACTCTTCATCATCGGTGTAGGGCAGAGTCTACGGGGCTGTACTTCCCAGCAGTGAACTCAGAACCGGTTACGGTACTCGCTCGCAGCAGCACCGGTGCGGAGGGCACGAATATTGTGGGCGATCAGCTCCTCCGGGTTTACGGGGCGCCCACCGGCGGCATGCGGGGTAATCACGATATTCTTCGCATCCCAGAGAGGAGAATCGGAGGGGAGCGGTTCGGTTGCCGTCACGTCCAGTGCCGCACCCGCAATCGAGCCGGAGTTTAGGGCGGCGACGAGTGCATCCTCATCGACAGTGGTACCGCGCCCGACGTTAATCAGGTAGGCGCGCTTGGGCAGCAGCTGCAGCTTATGGGCATCGAGCGCTTTGAAGGTCGAATTGCTGGTGGGAAGCACCATCACGAGAATATCCGTAGTTGGCAGGTATTCATCGATCTGTTCGGTCGCAATCACCGGGAATCCGGATCGCTCCCCCGCACTCTGCGCAACGCCGGTTACGTTCGCGCCGAAAGCCTTGAAGAGCCGCGCTGTCTCTTGGCCAATCGAGCCGAATCCCCACACAAGCACATTGGCATCAAGCAGGGTTGTGACCTGGTCTTTCGGGTGAAGTTCCTGCGCGCCGCCGAGCTCCTCAGCCCAACGATGCTCGACCGTTGCCTGCGCCAGTGTCGGCAAGAAGCGCACGAAGTTCAGGGTCAGTGCGAGCGCATGTTCCGCAACGGTCTTCGAGTGCAGACCCACACCTGCGCAGATGGCGGCATCAGGGGTGAATCCCGCCGCGCGTACCGCATCTGGCCCCGCAAGAAGTGCCTGGATAAGCCCCACATTCTTCATACGGCGGGCGGAATCCGCGAGCTGATCGGCAGTATTCGCCCAGGCAATCAGAACTTCGGCATCGGTATCTTCCTCGGCGATAGGCTCCGTGGGGTTGTAGTGCCGCACAATATCGCCGGGTTCAAGCCCTAGTTTCTCTTCGTCGAGCGTAATTGAGGTAGGGAGCAGAATCTTCATAGGTCCTCCTGTGGATGGCGCATGCGGGCTGGCGTTCAGCGACGAAGGCGACCCGCATCCCGTGTGAGGGGGTTAACAGTTATTCCCCTCCAGCATAGCGTGAGAGGGGAATAACTGTATAGGGTTACCTAAGAAGCCGTTAGGGCTTGGTGCCGCGCGAAGGATCATCCGTATTCTTTTGTCCCTCGGTACGAAGCTCGGTTTTCGCCGGTGCATCGGATGTGCTATCAGCAAGTTCCGGGTCGATCACGGTGTGCGCTTCACCCTGCATTTTCTTCAGGCATTCGGCATCTTTCGCCGCCATTTCAGGCGTAATCACGGCGATAGCACCGGTTGCCGAACGCGCCACATCGGTGGTGGGGTGCGTTTCGATGGTGGTGGCGAGCGCGTCCTCACGGATGAAGAGAAGCAGAAGCGCAGAGATTAGCCCGAGCGGTGCCAGGTAGAGGAAAAGCGGGATCAGAGCGTCATTGTAGGCGTTCACGATAATGCCGTGAATCGGCTCGGGAATCCGGCTGACGAGCTCGGGAGTCAGGGAGGAGGTTCCGTGTTCCCCCGCCGAGGCTGCCGCTTGCGCGGGCAGGCGTTCACTGAGCAGGCTGCTCAGGCGTGAGGTAAACAGACCACCCACGAGCGATGCACCCACGGTTGAGCCGACCTGGCGGAAGAAGTTGTTTGCCGCGGTGGCGGTTCCTACGACGGTGACGGGGAAGGCGTTTTGCACGATGAGGGTGAGGAACTGCATCGACATGCCTAGGCCCGCACCCATGACCGCCATGTAGCTGCAGAAGATCCAGGTGGGGGTGCTCGGGGTGATGGTGGAGATGAGGTAGAGCCCGAGCGCCACGAGTGCGGTGCCGGTGACCACGTATGCCTTGTATTTGCCGCGTGCGGAGACCAGTCGCCCGGTAATAATGGAGACCACGAGCAGGGCGCCCATGAGGGGAATCATGAGCAGACCCGCCACGGTTGCGCTCACGCCCAGGGACATTTGCAGGTAGGTGGGGATGTACTCGACGGCCCCGAACATGGCAACACCGAGGGCGAGAGATGCGCCCAGGGTGAGCAGGAAGTTGCGGTTGGTGAAGAGGTACATGGGCATGATCGGCTCTGCGGCGCGGTTTTCAACCGGGATGAAGATCAGAACCGCGACGACGGATGCGATGAGAAGCCCAATAATCTGCGGGGAGTTCCAGGCGTACTGGTTGCCGCCCCAGATGGTGGCGAGCACGAGCGCACTGGTTCCTGCCATGAGAATAATACTGCCCAGGTAGTCGATCTGCCGCTTTTCGCGGTCTTTGAGCGCGGTGTGCGGGAGCAGGAAAATGACGGCAAAGATTGCCAGTATGGCAAGCGGCAGGTTAAGCCAGAATGCCCAACGCCAGCCGGGACCCTCGGTGATCCACCCGCCGATGAGCGGCCCAGCAACCGAGGAGAAGGCGAAGACACCGCCGATAATACCCATATATTTACCGCGTTCGCGGGCGGGGATCACATCTGCGACCACGGATTGGGAGAGAATCATGAGGCCGCCACCGCCGACTCCCTGGAGCGCGCGGGCGACGATCAGCCAGGTCATATCGGGAGCGAGCGCACCGATGATAGATCCCGTCATGAAGGAGAGGATGGCAAAAATCAGGAAGGGTTTACGCCCGAACTGGTCGGAGAGTTTGCCGTACACCGGCATGGTGATGGTGGAGAGCAGGATGAAGGTGGCAATCACCCAGCTCATATGCTCCACGCCATGCAGTTCGCCCACAATGGTCGGCAGGGAGGGCGCGAGGATGGTTTGGTTCAGTGCCGACATGAGCATCACGATGACCAGGCCGGAGAACATGAGCGCTATTTGATGTTTTTTAGCTTCAGCCGTGGCGGCTTCAGCGGGTTTGTCTGAGTGCGACGTCATTCCTAGTTTTCCTTCAGCAGGGCTTGAAAAGTTTTGACGGTGTTGTGGATGCGCCGCTCGACCTCGTTGTCGTCGGCAATATCCTTGGCGAAGTGCAGCTGCCGCAGCACCGCGGATGCAAGCTGGACTGTGGCACGGGTGCGTTCTTCGGCAGTTTCTGTCAGCGGCATATTTTCGGGGCGGGTTATCAAAGGGCCGCGCCTTCCTGCGGCATTGAAGGCATCCCAATCGACGGTATTGAGGTAGTCGATGAGCACCTGTTCGCAGTTGATATGGTGCACCTTCAGCCGGTGCCTGAATTCGGGGAATTCGTCGATGCGCTCCCGGAATTTCGCGTGATTGGCAAAGTTGAAGCTGTGCCGCACGATGTACAGCAGCAGATGGGTGATACGCACGATGAGGTTGTCGTTCTCGTGCGCCCGGTCGCTGGCGAGCAGCTCGTCGGTGATGGCGGGGGCGCGCAGGCCGAGCACCGCATCCTCTTTAGTTCCGAAGTAGTTGAAGAAGGTGCGGGGCGAGATTCCGGCTTCCGCCGCGATGTCTTCGACGGTACTGCCGCGCATGCCGTGCTGGCGGGCTAAGCGCAGGGCGGTTTCGTGAATGTTCACCCAGGTGCGTTCACGGCGGCGTTCACGCAGGCTTGTCTCGGTGCGACTCGGCTCAGATTTTTGCATAACTGCAATTATTGCATTTCTGCATTTTTTGCACAACTGCACTATGCGGGCGATGCAGCGTGTCCTGCCTCTCCCCACAGAAGACAAGATGCTAGGCATAATAGGTAAGGTGAACTTTTTTTCAACCGGATACCTCGACTTCCTACCCGATTGGCTCAGGATTATTCTGTTCTTCGCAGACCTGAGCATCCGTGTGCTGTCCCTATTCTGGCTGCCCTACAACCGCAAGCCCGTGGTCGCACTCGGCTGGCTCATGGCTATCTTCTTCATCCCGTTCATCGGGTTCCTAGCCTTCCTGATTTTCGGGTCCTCACACCTTCCGCAATACCGGCGAGCCCGGCAGCACGCCATGAACGACCTGATCCGCGAGACCACCGGCGGCACCCCACAGCTCACCGACTCCGACGGGCTCAACGAAGCAACCCTGGTCGCCAGCCAACTCAACTACAAGCTCGGTTCGCTCCCCCTCGTCGGCGGAAACTCCTTCACCCTGCACAACGACAACCATGAAGCCATGCGCATCATGGCGCAGGAAGTCAACAAAGCCCAGCGGTACGTTCACTTCGAGTTCTACATCACCGCCTACGACGAAGCCTCCAAAGTACTCTGGGATGCCCTCTTCGCCGCCCAAAAACGTGGCGTGCGGGTGCGTGTGCTCATCGACCATATCGGCTCGCGCAAATATCCCTCATACCGGCAGCTGACAAAAATGCTCAACGAATCGGGTATCGAATGGCGCCTGATGCTGCCCATCAAACCCTGGCGACTACAATGGCAGCGCCCCGACCTGCGCAACCACCGCAAAGTCCTCGTGATAGACGGCGCAGTGGCATTCTCAGGCTCGCAAAACGCCATTCACCGCTCCTACGACCTCAAAGAAAACGTGCGTAAAAGTCTGGAGTGGAAAGACCTCACCTTCTCATGCACCGGTCCCATCGTCGAAGAGCTCAACGCGGTATTCGTCTCCGACTGGTACTCCGAAACAAACCAGCTGATCCTCGAAGAAATTGAGGCGAAAATCCCCTACGTTCCAGGATCGATGCGCGCCCAAGTAGTTCCCTCCGGCCCCGGGTTCGAGACGGAAAACAACCTGCGCCTAATCAACTACATGATCTACAACGCAGAAAAACGCATCACCATCTGCTCACCCTACTTTGTACCCGACGAAACCCTGCTGCAGGCACTCACCAACGCAGCATTCTCAGGCATCGAAACCACCGTGATCGTCTGCGAAAAAGGCGACCAGTTCCTCCCCAATATGGCGCAGCGCTCCTACTACGAGACGCTGCTGCAATCCGGGGTGCGCATTCTGCAATACCCCAGCCCCACAGTACTGCATTCCAAGTTCATGTACGTAGATGACGAAATGGCGTTTATCGGCTCATCAAATATGGACCCCCGCTCATTCTCGCTCAACCTCGAAGTATCAACCTTTATCGCAGACGCCGCTATGGTGGATGCGCTCGCCGACGTCGCGCGAACCTACGAAAGTATCTGCACGGAACTGCGTTACGGCCCGTGGTCCTCACGCCCTCAGCGCATTAAGGTCACCGAAAATATCTGCCGACTCTGGTCATCGCTGCTGTAATCACACCGCAGCACAGACCCGCCACACCGATTTCCCGTTCTGCACGGCGTGTCAGCTTAACGCCACAAGCGGTTACCCATGTGAATAGTTGAAGGGCGCACGTACAGCCATTCGGGACTGGGCAGACGTACAGCCTTATCGCACCCAGACAGGGCCGTAATGATCGACTCGCACCGCTGGTTAAACTCCAGGATATGCCGCTTATCAACCACCTGACCCGGAAAATGCCGGTGCATTTTCGACACTGAATCGCTGCTCTCCTGCAGCCCATGACCCGTATGGCCCGGCACGTGCTTCACAATCACCCGGCGTGAGCGGATCGCTTCAGTCAGGCGCGTCATCTCAGTGATAACCCGCTCATCCTGAATCCCCTCACGGGCCCACCTCTCGAAGCTCCAGCGGCTATGAGCCAGCCGCAGCACAAACGTGAGCGCACCCAGTGAATCAGTATTAATCACCAGGCGGCGTCCGCCCGTATAAAATACGTGAAACGCGGTGAGCATCGCCGAAAGTTCCCCGGTCATAATGTTCACCGCGTCATAATGAGTATGAAAATAGAAGCCGTCTTCACTAACGCCCGCAATACCCATCCGGCCGCCGCGCGAGTACTTCTTATTATGGGTGGAACGGAACGAACAGTCCGTGAAAACGTTATACTCCACCAGCTGCTCTTCCGGTTTCTCGGTGAGCGCGTCAGTAAGCATACGCTCCGTATTGCCCCTGGCCACCTCAATAAAGCCCTCCATGAGCTTACCCGCCGCAGTGCCCGCGAGCCGCACATGAACCTCCCCTAAGGAGTGGTTATCGTAAGGGTCAAGAACCTTCTCAAACGCACGGTATTCCAGGATGCATTTAAGGTGGTCAAACTGACGGAATAGCTGCTTCAGGTAGCGCCTCTCCGCTGCAACCGTCACCAGGTTCTCCGTCAGCGGCGGGGGATCAGCTCCCACGCCTCAAGCACCGCACGGCCCAGCATTTTGGTGTGCACCACTTCGCAAGGTTCCATGAGGGAATGGGCGTGCTCACCCAAGATCGGTTCAGTATTCAGGGGGATACGTTCCCCGCTCTCTTTAGACACATACACTAAGGTCGCGGTTGAGCTGTAACAAAACCCCTGCGCCTGTTGGGCTTCTTCCGCAACAGCGATCACCGCCACCCCGCGCTCTGTGTACCCTGCGGGGTACGACGTACTGTAATCCGGCGCATCCCACGTTAATGTGCACCGCTTAATGTTCGCTGGTGTAATAGCCATGTGCCCACACCCCCTAAACTCATGATTCTCCCCTCAGGTATTCGTGTATCTTTATTCCTTTATATCGTCGCCCGATTCGGGCACGCAAACGTTCAGGGCAGGGTTTTACGGTGAGCGAATCGGGCCTGGAGGTGTTCACAGATAATTACCCCACCCATGGCCTGAAGGTTTAGAACTAATATGAGTTACCTATACTAGGGACTCCCCATAGAAAACATCCGAAGTGTCTTTCCCTCATCTATGCCTGGGGTAACAGCTTCAATGTCGTAAACAGGGTACAGTTGAGGGACAACCACTTTGTGCTATCACATGAAGGAGAACCCCATGATTGGTGTTTACGCAGGTGTTTCCGTTAAGCCTGAGCATGTTGAAGAGTTTTTGGCTTCTACCCCCGCTTTGGTGGAGGCATCACGCAAGGATGCGGGCAATATCAGCTACGATTTCGGCCCCGCCACCGGTGAGACCCCTGCGGGCGAACCGCGCGTCTTCGCTTTATTGAGCGTTGGGAATCACAGCAGGCACTCGAAGCGCATATGGCGACCGAGCATTTCGGGACCGCCGTGAAAACCTGGGAGCCGCTGCTCGCCGCAGAGCTGGATGTGCGCATCTTCGAGATGTAACTCCGCTCCCCCTGCTAAAAAGAGCCTTTATACGAATAAAGCGAGTTTTTCGCCGCTTTATTCACATAAAGGCTCTTTTTATGTCCAATCGGGAGAGGCTATTTAGTACCCCTCCGGGAGGATACGTACCCCGCCCTTATCGGCAGAGGCGGCCAGCATCCCGTAAACCTTCAGCGCATTCGAGACTTGACGTTCACGCGGCTTAGTGGGCTTCCACGGAAGGGCGCCCTTCGCCTTGCGCCGTAAGAGCATGGGCTTAATATTGAGCCGGTTCCAGAGAAGAACGTTATCCAAAAAGGTGCGAACTGTGTTGCGTTAAGTCCAGCTCTACGGTGAGCAAACACTAGTTTCTACCTGTGCAAGTGATCGGTGGTTGGCTTCTCACCATCATGTACCTTGCAAATTAGGGATCGTCGTGTTATGTAAGGCGATTCCTCTGATAAATACCCCTCATATGCTTGCTCTTCATATTAGTTATGGTTAGTCTAGAAGGTACACACAAGCATCACTCTCAACAGGAGGACACATGTCCACCCAATATACTTTTAACTCAAAAACACAAAGTGGAACCATCACTATAGATAATAGATTTATTACTATACAAAGATCCAATTTCCTCTTTGGTATATTCCGCATAAGAAAACAGAACCAGACCCTTCCTCTACAAACTCTGTCGTTAGTTTCTTCTGGGCTTCGATATCGCAGGAATTCTATTATTCAAGGAGCATTTTTTCTACTACTGTCTGTGCTAACCACCATTCCGGGACTACAAACTCTAGCATACGGGATTTCACTAACCACCACCCTTACGCTATGTTTCGTAGCAATAATCTATTTTCTCTTAGCTGTATTCATATACGGGCATTCCTTCTCAAGTTCTAAGCTAAATCCCCCTGGAATAAAATACATAATCCTTATATCTCTTGCATTCTATATACTTATACAACTTTTTATTTCAACCACAGGATATACTGCACTACATCTAATTTTATTTTCATTAGGAATTATGATACTTATGAAATCTTTGCAGGCAACCCTTTCAATACAACAATTTGGAACACAACCCGTAATACTTGGAATAGATTCACGAGATATATCAATTGTGCAAGATATAGAAAAATCTATCATAAGCTCCCTCACTTACAATATAAACAAAACAGACCTAAATACATTCTTTGATCACAAACACTAATTGGCAAAGATTTAAGGAGTTATAGATAGCCCATGGGAATTCGAAAAATAATTATACTCCTGGTAACAGTAACTATCGCTTTATCTGCATGTGCTCAGCCAGGAGAATCAAATTCTTCTTCGCCAAGCGCAACACACGCAACAACAAACAGTCCTGCGCCACAACAATCAATTGTTACTGTTTACGCATCCCCACAACCTACTCTTAGCACCATTTCTACCCCTACTGTGTCTACTGTAGAGCCAACACAGCAATCACCTACCGTATCAGCTACCCCAAATACTAGCTGCACATCCAAAACAAGAGCTGAAGCCGTAGATCTGGCTATAAGCATGCAAATCGTAAAACCGTTTGGCAGGAAGTCACAACAAACGGAGACAACTACTCTCCATGTGCAGAACTGTCTTGGATTACTATTTCTGAGGGCCCCTGTTGCACAGTTATGCAACCGACTCCAATCTTACTTTTCCACCATGGTGAATATGTTGGGACTGCAACATCTAAAGAGATTGGCGCTATGCCCAAGATATCACGCGTTTCTAAGAATAAAATTGAGGTGCGGTATATATACCCTAAAGAAGGTGAGTCAAGTGCTCAAGCATCTGGCGTAGCTACTGCTTATTTCACCTGGGATAGTAATACTCATCAGGTTGTTCAATCTGGAGAACTCCCTCCCAACGCATATAAGCGGTAAAAATACTTATTATGATTATTCCCCTTATTTATATAATCTAAAATATAAACAACGTAGAGGGGGAGTAATTTCTAGAACCTAGAAATTACTCCCCCTCTACGTTGTTTATTCTGTGGTAATCCTATCCAACGCCTAAGGGACTTAGTACCCCTCCGGGAGGATACGTACCCCGCCCTTATCGGCAGAGGCGGCCAGCATCCCGTAAACCTTCAGCGCATTCGAGACTTGACGTTCACGCGGCTTAGTGGGCTTCCACGGAAGGGCGCCCTTCGCCTTGCGCCGCGCCTCCAAAACCTCATCCGGCACATTCGCCCGCAGGATGCGGTTGTGTACGTCGATCTCGATCTCGTCGCCGGTTTCCAGCAGGCCGATAGCGCCACCGGCGGCAGCCTCCGGCGAAACGTGACCAATCGAAATGCCCGAAGTACCGCCCGAGAAACGCCCGTCGGTAATGAGTGCGCAGCTTTTGCCCAGACCCAGGCCTTTCAGGTACGAGGTGGGGTACAGCATCTCCTGCATACCGGGGCCGCCCTTCGGGCCCTCATACTGAATCACCACAATATCGCCGGGTTTCACGTGCTTCGACAGAATCTCAAACACAGCTTCATCCTGCGACTCAACCACAAATGCCTTACCCACGAAGTGGAAAAGTTCTTCATCAATACCGGCGGATTTGATGATCGCACCGTTCTGGGCGATATTGCCGCGCAGAACCGCCAGACCGCCGTCTTTCGTGTAGGCATGTTCCACAGCACGAATGCACCCGTTTTCGGCGTCCGTCTCATGTGATTCGTACTTGTTCGCGGTCGAGAACGCCTGCGTGGTACGCACCCCGCCGGGTGCGGCAAGGTACAGTTCGCGAGCCTGCTCGCTCGCGGTACCGGAACGGATATCCCATTCGGCAAGCCATTCGTCCAGCGAATCCGCATGAACAGAATGAACGTTCTTGTTGAGCAACCCGGCACGGTCCAGCTCACCCAGCAGCGCAGGGATACCGCCTGCCCGGTGCACATGCTCAATGTGATACTTCGTAGAGTTCGGTGCAACCTTCGCCAGACAGGGCACATGCCGCGAAATACGGTCGATATCGTCCAGGGTGAAATCGACCTGCGCCTCGTGGGCAATCGCCAGAATATGCAGCACGGTGTTGGTGGAACCGCCCATCGCCACATCCAGCGCCATAGCATTCTCAAAGGCTTCCTTGGTGGCGATCGAACGGGGCAGAACAGACTCGTCATCCTGCTCGTAGTAGCGCTTCGCCAGGCCAACGATGCGCTTACCCGCCTGCAAAAACAGCTCTTTACGCGCGATCTGGGTCGCAAGCGTGGTACCGTTGCCGGGCAGCGCCAGACCGATCGCCTCGTTCAGGCAGTTCATGGAGTTTGCGGTAAACATGCCCGCACAGGAACCACACGTGGGGCAGGCGTTCTTCTCGATCTGGGCGAGCGCGGTATCGCTCACGGAATCGTCCACCGCCATGACCATCGCATCCACCAGATCCAGGCGGTGCTCCACAACGCCTTCAATGCCCTCGCCGGATTCCATGGGACCGCCCGACACGAAAATTGTGGGGATATTCAGGCGCATTGCCGCCAAGAGCATGCCGGGGGTGATCTTGTCGCAGTTCGAGATACATACGAGCGCATCCGCACGGTGAGCGTTCACCATGTATTCGACCGAGTCGGCAATGAGGTCGCGTGAGGGCAGGGAATAGAGCATGCCGTCGTGGCCCATCGCGATGCCGTCATCAACCGCGATGGTGTTGAATTCTTTCGCCACGCCGCCAGCCTCACGAATAGCGCCAGCCACCAGGTCGCCCATATTTTTCAGGTGCACGTGACCGGGCACGAACTGGGTGTAAGAGTTGGCAATCGCAATAATCGGTTTGCCGAAATCATCATCACCCATGCCGGTTGCGCGCCACAGGGCACGGGCACCGGCCATATTGCGACCGTGAGTTGAGGTGCGTGAGCGTAATTCGGGCATTGTCTCTACCTTCCGTTGTGATGCATCAATAGATTTTACGCCCGCACTGCACGTCTCTTCAGCGAAGGGTAGCTTTGGTTTGCAGCCAGAGCGGGCGTGGGGCGCATCTGCACACCGGGCGCGGTAGGTGCCCTGGTGTGCGGGTGAGGCGATGCCGGATCTGCGGCAGATTTCCCCATTTTCGGGTACCACCCCGTATTTCTCAGATGTTTACCTATTATGCCCCTAAGCTGGTAGGGGAAAATCGTGGGCACCAGAGTTTTCACAGGGTGAACGCGCAGCCCCTTAAATCCGGCGAAATTGGTGCCCAGGCTCAGCACCCCGCCTTCTAATGCAGATAATAACGTGAGGCGTCATGTCATTCCGTAACAGCGTGATCTACCAGATCTACCCGAAGTCGTTCTATTCCACGCACGGGCGGCCAACCGGTGATATTCGCGGCATTATCGAGAAAGTGCCCTATGTGGCATCGCTGGGGGTGGGCATGGTGTGGTTCAACCCGTTCTTCGCCTCGCCCCAGCACGATAACGGCTACGACATTTCCGACTACTACGCCATTAACCCCGAGCTGGGCACGATGGAAGATGTTGAGGAGATGATCGCCGCTTTCGGGGAGCACGGCATCGGGGTCATGTTCGATATGGTGCTCAACCATGTTTCGACTGAGCACGAGTGGTTTAGGCGGGCGCAGGCGGGCGAGCGCGAGTACTGGGATTATTTCTATCTTCGCCCGGGGCGGGTTCAGCCTGACGGCACGGTGGTTCCGCCCACGAACTGGGAATCGAAATTCGGCGGTTCAGCCTGGGAGCCTTTCACCGATACGGCGGGTGAGGTTTATCGGGACGAATCGGGGGCACCGCTGTACTATCTGCACCTTTACGACGTCACACAGGCTGATCTGAACTGGTACAACCCCGCCGTGCGTGAGGAACTCTATAAGGTCGTCAATTTCTGGTATGACAAGGGTGTTCGCGGGTTCCGCTTCGATGTCATTAACGTGATCGGCAAGTCCGAGGAGCTTGAGGATGCGCCCGCTGGGGTTGTCGATAAGACCCTGTATACCGATACGCCCATTGTGCATACGTGTCTGCGGGAGCTGAACCGCGCATCGTTCGGGCGGTATGGGGATACCGTGACCGTGGGTGAAATGTCCTCGACGAGCATCGAGAACTGCGTGGGCTACTCCAACCCCGAGAACCGCGAGCTCGACATGGTGTTTAGTTTTCACCATCTGAAGGTGGATTATGAGGACGGCGAGAAGTGGTCGAAGGTGCCGTTCCGCTTTGCTGAGCTGAAGGGGCTGCTCAACGATTGGGCGCTGGGTATGCAGGCGGGCGGCGGGTGGAATGCGCTGTTTTGGAATAATCATGATCAGCCGCGCGCGCTCAACCGTTTTGGTGACGTTCAGCGGTATCGGGCGGAATCTGCGACCATGCTGGCGACCGTGATTCACCTGCTGCGCGGCACTCCCTATATTTATCAGGGCGAAGAGATCGGCATGATTGACCCGGTGTATTCTTCGATTGACGACTACGTGGACGTTGAGGCTCATAACGCTTTTAAGACCCTGCGTGCGCGGGGTCTCTCGGAGGTCGAGGCGCTTGAGGTTGTGCGCGCCAAGGCACGGGATAATTCGCGTGTTCCCATGCAGTGGGAGTCTGGTTCCGGTGGGGAACGCGGCACGGTTGGATTTGGTACCGCCGCCCCCTGGCTGGCGCCCGCGCCCAGTGTGGATGCGGCAACCGGCGCAGGTATTTCGGTGGCGGATGAGGAACGTGACGGCGTTATTTTGCCGTACTATCGCGAGCTGATTCGCCTGCGCGGGCAGTACCCGGTGATTTCTGAAGGCAGTTACGCGCCCTATACGCTCGACCATGAGCGGGTCTTCGGGTACCTGCGTGAACATATCGCTAAAGGCACGCGCACGCGGCTGTTGGTGCTCAATAATTTCTTTGGGGACGAGACGGCGGTGGGTGTTCCTGCCGAGTTCATGCCGGGCGAGGTTCTGGACGCAGTCGCTGGCAGTGAAGGCTCACGAGTTCCAGCGGAAGCGCAGTCTGCGCGGGTGCTTTTGTGTAATTACAAGAATCCGCTCGGTTGTGTTAGCGGTGTTTCTGAGACGTCGGAAAGTAGCGGTGCTTCCAGTGTTTCTGGCTCCGATCCTGGCAAGGTTGAGGTTACGCTGCGTCCCTACGAATCGCTGGCTTTGATCGTGGAAGAGCCCATCGTTTCTTCTTAGCTCGCCAGATTAATTGCTCGGTTACATGGGCATTTACAGGTATGGTTACATGCGCGAGCAGGTGTGTTTTTTCCACCTGTTCGGCAAAAAACGACCTGCTCGCGGTTTAAAACGCAGTTAAAGTGGGAGCATGAGTTTTGATTACATGCCCTCCGAAACCTTCCAACGTGCCGACCTTGACTTGCTTCTGAGCGTGCGGATTGACGTGGCGCGGGTGCCGGGCGGCGCATCCCAACGGCAGATTTTGGATGCAGTACGCTCCTTCTTGTGCTCCCTCACTCGTGACGACTCCGCTGATGGACTCACGCTTGACCCAGATTTGGGGTTTGCGCGCCCCTACTATGCGGGCGGGTTTACGGTGGGCGTGGTGCCCGCATCCGGGCGGGGCAGGGTGGCGCTCGCCGGGATCCATGAGGGAGCACAGACTGTTGATTCAGGCAGGTTCAGCGTGCCATCGAAGGGTGAGGCGGGCTGGCGCATTGTGACGTCGGTGGTAGTCTCTAGCGCGGGCGAGGATGTGCTGGATTCCTTAGAGGCTGGCATCGAATACCTGACGGATGCGCTCGGTGACCTGCGGGTGGGCCTTTCCCTCACGGAACTCCCGGTCGCTTAGACTCCTCTCCGTTCATCTCCACAACCGCATATGCTGAGCACCAGAACCTAGCGGCATTCAGAGTCCAGCGCAGAAAAGGAAGAAAGGCTACAACAGCCCCTTATCTTTGAGCCAATTTGTCGCTGCCGTGGATGGGTCCAGTTTCTTATCGCCGGATACCTCGTCATTGAGCGAGCGTAAATCGTCGGTCGTCAGCACCGCACTGATGCGGTTCAGTACCGCATGCGCATCCTCGGGAACCCGTTTGGTGTTGATGATGGGGAGTACCTGCTGCGCCGGAATCATGTTTTTCGGGTCTTCGAGCATCACAAAATTGTTCTGCGTAATTGCCGGGGTGGTCGAGTACAAATCTACAACCTGCACGGTGTTATCCTGCAGGGCTTTGACGGTGAGTGCCCCTCCCCCGTCCGCAAGCGAGACGAATTCCGCCGGAACGCACCCGTACTTATCTTTGAGTCCCGGAATTCCGTAGGCGCGTTCGGCAAATTCGGGAGCGGCCCCAATCTTCAGTTCGGTACAGACCTTCGCCATATCATCCAGAGTGCGCAGATTGTATTTTTGGGCGGTCTGCTGGGTGACGACTAAGGTATCTTTATTTTCCGCCTGCGAGGCGTCCAGTGCCTTGAGGTTGTCCTGAAGCACCCTACCGAGCGCCTGCAGAATCTCTTGTTTGGTCTGCGCTGTGGAGTTCTCGTCAAGATACAGCAGCAGGTTGCCCGAGTATTCGGGGATCACGTCGATAGCCCCGGAGGTGAGCGCCCCCAGGTAGGCTTCACGCGCGCCAATCCCCAGCTGGGTGCTCGATTTAAACCCGTTTTTATTTAGCGCTTGGGAGTATATTTCGGCGAGAATCTGCGACTCTGCGAACGCTGCTGACCCCACGATAATACCGTCGTGTTCACCGCCGAAAACGTTTTCGCCGCTCAGCCCGCAGGCGCTCAACGCTCCTAACGTCCCAAGGGCACCAACGACACCCAATGCCCGCCGCCTGGTAACACCGCGTGCCATTCCAGTCTCGGCCGTTCCGCTGCTTTTCGCGCTCTTTCCGGATAGAAAAGAACGATCGTTCGTGTTTCGGCGATGTACCAGGTTCATGCGTGCGCCCCTTCCGTGTGCGAGTTTGCCGCATCCAGTGCGCTCTCGTGTTTCGGTTGCCCATGAGGTTTGGATGCGCCTCCACCCCGCAAGGGCACGGGGGTCACGGCTCGCTGCGCTAGGGCCATGATCGCATCCACCACGAAGGCGAGTATCGCTACCAGCAGGGTTGCCACGAGCATACGCGGATAGTCCCGCACCGCGAGCCCATCAAAAAGGTACCGGCCCAGGTTATTCCCATTAATGTAGGCGGCAATAGTTGCGGTCGCGATCACCTGCAGCACCGCGCTGCGCAGACCACCCATAAACACCGGAAGACCCAGAGGAATCTCAACCCGGCGAAGAATCTGCCCTTCGGTCATGCCTTGGGCGCGTGCCGCATCCACCACATCCGGGTCAATCCCGGTCACGGCTTCGAGGGTATGCGCCAGCAGGGGCGCCACCGCGATAATCACGAGCACCACGAGCGGCGGAATCGCGTTAACCCCAAACCAGAGAGCCAGCAGGGTCAGCAGACCCAGAGCAGGCAGGGCGCGCAAAGCGGCGGTAAACCCCAGCAGAGCGTGCCCGCCGCGGCGAGTATGCCCAGCCCACAGCCCCAAAGGCACGGCAATCACCAGGGCAATCGCAACCGCAAACACGGTTATGCCCAGGTGCTCGACAGTGCGCGCAAGAATGCCCTGAGCCCCTTGCCAGTTGGCGCCATCACCCAGAAAAGCGAAGGTACGTTCTATAACATTCATGCGGTCCTCCAGGCGGTCAGGCGCCGTGCCGTGAAGGCAAGAAGCGCATCGGCGAGGTAGGCTAAGGCGGCGCTGAGCACCACGCCCGTGATAAGTTCGGCGGGGATGCTACGCGCCAGCCCGTCGGTAAAAAGCGTGCCGAGCGAAGAAACACCAATAACCGCGCCCACGGAAACCATCGCAATATTCGCCACCGTCGCCACGCGGATACCGGCAAAAAGCACGGGCAAAGCGAGCGGTAATTCCACCGTGAAAAACGCACGAGCCGGGGTGTACCCCAGGGCGCGCGATGACTCCACCACGTGCTCGGGAACCGCGTTAAAAGCGTCTACCCCGGAACGCACCATCAGCGCCATCGTGTAGATCGTAAGGGCCACGAGCACGTTCACCGGCGAAATAATGCTGGTCCCCAGAATCAGCGGCATAAGCACGAAAAGCGCGATCGACGGGATTGTGTAGAGCAGCCCGAAACCGTGCACCAGGGCGTGCGCACCACTCCGGTAAGTTTTCGCGCCGTCTTCCCGTGCGCGGCGGCGGCTGGCATACCGCGCCACCGGAATCGACAGGGCGGTTCCCACAAGTACCGGAATAATACCCTGGTACAGGTGATTGAGGGTCAAATCAAGGACGCGCTGGATGTTATTTCCCAACCAGTCCCAGTGCATCGAATCTGCCAGCAACAGGTTCATACTATCCCCGCCCAGAGGTCGATGCGGCGCCCTCGCCCGATGCTGCGGCTTCGCGTGTGCGGCGGTAGCGTTCGCGGCGAATATACCGCACCTGGCGCATCACATCGGCAGGCAGCAAGGCACCCACAGACTGGCTAACGAAAGATTCCACAAAATCATTGGCGGGATTCGTCAGGATCTCTTCGGGAGCGCCGTACTGGGCAAGCTTGCCGCCGGGGGCGAAGACCGCAATATTATCGCCGAGGAATAGGGCCTCATCAATATCGTGGGTTACGAAAACAATGGTCTTATGCAGCTCGCCCTGCAGGCGCAAAAGTTCTTCCTGCAGTTCGGTGCGCACGATCGGATCGACCGCAGAAAATGGCTCGTCCATGAGCAAAATGGAGGCATCCGCCGCGAGCGCCCGCGCGACTCCCACGCGCTGTGCCTGCCCGCCGGAAAGCTGGGCCGGGTAGCGCTGCGCTAGGGACGCATCCAAACCCACGGTACCCAGAAGGTCAAGGGCGCGTTCTTTCGCCTGCGGTTTGGGGGTGCCGTTCAACAGGGGCACGGTCATAACGTTCTCAAGCACGGTACGATGCGGCAGCAGCCCGCCGCTTTGCATGACGTACCCGATGGATCGGCGCAGCTTGTAGGGGTCTTGGTCTGCGATATTTTGCCCGCCGATGGTGATTGTGCCTTCCTGTGGCTCTACCATGCGGTTGATCATGCGCAGGGTGGTGGTTTTACCGCATCCTGAGGAACCGACGAAAACAGTGGTTTCACCGGCGGGGATGCTCAGAGTCAGGTTATTGACCACGGTGTTAGCGCCGTAGCGTTTGGTGACCTGGGAGAATTCGATTCCCGCAGTGCATGCTGCCTGCGCGGAGTTCGACGGTATGGTGTCTTGGGGAGTGGATGCTGGCATTCGATCTCTTCCGTATGCGCCGGTTTTGCCGCCGTGTGTATAAGTGTTGTCTAACTAACACAACGTTTCCACCCTAACGAAAATTCCGGGAAATTGAAACGAATCGGCGTGTTTACCCGTCTGCCTGGCGCGGTTCTCCCCTCTTCGGGGCAAAAGAGCCTTAGGATGAGGCGTATTTTCGCCGTGTCGTTCAGATAAAGAACCTTGTGAGCTGAGGGTGAAGGGCACGGGCCCATGTACGAGGGCGGGCATCAGACTATAGGGTGCGTGGACTGGGAGCAGCCCGTGGTTAAAGAAAAATCCGCCCCCACTGTAGAAGCCTGGAGGGCGGATTGTGGCTCCGACCGGCGTCGATCCGGTGACCTTACGATTTTCAGTCGCACGCTCTACCAACTGAGCTACAGAGCCTTGCGTATTAGATACGCAATGACCGCGTGCTTCGTGATGATAAATCATCTGAATACGCGGCCTGTGCGACCCCGACGGGACTTGAACCCGCGACCTCCGCCGTGACAGGGCGGCGCGCTAACCAACTGCGCTACGGGGCCTTGTTGGATTCGGCAGGTATCTGCTTCTTCAACTTGGCTTTGCAAACATGAGGTTTGCAAGTACCCCAACGGGATTTGAACCCGTGCTACCGCCGTGAAAGGGCGGCGTCCTAGGCCGCTAGACGATGGGGCCTAGTCGATGCGAACGGGTTCATTTCTCATCCCGTTGTTCGAACCTCAATTAGTCTATGACAGATTTGAGGGGTGCGCAAACCGGTTTTGAGATTCCCGCGTGCCCGGGGTCTCACAAACCCCCTTAATGGGTTGTACATCACTAGTGTTTTTCCTTGTCAAAGCATTATACAAAGGGTTTCCATGCGGTAGAAAAATTTTAATATTTTTATGAATGTATACCCAGCTAGGCCTTTTCTTCGCTGGCAATACCCCAGCCCCATCTCAACAAGGCCCTCCAACAACCCATGTGGGTTTATTATTCACTGCAGCGGCTTTTTACACACGCCCAGGCACCTTCAAGAGCAGGAGGACCGCCAGCGACGCCCTGCGACGTACAGATATAAACACGGGGCCGGCAGGCACTGAGATGTGAGTGTCGAAATAATTATGCATCTTATGTTTATGCTTTTTATCTTCTATATATTGAGTGCATATGGGTATTTTTGTGGGTTTATTGGGATTCTCTTCGAAGGTGCAAGAGTAGCTTTATAGCCTTCAGAAAAAGTTTTATAAAGATTTCATATACCTCATCGGATTGACTAGGGATTATATGAAAGCCCTTCAAAACCCCCTTAAATTCGCTTGAAATCAGCCTAAAAAAGCGCCTAAGATATGGGATGTGAGGTTCTCCAGGGAACCAAAAAAGAGGGGATCTTCCGCCCTTGAGGTAATGTCACCGCACATATATATCACCGATAAGTGAACACACCGATTCTATTGAAGAATCCCCTGTTTGCGTCCTCAAAAGGCGCGCCAAGGGCCGCGCGTCTCCCAGCCGGGACGCTACCGATGAGGCTACCGAAGTAACTAAAAACTTCAGGAGCATATCGGGACTTTTAGGAATGGTAAGTTCACCATAAAACCTAGGCGTAGTTGCCAGGTGCACGCTTAGAATGCTGCTCTCCTTGCGAGCATCATTTCCCAGTGGGCAATATAAAACCAACTGCAACGGAACCCCGCATTTTATGATAAATGCGGGGTTTTTGTATCCATAAGTCGATATTTTATGCATGTGCAGCGTATATTTAACATAAAATTCCCCACATCCTCAGCATTTGAGGGGCGGGGGAATTGTTATGGTTTACCGTTAACTATTCACCACGTGAAATGCGAATCATTTCATCACGGTCAACGACTTTCACACGCTCACGCGATTCACCCTTTGCATCCTGTGATGCCGCACCGAGCGCCTTTTCGTGATCGTCCAGACGGTGCCAGCCTTCCCAGGTGGTGTAGCGAATACCCTTAGAGTCCAGGTAATCGCTGAAGGTCTCAGCATCCGGTTCGGCAGCGGTGTACAGGTTCTCGCGGTCCTCCAACAGGTGCGTGATGGTTTCAAGCGCATCGCCCTTGGTGGAGCCAATCAGACCCACCGGTCCGCGCTTAATCCACCCGGTAGCGTACAGGCCGGGCACGTGCTCGCCGTTTTCATCGACCACACGGCCCTCAACGTTAGTAATCACGCCCTTATCAGCGTCGTAGCCGACCTCGGGCAGTTCAGATCCGAAATAACCAATCGCGCGGTACACAGCCTGCACGGGGTAGTCCACGAACTCGCCGGTGCCCTCGATACCGCCCTTACCGTCAAGCTTATTGCGTTCCATGCGGATGCCCACAACCTTGCCGTCCTCACCCAGAATCTCGTGCGGGGACTGCAGGAAGTGCAGGTGCAGGCGGCGCGATGCGGTCTGCTCGCCCTCCTCCTGGTCGGTAAGCCAGGTGGTGAGGGTCTTCATCATGGTCTTCACCTGGTTATTCGTCTGAATAGCCTCATCCGAAGCCTCGTCGAACTCGAAGTCCTCTTCGTAGAGCACAATATCGACATCGCGGGAGTGTGAAAGCTCGCGCAGCTCCAAGGGGGTGAACTTGATCTGCGCGGGGCCGCGGCGGCCAAAGACGTGCACATCGGTCACGGGCGAAGATTTCAGCCCTTCGTACACATTCTCGGGAATTTCGGTGACGAGCAGATCATCGGCGTGCTTAGAGAGCACACGCGCAATATCCAACGCCACGTTACCGTTACCAAGCACCGCGATTTCCTTCGCGTTCAGCGGCCAGGTGCGCGGGTAATCGGGGTGACCGTCATACCACGAGACGAAATCGGCGGCACCATAGGAACCATCCAGGTCGATGCCCTTAATGGGCAGGGGCGCGTCATGAATAGCGCCGGTCGCGAAGATAATGGCGTCGTAGTGCTCGCGCAGGTCGGCAAGGTTCAAATCCTTACCGTATTCGACATTGCCGAAGAATCGAATATCACCGCGGTCAAGCACCTTGTGCAGGGCGGTAATAATGCCCTTAATACGCGGGTGATCGGGCGCCACACCGTAACGAATCAGCCCGAAGGGAGCGGGGTAACGATCAAAAATGTCGATAGAAACCTCAACGGCTCCAGAGCGTACTTCCTCAGATTTGGTGATGAGGTCAGCGGCGTAAATGCCAGCGGGGCCTGCGCCAATAACAGCGACGCGCAGGGGGCGGGTAGCTTCAGACACGTATTTTTCCTTTCAAAGTTCGCCCCGGTACACGGTTCAGGCTGGTGCGGCGGCGAGCTCTCTTTTTAGTCCTCGTTCATTCTACCGGGCACAGCGGTTAGGATGGGCTAAAAAGAGGGAAAGCGAGCAATAGCTCATATATTTTTATTCCTTATATATGGCAATACGGCTGTGCCCCGCATGAGACGCTCATGCGGGGCACAGCCGTATACCGGTTACGATACACTCAGTGATTTAGCGGGCAGTCACCGGGTACTCTGCATCGGGTTCACCGGTGATGCGGTTACGCAGGTCGCGGCGGACCAGCTCAATCGACCACAACCAGAGGATGTGCCCAAAGAACTCAGAGAAGTGCTCCCCAAAAGGCTGGTTCCACGGGGCGGGCACAACTCCCATTGCGGGCATAATGATGACGTGGAAAAGAATATCAAGCACAATGCCGAAAGCCACACCCTGCCAGAGCTTAATCTTGGGCCAATATTCAGCCACCACACAGTAGAGCACCGCAAAGAAAATAGCGAATGTGAAGTGCACTAGGGAAAATATCTGGGGTATCCGCCCTCATTTTTCCACGGAGGTGCCGCAGTATATAAAACGTCTGCCTACACCCTTCGGAACTCAACCACCAGCTCGTCACGTTCGCCAAAGCGCACCAGGTGGCGATCCAGCACACCCGCAATATTAGTGGCCTTCTCCTCATCCTCAGCACGCACCTCCATAATGAGGGCGTTATTAGCTTCATCAATCAGCAGATCGCCATAGCCACGAAAAATACCATCACGGTTAAACGTCAGCCGCAGACCGCCCGGCAGTTCGGCGGTATCAATCTTACGGCCCATATGCGAACCTAGCTGTTTCACATAACGGGCTGGGCGTTCAGTAGCAACCACGGCACGCTGGCGTACAGGCAAAGACTCAGCGGGAGGATACTCGCTCACAATTCACCTCTCAAATTCTCGGTAGTAGCCCTACCAATACGGAAGTTAAGGTATTCCTCATCTTACCAGCCAGCCCAGGCCCCGCCTCACCCTCACTACCCCACTGCGGTAAAGCCCAAAACCTCCACCGCGCGCCCACTCACAGGCTGTACTACCGCCCCTCATCAAGCAACTAGCGCACACGCGCTGCTACCCCTAGAATAATGAGGTAACAAGAGCGTCACGCCCCGCACGGCTGACGCTTTTCTTATGCGCGCCCCCGACCGGTGGGCACGCACCCTACGAGAGTATCTACGGATTCAACGAAATGTCTTCTGAGAACACCGCGGCTCCCCAGGCACCCCAAACCAACACAACGCAGGGCGCCCTGGACCGTTACTTCAAAATTACAGAACGAGGCTCAACTATCTCCGCCGAGATTCGCGGCGGCTTAGCGACCTTCTTCGCCATGAGCTATATCGTGGTGCTAAACCCCCTCATTATCGGCCTCGTGAAAGACGCCAACGGCCACGCGCTCGGCGTGCCGCAGGTGGCCGCTGTCACCGCGCTTATCGCCGGAATCATGACGATCGCCATGGGTATCTACGCGAAACAGCCTTTCGCAATGGCGGCAGGGCTGGGCGTGAACGCACTACTGGCAACCACTATCCTCAGCACCCCCAATCTCACTTGGCCGCAAATTATGGGGCTGGTCGTGTGGGCGGGTGTGCTCATGACTGCCCTCGTGCTGACCGGCTTCCGCACCGCCGTCTTTGAGGCGGTCCCCGAGAGCCTCAAAACCGCAATTGTGGTGGGTATCGGCTTCTTCATTGCCTTTATCGGGCTGGTCAACGCAGGTATTATCCGCCGCACCGTAGACGCCGCGCACACCACCGTCCCCGTCACCTTCGGCGTGGGCGGGCACCTGCTTGGCTGGCCCACCGTGGTGTTCCTTGTCGGGCTGTTCCTCACCATTGCCCTATTTATTCGGAAAGTACGCGGGGCCATCCTATACGGTGTGCTTGCCTCCACCGTGCTGTCAATAATCCTAGAGGCCGTTTTCCACATTGGCAGCAGCAAAGACAACCCGACCGGCTGGTCACTGAACGTACCCGCATGGGGCGGCGGCAGCGCCCTACCCGATGTTTCGCTGCTGTTCTCAGCAGATATGTTTGGGGCGTTCGGCACCATCGGCGGTATGGCCGCCACGATGCTGATCTTCACCATCCTCATCTCGGCGTTCTTCGACGCGATGGGCACCACCGTGGGCCTAGCCACCGAAGCTGGCACCATTGATAAAGACGGCAAAATTGAGAACATCGACCGTGTGCTGCTGGTGGATGCGCTCGGCTCAGTTGCGGGCGGTGGCACCTCCAGCTCGGCCAACCAGATTTTTGTGGAATCGGCAACCGGTATTGGTGCTGGCGCCCGCACGGGCCTGGCGAACGTGGTCACCGGCGCGCTCTTTGTGGGCGCGGTCTTCCTCTCTCCACTGGTGACCATCGTCCCTTCGAGGCGGTCGCCCCCGCCATGGTTTTCGTGGGGTTCCTCATGATCCGCCAGGCCGTGCATATCGACTGGCAGGATTGGGGCCTGGGTATCCCGGCGTTTATGACCATTATTTTCATGCCGTTCGCCTACTCCATTGCCGACGGTATTGGTGCAGGGTTCATCTCCTACGTCTTCATCCGCCTGGTGCAGGGTCGCGGGCGCGAGGTGCACTGGCTCATGTACGTGGTATCGGCTGTTTTCCTGGTGTTCTTCAGCACCGGACTCATTAACGGTTTCACCCACGGGTAAAGGCAGCTTCCCAGCATTCCATCTGCCGGAAAGTCCGTTACGGGGGCTTAGGCGCCCCGGCGGCTTTTCGGCAGGTGGATGCGGGAGAAAAACAAAACACCTAGAATAGGGTGGTAACACCAGCGCTGAATCCCGCCGGGGTTCGGCGCTTTTCTTATTGTGGCGCAAACCCGCGCCCACGTCCCACGAGAGTATCTACGGATTCAACGAAATGTCTTCTGAGAACACCGCGGCTCCCCAGGCACACAAGCCCAACGCATCGGGCGGCGCACTGGACCGTTACTTCAAAATCACTGAACGAGGCTCATCTATTTCAGCCGAGATTCGTGGCGGTCTCGCCGCGTTCTTCGCTATGAGTTATATCGTCGTCCTCAACCCCCTGGTGATCGGCACCGGCGCAGACTCGGCGGGAAATACCCTTGGCGTGCCGCAGGTCGCCGCGGTCACCGCACTCGTCGCCGGCGTAATGACCATCCTGATGGGTGTTATAGCCAAGCAACCTTTCGCGATGGCGGCGGGGCTGGGTGTGAACGCACTGCTGGCCTCCACGATCGCAACCACTCCCGGGCTGACGTGGGCAGATATTATGGGCCTGGTGATTATCGCTGGTCTTATTATGACCGTGCTGGTGCTCACCGGCTTCCGCACCGCCGTATTCGAGGCGGTCCCCGAGAGCCTCAAAACCGCGATCGTGGCGGGAATCGGCTTCTTTATCGCCTTTATCGGGCTGGTTGATTCCGGGATTATCCGCCGCATGCCGGATGCCGCAGGAACCACCGTTCCCGTCTCGCTCGGGGTGGGCGGTCACCTACTTGGCTGGCCTACTCTCGTGTTTATTTTCGGCCTTTTCCTCACCATCGCCCTGTTTATTCGCAATGTGCGCGGCGCTATCCTCATTGGCGTGGTGGCATCTACCGTACTGGCGATCATCCTAGAAGCTGTTTTCCATATTGGCAGCAGCAAAGGGAACCCGACCGGCTGGTCGCTCAACGTTCCCGCGCTCAATAATTTTTCCTTCTCAGCCCCCGATTTCTCGCTTATCGGGTCTGCACGATTCGGCGCGTTCGGCGCTATCGGCGTGCTGGGTGCATCCTTGCTGGTGTTCGCTATTCTGCTCTCGGTTTTCTTTGATGCCATGGGTGTTTCGGTGGGCTTAGCAACCGAAGCGGGCACCATCGATAAGGACGGCAAGGTCGAGAACATTAACGAGGTGCTGCTCGTGGATGCGGTCGGTTCCGTGGTCGGCGGCGGCGCATCCGGCTCTGCGAACCAGATTTTTGTGGAGTCGGCAACTGGTATTGGTGAGGGTGCCCGCACGGGTCTGGCGAATATCGTCACCGGCGTGCTGTTCCTGGTGGCGATTATCGCCTCGCCGCTGGTGACGATTGTTCCCTTTGAGGCCGTCGCCCCCGCTCTGGTGGTTGTTGGGTTCCTGATGGTGCGCCAGGCCGTGCATATCGACTGGCAAGATTGGGGTCTGGGTATCCCGGCGTTCATGACCATCATTTTCATGCCGTTGTCGTACTCGATCGCTAACGGTATTGGTGCAGGGTTCGTCTCCTACGCCTTCATCCGTCTGGTTCAGGGCCGCGGGCGCGAGGTGCACTGGCTCATGTACGTGGTGTCGGCGGTGTTCGTCATCTACTTCGGCATGGGTATTATTAACGGTTTCACGCACTAGCGTTTACTGAAATCCCGGGTATATATCGGGTGTAAAAAGGCTCTTTTTGAAGAGAAGCGGCGGAAAACTACGCTTTATTCGAAAAGAGCCTTTTATACACCTATGGGGGGTAGATATGCGCTCGAAAACGTCAGAAATTTCACGGCTGCGGATGTGACGCGGGCGCCCCCTCAATCCCTGCCGCAGGAAGACTCCCGCGGCGTGAAGCCACCAGGTACCATACTGCCACCACGAGAAATGATAGCCCTTGCGCTATGGAGATCCGCACGAACATCAGCGTATCCTCCCCGGAAACCGACGTTACATGCACAAGATTCACGATCACATTATTTGCACAGTGGTTTGCCATCGCCATATAGAGGCTGCCCGTCAGGCGCGTCATCAGCGCAAATTTAAATCCGACCACGGCTGATGTCAGCATCAGGATCAGAGCATTCATGACCGCTCCGCCCAAGCTTGAGGTTCCGTCCGTATAGTTCCGTACGGGAGCGATCACATGCCACAGACCAAAGAGCACCGAAGAAATGGCTGCAGCACCCATAAACGAGTAACGGAATCCCAGAAGTTTCTGAAAAAGCCCGCGAAAAACTCCTTCTTCCATGACCACGTTGATCACGTTCCCCGCCAGACAGATCACAAAGAATATGAGCGCTGTCTGATGCCCCGTATTGCTGCTGACCGCGTAAGTGCTCACATAAACGTCAAGGGAGCGAAATTCGGTGGGCGGTAAAAGCGCTATCTCAGCGACATAGGCAATCGCAAAAACTACTGCGCCGAAACCCAGCCCAGCAAGGATAGGGCGCATTATGTGCTCACGGGTAAATCCAATGCTGCGGGCTCCAAGAGAGCAGGCCTGCATCACCAACCCTAAAATTCCTATACCGATCAGCTTATGAACGAAGGCTTCACCCCAAAAACTCTGATCGGTACGAAGCACAAAATACTCATATATACGAAAAATAAAGCATACACAATACACGGCCAGCACACAGTATAAAACATTAATTTTTTCAAGACGCATACGAAATACTCCACAAAATATAGTGGTTTTAGGGCGCAAAAAATTACCGCAAAAATAATATTTTGTTTTCAGAGATAGTGGTTTTAAGTAAATTTTCGTCGAACAATGAGCATATTTATTTCCTGAACCTCCCGGCGCATATGCAAAATATTCAGGGCGGTTGAGGCGCCATACATCACGATTCCCAGAATGCACAGGATCCAGAGCGGGGTGCTGGAAAACCAGCCGAACGCCAGCCCGCTGCCGCAGATCATGACGAGGATAAGGGCTATATCGACAAGCGCCTCCAGCAGGGGATATTTCAGTGCCATGCGCGAAACCAGCAGCATACCCACATGAATCATCATATTGGTCGCGAGAACTTGGAAGACTCCCACAAGGTAAAGATACGTTCCACCTGATAACAGACCGATGACGGCCAGTAAAATGAGGGAGATACCCGTGGTCGCACAAATATTAACAGCAAGTTTTCTCATGCACCGTATCCTTTCAACGCTTGTTTGACGTTTTTGAGGTATGTGCGATTTATATAGACTTTATCGCCGGTTGTTAATATGGCTTCCATGCGGCTATTAAAAAGCGGTTTAACACTCTCAAGAACGTTAATGTTGAGAATGCATGACTTACTCACCCGCACAAATCCACAATCTTGAAGTTTCTCCGCAAGGTCGTAGAGCCTATGGTCGGTCCTATACGTATTTCCTGCTACGTGCACAAACGTTGTTTTCTTAACGCTTTCACAATAGAAAATATCTGAAGCGTTCACCATGATGTCGGTGCTTCCGTTTTCGCATTTAATCCGCTGCTCCACCGATTCCACAAAATCGACGATGCGGCTGACCCGCACATCCTTCTGGGCATAAACGATACTCACCTCGGGTTCCTGATAGGCAGGATCCTCGCATAATCTCAGCTTCACCACATCACCTCATGCACAGCCTAACATGCGGCGAACCTATGCAGGATGGGTATCGACTAAGCTGCATGAAGACACGACCAAGCTACAGAAATACCCCCCCCATAGAGGTTGTTCACCACAGTTTAGAGAGCATGTGCCGTCATGTTTTACCCGTCATGCCATGGCAGCTGTATCGTTAAGTTTCACTGACATGCCCCGCAGATTCCTGCACATACCGATTTCTTCGCCGGAAGGCAGGCTTACCCCAGCCACCGGGAGTTATCGGCGGCCTTATGCATCCTGGCCGCAGTAGCCTCCCGGTACCTGGAGCCGCTGCTCCAGAATGAGGTCCTGCACCTAAACCGCGGGGCAGATTCAACCCCCACCCACGCCATATGGTCATACAGGCTTTCTTCGTATTCCCGCTGCTCGTCCTGGGGTTCCTGGGCCTGCGGCTTCCCTTGAGCCTGCGGTGCCTCATGGGCACGGATCTCTTGTGCGATGCTTTCAGGGTCCTCCAGGTAGTACAGATCCCGGTAGCGGCCAGGGACCCGGATCAGCTCATCATGGCTTCCGCTCTGGATAATGCGCCCGCCCTCCAAAACAATAATCCGCTGGGCGTTGCGAATAGTGGAGAGACGGTGCGCCACCACAACCTTCGTGCACTTATACCGTGCAATCAGCTCCGTCACCTGACGCTCAGTGGTGGTATCTAACGCGCTCGTTGCCTCATCCAGCACCAGGATGCGCGGGCGCCGCAGCAGCGCCGTCACAATGGCGATGCGCTGACGCTGCCCGCCTGAGAAGTTCTCACCATCACTGGACATGATCGTGTCAAACCCCATGGGCAGACCCTTCACAAAATCCAGAATACCCATGCTCAGCACATCCGCTTCGATCTCCTCGCGGGTTCGGCCATCATCAAGCCCCGCCGTGAGATTCTCGTACAGGGTGCCGCCCCTTGTCTGCAGCTGCTGCGGAACATACCCAATGTGGGAGCGAAGCGCATCCAAGGAATAATCCTGCACATTGATCCCGCCCATCCGAATAGTGCCGGACACCGGGCTGTACAGCGAACATAGCAGCATAGCCAGCGTGCTCTTGCCCGACCCGGATGAGCCCACAAGGGCTATGTCATGCCCCTCTGGCACCGTAATAGACACCTCAGAAAGCACGGGCTGCGTTCCGCCGGGGTAAGTAAAGTTCACGTTCTCAAGCTCAATATCGCTGCTGGCAAGCTTAGTGATGGTGCCGCCATCCTGCTCAGGGTCGTAACGCTGAATATCAACGATACGCGCCACCGCCCGGTCCACGGCAATAATGTTCATAATGCCGAACATCGTTGACGAAATAGAGGAGAACAGCATGGCAGAAATACCCTCGGTGGCGATAGCCTGCCCGAGCGTGAGCACGCCCTGATTCACCAGAGGAAGCGAAGCCAGCAGCAGAATCAGCGGCCCGCCCAGCTGCACCACGGAAGCTGCGGAACCAAGCACACCCTGCTGCAGCACCATGCGGCGGCGCATTGAGGCAAGCGACTGTTTGTACGCCTCACGCCACGTCTCATATGTGGAGCTTGCCGAACCAGTCATTTTCATGGATGCCACGGTGTTAATGGCATCAAGTTCGACCACCTGGGCTTCTGAGGCGTGCGCATATTCGGCGTCGAGCGCCTGGGAGGTGGGGCGTGCCGTCACGAACCAGATCAGCATCAGCACGGCGAGTACCACGAAGGTGATAATGAGGATTTCGCGTGACTGCTGGGCGATGAAGACGAGAATCACGATCATCGTACCGATATTAATCACGAGCTCAGTCAGGTTCGTGGACAGAAAGTTCCGCAGCGTATTGACGCTGGAAAGACGGTACAGAATATCGCCCGGGGAGCGGAGCGCAAAGTAGGTCAGCGGCAGCTTCAGCAGCCTTTTGAACATCCCGCCCAGCAGCTGGTACCCGATGGACGAGACGATACTAGCCAAAGCCGCGGCACGGGCGATGGACACCAGGTAGTAGCCCGCCACGCCAACAACCACGCCGATAGTTGCGACGAGGATGGCGTCTTCATGGCCTCTGAGTTGGGCGTCCACCACGCTTTGGATCACCACCGGCACGGCGAACGTAACGCTGTAGGTAATCACCAGCAGCACCACGAAAACCGCGTACTGGGCGAACATCTTTTTCGTGAAGAACGTGTTCAGCTGCCAGTCTTGGAAGACTTTTCGGGATTTCTTTTTAAAGTCTTTCCGGGGGGTGGGAACCAGCACGCTACCGGAGAAAGAGCCTTCAGCTTCCTGAAGGGGGATAACTTTCATCCCCGTTGCGGGGTCCATAATATGTACGCGGTCTTTACGGATGCGTACCAGCACCACATAGTGGGAGTTGTTCCAGTGCAGGATAGCTGGCTTGCCGATATCGCGCAACTGTTCCAGCGAGTTAGCTTTGTACGCCCCGACGTCCATACCTTCTGCCATGAGAAGGTTGCGCACTTGGAGCATGCTCAGGCCTTCACGCCCGGGTTCGGCAATGAGGCGCAGATCAGATATCGTCTGATACCGCCCGTAATGCTGCAATACGGACGCGCCGACACCTAGCCCGCACTCAGTAGCAGCCGCTTGGAGAACCGCTGGAAACCCCATATTTTACCGGTCCTCACTCACGTCAGGAATGACGGGGGTGTATAAACGCCCTCCCCTAAACGGTGAGCCAGCCACGACAGCACCCCGGAGGTACCCACCAGCAGTGACGGGGTCAGTGAGTACCGTGAAGACTTATCGTCAAGTGTCGCGCGAATAACTGAGGGGCCGTACCCGTTTTTGACGGCTGCACGGATATCCTCGGCGTCGGGCACATCGGGAACGCGAGCAATAATCCAGTTGAGCACCTCCAGGGTTCCTAAGTCCCCGTGGCACAACGTCAAGTTACTCCTAGTTCCGGTACGGAACGCGTACTGCACCGCCCGGTCGAGCTCAGTACGCGGGGAGAACTCCGGCATCCACACGTGTACGGCTGCGAGTGCAAGAGCGATACCCGCAGAGCCAGAGCACCATGTGCCGCCGGTGTGTGCGTCGCCAGTGCCGCTGCGTTCGGAGAGCTGGGCCCGCCAGCCTTCCGCGCACCTGAAACTGTTCAGCCGCTGCAGGAGAATCTTCACGGCATGTTGAGCGCGCCCAGGTGTGGGCATCTCCTGTCCCCAGCGGGCCAGAGCAAAAATTGACCCGCTCACACCGTAGGCGAACCCGCTCACATTCCACCAGTTCTCCTCAACCCGGCCAGCAACAATATCCAGGGCGTGCTTTTCGAGCACCTCCAGCAGGGCGGCGCGGTTGGTGGCGAGGTTATACCCCAGAAGTAGTGTGGCGGCGCCTACCTGGTTATCCAGGTACCCCGGCATCGGATGCTCCACCTGCTCCATACGGGCGGCAACCCGGTCGCCAAGCATAATGGCGGCTTCTTTCAGCCGGGGGTCGTCCAAGTACTCTGCGGCGCTGGCAAGTGAGAGCGCGATACCCGCCTCACCGCCTGAGACACCGTCGCA
Source organism: Rothia aeria (assembly GCA_002355935.1). GTDB lineage: Bacteria > Actinomycetota > Actinomycetes > Actinomycetales > Micrococcaceae > Rothia > Rothia aeria. The sequence goes on along the minus strand of AP017895.1, from coordinate 713,870 downwards.
GGTCTCCGGGGGAATGCTAAAGAGCCTCTTATCGAAGACATCCTGCGCTATCGGGTCTAACACACGGTGCGCAGCCTGAGCGTACTCCGCGTTTCCTAGCGTGTGTGCTGCCTGGGCTAGGGCCATCGCAGGCCCGACCGACCCGGTGTACAGGTCTATCCCAAGAACCGTGGTTTGCCATGCACCAATATGCTGCTGCCAGAGCCCGGGGTTAGGTGCGAGCCACGTCCGGGAGTCTTGCTCACTGCCTCCTAGGCGCAGAGTGCCCGTCAGCTGGTCTGCGATCGCGGCGCAAAGCTCCCGTTCGTGCTGTTCGTCTTCCCCGGCGGAGAGTAATTCTGCCGGGCTATTGGCCAGGGTGTTCGCCGGGTAGGGTGAGATGAAGGCGGCCCAGATCTGTTGGAGCTGCTCCTCTAGGTCATTCTCGTCAAGGGTGGCAATATGCCGCAGGGTTTCTTCCAGGGCGCTGCCTTTAATGCTGAGCCCCACCGGTTTGCCCTCAAACGATACGATGTCAGAGCCATCCGTCTGGTGCATGAAGAAGGGTACGTCGAACCGCCAGAGAGCTTCCGCTTCAGCCGCAACCATATCCAGGGGCGGTTGTGGCTTAGGGTGGCGGCGCGCAGCCCTACCGTGGCGAACACTTCTTGGGATGCGAGCGCCTCGGGACTGCTGAGCATCTTAAGGATTTGGGTGTAAAACCTGGTTGATTGCAGCAGGGCGCGAAGCATCAGCCCGGTAAAGTTCGCGCGAACCGCCTCAAGCATCGCCTCGCGGTGCTCACAGATCCATTGGTGCATCTGCGTAAACCCTCGGGCGAAGGCACGGGCACGGGCAGCTTCATAGAGACGCCGCTCTTCCAGCACCTCAACACTAGATTCGTCGCCGACGAGTGCCACCATGCTTGCCGCTTCTTGGTTCTCCTCTGGGGCTGGGGCCGGTTCGCGGTTCATCCGGGCGGCAGCATCGTCCCGGAAGGGACGCTCAACAATGACCTCATTAAACGGGTCATTCCCCTGCTCCCCGTGGAGGAAGCCGACGTCACGGTACCCCAGGGAGGCGTCGCGGCGCGTAATACGGGTGGGCAGAAACGCGCTATTGGAAATCCCACGGAGTTTTCGCAGGTGGGCGCTGCCTTCAGGCGGTTGAGGGGTGTCATCGGCGAGGATGTATATGGGGTGAAGCACCGTCTCAAGGTCAATCGGCACGGGCCCGGTGGCCAGGGGGATCAGGTTCTTGGCGTGCATATCTTTGCCCTGCAATGCGTAGAGCAAACCCGCTAGCCGGCCGGAGGCTTCTAAGAAGTCTTCGCCTGAGAAATCTACCTCCTCAGCTTTAATAAACTCCATGAAGCCGTAACCCTCACCCTGGATTACCCGGGCGGCACGCATAGCGGGTGCCCCCTGCTGAGTAAGGTCTTGAACGATCTGCCAGAATGCTCGCTCGCCCTCAACGTTGCGTGATTTGTAGACCACTGTGCCCTGCGTGAACTTAAGGAGGCAGCCAGCACGCCCGCCGCCGTAACGAGTTCGGGGCAGCCCGAAAGATTCAAGCTGAAGTGGTGCGGCATCCGTGGTATTCAAAAGCTCACGGATATCGTTTTCGTGGGTGCGGACACGCTCGAAAATCTCGGCGATCATCGCGTGAAATTGCTGCACCGTCACCTGGTGGATACGGTTCAGAAGTGGGTAGCTTGCGTGGAAGTCATCGCTTAGTTCTTCGTGCCAGCGGCGGCAGTAGTCTTCGTAGCGCCCTTCCGGTGTGTCTGCCTGCAATAGCCCCTGCGCAGAGGCCTTTTTGATGTGGGCAACCAGTGGTCTGAGGTAGAAATTGTTTAAACGCGCCGTTAGGTTATCCAAGAATTGGTTGGTTAAACGGTGGATCTGCGACGTTACAGCGTAGCCCGATGAGGTGATGGCGTGTTCGACGTTTCCACGTTCATTCTCCGCCAGCTGGGCGATGAGCGCGTGGAACATGGAGGGTTCAGCAGTCGGCCCCAGTGCCGAAGACACCGGAGCCGACAACCGTACAATAAAATCGGAGTCAGGCGCTTCGGATGCGGTGGTGCCTATCCGTTCTAGTAACGAAGTGCTAGATACGTAAGATGCTAGGCGTTGGAATTGTTCCTCATCCAGTTCAGGAAGAAGTTCCCTGATTAACACCTGAATTCTCCTTATCTATCGTATTTACTTATCCTCTGGATTTAGGAGAAGCTGCCGCCCCAGAAGCCAAAGCCGTAGCCGTAGCCGCCGCAGCCGCCGCCGCAGTAGCCGCCACCGTAGCTGCCGCCACCAACGGAGCTGTAGTAGCCGCCACCGTGGGAGCCGCCACCGTTAACCTGACCGAGTTCCTGATCGGAGATCTCTTCCAGAAGCGTGATATCCTTGGGCATGGTTATCCTCCTTATGTATTCCTGAACCAATTTCAGGAATAGTATTATCGGTGTCAGTTTGATGTTTTACCATCAAACTCTAGCTGGGTTCCGCAATGACAACGTTCCAAGGCGCCACGTTGGAACCCACCTCCTTTTCATCTGGGTGTTAGGTAACCCAATCAAAAAGGAAACTTGTAAAGTTTTAATTCCCCAGTGGGGTTTTAAGGTATAAACTAACCAGTCACCTCTGACAACATTTCATCGCTAAAGAAATGTGCAGCGGAAATAGGTATTCTAAAGATCTGTAAATGTGTTCGTCAGTAAGGCAAAGTCCAATTTCAGATCACGCCACACACTGCGTCGTACATGCTGTCTGCACTATTTTGGCGCAACAACATGGCCGCCACACAGTAGAGTAGCGCTACGTCATGTGGAAACTTTAGGATGCTTGAGAGTGTAAAACTTTCCCTATCAAATTTAGGGGCCCAATATCAGTTTTCGGAAGCTCTCAACGCTACCTATTCTTTGCATCTTCAATAGAATACCCGCAATAAATTTTCGTCCCTGTAATAAATCTATTGCGTTTCTGGTTAGCTACTCAACTATAACAAATCCCCGGGGTAGGTGCAATAGATTTTCTGGGAAAATCAGAGTATTCCACCCTCAATGAGAGGTGTTATCCGTTACACCAAAATAACCCCGAGCACTGCCTATTAGTGAGCCTCGGCCGAGTCAGGAACTATGGGGGTATATAGGTGGGTATCCCCTGCCCGGCGAGTCAACCACAACAGCACCCCGGAGGTGCCCACCATCAGAGAAGGCGTCAGAGAGTAACGAACAGATTTATCGTTCAGCGTCTCACGCAGCAGGGAAACGTTATAACCGTTCTTGACGGCATCATGGACAGCCTCTGCATTGGACACATCGGGAACGTGCGAGACCACCCATTCAAGGACGTCAAGGGTTCCCAGGGCACCATGACAAGAGGTGAAGTTACGCTTGGTTCCCTCCTGCAGGGAACGCCGGACTGCACGGTCAAGGCTCGCGCGGTTAGAAAGTTCAGGGAGCCAACAGTGCACAGCCGCTAAGGCTAAGGCGACACCCGCGCTACCGTGGCACCAGGTGCCGTCGTGGGCGCTCTCCCCAATAGGTACCCGCATCTGCCAGTATTCCCCGTTATCAAGCTCATCCAAGCGGTTCAGCAAAGTGGCGACTGCCTGCCGGGCACGCTCTGGTGAGGGCATGTCTTGGCTCCACCGGCTGAGGGCGAAAATTGACGAGCTCATGCCGGTGGCAAACCCGCTCTGTGCCCACCACGCATCATCAATACGGCCAGCAATAATGTCCTGGGCGTGCCGGTCTAACACGGCCAGCGGCGCCTGACGGTCAGTGGCCAGTTCATGCCCCAGCAGAAGAGTTGCCGCGCCCACATGGCCGCTCAGATAGCCGGGGGTTGGGTGCTCCACCTTCGCTATACGTGCAGCCACTTGGTTCCCCAGCTCAAGAGCGGCATCTTTTAGCCGCGTGTCACCAAGGTAGCGGGCGCCACCGGCAAGAGTGAAAGCGATACCGGGTTCACCGGCAAAAGCCATGTCGCGTATATACTCAGGCAGCTTAAGCGATTTTTCCCCCGAAAGAATAGTCTCAGCTAGCGGGTCGAATACGCGGTGAGCAGTCTCAGCATATTCTTGGTGCCCCAGCACGTGTGCTGCTTGCGCTAACGCCAACGCAATACCCACTGAGCCGCCGTAGAGATCCGTCTGCAAAACATCAGTATTCCAAATACCATGATGGTGCTGCTGACTGCTCGGGACAGGGCTAACCCACGTCCACGGATCCTCCGGGGCGGTGCCTGAATGAACCGTAGCCGCCAGCCGGTCGGCGATCGCGGTGCTGAGTTCACGCTCTTCCCGCTCTCCCCCACGGCCCTGTCGGATGTCTGCCGGTTCATCCGCTAGAGTATTCGCGGGGTACGGGGAGATAAAAGCAGACCAGATCTGGTTCAGCTGCTCGTCAAGGTCGTCTTCATCCATGTGGGAAATGTGGTTAAGAGTCTCCTCAAGAGCGCTGGTTTTAATGCCCAAGCCCACCTCTTGCCCGTCGGGTGTCATGATCGCGGTACGATCGGCCCGATGTTTAAAGAACGGGATATCGAGCTGCCACAGTGACTCTACTTCTGCTAAGACCAGTTCCAGGGAACGATCGTCGTCAAAGGCTGCGGTACGTAGCGCCACTGTCGCAAAAACACTTTTAGAGGATAATGCCTCGGGGCTGCCGAGCATCCGTACCAGCTGCTCGTATTGCATGGTGGGCTGCAGCACGGCCCGAAGAGTCAGCGCAGCACATTCGCTGCGTACCAGCTCCTGCATAGCGTCACGGTGCTCACACACCCACCGGTACATTTGCTCAAACCCGCGCACAAACCCGCGGGCACGGGCAACTTCCGTGGCGCGCCGTTTCTCAAGGGTGTGGGTATCCGGATCGGTGCCCTGTTGGGGGCCGCCGAGGTCAGAGTACCGGACAGACCGGACAATAGCGTCATCCCGGAAAGGTTGCTCAATGACCGTACCTTTGAAGGGGTTTGCCCCCTGCTCACCCCGGATAAAGCCAATATCAACATACCCTTTTGAGGGGTCTTTACGTACCAGCCGGGTGGGCAGTAAAGCGCTGGTACAAATACCGCGTTCTTTATGTAACAAAGCGCTGTTGTCGGGTATGTCTGCTTTACCATCGTTCAGAAGGTGTGAGCAGTGCAGTATTGTTTCGAGGTCAATAGGGACAGCGCCCTCGCTCGTTGGGATGAGGTTCTCCTCGTGCATGTCTTTGCCCAGCAGAGCGTAGAAAAGAGCTGACAGCTGCCCCGAAGACTCTAAGAATTTTTCGGCCGTGAAGTCTACGTCTTCTCTCTCAATAAACTCCATGAACCCGTAGTCTTCACCCTGAACGACCCGGGCGGCACGCATGCGGGGGCGCCCTGTTCCGCAAGTTTCTGAACGATCCTGTAGAACGCCCGTTCGCCATCAACGCTACGTGGTTTATAAGCCACCGTCCCCTGGCTAAACACCAGCAGGCAGCCGGTGCGTCCACCGTTATGGTAGTCACCCGCCATGGTGAGGGACTCAAGGGTGAGGGGCTCAGCATTTTGCGCCCCTAAAAGCTCACGAATGCCGCTTTCTTGGGCCTGGATTCGCTCAAAAAGCTCCGCCGCTATAGCGTGGAATTGGTGCACAATAATGCTGTGGACCCGCCGCAGAAGAGGATAGTTCGTATAGAAACCATCCATGAAATCTTTAGGCCAGCGGCGGCAGTAGTCTATGTACCGCTCTTCCGGGGTGTCCCCTTGCAGCAGCCCTTCAGAGGAAACTTTCTTAATATGGGCGACCAGCGGCCGAATATAGAAATTCGCCAGGCGCACCGTGAACTCATCAAGGAGCCCACCAACAATGTTTGGGAAGTGTTCTTTATCAACATAGTGTGAGGCACGAACAGCCTGTACTACGCGCTTATATTCACTCTCAAAAAGCCACGCAAAAAGCGTGTAAAACATAGCAGGTTCGGCCGTCGGCCCCAGTGCTGAAGGCACTGGAGCTGACGGCCGCCCAACAGGTGGGGAATCTGAGGTGGTGTCTAACCGGTCGAGTAAAGAAACGTCTGACACATCTGACACCAGTTGCTGGAACTGTTCATCATCCAGCTCAGGAAGAAGTTCCCTGATTAGCACTCAGTATTCCCCTTGTCTATGTTTTGTTATTAGCAGGAGTAGCCGTACCCAACAGCAGCGTAGTAGTAGCCGCCACCGTAGTAGCTGCTGCCGCTGCCGCAGTAGCTGCCACCGTAGCTACCGCCATAGCTGCCACCGTAGTATCCACAGCTGCTGTAACAGCCGCCGTTAACCTGCTCCAGCTCCTGGTCGGTCAGTTCTTCCATGAACATGGTATCCTTAGCCATGGTTATCCTCCTTATGAATTCCTGAATAGCCTCAGGAATGATTGTGGTTAATCAATAGTTTGATGTTTTCCATCAAACTTTGGCTGGGTTCCAAGATGACAACGTTCCAAAGGTGACAGCTTGGAACCCACCTCCTTTATTGCAGGGGTGCACCCCCCTCAAAAGGAAACTTATAGAGTTTTTAATGACCATTTTGGGTGGTCGAGAATAGAGACCTAGCCAGCAGTTCCCCAAAATATTCCGCTATTAAAAATTGCAGCAGAAAATAATTGCCGCTTAATCTTTAAAAGACTTGAAGAATGAGTTCGCTAGAAAAAGTTAAGCTCTCTATATTTGTCAGCAAAGTATATTTCCTCTACGATGATGCCTATCACCTAGCTACCACGCCACAATACACTTGCTCTGTGCATTAATAGCGCTATACTACGGCCACCACATCACAAAGTGGTGCGACATCAAATGGAAACTTAGGATATGTGAGAGTGTAAAACTGTTCCTATCACACAATAGGAGCCCAATATCAGCTTTCGGAAGCTCTCGATGCTATCCATTCTTTGCATCCTCAATAGAACACCCACAATAAGTTCTCGTCCCTGTAATAAACTTATTGCGACTCTGGCTAGCCCCTCAACTGTATCAAACCACCGGGGAAGTATGCAATAGGTCCTCATCATAATTTCCAAAACTTTTCTCAGAGCCGAAGCAGGTTCGCGGGGTAATCATTATTTCCGCGGTAAATCCCCCTATTTACCCGGTGGTGCCCGCCAAAAACCGACAGCAGCTTTCAAGAACTGCACAGCTCGCTCAGGATGCGCTGGGCTGCTTTTCGGGCGCTCTCGCCAGCGGCGCCAGCCTCATAGGCGTGCAGCGCATCTGCCGCCACATGCAGGCGCAGCACCCGCGGAAGGGCAGAAACCTCACGCAGAATCACATTCGCCCGCGTGGGTGGAGCAGGTTCCAAACCCCAACTCGGGGCAAATTTTGTGAGGTCACCGGACAGAATATAGGCGTCTATTAGAGGGGTTTTTATCCTTGAAAGCTCGTGCCGAACCCCGGTGAGCGCGAGCGCATCCGCACCCGTTCGCAGCAAGTCGCTCGTATCGTAGGGTGCCACATAGTAGTGCACGGTCATCCCGGTGCGGCGCGTGTACTGTCGGAGTGTATCAAGCCCGCAAGCGCAGAGGATGCGGGCGCGTTCGGCGGCAATGCGGCGCGCATCCGGGGTAAGCAGGTGCCCTCCCCCGTTGAAATAGAGGGCGAGCTCGTCGAAAGATTCCTGCGAGATAACGTCACTCATGGCATAAACATAGCAAACACAGAATAATCCGTGGTTGCTTTACCTCTCACGATCGACATATATGGCAAAAATAATCCTATTTCGGTATTATTTTGCCATGCAGTCGGTATCAGATTACGCAAAACATGCTGGGGTTAGTTCTCGTAGCGTTCGGGCGCGCCTTGAACGTGGGTCTTTGAGCGGAGAAAAATTTGCTGGTCGCTGGATGGTGTTGGATAGTCCTCGGAACCATCGTTCTTTGAGCGGACGCAAGATTTCTATGAACTCTTTCAACCAACTTGCGGCTTATATCGACGATCGTACGATCGCTATTTCTCCAGATGCTCGACGTCGCGCTAAAGAGCGAGCGCAGGTCCTCGCCCATACTGGTCTTAAAGCTTTAGAGCGGTACCAAGAACGTAGCGGGATGAAAGTTCATTACTTCCGTGCAGATCCTAGCAATCTTGAGAAATTACGCCATGAATCTGCGCTGCAAATGACGGGGTAAGCCACGACATTTCGGAGGTTTATTCATCTTTTACTGATGCCTATGTTAAGACGTGGGATCTTGAAACTGTGGTCTACAAATACAGGTTAGAGCCGCGTTTATCGGTACGAGAAGCGAACGTGCTACTCCGTGAAGTTGAAGAATTGCCTCATATTTATAGCCTTCACATCGCGTTAGATCTCCTGGATTTACGCGATGCACGCAGTCGGTCCGAGGCTGAACGGCTTCTAGGGAAGGTTCTGCATGAGCCGCATCATTAGAATTGATGCCAGCGGACCGGAGCTTGAGTCATGGCTGGGTCTTGCAACATGTATAAAATAAGTACATTGATTTATAATCAACTTTTAAAAGTATAGTTTACGAAGATAATAATACCAAGCTGCATTTCCATTAGAACAGATTACTGGCGTAAATTTTGTAACTCATACCGCTATAACAGCATATATAAAAAGCTTTTTTCACATATAAGTTAAGGATAGTAAGCTACCTTCGTAAATAATCCTCAAAGCTCACATCAACTTAGAGGATATTTAGCCGCTTCCAAGGATTCACTTACAAGAGACCAATGTATAAAGCGGCTCCCGCGATCCGAATATTTAAACCAACTATTTTTCTCACCGAAAGAAGCTAATTCATGAATATCTTCCGCAACAAGAAGTGGACTCCCATTGTCTTGTTCCTCATATATACTGCCATTATAATCAAATCGCCATCCCCGATTCTCAGCAACTTGTGCTGCTAAAAAGTGCGGGTGAAGATCTAAACCAGTATTTGTTCCAGGAACACTAAATTCTGTCAATCCCTCCCACGTAATTTTACTGTTAGGTTGCTTCTTACCAAACCAAGACATAAAAACCCTTTCACAGAAATTTTCAAATAGAATGATACGCATACTACAGTATCACAGATTTATATAGTTTATGTAGAAAATTTACCTACCCGACCTCGCCGTCTAGGTAGTACCAGGTGCCGTTGACTTTCTCGAAGCGGGACTTTTCCTGCATGGTGCCTTTCACATGTTCTTTGGCGGGCGTGCCGGGAACCGAGCGGTAGTACGCCGCAAACTCGACCGTGCCCGCCGCATCGAAGGGACCGCCCGAAGAGCCCAGAATATCCAGCCGGTACCAGCGCAGCGTTTCATCCAGCGTTAACTCTGCGGGGCGCGTATGCGGGTGCCAGCTCGCCAGCAGGTAGGGAGCATCGTGCAGGGCGAAAGCGGTAAACCGCGAGCGCATCAGGGCCAGCGGTGTGGGCGCGTTCAGGGTTCCGGATGCGGCAAACTCGCCCAGGTACCGCCCGCAGCAGGCACCGTATATCTCGCCGCTTGTGCAGGAGCAGCGGGTTTGAGGATCATACAGGATTGTTTCGCTCATGCACCCCATTCTAAACGTGCGTGAAAAAGAGCCTTTATTCGAATAAAGCGGCATTTTTAATGCTTTATTCAAATAAAGGCTCTTTTTATTGCCCTAGGAGGGGACATTTTGCAACCATGCGCACAGGCGCAGCGGGTTTAGTTTGCGATAGCGCGTGCCGGGGTATCTGCCGTGGAGGGCTTACCCACGTAGGCGCCACGGTACTTCGCGGCCGGGTGGGAGTCTGCAACCTTAGTCTGTCCCTTACCGAACAGGCTTTCGCGCAGGGTCTCACCTTCGTAGGAGGTGCGGTAGCGTCCACGCTTTTGCAGCTCAGGAACCACGAACTCGATGAAGTCCTCGAAGGAGCCGGGCGAAACGTGGTATGCCAGGTTAATACCGTCCAGTCCGCCTTCATCAATCCAGCGTTCGAGTTCGTCAGCCACCTGCTGCGGGTCGCCCACAATAACCTCGCCCATACCGCCAATAGTGCAGTGCTCGGCAATATCCTTACGCGTCCACTGCTTATCCTTGGCCTGCAGGGTGAAGGGGTGAGGAAGGACTGAATCGACTCGGTCTTCACATAGTTGAGAACCTCGTCCTCGTCGAACTGGGAAAGATCCACGCCAGACCAGCCGCCGATAATGGCCTGCGAAGATTCCAGGTTCACGTACTTGCGGTACTCTTCGTACTTTGCCTTCGCCTTCTCTTCGGTCTCGTCCACAATAATGGAGAGCATCGCGAAAACCTTGATTTCGTCGCGGCCGCGGCCGTTCTCTTCTGCGCGGTCACGAATGCGGTCGGTAATAATGCGGGTCAGATCGGGGCGCAGCGCACCGATAAACACAACCTCGGCATGCTTGCCCGAGAACTTCTGCCCGCGGCTGGATGCGCCCGCCTGGAAAATCACCGGGGTGCGCTGGGGGCTGGGCTCGGTCAGCCCCGCGCCAGGCACGCTGAAGTACTTGCCCTTGTGCTGAATCGGGTGCACCTTAGCAGGGTCGGCGTAGATGCCCTTCTCGCGATCCTTGACGACCGCGCCGTCTTCCCAGGAGCCTTCCCAGAGCTTGTAACAGACGTCCAGGAACTCTTCGGCGAGTTCGTATCGGGTGTCGTGCTCAATCTGGGTTTCGAGGCCCTGACATTCGGCGGCGGAAGGCAGGTATGAGGTCACCACGTTAAAGCCCACACGCCCGTTAGTGAGGTGGTCAAGAGAAGCGTACTTGCGGGCAAGCGTGTAAGGCTGCTCGTAGGTGACAGCTGAGGTCACGCCAAAGCCCAGGTGCTCGGTCACGGCGGCCATTGCGGAGATCTGCATAAACGGATCGTTCACGGGCACCTGAGCGCCGCCTTCGATAGCAGGTGCGGCGGAGTTCTTGTAAATATCGTAGATGCCCACAACATCGGCTAAGAATACGCCGTCAAAGAAGCCCTTCTCAAGGATCTGTGCCAGGTCAGTCCAGTATTTGATGGTGTTGTACTCGGTAGCGCGGGAGCGGGGGTGGCGCCAGAGGTCAAAGCTTTGGTGACCCACACAGGTCATGTCGAATGCGTTAACTGCGATGCGCTTCTTCTGCTCAGCCATCTACGTTCCTTTCGCGAATGTTCGGGTGTTCCTGCACCCCGCGCGCCGCCTCCTTATAGGTGGTGGCCTTCTTGGTGTTCCAAGTTGTGCAGGTGGCGCATTCGCGCCGTACTTGCTTCGTGTTCCTTGAAGCCAGATCATCATCTGGGGCACCCCGCTACGGGAGAGGGTTGCCGCCCGGCTAGCCAGAGCTTTACGCCGGGACTCATAATCCTTGCGTTCTGAGTGTATCCCCTCGCAGATGGGGTGAACAGTATATGACGAACATTAATTTTTGTGACTCCGCACCGTAATATTTCGCATGAATCATGCAATATTTAGTCACCGTTAGTCACGGTACGTCATGTGTTTTCGCTGCAATGGCGCCCTCCTCTAGGGTTATAGGCGTAACCCATCCAGAGCGACTGAGAGACCTGGCTCGACGACGTCGCAGCAACCCCTAGCGGGTGCTAACGCCAGGACCGATGGAAGTAACATGACACAGAATCACCACACCCAGCTACCCGCCAACGCCCAGACGATCACTTTCGACGCCGTCAGCCAGTCGTTCCCACAGTCCGGCAAGAACACGCACGAGGTGCTTCGCGAAGTAAGTTTTACCGCCGCCGCGGGAGAAATTATTTCGGTCATTGGCGCATCAGGATGCGGCAAGTCAACGTTGTTGCGGGCCGCCGCCGGACTGAACCGCATTACGGGCGGGCAGGTGCGCATCGACAACACCCCGGTGAGCGGGCTTGATCAGCGGGTGGCAATCGGTTTTCAGGAGCCGCGCCTGCTGCCCTGGCGCACCGTCGCCGATAATGTAGCGCTTGGGCTGCCGCAGGGCACCCCAAAGACACGAGCGCAGGAGCGCATCCGCGAGCTGCTGCGCCTGGTGGGGCTCGCCGACTACGCCACGCACCGTCCCAAAGAAATCTCCGGCGGAATGGCTCAGAGGGTTTCTTTGGCGAGGGCGCTGGCGCGTGAACCCGGGGTGCTGCTGCTGGACGAACCGTTTGGGGCGCTTGATGCGCTGACCCGCATTAAAATGCAGGATCTGCTGCTGGATATTCACAGACAGGACCCAACCACGGTTCTGCTGGTCACCCACGATGTGGAAGAGGCGCTGTACCTCTCAGACCGGGTGATTGTGCTTGGTAAGCCCGCGCCCGATGCGTCCGCAACGATCACACGTGTAGTCACCATTAGCGACGCCCACCCGCGTGATAGGGCCAGCAAAGAGCTAACTGCCCTGCGGGCTGAGCTGCTGACAGAGCTCGGCGTGGAAAAAGCCGATACCGCCTTGGTTCCCGCCTAGAACAGGGCGCTGACTCCCGCGTGCTCTAGGGCCGCCGCACGCCTTCACCCCCTCTTGGTGAATAATTATTCATCTTCTTACTGTTTTTCTCACCCCATCAGATACCCAAGGATTACCCATGACAGCCATCACCAGAGCTGAAGCTCTTAAGGGCTTGCTGGCCTTCAGCGCCCTCACCACCGTTCTTGCCGGATGCGCCGGAGAAGGCGCAGGAAACCCCGGCGCGGGATCCGCAAAAGGCAAAGACACTGTGACCGTGGATTACGCCACCTACAACCCGCTCTCCCTTGTTATTAAAAAGAAAGGGTGGTTAGAGAAGGCCCTTCAGGAAAAAGGTAAAAAACTGGAATGGGTCAAATCAGCCGGGTCAAACAAAGCCAATGAGGCTCTGCGTTCGGGAAACATTGATGTGGGCTCAACTGCCGGTTCTGCCGCGCTGCTGGCCCGCGCGAACGGCTCACCCATTAAGGTGATTGACCTGTACTCGCAGCCCGAATGGTCGGCGCTGGTCACCACCAAAAACTCGAATATTCATGCAGTATCAGATTTAAAGGGTAAGTCGGTGGCGGTCACCAAAGGAACCGACCCGTACTTCCTGCTGCTCCAAGCGCTCAAGCAGGAAGGCATCGCGGCAAAAGAGGTAACCATCCAGAACCTGCAGCACGCCGATGGGCGGACCGCCCTCGATAACGGGCAGGTCAACGCCTGGAGCGGGCTCGACCCGATTATGGCCAGCGCGGAAATCGAAAGCCACGACGTACTGTTCTACCGCAACCTAGACTTCAATACGTACGGGTTCCTCAACGCCACCGAGCAGTTCCTCACAGACAACCCGGACGCGGCGCAAACCATCGTGAACGTGTATGAGTATGCACGCAAATGGGCGCTGGAAAACACTGCTGAAGCAACCCAGATTCTCGCCGACGAGTCCGGTATTAAGTTAGAAACCGCCAAACTCGTGATGGAACGAACCCACCTGAATATTGACCCAATCCCAGGGGACAAGCAGGTGCAGGTGCTCAAAGGTGTTGGCCCGATCCTCGTCGAATCCGGGGACGTCCCCAACCAGTCAGACATTGATAAGGCGCTGAGCAGCATCGTGGACGACACATACGCCAAGAAAGCCGACAGCGCCGCCGTTGAGAACGTGAAGAAGACGGTGAGCTAGCCATGAGTGTAACCCTCGACAAAATTTCCAACGCCCCGGAACTTTCAGATACCCCCAAACACACGAAATCCGCAGCCGCAGAAACCGCCGCAGCCCGCACGGCAGCTGCCAGCACCGCTGCCGGGCGCACCCAATTGGCGAGCTCCCACCGCGGCCAGCCCCGGCCAAGGCGCGCCCTGCCCCTGGGTGCTAAACACTATGTGGGGCTTATCCTGCCTGCAGCGCTCATCATGCTGTGGTATGTGCTGAGCACCGCCGGGGTATTCACCGCGGTGCAGCTGCCCGCCCCCACCCGCGTCATAGCCGCCGGAACCGAGCTGGCCCAGCGCGGTGAGCTAGCAACCCACCTGGTAATCTCCACCCAGCGGGTGGTGCTCGGGTTCAGCATCGGCGCGGTGCTGGGGCTGTTTCTGGGGGCGATTATCGGGCTGTGGGGGCCCGCGCGCATCGCCGCAGCGCCCACCATTGGGGCGTTACGCGCCGTGCCCTCGCTCGCCTGGGTTCCGTTGCTGCTGCTGTGGATCGGCATCGGCGAGAACTCTAAAGTAACGCTTGTGGCAATCGGCGCGTTCTTCCCCGTGTACACCACCGTCTCGGCGGCACTGGCACACGTGGATCCTAAACTTGTAGAGGCTGCACGCGCCTTCGGGTACCGGGGCGTTAAGCTTTTCACTACCGTCCAGCTGCCCGCCGTGCTGCCGTCTGTGGTGTCGGGTCTGCGCCTGGCGTTAGCGCAGGCCTGGCTGTTCCTGGTGGCTGCCGAGCTATTGGGGGCCTCCATGGGCTTGGGGTACCTGCTCACAGATTCGCAGAACAACGGGCGCACCGACCGTCTGCTGCTGGCAATTGTGCTGCTGGCGGTGCTGGGTAAGCTCACAGATGCGCTCATTGGCGTGTTTGAGCGCTGGGTGAAGGCAAAATACCCCAGCAACTAGGCGCCTTAGCCGTGCGGCGCCCCGAAAGGAAACCTTGGTGAAGTACAGACCAAGATATTCCTTCCGGGGCGCCACTCAGCTGCCTATCCTCTACAGCAGTTAGGGCAGCAGGCCACGTTCCCGCGCGAATTCAGCGGTTACCTCGTTATAGTCCACCTCAACCTCATCGGGGTCCGTCCGCGGGTACTCGTCACACCCTGGGACGTCGCGCTGGCCGCAAACCGTAGAGTCTTCATATCGCTCTTCGCCCGCAGCGTGCTCATGCGCCGGTTACCGTTCACATCAGCGGCGACCGGCTGCGCATCAATCACGCCGTTCTTGTTAAAATCCACGTTACGGTGCGCAGGTTTGCCCTTACACAAGTACCCGTAGGCGTTCGCCCCAAGCCCGCGCCGCTCATCCAGGTTCTTCTCATCCAGCGGCATATGCTCGTGCGTTGAATACCCGAAGTAGTTCTTACCCCCGGCGCGCGGCACGCCGCTGAGCTGGTACTCGTAGTTCATAATGCTCAGATAGTTCGGCTTGTAGTTCTCCTCATCGGCCCCACCGTGCCGCAGCCCCAAGTTATGCCCCAGCTCGTGGATGAATGTGCCCACCCTAATATCGCTGCTGGCACCCCGCCAGTAGGTGTGCCCAACGGTCACAATAAATCCGCGAGCGCCCGTGAAACCCAGCCCCGAAGAGCTCGTATTGCCGTAATAGTCGCCCCAGATCATGTAGTGAAAACCAGCGTCACGGGCCGAGGCGAAATGACGGTTTTTCAGTGCCGCCCAGTCCCCCATACCGTTAAGCTTCTGATGCGGAATCTCGTTCCCGCCGCCCAGGTTGTACTTCGCGCTGCGGGCGGGCCCGGCATCCAGGTGGATACTCACACCCCGCGTACCGTCAGGGTTACGTAGCGGCAGGGAGGCGAACACCTCGGTAATGCGGTCAAGGTCGGCTTCGGTGGCGAGCTCACCGGGCATGTAGTCCATCTCAACAAAAATATCTTTACGGTACGGGTTGGCCCCATACCCGGGTAGTCAACGTCAACTGTGCCGTCGCCATCGGCGTCATAGCCGCTGATCTCCCATGCGTTCGGGATACCGTCACCGTCCGTATCATACGTGTTGATGGTGCTTGCGCTGGCGGGGACGGCACCGGCTGCGATTAAAACTACGGTCGCGGCAAAAAGGCGCGCAGATTTCATGAATGCCACTGTGGCTCCTAGGATGCTTGTGAATTGAGTGAATGAAATACAGCTAATTGGCGCACCACAACCACCCCCGACACGCGGTACGCGCGGCGCGCTGCGACGCGCACCAGCACGAAAATGCATAAAAATCCGCTATGTCCGGGGTTGAAGTGCACAAATTTTCAAATATTTCCTACACATAATAGCGCCATTACAGCGCGCAGGCACACTTGTCTACTACACTGGATAGGTCGTATTCACTCACATCGCATACATTCACACTCTCTCAAATACATACAGGAGTCCACGTGACCCACGTACCCTTCAGGGGCGGCCTCACGCGGCGCCGCGCACTCGCTGGCGCCGCATGGTCCGCCCCCGCCGTCGCCGCATCCGCAACGGCCCCAGCCTACGCAGCCTCGGACCAAGTAGTTGCCGTCGACTACGGGGTATTCACTCAGGCGTTTAACACCACCATGGATAACCCCAACAGCACCTTCTTCGGGCTCGACTCGTACCACGGGCAGCTCACCGACACGCGCGCATCCCGCACCACCAAGTGGGAGGGCCTGCTCGCCGCAGGCGGGGGCACGTTCACCCCCGGCGGCAGCGTCGGCAACGGCCTCTACGGGGTGCCGGGCTATGGTTCGCCGCCCCGCACACAGCATCCGGCGAATACACGGGAACCACCACCCTGCGCACCGGGGCACGTTTCAGCATCAAGTACACGTTCACGTTCGCCGACGAGATACAGACCCGCCCGCCCCTGCTGTGGGAGGACGGGGAACAGCAGCAGGTGGCTGCGCTCGCTCAAAGCGCCGGTGGTGCCCGCTCGAACAACCCGCGGCTTGCGGCGTTCAACGGGGCCGGTTTCACCGCGGTATTCCGGGAATCAGACAGCTACGGGACGGAGTGGCGCGGCACCCTCGACATTGTCACCGCTGAGGACGCGGTGGCCTCAGCTGAGGGGATGCAGGTGTTTAACCAGGTGCTGTTGAGCCAGGTGCCCGTGTACTACGACCAGGTGGGTGAGTCGTTTAGCCTGCGAACAACCGTGACCGTGGTGGATGCGACCCTGCTGCTGGAGCCGGTGAACAGTGCGGCCCCGTCCGAGCAGAATATTGCGGGGCTTTCCGCCAGTGCCACTATCACCCACTCCCCCGCGTAGGCCCTGCGCACGCCGCTAATGGATGAGCTGATTAGAGACAAGCTCCCGGTAGAGGGGTGAGAACTCCATGAGTATGTCGTGCGTGCCTTGGGCGACGATCCTGCCGTGATCCATCACGTAAATCATGTCCGCATTAACGACGGTGGACATGCGGTGGGCAACCATAATCATGGTTGATTCGGGGGCGGCGTTATTGTTCAGCACAGACACCACCAGCTCTTCGCTAATGCCGTCAAGCTGGGAGGTGAACTCGTCCAGCAGGTACACCTGCGGGTTTTTCAGGATCACGCGGGCTATGGCCAGCCGCTGCTTCTCACCCCCGGATAAGGACGTGCCGCTGCCGCCAATGTTCAGGTCCACGCCGTGCCCTGAACGTTCTAGCACTTTTTCCAGCCCCAAATCTTTGAGGATGCGGTGCGCGGCAGCGCTATCGGTGCCGCGCCCCGAGATGTAGACGTTATCGAGGAGCGTGCCCAGAATCAGGGGGGATTCCTGCTGCACCAGGCCGATTTTGGCGCGCACAGCCGGGATGGAAATGTCTGAGCTTGCGGTGCCGGAGTAGAGGAGGTTCCCGCCTGAGATTTCGTAAAGCCGGGCGATGAGCCGCAGCAGGGTGCTCTTGCCCGAACCGGAGGGTCCCACGATGGCGATCTTCTCCCCGGGGCGATGCTGAGCGTCATCCCGGAAATCAGGTAGGGTGAGGCCCCTTCCTCAGGTTCGGCACCGTATTTAAAGCTGACGTTATCCAGCAGGATGGAGCGGATATCACGGTTTTCGTGGTATGTGTCCAGCTGTTCGGGGTACTCGTCCGGGATGCCCAGGATCTCCTGGATGCGGGTAATGCCTCCGCTGGCTTCGGCAATATTGCTCATGGTGCCGAAAATGTACCCCAGCGGCATGATCATCATAACCAGGAACATGACGAACGAGACCAGGTTGCCGACGGTAATTATCCCGTTCGCGACCCTGACCCCGCCAACGCCAAGAACCACTAGGAACGTGATCTGCATGGCCACCGCAGAGATGGGGGTGATGAGGGCGACAAGCCGTGCCACTCCGATCCCCTTAAGCCACGCATTATCGACTTTCTGCTGCAGCCGCTTAAACTGGTGCCCCGCCGCGTTCTCCGTCCGAACGAGTGAGGAGGCCTCCAACACGCTGGACACATCCGAGCTCAGCTCACCCACCGCCTGCTGCATTTGCGCGCTGGATTTTTCGACCTTAGAGGTTGCCATCGTGACGGACACGACCGCCAGCAGGGATATGACGGCGGAAATAGCGAGCAGCAGGGGGTCGATGAAGAACATCCCGATCACCGCCCCAATGAGCGTGAAAACACCCACGAACGACTGCACGAACCCTTCCGTGAGGCAGCGGCGCAGCAGCATCGTGTCATTAATGACGCGGGAAAGGACGTCTCCTTTGGTGTATTTCTCTAAGGCGTCCAGGGGGATGCGGAGTATTTTCCGCACAAGCTGCGTGCGTGCGTCACGGGCCACCGATTCGGCGACTTTCTGGATAAAGTACTGCTGAACACCGTTGAGGATGGCCCCGATAATGAGCACCAGAATAATGAGAACCGGCAGGTAACCAATACCCTGGGCGGATCCTGCGGAATCAACAAGATCGTTCACTATTAACGGCTGCAAAAGCGACGCGGCTGAGCTTGTGAGACTCATTAAACAGATAACGGTCAGCAGCCCTTTAAAGGGGATAGATACGAAAAAACTACCCCCAGGATGACTTCCCATTATTTTTAGCTTTCACCATAGTCTCATGCGCCTCACTTCTTGGGTGCCGCCGCCCTCACCCTGTTTTTGCCTGAATGGTTACGGCGTTAGCGGGCTTCTGGGTTGGTGGATGCGACAGTCACGAACCCCTGCACATCGTGGTGCTCATTAATGGGTTCCCCCTCGACGGTGACCCATGCGTGCGCAAGGAACGGTTTCACCCGGAACCCGGAAGCCCACACCACTTTCCGGCGCATGAGAGAAAGCAAAAGGTAGGTTGAGATGGACCGTGCCAGGCACCCCCGCTCCCCACGGCACAGCGGGGAAACTTCACGCACTTTCGCATCAACCGCGAGCGCCTGCTGAATGGATGAGCTTTTCTGCAGGGGCCGGAACATTTTCAGCAGGCGAACAATAACGGTGACCGGCAGGCGCGCAATAATCTTTGCCGCACACACCGCCAGGCGCGCTTTGATACTGCTGACGGTGTGCGCGTCTGTTGCGGTGGTGGGGTTATCACCCATGGTCCTCGCCTTTCTCTAGGACACCCATCGTCCACAGTTCCCGCAGGGTGCCTTCAAGGTCCTCCCGAATCTCGTCCGGGTCGGATTGTGTGTACTGGCGAATGAAAGAGTCAATGATTTCTGAGTTGCGGCGCCCCTGCTCCACGAGGTCCAAGATGTGCTCTGTGGTGCTGTTTCCTTGAAAATAGGCGCTTCGGGTGGGCACAAAAACCACGATGCCGGACTCGGTGCCCGAAATTTTGACGCCATCGGCGATGCAGAACCTCTCGGGCAGTGACGCGTAGCGTTTATACATAGTTTTCACGTAGCCATACCTCCATGTGGGTCATACGTTCAAAATCGTAGAGTGTCTCTGAGCTGCCCAGGGGGCTGTTTGCGATCGTGCGGACAGTGTCTATATCCACAAGGTTCAGCTCCGCCAGGAGACTGTCGCCGATCATTTTCAGGAAGTTTTCTTTGCTGCGTTCGTAGTCTTGGTACAGGTCGAAGCTGTAGTCGCTTTTGTAGATGTCCCGGTAGAAGAACTCGGGCAGGGTGCCTTTCATGGCTTCCAGGATGACGGGTTTGCTCATCCCGTGCCCGCTCAGAACACCCGGGTACACCAGGGAGGAGCGGATCATGTCGTCCTCAAGGTAGGGTGCGGCAAATTCCAGGCCGGTTTCGCTGAAATACTCGTTCATGCCCCGAAGCACTTCCCCCTGAAATTCCAGGGACCCGTAGATGTGGAACCGGTATTTATCCAGTTCTTCTTCCTCCGGCGGGATGGGGGTCGCCCTCATGAGCTCAATGACTTGCTCGGTAGCTTCTTCGGATAGCCAGGAGGGCAGCGTAAAGTTCGGGAACCAGGAGAAAGCATCGATGTTTTCAGGGATGTTCTGGCCCCGGCGGGTCAGGCGCCGCTGCAGCTCACGCTGTTTCGTTTCTGGGGAGAAAGCGGCACGTAATGTCGATACTTTCGGCCAGCGGGCGGCGGCCGCAACGGAGCTAATGGCTTTAATAGCCCGCATTTTCTCACCCTGTTTGAAGTAGAGCAGCGCCTGAACAGGCATGGGCTCAAACAGCTCGTCCCCGCCAATTCCCAGGCAGTGGATGCTGGAGCCGCGTTCCCGCGCGCTGCGCACAAGGGCGGTAAGGTGCGGAAGGTTAGCGTGCCATGCGCGGGGCGCCTCGGAAAACCCGCGAAGCTCGTCCGGGATGGTGAAACCTGCGGTGCTTTTCGTAAATGAGTCAAGCTTAATGAGGTCTATGGCGAAGTGTTCGGCTATTTTCTGGGCGAGCTGCGTATCGCGGTTGTCTTTATCGTCCGTCCCGGCGTGAAACGCGGTGAAGGGAACATTCTGCGCTGCGAGGAGCACGGATATGACCGTGGAGTCCACGCCGCCGGACAGGTCGGCAGATACGTGGGTGCGCCCTTCAGCCAGCCGCCTCAGAACCGAGTTCAAAACGGTGTATACGTGCTGTGACACATCGGAAAAAGATAGGGTGCTGTCCTGCAGGCTGAGGGCATCTGCGAAGTACGAGGTGTTCTGCACAGACCCGTGCTCGTCTTCGCATACGGTGGTGGCTGGGGGCAGCGCCATAATGTTCTCCCAGTAGGAGACGCGGCGCACCCACCCCGGCGGGTTACGGCATAGCCCGAGGGCCACCCGAGACATATTAATAGCGGGATTAAGGGCATCCACTAGGGGTTTTACTGATGTGCTCAGAAGATCCACCGGCCCCAGCTTTGAACGGTACACGCTGCGGTGCCGCGAGACGGAAGATACCAGCTCGCTACCTGCGGTGGAGTCGGTGTTTGATGCGGAAGCCTCATGAGTGGGTAACGGGCGAACAGTTATATTATTCGAGCTGCTACGAAGAAAGTGAGAAATCTTCTGCACGTTACCGGATGTTGTGTATAGCTCTGCCACAGGATTCCTTATCGTCACTTTCCACATTAAAAATATGGGCTCGTTTAATTATTGTTTTTACCGCATCCCACTTTTATGCGGATTTCTGCGAATAATAAACAAGTCACCTGGCGCGCAGGGCGCTATTTATAGAGCAACTTCAGGGGGAGTCACAAGCCGGGCACCGGAGAGAACATCCCGGTATTTCCCGTATATAAGGCCGTGAGTGCAATCTGCAAAAGAGTTCATCTTCATAAAACGTGCCTTAATATACATATTCTTCCCCTTTTCTTAAATATTTTAAAATTCTCAAATTACATATATTATCTACACAGATTTACCCTAACCCGTAAATTGCATGGTTTGCAAGGGATTCTCACGATTATTTTAATTTTTCCTGAAAGTATTTCTGCTTAAAATAGCAGGTTTACACGAACTGCCCACCACCAGCAGCGCCGGTAATTCCCGCATATGAGCAGAAGCAATTAATGTCATAGCAGATACCCGATGCGTGAAAAGGTGGGCTGTGAATGGCACGGGCTCTGCAAACATTGGTTGGCAACTCAATAGAAAAGTGGGTGCCTCAGAAGAGGCACCCACTTTAAGCCTTGGCGGGAAGCTACCATGAGCCTCCACTGACGCCTCCGCCGGTGAAGCCACCGCCGCCTTCGAACCCAGAGTTAGGTCCACGGAGCGCACCGAAAATATCTCGATAGCTTCCCCAGAACCAGCCGTGAGTAGCTTCCTCGAAGGAGCCAAGCCTAGTAAGTTGCGCTTTGGTGTACATAGAATTTCACCTCAACCTATCCTCTATTACCACTCGCTTGAGCCTCCGGCACCGTTGAAATTAGTCCTGGGGCCATGCCATACCCCGTAAACATCACGGTAACTTCCCCAGAGCCAGCCACGGGTAATATGCGCAAAAGAGGAAATCTTTTTAAATTCTGGCTTAATATACATTATGCCCCTCAAACAATATGTGGAATATATTGCATTACACAACTGTGCATGAATTTCCAGAAGTTTCTAAATAAAATGTATGTTATTCCGGTTCTACCCAAAGGCAAAGATGCTACTTATTAGCGTACCGGAGGGCTCCGTAAATATCACGACGATTCCCCAGTACCATCCATGAGTAGCGGCCTGGAAAGAGGTAATTTTAGTGAACGTTGCTTTGGTGTACATTGCATTATCCAATCATCATAAGCCCAAATTTCTTGGACATAGGCTCTTCTAGCCTACTGTGGTGTAGCGTAGCTTAAATTCCCTGCACCACACAAGAGTTTTTACATTATTTTATAGTTCAAAAAACAATTATTTACCCGCAAATTTTATAGGCTGCAAATATTTATCTCTGTAGGATAATGCCTGCCCCTGCGCTTCCAGCAGCTCTTATAGCAGTCTAATAACCCATCTTCTGGTGATAGTTTTGATGATATCCGCTACATATGCTGCAAAATATTCACCAGGTTCCCCAGCGGATCGCGAACAAAAAACCTCCGCACGCCCCAGGGCTCTTCAGCAACACCGTATTCAAGCGTAATACCTGCCGTATGAATGCGGGCGAGGATTTCATCAAGATTATCTACTTCAACCGATAAATCAGGCACCGGGGTACCTGATCCGCCTTCACTAGCTATGCTGACCTGCACAGTCGTAGTTTCCGCATTGCCGTAAGTCTGTATCCATCCGTGATCCATGAGCAGCTCCAGGCCCAGGATGTCCCGGTAAAAAGCAGCAGCTGACTCAGGTTTATCAGCGGCAAGATTAGTAACGATACGCTTAACAGCCATCAGACGCCCCTTCCGTGAGTGTTTTATTTTGGCTCAATCTTCAGGCACTTACGATGAAGCCTATCAAGAGATGCAAGCCTACGGGGCAAGATTAAGAACGGGTTTAAGTCTAAAGCTCATTAGATTTGCGGGTTAGAGTTTCTCCGCCCGGCCGGCTGTACGCCTGGGGTGTATGCGACGCGAGAGCTAATCTCTGGGTGCGGGATCAAACAAATATTGCGGAATGTTACGAACATGGTGTGCACACGCGCAATATGACGGGGTGTCTTTGCACCTGCGCCAGCTACAGGGTTTACTAGATTGGTAATCCATCTAGAGCGACCGAGAGACCTGGCTCGACGACGTCGCAGCAACCTCGCCTGCGGTGGCGCATCATGCGCCCTCATAACGCCGAAGGTGCTAACGCCAGCAACCGATGGGAGATACTGTGGGACTGCCCAGCCCCTTCTCGTTCACAAACCCGCTAGCCCCTACCCCCAACCCCGCGCATGAATCTGATGAGGCACGGGTAGCGTTCTGGGAAAAACAAGCCGAGCGCCTAAGCTGGGGCAAGGCCTGGGACAACGCACATACCTTCCAGAAACCGCAGGTTATCGGAACCGATGCTGAGGGCATCGAAGAATACTCCGTACCCGAGATTAAGTGGTTCGAGGGCGGCAAACTTAACGTCGCCTACAACTGCGTGGACCGCCACGTGGAGGCGGGCCGCGGCGACAAAGTGGCCCTCTATTTCGAGGGTGAACCCGGCGATCGTGAAGCTATCACCTACGCCGAACTGCAGCGACGCATCGCCCGCGCCGCCAACGGCCTGCTCAAACTCGGCGTGCGTAAAGGCGACCGTGTAGTAATCTACCTGCCGGTTATTCCCGAAACCATTATTTTCACGCTTGCGTGCGCGCGGATCGGCGCAATTCATTCGCTCGTGTTCGGCGGGTTCTCGGCGGAGGCACTGAAGTTCCGGGTGGAAGACACCGGCGCGAAGGTTCTGATCACCACCGACGGGCAGAACCGCCGCGGCAAGGTCGTGCCCGTGAAGGTGAACGCCGATGAAGCATGCTCGGGTGAGAACAATATCGAGCATGTGATCGTGGTGGACCGTACAAGCGCCGCAGACCCCGTGGCGCACGCGCAGGTTCCCTGGACGGCCGGGCGCGATATTTGGTACCACGACCTGGTGGACGATCAGCCCGATACCCACGAGTACGAGCTGCACGATGCCGAAGACCCGCTGTTTATCATCTATACCTCCGGCACCACGGGCAAACCCAAAGGCCTGGTGCACACAATGGCGGGGTATTTGGTGCAAACCGCATACACCCACGCACTGCTGTACGATCTGCTGCCGGACTATGTGGATGACGACGGGGTGCTGCGCCCCGATGAACTGTCTGCCGTGAACGACCCGGCGAAGGTTGAATCGACTGTGCACTGGTGTACCGCCGATCTCGCGTGGGTGACCGCACACACCTATGAAATCTATGGTCCGCTTGTGAATGGGGTGACCGAGGTTATTTTCGAGGGTACCCCCAATACTCCGCATTACGGCCGTCATTTCGAGGTTATCGAACGCTACGGCGTCACCAACTATTACACCGCGCCCACCCTGATTCGTTCCCTCATGGGGCTTTTCCTGACGGCCCCGAACCCGGAAAATACGACTTCTCAACTGTGCGTCTGCTCGGGTCTGTGGGCGAGTCCATTAACCCTCAGGCGTGGAAGTGGCTGCGCAAGCACGTGGGCGGGGGTACCGCATCGTTTATCGATACGTGGTGGCAGTCCGAAACCGGCTCGACCATCTGCTCCCCGCGACCACACGACCCCGCCTTCGCACCCGAAGGGACCTTCCCCGAAGGCACCCCGCACTGCACTCCCCTTCCCGGATGCGCCACCCGCGAAGTCCCCGGCGTCTCGGTGCGCGTGGTGGACGAGCACGGTGACCTCGTTGAGCCCGGCAAACAGGGCTTCATTGTGGTCGATAAGATCGGCCCCTCCATGGCACGCACTGTCTGGGGCGACCCGCAACGCTACCTGAATTCCTATTGGAAGCACTACGGTACGCGCGGCTGGTTCCTCGCCGGTGACGGCGCGAAGGTCGATGATGAGGGCAACGTGTATATTTTGGGGCGCATCGACGATGTGATCAACATTTCCGGGCACCGCCTTTCGACCATCGAAATTGAGTCTGCGCTCGTGACGCACCCGGCCGTGGTGGAGGCTGGCGTGTGCCCCGTGGAGGACGAGCTAACCGGCCACCAGGCAGTCGCCTATGTGACGCTCACCGACGAAGGCCGGGCACTGACCGAAGATGAGCTGAAGGCGGCACTCACCGAGCATGTGCGCGAGCATATTGGTCCTATCGCTAAACCCAAGGATGTGGTCGCGGTCGCCGATATTCCTAAGACTCGTTCAGGGAAGATTACCCGCCGCCTGCTGGGCGAGCTCTACCAGGGGCATAAGCTGGGCGATATTTCTTCGCTTCAGAATGAG
Source organism: Rothia aeria (assembly GCA_002355935.1). GTDB lineage: Bacteria > Actinomycetota > Actinomycetes > Actinomycetales > Micrococcaceae > Rothia > Rothia aeria. The sequence goes on along the minus strand of AP017895.1, from coordinate 688,662 downwards.
GAGGCGCTCGGCGCTATCGCACAGGTACTCGTAGACACCGGGCGAGTAAACCCGGATGCGTTCACCGAAGAGCAGGCGGCAGCGTAGGGAGCGCATCGCCAAGCGGTATGCACCCTCTTTCGAGAGCATACTGGATAAGAAACGAGCGCATTACATATTGGGAGCGGTTTCTTGATGGAGGAACCGCTCCCACTTTCGTCTTGTTGCGTATCGTTAGGGTTTTGAGCCTGTTTCTGCCCCTTTATCAGAGGGCTCTGGATCCGATTCGCCGGTGGCTTTAGAGCCTTCCGCGCTGGAGACCTCGCCGGGGTTTTCGGCGCTGCTATTTTTGGTACTGGTGTTTTCGCTGCTGGGCGCATCCGAAACGTTCTGCCCGGATGCCCACGCACCTTTATCCACCGGCTTGGCGAAGAAGAGGCACGCGACCATGCCCACGGCGGCCAGAGCCAGCGCCAGAATCAGTGAGTCGTTCATCGCGGTGGCAATAGGTTCACGCAGGAAATCGGGAACCTGACCGCCGGACATCCCTTCACCACTGACGGCGGGGGCGCTCATAGCGCCTCCGCCTGCACCGGCACCTGCGGGACGCATCCGCTGCATGGCCTGTGTAACCTGCTCGGTAATCAGGCCGCCCATGAACGTGGCAATACCCGCCGAACCAAGCACACTGGCAACCTGGCGAGTCTCGTTATACACGCCCGACCCGGCACCCGCTAAACGAGGCGGCAGGTTGCGGGTTGCGGTCACCGCCAGCGGACCCCAAATCATGGAGTTGCCAATACCCAAAATTGCAAAGGGTACAAGCAGAAGCGCGAGGGACTGATCCGCCGTCATCAAAGCACGCAGAACAATAAATCCAACCACCAGCAGGGCAAACCCCGAAACGGCGTACCATTTGGGGTTTGACGTGCCCAAACGTTTACCAACCAGCGGAGAGAGAGCACCCGAGAACAGGGCGAGCGGGGCGGTCATGAGTGCCGCCTGGGTGGGGCTCATACCGCGCACCTGCTGGAAATAAATAGTGGTTGGGAACGCCAGCGTCAGGGTGTGCGCGCCCATCGCCGCGATAGCAATATTAGACACCGAAAAGTTGCGGTCTTTAAACAGTCCCAGCGGCACCAGCGGCTCTTTACGGTTAACAGCCTGCCACACGATAAAGAGGGTGAACACGATGATGCCCGCGATAATCATGCCCCATACGCTCACCGGGATTCCGGTTCCCCACAGCGACTCGGTGATAATGCCCCAGTCGTAGGTAGAACCCTCCTGAATACCAAAGACCATCAGGAACAGGCCGATAGCGGAAAGAACCACGCCCAGCCAGTCGAAGTTGTGCTGTTTGGAGGGAAAATGCGGGATATTCCGAACCGCCAGATAGATGCCGATCACGCCGATAGGGATATTGATGAAGAAGATCCACGTCCAGCCGGGGCCATCCACGAGCAGACCGCCAGCGATAGGGCCCACGAGCGATGCGATACCGGCCGCCGCACCCCACACGCTCATCGCCACCCCACGTTTATGCGGCGGGAACATGAGCGTAATAATCGACATGGTTTGCGGGGTCATCAGGGAGGCGCCTATCCCCTGCACCACGCGCGCAACAATCAGCATCTCCACATTGGGCGAGAGCCCGCACCACAGCGAGGAGAGGGTAAAAACCACCATACCAAGCAGGTACATCTGCTTCTGCCCGAACCTATCGCCCAGGCGGCCGGTAATCAGCAGCGGCACCGCATAGGCGAGCAGGTAAGCACTGGTCACCCAGATCACGGCGGAGAGCGAGGCGTTGAGCTCATTCTGCATATGGGGCAGCGCCACGGTGACGATAGTGGTATCGAGCAGGATCATAAAGAACCCGATCACGAGTGACCACATGGCAACCCACGGTTTCTCGGCGGCGTGTTCGATGGATGGTGTGTGTGGGCGCTTCTTCGGCGCGGCTTCTTCAGCCATAAATCCCCTGCCTCATCTTCTGTGCGGTACCGCCGAGCGATAAAAACCTAGCACTTCATCATAGCTCTGTTTGCGTTCACGAACGAGTAGGCGATGGTGATCCTCGCAGCTGTGCCTTCCCGGTGAAGACGTGCTTTCTGGCGTGCCGCGCCCGCGGCAGCGAGTCTGCTGTTCCAATGTGCGCAGGCCGCACCCGCCCGTTTTCTCTTTACGCGGAAGACGCGCGTGTAGACATCACTACCCAGCGCACCTAGCCTGAATATGTAGGCTATTTTCACCAACATACGGAGGAGACGATGGCTGTTGTAACGATTATTGGCGGGCACGGGAAAGTTGCGCTTCTGGCCGAGCCGCTGCTGGTGGAGCGCGGGCACACGGTCAATGCGCTTATTCGCAGGCCGGAGCAGTCAGAGGATATTGTCACGCGCGGGGCGAACCCGGTGGTCACTGACATTACCGCATTGAGCACCGAGGAGATGGTGAAGCTTTTGACTGAGCTGGGAACCGAGGTGCTGGTGTGGTCCGCCGGTGCGGGCGGCGTCGGCGGGCCGGAACGCACCTACGCGGTTGACCGTGACGCCGCGATCCGGTCGATGGACGCGGCACGGCTGGCCGGTATTAAACGGTACGTGATGGTATCGTACCTGGGCGCGGGTTCCGGGCACGGCATCGACCCTGATAACAGTTTTTACGCCTACGCCGAGTCGAAGGCGATCGCCGATGAACACCTGCGCGGCTCAGGGCTGGATTACACGATCCTGGGGCCGGGGATGCTCACCCTTGAGGAGGCAGGCGGTATTACCCTGGGGGTTGAGCCCGCCCACACGCCCGGCGCCGAATCTAATACTCCGCGGGCCACCGTTGCCCAGGTGCTGGCGGCGGTTCTTGAGGACCCGTCCACGGTTGGGAAGGCGCTCCCGTTTATTGGCGGGCCCACCCCGATCGCTCAGGCTCTCGCATCGGCGCCTAACAGCAATAAGCTGCGCTAGTACAGTCCCCGTATGTGTGGCAGGCGGCGGCCCGGATTCGTGCAATCCGGGCCGCAGTTTTAGATAATGGCTATGAGCACGAGTAATGACCGGTAAAGGGGCGTCCGTATGGGCTTCTTCAGCTATTTCACCGATAAAACAGCTCCCGAACCTGCCGAGGCGCAGCTCACCGCGTACGTGAGCGGGCGGGTGCAGGGGGTGGGGTTCCGCTGGTGGTGCGCTGGCACCGCCAAACCGATGGGTTTGAGCGGGTACGCCGAGAACCTGGACGATGGCCGTGTGAAGGTTATCGCGCAGGGAACCCGCGCCTCCTGCGAGCACCTGCTGGATGCGCTCAACTCGGGTGATACGGCTGGGCATGTGGACTTTGTGGATGCCACCTTCAGCGATCCGCAGGGCACGTTCAAGGGGTTCGGGATCCGGTAGCGCTCCTCCACTCCCCATGCTAAAAAGGCTCTTTATGCTCCCGATGCACCCCGCAGTATGCCCCCAAATACCCGGTAACGTGGAATAATGGTCTACGCACTCATATCATTCACGTAGTTCATGGAGGTCCTTGATGACACGCTATCGCTGGGGCATAACCGGTGCCTGCATTCTTTTCTTAGCTGGAGTTATTGTTTATAACCTGCGCGAATTTCTGGCATATGATTATCTTGTCTATTATGCCGGGGGTAAAAGCGTTAACTGGTTTCTTGATTACCCCAGTAACCTCTATGATCTCGATATTCTTCGTGAAACTGTGCGGGCAGAAAACTTTAGATATATTTTCGGCGACAGCGGCCTGTGGCTTGCGTTTACGTACCCGCCGTTTGCCTCGCTCCTCTTTATTCCCGCATCGTTCTTGCCCCTGCGGGTGGCAATTGGCCTTCATCTGGCATTTTTCGTACCTATTGCCTTCTATTGCGCCAAGGTTCTGCGTGACTATCTGGCAAAGCGCAATTCTCGGCTGCTTTTTGAGAAATATCTTTCGCCTTTTTCCTTTATTGTTTTGTGTGCCGCGCTTATCTTACTTTCAGCGCCGTGGCGCAATAATTTCTTGTACGGTCAAATAAATCCGTATCTGCTGGTGCTTATTCTCTACGATCTTCTGCGGCCGGGTACCAGGATTCCGCGCGGCGTTTTTATCGGTATTGCTGCGGGCATTAAACTTACTCCGCTCGCCATAGGAGTTCTTTTCTAGTGCGTAAAGAGTGGAAATCCATTATTGCACTGGGGGTCTCGTTTGCGGGAACCATTGCGGCGGGGTTTGCTGTGCTTCCGCAGCAGTCTCTCACCTATTGGGGCAGCGTCATCTGGGACCCGTCACGCGTGGGCAACCCGATATCGAGCAATAGCATGGCGATTCAAGGCGTTTTAGGGCGCATGACCTTTCAGGATGGTACCGTACTGAAGGCGCTGTACGGGATCGCGGCAATCGCGCTAATTGCGGTGATAGGGTACGCCCTGCGGAAGATGGAGCAGCACAACCTCTATCTATCGCAGATCTCGTTGGCGATTCTTGTGCCAGTGTTTATCTCACCAATCAGCTGGTTCCATCACGCCGTGATTCTGCCGATTTTTATGGTGTGCGCGGCGGTCGATTTCTTGCCGCTGGTGGCACGGTGGCGTTCTCGTGCGGGGCGCATCCTGTGTTATCTGTGCTATGCGCTGAGTTCTCTCATGCTGATTAATACGCTTCTGGACTGGGGAAAGCTCGTGGTGCGCTTCTGGCGGCGTGTCGATTTTTACCCATTTACCGGCAGGTATCCGGGGATGGATGCGCATACCCTGCTTCTGCGGGCGGCGGATGAGCAGCCGGTTATGTTTGTGACCTCAATTCCAGCATTGGCGCTCGTGGTGTTGGTTGTGCTGTGGGCGGTGCTCCTACGCCGCCCTGCTGAAAGTAGACAATGATAAGAAGGCTCTTTATGTGAATAAAGCATTAGAAACTCCGCTTTATTCACATAAAGAGCCTTTTTACGCGGCGGAAACGGCGAGAGAGGCCAGGATACGTACACCCAACGCCTAATCACGCCAGATTTCGGCGAATTGGGCGCGGGTCATGGTTGCTTGCCGCACGGCGACAGCCTTCCGGTTGCCGTACTTATCGGGGCGGGCCGCGCTGGTGCTGGTTTCGTCGGTAATATTCGTAAACCCGGCTTTTACCGCCACCCGTTCGGATGCTGCGTTTCCCACCAGTGCCGCCCATCCGATAGTGTCTAGTCCCAGCCCGAGCGGGTCGAAGCTGAAGCCGAGGACGGTGCGTACCGCATCGGTCATAATGCCGCGCCCGCGCATCTGGGCAGCCGTATAAAACCCTAAGTCTGCATATGTTCCGGGCGCGTTTGCGGAGCCTTCGGGCAGGCGCAGGGAGATAGCCCCTGCGAGCACCCCGCTGTCATCAATGGCCCAGGTGAGTTCACGCCCGGCGGCTGCGGCGCGCTGGGTGAAGGTGAGGAAGGTTTGCGCGTCGTCGCGCGTGTAGTTCAGGGGACGGTGGTCCAGCGCACGGTTTCGGGGTCGGTGCAGATCTGCACCAGTTCGTCGAGGTCAGCTTCACGCAGGGGCCTGAGGGTGAATTTTTCGGTGATGAGTTCAGGAATTTTCATGGCACGAGTATACACACACCATAGAGTGATACAAAACACATACTCAGAGGCCCTTGCCACCTTGTAATTATGAATTACTCATAATAATATGGAGTTACTTCCCCTTCGAGGGCACCAAAAATACAGTTTCCGAAAGACCGCACACTATCGTTCGGGAGCTTCACACCACAACCTGAAAGGGCATAAATGGCTGTACTATCCATTGGCGACCAGTTCCCCGCTTACGAGCTGACCGGCGTTGTTCCCGGCAAGCTCGCCGAGATTGAGGCAAACAAGCCCGAAGATTACTTCACCACCGTTTCCTCCGAGGGTCTGGACGAAGACACCTGGCGCGTCGTATTCTTCTGGCCCAAGGACTTCACCTTCGTCTGCCCCACCGAAATCGCCGCATTCGGCAAGCTCGCCGACGAATTCGAGGCACGCGACTGCCAGGTTATCGGCGTATCCGTGGATAACGAATACACCCACTACGCATGGCGCCGCTCCCACGAAGAGCTCGTAGATCTGCCCATCGTCATGGCATCCGACCTCAAGCGCGAGCTCACCAGCGCCCTGGGCATCCTCAACAAGGACGGCGTGGCAGACCGCGCAACCTTCATCATCGACCCGCACAACACCATCCAGTCGGTGTCCATTACCGCAGATTCCGTCGGCCGCAACACCGACGAAGTGCTCCGCCAGCTGGATGCGCTCCAGTCCGACGAACTGTGCGCCTGCAACTGGAAGAAGGGTGCAGAAACCATCGACGCCTTCAAGGAGATGAAGTAATGAGCATCGAGAACCTGCGTAACGCGCTGCCTTCCTACGCGAAGGACATGAACCTGAACCTGTCTTCGCTGCCGCGCATCACCTCGCTCACCGAGCAGCAGCTCTGGGGCGCAATCCTGGCCACCGCGGCGGCAACCAAGGTTGATTCCGTTATCGTTGAGATCGCAGCAGAAGCGAAAGAGCACCTGAGCGACACCGCCTTCGATGCGGCACTCGGCGCGGCAACCATCATGGGGATGAACAACATCTTCTACCGCACCCGTGGCTTCCTCGACGGCGCCTACGACGATCAGCGCGCAAACCTGCGCATGCAGATCATCGGTAAAAATGGCGGTATCGACAAGCTCGACTTTGAGATGCTGGCGCTCGCAGTTTCTGCCGTGAACGGTTGTTCGCACTGCGTGGCTGCCCACGAGCACACCATCCGCGAGGAGGGCGCCTCCAAGGAGCAGGTTAATGACCTGATCCGCATTGCGGCAACCTTGGGCGGCGTGGCGCAGGGTATCCAGCTGGCTGAAGCGCTGGGCTAAGCACACAGGTCCCCCACAGGCCTCACAGCGCAGATATCTCGTCTAAAAGGCTCTTCTCCCGAACCAACCGGCGTCTTTGACGCAAGCTAATGGGAGAAGAGCCTTTTAGTGCGCGGGCGTAGGATATGTGACCCTCGCGAAGTATGTGTTTTAGAAACTAGCACACGCCGCAGAACGGGAAGGGACTAAGAGCGCTTTAGGGGTTATCGGTTATCCACACAGGTGAAAACTGTGGGCGTTGAGTGCGGAAGACTCGCCCGCTGCCCTCTGTGGGCAATATGCCTAATTCGTGAATCTTATGTATAACGTGAGCATGTCACGTATAAAACCTCTTGTCAGGTGCATTTTAGGCCGACCGGAGCGCCGCATCCCAGGTGGAGGCGAGGCGAACCGCGGCGGTGGCGAGCGCATCCAGCTCACCGGCGTAGACAGGAGTGGACCGCACACCCGCGCACCAGTCAATCGTGCCCAAGCCCAGCCAGGGTTTGCCGGGGAAGAACTCGCGCCGCAGCGCCACCCGGCGTTTCCCCAAAGCCCGACGACCAGGCACATACCCGCCGCGGCTGATGAAAAACTCGTCCCGGGCTTCTGCGATGACTTGCCGTTCCAACACCCGCAGAGCATCAACCCAGCTGGGCTCCCCCGTCTTGGGCAGGTCGGTCAATTCGGGATATTCCTCGTCACGCTCGGTCACGCTCACGCCCAAAATGTACTGATACCGCACCTGATCCAGCTCGCCGGGAAGCCCACGATCGGCACTCTGAACCGTCCCGCACAGATGCCGTGCCACGGGCTCGCCCGCCAGATTCACGCCCATCAGCGGCAGCTCGGGGCCGTCAAGATACAGTCCCACCGCGCCGGTTCCCGTAATATTTGGGCGCACCGACCAGCCAGGCAGACCATGCTCTAGTGCCTGATGCACCCGCTGAAGAACCTCAAAAACCTGCTCACGTGAAACCGCCATTGCGTTCCTCTCAGCACTTTCAACCTGCGTTTACTTTCTTCCATTGTCTCGCACGGCTCTGGTGTATGCGGCACGCCACAAACCTGCGGGTATCGTAGCGGCAGCACACGCGGTAAGATAGCAGACGTTGCGCCTAAAACTGCGGGCCGTATCCGTCCTTATGCGACCTATATTATTCCCCGTACCTCACCCCGAAAGGAGTCAGACCGTGCTCAGCACCATCGAGCCCGAGACGCTGTTCCGCGTCGTAGATATTGCAGCCGTGGTGGCCAACGGCCTGCTCGGCGGCGCGGTGGCGCGCGCCCTGCGGTTTGACATGGTCGGCTTCTTGCTGCTGGCGGTCGTCTGCAGCATGGGCGGCGGCATGATCCGTGACGTGCTGCTGAACGCGGGGCTTCCGATAGCGCTCACCGACGGCTGGTACTGGGTGGGTGCCATCACCTCGGCGGCTTTGGCGTATGTGCTGGATCTGAGCTCGAACTGGGCCACCCGCGCCCTAGTGGTCGTGGACTTTCTGGGCATGGGCTGCTGGGCGGCTACCGGCACCATCAAGTCCCTTACCCTGGGGCTGCACTGGCTCCCGGCTATTGCGCTGGGTGTGACCACGGCGGTTGGCGGCGGGGTGATCCGTGACATTATGGTCAACCGCATCCCGGCGATCTTCGGCGGGAACTCGCTCTACGCCACGGTGGCGTTCGTGGGTGCCGCCGAGACCGCGATCTGTTTCAAGATACTGGAACGCCCTAACGTGGCGGTCGCAGTGTCTGTGCTCACCTGCACGGTGTTGGGGATTGTGGCGCGGTGGCGCGACTGGCGGCTGCCGATGCCTACCACGCTGAAGGTTCAGCGCCCGCGCCTGCTGGATGTATTCCGCCGCGACCACGAACATCTTGAGAACGAAGGCTGGGCGCCGGGCACGCCGCTCACAAACCAGCTGGATGTGATTACAGAGGACCAGATTCAGGCGTACCGCGAGCAGCTGCACCGTGAACGGGAACAACGCGGCGACTAGCCACCGATCCGCTCAAAGCCCCGGCGGTAAACCGTAAACCTTTACGCCGTGAAGAGGCACACCGTCATATTAAGCCCCGAAAACTAAAAGACGGCGGGGTGTTCATGTGTGCCAAACGCCCCGCCGCCACAGAAGTACCCTGCGACCGCCGCGAAATCCTTTAGCCGCAAGGTACTCGTATTAGCATACCCCGTATGCCCACCATTTTCTAAGGATAGGCTCCGCTGCGGCAGCGATACGACCGTACTAAAACACCCCAACCAGCCCTATTTTCTGCCCTCCTGACCTATCCAGCCTTCTTCCGCTGGCAGAGGGACAGCATCATCACAATATCTTCTCAATATCATCACAACTTTTTGTGAAGATGTTGTTATGACGCTTGTTTTCGCTGCCTCTTAAAAGACAAAACCCCTGATATTTCAAGGTTTTTGCGGCTGTTCGGTCATCCCAGTATCATCACAACTTTTTGTAATGATGCTGTGAAGATGTTGTGATGATGACCAGCCAAGCACCCCAGATGCGGAACATACCGCCCCCATTTCTGTAGGGCAGGAAGATGCGCACCTTATCACACGAGAGCGGCGGCCGTTCGGAAGCTTATTACTCCCAAACAGCCGCCGCTGTGAAGATTAGGCCTGTGACAGTCGCCGAGTTACGCCGTGACTTGGCGTTTCGAGGAAATCACACCAGTATTGAAGCCCGCAAGGTGAAGTCCACCATGGAAGCGTGCGTGCTCGATCTTCACGCATCGGTCCATAACCACGTTCAGCCCAGCTGCCTCACCGATAGCGGCAGCTTCCTCATTCCACGAGCCCAGCTGCATCCACACGGTCTTCGCGCCCAGATCAACCGCCTCCTGAACCACACCCGGGAGGTCTTCATTGCGGCGGAAAATCTCGACGAGATCGGGCACTTCTGGTAGATCCTGAAGCGAGGCGTACACCGGCTGCCCCAGCACGGTCTTACCTTTCGCCGCAAGAATCGGGTTCACAAAATACACCGTATACGGCGACGAAGACAGCAGGTAAGTTGCCACAAAGTTTGAGGCGCGCGAAATCTTATCGCTCATCCCCACAATCGCGATAGTGCGGGTATTGCGCAGAATGTTCAGCCGCTCGGGGGCGCTCGGGCCTACCCAGGTACGTTTCTCAGTCATTAGTTGCCCTCCTTCGCGGGTGCATCCTTGGACTCTGAGGCGCCCGAAGCTGCGGTGCTCTTCGGCAGTGCGCAGGCGGCGCCCTGCTGCGGGTCAGCCTCTTCGGCGGCGAGAGCCTCTTGCGCCGCAACGAGCTTATCGGCACTGGATTCACCCACACGCTCACCCGCGTGGTTCAGGCCAGTCGCGTGGGTGAGTGCCTGGTCAAGGTCCCAGATAATGTCTTCAACATCCTCAAGCCCAACCGAAATACGGATCAGGTCTTCGCCCACGCCCGCAGCAGCAAGCTGCTCGCTGGAAAGCTGCTGATGCGTGGTCGAACCCGGATGCAGCACCAGGGTGCGCGAGTCGCCAATATTCGCCAGATGCGATGCCAGCACGAGCGCGCTAATGAACTCGCCGCCAACCACGCGGCCGCTCGCCTTCTCGGTGCCCTTCACCCCGAAGGAGAATACAGACCCAACGCCCAGCGGCAACAGTTTTTTCGCGCGTTCGTGGTGCGCATGCCCCGGCAAGCCTGCGTAGTTCACGTAGGCGATGCGCGCATCCTCAACCAGCCAGTCCACGACCTTTTTCGCGTTGGCGAGGTGCGCATCCATGCGCTGCGGCAGGGTTTCGACGCCCTGAAGCAGGTTGAATGCCGACTGCGGTGAGAGTGCGGGACCGAAGTCGCGCAGCTGCTCGGAGCGCAGTTTTGTGAGGAACCCGTATTCGCCGAAGTTCCCCCACCACGAGACGTTATTGTACGAAGGCACCGGCTCGGTCATGAGCGGGAAGTTGCCGTTCGCCCAATTGAACCGTCCGCTCTCAACAACCACGCCGCCGAGGGTGGTTCCGTGCCCGCCCAGGAATTTGGTGGCGGAGTGAATCACAATGTCAGCCCCGTGTTCCAGCGGGCGAATCAGGTACGGGGTTGAGATCGTGGCATCCACAACGAGGGGACTCCCGCCTCATGGGCTACAGCGGCGAGCCCTTCAAGGTCTGCGATCTCGCCGGAGGGGTTGGCGACAACCTCCGTGTAGATTGCCTTGGTGTTCTCGGTCAGCGCCGCCTTGTAATCTGCGGGGTCGGTGCCTTCCACGAAGGTTGTTTCGATGCCGAACCGGCGCAGGGAGACATCCAGCTGGGTGACTGTTCCGCCGTACAGCTGGGAAGATGCCACAATATGGTCGCCCGCCTGGCAGAGCGCGGCGAAGGTGATGAACTCGGCGGCCATGCCGGATGCGGTCGCCACCGCCCCAATACCGCCCTCTAGGGATGCGATGCGCTCCTCCAGCGCGGCAACGGTCGGGTTCGATAGGCGCGAGTAGACGTTGCCGTACTTCTGCAGTGAGAAGAGATTGGCCGCATCGTCGGTGTCTTTGAAAACGAACGAGGTGGTCTGATAGATAGGAACCGCGCGGGCGCCGTGTTCAGCGTCCGGGGTGCCGCCCGCGTGCAGGGCGCGGGTGCGGAATCCGAAAGTATGTTCAGCCATGCATGACTCCTGGTTGGCTTAGCGCAGCCGAATGATGCGCCAAGGTCGAGGAACAGAGGTACTCAACCCTATACTGTGCCAGCAGGCAGGGGCGTGCCAAGTGCGCGTAGCAATGTGTCGTTTGTGTCGGTTTATGACACGGCGTCTCGCTCCTCGCCTTACTGCTCGCCCATTCAGCATGTCGGAAATCGTCTTTTGTTTCGGTTTCAGAGGCCCATAGAGGGAGGGAAGCCGCCTGAAAAGCAGGAAACCATGTGCGTGTGTTCCGCACGCACTGCCTTTTTGGGATGAGGACTATGGCTTGAGCGATTAGATTCTAAATAGGGTTGCCTTGCAGGAAGAAGTACCACATATCATCTATATCAGCATCATCAAATATATATTTATATTTTTCCCCAAACACGTATTCCTCAATGAACGAAGAGAAAGGGACGCTTTTTTCGCCATCAATATTAAATGTTACCTGGTTATTGATTCTATTTAAAAAATTGGTTCATATAAAACTTGTCCCGCTTCATACATAGAATCTTGTAAATTTTTGGCACCCTGTATTGTTTATCCAATATTTCTTCCACGCTCCACAACTCTATATCCCCAAAAGACCCTCCGTTGCACAATAATAAAAACTGTTTATGTTCCAACGTCAAAAAAGAGTCTAATTGCCCACTCACTTTATCAGCCCCTTGAGGAATATTTCCATATAAAGGGGCGTCAGGCAGTGCGGACAAACAGTTTCTATAGTGTTTAATTATTTGAGATAAATCCATAGAAGCCTCCAGGTATGTGTGTGGTCAATATTTTATAGCATCTGAGTCCAGAACTATTGTATATTAATATGCCAGTTTGAGCATACGCCAGGTATTCCTGGGTTATTTTGCGAACCAGAGCCTCCAAATTTTCAACTCAATCATTTTTGCGGATAAATTTGTAAACCCCAAGAACACCATCCGCATACTAAATCCATTATTTCTAAAATGCGGTCTTCTTCGCTTTCTGTTTTTGCATCGGAGCGAAGTTCTTCTAGAAATGAATATAATTCATCTTGGGATACATTCTTATTTTGCAGATTAATTAGATACTCCTTAATCTCCAATAGAGATGTTTCCTGATTTTTATTATTCCTGATAATAATTTTTTATCATAATCACTGAGCATTATTGAATCCGTTTTTGTGGGCTTACGTCTTAGAAGTTCAAAGGCCTGCTTATATCTTTCTAAGGCCATTCTTTTAGAGGCTTAAATTGTTCTGTATCCAGATTTATTTGGAACATACTTCACATCATCATCTAAGCCACTCGTATCAATTTACCAAACTAAGAGGGACCCTTCAGGGCGCATACATCGTGTGGCGCAGAGACGGGGGGGAGAGACTGTTACATTCTCTCCAATAAGCCTTGATTCACCCATGCAAACAAATTTTTCAGGTATTAAAATCATGTCTTCTGCTGCCACAAAGGCATGTGTAGAAACACGGTGCCCACCAAACTTCCCGGGAGGACACTCTGTACAAGAAACCCGCCGGGGTTCGCATAAGTGCGAGACACCCGGCGGGTTCAGAAGCGGTGGTGGAGGGATTTGAACCCCCGTTGGCTTTTACACCAAACATCATTTCGAGTGATGCACCTTCGGCCGCTCGGACACACCACCAGCTTTAAGCTATTCTAACGCACCGTCTGGGGCATCGCAAAACCCCTCAGACCCCCACAGCTGCCAGGGCCTATGGGGCTGGCCGCGCTATAGCGGTCTGTTTTTCGTCCCTGCTGCGCCTGCGAGTGGGCGGCTCTCTGGCTACCGGCGGATGTACCCGTCCACCACCTGCATGACCGCGCGCGTGGCGTCTTCAGCGGTGCGGGGCGAACTGTGAATCACCCGGTCCATTGACAGCATATAGGCGGCACCAAAAATAGCGACCGAGGTGGAACGCACATCCTGGGCCCTGTCAATCATGTACCGTTTGCTCAGGGCAGCCACCCTGGCCTCGATGAAGTCCAGCAGGCTCTGACGGCTATCAATCATGCTCTCCGACCAGTCGTTCATGCTCTTCCACACCTCAGCGATCCACAGCCGGGCGTACCCCGGTCGGTCCTCAAGGTATTTCAGTGCCGTGTAGATGCTGGCCCTCAGCGCCTCACGGGGGTCGCTATGCATCTGAGCGGCGGCCTCCATCTGGCGCAGTAGCAGGTCGGTTCCGTACTGCAAAAGCTGGTCGATCATCGTTTTCTTCGACCCGAAATTGTAGTAGACGGTGCCCTTCGAAACGCCAGCAAGCTGCGCAACCTCTTCAACGGTTGCAAACTCTGGCCCCCGCTGTCCCATGATTTCCATGGCCGCGTTAAAAAGCTTCAGCTGGGTTTTGCTGGTGCGGCCGGGGCGACGAGTCGCGGCCTCGGCAACGGGACGCTGCAACGCTAAGCCCTCCCCTCCTGTGAGTACTATTACCTCTATACTATTAGACTGCTACCGTGGGGGCTAACTGCTTCAAAGCCCACACACGAACCGCAGCAGCCCCACCGTGAGGCCCGCTCCCCCAGCCGCCCCGCGCACTAGTCACGTTTACGGGCAAAGAAACCACTCATGACACGCGCACAATCCTGCCGCAGCACCCCCGCATACACCCGCACCGGCGGCGCACATCGAGCATCACGCAGCACATCATACCGGCTCCCCACCGCGCCCGTCTTCGTCTCCCAAGCCCCAAAAACCACGGTGGGGATACGCGCCATGAGCACCGCCCCAGCACACATGAGGCACGGCTCCACAGTCACCACCAGGGTGCACCCCTGCAGCCGCCACGTGCCCAGCTGCTGGGCGGCAGCACGAATAGCAAGCACCTCAGCATGCGCGCTGGGGTCATGGTGCCGCTCACGCATATTATGCCCCGAACCAATAACACGCCCGGCAGGGTCAATAACTACCGCCCCAATCGGCACCTCACCCTCACCGGCTGCGGCGCGGGCCTCATCCAGGGCCAGGTGCATCCACCGCTGATGCTCCGGCAGGGCCGGGGCATCGCTAAGAACAGCGGAATCACCGGCATCTACCGCGTACTCTTCATCATCCATAACAGCTCATACTCCCCTATCCGATAGGCTTTACCCGTTGTAGGCGAGCGCAAACGGGTACACCGCGCTCGCGCCCGCACGCCGCAGTTCGCGGGCAAGCACCGTGGAGGTCCAGCGCGAATCCACCAGCTCGCTCACCAGCAGCACCGGCACCTGATGCTCATGCAGGTAGTCACGCACCCGGTCTGGCAGCGTGTAACAGCGCAGGGCATCCGCGCACCGAAACGCACTATTGCCGCCGAAAAACCGTGGAGCATCGGTGAGCACGGCCTCTCCCAGGTAGGCTAGTTTCCCCACACCTGCCAGTCCTTCCCCCAGTGAACGCACAAGCTGCGGGCGCACCGGTGAGGGCACGGTCAGCACAGCGACGGGGCGGCCCGTGTCGCCCCAGTCCCAGGCGGCGAGCACATTCACGCACGCCTTACCGAGGGGCGCGGGTGTGGGGCATCATGCGGGGTGCCCTGGGCGTCGGTTGTGAACAGTTCACGCAGCTGCGCCCCGTACCCCAGATCGCTCAGGCGGGCCAGCGCATACCCTGTGTTTGCCTGCTCATCGGCGGGGATGCGGGTTCCGGCGGGTGCGGTATCCCCCACCAGCTTACTCAGCCCAGAAGCCCACTGTTTACGCGGAGTGATCTCTACCCCTGCTGCGGTGAGGGAGCCGGTGGCGGCGGTGAGCGCCTCCTGCGGGACGGTGCGCGGATACCAGGGTTCGGTGCAGGTATCGCAGGTGCCGCAGGGTTCTGCGGTGTTATCGTCAAGCTCACGGGCGAGAAACACCATACGGCAGGTGGTGGTGTTTTCGTAGGCGAGCATGGCTTTCTGCTCGGCCACTCGGGCGCGTGCCACCGCCTCGTAGCGGGCTGCATCGTACGCCCAGGACGTACCGGTGCTGGCCCACCGCGACTTATTTTTGTGTACGGCCCCTTCAACACTGAGCACTTTAAGCAGCAGCTCCAGGGTGGTGCGGCGCAGCTGCACGCGGGATTCCAGGGCGGGGATTGAGAGCCCCTCAGGTTCTTCAGCGAGGGCGGTGAGCACGGCGTGGGCGTTGGCTTCGTCCGGCATTGAGGCGGTGGCGAAGTATTCCCAGATGGCGGTGTCTTCGGGGCCGGGCAGCAGCAGCACGTCGGCGTTAATGGCCCCGCGGCCGGCGCGCCCTACCTGCTGGTAGTAGCTGACCGCGGAGGAGGGCGCCCCCAGGTGCACCACGAACCCCAAATCGGGTTTGTCGAACCCCATGCCGAGGGCGCTGGTCGCCACGAGGGCTTTCACCTGGTTGTTTTTGAGTGCTTCTTCGGCGGTAATGCGTTCTTCAGCGTCCATACCGCCGGTGTAGGGCAAAACCCGGTACCCGGCGTGAGCCAGTGCGCGGGCGGTGTCTTGCGCCGCCGATACGGTGAGGGTGTAGATAATGCCGGAGCCGGGCAGGGTATTCAGGTGCGCGATGAGCCAACCGATGCGTTCTGCGGGCTCCTTCAGGTGCAGCACCCCCAGCCGGAGGGAGTCGCGGGTGAGGGGGCCGCGTAGGGTGAGTACTTTTTGCGGTTCGGAGCTGTCTGGGTCTGGGGTGCGACCGGTTGGCGGATGCGCGGCAAGCTGCTCTGCGATGTCTGCGCCCACGCGCTCATTGGCGGTTGCGGTGGTGGCGAGCACGGGTATGCGCGGCGGCAGGTCGTCAATGAGCCGACCGATGCGCCGGTAGTCGGGGCGGAAGTCGTGCCCCCAGTCTGAGATGCAGTGCGCCTCGTCCACTACGAGCAGCCCGAGGCGGGGGCGAGTTGCGGCAGCCATTCGTCGCGGAAGGCGGGGTTGTTGAGCCTTTCGGGGCTGATGAGGAGCACATCGATCTGGTCGGATTCTAGGCGGGTGTGGATGTCGTCCCAGTCGGTCACGTTGGAGGAGTTAAGCATGGCGGCGCGCACCCCGGCGCGTTCTGCGGCGGCTACTTGGTCGCGCATGAGGGCGAGCAGCGGGGAGATAATGAGTGCTGGCCCGGCCCCTTGTTCTCGCAGCAGCAGGGCGGCGATGAAGTAGACGGCGGATTTTCCCCACCCGGTGCGTTGGACGACGAGCACGCGGCGGCGGTGTGCCACGAGCGCTTCGATCGCCTGGTACTGCCCGGTATGGAAGGCGGCGTGTGGGTTGTTGGTGAGCGCAGCTAGGAGGGTGCGGGCGCGCGTGGGCAGAGGCTGCGCCTGTGGGCTCGCAAGGTGGTTACTGTTCACGGTGCCTTCTTGGGGTGCGGGTTCACGGTTGTCTTTCCATCATGTCAGAAAAGGCTTCTATTGTAGTGGTATTGGTGCCCGGTACTGTCTGCTGGGCGCAGGGCAGCATCTTGCTGATGGGCTGGTGCTGGTGCGGGGTTCTGCTTCCAGCACCACCAGTCTTTACCGCTCGGGGTCAGCTGGTTGGCTGTGTCTGAGGCGGTGCGTATCACGGTGGCGGCAGGACACTGGTTATGTGTTTTCCTGCTCGCTACAGGTAGAATTGGGCACAGTGTTACACAGCTTCCGCATAGTGTGCCGTTACCCGTTCCTCAGGTGCGGGGTTAGGCTGTTGCTATTGCGCACCGCGCACACTGACTTTTATAGACCTATTTACGTTTCAGGATTGTGATGTCTCTTCTCGCCTCTGCGCTGGTTGCGCATATGCCCGTGGCGCTTCTCGGTTTTAATCTTGAGGATATTCTTATTAGCACCGGCCCGTGGGTGCTGGTGGTCTCGGCGATCATCGTGTTTATTGAGTCCGGCGTGCTGTTCCCGGTTTTGCCGGGTGATTCGCTTATTTTTGCTCTCGGCATGCTGCATGACCGTATGGGGCTTTCGCTGTGGCTGGCGTTCCCGGTGCTGATTGTTGCCGCCGTCGCTGGCGGCGAGGTGGGTACCAGTTGGGCGCCCGTTACGGACGTAACCTGTTCAAGGATGACGCGAAGTTTTTGAGCACTAAGAACCTGCACGCGGCTGAGGAGTTTTTCGCTAAGCGCGGCGGGGTGGCGCTGGTGTTGGGGCGTTTCGTGCCGATTGTGCGCACGTTCGTGTCGCTGGCGGCCGGTATTTCTTCGTACCCGCGCCGTAAGTTTAATCTGTGGAATATTCTGGGTGCGGTACTGTGGATCGGCTTGATCGGGACCGCTGGGGTGCTGCTGGGCGGTATCGAGTTTGTGCACAAGAACATTGAGCTTCTGGCCGTGATTATTGTGCTGGTCTCGGTGGTTCCGGTGGCTATTGAGTACATACGTGGCCGTAAGAAAGAGCAGAAGGCTCTGAGCGAATAGTTTTCGCTGCTGCTGTACTTGCGGCGGTCCCTATTGGGAATTACTTTCTCGTTATTTCCTCAGTGGGGGGCCGCGCGCAGATGTAAGGCCACTGATGATAGCGACTACCCGGCTGACGTTCTTCCTAGCGGCCACATCCGATGCGGCCGCCGAACGCGTGCTGAATAGGGTACGGCGAGAACTCACGGAGCTGAACCTGACTGTCACCGCGCGGGATAAGAATATTTTTGAAATTCAGCAACCCATACACAGCTGGGAGCACCACGTGTATGGGCTTCTTAAACTGTGCGGTCATCTGGGCCGTCAGTGGGTGCTCACCGGCGATATAGGCCACCTTTTTGATGCCTTTTCCAGCCACTCAGCGGTTGCGGGTGTGGAGGCGGTACACCTCACCTGCGATAACCCGCAGGCGTACAAGCACTAGTTGAGCTTAGGGCCCTCGTTCTTGTCACTCTCATGACGGCTGTTCTGCTGGCTGTACGCCTCATAGTGGTTAGGCGCTGCCGCAGCAGGGGCAGAAAACCCGGGTGCGGTGGGCTGCTGCGGAGCGTATGCCTGAACCTGCTGGGTGAGCGCCACACTGTTCTGGTAGTTACGCCATGCGCCCCAGTCGGCAGTGAATTTGCTGGGCTCAGATTTGAACACGCTGCAGGTAATCATGATGCACAGCACCAGTTTTATCAGCATCAGCAGTACCGCTGCTATGAAGGCAGCAACAGCCAGGGGTTCTCGGATGCTACCCTAAATACATTGTCTTTATCTGCGTCAGAGATGAGCGTCCACGCCACAAGAATCGCCACTGTAGCCAATGCTACCTGCATAAGCAGGAAAAGCCCCTGCACAATAGCGAGCACTCCGGCTGTGATCCGCGCCGCCGTATACCCTTTCTTATAGAACGTGGCGACCACAATCGCCACTGTAATCGACACCGCAGTTATCAGCATATTAACGACGAGCGGCGCCCCGCGTGATATTACTTCCCCCACCCGGTCACCATCGTTTTGGTAGCCGGGCAGAAAATCCACGATCAGGCCCACTACCAGACACCCGACATAGATATAGATAAGGCGCACACCGAAGTTCACCTTCTTATTGCTCTGCGGCGGTTCATCCGGCACAGGCATGTGAAACTGCTGCTGCCCGATCGGTGCCCCATAATACCCGGAAGACCCGGGGGCTGAGCATAACTCGGCAGCTGCTGTTGAGGCTGACCGGAAGGCGGCGGGTACTGGCTCATGGTGTATTCCTTCACGGGGTAAATGTAGTGACTGTCGTCTCCACCCTACCAAAAATACCGCCGCGCTAAGGGGAAATAACGCCCCATATGCATAAACCAGATACCGCAGCCACCGTGAGAGCAGGGTCGAAGACACCCCACCTAGCTGCCGCCCCGCCAGGTATTAGAAGTGCGCTGGCGGTATTTGAACGTACATGCTGGGGTTCTTCTGGTAGGCACGCCACATGCCCCAGTTCGTAGTAAATGCCGCCGCCTGCGGCTTGAACATGTACACGGCGATAATGATGCACAGCAGCAGCCCCACCAAGTACAGTACCGCCGAAGCCACCACAAAAATGGTGGCGTAACGGTACGCTTCAATGTACCCGGGGTCTGCCGAATCTGACGCCCGCGAAAGCGCCGCAAAAAGCTCGAACACGCCAATGAGGGTCAGCAGGCCAAGGAGGAGGTTATTCATGGCACCAAGTATGGCCAGCACCGCCGCAGTAATACGCGCCCACGTGTACCCCCGCGAGTAGAACACTCCCACCAGAATATTGGTGGCCACCAGCACGAGGGTGATGACCGCGTACAAAACGGCAATCTTCCCAATCGTGACGTCCATGGCTGCGGCGCCGTGCTGGGCGTACACTGTAGTGCTGGTGGGGATCGTGTCACGGTAGAAACTCACCACGCCGTGCACCACTATGAGTACAGCATGCGCATAGATGAGTTTTATGCCCAGCCGCACCTGGGCGGAAGGCCGCGAAGGCTCAGTGGGCAGGTGCTCATAAACCTGATGCGTCTCGTAATGTTCCGGTGTCCCGTGCGGGCCTAGAGCACTTAAATCGGCAGCACCGTGGGGCGCTGCGCCCCTGTGGTGCTGAGCCTGGGGTGAGGATTCTGCGGGTTGGGAAAGTCGTGGCTCATGACTCTCTCCTTATGAACGTGCTACAGGTTCTCTCCCTACCACCGTACCAAACCCTGCCTCTTGGGCCAGGCAGGTACCTGCCGCCAAGATGTGCGCAGCCAGCATCCGCAGTGCTTCTCTTAAGCACCGAAAAAGCTGCGAAGCTCCTTCCGCCGGTTACCGGCAGAAGACTCGGCGCTTGCTAGTACCGCATCTGCTGCGACCCGTAGATAGCGCGCTCGGTGGCGCTCCTGCGGTAGGTGCGCCATGCTGCGTACTGTGCGGTGTACTCAGAGGCTTCTTTCTTCAGCAGGAAAATGGCGATTGCGACTGCGTTGGCACCGCCCACAGCATTGAAAGCAAAAGTGAAAATAGCAGTGTCCCTAGCCGCCACCACCGCAGAATGCATGTAGTCCGGTACAATGCCGGGGTCAACAGCGGCAAGAAATGGGATAGAGATTAACCCCCACAAGCTTTGCAATGCGGCAAGAATCGCAAGGACAGCGCTCAATATGCGCGCCCATGTGCGCCCAGCACGGTACATGAGAGTGAACAGAACCATCAGGCTGACCTTAACGACCAGCATAATGATGGTTATAGTAATTACCATAGCTGTATAGGTGCCAGTATCAATGGTGACGCCGCTGCTATAACTGTCATAGTTCTGAAGCTCAGCCAGATGCTCATACCTGTTGGTGGCGAACGAGATAACTACCTCAAGAGCGGTGCTTAGAACTGTTATCCCTATGTAGATGTACAGGAGCATCAGCCCAATATTAACGGTCTTATTGCGCTCCGGTTTTTCGGTCACCACCTGCTGGTACCCGTAAACATTCTGCGGCGCGTACTGTTGATATTCCGATGGCTGGGGAGGGTGCTGTTCCAAAAGTTTTCCTTTTCACTCGTGCACAACGGCAGCAGGGGATTCTCTTCTCATTATGTCAGCTGCACCCCTGCATATCACCCTATGCTTGTGCACACCGCCATAGCCCCACACGTGGGCGCCCTGTGCATGAGGGCGGCGCCCACGTGTGAGCATATTACACACCTGTATAGTGAGATTATTGCTGAGGATACTGAAGCGGCTGGTTCGGGTGCTGCTGCCCGTACTGCTGGATATACCCCTGCTGCGGAGGCATTGGCTGCTGCGGCTGCACAGGAAACTGCGGGGCTGCTTGCCCAGCTTGGGCCTGGCGGTACAAAGCAGTCTCTTTATAGTACTGAAGGGTACCCGGAAGCCACAGCAAAACAATGGCAATAACGCTGAACACCGTAGAAACAATCGTCAGCAGAATAACCATATTTACCGTGCCGGAATATTTGGGAGCGAGCATGTCTATCGCTTCTTTAGCCTTTATCGCATCAGGCAGGTAGGCTAAATTCACGGCGATTGCAAGCGCCGATAATATTGTCTGGACAATAGAGCCCGAACGCCTCCCCAGATACACCTGGCAACCGCATGCTATGTAAAAAATTGTGAATAGAAGAGAGCGCCAGCTTGATGCGTCAAGAGAATCTATAGACGCAGCAAGGAAGAAGTCCACAATTCGCAGCGCAACCAAGATCAGTATGGCCGCAAGAGCCAGCATAACGGTAATACCAGGACGCGGCTTCTGCGCAGCTGCAGGGTAGCCTTGATCCAGTCTGCCGTGCGGTGGTTTGTGGTAGGGTGCGGGTGCCGGGGTCTGCGGCACCCCTGGAAGTTCCCGTATTGATCGCTCATGTATTTTCTCCTTGGTTGGGCATACCGCACAAAGTCACAACGGGCGGTACGTTCTTCTTTACTTTACCACCAGAGAGATTCTAAACACATGAATATTAACGTTATTGTTTGAAATAGTTTTAAATCTTTACGTATCTTTAGCTATCTCAGCTTGAGCAGCCTGCGCCTGCATCAGAAGGTCGCACTGTTCCTCCAGCTCACGCAGCCGGTGACGCAGCCGCCAGGCACTACGGGCATCGGTGTAAGCGCGGCTGGCCCTGCTCCACAGCAGCGCAAGCGCGATAACGCTCATCACCAGGTACGGCATCCCGGCGTACACGGGCAGGTACAGCGGGGACGAAGACCCCAGCAAATAATCCACCTGCTCAGACGAGGCACCGTTAAGCTGAGACATGAGCACACCCACGATGAGCACCATCGACAGGGCACACAGCATACCGAGCAGCTCAAGAACCGTAAGCACCAGAGCAGCCCAGCGGTGACCCTGCAGGTACTTCAGCAGAAGAAACATGTGCATGCCCGTGATAAACATAATGCCCAGCCCGGTCACCAGTGCCGGGTAATACTGCTGGATCTGCTCCATGGCCTTCGCCTGACTCTCGGAGAGAGCATTAATGGGGTACTGCACTGTGAAAAGAATATTGCAGGCCAGCACCTGCCACATCACCACCTGGCAGGCGATGAGTGCTGCAGCAAGGTACACGGGGATCAGCGGTGCCGGGCGCTGCGCGGGAAGTAAAGCGTAGACTCGTTCAAGACCTCCACCGCTGGGGTTCACCGGCTGCTGAGCCGGTTGCGTATTCGGCACCGCTCCACTCCTTAAGGTTTCTGTATACCCTGACTGTTAGTTAGGGTACCAATTCGATGTCTACTATCGATACTTTTATTGCCTAACAACACGAAATTTCCCCGCCCATCGGTTATCCGACGGGCGGGGAAAGTAAGACGCTACGCTATTTCGCGCATACTAGCCGTTCTCAGGCTTACCCTGCGACTGGTTGTTCTGCGCAGAGGTCTGCCCAGGCTGCTGGGGCTGTGACTGGTTGGTGTCACCGCTCTTCTGCTCCTGTTGGGAACCGGGCTGCTGCGGATTCTGCGGCTGCTGGTAGCCGTACCCTTGGAACTGACCCTGTTGAGGGCGTGCCTGGTACTGGTACGGCTGCTGGTAGTAACCAGCCTGCGCCTGGGCCTGCTGCTGGTACTGCTGCGGCTGCTGATACCCTTGGTACTGCCCCTGCTGGCCATACTGCTGCTGGGGCTGTGCCGCCGAAGCATAGCCTTGCTGATGCTGCGCACCCTGCTGACCCGCCGGGTAGCCCTGCATATTCTGCTGAGGCTGTGCAGCAGCGTACCCCTGCTGCTGGTAACCGGCAGGATAGCCGCTCTGCGAAGGCTGCTGCGGCTGCCCTTGAGAAGACTGCCCCTGAGCAGCTTGAGGCTGCGAACTCTGGCTCTGAGCGTTCTGCGACGGCTGGGCCGAACCCTGGTTCTGAGCCTGCGGCTGGTACTGTCCCTGCGAAGAACCCGCTGACTGCCGGGGAGCGGCGTGCGGCTGGGTAATGGAGTTATAAGCGTCATAGGAGCTCTGGCTCAGCGGTACGGTCGCATCCGAGTCAGCATCCAGAGCAGATACTGAGTCCTTCTGTGGCTGCTGCGGCTGGGACTGCTGCGACTGCGAAGAACTCTGGGAAGACTCAGAGCTCTGCGAAGATGAGGAGCCCTGGGAGAGCAGCGGCACCTGAGAAGTCTCCGGCTCCGGATCCAACGGCTGATCCTCACCCTGGCTCTGCTGCGCCGATGAGGAGGAAGACGACTCGGCAGCAGCCTGCGGCTTGGACGGGTTCTTATCCTGCGGCTGGGACGAAGAGGACGACTGCTGAGGAGAGGTGTACGCCTCATACGATTTCTGGCTCAGCGGGACGGTCGCGTCCGGATCGTCCTGAGCGGCAGCTGACTGGGCTGAAGCGGCGGGTGAGGACGAAGCTGACTGCGCCTGCTGAGCCTGATACTGCTGGTAAGAAGTCTGCGGCTTCTGGTACCCCGAGTACTGTCCCTGCTGGCCATACTGCTGCTGGGACTGCGCCTGGGAAGCGTACCCCTGCGACTGGGTGTTTTGAGAAGAGGAACTCTGAGCATTCTGAGACTGCCCGGAGGAACCCTGCCCATAACCGCCAGCGTACCCGCTCTGCGAAGAAGACTGGGACGACTGAGCACCCTGACCCTGCGGCTGGTACTGCCCCTGCGAAGACTGGGAAGATGATGACTGCTGACCGTACTGCTGGGCCCCCTGAGAAGGTGCCTGGTAGCGGTTCTGCTGCTGACCGTACTGCTGTGAAGCCTGGTTAGACTGCTGCGCCGACGACGCTGCACCCGACTGGCCATACTGCTGCTGCGCGGTGCCCTGCTGAGCAGCAAAACCTTGCTGCTGAGCGGAACTCTGTTGGCTCTGTGCACCCGCATTTTGGTTTTGCCCCTGCGCGCCCTGCGGCGAAGAAGCCTGGCCCTGCTGACCGTACTGGGCACCCGGCTGGTTGGGGTAACCCGGCTGAGGCTGTGCCGCGTTCTGAGCTTGCGCAGCGTTTTGGGCCTGGGCCTTCTGTGCCGCGCCCTGGGCGAAGAACTCGCTAGAACCAGAAACCCACAGCATCGCAATTACCGCGATGTTCGCCAAAACAATGAGCACCGCAACACCCAGGCTGCCGTATGCCACGGCCATATAACCATCAGGGAGCAACCCCTCATTCGAGGCGTTGCTGACCTCACCGATCTTCATGAACGCCATGATGAGGCTCACCAAGCTCCCGCCCGCGATAATACCCGAGAGCACGCTCAACCCGATCCGAATCAGCGGGTTAGCGGTACGGAGCATCACGGCCATAGCAACGAGGCCGCCCAAAGCCACAATATTCAGAAGGAGCGAAACAATGAACATTGATGAAGCAGACATCGTATTGAGCACAACACCCAAAATAATGTCTACCAGCACCAGGGCAGCCGCAACAAACCCAAACGTGCGTGCCATTTTCACGCTGCCGGGCATTGACGGCGGCGGTGCCGTCGGGGAAGCCGAAGCGCCGGGAGAAGCATTGTAAGCTGAGGCTGCGAACTGGCCCTGCTGGTTCTGCTGCTGCCCAGACCCCTGCTGAGACTGCTGGTAGCCCTGCTGCTGGTTCCCCGCATACGAAGGCTGAGACTGCTGGTACGGCTTATTAGTGTTATTGGCGCCCGCACCGGATGCGTACGCGTTATACCCCTGGCCCTGCTGTTGGGGCTGGCCAGAACCCGGCTGGGGCTGCTGCCCCTGGTTCCCCTGCGACATGAAGGAACTTAGCGGCACTGTCGGCTGGTCGGCGTACGGGGAGTACCCACTATTTGCGCCCTGGTTCCCCTGCTGCTGTTGCTGCTGGTACTGGGGCTGGCTCCCATACTGAGATGGTTGCTGCCCATACTGGCCCCGGTTCCCATACTGCTGGGAGCCAGAGCCCTGGCCGTACTGTTCGCTCATCGGTGTTGTTCTCCTTAGCCCCGGTTTCTCGGTGCTTTTCGCGGTGTGTGGGATCTGTCCGATCCCGACGTGGTTCTTATAGAGTACAGAATACGTCTCACATCCTATAGATGATTACCTTTTCACTCTAACAGAGTGCGGCTACAGAACAAGAGACATCCGAAAATACGGATTCATGCACTATGTTGTGTTCAATACTATATAACTTGAGAGATTCCCGAGCACGCATCTACCGCCCGTGTGTATTAAGGTAGTCCATGAGCGGCGCCTGCTGGGTGAGCATCATGCGCAGGCTCCCGAAACGGTAGAGGGTTACCGATAACAGGATCACCTCAAGAAGCCACAGCACGGCCAAGACACACAGTATCAGCATGGGGTCCATTCCCAGCGAAATACCCCTCCAGTCAAGCACTAAAAGCATCAGCGTAATGGGCGCCAGCAGCAGCCCCACCCCCACAAAACTAATCATTGAGAAAACACCCCACGCAATATATACGGAGGCATCAGAGTTATTGCGGGGCGGGCGTATCAGGGGCCATACCTGCACCACGGCATAAAGCACGGCAAGCACCCCAAAGGCCATTGCCATCTCACGCGTGTACTGGGCAATAATTGAGGTTTCAATCAGGGCGATCACGGCCAGCACCAGCAGGCGCACACACAGGGTGTTCCGTAACCCCCGCTGCCCGCGGGCAAGCGCCTGCGGGGACACGTTCGGCAGCGCCGCAGGGTACTGCGCCACAGGCATAACGGGCACCACCGGTATGACCGGCACCATCGGAATATACTGCGGCGGCCCTGGATGCTGCACATACGGTTGCTGTGGCGGCGGCGCCTGGTGCGGCGGGATCGGCGCTGGCAGCTGCGGCAACGGTGGCGGGGTCGTCAGACGCACCGGCGCCTGATAGCGGGTAGGTGCCTGATTCTGATCCCCCGTTACGGCAGGCCCCTCCAGCTCACCGTTTACCGTGCTGTCAGGGTGCCCGTGCGGCGGCAGCGGCCTCGTGGCGTCCGTCGGGGCTGGGTACCGTCCGCAGGAAGCACCCGGGTTGCCTCAGCCTCAACGTCCTCAAGGCTCGTATCGGCGGGAAGAACACGGGTAGGTTCCAGCTCGTCACGTTCACCAGACTGCGGATCATCCAGCAGCGGAGGCATCGGGCGGGTTGCATCCAGCTCAGCGGATTCACTGCCCGGCTCCTCGTCCCCTTACGCTCGGCGGTGTCGGCGCTTGGGTGGGTGCCCCATGGGACCGTCACCTCGGCAGCGTCCGCATCGGCCGGGACGTTAGGTTCCCGAAGCTCAGCAGCATACTCGGGGGTTAACGGCACGGTCGCATCGGTCTGCTCATCGTGGGAATACTCAGTAGAATGCACAGGGGCGGAGGCTGAGGAGTCCTGAACCTCATCATTATGGGAATGCGGGTTTTCGCTCACCCTCGCCCCTTTCGTATAGCATCCTCACACGGCGCTAGGCCGTCGTATGCTCATTACCCTACCACGGGCAGTATCCTTAACGTGGCACTATTGCGGCCACACACAGCAACCTTTGAGGCGCGGCACAGCCCCGAGTTCACGTCCCCTGAACAACCGAATCTACGCAGCCGACGCTTCAGCCATAATGCTCAGCCTGCGCCCGCTGCGGCGGGCATAAAATAACGAAAAGACGGTCTCAATAGGCAGCTCTATAAGAATCCACACCACTGTCAAAGGCACCAGCAGCGGCGAACTCCACAGGTAGTTAAGAACAACCTGCGTGGCGGAAGGAGACAGCAGCAGAGCCCCCACCGGAGCCATGGGGACAAGAGCGGCAATAATACTAAAATAGTTCGCCACCATAATGATCTTGGGCGAACGCCCCTTATGGTACGCCCACGCACACCAGCTTTGACCCACCAGGTACGCTAACGGAATAGCAGCAATAATGGGCACAGCCAAACGGATGGCCTGCCACGCCATGATTAGGGCCGGGCCAGCTAACAGTACCACCCGGAACACGTACAGCCCCTCATCAAGTGAGGTACGCCCGGGGTTTCCCTGTGGCGGGTTATTCTTGGCGGGTTCTCAGCCATGGTCCTCCCTACCGGTGCCTCATCGGTGCGGCGGTTTAACCCTCAAAAATTCCGCGGGCCCGGTCTTTGCGCACACTCGCGGCGGGAAAAATACGTCCGCTCATACTAATGTACACGCCAGGCGGCAGCAGGTTCACGGCAGACAGTGCCGCACCCAGGTTAAAACCGGCATCCGAACGGGCCATAACGGCTGGCTGCATAGCCCCGGTAAGCACCACGGTTTTCTGCCCCACATCCGCATGCTCCGCAAGGTAACGGGCGGTTTCGCTCATCGTGTCGGTGCCGTGGGTAATGATCACCTGCTCACCACGGACCGCGTTGAGGGCGGCGGCAAGTTCCGCGCGGTCTGCGTCCGTCATATCCAGGCTGTCTTTACCGATAAGCGGGCGGATCTCGAACTTAATATCAGTAATCACCCGATCCAGAAGGTCCTGGGCCGCCGGTGCACCAATATCGAGGGTACCCGCAACTGAATAAAATTTATCGATCGTGCCGCCAGTGGCCAGAATAGTCACTTTTTCGGGGTTTCTGATGCTGCTCACAAGGCTCTCCTGCCGGTGCGTCGTAGTCGGGTAGGGCTGAAGCCATTATAAAGAACCTGAATGGCAAGATCTGCGCTCTACACATACACCCTACGCATTCACACAACAGCCGCACAACAGCGAAGTTCCTTCCCGATGGGCCGCCATAAAAAGGCGATAATACCAACGCACAAAATCAACCTGGGGTCTGACCACACAAGATTTAAGATTTCCATTGGTTTCTAGCCCTTCCCACCATATTTTGCGCTAAAAAGTTTTCGGGAGTGCGAGGAAGTTTCCCCAGCAGTATCTGTGGTTCGGCCTGCGGAATATTTTTCCATTAGAGTTCCTTTCCGGCCTTTCAAAAGATCTAGTAGCTTGTAGTGTGTTGGGGGCAGCTGAACAAAATTCAACACTCACGCTTACAAGAAGAGCGAGAAAAATATGCGTTCAAGCAACAGTGCCTTTCCCAAGCGTTTTTGAAGTTTTCCGTAGGGGCTATCTGCTTCAAGCCGGAAAACTTCAGTAACAGGAACTTGCAGTTCTTCTCGCTGCGTGAAGGTTGCCGTATGTGGAGGTTGAGCATCACAAAAATTTTCCTTTCTACCTGTTTTTAGACGGGTGGGGAGGCGCGAGTGTGTCTGCCCCACCCGCGGGATTTTCGGAGAATGTTGTGAATACCCCTGATGGGGGTCTCATAAGTAATCCGCTTTTGGAGGCGAAAAACGCAACAAAAACAGCAAAAAAGTTTTTGCCGCCCCCTAAAAAGAACTCGTCTAGGTTTGGCACTAGCTGTATTACTAAACACATAAATAAAAAGATGCCTCAGAACTGGCAATAGCCATTAGTCCTGAGGCCCGCCCGAGCGGCTTCTCCATTCGTGCACCCAACCGGATGATCTGCTCTGGTACCTATCGCGACGTTTTATCTGTTCTGTAACCGTAGTGTTCGCATGCACATTTTGTCAAAGGTTCCTCGCTATGGCGCAAGTCTATGAACATGACAGAAAGACCGAGGACATTATCAACTGTGTGTTGGGTGAGCCTGCGGGCAACGGCTATTGCCAGCATGAAGCCGCCTACTCCCTCCTATGTTGGAGGAAAGAACAAGAAAAAAGTCGCCCCTATCAGTTTCATACCGAAAGGGGCGACCTGCCAGACTATCTCTGGTGAAGAGTGCGCCCTGTGGGGCTCGAACCCACGACCTGCGGATTAAAAGTCCGTAGCTCTACCAACTGAGCTAAAGGCGCTCCAGTACAACTATACACTACACACAGACGAACCCTAAACACGGCCCCGGGTGAGGTTTTCAGTCAGCGAAGACCCTGTTCGCACGGTGGCTGCGGCGTTAGACTGAGGAACCTATGGTTCCTTCAACACCCCGCAGCTATCATCGGCCCGTATTGGCTTCTCACGAAATTTTTGAGCGCCAGGCCGGTGGTGAAAACCCTGCCGCCCAGCATGAGGCGGCGTACGCCTCAGCGCGCGTCTTACTGGCCCGTGGGCGCGCCAACACAGACCCGCAGGTGGCCCAACGCCTCGTGGACTTCACCGACGAGTACGGCCTTGAAACGTTAGCGCTCATGTGGGCCTCAGCCCCCGCCCAGTCATTGCCGGGGGCGCTGTGGCGCATGTACTCGCTACGGGATGCGGTGCACCGTGACGCACCAGCGGTTAGCCGCGCCTTCGCCAAAGGGCTCGAGGACGACTACCGTTCACACGTGCTCGCGGGCGTGCCCGACCCGCCCAGCGCCTGGGAGGTAGTGGCCACAGCAGACAGTATCCTAGCGGGGGTGTACGAAGGTGAGGTTGATATAGCCCTGGAGCGTTTCGCCGCGTTCGCGCGGGTGGTGGCGCTCGGTTTACAGGCCGAGTACGCCGCAGGTGACATAGCCCGTGCCGCCGGAGTGCATGTGCCGCTCGCCCCCAGCCATGAGGTGCGCCGCGAGGGCGTGAACCGCATGTTAAGCATCCCCGAACGAGTGCGCAGGCTGGGGCAAATCGCTGAAGATTTAGAAGCTGTGGCCCTGCTGTGGCGTCAACATGGGGGACTTGAAGGATTTTAATATTTTTCGGGTCGTGCACGCTGATTTTTCGGTGCTAGCAGCATAAAAAGGTAAGACTTCCCGATGCGCCGCAAACCGGTGTTGGGCATTGACAGGCCCCCGCACGGGCGGGATAATGATTACAAGATGTCGGGTTGCTAATAGGTAGCCCCGGGCTCCAAATCATTTGCCGCTTCGAGCGGCCTTCCGCCGAGAGGCGCTCCCAACCCGACATCCCATACGTATCGAAGAGGTCAGCGGATTCGTTGGCCTCTTCTTTTGCACCCACACCCAGCCACCGAAGTTCACAACAGAGATAGAATCGGTATATGCTTCAACGCCTCTTCCCGCAAGAAAACAGTTCATTGCAGTCACTGGCGCAGATTTCGGCGCAGGTTGCGGGCGCGGCGGCGCTCCTTTCGGAAATGGTCGGCACCCCCACCAGCGACTACCCTGACCTATTCGAGCGGATGCTCGCCCACGAGGCCAGCTGCACCGAACTATTTTTTATGACCCTCACCTCTGTGCGCAGCTCGTTCGCCACCCCTTTACCGCGTGAAGACCTGTACACGCTCGCCCGTAAACTCACCAGTGCGGTGGAGGAGCTCACCAGTGCCGCGCACATCCTCTATCTACACCGTATTGACGGGTTCGCCACGCACAGCACCGCCATTCTCGACATTATTCAGCGGCAGGCGGTACTCACCGAAGCGGTGATCCCTAAACTTATTGACGTCAGGGGCTGGACACCTACTGGATGGACATGCTGCGCATATCCCGCCAAGCGGTGCGCACCGCCGAAGAGTACGACGCGCAGCTGGCCGCCCGCTACCCTATGGAACGGTACCGCCGCTACACCAAGTTCATTACGCGCCTCAGCGCCGCCGCGAACGCTATGCGCGACGTCTCAGCCGAAATTGGGCGCATTATTGTGCAGGAGTCCTAGCTCGTGCCTACCCTGCTGTATCTGCTGTGCGTGGCGGCGTTTTGTGCCGCGATCTTTGTCACCGGTGTGCATAATGCCTCGAATGCGATCGCGGTGCCGGTACGTACCCGTGCCATGACACCCGTGGCGGCGCTGGTGGTGAGTGCGCTTTTTAACGGTGCTGGGGTCATCCTCGCGTATATGCTGATAAAAGAATATGAGGCGTCGTGGCTTGTTGTCCCAGGAGGAACACCCACCCTCCTTGGTATCGTGTGCGCCCTAACCACCACAGCGGCGTGGGGCACTATCACTTGGGCGATGCGCATGCCCTCCTCCGCAACCCACGCGCTCATTGGTGCGCTCGCCGGGGTGGCCTGGTACGCCCACACCGACGGGTTCGAAAACTACGGGTTTGTGCACACCATCTTCACCACCGCCCTTGCCCCGCTACTGCTGCTGCCGCCGCTGACGTTCCTGCTCTCCTGGGTGCTCGTATTCCCGTTCTACCGGCTGGCGTTACGCACCGCACCGCACCGGGTCAATAGTACCTCCCGCGAAGTTCTCGCCGTCTCAACTGCTGGCATCTCGCTATTACACGGGCTGCAGGTCGGCCAGCGCTACCTGCTGCTTCTGCTGCTTTCCGGGGTGCTCGCCCCGTTCACATCCGCAGTCAGTTTCGATAAAGCCCCGGCAACTCTCATGATCGTATGCGCCGTCTTGGTAGCTGCCATTCTCGCGGCGGGTACCCTGACCGGCGGGTGGCGAATCGGGTATACCTTCACCCACCGTATGGTGCGCCTTGACCCGCTCCGCGGGGCTATCGCCCAGGGAACAACCGCAGCGGTGCTCGCGGCAGGGCAGTTCGTGCTGCAGCTGCCGTTCTCTTCCTCGCATCTGGCGGTCGCCTCAGCACTCGGAGCGGGGGTGAACCAGCGGCACGCATCCGTCAGCGCCCGCGTGGTGCGGCAAATCCTGCTCACCTGGGTGATTACTTTTCCCGCCTGTTTCCTGCTGGCGGTGGCTCTGATGAGCGTCACCGGATTATTCTTCGAGTGAAAACCAGCGGATTTGCCGCCCAACCAACAGCTTTAAAACTGTGCGTAGCAAAAAGCCCGTACAATAATTAGGTACGCCTCAACCATGCCGTGCGCATGTGCGCCTTACGGCCTCACTTTCCGGGAGAATGGGAGAATAATGACGCCCACTGTCGCCATTATTGTGCGCACCAAAAACCGACCACAATTTCTGACCCGCGCCCTAGCCAATATTGCGGAGCAAACCTACCAGGACTACGCCGTGTACGTGGTCAACGACGGTGGTGACAGGGCCGAGGCGGAACGCATTGTTACCGCAAGCCCGGTGGCCGATAAAACCACGCTCCTGCACACCGACGGCATCGGCATGGAAGCCGCTTCCAACCTGGGGGTTCGTGAAAGCGAATCAACCTACGTGACCGTGCACGATGACGACGACTTGTGGGCCCCCAAATTTCTTAAACACACCGTCGCCGCCCTCGATTCGACCGGGGCGAATATGTGCACCGTGCGCATTGTTGAACGGTTCGAACGTGAAACCGACAACGGGTTCCAGGTGCTCAACGAACGTATCTTCCATGAGGGGCTGCCCATTGTTGGGCTGCAGTTTTTATACCGCACCAACCGTGCCGTACCCATTGGCGTGATCTACCGCCGCGACCTGCACACCCGGCTTGGTGGCTACCGGGACGATCTGGCCGTGGTAGGCGACTGGGAATTTAATATGCGCGCCGCCGCAGAAGGCGAAATCATCACGATTGACGAACCGCTGGCGTACTGGTGCCAGCGCCCCGAAGCCACTGGCGCCGCCGCCAATAGTGTGAGCCGTGAAGCTGAGCACCGCTACTACGATTCGAAGGTGCGCGCCGAAGAGATCCGTAAGGATATTGCCTCCGGCTCCTCGGCTGGCCCTTACCTGTACCAGGCGCACCTGGCGAACGAACTAGACGGGCGTATTCTTGAAAACCACAACCTGCTCCGGGACGTGCTGGCAACACTAGGCCGTATCGAGACAACCCAGCGGGAACAGGGCGAACAGCTGAAACGTATTGAGGCCGCCCAGCAGGAGCAGAACGAGCGGCTGCTGCGGGTCGAGCGGGCCTTATCGTGGCGGGAACGGGCCGAACGCATCACCAAATATTTTAAGCGCGGTTAAAAACACCAACAATAAGGTAAGTGCATAATGACTAAGGTTCTGGTGGCTGGCGATATTGGCCAGCCGGTCTACCATGTGGGCGACGAAGCAATGACGGTAGCGTCCGCCACATTTTTTGCCGGACGCGGGGCGCGCATCGTCCTGGCAACCCGCGATGAGGAGCATTCTCGTCAGCTCATTGGCGCTGGGACGGCGGGTGAAGAGTACGAGTACCTGCCGTACCTGCTGTTTCCGTGGGCACCGGCGCAGCGGGAGCAGACCCTAGAGTTACTGGAAGAGTACCTGCGCAGCAGCGTAATGCCCACACTGCCCGAGTTCGCCCCGGATGCCACGAAAATACGGGCTTTCGTTGAGGGGGTCTGCGCGGTAGATGCTGTGGTGATCTCCGGCGGCGGCAACCTCAACTCGCGGTATGGGTGGCTGCTGTACGAGCGGGCGGCTATCGCCCTCGTCGCCGAATACCGTAAGATTCCGCTGTTTATTTCGGGCCAGTCGCTTGGGCCGGTACTTTCGAACACCGATGCCGAGGTGCTTGAACGTATGCTCCGCAGCGCGGTGGCGGTGGCGGTACGTGAGCGCGGCTCATACGCCTGGTGCACCGAACGCGGCATTGAGGCCTTAGCTGGCGCCGACGACGCAACCGACTACGCCCCGCACTCCCCCGAACTTACGCTGGAATACCCCGAGTCAGTGACTGTGCCTGAGCTGCCCCAACGGTACGTGTGCGTCACCATTAATGATGCTGACGACGAGCAGGCCCAGAACCTCGCGGAGCTGCTGGAGTACACCTACCAGGAGCACGGCCTGAGCACCGTGTTCCTCAGCCACATGGGCAACCCCGCCCAGGCAGCCGTTGCGGGTGAGCGCGGGGACTATGAGGTGCATGCGCGCATCGCCGAACAGATGCACACCCCCGCGACCCTAGTACCAATCACGCACGCAGACGCCGCCGTGCGCATCCACCGGGGGCTGCGCTAACGCTCACCAGCCGCTACCACCCGGCAGTTTTCGGCCTGGCAGTGGGGGTGCCCGTGGTGGCATTGGTACCGGATGCGTTCACCGAAATGCGGCTCACCGGTGTGATGAAACATTACGGTGTGGGTGAGTTCATCACCCCGCTGGAAATGCTCGGCACCGCCATCCCTTCCCTGCTGCTGGATGCGGCGGTGCAGCTGAACGACCCCGAGCTGGGGGCCACCTTCACCGAGCTGCAGGCACCGCGCCGGGCCGAGGTGCTGGGCGCTTTGGCCGAGTGGCGCCAGTACGTGTGGGAGCGTATTAGCGGCAACGACGAGGCACGCGAGCCGCAGAACCTGCCGAAGGTGCACCAGGTGGAGGCGCTGAACGAGCCGCTTCGCGGGGTGAACCGTGCGGCGCGGCGGCTGCTGAGGCGCACCTCTTTAGAGGCCGGAAATGAGTGGGCCTTATCAGATCGTATGCACTCGTGGGAGGACGCCCGCCGCCGCGAGATTGAGGAGAAAGACCGCGAGATAGCCGGGCTGCGTGAGCGCGCTGAGGCTGCCGAGCGTAAGCTGGCTGAGTATCAGGGGTCTCTGCTGAAGCGTATCCTGCGCAGGTAGGTTAGCCCGGCCGAGGGTGGGTGCAGAATGAGACACCCACCCCCTTGTGGGCCTGTACAGCAGGCCGCACGCCGGTACACTAAACATATGGCCGGCATGTATACCTCAGCGAGAAAGCACACCCGCAGCTATTTGAGTGAGGGTGCCCGCCGTGTGCGCACGGGGTTTTTTCAGTCCCTGCAGATTACGATCTCGGGGATTGGTGCGTACTTTTTCTCGTTCTATGTGCTGGGACATCAGGAACCCATTTTCGCTGCGACAGCCGCCATTGTGTCCCTGGGGTATGTGAGCGGGTCCACCCATTCCCGCCGTATTTTGGAGGTGTCGCTGGGGGTCACGTGCGGCATTCTGGTGGGCGAACTGCTGCTGATGGCGTTGGGTCGCGGGCCGTGGCAGGCGGCGGTGGCGCTGTTCCTGTCGGTGCTTCTGGCCCGCTTTATTGATAACGGCATTATTTTTACGATTCAGATGAGCGCCCAGTCGTGCCTGGTGATTTTGCTGCCGCCAACCTCCGATCTGCCGTTTACCCGCAGCCTGGATGGCGTGGTGGGCGGCGTGGCGGCGTTTCTGATGATGTTCCTCATGCCTAAGGACCCCCGCAATAGCCCCCGGGAGCGTGCCGAAGCGCTCATGGGCGCGTTTTCTGACGTGTTTTTTCTGTCTGCAAGCGCGATCCGCGAGTATAACTACGAGAAGGCGTACCAGAGTTTACGGGACGCCCGCCAGCTGCAGCCGCTCTACGATGCGTGCCGCAACGACCTGGTGACGGCGCGTGGCATGGCTCAGCTCTCGTGGGTGGGTAAGAAGAGCCGGGCTGAACTTGACCGGCTGGCGCAGACCCTCAACGCCGTTGATTTAGCGATCCGTAACGACCGCGTGTTTAACCGGCGTATGGCCTCAACGATTGCACACGTGCAGCTGCGCCCAGCCGCCCTGGAGTCGTTAGCGGCGGCCTTGGAGTCGTTGGCGCTTGCCACCCAGAGCGTGGGGTTGGGCATGTATTCGGGTACCGAGCAGGAGCGGGCGCATTATATGCAGGTTGCGCGTGAACGTCTGGTGGATCTCGCTGGCACCTTGGAGCCGAGGCAGATGGGTGTGGCCTCATTTGAGGGTGAGTCGCTGGTGCTCATGCTGCGCTTGATGACGGTGGATATGCTTGAAGCCACCGGCCTGGGGCACGAGCAGGCATCCGCAGCACTGGTGAAGCTGGGTGAAGCCGTCACGGAGCACGCACCGCGCACCTCCGAAATTCCAATCGTGCAGGCTAATAGCAACCAAGATGAGCAGGAAGATTTGCGGAGCCGCACGATCAACATTATCTTGCATGATCAGGAGCTTGAGAAGCACCCCGAGTAGCCTCACCGGAAGACAATCAGGCGGCGGCTGCGCGCATCGCTAGGATGATGTGCGTCCCCGTGCCGCAGGAGGCAGCGGTGTGTGGTGTTTGGCGAGTTCCGCCAGGCTTTCGGCTTCCTCCTGCGTGAATGTGCATGCCAAGAATCCTTGTATATCGGGGTCGGTCTTCATGACATCGGTTAATCGCATCCCTAAAACTGTGTTGATGAGCATACCTTTTGCCAAGAACTTTTCGGTTGCTTTAGGGCTCATCCCTACTTCGTGGTGCAGTACTCGGTATATACGCATAAATTCGTCGCGAGCGAGCTGACCAAACCGCTCATGATGCCCCATCGTGAAGAGATGCATCATGGTCAGCAGAATTCCCCGGTCAGCTACAAGTTTTACGTAGGCATGCCCCATCTCCCTCAAGAGTTCCTGAGGGCTTTCTACGCCTTGAGCGACTGTGCGAAACACGTCAATAGTTTTATCAACAGCACGGCTGGCTGTTTCTGCGAAAAGATTTTCTTTAGAGCCGAAGGTGCGCACAATATACGCTTGGCTTACTCCAGCCGCTTTGGCAACGGCATCTGTGGTAGCTCCGGTGTAGCCGCGCTCACCAAAAACAATACTGGCTGCGTTTAGCATCTGTTCACGACGCTCGGCGGCGGGGAGTCGTTGCCCAGGTGCAGGTTTTTTCTCAGCCATATTGACATGTTATCACCCGATAACCTAGCTTTAAGTAATCAATTGATTACTTAAAGCTAGACGAAACGGACCTTCCCATGAAACAGACCCAACAGGCAGAAAAACCCCGCACCCATCCCGCATGGCTCATCATCATCTCGCTGTCCATTCCTATGTTTATGGCTTCCCTCGATAACCTCGTCGTCACCAATGCTCTTCCAGTCATTCGGGCAGATCTGGGAGCCACACTGGAAGAGCTCACCTGGACAGTAAACGCCTACACCCTGACCTTTGCATCCTGCATTCTCATGTCCTCGGCACTGGCCGACCGGTTTGGACGCCGCAGCGTCTTCCTACTTGGAGTCTTTATATTTACTGCCTCCTCTGCGTGGTGCGGTATCAGCGATAATATCGGCGCCCTCATCACGGCCCGTACTCTTCAAGGAATCGGCGGCTCTGCCGTTATGCCTCTTTCCCTTGCATTGCTGAGCACTTCCGTACCCGAGCGGCTACGTGCTACTGCTATTGGTATTTGGGGAGGAGTCGCTGGACTCGGTGTAGCACTCGGCCCCCTTATCGGTGGTGCCGTAGTAGAAGGCATGAACTGGCACGCAATTTTCTGGATTAACGTACCATTCGGGTTGCTCTGTATCCCCTGGTATGGACCACGATCCCGGAATCCCGCGGTCGCCCCGAACCGCTTGATTTTCCTGGGCTGGCCCTCGTGGGGATAGGGCTGTTCGGCATAACTTACGGCATCGTGCGCGGCAATGATGCCGGATGGACTAGCCTAGAAGTCCTCACCGCCCTAATCGGTGGAGTACTCATCCTAGTCTCTTTCATCTGGTGGGAATCACGCGCCGCCGCACCGCTGCTTCCGCTGCGTCTCTTTAGCAACCGAAGTTTTAGTATGGCGAATATTGTGGGGTTCCTCTTTTTCTTCGGTATCTTTGGGGTTGTTTTTATCTTGATTCAGTTCTTGCAGGTGGTCCAAGGGGCAAGCCCACTTGAAGCCGGGCTGATGACCATGCCATGGACTCTTGCGCCCCTCGTTGTTTCACCGCTTACAGGACTGCTGACATCCAGGATCGGCACGCGCCCGGTGATTGCGGTCGGCATGGCACTCATGAGTATTGGGCTGTTCTGGAGCGGTGCAATCCTCGATCCCAGTGTTGAATACATCCATTTTGTGCCTCCCTTCATGGCTGCCGGTGTGGGTATGGGCATGGTTTTTGCTCCCATCGCCACCGCAACCCTGCAAGGCATGGCACCTGAAGACAGGGCAACCGCCTCGGGAACTAATATGACCGTGCGGCAAATAGGAATCGCGCTGGGGATTGCCACTCTCACCGCAATTTTTACGGCCCTTGACGGCACCCTTACGCCCACAGGGTTTACGGAGGCAGCTTCCCCAGCCATTTTGACCGGTGCGGCAGTAATGATGCTGGGAACTTTTGCTGCCTTTTTCCTCCCCAAGCATGTGCGTGTGCGTGCGGAGGAGAAAGTGCAGAGCTAACTGCCTAGTCTGCGCGAACAGATAATATTTCGGCGAGCAGACAACGAATTGCTGTCTGCTCGCCGAAATATTATCTGCTCGCGGTTCACGTCACGATGTGCGGCAGTTATTTATCCTGCGGGAAGAGCAGGTTCAGCGCCTCGCCTAAGGTGGCGACCTCGCGCACGGTCACCCCATCGGGCACCTGCCCCACGCCCGTTGGGGATGCGGGCACCAGCACATGCGTGAACCCCAGCCTGCCAACCTCGGCAATACGCTGGCGAATACCCGGCACGGCACGCACCTCCCCGGCCAGGCCGACCTCGCCAAACACCGCGAGTTTACGCGGCAGAGGCTTATTCTGCGCGGCCGATGCCAGCGCCATCACGCACGCCAGATCGGCGGCAGGCTCGGCGATTTTAGCGCCTCCCACTGTGGAAACATAGCAGTCGAGTTTGCCCACGTTCAGCCCGGCACGGCGCTGCAAAACCGCCAAAAGCATCTGGATGCGCGCCGAATCCAACCCCGCCACCGTGCGCCTGGGCGCGGGTGCCACCGCCTGATCCAAGAGCGCCTGAACTTCGGCAAGGAGCGGGCGGCGCCCCTCCATCGTCACGGTCACGCAGGTTCCCGCCACCGGATGCGGCGTGCGCGAAACAAACATGCCGGACGGGTCGAGCACGGGCGCAATCCCGTCCTCGTGCATATCGAAGCAACCGACCTCGTCGGTGGGCCCGTACCGGTTTTTGATAGCGCGCAGCATACGAATATTGGAGTGTTTATCGCCCTCGAACTGGCACACCACATCGACCAGGTGTTCCAGCAGTCGCGGCCCGGCGATCGTGCCTTCTTTGGTCACATGCCCCACCAGCAGGGTGCACATATTGCGTGCTTTCGCGGCGGCAATCAGCGATGCGGCAACCTCCCTCACCTGCGTAACACCCCCGGCGCTGCCCTCAACATCTGCGGACGCAAGGGTCTGCACCGAGTCGATCACCAACAACGCCGGGTCTACCTGCTCAATATGCGCCAGCGCGGTCCCCAGGTCGGTTTCGCTCGTTAAGTACAGGGTGTCGGCAACGGCGTGGATGCGGTCCGCACGCAGCTTAACCTGCGCGGCGGATTCCTCACCGGTCACATACAGCACGTCGCGGGTTTTCGCGCGGGCACGCTCAGCGGCGGGGGTTCGCGGGGTGTATCCGCGCGCGAAGGTGGCGGCAACATCCAGCAGCAGGGTAGATTTGCCCACACCGGGTTCGCCAGCCATCAGAATCACGGCACCAGGCACCAGTCCCCCGCCAAGTACCCGGTCGAATTCGGGGTTGCCGGTGCTCATATAGGCGGCGACGGTCGAGTCTACCTCGCCGATCACCTGCGCCGGTTTCTGCACGCTGGATGCGGTACGGGTGCGCGCCACGGTACCCCGGCGGATTCCTCAACAGACCCCCAGGTTTGGCACTCACCGCATCGACCCACCCATTTGGCGGTAGTCCAGCCGCATTCGGTACAGCGGTAGGCGGGGGTTCCTTTAGTGGTTTTTGTGCGTGCAGCCATGGTTTTTATTGTACGGGCGACCCTGACGGTTTAAGACCTGCAGCTGCCCATAAGGCACCATACCGACGATGCACCCCGGTCAGGGCGTACGCTGGCGGCAAACCACCGCTTAAAACAGAACGAATACTCTTTATTTATGCATTTTTCCGTGTAACTACGCGCCCCCTGCGCTCAACCCTCAAAGGCGAAATAACACTATAAACAGGCTACAATGGAGCACGTGCAAACAGACTATAGCGAACTCCTTCTCAAAACGATCGCTCGCATCGCCCCCGGTACCGAACTGCGGGAGGGGCTGGAGCGCATCCTGCGCGGACGTACCGGCGCACTCATTGTGCTCGGTTCAGACCGCACCGTTGCCGCGCTCTCTTCCGGCGGGTTCGATATTGATACGGAATTCTCGGCCACCCGTTTGCGCGAACTTGCCAAAATGGATGGCGCTATTATCTGCGATAGGGATGCCACCCGGCTCCTCAAAGCCGCTGTGCAGCTCATGCCTGATCCGTTCATTGAGACGAATGAATCCGGTACCCGCCACCGCACCGCCGAACGTATCGCTATCCAGACTGGTTTTCCGGTGATTTCGGTCAGCGCCTCTATGTCTGTGATTTCGGTGTATGTGGATGGCACCCGCTACACGGTGCAGGACACCCAGTACCTCATGAGCCGCGCTAACCAGGCCATCCAGACTCTTGAAAGCTACAAGAAGCGTCTGCGTAAAGTGCTGGGGACGCTCTCGACTCTAGAAATTGAGTCGCACGTGACCCTGGGAGATGTGGCCGCCACCCTTCAGCGCATGGAGATGGTGCGTCGTATTATTTCCGAGGTTAGCCACTATGTGCTTGAGCTGGGTGTGCATGGCCGCCTGGTGGCGCTTCAGCTTGAGGAACTGCGCAGTCCCGACATGCCCGGCAGCGAGATTATTCTCTTCGACTACCTGCCCAACCCCAACCCGAGGAACATTGGGGATGCTGTTGAGGCTCTGGAGAACCTGGACGATATGAACATTGTCGATTTGAAGGTTATTGCGCAGGTGGTCGGCTTTGAGGGGTATGATCTAGACACTCCGCTTCAGCCGCGCGGATACCGTCTGCTGGATGGTATTCAAAGCATCCCGCATATTATCTCTTCGCGCCTAGTGGAACGTTTCGGCACTTTACAGGCGCTTATGGCGGCCACCCTTGAGGATTTGCGGGCCGTGGAGGGGGTCGGCGGCAACCGCGCCCGCACCCTGCGTGAGTCGCTCTCCCGCATGGCTGAGAGCACCCTCGAAAAGTACCTGTAAGCCACGCACCAGCCTGCACAAAGCATTGTTGGAGGCGGCTTCACGTACGGGAAACTACCGGCCTCCCCCGGCCGGGAGGGAGCGGGCTTATAGCCCCCTCCCGCAGGGCAGCACCGCAGATGCCGCGATAGTTACTATCAGGCGAGGGTAAAGTTTACCGCCTGTGAGGCAACACCGTTCACGCTTGCAACCACCGAATAAGTGCCCTTCTCGGCGTCTTTCGTTTTTTCGCACCCTGACGCATTGGATTTGCGGTCCCAGGCTATCTCACCGGTGGCTTCTTTCCCCGGCTCAAGCTCAGCTTTTTTCAACGGCGCAGGGGCGCACTTGTTCTTTGAGTAGGTTTGTGCCGCACCGGAGGTAATGTTCAGCTCTATGCCGTTTTCTGCTTTATCTCCGCCGATGGCGCAGGGGGTTTTAGAGGTGTTGGTGTAGGTGACGGTAAAAGAAGGTGCCTCCCCCGCAGCATACTGCTTTTTGGAGGGAGCTACGGTCACTTTAAGGTTCTGTGCGGAGCAGGCAGCTACAGCAGCCGAGGTGGTGGATGCGCTCGGGTCGGGGCTTTTACTGGGGTCGGCTGCTTGTGAGGGGTTGGCGCTTGCCGAGCCGGTGGGTGAGGCGGTCACATCCGCTCGGGCGCTGAAGTTTTGGAATGCCTCTGCTGTTGCTGTAGCACTGGGGACTGCTTCATTCGTATTACGGTTTTGAATGGTATTAACAGCCCAGGTAATACCTACTATAAGAAGTATCAAAATAATAATTGCCGCAACTGCCGCAATAATGCGTCGACGGCGATATACTTCAGGGGGCAAATCCATATCTTCTGACATACATATAAGAATACAGCGTTTTATTCCTTAACGGGAATTATGCATATATATTATTTTTGGAATATATTGCGGGTGTTTTACCCTAGTTCAATGACCTCTTCACCACGCACTCCCCACCCAAGGGCCGTTTCTACAGCACCCCATGTATCTTGTGCACAGACAGAGCAGCTGCACCAGCTGGTGGGTGACTGGTTTATCGCCAATGCTCGCGATCTGCCGTGGCGCCGCGCAGAGTGCTCCGCGTGGGGTGTGATGGTGAGCGAGTTTATGCTTCAGCAGACTCCGGTTAAACGTGTTCTTCCAGTGTGGGAAGAATGGATGCGCCGCTGGCCGACCCCCAAAGACTTAGCAGCTGAAGAGTCCGCCGAGGCGGTGCGTGCTTGGGGCAGGTTGGGGTATCCGCGTCGGGCGCAGCGCCTTCATGCGGCGGCGCAGGCTATTGTGTTAGAGCATCATGGTGATGTTCCCGGCACTTATGAGCAGCTGCTGGCCTTACCGGGGGTTGGCTCTT
This sequence comes from Rothia aeria, assembly GCA_002355935.1. Taxonomy (GTDB): domain Bacteria; phylum Actinomycetota; class Actinomycetes; order Actinomycetales; family Micrococcaceae; genus Rothia; species Rothia aeria. The sequence goes on along the minus strand of AP017895.1, from coordinate 646,502 downwards.
ACACTGCAGCAGCGATTACTTCCTTCGCATTTGGGCGGCGTGCAACTGTAATAGATACAAATATTCGCAGGGTACACGCGCGTGCCATCAGCGGCAAAGGGTTGCCGAACAAGTCGCTTAATGCGGCTGAAACTCGCCTCGCCGAGGCGCTGATGCCCACCGATGAGCAGGCTAGCTGCCTATGGAATGCCGCCACAATGGAGCTTGGGGCACTGGTGTGCACCGCAAAATCTCCAACCTGCAGTATATGCCCAATTAGGCATTTATGTGCCTGGGTTGCTGCTGGTAAACCAGAGGCTGAGTACACCCCTCAGGGTCAAAGCTGGCATGGCACAGACCGGCAGTTACGCGGGGCAATGATGGCGGTTCTTCGAGAAGCCCACCACCCCATCCCTAAGGAACTTATTACCAACTTCTCCCCCGATATTGTGGCACCCAAAAACTTGTCAACAGTGGTGAAGTCGCTGCGTACGCTAGGCTCTTCTCAAGAGCAGATCCAACGCTGCTATGAGGGACTACTTGCTGACGGTCTGGCGAGTGAAAAAGATGATTTAGTTTCACTATAGCGCATAAGTATTAGACATATTTTATGCTTTTATAACAATTTAGTATATAAATTTTTTAGATACTTTATTCAGAAACTTATTGTTTTCGCTTCCAACTTTTGGAAGAATAGAAAATACGTATTTGAAATACCAACTATTCACTCAAGAGGGATACTCATGAAAATAGCAGTTGCAGGGGCAACCGGAACCATTGGCACGAAAATTTGCACCGAACTTGAGAAGCGAGGGCACCAGGTGGTGCCGTTGAGCCGCTCCACCGGGGTAGATGCCTCAGTGCTTGAGAGCCTCACCCCAGCTCTCGCCGGGGTGGATGTGGTCATTGATGCCTTGAACCACACGGTCATGAATCGTCGCAAGGCCGAGGAACTCTTTAAGCTCACCGCCAGCAATATTGCGCAGGCAGCGGCAGAGAACCAGGTGAAGCGCATTGTGTGCATTTCGATTGCCGGTGTGCAGGATGCGGCAGTATGCCGCGGATACGGCTACTACAGCGGCAAGGCCGTGCAGGAAAACACTTATAAGGCCTCACCGGTGGAAACTGTGATTATTCACTCCGCGCAGTGGTTCGAGATTCTGCCCACCCTCGTAAAGCAGGTCACTTTTGGGCCCGTATCGGTGCTGCCCACTATGAAGATGTCGCCATTACCGGCTGCGCCGGTGGCTCAGCTAGCCTGCGATATTGCTGAGGGGCAGATGAATATCCCCGATTCAGGCGTTATTTCGATTCGCGGCGCCGAAGAAGGGACGGCAGCCGAGTTTGTGAAGCGTATCCTCGCGGCGCGCGGTGAAATCGGCGGCAAACACCCCAAGCTGGTGTGGCAGCTGCCATACCTTGGTTCGGCTATCGCTAAAGGCGGGTTAATCCCTGACCCAGCAGACCGTACCGACCCCACCACACTCAATGACTGGCTAACCACTGAATAAGCCCCATCTATCACCCGGCTTTCCTTCCCTCCCGGCCCTTAATCAGCCGGGAGGGAGGGTCTCACTATTAGCGCGTCGCTATAGCGCTTCGTGTTTAAGGACGGTTTTACCGACGGTGCTTCCGGCCCGCAGCCTCGCCAGGACGCTGGGGGCCTGGGTAATAGGCACGACGTCCGTCACCTGCACCTTCACTTCCCCATCGGCGACCAGCTGCAGCGCGCGCCGGAGGTATGTTCCCACAAGCTCAGGCTGTGCTGCCGTTAAAGCCCCTAGGTTGAATCCCATGACGCTTTTACCGCCGAGCCACAGGTCATTGCTGCTTATGAGTTGATCCCCCGCCTGAGCAGCGTCGCCTACTACAAGCAGGCGACCACCTACACGGAGCAGGTCCACGCACCGAGCGCGTGTTGGGCCGCCCACCGGGTCGACAATAATATCGAATTGGTCGGGCTCTTGCTCTGCTAGATCATCGCGTAAGATTACTTCGTCATACCCCAGTTCTAATGCCGCGTGCCGCTTCTGTTCAGAACCAACAACGCCCACCACGCGGGAAGCACCCAGATACCGTGCCACCTGCCCAAGCTGAGACCCAAGGCCACCTGCGGCGGCCTGAACCAGCACGCTCTGCCCCGACTGCACCTGAGCCAGCCGTTCCAGGGCTATGAGCGCAGCCGTAGTGTTTGCGGGTACAGCGGCTGCGGTGGCAGCATCTAGCCCCTCTGGTATTGGCGCAACCAGGTGGGCGTTAGTGACCGCGATCTGCCCGTACCCTCCGCTGTCAGTGACCGTAAAGGCGGCAACAGGAGTGCCAATCTCAAGGCCGTCGTGCTCCGTGACCCCTTCGCCATGGGCTCGAACCGTGCCGGATGCCTCAAGCCCCGGCACCCAGGGCACAGGGATAGTCGGTACGAATCCGCCTGCAAACAGTGCTTCCACGTAGCTAGCGCCTGCGTAGTGAACGTTAATAGCGATCTGTCCGGCAGCCGGGGTTGGGTCGGATGTTTCACCGTATTCTAAGGTGCCAAGGGGCCCGTCGTAGCTGGTAATCTGGACAGCCTTCATCATCATACTCCTTAATTATAGTCGCACACTGAACTATAACAGACATCTGCTATTAAGGGTAGTGTTATTCCCGGGCCTCAGGCAGCGGATTATTTGCGGGCGCCTATAAACACCCGCACGTCAACGGGGCAGAATCTACCCCTCAAGAACCTCAACGAGTCGGCCCAGCAAATCGCGTAATTGTTCCTGCTCCTGCGGGGTGAATTCACTGCTCATAAGGTCCTCAACGGCACGCGCCTTCTCATCAGCTTTCAGCCCCAGCTCCTCCCCCGCCGGGGTTAGGGTCACCACATTCACGCGACTATGGATTTCTGAAGGCACGCGGGTAATCAGTTTTTTGCCTCCAGACGCGCAAGAACAGTAGCCATTGTCTGCGGGGTCACCGCCGCAGCGCGTGCCAGCTGCGCCGCTGACTGTCCGGGAGCATAGTAGAGCGAAAGCATGGCGGCATACTGTGCGACGCTCAGATCGTACTCCCGCAAAGCTTTAGATTTTGCCACCATCATCGCCTGCTCGGCACGTTTAATGGAAAACCCCAGCCGCGCCTGAACCTCGGCACGGTAGGCGTCCTGCCCCCGTTCCGGTCGTGAACGAGACAATGAAGACTGAGTTTTTTCGATGATGCGGGCATGTACTAAGCATACTATCCCTCCGCCGCATCCCGCCCGACACCAGCGCGCCCCTTCCAGGCAAACATGCAGGGCACAGGCCATAAAGAAACACCCCAGCTCCTCCCATACGGGAGACTGGGGGTGCTCTGCGCTCATTTGAGCCTGATCACTAACCGAGGCTGAAAGCTACTCGGCAGCGTTATTGGTGATCTGCTCGGCTTCTTCAACCGCTTCTTCCTCAGCGACCGACTGCGAATCCAGATCCTTCAGGTACTCGCTGGATAATTCCTTCATCGGCTGGGAGGAGAAGGTGAACTTCGCGTCATCCCCTTCACCCTCAGCGTCCACGGTAATCTTTTCACCGGGCTTAATTTCGCCGAAGAGGATCTTCTCCGACAAGGCGTCCTCAATATTGCGCTGCATCTCGCGGCGCAGCGGACGGGCGCCCATCGCCGGGTCATAGCCCTTCGAAGCCATGAGAACCTTCGCCGCATTCGTCAGCTCGATCGACATATCCTGATCCGCCAGACGCTTTGCCAAACGACCAACAAACAGGTCCACAATCTGCAGAATCTCGGTCTCGGAGAGCTGCGGGAACACAATAATATCGTCCACACGGTTCAGGAACTCGGGGCGGAAGTGCTCCTTGAGGTTCTCCATGACGCGGGCCTGCATACGCTCGTAGTCAGCGGCGTTATCGTCCATTGCCTGGAAGCCCACAGGAACCCGGCGGTTCACATCGCGTGAGCCAAGGTTCGTGGTCATAATGATCACGGTGTTCTTGAAGTCCACCACACGACCCTGCGAATCGGTCAGGCGGCCATCTTCAAGAATCTGCAGCAGCGAGTTGAACAGGTCGGCGTGCGCCTTCTCAACCTCGTCGAACAGCACCACCGAGAACGGCTTACGGCGTACCTTCTCGGTCAGCTGACCGCCTTCTTCATAGCCCACGTACCCGGGAGGGGCACCGAACAGGCGTGAAACGGTGTGCTTCTCCTGGTACTCCGACATATCCAGAGTAATCAGTGCATCCTGATCGCCGAAGAGGAACTCTGCCAAAGCCTTCGCAAGCTCGGTCTTACCGACGCCGGTCGGACCAGCGAAAATGAACGAGCCGCCCGGACGGTTCGGATCTTTCAGCCCGGCACGGGTACGGCGAATCGAGCGGGCCAACGCCTTAATAGCGTGCTCCTGCCCGATCACACGCTTGTGCAGCTCGTCCTCCATCTTGAGCAGACGCGAGGACTCTTCTTCGGTAATCTTGTACACCGGAACGCCGGTTGAAGACGCCAGAACCTCTGAAATAACCTCGGGGGTCACCTCACCGAAGGCGTCACCGTTTTCACGCCATGCCTTCTCTTTCTGGTCTTTCTCCTGAAGAACCTTCTGTTCCTCGTCCCGCAGACCGGCAGCTTTCTCGTAGTCCTGCTCCCGAATAGCGTCTTCTTTCGCGCGCTTGAGCTTACCTGCCTTCTCTTCCAGCACCTTAATCTCGGGCGGGGCGGTCATCCGCTTAATACGCAGGCGTGCGCCCGCCTCGTCAATCAGGTCAACAGCCTTATCGGGCAGGAAACGATCAGAGATATAGCGCGCCGCCAAGTTTACGGCAGTTTCAATTGCTTCATCCGAGATAGTCACGCGGTGGTGAGCCTCGTACTTATCGCGCACACCCTTAAGAATCTGCACAGCGAGCTCCTGTGAAGGCTCGTCCACCTGAATCGGCTGGAAGCGGCGCTCCAAGGCGGCGTCCTTCTCAATGTGCTTGCGGTACTCATCCAAGGTGGTGGCACCGATGGTCTGCAGCTCACCGCGAGCCAGCATCGGCTTCAGAATAGAAGCCGCATCGATAGCGCCCTCTGCGGCACCGGCCCCGACAAGGGTGTGAATCTCGTCGATAAACAGGATAATGTCGCCACGGGTGCGAATCTCCTTGAGCACCTTCTTGAGGCGTTCCTCAAAGTCACCGCGGTACCGGGAGCCCGCAACCAGCGAACCCAAATCCAGGGTGTACAGGTGCTTATCTTTAAGAGTTTCGGGAACATCGCCGTGTACGATGGCCTGCGCCAAGCCCTCAACAACGGCGGTTTTACCGACACCGGGTTCACCGATAAGCACGGGGTTGTTCTTGGTGCGGCGTGAGAGCACCTGCATCACACGCTCCATCTCGTGGTGACGGCCAATCACCGGGTCAAGCTGACCTTCGCGTGCAGCGGCGGTGAGGTTACGCCCGAACTGGTCGAGAATCGTCGAGCCCGCCGGGGTGCCCTCGCGGGAGTTGCCCGCGCCAACACCGGCTGTTTCTTTCGAGTCGCCATTACCGGGGTACCCAGAGATAAGGTCCATTACGGCTTGGCGCACGGCAGCCGGTTCCACACCGAGTTTGGCCAGCACCTGGTTTGCCACGCCCTCGTTCGCGCGCACCATACCCAGCAGGATATGTTCGGTGCCGATGTAACCGTGGTTAAGTTGAATAGCCTCGCGCATCGAAAGCTCCAGCACTTTCTTCGCGCGCGGGGTAAAGGGAATATGCCCGCTGGGTGCGTTTGCCCCCGGGCCAATAATGTCTTGCACCTGTTCACGTACGCTGTTGAGCGTAATACCCAGCGACTCCAAGGCTCGGGCCGCAATGCCCTCCCCCTCGTGAACTAGGCCGAGCAGTAGGTGCTCAGTACCGATGTAATTGTGGTTGAGCATGCGTGCTTCCTCTTGGGCAAGCACCACTACGCGCCGAGCTCGGTCGGTAAAGCGTTCAAACATTGCGTACTCCTAGGATTTTCTACTTGATACAAGACTACGCGGTATTACCCCTCGCGTGGGGACTGTTCGCCATCGAAAGAACTAGCGAGACGAAGGTCGCACCGGCCCGCAGCTGGGGTCACGTGCGCATCATCTGCCGCAGCGAGCTCGGTGGCACGAGGATTCTGAGGGATTATGAAAACCTAATGCTTACCTTTCGGTAACCCTTATGTATATACGAGACTTAAATAAAGTTTAACTTTCGTTTAATCCCGACAATAAACCTCAAGGGCTTGATTTATTTTATAGAAACTGCAACTATTTACCAGGAAAATATAGAATGAATTCTCTCTAAGTGGTAACCATATGCATGTTTTCGGCACACCGAAATTATTCCTTACGCCACCCAATAGCCCGCCCTGTACTATCCATTTCAAAGGGCAGGAAATAAAACACTTCAAACAATTTTCCAAAAATGCAACTATCAAAATATGCATGAAATATACCAAATAGAGATGGGGTATCGCGGATATTTTCTCGACATCTTCACAACAACCGATTATGACCGTGAGATTAACCTACACAACTAACATGTGCCGTACATTCCACAGTTGATGTGGACAGACCAATATATGCACCCTGGAGACCACCTCGTCACACCAAATTTACGGGGGTTCACCACCACACTTTAGAGCCTCACCCTATCGCTCCGCCCACCACAATACACAAATCAACCTGGCAAGATTCACTTTGACAGAAAAATGACATAAATAAAAGACGGGAAGGCTCAAAAGCCTTCCCGTCTTTTATTTAAGAAACGTAGCTTATGCCTGTTCCTTTTTCAGTGCTGCGTAGTACGCATCCTGAATCTCCTGGTGAATACGGCCGCGGTCGGAAACCTCATGACCGTTTTCCTTAGCCCACTTACGGATAGCAGCGGTCTCGGGGTTGCGCTTCACAGCAGTTGCTGCGCCACGCGAGCCACGACCTGCACGGCCGGACCCCGAAGTGTTCTGTACGCGGCGAGCCTTCGACGCGAACGGGCGGATAGCATCACGCAAGCGAGCGGCATTAGCATTCGACAAATCAATCTCATACTGGCCACCATCAAGGCCAAATCGTACGGTCTCGTCTGCGGGGCCGCCGTCGAGATCGTCTTCAAGAATGATGCGCACTTTCTGTGCCATGTAGTTATCTCCTTAGTAGTTATGTGAACGCGCTAGAGAAAACTCAAATATAAAGAATTCTATATGAAACATTTTCTATCGCACATACATAGTAACAGACTTTAACGCTAAAGATAAAGGTTCCGAAATATATTTTAATACTTTCGCGGGAAATATTTTATACAACTACGGTTTATCATCAGTAAATGGGTTAACAGACCCCCGTGAACTTTTTACCTGCTCATACCAAAGCTGGGCATCTTTTTCGGCCTCACGCTGCGCTGCGCGCTCCGAACGGTCCGCACGATTAATCCACCGCAATATAAAATACAGGGCAATCCCGGCGAAAATCGGGGAACCAACGCAATCAAAATATCCATATTTCCTCTCCCTTCATCTGGCTTTCTAGAGTCCAGAATACCCGCACACACAAGAAAAAGCCGCCCGCACGTCTTCAAAATTTCGTGCGGGCGGTTTAAGAACGCTCATTCCAGGATTAATGCCGCCCTGAATGTGAGCTCAATCAAATATTAAACCTAAAGTTATAATTTAAGCTTCGGGCTTCATGAGCGGGAACAGAATAGTTTCACGAATACCCGGCTGACGCACCACGGTTCCAGGGCGTTCAGGGTCCTGTTCACCGGCCAAAAGCATAATCAGACGGTCAACACCCAGCCCGAGACCGCCCATCGGCGGTGCACCGTGCTCTAGGGCGCGTAAGAAGTCCTCATCAAGTTCCATCGCCTCGTCATCGCCCGCAGCGGCCTTATGGGACTGCTCGGTCAAACGCTCGCGCTGAATCACAGGGTCGATCAGCTCTGAGAACGCGGTACCGCGCTCCATACCGCCAATAATCAGATCCCACGCCTCAATCGTGCGGGAACCATCGCGGTTTGGCCGCGCCAAAGGCTGGGCGCTTGGCGGGTAGTTATACACGAAGGTCGGGTTCAGCAGGGTCGGCTCCACGATTTCGCCGAAAAGCTCAATCACAAGCTTCTCTGCATCCCAGGCGGGATTCACCTCAACATCATGCTTGGCGGCGATCTCGCGCAGCGTCTCAGCAGGAGTATCCGGGGTGATCTCAACACCCACGGCCTCAGACAGTCCGGGGTAGACACTCAGCCACGCCCACTCGCCGCCCAAGTCGATCGTGCCGTCCTCAGTCTCAATCGCGGTAACCCCAAGCTCCTGTGCACACGCAACGATAATCTCCTGCATACGCTCGGCCATCACGTACTGATCGGCGTAGGCTTCGTAGCATTCCAGGGTTGTAAATTCGGGGCTGTGCGTTGAATCCACGCCCTCGTTGCGGAATACGCGACCAATTTCGTAGACGCGCTCAATACCGCCCACCACGGCACGCTTGAGCGGAAGTTCGGTGGCGATGCGCATCGTCATAGGCTGGTCGAAGGCATTCAGGTGGGTGCGGAACGGGCGAGCCGTCGCGCCGCCGTGCACCAGCTGCAGCACCGGGGTTTCCAGCTCAATATAGCCGTGATCTTCCAGTACGCGGCGCACGGTGCGGGTAATCAGGGCGCGCTTCTTCACCAGCTCACGTGCCTCGGGACGAACCATCAGGTCCAGGTAGCGGCGGCGCACCCGAGTTTCCTCGTTCAAATCCTTGTGCAGCACGGGCATGGGGCGAATCGACTTCGCGGCCATCCTCCACTCACGCACCATAATCGACAGTTCGCCGCGGCGAGAGACCACCACACGACCGGTCACATACACGTGATCGCCCAAATCCACCAGGGATTTCCAGTCGGCAAGCGACTGTTCACCAACCTCATTGAGCGAGAGCATCGCCTGAATGCGGTCACCATTCGTACCCGCCTGCAGGGACGCGAAGCAGAGCTTACCGGTATTGCGCACGAACACCACACGGCCCGCAACGTTCATTACGTGGTCGGTCTCGTCCCCTGCGGTGAGCTCGCCGGCTTCTAATTTCGGGTCGTACTCGGCGCGCACATCCGCAATATGGTCCGGTGCGATACGCCCGCCCTGAGCATCCAACAGGCCCACAGGGTACGCCTGGCGCCCGGATTCGAGCAGCTTAGCGCGCTTCTCAAGGCGAATCTGCATCTGGTCTGACATATCTGCGATCGCCGGTGCGGCGTTCTGCTCGTTACTCAAGGGGAATACCTACCTGTTGTATCTCTGCTGAAAATATTGCGTCTTAAACCGCGAAGCGCCCACACGGGCTGTGTGGGCTGATGCGGTAAAAACTGAACTACCGTAAATCCATATTATCGATAAGGCGAGTCTGTCCAACATATGCGGCAACTAGGGCCAGCACCCGCTCAGACTCGCTGGTGGGGGCGTTAAAGTTATTCGGATCCACCAGCTCCAAATAATCCAGCCGCACCCCGGGGGTCGCGTTAATGCGTTCCCGGGCACCGTCAAGGTCAATACCCTCAAACCCGCGGTTGAGCGAGTGCTCACGCAGCAGTGCCAAGGTACGGGAAATCACCAGGGCCGCCTCACGCTCATCATCCGAGAGGAACTCATTCCGGGAGGACAGTGCCAAACCATTATCCTCACGCACGATAGCGACCGCCCGCAGGGTCACATCATGGTTAAAATCGCGCACCATACGCTGAACCAGCAAGAACTGCTGCGCATCCTTCTGACCAAAGTAGGCGTTCACTCTGTGGCCGCCGGTCGCTGAACCAATAATATTGAAGAACTTATTAACCACAGTCAGCACACCATCAAAGTGGCCGGGGCGGGTCGCGCCCTCAAACCGTGACCCCAGCTCGCCGCTCGAAATACGAACCAGCGGCTCACCATCCGGGTACATTTCTTCAACCTCAGGGGCGAACACAATATCGACGCCTACACGAGCAGCAAGCTCAACATCAGCTTCCAGGGTTCGCGGGTACTTCTCGTAGTCTTCGTCCGGGCCAAACTGGAGTGGGTTCACGAATACGGAGATGGCGACCACCTCGTTCTGTTCGCGGGCACGGCGCATCAGATTAGCATGGCCGTGGTGGAGGGCACCCATGGTCGGCACATAGCCCAGCGACGCATCCGTGTACTCAACCACAGTACCATTTTCGGCGGCCGCGGCCCGCGCCTGCGCATCCAGCTTCTCTTGCGCAGCAACCAGCGCCTCAGCAATAGCGGCGCGAAACTCTGCAATGGTCTTCACTACCAGGGGTTTCGTTATCTCAGTCATGACGAGAACTCCTTGTCTGAGGGGCGGGGTCGGTGGTATCCATGAACGAGGTATGCTCAGTCAAGGTGCTTTCAACCCGCCCCAGTTGTTCATCGTTTAACAAACCTCTATTATGCGCCCTTTTTGCGGTCGATTTTACCAATTCCGCGTAAGAGTCAGCTATATCTCGCGTATTTTCTTGTTCAGCGTACTCCCGCAGGGCCCGCAAATGTTCGGTAACGGTCCCCGAGTCGCCCCGAATAACAGGCCCGGTGAGCGCAGTTTCACCCGCCGCGAGCGCATTATCAAGGGCGGCACGCACCAGCGGCCCCAAATAGTGGGATGGGTCTTCAACACCGATAGATGCCAGCGCCTGCTGGGACTGCCCCATAATGGTCACCAGGTGGTTTGCGGCGTGCGCTAAAGCGGCGTGGTAGAGGGCACGGTCAGCCTCGGCAATATGCACGGGTTCACCGCCCATCTCAACGACGAGCGCCTGGGCGATAGGGATAAAAGGAGCCGGGCCGGTCACCGCAAAACTGGCCCCGTTGAGGCGCTGCACATCGAGGGAAAGCCCCGTGAACGTCATGGCTGGGTGCACGGCAAGACCAATAGTCCCCTGCTCAGTGAGTGGCTTAAACACTCCGGCACCGTGCCGCCCGGAGGTGTGCACAAACAGCTGCCCGGGGCTGACCATGCCCCCCGTGGCGATACCCTCAATAACAGGTTGGAGCGCATCATCAGGAACAGCCAGAAGCACAAGTTCGCTTCGTTCAATAATCTGCTCAGTAGGCAGCACGGGTATGCCCGGCAGCAGGTTCTCGGCGCGCTCAGCCGACGCATCAGACTCGGCGCGCACACCGACAATGGCGTGCCCCGCCGAGCGCAGGGCAGCACCGAGCACCGCACCAACTTTGCCGGCACTGACAATACCGATACCCAAGCGTGCGGGTTTGAGATGGTTCATGGTCACACTATCAAGTATATTCACTGATTTTTACGGTGTGCCAGTGATATTCCTAAACACACATTATTGGCGGCTCAAAGGCGCTGAGGAGGCGGCCACCCCGGCGGTGCAGATCGTCAGACGCACCAGCCTACTCGCCCTCGGTCGCGGTCACCATTCCTTCGCCCTCGTGCGTGGAAGAATCGCTCTCAAAGTGCGGAAGCTGCGCCATACATACCCTCTACTGCTGATCGCTCACCCGGGAGTACCCGTCGGCGGCAAGCTTACCCGAATTCGACCCGCCCGAAGACGAATTACCGTCCGGATCATCCGGCGGAATACGGCACAGGTACTGCGCCCAAATACCCATCGCTAAAAGCGCTGCGGCGCCCACAAGGTTCGCGCCCGTCACCCACAAAACGCCCGTCACCCCGCGCGCACTCACCAGCGAAAGCTGATAGATGAGAAGCCCCAGCATCCACCCGGTGAGAGAGGCACCCGTGAGAATTGAGCCCTGCGCGTACGCCAGCACCCGGGCAGCCGCCACCGGGTTCATGTTTTTCGCTTTCGCGCGGGTTTCAATATTGCGCCAGCGGGCCACCTGAAACCCCAGCCACAGGGCGCCGCCGCCCATGCACAGGCACACCACGATCACCACCGGCGACATCACAATCTCACCGCCGCCGGAGCTCACAAGCATGCTGTTCACAGCAACGGCAGCTATCACTCCCAGCGCCGCGCACAGCAGAATAATCCGCAGAGGGATAGGCTTCATAGACCCTCACTTTCATCTCTAGGCGGCGACTCTCCTTAGTTAAGGGTAGCCCGTCTGAGGGGTTCAGGCTTCCTCCGGCATAAAATTCATGGGCCGCAGCAGTTTGACAGCATTAACGTTGGCGTGCGAGTCAGCCGCACTCACCTCACGCGCCAGCTCCGCAACCGCCCTATTAGCCCAGCCGGATGCGGTGCGCACCATCAGCTGCGCCTGCGGGTTTGCCTGCTCCCACGGAACCAGCACGAAAGCACGCTCATGCGCACGTGGATGCGGCAGCGTCAGAACCGGGTCGTCGCTGACGAGGTCGTCATAGGTAATAACGTCAATATCGAGAGTGCGCGGGCCCCATCGCACAAGCCGCACCCGGTGATGATGCGCCTCCACCTGCTGGCACAGCACTAACAGCGCGTAGGGGTCAAGGCTTGTGCGCACTTCAAGGATGGCGTTGATATAGTCCGGCTGGTCGGCGGGACCGCCTACCGGTTCCGTCACATACAGCCCGGAGGCGCCTACTAGCCGCACTGCACCCCCGCTAAGATGCACGAGGTCGGCGGCGGCCTGCTCTAGGGTGGTTTCGCTCTCGCCCAGGTTTGACCCCAGGGCCAGCACCGCCGTATGCGCTAACGCGTCCATGCCGGGCGCGTGGTGCGATTGGTTCGTGTTCGGTACATTACCCACGCGCGCCTGCACCCTTTCCGCCCTGAGACTGCGTGCCTTCGCGCTCCCGGAATACGGTCACTGCCACGTTCCCGAAGGTCACCTCAATCGGGGCCTTCGGTTTGTTGACGGTCACCTCAAGCGCATGCACATATGCGCATTCGTCCAGAACGTTCTGGGCGATACGCACGGCAAGAGTCTCAATCAGATCGAGGGACTCCCCCACAATATGCGTGCGGATAATCTCGGCAACTTCCGCATAGTTCGTGGTTTGGGCGAGGTCATCGGTTGCGGCAGCCTGCGTGAAGTCGGTGTATAAAACCGTATCTACGATGAAGGGCTGACCTTCACGTTTCTCAAAATCAAGCGCTCCATGAAACCCCACGGCGGCAACACCGGTCAGGGTAATACGGTCGCAGGAGGCATAAGCGTGGGCTTGGTTTGGCATGGTGTTCCTTAGCTGATGTGAATACTGGTACATAATTTTAGGTCTGTTTGGTGCGGATAACAGTGCGTAAAGTATTCGCTACGGTCACGGCATCCACCGTGGGGGCACATTGTGCACCCGAACCCCCACACTCCCTGGGCCGCCACGAGTGCAGAGAGAGCGGCGGATGCGGCATCACGGTCTTCGGGGGCGCGTGCTGGCGGCATTTGGTCGGGCGCGGTGTTCGCGCCCGCGGCGGGGTTCTGGGTTTTGGTGCGCGCCGCATCCGCCGCGTTCAGCGCATTCGCCAGAAAACGTTTACGTGAACCGGCGATTAGTACCCGGTGCCCCAGCGCGTGCAGCTGCCCAAGGGCGGCGAGCAGTTCCCAATCCTGCATACCGCCCTTCGCAAACCCCAGCCCGGGGTCAAGAATAATGTTCTCGCCATGAACACCGGCGGCAACTAGGCGATCACGCAGGGCGGCAAGCTCGTCCAGCACCTCGGTGACGGTACCGCGCGGGTAGGCGGCGAGCGCATCCATTGTGGTTGAGGTGCCGCGCGCGTGCATCAGAATATAGGGTACGCCCAGCTCGGCGACGGTCTGTATCATCTCATCGCTCACGCTCATGCCTGAAACGTCGTTAATGATGTGCGCCCCGGCGGCTACGGCGGCGCGGGCGGTCGCTGCGTTCATGGTGTCTACGCTGATGGTGATACCGGTTTCGGCAAGCCCCTCGATCACGGGCAGAATACGCCGAAGTTCCTCCTCAACACTGATGCGCACCGCACCGGGCCGGGTGGATTCGCCGCCCACATCAATAATGTCTGCGCCCTGGGCGATCATGCGCTGCGCGTGGGCGAGAGCGTCGTTCGCGGTGTAGTGTTCACCGCCGTCGCTGAAAGAATCGGGGGTGACATTCAGGATTCCCATCACCAGGGTTCGCTCTGCGGCTGCGGCGTCGCAGGGCAGGTGTGCGGGGGCTGCGGGCTCATCATTGCGTGCATGATTCAATCCTAACGGATGCGCACCAACCGCCCCCCGCTTTCAGCTATCATGCGAGAAGCGGATGCAGCCGACCACCTCTATCGGCATAATATCCGCCTCTCGCGGCCTAAACAAGCGCTTAATCGTTGATTTCTGCGGGCTTATTCTCGCCCCAGCCGAGCGCCAAAACCACTACCAGCCCCAGGGCAATAAACCCGGTCATGAGGGTTTCCCCGAACGCAAGCCAGCGTAGCGGCCCGTCAATGAGCACAACAGCGATCAGCCCCGCAATAGCGAATAGAGCTAAAACCCAGGCGCCGGTCTTCATAGTCACAGCATTCTCCCTTGTACGTACACATGTGATGCGCACCCCGGCGCGGTTAGCGGAAAACCCGCGCCGGGCGCGAATAATCCCAGCATACTCTCACCGCAGAAACAACAAAACTAAATCCGTATAAATCATGCAATTATTAAGCACTGATGACGGCCCCGGGCACGGTGATTTATTCGGCATCTTGGGGCCTTTCATTTTATGGCAGCTTGGGAAGGCGGATCTTCACATCCGTTAGGATTAAGCCATGCCGGATGCCTTCACAATTCGACCCGCCGCCCCTAACGATGCGCAAGAAGTAGCGCGCATCCGTGTTCTGGGGTGGCGGTTCGCTTATCAGGGTTTGGTACCGCAGGGTTACCTTGATTCGCTCAACGTCGCGGAAGACACCGAGCGGATGTGCGGGTACCTCAGTCAGCTTCCCCAAAACTTGCCGCCCAATAATATAGCGTCCGTGCAGGGACCGAACGACGGTGAAAAACGGTCGTTTATGCTCGCGGTACGCGACGATGCGGTGCTAGGGTTCTGCCATTTCAGTGCGGCACCCAACAATGCTGACCGCCCCGGAAGGACTACTCCGGGCGGGGAGATGGTCGGAAGACTCCACTCGCTTTATGTGGGTCCGGATGCCCTCGGCCAGGGTATTGGACACGCCCTCATGAACCATGCGCTCAGCACCTTTACCGCGTGGGGATGCAAGCGCGCGCATCTCTGGGTTTTAGAGGGAAATTCCCGCGCCAGCAGCTTCTACGAGCGGCAGGGCTGGCAGCTAACGGGTGAAACAAAGGTAGACCGGTCCTTTGGGCCGGAGCTACATGAGCAGGAAATGGCTATCTGCCTCTAAGCTGTGCCCGCCCTTATTGGCGTAACTTGCTCACTGTGGCTATATCGCCGATTATTTCCAGCGATTTTGCCGAGCCTGCCAAGGTGGTCTCTTGGTGGATAGATTCTCTATCTGCGAGAGATCGCTGCAAATCCTGAAGAGTATCGCGCATAGCTTTTGCGACATCTGCAGGGTTGTGCCAATCGCCATTGTTAGCTTGTAGCTGCTCATCAGCATTTATGCGACGGGTTTGATAAAACAGGTGAGGGTACACACGATATAGAGAACTCTTACCAGCTCCATTAACGCCAGCAACAATAATATACTGTGGGCTTACCGTACTATATTACAAACTTTTCTTCAGCAATAATCCGCCGCTGACGCGACTGCAAACTATAGTTGAACAACGCCAAATAGAATTCCCGTTTCTCAGGATTTTCTTCAGCACGGAACAGCTCGTGAAACACCTCAGGAGCTGACACCTGAATATAACCGTACAGCTCATCTAGCTTCTGATTCATAAGACCTCCTTGATCGCGTGCCTAAAACACCTCTAAAGTGCCCTTTATTCGACCCCTAGGCCCCTATTTCCTATAGCCCCATCCCTGGACGCCGATCACCATACCCGCGTTTAGGCCGGTACGGCTGCTGCGGGGTCTGGCGCTGCTGGTTTTTCTGCGGTTGGCCCTGAGGTGATGGGGCATACCCTTTCTTCACCTCACCTATTTTCGAGCGCATCTGCCGCATTACGGTGCTCGTCTCGGACGGTGCGGAAACCTCCGGCTCGCGCCTAGTAGCTATCGCCTGAAAAACAGGAACCAGTGATCCCGGCACCACCTCATACTTACCCAAGTCGGGGCCGCTCAACATAGACGCCATATTCCAGTCTTTAGGGCTCACACGCGAATAGTCCAAATCGAACTTAGAGTTCTGCGCCACATGGTCCATAAAAACCCGTGACGTTCGGCCGTTTCCCTCCCGAAAAGGGTGCGCCTGGTTCAGGTTCGCAAAAACTGCGGCGGCTGCGTGGCTGAACTCGTCACGATCTAGCTGGGCCCAGTCAGTTGTGGTAACAATGTGGTGCGTTGTGTTGAGATACCGGTCTATTTCTCCCCCGTTCACGCTTGCGAACGGGACAAACCGCCCACCCTTAAACATGTTCTGTGTGCGGTAATCCCCAGCCCACTCATACACATCCTGAAAAAGGTACCTATGGATAGCGCGCACATGGTCAGCATCATAGGTGTGCTCAATGAGGGAGGGGTCAGTTTTCAGCTGTCGATTACGTAAATCTGTAGCCGCGTACTCATAGGCTGCTAAATCACGCGGGTTCAGAATCCCCTTAAGATTCCTTAACGTCTCATTATTGGGTGGTGGGTAGAAGTAGGATTCCCAGCTGTCAAAGACTGTCACGACAATTTCTCTACTTTATTCTCGGGTTCAAGGCCACGCGCTTTTTCCAGTGCTCGCCGGAGGTATTCTTCCTCACTGATGGCACCGCATGCTTCATCCACTAAATTTTCGACCTCTTGACGATCTGGCCTACGACCTTCAAGCCAGGAACTCGCCAAGGTTTGTATTACTGAGCGGCGCTGCGCGGGGTCAAGCCTGTCAAAAAGATCAGGCCACCGCTTATCAAGATCAAACATATCGCTCTGAGACATCAGCACTCCCCCAACACCTATCTTCTACCTACCTCATTTTACGCGAAAGCTCAGGGAGAAGATTAGGCGCATCGCCTGGATGCGCGGGTTGTTACGTTCGTGAGCTGCCCGCACACCTGCACCCTTAGCCGCTGTACACCATAAATACCCCGCATCTCACGTTCCTATTGTTTAGTCGCGTGAGGGGTTTATAGCGGGAAGGGGGGTGAGGGTCGGATGTCGAAGGACAAACGCGAAACCGCCCGGATGATCGTGCGGCTTGGAACCACCCATGCACACGCGGGGCAGACCGTTGCTGACGTGTTCCGCGGATAACGTAGATGGAACCACCCATGCACACGCGGGCAGACACTCTGACCTGTGGAAAGCAGGCCGTGAATTCGGAACCACCCATGCACACGCGGGGCAGACTCAAAATTCCTGAGATGGTCACTGATGAGAGGGGAACCACCCATGCACACGCGGGGCAGACGCAGCCTCGTAGTTGGTGCCTGCGGTCTGGAAGGAACCACCCATGCACACGCGGGCAGACAAATTGCTATAGTTTTGGCGGCAGCGGCGACCGGAACCACCCATGCACACGCGGGGCAGACGCCGCCCGGCCCCCAGGAACCTTAGCCTCTAGGAACCACCCATGCACACGCGGGGCAGACTCCGAAGCGCCCTGGTTGCTGGCCGTTGATGAGGAACCACCCATGCACACGCGGGGCAGACGCATTGAGCGCCAAATCCCAAGCGGGCTTTATGGAACCACCCATGCACACGCGGGGCAGACGCTTGCTGACTAGGTATAACGTCCGCATGTCTGCAAAACTCTATTCAGTTGCGTGCATAATGCAATGGATGGGTAGACGATTACTCATCTACGGTGACCCTCTACGATGACTCGCAGGTGGTCTTGACGCTTCTACAGTCTTAGCACCCCGAAGAGCGCCTCGACTTCCACGTCCGTTTAGACTCTCCCCATCTTCTGAGGCGAGTTTTTCGTCAAAAAGCCTCTGCGCCTCACGGCAAATATTGACGGCCGCATTAAAATCACGATCCATCATATTCCCACAGTACACACAGTCGAAGACACGGTCGCGCAGAGTCAGCTTGGTTTTCGCTTTCCTCCCGCACTCCGAACACGTCTGCGACGAAGCAAAATAACGGTTAACCTTCTCAAACGCAGAACCATACCAGACAGCCTTATACTCCAACTGGTTACGGAACACGCCGAATGCCGCATCCAAAACTACCCGGTTCAAACCAGACTTTTGGGCAACATTCTTCCCCGGATTCTCAACCGTCCCCTTCGCAGAGGCGGTCATACCGGAAACATTCAAATCTTCAAACCCTACCAGGGTATACCCGGTAGCAAGTTTTTTCGTCAGCTGATGCAGATTCGACTCACGACGCAACGCCGTCATATGGTGCAACCGAGCTATCTGCTTCACTAAACGGGAACGTCGATTCGACCCTTTCTGAGAACGTGCTAGAGCACGCTGTAGCTTACGCAGCCGTCGCGAGCTTGTCCCACTCCAGCGCGGGTTCTCAAGGCTAGGCAGTCCTTCGACAAATTTTAGATTCGGGAAACGTTGTGGAGCCTCAGAATCTGAAAGTGACGCCAGGTACTTAACTCCCAAATCAACACCTACAGAACCAGCAGCACGAGCACGCTTTGTTGCAGAACGACGTATAGGCTCCGAAAACTTCACTAAGAAAGATACATACCAGCGGTCAGCATTACGGGAGACCGTATAGCTACGAATCTTAGCGCCAGCTGCAACCGCTTTCACTAGTGGCTTGGTCGAGTTAAAGGTGCGTATAGTACCTAGATAAGATAACCGCACATGACGATAGTCTGTAATCTTACGTCGCCCCTGCTTGTAGGCAGGTTCCCCTCGCAGATACGCGGCGCCGTAAGCGCCCATCTTTTCCTTTTCCTTCGCTGCTGGAACCGTAAAAGAATCCCGCGAAACACCTTTCTTCTTGAAACGCGGTGTACCCACCAAACGCCCAGCGCGTTTACCCATACGGGAATCCCAGAAATTGTCCCAAGCATCACTCGCATTTTGCAGACCGCTCACCAGCACCCTGCGATTTACGGTGTGAAGCCACGGATTAGCCGATCGCTCCGTCTCTTGGTTCCACACAACTGACGGATCTTCGCCATTTTTGATACGGAGAGCAGCATCTTTATGACGATCTCTTTCAGGTGTTAAGTACTGGGTGCTAAACGCTCCATATTTTAACTGCTTATAGCGTTTATCTTCTTTGGCAAGCGCTTTAAGTTCTTTTTTAATATCTGCGTCGGAGATACCCTCGTCATGGCGTTTCTTCCAATAATCATCACGAAGTCTATTCACTTCTGAGTTATATGCGGTGAGCATATTGTATGTATACCGAGCCGCACCGACTGCCTGATAGAGAGCGGTAGTCTGAGCTTGATTTGGGTCAAGACGGAACTTATACGCTCGAAGTTTTTCTCTATCCTTATCCTTCTTATCAGTAGTAGCCATAAGTTCCTCCTTCCTCAGACCATACCTCAGAACTCACTCCCTAATAGTAAAGGATTTTAGGGTGTGTGCCCTCCACATCGTCACATACTCCGAAGATGCCCACCCATGTTTTATATTCCGACACAGCTGGGATTACCAACCCACCAAAGTTTGACGCGGGCAGGTAAGGTGTGTCCGAAAGGCTCGGAGCACCTCACCTGCCCGCGTATGAGCGAAGCAGCTGGGTCGAAAGCTACTGCTTCGAGAAGATCAGGCTCATCGCCTCGGCACGAGTTGCCGCGTTCTTAAGCTGCCCGCGCACCGCACTCGTGACGGTTTTCGCACCGGGTTTGCGCACACCGCGCATCGACATGCACATATGCTCGGCCTCAACCACAACGATCGCACCGCGCGGGTTTAAGTGCTCCTCCAGCGCCTCCACCACCTGCGTAGTCAGCCGCTCCTGCACCTGGGGCGACGCGCATACACCTCAAGCACCCGCGCCAGCTTGCTCAGCCCCGTCACCTTGCCGTCAGCCCCAGGAATATACCCAACATGCGCCACCCCGTGGAAAGGCACCAAGTGATGCTCACACGTGGAATAGAACGGGATATCCTTCACCAGCACCATCTCGGAATGGGCAATATCGAAGGTCGTACCCAGCACATCGGCCGGGTCGGCGTGCAGACCCGAGAAAAACTCCTCGTAGGCGCGAGCCACTCTCGCCGGGGTGTCCTGCAAACCGTCACGATCCGGGTCTTCACCAATTGCCAGCAGGATTTCCCGCACCGCCGCCTCAATGCGCGGCTTATCCACAGCCGAGCCGTTAGCCTCGCTCATCTGAGCCTCCGTGGGGGTTCT
This sequence comes from Rothia aeria, assembly GCA_002355935.1. Lineage (GTDB taxonomy): Bacteria > Actinomycetota > Actinomycetes > Actinomycetales > Micrococcaceae > Rothia > Rothia aeria. The sequence continues at coordinate 626,330 of AP017895.1, read as the reverse complement.
GCCGGTTCGGACCGTTCTGTCCGGGGCGGTTCTGCGGGTTGTACGGGCTGCGGTACGGGGGCTGCTGAGACACCCCGCCCCGGCCCTGTCCACGCTGCGGGGGATGGCCACGGTCGGGTCTTCTTCCGGTGAGCTATCCGGCCCGGGGGTGTCTGCTGGCGCGGTTGAAGTCACCGGCGTGTCGCCTGCTGCCGCCTGTTTGGTGGGGGCGGTGGGAGGCTCCTGGGCAGAGCCGGTAAGTTCCTGCTGCTTCTGCTGTGCTTCCGCTTGGGCTTTGAGCTCGCTCGGGGCTTTCACCGGCGGAATGTCGGTGCGTTCGCGGCCTTCCTTGGAGTACCAGTGCTCGCGTTCAGGGCGCTTACGCACATCCTTGAAAATCTCCGCGATCTCGTTCTCCAGCAGGGTCTCTTTCTCCAGCAGGGCGAACGCCAGGCGGTCAAGCACATCGCGGTTTTCCACGAGAATCTGGAAAGCCTCATCATGAGCTTCTTCCAGAAGTTTACGCACCTCGGTGTCGATCTTGTAGGCGGTCGCGTCAGAGTAGTTACGTGCCGCCGAAGGGTCGCCGCCCATGAACGGTTCGGTGTCGTCGCTGCCGAGCTTCACCGACCCCAGCAGGGCGCTCATACCGTAGTCGGTCACCATCTTGCGCGCGGTATCGCTCGCCTTCTGAATATCGTTCGCAGCCCCCGTGGAAGGATCGTGGAATACGATTTCCTCAGCCGCACGGCCACCCATCGCATAGGCCATCTGGTCCAGCAGCTCGTGGCGTGTGGTCGAGTACTTATCATCCTGCGGCATTACCATCGTGTAACCCAGTGCACGGCCACGCGGCAGAATCGTAATCTTGGTAACCGGCGCGGAGTTGCGCAGGGCGGCAGCCACAAGTGCGTGACCGCCCTCATGGTACGCAGTCACCTTACGCTCGTGCTCATTCATGATGCGCGAAGCACGCTGCGGGCCCGCCATCACACGGTCGATAGCCTCATCAATAGCGCGGTCATCAATCACGTTGCCGTTATCGCGGGCGGTCAGCAGGGCCGCCTCGTTCATCACATTCGCCAAATCTGCACCCGTGAAACCGGGGGTACGTTTAGCGACCTGCCCCAAATCGACGCGACGGTCGATCGGCTTACCGGCGGCGTGCACCTCAAGGATGCGCTGGCGGCCCTTCATATCGGGCGCATCCACACCGATCTGGCGATCGAAACGCCCCGGACGCAGCAGGGCGGGGTCGAGCACATCCGGGCGGTTAGTCGCGGCAATCACAATCACGCTGGAGTTGCCGTCGAAGCCGTCCATCTCAACAAGCAGCTGGTTAAGGGTCTGCTCTCGCTCGTCGTTGCCGCCGCCCATGCCGACGCCGCGGCGGCGACCGACAGCGTCGATCTCGTCCACGAAGACGATCGCAGCGGGGTTAGACTTCGCTTCCTTGAACAGGTCACGCACACGGGATGCACCCACACCCACGAACATCTCCACAAAGTCAGAACCGGAAATCGAGTAGAACGGCACCCCGGCCTCGCCCGCAACAGCTTTCGCGAGCAGGGTTTTACCGGTGCCGGGAGGGCCGTACAGCAGCACACCCTTAGGGATCTTAGCGCCTAGCCGGGTGAACTTTTCGGGTTCTGCAAGGAACTCGCGCACCTCTTCAAGCTCGGCCAGTGCCTCATCAACACCGGCAACATCGGAGAAACGCACGGTCGGGTTGTCTTTGTTGAACTTTTTCGCGCGCGACTTTGAGAACGACAGCACCGATGAGCCGCCGCCAATGCGCCCAGCCATGAACCAGAAGAATAAACCAAAAATCAGCAGAGGCGCGAACAGGGAGAGGAGAGAACCGAAGAAATTACTCTCCACCGGCTGGTCCGTGTAGCTTTCCAGCCCGGCACCGTTCATGGCGTTCACTACGTCATGGGCGCGCGGTTGCACATAGTAGAACTTGACGGTTTTACCGTAGTTATCCCTGCCCTGCTTGTAGTCCTCATGCAGCTGCAGGTCTACGCGCTGGTCGCCATCATAAATTTTTGCGCTTTTGACCTTGTGCTCGTTTAACAGCTGAATACCCACGTTCGTATCAACCTGCCGGCTCCCCGAGCCGAAGGTTGACGGCGCGAAAATCGCGACAAGAATGAGGGCACCAACAATCACCCACAACCATGGGGTGAAGATCAGCTTATTAAGCCAGCCGTCCCGATTCTCAGGGGAATTATTGGGTTTTTGCGCCAACGCTTAATCCTTACATGTGCTAGGGCTGCCGTGTACGCGCCACAGCATACCGGAGCATTCCGTGACGGTAAAAAGATGCAACTTTAAATGTACCGTACCCCCGTCAAGGAACGCCCGCATCAGCGGCAGTTCCCCTCAAGGCTAAAAGGGCTCGGGGATGGGGTATGCGCACAAACACGAAATCTAATTTCCGCCATTCTTGAAGAGCACGCGGGTCGAACTCTAACTCATAGCTCATCAAGGGAGACCTTTACCCCTGGCTGCGGATTGGCTAAGCGGTGACGCACAGTTTCAAGAAGCTCTGCGTGCAGACATAAGCGTGCCCGCGCATCCAGAATTTCATTAGGATGCGCGGGCACCAAAAGCTCTTGTGCGCACGCCGCACACGATCAGGGTTTAGGAGTATACGTGCGGGTGCAGGGTCGCCACGCAGTCCAGGTTGCGGTACTTCTCAGCGAAATCAAGCCCGTAACCAACCACGAATTCGGGGTCGATATCCCAGCCCACATATTTGACCTCTACGTCGGTCTTAACCGCCTTCGGCTTGCGCAGCAGGGCGCAGATTTCAACGGATGCGGCGCCGCGGGACATCAGGTTCTGCTGCAGCCACGCCAGCGTCAGCCCGGAATCAATAATGTCTTCAACAATCAGCACGTTCCGACCGGTCAGATCGGTATCAAGGTCTTTGAGGATACGAACCACACCTGAGGATTTCGTGCCGGACCCATACGAGGAAACCGCCATCCAGTCCATCGTGTAGTGCCCCTTGAGCGCGCGGGACAGGTCTGCCATCACCATAATGGCACCCTTGAGAACCCCCACAAGGAGCACGTCTTTGCCTTCGTAATCTTCGTCGATGCGCGCCGCCAACTCGGCAACTTTCGCATTAATCTCTTCCTTGGTGAAGAGTACGTTCTTCAGATCGTCCTGCACGTCTTGAGCCTGCACGGATTCTTCTTTCTCGCCGGGGCGTCTTCACGCCGCACCCGCCCGGAGGTTGCACCCCAAGGTGGGTATATTTTCTTGGTTCGCTTTAAGTATTACTTAAACCCTACTGGTTAAGCACACCTCGCCAAACACGCCAAGTACCAGGGCTTGGCTGGTAGGGCCACCGTCAGCAAAGTGTAAGGTATAACCACTCATGATCTTCAGGGTGTACAAATTCCCCAACCTCCGCAGCGAAAAGCCTTACCTGGGCGGGGCCGATGAGCCACTCACAAGGCGCTTCGCCCCAGAAGCACGAGCGCATCCACGCGGGTGCCGGTGCGGGGGTCTTGTACCCTACGGCGGCGGTAGGCACTCACATGCCCGGGCAGCTGCACTGGACCGGCGGTGGCGTGCTCGGCGACGAACTGGTCAAGCGCCTGCAGCCGCTCAAACCCGGGGTTCTCCCCCTGCGCGGCGCGGGTCGCCAGGGCGAGCACGCGCATCCGAAGGGCAGGGTGCAGTGCTGCCGTTTCCGCACGGTTCAGGGCAATAACTGTGGGAGCAGGTTTCTCAGAGACAGCCTCCGTGGAGTGGTCGCCGGGCACCGTATCAGCCCCGGGAATATCCGACAGATGAACCCCGTTGGGCAGCTTCAGGCGGGCGTACTCGGCCGCGGCGAGCGCATCCAAATATTCGGCATCAGGCCCGGCAACTGCAGCGGTTCGCGCCAGGGAGAGTGCCACATCCCCGCCAAGATGCTCTTGCAGGAACGGCAGGATAGTGTGCCGAATACGCGCGCGCATGAGCGTCTGGTCGGTGTTGGTGGGGTCGTTCCAGGGGGCGGCACCTTCGGCTTCGCAAACATTCAGCATGTCGGCGCGGCGCAGCGCGAGGAAGGGGCGCAGGTAAGTGACCCCGTTTTCGATGCGCACGGGCGGCATTCCTGCGAGGGAGCGTGTGCCCGAACCGCGCCCAAGCCCCAGGAGCACGGTTTCCGCCTGGTCGTCAAGGGTGTGACCCAGCAGAACAGCCCGTGCGCCGGTATTATGCACCGCGCGTTCTAAGGCGCCGTACCGGGCGGTTCGCGCCGCCATTTCGGGGCCCATGGTGCCCTGCGGAACCTGCACGCGCTCCGTGAGCACAGGGTGCAGCCCTAGGTTCGTGAGGGTTTCTGCGGTGGATGCGGCAACCTCGGCGGAGTCGGCTTGCAGTCCGTGATCGACCACGACGGCGCCCACACGCACATCGGAACGACGCGCAAAATGCGCAGCAATGCAGGCGAGCGCGAGCGAATCTGGCCCACCGCTGCATGCAACCAGCACGAGGGGTTTCTCGGTTTCTGCGCCCTGCTGCGATACGGTCGAGTCTCGCCGCGCACGCCCGGTCCCCTTGATGGTGCCTTCACCCAGCAGGTTCGTCAGCGCGCGAGCCAGTTCCCGGCGAGCCTTCCCCACCCCGGATGCAGCCGCCCCTGCCGTCCATGTTGCATGTGTTGTCCTTCTCTGTTGTACATGCCGCTACGACAAAATCTATTCGCAAATCCCTTTGATCCTCGCGGCAGACGCAGCAGCGAATTACGCATTATCAAGCACGCCGGTATATTGAGATGTCGCGCGGTTTTGTCGCATAACCCGCCCTGGGACTACTCGGTGGTTTCTCCATGTTTAACCGCACTGGTCACCTCTGACCCCTCATCCAGCACGCGCTTCATCCAGGCGTCCGGGTTGTGAATCTCCCGCTCGGTCGGCAGGTTCTCGGGCCGCTCCCACACGACGTTGAAGCGTTCCATGCCGACCGCATCCACAATATGCTGCACGAACTTCTGCCCATCGCGGTACTGCGCGGCTTTGCGGTGCAGCCCAAGCAGGCGCGAAATGAGGCGGGTTACGAGTTTCTGCGTCTCGGAGCGCCGGTTGAACCGGCGGCGAATTGTTTTGACGGTCGGCACTATCTCGGCGTCAACGGCATCCATGATCACGTTCGCGTGCCCCTCCAGGAGGCTCATGACGGCAGTGATCTCGCTGGCGATCTGTTTGGCACGGGCGGGTGTTTTTGCCAGGGCGGCAAGCTGCTCACCAATTTGCGGCTCGTTATCAGCCTCATCGGTGCGGGCGCCTTTGGAGGCGACGAGCGCGTCTTTAATGCTCAAGCCTGTGCTCACGCTATCACCAAGCTGCGCGATCTTGTTCAGGAAGTAGTCACGCAGCCACGGCGCGGCGGCGAACTGCACCCGGTGCGTCTGCTCGTGCAGGCACACCCACAGACGGAAATCTTCGGGCTCAACATTGAGCTCTTTTTCAACCGCCAGAATATTCGGTGCCACCAGCATCAGACGCCCGCCCGCAGCACCATACCCGGCGAGTGCCGCATACGGCTCGTACTGTCCGAGCACGCGGGTTGAAAGGTACGCAAGGATACTGCCGACTTCGGTGGCGATACCGTACCTGGTGATGCTGAGCGCGGCAGGGTTTTTCTGCCTTATTTTTTCCAGCGGGGCACGTAAGACGGGTTCGAGCATGACCGAGAACGCCTGCGCGTTAGCTTTCGCCCAGGTGCTGCGGTCGGTCACGAGCACCTGCGAGTCGCGTAGGTTGTGAGCAGCTTCAAGCCCGGTGATGCGATGCACGTGATCGACGGACACTTCGGCTGCGGCGCGGATAGATTCTACCGCCTGCCGCATCTTGTCGGGGGCGATGCGCGGCCCGGCGGGTGCTAGGGTGCCTACAATTTTGGTGACTGCCTCGGGGTTCAACAGGTCTTGGATGCTGTTCTCACTCATATGCACAGTGTAGTTGCCGCCGCTGGTTGCGGCGGTGCTGGTGCCAACAGTTTCACGGCGAGCGTGTTTTTCTCAGGAAGCAACAACACGCCCCGCTCCCCTAACAATGGTGAGCAAGAAAACTGAACTCGGGGTAGGAAAATCTTATCTGCTCACAGGTTAGCCTATTGAGCGCACGCCCGAGGCATCATAGATACTTCTCAAGTTCCCACCGACGATGGCTCAATTCCCGTTCCACCCCATACCGTTGTGAGCCGGTAAACGGTAGCCGGTCCCACAACACTCCAGCTGCCGCTTTCAGAGCGGTTTTGTGCAGAGACCGCTGCATCTTTTCGGGGATTCCTGCGCAGTGAGCAAGTGCATCCCAATCGCGTTTCTTCAAGTTTTTAACACGTGAATTTACGCTGAGCGCCATATCGTCTTTGAAATAAACCCACGAATTTGGCACATCATACATGGGAGAGACATGCCACCCTTTCTCTGGTGTTTTGAGCAGAGAAATATTTTTGGCGTGCAAATCCCCATTACCGGTAAGCCAGGCATATAGAAATTGCACATATATATTACGGGCAGCAAGCGCAGGGGATGCCGCGCGTTCTGACACTGCTGTCAGAAGAGATTCACTGGTAACGTCACCGTCTGCACTATATTGGCGGCGGGAGGAATATCAAGAATCTGAGCTGCGTCTTCCAAAGCATAACGTTCCCCTTGAGGGCCACGATCAAACCGCGAGATGAGAAGCCCTGGTGTATTCTCCCGATCATAGATGAGAGTGCTCTGAGCCACAGGGATTTTGAGGTTGGAGGCGGCACGTAAATGTTCATACTCGTTTTCGACTAGGTAAGGTATACGCTCAGGGCTTACCTTCAGAAGAGCTTCTTCACTGCGCCAATTCACGGGCAGAGTCCGCATTAAAGTACTTACGCGGGCACTGAATTTTGTCTGCACACCAGGTAAACTTTTACGATCTATAACTCCCATTAGGTCGTGAAATGATACTGTTTCAACATCCTCGACAAGCGTGGCAGGAACTTCTTGAGGGGCTTCCCCTCGGGAACAATCTGAACGTCCCCTGGCACATCAGATCCCAGAGCTAACAGAAGAGTTAACTCATTGCTTTTGCTGGTTTTTAGGCTCGCTGCAAGGGCGTTCAGGCGGTATCCCTCCGGCAAGAGATTAGTAAAGAAATTAGGAAGAGTGCTCTGAGGTGTCACCCGCTCTATGCCTAAAGGTAAAGACCAAGCAAGAGGTTCACCTGTATATCCCGGCAAGTAAGCGAAGTGAACAGAATAATCACTGTGCCGTGTGAGCCGCGCGGCTAGATGTCCCGCTTTATAGATGTCTGCCCTGAGGAGCTCGCGATTAAGCATGATCTGCACCTTCTACAACGAGGTATATACCCAGCACTTCAGCGGTTTTGAGCACAGACCCAAAAGATGGTCCCGATTTACCACGTTCAATATCACGAATCGTTTTATCGCTTACACCCACCATATAGGAAAGTTCCAGCTGGGTCAGCCGTTCTTCCTTACGGATGCGCCGCACTCGCTGCCCGAAGTTCTGAGCAAACTCTTCTGCGTGGAAAGCCATCGTGTGTGCGGCGTGATGGCCGCAGCCCCCTTAAAAATACGAATAATAGTTCGGTTTTTAAGAATTTTACACCACGAGAAGACTAAAAATACAGTAAATCCGAACTATTCTTCGGAAAAATGCAAGGTGTGGCAAATGGAAAACACCCGCACAAAAGCAGGAGCGGAAATCTGCAGCGGGCGTGCCCTTTAGCGACTGCAGATTTCCGCCCCGAAGTTATGAGGAACGCGCGTGAGACCTAGTGGCACTCTGCGGCGAAGCGGTCGATTGCCTCCTGAACCATCTTCTCCGCGGCAGGCAAATCATCCCAACCTTCACCCTTGACCCATTTGCCGGGTTCCAGGTCCTTGTAGCGTTCGAAGAAGTGTTGAATCTCGGCTTTGAGCTGCTCGGGCACGTCCGCCAGGGTTTTAATGTGGTCGTAGCGCTTATCTGAGGGCACGCACAGCACCTTCGCGTCACCACCGGCTTCGTCGGTCATATTGAACACGGCCACGGGGCGCGCCTCAACAATCACACCGGGCAGAACGTCAACATCAATCATGACCATCGCATCCAGCGGATCCCCGTCTTCGCCGAGGGTATTCTCAAAGTAGCCGTATGCGGTGGGGTACTGCATTGAGGTAAATAGCACACGGTCCAGGCGCAGGCGGCCGGTTTCGTGGTCTATTTCGTATTTCACGCGCGAGCCGCTGGGGATTTCAATGGTGACGTCGAGTTCCATGGGAACCTCTCTCTTACTGTGTTCTTGCTGTTTTCCGTCACGCTCGGTGCGCCGGAATCGTACCTATTGTACCGCGCGCGTTATGCTCTAAAGATGCGCTTTCGTCAAACACTCCGTTCACACCCTACCCGCCGCACCGTTCTTTTTCCCTTGTGCCGCTGGCAGCCCTGGCGGCATGCGCCCGTGAGGAGCAGCCCGAACAGTCGCCTCAAAACACCGCGGAGTCGGCTGCCCCTGAGGCCTCCGCCGCTGCCCCGGAGTTTCCTCAGCTGCAGAAGCTTTTAGCGGATCGTGCCGGGGCGCATCGTTCGGCACTGGTCACACACACCGACGGGAACATAGTGTACGGCGAGGGCGAGAACGAGCCGCGTGCGGCCGCATCAGCTATGAAGGTTCTCACGTATCTGGCGTTGGCGCACAGCATAGATCTGGGGACGCGTTTTAAAACAAGTGTGGCGCGTAACGGAAACGAGCTTACTCTCATCGCGGGCGGGGATACGATGCTGGGCGCGGGTGACTCCAAAAAGGATGCAGTGAATGGTTATGCGGGGCTGGGGACGCTCGCGGGGGCGTGCGTTGAGAGCCTGCGGTCTGCCAAGACCGAAAAAGGTAAGTTCCCGGTCTTTCTGGATACCTCCATCTATACGGGTCCTGAACTGAACCCGGGGTGGGAGAAACCAGATATTGATTCCGGTCAAATAACCGGGATTTCGCCAATTGCGCTGGATTCTCACACTATTGCCGGCAAGTCTGGCCCCTACGGCACACCGGCACGGCCTACCGATGCGGCCTCGGCGGCGCAGCAGGCGTTTGTGGATGCACTAAATAAAGCGGGCGAACCGCATGGTTATTCGTTTGAGCGTAAAGATAAGCGGACTAAACCATCGGATGCCACCGAAATTGCCAGCGTCGAATCGGCGACGGCTCTTCAGCAAGCGCAGCACATGATGCTCGAATCCGATAATACCCTCGCTGAGGCGCTCACCCGGAACGCGGCGATCGCGGCGGGCCGGCAGGGCAGCGCTGAGGAGGCGCAGAAGCTGGTGCGTGAAAAAATTGAGGCCGCCGGGGTGACTACCGAGCATCTGAAACAGGCGGATGTGTGCGGGCTGTCCCTGGAGAATAGGGTGACGGCGCGCATGCTGGTTCAGGCGTTGGCCAAGCTGTTAGAGCATCCCCGGCACGAGGAGCTGCTGCAGGGGCTGCCGGTGGCGGGTAAAACCGGCACCCTCAAAGAACGTTTTACTGAGCCCGACGCTGTGGATGCGCGCGGGCATGTGCGGGCAAAAACCGGCACCCTGTTCACGGTGGTTGCGTTGGCGGGGTACACTACCCGCCCAGACGGTACGCGCCTTATATTTGCGCTGATTTTGAACGATACAGACAGCATCGGTGGGCTGCCGCAGGCGAAGAAGGTGGCAGATGCTGCCGCTGCGGTCATTAGCGACCGGGCGCCTAAGCCTTCCCCGTCCCCTTCGGATTCTTCGCACTCCGCTGGGGAGCACTCACCCTCTGAGTCCGCCAAGCCCGCAGAGTCCCCGAAGGCCACCGATACGTCCACCTCGAACGCTCCTGTTACGTTGGCGCCCGCTGGCGAACCGGCACCGACGGAGGGGAAGTAGCACGTGAGCCTGTGGCTGTTCTCCGCAGCGAGTGAACCATTTACGTATTCTCTGGACGATGCGATACGCACCCATATCTGCGAAATCGCGCTTTATGAGGACATACGGGCACGCCCCGCACCGGGCGCGGATGAGCTCGCCCGCCGCAAACATGAAACCTTCGAGGCCGTGAACCGGGTGTTGGGTACGGAACCGGGCGACGTGCTGCGTCTTGAGCACAGCGGGGACGAGGTACGTGACCTGCTGGGTGCCGCATCCTTGCTGCACTTACTGCGTAACGCCCCCGAGCTGGGCAGCCGCCCGGCCCCGCATACTTTTGAGATTCACGCTGCGGATCAGGACGGTTCGGGACAGAGCGTTGCGGCGGCGCGTATCCTGCCGATATTTCGTGGGATGCTCGCCCGTCTCGAACAGCTGGCCCGCGCCATTCGTGAGGGTGCAGACTCAAAAAATATCCCGGATGTGTTTGCCTGCGGCACTTGTGATGCCTGCGCCCGTTTGGAAGGCGCCGAGGTTCAGCTGCCCGCCCCTGAGCAGGTTGAGGCAGACGAACCCGACACGGCAGAACCCGATCGCACCACTGAGGCTCTCGAGGGCGGCTACCCGGTACCCGCACCGGTTGAGTCGGAGGATGAGTGGCACCTGATCCAGCAGCAGCTGGATGAGCGCCTGCAGGCGCTGGAAAGAGCGAAAGAGCCAACCCATTTCACGGAGGATGAGCGTACTCTGGCGTTTGCCCTGGCTGCGACGAACTATCACCGCCGTGAGCGCGCCCCGTTCTGGCGTGAGCATATGCGGCGCCTGTATGAGCCGGTGGCGTCGTGGGCTGGTTCGCGGGATTGTGCGGTATTTGAGTCGGTTCAGGTGACTTCTGATTGGCAGAAGGCCACGGTCGGTTCAGGGCAGGTGCGGGTTTTGCGTGCGGTAGCTCTTGTGGGTGAGGGCAGCGCACTCAAAGTAGGGCGTGATAAGGCGCTGTATGTGATGTATGAGGCCGCCCACGCACCCGCCCGGGCGGTGGATGCGATGGAGTCGCAGGTAAACACGTTCCGGCACGCTAACCCGGGTGCGTATGTGCCGCGCACTGTGGCGCGGGTGGGGTTTTTCGGGGCGCACCTGCTGGAGGCGGCCCCTGCCGAAGAGCCTGTGAGCGCGGATGGTTTGGCCCGGGTGGTGCTCGTGGTTGAGGAGCGCATTCGGGTGAAGGATGAACCGCATGAGGCACTGCCGGTGGCTTTGGCTCCTGCGGCGACGGTTCCTACGGTGGCGTTGGAGCAGTCGCTGCAGGATTTTGCGCGTTCTGTGGATGCGTCTCTGCCGGATGTGCTTCCAGCCTCAGAGGCTGTGGGGGTTGAGGGTTCACCGGGTGAGGCTATTGAGCCTGCGACTGGGGGCGTCTCGGCGGCGGCGTTGGATATTTTGTATCGCCGCCCGCCGCGCCTTGTGACTGGCGGTTCTCTGCCGACTGAGGCTGATTTTTCGGGTGAGGATTTACCGATGGTGCGGGCGGTGCACGCGGCGGTGTGTGCGCTGGACTCTTCGTATGTGGCGGTGCAGGGCCCGCCTGGTTCGGGGAAGACGTTCTTGGGTTCGCATGTGATTGCGTCTCTGGTGGCTGCTGGCTGGCGGGTGGGCGTGGTGGCGCAGTCGCATGCAGTGGTTGAGAATATGCTCGCGGCAGTGGTTGAGCGCGGGCTGTTCCCTGCTGAGCGGGTCGCTAAATTGGCGGGGACTTCCCAGAGGCCGGATTTTCCGTGGGCTGAGTGGTCTCGCGCCACGGTTCAGCAGCGGTGCGCGGGCGGCGCTAACGGGGAGGGTTTCGTATTCGGTGGTACCGCCTGGAATTTTTCGAATGCTTCTCTGTTTGAGCAGGCGTCTTTGGATCTTCTGGTGGTTGATGAGGCGGGACAGTTTTCGCTGGCGAATACGCTGGCGGTTGCCCGTTCGGCCCGTAACCTACTGCTGTTGGGGGATCCGCAGCAGCTGCCGCAGGTGTCGTCTGCCCCGCACCCGTACCCGGTGGATATTTCGACTCTCAGCTGGCTTTCGGGTGATGCTCCCACTGTGGATGAGCGTTTCGGGTATTTTTTGCCGGTGAGCTGGCGGATGCATCCGCAGCTGTGTGCGCCGGTGTCTCGGCTCAGCTATGGTGGGCGCCTGGCCTCGGCACCGGCTGCTGCGCTGCGGCATCTTGAGGGTCGGGATCCGGGGCTGCAGGTGGTTCCGGTGTCTCACCGGCGGTGTACGGTGCGTTCGGAGGTCGAGGCAGCTGAGGTGGTGCGCCTGGCGCAGGAGTTTGTGGGTGCCAGGTGGGATGCTGGCGATGGGGCTGTCCGGGCGTTAACGGGCGATGATATTGTGGTGGTCGCCGCCTACAATGCGCAGGTTGATACGATTGTGCAGCATCTGGAACGCGCCGGTTTGCGGGATGCGCAGGGGCACGGTGTGCGCGTGGGTACGGTTGATAAGTTTCAGGGTCAGCAGGCGCCGGTGACGGTGGTGTCGTTGGCGGCTTCTAATGCTGGGGCTTCGGGGCGTGGGGCGGAGTTCTTGCTGTCGCCGAACAGGCTGAATGTGGCGATTTCACGCGGGCAGTGGTGTTCGGTGCTGGTGTGTTCGAGTACGATCCACCGGTTTGTGCCCGCCACGGCGCAGCAGCTGGCGGTTCTTGGTGATTTCATGGTGTTGTGCAACCTCAGTGATTATTAGCTCTCAAGTGGAAGGTTAGAGTTTCGTTTTTGGGGCGTTGACGTGTTCCAGCATCTGGGCATCTGGGTTTCTGTGGCGAATGACTCTGATGAGGTGTCCGGCCGTTCTTTCCGCGTGGTATGTGGGTTTTATGCATATTTTCGGTCTGGCGAAATATTACGAAATCATTATGTCGTTATCTTGGGCCTTCGAGCTCCCGCATTTCCGGAGGGGTATGCGGCATAATGGTAGTGTGTTCGTCCTAACTTTTATACAACGATCTGATACTGCATCAGTTCCAAGTCTTCTTGAATCGCTAGAGAAGCTTAATCCGCAGGTCACATTCGCACAAACATATCCTGATGAGGCTCAGGGGGCTTTTGAGAGCGCCTCTGATGCATTGCATGCGGCTCTTTTAGCGGCACATGCCCACGGTTTTGGGTGGGCATTGGCGCTGGTGAGCTTACTTTCCCTCGTTTTGCCGGGGCGCTGGGTGCGCTGAACATTACGGATTGCACGGGGGACGCCCTGGAGTTTTCACGGCTGGCGGTTGAGTACGCCCGTGGGGGCGCACCCTCACGCGGTATTGCGGTGATGGCCAGGGACCGATCTCTTGCCGAGATGGCTACAGGGTCTGCGCGGCTGCTGTACCGGGTATGTGCTGACCGTACGGAGGCTGAATGGCGCGTGGTACGGTTGCTCGTCCCGGGGGTGCGGGGCCAACAGAAGGCAGCAGCAGCGGCTCTTGGTATTACTACCCAGGCGGTTAGCCGCGCCCTTGTGCGTTCACTGTGGCATGAGGAGCAGGCGGCGCGGGCCACGGTGGTGAACCTGCTGGACCGTATGGATGTTGCTGAGCCCTCGGTTATTGCAGCCGAGTAGTCTATTTTTTCTCGCGGTTTATCTAGAGCGTTATGGGTACTCGGTGCCCTCATTTTTGTGTGCCCGCTAATGCTCGGCCCATTACTGCACCCGCCCGATGGTTCGCATATTTTTGCATTACTATTCTCTTGGTTTTCCGCGGAGTGAATGCATATATACACTTTATTTATCCGGTTATTGGCTGCCCCATATCTAATATCCCGAAATGGCAGCGGCAATAAAAGAAGCATAATATGCGCATAATGTAAATATATTCTTTTATTCCCTGCTATTTCAGGACTCTATTGGGGTGAAATGGAGCATGATTCACCCCAGCGAGCACCGGCCTTCGCAGCTGCCCGGGAAATGAGCGGGCGGTTCTCCGCAATAAACCTGTAGGCGCGGTGTGCCAGCGGCCGAACCGGCGCCCGCAAAAGCATCCAGCCGGTCAGCCGCAGCAGGGGTGCACGGTGGGTGCGCAGGGCCAGCGCTATAGCATCCGACCCGAAAATGGCGTGGTGGCGCGCATTCACCAGCGGAATGGCGTGCGCAAACCTATCAGCGCACACCCCGTAGTACTCAAGAGCCGCGGGGGTTCCGGCCATAATGCGCACCTGCGGCCCCAGACGCGCAAGCATATCTGCGGCTGCCGCACAGAAACCGCAGTCAGGGTCATACAGCAGCACCGGTTCATCTGTGCCGCGAGAGTGGTAGGAGGGCGAAGTACTCACGCCCCCATTATGCACCACAGGTTCCCAGGTGCCGCCCCGCTTGGTTTTACCGGTATTCTATTGTCACCACATCATCCAAGATGCCCACGGTGAAGGGTGGCGGTGATGCTTACCTTCAAACCCCTTGGGGAACTCGCCACGCTCGCCACGAGATTTGGGGCCACCGTGACGACGACGCTTGCGGCCACGGCCAACGCCCGGGCCGCCAAAACCACGGGGGCCAAAGCCCTGAGGTCCAAAACCGGGGCCAAACCCACCCAGCGGACCGAAGCCAGCCAGGGCACCGAACCCGCCGCGTTCTTGGGCTTGTGCTGCCCACGCTTCAAACGCATCATCCCCCATGCGTTCCCGGGCAGCCTTCTCCCACTCTTGACGGTCGGCTTCAAGGTCGGGCAAATCTTCGTGCATGCGGGCGATCAGCTTATCCAGGTAGTCGCTCAGGTTCGCGCGTTCCTGCTCGGTCAGCACCTCAAAATATTGTCACCCTCGGGTTCCCCCTCCCCCAGCTGCCCGGTGAGAGCCCGCCCCGAATCAGTGAGCGTAATCAGCTGCACGCGGCGGTCACGCGGATCGGGCTCCCGCACAATATACCCGGCGTTCTCTAACTTGCTCAGTGCCTCATTCAGCGAGGGAACACGAATTCCCAGCACGTATGCGAGTTCGCGGGTTGCGATGCCGTCTTTGAGTTTCAAGGCTGCGAGGATGCGCCCCTGCCCACGGGTGGTGTCGATGCGCCCAAGGCCCGTACGCTCGCGCTGCTGAGCTGCCCACAGGTGAGTGAGGCGACCAATATGCCCCAGCTTCTTGTAGAGCTCCCGGGTGGGCGACGGCTCCCCGCAAGGGTGGTTGCGGTGTTCTTGTTCGTTCTGGGAGGTATTATCGCCCGTATTATTCTGTGCGTTCATGGCTGCACCTTCCATATTGTGTTGTGTCATGCTGTGAGCCCTGGTGAGTTACGGGCCGGAGTTCTACCGCCCATATGCGCCTCAGCGGGCGAATAGCCCGGGGTTTTACGGTTTTCACCGGGCGTCAATGACGGGCCCCAAGTTTCTTACTGGACCCTGTAAGAAAATACTACAGGACCCTTCTGAAAAATTCAACAGGTACCTTCTGAATGTTTTTATTAGGGCGTAAACACAGCAGTAGCACCCCCATATGACTTTCCGCAGCGCACCACAAACACCAACTTAGGTAAACTTGACCTATGCCATTGTCAGAACTGTCCGCCAGCACCCAGAACTACCTCAAAGCTATCTGGAGCCTTGAGGAATGGTCCAATATGCCTGCCACCGCATCAGCGCTCGCCGAACGCATGGGGTTACGGGCATCCTCAGTTTCGGACGGGCTTAAACGCCTGGCGGCAGCTGACCTCATTGAACATCAGCGGTACGGCACCATCGAACTCACCGAACTGGGGCGCACCTATGCGGTGGCGATGATCCGCCGCCACCGCCTTATCGAAACTTTCCTCGTCGAAACCCTGGGGTACACCTGGGACCGGGTGCATGATGAGGCCGAAGTGCTCGAACACGCCGTCTCAGACTTCATGATTGAACGCATCGACACGGTACTTGGGCACCCCAGCCGCGACCCGCACGGCGACCCCATCCCAGACGCCTCGGGGCGCATCTCATTCCCGCATACGGTGCCGCTGAGCCAGTGCGAACCGGGCGAGACCGTTGTACTGGAACGCATTAACGACAGTGACCCAAGCTGCTGCGCTACCTGTCCGAGCATGGTTTCACTCCCGGTGCGCACCTGGCGATCGAAGAAGGCGCCCCGTTCTCCGAGGCCATTAATGTGCGTGTTGTCGCACCAGCGGATGCAGGCACTGCATCCGCCCAAACCCCTGCTGCCCCGCCGCAGACCACCGTGCCATTGGGGGCAGCTGCCGCAACCGACCTTTTCATCTCCCGCCCCTGAAGAACCGCCCAACGATGCGCGCCTGCTACCCGTGTACGGCAGGGCTCTGCTGCGCACGATGGGCGGCGCGGGCCCGTCCCAACACCCCGTGATGCGGGGCGAATAGGTACGCCAGCAGGAACAGCACCCCTGAGTGAGCACCACAGCACCACCGGGGGAAACATCCATGTAGTAGCTGCTGTAGAGGCCAATAAGGGTGCCCAATAGCGAAACACCCACCGAGATCGCCAGCATCATGGAGAACCGGTCGGTGAGCAGACGCGCGGTTGAGCCTGGAATCACCAGCATCGCCACCACCAGCACCACTCCCACAATTTGCAACGCCACCACACTGGTGAGCGCCAACATGACCAGCAGCATACCGCCCAGCAGGCGCGGCCGCAGACCGATTGCGTGCGCAAAACCTGGGTCGAAGGCGTACAGCACAAAATCGCGACGCTTCACCAGCAGAACAGCCCCCACCACTGCGGCAAGGGCAAGCACCTGCCACACGTCCAGCCACGATACCCCCAGCACGTTCCCGAAAAGAATGTGGTTAAGGTCAGTATTTGAGGGCGTTACAGAGATAAGGATCAGCCCGAAAGCAAAGAGGGTGGTGAAAACGATACCGATCGCGGCATCCTCGCGCACCCGCCCGCTGCGCTGTACCGCACCAATGAGCGCGACCGCCACGAGGGCTGCAATAACCGCCCCACGGCGAAGGGGGCACCGGCGATATAGGCGAGCACCACCCCCGGCAGCACGGCGTGGGATATCGCGTCCCCCATTAGCGACCAGCCAAGCATAATAAGCCAGCAGGACAGCAGTGCACAGACAGCCGCGGCGGCCACGGTGACTAGGACGGCGCGCATCATAAAGGGCAGGGTGAGGGGCTCCGTCAAATAATCCAGAATACTCATTTGTTATTTACCCTTTTCACCTGCTCGTCGGTATTGTTCGCTGTGTTTTTCTCTGGTGTGGACGGGCTGTGCCCGGTATTAATGTGCATACCAAACGCCTGCACCAGGTTTTCTGGGGCGAGTACCGCCTCGGGGGTGCTGTGCATGAGCACAGTTTTACGCAGCAGCACCGCCTCATCAGCGAAGGAGTGAAGCGACGCAAGGTCGTGGGTTGACACCAGCACCGAGGCGCCGCTATCACGCAGCTGTTTGAGAACGTCAATGAGCATCGCTTCGGAGCGTTTATCAACCCCAGCGAACGGTTCATCAAGCAGCAGCAGCCGTGCGCCTTGGGCGATAGCGCGGGCCACAAAGGCCCGCTTACGCTGCCCACCTGATAGTGCCCCGATCTGCCGCGCTGCCAGGTCGGTGAGCTCCAGACGCTCTAACGCATGAGCGAGTGCTTGCTTGTCCTTACTGTGCAGACGGCGGGTGGGCCCCAGGGTACGGTAGCGGCCCATCGCCACGACATCGCGCACCGATACGGGAAAGCTCCAGTCGATCTCCTCGCTTTGCGGCACGTAGCTGACAACACCGCTTTTACGGGCGGCGGCAGGGTCACCTCCGGCGATCTCAACGGATCCGGTGTGGGCGGGTGTAACGCCCATAATCGCTTTGAACAGGGTCGATTTTCCCGAGCCGTTCATGCCAATAAGCCCGCAGATACTTCCTGCCCCAAGCCTAAATGTGGCGTTGTGCAAGGCCTGTACCGAACCGTAGTTCACACCCAAGTTCTCGACGTTCAGTAGCGTTTCCATACTCTGCCCTACACCCATTACTGCTTACCGGTCAGGCCTTTCACAATGGTTTTTGCGTCGTGGCGGATCATCTCCAGGTAGGTGGGTACCGGCCCGTTAGCGTCTGAGAGCGAGTCCACGTAGAGTACCCCGCCAAATTTTGCGCCGGTTGCGTCAGCCACCTGTTTCATGGGGTTGTCCGAGACAGTGGATTCGCAGAATACGGCGGGCACTTTATTGGCTTTGACGAAGTCAATAGCGGAGTTAATCTGGGAGGGAGTTGCCTGCTGCTCAGAGTTCACGGCCCAAATGTATTTCTCTTTCAGCCCGGCGTCTGCGGCCAGGTACGAGAAGGCGCCTTCGCAGGTGACAAGCGCCCGCTGGTTCTCGGGCAGGGTGCGCACCTCATTGGACAGTTCGTCCTGTACGTCCTGCAGCTGCCGCTTATAGTTTTCGGCGTTCTTTTTGAAATCTTCGGCGTGGTCGGGGTCGAGTTTACTGAACTCCGTCACCATATTATCCACGTATTTCTGTACGTTTTTGGGGCTCATCCAGGCGTGCGGGTTGGGTTTGCCCGCGTAGGCGTCCTCAGAAATATTCATGGGGGTAACGCCCTCAGAGACCGTGGCGTGCGGGGCGTTAGCTTCTTGCACGAACTTAGCGAACCAGGTTTCTAGGTTAAGCCCGTTGTCGAGGATTAAATTGGCGCTGTGGGCTTTTTTAATGTCGCTGGGGGTGGGCTCGTATTCGTGGATTTCAGCCCCTGGTTTGGTAAGTGACTCCACGTTTAGGTGGTCGCCTGCTACGTTCTTAGCAATGTCAGCCAGCACGGTAAAGGTGGTGAGCACGGTCTTCTTACCATTTCCGGACGATGCGGGGCCCGCACCTGAGCAGGCGGTTAATAAGAGAATGAACACGCTGAACATTGCAAGGGCTGCGATGCGGATGCGTCGGGCGGCATTGTGGGTGTTATGCCGTGTAATGAAAGCCAGTGGAGTAAACATCGGTTGTCTTTCTATATGATGTGCTGATACTTCGTAGTGTCTGCGTTTTGCGCGGGTGGTTCTGCGACTGTGAAAACCACCTACTTTGTGGATGCTATTAACATTAGTTCGCCTAGGCGAACTTTACAACTTAGGCGGCATGGCATGGAAAAAATTAAGGCTCCACTCAACGTCAAGAAAAAGCCTACAGAACGCTATAGAACACAGAACTGCACAATCTATTGAGAATAATTCCTAATAGCATCATTGCGCGTCATATACGCAAAAATACGCCTAAAATCTAGGCTTTTTAGACACATCGGAGTACCTTAAAAAGGTGAGAAGCATGCGATTCTCACCCCAACCACTCACAGGGGCCAGCGCCCCAGATTAAGGAGTCTCCCATGAAGGCAGCTCGTTTCTATGACCGCAACGATATTCGTATCGAAGACATCCCGGCCCCCAAAGTAGCCCCCGGTGAAGTACTCGTTAAGGTCGCCTGGTGCGGCATTTGCGGCACCGACCTGCACGAATACCTCGACGGCCCCATCTTCTGCCCCCAGCACGGGCACCCGCACCCCATCTCGGGTGAGGATTCCCCCGTCACCATGGGCCACGAGTTCTCTGGCGTCGTGAAAGAACTCGGCGAAGGCGTCACCGACCTGGAAGTCGGCGACCATGTGGTTGTTGAGCCCTACATCATTGATGACGCAGTGGATGTTGGCCCCGACTCAAAGACCTACCACCTGTCAAAGAACATGAACTTTATTGGCCTGGCAGGCCGTGGCGGCGGGCTCTCCGAAGTTGTGAGCGTCAAGCGCCGCTGGGTCCACAAGATCTCCAAGAACATTCCCCTTGACGAGGCGGCACTTATTGAGCCGCTCACCGTGGGTGTGCACGCTGTTGAGCGCGCCGGCGAAATCCATGAGGGCGATTACGCGCTGGTGACCGGCGCAGGCCCGATCGGCCTGCTCACCTCCGCAGTGCTTAAGGCAAAGGGCGCTAAGGTCATTATCTCCGAGCTGTCACCGCTGCGTCGCCAGAAGGCGCTCGACTCCGGGGTTGCAGACTACACCTTCTCCCCCGCCGAGACCGATGTGCTCGCTGAAATTCAGAAGCTCACCAATGACCGTGGCGTGGATATTGCCTTCGAGTGCACCTCTGTTCAGCCCGCGCTCGATTTGATCCTGGATGCCATTAAGCCCACCGGTAAGGTCGTGGTGGTCTCCATCTGGGGCAAGCCTGCCTCGCTGGATGTGCAGAAGCTGGTGCTGAAAGAGATCGACCTGCGCGGCACCATCGCCTACGTGAATAACCACCCCGAGAGCATCGCTCTCGTCGAGTCGGGCAAGCTCGATCT
Source organism: Rothia aeria (assembly GCA_002355935.1). Lineage (GTDB taxonomy): Bacteria > Actinomycetota > Actinomycetes > Actinomycetales > Micrococcaceae > Rothia > Rothia aeria. The sequence continues at coordinate 606,238 of AP017895.1, read as the reverse complement.
GAAGCCGTTCATTACCGGCAAGATCGCCCTGGAAGACCTGATTGATAAGGGCTTCGACACCTTGATTAACCACAACGAGACCGCTGTGAAGATCCTCGTCACCACCGACCCGGAGCTGCTGGCACAGTAGTTCTAGGCGTACCGTTTAGTCAGTGCGACGGTTTCAGACGCGGTAACACCCCGCGCATTCACCTTTACGGTGGATGCGCGGGGCGTTTGTAACGGGTGAATGTTTAACCGCACGCCCAGTCGAAGGTATTGGATTCAAGGTCAAGCTGAGCGTTTCCGCCGCCGAAATTCATGACGTCCATCTCCTCGAACTCAATGTACCAAGCAGTCAGCCCCTCCGGCATGTTCTGCACACAGAACACGGTACCGCCCAAGTGGCACCGCCCGTACAGCGGCTCTGCCCACGGCTTGTCATCGCGCGTGTCTGGGTCGTAAGGATCCTCGTACCCGTTAGAGCAGACATCCTTCGGGGTCATCTCACCGTCCGGATCGGACGTGTACTCATACACCGGCGCAATCCCGGCGTTCGGGTCGATACGCTCCACCAGCCCCAGGGTGCGCTCACACTTCTGCCGCGTATACGTGCTGTAGGCACTATAGCTCTCGGCGTCCTCCCGGTGCTCACCCTGACGGCGCACATCCTCCGGGCCATGCGAACGCCCCGAAAACTCAGCCTCGGTAAGGAAAATTGTCGCGTACTCACTATCAAGAATATCGGTGAGAATGCGGCACTTCGGGTGCGGGGTGTACTCTGCAAGCTGCACCAGGAACGGGTCGTCACTATGCGGGTCGGGTACGGCCCGTTCACCTAGCTCAGCGAACTGCCCATCCCCAGCGAAAAATGAGACGGCCACATATTCGGGGCCTTGCGTGCGGTACTCCTCGGGCAGGTGCAGGGTAAAGATATGCTGCATGGGCAGCCCCGAATGGGAGCTGCGCGGCCACTGGTTATCTGGGATATTCGGGCCAGCATTTCCCAACCAGCCGCTCTCAGTTACTTTATCAGGGGTGGAGTCCATGTCGCGGTTCATCGCGTCATATGACCACACGCGCTCCGTCGCGCCTTCGGGAGTGTGGTCGAAAACAATATCGTAGGCTTTCACAGATGCTTCTTTCTGCGTTAATGCGGGTTATTCCCTTCCAGCATAGGCGTTCCGGCAGCTCAGAAGTAGCTGGTTGGTCATCCGCACACAACAAACCCGCACGAAACGCGCCATCGTTGGCGGCCCGTGCGGGCATTCTGCTAAAAAACCTGTTAGATATGGAAGGTTTTGTAGAACCAGCGGCGTATTGGGTTCATCGCCTGAATGCGCTCCAACTCGGCAATACGAGCCTTCATACCTGCAATGGCTTCTTTGGCTTCATTAATCGTGTGCTGCTTCTTATCCAGGTAATCCTGGCGCTCCTCGGGAGTAAACGACTTAACGTCGCGGCGCTCACCACGATAAAAAACGGTCGTCATTATTCCTCCTTCTTCAGTGCAGGGTTGGGGAGTGTACGGGTTACCCGGCCAGTTCTTCCCGCAGGGCGTTCGCCACAAATTCGGGCTGATCCAGCTGGCTGAATGCGTAGCTTTCCGGCACGGGAACCACGTGCGCATCCGGCATGCGGGTGGCTAAACGGCGCGCATTCTCGATCGGGAACAGCTTCGTGGTATCGGCCCACAAAAACAGGGTTGGATGCTCAAACCGCTCCAAATCCCGCGCGGACTGCACCGTATATTTCACAGAAATACCCTTCAGCACTTTCGCCAAATCACGGCGGACTCCGGCATTTTTCAGCGGCGCAATAATGCTGTTCCACTCGGCAGCATCAAGCTCACGTTTCACTAGCCACCCGAAGGCAATCGGCAGGCGGCGCACCCACCCCAGATGCAGGGCAGCTCGGAGCGCCTGCATGGTTCCCGGAATGTACGCCACATACTGCAGGTAGCGTAACGGCAGGGGCAAGAAGTTCTTCTCGGTATCGCACGAGAGCAGCACTAGGCGCTTGAGCCCTGTGGGTTCCTGCACCGCCGCCAGCTGAGAAACCACTCCGCCGGTATCGCTGCCAATGAGGGTAAACCCGTGTGGGCATAGCTGTTCTGCCGCTTCGTTCACGGCCTGCGCCAGCTCGGCAACGTTGAGGGCTGCATCTTCTCGGGCGGGAATAGTGTGACTCCCCAAGGGAATATCGAGGGTTATACACCGAAAATCTTGGGAGAGGTTCTGCACCACCTCGCCCCAGACATCCGAATTTGTCAGCAGCCCATGCACAAACAACAGGGTCCTCTCGCCTGCGGCTTCACGGGGACCACCGTATTCACGCCAGCGAAGCAGACCGATTCGGGTTTCTGCGCTGCCCGTCGCCACCGGTTCAGAGGTAAGGTTCCGACTCATACTGTCTCCTCACATCACATGTTTAGCCTCTAGTCAGCAAGCTCAATCACCACGGGGGTATGGTCGCTCGCACCGTCCCCTTCGCGCTCTTCCCTATCGATCCAGGCGTTTTCCACACGGGCGGCGAGCGCCGGGGAGCACAGCTGAAAGTCGATGCGCATCCCCTCATTCTTCGAGAACCGCCCGGCTTTGTAGTCCCAGTAGGTGTACTCGCCCTGGGTGTAGGGGCGCACCGGATCGATGAGCCCTTCATCATTGAGCAGGGCATAGAATGCCTCGCGTTCGGGGCGGAAACGTGGGTGAGGTCGTTCTCACGGAAAAAGTCGATATCCCACACGTCGGTATCTTCGGGCGCCACATTCCAGTCGCCGACGAGCGCAAACTGTGCGGCGGGGTCGGCGTGCAGCCAGCCGTTGACGTTGGTGCGCAGCTGGCGCATCCACTCCATTTTGTACGGCATATGAGGGTCGGTGAGCCCGCGCCCGTTCGGCACGTATAGACTCCAGATACGCACGCCGTTGCAGGTGGCACCGATGGCTCGCGCCTCAATTTCGGCGGGGTCTCCGGGTTTTCCGAAGGCGGGTTGGTTCGGGAAGGCGCGTTCGACGCTGTCTAGCCCCACGCGGGATGCGATTGCTACCCCATTCCACTGGTTCAGCCCGTAATGCGCCACCTCGTACCCCAGGAATTCAAAGAGCTCAAAGGGGAAGGTTTCGTCCTTGGTTTTGGTTTCCTGTAGGGCGAGCACATCGACCTCGGTTTTATCGAGCCAGTCCTCGATGCGGTCGGCGCGGGCGCGAATGGAGTTCACGTTCCAGGTAGCAATCTTCATGTACACCAGCTTACCGTGTGCGCCCTGCCAGGCAACGGTGAAAGTTTCGCCGGTAAATGACTCGGATCTGACGAGCCGCGCACCGCCCTTCCGAAGCTGGAGCGGAGAGCACTCTTTACACAGCATATTGGAAAAAACGGCTGTTTCTTCCAATATGCCCCTGCGCAAAGGCCTGTAAATGGAAAAATCGCTATTTTTTCTATTTAGGGACACTCGATGGCCTCGGCTGGCGCATCACAACCTGCAAAGTATCGTACTCTCAAGAGCATTTTTCGTGAACGCGGACAAGCTGCCGCGAGCACTGAACTCGCCCGACGCCTCGAAGGCTACTCCACTTACACTGCGGACTTTATGGTGGGTGATCATCAGCTCTTCTACGTTGCTACCACTGACATCGTTGATGCCCAGCAACGCATCCTACAACGCGAACGTGACATTGACGCTCTTCTGCGTGTGCTCCCCTGTTAGACTTCCAAATTATTTTTGTGGTATTAAATCAGCAATCTCACGCTCGATATCGTCAAGAGTTTGGCGCAATTCTTCCTGAATATCCGCAGGGTTTATGTAACTAGGATAGATAATTTCTTGCGCAGCCAATCCGTCAAGCACCCAGTGTAACCGACGTGCCAGTTGTGCGCGACGTGCTTTATCAAGGACGCGATGCACGTCCAAAGCATCGAGCGAAGCCTCACAGACCTTAGCGATTTCTTGCCCTTCCTCTAGGCGACCTGTTGGTCGAGCACGTTCAAGACGGCCTAACTCCGCATAGGCAACGATCTCCCGTTTACGCATAGCATCAAGCGGAAGAAGCTGTTCGCAGGCTTGCTCCACACGCTGCCGTACCGTAAGTTTTTTATCTTGTGCAATAGCTGAAATACGATTTCCGATTTGTCGCGTCAGGTAGCTTGAGACGTAACGCAGAAGCTCATCATGCACAGGGAAATAGTGTCGGATTGATCCAGCTGAATACCCAGAATAGTCGGCGACAGCTCGAACACTGGCGTTCATCAGACCATTACGAGCAATGAGTTCAAAGGTAGCTTGCGCAATGTCATCTCGACGCTGCTGATGATCAACATTTTTCGGCACATGTCTATCTTACGTCTTCCGTCTAAACTGTATGCTAATTTTAATAACACAGTCGTACTAAAACCATCACTCTGCTCTTAGGAGGTTGCTCTTGTTTTTCATGACACTTCTCAGTTTGGCTCTTCTTGATTCCCTTAGCACAGGAACACTAGTTATACCGCTTATTTTTCTGGCGCAACCACGATTTCAGGTACGCACACTAGCCCTTTATTGCTTCACGTTAGGGCTGTTCTACACGGCACTCGGCACCCTTCTTCTACTTGGTGTAGAAGCTATCACTTGGAACCATCCTATCTTTTCATCCCAAGGACGCTACTGGATTCAGCTGATTCTAGGGGCTATCCTCTTCGCATACGGTATCCTCTCACCCAGCCCTGACAGCCGCGCCAGCGAAATAAAATGGCGCACCCGTCTCGAAAAAGTCACCAATCCGCGCGCAGCAATCTTTATCGCGCTTCTCGCTGGGGTTCTCGAAGCTGCAACTATGCTCCCTTACCTCGCCGCCATCAGCATGCTTAACACCTGGGATTCCACTATTATCACTAAGCTCATAGTGCTGATGGGTTATTGCCTCATAATGTTCATCCCTGCTGTTACTCTCTTGGTAATACGCCGTCTTGCTTCATCATGGATCACACCTAAGCTTGACCATTTTGTTAGCTTAGCAACCCGTAACGCCGATGGAGCCATACTATGGATAGCTGCAATTATCGGTTTTCTCATGGCAAGGCAGGCGTATACAGAGATTTTTTGACCTTCGCCCATATATTTCTAGGAGCTATCGTGTAAACCGTCGGCACTGCTGCCGTCATAAATTACCCAGACTAACCGCATATCGGGCCACAAGCCCTACCCCCGAGTAAGTTATGTCAGCCGGTGCGCATCCGGGTGAATATTAACGTGAATAGCGGCAGGAATAATATGCGCGCATATATGCGACGCGGACGGGGCCGGGTCGCCGTCAACCTCCACAGGCTGAGGCTCGTCCAGCATCTCAAGCTCAACCTTGTGCCCCACAAAATGGCGGATCATCGGCATTTCTACACGCGGTGCCCCCAACAGGGTACGGCGCATAACCTTTGCGGTGAGCAGCCCCCACTCCAGCACCGTGCGCGGAGACGCCACAATCACCTCAAGGTTACCGTCGTCCAAATCGGTCATATCGGTCAGCTGCAGCCCACCCTGAAGCCGCCCGCAGTTAGCGATCAGTACCGACCGCACGCGGGTTTCAATCACTGGCTCATCATCCATTTTTAGCCGCACCATATGCGAATGCCCCATCATATGCCGCAGCCCCGTGCGCACATAGGCGAGCCACCCAATACGAGCTTTAAGCTCCTCAGTGGTATCGTTCATCACCAGCGCGTCAAACCCGGCACCACTCATAACAAAGAACGTATGTTCGGTTTTTTCGTCGCTGCCGGGGTCGGTCACCATCCTAATAGCATCTACCGGCTGCTGCACCCCGTTAAGCGCAATATTGACGCAGGAGGCAACATCACCCACCGGCAGGTACAGGTTGCGGGCGAGCAAGTTACCGGTGCCCAACGGGATAATACCAAGAGTCGCCTGCGACCCCTGCAACGCCGTGGCTACGGCACGAACCGTCCCGTCTCCGCCAACGGCGATCACGGTATCCGCGCCTTCAGCCAGTACCTCACGGGTGGCTTCCCCACCGGGCTCGTCAATGCGGGTAGTGCGGGTAATAGGTGCGGGCCAGCCGTTCGCTCTAATGGTGCGTTCAATAATGCCAACAGCGGCGCTAGCCCCGCCTTTACTTGGGTTGTACACCACGCCCACGCGACGCATATCGCCGGTGGGGATTGTTCGCCAGATACCAAGCGGGGCCACAATTTTCTGCGCATGTGAACGGGCACGCGCCACCAGCGCAGCCGTTGTTGCAGCCAAGGCTGATGCGCCAATAAGTTTAGAACGCGAAATGGACATACTTTAAGAGTAACGCTTTTTAGAGACCTAAACGCACACTAGAAGCTGAAATAACACTGTACGGTAGTTAGTACTGCCCTCTTCCCGGGGTGCGCCGCAGCACATCCATTTCAGTAAATCCCTGCGGTCGACTCTTGGGGCAGAGGGGAGGTGAGTAGAGCCATGATGTTCTTCGAACTCATGGAAACAGCCCAAGCAATCCTGGTAAGTCTCATCCTTACCGATGGATCAGCTCAGGCTGTTTCAAACGCTCTTGATACTCTCAAGGTTGTTGTCCGCAACCTGAAGTAGTATCAACTCGCAAGGGGAGGTTCGGTCGTTGCAAGCCGCCGAGCCTCTCCGCTACATACATAAAATATGTAGCTTTCCATTTCAGTAATATCCCCATGTTAACACACCGCTCTTGGGCTGCTAGTGGGTTCCCACACGATGAAACGGCAGGCTTAGCAGCTCGGCGAAGCACCCGTTTTTACACCACAGGAATAACCTCAGCACCGCCCATATACGGACGCAGCGCCTCAGGAATACGCACCGAACCGTCGGGCTGCTGGTGGGTCTCCAGAATCGCCACAACCCAACGGGTAGTCGCCAAGGTGCCGTTGAGGGTTGCGACCGCGCGGGTGCGCCCCTTACGCACATTGCCCGCATCGTCTACGGTGTCTGCGGTACGTTCGCGTATGTTCAGGCGGCGTGCCTGGTAGGTGGTGCAGTTCGAGGTCGAGGTCAGCTCGCGGTAGGTGCCCTGGGTGGGAACCCACGCCTCACAGTCGAACTTGCGTGCGGCAGAGGTGCCCAGATCCCCTGCGGCGGTATCAATCACGCGATACGCAAGGCCGCATTTTTGCAGCATTTCCTCTTCGAGGGCGCGCATCTGCTCGTGTATTTCTTCCGCCTGCTCCACCTGACAGTAGACAAACATTTCGGCCTTGTTGAACTGGTGCACGCGAATAATACCGCGGGTGTCTTTACCTGCGGCACCGGCTTCACGGCGATAGCAGGATGACCATCCCAGGTATTTCTTGGGTCCGTCGCTAAGGTCGAGTATTTCGTCCATATGGTAGCCCGCAAGCGCCACCTCCGAGGTGCCGACCAGGTACAGGTCATCACGTTCAAGGCGGTATATTTCATCGTCGTGCTTGACGTTAAACCCGGTCCCGTTCATGATTTCGGGGCGCACGAGGGTGGGGGTTGTCATCATGGTGAAGCCATTGGCTGTCGCCAGATCGAGTGCCATCCACATGAGCGCCTGCTCCAGGCGGGCAACCTGCCCTTTGAGGAAGTAGAAGCGCGAGCCGGAGACCTTGGCACCACGTGCCATGTCGATACCGCCGACGAGTTCGCCGATTTCCAGGTGGTCGCGCGGTTCAAAACCTTCTGCGGCGAAATCGCGGGGGGTGCCGACTTCTTTGAGCACCACGAAGTCGTCTTCGCCGCCGGTGGGTACGCCGTCGATAATCAGGTTTTCGATGGAGCTTAGCAGCTCTTCATATTCGGCGGTTTTCGCCTCAGATTCCGCTTTTGCCTCTGCGACTCGGGCGGCGAGTTCTTTCGCCTGGGCTACGAGGGCGGGTTTCTCTTCCTTGGGTGCCTTCGCCACCTGTTTACCGAAGGCGTTCTGTTCGGCGCGCAGGTTCTCGTAGGTGCCGATCGAGGCGCGGCGTGCGGCATCCGCCTCAAGAATACGGTCTACGTGGGCTTCGTCTTTGCCGCGTGCTCGCTGGGAGGCGCGGAAAATCTCGGGGTTTTCGCGGAGGAGGTTAATATCAATCACATATCAATAGTACCCAGTCGCCCCCAGCCGTAAAAAGAGCCTTTATGCGAATAAAGCGGGATTCCCAACGCTTTATTCGCATAAAGGTTCTTTTTATACGGTCGCGGGGGGCGGTTTAGCGTTTCAGATGCGCCGGTCGCCCACCTGGGAAGAGCGATTCCACCCAGGCGTGGGCAGCATCGAACGAATTCTCGGAGTGGATGCGCGGCGCAACGGTGGGCTGCCGGTCGGCACGCGGGTACGATCCCAGGTATTTAATGCCGGGTGCTATGCGGTGCAGGCCGCGCAGGGCATCGCGCATTCGAGCCTCATAAATATGCCCGTCTGCGTCCACGCTGAACATATAGGATCCCATCTGCCTGCCGGTGGGGCGCGATTCGATGCGTGAGAGGTTCACGCCGCGCGATGCAAACTGTTCGAGCAGTTCCAAGAGCGCACCCGAACGGTTTTCGGGAGTGCCCTCTCGATTTTCGGGCAGAGGGATCGTGAGCGTCGTCTTATCGGCACCGGTAGGATCTGGAATATCTGCGGTGCTGCTGATAAGCACAAACCGGGTGACGGCATTTTTGTTATCACCAATGTCTTCGGCAAGCACATGCAGGTTGGGGTGAGTTGCCAAAAGTGCGGGGGAACAAATCGCGGCATCATACGCGCAGGAAGGGTCAAGCAGACCCACGGCTGCTGCCGCGGTGGAGGAACCGGGCAGGTACTCGGCGGTGGGGATAGTCTCATCTGCCCATTGCCGCACCTGGGCCCAGGCATGCGAGTGGGTTGAAACGGTTTTAATCTCATCAATCGCGAGCGGACGCGCCGCGACCAGCACGAACCTGATGGGCACCAGAACCTCGCGGATAATGCGCATTCCCTCGGAAGCCGCGATCGCATCAAGAGTAGCGCTCACCCCGCCTTCGACCGAGTTCTCAATCGGCACCATGGCGGCATCCACGTCGCCACTGCGAAGACGTTCAAGCGCATTAGGCACGCTGGTGGCGGGGATGCGTTTGGCACCGACCGCGCCGGGCACGGAAAGCAGGGCGGATTCGGTGAAGGTGCCTGAGGGTCCAAGGTAGGTGTATCGCATGGGTTCAATCTTAGCGCGAGGCGCCGCAGCGCGAACCGGGCAGGCAGGTGATTTCGGGATGCGGGATACCCCAAGATTCGGCGTAGCCCCATCCCCACCAGCAACCCTTGCGGCAGGCGCCTCATAAGCGCAGGATGGCTCGGGGCGAAACCTCCATAGTAGAGCGTGCGTTCTATTTTATGTGGCCGTAAGCGGCCGATGCCCTATCAGTGGAAGCTACAGGCGGGCAAACTGCCGGGTTTGTGCCGAATCCCGGTACTGCGCCGGCACACCGCCGCCCATGAGCGTTCGCGAGATAGCCGCCGCCTCAGCTGAGCCTGCCGCTGGCAGCGGACTGTGCGATGCGGCAATAATAATATTGCCCCGCCGCCTGCCCTTGAGCATCGCGGCATCAGCCACCAGGCACACCTGCTCAAACACCTCAAACAGGGCAGCCACCTCAGCACGCGCCCCATCCAATGAGGGGCCATCCCCGCAGTTGAGAATATACAGCCCACCAGGCGCCAGAGAGTGATCAACCGTCCGCACGAAATCCACGCTTGTAAGTTCCGCTGGGGTTTTATCTACCGCGAACACATCACGAATAACCACATCGCGCGATGCCGGCGCAAACGAGCGAGTGACAGTGCCCGCATCGCCCACCCGAATTTTTACGCGCGGCGACTTAGGAATATCGAACCACTCACGCACATATTCGGCCAGTTTGGCATCAAGCTCCACAACGGTATTGCGTGAATTTGGGTATACGTCCACGCAGTAGCGCGCTAGAGAACACGCCCCGCCGCCCAGATGGGTGATACGCAGCTTGTCGGGATTAAGGTGAGTCTGAATATGCGAGTCGAGAACCGCAGCAATCCAGCGCATGTACTCAAAATCGAGCATGCGCGGCTGCCCCACTATCACATGCGAAGACTGCACACCGTTAATGAGCAGAAGCCAACCATCAGCGTGGTAGCCATCGGGCACAAGCTCAGCTTCACCGGTCGAAATGGGGTACACACCGGCGACTGCACCTGTTGTGTGCGGATACTCGGAGCGCTCAGCGCGGCGTGAGGCAGCGCTGCGGGTTTTCTTTTTCGCCATGCACATAAGCCTACGCCAGGTTCAGGCAACACCCGGGTGGGCAACCATCAAGAAGCCTAGATACGAGACCCCGCAGCAGCCGCGTGAACCCTACAGGCTGGCGGGGTGCACGCATAGCTATAGCTGCCCCTCGTCGCATCACTGGCCGACATAGAGGCTCACAGGCCCCAAAGAAGCAGGTGCGCCGAACCCTCGCAGAGTGGTTACTTCCCCGAATCCAGCTGCTCTATGGCGGCATTAAGCCGCTGCACCTTCCCCTCAATCTCCCCGTGGTCATGGCCGGGGCGGATATCCGCCTTAATCACCAGCGAAACGCGCGGGCCATGCTTGCCCACAACCTCCGTGGCGCGCCTAATAACATCCATGCACTCGTCCCACTCCCCTCAATCGTGGTAAACATGGGCCCGGTCTGATGCGGCAGCCCGGATGCGCGCACAATCGCCACCGCATCGGCGATAGCACGGTGAACCGACCCGTCAGGGTCACTAACAGTGGGGGCTACAGAAAAAGCAAACAACATACTCCCATGGTAGTGCGAACCCAGAAGATAGGAACACCCCCGGCAGCACCCCGTGCAGGCCCCGAACCTAGCCACGAACACAACCCACACCCACAACACCCCATGAAATACCACACACCACAACATATAATGTGTGCCACACCCCGGAAGCATCCTTAGAATGGAAAAGACAACACAAACTCGACGAGAGTCGCCCACACCCCATAGACGGGCCGCCCCCGCCGAACGTTCAACGCCAAAGGAGCACTATGACCACCGGCATTTATCTCTCGGCGATGACCCAGGATTCAGGCAAATCCCTGATCGCCCTAGGCCTCGCCGACTCCCTCGTAAAACGCGCCGACCGGGTAGGTTTCTTCCGCCCCATCTTTAAGGGCGAAACCGCCCACGACGACCCCATGATTCGCCTCATGAAGGAGCACTTCAACCTCTCCGACAAGCAGGTAGGCGGCGGCGTCTCCCTCACCGAGGCGCTAGAGTTCATCGCGGAAGGCAACACCGAAGAAATTTCGGCCCGCGCGGTTTCCGCCTACGAAGAAATCGCCGCCCACAGCGATGTTGTGGTCGTGGACGGCATATACCTGACCGCACAGAACGCGCTCGCTGTCGAGTTCGACCTCAACGCCCAGGTTTCCCGCGATTTGGGCCTGCCCGTAATCGCTATTGTGGGTGCAAACGATGCATCCCTCGAAGAGGCAACCAACGCCGTGGAGGTGGCCCGCTCCGAGCTTAAGGCGGCCAAGGTTGATCTGTTCTCGATTATCGTCAACCGCGCCGACCCCGAGCTGCGTGAGAGCATTGAGAAGAACGTCAAGCTGGGCGAGCACAAGTTCCCCGTCTACGTTCTGCCCGAGATCGCCGAACTGGGTAAGCCCACCATCGCGGAAGTTGTTGAAGCCCTCAAACTTGACGGCTCGCACCTGAAGAAGGAAGACCTTGACCGCGATATTAGCGAAGTCAAGATCGCCGCAATGACCGTCTCAAACTTCCTGAACCAGTTCACCGACGGGGACTTCGTGATCGTTCCCGGTGACCGCGCCGACGTTGTGGCCGCAACCCTCGCATCCGCGCTCTCCCCCACGTTCCCGGCACCGTCGGGTCTGCTGCTCACCGGCGGGCTCAACGAGCTTCCCGGGAAGCACACCGCCGTGGGCAGCCTGCTCGATAACGCCCCCTTCCCGGTGCTATTTACCGAGCGTGACACTTTCAAGTCGGCGCGCGCCGTCTCCCGTGTGCACGGCAGTGTGATCAGCGGCCAGGCCCGCAAACTTGCGAGCGCATTCGGCGGCTGGGACGAGTACGTGAACCAGGAAGAGCTGCTCTCGCGCCTTGAGCTTGAGCGCCCGGCCTCGATGACTCCGCTGCGGTTCCTGCACAACCTGATTGAGACCGCCCGCGCAAACCGCCGTTCCGTGGTTCTGCCAGAGGGGTACGATGTGCGTATTCTGCGTGCCGCCGAGATGATTGCGCGCCGCGATTTCTGTGACCTGATTCTGTTGGGCAACCCCAATAAGATTACGGAGATCTGTCAGTCTGAGGGCATTAACCTGCCCGCCTCAATCCGTATTATCGACATTGAGAACAACGAGTACAGTGAAGACTTCGCAGCAACCTACGCCGAACTGCGCGCCCACAAGGGCATGACCATTGAGGCCGCGCGTGAACGCATGAGCGACCCCTCGTATTTCGGTACGATGCTGGTGTACAAGGGTATTGCGGACGGCATGGTCTCGGGCGCTATTAACACGACCGCGAACACGATTCGTCCCTCGCTGGAGTTCATTAAGACCCGCCCGGGCACCAAGATTGTGTCTTCGGTGTTCCTGATGCTCATGGAAGACCGCGTGCTGGTGTACGGCGACTGTGCCGTGAACCCGAACCCGAACGCCGAGCAGCTGGCGGATATTGCGAAGGCTTCCGCCGAGACGGCGCGCCAGTTCGGGGTTGACCCGAAGGTGGCTATGCTCTCGTACTCGACCGGTACTTCCGGCTCTGGTGCGGATGTGGATGTGGTGCGTGAGGCGACCGAGATTGTGCGCGCCTCTAACCCGGATTTCGCGGTGGAGGGTCCGATTCAGTACGATGCGGCCTCGAACATGTCGATCGCTTCCACTAAGCTGCCCGGCAGCCAGGTGGCGGGCCAGGCGACCGTGTTTATTTTCCCCGACCTGAACACCGGCAACAACACCTACAAGGCTGTGCAGCAGTCTTCGGGTGCCCCGCCGTTGGTCCTGTGCTGCAGGGTCTGCGCAAGCCTGTGAACGACCTTTCGCGCGGTACCACCGTGGAGGACATCATTAACACGGTGGCGATCACCGCCATCCAGGCGCAGGGGATGTAAGCCGCGGTTAAACACCACGAACGCTTCAGCAAAAACCAGATAAAACCCCGGAGTGCAGCAGTGTTTCTGCGCCCCGGGGTTTTTCTGTTTCAACCGATGATGTAGGGGTCTGGAACTTTCACAACGGCAGCTCCGTCAAGTCGGGTTCGATGTAGGGGCGAAAAACAGGCTTAATAGAGGTCAGCACATCGACCGGGTACCCTGTAATCTGCTCAAGCTCCTCAGATAACCGCAGTAATACGCCGTAATCTGGGGAGTCTTTCATCTCTATCAAAAATCAAGATCACTGGCGGGGGTAAGCTCGCCGCGTGCCGCGCTGCCGAATAGGTGCGCTTTAACCACCCCATACTTCCGCAGGGTATTGAGCACCGTTTGCTCGTGCGGAAGCGTATAGACCGATTGAGGGTGTGGTGCACGCATAAAGCCAATATATCAAATCACTTTCACCACCTCTTGAGATATACCCCCTAGGGTATACACTGAATCTATGACAAAGCATGATTCCTCAGCACAGCCACACGGGTACACCCCAAATAAGGAGGCGCATTTGAAGCGCCTGCGCCGCATCGAAGGGCAAGTGCGCGGTATCGCCCGCATGGTCGAGGAAGACAAGTACTGTATTGACGTGCTTACTCAGGTCGCGGCGGTTTCCAAAGCACTCCACGCGGTCTCTCTCAACCTGCTCGAAGAACATATGGGGCATTGCGTCACCAACGCCGCGATTGAATCCGAACGTACAGGTGATGCGACGATCGTTGATGAGAAAATCAAAGAGGCAACCGCCGCTATATCCCGCATGATGCGCAGCTGACACGCGGGCGGCGCATCCACAAGTTTTTTAATTCCAAAAATTTTCGGAAGGAACATCATGGCAATCACCACCGTCAAAGCAACCGGCCTCACCTGCAACCACTGCGCCATGAGCGTGAGTGAAGAAGTCGGCGAAGTTCCGGGCGTCACCGGCGTGAACGTAGACGTGGTCAAAGACGGCGTTTCGACCGTCACCATCGAGCACGAAGGCACCCTTAACACGCAAGCCGTAGCGGACGCCATCGTCGAAGCTGGCTTCACTCCCGCCGTCTAATCATGGCGTATTCTCCGCAGTACCAGGCAATGGCGGTCGGGGCAGTGCGCGCACTCGTAGGCACCGAGAACATTCACCTGACCGAGGCGATTTCCCGCGTGGCACGGCAGATGGGACTCGACTCCGATCTGCTGGATGCGTGGGTGCGCGACTCCACCCCTACACGGCGCGCGAGGATCAGCGCGGGCTGAAGCGGCGGGGCGCATCGCGTATACATTCCTCACAGGATCATGCGGCGAATACCCCCGCAGACGGCACCGGCGATAATCTGCATCCCGGTGTGCACGGCACCGCATACGACGCCCTCGCTCAACGCCGCACATTCAGGCGTGCTGCCGTCACGCGGGTTCGCGGGGTGAACGATCGAGGCCCGAAACTAACCGGGCAGCGACCGCGCAGCAACCGTGCCGATGGACTGCCGGACGAAGGCGAAGTATAGATCAGGGCGGACTGCGGCAGGCAAAGCCAGAAGACAGCACAGCATCGTGAGCATTAAGAACAGAGGCGAAGAACATGGGTAACTCAACTCAAACAGCATCCACCACAACTGAGAACGAGCGTTCTCTTTTCGATTCCTCGGCTAATGGCGGGCAGACGCGCATTATCCACCTGGATGTTCAGGGCATGACGTGCGCATCCTGCGTGGGCCGCGTGGAACGTAAACTCCGCAAAATCCCGGGGGTTGATCCCGCCGTGAACCTGCCGCTGGAGTCTGCGCGCGTGATCGTTCCCGCCGATATTACCGATGAGCAGATCATTGAAACGGTCAATAACGCCGGGTATACGGCATCGCTCAAAACCAAGGGCCACAAGACAGAGTCCGAAGAGACGACCAACGCGCGCAGCGGGGGCTTGGGATGGCGCATCGTTGTGGCGTTGTTGTTGAGTGTGCCGATTTTCTTGATTTCAATGTTCCCCACATTCCAGTTCCCGCACTGGGCTGGGTGCTTGCGCTTATCACGCTGCCGGTTGCGGTCTATAGCGCCGAGCCGTTTCACCGCGCCGCTCTCACGAACGCACGCCACTTCAGCAGCACGATGGACACGCTGGTTTCTCTCGGCGTGATTGTCGCCTACCTGTATTCGCTCGCGCAGCTGTTCATGAACCCCGGGCTGACCGAGCATGTTCACCCCGTGCACGGGAGTATTCTCGACATGTTCTTGAGCGGGCACCATGCGCCGCTGTATTTTGATTCGGCGTCTATGGTGACTTTATTCCTGCTGATCGGGCGGGCAATTGAGCACCGCACACGAACCCGCTCTTCCGAGGCTCTGCGCACCCTGCTGAGCCTGGGGGCACGCACCGCGACCCTGCTTCGTACCGATAAGCGGGGAACCACGCGCGAGGTGCAGATTCCGGTTGAGGACCTGCTTCCGGGAGACGAATTTCTGGTGCGCCCGGGTGAAAAAATCGCCACTGACGGCACGGTTATTGCGGGGTCTTCCGCCGTGGACGCCTCCCTGCTGACCGGCGAATCGGTGCCTGTCGAGGTTTCGGTGGGCGATGCGGTCACCGGCGCAACCCTGAACACCTCCGGGTCGCTGACGGTGCGCGCAACCCGCGTGGGGTCTGAGACGACGCTCGCGAAAATGGGTGAGCTGGTTGCCGCCGCCCAGGAAACGAAGGCACCCATCGCGCGCCTTGCCGACCGTGTTTCTGCGATTTTCGTGCCAACGATTCTGGTGATTTCGCTCCTGACCCTCATCGGGTGGCTGGTTGTATCGCACGATGTGCCGCGTGCGTTCAATGCGGCGGTTTCGGTGCTGGTGATCGCCTGTCCCTGTGCGCTCGGTCTGGCGACCCCCACGGCGCTGCTGGCGGGTACCGGGCGTGGCTCGCAGCTGGGCATACTGATTCGCAACGCGCAGGTGCTGGAAACTACATATGCGGTGAACCGCATCGTGCTGGATAAAACCGGGACCGTCACCGAAGGCACAATGCGCGTGGCGCGCTTCGGGACCTTCGACGATTTCACCAAAGTCACAGACGACAACGCCTCTTCAAAGAGCGAACGTTCTGTATCTATTCTGAGCGATGCCGCAGCCGTGGAGGCACTGAGTGAGCATCCAATAGCCCGCGCTATTGCGCGTTTTGCGACAGAAAACTATGGGGCGTTTCTGGGGTCCGTCGAGGGTTTTGAGGGTGTGCCCGGAGGTGTGCGCGGTGAGCTTGTGCCCGCCGATACCGACGGGGAGTCCCGCCGCCTGGTGCTGGTGGGCACCCCCGAATACCTGCTGCAGGCGGGCGTTGCACTCACCGAGAAGCAGCATCAGATGCTTGAGCAAACGCGCTCGGAAGGGCTGACCACCGTGGCTGTAGCTCGCGCGACCGGCACGAAGGATCCGCAGCCTGTGGGGCTCATCGCACTGGCAGACTCCCCCAAACCCGAGTCGGCGCAGGCTATCGCCGAGCTTCACGAACTGGGCTTAGAACCCGTACTGCTGACCGGTGATGCCCCCGAGGTTGCCCAGGCTATTGCATCCAGCGTGGGGATTAATCCGGAGAACGTTTTTGCGGGGGTCACGCCCGAACGTAAATCCGAGGTTATTGCGCAGCTTCAGGATGAAGGCTACCGGGTGGCGATGGTTGGCGACGGCGTGAATGATGCGCCTGCCCTGGCCCGCGCGGACCTGGGCATGGCGATGGGCTCGGGTACGGATGTTGCGGTACAGGCGGCGGATATTGTGCTGATGCGCTCGGATATGCACGCAATCCCCACGTCGCTGCGGCTCTCACGAGCGACTTTGCACACCATCAAGTCGAATCTGTTCTGGGCGTTCGCATACAACACTATCGCGGTGCCGGTCGCAGCGGCAGGGTTGCTGAACCCGATGATTGCGGGCGCGGCCATGGCGTTCAGTTCGGTGTTTGTGGTACTCAATTCGATGCGCCTCACCCGATTTGAGCGGTAGCCCGGTTTGCGGCGGCGAGCTTCGGCTTCTGTGTGTCTTCGTACAAATCTCTTGTTCTCCCCTGCTGACGCTGGCATGATAAAAGAATCCAGATACCCGCGCTACCCTTCAGAGAAACACCTGAAACTGCGGCGCAAAGATATGCTGCGCAGCGAAGCACCCGGGAGATTCACATGCCCAAATTAACCCCGCAAATGTTCACGTTCCTCAACGACCCGCCGGTCGAAGACACACTCTATGATCTCTACGACGCCACGCTCAAGCAGGGCAAACGCATGTTCCTGCATTTTCTGCCGAAAATCCACCAGCTTTTAGGTAAGGGGATCGATTGGAGGACTGAAGATGAGGACTTCTACGCCGATAAATACATCCCCATCACCCCGCAGCAGGGAGAGTTTCTGTATATGCAGGCGCTGGCGCGCGGCGCGCGGAATATCGTTGAGTTCGGTACATCCTACGGCATCTCGACGCTGTATCTTGCCGCCGCCGCAAAACGCAATGGCGGACGCGTGATCACCTGCGAATACGTGCCTCATAAGGCGGAGGCCGCGCGGAAAAATTTTGAGCGGGCGGGGCTTGCGGACTATATCGAGCTGCGCGAAGGCGATGCGCTGAAGACCCTGCAAGACCTGGATTTCAGCCCCGATTTTGTACTTCTCGACGGGTGGCCTGACCTGGTGCATCCCGTCTTTCAGCTGTTGGAGCCGCATCTTGCCGACCGCGCCGTGATTGCCGTAGATGATGTTGAGGGGTTCAGCCCGTCCATGCAGGATTACCTCGACTATGTGCGCACCCCCGCCAACGGATACGTCTCAACGACTCTGCGACCGCACAAGGCCCTGGAATACACCGTGAAAGTGGCGTAATTACCGATATGGCTACACCAGTTTGAAGGGTAAGTTAAAAAGGACGGGGCTTCTCCCACAGTCACGCTGTGCGAAAAAACCAGCGGGAGGCGCATCCCTGCTCGATATACTAAATTCCGTCATAAAACCCCAGCACAGAAAAGGAAAACCATGATTCTCACTCGTGAACAAGCACTCGAAATTTTCAAGCGTCGCGTTTCTACCCGCTCCTACGACCCTGCCCGTACAATCAGCGATGAAGACTTCAACACAATCCTTGAGTTTGGGCGTCTCTCCCCCAGCTCGGTTGGTTCCGAGCCGTGGAAATTCCTTGTGATACAGAATAAAGAGCTGCGCGAGAAGCTCAAGCCTATCGCCTGGGGTATGGCAAACACTCTCGATGACGCCAGCCACGTGGTGATTATTGTGGCGAAGAAGAACGCCCGCTACGATTCCGATTTCCTGCTGCAGGCGCTCGCGAAGCGCAACCTTCCCGAAGACCAGATGCAGATGGCGCTGGACAGGTACAAAAAGTTCCAGGTACACGATATGAAGATCGCCGACGACGAGCGTTCCCTTTTCGAGTGGACTAGGAAGAACACTTATATTGCGCTGGCGAATATGCTTACGGGTGCAGCGATGCTCGGCATCGATTCCTGCCCCGTTGAAGGCATGGACTACGATGTGGTCACCCAGCTCCTCACCGAGGAAGGGCTTCTCGATCCTGAGGATTACGGCGTATCCGTTGCCGCAACCTTTGGCTACCGCTCACGCGAGATCGACCCGAAGCCGCGCAAGCCGCTCGATGAGCTCGTCGTGTGGGCCAAGTAGCCTGCCCTCCACGGACTGGCTCACCCGATAGCTTCCATACATAAGTGCGGCTATTGACCTGCTGAGTATTACTGCCGAAAAATTATGCGTGAATTCCGCGCCCGCGAACGCTAGCCTTAAAGGTGAGGGTTGTTTTGACACACCTTCGAAACGCCGCCGTGAAAGAGGAGCTGCATAATGTCCCTGCTAGATTTGCTGAACCGCCGCCGTTCGGTGCGCCATTACGACGAGAACCAGCCTATTGATGCCGATGTTGTCAAAGAGTGTTTGCGTGCGGCTCAGCTGGCGCCCACAAGTTCGAATATGCAGCTGTACGAGCTCTACCACGTGACTGATCCCGCCGTCCTGAATAAACTCGCCGCTGCGTGCATGCACCAGCAGGCCGCCAAGACCGCGCAGCAGATGGTGGTGTTCGTGACCCGCCAGGATTTGCACCGCCGCCGCGCGAAAGCCGCGCTGGAGTTTGAGCGCGGCAATGTTGAGCGTAACAGCCCGCCTGAGAAGCAGAAAGACCGCATTAAGAATTGGGAAATGTACTACACCAAGGCTATGCCGTTCGTGTACGCGCGCTGCTTTGGTCTGCTGGGCGCATCCCGCGCGGCAATGGCGAATTGTGCGGGCCTATTCGTTCCGATGATGCGTGAGGTTTCGGAGCACGATTATCGCGTGGTTGTGCACAAGAGCTGCGGCCTGGTGGCGCAGACGTTTATGCTCGCGATGACCGAGGCGGGGTACGATACCTGCCCGATGGAAGGCTTCGACAGCCATCGCGTGAAGAAACTCCTCGGCCTACCGCGCAATGTTGAGATTAACATGGTGGTCGCCTGCGGTATCCGCAAACCCGGCCACGGTATCTGGGGCGAGCGCTTCCGCCTGCCCTTCAACGAGGTGTACCGTAGGGTTTAGAGTCTGGCGGGCCGAAGTGAAGGATCCCAACCCACCTTTATATGTCTTCTAAAAGAGGAGAACTTATGACCTATAAGCATGAGTTCAGCTCTGACGACTGGTTTTGGCTTGATGAGCTGGGAGAGTTGGACCCGAGTTTCTTTGAGGCGATCCAGCAGCTGCGTGCAGCTTCAAACCATTATCACGTCCCTGAACGAGCACGTGGTGAGATGTAGCGGTTCAGATATTCGGTGAATAACGCACCAAAAGGCGTATTACATACCTTCTAGGGGCGGGTAATACGCCTAATGATGCGTTATTCGGGTCTTTTTCTTGGTGCGAGAACGGTCTGCAACGAAACAGAATATTGAACAAAAACAACCTTTAAAGGTTAATTTTCAGCTTTTTATCAGCCGTGTTCCCCCGGTGAAGGCATAGCTCTAGCGGGCAGCCGAACAAGCTGCCCCGCCAAAGCGCCCTTGGGTCTGCTGCCCTATAGGTGTTCTATGACGGTAAACTTTACTTCACCAGCTGCGGTGTCAAAAGACCCTTCATTGGTGGTTGCATCTTGCGGCGGTTCAGGAACAAGATGCTCCCACTCAGCATCAACAAACACCTCACAGCAGGAGAGAGTCTCCCCGGAATCGCTATCGTAGGCGGCACCTGCAAGATCGCGGTAATACAACAAGGCGGTACCCGCATTCATGAGTGCATCCACCGAAGGAAAATTGGTGTTCGCCCTCTCGTCATGCGGCGTATACTCACGCAGGAGGATGTCACGAAGATTCTCGGGTGAGGCGGGGTCTTTGACAAGCAGCACCTGGCCGTCCTTCTCAGCAATACCGCTTTCTTCAAAGAAGGCACTTACCGCACCGGCACCACCAGCTGGCACATTAAATTCGATCAGCCCAATGAAGGCACGTTCAGCAAGAAACCCCATAGGTCCTGTTGCGACGCTGTGGACCCACACCACTTTTCCCGAAATCCGCGCAGCCGTTTCCTCAAATTCTGCTTCACGATCTGCACTGAAAAACAGGTAAGCGCGCACATCAGCATGTTTAACGGCGTTCGCTAGGATATGCGTGAGCGTGTGGGTGATTGCAGAGCTGCTGTGATAGTACAGGTGATTTATGTACATGCGGGTTCCTCCTCGGGGTCCTAAAACTCCTGGAAGTTTCAAGCCTAACAGAGGGTGGCCGTTACATCTTTTTAGGACATGCGGCCGGATTCTCTGAAGGCACCGGTTACTTTTTGGTCCACACGTCTGGGGCGGCGCGGCGGCAGAAGAAAAATCCGCCAACACATACGTGATGCAAAACACTTGTTAAGTACGTGAGGATTTGCGTGCCCATGGCGTCTTCATATCAGCGCCGCAAGTTTTGAGAGACGACGGCAGGCGGCGACAGCCCTGTCGGATCACACAATATGTGGCAGTAACGGCAACTGGAACCCCGGCTACCACTGAACTTTCAGACAGAAACTCACCGATCTGCGCGCTAAGACCCCATACCAACATCCGCTCAGGCGCGCCCGTGCTATGGCGGATACTCACAAAGGAAGAACATCATGCTTGGACTCATCGGAATGATTATTGCTGGCGCCATTATTGGCGCTTTGGCCCGCCTCATTATGCGAGGCCACCAGAACATCTCGGTGCTGTGGACCATCATCCTGGGTGCTGTTGGCGCATTCGTAGGAGGAGGAATCGCCAGCTTCTTCGGTGTTGCAGATACCGCCGGTATCGACTGGATTCGCTGGATCCTATCCGTTATTGCCGCCATTATCGCAATCTCCGTATACCTAAGCGTGACCGGCAGGAAGAACCAGTAGCCCATATCCTTGCGTCGCTTCAGCATCGCAGAAACAAAACTAAGCGGTTTATGCAGAAACTCGGAATTTCTGCATAAACCGCTTAGTTCCATATGAGGACTACTCGCGCGATAGGCAGCTGAGCCGAGCAAACACGGGCAACAGTCGTGGTTGCGGACACCCGCCAATATAATGTGATATATACCACTATTTTAATTCGTGAGGAATTCGGTACCTCAAGCGTCTTTATAGTAGCGTCACCATCGACTGCAAGAACGGATAAAGGGCGTGGGTAGCGCCCAAACTCCCCCAGCCGTCGATGCGTGCCGCACATATCAAACATCATAATCCGCGCAGCGGAAAAACACATGAAACGAGGCTCCTATGAGCGACAACTCCATCCCCCAAACCGGCCAGCAGCGCGAGCGCGAAAACAACAAGGAGACTAAACAGGACAAAACCCCTCGCGGCCCCCTGCAGACTTCACACGGTGTAACCACCATTGAAGAGAACGTTGTTGCCAAAATCGCTGGCATGGCAACCCGCGAAGTTCCCGGTGTGTACGATATGGGCAATGCTGTACGCCGCGCCTTCAGCGCCGTGACCGACCGCATCCCCAACGCCCAGACCAATGTTGCTGGCGGTATTAGCGTCCAGAAGGGCGAGACCCAGGCAGCCGTAGATGTCACCGTCGTGGTCGAATATGGAGTCTCCATTGTGGAAGTAGCCAATGCTATCCGCCGCAACATTATCGAACAGATTGAGGGGACCACGGGGCTAGAGGTAGTAGAGGTCAATATCGACGTCACCGACGTTCACCTGCCCGACGACGACTCCAATTCTGCTGACTCCGCCGACCTCAAGTAACCAGCCACGATCTGAGGATCTTTTATGAAGACAACACACCTGGCCCTCTTGGTGGGCCTATTCCTGGGAACAATTCTTGCTTTCGGTTCCTTCACCGATTTCATCCTGGTGGCACTGTGCGGCCTGGTTGGCACGGTGGTGGGTCTTTACCTGGAGGGCCGGGTCGATGTCCAAAGCATCCTTAATCGATGGAGGAAGTAATGACGGAGACCAGCACACAGCCCGCTGCTGCCGGTGCAGAGAGTTCCTGGCAGGAGCAGCGTGGCGTCACCGTCATTCCCGCCCAGGTTGTTGCGCAGATCGCGGCCCAAGCCGCCTACGAGAGCGCAAATGTGGGCTCGAACGCCGGGGGGCTGCTCGGGATCGGGGCACGTCGAAATTTCCACTCGCGCCCCGAGGCAAAGTGCGATATTTACGGTCAGGTTGCAGTCCTGCACCTGGATATCGGCCTGACCTTCCCCACAGCATTGGTTTCAACCCTGCAACAGCTGCGTGAGCATGTGAGCCAGCGTGTCGAGCACTTCACCGGGTTGAAGGTTGAGAAGATCAACATTGAGATCTCCTGGCTCAATCCGAGCAGCCAGGCAAGGAGGGCTCTGCGATGAAAACCCCCGTACAAAATCTCATCCGGCGCCCGTCGCGGAGTGCACCTGTCATTGTCCTGGCGTTACTGCTTCTCATCGTAGGAGGGCTGGGAATCTGGGCGTTGGGAAACCGGCTCCTGAACGGAGCATGGCCGAATGAAATATCCTCAGCAGTCAGCAGGCTCGACTCCACGATCATCGGGTCGCCAGCGGTACTAGCAACGGCCTGTTTTGTGGCCGTATGTGGTCTGTTCATGATTCTTCTTGCCCTGTGGCCGGGGGCTTTTGAACGCACTGAGGTTCTTGCAGATAACGTACCCGGTCAGACAGCCATTTCACGTCGTGACCTAGCAAGGCTGGTACAAGCCCATGTCGAGCGGGTCGATGGTGTTCACAGCACCAAGGTTCGAGTCCGTCGAACGCGCGTGAATGTGACAGTGTTCAGCGTCCTGGATGACCTCGAACCTGTGCGACAGGCAGCACAGAAGGCAGCTGAGCAGGCTATACAAACCTTGAAACCCGTCGGAACCGCACACAGCCGAGTGCGTATCCAGCACACGAGCTGAAAGAGAGAAAACCATGCGTTCAGTATCTGGAATTCTCAATAGGATAGTCCTTGCGGTATGCGGTTTACTGATCACCGCGGCAGCCCTCTGGGTTGTGGCTTCCGGCATAAGTTTGGATCAATCATGGCCCACGCTTAGCTCAGTTCTCGCCAAAGCTGACACCCGGGTCGGTACCTGGGCCGGGCCCCAGGCGCACTGGCTGTTGCCAGCCGCCGCCCTCGGGTCGGTTCTTCTCATCGCGTTTGGCTTGGTTCTGCTCATTAAGCAGGTGCCCCGTAAAGCTGCCGCGTCCCCCTTGCGTCTGACAGGCTCCGACGGCACACTTCTGGCCACACTCAGCCCCGATGTCATAGCCCAAGCGCTGTCTGAGCGGGCCGAAGACGTCCCGGGGGTTCAGCGGTGCTCAGTATGGGTCACCGGTTCACCCAGCAACCTGTGGGTGCAGGCAACCGTCACCGTAGCAAAGAACAGCGAGGTTGCATGGACCGTGAGCGAGCTCAGGAACCGACTTGACCAAGACGTTAGTTCCTCTCTGGGAAAGCACGCTCGTCAGATCGACGTACTGCTGCGCCTAGAACAAGCCACCAAGCCCCAGAGTGCAGCCCACACTGTGGCTGGCAAACACTCATTAGAAAGCGGCGGTTCTGATAATCATGACCGATGAAAAGCGCAGCGATGCAGGGCAGTCCACCGGTCCGCCCACCGAGCATGTGCCTCATCCGAACACTGCGTCCCAGGGCAAAGACAGGTACCTGGTGCTGCGAGCTCAGGACGGCGACATTGACGCTTTCGGAAAGCTCGTTGAACGTTATCAGGGGCGCCTGTTTCGCACCGCCTACATGATCGTGCGCAACCGCCACGACAGTGAGGACATCGTCCAAGAGACCCTTGTTCAGGCGTGGCGGAGCCTTCATCTGCTTCGGGATCCTGATGCCTTCCGGGGCTGGCTCATGCGCATCTGTACGAATAAGGCCACCAGCAGCATTCGTCAGCGCCAGCGCCGGGCCACTGACCCTTACGATTCAGAGGGTCTTGAGAGCGCGAGCATCCTCCCTGACACAACGTCGACAGCGGCCGGTGATCCGGCGCAGTCCAGCGAAGTCAACGCCCAGATGGAAGCATTAGCCAAACTGTTGGCATCTGCTCCCGAAGAGCTGCGTATCGTCTGGGTGCTTCGAGAGGTTGATGACATGTCCTACGAGGAGATATCCCAAACCCTGAACCTAACCGAATCCACAGTCCGGGGGAGGCTGGCACGCGCCCGTTCCCTCGTGATGCGCCACATGAAGGAGTGGGAATGAGTTCCAGCACCCGCATCCCACACGCAGAACCGCAGCACGCACAGTCGGCCGGTTCGCTGTCTCAGGCTCATGAGCTTGATGAGGCCTCCACACGGGAATATCTGCGTCTAATTGCTTCTCTCCACAAGACTTGGGACACACTGGAATCACAGTCGAGCGCATCGGTGATGCCTCAGCGTCACATGATGGATGCGGTAATCGCCGAAACCCGTCATGGCGCTCAGATAGAGATGCCGCCGACCGACTTAGGGCCTTATAGCATGTCTGAGTTCTCCCTACGCGCCCTAGTGCGACGCAGCGTAGACTCCGTACCCGGCGCTCGCGCGTTGCGGTCTTCTTTCAAACATGCCCCAGCCCCTGAAGGTCATCGGGGGCTGGGAATGCCGGATACGATCTTCTGCCGTATCTCTGCACATGTTACAACCAGTAGCCTCCCCCAGCTTGCGCAGCAGGTTCGTGATGCTGTGCGCCAGGCGTGTTATGAGAACCTAGAGTTGTCCCCAACCGTCAATATTCATATTGAGGATCTGCACGATGACGATTAACCTCTCAGCAGCCGAATTGACTCATGTAGTCACGGCCGTTCCTGGAGTGCGCGGCATTGAGCCGGGGATCGGCTCCACGCTGAAAGCTATCGGCAGCCGTATGAGCGGCGACCCTGCGGCCGCTCGATTCGGGGTTATCATCGAGTCGGGCGGGCAGAAGGTCATTATCGAGATTGGAATCGACGGCTCTCGTGCGGTCAAAGAAATTGTCCGCGATGTTCAAGAGGCGGTTCTGCGCTTACTGTCGCAAGCAAGTCGAGAGGGTGGCGCTTCGGGGTCAGGCTCCAAGCCCCAGCCTCAGGTGAGGGTGCGAGTACAGTCCCTTATCTAACGATGCACATCGCAGAACCGTCTCCGTTTCAGGGGCACACATACCACTAAGGGTATAGTCCGTTCGCCATAGATGCCGTGGGGCCACCAGTCATGCCAACGCGATGCGTGAGCTAGAAGACCGTGAAAAAACTTGTGTCCTCAACGCCTGAATTCTGCGTAAACCCCGGAAAAATTACGCTTTAATCCATACGTCCGAGGCGGCACGGCGGCCGAAGATGAACGCCCGCACGCCCTGGTACCACAGGATGTACGCCGCCCAGAGCCCCAGGTACCCCACCGTGGCGCTCAGCAGGCCACCGGAAACCGCCCAGTAGATCCCGAAAATGACGGGCGCATAAACAACCAGCATCACAAATGAGCCAATTGCCAGGTATTTCACATCCTGAGCACCCATGAGGATACCATCAAGAACGAATACATATGCGGCTATCGGCTGCCCCACGCCAATCACGAGGGTAGCCCACGCAAAGAGGGTGGCGACGGGCGCATCCTGCGTGAAAATCCAGTTTCCGAAGAAGCCAATCACGGGCGCAACAACGCCGGTGACAACCCCGTACACCAGGCTCATACGCACCAGGCGATTCTTGAGCTCACGCACTTTCGCACGCCCGGATTCAGCCGTCAGGTCGCGTTCTCCAAGTTCCTTGCCCAGCAGTGCCTGCGCCGCTATTGCAAGAGAATCTAGGGCAAAGAGCAGCAGGTTGAACACGCTCATGCCCAGCTGATATGCCGCCGTCTGCTCGTCGCCCAGGCGAGCCACCACAAATACGGTAGACAGCAGTGCCAGGCGCATCGAGAGGGTGCGCAGCATCAGCCAGGAACCGAGGGATAGCACGCCGCGCATCCCCGCAATATCGGGTCGCCACGTCACGCCCTGCGGGCGCATCTTAAGATGAATAAATATACCGAGTGCGAGCGCCATGCCCCACTGCGTGAGCGATGTGCCCGTCGCCGAACCGGCCACGCCCCAGCCGACTGGGTATATCAGCACCCAGTTCAGCGCCACATTCACCACGGTGCCCACACCCGCAACTTTGAGCGGGGTCACGGTGTCTTGCAGCCCGCGCAGGGTGCCCATGAGCGCCAGAATCATCATCATGGGCGGAATGCCCCACAGCGAATGGTGCAGGTAGTCGCGCGCATAGCCGATGGTTGCGTCGTTCGCGCCCATGCCGCGCAGCGCAGGGTCGGCAAAGATATAACCCACACCCATAATGAGCAGGCCGAGTCCAAGCGCAACCCACATGCCGTCCACGCCGATGCGGTAGGCGTGCGCCAGCCGATGCGCCCCGAACGCGCGCGCAACCGCCGGGGTCACCGAGTATGCGAGGAAGTTCATGAGCCCCACCACGGTTGTGATGAGGGTTGCCGCAATGCTCATGCCCGCCAGGGTTTCGGTGCCCAGCTGCCCCACGAGTGCGGAATCGGCGAGCACGAACAGCGGCTCGGCAATCAGTGCGCCGAAGGCGGGTACGGCGAGCGCCAGAATACGCCTGTTGAGCGATTTTTCGGGTTGGGTTTTCCCGGATTCCGCCTCGCCTTCCCCCAGGTGAAGGGGGATGCTGCCGGTGCGCGGGGTCGCATCCAGCAGGTTTTGGGGTTCGTGCGTGCTGGCGGTGCCGTCGGCTGTGTTCGCGGCGCCTGATGTGTTGGGTTCTGAGGCCTTGTTGCTCATAGGTACAGCCTACTCCCGCACGTATGGCACGTCAGCGATGTGTTTATCTGTCTCATGCTATGACCGCTTCTTATTCCGCGAGCTGGTGGTTTTTGGTTTGAGCAGGTAGGAAAATCTTACCTGTTCGACCAAATCCTACCTGCTCGCGGTTCTTAACGACGCCCGCGGGGTGAGAGAAAGCGGAACTGGGTTTAGCCTTTTCGCCCCCGCAGCTCGTCTAGGGCACGGCGTTCTTTCTTGGTGGGTCGCCCGGTGCCGCGTTCACGTTTGGCGACCGGCGGCATCGACAGGTGCGCGGGGCGCGGCTCCGAGAGGTCTTCGTAACAGGTGACGGCAATCGGCGCGCCCACCCGTTTGGTGATGAGTTTTTCGACCTTAAACACGCGTTCCCAGCCGGGGTAGCGCACCCGCACAATGTCGCCTCGTTTGAGTTTTTGTGAGGGTTTTGCGGATGCATCGTTCACGCGCACGTGCCCGCCTTTGCATTCGTCGGCTGCGAGTGCGCGGGTTTTGAAGATGCGCACCGACCACAGCCAGACGTCGATGCGGGCGCTGGTGATCTCTTCGCTCATACTTCCCATTCTAGGAATCTCCCCCATGCGGCGCGAGCAGATAGTATTTTGAAAATACTATCTGCTCGCGGATCTACTTGGGGGCGAGGTCGCTATACGTTTGCCGCTTTCCAGGGAATCTCAACGTTGTCCGGCACATCTGCGTTCGCCTCGGTTTTCGCGCGAACGCTCGCGGTATCATCCTCTGCGCTCATGTGAGTTGCTCGGCGTTCTTTCCACGCCCAGCCGATCACCCCGGCGAGAAGGCCAAACCCTGCCCATCCCAACAGTACAGCCCATGGCAGGGAGTTTGAAGCGTCCGGGAAATAGGCGATATTCCGCAACAACGTGTTGGATGCGCCCGGCACCATCAGCTGCCCGAGGGCGCCCCAGGGTGCGGGGATGAACTGCCGCGGCATGTTTGCCCCGGAGAGCGGGTTGCCGATGAACATGGAGATCACGGCGCCAAGACCGATACCGACGGCGTCGGCAAACAACGCGGACATTCCGATCATGAAGGAGGCCGTCGCGAAAACAGTCATGCCGAAGGTCGCCCACAGTGCCCCGAAATCGCCGGGAACAAACCCGAACCAGGTTCCTAGAATAAGGGTCATGAAGAGTCCGCCAAGAATCCCGTAGAGTCCTGCAGTCGCGAAGCGTCGCACGGTTCCTTTGACAAGAGAGATACTGAGAACCCCGCCGATTATGCCGCCCATCACCAGCGGGAATGCGGCAACCGCCAGACCCATACCGTTGGGATCACCCTCGCCGAGTGGTACGACTGCGGTGGTTTTAACCTGCGCCTGCTGCAGTTTTTCCTGCTCGGTTTTCAGCTGTTCGAGCTGCTGGGTGGCGATAGCGCCCTGCTGCCCGCCCGCCTGGGCGGCCTGCTGCAGTGCCTGAGTTTTGGCTGCGGTAGCTTGCTGCTGTACTTGAGCGTTCATCTGCTGGGCTACGCCGGTGAGCATCTGGTTTGCGGATGCGTTTGCGGCGGGCGCGGTCATGACTTCGGGTGCTGCGCCTTCGGTGAAGACGATCGCGCCGTAGGTTTCACGTTCTTTGATCTGCCGTTCGGCGTCTTCGCGCGAGGATGCCTGTTTGAACTCGAAGGTTTCCACACCCCGGTCTTTGAGTCCTTGTTCGAATTGGCTGACGGCTGCTTCCGGTCCCGCGATGGAGACGGGTAGGTTTTTCGTCTCCATGGCTTTAGTGGGCCAGGTGAAGGCGAGAATCACGATGCTGACGATGACGGATGCCAGCGTGGCGATGGCGATAACTTTACGCCAGGATGAGGGCGTAATCGCCTCCGGTGTGCGTGCCATGAAACTCTCCAAACAAAATAGATGTTTTGTTTATTAACACCTAAGACTCTACTCTGCATAAAGACCAGATGCAAACACAATAATCATTTTGTTTATAATCTCACAACAGAGAATAAACATTCTATTTTTATCTAGCGCAAACTCCTCGGAAAGGTATAGTCTTAAGGCATGCCACGTCTGACCGAAGCCACTAAACAGGCACGTCGACGCCAAATTATCGACGCCGCCTTCACGTGTTTTACCGCCAAGGGGTACACCCATACCTCCATGAGCGACATTATTAAAGAATCTGGGCTTTCCTCGGGTTCCATCTACTCGCACTTTGACGGCAAAGGCGATATTCTGCATGCCACTGTTCAACAGCGTATCGATATGATCACCGCTGCTTACCAGGAACTCAATACTCCCTCACCACGCGATATTATGCGCATGATTTTTAGCACCTCAGCCGTCGAAGCGAACTTCACCTCAATGTTGCGTATCCGCCTGGAAGCTTTTACTGTTCCCGAGGTGCAAGAATCCACCAACACGCTTTTACTACCCTGCACGATATTGTTGCCCAGTCGCTCACCCCTTGGGGTCAGCAGTATCTCAAGGCGAAAAATAAACGCAAACCTTCTGCCGACGAACTGCATTCTTTCGTCAGCGACACAGCGGATGCGCTCATCCTCACTTTCCAGGGGTTTATGGTGCGCTCAACCCTGTCAGCCTCAACCAATCGGGAGCATCTCTTCAACATTGCACTGAACCTGCTGCCTGAATAGAAAAGCAATCTACAGAGATTGTTTACGGGGTTTTAGGTTCGATAGTTAACAGTATGCGCCCGGGCAGGAAACCACCTGCCCGGGCGCGGTATTCGCTGCGCCTCAGCCACTATAGGCGTATCACACCAGCTTCTAGGGCACCTCAAATGCCCACACATTATGAATATAGGGGCGGCGACTGAAATCACCATTCCAGTCCACCTGCATCCCGTTTCGCTCTAAAACAGGCACCACTTTATCGCGCATCATAGCGACAGACAGACGCTCGTATATTTCGTCTTTTTCTTCCTCGCTCATTGCTTCGAACTGTTCTTTCGTGCAGTGAGCAGGCCAAAATATGCCATACCCCAGGAAAACACCCCGTCCCTGTGGGATGGCTTCGGCATCTTGCTGGTGGTAGAACACATACCCGTACCAGGTGCGGGAACTATCGCGCTCATCAACGATTTCGTAGTTGCCGCAGGTGCCGCAGCAGGTGAAGTTGCTGCGCCCCAGAATTCCTTCTTCCGCCAGCTGTGCAAAGGCACGCTCGAGGTTGCCGTCTTCACGGGTAATGCCGAGCTCTTGAGCCAGGTTGCGGTGCCGTTCAATCACTTGGCGCGCATAAGCATTAATGGCTTCTTCAGTGGGGCAAGACGACTCTTCAGTATCCCGATCGTCATCAGGCAGATAGTCGATACTATCTAGGATCATTTCTGTGTACTGTTCGGGGTCCCCCACTCCCATCGCAAGGTGGGAGCGAATGCTTCCCTCAATCGCCTCACGCGTTTCTTGATCGACGCCCCATTCGGCGGGCACGGGTGGGTCAAGGGTAAGACAATGGTTATACCAAGTGGTAGCGGTTTCTTCAGTAATTTCTTGGCTCATGCCCTCAGTGTACAAGCTCTGCTGTGTGCTGGCTCGTGGTTTCGTCACACCAGTAGGCATCATAACTTCGCACACAATAACCTAGTGATACGAGAGAATACCGTGCAGAAATATTGCGCAAAGCATGCAAATGCGGGGTGCCGCCTACACCTTAGGCGGCACCCCGCATCCTTTATATCCCCAAAAAGCAACCGCTAACAACTACTTTTTTGCTGTTTCACGTGAAACATTCACCGATTAGCTACAGCAGATGCTGTCCAACCGTCAGGGGTTACGCCCACGATTCGCGCGCAACCATTCTGGTCAGCGCCAACGGACCACCGTTGCTATTACCGTGGTACCGGCCGAAGTGCACATAAGGGCCGCGGTATGCGGTGTCATTCAGCCGCGGCGAGTACTGGCCATTAATCACGTAGTAGAAGAAATCCTTCTTCACAATAATCTTCCCGTCAATATTGCGGTTGGCCGCTAGAGGCTTCTCCAGCTTCATGGTGTGCAGCACCACCGGCTCCTTGCCACGTTTGGCCGGATCATAACGGAGCACCTGTGCAATATCTCCACTGAGGTACTTGCCGTTTTCATCACGCACACGGCCGCCGGGGCGCAGCGTCAGCATATAGCACCCATCGGTGGCTTCACCCCGGAATTTTGAGGCAATGCCGAACGGCCCGTCGTGCTCGCGGCCAAAGACTAAGTAGCCGTACTGCCAGGTGGTGGAGGGCAGCCTGTTTTCCCAACGCATCGAAAAGTCTAGGGTGTAGTTCTGGCGCATGGTCATACTCACCAGCGGGCCCAGCAGCACCGACTCGTCATGGGGCTGACTGTGCACAAGAGCCCCACGGGAATAGTCGGGCATATCGCGTGGGTTCGTAACTTCAGCCGGAATCATCCCGTGCAGGCGGCGCCCCTCCCCCAGCTTTAGGTTGGGGTCGAGGTTACCGCCGGTAATCCAGTACGGGTCCGGGCACATAAACCCGCGCACACCCAGGGCACGGAAACGCTGGTGCACACTGCGGCGGTGAATCTCCCACACAATTACGGGCTTGCCGTAACCTACCACCTTGCGCACATTCTCCACAGACATGGTGCCGGATGCGGTACCGCGCGTGTTCTCATAGAAGGGTACCCCAATAGCGTCCACAGTGGCGGAGGCAGCCATGCGCTGGATTCCAGGCTGGCTGTCATTGGCGTCGAAGTAGCACCAGGTCTGGCATCCTGCTGCTTTGGCCTGGGTGAGGAAGCGGGAGTTGGGGTCGTATTTGCCATTGCCGTCACGGTAGATTTTTACGACGGTGCGGGCGGCAAGATTGCGGCGCTTAATCGTCTCAAGCAGCAGGCGCTGGCCTTGGCCGTCTTTCGCTTCAATGAACAGAATGGTGTTGCGGTTAATGGCATCGATGGAATCCAGTGCCTCATCCAGGGTGGGAATCAGCTCAAGCGGGGCACCTTCACCGAGGGTTTCACGCATGTTCACGTATACGCTGCGCAGCCGCACGTAGGTATTGTGGCGCACTACCATATTTGACCCCGTAGTGCGCTGCAGGGTTTCGTCGTGCATGCACACGAGCCTGCCGTCGGAGGTGGTGCGCACTGAGATTTCGACAGCTTCCGCGCCGCGCCGCACGGATTCTGCGTAAGCGTAGGCGGTGTGTTCGGGGTTTACATCTCCTGCGCCACGGTGGGCGATGAAGAATTCCTGACGGCGGATAAAGTTGTGTGCAGCAGTTGATACGGCACCTGGGAGTGTCCCCTGCGCCTGCGGGGCGGCGTTTTGCCTCGCTTCTGCGGCAGATGCACTGCTTGCCGTCCCAAAGACGCTTGCGGCTGCTCCTAGTGTTCCGGCGCCAATAAAGGCACGACGGTTCAAGTTAAAGTTGAATGTTGTCATCGGGTAGTCTCCCTCGTTCATTCGTTGTTAATTCAGTTTTACGTGTGTTATGTGTGTGCATTAAGCCCTACTTGTAGTGAACTTATGCTTTAAGTAGCATATCTATTTTAAGCTGTCTGTCTCTGTTTTCTAAAGATTTATGCGTGTTTTTTGCAGCAGAAAATAAAGCCCCTAGTCAGGAGCATAAAATGGTTTCGGGTAGCAGCCGTTCTATCCAGAGCATTACGCGGCTAACGGGGCCTTCAATACCCCATAAATACACAAAGTACGCATAAAAATAGCCCGCCGGGCGGGTATCGGAGGGTCCCGATACACGCGACGGCGGGCGAGATTAGGTGCGGAAAAGTGAAATTTACTATTTCTTGGTGGCTTCAGCAACGCGGTCGCCAGCTTGAACGGTGCGGCGAGCGTCAGATTCCTTAGAAATATTGAACTTCGCGGTATTAGTAATCATCACCATGGTTTCTTTTGAGGGGATGCGCCCTTCAATTGCGGCCCAGTCCACCTTCACAATGGGGTCGCCCGCATCAACCTTATCGGCGACTTTAGCCAGACCCTCAAACCCTTCACCACCAAGGTCTACGGTGTCAATGCCGATGTGCACCAGCACCTCACCACCGTTAGGGGTGCGAATCATAAATGCGTGCAGGGTGTCCTGAATGAGTGCGATCTCGCCGCTCACGGGGGCGCAGATAACACCATCGGTGGGGTCCACAGCGTAGCCATCACCCATCACGCCCTGCGAAAAAACAGGGTCTGAAACCTCGGCGAGAGGCAGGTATTCACCGCTGACAGGTGCTACATAAATTTCGGCGGCAGGCTGTTCTGCAGCTTCTTTTTTCTTGCCGAATCCAAACATATAATCTCCTTCAGTGGGGTGGTCATGAAACCGATGCGATCCCCAGTGGCGATCTGGAACACGTTTCTGCATCAAGGATACCGTATTCAGCGGGTGAGGGGTGTGGCCAAAACCCCATGACGTATTGTGGAAGATGTGCCGCACCACTCGTTTTTATAGGTTTCCCTGCCTGGGGTTAGGGCGGTTAAGCCGTGCGCGCATCCTTGCTGCATCCCCCTGTCAGCACAGATGCAACGCGAGTAAACTTAGGAGCAAGTTCAGGCACATGATGGTGCATCGATAAACAACAGCGGAGTGGGTATGAGCGAAGAGCAGCCAACAGGCACTATTCTTGAGGTCTTCATCCCGGGTCCAGGAGAGAACCCCAACGACCCGGGCGATGTGGAACGCAGCGCCTTTTTAGGCGCAGCGCAGCAGGCTTTGGATGACGGGGTTGATATTGAGGTGTTTGCCACCGACACCTACCCCTCAGCATTTGAGGAGTGCGAACCGGTGGCGGAGCAGATTGCTATGAGCGGCCTTGAGGTTCTGCCTATTATGCTGGTGAATGGCGAAGTAAAAGTATCATTCATGTACCCCACCGCTGAGCAGCTGAAACGTTTTGCAAAAGCACACACGGTCAAAAATCCGAAGGTTAATGCGGCTGCTGCTGCCTGTGGACCAACCGGGGGCGCAGGCAGCCCGGTGCCTGACTTATCGCCGGGCGGGTTACGTGAACCCGCCGGGTTCGCGGCCACTCTTGCCGGGAAGAAGCCACAGGTGGTGGGTGGTCCCGATATTGGTAACCGCGTGAATCTCATGGGCGGGGATACCGGTGACGGCATTCCTACAGAGGGTTCTGTTGCCATCAAGTCCGGCGGCTGCGGATGCGGTGGCTGCGGGTGTGGCAGCAAGTAGCCCACCATCAACCAGCAGCTAAATATTTAACACCAAAACGTGGGCCTCACCCTTCACGGGTGAGGCCCACACTGCTACTGGTAGTAATGCGGTGGCTGCTGCTCGTACCCTACCTGGGTGTATTGCGGCACCATCCCGCCCCCATATGCAGGGTAGGCTGCAGCTGCTTGCTGCATGGCTAGCCGCTGATATTCACGCTGCCTCTTAATGTCCTGCATATGCCGTGCACAGTCTACCGAGTAGAGAATGCAGACCGTCATCCCCAACAAAGACATAAGACCACCACTAATTAATTCCACTTCTCCGCCCTCAATCCCCCAAAATAAAAGGAAGAAAACAGCGATTCCCGCAAGTACCGCACCGTAAATATTTATACCCATGGCCAGGCCAAAAGTTTTCCGCGCTGATACATAATAGCGCTAATAATCTGCAGGATAATATACAAAATATAGGGGGTACCTAAGATCAAAAGCATGATACCGATGACCATGCCCAAACCTTGTTCATAGTCGGTCGACCCTGATCTAAGAGTTGTGACTATAAAAATCCAGAAACCAATGTGTGCTGCATGCACAATAAAACGCAGCCAGTAAAAAACAATATATATAGTATTGGGCTTCTGCGCACTCGGCCCATACGGCACTGCGGCGGTCGGGGGCACTTGAGGGGGCACTCCCATGTAAGGATTCTGTGGGAATCCAGAATTATTCATACGGTCTGTATCCTTAAAATTTTAAAAAACTGCAACTATGCACTACCAGCCACTATGACAGTGTTATCTATTGGGTGCGCTCCTCAATTATTAAGGTGTACGTCCGGGACAGCGGGTGGATGCGGATAGGGAGCCTGCACCGCCTGTTGAGTTGGCGGGATGGGGGCAGCGGACGGATAGGCAAACTGCGGCGGTACCACGCCGTTATTGGGGTACGTCGGCTGCGAGGCGAACATACGTTCCGCCTCTTCCTGCCGCTGATGGCTTGCTATTTCTAACATGTAAAAGATTCCCATAGCAATGTCAAACACCAAGAACGGTAAAATAAACGGGTTTATCGCAAAAGCTACAACCATAGGTAACCCACAGGCCACGAATCCATAAATATTAATGGCCCGTACTACACCTAACAACTTTCCTTTACTATAAAAATAAGCACAGAAAGCCTGCAATATGATGTTCACCATATATGTTATATTGGGTACAACAAACAGGATGGTTACAATAAAGTAATATTCTTCTGCACCGCGAAGAAAGTTAAAATATATACACCATAAGCCCAGAAGCATAATAACCATTGGTACATAAGCACGCACCCAGTATAAGGCAACATATTTAAGCGGTGAGACCTCTACAACAGGCGGCGACATAGCTCCCTGCGGCGGCAGCGGTGCGGCTGGAAAAGCAGGTGGAGCATAGGCGGGAGGCGGTATCTCGGCTCCCTGCGATACAAACTGATACTGAGTCTGCTGATTGACTGGCCCATAAGGGTGCACCGTATGCGATGATTGCACCGGTGCCTGAGGCTGTTCGTATAACAGCGAGTAGGGGAGGTGATCTACATCGTACACAGACTCTTCAGTGTGTCGTTGCTGAAATATGTTATCGGCGCTCATGTAGGCATCCTAAACACCCAACCTGAAGGTAAGCTGACAATCTGGCGTGGAATTATTAAAAAACATCAAATATCAACCCAAAATATCAAATAGTGAGAAATTTGCGTCTTCTCCGAACCCGCTACCCCTCCACTAGATTACTAACACACGGGTGGCATGATGTGCTGTTTCCCAAGGTTTTACAACGGGCCGGTGCCAACCAGTGCTCACCCGCACAATGCGATATGCAGGCGTTTAGTGATCGTGGGTCTTATGTTGCTTGGAACTTGGGTGGGATTGCGGCCGCAGTTGAGAGCTTTGGGCTTGCTGCACCAGATGCTCAGATACAACCGGGATACCGGGGAGAAGGCTGTTATGTTCGCCCGAGTCGCTCGAGGCGGGTTCTTTATCATGGGTTTCCGGAATCTCTGTCTCAGGCTCATCGCTCTGAGTGACGGCTGGCACTGTCGTCTCTGTGGGAGCATCGGTACTGGTCGATTCCGTGCTTTCAGGCACAGTATTACTGGAGGATTTGGCGCCTCCTTCAGGGTTTTCGACAGGTTTTTCTGGGGTATCCGGGTGTGCAGGGGGCGTTATATTGCTTAACGACATTTCACGGGGTAAGTCCTCAGCAGTTAAGTATTTCTCATAGAGATGCCGACCGCCCTCCCCCAACTGGATATAACCTTTGGAGATTTTGGGCGCCTGCGCCAAGCTGTATACAGCGCAAAATAGCTCGAAGGCGCACAGCATAATGCCCGGAGTCATAAATATTTTGTAGAGCGACATGGTGATTCCCCACAAAAAGGGCAGGCTCAGTAACGTTAAGATATTAGCCGCGACGTTTACGGCAACACGTCCTTTATCAAGTTGGCCTAGGCTCA
Organism: Rothia aeria; assembly: GCA_002355935.1. Lineage (GTDB taxonomy): Bacteria > Actinomycetota > Actinomycetes > Actinomycetales > Micrococcaceae > Rothia > Rothia aeria. Next base: position 569,331 of record AP017895.1, on the reverse strand, counting down.
GTAAAAGCAGAATCGGGTACGCGAAGACTGTAGGTGCAGGAAACACCACCCCAGATACCGTAGCAACCAATAGTGCAAGAAGCGGGAGCAGGAGAAAAAAGAACCGAACTCCAATAAAGACGACTTTAAAGGTGCGTGCGGTCTTGGCGAGCGTGTACGCCTCAGCCTTAGTCTTGGGAGGAACGATAGAGGTTTCTGACGCACCTCCAGTGGATGCAACACCAGCAGACACGCGGTTTGTCTGCTTAGCATCCTCGCTAGCAGGTGCGGGTTTTTCGGAGGTCTCATCCGGCTCCCCGTGTGTGCTTTGCTCCGCATGGTCGTTGCGGCGCGTATCTTCATCCGCAGGTTGAGGCGCCTGATCGTTTTTGTCCGTGTCTTCTGGCTGGGTGCCCTTCCCTGTTTGCTGCGCAGTTCGAGCTTCTTCTTCGTCTTCTTTGTCCTGCGTTTGCTTCCATATTTTTCCTCAGCGGCTTTGTTCTCAAGCTGCTCAGCCAGCTCAAGCAGTGAAGGTACAGCGTGTAATTCCTCATTATGTTTTGACATGTGCGCTCCTTGCCAGTCTGCAGCTTTTACGATGAGCTGATATTTCAGGGTATTCTGCAGATCTGAAGGATGACTTAAAAACAGGCGCGCTTTGAAGGCTTCAGTCTTTGTATTTGCTGGCAGTTCTCCGGGCAAAGGCGCAAAAAGCGGAAAGCAGCATCAAGAAGGCCCGTTGTAGCTAAAATACGTATGCCCCGAACCGTCCATAGTTCGGGGCACTCATGTATTTTCACAGCTTGCGAGTATCGGCTACATTAGGGGCTGCTCAGGCGGGTTCTGAGGCCGTACAGGCTGAGATTGTGCGGTTTGCGCCTGTGCTCCTCCCTGCACCCAAACCGTTTTATTCGTCCGACGGCGAGAATATTCTCGAACCGTCACGAAGATAAAGACGATGCAGAGGGCTATGTCTATGAAATATAGAGCCCAGTAGAGGTACGTCAAGCCAATGGCGTACCGGAAGAAGTCATCCATATGGGTGATCACATTAATTAGCGTTGTTATTTCTAGAGCTTGAAGGATCAGACCAATAATATTGATGCTCAGAATAAATCCCAGCGCTTTAGACTTGAGATAGAAGATAGCGGCGAGTATCTGAAGGCTATGATATACCAGAAATGCACATGTCAACACTACGTGCAGAAAATATTCTGCGTCCCAATACTTGAATCCATACTCAGCGATAAACTCCACAATGTTATATATGCTCCACACGGACAACCCCAGGCTCACCATCATGAACGCAATACGCACCCCATAAAGCCAACGGAGCGGAAATTTAGGGTATACCGTTGTCACGGCTATGGGCGCTTCCGTTTGGTTCGCGGCTCCCAGGTATGCATACTGCCCCGGCACCGTCGAAGCTTGAGAACCGGAAGACTGCGACGTCGCCCAAGGTTTTACCGCATCTTGCGGGTTCTGTTCGACAGAGTTGTCTTTCGATGATTGCTCGCTCATAAATTCAAAACTACCATGTATATCTTTCACGTCCCACTATTTTGCCTCTTCGCAGGACTCGTACAACAAATTCTCCGCACATACTAAAAAGGCTCTTTATGTGATAGAGGCATTACAGCTATCACATAAAGAGCCTTTTGATGCCGGGGCAATCCGGCTGAGAATTACCTACTTGTTCAGTGAGGTGCCTACCGAACCGAGCTGCTGGCAAGCCTCGACCACGCGAGCTGCCATGCCCTCTTCAGCCTTAGCGCCCCACACGCGGGGTCGTATGTCTTCTTGTTGCCGACCTCGCCGTCAACCTTAAGCACACCGTCGTAGTTGCTGAACATGTGACCGGCAACCGGGCGGGTGAAAGCGTACTGGGTATCGGTATCAATGTTCATCTTGATCACACCGTAGGAAACCGCATCCGCAATCTCCTGGGCGGTCGAACCGGAGCCACCGTGGAACACGAGCGAGAACGGCTTCTCCTTACCGTACTTAGCGCCGATCTCGTCCTGAATCTGCTTGAGCAGTTCGGGGCGCAGGTGCACGTTACCGGGCTTGTACACGCCGTGCACATTGCCGAAGGTCAGCGCCGCAATGTAGCGGCCCTTCTCGCCCAGGCCCAGAGCCTCAACGGTCTTCACGGCATCATCAACGGTGGTGTACAGGGTGTCGTCAATAGCGCCTTCAACGCCGTCTTCCTCGCCACCGACGGCGCCGATCTCAACCTCAAGCACAATCTTTGCCTTGTTGGTGCGCTCCAGCAGCTCAGCTGCGATCTTGAGGTTCTCGTCAAGATCAATAGCGGAACCATCCCACATGTGGGAGTTAAAGATGGGGTCTTCGCCGCGGGCCACAGCCTTCTCAGACTCGGCGAGCAGCGGAAGAACAAAGCCGTCCAGCTTGTCCTTGGGGCAGTGGTCAGTGTGCAGCGCAATGTTCACGTCGTACTGCTTTGCAACCTCACGAGCGTATGCGGCGAACGCCAGGGAGCCAACAACCATATCCTTCTTCGACGCACCCGACCAGTACGCTGCGCCACCAGTGGATGCCTGAACAATACCGTCAGAACCAGCCTCAGCGAAACCACGAATAGCGGCATTAAGAGTCTGAGAAGAGGTGACGTTCACTGCCGGGTAGGCGAAGCCTTTAGCCTTCGCGTTCTCCAGCATCTCTGCGTAGACTTCGGGGTTGCAATAGCCATGCTGACTCCTTGATTAGGATTCGACCACCCGCTTCAGGGGCGGCTCATATTGTTGGCGCACTCATGCGCCACCTGCACCCTCTATTTTAGCAAGGGCAGCCCGATTTTCAGAGAGCAAAATAGGCGGTTTTTCCGCTCAAACACAGGTAAAGTAAGGTGTAATCGCACCTTAAGGAGAGACCCCGCACTATGGGTACCCAAGACAGTAACACCCAGCCCCCGTCGCCGCTTCACCACAAATTAAACACGGTGCAGGCACGTATTGACGCGCACGTTTTCGGTAGTGGCCCCATGGCACAGTCGTTGGCGATTATCGAGAAGATGCGTGCCGAAGGCGCTACCGACCATGAGATAGACACCACCCTCCACAAGAAAAAACTGCCGTCAGTGGTGGATGTAGGCCGTAAATCTGTGCTCCACCTGCCCAGCTGGTGGTGGTTAAACCGCCGCAAGAAAAGCCTGGAGAACAAAATCAGCAAGCGCGCGAAGCGCAATTAAACGCCCTCGCTTTCTCCGACATATCATGCCATTCAAGGTCACCTGTGGTATGGTTTTGCGTAATTTATCGACCAATATATTCGGCTGAGATTCACGCCTCAAAATGAATATTCTATGTATTTACATCAGAGGTGTCCTCAATTACATCCTAAGAATTTTTCTGTTATAGTCATTGACATACTATCTCGTGGGTTGCGCCACAAACTTGTGGTGCGATCCGCTGCTTATGCGTTGCGCTGCACAGGTTGCAAAGCCGCACGGGGATCACCGACCCCGCACTGCGCAATCCAAATAGGAATGAGGTTTCAATGAGCGCCCAAAAGTCTACGGACGCACCAACCACAGCGCCTCCCCAAGAGGACGCCTTCGCCCATGAGCAGGAAGGACTGCACAAGGGGCTAGGGGCACGACAGCTCCAGATGATCGCCATCGGATCGGCTATTGGCACTGGTCTATTCTTGGGCGCTGGAGAAAGTCTTCAAAAGGCAGGCCCCATATTGGCCCTTATCTTCGCAGCCTGCGGTTTCTTCGGATATCTAATTCTGCGAGCCCTTGGCGAGCTCATCCTGCACCGACCGTCCTCAGGTTCTTTTGTCTCATACACCCGCGAATTCTACGGCGAGAAAGCAGCGTTCGTCTCCGGCTGGTTATACTGGCTCAACTGGGCAGTAACCGCCGTGGCAGACGCCACCGCAATTGCTATCTACGTCAACTGGTTTGGTCGGTACAACCAGTTTTTCTATGACCTGCCGCAGTGGCTCACCGCGTTTATTGTGGTGATTATAACCGTCAGCTTCAACCTAATCTCGGTCAAGATCTTTGGTGAGCTTGAATTCTGGTTCGCCCTCATTAAGATTCTGGCACTGTTGACCTTTATGGCGGTTGGTATCTGGTATCTCTTCTTTGGACAGCCTATTGATGGCGTGCAGCCGGGATTGCCTCTCATCACGAGTAGCGATGGGCTATTCCCCCATGATGCCCTCACAACACTCATCGTGGTGCAGGGTGTGGTGTTCGCCTATGCCGGTATTGAACTGGTGGGTACCACCTCCGGCGAAACAAAAGACGTACAAAAGGTCATCCCGCGTGCCATTAATGCTGTGGTGTGGCGCATCGCCATCTTCTATGTAGGATCGATTACACTACTATGCCTACTCATGCCCTACACCGTCTACAGTGATACCGAATCCCCCTTCGTGACCTTCTTCGACAAGATCGGCGTGGCAGGAACAGCCCCGATTATGCAGCTGGTTGTGATTACCGCAGCCGCCTCCTCACTGAACGCAGGCCTGTACTCAACCGGACGCATTCTACACTCCATGGGTGTTGCCGGCTCGGCACCCCAATTTGCCACCAAGGTCTCTAAATCCGGCGTTCCGGTGGCGGGTATTCTACTGACCGGCGTAGTAGGGCTTTTCGGTGTGGTACTAAACTTCTTTATCCCCGAAGAAGCCTTCTCTGTGGTTGTCAATATCGCCTCATTCGGAACCATGGCTTCGTGGGCAGCCATCGCGTTCTCCCACCAGAAATTTCTCAAACTGGTCGGAGAAGGCAAGTACAAACGTCCCAGCTACCGAGCCCCGGCGGGCGCTTTGCTGACTGGTCAGTCATAGCATTCATAGCATTTGTGGTCGTACTCCTAGCGATCAATTACCCTGTAGGTACCTACACTTTCGCATCCTTGACCATCCTTATTCCCTTACTGGTTATTGGGTGGTTCACGGTTCGTAAGCGCGTGTACGAAATTGCTCGTGTGCGTGAGGGCTACACCGGTTCGGCGCCGATCGTGGCTCAGCGCCCTGTGGTGCGCAAACTCGTGCACGAGCCGCGCATACACGTTGATATTGAGGGACTGGGCGTTGAAGATACACCGCGCAGCCACCGGCATGATGACAAGCCGAAAGACAACGATAAGTAGCAGCCTGTAGTAGGGGCGGGCGGTGTGTTCAACGGCCAATTCTGCGGGATTACCCAGCACGCCGCCCACCCCAACACTCCCAACATAAAACAATACAATCACATGATGTGAATTACTTTTATAAGCTTTAGACATAAAATCATCATTGTGATTGGGAAAACTTTTAAGCCGCGTACGCCGGGTAAAATGCATTGCTATAATGACACGAGCACCCGCTACTACCGCCGAATAAAGGAGAATTAATGAGCGATCACAAAGTTGAATTCGTGGATGTTGCAGCTATGGCACAGTGGATTCAGAAAGACGGTGTTGGGAACATCATCGCCGGAATGGTGGATTTCCTGGAAGAAGACTTCAAGAAATGGCAGAGCTTCGATAAGATTCCGCGCGTGGCATCCCACACCCCTTCGGCGTGATTGAGCTAATGCCCACCTCAGATAACGTCACCTATTCCTTCAAGTACGTGAATGGGCACCCCTCAAACCCTGCACGCGGGTACCAGACCGTGACCGCGTTCGGCCTGCTGGCTGATGTAGATAACGGTTACCCTGTCTTCCTTGCAGAGATGACCCTGCTGACCGCCCTTCGTACCGCCGCTGTTTCTGCCATGGTGGCTAAGCATCTGGCACGCAAGGATTCGCGGAAGATGGCGATGGTTGGCACGGGTTCACAGTCCGAGTTCCAGGCCCTTGGGATGCGCGCCGTCCTCGGCATTGAGGACCTTGCGGTGTACGATGTTGATCCCGCCGCTATTGAGAAGTTCCGCCGTAATCTGGAGCCACTAGGGTTCAGGATTCATGCCGCATCCAGCGTGGACGAGGCTGTTGCAGACGCCGATATTATTACCACCTGCACCGCCGATAAACAGCAGGCAAAGGTGCTTCTGAACTCGCAGGTGAAGCCCGGTGTGCATCTGAATGCTATTGGAGGCGACTGCCCCGGCAAAACCGAGCTGGAGAGCGAGATTTTGGATCGTTCGACTGTGTTTGTGGAGTTCCCACCGCAGACCCGCATCGAGGGTGAAATTCAGCAGAAGGACCCGGACTTCCCGGTGGTGGAGTTCTGGAAGGTTCTGACCGGCGAGGAGCCCGGGCGCGTCTCGGATGAGCAGATTACTCTCTTCGATTCGGTGGGCTTTGCGATCGCCGACTTCTCAGGTCTGCGCTATGCGCGCGCGGCAACTCAGGGCACCGATCTGCAGCAGTTCATTGACCTGGTGGCGAATCCGGACGATCCGAAGGATCTTTTCTCGCTCGTGAACGTGAACGTTCCGGTGGGCTAGGGTCTACTCCTCTACACAACACCGCGAGCAGGTGGTTTTTGGTTCGAGCAGGTAGGATTTCCTACCTTTTCGGCAAAATCCTACCTGCTCGCGGTGTATTTGCTTTAAGGTTTCTGTCCGAAAACATGGCGGCGTACCCAGGCGTGCATCGCGATCCCGGCGGCAGTTGCCGCGTTCATCGACCGGGTTGAACCGAATTGCTCGATCGAGAGCGTATCGCGTGCGGCGGCGTGAATTTCCTCCGACAACCCTGGGCCTTCCTGCCCAAAGACCAGCACACAGTTCTTCGGCAGATCGTAGGTTTCAAGCGGCACCGAATCCGGAAAAATATCGATGCCGATAATGTCCAGGCCCTCGCCCTGCGCCCACGCCACAAAATCCTCAATCGTGGGATGATGCCGCACATGCTGGTACCGGTCGGTCACCATAGCGCCGCGTCGGTTCCAGCGTTTCTTACCGATAATGTGCACTTCCTTCGCCAAAAAGGCGTTCGCGGTGCGCACCACGGTACCGATATTCAGATCGTGCTGCCAGTTCTCGATCGCGACATGAAATCATGGCGGCGCGTATCAAGGTCGGCGATAATCGCCTCCATGCTCCAGTAACGGTATTTATCCACCACATTGCGGCGGTCACCCTCACGCAGAAGCTGTTCATCCCAATGGTCACCCTCGGGCCACTCGCCCTCCCAGGGGCCGACGCCAACCTCAAACCGGGGCGTTCCGAAAGCCTCGCTTTCGGGGTACTCCTGCGGTGTATTCTGCGGCTCTGCAGACTCGTTCACGCGGGAATCCTGCCCGGAATCTGAGGGGTCAAGGGGTGTCTGACGGCTTGGGGAACTCATGGTTTCTTTCTGATGGCGCGTACATATAGTGCCGGATGCGCGGCAAAGGAATCTGGGCGGCGGGGCGGTGCGGAAATGCCCGCACGCCGCTAACTGCCAGCACGCGCGGGCATCTACAAAGCCTTAGTCGAGCCCTAAATCATCCTTGGAGTAGGCGTAGAAGCAGGGGACCCCGGCAACCTCCTCGATATGTTCTTTCGCCCCGGTTGCACGGTCTACGATGACAGCGACGGCAACGACCTCGGCGCCCGCTGTGCGCAGCGCATCCACGGCGGTTAACGCGGACCCGCCGGTGGTGGAAGTATCTTCAACGGCGACCACGCGGCGACCCTCAACGCTGGGCCCCTCAACCTGGCGACCCATGCCGTAGGACTTTTGCGCCTTACGCACCACAAACGAATCGATAGCGCGATCCTGGTCGCCCGCCGCGCGCATAATTGCGGATCCAACGGGGTCGGCACCCATCGTTAGACCTCCGGCGGCCTCGAACTCGATGCCGTTGCGGTCGAGCAGATCGAGCATCACCTGACCGACCAGGCGCGACGCTTCGTGATGCAGGGTGATACGGCGCAAGTCGACGTAGTAGTCGGCTTCTTTCCCGGAGGCAAGAGTCACTTTACCGCGCACCACGGCAAGCTCGGAGATGAGCTGGCGCAGGCGTTCGCGGGCTTCTTCAATAGGCAGGGTTTCGGAAAGTTTAGTCATATTCCAAGTTTAGCGGGTGACCCTACGATTCAGGGGTGTGCTGGGGGCAGACCCGCTGCGTCGTGCTCCGCCCCGTACTGCAAAGACCTCTAACAGGGAAGGGTATATATGTGTTACTCCTGGTGCGGTTTTTGAGGTTGAACATGCTGTGGGTGCACAATTACCGGCTGAACGAAGGGATTCTGTGCCAGACGATACACCTTAGAGTTGAACATAAAGGCATTGGTTCCGGGCAGCCACAGGAGCACAAACAGAACGATGTTCACAATAAACAGCGTTATGTAAATTATCAGGAGCGTGTATAGAATAGCGGAAATTCCGGGCGTCCTTGCCAGCCGTTCTTCCCTCAATCCGCTTATCAACCCCTGTATGTAAAGTATATATATGTAAACGCTGGTAAAAGCCAGAAAGACCATAACACTCACGACCACGCGCGCCCAGTCGTAGCCCCGGAAAATATAGAAACCACACGCAATATACAGAATAACGCTGAGGAACAATGGGGTAGACATGAAGATTAAAGACGACCCAAGACCTCTATACCGATCATCAGTCATCTCGCCTGCGGAGTGCAGAGAGTTTATGGTGACTATTATGATCGTGAACTCCACAATGCGCAGCAGCGCACATAGCAGTGTGGTGATAAAAGCGGTCTTGGCCGTAGCCGTGATTTTAGGGCGTGCAGTCGGTGCCGGTACTGCGAACGCATACACTGCCGGTGTGGATTGTTGAGTAAAAGCCTGAGTCTGTTGAGGTAATGTGTATATTTTCAGAAGTACAGATTTCTGCGGGTCTTGGTGGTCGGTAGTCGCACTCTCACTCATGGTGTACATTCCTTCATAGATGTAGTGGCACACAGAAACTCGGGCATCGAGTCATTGCACATAAGCATAGCCGAAACTAACGCTAGCAAAGAACATCATGGCCACACATCCATGTTTTGTAATTGCCGCCGCTGGGAGCCTGTGAACCATTATTTGCACCGCTGCCTCATCTCTGGCTAAGCCATAGATTTCTGCACCAGGCGGTATATCTTAGAGTTGCGAATAAAGGCGTTAGTGCCGGGCAGCCACAAAAATACCAGAAGGAAAAATTCGTGATAATCAGTGATGCGTAGATAAATACTAGGACAGGAATCATAGACTCAAACTCAAAGTGGGGCACCGGCAGCCCTGGCTGAATTAATTCTTTTCCCTCCTCAACCATGTAGTGCTGAATGTTCAACATGTAGAGAAGGTGCAAGGTGCTACCTAGCATCCCAAAAATAGCGATAATAGCCATCAGAATACGAGCCCAGTTACGCCCACGGTAGACAAAAATACCAAGTGTAAAGTATATGGCAACACTTATCAGCAATAAGATATTCAGAACTTGCAGAACGTGGTTAATACCATTAGTAAAAGAGGTAATATCATGATCCTGCTGCATATGTAAATCTGTGAAGAGCTGATGCATGAGGTTGTTATAAGAGTTAACCATCCGAGTGGATGCAATAAGCTCCGACACCCGCAGAACGATGCATATGGCACATATAATCAGCGTGATAATGGGCGTGATCGTGAGTTTAGGACGGGCCACCGGAGCAGGCTGAAGCACACCCGCATACACCGGAGCATAGGGCATAACAGGAGGCTGCGAATATGCAGGGGGCTGGTGTGCAGGGGCCTGATTGTAGTAAGGGGAATTCTGCGGCGCCGGATAACTTGGCTGCCCCGCAGGATCGGGTAGGTGATATTGGCTCATCGGTGATGCTCCTTTTGATGTATAACAGCTATTCGCTGTAATGAAGTCGCATATTGAGCATAACCTACATTAGGTTCATATGATGGTACATCATGCATTTCCCTGCAATCATTATCCCTTTATACAAGAAGATAATTGTTTTTTAGGGTTGATACGGGAAGATCAGAAATCCTCCGCAAGGGCGCGGATGGCGGCGGCGACCGCATCCGGATGCGGGTCCACCGTCAGATCTGCGAGCGGCAGCAGGGCCTCATGCGAGCCCACCGCGACCGCATACTGAGCACCCTCAAGCAGCCCTGCATCGTTCATATCGTTGCCGAACGCGATATAGGGGTCGGGTTTTTCGCCCGGGTGCGCGCCAAGCGCCTGCGGGAGAGCCGAAACTTTATGCACTCCCCGGGTGCCAGGTCAATACTCGTGGTGGCATCCTGATGCTTAGTCACATGCAGGTTTAGGCTCGCAATAGTCTCTTCGAGCTCGGTATAAAGATGCGGATTATTGATGTCGAGCAGAATTATTTTGACCGGATTATCCAGGTCTTTCAAGGAAACTAGGCGGTCCGTTCCCTCGGGGTTTAACCGTTCCACGAGCACATGCGCATCGGGCAAATCAAAGGCGTAAGAATCCAGGGAGTCTACGATATAGTGCAGCCCGTGACGTTTGATAAGGTCCCGAATTTTCGCATAACTATGCGTATCTAGGTGTTCCCGCGCCCGCAGCTGCCCGTCCCGATACAACAGTGAACCGTTCGCACCGATCAGCGCCAACCCGCTATGCGTGCGCACATCCTCAGAGAGCATGGGCAGAATATCGCGCACCGGTCGGGCAGAGGCAAAAACTACGCGGTGTCCCGCCTGCAGCAGCGCATAAATTTCGCGCTCAATGGCGGGTTCGATCACCATGCCGTTAAAGCTGGTGGTGCCGTCAATATCGAAGACAAAATTCATAATATTCCTGGGCTTTCTCGGTCGGCTATTGCGGCAACGTTCTGCTTACGCACGCCCTTTTCAACGATGTGCCCCACGCTCGGTGGAAGCGCCGCACGCAGTTTCGTCAGCATTTCTTCGTACTCGGTGTTCGGATCTGAATCGGCGACAATAGCGCCGCCGGCGGCGAGGGTTATAAGCCCGTTATCGTGCGCGACCAAGGTGCGTATGACAATAGAGAGATTGGCGCCGCCATCCGCCGAGAAGAATCCGAGAGCACCCGAGTATACGCCGCGGGGGCGCGCCTCCAGATCCTCAATAATATTCATTGTTGAGGGCTTAGGTGCGCCGGTCATAGACCCGCCAGGGAAGCACGCCGCACTGGCATGCACCGCGGAAATTTCGGGTTTAAGACGCGCGGTGACGGTCGAAACAAGCTGATGCACCGTTGCATAACTTTCCACCCCCATGAGTACAGGAACCTGAACGCTCGCGGGATCACTCACCGTCGAAAGGTCGTTGCGCAAAAGATCGACGATCATCAGATTCTCGGCACGGGTTTTCGCATCGTGCTGCAGCCAGTGAGCCGCAGCGGCGTCATCCTGAGGATTCGCACCGCGCGGGCACGTCCCTTTAATCGGCTTCGTTTCGGCGTTCCCCTGTATATCAACCATCAGAAAACGCTCAGGAGACGAAGAAAGCACCGAGAAGTCACCGCACCGCAAATAGGCGGCGTAAGGTGCGGGGTTGTGCCTGCGCTGAGTGCGGTACAGCTCAAAAAGCTGATCTGGCGTGAGAGGATGTTCTACCCGCGCGGTGCTTTCAGCACTCAGGCAGACCTCATAACTATTCCCCTCGTAAATATGCCATTGTGCGCGCTCAATATCTGCGCAATAGCTTTCGCGCTCAGGGGCTTCAAAGTGCAGATGTTCCACATGCTGACTCAACGGTTTATCGCCGTCATGTGCATTATCGCCCGGTATCTCACGCCAAGAATCCCGCGCCAATTCGCGCAAACGCGGCTCGATTTCCTCAAACCAGGGTTTATCACCCAGCAGCCACGCGCGGTGGGTTTCATGTTCATAGACCAGGTACCGCACGGCGGGCATCCAGAGAGAATCCGGGGTTTGCGCCGTGTGCCGGGGCGTGTATCCGATACGCCCGGGGTGCAGGGCGGCGCGCGCCTCGTACCCGAAATAACCCACGTAACCACCGCGCAAACCTTCAGGCAGCTCGGCAATGTCATCGGGTTCAGGCATACTGGCAAGCGCAGTATCGAGAGCATCCCAGGGAGTCGTGTTTGTTGCCTCGCATGCGTTTTCGATGCGCAGCACAGCCGCCCAGTGCGGGACGACACCCACATACGAGACACGGGACATAGGCGATTCTTCTCGTGCAGAATCAAGCCAATAGGCGTACCGAGCACCCGCAGCAATCACGGGGTATGCGGCCTCGGGCGTTATCTCAAAGTCGAGGGCACGCACGTGCAATGTTGGGTATTGATCGGGCTGAAGAATCACGTTTCCTATTGTAGAGTGCGTTGCCGTTGGTCTTGAGCGGTGTGGCTTTGACCCAAATACAAAGGATGCGGCACCGGCAGCCGTTTCGGGGCTGGGAGCACCGCATCCTTATATACAGTTTTAGCTATATACACTAGTCAAACCGCATATATTCCAAACTTTTATGATATAGCGTCATTAGTGAACGACAGCGGGATCCTTCCCGTTTTCACTATCCATGGGCAGGTTTGCCTCAAACCAGGCAGTCGTTCCTCCGGCAATATTGTTTGCCTGATACCCGTTCTCACGCATGTACTCTGCTGCCCGGTTGGACCGCCCACCACCGTGGCAAATAACGTAGAAGTCCTCACCCTTGGGAAGCTCATCCAAGCGTTCCGGGAGCTCGTTGAGCACAAGATGCTGCGCACCCGCAACATGGCCAGCTTCCCATTCGTAGTCTTCACGAACATCAATAATCGTGGCTCCTGCGGGCACATTAGTGGGGTTTACCTGGGGTACATCACTCATGATTTTCTCCTTAACTTCCGGTGTCGATTGTATTTCAATTATTTATCTATTCTACTCCTGATAATTGGGGTTGCGCGAAAAAATGCTTTTGTGCAAAGGAGTATATTCCAAGCTATTTTTAGGTAAAAAATACTTCTTCCAGCAACATTACTCCACCCCGCTCGCAGCCTGTAAATCCCCTTGTGGAGGGTATATTTGTACTGTGAGCAGCAGAATTTTTATTCTCGAAACTATATACATTTTCTAAGGCATACTCTAAAATTCAGGTAATAGAGCCGGTTGTGACCGGGAACCTATTCGGGAGGTGAGCCATGTCAGCCACTGCACCCGTCACAGAACATCAGCAGCACAATAGAACATTCTTCGGGCATCCACCGATGCTTGCCAGCCTCTTCACCGTGGAGATGTGGGAACGATTCTCATTCTATGGCATGCAGGCCCTTGCCATTTACTACCTGTACTACTCCATTGATAAAGGCGGGTTAGGGATACCCGAAGAAGCGGCAACCGGCGCTATGGGAGCGTACGGGGCAACCGTTTACCTCATGGCAATCCTCGGCGGTATTTTGGGCGACCGCGTCCTGGGCCCCGAACGTACCCTCTTCTATTCCGCGATTGGTATTATGGCGGGCCATATTGCCCTCGCCGCCATACCCGGGGCAACTGGCGTACTCATAGGCCTTCTTCTGGTCGCGATCGGTTCAGGCTGCCTCAAAAGCAGCGCATCGGTTCTGGTCGGCTCGCTTTACAACAAAGACGACCCCAAACGCGAAGCAGGGTTCACGCTTTTCTATATTGGCATCAACATCGGTGCGCTTTTAGGCCCGGCGCTGACCGGCTGGGGGTGGGGCTGGTTAGGCTTTCACTTCGGCTTCGGAATTGCGGCTATCGGCATGGCGGCAGGACTCATCCAGTATGCGTTCACCCGCAAGAACCTGCCCGAATCGGTGCACGAAGTGACTGCCCCTTTCACCCCACGTCAGAACGGTATTCTAGCGGGCACCCTGCTGAGTATAGCTCTCATAATATTCCTGTTGGTCACCATGGGGTGGATCACCACCAGCAACATCTCCACGTGGGTGGTGAGCGCCGTTGGCATTGGTGCGGTGGCCCTCTTCGTTCAGCTGCTCACCGCCAAGAACGTGACCAGCGACGAACGCTCACGGGTGTGGGCGTTCATTCCCCTCTGGATTGCCAATGCTATTTTCTGGGCGCTCTACCAGCAGCAGTTTACGTTTATTCCCGTATACTCCGAAAAGCGGCTCGACTGGCATATTCTGGGCAGTGACCTGCCCCCGACCCTTGTCAATTCTCTCGCCCCCATTTTCGTGATTCTTCTAGGCTCAGGGTTCGCCGCCATGTGGACCAAGCTGGGCGACCGACAGCCACGCACAACCACCAAGTTCTCGCTCGCACTCGTGACTATCGGCCCGGCATACTGGGTTTTCCTCACACAGGTGGGTGTCCCTAAAGTGGCGGTCTATTGGATGGTCATCATCATGTTTATCTTTACTGTTGCGGAGCTTACGATTTCGCCTACGGGCATGGCGCTGACCACCCGGCTCGCGCCCGAAACCTATAAGGTGAACATGATGGCGCTCTACTGGACCTCTCTGGCGATGGGGAACGCATTTGCGGGCTGGTGCGCACAGTTCTACAGCCAAGACACCGAGGTTCCCTACTTCACCTATGTGGGTGCCGTCTCGGTTATTGCTGGTATTGTCCTCTTCCTCTGCCGCGCACCCGTGCAGAAACTCATGCGCGGAGTGAACTAGAACGCCCATTCGGTGCCACAGACGTATTCTGCTCCACCATCTGTACCGTAAGGGAATACCCTAAAAATGAGGAAAGTACAGGCAGCTGATGAGAATCTGGAACTCTATGTTCTCAATAAGGCTCTTATTGAGAGCATAGAGTCCTTATTTCTCACTAAGGCAAGCTACTGCACGCTATTCAGCCAGCAGGGACAAGGGCAGAACGAGCACCCCATCCGCACGCCGATACACCTGGGCTCCCGTTGTAATAACCACCAAGTTTGTAACACTATCGGGCGTTTTATCCCGCAACCACAGCAGGTGCCGTACGTCAGTGTCGGTAATAACTGGCGCCAGCTTCACTTCTATGCCCAAGACCTCCCCCTCGGGACCCTGCACAATCAAATCTACTTCGTGATCACCGTTCTTAGTGCGCAGATGACTCACCGTTGCCTCTGCAGCCTGCGCAGCAACACGCACACTGAGAGTAACCAAAGACTCAAAGAGCGGCCCCAACATATGCGCTCCCTGTGAAGAGGTCAGTGTTGATGCCGAAAGCTGCAGAAGACGTGCAGCCAAGGCCGGATCAGCCAGCTGGTGCTTGGGAGATACTGTAAGACGAGTAAACTCGTTGCTAGCGGGAGCCCATCCTGGTACTGGATCTAATATCCACAGTTTTGTGAGGAAATTACGATACAAATTAGTAGTGGTCTTAGCAGGCTGTACACCATCCCCGGCCGTTGTAGCATCTAAAATTCGTGAATACGATGCGGTGCTAGATGAGGCAGCTGCATACGCTTGCATCCAACGTTTTAAAGTTTCGGGGTATCGCACAGAACGCCCAAGCTCGGGTATGTCCCTATCGATAATACGTTGCACATAAGCATCTAAGTAGGCACGGCAGACCCTATCAGGCTGGCCTAACGTAGCGGGAAAACCCCCTTCAACGATGGCCTTCACATAGTCATTGAGCGATACGTCCGTAGAGCCTTCTATAACAGGTTGTTCGCCTTTCAAAAGACTGCGGAGACTAACCGGATTTGAAGGTCGGTATCGCTCGTAAAACGTTAGAGGCCGCATGCGAGCCGATAAAATCCTGCCCGCCCCACTATGGGTTCCGCTCTGGTCAACGGGAGTAGCACTACCAGTCAGGAGAAAACGTTTCGAGGGAGCTCCTTCATCTACATTGCGGCGAACTGAGTTCCAGATTTCAGGTAGCTGTTGCCATTCATCCAACAGAACTGTTCCAGAAGGTAACGACGCAAGAAGGAAATCAGCCTGTAGGAATTCTCTCTGCGCTGCGTTATCGAGGTAGTAGACTTGATCAGCCCTTCGGAGAGCAGTAACAGTTTTCCCAACTGCTTTAGGTCCATCAATTGCAATGGCAGGAACGAAGGGGAAAAGCTCATCAAGCTCTAAATCTAGGCTTCTTTTCAAGTAGCTCATACACCTACGCTACCAAAAGTCAGGTGTTTACGCTACCAAAAGTCAGGTGTTTACGCTACCAAAAGTCAGGTGTTTACGCTACCAAAAGTCAGTTTCTGCTCCTCAGTGCTCCTAACCCGCTACCCTCCAAAACCTTCCCCGAACACCAGGGGCGGATGAATATTCCCGCCACCGGCAAGATGACGATTTATGTAGATTCGTGACCTCATGTGACGCTTTAAAAGTTCTTAAACCTTCGTTTTAGGACTTATAGCGAAAAACATTAGGTGCCGTGCCCGCGACCGGTTTAGGGTATATGCCAGACCCGCCGCACAGGCGGGTAAAAGACAACGTTCTATCTAAGGAGAAAACAGACATGGCACTGTACCTGATCGAGCTGACCCCCACGACCGCCTCAAAGGATGAGGCAACCGCGCTCATCGAAACCGTTTCCAACTCCCTAAGCGAAGGCGCGGAGCTCATCGAAACCCAGGTTTCCGCCGATCACAAGCTGATCTTCGCCATCATCGAATCTGAAAACACCGCGTTCGCACCCGCCCTCACCGCGGCTATTGGCGAGCGCGCATCCGTGGTTGGTCCCGACGAGGTTCGCTTGGTGGGCGCAGAACTCGACGACATCAAGAAACTCAAGAAAGATGCAGACTACCTGGTCGAGTGGGATATTCCCGCCGAAATCACGATGGAGCAGTACCTGACCCGTAAGAAGGCGAACGCACCCAAGTACGCCGAGGTACCCGAGGTTTCCTTCCTGCGCACCTATGTGCGTGAGGATACCGCCAAATGCCTGTGCTTCTACGACGCACCCGATGAGGATGCGGTGGTGCGCGCCCGCGAAGCCGTGAGCACCCCCATCGACCGCCTGTTCAAGCTACACGCATAAACGTGCAAGGAGCCTGCTATGTCTAATGTGACGATTGAGCCTCTCCACAGCTATCCCGAACGTGAGCGCGTGCTTGCCCTTGCCGCCGAACACGCAGATGCCGTCGATGCCGGTGAGCGTTCCCCATTTGAGAATCTGCGCGAGATCGCGAAGGATGGTCTGCTGACTCTGGGACGCACCGGCTCCCTCGTACCGCAGGCTGCGGTGGCGTATGATCTTGCCTCGCAGGATGCCTCCACCGGGTTCTCGCTGTGGGCGCATCGTTCCACGATTGCGTTCTTTGATGCGGTGAACCGTGAGCTGCCCGAGGGTTTGGCTGAGGCCACCACAAGCGGCACCACCGCAATGGCCGCCGCCTATAAAGAGGCCGCAGGTATCGGCCCGATCAAGGTACTGGGCACCCTGGTAGAAGGCGGTGTGAAGCTTAACGGCACGGTGTCGTGGGCTTCTAACCTGTACCCGAATGGTGTGATTGTGCTGCCGGTGGCGGTGCAGAATGCGCAGGAGGGGCATCCGAACCGGTATATTGTGACGGTTCGCCAAGATACTCCGGGCTGAAGGTTGCCTACCATCGTAACCTGCTGGCGCTCAACGGAACCGAGTCTGGCACGATCATTTTTGAGGATGTTTTGTGCCGACCGAGGATATCCTGACCAAGGACTTTGCGGGGTTCTTAGCGAAAATAACCGCACCGTTCTTGCTGGTGCAGTCCGCGTTCTGCCTGGGTCTTGCCGCCGGGGCGTTACAGAGTGCGGCGGAGCATCTTCAGGTGTCGGGCGGCATCTTTAAACAGGAGTTTGAGGGGCTTCTCGGTACGTACCGTACCCTGCGGGACACTCTGCTGCGTCTAGCAGCTGAACCTGAGAACGCCCAAAAACGTGACTTGCTGCAGCTGCGTTTGGATGTTTCGCACCTGGCGACGGCGGCAACCCATTGTGAGCTGCAAACCGTGGGCGGGGCCGGGTACGTGGCAGGCTCACCCACGGCACGCCGAGTGCGTGAGGTCACGTTCCTGCCGGTGCAGTCGCCAACCGAGGGGCACCTGCGGTACGAACTGGCGAAGCATGACCACCCGGAGGGTTTGCAGGCGGCACTGTAGTGGCTTCCCCTCCCCGCTAATAAAGGCTCTTTATGCGAATAAAGCAGATTTTCTAACGCTTTATTCACATAAAGAGCCTTTTTACAACGCGCACACCAGGCTCAACGGGTGTAGAATTACTGGGAATTTTATCCTCACCTTCACCTGGAGATCGCATCCCATGAGCACACAGAAATCCGGTTTCGGCTGGCGTCTGCACGGCGACGGCAGAAGCATTAAACCCGGCTCGGTCGTGGCACCGAGCGAACGCCTCGCCTGGCCTATTACGATCGGCATCGGCGCCCAGCATGTGGTGGCGATGTTCGGCGCAACCTTCCTCGTACCGCTGCTGACCGGGTTCCCACCCGCAACCACGCTGTTCTTCTCGGGCCTGGGCACCGTCTTATTCCTGCTGATCACGCGCGGGCGTGTGCCTTCTTATCTAGGCTCTTCCTTTGCGTTTATCGCACCCCTAGCGGCGGCGACAAACCAGCACGGTCCGGCGGGTGCGCTCGGCGGTATCGTCATGGCGGGTCTGTCGCTCTTCTTGGTGGGCGTTATTGTGCAGTTTGCGGGTACCGGCTGGCTGACGAAACTCATGCCGCCCGTGGTAACCGGCGCGATCGTGGCGCTCATCGGCTTCAACCTGGCACCGAGCGCGAAAGCAAACTTCATGAAGGCGCCCATCACCGCGCTCGTAACCCTTATCTCGATTATCCTGATTTCGGTGCTGTTCAAGGGTATTATTGGCCGCCTCTCGATTCTATTGGGCGTGATCATCGGGTATGTGACTGCGGTTGTGCGGGGCGAGGTAGACTTCTCGACCATCGAGCAGACCGTGCAGCAGCAGGGCATTATCGGCCTGCCGCATTTTCAGAACCCCGAGTTCCACTGGGAGCTTGCCGGGCTGTTTATCCCCGTGATTCTGGTGCTGGTTGCCGAGAATATTGGGCACGTGAAGTCGGTAGCGCTCATGACGGGCGAGAACCTGGATAACTACTCGGGTCGCGCTCTCATGGCGGACGGTCTGGCGACCACCGTCGCCGGTTTTGGCGGCGGTTCCGGTACGACCACCTACGCCGAGAATATCGGTGTCATGGCGGCAACCAAGGTGTATTCGACGGCGGCATACTGGGTGGCTGCGATTTTCGCGATCGCTCTCTCGCTTTTCCCGGCTTTCGGCGCGGCGATTGCGACCGTTCCGGCGGGTGTTCTTGGAGGTGCCGCAACCGTGCTGTACGGCATGATCGGGATGCTCGGCGTGCGCATTTGGAGCGAAAACCGCGTGGATTTCTCAAACCAGATTAACCTGACGACCGCAGCTGTGGCACTGATTGTGGGCATTGCGGATTACACCTGGGAATTCTCAGGCTTGTCGTTCGCGGGTATTGCACTCGGTACGGCAGCGACCCTGATTGTGTTCCACCTGATGACGTTCATCGCCAAACGCACGAAGGCTGCAGGCGATCCGCTCGACCCCTTTACCGACAAGGACCACGACGAGCTAGGACACTAGACCGGCAAAAGTTTTCCTTCCGAGGACGCCAAAATGCCTTGGCGCACATAACACGCTATGTGCGCCAAGGCATTTTTAGATGTCATATGAGTATGAAGATGCAGCCCGTACTCATTACTCGAATTCGAACTCTTCCTCTTCAACACTCACGATCTCAGGGAAGAAGGGTATAGCGCGCGCTACGCTGAGTGCTGTCTCTTCGCCGCCGATGCTGCCAAACTCCCGGTTTTCGCCACTGGCTCCAAAAGGTATAGAGCACTTCCACTGCTGAACCTAGAACGTGCAATAATCCCTCTAACCCTGCTTCCCGAACCGCTTCTGCCCACTGTTGAGTAACAGAATAGCCCTCAGCGTGGGACAACGCAGAAGAAATATCCCCGGGCGCAAAGCCACCAAATGCTTGACGAAAATCAGCAACTTTAAACACACGCGGGAGCTGAACACGAGCCACATAAACGCCGTCGAACCTGTTCATGGGGAGCGCTATAAGACCAATAAGTCGAGGACCTAAGCGTTCTCGAAGTGCAGCCTCAGGAGTACTTGCAAGATTAAGCGTCCCGTTAGGCATATTAAGATCGAATCTGCCCCTTTCGGGAGAAAAATATCGACAATCTCGTTCAGTATCATCTACATATTTTTGATACGACCGGTACCATGTGCCAGGTTCTTCACCCCCGTACCCTACTGAAATTGCAGGAATCCCAGAGAGATCTAAGGGACGATTCGGTGGGAGCAGGGTTGATTCATGACGTTCTGTTGGCATCAGTAGTTTGCCCTCCGGTCAGCAGCATCCTGAACTGCACATGCCAGCACAAACTTGAAGTTCTCTTCCGAATCCTTCATGTACTCAACTGCGGGGCGGCCATCAAAGAAATTCGACGGTACAGCGAGCCAAAAAGCAACTTCCCACTCAGTCAGTTTTCCGTCTAATAGGGTTTTAATAATCTGCCGAACCTGCGGATCCACTGCCCCGTCTTTGAACTGAAAAACCGGATATCCGTTACGCCCCGCCTTGTTTTTGAGGCGCAGAATATTGTTCTTGCGCACCCTATCGTTGAGGGCCTGCAGACTGATGCCGCCAAGGTATTCGCGGGTGCTGCGGCTATCTTTCACCTTGCCAATATATTTCCCAGACCCCCGCGCGCCCTTGCGCACCTCAACCGTATGCGAGAGCGCGTTCGAGAGCTCCTGCATAGACTCGGCAGTGGGAGTGATTTCACCCCGATCGATCTGTTCACGGATGCGCCGCTCAGTATCGTGCAGAACACCTGTGATGAACTCTTCGGTCGCTAAACTCTTAGGCATGATGCGCTCCTTCCCTTATACACACCACCCTATCAGCTTTATATAGCTTTATAAAGCTGATAGGGTGCAAGAATTCTTGCACTCGGCAATGTTAGAGCAGGAAAGATGAAGACAAAATCGAACTACCTTATGGTCTTTCTGATTATCACCTTCGGTGTGGACGTGTTGGATCGGCACATGAAAATCGAATATATAACGGTTCCAATAATCCTCATCATCATGCTGATCGTTTTCCCCAAATTGTTCACTATCTTTAAAGGGAACGGCACAGAAGATAATCAGCAAAACCGCTAGATGTGACGGGTCAGCTCTTGGGCATTGATAAATGCGCAACAGCACTATAAATTCAGTTAATTAACTGTTTCACTCATAGTTACCAGCCCATTTCGCTTTTGGGGATGCGCACCGACTTGGGGAGTTTTTCACCGGCACGCAGGCGGCCAACATCCGTGAGGTACGGGTCGGTAGCGGTGACGACCGCATCCAGCATGCCAAGCACCCGCAGCACACGAAAAAGCACGTCGGTACGCACCGATTCGCCCTGCTCAATGCGCCGCAGGGTCACGGTCGTAATGTCTGCACGCTCCGCAACCATCTGCGCGGTCAGACCCATCAGTTTACGTTGGATGCGCAGCTGCTCGCCTATCGTCCGCGCGGCCCGGCGCACCTTGGTGGGAATATACGCCATAATCTTTATACCCTCATATAGAAAGAACTATTTCTCTTATAGGTGATAATAGAAAGAATTATTTCTATATAGATGAAAGTTTTATGCCCAGTACGCACTCTCGGGGATTCCCTCATCTAAATTTTTGTCTCTCATCCAAAAATTTTAGATGAGAGGCAAAATTTAGATGAGGATTTGGATGAGACCGCACGGCGCGCAGCCGCGCGAAGGCTACACCGTTCGGGGCTCTGCCTCTTCGTGTTCCTGAAGCATTGCCTCGATCACCTGCGCCACGCCGTCTTCCCCGAAGGGCGGGCAGGTGCGCCCCACCTTCTCAATCAGTGCGGGCTGCCCGGATGCCATCGCATACCCGCGGCCCGCCCAGCACAGCATCTCGGCGTCGTTCGGCATATCGCCGAAGGCCATCACCTCGTGCGCCTCAATACCGTGCCGTGCGGCAAACTGGGCGAGAGTGTACCCCTTATTCACGGTCTTCGAGCCCATCTCAATCAGCGGCTCACCCACAACCCCGCGCGTGACCGACACCAGCTCGCCCACGGTCTGCGCCACGCGCGCCTGCAGAATATCTGGGTCCATGCCGGGCACGTGCACCAAATATTTAATCACCTGCTCCCCCGCAAACCCGTCTAGCACGCCCAGCAGATGCTGCTCCACCACGCGCGCACCCTCAAGCACTTCCCCGCCCTCATACGGGCCCTGAATGTAGACGGTATCGACGGTTTCAAGGGTATATGTGGCGTTGGGAAAAACCGGCTGCAGCAGCTCGTGGGCGCTGCGGATAGCGTGCGCCGGGGCCCCGTTCACAGCTTCCACCTCGTCAGCCCCCAGGTGATAGATGACCGCCCCATTCGAGCAGATGGCGTAGGAGTCGAAATCGGTTTGTTCCCTAATGGGTGTGAGCCAGCGGCTGGGGCGCCCGGTCACGAACACGATCTGGATGCCCGCCGCCCGCGCAGCCTGAAGGGCGTGCAGGGTGCGGGGGCGGAACCGGAAATCCTTCCCAATGAGTGTGCCGTCAAGGTCGCTGGCGATTAGTCTAATCATGCGGTAACGGCTAGTTTTCCTCGTAGGTGACAGTCAAAAAGGCGCGCGCAATGCCGTGGAAGAAGAGTTTAAAGTTCACGACGGCAGGTGAGGTGTTCTCGTCTACCTCAAGTTCGGGTACGTCCACGGCGGTCACGCAGAAAATGTACCGGTGCGGCCCGTGCCCCGCCGGAGGTGCCGCACCCAAAAACCCGGGAACACCGGCGTCATTGCGGTGGGTGAGCGCACCGTGCGGTGCGGCTGCGCCCGCCTCAAGAGAGGTAACAGCGGCCGGGATGTTTGATACGGTCCAGTGCCAGAACCCGCTGGGGGTGGGGGCGTCCGGGTCGTAGCAGGTGATAACGAACGACTGAGTGTCTGCGGGGAAGCCGCTCCACGACAGCTGCGGGGAAAGGTCCTGCCCGCCGGGCACGCCGAACAGCGCCGACAGCATTGTTGTCGGCGCCGTGCCGCCATCAGTAATGTCGGTGGAGGTGAGCGTAAATTCGGGCAGTTTCGTCAAACCCTCGTAGGGGTCGCGGGGCAGGGGTGCGTGGCTGGTGGGGGTGTAGTCGGGCATAGCTACTCTCCTTATATTCTGTATTCGGAATGAAGGTTTTTAGCCCGCTATAACGCGGATCTTTAGCCGTTGAGCACGGCAAGCAGTTCGTGGCGGTTTGGCGGGTTCGCCCCGGATCGGGAAACTGTAATACCGGCTGCGGTCGCCGAAAAACGCAGCAGCTCAGAAATCTCTTCACGCTCAAGCGCCGCCACCTTCGCACGCGCACCTGAGCCAGCGATACCGCGATCGAGCAGGCCGCAGATGAGCGCCGCCATGAGAGAATCGCCCGCGCCCACAGTATCGGCTACCTGCACACGGTACGCAGGCTCCTCAATACCCTCAGGGTAGGTGCGGGTGTAGGCGATTGGCCCTCTCTCGCCGCGGGTCAGTACCACCAGCTCTGCCCCAAGTGCTACCCAGGCGCGTGCTGTCTCCGCAAGGGAACGGTCGGGGTACAGCCATGTGAGGTCTTCATCGCTGGCCTTCACCACAGAGGCGAGCCCCACAAACCGTTCAGCCCACTCCTGTGCGGCAGCGCGGTCGCTGACAATACTGGGGCGGCAGTTCGGGTCGTAGCTAATGAGCGCGCTCTCACGGGCGGCGGTGAGCGCGTTAGCGACCACATGCGCACCGGGTTCGAGCATCGCCGCAATGGATCCGGTGTGCAGCGCCTGGGAGGTGCGGGCAAGTTCCACCAGCTCGTCGGCGAGCGCATCCAACGACCAGTCAATATTGAACTCGTACTCTGCGGCACCGTCCTGCCCAATGTGGGCTTGTGCGGTGGAGGTGCGCGCAGCGGTGGGGGCAAATGGCACGTTCACACCGGAGGCCTCCAGGTGCTCACTGATGGCACGGCCATAGTCGTCGGCGCCGTAGTGCCCCACGAACTGGGTGGGGTGGCCTAAACGGCTCACCCCGACCGCCACGTTCATGGGGACCCGCCGGGGTAGGTGTGGGTTTGTTCGCCTTGTTTGTGGACGACATCTACGAGGGCTTCACCGATCACTGTTAGCATGTTTTCAATTCTACCTGCGGGCGGGCCTGCATCGCGGTCCGCACACCACCTTCTTACCTGTCTTTTTGTGGGTTTTTGCCGTGGATTCTTCCTCCTTTGCGAGGGTTTGTTTGGGTTGTTGCGCTCGTATCACAAATGGGCGTGTGACGTGCGCGTATTCCCGGGCGGTTCTGAGCGCACAAACCAGAATTACCCGTTAGACTTGAGGTGAAGCGGTCAGCACAGACCGGCACGAACCGCCCCTGGCATCCCGGGGTGCGGCGAGTATATTACTGACGACGATGTCCACCTAGGAAGAAGGTCAAGAGTGACGACTCCCGAAAACACTCACGCACAGTGGATTGCCCGCGAGACCGAGGCTGAGGAGCTAATCCCCTCATCGGTAAGCTTAACCGTGAGAACGGCGTGGTGCTGAATATTCACGGCCGCAGCCTGGTCAATAAATCCGTAATTCAGATGCTGCGTTTGCATGATGGTGCCGCGAAGATCGACGGCGCGCCCCTGAATCCCGCGCACACCCTTGAGCTGGTCCGGGCCCTGGCCGACCTTGACCTTGGCCCCTGCTCCATTAATATTGCGTCCCTGCACCGTCAGCATGTTGATGCGGGTTCCCCGACTTCTCCATGTGGCTGCCCGAGCAGGTTGGCGCATCGGTTGGCAAGAAGGGCGAGACCGTCAAGCAGCAGGATGTGGTGCTCTACGGTTTCGGACGCATTGGCCGCCTGTTGGCGCGTATTCTGCTGGAGCGTTCCTCATCGCTGGGTGCAAACCTGCGTCTGCGTGCGGTGGTGGTGCGTAAGAACACCGAGAACGACCTTGAGAAGCGTGCTTCTTTGCTGGCACGCGATTCGGTGCACGGCCCGTTCAAGGGCACGATTAAGGTAGATGCCGAGAACGACACCATTATTGCTAACGGTCTTCCGGTTCGTTTCATCTACTCCTCGGATCCAACCACTGTGGATTACACCGAGTACGGTATTGAGGATGCGCTTCTGGTCGATAACACCGGCCGCTGGCGCGATGTTCCGGGCCTGACCCAGCACCTTGAGCGCCCCGGCATTTCGCGCGTTCTGCTGACTGCCCCCGGTAAGGGCGATATGAAGAATATTGTTTTCGGCGTGAACGATAACATCATTACCGACGACGATAAGATTCTTTCGGCGGCATCCTGCACGACCAACGCGATCACCCCCGCACTGAAGGTTCTTGATGACGTGTACGGTGTGGAACGCGGTCACGTGGAGACCGTGCACGCTTTCACGAATGATCAGAACCTGATCGATAACTTCCACAAGGGTGATCGCCGCGGCCGTTCGGCGGTGCTGAACATGGTGATTACCGAAACTGGTGCGGCGCGCGCTGTTTCTAAGGCACTCCCCCAGTTGGAGGGCAAGCTGACCGGTAACGCTATTCGCGTTCCCACCCCGGATGTTTCGATGGCTATTCTGAACGTGAAGCTGGCTAAGCCCGCCGGGTCTAAGGATGAGCTGAACGAGGTCTTCCGCCAGGTTGCCCTCAAGGGTGAGCTTCGCCGCCAGATTGGTTACTCCGATTCGCATGAGGCCGTCTCCACCGACTTTGTGGGTTCCCGCAACGCGGGTGTGGTGGATGCGCTTGCCACCGTCGTCACCGACGACTCGGCAATCCTGTACGTCTGGTACGACAACGAGTTCGGGTACTCCTGCCAGGTGGTGCGCGTGCTCGAACGCCTGGTGGGTGAAGAGGCACCGTCATACCCCGCACAGTAGGTTGCGGCCTGCGCACTCGGCGGCACACCGGCGAGTAGCGGCATAAGTGCTGCGGCGTCAAAAGACGGCTTAGGCTGCTCTTTTGACGCCGCAGCGTTCTCTGCGGGTATCCGCTGCGGCGCGCGAAGGAGGTCAACTATGGGGGCGGAAACGCTCACGGGCAGAATCGTGAACGCCATAGACCTTATTGACGGCATCTTAGACGCGGGCAGCATCCGCGACTATACGAGCCGGGACCAGCTGATATTTATGCGGGAGCAGCTGACCAGCATGGCCTCCCACCTGCGGCACCGCACCGCACCCGCCGCGGGCGCACACGCCCTCATGAGCCGGATGGTGGTTGATTCGTGGCCGCTCGATAGCACGCTCGGGCGGCAGCTGGTGGATATTGAGGATGACTACCTGGCGCTGCTGCAGGGCACCCGGAGGCACCCGTGACGGGCAGGATACGCAAGCTGCTTTCGTCATGCACCCGGTGGGTGTCGCGGGAGGTTAGGCAGGAAGAACTCAACGATTTCCGTGTGGCCGTCACAGACGGCAGCGGCGGGGCGCGCATCAGGCTGTCGGGGCTGCTGGGCAATAGTGCACTGGGGATTTGCGCGGTGACGGTGCGTACCCACGGCGGTCGCGTCAATATTATTCTGCGCCAGAGGCTTTCAAACGGCGTGTATTCGGGCAGTTTTGACCGTGAGTTCAGTGTGCCTGCTGGTGTTCATGAGGTCACCTTCGGGAGCGGGAACGCAGTTATCTGGCGGCGGGAACAAGGAAGACCTGGGAACGCCGCTGTTTCCTGTCGGTAGGCTGGCACGCACGTTGCACCAGCAGACGTTCACGCCTTCACCTGCGGAAAATATGGTGCAGGCCCTCATCGGATGATGCCGCCTCATCCTCGTAAACCTGCACGGGTTCTGCCTCACCGCATAGCAGGTACCCGTTAAAGTTATCGTTCGGCACGTAGCACACAACCCCTGCGGCCCGTGATGCAGCGACCACTTTCTCCTGTATCTCTTCTGGGCTTGCCTCCACCCGGTAAAGGCTCACCAGCAGCGCCGCGTCTCCCGTTACATGCCAGTACAGGCACAGGCAGCGCAGGGCGTTGAGCTCCACCGGTGGGATGCCCTGCAGCTCGCTGGAGGTGACCACCAGCACGTTCTTTGCCGGGCAGCCCAGGGCGACGGCGATAAAAGCCGCTAATTCCTGCGGACTCAACCGGTTTTTCACGAAAAAATCAAACATGCGGCTCTTGTACCTGCCCTTCTCCCCTAGTGCACTGTGTACCGGCGTCACCATCGCTGTGGGTGTCTAAAAACTGCTGGAGGCGCCGGGACAGCCCGTCCGTTTGCGGCAGGCTCACAGTAAAACATGAGCGCAGAACATCCAGCAGCGAAGCGGCGTCGGTGATGGTGCGCACCCTGCGGGAGCCGTCCGGGCGGTGCAGAGTGTAGCGGGTATTCAGCAGCGTGTGGCGGCTGCCGTCCGGGACGGCGCGGGCCGCCATGAGGCGGGTGCGGAACGGCGAGTGCGGGTGCGTGGACACGAACCAGTTACCCACCTGAAGGTCAATGCGGCGCTGCGGCTGGCGGTCAAAGGTGTACAGCAGCTGCTGCTTGGCACCGGTGACAGCGCATAAAACCAGGCCGTCCCGGTGCGGTTTTAGGCGGTACTGCCCGTGCGGGGTTAGCTGCGTCTTTTCGCTCTCAAGCAGCAGCGGGGCGGTTGGGGCCAGCCCGCCGAACCCCGCATCCACCAGCCACGGCTGTCCTTGAAGCGTCACCTGAAGCAGCATGTGGGTGCGCGCCCCAGCCTCCTCCAGCCGGTTATTGGGGATGACGCTGCCGGTGAGCGGGCGGGCCTCAAACCCGAGCAGGGTGAGTGCATCAAGCAGCAGCAGGTTCAGTTCGTAGCAGTAGCCGCCGCGCCGCTGCGCAACGAGCTTACGGAAGATGCTGCCGCTATCAATCGGCACGGGCTCGCCCAGGACGGTGCTCAGGGTCTGAAACGGCAATGCCGCCATGTGCCGGGTGAGCAGGGTTTTCAGTGCGGTAAGGTCGCACCGGGTGGGCTTAAACCCTATCAGGTGAAGGTACTCACCGAACTGTGCGGCGTCCATGGCATGTCCTCTACACGGTCAAAACTGTGACCGTTCCATTATCTCAGGGGTTGACCCGCTGAATACGCAGAATCTCGCCGGGCTGCAGGAATACTGGCGGCGCCCGCAGTCTTTCGGCCGCACCGCTAGGCCGGGCCGAACACCTTCTCCAGGTGGGCTATATAGTTCACAATATACTGTTCAACCTGCGGGTTTTTTATGACGTCATTACAGATGAAGGTGGGCAGCTGCGAGGTGCCGATGAACTCGTTAGCCTTATGGAACGGCAGGTATACGGCATCCACGCCCGCACCGCCGAAAAAATCACCGGCACGGGTGAACGCCTCAAGGGGTGCGTTCCAGGTGAGTGAGAGCATATGCTGACGGCCTGTGAGCAGACCGCCGGTGCCGTACCCCTCGGTGGGGCTGGCGCTGCTGCGGCCATCATTGGCGAACAGCATACCCGCGCCAGCGGTGAACACCTCGTCCACGTATTTTTTGACGGTCCACGGTGGGCCCATCCACCAGCCGGGCATCTGCCAGATCACCGCATCCATCCACAGGAACTTATCTACCTCCTGCGGCAGGTCGTACCCCTCATCAATGACGGTTTCACGCGTGTGGTGCCCTTGAGCCTGCAGGGCACTGCGGGCGGTCTGATGCAGGGTGTGGTTCAGGCGGCCCGCCGAGTGGCCGAATGCTTTGCCGCCGTCCAAAAGTAGGATATTCACGTGTTCGCTCCTTAATCGCTCAAACCGGTACTCACTGAACAGCCTACCGATGCGCACCGCAAAAAACGACCCGTTTCTTAACCTGCCTAACCGCAGCACCCCGCTTGGGGCCTCAATGACCGGGTGTGCCCGGCGGCCCAGCACCCCGCTGAGTGCAGCATAATTCCGTCGGGCAGCGCTCGCGCATGACCCCTACTTGCGGTAGAGAACCCCGCGGTGTGCCTGAAGTGTCAGCGTGCTGGGCGGGGTATTGCCGGCGGCGTCTTTGAGCCCGCTGGGCACACGCACCATGCGGGAGGTGGTGCCCAGGTTAATGGCCGCCCAGCCGTGTGTAAACGCCCGCGCATGCACCGCCCCGTCGCTTTTCACCGCCTCGGCGGGGTGCCCAGATCGTACGACATTTCTGGGGAGAACGGGGTCCCGTTGTAGCTATCATGCTCGGTGACTGCAATGCCCGTGAACCGCCCGCCGCCGAAAATCCAGAACCCCGCCAGCCCGTACAGCAGGTTCTCGTCCGTGCCCGTCACCGGTGCTTTCGGGCCGCCGGAGGGGGTGCGCAGGATCGTCACTTTCGGCGCTGTCCGATCGGCGCGCTGAAGCCCCTCGTCGTAGGCTAGGCGCACCTGCCCCTGGGCGCCGCGGCCAATGTGGCGGCTTTGCAGCATGGCGTAGGTGGAGTCCAGAAATTCTTGGGCGCCCCAGCCCAACCAGACTTCCTCAAAACCGCCGCCGTAGGCGCTGTGCGCCTCCCATTTGCCCCACCGCAGGCGGGCCTCGGCAATATTTGGCACCAGAATCTTACCGGCCTTGTTCAGCTCGGCGCCCGCGTACTCGATCAGGTGGTCTAGGCCCGCGCGTACAGTCGCCATGGAGTCGACGTTGCGGATAGGCAGGTTCAGCCCGTAGTAGTCGCTCTCAATATCGTTATCGCCCATCACCCCGTCAAATGGCGAGTCACGCAGTTCTTTGACGACCGAGTCCATCCAGTACCAGCGGTAGTCGGAGTCCCATACCGCCATCTGGTAGTGCTGGGGTAGCCGCGCCACTCAATGAGTGAGCCGTCCGTACGGCGGGCGTACAGGTCTTTGCCGTTTTGCAGCGCCTGCTGCGCCGTATCCCAGGAGACCCCGGAGGAGTAGATGGGCCCCGGCTCGTAGGAGCGGGTGGAGGAGAGGCATTTATAGGCCAGTACCACCATATCCGGCGCATTCTTTTTCAGGTACAGTGCCGCGTCCTGCTCCCAGGGCTGCAGAATAGCAACCGAATAGTTCTGCACAGCAAACTCTAGCTGTTTCCGGGTGATCGGGTCCCCACCGTAGCGTATCCACGCACCAAAACGGCCGGGCACACCAGCCCGCAGAGCTGTATTATTAATCATTCCTCAGTATATTTTGACGGTCGTGCGGGCAGCCCACCAAGCTTACGGTAGATGCGGTTGTAATGCTCCATCACCAGGCTCAACTGGAAAAACTTCTCCACGCGCGCATACGCGTTACGGCTATACTGCTCATACAGCCCAGGGGTTTCCATAATGATGCGCAAGGCGCGGGCAAAACCGGTCACATCCCCCGGAACAGTTAAGATGCCACAGTTACCAATTTCTTTCCCGTCGGAGGCGTCCAAAATATCGTCGATCAACTGCGACATGCCGCCCACATCGGTACTCACCAGCGGTATGGACGCAGCCATCGCTTCCAGCGCCACGACGGGTTGCCCCTCATTATAGCTAGGCATTAGCAGCAGGTCGTAGTTCGCCAGCATTTGGCGCACCTTTACCGTCCCGTGGAATGTGATGAACTGGCCCATCCCCAAGTCTTCAATCAGGTTCAGGCACTGCTGGTAGTAGTCGATGCGGTGGTCGGTAGGGCCCAGCACGTCCAGGTGAAAGTTCATGATGCCAGCATCACGCATCTGTGCCAGGGTACGAATCAGATCCGCCAAGCCCTTAATCGGCACCACGCGCGCAATGAACACGAACCGCCACACGTGGTTGCGGGCGTCCTCAAAGATTTTCATGCGCGCAGCCATGCGGGCTTCAAGGGCCGAGTGCACGCTCTCAATCAGCATACCGTTGGGCAAAATAATCGCGTGATCTTCACGATCGCCGGGGTTCAGCTGGTCGATGGGCGCACCCAAACCGCGCGCCTCTTCCAGGGCCTTGGGGTACAGGTAGGTGATCATGTCGGCGCTCGGGTAGCAGAACCTGCCCATCTCAACGAACCAGGTGACCCAGACTCGCTCGTCGAAGGTGACCGGGCGTTCCATAAACAGCTTATAGTCGGCCGTGACCGGCTTATCCATTGGGCGTTCAAGCTTCGTATTCGCCGTGTCGCGCACATACAGGTTGTGTTCGGTCAGCAGGAACTTCGACCCGTAGTCGCGCGCAGCGGCGGCCGCAATGAGCGAAGCGTACCCGGTGGTGTGCGCGTGGTACACGCGGGCGTACGGCATGTTCTGGCGCAGCAGGGCGTACAGCAAAGACGTGAAATCGCGGACCTTCCAGAACAGTTCGGTCAGCGGAATCTCGGAGAGGAACCCCCAGGTGCCCATCGCCTCCATGAACTCGCGGCTGCCCACCACCGAGAACAGCGGGAAGGAGCGGGTGCGCGGGTTAATCCCCTCATCGTACAGGTCCCACAGCGGGTTCATGTCCCCCTTCACCAGCGCGGAGAACGCCTCAAGGATGCGCCGCACCAGCTTTTTCCGCTGCCGCGCGTTCATGCGCAGGTGCGTGGGGTCGCAGTCGTGGGCGAATTCTTCCTTAAACTCCTCCATGCTCAGGTAGATCACACGCACCCATTTAACGTTCTCCGGCACGCCGTAGAGGTCTTCTTGGGGGAGTTTGAGTCCCAGGCGATGTGAATAATCCCGAACGTCAGATCCGGGTTCTCCGAGACAATGTCGTGCACCACCGACGACACTCCACCCTTAAGGTACGGGTAGGTGGACTCCATGACGATAGCGACATCGACATCCGGGTAGTCGGGGTCTGGGGTGCGCGGCGCCGGTGCTGGGCGGCGCAGAGGTTCATAGACGTTTCGCATGTGGTGTTCCTAGTGGGAAAGCTACCAGGCGAGCGCGCGACGCCAGAAGAGAGAATGCTCCGGCGAAGCCCACGCGCGGCGGTAGAAGGTGTAGGCGATAATGGCGAGTATGGCCTCCCCAGGATAAGGGGGAAGTAGCCGCCCTCGTTGGGCATAATGGCGAAGATGATGCATACCAGCACCAGGTGCGCCACACCGATAAGCTGAGAGATACGGTACAGGCCCATGAATTCGATCTGGTAGTTGCACAGGGTAACCACCAAGAACAGCCCGGCGGCAATAATGCCGGCGAACCCTACGGGGAACACGTGCGGGATGGCGACGAGCATGATCAGCCCGGTAATGACCGAGGCGAAAATGGCGACCGTGAGGCTGCGAACCATCGCGTAGTTCGACACGTGGGTTGCTTCTTTGGCGGTGTTGGTGACCTGGGCGAAGGGTTTCTCTTCGAAGGTGCTCCACAGTTTCTTAATGACGAGGTTCACCCGGTCTGCTTCGGCCACGAAGAAGTAGTTGTAGGCCAGCACGCACGGGATGAGGCTGATGTAGATGGCGACCACGTTAATCTGCCCGTGGGCGGCGACGAACAGCACGTACTTATCGGCCCACAGCACCGAGCCGGTGAGGAACCCGCGCAGCGCATCCTGGGCCACATGAATAATGGGGGTGCGGCTGAATACTTTGAGCTGGCGAATGTTCTTGCGCAGGCACAGCAGCAGCACAATAATGCCTGCGGTGGGCGGCAGGAACCAGAAGATGGGGAAGAACAGCAGCGCCGCCGCGTACCCGAGCCAGGCGAAGAACCAGTCCACCTGGTTTTTAGCCAGGCTCGGCAGCACGAGCAGCTGCGCGAAGGCGAGGTTAAGCACGCTGAGTATGAGGTAGGAGGCAACAGCGGATGCGCTCCAGTGCATGATGAAGATCAGCGGCAGCGCAAAGAGGATAATGAGGGGCAGGGTGGTCAGGTAAATGTATGGCCAGTTGCGGGCGAACGCGGCTACGTCACTCACGCGCTGGTATGCGGGGGTTTTGAGGAGGGCTTTGAGCTGGCGAACTTTTTCGACGGTACCTTCCTTGAGTTCCGTCTCAAGTCTTTCGGTGAGTTCTTGACGGTTTTTTGCGACCCGCTTGTGTTCTAGTTCGATGGCGCGGTAGATGGGCATACAGGCGGCCTGGCTGAGCCAGGGCACGGTAATGGATGCTGCAAGAATAACGTGTACGAGGGGTACGTCGCCGAGACGGTACCTGCCCAGCTCTGGTGTGACAACCGGGAAGACGACCATCAGCAGGGCGACGGGCGATACGTAGAGTAAAAAGTTGTAAAGAAGACGCAGTTTTTACGCGTGGCGTCCTCTTGTGCGTCGGTGGGTGCCAAGGGAATATGCCTTTGTGGTTGGGGTAGTGGTTGGGTGTGGCTGGTTATAGTACTAGTCTACGGTGATTGTGAGCGAGACCTTCACACCCCGTGCGGGTGGGTGCACCGTGCAATGTGTGTAGTGTTGGCGGCTGGTGCTTGTCTCGCCTAAATATTGTTTTATCTGCGTCTGAGCCAGCTGCGGGCGGGCCTTTCCATCATGTTGTCCTCAAGGTATAGGCTTACGTTAACTTTCAGTCTGTACATGATATTAGCGCACACCGGGATGGTATTCATTAACCGGTATAAATGCGCGCGTTTATCGTCGGGGTTATTTCCGCGTAATTGCGGGTTTTACCTTGACTTCTAGAGTATTTTTCCTTCGGCGTGGTGTATTTAAATCTCCGCTTAACGGCGAATAAAATGAAATATTATTCGCGTCACGTTTGTTTGACGTATTGTGTAAAACACCGTGCTAACTGCCTGCGGCAACAATCTCCAGACGTTTAATAATGCCCCCATACCCCGTGGTACGTCAAATTAAGATTACCAATAAATCCCTCACTATGTGTGGGGTTTCACACTAAAACCACATTTTATGGCCTGCACCACCCGAAGGCGGGCGCGGGGTGCCTTCCCGGCCCACAGTGCACTTTCAAACCCCTTAAACTGGGCGCGGAGCACAGCGAAAGGCCCAGCACCCCGCCCTGTCGAGTGGGAGCACCGGGCCTTTTCAGCCTTATCTGGCGGTAACGCCCCTAGGATGCGCTAGAGAGCGTGCGCAGAGCCACCGAAATCACGGCCAGACGCGGGTGCCCGGCTGGTGCCGGTTCAGCCTCACGGATTTCAGCGAGAACACGGTCAATATTACCCACACGGGTCGGGTGGTTCTCAACCCATTCCTGAAGCGCCAGCTGCGCCCCGGCGGGGGTGTGCGTCTCATGCTTGCCGTTCTCAGAGGCCACAGAGATCGCCAGCTCGGCGGCGGTCTCGTACAGGCTGCCGCGCATCGCCTGACGTGCCAGGGTCTCCCAGCGGTCATTACGCGGCAGCTCGCTGATCAGGCCCAGCAGCTGATCCACCTTGAACCGGTCGTAGGATGCGAAATAGATCGGCGCCAGCTCGGTTGCACCCAGGCTGTTGTCCCGTGCGGAACGGATAACGTCCATGAGGGCGTAACCTTCGAACCCGCGAATCCAGATGACGATAAGATCCTCCGGCAGGCCCCACTCTTCACCGAGTACACGCTTAGCGCGCACCCGCTCACGGGAAGCTTCCGAGAGGTATTCGGGCAGGTTGTGGCGCAGGGAGACGACCTCACCGAAGTTCTGCAGCATCTGGCCGATGCTGATGCCGGCAACCACGCCGCGCTCAGCAATCAGCCAGCGCACCACGCGGTCCAGCACACGCTGGTTATCACGCAGCACCGTGTACCATGCCTCCAGGGCGGTGGTGGCCGGCAGTGCACGGTGCAGCGCGGCAGCCTTGCCAAGCTCGAACAGTTCGCGAGCCACAATAAAGGCACGCGCCACAGCGTCCACACCAACATTGGTCTCTTCCGTCACACGGTAGGCGAAGGTAATACCGCCCAGGTTCACCATCTCGTTGGCGACGCGGGTGCAGATAATCTCCTTACGCAGCGGGTGTGATTCCAGGTACTCGCCGAAACGCTGCACCAGGGCTGCCGGGAAGTACTCGTGCAGTACCCCGCTCAGGTAGGGGTCGTCCGCGAAATCGGTTTGCTCCAGGGCGTGCGTGAGGTAAATCTTCACATAGGCGGCCAGCACCGACAGCTCGGGGCGGGTCAGGCCCAGCCCGGTCGCCTCAAAACGCGCCTGCAGCTGCTTGTCCGTGGGCAGGAATTCGACCTTGCGGTTCAGCCCTGCGTTCGCCTCCAGGTGGCGCATCAGGCGCTTGTACACGTTAATGCCCAGGAACGTCTCGTGGAACTCACCCTGCAGCAGCACGTTCTGCTCAATATTGGTTTCAAGCACCTTAGCGCCCACCTCGTCCCGCAGGGACTCAATGAAGTCGGCGCGCTCTTCAGCGGCAAGCTCACCGCCGGTCACCAGGCGATCCACCAGGATCTTAATGTTCACCTCACGGTCGGAGGTCTCCACACCGGCGGAGTTGTCGATGGCGTCGGTATTAATGATGACGCCGTTCTCGGCGGCCTCCACACGGCCCAGCTGGGTGAAGCCCAGGTTGCCGCCCTCACCCACGATCTTGGCGCGCAGCTCGTTGCCGTTCACGCGCAACGCGTCGTTGGCTTTATCGCCCACCTGCAGGTTGTCCTCGGTGGATGCCTTCACGTAGGTGCCGATACCGCCGTTGTAGAGCAGGTCAACCGGTGCCTTCAAAACCGCCGCGAGCAGCTGCGGGGGCGCCAGTTCGGTCACGTCCTCGCCCAGGCCCAGGGCTTCACGAACCTGCGGGGTGATCTCAATCGACTTGGCGCTGCGCGAGTACACGCCGCCGCCAGCGGAAATCAGCTCACGGTTGTAGTCCTGCCATGAGGAGCGTGGCAGGTTGTACAGGCGCACGCGCTCTTCAAACGAAATCGCCGCATCCGGGTTCGGGTCAAGGAAAATATCGCGGTGATCGAAGGCAGCAACCAGGCGGGTCTTCTGCGAGAGCATCATGCCATTACCGAACACGTCGCCGGACATATCACCAATACCGACGGCGGTGAATTCCTCCGCCTGGCAGTCATGGCCCAGCTCCGCAAAGTGGCGCTTGACGGACTCCCACGCGCCGCGGGCGGTAATGCCCATCGCCTTGTGGTCATACCCGACCGAGCCGCCAGATGCGAACGCATCGCCCAGCCAGAACCCGTACTCGGCGCTGATCGCGTTCGCGGTATCGGAGAATGCGGCGGTTCCCTTATCGGCGGCGACCACCAGGTAGTAGTCGTCCCCGTCGCGGGCCACAATACCTTCGGGGCGTACCACGGTCTCGGTGCCGTCAGCAGACACCTTAAGGTTGTCAGTCACATCCAACAGGGAGCGGATGAACACCTTGTAGGATTCGCGGCCCTCAGTGATCCAGGCGTCACGATCCACGGCCGGATCCGGCAGCTGCTTGGGGTAGAAGCCGCCCTTGGCGCCGGTGGGAATAATCACGGCGTTCTTCACCATCTGCGCCTTCACCAGGCCCAGCACCTCGGTGCGGAAGTCATCGCGGCGATCCGACCAGCGCAGGCCGCCGCGGGCCACGTCGCCGAAGCGCAGGTGCACGCCCTCCACGCGCGGGGAGTACACGAAAATCTCGTACTTGGGGTGCGGCAGGGGCGCGAAAATGAGTTCCTCGGAGGCGACCTTAAACGCCAAGGATTCACGGTTAAGGTACGCGTTGGTGCGCAGCACGGCGCGGATCACGCGGGTCAGTGACCGCAGGTAGCGGTCGGCGTCCAAGGTGGGGATCTTATTGAGCTCTTCACGCAGGCGCTCAATCAGCTCGGCGCGCTTAGCCTCACGGGCCTCATCGGTGAGCCCGTTCTTCGGGTTAAAGCTGGTGTGGAAGAAGTCCACCAGCAGCAGGGTGACGGCGGAGTTCGCCAGCAGGGTGTTCGACATGAACGAGGGGGTGTACCCCAGGCCCAGCTGAATCAGGTAGTGGTTAAAGGCGCGGAATAGGCTCGCCTCCTGCCAGGTGAGGCCCTCTACCAAGATCAGCCTATCGAGCGTGTCAGATTCGCGCTGGCCCAGCAGGTAGGCGTTCAGCGCGTCCTCGTAGAGCGAGGCGACTTCCTCGGGGTCCACGCCCTCGGGGAATTCCACACCGAAGTCGTACAGGTAGACGCGTGAACCGTCTTCCCTGGTGAGTTCGGAGGGGTTCTGATCGGCGACGATCAGGCCCATGTTCTGCATGACGGGCAGAAGCTCGGTGAGGGTGTGGGGACTGGTCAGGTAGGTCTTCAGGCGGGTGACGTTGCCTGCGCCGTTTTCAACTTTGATAGCGGCGGGCTTAGTGGTCTCAGCCATTAGAGATTCAAAAGTCACGATATCCTCAATTGCATTTTCTACTTCGTATTCGGCACGGTAGGCCATGGGTGCGGCTTCCGCCCACGCGGCGGCCAGGCGGCGGCCCTCAATGCCGGGTTTGAGCGTCTCAAGTGCGGCGGCGGTGGCTTCCGCCCAGGAGCGGGTGGCCGTCTGCAGCCGCTTTTCGAGAGCGCTAATATCCGTTTCCGGCACAGCCGTGGGGTCGGTGAGCCGGATACGGAAAAATATACGGGCCAGCGACGACGACGAGAGGTAAATCTGGTAGTCGATGGCCTGCAGGTCGAACTCCTCACGGAACACCTGCTGGATGCGGTTAAGCACGGTGGTGTTGAACCGATCACGCGGAAGGTACACGACCGCGGTAATGAACCGCTCAAACCGGTCCACACGCAAAAACAACCGGGTTTTACGGCGCTCTTCCAGCCCCATAATCCCTTTGAAAGTTTCGGTGAGGAAATCCACCGACGCCTGTATCAGCTCAAGGCGCGGGTAGTCTTCAATAGCGCCAATCAGCGCCTTATCGGAGTGGGAGCCGGGGTGGAACCCTAGACGGCGGCGAACCATGGCGATCCGCTCACGAATCAGCGGCGTCTCAACAGCTGGCAGTGAGTACGCCTGCCGGGAGAACAGCCCCAGGATGACGTACTCGCCCACCACCCGGCCGGTGGCATCGAAACGGCGCACCCCCACATAGTCGAGGTAGTCGGTGCGCCCCACGGTGGAGCGGGTGTTCGCTTTCGTCACGTACAGCGGGCGGGGCATAAGAGCGCGGTCCAGCGCCTTCCCGGAGAGGGGGATACTGTGCTTACCCTCGGTGGAGCGCAGAATACCCAAGGCACTGCCGGGCTTGTCAACAAGCTCAAACCCTGCAGCGCCCGAGGTGAGCACGCGCTCTTTCACGCCGAGGAACAGGAAATTCCCGCGGGTCAGCCAGCGCAGGAACTCCTGACAGGCAATAACCCGCGCGGCTGGCTCGTTCCCGCCGGGGTGGGCGTTGAACGATTCCTGCCCGTCACCAAGGGTGACCCCGCGCAGGGCATCCATGGAGGTGATGATGTTATTGACCTGCAGGACCATTTTCTCGTTATCGCGGGCAGCAGCGTGCACGTCGGAGAGGGTTTTCGTCACGCCCTCACGCAGCGCCTGAACCCGTTCGGCGCTCAGGTGCCTGGTCAGCCGTAACGCAATCCACGACTCCACGGCCACGCTTGAACCGGGCGGGGCGTCTTCTGAGAGTTTCAGGGCGGGGATCCCCAAGGTGGCGGTGTCGCCGCTGGCCACGGGCTTATCAACTCCGGTGCCGCGCACAACCAGCAGGTTACCGTCAGGGCCGCGCTCAACCACGAAGAGGGGATGGAAAATCGACTCGATACCGCCGAACTCAGAGGAAACATAGGCGGTGATGGAGCTTACCAGGTGCGGCATATCGTCATTTACGATGAGCACCATGGTGGAATGTTCGGTATCGTGCACCTCAATCAGGGGGTGCCGGGTGCGCGTGTCTGCGCCAGCTCACGATGCGTGCGGGCCAGCGCCTCCAACTGCGCCGAGGTGTAGCCTTCGCGGTCGGTGTCCGGGCTGTTGTGGAAGTATTGCTCTATCCATGCATCGGCGCCAGAGTAGCGTCCCATAGCGTTGTCACTCACTGACAAGGTATGCCTCCGAAGTTCTATCACTTCACTGTGACGGTGTGTCTGTTATCTGCGCTTGCGCGTGTAACCTAACTCAAGCTTATACCTATTCTGCCTGTATTCTCTGCAAAATGCACGACTAGTCCCCGAATTTTCTAGCTCAGGGCGAAGAACAGCACCATATTTCAGCTCCGAAATATACAGTGCACCGCCAGCCTCTCACATGGTGGAATCCACGCCGTGGGTGCCCATAATTATGAGGAGGCTAGCCCCAGGGTGCGGCTGTAGCGGGTTGCGAGCCAGGTGCACATCATCAGCTGCACCTGGTGGAATACCATCAGCGGCAGCATCAATAACCCGAGCGATCCGGAACCGAAATAATAATCGCCATGGGCAGGCCCGCCGCCAGTGACTTCTTCGACCCGCAAAATTGGATGGTGATGCGGTCCGCACGGTTAAACCCGAGCTTTCGGGCGATTACGTCGGTCGCCCACAGCATGAACGCAACCATGAGCGCCGTAATAACCACCAGCAGCACAATCTGCCACCAGTCCACGCGCGTCCACACCCCCTGCACCACCGAGGCTGAAAACGCTGAATAGACGATCATCATGACCGAGAACTTATCGAGCCACTTGGTGGTGGGTTTCTTCGCGAACTCCCCACCCACCGTCGGGTGAGCTGCCCCAGCAGAAACGGCAGGAACAGCTGAATAGCAATATCAAGGAACACACTGCCGGAGATCGCCACATGGTCGCTGTTCATAAGCAGCATCGCTAAGAGCGGGGTGGCAAGCACCCCACAATACTTGAGAGGGACGCGCTGACAATCGCCGCCGCCACGTTCCCACCGGCAATGGACGTAAAGGCGATTGATGCCTGCACCGTTGAGGGCACGAGCGTCAGAAACAGCAGCCCCAGGTACAGCCCGTCACCAAGCACGAACCGCAGCGGGTAAAGCGCCAGCCCGAACAGGGGGAAAAGCACGAAGGTGCAGGTGAGAATCATGGCGTGAAGCCGCCAATGCGCCAGCCCTTTGAGGGCCTCACTGGTGGAAAGGCGCGCACCGTACAGGTAGAACAGCAGCGCCACAGCAAACTTGGTTCCGGTGCTGAACCATGCGGCGAAGTCCCCGCGTGCCGGGATAAAAATTGCCAGTATCACGGCGGTGATGAGCATGACGATAAGCGCATCGGGGCGTTTTCCCTTGAGTTTGCTGAGCATGACCCCATTCTACTCGCACCCCAGGCGCCTTAGAGCTCCTGAACGCACCGGTGTGTCTGCATCGCGGCGCCTTCACACGGCGCTTTCCCAGCCGTGTATACCGCACCGAGCGCCCCGGTGTTACCCGAGGCGTTTATGCGCTGTGGTACGCGGCGGCCGCCTCACAATACCTGCAAGGCGGCCACGCGCTGCCCCGCAATATCAGGGCAAAACGTTATATTCAGTTTTTAGAATATTTAATCGGTGGAGGATCCGCCGAAATCCGTTGAAAAGCCGAAATCCGTCCCGGAGTCTGACCCGCTATCCGTACTGACGTCCGAGCTGGACCCTGAATCGTAATCTGCGGCAGAGCCTGCGCAGGAGTCCCCCGCAGAGTCGCCGGTATCGGCGGGCGCGTCGGTGCCTGAGCACGTGGCATCAGGCTCAGCCGGGGTTTGTTCAGCTGGGGTTTCTGGTTCGGCGGGTCCAGAGCCTGCCTGCGGGTCAATACCGTACGGAACGTGGGCCTGCTGCTGTGCGCTTTCACTATCGTGCTGCGGTGCCGTTGAGCTATCCTGCCCCGTTGGCACATAGTACCCGTAGCCCCGCCCAGGCTGAGGCTGCTGCGGCTGACCGGGGCGACTCGGGGCAACCTGCGAACCGGGGTCGTAGCCGTACGGCTGCTGCATCTGCCCAGCGCCGCCTGGTTGTGCACCTGGTTGTGCAGTACCCGGCTGAGCACCGCCGGGCTGCTGCCCGGGCTGCACATAGTATCCGTAGGTGCCCTGCTGCGGCCCGGGCTGTGCGGGTTGGTGAGGCTGTGGGTACTGTTGCGGTTGCGGCTGTGCCTGGTTTGGCTGGTACGGCTGAGGCTGCCCCGGCTGCGGTGCTGGGCCGTACCCGGGCGGCTGCCACATGGGCTGCTGCCCGCCGCTGGCGGCGTACTGTTCCCACCGGGAGGCGTAGGCGGCGCGGGCAGCCGCATCCTGCCACCCGGTGTATAGGGTGCCCTCGAACTTCGGTGCGCCCTCGGGGTTGGGTGGGGTGTGCAGCTGCACGGTGTCCAGGCTGTAGTTCTCCCAGGCAGGCTTCTGTTCCTGCATAAACGCATCCGCCTGCAGCGGGTCGGGCCACAGCGGCACCGGCTCGGAGGAGGGGATGAGCGCGGGCACCGAGGGCGGGTTGTAGGTGGGCCGCCAGAAGAGACGCCCCGGTTCTTGGCGGTTACGGATCGCGTGGGCGCGCCAGGTCAGCACCGGGTGGGAAGAAATGAGGTTAACGAACCATACGGCCAGTCCCCCGTCGGTGACGGCGCGGTCGGCGAACTCGTCAAAGTTCACCTGCTTGTTCAGGTACTTACCGCCGGCGAGCACTTTCATGCCTCCCCTGGCGCCATCGGGTGAGAGGCGGTAACCAAAGTTGTCGGCGGTGTACTCCTGCGCGCGTGAAAGCGCCTGCCCAACAACGGGCAGCCGCATGAAACTATTGGTGAACAGCAGCCGGAAATAGCTCACGTGGCCTGCGGCGATATGCCCCACCTCGTGCCCGATGACATAGCGCAGCGCCTCGGGGTCACGGGTTTTACCGCCAACCTC
The DNA here is from genome assembly GCA_002355935.1 of Rothia aeria. Classification (GTDB taxonomy): domain Bacteria; phylum Actinomycetota; class Actinomycetes; order Actinomycetales; family Micrococcaceae; genus Rothia; species Rothia aeria. The sequence goes on along the minus strand of AP017895.1, from coordinate 528,031 downwards.
GAACATGTCGGAGTATACGCAAATGTAGCGGCGGAACCCGTGGCCGGCGGCGAAGGCGTTCAGCGTGCCGTTGCCGCTAATAACGTAGGCGTCGGGGACGCGGCGCAGGCCGGCGGCACGGGCGGCCTCAACGACCATCTGGTACCCTCAGGGAACTGGGTGGGAGACATGCGGATGCCGCGCACGCGCTGCTGTGCGTAGAGTATGGCACGCGCAATGTAGATGAGCAGCGGCCCCAGCACCAGCAGCACCACGAACTGTTGGAGGTACTCCTGCATGTAGTATTCGGCGGATCCGGTACGCGGGTAATCACCGAAATCCCTCAGGGAGTCCCTGCTGTCTATCACGAGCAGGAAGGATTCGATAATGAAAACGATCAGACCAATGTACGAGATGAGGGTAAACGAGTAGGCGGCAATGAGCCAGGGCAGCTCACCGGGGTGCCGCAAACCGTTGACAGCCTTATACGGCAGCAGGCTTTGAAATCCCCAGAATTTAGGGGCGGGTAGCGGGCTGGTGGGGTTTGCCGTTTGTCTTCGGGCAGCCACCCTTGACTGAGGTCGTTGGGCAGGCCGCCCCGCTGGCGGGGTTCGGCTGGTCCGGTCCGTGCTGGGTCATGCAGTAGTCCAGTTCTTGGTGTCTTTTTGTCTTTATCCCAACTGTACCGTGTTTCTTTGAGGGCGGGTACACGGTTGGCGGCTCTCTCACGGCACTTTAGGGTGGGCCGCACCGGGGCGTGTTACCCGGCCATGACCGCGCGGTGGGTGCGGCCGCTCGGGTAGGGTAGAAGGGTGGATGCTCAGAGAATCAGCGTAGAGGCCCGCCTGCGCGCCGTGGCCCTGAACAGCAGCTGCTGTTTGGTGCGTGCTGTGTGAAGCGGATGCTTCGGTGCGTGGCCTCCTATGACCGGTTATTGGCTGATTGTGGGCGGGCACCGGGGTGCTATGAGCACGCCGATGCGTTCCTGCGCAGGATTTTTGGGTATCTTGAGCACGGCAGCTTCTCATCCCCACCAGAGAATATGCGTATTCGTGAGAAAATATTCGCCCTCATTCCCGATACTGACGATGTGCCGGATGATGCGGCGGTACTGGCCCAGAACGCGCTGATTGCGCTGTCGTACCTATACGATTTTGTGCTTGACCCTAACCCCGTGTACGCGCTGTACTGCAGCGATAAGCTCGCAGAGAGCGTGGATCTTCTGCACTACCCGCAGGGTGAGGCGGCGTCAGATGCCGCGCTAGCCCGCGAGTACGCCACGCAGCTGCGGTGCCTTTCACTCATTGGGGCAGGGGCAGCTTCGGGTGAGCTGCACGCATTCGCTGCCTCCCACTGCGTACCGTGCGACTAGGTGTGCGCGGTTTCAAGCGTGTGGTGCGGCCGCATATGAACAGCACAAGGGGCGGCCCGCCGCCGGCGCTCGTTACCTCACCGGCGGGAACCGCCCCTAGCCTTTAAGTTATGGGGATGTTCCGAAGAATACAGGGCACCTTACAACCCTGTACCACTCTCGCTCTACTACAACACTCGCTCCATTACACCCCCATAACTTCTGGTCCTGCTTGTTTAGCAGTACCAGAACTTAATGGCGCCGTGGATGCGCTGGCCGGCCACGCCCCGGTTTTCTCCGGGCGCGATCACGCCTTTTTCGACTGTTTTATCCACGTAGCTGCCGCCCGCGCCGCCGCCTGCGCCGAATGCGCCCGCGCTGAACGCTCCGGTGGGCCGGGTGATACCTTTGCTGGTTTCACCTTTGGCGTGGTCCTCTGTGGGCGTGCTTTTCGCCGAGTCTTTAGTTTCTTCGGGGGCCGATACGCCGGGTGCGGTTCCGCCTTCGCCCTGGTATGCGGCCAGTGCGGCCACTGACCCTGACCCGCCGCCGCCGTAGCCGCCTCCACCGGTGCCGGAGTGCACAATGGTGGCGAGGGTTTCAGCGCCGAGGGTCACGCTGGAGTACTGTGCGGAGCTTTGCGCGCCGTCAGCTTTGCGGTCGTCGCCGGCTTTGCCGCCTTTCTGGCCCGCAATGGTGTTATTGACGATGCTCACCCCTTGGGATGATTCGGCGTGGATAGCCCCGCCGCTGGGGAGTCGCAGCGTCGGGTTGGGGCCGCCTTGGCCGCCGTCTCCGGTGGGCTCACCGCCCTGACCGCCGTTGGCGGGGATGGCTGCCGAGGTGTCGTTGACGAAGGTTGCTGCCGTACTGGCTGCTGCGTTTGCTTTCTCACCGCCCGAGCCGCCGTAGATCGGCTCGTTCATCTGCCAGTACAGGTCTTGGTTGTCGTTTGAGCGCTGGTTAATGAGGATGCCAGCGCCACCACCGGCACCAGCAACCACGAGGGGCTCGTTATTGAAGAGGATGGCGGATGCGCCGCCACCGGTGGGGCCAAAGAATTCTTTAGCGTTTTCACCGGCCCTGTCGGTGAGGGAGGGCCCGTGGGCGCCTCCGTTGCCGTAACCTTTGCCGGGGTTTACGCTGTTGCCGCGGTTGTAGCCTCCGCCTTCGCCAGCAATAAAGGTGAATTTTCCGGTGCCGTTAAGGCGCACGATGCCTTTAATGGTTGTACCTGCACCGCCTATACCGGTGATGCCGGTGGAGTCGTCGCTGAATGAGCCGCCTGCGGCTCCGGTGACTTCAAAGTGCAGTTCTTTGGCGTCTGCGGGGACGTCCCACACGAGTTCTTGTGCGTAGTTTTCGTGTTTTTTCAGCCCGCCTTTGCTCTGGTCGGGCAGGCACTCGGTAGATGATGCATACGCCGGGACTGCGGTGGTGGCTAGCACTGCCGGAGCTGACCACGCTGCCCCTGCCACAAGTTTGCGGCGTGAAATATTGTTATTCATCCGTATTCTCTTATCTATCGGCGCTACTTTTTTATTGCGGCCGCTGATAATACATGAAGTGTAACGAGGTCGGGGGTTCCGCTTTCTTGCGGATACTGCCCTAGTGCATTATCTGCCGCATCTGACCCCTTTAGTCTAGCAGTATAATTCTTCGCTTTTTTGCGTTTTGTGCATTCTATGTGCGGTATCACTAAATATTTTTAGAGGGCCTTCACGCGGGGCTTTGGGCGGCTTTCCCCCGTCATACCGCGACTTTAGGGGAACCACCCCAGTCGGAATAACGAAACATACAGAATGTGTAAATATGCAGAATATTTATTACTTTTACACCACAAAATACCGTAAAAAATGGAATATTTTACCCATAAAGTATTCATTTTTTAGAAATAAAAATAGCATTCTCAAGAATATTTAATCATAGTTGCCACGGAATATAGTGCGGGGGTATTCACTAAAACTTTATACGTTTAAAGCCCGGTGCCTCCCCTTCTGCGGGGAGACACCGGGCTTCAAGCCGGGGCCGCACACGCTACACTGCGGCAGCTTTCGCTTGTCAGCAGCTTATACGTGTGCTACAAGGTTACGGTTATGCGCGTACCAGTTCTTCGGTGGCTTCGGCGATCGCCTTCTCCTCATTGGTGGGGATGACGAACACGGCAATGCTCGAATCCTCGGTTGAGATCAGGCGCGGTTCGGGGGAACGCTTCATGTTCTCTTCCTCGTTGTAGCGAATGCCCAACGGTGCCAGGCGGTCCAGCACCAGCTTGCGGAAGTCGCCGGAGTTCTCACCAATACCCGCAGTGAAAATAAGCGCCTGCGCGCCGCCAACCACCAGGTTGTAGCCGCCGATGTACTTCATCAGGCGGTATGCGGTCATGTCCAGGGCCAACTGTGCGCGCTCATCGCCCGACTGCGCTGACTCCACCACCTTACGCATATCGTTGGAACCCGCCAGTGCCAGCAGACCGGACTCCTTGTTAAGGATGGTATCCAGGCGTTCCGCGTCGATCTCGGGGTCGCGGGTGAGAATCGTGGTCAGCGCGGAGGGGTCAATATCGCCCGAGCGGGTGCCCATCACTAGGCCAGCCAGCGGGGTGTAGCCCATTGAGGTATCCACGGACTTTCCGCCCTTCACAGCGGTCACGGATGCGCCGTTGCCCAGGTGCGCCACCACACCGTTGAACTCGTCGCGGGCAATGCCGAGCATGTCTGCGGCAACGTGGGAGACGTATTCGTGGCTGGTGCCGTGGAAGCCGTAGCGGCGAATGCTGTACTTATCAGCCAGGTCGTACGGAATAGCGTAGCGCCAGGCGTGCTCAGGCATGGTCGAGTGGAACGCGGTATCGAACACGGCAACCTGCGGCAGGTCGGGCCAGGTGTGGAAGGCGGCACGCATACCCTTCACGTGCGCGGGGTTGTGCAGCGGCGCGAGCGGGGACAGCGCATCGATCTCGTCGATCACCTGCTCGTTGAGCAGCACGGGGTGGGTAAATTTCTCGGCACCCTGCACCACACGGTGGCCGATAGCCTGCAGTTCGCGGCCGTGCAAAACGTCTTTAAGCTTGTCAGCCATCATATGCAGGGCGACTTCGTGGTCGGGAACGTCAGTACCGATGTTTTCAATGAGACCGGAGGTGAGCATCTGCTCTGCTTCGGGGGCGGAGGTGTCACGCACCTGGTATTTGAGAGATGAGGAACCTGCGTTCACAACAAGAATAAGCATGGGTTTTTAGTTTCTTTCTGAAATAAGTTGGGTTAGCCCCAATCGTCGTCCTTTATATCCTACTTGAGGTGTGGGCCAACGAGCCAGATTCCGCAGGCAGCGGGTATTTGGTCCGAGCAGCGAAGAAAATACCCTCTTTCGGGCTACTATCCTCTGCCCGTGAAGAAGATAGGGCAGGGTGAAGGGTGCCTCAACCAGGGCAGGTGGGTGTTAGGCGTGGGCTGCGGTGAACGGGTGCGCATCCAGGTAGATGGCGAGCAGTTCGTCGGTCACGTCCAGCTCATAGGCGAGCGCGGAGAGGTTATCTGGGTAGAACGCGGCGGCGCGGCGCAGTATAACCGGGTCGATAAGGTTTTCGGCGGCTTTCAGGTCGCAGGCGCGTTCGCGGCGGGCGCTGTATAAGGCGTCCCAGGCGTCGTGTTCGTCGCCGCGGGTGGCGTGCACAAGTTCGTGGGCGAGTACGGAGCGTTCTTGCCGGGTGAGCATGCCTTCCCGCAGGATAATGGTGCGGCTGGCGTGATCGTAACGGCCGAGTATCCCCTGCCCTGGGGTTCCCCAGATAATGTCTACCCCGAGCGCGTGTGCGTGCGTGTAGGGGTCATAGTTAGGCACCGAAGAATCCCTCCTCACTGTCGTAGGGTTCGCCGCGTTTTGCCGCGAGGGCGTAGTTGTCGGCGGTGTATTCGTTCTCTGTTGCGGTGGGTGCACCGCCGCCGGTGGGGGCTGGGGTGTGGGCTGCGCACTGGCGGGTACTGCGGCGGGTTGCGGCGTGGCGGGTGATACTGGGGTGGTGTTCATGCGGCGCAGGACTTCGCCCATGAGGTCTTCGTTGGAGACGTCTCGGATAGAGCCGCCCACGCGCAGGGAGTTGGCGCGGTCGGCGGTGATGAGCCCGCTTTCTACCATGAGGTCAAGCAGGTCGAGGCTGTAGCGGTCGGCTATTTTAACGAGGGTTTCCACATCCATAACTCCCGCGCCAGAGAAGCGCCGCTGAATAGCGTTGTGGTTCATGCCGAGTTCGGCGGCGAGCGCCCGCTGGGAGAGTCCTGTCTTGTATTTAATGTAGTCACCGATAGCCATGCCACCAGTGTAACAGAGTGGTTCATTTTGCGTGTCATACACCCTGGGTTTTCAGGCATACCGCCCGAATATTTGAGACTTTCACCCCTTTATGCAAGAATTTTTCTACCGCAATGCATGACTTTTTCTTTCAAGTCGGGTATGCTGGATGCTGGCTCCAGCACCCTGCCCAACACCCCGCGGCTCATCAGCACCCGGTTCGCCCCGCCCCCTTCCAGAGAACGCACTATGTCAATCACCAAGGAGAGCAATATGTCACGTTTAAACAACACATCTCAACATTCCCCTCACCGTCTGCGATGGGTGGGCCACCTCGTCACTTTTCTTCCTGCACTGATAACTGTCCTGCAGGCGTACGGAATACTGACCGGGGAGCAGGTAAACGCCTGGGTCGCCCTGGCAATAACTGTGCTGCGGGTGTGGCTACAACAACGTGCCACGCAAACCCCCCGTACAGATAACAGCCCTTCTTGTCCCGAACAGCGAGGGAAAAGGTGACTTCCCCTGTGCATGCACACAGCCCGGGCTGCCCCCTCCTCCACGTTCTATCTAGAAGACTTTTTTGCATTCAGAAGAGATATACGCTTCTGAATGCAAAAAAGTCTTCTAGATAGAGCCACCACAGGATGCGGTAGCATGAGTAGCGAATCATCTACTATGACAGAGAGCTTTATGACCACCCCCACACCAGTATTATTATGCCGGTCTACAACACCGCTGATTCCGTTGTGCGCGCTATTGAATCTGTTCTTGCGCAGACAGACCCTGACTTCGAACTACTCGTCATGATTGACGGCTCCCCTGATAACTCCGCCCAAGTCATTAATGACTACGTGGCGCAGCACCCCGATCAACGCATCCGAGTCTTCGATAACCCCAATAACCAGGGCGTCTCGGCTGTACGCAACCAAGGACTCGACAACGCTCACGGCACCTGGGTAGCGTTCATCGACTCAGATGATGCTTACCACCCCGAATTCCTCGAAAAACTTCACGAGGCGGCACGCACCCACGATGCCGATATTGCAGTGTGCGGGCATACCCTGATTGACCCAAACACAGGGCGCACCCCCAGAAGGCGTTTTCCTCTCGGGGCGTTCAGGGGCGAAGAGGCCGCGCTTAAACTTCTTGAAGACCGCATGACCCCCTACCTGTGGGATAAGATTTTTCGCACCAGCACTATTGCCAAAACGCGGTTCCCTCACGATATTCACCGCGCCGAAGACGCCTACTTTGTCACGGCGGCCTTCACCAACGCGCAACAGGTAGTGACCATTAGCGACTTTCTGTACGATTACACAGTTGATGCCGGTGGCCTCACTTGGGGTCGAATCACCCCCGTTGACGAGAGCGTGCGGCTTGTTGCGTACCTGCGGGACGCCGCTGGTGGGCTGACATCCAGCCCGCGCGGCCGAAAAGCCATGTCTACCTCCCATGTACTCACTTTCCTCAATAACGCTCAGCAGGCGCTCATCGTTGGTGGCCCTGATGCGGAAGCTGTTATTAAAAAGTGCAGGTCTGAGTTCTCCTGGTCGCAGGTTTTTGATACCGTACAAACCCGCGTGATATATGGGGCTGCTGGCGCGCTCCTGAAAATCTCTCCGGCTCTCTACCGGGTGCTGTACGGGGCATACGTTAAACGAACCTACGGGCTATAGAGCACGCGGCCTCAGCTGGGATGCTGAGCAGCACAGGTGTGGCGGTATTTGCGTTCTCTAAGGCAACCGAGTGGTTTTTTAACGGGATATAGTTCGGCTCAGCGCGTTCACGGGACGTGCTAACCGCCCCTTTGATAGGGTGGTATGACATATGCCCCGCCGTGAATATGGAGAGCCTCTCAATGGTCACTGCCGTGCACCCCCAACAACCACATCTGAAAGCAAAACCGCTCCAAGGCAACGCCTCGTATACCTAGACCTCATTAACACGGTCGCAATCGTGTGGGTGGTGCTGCTGCATGTGCGTTTTATCATCCCGGATAACCCATCCTCTTCGGCGTGGTGGGTTGAAAACATTCTTTCTGGTTTCGGGGGTGCGGCCGTCCCGCTGTTCTTCATGGCAACCGGCATTAACCTGCTCGAATTTACCCGCCGCGAATCTGTGGGCACGTTCTACCGTAAACGGTTCACCAAGATCCTCATCCCCATGATTCTGTGGGCACAAATCTACCTATTTGCCCACATCTGGACGGACTCCACCCCATTCCCTGATGCCCACCAGATTCTGCGAACGCTGCTGGCCCCCAGCTCTGAAGCCGCCACCTTCTGGTATCTTGAGGCCCTGGTGGGGGTATACCTGGCGCTCCCAATTTTCTCCTACGCCATACACGGTGCCTGGCAGAACCAGGCACCCGCCTCACGCACCAAGTTCCTGTGGCTCATGGCGGTATTGGGTCTGCTCCTTCCGGTACTCACCCACGCCGCCCACCTCATAAACCCCCGGGTTATGCCCGAATTTATTGCGCCTCTCACCGGGTATCTTGGGTTCTGCCTCCTCGGGTACGCGCTCGCCCACACGGAACTTTCCCGCAGGTGGCGTCTGGTCATTTATGCGCTGGGCGCGGCAGGTTTAGCGGGCTACATTCTTGGCGGCGCCTACCTGATTGCGGAGCACCCCGCCCTTAAACCATTGGCGCGTGAGTACCTGTCGATACCGCTCATCCTGTGGGCGAGCGCAGTCTTAGTGTTCTGTAAATATTCGCGTATCAACCGGGCTTCACCCACCACACAGGGCATTTTGAAGAAGCTTGCCGCGCTCACCTTCGGGATCTACCTGGTGCACCTGCTGCTCATCCAGATACTGCACACCCTTCAATTCCCTCTCACCGATGTGCGGTGGGAGATTCCCTACACGCTCCTCGTGTGGGCCCTATCCGTGGTGACTGTCTGGGCGCTGCGGCTTATCCCGCCGGTACGCCGCTGGATCCTGCCCTGATCGATGCGGCCTTTCTAGAACACGGTAAATGCTGAGCCAGCCCAGAACCCAACATGGCGTCTACAGGGGCTGCACGATCAGCGGGCGGGCGCGTCAGGCTCTAGGAGTTTCACCAGAGCAATCAACAGGAATAGCGCCACCACCACCCACAGGAGCTCCCCCCAGCCGAGAGGCCGGAAGAACGCAACACCGTAGACCATGATTATCATGGATGCGACCGCCAGACCTATTGAGCCAATGAGCGGAACACGGCGCGATAGAAAGATATGCGCAGCCCACAACAAGGCCAGCAGCACAGAAATAGCAGAAAATCCTCGCCACCATGGCTCTAACCGACTGATTCCAGGATCATCCGATGTGACAACTGCGGCTATCCAGCCGGTAGCAGCCAACGCCACAATGGCCACGGCCATTAGGCCTAAAGCCGCACGGGAAGAACCGTTGTCCTTTTTCATCACATTAGTCATTAATACGCCACCTCGCCTAGATAAAGTCAGCCCCAGTACCCCCACAACGCCAGAGAAGATTACAGTGGTAAAGCGTGCCAGGAATACTGTGCAGTTACCCCTTCGGCGTGAACATATACATTATTTTTAAACCTTAACCTGAAAATTAGAAAAACTCCAAGAGGCAGTGGAACACTCATTACTGGCACCCCAGCTCCCCGCATACTAGGCTCTGACTAGGTGTTTTACCCCGCCCACCATAGCCCCGGTACAGCCTAAGCACAACCTGAGGCGCCGGGAACTTGCTGATAAATATGCAGACCTGAGTCGACAGGTCAGCCACGCAACACGACGGAGCGGGGCCGCCATTAGGGGGCAGTGTGCGGCCCCGCCTCTTCACACCCTGTCTAACACAGCTGGCACATGAGGCAGAACCGCCCGTTTATTTTCTTTATCTTTCGTCATAAGGGCTCACCTTACCCGCTGATAGCTACCCCTTGCGATAAACTCTAGGTGGAAGCACTCACTCACACGGTCACAGTAGACCAATCTCAGCTCAGGAGTAACCACGTGCCGCATCATCATGCCGTCAGACGATACCCCACGCTCTATGAAGCGGTCTTTGAGCGTGCGAATTCGCTCAACTTCCTAAGACTAGTCCTCGCCTCGTTCGTTATTCTCTCGCACACACCGTACATTGTGATGGGGGCGAAGGTTGATGCTCACCCGCTGCTGCACGAGTTCTATGTGTTCGGAGATTTCGCGGTTAACGCTTTCTTCTGCATTTCGGGGTTCTTAATCGCCCACAGCGCCTACCGCAGTGGCGCCGGGTCGTACCTTGTGAAACGTGTGCTCCGCATTTTTCCGGGGTTTTGGGCTTCGCTGCTTTTCGTGGTCGCAATCGGCGGGCCGCTTTCAATACTCACCGGGCACGCCGCAACCGGCTGGAACTGGGCAGACGCTATCAGCTACATCCGCAGAAACTATGACCTGATGGCGCTGCAGTACCCGCTCTTCGGCGGCCCCGCCAATGTTCCCTTTGACAGCCCCTCCTGGAACGGCTCAGTCTGGACCCTAGAATACGAGTTTTTCTGCTACCTGCTTCTGCTTCCGCTGTTTTACCTGCCGTTTGTTCGCAAGCACCTGAAGGTTTTTATTCCGCTGGCGTATGCCATAAGCCTCAGCTACTACCTGTGCAACCAGTACTTGGGGTATGACTTCATGAGCCAGGCGTTCGGTATGCACCCGCGCGATTTGAACGCTTCAGCGCGCCTATACCCTTTCTTCTTTGCGGGTTCTCTGCTCTATATGCTCAGCCGGCGCATCAAAATTTACCCCATTATTTCTGCGGTGGCCGCCGTGGTGTGCACCGCCGCCGGGTTCTACTTCACCTGGCTGGTGCCGCACGCCAACATCATGCAGTGGACCCAGCTGATTCTCGCGTACGGTGTGATAACCCTCGGATGCGTCATGAACATTCCACTGGGGCGCACCAACGATATCTCCTACGGTGTGTACGTTTACGCCTGGCCGGTGCAGCAGATCCTGGTTCTGCTAGGCAGCGTATCCTTAGGTCTTGCCGCCAATATTGTGCTGGATGTGGTGCTGACTTTCGGGGTTGCCTGGCTTTCGTGGAAACTCGTGGAGAAACCCGCCATGAACCTGGCACGGCACCCCGTGGTTACGGGGGCCAAACGCGCCGCACCGCAGTCCGCCGCCGCACCCTGTGCGCCTAAAACCCCTGAACCTGAACCGCAGGGCACCCCGGCAACCGCTGATACGAACCGTGTAAAACCCGCAGCGCACCCCGTACTGCCCCCTATCCGGTAAGAAAAGCTCACGGCACGGGGGTGCCTCAGCTCATCGGCTAGGGACAGGTTATCGTTGAGCAAAAACTCACGGCACACAGGTGCGTCTCTTCTTAGCGGGAGGCCCCGGCTCCCCGCGCGCCAAGGCGCTAGTGGGTTTCGCCCCGCACGGTGTTTTCAACCAGCATCTCACGCAGCGCCTCGCCTTCACTGAGGGCCTGCACCGAGCGGGCGTGAACCATCATCGCCGCCAGGTGCACCGCGAACCCGCACACCGGGCCCACGCACAGCGCCGCAATAGCGCGAGGCACCAGAGGCAGCGGCGCGAAGAACGCAACCGCAACAGCAACCGCCGCCGCCGCGGCCCAGCCCGCCACGTAGGCGCGGTGCCGGTTAATGGCCAGCACCATATTCCCTGAGAGCGTCATTAACGCCAGCAGGGCGGAGGCAAACACCAGCACCCCCAGCACCGTGCCGGTCACTACCTCGGCGTAGGCTGCCTGCGCATCACCCTTAGGCGGATATATGAGTTTAAACAGCAGGGGCCAATCAGGTACGCCGCCGCGGCACCCACCGCGCCAATGCCCAGAACCGCCGCCGCAGGTTTAACGAACGCCGCCGCCGGGCGGTGCTGCTGCTTCAAAAACGCCGACACGGCCACCCCCTGAAACGCCTGCAGGGGATCATAATCGGTGAGCGGGTAATAGAAATAGCCAGAATCAGTGCCGCCATGACCAGTTTAGTGTGCTCGTCCTGGTTCGGCTCGCTCTCATTGAGAATATTGGGGAACCCCATCATGAGCACCGCCGCCGCGGCTGAAGAAAGAAAAGACCAGATCAGGTTCAGGCTGAGCTGTTTGACGTCAATGTCGGCCCGCGCAGACCACGCCTTACGCCCGCCCGGGACGAAAAGCGCCAACAGTATCCACAGCATCATGGGGCGACGGTGGCCACCTCAAGACCAACAAGCGTGGGCACCGTGAACGCGGCGGCCAGCATCAGCGTAAGACGACCCACCGATTCCAGCCCGCCAATGCTGGCGAACAGGTACCAGCTATCCCGCCCAGCGCTGGCGCCGCTCATCATGGCCTGCAACGCATAAAAAAACACCCCGGCGGCGATAGCGCCCACCGCCCACGGGGTGCTGAGAGGAACCTGCTTAGACGCCCACAAGGGGCGGTGCACACAACCAGCGCCCCGGCGAGCGCACCGAACGCGCCAGCAACATACACCACACGCACCCGGTACACGCCATCACGCCGAGCCGCACCAACTGCGCGCGTCACCTCCGGCTGAATACCCGTAATAATGCCGGTGACCATAAACAGCGCCGCCCAGAACAGCAGAAACTCCTTCAGCTGTTCGCTCCCTAAAGAACGCTGGGCGATCATGGTGGCCCCCAGCGTCGCCACCGCCGCGAGAATAGAAGCCCCCAGCAGCGCAAAAGACTGGTAGCGGGTGACGGTGCCGTCAGGCTCCGCCTCCTTCTCGGTGCTCACGGCACCGCTGGTCGGGGTGTTATCGCTATGCGTCATCACCGGCAGCCCAGCTACTTCACCACATGAACAGCAAGGTTTTTCACGCCCCGCCACTTTTTCGCCAGCGCAGCCTTCGGCAGCAGAGTCAGCGCGTGCGCACGGGATGAGAACCGGATGCGTGCCGCCTTCGCTGCCTTCTTCCACCTCAGGGCCTCCAGTTCGGCGGCGATCGTGGTGAAATAGGTGCGCTCCTCGTCGAAACGGGTCCCTTCAAGGGCACGCCACGAAGAGTCAGAACCACCGTGGCGGCGGTACATGAACGCCAGGGTCTTATCGTAGAACAGGGCGCCGCCGTTCATCGCAATATCGAGCACTAGCGCCATATCCTGCACCACGTTCAGCCCCTGCCGGAACCCGGTCTGGGTGATCGCATCAGCACGCCAGCCCAGGGAGGGGAAGTAGAACCAGTTGCCGCGCAGCAGCGACAGCGCAAGGTCCTCACCCTGCAGCAGTGTGGAATGGTTCGGCCGGTAGAACGCCTTCGTTTTCTCCACCAGGGTGTTTGAGGCCGCATTATGCTCGTCAATCACCACCACGCCCGGCTGGAAGACGCTCGCCTGCGGGTGGGCCGCCGCCGCATCAACCAGCCACTGCACATAGTTAGGCAGCATCACGTCGTCAGCGCCCATGACCGTGACCAGCTCGTTCTCCACGAAGGTGAGGCATTTGCGGTAGTTGCCGTTCGCGCCCAAGTTCTTCTCGTTGCGCATATAGGTGATGCGCTCATCATTGAGTGAGGCGAACCAGCCGGGGATTGATTCGTCCGGGTAGCCGTCATCAACCACGATCAGGCGCCAGTCGGGGTTGCTCTGCCCAATCACCGAGCGGACGGCCTGCTTCATGAGTTCAACATCGCCATAGTAGGGGAAAAGAATATCTACGGTCATAGTGGCTCCCAGGTGTGAGTGTGAGGGGGAAAGTTAGTTGGAGGATTTGGGGGTGTTCGTTTCGGAGGCCGGGGTGTTCCCGCGCCCTGCGGCACCCTCCGGCTGGCGTTGCAGGGCGCGCATAATCGCCACTTCTTCGGCGATAGTGCGCGCATCATCAGTGAGTTTTGAGATGGCAAGGGTCAGGTGCAGGCTAATGCCCATGAGCATCACAATGGCAATCAAAAACAGCAGGTTCACGGGGGTTTCAATACCCACCAGGGACGAGAACCAGTCCAGCAACTTGGGGAACAGCGCCAGCACAATCATGACGCCGCCGACGCTAAGCCACAGCGCCGCGTACTTCTCTTTCATGTTCTGGTTGCGCACCTGCATGAGCACCAGGCACACCATGAAAATGACGATGATGAGGAAAAAATATTTGCAGCCATACGTCTAGTTACCCTCCACCGAAGTCTTCTTACGGGTCATCGACATGCCGAACGAGAAGAACGAACGCACCAGGTAAATTGCGGATTTAATGGGGCTTGACGAGGGGGTGCCGCCCTGCCGTTCACGCATCTCAACGGGAACCTGTTTCACGGTCAGCCCCGCACGGACAGCCATCACACAGGCATCAATACAGTCCCCCAGGTATTCGGCGGGCAGGTGCTCACAGTACTGGTTAATGGCGCGGCGGTCGGCGGCACGGAACCCGGAGGTGGCATCCGTGAACTTCTCCCCCGAAATCATGGTGAACATGCGCGCCAGAACAACCATCGCCCATTTACGCGGCCCCGACACCTTATAGTTGGTTGCCTGAGCGAACCGCGACCCAATCGAAATATTGGCGTCTTCCAGACCAGCCAAGACAGTACGGATACCCTTCGGGTCATGCTGGCCGTCTGCATCCACCTGAATGGCGCGGTCATAATCCATGCGGCGCGCATACTTATACCCGGTGCGCAGCGCCCCGCCAATGCCCATATTGTAGGGCAGGTCAATGACGAACGCCCCGGCGGCGCGGGCAATCTCTGAGGTGTGGTCGGTAGAGCCGTCGTTGACCACCACAAGGTCTACCTCGGGCATCATGCGGAACAGCTCGGTGATAGTGCCACCGATCACTTCTTCCTCATTCCACGCGGGCATAATGATGAGCGTACGCGGCTCGTGCGGCGAACTCTCTTGGGCCATGCAGGGCATTCCTTCCGGGCGTCAAAAACTTGAGACTGAGCGTGTGATTTTTTACATTCTATCAGTCACTTTTTAGCCAATCTAAAAATACAAGATAGACCTGAGAGTTAGCTCATCATAAGATTGCGTATCTTTATACAGGCCGGTTTTCTTAGTTGCATGCCGTAATACGGTACAGGGTTGCGTCCCCCTTTGAATACACCGGTTCCGCTACATTCTTATCTTTAAGGTCCTGCAGGCCGGGGTACTGTGCGCGGTGGTCTCCCCTAATATGCTCATTAATTTCAGCGCCCTTAAAATCCAGGTAATAGTACGCCTTTTCGCTACGGATTGCCGAGCAGACCGCTGAATCGGGGGTAGCCTCATTAAGGTGCTGATATATTTCTTGAGCATTTGAGGTGGCAGTGTACTGGGGGTGCGTGGCAGTGACCTTATAACCGGTCAAAGCGTACGCGAGCGAACCGCCGGTCCACGGCTGCACAACCACAGTGTCACCGGCTGGAACATACTCGTGCAGGTGGTTGATCACATCACGCTCATCAATCGATATTAGGAGCGCATGATCCTTCGGCAGGTACATTTGTTGTGTGACCTCAATATACCGCTGCATATTGGGGTCCGTCTGCGTATTGAACCCCAAAGGCACCAACAGCACAATCGCCAGCAGAGGCGAAATAATGGCGTGGCGCTCCCCCACCGGGGTGATGCGCTCACCCACAAGGCGCACGGCTGCACGTAACCACAGGTAGGCGGCGTGCACACCCATCACCGCTACGGGGGCTGCCAGCGCGGGAACATTCGCGGCCAAACGGAACGGGTCGTGGTACCAGATGCCCAGCACCCAGTCGCGACCCTCATCCCAAGTCATCCAGCGGCTGGCAACGTAAAAGTACATGGCGTACACCCAGCTGAGCACCAGCCAAATACCCACGCTGCGGCGGCTTATGAGGTAGTAGGCGCCAATAAGCGCGAGCACCGAAACAGTCCACAGCAGCCCGTTATAAATCTGACCGTTGAACAGTGCCTCACCGATAGCGGTGCTATCACGTGTGGCCGGCTCCCAGCCCCCGGCAGCCTTAGGCGGGCGCACCACACCCCACAAAAAGTTCAGAATCACGGGGAATAGGGCCAGCAGCACCAGCTGAACCGCGAATATTAGCGGTTTTAGCTCCCTGCGCCATACGGCGCGCACCTGCAACACAATGCGCACCAGCACGATCGGCAGCGCGAAGGCGAGCATCCCCATAACAACGTTGGGGTTCGCCAAGGCGATACCTAGCGCCACGAAAAACCCTGCACACAGGGCGGGCACGGTCTCAATACGCCGGATCTGCACCGTGCGCAGCAGCTGGGCGAAAAGCCCCAGACCCACCGGCAGCGCCGCGATACCCAGGCTATTGGGGTACAGCACCCCGAAGTTAATGAGAAGCATCGGGAACGCTGTGTATGAGGCGGCAATAATACCCACGCTCAGAAGAGCTGGGGCACTCACCCGCACCGTGGAACGCACCAGGTACATGAGCGACAGCGGCCAGATCACGGCCCCCACCAGCACACTCACCAGGTTCGCGGTAGCTGGCACGCTCACACCCGTCGCCTGGTAGATAACTGTTGCGACGCCGTGCCACGCCGCGGGGTAGAATGCCGGGGGTTCACCGCCGGAGGTCATGCTGGCAATAGTCAGCGAGGAGGCATCGCCCGTATCCGCTATGTAGCGGATGGCGTTCAGGTGAAAGTTCGCGTCGTAGGTCTGTGAAATATATTCGGGGCGCCCAATGGCGCGGGCAATACTCCAGTACAGCAGCACAAAACCGATAAGAACACCGGCGTAACAGATGAGCATCTCCCGCGAGAACCAGCCGCGAATCACACGGTTCAACGGTTTCTCTGAGGCCCCGCCGTCCGCCGTCCGGCCGCTATCTACCGGGTGAGCGGATGCGGGCGCATCCAGCCAGCCGCGGCGCTCCAAAAACCAGCACAGCGCGTACAGGATGGCCGCCACAATAACCGCGAACCCCAGGGGAACTAGCAGGGAGAAACGTATCCCCGCTTTAGAGGCCACAATTGCGCTCACACCAAAAATTCCGACGGAGATAGGCGCGGCTAGACCCAGCGCCTCCACGCCGCGTTGCCGTAAGGCTACGGCAACGATAAGACCCGGGATGAGAAGTATCAGAGCACCCACTATCAGCGGAATAGTGAGCGATGCCCAGGTCGTTTCCATTCGGTGTTCTCCTAGCCGTTAAGCCTTACTCTGCGGGTGTCTGCGTTCTGGTGGGAATCAGACGGTTCTCCCTCTCAATAGTAGTGGGAATATATGAAGTCACAATATAGGGGCGCATATTCTGCTGTGCTGCAGGGGCTGAAATCGCCGGTATGGCGCGGTATGAAGGGTATCTGGTGCGTGAAGCTGGGACGGCAAGCTATGATGAAAGACAACTATGTTTTATGACACATAAAACTGCAATATTGGCACGACAGCTGATACAGCACCCCCGTTCCCCCACCAATAGGTGCGCAAGGTGCGCGGTCACCGCGCACAGCACTGCATCTTGAAAGCGAGGCCCTCATGACCTATAACGTTGGAAACTACCTGCTTGACCGCCTCGCTGAACTGGGCGTGAACCACCTTTTTGGTGTGCCCGGCGATTTTAACTTACAGTTCCTCGACGACGTACTCGCCCACCCGGATATTAGCTGGGTGGGTAACGCCAACGAGCTCAACGCCGGGTACGCCGCCGACGGGTACGCCCGCATCAGAGGGGTTGGCGCGCTGCTGACCACCTACGGGGTGGGGGAACTATCCGCTATTAACGCCACCGCTGGCTCATATGCCGAAAACGTGCCTGTCATCCACATTGTGGGTGCGCCCTCGCTCGCCGCCCAAAATGCGCACCTGCGCATGCACCACACCCTCGGCGACGGCGACTTCCAGCATTTTGTGCGCATGGCCGCCGAAGTTTCAGCCGCAACGGCGGTGCTGCAGCCCGCCACCGCCGCCAGCGACATTGACCGGGTGCTGCGTGATGCCGTGCTGCACCACAAGCCGGGGTACATTATGCTGCCCGTGGATGTGGCTGTTGCCGCCGCCGCAAAGCCCGCCGCGCCACTGAACGTAAACCTGCGCGTCTCCTCCCCCAGCGTTGAGCATGAGTTCCGGGTCGCTGCCACCGAGTTTTTGCGCGACAAAAAGGCCGCCGTGCTGGCGGACATTATGACCGAACGCCTTGGCGCCACCGAAAACCTGCGTGACCTTGTGGAAAGCACCGGGCTGCCCTTCGCCACCATGATCTGGGGCAAGTCCATCCTGGATGAGACCTCCCCGCAGTTCGCCGGTGTCTACATTGGCGGGCTTTCCGCAAGCACCACCCGCGCCACCGTTGAAGAGGCCCAGGCGCTCATCCTGGCGGGTGTGCAGTTCACCGACACCACCTCGGGGTTGTACACCCACCAGATTGACGCGGCCCGCACCATCACCGTTGATGCCGAACAAACCCAGATTGGGCGTAAAATTTTCGCTCCCTTAGCCTTCACGGATGCCCTGCGCATCCTTAAAGAAGCCGCGCTGGATGCCGGGGTGCGCCCAGCCGAGCACACCGTACCAGCGCACGGCACCACCCTGCCCGACTACGGTGAGCCTGAACCTACCGGGGTGCCAGCCTGCGGCGACAGGCCGCTCACCCAGCAGGCGCTGTGGAGCATCATCCCCTCGCACCTGGATTCCCGCAATAATGTGGTGGTTGAGATGGGCACGTCGTTCTTCGGTATGGCGCAGCAGTCATTCCCCGCCCAGACCAGGTTTATTGGTATGCCGCTGTGGGGTTCGATCGGGTACTCGCTGCCAGCCCTGCTCGGGACGGCCCTGGCGGATGAGCAGGCACGCGGGGTGCTGTTCATTGGTGACGGTTCGGCGCAGCTGACCGTGCAGGAGCTTGGATCCATTTTCAGGCACCGGCTCACCCCGGTGATCTTTCTTATTAATAACGACGGGTACACGATTGAGCGTTCCATCCACGGCCCTAACGCCACCTATAACGACATCGCCACCTATGATTGGCAGAAAATCCCGGCCGCGTTCGGGGGCACCGACCAGACGGTGCTGGTGCTGCGGGCGGCGACCGTGGATGAGCTGGCCACCGCCTGCGCAACCGCCCGCGAAACACGGGATAAGGCGGTATTTATTGAGGTAGTCACCGACCGGGATGACATGCCGCAGCTGCTGCGTGATTTCGGGGCCATGGCGGCCGCCATTAACCGCAAAGAGTAGCGCACCCTAACCGTGGGGCGTGGGTCTGCCCGCACCGTCAGCGAGCCCCGAACCCACTCGTCTTTTCTGGCGCCCCGTGCGGGCCCGCATCCCGGCGACTCTTGCCTTCAGCGCGCCGCGCAGTATTCACCGGATGCGCCCGCCTCAGGGGGCGCAATGTTACGTAACATTGCGCCCGGCGCTTCACAAAAAGTAAGTCTTAGAAATATTGGGACATAAAACAGGCGCTACGCCCACCCGAGATTTACCCTAAAGGTAGATTAAACCGAGTGCAGCCGCAGAGAAAGAACCTACTATGACCGAGGTCGCTTACCGAACTGTAGACACCACCGAGCTCTTTAAGCAGGCGTTCGGGCATCACCCCGCAGGTGTCGCCGTCATTACCGCAACCGATGAGAACGGCGAACCGGCAGGTTTCACCGCCTCCTCCGTCACCTCCATTGCGGCAGAGCCGCCCATTGTGGCGTTCTCTCTCAAGGCAGACAGCGGGTCGGCCGGGAAAATCGCCGCCGCCGACTCGTTCCTCATCCACCTGCTGGATGCCGAAAACGTGCAGATAGCACGTAATTTCGCCACGCACGGCTACCCTCGTTTTGCGGACACCTCCGCCTGGGAGTTCATTGCAACCGGTGAGCCGCTGGTGCACGATATCCGCCGGGTACTGCGCGCAACCCCGCTCAGCCGGGTGGAAGCTGGCCCGGCCCTAGTCTTCACCGCCCAGGTGGAAGAGTTCGTACGCCACGACCTCACCGGCACCCCGCTCGTGTACCATTCACGGGAATTCCATGCGCTGGGGGAGCACTCCACCGTCAATTACGCTATCTAAAATACGCCGCTGCGAGGCGTCAAACGTGGCTTTTCGGCCCAGAAGCGGCGCATAGGGCGCTGATGTGCGCTGAAAAGCCACGTTTTGCCGACCATTAAGAGACGCCCGGCACCTGCGGGCAAAAGCACTGGGATTACGAGGCGCACTAGGGTTAAATAGGTAGAACAACATAAACCACACAGGTCAACACCTGAAGGAGAACCCCCGTGACCGCCGCCGCCGCACCCGCAGAGAGCGCCTCCGCCCCGCTGCTGCCTGAATCTTTGGAGTACACACGCCGCCTGATTGCGTTCCCCAGTATCGCCCAAACCTCCAACCTAGACATTATTGACTACATTGAGGCCGAATTTGCCCGCCACGGGCACACTGGGCACCGCAGCTACAGTGAAGACGGCACACGGGCCAACCTTTTCATCACCATCCCGGCAGCCGACGGCACGGTGAACGGGGGCATTATTATTTCGGGGCACACCGACGTGGTACCCGTGGAGGGGCAAATCTGGGACTCTGACCCGTTCACGGTGCGTGTTGAGGGAACCCGCGCATACGGGCGGGGTGTGTGCGATATGAAAGGCTACCTGGGGGCGGCACTGTGGCTGTTGCCACGCATCCGGCAGGATAGACTGCGTGTGCCCCTGCACTTTGCGTTCACCTACGACGAGGAAGTCGGGTGTGTTGGGGCGCCCGCCCTCATTGAGGAGTTCACACACCGCGGCGTTCACCCGCAGTTCTGCGTGGTGGGTGAACCCACCTCAATGCGCGTCATCTCAGCCCACAAGGGTGCGCACCGCGGCAGGGTCAGCATCACCGGGGTCGCCAAACACGCCTCATTGGCCACGCACGGGGTGAGTGCCGTCAATGCCGCCGGGGAGTTCATTACGTTCTTCGCACGCCTGGCTGATAGCTGGGAGCAGGAAGGCCCGTTCGATCAGGCGTTCGTGGTGCCGCACGCAACCGGTGGGGTGAATTTCGCGCGCGGCGGCGTGCAGTACAATATCGTGGCCGAACGCGCCGTGCTGGAGTATGATTTCCGCATCTTACCGTCAATGACCACGGAGTCCGTGGTGCAGCGTCTTGAGGACGAGCTTTTTGGGGCAATCCTGCCGAGGATGCACGCCCGCGCGGCCCGCGCCGAGGAGCTCGCGGGCGCCGAACCGGGGTCGTTGACGGCACAGGTGCAGGTGCAGCATGAGCTGCTGGCGGCCGTCCCCGGTCTGGGGACCCCGGACGATGCTGAGCTGGTGCGCCTGGCAAATACACTATTAGGCTTAACCGAGGCACCGCAGAAGGTCACCTACGGCACGGAGGCGGGGCTGTTCCAGCGCGCCGGGGTTGAGAGCATCGTGTGCGGCCCCGGCGATATTGCCCAAGCCCACTCACCGAACGAGTGGGTTGAGCTTGAACAGTTACGGGACTGCGAGCGCTTCTTTGAGGCAATCCTGGGCTGGGCCTCACAGTAGGCCCCTCCCCGCTTGTCTATTCGGCGAGCTATTGTGCATTTCGCGGGTTATTAAGTCACCGCATGCGCAATAGCCTACAAAACGTGGGCTTCCGTCATGTCAGCATCCTCATCTGCCCCCAAGTAACGGTTAGCAATTGGAATCCAGGTGAGGGTTAGTGCCAGCAACACCCCGCCGATCGCCAGCACGGTGAGGCGCGTGCTCGTTTCCGCACCCAGACCTACGAGCGGGTTCACCACAATACCCACGAGGCTCCCGACAGAGCTTGCCACATTCAGCACTGTGGCGCGGCGATGTGCAGGAATCAGTTTATTGGTTACAGCAGAGGTGATCGGCCCGCGCGCGTGAATACCCACCACCACGAGTAAGAACCCCGATACTACGGCAAGGACATGCGGCACCGCCATCAGGCAGAAGCCCGCAGCACCATACCCCATGGCCAGCAGAAGCGCGGTTTTGCGCCCTACCCGCTTCTCGATACGCCCCGCCGCATAGTTATACCCTGCCGCAAGGAGCTGACCGACACCAGCGATCACACCCCATGTTGCAATAGGCACATCTTGTGCGGCAAAAAGCGGCTGGTTCAGCGTGTACACCGCGTTGAAAAGTGCAAAGGATGCGCTCGAACCTACCGCAACGTACAGCAGAAGCGGTGAGGTAAAAGTAGTTTCACGCCTATTTTTAGCGAAACCCACGAAGTTTCAGGGTGTTTATCGTGAGTTTTCGGGTTCTGCTGCGGCAAAAACGCCACACAAACTGCCGCAACTACGGCCATTGCCGCCGATAACAGAGCGGGCAGTGAAATATCGACGGACCCCAACGCAGAACCCACCACGGAACCTGTTACCCCCGCGGTGAGCATCAGGGCGCTAAGATGCCCCCACGCGCCAACCGCTTTCGCATCAGCATCATCGCCAAGGGAATCATAAATATAGGCGTCTTGCACCCCCGTAAGCATGGCAATACTCAGCCCACTCATCACAAATGAAAGAGCATAAATGGAGAAATTTGTGCCAGTGGCAAAAAGAATCTCAGCAATCGCGTTGAACACAAAACCGGCACCTACGAGTCTCCGGCGGTCGAAACGGTCGCCAATAACCCCGGCAGGAATTTCAGCCACCAAAATACTAGCGACCAAAACACTTTCCAGCATGAAAATATCGGTGAGCGATAACCCACGGCTTTCCAGGAAGAACGCGCTGACCGGCACATAGAAATCAAATCCGGCAGCAATCATGGCGAGCGCCATGGGGACTAGGGATCTGCTCGACCAGACGATCCGACGTGCGGGGCATGTGGCGCTCACCTGTTTCTCCTGATTTTATAGCTAGTCAGGACGCGAATATGGAAGAGGGTCCCATGTGCCATGCATCCTTATTTTCTATTCTCTAGCATCCCGCGTAAAAAGTGCCTTTATGTGAATAAAGCGTTAAAAAATCCGCTTTATTCGCATAAAGGCACTTTTTATCGGGTCAATCCAGGTGAGAGTTAGCGCCAGTAGTTATTGGCTGCCGCAATAGTCTGGAACTCGATGGCTACCACCTGGGCGGCTGCGGTCAGTGAGTCCGGGTCTACCGCGTATTCCGGGCGTCCCGCTTTGAGGGCATCCGGGTTAGGCTGAATCTGGTGGATGGTGTGCCGTGCGATAAGCATCGCCAGCTGCCGCCCTTCTTCGGGGGTTTTGGTGATGAGGGTGCCACCGGGAATTCCCGTTAGTTCTTCTGCTGGAAGTCGCTGGCTCATAGTGTCCACTCCAATCTGCGTATACTCCTTCAACGCCACCGTAATGAACCGCCCCCGATGCTCTCAAGCAAGTTTCCCCTGATACTCGGGTTAAGCCACCCCTTATAGCCAGCGCCGTATCAGCACGTAAAAACCGCGTGTGATACACACCCCATTTTCCCACATAAACCCATGAATACCGCTTATGTCTTTGGGTTACCTTATCCCAAAGTATTGCTATTTTACGCCGTATCACGTCTTATATAAATCACAGACAAAACCAAATATTCCAACATAAACACAAGCGGAGGGTTCCGTGCACACCATCAGCCCCTACCTCGCCGAATTCTTAGGCACGCTCATTATGTGCGCTATCGGGTGCGGCTCCATCGCCACCGTCGAGCTGCGACGCTCCAAAGGGCACGGCGATAACTTCTTCACTATCGCCTTCGGCTGGGGTTTTGCCGTAGCTTTCGGTGTCTACGCCTCGCATCCGTATTCCGGCGGGCATCTGAACCCCGCGGTCTCGGTAGGGTTGGCGGCTTTTGGCGAATTTGAGTGGGCCAAGGTCCCCGGGTATGTGATCGCCCAGCTTCTTGGGGCTATGGCGGGCGCGGGGCTGGTGTACCTGAATTACCTGCCGCATTGGAAGGCCACCGCCGACCAGAAGATTAAGCTTGGCGTGTTCTCCACGGTTCCCGCCATTCACAACTACTTCACGAACGCGCTCTCTGAAATTATTGGCACCTTCATGCTCGTCTTCTCGGCGCTGTACACCGGCGTGAATTTCAAGCCCACGATTACCACCGGCAGCGTGGAACTCTCCCTGAACCTCAACGATGTGCTCAAGCCCCTCGCCTTCGGTTTTATGGTGGCTGTGCTCGTGGTCGGGCTAGGCGGGCAGACCGGGTACGCCCTGAACCCGGCGCGCGATCTGGGTCCGCGCATTATGCACGCTCTGCTGCCTATTCATGGCAAGGGAACCTCACGCTGGTTCTACTCGTGGGTTCCTATCTTTGCCCCGCTTGTGGGCGGTTTTATGGGCGGTGCATTCTTCAAACTCTATTACGAGAGTGAGTTCACCCTCTGGGTTGTTATCTCCTCGGCATGCGCCGCCGTGCTTTTAGGGTTCGCGTATTGGGCAAATAGCCACCTGTACCGTGCACCCAGTGCTGAAGTGATTCCCCAAGGCGAGGATACTTTTGCGACGGCGGCAAAAGCTGCGGCAACCTATACCGCCACCGGTTCCATCCCGATTATCGAGAAGCGAACCTACCAGCAGTAGCTTCTGCCCGCACGGCACGAAGCCGCCCAGTTGATAAACAATCAACGGGCGGCTCCTGCGTTTTCGGGCATTACGTCGTACAGCTACCCGCCATCCACTGAACCGCAGAGGGCGCAGTGCTGCTACCAGTTCGCTGTGGCGACGCGGGCGGCACGGCGGGCGCGGAGGCGAGAACGAAGCAGGCGCCACAGCATCACCACCAGCGCCCCCATGAGCGCCCCAGCGGTGTTATTAATCAAATCATCCACATCGAAGGTACGGTACGGGCAGGGTGCCAGCCCCCAGTTACCACTGAGCTGGCTCAGCTCAATGAACAGTGAAAGACCAAACCCCGCCAGGGTGGATGCGCGCAGTCCCCACCGCAGGCACCCGGCGGTGAGCACCCCCAACGGAATGAACATCGCAATATTGAAAAATAGTTGAGCGAACACCCCGGTGGTGAAGCGGCTCAGCCCCATCCCTTTTGTCTGCTCCAGGGCTTGGCCCCAGCTCCAGCCCGCATACAGGCGCGGATAGTACAGGTTGGGGTTGCATAGCTGCCCATCCACCCGGATGGGGTAAGTGTGAACGCAAGAATACACGCAATAAACGCCGAGAATGCGCCCGTGACAAGGTAGTGGCGGATAGTGACGGGGCGGTTAAGGTGGCGCACCCGAAGATGCATGGCGATCACCCCGACCGTAAAAAGAACGAGCAGGGCAATACCAATTTCCGCAGCGAAAATAGCGGCCATCTGCTCGTTAAATACGAGGTTTCTCACACCCAACCCCTAATATACCTTTTGGAAATATTCCCCGAATAAAATATTTTGCGTTATGCTGTTCTCATAAGGATACCCGGCAAATTTACGCTGCCCACCCGAGATAACCTGAGAATTCCCAGTGAATGACAATCGCACGTGCATAAGGTGTGCCCGCACACCCAGAAATCTTAATGGCTGTATGCGTATCACCTCGCCGAAAACACCGCCTAGAGCACAGCCGCCGCAGCCGTATACCCCGCGATGAGGGCAATCAGTGAAAGCATTGGCTGCACCAGCCACAGCATCACAAAACGCGCGTACCTGCCCGCAAGAAGTGCCTGCACCGCCTCAACCATAGCGGTTGAAAACGTGGTGAAACCACCCAACAGTCCCAGGGAGAGCCCCGCATAGGCAACGGCATCCTGCCCACCCAAAACGTTCACCGCCGCACCCACAATACCCAGCGCGAGAGAACCCAGAACGTTAATCACAAACACCGCGCTGATGAGCGCATCGGAGGTGCGGCGCGGTGCCAAGAACCGCTCCAGATAGTAACGCAGCACCGCTCCCAGGCCGCCGCCCACACAAACGGCTGCCGCGCTCATCCACTCCATCTATACCCCTATATCCGCTGACGCCCGCCGGGTGCACTGGGAATCTTGCTCCCCACCCACAGCCCGGCACCGCTGGCGGCCAAACCTGCAACACACACGAGCATGGCTGCCCACACCAGGCGCGCTATGAGCGCATCACCAGTACCGTTATGTTCATCGAAAATATTGAGTGCCGCAATGAGGGCAGCATACGTGGTGTATCCGCCCAGCAGGCCGGTACCGAACAGTAGCCGCTGTGGGCGTACCGCCTCATCTCCGTACCGGGCGGCGCGCCGGGACCACCATGCGGTAAGTACCCCAAGCGCAAACGCACCCAGCACATTCGCAACATAAATATAACTTGGAGTGTATAGTCTGCAGAGTGAGCCGACCCCGCCGCCTATAAACACCAGCAGCGGCGCGGGGATTCTGCTCAGTGCTGAGGAACGCCTCGCAGACACTCAGCCCCCTCTCGCATTACGCGCCATGGTGCGCACAAAATCCTAATCGGTACAGAACTACTATCGTAGAATACTCCGAACACCACTAACCGCACCAACGCCCCCTCACCTGTCTAAGGCAAAATCCGCGCGGGTAGCCTGCTCTCACCGTACTACCCGCGCGGGTTCCCTGCCTTCCGTTGATCGGCAGCTAGCCGCGGCGTTTGTACTCGCCGATCTCGGATTTATCGATTTTTGGCCCGCGCCGCCTCTTCCACAGGTTCATTTTCAGCGCCCCTTTAGTTTTGACGCTATCGTCGTTCCCCTTTGGAGCGGCCCCGGAGGCGGCTGCATCGGCTGCACTCTCACTGGGTTTGGCAGCGGCACGCTCAGACTTATCAGAGCCGCCCCTGCGCCCAAGCTTCTCGGCGACCAGACGCTTCACCCCCAAATCGGAAAGCAGCGTGTGCGGGCGGACGCCCCTAACGGCAGAGGTTGCTGTCACAGGGCTGCTGGCGGTACCCGTGGCGGGCTCTTCACATTCGGTTGTTTCCGCGTTATCCTCCGCAGAATCATCCGTGACGGCAGGCTCTTTAACCCCACCAGTGACGGTGATATCCGCTGCCGTTTCAGGTTCTGCGGGCTCATCGGTTACAGCAGTGGCCAGTTCACCTGTCTCAACGGTTTTACGAGTGATATCTTCCTGGTTCTCATCAGAGGTTCCGGGCACCTCAGGCTCATTGAGAACCTCGATATCCTTGGTAACCACCGGGGCGTTCTCGTGTGCAGGTGCCTGCGCCCTCTCGGGTGTTTCGAGGTTCTCCGGTTCAGCTTCGGCGGCAGCCGCAGCATCCGGTTCGGAAGCCACGGAGCTGCTGGGTGATGTCGTAGCCTCGGGCGTCTCATCAGCGGCTTTAATGTCCTTGGCGACGAATATCTCTATCTCGTAGGTACCGTCGCTGGGCCCGCCAGCTTCAAGTTCAACACTTGCCGGTACGGTCTGATCGGCTGAGGCAGGTTCATCGGCGTGGGGGCTATCCTCAGCGGCACCCTCAATAGTGGATGTGGCGGGTTTGCCTGCGGCAACTTCAAAGTCCACAACCTCCGTGATTTCGGGGCCGTCAGCCTGTTCGGGGGTGTCCACTATGGTGGTGGCGGTATCATCTGCATTATCCGCACTATCACTACCCGTTTCTGCCGCACGGCTGCCGTCGGTTGCGGGCTTCACAATGGGGATAGCACCGGTGAAAGTGGAGCTGTCAAGAACAGCCACCCCGCCCACGCGGGTCACGTCCTTGGTGCGGCCCGCCAGCAGTTTAGCACCCTCCGCTTTGGTGGCTGAACGCACCGTTTTTGGTGACTCATTCTCCACTTCACCCTCGGATAGGGGGCCGGTAAGGGTTGCGCCCTCCACATCCATATTCGGAACGAGCTTATCGAGCCACTTCGGCATCCACCAGGCTTTATCACCCAGCAGGGTCATTATTGCGGGGGTGAGGGTCATACGCACCACGAAGGCATCCACCAGCACCCCAAACGCCAGGCCAAAACCGATGGGGCGGGTTGCCGCATCATCAGCGAAAATAAACCCGCCGAACACCGAAATCATAATGATCATGGCGGCGATCACCACACGCACCGCATGGTTATAGCCAGCAACTACAGCGGTTTTCGCGTCCTTACCGTGCACATATGCCTCACGCATACCGGAGACCAAAAATACCTGGTAGTCCATCGCCAACCCGAAGAGAATACCGATCATCAGAATCGGTAAGAAGGCCAGAATCGCCCCCGGGTCGTGCACCCCAAAAAGCGTGCCCATGAAGCCCATCTGGTAGACCGCAACCACCGCACCGAAGCTCGCCAGAATTGAGAAGAGGAACCCCGCAGATGCGACCAGCGGCGCCAGAATCGAACGGAACACCAGAATCAGCACAATAAACGACAGGCCCATCACCACCGCAAGATACAGCGGCAGCTTCTGCGCGAGCACATTTGAAACATCAATATTGCCGCCGGTCACACCGGTCACGCCTAGGCGCACATCGGTGCCCTGCACGTTCACATCCACCTGGCGCAGCTGATCCACCAGTGCGACGGTCTCGGCAGAGTTAGGCCCGTGGGTGGGGATCACCTGGAAAATCTGCAGGGTACGGTCATCAGTCTGCCCGCCAGGAATAACGGCTTTCACATTATTGCCGCCCTTGGCTTTAATGGCGTCGGCAATATCGATCTGGGCCTGCTCAGCCTGCGCCTCGCTCATGTCTGAGGGGGTGTGCGCCACCGCCAGCACGGGGCCGCTCACACCCTCACCGAACTTATCCTTCACCAGTTTGTACGCCTGGTACTGTGTGCTCTCAACCGGCGAGCTTGCAGCCGACGGCAGGCCCATGCGCATCTGGCCCATCGGAATAGCAATAGCACCCAGCACCAGCACACCGGCAATAATGGTCAGCACAGGGCGGGCGAGCACAATTTTCAGCCAGCCGTGCGGGGATTCCTCACGCTTCTGCTCGTCAGCACGGCGGGCCGCGATTTTCTGCGGGGTGCTGATCGACTCCCACGCCTTTTTCGGTAGCGCCTTGCGACCAATAAGGGCAAGCACCGCCGGGGTTAGAGTTACCGAAATCAGTACAGCCACAAACACGCACAGCGCCGCAGCATCACCCATATAGCCCAGGAACGGAATACCGGTCACATTCAGGGCCAGCAAGGCAATAATCACGGTGGCACCCGCAAACACCACCGCATTACCGCTAGTGCCGTTAGCCAGTGCAATGGAGGCGCGCATGGGCATCCCATTCATCAGATTAGAACAGTGCCTATTGAGGATGAACAGCGAATAATCAATCCCCACCGCTAGGCCGAGCATCATACCCAGTATGTAGGTGGTTGAGCTCATATCAACCAGGGACGAGAACGAAAGGGTACCCAAAATACCCACCACCACGCCCACCAGGGCCATAAGAATGGGCAGCCCGGCGGCGATGAGGGTGCCGAGCATAATAAGCAGCACAATAAGCGCCACCACAACACCTACAATCTCGCCAGCACCCATTCCCCCGCTGGAGGTCTCAGCAATATTCTGGTCAAAGTAGACTTTCAGGCCCTTCAAATCCGCGTTTTTGAAGTGCTCCATGAGCTTAGTGGTGTCTGCGGCAGAGACTTCCTCGTTCTTGGCGTTGAAGGTTACAGCGGCAATAGCGGTCGAACCGTCCTCGGAGACCGTGCGGTAGCCGCTCGTCAGGTTAAAAAGGGCCTCTTTGCGGTCGAGGTCTTCTTTCTGGGTGGGAAAGTCCTTCTCAGCTTTCGCCAGCTCGGCTTTCTTCTCGTTAAGCTGTTTCTGCCCGTCTTCGAGCTCTTTCTTTTTGGCGTTCAGGGCCGCCTGGTTCTTTTCAAGTTCCGCCTGTTTAGCGGTGGTTTCGGCACGGGTGGCGTCTAGTTTCGCCTGTGATGCGTCGGCTTCGGCACGTTTATTGTTCAGGTCTGTTTGTTTCTCGTTCAGCTCGGAGCGCTGGGCGTTCAGCTGCTCCTGCTGCTGGTTCAGCGGGGCCATGACGGAGGCCTGAGACCCCTGCGCCTCGGCTTGGGAGAACGATGCATCTAGTTTCGCCTGCTCTTCGGCCAGCCGGTTTTTGCTCACATCAAGCTGCTTCTGCGCATCCTCTACCCGCTGTTTCGCCTGGTTTACCTGCGTCTGGGAGCTATCGAGATCTTTTTTGGCGGCCTCTACCTGCTTATTACCGTTATCAACCTGCTGCTGCCCGCTTTCAACCTGCTTTTTACCCTCATCGATCTGCCGCTGACCGTCGGCAATCTGTTTTTTACCGTCTTCGAGCTGCTCGGGGCACCGCCTACTTTCTGTTTACCTTCGGTCAGCTGTTTCTGCCCGTCGGTGAGCTGTTTTTCAGTCTCGAACGGGTCGCTGACGGCATCTACAGAGCTCACCTCCCCTTTAAGGCGCTTGAGGGAGGCTGTAAACGCCTGTTTCTGCTCATCGGTAATCCGTGAACCGTCACCGGTGGTGACAACCACCTGACCGCTGCCCCGGTTGGCATCTGGGAAGCGTGAGGACAGCTCGTCGGAGAGCCGCTGGGTTTCGGTGCCGGGCATGGTGAACGTGTTCTTCAGCTGCCCGTGGAATGCGGCGTAGCTGGCGCTCACCCCGCCAATGAGAAGGGCCCAGATGGCGATAATTACCCAGGCTTTGCGGGCTGCGAAGTCGCCGATGGAGTAGAGCCATTTGGCCACTGTGGTTCTCCCTTGGTTGATATGCGGTAAAGGTGCAGGTTTTTAGGACTAAGAAAAATATTATCTCAGGTTATTTGCTCCACTATTTTTTAGGCGCATTTTTTCATCTTTTAGCGCTGTTGTAAACCCCTTAATATGCAAAGAAATACTATGTTGAACCCCACTTTTACGCTAAATTATTATGCGCCGCACCCACCCCGCAGAGCGTTTTTAGCCTGTCTTTCCGCCCAAGAAGCAGGTTTTACCCAAATGCAGCATCTGTGGGTTTCTTATAAAACCCACAGATTATGCGGATAAAAATTCATGGGTGAAAGAAAATAGCTCCGCACCAGTAGGGTCACTGGTGCGGAGCTACATATTAATGTGTGTTGTATCAGCCACAGTATGTATTGTTGGGTTTTATCCCAGCATACTGTGCGGCATCATGCACGCGCCGCCTAGGAGGATGCTCCCACGGTGCTTTTAGCCGTCTCGGCTTGTTCATCGTGATCGGCGGGCTGTTCGGCCTCTTCTTCCAGGGTGTCCAGAAGGGTTGCACCTTCCACATCCATATTTGGAACGAGCTTATCAAGCCACTTTGGCATCCACCAGGCTTTATCGCCCAGCAGGGTCAACACTGCGGGGGTGATGGTCATACGAACCACGAACGCATCCACCAGCACCCCAAACGCCAAGCCAAAACCGATGGGGCGGATCATTGCGGATTCGGCGAAGATGAACCCGCCGAACACCGAGATCATAATGATCATGGCGGCGATCACCACACGCACCGCATGGTTGTACCCGGCAACTACAGCGGTTTTCGCGTCCTTACCGTGCACATACGCTTCGCGCATGCCAGAGACCAGGAACACCTGGTAGTCCATCGCCAGCCCGAAGAGGATACCGATCATCAGGGTGGGCAGGAACGCCAGAATCGGACCGGGGTCGTGCACCCCGAAGAGGGACCCCATGAAGCCCATCTGGTAGACCGCAACCACCGCACCGAAGCTTGCCAGAATCGAGAAGAGGAACCCGACCGAAGCAACCAGCGGCACCAGAATTGAACGGAACACCAGAATCAGCACGATAAACGACAGACCCATGACGACCGCCAAGTACAGCGGCAGTTTCTGCGCCAGCGTATTGGAGACGTCGATGTTGCCGCCGGTCAGACCGGTCACGCCCAGTTTCACGTCAGTGCCCTGTACGTTCACGTGAACCTCACGCAGCTGCTCAACCAGGTTCACAGTTTCAACCGAGCTCGGCCCGTGTTTGGGGATCACCTGGAAAATCTGCACGGTGTGATCGTCGGTTTGCCCGGCGGGAACCACGGTTTTCACGTTGTCGGGGTCTTTCGCCTCAATCGCACGAGCAATATCGATCTGCGCCTGCTCAGCCTGCGCCTCGCTCATGCCTGAGGGGGTGTGCGCCACCGCCAGTACGGGGCCGCTCATGCCTTCACCAAACTTGTCTTTAACAATCTGGTAGGCCTTATATTCAGTGCTTTCAGTCTGTGAGCTTTCAGCCGAAGGCAGGCCCATGCGCATCTGACCCATCGGAATGGCAATAGCACCCAACGCCACCACGCAGAGCAGGATGGTCACCACAGGCTTGGCGAGCACAATTTTCAGCCAGCCGTGCGGGGATTCCTCACGCTGTTCCTGTTCGGTGTGGCGTGCCGCGATCTTCTCAGGAGTATCAACGGACGCCCATGCCTTCTTTGACATGACTTTACGGCCAATCAGCGAGAGCATGGCGGGGTTAGGGTCACCGAAATCAGTACAGCCACAAACACGCACAGCGCCGCAGCATCACCCATGTATCCCAGGAACGGAATACCAGTCACATTCAGGGCCAGCAGGGCAATAATCACGGTGGCACCCGCGAACACCACCGCGTTACCGCTGGTGCCGTTAGCGACCGCGATAGATTTTCGCAGCGGCATGCCGTCCATGAGGTTGGAGCGGTGCCTGTTGAGGATGAACAGCGAATAATCAATCCCCACCGCTAGGCCGAGCATCATGCCCAGCATATAGGTGGTTGAGCTCATATCAACCAGGGACGAGAATGAGAGGGTGCCCAGGATGCCCACAATCACGCCCACAATCGCCATGAGAATGGGCAGTCCAGCGGCAATGAGGGTGCCGAGCAAAACGATGAGCGTCATAAGGGCCACCACAACACCTACAATCTCGCCAACACCCATACCCACATCGGGAGATTCGGCGACATTCTGGTCAAAGTTGACCGTCAGGCCCTTCAAATCCGCGTTTTTGAAATGCTCCATGAGCTTTTCTTTATCAGCATGCGGGGCTTCCGAGCTTTTCATTTTGAAGAAAACCCCGGCGACCGCGGTCGAGCCGTCCTCAGAGACCGTACGATAGTCGCTCGTCAGATCCAGAAGCGCCGATTTGCGGGCGAGCTCCGCCTGCTGTTCGGGAAGCTTCTTTTCAGAGTTGGCAAGTTCAGCGGCCTTTGTATCCAGCTGCTTCTGGGATTCGGCCAGCTGAGCACGCTGAGCGTCAATCTGCGCCTGCTGGGAGCCAAGCTGTTCACGCATAGACTCTAGAGCACCAGCTGCTCGAGCCTGTTCGCGGGCCGCATCCAGCTGCTTCTGTGCCGCCTCCAGCTGCGCTTTGCCGTCATCTGCTTTCTTCTGAGCATCCCGCAGCTGTTTCTTGCCATCCTCGATCTGCTTCGGGGCGGCATCTAGCTTCTGCTTACCCTCTTCAAGCTGCTTCTTGCCGTCGGCAATCTGCTGCTCGGTGGCGAAAGGGTCGCTCACATCGTCAACCGCCGAATTCTCGTTCTTAAGGCTATTCAGCTTGTTCACGAAGGCTTGTTTCTGCTCATCGGTAATGCGTGAACCGTCACCGGTGGTCACGATTACTTGGCCGGTTCCTCGGTTAGCGTCCGGGAAGCGTGAGGCCAGCTCATCGGTGAGCCGCTGCGTCTCAGTGCCGGGCATGGTGAACGTGGTCTTTAGCTGCCCATGGAATGCACTATACGTACCGGCAACACCGGCAATAACAAGCACCCAGATAGCAATCACTGCCCAGGCTTTGCGAGCGGCAAAGCTACCGATAGAGTAAAGCCATTTAGCCACTGCGGTCCTCCTCAAAAATCTCTGTGTTGATTGATATGGTGCGCGTATTCGCTGCGCCTATGCGTATTGACCGCCAAGCAGTTTTTCAACATAGCCAAGGCAGTGTTCTATGCTGTCCCGCATTTTCTCGGCGTCTTCGGGGGGCTGCGGGTTGCCTTCGGCGTCATAGAAGGACGCCGCGATGCCCTCACAGACGGCGGAGGCGATAAGGTTCCCAAAAATGGCGATGCGCATCCGCGGGATGTCTTGGCGCTGCTGCCAGAGCTTGTCAACGACCATTTCGATGGAGTTCAAATAGGAGGTTGAGCTGTATTCGTTGAACTTATTGTCAACCGAGTAGTCGTGGAGGGCGAATAGCAGCCGCGCGTGGGGTTCCACATGTTCGGCGAGGCGTTCAGTGGTGAATGCGGCGCGCACCCCGTCGAGCATGTCCCGTTCAAGATGCGGGCCGGTGGGGGTGCAGAAGTCAGGGATGACCTCAAAAATACGGTCCAGGTACTCGTTCAGGCGTTCAACGGCGGCGGCTTCAACCGAGGAAAAATGGTTGAAGATGGTACGCCGGGATACACCGGATTCTTTGGCGAGCGTATCCGCCGTAAGCGCTTTAAGGCCGCCCGCAAGTACGAGCTTTTCGGCCGCATCCATAA
Organism: Rothia aeria; assembly: GCA_002355935.1. GTDB lineage: Bacteria > Actinomycetota > Actinomycetes > Actinomycetales > Micrococcaceae > Rothia > Rothia aeria. Next base: position 494,284 of record AP017895.1, on the reverse strand, counting down.
TGGCGATGCGGTTCTCGGCTTTGCGCGCGGAGCGTTTGTCTACAATCTTTTGGGCAATACACACAGTTATTACACTAAGTGCAATATTGCACTAAGTGCAAGTTTTAGCACTGTGAGCTCGCCCATATTTTTGCACTGAGTGCAAATATGCAGGGGTGTTCGACCCCAAGAACCAACACAGGACGCACACGGTAACCAGCAAATTGAGCACACGGTTCCTTCACGCTACCCACAAATGGCGGGCATCCTTGTGGATGCCCGCCGTATCAGAAGAAGCAGCAGCCCGCTAGTGTCCGCCTGTCCCCTTCTGCACGCTCAGCCGAGCCTGCGCAGGTGCCGCACTCGCCAACGGCAAACGCACCATGAACTCGGTGCGGCCTGGCCGGGATTTAACCGAGATCGTGCCGCCGTGCACACGCACAATCGCCTGCACAATCGAGAGCCCCAGCCCCGTGGTTCCGTCCGAACCGGAACGTGCCTTATCGGCGCGCGCGAAACGGTCAAAAATCTTATCCACAAACTGCGGGTCAATCCCCGGCCCGTTATCCACCACGGTCATTAGGGCATGGCTGCGATCCGCTGAAACCCGCAACCCGGCAATCACAGTGGTGCCGTCATCCGTGTGTTTACGGGCGTTTGACAGCAGATTCAGAATCACCTGCTGCAGCTGTGAGCGGTCAGCAATCATCTCAACCGGCTCATCCGGCACATCCAGCCGCCACACGTGAGTGCGGGCCGCCGCCTGCATATCGGACAGGCACTCAATCAGCAGTTCCGTCAGGTCAATCAGCTCAAACTGCGGCTCACGCCCCTCATCCAAACGTGCCAGCAGCAGCAGGTCTTCAACAAGGCGCGACATGCGCACCGTTTGCGAGTCGATGCGCGCCAGCGACGACTGCCCATTCTCACTCATTGCCTCTGTCCAGCGCATCATATCTGAGTAGCCTTTAATGGCAGCCAGGGGAGTGCGGAGCTCATGGGAGGCATCCGCAATGAAAGCGCGAATCTGCTGTTCGGTGCGTTCACGCACCTCAAGGGCCGAACTCACATTATCGAGCAGCTGGTTCAGAGCGTACCCGACCGCACCCACCTCGGTTCTGGGGTCGGCGTCTTTGGGCATGACCTTCACCTGCTGGGAGATGGTGTGTTCACCCAGGTTTAGGTTCGCCACGTCGGTGGCAACCGCCGAAACACGCTCCAGCGGGCGCATGGTGCGGCGAATAATGTAGGAGCCAAGCATCCCGGCCAGCATCATAACAGCCACGGATCCGATCACCATCACAGTGATAGTGGCGGCTAGGGTCTGGTGCATATCGCCCATGGGTACACCAACCAGCAGGTTTCCTGAGCCTGGCTTACCTTTTGAGACCTGCACCAGGTAGTGGCCTCCGCTTTCCAACTCAACCTCCACGGGTACGCCGTCTTGGGCACCCAGGCGGATAGCAGAGAGCAGGTTCTTATCGGAGTCTGAGATCCCCTGAGTATGCGCTTTGCTGTCGAGGATGCCTGCGAAAGTGGTCTGCCCGTCTCGGTCAAAGCACATGCCGAGTGTGCCAGGCACCTGCCCGGGAATGAGTAGCGGGTTTTTGCCGGTGGCATTATTGTCCGAGGTGGGGCACGCGAGGTTCCCACTGGATTCTCCCCTTCGGGGCCGCCACCCGCACGCAGGGAGGTGCCGTTGAGGTTAGCTATAACCTGACCCAGTAGCGAGTTATGAATAGCAACGTAGCTTGAGCTGCCGATAATAATGCAGGCAACGCCGAGCATACTTACGAGGATGGCAATAAGGCGGGTGCGCAGACGCGGGGAGTAACGCACTTTTTTGTTTCGTCGTGCGCGTTTAGCGGGTACCTGGGGTTGGGGTGGTGCTGTGTGCGTGCTCTGCGCTACGTTCATTCAACCACCCTTCCATGCCACATTCGGAATTTATTATATGCAGTATTTGCGAGGATTAATCCTTGATTTTTAAAATTTTACTGCTGTTTTTATACAGCTGGACGTATAACATAACCTGCGCCGCGTACTGTATGGATCATAGGCTCACGCCCCACATCAATCTTCTTACGCAGATACGAGATGTAAAGCTCCACAATATTTGCTTGCCCGCCAAAATCATAGTTCCACACGTTATCAAGAATCTGGCTTTTAGAGACCACGCGTTTAGCGTTCTCCATGAGGTAGCGCAGCAAATCGAACTGAGTTGCGGTAAGCGTGATGGGGTCGCCGCCACGGCTCACCTCACGGGTGTCCTGGTTCAGGATCAAATCCCCACCACTAGTTCGGCGTCATCAACCGCAGCCACACCCGAGCGTTGCACCAGCCGGTGCAGGCGAATCATCACCTCCTCCATTGAGAATGGTTTAGTCACATAATCGTCGGCACCCGCCGCCAGCCCTTCAATACGGTTATCAACGGAGTCTTTAGCGGTGAGGAAGAGGCACGGCACCTCGGGGTAAAATTTGCGGATGCGTTCCAGCAGTTCCAGGCCGTCAAAGCCGGGCATCATAATATCGAGTACCAGCACGTCTGGCCGCCAGTCACGGGCAATGGCGAGCGCGGTGGGCCCGTCGGTGGCAGACCGCACGTCCCAGCCGATCATTTTCAGGCCCATGCTCACGAGTTCTTTCAGCATCTCTTCGTCGTCAGCGACAAGGGCGCGGATGGGGCTGCCGTCTGGGTGCTCAAGGGTGGGAAGATTTTTAGCGATTTCGGTTGCTTTGCTACTCATGTTTTAAAGGGTAGCGGGAGTTTGGGGGTGCAGTGGCGGTTTTTCCCGTTTTTCTCGCACAACATAGTGGATGCATAAGCCGCGCACAGCAACAGCACAGTATCCCGCATCCTGGGGTCGTTCAAAGATGCCGCCCCTGTGTGCTTACCGGCAGGGCCGCATAATAATGACACTGTGACGCCAGATGAGGAATGGAGTTCCCTTGGCGTCACAGTGTCTTAGGGATGTGGGCGAGTAGTGGTCAGGCGTTGCGGCCCTACCCTGTTAGAGGCGCACCCCGCCCTTGAGGATACGGCGAGGTTCCAGCGGTTTCACCCCGCCAGCACCTGGGGCTCCGTAGCCGGATACACTCAAATCGTTGCGGGTATTTCGTGGGCCGGAGAATCCTTCGTCCTTGATCTTCCCGTCGGAGGACACCGTGGTGGTAATCTCTTTATTTCTATCCCCCACACTCACGCTGTCGGGGTAATCTCAACCCACGATCCGTCTGCACAGGTCACGGTTTTTACTTCTTTGTCTTTCATGTACCGGAAGGTGCCGTCGGGGTTCACGTGGATCACCTGCCTAGTACCGTATCCCACGTTTTCTTTAACGGTCATGTCCCAGGAGCCATCGGGGTTCAGCTGTATGTTTTTCATCCCTGTTTCTGCGGTCCAGGTGCCGTCGGCTTTTACCTCAATATGGTCACTGCCGCGCTTAATGTAGGTCCAGGAGCCGTCGGAGTCGTTAATTTTTACCCAGGGTTTGTCGGAGCTGCTGATGGGGTCGTTCGGGCGCGGGCGCGGTTTACCGGCCTTATTATCATCGGTGAGAGCAGCTGAGCCGCCGGGGGCACTATGGCTTTCGAAGGGAACTTTGTCGGGGTTTTTGCCGACTTCATGGGCTGGGCAGGTGATGGGGAATTTTACGTCGGTGAAGAAGTTATATTCCCGCGCTTTTCGGGGTGTTCAATGAGTTCTTTGGCGTCAATTTGTTCTTTTGGGGTGGGGGTGGCGGATGCCGTGTAGCTTGATGATGCTGCGCTTGAGGCTCGGCTGCTGCTGGCGGACTGTGATTTTGAGCTGGATGAGCTTGAGGTGGAGGCTGCTGTGCAGGCGCTGAGTGCGAGAACCATGACCGCGCCTACGGAAAGTATGCGAAGCTTATGCATAGTAATTCCTTACCGGTGAATATTATGGGTTTATGGGCGTTTTCCTCTTCTAATATACCCTTTAGACTTTTTTGAGGCCGCTAAAACACGCCCCTGGATGCAGGATCCTTTTCGCTGTGCTCTCATCCCATCCGCTATTGCGGCTTTGTGGGTTTTGTCTATAGCCCGTCCCGCAGGATTGATGGGAGCATCCCCAACTCGTCGAGCCTGCGCACCAGGTGGATACTCAGGTCGTTACCCCACGTCCGTGAACTGTATTTGCGGGTGCCTTCAGGCCGGTAGAGCAGGTCGCGGTCAAGCAGGCTTTTCAGTTGTTTACTGCGCACTGCGGAGGAGCCGGGAAGCAGGTCTTTCACGTCACCGGCTGAGACTTCCCAAATAGCATTATTTAACAGGCACAAATCTGATATTTAACGGTGATAGCCGTTTTCCCTTGATATTTCAAGGTTTTCAGAATCCCCTGTCGGGTAATTATTTAACGCCAGGCGTTTTAACATTTAACGCGAAGGCCCTTTCCGGAGGCAGCGCAGCCGGGTACAGCAACGCCCGCATACGGAGCGAACCGTAGCGGGCGGGTACTGCTGTATTCACCGGTTACAGTGTTAGCGGTGCTGTGTTTTATGGGAATGCCTTCTGCCCTGCGGCTATGGGGTTACGCGCCCTTAGGGGCATAACACCATCTTTAACAGTTAATGGTGCGCGGGGGGTGTCCAAGTCTTTTATGCTTTTATCTCCACCCCGGCTCTCCCAAGTTTTTTGTGCAACTTCCCTCCATTTCTTATCCGAAACACCCTCATAGATTTTGCCGTCGGGGGTGCCGTAGGTGATTTCGCTGTCCTTGTATTCATAGCACCATGAGCCGTCGGCAAACATCTGTATCTTTGCGGATTCCCCAGTTTTCTTCACCCACGTGCCGTTCGGGTTCACATGCATATTCACCATGGTTTTTTCGGTGTAGGAGTCCCATGACCCGTCCGCGTTCAATGTTGCGGTACTACCGTCACTACTTTTGGCTTTCCATGTACCGTCGGCGGCAACTTCAGCGGTTCCTTTTCCTTCTTTAGTGGAATACGAGTAGGACCCATCATCTTTGAGGTGAACATTGCTTAGCCCCCAATCATGGGACTCCGTTTCCCGACGGCGTGGCTCTTTACCCGCCTTATTATCATCGGTGAGGACAAGCCGCTGCTGCTGCGCTATGGCGACGCGTTCCTGTTCGGAGCCAACGGGTGCCTGTACGGCCTTTACACCCCTGGGCAAGGGTGTACGCGGTATCAGCGGGATGACGCCGTTACTTCCCACACCGTATTTAATATCTTCTGTCCGCTGCACGATAGACGATTGCTCGTAGTCGAAGGGCTTCACGAGGCTCCACTCGGAGCTTACTGAGGTACTCTGCTGCCCATCCTTCGAATCGGTGATTGTGACGGTTCCGTCCGCACTGCCAACAATGGTTTGGTAGCGGTTTTTCTGCTCCCAGCTGCCGTCAGGGCGCACCTGCTCTCGGACCTCTACAGCTTCTTTCCCCTCTTCGGCCTCATATTTAGTAACTTTATCCCACGACCCATCAGGGTTGACGTGCGTTTTCTCCTGCGTGGATTTGCTATTTACCACGGTATCCCACGACCCGTCGGCGTGAAGTGTAACTTCCTGATGACGATAACCGTCTGATCGATATGACCAGGTGCCGTCAGCGTTCACGGTCAGCTCCCGGTCTTTATCAGGGGAATACTTCCAAGAGCCGTCATCATGCACCGTCACATACTTGCTGGTTCCCCCTGCGAGCGCGGGCGGGGTTTACCAGCCTTATTGTCGTCGGTCAGACCAACGGTGCGCACCTCGCCGCCAGATGCTGACGGGGTGGCGCTGGGTGACACGGACGCAGAGGCTGTGGCGGATGAGGTGGCCTCAGCCGGGTTGAATTTGCCGGGCTCCGGGCAGGCTGGCATTTCGGGTTCGGTGTACCTGCTGTATGGGCTGTATGAGCTGGAAGCCACCGGGCGTTCTGGGGCGCGCGGTATTGTTTCTTCTTTCCTTGCGGAAAACACGGCACACGAGCTTAAAACCAGTGTCAGCGCGGTACCTGCTGAGATGGATGCAAGAACACGGTGATAGCGTAAGATTGTCATTGCCAGATTCCTTACACTCTCTCCTACGAGAAGGCCTTCTGCCCGGCGGCTACAGCGACACGCGGCATCAGGGGAACAACACCATCTTTAACAGGGGACACCACGGTGGCGGCGTGTGGGGGTTCTATGTATTCATAGTCGCGCCGTTCATCCCACATTTTATAATCGGCTTCATGCCATTCACCGTCCGTACCGAGCCCGTAGATTTTACCCTCGGGGGTGCCATAGTAGGCACCGTAGTAGGCGGATGATTCGCCGTCGCCGATCCTGAGATCGTAGCACCATGAGCCGTCGGCAAACATCTGCGCCCTTACGTTTTTCCCAAAATTCTTCACCCACGTGCCGTCCGAATTCACGTGCACATTCATCTTGGATTCTTTGGTGTTCACCGTGGGTTTTTCGGTGTAGGAGTCCCATGACCCGTCCGCGTTCAATGTTGCGGTGTTACCGTCACTACTTTTGGCTTTCCACGTACCGTCGGCGGCAACTTCAGCGGTTGCATCTCCTTCTTTAGTGGAATACGAGTAGGACCCATCATCTTTGAGGTCTACGTTGTCCAGACCCTGGTCATAGGATTCTGTTTTCCGGCGGCGCGGCTCTTTACCCGCCTTATTATCATCGGTGAGGACAAGCCGCTGCTGCTGTGCCAGGGCAATACGTTCCTGCTCCGACCCAACGGGTGCCTGCGCAGCCTTTACACCCCTGGGCAAGGGCGCACGTGGCATCAGCGGGATCACACCGCCGTCTCCCACACCGTACTTAATGTTATGGTCCTTCTGCACAAAAATTAATTCCTTGTAGTCGAAAGGCTCCACAAGGCTCCATTCGGAGCTTGAGAAGGTGCTGCCCTGCTTTCCATCCGAATATGTGAGCGTGACGGTGCCGTCCGCGCTGCCAACAATGGTTTGGTAGGGGCCTTTCTGCTCCCAGCTGCCGTCAGAGCGCACCTGCTCATGGTGCTCTTCGGCCGCCTTCCCCTCTTTGGCCTCGTATTTAGTAACTTTATCCCACGACCCGTCAGGGTTAACGTGCATTTTCTCCTGTTTGCTGTACTCGTTATTTGTAATATCCCACGACCCGTTGGCGTGAAGTGTAGCTTCCCGCTGCCCAAAGGTCTTTGATCGATACGACCAAGTACCATCCGCATTCACGGTCAGATCATCGCTGCCGGCGTGATATTTCCAGGAGCCGTCCTCGTTCACCGTCACATCGTTAATAACCTTCCCTGAGGGCGCGGGCGGGGCTTACCGGCCTTATTATTATCGGTCAAACCAACGGTGCGTACCTCGCCGCCAGACGCTGACGGGGTGGCGCTAGGTGAAACCGATGACGATGAAGTAGCCTCAGCCGGAAATTTACCGGGCTCCGGGCATTTTTCCGGCTTCTCAGGCATCCCGTGGCTGTTATACGAGTTATGCGAGCTGGAGGCCGACGGGTGCTCCGGGGAGTCCTCTTTCTTCGCAGAGAACGTAGTGCACGAGCTTAAAACCAGCATTAACGCGGCACCTGCCGAGATGGACGCAAGAACACGGTGATAACGAAAGTTTTTCATTGTACAACCTCCTTATAACCTCTTATGAGACGGCCTGCTGACCGGGGTACAGCGGTTTACGCGGGGTCAGAGGCAGGACGCCTCCCCCACCAATGCCGAGACCATACCCCACCCTGGGTGATGGAACACTGGGGGTGCGCACAGTTGTATACGTTTCATTCGTAATCTCGAACGGCTTACCGCTTGAGCCTTCCATGTACACTTTGCCGTTGACATCGCTGTAGGTGACGAACCCGCCGCTGCTCTCTGAGCGCCACGTCCCGTCAGCATGCAGTTCTTCTTTTTTAGAACCCTCAGTCGTACGCCAAGTGCCGTCAGGGTTAACGTGCGTGACAGCTTCCTCACCGCCACTCTTAGTTTCTTTCTCTTCCCACGAGCCGTCGGCGTAAAGGGTCGTTGTTTTCTGCCCCACCGCTTTCTCATGTTGAACCCAGGTGCCATCGGTGGCGACAGTCAGCTCAGTGTCCCCTTTGTTCCAGCTCCATGAGCCGTCAGGGTTAACCTTGGCTTGCGAGTTTACTTCACGTTCAGGGCGCGGGCGCGGCTTACCGGCTTTATTCTCATCTGTCAGAAGTGTGCCTTCAAGCTCAGCAAGGTCCCTGCGGTATTCATCAGTTTCGGGTACAGCTTTTTAGCGGAGACGCCCAACGGCAGGGCGGTACGCGGTTTCAGGGGAATAACACCGTCTTTCGGGACGGAAGTTACCAAGCTTCCATCTTCCTTGTAGAGCGATGCCACGTACTTGGGGAAAATATCAGGCCATTCGCTGCGAGAAATAGGTTTCTCTTCATCTGCTTTGGAGTCTTTCTTGGTGGCTGTACCATCAGCCTTACCAACATATTTAACGCCGAGCTCGTCTACCTCCCAGGTGCCGTCGGCGCGAACCTCTGCCTTATTTGAAGGCTCTTTATTTTCTTTGCCTTGCTCTTGAATGCTCCACGAGCCATCAGGGTTAACGTGGATTACAGTTTTTGAATTAGACAGTTTTTCGGTGGATTCCCACGAGCCGTCGGCGTGAAGCGTAAATTCCTTCTCACCAGTTTTATTCACCCAAGTGCCGTCAGCATTCACAGTTATTTTTCCTGGCCAGACAAGGTTTTCTCTGTCCACGATCCATCAGATTTCACCTGGTTCTGATTACCACGAGTTTCACGTTCGGAGCGGGGGCGGGGTTTTCCTGCCTTATTGTCGTCTCCCAGACCAACTATCTGCCGCCCGTCCTCTGTTGGGGCGGATGCGGACTCTGACGACCCTGAGTTATTGGCGCCCCCTCCCTGGTTCACCCCGGATGATGAGCAGGCGCTCAGTGCCAGCAAGAGGGCGAATGAGGCCGATACGGGGGCTGCCATACGGTTGCGGCTGGTCTTCTTCATTGGAGTTTTCCTTCTTCATAACGTATGTCGGTGTGCGGCGCACCGGGCGCCGTTACCCTCAGTATATGAACCGGGGCAGTGGCTGCGGCGGCACCTCACCGGTGCTCGTTACGATGTACAGAGAACCCGTAGCCAGCTCCCACCGTTCCCCCAGTAAACCCCCAGCTTTAAAGACGCGTGCAGGCCGGATGCTCCCCACACAACGGGGGTATCCGGCCTGCACGGTGCCGGGTATTTCTCGCCCACAGCAGGTACCGCACGCGGCCCCAGTGGCGAACCGGCTCAGCTACGAAACGGCTTTCTGCCCCACTTTCAGCGGGGTGCGGGGCTTGAGCGGAACCACACTATTGGGGCCCACGCCGTTCTTTGAGACGTAAGAGGTGGGGAATCCGGGTACTTTCGCCGGGAAGTGCTCTTTCTTGATTTCCCGGTTAAAGTTGCTGTGCTGCTTATCCACGTGGTGGGCGGTGCCATCTGCCAGGCCGGTATCGAGTGACCTGTCGTCCTCGTACCGCCACGAGCCGTCCGCGTGGGTTACAGTAACGGATTGGTTCCGTTGATCCTCCCAGGTCCACGAGCCGTCAGCGTTCACATGAATTTTCTGCTGATATTTCACGTCGTCAAAGTCCCAGGAACCATCAGCGTGCAGGGCGGCAGACGAGCCGTCTTTTGTGCTCTTCCACTCCCAGGTGCCGTCGGCGTTCACCTTGACCTCCACGCCACCGACGGTGGTGTGCGTCCATGAGCCGTCCTCATTAATGGTGGCGTTGGATTCTGGGTATTTATCGGTGGAACGCGGGCGCGGTTTACCGGCCTTATTGTCGTCGGTCAGGGCGGTACCGTCCGCCTCAGCTGAGGCCTGCTTATCCTCCTCAGATCCGGGGACAGCATAGGTGACTTTCAAACCGGGCTTGAGGCCAGCACGGGGTTTGAGCGGAACCACGCTATTGGGGCCCACAGCGTTCTCCGTCACCTGCGTATGGGGCGCTGGGGGAACCACGGGGAAACCTTCCTTAGGGATTTCACGTTCCTCCCCGGTGGCCGTGTTCTTCTTCGTCGCGGTTCCCTCCGTTGTGCCGGTGGTTACGTACTTACCGCCGCCTTCGTGGTTTTCCCAGCTGCCATCGGCACGAGTTTCTGTGGAGTCACCGGTCTTCTCGTTTTTCTGCCTCCATGTGCCGTCCGCGTTCATGTGAATAGTTTTCTTCACATACTCGTTGTGGGTGGAATAATCCCATGAGCCGTCGGCGTGCAGGGTGGCTTCCTGCCCGTTCTTTTCGTCCTTCCAGTGCCAGGTGCCATCCGCGTTAGTGGTCATGACTGTGCCGTCGGGCTTATCGTATGTCCACGATCCGTCCTCATTAATGGTTGCACCTTTGAGGGTGTCTTTCATGGATGAGCGCGGGCGCGGTTTACCGGCTTTATTGTCGTCGGTCAGGCCCACGGGCAGCTTATCGTCCGCCGATTCGGAGGCAGCCGCCGTGTTCACCGGGGAGGACTCGCTCGTAGCGGCGGCTGCGGAAGACTCGCTCATAGTCGGGGAACTTTCCTGCGATTTCACGGAGCTAGTGGTGCAGGCGCTCAGCGCCAAAACCAAGGCAACACTGGCCGATAGTGGCGCGGCGAAACGACGGGGCGTCAACATATGCATTCTCTTTTCAACGGTGAATAATAATGCCCCACAACACCACTTCAGTGAATATGCAGCAGTGTGGGTTGTGCAGCATCTTTAAGTGTACCTTGCTGGCTAAACCAGCCATATCTTCACCCAATACCCGCTATGCATAGTTTTACATGTTTATGCGTTTTGTAATGTCCTATCACCAGTTAGGGGACGTTTTTCTGACCCGCCTTCAGCGGGGTGCGCGGGCGCAGCGGGATGATGCTCTTATCCCCACACCATCCTGCCCATAAATGGTGGGCACCGCCGGGGTCTCATCGGGTATTCGGTCCGGGCCAACCTCACGCATATCCGGCTTCTGCTGGTACACCTTCCCGTCCGATGTGCCGTACAGGGTCACATGCTCAGCCTGCTGACGCCATGAACCGTCCGTGTTCACCGCCATCCCCGCCCAGACGGGACCAGGTCATAGCTCACATGATCCACCACCCGAATCCAGCTGCCGTCCGGGTTCACCCGGGTGCGTTCCTTAGTTTTAGCGATATAGCTCTCCCACGTGCCATCAGCTTTCAGGTTCGCCTTATCCCGCCGCTATTGGACCACTCCCAGGTGCCGTCCGGGTGCACGTGCATGCTCACATTCGCGTCCTTATACTCCCACGACCCGTCACCATTAATTTTTGCGCCCGCCGGGGTAGTCCCACCGGATGCGCTCGGCCGGGGCCTGCCCGCCTTATACTCGTCCACTTGGCCCACAGGCACGGTGTAGCTTGTTGAGGTGGACGGGGCCGGAGTGGCGGCCCGCTCCTCATACGTGGGGTTGGCGGTGCAAGCGCTTAGCACCACCAATAAGACGGCACCAGAGCATAACGGCGCCACACGGTAACGGGGCGTAAACATGTGTTCTCTCTTTCACCGGCGATAGTTTCAGGCGCCACGGCAGCCTCCGGAAGGTAGGGCACCTGTTCCCTTAAATTTTATCGTGCGCCACCTTTGAGGGTGAGGGCACGCATCACGGTGTCTCCCGCGCAATCGTAGAAGAACCCCGGCGAAACGTCGCGTGAAGGCGCCGCCCCGCCGGGGCTATCAGGGAACCGCCGGGCTACGAGCTCACTTTCTGCCCGGCCTTCAACGGGGTGCGCGGTTTAAGCGGCACCACACCGCCGCCGCCCGGGCCGTTCGGCTCAAGCACGGTGGGGGCGCTAGGAATGCCCTTCGGTGCATCCTTCTTCGACAGCTCACGCGCAACAGGTTTCTCCTGGTACGCCTTGCCCTCTGCGGTACCGTACAGCACGAACGAATCGGTCTCATTACGCCACGAGCCGTCCGCGTTCACCGTGATCTTATGGTTACCTTTCACCAGGTCTTCGGCACCGCCCTTATACTCCCAGCTCCAGCCGCCATCGGCTTTAACGTGCACAGTCTCATCACGGGAGGCAATATACTCATCCCACGACCCGTCAGCGTGCAACGCGGAGGTGTTACCGTTAGCGTCCTTCTGGGTCCAGGTGCCATCGGCTGCAACCGTCATGGTGACGCCCTTAGCATCAGAGTACGTCCACGATCCGTCCTCATTCACCGTGGCATTTGCTTTGAGCTTGTGCTTTGAACGTGGGCGTTCGGTGCCCGCCTTATTGTCGTCGGTCAGCAGCAGCCCCTCCTGCTCGGCGGTGGCTTTCAGGTCTTCTTCAGAGCCGGGGACAACGTAAATCACTTTCGTACCCGGTTTCAGGCCCTTACGGGGCTGCAACGGCAGCACGCTCTCACCGCCCACCCCGTCCTCAGAGACCACCATTGCGGGGGCGGGAGGCACCACGGGCCATTCCTTACGGGAGAGCTGACGCTGACCCGACGCGCTCTTACTTACCGCCGTCCCGTCGGCGTTGCCGGTGTTTTCGGTGGTGCCGTGGGTGTGTTTCCAGCCGCCGTCAGTGTGCGTCTCGAAATGCCCCACTTTCCTGTCATCCATAGTCCAGGTGCCGTCAGCGTTAACATGCACCTGCCGGTGGATCATCTCATTATTCATAATGTGATCCCACGAGCCGTCAGCGTGCAGGGTGGCCTCAGTACCTTCTTTCTGGTTTTTCCAGGTCCAGGTGCCGTCGGCGTTAGTGGTCATAACGGTGCCGTTGGAGGCGGTGTACGTCCACGACCCGTCCGGGTTCACTGTCGCACCTGTGGCAACATCTTTCACCTTCGAGCGGGGGCGGCTATCGCCAGCTTTATTATCTTCAGTTAAACCGAGGGGGAGCTTCCCGTCAGCAGCATCCGGTGTAGTGGCGGAGGCGCTCGCCGAAGCAGGTGACGACGCACCCGCCTGCGGTGAACTATTAGATGCCGAAGAGCACGCGCTCAACCCCAGAAGTAGACAGGCACCGGCACATAGCGGCGCCACAATTCGGCGGGATTTAAACATATAACTCCCTCGTTATTTATCGGTAATCATGGTGGTGACGTTTTGGTCACCCTTGTTTCATTGTAACGCGCACCTTTCACCACCTAGTACCGGTGCTTACGCCCCTTCAGCGCGTCGCACGCTGCCGGTTTTCGGCACCTTCCCCCTGAACTTTCCGCCTTTTTGCGGGAATGAACCGCTGCGGCAGGCTCTTATAGCTGAGGGTGACGGTAAAATTTGAGGAAATACCCGAGAGCCGACGGAAGGAGAGGACCATGCGCATCAGCCGCATCTACAACAATAATGTGGCCCTCACCGTCGATACTTTCGGTAAGCAGGCGGTGGTGATCGGCCGCGGGCTGGCGTTTGGTAAACGCAAAGGGGACATGGTTGACCCCGCGAAAGTTGAGCAGACCTTCGTCCCTGAACAAGGTATCTCGGCGGAGCGGCTCAGCTGGTCGCTGTCCGAAATTCCTGCCGATATTCTGGCGATAGCCACCGAAATAGAGGGCGACACCCGCAACGACACCGAGATTGAGCTCTCAAACTCATTCATTATCCCGTTCGCAGACCACCTGCACTACGCGGTCATACGCGCCCGTGACGGGCTGCGCGTGGATTACCCGCTCGCACCCGAGGTGAACCTGCTGTACCCGCACGAGGTGACCTACGGCCACCGTGCCCTGAACCTGGTGCGCAAGCGCATGGGCGTGGAGCTGAACACGAACGAGGCGATCCCGCTGGCGCTGCACCTGGTAAACGCCCAGTTTGCGACCGCCGACATGTCGCGGGCATTCCGTATGACGGAGGTGTTTGCGCAGGTTTTTGAGGTGATTGAGGTTGCGTACAGGCGCGCTATCGACCCGGCCTCCATGTCCGCGGCACGGTTCATTACGCACCTGCGGTACCTGTTTGTGCGCGCCGATCAGGGCAAGATCGGGGCGGCAGGTGCCGGGATTTCGCAGCCGAGCCTGCTGGCGGCTTTACGCGCGGATGCGCCACGCGCCTACGCGTGCGCGCAGAAGGTGCTGCTGCTTCTTGAGATGCAGCTTCAGCAGCCGCTCACCCAGGATGAGCTGACCTATTTGACGATTCATATTGACCGCTTGGCGAAAGACCTGTGGGGTGCTGCCCCCGCATAGGGCAGCCGCCTCACCCGTTCCGCAGCAGGTGCAGTACGGCCTGCACGCGGCGGGCGTTGCTGTTCGTATCGGGCAGGTCGAGCTTCGCGAAAAGGGTGTTAATGTGCTTTGCCACGGTCTTTTCCGCCACGAACAGCTTCTCAGCAATATCGCCGTTTGGCAGGCCCTCCGCCATGAGGGTCAGCACCTCAAGCTCACGGGAGGTCAGCCGCTCCAAGCGCTGCTGCACCGCCCGATGCTCCATCAGCTCCTTGAGGGTCTCCGGGTCTACCACCACGCCGCCTGCGGCAACCGCTTTGACCGAGCGCACGAACCCGGCATCGTCAAACACCCTGTCTTTGAGCAGGTAGCCGGTTCCCAAACCGCCGTCCATATGCAGCTCGTCCACGTACAGGCGCTCCACATACTGCGAAAGAATCAGCACCGGCTGCCCCGGAATCTGCTTGCGAATCTGAACCGCCGCACGCAAACCCTCATCCGTGAAGGTCGGCGGCATGCGAATGTCGATCAGCGCAACATCCGGGCGGTGGATGAGCACCGCATCCGTGAGCGACGGCCCATCATCCACGGCGGCAACAACCTCAAAACCGTGGCGGGTAAACAGGTTCTCAAGCCCCTGCCGGAGCAAAAACTGGTCTTCGGCTATGACGATGCGCATCCGCCCTCCGATGCAACGTTGCGGAAAAAGGTGGTGCCAGCACCCATGACGGAGCCAGCCCTTCGGTGACACTATTAATTATATGGAAACGCAACCACACCACCACGGATTACCGACAGGAGACGGCACGATGCCCACCGAAAACGTCGCCGAACCAATCCTGCGGATGTACACGGACCCGCAGTCGAGTTCCGCACCTCAACCTAGCTCTGTACCTCAGCCCGGTCCCGCACCCACGCACCCGGGACCAATCAGCCCGGAGCCGATGAGTTCGCGGCCTTCCCACCTCAAGCCGCTGAGCACCCAGAACTCCGGGCAGGACTACAACCCACCCGGGCGCGGCCAAACTATTCTTCTCATGGCGGGCATTTACATTCGCGCCATCTACGAGGTTTATGTTTTCGCCCTGTTCTGCATCGTCATCAGCCTGTGCTTGATGGGGATTGGTTTCGTGTTCCTGCCGTTCATCCTGAACTTGATGAAGTTCGATGCGGAGGCAGAGCGCAATACCGCACGTCACCGCGCCGGGGTCGAGGTGATCGGAGGGTACAAACCCGTAGAAGACGGTAAAAACCCGCTGAGCCCCGCAAGGAACCTCGCCCGGTTGGGTGACAGCCTGGTGCTGCGCGATATTCTCTGGCACTTTGTGAATGTCTTCGTGGGTACATTCCTTGGGTTATACCAACATCTCTATTTCTCAGCGGCGTGTGGGGCGTTGCGCTTATGGTGGGGCAGCATTATTTCGTCCCTGTATTTGTTGTTGATCCCGGCGGATCACATTACATGGATCCCGGCGGATCACATTACATGTTCCTTGATATGAGCACCCCAATGCGTACTGGTATGCCGGAACCCTGGGTATTATCCAGATCCTGTTGGCGTTCATCATTGCCCGACCTCTGCTACGGACCTATGGCTACTGGGTTCAGCTTGTGCTGGGCCGCTCTTCCGAACTGGTGCTGCGTGAGCGCATCAGCCACCTGACCGACACCCGCAACGATGCCCTGGACTTTCAGCAGGACGAAATCTCACGCATCGAACGTGACCTTCACGATGGGGTTCAGGCGCACCTGGTCTCCATGGGCATGACCCTCAACGAGGTTGCCGCGCTCATGCAAGAAGACCCCGAACGCGCCCAGCAGATGCTCTCCCAGGCGCAGAACAGTTCGGTGACGGCCCTGCAGGAGCTGCGCGGACTGGTGCGGGGTATTCGCCCGCCGCTGCTGGCGGATCGCGGGCTGAATGAGGCAGTGCGCTCGCTGTGCACCAGCACCTCGGTTCCGACCACGTTCACGAGCACGCTGACCGGGCGTCTGCCCGAACCGCTGGAGACCGCGCTGTATTTCGCTGCGGCGGAGCTGGTCACGAACGCCGTCAAACACGCGAACGCCCAGAAGATTACCGTGGGTATTACGCAGGGTGAATCGCTCATTATGCTGGAAGTGCAGGATGACGGCACCGGCGGTATCCCTCAGGATGCGCTGGGCAGCAAAGCATCCGGCGGGTTGGAAGGCATTCGCCGCAGGCTCGCCACTTTCGACGGGGAAATGTTTGTCAGCAGCCCAGCGGAAGGACCAACGTCGGTGCGCGCAATCGTGCCGTATGCCGCCCCGCACCCCAGCAGCACTAACCTACCTTCACGGGAAGTACTGGTGCGATAACAACCGGGCCTCTGCAACATTCTCTGCTGCGACGCCCCTTATATAGACCCACCCACCCGGGCAAGTTCCTCCATAGCCCGGGTGGGTTATTCATGTTTCATTCTTTCGCCCTACGACCCTGCGGGTCTTTTAGCGTGTACCTGAGCGTATAGGGTGTGGGCTACTGCAGCCCGGCTTTGTCAAGGCCCATCATCTTATCCATGCTTCCGGGGTCGGTCGCATAGGCCACCCCGAGGCGGTTCCACGCATTAATAACGGTAATAACAAAGGTCAGCTCCGCCAGTTCCTTCTCGTCAAACTGTGCACTCACCTGTGCGTAGTCGGCATCGCTCACATGTGAACCTTCAAGGCGGGTGAGTTTCTCGGCCCACTCCAGCGCAGCACGTTCTTTATCCGTAAAAAGCGGTGATTCGCGCCAAACCGGCAGATGGTACAGGCGCAGCTCCCGCTCGCCGTGAAGTTTAGCTTCTTTGGCGTGCATATCCGTGCAGAACGTGCACCCGTTAATCTGTGAGATATGCAGTTTAACGAGTTCTTTAATGGTGGTATCTAGGGTCAGAGTACCTTCCAAGGCCATCATTGCTTTGAAAGATTCGGGGGCAAGCTGAGAGTAGTCTGCACGCATAAAGACTCCTTACAATTAGTGAGCACGGTTATTCTGTGACTGTACAGGCGGTGTATAGGCAGGTCAAGAGGCTATTCGGCGGGAACCAAATCTATAGTTTGGTTTCACCTTTTTGTATACACTAGTAGCGGGAGAACCTGGATGAAAGAGCGCACACAGAATGAACACAGACCCGCCGCAGCATATGGCCCCGTCACCAAATTTTTCGCAGCCTTTAGCGTCGGCTGCCCTTGAGGCACAGCCGTCAACGTATGCTGCGATAGTTCAAAATACTCCCGCTTTTATCTCGTGCGCCTTTGCACCGTGGGACCTCTTATTGTATTGCACATAGTGGGCGCTATTATACTGCTGCTGGCGTTCATGAACGATGTGCAATCCTATAGCAACAGTAAGTACTCCGATGATTTATTCTATTCGCTAGAGTACCTTATGGTATTTGTGACCGCCGCAATACTATTATATATCTGTTGTATCCTTTCTGTCATATTTTTGGATGGAAATCTGTAAAAATAATCTGCGCCCTGTGTGGGTTTGTATTATTAATATATTTGGGTTTATTTTTCTCTTCTGGGGATTATTTTTATATACTGCCAACTCTGGATAACATTAACTCAACTCTCCCGACGGGTGCCGCCGGTGAAGTACTCATTCTTGTGCTTGTATTCGCTGTACCCATTGCTGAACTTGTTTTCTCCGGTATTTTTATCAAGCATTCGCTGTGGATGATAAGGAATAAGCATTAGCACTTGTTTCCCTCCAGTTGCCATAGAAATAAAGGTTACTAACTATGAATGATGAAGAGATGAACAGATTCATGGATCTTCTCTTGGAGCACGGGTGGAGAATCCGAAATACCGCCGGATCGGACATATTCCATGTCTCGGGGTCTGAGATGGTGTGGGAGTTAACGAATGAAGATCTTTACACAACTAATATTTTAACATTTTTATTATTGGAGATTTAGGTCAGCCCAGCACAAAATCAAAGACATTATACATGTTACAGACAAAATAATAATCAGCTTATTTTCACGAAGAACAATATTACTAATCAGATAAATTTTATCGAGAATTTATAGAGGGCAAAGTACAGAAAACCATTACTGTTATTAAATATAGCAAGTGTTAGACGGGAATAAATTATGGAAGAAATAATGTTATTAGATGGCGTTGCAATCGAGTATGTGCCACGAATGGGCTATATGCATATTATATGTGAATTACCTTTTTTAACTGAGGAAGGAATATTGTATGTTGAAAACATGGATCCTGAAGCGGAAGATTATCTGGTATCTAGTATTGAGTTATTAGCGGAAAATTCTTTGAAGGTTTGGTTGAATTCTGGAGACATTGTTAATGTGATAAGCCACTTTAAAACAGGTAACTACCTGTTTAAAAGATAATTGGAGATTTTAAAAAGTTTAATGCACGTAATTGGGGAGATGACAAACTAAAATAGTAACCAATGGAGACAAATTAGGAAGTTTTGAGTTGTACCGAACAAGAGATAATGATTCATTTTTGCTATTGATTTATTTGAAGAACAAGGCCGTTATTATTTAATTGTCTCGGAACCTGACCGACCGTGGCAGAGGGATGAAGTCGCTGATGTCCAATTTGATGGAAAGCAAATTACCTGCCACCTGAAAATAGTGATACGTTTCATTCTGAAATTGTTTGCGTACCTTATGTTGCCGACCTTATTAATAATATGTCTAAATTACTTGAGTAAATTATCCTCGTGAATAAGCAAACTGTAGCTTAAGAACTAATTACAATGTATCTTTTAATTTTATTGATAAGGATTATTTATATTGTGGAATTAAAATTTTCAGTTACAGGAACCATTATTGACTTTCCGTATAGTCATATCTTACAGCAGAACCTTCAGAATTTTTTAATCACATTAAACCACGATTATCTCACGAACAACTAGATGATTGGGTCATAGAGTTTCACATAAACCCGACTAATATTTATTGGCTTGAAACTCAAGAATATAGTAAGAGCTTTCTTGGGGTATATAAAAGAGGTATTACCTACCCCAAGATAAAGAGGAAAATATTTTCAGTTATCATACCAATTCCTAATAGCAATCAAATATCTTGGGGGCTACCGGAGGAAAGGTACCTTCATAGGCCTAAAGCGAATCCTAATAATTTTTTCTTACTGAATTTAGCACTAAGGGATTTACAGATTTAGAGGACTATTTTTAGAATCTACCAAAGAAGTAATTAATAGTTTCTTAAACAAAGGTTTTAAAATACAGGGAATTAATTTGAAATTTGATATAGTTGATGTGCGTAAAGAAAAGTAAATTTGTAAAGACCATAAAATTAAATATTCGCAATATTCAATGAAAATTTGGAAAATATATAGCCAAGGTATAATATAGATAATTTATTGCACCATTAATGAGAATGTATTTAAAGAGTGCAATCAATTAAAAAGGCAGTATACAAAATGTTAAAAATCAGGAAAATACTTTAAACAGCATACAGGTAGGACGAAACAAGAAGGACTTAGCAGAATCAATAATTAATGATCCCGTATATTTTTTGGAGTTTGATAGAAAACATAAAGTATTGTCAGAGTCAATACTCATTACAGTCTCTATGAGGGAGGTTCAATCTTTTGATATAAACGGCAAGGTTGTATCATTTGAGAGCCTAATTTCTTTCTTAGAGGATGAAAACCCATTGGTTGAGGATAACTCATTTTATATATTTCCTCAGTATAATCTAAGTTTATATATAGACTGGGAGAGGAAAATATTTAACGAAGTTCTAATTTATGATAAGACATTAAAAGAGAATATGAAAAAAGTTCGTTCTTAACGTATGAAAAAATCCAAGAGAATCAGCGGGAAACGACAAAAAGAGCTGCTCATAACCTATACTTTATTCCATATACAGCTGTGGGAAATTTTAAATTTGGAACAGATCCTCAACTATTTTCAGAAGAAAATAATTTTAATATTCCAAAAGAAATTTCAGCAAAACAAGTTATTGAGTTTGATGAAAATATTTTAGTGAGATTTGACAAAAATAAATTAACTCAAGTCGTGATAAGTAATAAAAACACTTCTATACTTTATAATGACTTAAAATTATTCTCTAAAGATGTTTTAGGCGAGCTAATAAAAAATGAAAAATATATAGAGAGAACTATGGGGTATGTTTTTGTTGACTTAGGTCTTGCTATTACTCACGATATGAAAACTATATATTTTTTCGATCAGTCTTTATTACCCTTTTGGAAGAATAAAAATAGACCTATTACTAGTTGGTGAAGCTGAAGAGGGTAATAACTAAAGGATATACGAACTGTGTAGCACAGTATGATCCTCCCAAGAACCTAAAACTTTCAGCGGTGCTGTATCAGTCCTCGTATAGTACAGCTAACTGGTCGGTCAGGCCCCGAAGCGCTCAGGTTGAGGTTTTCTTCAGATTCCAGCAGATAGAGCAGCATAGCCTTCAGGGCTACTGTGCAAGAGCGGGCGTGAGGGGTGGGTCAGGGGTTATCCAACATCAAGCTGTTACTCAGCAGAATGAACAGAACGGTGATTTATATGGGCAAGGTCTGTTTCCCAATGAATAAAACTCTATACATTACGGATAATAATCAGCTTATTTCGAGAAACAATATTATTAATTAGATAGATTTTATTAAACTTATAAGAAATGATATAGAAAATGTATATTTTACTTTTATATCTACGGTGAAGTGGGTGTAGAGATAAATACCAACAGGCCCATGCTCCCCAGCAACATCGCCTACACGGCGGGCTAGAGGCCCCGTCTTCCAGTCTAAAAGACTATTATTAAATATGTGACATTATGTCATTAAAAATACCGGCGTACCACTATGCTATATCTCTCATTTTGATGATATGCCGTGATATTCTGAAAGGGTCTTGCCCTCACAAGGGGCACAACACACACTGTTCGTTCAATTAAGAAAGCTATCATGGTCACTATCATTGTGGCGGCACATGGGGAGTCAGCGCCCGCTCTTCTGAAGACCGCCAGCATGATCCTCGGAAACCTCGATAACGTGTATCCGGTGACATTTCTTCCTGGGCAAGGTCCGGAAGATTTGATCGAAGAGTACACGCGCATCGTTGCGGAAGCAGGATCTGAAGAAACCCTTATTCTCGTCGATCTCTTCGGCGGCAGTCCCTACAATGCGGGTGCCCGATTCGCGGCGGAGCACGAAAATATTGATGTTGTCGCGGGCGTCAACGTGCCGATGCTCATCGAAGTCATCAGCGGCGCCGGTCGCAAAAATGCGACTCTCAAGGGCCTGGTCGCCAAAGCCCATAAGGCGGGCGTGAAAGGTATTCGTTCCTTTCAAGAGGCCAACCAACCGGTACAGGACGAAAAACCTGCCGCAGAGACAAAACCCGCCGAAGCACCGGTGGCACCGGAAATACCCGCAGAACAGCAGGTTGAAGGCGGGCATATGGACGCTATTTTCACGCGCATCGACTCCCGCCTGATTCACGGGCAGGTCGCGGGCACCTGGGTTCCTTATGTGGCACCGCAAACCTTTATTGCCGCCTCGGACGCAGCCGCCCACGACAAGCTCCGCAAGAGTCTGCTGCTGCAGGTGGCGCCCGCCGGAGTTAAAACTAATGTGCTCGATATTGCTAAAGCGGGGCGCGTATACAACAACCCCAAGTACACCGGTATGAAGACCATGTTTGTGCTCGAATCCCCGGTCGATGTGGTGCGTCTGCTAGATGAAGGCGTTGAAATTCCAGAGGTCAATGTTGGCGGCGTAACCTACAAAACCGGTATGACGCAGCTTTCTGAGGCGGTTTACGCATCCGAAGAAGACCTCGAAGCGTACCGTGAGCTTCTCAAACGCGGCGTCAAGCTGTACGTGCAGCAGCTTCCTAACCACTCCCCCGTCGATATGGCAAAAATTTTGAAAGAGAAAGGCCTCGCCTCATGAGTCCCCTCGCATTTATTCTCGTCATTGTGGTGGCGTTCATTGCGGGTGTCGCATCCGTGGTGGATGAACGCCAGTTCCACCGTCCCCTAGTGGCATGTACCCTCATGGGTTTTGTGCTGGGCGACCCGGGCACCGGCATTATCGTGGGCGGCACCCTTGAGCTAATCGCCCTTGGGTGGATGAACGTGGGTGCGGCAATGGCACCCGATGCAGCCCTAGCCTCCACCATCGCAGCAGTTGTGGTGATTCACGGTCACCTTGATGTGGCTCAAGGTATCGCTGTTGCCGTTCCGATCGCCGCAACCGGGCAGGTGCTCACCATTTTCGTGCGCACCATTACCGTGTTCTTTCAGCACCAAGCCGACAGGTTCGCGCAGACAGCGAATTTCCGCGGTATTGAGCTCATGCACATGAGCGGCATGGCGCTGCAAGGGTTGCGTGTGGCTATTCCCACCGCAGTGGTCTCTCTCATTAACGCTGACACTATTAAAAGCTGGCTGGATTCCATCCCGGGTGAAATTACCACGGGCCTGCGCATCGCTGGCGGCATGATTACGGTGGTTGGTTTCGCCATGGTTATTAATATGATGAGGTCAAAAGCCCTCATGCCGTTCTTCTTCCTCGGGTTCATTACAGCGGCCGCTATCCCCGTCTCTCAGACGGTTAAACTCAATGGTGTCAATACCGACGTCATGGGAAACCTCACCGCTACTCTCACCGGCCAGGCGCAGCTTGACCTGGTGGCTATCGGCATTATCGGGGCGTGCCTGGGGCTGCTGTACACCCAGCTCAACCCCATATTTCATAAGAGCCAGGCGGCACCGGCAGCCGCACGCCCAGCTAACGACCTCGACAACGAGCTTGAGTAGGAGAGAACCATGACTGAGAACACTCAAGAAAAAGTCACCACCGAGGTTCCCGACCTCACCAAAGGCGACAAGATTAATACGTACATCCGCTCCACCTTCCTGCTCGGCTCGTTTAACTTCGAACGCATGCAGTCCATTGGGTTCGCGGTCTCCATGATTCCCGCAATTAAGCGTTTCTACACCAAGAAAGAAGACCAGGCGGAAGCGCTCACCCGTCACCTGGAATTCTTCAACACCCAGCCGTGGGTGGCATCCCCCATTATCGGTGTGACTGCCGCAATGGAACGTGAAAAAGCAGCCGGTAAAGAAGGCATTGACGATGCCGCCATCACCAACGTGAAGGTTGGTCTGATGGGCCCGCTCGCGGGCGTAGGCGACCCGATTTACTGGGGTACCGCGCGCATCGTGCTGGCAGCTATCGGCGCCTCCTTCGCAATTTCGGGCAATATTCTGGGGCCGCTCATCTTCTTCTTCGGAATGACCGCGATCCGCTGGGCCACCCGCTGGTACGGTTTCCAGTACGGCTACGAAAAGGGCACCCAAATCGTGGGCGATGCAGGCGGAAACACGCTGCAGAAAATTACTCAAGGCGCATCGGTCATGGGCTTGTTCGTGATGGGTGCACTGGTGTACCGGTGGACGAGCATCAACATTCCGCTCAAACTCACGGAATACGAACAAGCTGACGGTACACACGTGGATGTGACCGTCCAGTCTATCCTCAACCAGCTGCTGCCGGGACTTGCGGCACTGGGCCTATGCTTCCTGTGCATGTGGCTGCTGCGCAAGAGGGTTAACGCCATCTGGATTATCTTCGGCCTCTTCGCCGTCGGTATTGCTGGTGCCTACCTTGGGTTCTTAGCACTCCCCCAGTAAACCCGAGTGACCACAAGCCAACCAGCGGGATGCGCGCTCCGGTAGACTTTTGTACCGGGCGTGCATCCCGTGATTTTTAGCCCCCAGACCGAAGGACACCCATGAAAAAACTGATGGCATTCGATTTGGATGGAACTCTGCTCTTTGACCGGGAGATCGAGCCCGCGAATGTGCAGGCTATTCACCGCTGGCAGCAGGCCGGGAATATTGCGGTGTGCGCGACCGGGAAAAGTATTTTCGCCACGAAACTTGCCCTTGATACAGCTGATGTTACCTTCGATTACAACGTGCTGTACACCGGTGCGGTTGTGACCGATGCCGAGTACAATATCCTCCATGCACAGACTCTTTCGTTTGCGGTGGTGCGCGCCTGCTATGAGCGGTTCACAAAGGAGCCAGGGGTCGCTCTTTTTGCCACGACTTTAACCCATGACTATCGTCTGGCGGATAATGTGGGGTCTTCAACTAATATTCTGCCCGAGTTCCTGCCGCTGGCAGAGTCCGAGATTGATACCCAAGATTATGTGGGTGTACCCCTATGGATTCCTGAGGATGATGCCCGCGAGCGCGCCTACCGCTGGATTCTTGAAGAGTTCGGTGATGCCGTGGATTGTCACAAGAACCAGGATTTTCTGGATATTGTGCCCCAGCGGTGCACAAAAGCGACCGGGCTGGCGTGGCTTGTGGAGTATCTGAAACCTGTCGAGTATGAAACCTATACGATTGGGGATTCCTGGAACGATGTACCCATGCACGAGTGGGCGGATCATGCGGCGTCGTTCAGCTATTCCCCGGATGATGTGAAGGCGCGCACCGAGGTTTCGGTGGATCGTGCGTGGGAATTTATCGACGTTTCATTGGGTGCGTAGGTTCTGCGTTTCACGTGAAACTTTTTGCGAAAACAACGTCTATAGATTGTTAAAATGGGGTAGATGGCGAATGTCTTCAACGAATAAAGGGCGCAATCCCGAGAGTTTTGGCGGTGCTTTTCGGCAGGCTGCCCGTGAGTCTTTGGTGAAGAATCAGCGCGAGCGTTCCAGCGATATTGTTTCTATTGCCCCGATTCAACTGGCGCTCGCCGCGTTGGCTATAGGTATTTACGCTCTGTGGAATAGTTGGTTGTGCCTGATTCCGCTGGGTGTGGTGCTGGTGCTCATGTGGGTGCGTTACACCATGCAGCGGCAGATTTCCCGCGATTTTGAGCAGCTGGATGCGGCGTGCACGGCCTGGCGCAAAACCCGCGATAAGCAGTATTTAGAGTTTATGGCGGAGAATGCCGGGCGCATCCTGAGGGAGAATAAGGCGCTGACCAAGGATGCGCGCAAACGTGTGCAGGAATACGCCGAATACGCTTCGTCTCGCATATAAACTTGCCGACAATATACTCAGGAGTTCAGCGGATAAGCAGCCCCGCGGAGGGCCTCAGGATAACGTCGATAATAACCAGGATCTGTGTAAGGGTACAAACTATTTTCATTGCGCATAGCCAGTTCGGGGATAATAACAGCTGCGGCCACACAGGCTAAGCCGCACAGAATTCCAAGAATCCACTCCCCCACTCCCATTCCGGTATGCACTGCATAGCAAGCAATAATTATCGCTAACGGCAAGTAGAGTCCGTAGGCGCTCGTCGTTCCAGGTCCATATATTGTTTTCTTTCCATGGATAGCCAGGTCCCGGTACATACGGATCCCCATAAGGGTATGACCGATAACCTCAAACAGGGCAAAAGCCATTATGGCAATCATGATGATGCCACCGCCAAGTGGTATAAATACCAGTCCCAGGGCCATCGCTACCAATACAGTGGTGGAATCGGTCAACCGGTCCATGGGATAACGATCGACTCGGCTGGAACCCCTCATCGTGTTGTACTGTACATGAAATCCTCCGGGAAAGTACCATTCTTCGCTGACATGCACCGCCAAAATTATAAAGGCTATTCCAATCAGGCGCCTATCCCAGTCCCATCCGCCCCAACCGGCACATGTTATTACGGTATTGACAGCCGACAGAGCATAAAAAACATACGCCCACCCTTTATGCGTCCACGCCTGAAGCATAACTGGCTCCCTTCTACTGGCCTCATTCTCACAACATTCGTTTCTCGCAGACCTATAAGACGAGATATCCACTTTTATGATATTCTTAACGTCAATGAACATTGACTATAACACAAACACTTTATCATCCGACACAGAGAAAGCGGCATCGCCACCGCGCCAGCGGCGTGCCTTACGAAGCCCTAACCGCCCTAAAGTCCTGGCTGCAGCACGGGAGCGCTTCGCAACCCAAGGCTACATGGGTACAACGATCGCTCAGATTGCGGGTGATGTGGGTGTTGATCAAGCGCTTGTCATCCGATTATTTGGGTCTAAGATAGACCTCTTCGATGCGTGCTTGGAAATACCGGAAGGGATGGTTGAGAGGTTCCGCACCGCCTTGAAGGCGCCCCTCCAGGAGCAGGCAGAGCATATAACAAAAGCTTGGTTTTTAGCCTGGGAAGATCCAACCAGCGGTCCCCAGTTGAGGGCGATGTACCTGTCGGCAGCTACTGGTGCAAGTGCTTCAGATAGGCTGCACCGACTCATGGAAGGCGGGCTCCTGGAAGAGATTTTACCCAAACAGCACATTACCCCAACAATGCGTGCGCAAGCGGCTGCTATCGGCGTCCAGCTTCTCGGTGCAGTAGCCGGACGGTATGTTTTCCAGTTTAAACCGCTCACAGCACTGTCTCTTAATGACTATGTCAAGATGATTTCTCCGGGGATTCAGGCTCAAATCCTTCCTTTACTCCAAGAGGTTCAGGAAGCTTGTTAGGGTTAAAATCCTCCCAAAATAAATATCCTCAATCGAAAATTTAGCTCTTACGTAATTTCGATTGGGGATATTTCGCTGGTCTAGAGAAAAAATTTTAGCTTTTAGTCTTCAACGACCTTGACTTGCACGTCGATGTTACCGCAGGTTGCATTGGAGTAGGGATACACCTGTGTGCCGCATCCACAAGTTCCTGCGCCTAGTTCAGAGAGACGTTCGGGATGGAAACTTCAAGAACGACGGCGAGCTGGAACCCGCCGTTATCGTTGGAACCGAGGGAGACGCGAGCACCCACGGTGGAATCGGTGGTGTTTGCCTTGGCTCTACCCGCAACCAGTTTAGTGCCGAGTGGAAGCATACGGTGTAACCGAGTGCAAAGAACTATTCGGGGTTTATACCGTCGCCCGCGCCACCCATTTCTTTGGGTACGGACATTTTGAGGTCGATGCTGCGGTCGGCAAGGTATGCTTGGCCGTTGCGCGCGTCGCCAACAGAAAGTGCTTCTGCGGTGTAGAGGGAATAGGGCTTTCCTTTCGTGTTTTCTGAAGAAAACATCGGCTGCTATACGCTTGACCACCTCATCCGCATATTGCTTTCGGTAGAAGCGTAACCCACGAATTCTGCCCTGCTAAAGTGCATACCCCAGGATACTTTCATGACTCCTCACCGATTACAATACTGCATTTATTACATATATGTAATAAATGCAGTATTGATTCCTAATTCAAACCCACGCTTCCCCGTTTCACAATCTCTCTAAGACGGCTAGCATGTCTTCATGGGCACTCCGACGAGTGTTTCGTATGCTTCACGATGCTTCTTAGGCACTGTTTTTTGTTCTGCAACCTTTACCGTGCAGTCTTTGCGGGGTCAAACAAAATCCAGGCGGCGAGTACTTCCTGATACATGTCAGCAGGGCACTAATGAGAAGATACGCCCCATGACGTACTTGCGTTATGTACCCCTGTTTATCTGCGGTTTATATCTGAACGCGTCATACCTCGTACCAGGATCTGAGCAATTGTAAATAGCCCCTCTTACTCCCCTGCTAATTTCATAACATCAATCCAGCTCACCAGATATTACACCCATTTCTTTCCGTTCCAGGATTTTCCTTGAGCCTCCCTAGAAATAACCGGGTTCAAAAATTGCTGAGCCTCAAGCACTGCATCTGCAAGTTTATTTGGAATTCCCTGAACTTTTTTACTCTCCTTGTGATACATTTTTTCTGTCCAATTCTCCGGCACCACAAAACCATGATGATAAGGTTTTATATTGCGCTGCTGACGTTCCGATTCTATTGCTGTAAACAAATCAACAAATTGTATATTATTGATAGCCCCTTGCCTAGATAAAATAATAATATCCACAAGATCTTTTACCCTAGAACTCATGCGATTATTGGAATATGACTGCATAGTTGCAGAAACTTTATCTGCAATATGATCAACGATTGGATATAGATTCACCTGAGGAAGGTTACTAATATCAACTCCGAGGACATCAGCCAGTGACCTATTATCTCTTAGGTCAGGAATACCGGTAATACAACATCCTACTACTAAATCAATATTCACTCTCACCTGGCCTTCGCCGTGTGGAGGTATTATAAATACCCGTAAAGCTTGCGATTCACGTTTACCTTCTCGATGAGGCTCGCCAAGAATCTCTACCCTCATCTGAACATCGAGAGGTGGTATATCTTGTGGATTACTCTCCACAGAATCTATAAAAGCTTTTATAGCTTCTTGGATAGTTTGAGATGCCCGATTATATAAGTCAAGATCTTTTGTTGCACGAGCTGCTGGGTCTCGCCAGATCAAGGCGTTACCGCCTTTGAGAAACCAGATTCCGCTGGCACCGCTCGTAGCTCGCGCCATTACAATATCTCGATGATACTGATCAACACGATGTTCCTTAGGAACACCATTGTACGCTTTGCCATTCACAGCTGATTATTTTCCGGGTTCATAACCACGGATCATACTTTAACATCCTTACGTGACGAATTAGCATTATTAGGACTGGAAGTAGATAATGCGTTATTTTCAACACTCTTTGCATGCGTACTAACGTGGGATGCATATTATCCTGAATTTCTTTACTCCTTTTACTTATTTCTGAAAGTTGAGGAGCAAGATTTTTAACCATACCATCAAGAGATTTTCGTGTCTCAGTAAGGGCGCGTACATCCACATTAATTTTAGGTATCTGCATCTGAATAATTGGCTTCAGAGACTCGCGAAGAGACCTATTAATTTCCTGCATACGCTGACTCCAGTTTTCCACGATGTATTTATTCATTTCCACAGGAAGATATTGCTCATTATTAGGGTCCGTAGATTTTATCGCAGAAGAAACCTCAAGAGCAGGAGCAAATAGTTGCTCAAATATTTCTTCTGTAGGAATACCGTATCCTTCTGAGACCTTCTGTGCAGTCTCTTCTACACGATTCCAGTTGATTTTCCGCCGAGAATCCACCAGGTCACGAATGAGAGTCGTGACATCATTGAGGTCGTAGTATTCTTCGAGAAAATCACAGACAAGAACGGTTGGAGAGACCACCAGCATCCCATCAACCGTTTCTGTATCTTCCTTCTCAAGATTACGGAGTCGTACACGGATATGTTCATCGCGGCTCTGTTTTCGTGTTGAAGAGTAAAAATCGTATCGCTCGGTATAAAAAACTCCCGCCTCATAAATCTCAGCGGCAACGGTGCCGCATAGGATGGGGCCTTCATGATTCACAATGCGTTGAACAGCTGTTTGCGAGGGTTCAAGAGATAGCCACGCGGCACGTATCTCTTGATGAGGGTCACTGGGCGCAGAGGCTAGAGCATACACTCCGTACCGTATTTGTTCTATAGCACCCTGTTGCTTTTTACGGGTTATCATGGCGCGATTTACCCCGAGATTGACAGCTTGAGCCGAAGTGAACAGTCCGTGTTGCTCACCCGCAAGTTTCTCAACATCCAGCCATACCATACTTTATATATTACATATATGTAATAACTGCAGCAACTATTCTGGGAGTTCTAGCTTCAGCTTTTCGCTAGATTCCAGATAAGAATCCAAGGTCGGATGCACAGAAACACGTGTTTCAATCCTGGTTTTGAGAAGCTCACCCATAATCCAGGGTTCAGGTACTGAGTAGCCCCAACAGCTGCATAACCGCGAGCAGTTACAAAAAGAACCACAATAACGAATACTTTTACAGTTGTACAGCAAGAATGGGGATTCCCCTGTCCCTCAATCGCCACTCCGCCTAGTGGATCGATCAGCCCTCGGAAGAAATGCAGCACCAGTTTTTAGAGCCGCCGCCAGCACACAGACAACGGTGGGTGAAATAAGCAACCACGCTCATCTCACCCACCGTTTCTTTCTTTAATTTTTAATTCAATACAAAGAATATATGTGCTTTGATAAGGGGTTTTACTGACCGCCCCCTGCTACCGTCTCGATTTCTTCCGGGGTTTACGGGATTTGCGGGAGCTCTTTAACCGTCTCATATTCTGTGCTGACTGAGCATTACCTGCTGTTCTCTGCTCTGCCGCAGCCGCACGGTCAGTTGGGCTATCAGCCTGCTCCTGTGCCGCAGCAGTGCTTTCCTGTGGCGAGGTCTCTTCATGATCCGCGGCGTTGGTATCCTGCGGCTCATCCGCTACGGCGCTAACATCAGATGCAGATTCAGACTCACTCCCCTGCTGCGGTGTATTATCCTGCTCGGCCGCATCTTCTTTCTGAGACTCTGGATCAACATCAAGTTCTTTAGCAGAAGGTTCACGCGGGCTCTCCCCCGTTTGCTCACGCTCTGCCTGCTCCTTCTGATGCTGGTGCGCCTGGCGAATCTGGCGCAGCTGCTCACGATTTGTCAAAATCACCAGGGTCATGGCGTTCAGGAACACACCAACTAGGAACAGCATCCAGCCGATAAGCATATACCTGCTGCCGCTCAGAACCGCACCAGCAACCAGCAATGCAATAGAGAGCAGATATGCGGGAGAAATCAGGAATCTAGTGTTCACGCCGCTCCCCTAACGCACAGTGGGGCGGGACGACGACTGAGAATCCTCAATCTTCGACGGCAAAACGCTTTTCTTCTTTGGAGTCTCAGAGCCCAGCTCAACCGTGGCTTCCGAATCCAGCGGGTCACCGTCAAAATCGGGCTCCCCCTCAATCGGCTCTTCGCTGCGTTCGGCGGCTTTCTCCCGCATCGCCTCAAAACGCTGCTCAAGGTTGGTCAGCATCGCGGGTGCTGGCTCACCCTTCATCTTTGAAACCGTCACCAGGTGCGCAAAAACATTCAGCCCCACAGCCAGCAACAGCAGAAGCCACCCCACCCACAGCATCCAGGAGACGCCGGAACCAATCATGAGTGCACTCACCAAGACGGCGCCAAGTGAGCTAAGGTACGCGGGTGAGAGGTTCTTAAAATCCATGTCTACTTTCCACAAACTTCACAGCGGGGCTACAACGGTACTCGGTGACATACCGTACTCTCTCATTCTATGTGATTCTGAATGCTTAAATCGCCCCTGACGCCTCAATATTTCCGTGGGCGTAGCCCAAAAGACGCCGGGGAGGTTCTGGCCGGTTCCCCACCTAGTTTTTCTCGCGGGAATCCACGCTCGTCACCAGTGGTGATGACGGCGCATTCTCAACCAACGGAATGGATGAGGTGCCCAAATGTTCCCGCAGAAGCCGGTAACGTTCCAAAGCGACCGCACCGGCGGGCATCGCCGGGAGCACAAAATTATTGTTGGAGCGGATGGTATCGGCCTGCGAGAGGATATCAAGCTTACGAATCACGCGGTACACATCGTTCGGGTCGTACCGGTCTTGTGCGGACAGCACCTCGTGCTGGGCGGCAGTCATGGCCACATCGCGCAGCCTCGTGTACTCCTCGCGACTGTTCTTCAGCGCCTGCATCTTCGGCTTATATTCGTCCGGCAGGTTTTCAATAATGTCGTCGCGGCGGGTGATTGCGGTGCACATATCTTTCACCCGTCGGTATGTCTCAGGGCTTGCCGCGCGGGCCTCCTCCTGCAGCACCTCAAGGGCAGCGTGCTGGGCCAGCTCCAACAGCTCGGGGACCGCGTTATCTTCGGAATGATCCGCCTTAACACCCAAAACATTCACCACGAACGGCAGGGTAAGGCCTGGCAGCACCATCGTGAAGAACAGCACCGAAATGACCACCACAATCGAATCGGCACGAAGTTCCTCGGTGCCCGCAACAGTGGGGATAGAAAGAGCCAAAATGAGGGTTACCAGCCCGCGCATCCCCGACCAGGTCATCACAATAACCTCAGCGAATGTGCCCGGCGCCCCTTCATGCACAGGGGTTTTCTTCAGGTTTCCCAGCATCCAAACAGCAGCAAACCACAGCAGACGCACCGCGATAGCAACCAGAGAAATGAGGGTTCCGTAGCAGAACAGGTTCAGCAGCCGGGTGGAGTCGGCTTGATAAATAATTTCGCTCGCCTGCAGACCGATAAGTCCGAACGCCAAACCGGTCAGCAGCAGCTCAATAACCTGCCAAAATGATGCATTTGAGAGGCGATCTTCGGCTTCCAGAGCCACCAGATACTTGGTGCTCGTAAACTGCACAGCGGCGATCACAACGGCAATCACGCCCGAGGCATGCACGCTTTCAGCAACCAGGTACACACCAAATGGAATAACGAGAGTAACAGCGCTGCGGGCCACAGTCCCGTGAGCCTTCTGCCGCACATATCCGCCAAGCCAACCAAAAATATAGCCAACCACAACAGCAACCACAGCACCAAAGGAGAAATCCCACAGAACCTTCAGCGGGTCCACTTTCTCATGGTGGTCAATGGCGTGAATTGCCGCGTGAAAAAGCACCAGAGAAATGGCGTCGTTAAAACTACCCTCGGTCTGCAGAGTGCCAATCAGGCGGCGGGGGATGCCAACAGGCTCGGCTACAGCCTCAACAGCAACCGGATCCGGCGGGGCGATTGCGGCACCAATAGCCAGGGCCATCGCAACGGTCATCCCGGGAACCCACCACATGGCGCTGCCGGCGACAGCAAGGGCGGAGGCAGTCGTCAGCAAAACCGAGTACAGAAGCACCGAACGCCAGCGGCGTTTAAGAGTTCCCCACGAGAATTTCACGCCAATAGCCCACAGAAGCGGGGGCAGAAAGATCGGAAGAATAATTTCGGAGTCAATCTCAAGGTGCGGCCTGTCAGGTAGCAGCAGGGCACCCACTCCGAGGATTGTCATCATAACGGGCCAAGGCAAATTAAGCCGATCACCAACGCCCACCATAATGACGGTGGCGAGTAGGATCAGCACAATGATGGATAGATATAGCATCGGCCCGAGTATCAACCCCTTGAGTTTAAAGTGTGTGCTTAGCTCAAGCGTACAGGAGGTTCAGCGGAAGGTTTTGCCGCCTCGCACGCTTGAGTCAAACCCACACACAAGCTAAATATGTCTTGCTAGAAATATACTAAAAATGGCTTTTTGAAAATATAGCTATTCCCCTCTAAATTAGTATACCTAATCCAGAGGGGAAATATATGCATTTTTAGCTATTTATTGTGTGTGATACTGCCCCTACGCCCCACACCCGCCAGAACCACAGCCGCACCCATGCGATGCGCTAGCCGCAGCAGGTTGCGGCTCTTCAACAGATTCAGAGGCTTGAGCGGAAGACCCGCATCCTTCAGAGCCGCAGCCACAACCACCCGCAGAAGACTCGGCGGAAGACTCAGCATGATCATGCCCACCGCAGCACCCGCCACCATCGACAGAGCCGCACGCGGAACCGCGGGCCTCACGGTACCCCATTAAATCCACCCCCAGCTCAGAGAGATACCGCAGGTACCCAGCGAGCGCATCCTGCCCGCTGGCACCAGCAATCACAATACCGCCGTGTTTGATGGCTTTAAGGGTTTCGTTAATAATGGGCCAACGCTCAATATCGTCACTAATCGTGATGGCACTAACAATATGCATAGCCAGTGACGAGAGGGAACGCAGCGCCTCTTCATAGCCGTCGGGCAGATGAAGAACTTTATCGGGGGCGGCCATGCGGGTAATAGCAAGCACCCGCATGAGGGTCATAGGTACGGCGTTAGCGGGGAGTTTCACGGTAATACCTGTGGCGCTGCCCGCGCCGAGCTCCGCCAGTTTATCCGCGAGCACCTCAGAGTCAATATCGGCGCTTAAATCCAGTGTTTCGTAGCCGCCTATGGCGATAGAACGAGTGCCGAGCGCGGCCGCTAGTTCTTCATCATCAGTATGCACCGCGATCATATTGCGGAATTCGTGGCGTCGGATAGCTGAGGCTGCCTCAATAAGGGCGAAGTCTTGCCCGTCGCTGGTGACGATTAGTTCGTGTATTTCATCCCGGCTCAGGGTTTGCCCGGACATAATGCGTTCGGCAAGTTCGGAATATGTAGTGCTCATACCGAATATTAAACACCCGTTCAGTGTGTGTGCCCACCGGGTTACGCCACCAGCGGCGATTATTCTCCCGCTCATTTGTCGAATATTACCTTCAGGCGCGAATGATTCGCTTCAACGGCGGGTGTGGGGCCCGTAGAATATTGGGTGTGGCTCTTTCGCGCGATAAGATTCTTCACACCGCCTACGAGGTGCTGGCAACCTACGGTTTGGCGGATTTGTCGATGCGCCGATTGGCCTCCGAGCTGCAGGTGGCACCCGGCGCCTTGTACTATCATGTGCGCTCGAAGCAGCATCTGTTGGTGTTGCTGTCCGACTATATTCTAGCGCACGCCCCAGACCAGTTACACGCTCCATGTTCTGCTGGCTCAGCCGATGCGGTGCGTTCGTGTCTTATGCGTCGCGGAGAGATCCTGTTTTCAGTACTGTACCCTATTCGGGAGTGCCCGGAAGTGATCCGGTTGGCTCTCACGTTGCATCCGGGCTCGGTTGTTCTGGTGCGTGTGCTGAGCGCGGATCTGCACCTGCTGGGTTTTTCGGGGGAGCGGGCTCAGCGTCAGGCCCGACTATTAGCTCATCTTGTGCTGAGCCTCATTGAGGAGGCGCAAACTCTGCCGCTGCTGGATCCTGAGGGGGCACACACATATTCTGAGGCATTGGAACGGTACAGAGAGGATATGCAGTGTGCCGTGGATTCTATAATTGGCTTATAGTTCCTAAATCTCTCTAATTACCCTTGCAAAACCACCCCGACCAGTATGTATGCATCAAATAATATATATTGGTGGGGTGTTGGGCGGCACTACGGTGGCAGCAGAAGTGCCGTGTGCCCCACTAAGAACCATTTGTTTTCCTACAATGTTTAACATCCCAGTCACATTCCTACTCAGTTCCGTCTCGGAGGTTCTATGACCACCACCGCTGCCCCCCAATGGGACACTCTTCCGGTTCACGCTCAGGAGGTGCGCCGCGTACGTGAGGCATTTATTGAAGCCTACGGCAGAGAACCTGACGGAGTGTGGTCGGCACCGGGACGACTGAACCTGCTGGGGGAGTACATTGATTTTCTGGGCGGTTCGTGCATGCCCATGCCGTTGCCGTACCGCACCTATGTGGCGGGGTCACTGCGGCGTGACGGCGTGCTGCGGGCCTCATCATTACAGATGCCCGGTGATGAACGAACCGTGGTGGTGCGTGATATTCAGCCGGGTCACCTCAAGGGATGGTTCACATACGTGGCGGGGGTTGCGTGGGCAATGAACCATGAGGGTGGGCGCGATATTGTTCTCCCACCCGATTTCGGTGCTGACCTGCTGATTAATTCACGGGTGCCGGTGGGCGGCGGGCTGTCTTCCTCGGCGGCGTTGGAGTGCTCAACGGCGCTGGCGCTGCTGGATCTTTCATGCCCTTTACGGCCGGGGTGCCCGGAGGCTGATGAGCTCCCTTCAGACCGTTCACCGGGGAATGATGCACTTCGGGCACGTCTAGCACAGGTGTGCATTACCGCCGAGAATAAGGTGGCTGGGGCACATACTGGGGGTTTGGATCAGACGGCGTCGCTGCGGTCTAAGCCGGGGCAGGCGCTGGTGGTGGATTTCCGTGATTTTTCGATTGACCCAGTGCGGGTAAATGCCGCCGAGAATGGGCTGAGCTTTCTGGTGATTGATACGAAAACCCCGCACGAACTGACTGACGGCGGGTTCGCGGTGCGGCGTGCCGCCTCCGAATCGTGTGCCCAGGCGCTGGGGCTGCGTTTTTTGCGGGATGCCCTACCGCAGGATTTGTCGTGTGCCGGGCTGGGGGAGCGTGCAGCGAAACAGTGGCGCCTGGATCTGGTGGATTCTTCGGTGAACCGTGCATTGGCGGCGCTTGAGGAGCGCGGCACCCCAGCTGATTTCCCGCGCGGGTGGGTGCGGCATGCCTTTCACGATATGGCCCTTGTGGGGCGGGCTAGTTACCTGCTGAAAAATGCGGATTCTCTGGGTGCGGCGGCTTTTGGTGAGGCGGGCCGTATTTTCACGGAGTCTTTTGTATCGATGCGTGATGAGCTGCGGGTTTCGCGTCCGCAGATTGATGTGGCGGTGGATGCGTGCCTGGCACATGGGGCGCTTGGTGCACGCATTGTCGGCGGTGGTTTTGGGGGAGCGGTGATGGCTTTAATACCTACCGACCGGCTGGGGGAGGCGGCCCAGGCGGTCGCGCAGGCGTATGCTGAGCATGGGTTCGCCGAGCCGCGTTTTTTGCCGATGGTGGCTGGTTTCGCGGCGGATCATGACTGGCCTGAGCACAGCAGCGCGTTAGGGCGTGAGGGGATACTCTCAAAGGCTGTTCCTGCGGGGGTTAGCCGCCAGCCTGCACGGGTGTTGTACCCGTTAGCGGGCTAAAGCACTGCGCTGAAGATTTTCGGTAGCTGAGAAGGTAGAATAATCCACGGTACTTATGTACCGCACCGTCCTCACACCGAGGGGCGGCACCGCACAGAAAGGAGCCTCACGATGGGCTTTGATATTAAGGGCACCGTTGATCAGGGCCTGGATAAGGCCAAGGACGTTGTGAACGATAAGGCTGGCAAGGAAGTTGTCACCGATGAGCACGTCGATAAGGCTAGCGAGGCTGTGAACGAGAACGTGCAGAAGCTGACCGATAAGTTCGGTAAGTAAACTGTATTGGGGACACGGGGCGGAATTTTTAGGTTTCGCCCCGTGTTTTCTATGTTGGTCCGTGCGGTACGGATGGGAGGGTCACAATGGTGGCTTCACCGGTTTTGAGAACTATTTTTGAGGAGCAACTTTAATGCTTGAACGTCAGCAGTCCACCCAGGAGCAGGCACGGCAGGTTATGGCCGATGGTGGTGTGGTGATTTATTGGCGCCCCGGGTGCCCGTTCTGTGAGCGTCTTGATTCTAAGCTGGGCGAGCTGGGCGATCACGCCACGTGGGTGAATATTTGGGAGGATCCTCAGGCTGAGGAGCATGTGAAAAGCCTCAACAACGGTAACGCCGTCGTACCTACCCTTGACACGGGGGATGTGCACTTTGTGGTGGCCGATGTGAAGTCCCGTAATCAGGCGGCTCAGCTGATTAGGAATGCCATGGAAGGGGCTGTGCAGTAGCCACGTAGCCACCCTTTGGCCCGCCATTTACAAGGAGGCTCCGGTGCGTCCGGCTTTAAATAAGAACACGACCGTCTGCATTTCCCTGTCGGGGCGACCGTCAAACCACGGCATCAAGTTCCACAATTACCTGTATGAGAAACACGGCCTTGATTACCTGTATAAGGCGATGACAACCACGGATATTGAGGGTGCTATCGCGGGTGTGCGCGCCCTGGGTATTCGCGGGTGCTCCATTTCTATGCCCTTCAAACAGGCGGTTATTCCGCTCATGGACGAGGTCGATCATTCGGCGCAGGTCATTGGGGCGGTTAATACTATCGTCAATACGGATGGGTACCTGCACGCCTACAATACCGATGTGATTGCGGTAGCTTCCTTGCTGAAGTCACATGCTGTTGATCCTAAGCTGCCGTTTCTTCTGCGCGGTTCGGGCGGCATGGCGGCAGCCGTTGCGGGTGCCTTCTATGATGCTGGGTTCCGGGCAGGCACTATTATCGCCCGCAATGAGGCTGCGGGCACGGCGCTTGCACACCGGTACGGGTATGCGTGGGCGCCTGAACCCGGCGATCTTACCGCCCCGGTGATTGTGAATGTTACCCCGATCGGTATGTCTGGCGGTGCCGAGAGCGAACAGCTGGCGTACCCGCAACCCACGATTGAGGCGGCATCGGTGGTATTCGATGTTGTGGCGATGCCTGTGGAAACCCCGCTGATTCGTGCCGCTCGCGCTGCCGGTCGTGAGGTTATCACAGGCGGCGAGGTAATTGCTCTGCAGGCGGCTGAACAGTTCCGGCTGTATACGGGTGTCACGCTTAGCCCTGATGACATTGCTCAGGCTGAGGCGCAGGCGAACTAGTCTGTACAGGCATTCCTCTGGGTGCAGTTCGTTGTTCGGACTGCACCCATTTTTTGTAATTACAGATAATGCATTGCACACCCTGGGACTTAAGTTTTCCACAGGTGGGGATAAACATGGGGAAAACCCTACATGTCTGTAATTTCGAGATGATTAAGCCTTTTATCCACAGGCCATAATGGGGTACTACCACCGATGGAATTACATCATTGTAGTTATTCACAGTGTGGATAACATCTGTGGATAGATAGGTTCTGCCGCGTGTTTAAAGGGTTTTCGGGTGCTCCCGCCGCTGATTTTCTCCACGGCGGGAGCACCCAGAAGAGCCGCTATATTCAGTACTCTCAGTTCACCCCGTTTAGCGGCCGCGTGAGCGCATAAGCTGCGGGGCGATACACAGCAGGGTCGCTATTGCACCAGCAATGAAACCACCCAGGTGGGCCTGCCACGAAATGCCGGGCATTATGAACCCGTAGATGACGTTCACACCAATCAGCACCATCACCGAGCGCACATTATCGCGTTCTTTGAGGGCAACCATAATGGTCAAGTAGGCGCCCATGAGCCCGAAGATACCACCGGATGCGCCTACCACCACGGCGTGTGGTTCTAACACCCACACGGCTGCTGAACCGCCTAGGATGGCGGTGAGGTACACCAGCAGGTACCGCCAGTTCCCGATCATTTTTCGATGGCGGCACCGAAAAGGTACAGGGAGACCATATTCAGCAGCAGGTGGCTGGGGTCGTTTTGGGAGTGTAAGAACCCGCTGGTAATGGCACGGTAGTATTCGTGGGAGTATGCGACCCAGTCGGCCTTGTACGCGAATTCGTTATAGACCCAGTAGTTAGGGATGATCCACTGCAGCAGGTATACCACCACGTTAATACCAATGAGGGTGTAGGTGATATTGGGGTTATTGCTGGTACGTGCCCGCTGCGGCCGGGAGTGCCCGGTAACGTCGCGGTAGCAGTCGGGGCAGATCATGCCGACTTCCAGGTGGATTTGGCATTGCCCGCAGGCTGGGCGCATGCACCGGGTGCACCGCGCGTAGCTGGCCCTTTCGGGGTGGCGGGGGCACACGGGTTCCTGCTGTTGGCCGAGGGAGTGGCTGATAGGTGGTTCGCTCATGGGGTGTCCTTTCGGGGCGCCTATAAGCCGTTGGGCGCACCAGGGGATAAGCGGTTTATATACGCGAAGGGGACCCCCTCGGTTTCCCGAGCGGGTTCCTGGTTCGGTTCAGAGGTTTTTAGAGCTTCTGAATGTCGATGGAGGAGATGACCACATCCTGCGTGGGGCGATCCTGCGGACCGGTTTCTACGCTCTCGATTGCGTCGACGACCTTCTTGGAGGCTTCGTCAGCGACCTCACCGAAGATGGTGTGGCGGCCGTTGAGCCAGGGGTTTCGTCGGTGGTGATAAAGAACTGCGAACCATTGGTGCCGGGACCTGCGTTTGCCATGGCCAGCAGGTAGGGCTTGGAGAAGGTCAGCTCGGGGTGGATTTCGTCTTTGAACTGGTAGCCAGGCCCGCCCACACCAATACCGAGGGGGTCGCCGCCTTGGATCATGAAGCCCTTAATGATGCGGTGGAAGATAACATCCTTGTACAGGGGGCCGTTTTGCAGCTCACCGGTGCGCGGGTGTTTCCATTCGCGGGTTCCATCTGCCAGACCAATAAAGTTTTCAACAGTTAGTGGAGCTTCGTAACCGAAGAGGTCCACGACGATGTCACCGTAGTTAGTGTGAATAGTTGCTTTAGCGGTTGCGTTAGTCATGTCTCTATTTTGGCATGGCGCGCGCTTGTGCGCTAGGACGGCGCGCGGCGTGGGTCTTCAGTAAATTTAGCCGGTTGAGAAAAACCGTATAGTAAAACCTATTTTTAGTGGTTGAGGCGGTTTTAAACAAGATTTTTGGTGTAAAACTCTTTATGCTGAAAGGTAAATATTCTTTTGTTGCGGTGCTCTCGCTGTGTGTGGGTGCCCGTGGCTCTATTTATGGGAGATACCTATGTTCTGTTGCAAGAAACGCAAGGCTCGTAAAGCGGCGAAAAATGCGGCCGTGGTGGCAGCTATGGCTGTTGCCGAGAAGGCTAATGATTTGAATGTGCCGCAGAAGGCTGAGCTGTTTGCAGAAAAGCTCACCGGTGATCGCAAGGCGATGAAGAAAGCACGTAAGGTGGCCGCGAAAACCGCCCGTAAGGCGCAGAAGGAGCTGAAGGGGATTGAGCGTCGTGGCGGTAAGCGCCGCCCCGTAAGGCTCTGGCTCTTCTTGGCCTAGCATTGGCTCTGGGGGTTGCCGTGGTGGCTGCTTACAATGCGGCACGCCCGGTGGAGGATCCCTGGAAGAGCGCCTAGGTTCTTTTCTTTTGTATCTGGCTAAAAGTCGCTTTCTGGCCGACTACCGCCCTGTAGGTGGTTTCAGGTTAGAAAGCGGCTTTTAATGTTTGAAACAGCTTTTGTGCTCTCATATTTTTATGCCACAAAAAAGGAGCCTCAGACACATGCTGTGTCTGAGGCTCCTACAAAACTAGTCCGGCGACAACCTACTCTCCCACACCCATCAAAGTGCAGTACCATCGGCGCAAAAAGGCTTAGCTACTGGGTTCGGAATGGAACCAGGCGTTTCCCTTTCACTATCATCACCGAAACGTGGAGGCGAGGGGACTCGAACCCCTAACCCTCTGCTTGCAAAGCAGATGCGCTACCAATTGCGCCACGCCCCCGCGGTGCTCTACAACTATATACTATTGCGCGTACCGATGCAAAACGTACCCCCGCAGAGGCCGTTTTCCTTGGTGTAATGCGGTTTTTACGGCTATTGTGCACTGTTATTGTCTATCTTCGCACCGCCGTGGTAGGCGGATGCCTCCGTACCAGCTGGCAGTTTTGAGAGCCATTTTGACAAGTATTTTCTGCACCCTGCAGCGAGGTTCTTCGGCTCATTATCGCGTCTAAAATCTAGCCGCAATGCACGGTCCTTCTGCTGCGCCGTATCACCCAGCCACACGAAGGAGAAACTGGTGAGGGTGCGGAAATCACCCCGTTTCGCGGCGGCTTCTAAAGCGCCTGCTACCGATGGAACATGCTCGGTACCCACCACATCTACCCGAACCTCTGCGTTTGCCCCCGAAGGCAGGGGAGTGTCCTTAAGGTTCAGGCGGTACCGGGCGGTAACCTGCTCGGGTAGTTTCACGGTTTTGAGGTCTTTAAACCGTTTGATGCCTTCCGTCCAAGGCCCGGTAGTGATACGGGCGGTCACTACCACCCCTTCTTCGGTGGAGGTGGTGGCTTCTAAAGCATCGGATGACTTGCCTTTATATGACTGTGCCGCACGCAGGATCTTACCCCACTCGGTCTCGGTGATGCTCGCAAACCGGTACACGTCAATGACAGGGGTTTCCTCGTCCTGCACAATACTCACCCGATGCGGACGCCCATACTCGCCTAAGGCGGCAAGTGCGGCCGCAGCAGCAGATATATCGTCCTGCCCGGCATCGGTCAGCCCAATACGCGCCACTAAACGCTGGGAATCCTCATCTTCGCTCTCCCCAATGTAGATACGACCGATGTCTTCAAGCACCAGGTATTCGGTGTTAATGTTCCCGCGGATCTCACGCTCCCACTTAGCCAAACGTTTACTGTTTGATGCGGTAGCTGCGGCTTCCTCACCAAGCACCCCGGTGGAAGCAATCGCGGGTAAAAACACAACGAATCCGGCCGCAGCCACACACCCGCCTCCCAACAGCAGGGAGCGGCGGCTCATACGCCGTGGACGGTTTTTCGGGGTGGAAGGCACAGGCCGTTTCCCTTCGGTCAGGCACCCAGCGGAAGGCTAGGTGTGAGAATCGGTGCATAGTGTCGGCAATCCCCTCTGCATGAGGGTAAAAATCGCCGCAGGTGATACGGTTCCATTGTATGAGAACTACGCTTTTCAGCGCGGCAGAAATGGGCGTGATAGCCCACTCAGAATCTGAAGATCGTTCAAGAGTGCACCGAGTGCACCGCTACATACAGTACGGTATAAGCCGGTTAACACACGGTGGGCGGAAACATCTTAGTTTCCGCCCACCATGTGTTCTCTGAGGCTCCTACGCCGAGTCACTGGCCTGTTCGGTGATTTTCTCGGTCTCCTGCTTCTCTGCGGCATTCTCAAGCGCCTCATTCGGCAAGGTAACACCCGCCGCCGCAAGCTCAGCAATTCTGATTTCCCCGGTGGTGGGGTCTTCATAGGCCACATACTCCGGGTGGCCGTCAGCATCCACGTCGTCGTTCACGTGGGTTTCGGAGATGAGGAAGCCGTGCGCACCGAGGATTTTAGCTACTCGGTCAATATCCTGCGGGGTCGGCGCATGGTCCACAACACGCCGGATGTACTCGTTAATGCGCTGGTCGCTCACGTACGCCTCACCACGGGCGGCACGGGACTGCATGAGGCGGCGCACCACTTCCTGCAGCTGCTCATCGTTTAGGCGCATCTTTAAAATAGCCATCACGGCAGCACGATCCTGCACGGGCACATCTTTAGGGTAGCCGACGCTAAGCCAGTCGACTACGCGGGATATGATGTTTTTATCGGGCATCTAACACCTCCTTCACACATTCATAGGTTATGAGCTGTCCTAATAATTCTAGTGCCCTCCACCGGTTACACCGAAAACATTCCAGCCGAAGGTGTGGTAGATGAAATCTTTGGCGACCCAGAGGATACCGATAAACACGATTCCTACGATAATAGCAAATACTACGGTGGCAGCCATCCGTGAAGCCGTTGATGGCGGCTCAATTTCGATCAGCTGCCCATCAGCCGTGTACTCGGTAGTCCCAGACAAAAGGCGCATCCCAAAGGCGTAAAGTGCTGGCAGACCGGCCCCGAAGAACAAGCCCGCAAGAATAACAGGAATGATTTTTCGAGAAGTTCAATCAGGGACATTATGCACCTGCCTTCTGCGGGAGGGCTTCTTGATGGTTCTTAGCGGAGTCATCCATCGGTGCCTCATCTGCGGTCAAGGATTCCTCAGCAGCGGCTACGGCTTCACCGTCCCAGCTGTTGGTCACGTTGGAAGCATCAATAGCGTCCTTCTGGGAGTGGCGCCACATCCAGAGGCAGAAGACAACCAGGATAGCGAAAACCACCAGTTCGCCCACGAACTGGGTGTTGGTTAGGGAATTCAGCCCCGCACCAATCATCCAGGTGGTGGCACCAATTGCTGCGGCGGCGGGGAGTGTAATCACCCAGGCCACCACCATGCGCCCGGCCACACCCCAGCGCACCTCGGCACCTTTACGGCCTAGGCCGGTGCCAAGAATCGACCCGGTGGCAACATGCGTGGTAGAGAGCGCCATACCGAAGTGTGAAGAAGTAAGAATAATGGCTGCGGATGCCCCATCTGCCGCTACACCCTGGGGGTGTCAACTTCGACAATACCCTTGCCAAGAGTGCGGATAATGCGCCAGCCGCCCAGGTAGGTGCCCAAAGCAATGGCAATAGCACAGGATGCCTTGACCCAGAAGGGGATAGCGTCGTTATCGTTCACGCTACCGGAGGCAACCAGCGCCAGGAAGATCACGCCCATAGTTTTCTGGGCGTCATTCGTACCGTGCGCCAGCGACATGAGGGAGGCGGTTCCCACCTGCCCCCATCGGAAGCCACGGGTTTTCCTCTCGTCCGAGACGGGGGAGGCAATACGGTATACCAACCATGTGCCCACAGTTGAGACAAGCGCGGCAACCAGAGGTGACATAACTGCCGGAATCACGATTTTAGAGAGCACACCGCCCCACTGCACACCTGAAAACCCTAGAGCGGCAAGCGCCGAACCAATCAGCCCGCCAAACAGCGCATGCGAAGAACTAGATGGTAAGCCCAATAGCCAGGTCAGCACGTTCCAGAGGATACCACCCACAAGCCCGGTGAACACTATGAGCATAAGCGCCGAACCGTCTTTTTTGATGTCTATCTGATCTAGATCTACCAGCCCTTTACCAACGGTTTTAGCGACCTCGACGGAGAGGAAAGCACCGACGAGGTTCAACGATGCCGACAGGGCAACCGCTGTTTTAGGTTTAAGCGCGCCCGTGGCGATGGAAGTAGCCATCGCGTTACCGGTATCGTGAAAACCATTCGTGAAGTCAAAGGCCAGCGCCGTCAACACCACGATCACGAGGATAATCAGTTCTGTAGTCACACCATGATTATGGGACGGATGGGGCGAAATCTAAAGTGTTCGTAGCAAATCATGAATAACACATAAAACCACATTTTTAAATAGGTGATTCACAGCAGAAGTTTAAGCGTCTCACTGGTTTAACGGGGATAACCGCTATTTTTAGGGGTTTCCAAGCTCGGTTCTCATGATAGAAGCAGACCATTTTTATTGCTTCATGTGGTTTTATCTCACGAGTTAGCACACCGTCAGGACGTGCGAA
The DNA here is from genome assembly GCA_002355935.1 of Rothia aeria. Lineage (GTDB taxonomy): Bacteria > Actinomycetota > Actinomycetes > Actinomycetales > Micrococcaceae > Rothia > Rothia aeria. The sequence goes on along the minus strand of AP017895.1, from coordinate 449,898 downwards.
ATACGGGATTTATAGGACGTTCATCTATTGTTCATTTTCAAAGCTGGATAGGGGTTAATGAACCTTAATACGAAAGTACCCAGTCGATGATTTCAAGACTTATATCGTGGCATATTGGTTCTCTCAAACAGACATCTTTTGCCTCTGTGCCTACCCGGTCTGTATATTTACCTACCCGCCCAACACTAATACAAAAAGGAGGGGTTTCAGGCTAATCTGAAACCCCTCCGTAAAAACTAGTCCGGCGACAACCTACTCTCCCACACCCATCAAAGTGCAGTACCATCGGCGCAAAAAGGCTTAGCTACTGGGTTCGGAATGGAACCAGGCGTTTCCCTTTCACTATCATCACCGAAACGTGGAGGCGAGGGGACTCGAACCCCTAACCCTCTGCTTGCAAAGCAGATGCGCTACCAATTGCGCCACGCCCCCGCATCAGCGGAAAATCGCTATGTAATTCTAAATAGAATCCGTGGATTCCTGCCAGGCCTGACGAACCTGGTTCCCCTGGAACTTCTTGAATCCCAGGAAAGCAGCACCCGAAAGGAGGAGCAGAATCAGTAGTTTCTTCATCGTTTTTCCTTCCCATCGTGCAGTGGGCGTACCAAGACTTGAACTTGGGACCTCTTCGTTATCAGCGAAGCGCTCTAACCGCCTGAGCTATACGCCCTCACCGCCTCCAAGGGGCTTTCCCCTTAGGACGAAATATAACTATACAGACACTTGCCCCCATAACCAAATCTTCATAAGGTGTTCTATAACACACATATTTCGCTGTTGGTGGCGGAGTTTAACCGGGATTACTCATCCTTCATGGTGAGGGTAATACCACCCACCAGCTTCGCCGCCAGGTTATACAGGATCGCACTGATCATACCCAGCAGCGTGAAAATCACGGTATTAATCACCGCAATAACGGTCGTCGCCAACGCCACCTGACCCAGCGAAACCATCTGCGCAATATCAATTGAGCTATTACCACCGGTACCCAAGGAGCTCAGCAGCTGGTTCAAGCCATTGAAGGCGCCTGTAGCCTGCAAAAACAGCCACAGGATCATAGAGGCCACCACGGTCACAATACCAACGGCAATGGACAGCAAGAACACCAGCTTCGCCACCGACCAGGTATCAACCTTAGCGATGACAAGGTCAGCGCGACGCACCTTCGTACGACGCACCAGATTCTGACGTTTACGCCGGCCCTGCTGCTGTTGCGGCGGGGCGCTACGCCTGGGGCGACGCTGGTTCGAACCAGACCGTGCGCCGGGGCGGTTAGCGGGCGCGGCACGCCTCGCCGGGGCCTGACGCCTCGCGCCCTGCCCGACCTGTACCCGCCCCTGTGGGTTCATGCTCATTACTTACCTCCGTGTGCTTCAGCAGTATCGGTGACAGCCTGCTGACCGTCCTGGTTCTCATTCACTTGAGGGTCTGCGGACTGCCCACCGGGAGCGTCCGTGTCCGCTTCATCTGGTTCGTCAAGCTGACGATCCTGGTTTCGGGCGACGCCGATAATGCTATCGCCCTTGCCGGGCTTTGCAAAAATCACGCCCATCGTGTCTCGGCCCTTAGCAGGAACCTCGCTCACCCCGGTACGCACCACTTTACCGCCTTGCATAACAACCAGCACCTCGTCGTCCTCATCCACGATGAGAGCACCGACAAGAGCGCCGCGGTCTTCAACCAGTTTAGCGACCTTAATACCGTAACCGTTACGGCCCTGAACGCGATACTCATTGACACTGGTGCGCTTAGCATAACCGCCCTCAGTGACGACAAACACGAATGAATCTTCAGTCACCACGTTCGCCGAGATTAACTCGTCTCCATCGCGGAACTTCATGCCGGTCACACCCGAGGTGGAACGGCCCATCGGGCGCAGTGCCTCATCATTAGCGTTAAACCGCAAAGACATGCCCTGGCGGGAAACCAGCAGAATATCCTCATTGGGAGAGATCAAGAAAGCGGAAACCACCTCATCGCCCTCACGCAGGTTAATCGCGATCAGCCCGGCGGTACGGTTCGTATCGTAATCACTCAAGCGGGTCTTCTTCACCAGACCGCCCTTAGTAGCCAGCACCAGGTACGGAGCATCCTCATAGGAACGCAGCTCCATGACCTTCGCAATAGTCTCACCCGGCTGGAAAGCCAACAGGTTCGCCACATGCTGGCCTTTCGCATCACGCCCGGCCTCCAACAGCTCGTAAGCTTTTGTACGGTACACACGGCCCATATTGGTGAAGAACAAAATCCAGTTGTGGGTGGTGGTCACAAAGAAATGCTCCACCACATCATCCCCACGCAGCTGGGCGCCCCGAATACCCTTACCGCCGCGATGCTGGCTGCGGTACTGGTCGCTGCGGGTGCGCTTCACATACCCACCGCGAGTAATGGTAACCACCATTTCCTCTTCGGGGATCAAGTCCTCCATCGACATATCCCCGTCAAAACCGCGCAGGATCTTGGTGCGGCGCTCATCGCCGTACCGATTCACAATCTCACCCAGCTCTTCGGAAATAATCTCGCGCTGACGATCCTCAGAAGCAATAATCGCGTTGTACTCGGCAATCAGACGCATCAGCTCATCGTGGCGGTCCTGAATCTTCTGACGTTCCAGAGCCGCCAGACGACGAAGCTGCATATTCAAAATAGCCTGCGCCTGCGCCTCATCAATATCCAGCAGCTCCATTAAGCCCGTGCGCGCATCATCAGCGGTGGGGGAGCGGCGGATAAGGGCAATGACCTCATCCAAGGCGTCCAGGGCCTTGAGCAGCCCACGCAGAATATGTGCCTCTTCCTCCGCCTGACGCAGACGGTAGCGGGTGCGGCGCACAATCACGTCCATCTGGTGGTTTACCCAGTGGCGCACGAACGCATCCAGCGACAGGGTACGCGGAACCCCATCCACAATAGCCAACATATTAGCCGAGAAATTCTCCTGCAGCTGAGTGTGCTTATACAGGTTATTCAGCACCACTTTAGCCACAGCATCGCGCTTAAGCACAATCACAAGGCGCTGACCGGTACGGCCCGAAGTCTCATCCCGCAAATCCGAGATGCCGGTGATTTTGCCTTCCTTAATCAGGTCGGCAATCTTAATAGCCAGGTTATCCGGGTTCGCCTGATACGGCAGTTCGGTCACCACCAGGCAGGTACGGCCGTGAATCTCTTCAACATTCACCACGGCGCGCATTGTAATGGAGCCGCGTCCGGTGCGGTAGGCGTCCTCAATTCCCTTCGTACCCAAGATTGTGGCACCCGTGGGGAAATCTGGGCCTTTGACACGCTCAATCAGCGCATCCAGCAGTTCCTCGTTCGTGGCCTGCGGGTTCTTCAGGAACCATTTCACGCCCTCAGCAACTTCGGTGAGGTTATGCGGGGGAATATTGGTGGCCATACCCACCGCAATACCCGAAGAACCGTTGACCAGCAGGTTGGGAATACGTGCGGGCAGCACAGTTGGTTCCATAGATTTACCGTCGTAGTTCGGTTGAAAATCTACGGTGTCTTCGTTAATGTCCCGCACCATTTCCATGGCGATAGGGGCCATCTTCGTCTCGGTATAACGCGGCGCAGCAGCCCCATCATTACCGGGAGAACCAAAGTTGCCCTGCCCAAGTGCGAGGGGGTAACGCATTGTCCACCCCTGGATCAGACGCACCAGTGCGTCATAGATAGCACTATCGCCGTGCGGGTGGAACTGACCCATCACATCACCGACGATGCGCGCGCACTTATTGAAGGAACGGTCGGGGCGGTAACCGCCATCGTACATGCCGTAGATAACGCGGCGGTGCACGGGCTTCAGACCGTCTCGCACATCCGGTAGTGCACGGCCGATGATAACCGCCATTGCATAGTCCAGATAGGAGCGCTGCATCTCGGTCTGCAGGTCAATCTGTTCGATATTTCCGTGCGGGTTATCGACCACGATCTCACCTTGGTTGGTGTCAATTTCGATATCGACGTCAGGGTTTTCGCTTTGGTTTTCTTCGCTCATTACCTTCTCGTTCCTCAAAGACTCACTCGGTTATATAACCATTCAAGAATATTCCGTATTAGAAATATTTCTTTTCTGCTAAATATCGAGGAATCGGATGTCCTTTGCATTCTGCTGAATGAACTCACGGCGAGCCTCAACATCTTCGCCCATCAGCACCGAGAAAATCTGATCCGCAGCTGCGGCATCTTCCATTTTTACCTGCAGCAGGGTGCGGCGCTGCGGATCCATCGTAGTGTCCCACAGCTCGGTGTAGTCCATCTCGCCCAGACCCTTATACCGCTGAATGCCGTTTTCCTTTGGCAGGCGCTGGTTATTTGCCTGACCGCGTTCCAAGGCAGCATCGCGTTCAGCATCCGAGAAAACATAATCGTGCGGGGCGTTTGACCACTTAATGCGGTACAGCGGAGGCTGTGCCAAATATACATACCCTGCCTCAATCAGCGGACGCATAAAGCGGAACAGCAGCGTCAGCAGCAGGGTCGTAATATGCTGGCCGTCCACGTCCGCGTCGGCCATGAGCACAATCTTGTGGTAACGCGCCTTATCAATGGTGAATTCGTCGCCAATACCCGTACCAAAAGCAGTAATCATAGCCTGAATCTCGGCATTCGACAGGGCACGATCAAGCCGAGCCCTCTCGACGTTAAGAATTTTGCCGCGCAGAGGCAGAATCGCCTGCGTATTCGGGTCTCGGCCCTGCACCGCCGAACCACCCGCAGAATCACCCTCCACCAGATAAATCTCGGAAATTGAAGGATCTTTCGAGGCGCAGTCCTTGAGTTTGCCGGGCATTGAGCTGGTTTCCAGCAGACCCTTACGCCGAGTGGTTTCACGCGCTTTACGTGCAGCAATACGCGCCTGCGCTGCGGTAATTGCACGGCGCACCACGTCCTTAGCGGTTGCCGGGTTACGGTCAAACCAGTCCGCTAAGTGATCGTTAATCTCGCGCTGAGTAAAGGATTTTGCTTCCGAGTTACCCAGTTTTGTCTTCGTTTGGCCCTCAAACTGCGGCTCAGAAATCTTAATCGAAATGACGGCGGTCAGACCCTCGCGCACGTCTTCACCGGTGAGGTTATCATCCTTCTCACGCAGCAGTTTATTCTCGCGGGCATACCGGTTCACCAGGGAGGTGAGTGCAGCACGGAAACCTTCCTCATGGGTGCCGCCCTCGTGAGTGTTAATAGTATTCGCGTATGAGTGCACCGACTCCCGGTAGGCACCGGTCCACTGCATTGCCACTTCAAGGGTCATATTGCGGTCGGTGTCTTCGGCTTCGAACGAGATAATTTCTTCGTTCACCACGGTCTTAGCCCCCGCGTTCAGGAAATGCACATAGTCGAAAAGACCATTATCGTACCGGTAGGTGACGGTGCGGTGCCCATTTTCGTTGGCCCCGACCTGGTTCAGCGGCAGAGGCTTTTTCTCTTCATCTTCGGCAGCTACTTCATCACCCTCAAATTGATCCCGTTCATCGGTGAGGGTGATGGTCAGCCCCTTGTTGAGGAACGCCATCTGCTGGAACCGCGCCCGCAGGGTCTCAAAATCGAACTCTACAGTCTCGAAAATCTGGGGATCGGGGTAGAACGTCTGAATAGTGCCGGTAATATCTGACGTATCGCCCCGACGAAGCGGACCGTCGGGGATACCACCGTTGGCAAAGGAAATATGCCAGGAATAACCTTGGCGGTGCACCTCGGTTACTACACGGGATGACAGTGCATTCACCACAGAAATACCCACACCGTGCAGACCACCTGAGACGGAGTACCCGCCACCACCAAATTTACCGCCTGCGTGAAGCACGGTCATAACCACCTCAACGGTGGATTTATGTTCGGTAGGATGCTCATCCACCGGAATGCCGCGGCCATCGTCTTTAACACGTACCGCACCGTCTGCCTGGATGGTTACCTCAATGCGGCTGGCATACCCCGCAAGGGCCTCATCGACAGAGTTATCGACCACCTCGTACACCAGATGGTGCAGGCCACGCTCAGTGGTGGAACCAATATACATACCGGGGCGTTTACGTACCGCTTCTAGCCCTTCAAGGACTGTAATGTCGGACGCGCCGTACTCATGGGGTTGTTCAGTTGCCACTGGTGCGAAACTCCTCGGATTGAATTGGTATGAGCCGTGCTGCTTGTCGCGGGTTCCGCATCCGTTGGGGTGCGGACGGCACATATTCTTTAATATTCTACCGAAATATTCGCCATCACGGAGATTATTCCGTCGTTTTCAGGGAGTATTTTCCGCTCTACGGCCTTCTAAGGTGCCGCGGGGGCTTCACACCCCCAACCCTAGTGAGGGGATACCCACCATAGGCCCGAAGCGGTTATCGGGCAAAAACGCTTGTCAGCTCATTCTCTGTCGGCCTGCTACCCATAGGTATCGCGCACCCCGCGACCACCCGGCGCTCGTTTCGGCCCGCGCGAGCTCCATCGCCCGTTATTGGGGCCAAAAATACGCACTGAGCTAACGACACCGGCACCCAGTTCACGGTCAAACATCTGCACAATCTGCCTCTGCATCAGACGCAGCTGGGTTGCCCACGCAGTTGAGTCGCAGCGTACCTCCACTATAGAGTTCTCAAACCGAACCGGCTGTGCGTGAGCTGAGACTTCGGGCCCCATCAAATCGTCCCATCGCGCAAGCACACTGGAAACCGCAACGGGTTCTTTCCACCCGCGTGAGCGAATCAACTGCCCAACAATACCCCCAGGGGTTTAGGATCTCGGGTACTCTCACCCGGTCCCGTGTAACCGCCCATGACTCGCGGATCCCACCCCTGAGCACGCTGAGACTTCTTGCGTTGGCCCGGCTCGGCACTCATGGCAGCACCAAACTCACGCATAATTTTCTTAGCGGAGTAGGCATTAAGTCGCCCTTCACCACGGGCGTTGGCGGCGGCGCGCATCCTCTCTAATAACGCTGCGGGGGCATCGACCTCATCCACATAATATTCACCGTAAACTTCCGATGTTTCACGTGAAACATCTGTTGTATCACTGTCAAAGGGTTGTTTTTCCCAGAGATTGAGTCGGGGGTGTTCCTTATTCATAGGTTTTCCCGTCCGACAGATTCTGCTCACCCGCATATCCTGCGGTACCGGGTGAGACAGTGACGATACGGTATGCGCCAAGTTCTTCGGGAATGTCACTGAGTACTGCGCAGGTAATAAGTACCTGCTCCGCTTCACGCACCAAAGCCCCTAACCGGTGCCTGCGTGCCGCATCCAACTCAGCAAACACATCGTCAAGGATAAGTATTGGCGAGGAGCCTGGCGACGGGTCATCCTCCAAATGCACAAACCATGATGCCAACCGCATGGCTAAGGCAAACGACCAGCTTTCCCCATGTGAGGCGAACTGTTTAACAGCTAGGCCCCCTAACAGCAGGGTTATATCTTCCCGATGCGGCCCCACCAGGGTAATTCCCCGCTCAATTTCTTCGCTGCGGCGCTCCTCAAAGCAGCGCAGAATCGCCACTTTAAACTCCTCAGGGCGCATACGTGCAGCATGTTCCAGACCCCGCTCAGTCACAGACGGGAAAACGGTGGACTCGTAGGTCAATGAGACGTCTTTAGAACCATCGGTGAGTCCTGCATAGGCACGTTTAAGCTGGGGGAGCAGGACACGCAGCACCCGGAAACGAGCAGCTAAAAGCTGAGAACCAACTTCAGCAAGTTGCTCATTCCACACTGCGAGGGTGCTCATTGCGTTCTCATCGGCGCTGGCGGCACCTGTACGACGGCGCTGCATTGATTTCAGCAGAGAATTCCGCTGCCGCAGAATACGTTCGTACTCGCTCCGGTACCCGGCAACAGCGGGCCGCAGCGATACCGCCAGATCATCCACGAACCGACGGCGAGCCGCTGGTTCTCCCCTCACCAGCTGTAAATCTTCGGGTGAAAACAGTACCGTACGGGCAATGCCCAGCGCTTCACGGGCACGCACCGGGGCTGCACGATTAATCCGCACCCTATTGCTGTGCCCTGGAACCACCTCAAACTCTGTGACGGTCTGCTGCGATCCGCGCACAGTGCGGGTGCGAATATAGGCCCGTGAAGCACCCACGCGCACCAGCGGAGCATCATTACTCACCCGGTGAGAGGACAAATTCGCGGTGTAATCAATGGCCTCCACAATATTGGTTTTACCAACACCATTTGGCCCCAAAAATACCGTCACCCCGGATGACAGCGGCAGACTCAGCAGGGGTAGGTGCGGTAATCGAGTAACGAAACGTGGTCGATAAACATCTCTACCCCCTCACACGGTTACAGTGGCACACCGCTATAGTGGCCCGATGCTCACTACTAGTCGGCGGGCAGCCGTACCGGCATGAGCAGGTACCGGTATTCGGTACTGTCATCGCCCAGAATCTCGTCCTGTCCCGAAAGCACAGCCGGGCGAGTGGGTTCGGTAAATGAGAACCGCACAAACTCCGTAGTGAATGCCCCCAGCCCCTCCGAAAGATAAGCCGGGTTGTATGCAACAGTCACTTCCTGCCCCGAAAGATGTGCCTGCAGCGTCTCAGACCCCTGAGCCTCGTCACCGCGGCCTGCATCAATTACAACCTCACCCGTCTCGCTAAAAGCCAGCCGCAGGGGAGTGTTACGCTCGGCCACCAGAGAAATACGGCGGGCCGCCTCAGCTAGGTCAGAGGTGCGAATAACAGCGTGAATCTGTGTTTCTTCCGGGAATAGGGCACGAATATTTGGGTAATCCCCATCCATGAGCACGCTTGTGGTGCGGCGTGAAGCAGCCTCAAAACCGATGAGTTCATGTGCATCTGGTAAGGCAATCGATAGTTCACCTGAACCAGCCAAAGTACGGCCTACTTCGGCAAGTGTTTTGGATTTGATGAGTACCTGTGCTGAGATCTCCGGGTTGGTGGGCGACCAGGTGAGTTCACGCATCGCCAGGCGGTACCTGTCGGTGGCCAACAGGGTCATAGTGTCGCCCTGAACCTCCAGCCTAATTCCGGTAAGGATCGGCAGAGTTTCATCTTTTGATGCGGCCACCAGAACCTGGGAAACCGCCCGCGCGAACTCAGTACCGTCAACGGTACCCGAGACCTCTGGCAGCTCCGGCAGTTCTGGGTAGTCAACCAGCGGCATAGCAGCCAGCTGGAACTTTGCTGAACGACATGAAATAAACACCTTGGAGTCAGATGCGGCGAACTCAACCGGTGCGCTGGGGAGAGAACGGCAGATGTCGGCGAGCATCTTACCGGGCACTAGGCAGGTGCCGTCCTGCTCAATATCCGCTTCAACTACCTGACGGGCGCTGATTTCATGATCGAATCCCGCGATAGCTACCTCACCGTTTTCTGCAGTAATCAGTAGCCCACTGAGTACTGGGGAGGTGGGCCGTGCCGGTAGTGAACGTGCGGTCCAGCCTACGGCCTCGGCCAATACATCGCGGTCGATGGTGAATTTCATGAGGCGCCTTTCAGAAGTAGCTGAAGAAAGTCCTAAACAAGTGCGGTGGTCCCCGATAAGGGCACCTCTTCCATCCTACCGGAAAAGATGTAATTACAAGCTCAGATGAGGTGTACCGGGAACAGTGGAAGAAGGTAGAAGACTCAAGGATTTTTGTAATTACATCTTTTGTAAGCTGACGGAAAGTCCTCAGAACATAGTGACCCGTTTTTCGAGTCACACCCGTTGGGCAGTGTTCGTGATGGACGGGAACATCATGTTGTGTGAAGAGGATTTTCTTAAAGTACAGTAGTGTTAATAACGCTTGTGGAAATCGTGGAAAAACCTAGAAATCCGCGAAAATCCAAGGAAATTCCCTGTGGATGAAACGTGGACGAATCGATGCCACACTGAGGATGCATTGTGCATGGATATTTATACATTCTGGGTCTTCCACACCCACGGAATAATCATTCACTTAATATCCACAGTGTAGCGGTGTTTAAAACACACCCTATCCACAGGCGAAAATCCCTGTTTTTACCGGTTCTGCCGCTGATCCTGTTTGATTTTGTTCGTCAGCTCCGTCACCTGATTAAACGTCACGTGCCGCTCCGGCATTTGTGCACTGACCTTCCGCACCGCATGCATGACCGTCGTGTGGTCGCGCCCGCCCAGCTCCTGCCCAATCCGTGGCAGAGACATATCTGTTAGCTCACGCAGCAGATACATGGCGATCTGCCGGGCATTTGTAAGCGTACGGGTGCGTGACTTTGAGCGTAAATCATCAATCGACACATCAAAATACGCCGCCGTGGTCGTCAGAACCTGCGCCGCAGTAATTTCGGCACCCCCAGCATCCGTAATCAGGTCTTTGAGCACCACCTCAGCAAGCGATAAATCCACCTGCTGCTTATTGAGCGAGGCGAACGCCGTTACACGAATGAGCGCGCCCTCCAGCTCGCGGATATTCGCCGTAATATGCGATGCAATATACTCCATCACATCGTCGGGAACGTTGAGCGATTCGCTCTGTGCTTTCTTCCGCAAAATAGCGATACGAGTCTCCAACTCGGGAGGCTGCACATCAGTAATCAGGCCCCACTCGAAGCGTGAACGCATCCGCTCGGCAAACCCGGTGAGCTGCTTCGGCGGCAAATCAGAAGTAATCACAACCTGCTTTTGGTGATTATGCAGGGCGTTGAAAGTATGGAAGAACTCTTCCTGCGTATGCTCTTTACCCGCCAAAAACTGGATATCGTCGATCAGAAGCATATCGACATTGCGGTAAATCTGTTTGAAAGAGGAACCCTCATCGTCACGAATCGAGTTAATAAAATCGTTCGTGAACTCCTCAGAATTTACGTACCGCACACGCAGTGACGGGTATAAGTGTTTAGCATAGTGTCCGATCGCGTGCAGGAGGTGGGTTTTACCCAGTCCCGAATCCCCGTAAATAAACAACGGGTTATAGGCGTTCGCTGGGGACTCCGAGACTGCAAACGCAGCTGCATGTGCGAAACGATTGGACTGACCAATAACGAACGTATCAAAAGTGTAATTCTGGTTGAGCCGCGCTGAGCTTTCCCAACCGGCTGCGGGAGGCGCTGAGGGATCCGGCATAGCCTGATCTGCCGGTAACTGGTCCGGAAAAATACCGCCGCCAGCATTCGGCACAGCAGCGGGCGCCTCAGGTGCTGCGACGTACGAGTCAGTAGTGGCGTGATGAGAAGCCGTATCGGTTGAGCCCACCCGTTCCGCCTCTACCTCGTGCAGTGGGGGAGTGGTGGAGACCTCCGCAAAACCGCTTGGCTCGGGGGCTTTATAGGGGTGCGCCTCATAAGTGTGCACATGCTGTCCAGAGGGGGCTGGCACCTGAGCATGTCGCGGCGCAGCACCGGAAACAGAATCATACGACGGTATACCGTACTCTGCTGCCCCGTGGGATGGGGAGGCAGAGCCGGAAGTATGTTCGCTATGTTCGGACGAACCGGAAACAGTTGGAAGAGGGTGCGCGGGCGGGGCACTAACAACAGTTGAAGGTGCCTCTTCAGGGGATGTTTCCGCGGTAGCTGAGAGCGACTCATCAATCAGAAAAGCTTCAGAAATTTCGGGCCCGTAAGCGGTGTGTAGCGCTCGTTTCAACGGCTCTTTCAGTTTCGACTGGAATGTGTCCCGTGTGTATTCGTTCGGCACCGCTATAAGGAGTACGTTCCCTACCAACGCCTGCGGATGAGCTAAATGTACGAAACCGCGTAACCGGTTCCCCACCTGATGATCGGATTGAAGCAGACTCACTACATGAGCCCACCGCTGCACCATATCATTATTTGTTTCGCCCACAGGTGGTTCCTTCCGATCGGTGATTAAGACTTTACCCACACTATACACAGATTAACACCAATATCCACAGGCGTTATCCACAGTGTGGAAAACCTGTGTAGAATCAGTGGTTTTATGTGTGGACAAAATATATCGAACCGGAATAAACCCTGAAAATACGGGAGAAAACCGGTGTATACGAAAGCTGTGGAAAAAATCCACAACCCGTGCGGGTTGTTGAAAAGTCACATTCTGTGGATGCCCTCTATCCACTGTATACACAGAGCGCGCATCATGCACACCCGCACCTGAGGCACGCCCGCATTAACTTGACCGACACCGCCAGCTCTTCTAAAGTTGTTCTGTTATATGTGTACCGCCTACCCCGAAGAGTCAGGGTACCCTGTACACAAAAATCTTAGGGAAACCCGCCTGCATGATGTTGGGTTATCCCGCACCAGAACAAGGAGAAAAGTATGAGCAAACGTACTTTCCAGCCGAATAACCGCCGCCGCGCCAAAAAACACGGCTTCCGTCTGCGTATGCGCACCCGCGCTGGTCGCGCTATCCTGGCGAGCCGTCGTTCCAAAGGCCGCGCAAAGCTTTCGGCCTAACGAACCATATAATCGCCCGCTACCGCACACCAGCGTTAGCGGGCGATTGCCACAACGAAGGGAATCACGTGCTGCCCTTACAGCACCGGATGCGTACGGGCGTCCAATTCTCGCAGACAATCCGTTCCGGTGTCCGCTCAGGGCGTCGGAACATTGTTCTATCTGCGGCAAAACAAAACGGAGAAACAACCCGCATAGGTTTTATCGTTTCAAAAGCCGTGGGAAATGCCGTCGTCCGCAACCGCGTTAAACGTCGTCTGCGTGAAGCAGCTTCCGATACCGTGAAAACCCACCCGCACGGCTACTACATTGCCGTGCGGGCACTACCCGCATCCAAAAACGCCACCTACCAGCAGCTGCACCATGACTACACGCAGGCGCTCACAGCGGCGCTGACGAAACTAGCGGGAGAACATAAACCACGCGGGGCGGGGCAAAACCATGAGTAAAAACCGCCGCGACGAACGGTTCCACCAGCACAGCAGCGCCACGCACCACGCACACAGCGACCCGGATGCTCTTCTACATGCCGCACCCCACGAGTTCGTGCGGCCTGTCTCTGTGCTGCACGCTCTGTACACGCTGCCCCAAAATATTTTTATTGGGCTTATTAAGGCGTACCGTAAAGTAATCTCCCCGCTCTACGGGGACGTGTGCAGGTACTACCCAACCTGTTCCGCCTACGGGCTGGAAGCTTTCACCACCCACGGGGCCATTGGTGGGCTTTCCCTGACAGTGCGGCGCATTCTACGCTGCACCCCGTGGGCGACCGGCGGAATCGACCCTGTACCACCCGGAAAACGCGTTTTCACCCCGGGTGAAGAACCTAAAATTGTACTTCTGAACCATCCGCCCACCAGCCCCTAACAAGGCTGACTAGGGCCTTCGCTGACTTAGCCGAGTCAAAAGGAGAAAAACTCTCGTGCCAAATATTTTTGACCTTATTCTTTGGCCCTTTAAATGGGCAGTGTCGGCGGTTTTGTGGGTTTTCCATTCCCTCTTTACCGCCATTGGTATGGATCCGTCCTCAGGCCTGACCTGGGTGCTGTGCATTATCTGCCTGACCCTGGTTATGCGTACCCTCACCATCCCTCTCTTCGTCAAACAGATTAAAGCGATGCGCGGTATGAGCGCCATGCAGGGCGATATCGCTAAGCTTCAGGCCAAATACAAGGGGAAGAAAGACCAGCTGTCCCGCCAGGCGATGGCACAGGAGCAGATGGCGCTGTACAAAAAACACGGCACCAACCCGTTTGCCTCCTGCCTGCCGATTATTGCCCAGATGCCTATCTTCTTCGGTTTGTACCAGGTGCTCATGGGAGTTTCCGGGGCGGCAGCAGCGAATGAAGGCATCCTCATGCTTCCTGCCGATCTGGTGAAACAGTTCAGCGAAGCCCACATTTTCGGCGCCCCCATTTTCTCGACCATGATGAACCCCGGCGACGGTAACCACACCGCCACCGTAATTCAGGCAATCGTCATGATTCTGCTCATGAGCGGTACCCAGTTCTTTATTCAGAAGCAGCTGAGCGTGAAGAACATGTCGGAGGCAGCGCTGAACTCTCCGATGTTCCGTCAGCAGCAGATGATGATGTACATTTTCCCCATTATTTTCGCGGTGACGGGCATTAACTTCCCTCTTGGTGTGATGTACTACTGGACCGTCTCAAACTTCTGGGCACTGGGCCAGCAGTGGTGGGTGATCCGCAATAACCCCACCCCAGGTTCTCAGGCTGAAAAGGAACTCAATGAGCGCCGTGCCGCTAAGGGTCTGCCTCCGGTCGGCAAGACTAAAGAGCAGCACGAGAAAGAGCTGGAAGAGGCACGTGAACGTGCCAATGCAGGCCAGCGTCAGCAGCCGATGAGTAAGAAGCGTCAAAAGCAGCAGCGCGCTAAAGGCAAGGGCGGGCAGAAAGGCTCTTCGGGCGGCTCACAGAAGCCAAAATCGAGTTAGCCGCCGCATCGCATCACCACCGCACAACCACGTAAAGGACATCCGATCCATGACTGACGTTACTGAAGAAAACGAAACCTACGAAGAAACCCCACCGAACGTCCCAATACCTTCGAAAATATTGAAGAAGAAGGCGACATCGCCGCCGACTACTTGGAGGAACTACTGGATATCGCCGATATTGACGGTGATATTGATATTGAGGTGCGTAACCAGCGCACGTACCTGGCGGTTCTTAACGACGAAGATAACAATGAAGAACTCCGCCAACTGGTTGGCCGTAATGGGCAGGTGCTGGAGGCCCTGCAGGAACTGGTGCGACTGTCGGTGCTAGCCGCCAGCGGTAACCGTTCCCGCCTCATCCTTGATGTGGCAGGGTACCGTGCAGAACGCCGTGAACAGCTGGCTGATGCGGCCCGCCAGGCCGTGGAAGAGGTGCGTGAAAGCGGGGAAGACTACCATATGAACCCGCTGGGCGCCTATGAGCGCAAAATTGTGCACGATATTGTGGCTGAGCAGGGACTCTACAGTGAGTCTGAGGGGGAGGGCCCGTCCCGTCACGTTGTTATTTCGCTCCCGGAGGTATAAATGGAGCACACACCCCTGGATGGGAAAAACCAGGTTGCCGCTGAACAAATCTTTGGTGACCGTTTGCCGCTGGCACAGCGTTACGTAGAGCATCTGGCCACCAGCGGTATTGAGCGCGGACTCATTGGCCCGCGTGAGGTGCCGCGCCTGTGGGAGCGTCACGTGTTGAACTGCGCCGTAATACAGGAACTTATCTCCGAGGGCGCTTCGGTGGTGGATGTTGGCTCTGGTGCGGGCTTGCCGGGGCTGTGTCTGGCGATTGCCCGGCCCGATTTGAAACTGACTCTCATTGAGCCGTTGGAACGCCGCGTTAACTGGCTCAATGAGGTCGTGGAAGATTTGGGACTTGAAAACGTAACGGTGTTTCGTTCCCGCGCTGAACAGGCTGTGGGTGCGGTGGAAGCCGATGTGGTAACCGCTCGCGCCGTCTCTGCGCTTGTGGGACTGGTTGATATTACTCTACCGATCCTGCGCGGCACTGGAGAGCTGCTGGCTCTCAAGGGACGTTCAGCTGCTGAGGAAGTGGCAAAAACGAAGAAAAAACTCAACCGTTATGGTGCCAGGCAGACCGAGATTCTTACGGTGGGGGAGGGGCTGTTAGACGAGCCCACCACCGTGGTACGCATCCAGTTATAGTCGGGTACTGTTTCTCAACTTGATGGCCTCTCCCCAATGTGGGAGGGGCCATTTTTATTGTCTGTTGTGGTCACGAGTGCAGGTTTCACCATTCCTCGATGTTTCACGTGAAACTTTCACGGGTAATACTCGGTGTTTAACCCCTTGCGCGTGGTGTTGAAAGAAATCTACGGGTAATCTTATAGAGAGTGAAAAAGACGGAGACCCACCTTCAGGCGCGCACACGGCGCCTGAAAAAGGGGAATAATCCGAATGTTTCACGTGAAACATCGACCGATACGCATCCCTAAACGGCACCCGACTGCATGACGCCGAGGAGAAAAAATGACCGAACAAGCAACCGATAACGGTTCGCTTTACACCCTGTCGAAGCCCGCACACACCCGCATCCTCACTATCTCAAACCAGAAGGGCGGCGTAGGTAAAACCAGTACCGCCGTGAATCTGGCGGCAGCGCTCGCTGAGGCTGGAATGAATGTGCTGGTCATTGATAACGACCCGCAGGGTAATGCCTCGACCGCACTCGGTATTGAACACGATGTGGAAACCCCCAGCATGTATAACGTGCTGATTGATGACAAACCTCTACATGAAATTGTGCAGACCTGCCCCGATCTAGAAGGGCTGTGGTGCGCCCCGGCCAATATTGACCTCGCCGGGGCTGAAATTGAACTGGTCTCAATGGTGGCGCGTGAAACCCGTCTTAAAGGTGCCCTGGAAGATTACAGCACGTGGCGTGAGTCCCATAACCTGCCGCGCCTTGATTACGTATTAATCGACTGCCCGCCGAGCCTGGGGCTGCTTACCGTCAATGCATTTGTTTCGGCTGACGAGATTCTAATTCCCATCCAATGCGAATACTATGCGCTGGAAGGCTTGAGCCAGCTTCTGAAGAATATCGAGATGATTCAGAAACACTTGAATTCGCGTCTGAGGATTAGCACCATTCTGCTTACCATGTATGATGGGCGCACTAATCTTGCAGCACAGGTGGCTGATGAAGTGCGCGAGCATTTTCCTACAGAAACTTTGCAGACCCTCATCCCTCGGTCAGTTCGTATTTCTGAGGCTCCCAGCTACCAGCAGACCGTTATTACCTATGACCCGGCATCGACAGGTGCGCAGGCGTATCGGGAAGCTGCGCGCGAGGTAGCCATGCGATAGGCACACTAAAAACACATAAAAACATACGATTAAGGTTGATTGTATGTTTCATATACGGCAGAAATAGCGGTGTGGAAAGTAAAAGGGCACACCCAGTGAGTAACCCAAAACCTGCCGAACATATGCGAGGGAATACGTTAATGAGGAGGAAAGATGGCTGAAAAACGAAGGGGCCTCGGTAGGGGTTAGGGGCGCTTATCCCCAATAGCACCAAACCCGCATCCGAGCAGAAGGAAGTATCCAGTACACAAAAAGGTGGATCCACGAGCCCCTCAGCAGCCGCAGGAAAAAAACGGGCTGCAGGTATGGGCCGTCAAGAGACCGGTACTGTCCAGAAGAAGACCACGGAACAACAATCCTCACCCTCTTTAGCGAAGCTTCCTGCTCCTAAAAAGTCCTCATCGGTGCGCGGCGGATTGGGCCGTAAACATATTCTCGATCAAGAAGTGCTGCCTGTGCCAACCGATCAGAAGATGGAAGAGGCGCCTCATAACACGCAAGAGAAGGAAAAGGGCACCAAAGCACAGTCTGCTATTAAGGACAAAATTTCGGCAGCAGCCGCAGATTTGGCGGATAAAAGGCTGCTGCAGACACCACGGCGGCAGGGGAGAAGGCGCCAGCTGCTGAGGATAAAACCGCCTCCGCACCATATTCGTTGGGGAAAAATCGGCGTCAGAGCATGATCTTTTCGATGAACTGCCCGCAGAATCAGAACGGCCGGTACCCTCCCAAGCTGTTTCTCAGGAATCAGCCCCAACTGAGGAAACGCCTCAACCGGCGGCCGATACAAAGGATGTTTCACGTGAAACATTGAAAAAGAAACAGCGTCTCGATATGGGACAGGCACTTCGTAATACGACTCTTACCCGCCGTCCTGTTGACTTCTTCTTTGGTGAAGAAGTGAAGACCCCCAGCTCTTCTGAGGACCTGGTACCTGTTCCGGGTGCGCAGTTCGCGATCCTCAATATTTCGGATATTCATCCAAACCGCAAACAACCTCGCGTTGATTTTGACGAACATGATATGGATGAACTCGTTCATTCGGTGAAAGAGATTGGGGTTTTACAGCCCATAGTCGTGCGTCCATCGCGGGAAAAAGGCCACGAGAAATATGAGCTGGTGATGGGGGAGCGTCGCTGGAGGGCAACCCAGCGGGCGGGACTTCCTACAATTCCTGCGATTGTGCGCGATACCCAGGATAACGATCTGCTCCGTGATGCCCTCCTTGAAAATCTGCATCGGAGCCAGCTGAACCCCATTGAAGAGGCAGCCGCCTACCAGCAGCTGATGGAGGAATTTGGTACCACCCAGGATCAGCTGGCTAAGCGTATTGGTCGGTCACGTCCGCAGATTTCCAACACCATCCGGTTGCTTAAGCTTCCTGCATTGGTACAGCGTCGTGTAGCGGCCGGCGTTTTATCAGCCGGTCATGCCCGCGCTCTGCTCATGCTCACAGATCAAGCACAGATCGAAACTTTGGCGCAGAAGATCGTTAATGAGGGCCTATCGGTGCGTGCTGTTGAAGAACTGGTAGCCGCAGCATCCGGCGCAGAGGACAAGAAACAGCGGAAGGAACCTCGCCCGCAGAAACATCGGGAGCGTCTGGACTATATCGCCGATGCCTTTGCCGATAAGCTGGATACCTCGGTAAAGATAAGTCTGGGTGCACGTAAGGGAAAGATGACAATCGAATTCGCCAATGTCGATGATCTGAACCGGATTATTAAGACGCTGGATACTAACTTCGAAAACTAGGTGTAGTCAGCGCCGGTGGTGATGTTTCACGTGAAACATCACCACCTCTGTTTTTAATCGTCGTGCTGATACGGTGCTTCTGAGATTACCTCCGCTAACGTGTCAGACCGGAGTGAACTGGACATAGCTAAGAACAATATCGGCAGAAGATAACCACACCTGATCACTCTGGCCTTCTGCAGGGTGCAGTCCTTGCCAGAACGGGAGAAGCGGGGGATGGGGGCTTCCTGTTGCAGTAGACCGTATATCTATCCCCTGTGCATATCATGTGCCCAGAACTGAATAGGTGTGGGTAAAGTGCTAGAAACACAATGGGGGCGGATGTTTCACGTGAAACATCCGCCCCCAACGTGCGAAGAGATTTAGTCGATGTACTCTGCAAATTCTGCGAGCAGAGCTTTTTAGCCTTAGCACCTACGGTCGGTTTGACGAGTTCGCCGTCCTTGAAAAGGTGAATTGCGGGGATGGAAGTGATATTGTACTTCAGTGCAATATCACCATTTTCTTCTACATCTACCATCACCACATCTACTTTACCTTCATATTCAGCGGCAATCTCCTCAATAACCGGAGCCACTAGGCGGCAGGGCCCGCACCATTCAGCCCAGAAATCCACAATTACGGGCTTGCTGCTTTTGAGCACCTCAGCGTCAAACGTAGCGTTAGTAACCTGCTTAACCGAGCTCATTGTTCTGCCTCCTCTTTACATATTTTCAATATAGTGTTGCGCATCAAGCGCCGCCACGGCACCGGAGCCCGCAGCGATAATTGCCTGACGATATGTCGGGTCGATAACATCCCCGGCAGCAAATACGCCCGGGACAGAAGTCTTTGAAGAACGTCCCTGAACCTCAATCGTGCCCTGCTCACTGAGCGTGAGCTGATCTTTGACCATATCAACACGGGGGTCTGAACCGATGGCTATAAAGAGCCCGTTCAAGGGCAGCTCGCGCTCAGAACCATCTTTCGTGTTCTTCAGAGTTACCTTCTCAAGGTTCGAATCACCGTCAATGGCACTGACCTCAGAATCCCATAGGACCTCAATCTTCGGGTTCTCAAAAGCACGTTTCTGCATAATATCGGATGCGCGGAACGAATCACGGCGGTGAATAATATAGACTTTCCGGGCAAAGGTGGTCAAAAACAGTGCCTCTTCAAGTGCTGAGTCGCCGCCGCCTACCACGGCAATATCCTTTTCTTTGAAAAAGAAACCGTCACAGGTTGCGCACCAGGATACGCCGTAGCCGGAAAGACGATCCTCACCCTCAACGCCGAGCTTGCGGTATTCCGAACCGGTTGAGAGGATTACAGTCTTTGCCAGATGCACCGAACCATCCGCGAGGATTACTTTTTCACCTCGCCGGTAAGGTCAAGTTTCTCAACATCCTGGTAGCGAATATCTGTGCCGAAACGCTCAGCCTGTGCACCAATATTCGTCATGAGTTCGGGGCCCTGAATACCTTCAATAAAACCCGGGAAATTCTCAACTTCGGTGGTGTTCATAAGAGCACCACCGGGGGATACGGAGCTGGCAAACAGCACGGGTGAGAGATTAGCGCGGGCGGCATAAATTGCCGCCGTATACCCTGCGGGGCCCGCACCCACAATAATGACATTGTGCACCGTCTGCTCGCCCTGCTCGGCGGCAGATGTGCTCGCACCCTCAGGTTTCGTTGATGCGGCGCCAAGACGTACACCTCCAAGCGCGGCATTACCAAAAAGGCCACCGGTTGTTGTATTGGTGCTCATTTTTCTCTCTTTCGTCCCAATTATTGATATCGTGCCACATAAACGTGATAGTTCCTTTGATTATTCCATTTCGGGCCTCGGTATGCCATACGTTACGTTTTCTAACAGACTTAGGCATCTCAGCCCGCCAACACCACACTGGGGCACTACGGCGCATACAAAAGCCCGCAGAGACGCTCAACGGTGTGAGCATCCCTGCGGGGCATAAGGGGAGAGAAAAGAGACTGGGCTACTCAGCCTTCAACTCGGCCAGACGCAGCCCGTACGGGTAGATTGAGATGGGCTGTGAAAGCTTCGGGGCCTCAGTGAACTGAATAATCACATACCCGCCCTTATCTGCGCTCTGCTTGGAAGTATCCAGCTCAACCACGGCGTCTTTCCCATTAAACGTTCCCTTACCCACCTCGGTGGCCCCGTTGAGGGAATTCTGGTTGTTCACGTACACGGTGTACGCCCCGCCGGTACCAGTGTTCTGCTGCATCGTCACCTTAGAAACAACCGTGGGAGTTTGAAGTTTGGCAGACAGCGCGAACGGAACAGCCAGCTTACCGCTCCCAAAGCCGTAGCTCATCCACACGGTAGCGGGGTTATTGTCCGCAAGCTTGGGTAGGTTCGCATCCGTCTCAGACATGAACGTGGGGTTATTCGGCACTAGGCGGGCCACGGTGGCGATCTTCGCTGGGGCGTTTGAGGTGGTTTCCGGACTGGGAGTGGGGGAGGGGCTCTCGCCACCCTCACTGGCCGAGGCTGAGGCGGATGTAGACTTGGCTGGCTTTGGCTCCGCGGTTTTAGACGACCCAATACCCGTGAGCGAAATCAGCACGGCACCGGCCACAATCAGCAGCAGCAGTACGGCGGCGAGAACGATCACCCACGTACCGCGGCGGCCGTCATCTTCATCGTCCTCATCATCGTCGTACAGGTCCCCGCCGGGGTACATGCCGCCGCCCATCTCCGGCTGAATAGGGTTACCATCCCAGCTTTTAATGGCGCCAATAACCTCCATTGCGGCGGGCTGAGTCGGCACGGTCGCACCAAAAATTTCGGTACCCAAGGCGGCTTCATCATCGTACACGTCCGAAAGTGAGCGCTGCTCGGTCAACAGCGCATCCAACAGCACTGAGGGGCGGTGTACGACGTAATGAGGTACTTGCTGCCTTCGGGGGTGATACCCATATCGAGCATCTGGAAACTGTAGGGGTTGCTCTCATTGAGCACACGCGAGTTGTTCTCAAGCAGGTTGCTGCGTGCCGGGGACGCAACGACCACCGACACTTTACGGCTGAGAATCTGATCCATGCCGTCGAGAATCATATCTGTCTCGGCGGTAACGATAATCTGTGCGGTGATCTCGTAGCGGCCACCGAGTACCGTGCCTACCGGAATCTGCTGAGACAAGTGCTCTCCCGAATTTTCGCTCGTACGCCCAGTTCAGGGCTGTTCTCTATCAAAAGTTTACCCGGCTTAACGGGTTCTGTGGGTTTTCAGCGGTTTTGCCGACCTAACGGCGTGCTAATCTTCCCAGTTTACGTGTGATGGGTGCGAAAAGCGCGTCGGCTTCTTTCACCCGGAAAACCCGCAACCCCACCATGTAAGAGCCGAGCATGACCGGCCCGCACACAATCAGGGTAATAATGGCGCTGATTTTCGATGCCCAGGCGAAACCGCTGGCGCTGTACCCGCCCAGCAGCCACAGGACCCCGGCGGTCACCCCGGCAGCGAAAACAGCTGCGAAGGTGGCGCGGGCGTACACGCTCAAGATACGTTTCTGCCCGTAATAGCCAAGGCGGCGTTTCACCAGGTAATGGCTAATACCGGTGAGCAAAATATTGTGCACAGGATAGATACACGCCAACGCGTAAACGGTGTACTGGGCATCCAACAGGGAGGCGCTGAAGCTCATCACTACCATGATGGAGGCCGAGAACAACTGGATTTTAAAGGGGGTGCGGGCGTCTTCACGGGCGTAAAGTACACGCCCGTACAGGAATGTGACGGTGAGTGTGGGGGTGCCTAACGCCATAATGACAATGAGCTTGGCAATAATAGTGGCCGCCACCCGGTCGCCGCCGCTGAACAGGATAGCGACCGGCCCGGCAAGGACAATAAGCGCCACGGCGCAGAAAATGGTGGCCACCCCGGAGGTACGCAGCCCGTGAGAGACGGCGTGGATGACGCTGTCCCTATCATCGGCGCTGGCGGAGGCGCTCATCCGGTTAAAGAGCACGGTAGCGATGGACATACCAATCACACCGTGCGGGAGGATATACAGCATTGAGGCGTAGTTGAGGGCCTGCAGGCCGGGGATTTGGATGCCCATCTCCGCATAGCGGGCACGTTCACCAACCACAGATGCAGCAACCTGGTTCATGTACATGAAGGAAAGGTTAGCCACAGCGCCCGCTGCAAGCGTCCAAGCGGCGAGTTTAGCGGGTTCACGTAGTCCAATGCCGCGCCACCCGAAATTGGGGCGCAGATGCATCCCCAGGCGGCGTAGGGGATAAACAGCACGAGGGCCTGCATGGCGATGCCGAGGGTAGTAGTACCTGCAAGCACAACCGTTTGGGCGCTGGTCCAGTTCTCAACCGAGTGCAGCGGCGGGTTAATGGTGGTGTTCTGCGCCCCGAACATAACAATGAACACCAGCAGGCCGATGATGGAGATGACGTTATTCAGCGCCGGCGACCACATGTAGGCTCCGAACGCATCTTTAGCGTTCAGCACCTGCCCGATGACGGTATACAGGCCGTAGAAGAAGATCTGCGGCAAACACCAGAGCGAGAAAATGACCCCTAATTGTTTCTGCTCCGGTGTCCAGGTGGAGCCCATCACATCAATAATGGGCCACGCGCAGGCGACCATAATGACCGTAATCAGCCCAATAGCGGTGACGGTGAGTGTTACCAGCTTCGAAATGTACAGCGCCCCACCGTCTTGGGCTTTGGCGGCTTTAATGATCTGCGGCACGAGCACGGCGTTAAACGCGCCCCCGGCAACCAGCACGTAAATGAGGTTGGGGAGGGTGTTGGCGACCTCAAACACGTCGCCGACGGTTGAGAGGGAGCCGATGGCGACGGTAATAAGAACCGTCCTGACTAGTCCGAGCACTCGGGATACGAGCGTTCCGGCAGCCATGATCGCGCTTGCGAGCGCGTCTGTTCGTGCCAACTGGTGCCTCCTGTGCGTAGCGTAGGTTTAGAGCCGTGACTGGATGAATTCGCGGGCGAGGTCGGCAATATGCCGCTCGTTAGCGAACGATAGCCTGCGGTTAAGATCCGTGAACGGTACCCAGGCCACATCTACGGCCTCGTGGTCGGGGTCGTTGTCGATGGTGATTTCCCCTCCGGTTGCCTTCAGCAGGTAGTGGTGCACCGTTTTGTGGATGCGCTGCCCGGAAGAGGTGAACCAATATTCAATGTTACCGAGTGAGTGCAGGATATCACCACGTATCCCGGTTTCTTCTTCAATTTCGCGTTGTGCAGCCTCTTCAAGGGTTTCTGCTTCTTCAATATGCCCCTTGGGCAGACACCATTCGACGCGTCCGGCACGGTTAATGCGCGCAATAATGGCAGCAGGCAGACTCTGGCGCGCGAAGTCTATGATGATGCCTCCAGCGGATACTTCACGGTGTACCGGCGTGTAAGACGCGGTTAACAGAGTTCGCATCTTGGGTGCGCGCGGTACGGGAAAGCTCATGGTTCTACCTTAACCGATACGGGGGCTTTTTGGGTTGTTCGCGCCCGCGGTGAGGCGGTGAGGCGGTTTATCTGGCAGGATTAAGAGACTATGTCGCAGAAAATTGATGTGCTTTCGAAGTTCCCGGATGCCGCGCAGCTGGGTGAGCTGTACCGCCGGGCGGGTTTTGAACTGTACCTGGTGGGCGGTATTGTGCGTGACCAGTTGCGTGATACCCCCGGTGATTTTACGGATTTTGATTTGACCACGGACGCCACCCCCGCCGAAAGTGAACAGATCCTGCGAGTGTGGGGTGAACACGTGTGGGATATCGGTAAGGAGTACGGCACTATAAGCGCCCGTAAGAATGGGGCCGTGTACGAGGTGACCACCTACCGGGCGGAGGTGTACGCCTCTGACTCCCGCAAACCCACGGTCGAGTTTGGCACGGATTTACGCGCCGATCTGGTGCGGCGTGATTTTACGATGAACGCAATGGCAGCTTCACTGCCTTCAGGTGAGGTGGTGGATCTCTTTGGTGGCGCTAAAGATTTGGCGGAGGGTGTTCTGCGTACCCCGCGCTCGCCTCAGGATTCTTTTTCGGAGGATCCGCTGCGGATGATGCGTGCGGCACGGTTTGCGGCACGTTTTAATCTGCAGGTGGCGCCGGACGTGTTTGAGGCGATGCGGCAGATGGCGTCGCGTATTGAGATTATTTCGGCGGAGCGAGTCCGTGATGAGCTGGTGAAACTCATCTGTGCCGACTACCCGCGGGTTGGGCTGAACCTGCTGGTAGAAAGTGGGCTTGCAGACTATGTGCTCCCAGAGCTGCCCGCGCTGCGTATGGAGATCGACCCGGCGCACCACCATAAGGACGTGTACGGGCATTCGCTGAAGGTGATGGAGCAGGCGATTGAGAAAGAAACCGGTGCTGATGGTCCCTGCCCGAAACCTGATTTTGTGCTGCGGTTTGCGGCTCTTCTGCACGATATTGGTAAACCTAAAACCCGCAGATTTGAGAAAGACGGGTCGGTGTCTTTTCTGCACCACGAGGTGGTGGGTGCGAAACTTGTGAAGAAGCGCATGCGCTGCCTACGTTTTGACAACGACACTATTAGTGCGGTGGCGCGCCTGGTTGAGCTTCACATGCGTTTCTACGGCTACCGTGAGGCTGGCTGGACTGATTCTGCGGTGCGCCGGTATGTGCGGGATGCGGGGGAGCAGCTGCAGCGCCTGCACCGGTTGTCCCGGTCGGATGTGACCACCCGCAATAAGCGTACGGCGCGTTCGCTGGCGCAGGCGTATGACGATTTGGAGCGGCGTATTGAAGAGCTGGCCGCGCAGGAGCAGCTGGATGCAATGCGTCCCGAGCTGGATGGTGAGCAGATTATGGCGGTATTGGGGGTAAAACCTGGCCCGGTGGTGGGGCAGGCATACCGGTTCTTACTCAATGTGCGTTTGGACGAGGGGGAACTGGGTCGGGAAGCAGTCACGGAGAGGTTACTGACCTGGTGGAAAGAGCAACAGAGCGCATAAAAATTTTGCGTAGCAACCTGAAATAGCATCATAATGCGGGATTTACGCGTAAAATTTTCTGTGAGCGTGTTTTGCTCCTTATAGCACAGTCACCGAAAGGACCTCAGATGTCTCAGGAACCTCATGTAAATCAGCAGAACCACGAGGCCAACAAGTACCCCTCTCAGCCCGGTCAGCTACAGCCTCAACCCGTAGTAGCTACACCGGCGGTAGTTATGGTTCAGCAACCCGTATCCGTGGGAGTCGCCTATGTACTGTGGTTTTTCTTAGGTGGTTTAGGCGTTCATAAATTTTATCTAAAGCAAGCGGTTATGGGCGTGGTAATGCTGGTTCTGTGGATCGGGGGCATAATACTATCAGCTACCCTGATTGGTGCGCTCATTGGTGTTCCCATGCTTATAGCCTGGATCGTACTGTGGATTATTGACGCTTGCACTATGCCCAACCGGATTAATGAGCTCAACGGTGTGGTGGCTGTAGCACCAACCCGGCCCATGTAAGTAGTTCTAGCTTTTTCAGTAGAAATACGGCCGTGTTCCCTATACCTTGGTAAGAAGGTGTAGGGAACACGGTGTTATAGCATCCCGGCACGATTTATAAAAATAAGATAAAGCAACTGTTGTGCCGGTATTGGTTTCGTGTAAACTTAGAAAGTCTGTGCGCTCACCCCGAGTGGGCCCGGACCACACCATGAATCTCCTGCTATGGAAATACCATAGCCGTTTAGCCCAGAGGAGGGGTCTAATCATGCGTGCATACGAACTGATGGTGATCTTCAGCCCCGAGGTTGAGGATCGCGCGGTTGAGCCGTCCCTGTCTAAGTTCCTTGAGATCGTCACCAACGCTGGCGGCACTATTGACAATATGGACATTTGGGGCCGACGCCGCCTAGCATACGAAATTCAGAAGAAGTCCGAGGGCATCTACGCGGTTGTTAACTTCACCGCAACCCCCGAGACCTCCGCTGAGCTTGACCGCGTTCTGAACCTGAACGAGTCCGTCATGCGTACCAAGATCATCCGCCCGGAAGAGCAGAAGATCTCCGCCAAGTAGTTCCTCCAGGCGGAATGCAGCCCTTAAATTGTCAGGGGCTTGTGTTTCACTAGAAGCAACATACTTGATACCCATACGAGGAGGCATCTCATGGCCGGCGAAACCGTTGTAACTGTCATCGGTAATCTCACCAGCGATCCTGAGCTTCGTTTCACCCCCGCCGGGGTGGCCGTTGCTAACTTCACGATCGCATCCACTCCGCGCACCTACAACCGTAATAGCGGCCAGTGGGAAGACGGGGAGGCACTGTTTTTGCGTGCGTCTATTTGGCGCGAGTACGCAGAGAACGTTGCGGAAACCCTGAAGAAGGGTACCCGTGTCATCGCTCAGGGCCGCTTGCGGTCCCGCTCGTATGAAACCCGAGAAGGCGAACGCCGCACCTCAATGGAACTTGATCTCGATGAGATCGGTCCCGCGCTGCGCTACGCTACCGCACAGGTCACCCGCTCACACCGTAACTCCGGTGGGGGAGCCCAGCAGGGCAATAATTATGGTGGCAATACCTTCGGTGGTCAGCAGCAGGCTGGCGGCTATAATGCCGCACCTCAGCAGGGGTACAACAGTAACTCCGGCGGCGGCAACGGCTACTCCAATAATTCCGGTTACGGCGCATCCGCGCCCGCCGCTGGTGCGGCACCGGCCCAGTCCCAGCAGCAACAGCAGCAGGCTCCTTCGGCTGACCCGTGGAGCTCGCAGGCTGGTGGGAACTATGATTGGGGTACCGCAGGCGACGACGAACCCCCGTTCTAAACCGCTCGCCTTCTCACCCAATAAAACTATTCATCCATCCCGCGGTTTACTCACCGCGGGCTCCCAAACTTGAAGGAGCACCACGATGGCTAAGGCTGAAATCCGTAAGCCCAAACCCAAACAGAACCCGCTTAAGGCTGCTGACGTCACCGTTATCGACTACAAGGACGTCGCGCTTCTGCGTAAATTCATCTCCGACCGCGGTAAGATCCGCGCCCGCCGCGTGACCGGTGTGACCGTTCAGGAGCAGCGTAAGATCGCTCAGGCTATTAAGAACGCCCGCGAGGTTGCACTGCTGCCCTACTCCGGCGCTGGCCGCTAAAAAGAAGGAGAGAGTACAGTACCATGGCTAAGATTATTCTCACTCAGGAAGTAACCGGTCTGGGTGCCGCTGGCGATATCGTCACCGTGAAGAACGGTTACGCACGTAACTACCTCCTTCCCCGCGGTTTCGCTGTCACCTGGACTGTTGGTGGCGAGAAGCAGGTTGAGTCCATCCGTGCAGCCCGTGCGGCGCGCGCTAAGGCATCCCTCGAAGAAGCACAGGCTCTTGCTGCTGCACTGTCGGCTAAGCCGGTGGTTGTTGCCCACAAGGCTGGTGCTGATGGCCGCCTGTTCGGTTCCGTGAAGGCAGATGCCATTGCCGATGCCATTGAGGCTGCTGGCATTGGTTCGATCGATAAGCGCACCATCCACTTGGGTTCCGCTATTAAGCGCACCGGTGAGTATCAGGTGACTGCTCGCCTGCACCAGGATGTTGTCGCTAACGTTACCCTTGATGTTGTAGCGGCTGCCTAAACAAGGCTTATAGGGCTCTATAAGAGGCCCGGAAGGCGTCACTTCTCTTCTTCCTTGATGGGGAGGGGAGTGGCGCCTTTTGCCTTTGTGCTTTATGGCCTTTCGGAGGAGCTGCCACCCATAGTTTAGATCTTGACCGTTGCGAGATGACTGTTAGTTTGTAAGGCGGCGGTATTTGTGAGCGATGTTTCACGTGAAACATCGTTATTTTTGTGCTAAGAACTCAACAATGAGGGGGTTAGTCGCCGCGAACCTCATAACTCTTTTGATCCTCCCAGGATATTGCCCCAGTATCGTTCTGAGCCTCGGCATAAGCCGTCTTAAACGACACCATAGATTGTGTAAAGCCAAGACAAATATCGCCGCGTAGGATGTACATGTAGTTGCTCCTCCGCCCGCCGCTGGGAACGACAGTAAACGCATTTTCGTAGGGGTGAATGGACCAGTTATCTGGGGTGTTGCCTAATTCCCGTGTGGGGTTGCGATGCTTTAGCCAGGCAATGAATACATCAGTTGCTTCCTCCACAGTAGGGCATGATTGCCTTGTCCGTAGGTGCTGGTTGGGGGAACAAGTTTATTCTTGTGCATGTACTTCATGGGGCTCCTCCGTTCGTCAGTTTATCCCTACCAATAAATTATAAAGGTTGATTTTCGTAATAAAAACTGAATGTGTTGCAATAATGTTTCACGTGAAACATCGCTGATTACGTTCTGCTTGGTGTTGAAGATGGACCCGGATCGAGCTGTTTATGAAACCTTCCGCCGGTCTCCTGAATAAAGCAGTCAATCACCTCTGTTGGGCTAAGGCTCATGAGATGGGAGAGTGCTGCGGCATTTTTCTCGTTTGCGCTGTGAATTACCGTGTTGAGAATGGAGCCGGTGGGAGTTATCAGGCACACGCAGCCAGGGTGTTCTTGTGGAGAGTGTGTGGCCCATCCGGGGGCCAGCTGAGGTTTCCAGTAGCTGGTGAGCAGCATCGGCCACCCGTTATCCGCACGTGCATCATTCAGTACATCGTACGCGGCCCAGCGCAGTATCACCGCGAAATGCGGGCTTGATACATCGGGGGAGCGAAGTTCGCCGCGCTCCGTATGGCCGTAGTGCCAGCATCCGTCTTCACACCAGAAATGAGGGACTCGATCGAAACTGCCCGGTGGCTGTATCTCATCGTCCAGGTAATGCCAGGCTTTGCCTCGTGCCGTCACCAAACGGTAGAAATCATCACCCATAGTCCGGTCTGGGGTTCCCCGTTCCAGAAGATGCACCGGCAGTGGGTTGCCATCAGGGTCGAGATAAGCATCCAGTACCTGTTGGGGAGAGAACTCCATGAGGTGGGAAAGGGCCGCAAGCTCAATAGTATGTGGAAGGGCGGTAGCCATGCGCATGTGCAGCGGGAGCCCGTTAGGTTGGATAAGGCGCGCTTCAACCGTGCCAGCATGGGAATCCTTCACGCTCACCTGTTCGGCACTCCACCCTGAAGCAAACCTACCTGCCGTTCGTAGGGGGAGCAGCTGTGCCCAACAGCGTTTTGAGTGAGTGCGGTACTGGTTAGCGGTGCGGCAGATAAGCCAGCGCAAGGCCACCTCAATATCCGGGGTGGAGAGCGTAGCAATTTTTAGGTTCTCAGTGTGCCCATCGGTGAACCGGGTACTGTGATACCCCACATGCCACAGCTCGTCCTGACTCCAGAACAGTACACTGCGCACATTTTGTTCGCGGCCAATAGATAAGACCCTATTTTTAATGGTTACACCAATTCCCGCATCTGTCAGTATAAACACCAGTTGGGCTAGCACAGGATGGGGTGACACGGTAGCTACCAAACCGTCAGCGAGCATGAGGCGCCCCTTAATACGACTTGCGGTATCAAGCCAGTAGGGTCTACGTAGCGCAATATCTAAAGCGGTACCGCCGTATTCGGTTGAATAATGCTTGAGTCCGGGGTGTGGTTGCTCCAGCCACAGATCTATGAGGGGCTCATGGTCTTGGGGTTTAAAATCTTTGGCGGCCAGGACGTGCATCAATGGAACTGTTCCGGCCCTATTGGGAGCTGCTGCATCCACTCCCCGGTTGATGAGGCGTTGCGCCAATTCGATATCTTCTGCAACATGATGTTCCTGGTTAAAACCACGAAAAAGAATATGTAAAAGATTGTTTTTATGACTATCTACGTCACCAAGGTCGGCATGCTGATTAAGCAGAAAAGTAGCTATACGGTAGCGAGATTCGCTATTGGAATTAGCGAGCGCATAGAAGAGAAGTGAATGTCCGCCGTAGTGAGAATGTTCGTCTCCGCTACGATAGACGGTCATGAAGTCGTCGAAACTTTTCTGCTGCGCTGCGGTGAAGACATCCATAGTCTATTGTAACCACCCGCACCTTAATAAGCGGTCCGTCAACTAAAATCCCGGTAAAACACCTGTAATGAGTGCCCACCATAGGTTGTGGGTGAATGTTTCACGTGAAACATCTTCACCATTACGATGTTTCGCGGATGAATTGAGTAATGGCGTGATGTACCTTCCCGGGATGTCCCTGAATCATATGACCACCTGTGTCAAAGAGGACCGTGGTGAGATTCGGGTATCGGTGCAGAGACGCCTGTACCTGCCCCTGTGGGGGAGCGAAAGGAACAACCCGATCATCTTTTGCGTGGAGAAGAAGAACGGGTGGTTTTAGCGTCTCAACAGGGTAATGTTCATAATGTACCGCCATATCTGGATTCGTGATCGTGGCATCAATATCTATTCCTGCCTGCCGTTCACGTAGTGGGAGCATCCCATAAATAGTGTTTGAAGGCAGCCCAAAGATCAGTTGAAAGAAGGGGACAGCAACCACATTAGGTAGTTGCGGTTTACTACAGAGGCAGGCCCCATGCGCCCGGGCAGCTTTTGTGGCTTTTTATCCCAGACAGGGGCGGAGCTGAGAAGAATAAGGCCTGAGGCACGTTCTGGGTAATCAAGGGCGAAGCGAATAGCGGGTGTTCCTCCGGCTGAGGCTCCCAGAACATAGACTTTTTCAATATTTAAAGTATCTAGAAGTTCAAGAAGTGCGGCGGCCTGTTCCTTCGGAGTTCCGTTTTGGAGATACTGCTGCCTGGATAGCCGAAACGTGATGGGGCGATAATCCTGTAGGGTTTAGAGAAATCCTTCACATTTTCAGTGGCTTGGTCGTATCCTCCGTAAAGTCCGTGAAGGGAGAGGATAATCGGCGCAGACGTGTTCGCGCAAGTAGTTGCAGGTGGAATATTGAGGTATGCCATCTCGCCGTAGTTAAGATGTGCCACCTGTACCGGATATGATGCTAGTTTGGCTGCGGCCTTGTGTACCGCCCGGTAGCATCGTATGCCTTGAACTCCCAGGTATGCAGCGGTGGTGAGAGCCATTCCACCGAGAATACGTTTACCCCATTGTGAACCTGTCTGCCGCCTTAATGAGGTGCTAAAATCGCCACCCATGAGTACCCTAACTCTCTTGCCTGCTTCATACAACAATAGCGCCGCCTGTACCGGTACACCACCCCAAAAGAACCGAATAGGCATTGGTGTGCAGGCGGTCTTTTCTGAAGTCAGTAATCCACTGACGTCCCCGCAACACCGGTTTCAGTGTTAGGCTGAGGAACAACGGTGAGCGGAAGCTCTCCGTATCACCGTGTGACACGGAAATAGTAAGGACGGTGTTTTTGTGAAACACTCCGAAAAATACTCATCATTCTACCGCCTGAGGGTGAATCCTTGGGTGAGTATGTTTATTGCTTTTCTTATCCTTCTGGTGATCTCGCCCCTGATTACACAGGGTATTTTCACCCTGTACCCTCCGTTAGTGCCGGTGATCATCCTTTGTTCTCCAGTGCCCGATTATTGTTGCCCTCCGCATTAACCATTACGGGGATACTTGTGTGGGCGCGGACTATGGATAAACTCTCGCTTAAAGACCTGGGCCTGACGCAGAAGAAAGTGTTTGTATCCTGGGTGATTGGTTCCCTGTGTGGGGCAGGACTTATTGCAGTGGTATTAGTCGGGTTGATCCTGTTGGGAGCCGCTCATCTCTCATGGGGCGGCGTATCTTCTGCTGCCCCCATTCTCTTAGGCGCTCTTGTGTATGCCGTACAAGGACTATCTGAAGAGGTTGTTTTTCGGGGGTATCTGCTAAATGTCATGAGTTCTCGGTGGGGCATGGTGGCAGGTATTCTGGTGAATTCTGCGCTTTTCTCTCTGTCCCATACTTTCAATGCGGGGTTTAGCATTATTGCTTTTATTAACCTGTTTCTAGCGGGTACGGTACTGGCATCGCTGTACTGGCTGAGTGCAAATGTGTGGTTGGTGAGTGCCGTACATGCGGCCTGGAATTTTACATTGGGTATTATCCTGGGCGGGGTGGTTAGCGGAACCACTCAACCTGTTCACCTTTTGACGCTGCACACAGAGCAGGGAAATTGGCTAATAACTGGTGGCTCCTTCGGGATTGAGGGTTCGCTGAGCTGTTTCGTTGTTCTCGTAGCGGTTCGTGCCGTGTTATGGCGCCGAGTGGTTCACCGCTACTCAATTACTAGCCCTTTTCCTCAACGTTAAAAAGTTGATTTATCAGGATATTTCTCCAATGTTTCACGTGAAACATAGCAAAAGCTGCGTTGCGAGCAGGCCTGTGGGAGAGAGTCTCTGCAGCTGTTAAAGGGTAAATAAATCCTACACATCTTCTTCTATAAACCCTAGACTTAAAGTGCAGGTTTTCATAGTTGACTCTGCGGAAGGCAGGTGGCGCATGCTACAAGTTCAAAACCTCAGCAAGAGGTACGGCGAAAAGACTGCCGTTAATGATGTTTCCTTCACGGTTCCCGACGGTAAAGTCACCGGGTTTCTGGGACCAAACGGAGCCGGTAAATCCACAACGATGCGCATGATTGTGGGGCTTGACCGCCCCACTGCCGGTACGGCGCTGGTGGATGGTTCGCAATATACTTCCCTTAAATCCCCGCTGGGTTCTGTGGGTGCGCTTCTGGAAGGGAAAACCCATCCCGGCCGCAGCGCATACAACCATTTACGTTCTATCGCGTACACGCATAATATTCCGCTCGCTCGCGTGCACGAGGTAATTGAAATGACCGGCTTGAACGCGGTCGCTAAACGCAAAGTGGGCGGATTCTCTCTCGGTATGGGGCAGCGTCTGGGAATAGCGGTGGCGCTGCTGGGCAATCCGCACAATGTTATTTTGGATGAGCCCGTGAACGGCCTTGACCCGGAAGGCGTGGTGTGGGTGCGTCAGCTTGCTAAGCACCTGGCTTCCGAGGGTCGGGCGGTACTGATTTCTTCGCACCTGATGAGTGAGATGGCGCAGACTGCCGATGACCTTATTATTATTGGCCGCGGTCGCCTTTTGGAGCACACTTCGTTGAGTGAGCTGCTTTCCCGGGTGGGAGGGCACCGTGTTCTGGTGCGCACCGACGAGCGGGAACGGTACGCGCAATTGCTGAACCACTATTCCATTCAGCATACTCCCGTCGATACCGACGGGCTGCTGGTGAGCGCGGATGCGCGCGCCCTAGCAGAACTGGCCTTTAATGAGCATATTCTGCTGTACACTCTCGCCCCGCAAGAGGCAAGCCTTGAGGATGTGTACCTTGAGATTACTCGTTCTGAGGTGGAGTATGCATCAACTGCTGTTGCTGGTTCCGGACCGGTGAACAGTCAGCAGCCCGTTGCTATGGATCCCACTGGTGGGGCACCGCAAGCCCCGTACACCGCCCGGAGATGGGGCAACAATTCGTTCAGCAGCAACCCCAATACACGCAAGCCCCAGCGAACACTCCGTGGTCGTCTGCGCCCGCAAACGGTAATGGCGCCGAGAATATAGGGAGGGAATAATACCCATGAGTACAGCAAAGACCGCCCCGGTGGCTAAGAATTTATCGCCTATCGGGGTTGCCCGTTCGGAGTGGCTGAAAATGCGTTCCTTGCGGTCACAACAGATTCTGTTTGTGGTAACCATCGTTGTTCTTCTGGGCCTTACGATGCTTCTGGCGCCCATGTTGAACCTGCAGCTGGCGGATTATGAGAAGCACGCTGGCCAGCAAATTGTAAACGGTGAGGTGGTGAGCGGCTCTGAGGTTGTGAACCAGATTAAGGAGTCTTCGTACTCTATTGGGGTTGTGGGTGCCTCACTGGCGGGTATTATCCTCTCCTCAATGGCGACTGTTTTTATCGCTACCGAGTACGCTACTGGCTCCATCCAGATTACTCAGCTGACGGTGCCACGCCGGTCCCTACTGTATTTCACTAAAGCGCTCGTGGCCTCTGTTGTGGCTTTTCTGGTTGGTACGCTGGGTGGCATTGTCGCGTTCTTCTTAGGGCAGATGATGCTTACGGAAAAGTTGCGTGTTTCGATGGATACCGGGGTGCTGCGTATTAGCCTGATGCTTGGCTTCTACCTGGTGGTACTGGCCTGGATGGGTTTTGGCTTTGGTGCGCTTTTGCGTAATAGCGCTGGGGCTATCGTGCTGGTGGCTGCCATCCTCTTTGTGGCGAGTATTGTGCTGGGCATCTTTAAGGTAACGGGCCAGGACTGGGTAGATGACGCGATGAAGTATTTGCCGTCTTCACTCAGTAACGATGTGATGATCTACCACAAGGACAAGATTAAGGGTGACCCCAGTTATGAGGTGCGGTGCCTGATTCTTAGCTTGTGGGGTATTGTTCCGCTGCTGGCGGGCTGGATACGCTTTAAACTCTCCGACGGGTAAATACGAAGTATTCCCGAGCTAGTACTGTGGAGCTCTCTGTGCTGTATGTGCCTCACTGGTTGCCGCGTACCCGGTGTTTTATCACGGGTCGCGGCAACCAGTTTATGTACCCGCACGGGGTGCGGCTTCGCCCGTGGTGGCTTGAATGGTGAGGATTTCATATACCCTAGAACTATGCCTGAAACGAAGACGCGCGTCCGTAAAAAACTGTTCCCTAGCACCCAGCTGCTTATGACCACCGTGTTTCTGGAGGTTGCCACTGTTTGCCTGCTGGTGCTTTCATGGGCTCCAATCGGCTCTTTTGAGACGGCTCTTGCACTTTTCCTGGTGGCAAATGTGCTGGGGATTATTACGGCCAGTATCGCCTTTATCTGTGCCATGGTCGGGTTTTTTAAATTTGCCAGGTACCGTATTGTCAATATTATTTTGGCGCTGGTGTCGATCGTTATTAACCCTCTCACTTTAGGGTTTATTCTTACTTCGCAGAACAGCTAACGATTTGACGGTTTATATTTCTCAGCAACCGCCGGGCCGGTTCACAGCATTTTTTCAGAAAAACCTCATGGTCTGCCAAGGTTGCTAGTGTTTACTATTAAGTGTTGGTTCGAGAGGACTGCGATGTGAATGTGTGTGTTTCGTTATAGCGGGAATGCTGAACCGCTATATCGGAAAAGAAATTGGCGAGACCATGGCGGTCTCGCCAATTTTCTTTTAACACTTTATGAAGAGCTCTGGCCGCTATTTTCTGGGGAAAATACTGAGTAAAGCACCGGTATGCACAACGCCGGGATTGTGAGTTCCTGCCGCGGATACGGTGGTGGGGTAAATGAGTCGCACAGCCCTGTATGTCAGCATCATGAAGACTTCTCAGTGTGCTGAAGGTTTCGGTGCGTTGAAGAGAACACCGGAAGTGGTGATATATACATCTTTATGAATAGTATTAGTTTTTAGGTGAGGCTCAGGGGCCTTTGTTGGTTGTGCATAAAAATCACATCCTTATGAATAATTTTCAACTTTTTGATATTTTCAGTTCTAGTTCAAAGTCTCCCTGAAATACCCATATGTCCGGTGACTGTACGCTTTATCGTCCCACTCACCTGCGGATAAAGTAGGTGCACCGCTAACTCTCTGATTCACAGTTTTTATTCAGCTCTGGCTAACGGGGAATAAAGGGCTGTAACCCATAGTTGTAATAGTTGGTTCGAGAGGACTAACTGAAAGTTGGAATTTCCTTGCGGAAGTGGCTCTGATTTTCGTATGTATGTGTGTGATTAGTTTGGGCGGTACCTTTGGGCGCCGCCCAAACTTTTTAACATGCTGTTCCCTGCCGTAAGACGCAAGGGCAAGAGGGGAGATCGTCTGCGGATAATGTGTGGCCCATAGGATACGATGACAGGTGTAGAATAAAGTCATATAAATATTGCGTATTTAATGCGAAATAAAGGCTTTAAGGAGAAATGCTGTGTCCAAGACCCGAATGTTCCCGGTACTGATCGTCCCGCTGAAAAAGCCGCTGGACACTGGCTTCTTGCGCAGCTTGGCAAGAAAGTGCTGCGCCCTGGGGACGCGAAACCACTAACTGGCTATTACGACGCGCGCTCGGTGGACAGATTGACGTAGTTGAGTTCGCCCCCGGCTTGGGGATTACCGCCGCCGAAATCATTAAACGTCAACCCAAGACCTACACCGGCGTAGATCTTGACCCCAAAGCGGCCGAGATCGTGCGTGGACGCATTGGTGATAACCCCAACTACACGGTCGTGAACGCCGGGGCTCAGGAGACCGGGCTGCCCGATGCCAGCTACGACGTGGTGGTGGGGAGGCCATGCTGACCATGCAGACCGATAAGCACAAGCTTGAGATTATGCAGGAGGCCGCCCGCATCCTCCGCACCGGCGGCTACTACGCCATTCACGAGCTGTCGCTAACCCCCGACTACCTGCGTCCCGAAGTGCAGGAAGAAATTCAGAAGGACTTGGCACGAAGCATTCGCGTGAATGCCCGCCCGCTGACTGTTGCGGAATGGACACGAATCGCAGAAGAAGCCGGATTTGAGGTGCTGGATGTGTACCAGACCGAGATGGCGCTGCTAGAGCCCAAACGCATGATCGCCGACGAAGGTATTGGTGGGGTTGCCAAGATTATGTTTAACCTTGCCCGCAAACCGCAGATTCGCGAACGTGTGCTGGGGATGCGCAGCGTATTCCGCCGCCACGCCGACCACATGGGCGCTATTGGGCTGATTCTGCGTAAGAAATAAAAGTGAAGCTTGCGGTCTTTCCTCTCCGCAAGATTCACACACATATGGTGGGGCCGGGGAGTCTTTAAATACTCACTACGGTAAAGGCGGGCCCGGCTTCACCCTCATATTTACTTCATCAGCGCGTGCCTGCTGCGGCGCGGTGAACTATAGGTTATGACGGGAGGTGGGACGATGAGCCGTATCCTCTTCTCGCCTGAAAGCTTCAATATGGGCGAGACCACCAGGGGGATCGAAATAGCGCGCGCCGCTGTAAAACACGGACATGAGGTTCTTTTCCACGTCTATTCACCCCGACACCTGAAACTTATAGAGGACGCCCAACTGCCGGTGTGCCTGAGCGAACCTCTCATGTCTGAGGCCGAAGCGGATCAGCTCATGGCGCTGGATCAGGGCAGGGGAGTGCGGCATCCTTTCACTACCGAGAAGGTGCGCCGCAGGGTTGCCGCTGAACTTGTGGCCATTCGTACCTTTAAAGCGGATGCTGTGGTGATTGGTTCGAACCTGACGATGCTCATCTCCGCGCGTGTGGCAGGGGTACCGCTATTCTATGCGCGCCCTTACGCATACTCCACCACCTATTTTTCGGCTGCCCCCGAGAGGGAGAGGGCTGCGGCACCGGGGTGGGTGCGTGCCTTGGCGCAGGTAATTTCTTATAAACCGGCGTCGTTTACAGCCGTGGCGCGTGAGTACGGGCTGAAACTGCCGCGCCGTACCGTCGATATGCTCAGCGCCGACGTAAACCTTATCTGTTCTCTTTTTACCGAGCTGCGCGGCGACCCGTTAAGGGCACCGGATGTCAGCGTGGGGCCGATCTTCTACCGTGCCCCCGGCGGGCTTCCGCCGATTGTTCGGGAACCTAAAAAGCGACCACTGATCTACGTGGGGATGGGCTCGTCCGGGTCTGCGCACATCCTGGCGGCGGTGCTTCGGCAGCTTTCCTCAGCACCGGTGGATGTGCTGCTCGGCGGTGGGATGCTGTTATCGGATGTGGATGCGCGTTCGCTGGGTCATAATATCCACCGCGCGGGAACTGTTCCGGCTCATCTGCTCGCCGGGCACATTGATGCCTCAATAACGCACGGTGGTGAAGGAACCGTACAGACTGCGTGCCTGGCGGGGGTACCGTTCGCTGGTATCGCCATGCAGGCCGAACAGCGCTGGAATATTGAGGAATGTGTGCAGTACGGCAACGCCCTGCGCTTTACAAAACATGATGTGCACCGAGGCCAGATGCGCGACATCCTGAACCGTTTGCTCTCAGACGAGGCCATGCGTGCCAAGGCACGGCAGCTTGGCGAGGCAATGCGCGGCATGGACGGTTCAACCTGCGCCGTTGAGGTGATTGAGGACTATCTGAGAAATCGTCATCCCCTGTAAAACAGCGAAACTTTATGCACAGAACACACAGCGAGGTGAAACGATGAATATTGTGGTTGTTGGAGCGTCGGGCTATGCGGGGCGCCATATTGTGGAGCAGGCACATCGTCGCGGGCATCGGGTACGTGCCGTGGTGCGCGATAAGGCTCGGGCCGAGAGTGCTGGGGCGTGGGGTGCACCATCGCTGACGAACATGGTAGATGAATGGGCGGTTGGTGATGTAACCGACCGTTCCTGGGCGGCAGGGGTGTGCGATGGCGCTGATGCGGTTATTTCGGCACTGGGGGTGACCCGGCAGAAGGCCGACCCGTGGGATATTGACTACCGTGCGAACCTGAATATTTTGGAGTCTGCGCGCGCCCATAATGTCACCCGTTTTTGCTATGTGAACGCCATACACGCCGAGTTGATTCGTTCACAGCTCACGCGGGCGAAGACGGCTTTCGCACAGGCGCTGATCCAGTCGCCGCTGGCGCATCAGGTGGTGAGCCCGAGCGGGTACTTCTCGGATATGAGCTCTATAGCACAGATGGCGCGCCGTGGCCGGGTGTATCTGCTGCGGCCGCAGGGGCAGGTAAACCCCATTCATGGGGCGGATGTTGCCGCATACTGCCTTGATAAGGTGGAATCTGGCCAGGAAGGTTCCTACGATATTGGCGGTCCCGAGGTCCTCTCATGGCGCGAGGTGGCGCAGTACGCTTTTGAGGCGGTGGGGCGCCCCACGAAGATCACGGTTATTCCGCCCCGGTTAGCAGATGGTGCAGTGAAGGGGATCGGACTTATCAAACCGCGCGTGGCCGATACTTTATCGTTTATGCTGTGGGGCTTAACGCATGATTGTGTGGGAGAGACGACCGGCACCCATCGTTTGCTTGATTTCTACCGCACCCAGGTTCAGGGTCTTTGAGTGTAAGGTGCATCTTGAGCGTACTCTCTCGTACACTGTTTGAGTGAGCTGGCGCTTGGCGCGTAACCGTCAAGAGGCAGAAGGTTGTCCTCAACGTTCAGGGAGAGACGTGTCTGAAACACCCGTTGATTATGGTTCCCGCACCCTACCGCATGATGATGTGGCGGAGCAGTCTGTGCTGGGTGGCATGATGCTTTCGAAGGACGCTATTGCGGATGTGGTGGAGACCCTGCGGTCCACCGATTTTTATAAGCCAGCCCACGAGATTATCTATGAGGCGGTGATTTCGCTGTATGGGCATGGTATGCCTGCTGATGCGATTACTGTCTCTGACGAGTTGAAGAAGCGTGGGGAACTGACTCGCGTGGGTGGGGCCACCTACCTGCATACGTTGATCGCCGCCGTCCCTACCGCAGCAAACGCTCAGTATTACGCGGATATTGTGAAGGAGCACGCGATTATGCGTCGCCTGGTTGAGGCAGGCACAAGGATCGCGCAGCTGGGGTATTCGAGCGATGGTGAGGTCGATGCGCTTGTTGATAAGGCGCAGGCCGAGGTATATGCGGTTTCTGATGGTAATACTGCCGAAGACTATGTGACGTTTTCTGAGGCGCTTGAGGCGACCGTGAATGAGATTGACGCGAACGCTAACCGCCCCGACGGGGTGTATGGGGTTCCCACGGATTTTATTGAGTTTGATGAGCTCACCGGTGGTTTGCATCCGGGGCAGATGATTGTGATTGCGGCCCGCCCGGGTGTGGGCAAGTCTACGTTGGCTCTTGATTTTGCGCGTTCTGCAGCGATTCACCATAACCAGTGCACCGTATTTTTCTCGCTGGAGATGAGCCGCACTGAACTTGCGATGCGTATCCTCTCGGCTGAGGGAACTATTTCGATGTCGCGACTGAAGAAGGGTGATCTTGACCAGGACGGGTGGACCCAGCTGGCGAATTTGCAGGGCAAGATTAATGGTGCGCCTCTGTTTATTGATGATTCTCCAAATATGACTCTGATGGAGATCCGGGCGAAGTGCCGCCGTCTGAAGCAGCGCCATGAGTTGAAGATGGTGGTGCTGGATTATTTGCAGCTGATGAGCTCGGGAAAGAAGGTTGAGTCGCGTCAGCAGGAGGTGTCGGAGTTTTCTCGTAGTCTCAAACTCTTAGCGAAGGAGCTTGAGGTTCCGGTGATTGCGTTGTCTCAGCTGAACCGTGGGTCGGAGCAGCGTACCGATAAACGCCCCATGATCTCTGATTTGCGCGAATCGGGGTCAATTGAGCAGGATGCAGACATGGTGATTCTGCTGCATCGTGAGGATATGTATAACCCCGATACCGATCGCGTGGGTGAGGCGGATATGATGATCGCTAAGCACCGTGGCGGTCCGACCCGCACGATTCCGTTGGCGTTTAGCGGTAAGTATTCGCGGTTTGCCAATATGGCCTTTAGCGATGCGCCCCCGCAGTACGAGGGGTAGCACTGGCGCTTTATGTGCGGGTAAACGACCGTGCTGACGCGGGTACACCAGGGCTCCCAGACTGCAGCTGTTATGTGTGGTGTAGTTCATGGTGTGTGGATTTGCGTGTTGTGTGGGGGTGTGTATAGTTGTATGAGTCGCCGCGGCGAGGGGCCCTGAAGGGGTGCTGTTGATGTTGTGGTTGGCTCTGAATGATGACTGTCTGGGGGCTTCTGCGTGCCTGTTGTGGGTGTGTGGTGGTGTCCTGGGGTGGTGTGTTGTTTGAGAACTCAATAGTGTGCTTTTTGGTTTCGAGCAAATTGTTTTTGTTTGGAAATGTGATACCAATTATTTTATTTATTTTTGATTGATGACCGTTTGTGGTTTCAATTGTGTCAGCGTGGATCGTGCACCCCCGTGTACGGTTTGTGTTGGTGTTTGAGATCGGGTTGTCAGGCTTTTTGTTTTGTAACGGAGAGTTTGATCCTGGCTCAGGACGAACGCTGGCGGCGTGCTTAACACATGCAAGTCGAACGATGAAGCGGTGCTTGCACCGTGGATTAGTGGCGAACGGGTGAGTAATACGTGAGTGACCTACCTTTGACTCTGGGATAAGCCTGGGAAACTGGGTCTAATACCGGATACGACCAATCTCTGCATGGGGTGTTGGTGGAAAGCGTTATGGAGTGGTTTTAGATGGGCTCACGGCCTATCAGCTTGTTGGTGAGGTAATGGCTTACCAAGGCGACGACGGGTAGCCGGCCTGAGAGGGTGACCGGCCACACTGGGACTGAGACACGGCCCAGACTC
The DNA here is from genome assembly GCA_002355935.1 of Rothia aeria. Classification (GTDB taxonomy): domain Bacteria; phylum Actinomycetota; class Actinomycetes; order Actinomycetales; family Micrococcaceae; genus Rothia; species Rothia aeria. Next base: position 408,334 of record AP017895.1, on the reverse strand, counting down.
CTACGGGAGGCAGCAGTGGGGAATATTGCACAATGGGCGCAAGCCTGATGCAGCGACGCCGCGTGAGGGATGACGGCCTTCGGGTTGTAAACCTCTGTTAGCATCGAAGAAGCGAAAGTGACGGTAGGTGCAGAGAAAGCGCCGGCTAACTACGTGCCAGCAGCCGCGGTAATACGTAGGGCGCGAGCGTTGTCCGGAATTATTGGGCGTAAAGAGCTTGTAGGCGGTTGGTCGCGTCTGCTGTGAAAGGCCGGGGCTTAACTCCGGTTTTGCAGTGGGTACGGGCTAACTAGAGTGCAGTAGGGGAGACTGGAATTCCTGGTGTAGCGGTGGAATGCACAGATATCAGGAGGAACACCGATGGCGAAGGCAGGTCTCTGGGCTGTAACTGACGCTGAGAAGCGAAAGCATGGGGAGCGAACAGGATTAGATACCCTGGTAGTCCATGCCGTAAACGTTGGGCACTAGGTGTGGGGGACATTCCACGTTTTCCGCGCCGTAGCTAACGCATTAAGTGCCCCGCCTGGGGAGTACGGCCGCAAGGCTAAAACTCAAAGGAATTGACGGGGGCCCGCACAAGCGGCGGAGCATGCGGATTAATTCGATGCAACGCGAAGAACCTTACCAAGGCTTGACATGCATTAGATCGCGTCAGAGATGGCGTTTCCCTTCGGGGCTGGTGTACAGGTGGTGCATGGTTGTCGTCAGCTCGTGTCGTGAGATGTTGGGTTAAGTCCCGCAACGAGCGCAACCCTCGTTCTATGTTGCCAGCGGTTCGGCCGGGGACTCATAGGAGACTGCCGGGGTCAACTCGGAGGAAGGTGGGGATGACGTCAAATCATCATGCCCCTTATGTCTTGGGCTTCACGCATGCTACAATGGCCGGTACAGAGGGTTGCGATACTGTGAGGTGGAGCTAATCCCTTAAAGCCGGTCTCAGTTCGGATTGGGGTCTGCAACTCGACCCCATGAAGTCGGAGTCGCTAGTAATCGCAGATCAGCAACGCTGCGGTGAATACGTTCCCGGGCCTTGTACACACCGCCCGTCAAGTCACGAAAGTTGGTAACACCCGAAGCCGGTGGCCTAACCCTTGTGGGGGAGCCGTCGAAGGTGGGATTGGCGATTGGGACTAAGTCGTAACAAGGTAGCCGTACCGGAAGGTGCGGCTGGATCACCTCCTTTCTAAGGAGCTCAACTATATTGGTTGGCCATGCCATCTGCGAGTGTCGGATGGGTGGTTTGCTCATGGGTGGAATGTCATGTTTCCTGGTTTGTGGTGGGGCCATTGAGGTGCGCTGTTGGGTTTTCGGGCTGCACGCTGTGTGGTCTGTGTGACTGGCTGGTGCTGGTGCTGGGGGTTTTCTCTGGTGCTGGTGGTGGTGTGGTTTGTTGTTTGAGAACTGTATAGTGGACGCGAGCATCTTCTGGAAGCTGTGCTGTGCACCCGCCTGTTTTGTGTGTGGGTGTGTGGTGAGTTTTCTGTGATTTTTTCTTTGATTGTTTGTAAGTTGTTAAGGGCACACGGTGGATGCCTTGGCACTAGAAGCCGATGAAGGACGTGTGAATCTGCGATAAGCCTCGGGGAGCCGATAACTGGGCGTTGATCCGAGGATGTCCGAATGGGGAAACCTTGCTCATTGTTATGGTGAGTGACCGCTGGTTGAATGTATAGGCCAGTTGGGGGGAACGCGGGGAAGTGAAACATCTCAGTACCCGCAGGAAGAGAAAATAATAATGATTCTGTTAGTAGTGGCGAGCGAAAGCGGAAGAGACTAAACCTGTGGTGTGTGATACCGGTCGGGGGTTGCATCATGGGGTTGTGGGAGGCGTCGTGGCAGTTCTGACCGGCTGTTGGCGTGATGTTCAGGATGGTAGGTGAATGGTCTGGGAAGGCCGACCGGAGTGGGTGAGAGTCCCGTAGCTGAAATTGTTCTGACCGCGTGGCGTTTGTCCCGAGTAGCACGGGGCTCGTGGAATCTCGTGTGAATCTGCCAGGACCACCTGGTAAGTCTAAATACTTTCTAGTGACCGATAGTGGATCAGTACCGTGAGGGAATGGTGAAAAGTACCCCGGGAGGGGAGTGAAAGAGTACCTGAAACCGTGTGCTTACAAGCCGTTATAGCCCCCGTTGTGTGGGGTGGTGGCGTGCCTTTTGAAGAATGAGCCTGCGAGTTAGTGTTTTGTCGCGAGGTTAACCCGTGTGGGGTAGTCGTAGCGAAAGCGAGTCTGAATAGGGCGTTGTAGTGGCAGGATCTAGACCCGAAGCGGAGTGATCTATCCATGGCCAGGTTGAAGCACGTGTAAGAGCGTGTGGAGGACCGAACCCACCTAGGTTGAAAACTGGGGGATGAGCTGTGGATAGGGGTGAAAGGCCAATCAAACTCTGTGATAGCTGGTTCTCCCCGAAATGCATTTAGGTGCAGCGTTGCATGTTTCTTGCCGGAGGTAGAGCGACTGGATGGCTGATGGGCCCGCGAGGGTTACTGACGTTAGCTAAACTCCGAATGCCGGTAAGTGAGAGTGTAGCAGTGAGACAGTGGGGGATAAGCTTCATTGTCGAGAGGGAAACAGCCCAGACCATCAACTAAGGCCCCTAAGCGTGTGCTAAGTGGGAAAGGATGTGGAGTTGCTGAGACAACCAGGAGGTTGGCTTAGAAGCAGCCATCCTTGAAAGAGTGCGTAATAGCTCACTGGTCAAGTGATTCTGCGCCGATAATGTAGCGGGGCTCAAGTACACCGCCGAAGTTATGGCAATCAGTCCTTGTGGCTGGTTGGGTAGGGGAGCGTCCTGCATGAGGTGAAGCTGCCACGGGAGTGTGTGGTGGATTGTGTGGGAGTGAGAATGCAGGCATGAGTAGCGAATCACGGGTGAGAAACCCGTGCGCCGGATGATCAAGGGTTCCAGGGTCAAGTTAATCTGCCCTGGGTTAGTCGGGGCCTAAGGCGAGGCCGACAGGCGTAGTCGATGGATAACGGGTTGATATTCCCGTACCAGTGAAGAACCGTCCATACTGATATTGTGATGCTAACCATGCCGAACACAGTGTGCTGCTCTTTTGGGTGGTGTGTTGTGGGGTGTGTGGGACCCAGGCTTTGGAGGTAAGCGTGTTAACAGGTGTGACGCAGGAAGGTAGCCAAGCCACGCGGTGGTTGTCGTGGTCTAAGCGTGTAGGATGGTTGGTTGTTAAATGCGCCAGCTGTGTGTCTGAGACGTGATGGGACCCCGTTGTTGGGGGATTTGGTGATCCTATGCTGTCGAGAAAAGCATCGGCGTGAGGTTTGAGCTGCCCGTACCCGAAACCGACACAGGTGATCAGGTAGAGAATACTAAGGCGATCGAGAGAATCATGGTTAAGGAACTCGGCAAAATGCCCCCGTAACTTCGGGAGAAGGGGGGCCCTGAGCGTGATCTGCCCGTGCGGTGGGGAGCGTGTAGGGGTCGCAGAGACCAGGGGGAAGCGACTGTTTATCAAAAACACAGGTCCGTGCGAAGTCGTAAGACGAGGTATACGGACTGACTCCTGCCCGGTGCTGGAAGGTTAAGAGGAGTGGTTAGCCCTTTTGGGGGCGAAGCTGCGAATTTAAGCCCCAGTAAACGGCGGTGGTAACTATAACCATCCTAAGGTAGCGAAATTCCTTGTCGGGTAAGTTCCGACCTGCACGAATGGAGTAACGACTTCCCTACTGTCTCAACCATGAACTCGGTGAAATTGCAGTACGAGTAAAGATGCTCGTTTCGCGCAGCAGGACGGAAAGACCCCGTGACCTTTACTATAGTTTGGTATTGGTGTTTGGGTTGGCTTGTGTAGGATAGGTGGGAGACTGTGAAGCCGCTACGCTAGTGGTGGTGGAGTCGTTGTTGAAATACCACTCTGGTCAATCTGAGCGTCTAACTTCGGGCCATGATCTGGTTCAGGGACAGTGCCTGATGGGTAGTTTAACTGGGGCGGTTGCCTCCTAAAGTGTAACGGAGGCGCCCAAAGGTTCCCTCAGCCTGGTTGGCAATCAGGTGTTGAGTGTAAGTGCACAAGGGAGCTTGACTGTGAGAGTGGCGGCTCGAGCAGGTGCGAAAGCAGGGACTAGTGATCCGGCAGTGGCGTGTGGAAGCGCTGTCGCTCAACGGATAAAAGGTACCTCGGGGATAACAGGCTGATCTTGCCCAAGAGTCCATATCGACGGCATGGTTTGGCACCTCGATGTCGGCTCGTCGCATCCTGGGGCTGGAGTCGGTCCCAAGGGTTGGGCTGTTCGCCCATTAAAGCGGTACGCGAGCTGGGTTCAGAACGTCGTGAGACAGTTCGGTCCCTATCCGCTGCGTGCGTTGGAGAATTGAGAAAGGCTGTCCTTAGTACGAGAGGACCGGGACGGACGAACCTCTGGTATGTCAGTTGTACCGCCAGGTGCATGGCTGATTGGCTACGTTCGGGAGGGATAACCGCTGAAAGCATCTAAGCGGGAAGCTTGTTTCGTGATGAGTTCTCCTGGCACCTTTTGGGTGTGTGAGGTTCCCTGTAGATGACGGGGTTGATAGGCCGGGTATGGAAGCGCTGTAAGGTGTGGAGTTGACTGGTACTAATAGACCGAAGGCTTACAATATAGTCATTTTTGTGTGTTTGTGTTCACTGTACAGTTTTGAGGCAACAAACCATTCTTTACGGGGGTAATCCCCGTAAAGAGGGTAGGTTGCAACAGGTAAAAGACCCTTCGGGTCTTTTTCTGTTTAATAGGGTATTGGTATTGCCGCGAAAGAGATCCTATGGTTTATCTATACTCGGAAGGGATTCGCCTCATACCCGTCATATTTCTGCTCACCCGAAGATCTTCCTCGATGCACTATTCTGCTGTGGGGTCTGCTGGTACGTTGAGAGTATGACTACTTCTCAAACAGCCCCATCCATGAATGACTTAACGCTTTTAGAAGAAGACCGGAAAGAACTCATTGGCTGGGCCGCACGCTGCGTCCGTCGGCTCCTTCCTATCTTTGAGAAGCATCGCCCTTTAGACCGTCGACTTCATGATGCACTTGAAGCGGTTGAGTATTTTCAGCGAGGAACACTATCTGTTGGTGCTATGCGTCAGCAGGCTTTCCTCTGCCACGCTGCGGCTCGTGAGTGCACAGATCGCTCCGCTCAGGCTGTAGCCCGCGCCTGTGGGCAAGCGGTGGCAACGGCCCATATGGGTGCCCATGCACGCAATATTGGGCGCTACACGCGCAAAGCGCTTTCGGGGAAACTCTTGACCGAAGAACTCGAATGGCAACGCGCACATATTCCTGCTCGGTTCCACAGCTATGTTTTGGGTGCTAAGCATACGTACACACCCCTAGAGAGCAATAAGGGGCCAGAGAAGCCAATTATATGGTCTGTACTATATGGGGGTCTGTGATGGCTTCCCAGAGGCTTCTCCGTTTGGGGAGCGGCTGTACACCTGGGAAACCGAACACAAATTACCGCTCATCGTCCTCCGAGGGTTGGGCGGTGAGCGCCTCAATCACAATACCTCCAAAACGGGCATTCTTCGCCTCGCAGGTTATTCCATCAACATAGCAGGTTGAACTGGGGTAGATTTCTTGCAGTCCGGTATTGGCGTAATATCCATAAAATCCGCCAATCAGCGTTACACCCGAGCTATTGGGAGCCGGCAGCGCCTGTATATCGTAGAAAACGACCGGGCGGCCAGACCGATCGGTCACCCGTGCAGAACATTGGGAACAGAGCGAGCGAGGGTAACGTTCTAAAGTCTTCACAGGCTTAGAACAAACGGGGCATGTGATTTCAATGAATGGTGGCTTGACCATGTGAGATTCCTTCGGGCAGGTAGGTGACAGCATAGACACGTTGGAGGGCGTGGAGGGCGACAGCCCCACTGCTTTTATCTTAGAGGTGAGTGTCCATGGTGAAAATGGTGTGCACCAAATAGAACACGGGCATGAAGCTAGGCATTAAAGATCCGGCAGCCTCATAAGGCTATCTAAGTTATGTGGGTTTACGTAAGATATGCTTATGAAACGTTTTACGACCGACCACCTCACAACCTTCGCAGCAGTCATTGAGCACGGTACCTTCGATGCGGCAGCTGAAGCCTTGAGAGTAAGCCCCTCCGCAATATCACAGCGCATCAAAGTCATGGAGCAGCTCGCGGGCAAGGTTCTGCTGCGGCGCACCAACCCGGTAACCCCAACCCAGGCCGGGCAAAGCGTACTACGCATTGCCCGGCAGAGCGAGTTTCTGCAGCTGGAACTAGAACGGGAACTGGTGGGTGAGGGCGGGTTTCAGGCTGTATCCATAGCCCTGAACGCCGATTCCCTCGCAACATGGTTCCTGGAGGCGGTACGTATGCTCGCCCACGAAGACGAAATCTTCTGCGACTTACGCCGTGAAGGTGAATTCCACTCATCGGCCTTGCTTCGATCCGGGGAGGTTATGGCTGCTATTACCTCACGGCCCGGAAAAATCCCCGGATGTTCAGTCGACTACCTGGGTGTGGCACGCTACTGGTGCGTCGCAGCACCGGAATATATGAGCCGTTACCTGCCAGGTTTCCCCTCCGCTACCACTCGTGAAGAACTCAACCGTGCCCCTGTGGTGGAATACGACCGCAAAGACTTTGTGCAGGAAGCGGCGCGTGTCCTCATAGAGGAAGATATGAAACTGCCGCCAAGCCTCGAACCTGAACAGAGCCCCACCATATATATTCCTTCCTCACCTGATTATGCCCGCGCGGTCTATGAAGGGTTGCCTGGGGACTGTTACCGCAAGCTCAGTGCAGTGAACATTTTGCCACCAATACGCTGGTGAAGCTTTCCACCAAACCTGTTGAATTCCCCCTGTACTGGCAGCACTGGAACATTAACTCACCCGTATTAGAAACCGTGAGCCGCAGGGTCGCTGAGGCCGCCAAAACAGGACTTTTAAGCTCATAAATGACCGCTGGGTGTCGGGCATCAAAGCGGACTGTATATGCGCATGTCGTTACTTCGGTGCATGTGCCGCAACACTAAGCGGTACATCTAGGATCCCGGTAGGAGTCACAGCGGCTATTGTGCTGCTTGCCCCCATGTTGCACTATGTAGTGATTTCTCAGGTACACGGGAGCAACTACTGTAGTCTGCTTATCTATACCTCTATGACTATATAGAGTTCACATACTCTTAATATTCATATTGACCAGTATTTATGTATATATTGGAATATTATAAAATAATGGTTTTGGATGTTACTGGAAAGGGCCATTGGAAAGCACTATCACCCGAATTGTCTTCACAATCTTCCCCATCATTAGTGCGTTTTCAGACACGCTGCGCACCGTCCATACTCCGCACGCCGTACGCCCGCCGTCGCGCTCACCCACACCATGGCTGAGCTCCTGATGCTCACCATGCTCATGAGTATCTTTCAGCGTGGAACCGTGTGCGGCAACCTCAACCAGCCTGCGGTGTAACGGTGAGAGGCCTCATTGCCCCGCCCTAACGCTGAAGCAGCAAAGTCACCACCCAAAACAAGGCGCCAGCAGCCACAAACCCAATAAGCGCCCACCGTCGCAGCTTTGTCTCAAAAATGGCGGCGCGAATATCCTCACGCTTCTCCCGTGGCTGCTGCGGATCCACCGGCGCCAGGTTCGCGGGGTTTGTCACCTCCGGCTTGGGGGTCTCAGCGGAGTCAGACGGCTGCTCACCCATACCGGCTACCGCCAACGCGTCATCATCAGCATGCTCACCATCAGTGCACCAATCCCGATTGTGATATTCCACATGCCAATGCCTGCGATCGGGTAAAGACCCTCAAAAATGTAGTACACAACAATCCACAGCAGGCCCACCGCCAAAAACGAGAACATAATCACCCGGTACCACAGCGGAGTCTGGTCCCTCAACGGCTGACCCTGCTCCATCTCCTCCGCAACCTTGCGCAGACGCTCCTCATTCAACGTATCCCGGGCGACTACTTTCTTCTGCTCCGCCTTCTGCTTCTTCTTAGCGTCTTTAGCCTTAGCGCCGCTGCTCTTAGAAGCGCTGCCCTTCTTCTTTTTGCCTTGGCCGAACCAGACATAATTTCCTCCGCATAACACTCAGTGGGTAGCCTTATTATGTACCTTAGAAACTATCTTTGCAGACTCCCGGGATGATTTCACCTTTCACCCGCGTTGAGCCTAAAGAAACACGGAAGACATAAACCACAAAGGACAGCATGAGTCACACCCCCACCAAGGCGCACGCGCCCGGTAAAACACGCCTACAATGGACCGTGCAAATCCTCGGCGAGCTACTGATCACCGCAGGGTTTATACTGCTGCTCTTCGTGGCCTGGCAGCTCTGGTGGACCAATATCGCCGCCGACCGGTCCCAAGCCCAAGCCGTCGATTCCCTCGTTAAAGAATTCGGTGAATCACGCACCGTTACCGATTGGGACCCCAAAAACCCGCCCGAACCGCTCGCAGAACCCGCGCACGGGCAGGCGTTTGGTGTGGTCTACATCCCCCGCTTCGGGGAAGACTATCAGCGCCCCGCCGCCCAAGGCAGCAGCAACGACGTGATCGACGCCCTCGGGCTGGGCCACTACGAAGGCTCCGCCATGCCCGGAGGCGTCGGCAACTTCTCACTCGCCGGGCACCGCCAAACCCGCGGTAAAGTGCTCAACGATATTGACCTGCTCCAAAACGGTGACCACATTTATGTGCGCACCAAAGACGGCTACTACACGTACACCGTGTACGAACAGAAAATCGTGCAGCCCCACGAGGTGGACGTCATTGAACCCGTGCCCGGGCATCCCGGGCAAAGCCCCACCGAGCGGATTATGACACTCACCACCTGCCACCCGCGCTACGGCGACACCGAACGGTACATTGTGCACGCCAAATTTGAGTCCTGGCAGCCCGCATCCGCCGGGGCACCCGCCGAAATCGCCAAAGTAGCCAACAACAACCCTGCTTAAGAGAGGAAAACACACAATGTACGGATGGATCTTCCGCCACCTGCCCGGACCTCTCTGGGTTCGTATTATTACCGCCATTCTGCTGATCCTGCTGGTCGTCTATGTGCTCATGGAATTCATCTTCCCCAATTTCGCGCAGTACGGCCCGTTCAACCTCGACGTCACCATTAACCATTAGCAGCCCCACCCGAAAGAAAACCATGACACGCATCCTCGTTATCGACAACTACGATAGTTTCGTCTTCACCCTTGTGGGATACCTGCAGCAGCTCGGTGCCGAAACCACCGTAATCCGCAACGATGAACACGACCTCGACACCGTGCTCGCACTCGCAGCAGAGCATGACGGGGTGCTTATCTCACCCGGCCCCGGTGCCCCTGCAGACGCCGGAGTCATTATCGACACCATCAAGTGGGCCGCCAACACCCACAAACCCCTGCTGGGCGTGTGCCTGGGACACCAAGCAATCGCTGAAGCCTTCGGCGGCACCGTCACCCACGCCCCCGAGCTCATGCACGGTAAAACCTCCACCCTGGTGCACGAAAACGACTCGGTGTTCAAAGACGTCCCAAGCCCCTTCACGGCGACCCGCTACCACTCGCTTGCCGTAGTCCCCGACACCATGCCCGAGGTGCTGCAGGTTACCTCCACCACCGAAAACGGCATCATTATGGGGCTGCGCCACCGCGAAGCACCCATGCACGGTGTGCAGTTCCACCCAGAATCGGTGCTCACAGAAGGCGGCTACCTCATGCTCGGCAACTGGCTTGAAGAAATCGGGGTACAAGGCGCCGCGCAGCACGCAAAAACGCTTTCTCCACTCATTAGCTAACCCGGCCAATATACAAACACCACAATGCCCCAGCAGGCTGCTGGGGCATTTCGTATGCGTGTATGTGTGGTGCAAAGGAATAGGAATGGGGTGGGCTTCCCGGATAACCGGAGAACCCACCCCACTAGCCGTTCAGCGTTTACACGCCCGGGCGGCTACCGGCGGTTATTGTTGTTATTTCCGTTATTATTCCCGCCATTATTATTGTTATTCCCGTTGTTATTGTTGTTCCCGTTGTTCCCGGTATCACCGCGGTTACCGTTATTATTCCCGCCATTTGCCGGGTTGCTTGCAGGTGCTGACGGGGCCGCCGGTGCCGCAGATGCTGAGGCGCCACTCGTCGGCGCAGCAGTCGGCTGCTGGTTCTGGTTACCGCCGGTGCCGGTGCCAGCATTCGCGCCGCCGCCAGACGTATTCCCGCCGGTGCCGGTGCCGCTATTGGCACCGCCGCCGGACGTATTGCCGCTACCGGACGTGCCCGAACGTGCCGACGCCGAGGGAACCGGTGCCGCCGTAGCAGTCTGCGCCGGGGCCTTCGCCACACGGATAGTGATGGTGCTGTTCTGCTCCACCAGGGTGCCCGCCGCAGCGCTCTGAGCGATCACAGTACCCGCCGGGGAAGCACTCGTCTGCACCTCCTCAACATTCGTGCTCAGGTGCGTATTCGGGTCAGTCAAGGCAGCCACCGCCTGATCCTTCGTCAGACCCACCAGCGACGGGACCTTCACCTTACCGGAAGAAAGCACCAAATCGACGGTCTGGCCCGCCTCAACAGCCGCGCCCGGCTCAAGAACCTCACCGGACTGATTCGTCAGCGACACCACCATACCCGCAGGGACAGTCGCGCTCTCAACGGTCGTCACACGCCCGTCCACAACGCCCATCTCCTTCAGAGCGTTACGCACATACGCCTCGCTCTGACCCTGCAAATTATCCGGAATCACCAGCTTCTTCGGGCCGTTGGAAACCGTCAGAGTCACCTTTGCGCCCTTATCAATCATGGTGCCCGCAGTCGGGTCGACACTAATCACGTCGCCCTTCTTCACGGTATCCGAGAAGGCGTTCTTATACTCCAGCGTGAAACCCAGGTTACGCAGCTGGGTGTCCGCCTCATCCTTCGACACGTTAGCCACCGACGGCACCGCAACCTGCGGCACCTCATTCAGCTTATTCTGGTAGTACAGCACCGAGCCCACACTAAAGGCCAGCAGGGCCACAATCAGCGAACCGATCAGCACCTGCAGCCAGGCGCGCTTGCGGGGAGTCTCCGGCTCAACCTCCTCACAGGCGTCATAATAATCCTGCTCAAAGAAATCATTCAGCCCCGCCTCCTCATCAGGCGGCGGCTCCATCGTCCCGGTATTCTCACCCTGGTAAGGTGCAAAAGCAGCCGCACCCAAGGCAGGCTGGGCGACCGTAGCATCATCATCGGCAGAACCGAACGCCGCACGCAGCGCCTGGGCAAACTCATCCGCCGACTGGTACCGCTCATTCGGGTTCTTCGCCAGCCCGCGCATAATCGCAGCATCCAGCTGCGGCGGAACCGGCAGCGGAGAAAAAGCGCTCGGCGGCTGAGGAGCCTCCGACAGGTGCTTAGCCGCCAAATCCACATTCGACTCGGCATCAAAAGGGGTACGTCCGGCCACCATCTCATAGATCACGCACGCAGCGGAGTAAATATCGCTGCGGGTATCCACCTCGTGGCCGCTCACCTGCTCCGGCGACATATACCGGGCACTACCAAGCACCACATTCGCCTTCGTCAGGGCCTCGCCTGCCTCCTCAAGGGCGCGCGAAATCCCGAAATCCATCACCTTAATCTTCCCTGACTGGCCCAAGGAAATATCCTCATCAGTCAGCGGCAGAACCATAATGTTCGCGGGTTTAATATCGCGGTGAATAATGCCCATATCGTGGCTGTACTGCAGTGCACCCAGCAGCTGATCGGCGTACGCCATAGCCTCACGCACCGGAAGATGCGCCCCTGACGACAGCACCTCACGCAAGGTGCGGCCGTTCACCAGCTCCATCACAATATATGGGATGCTCCCATCCTCAGCGCCGGGCTGGGCCCCCTCAAAACCATACTCTTGGGGTGTGGTCGGGGTGGGTGAGTAGGCACCGGTATCGTACACCGCCACAATAGCGGGGTAGTTCAGTGACGCGACAGCCTCGGCCTCGCGCTTAAAACGTATACGGAACGTCTGATCTTGGGCCTGCTCCGGTCGAAGAATTTTCATCGCGACCTTACGGCCCAAACGGGTGTCCTCCGCCGAGTAGACAGTAGCCATCGCCCCGGTGCCAATAACATCAAGCACCTTATAGCGATCATCTACCATATCGGGAACCAACAGGTCCATACAATCTCCTGGTCTAGGGTCAGAAGTTAAACTCTTAGCTCATACATGCGCGACACGACATACTGGGCACCATTCACTACTCTGACGGCGTGGCAGCAGCAGCCGCGCTGGCGGAGGAGGTAGCGCTTGTGCTCGCGGGAGCGGAAGTAGGCTGCCTCGGTGGTGTACTTGCACTCGCGCTTGCGCTCGCACTCGTAGAGGTATTTGCTGATGGGGCTGCTCCTCCGGACCCCTGACCGGAAGAGGCATCAGCGATGTACACATCTACACTACTATGAAGGGGAACCTGAGTGCCAGGCAGCGGGGTAATGCGCAGCACCGTACCCGGGGCCGCCGTATCAGAATGCTCCGATATCTGATTCACATTAATGCCCAATTTCACGATCGCCGCAGAGGCGGTGTCCTTATCCTGGCCAATCAGCCCGGTGGGGATAGTCGCCGTCTTCGGGCCATTCGAGTACTTCACAATAATGCTTGTACCCTTCTCCACCGAACCTGACGGGGAAACCGACAGTACCGTGTCCTTCGCCTCGTTCGAGTCAACACCCTCAGGTTTAACCTGCAGACCCATCTGGGACAGCTCGTTCGTCACCTCCAGCAGGCTACGGCCCACGAACTCGGCAGGGTTCACCGTCACATTATTCTGCTTCTGCGTATCCGGGTTATTCGTAGCCGGGCTGCTCGAAGGCTCCTGCTCCGAGGGGGACGCCGAGGCGCTCACCGACGGGCTGCCGCTTGGGTCGTTCTTAGGGGAACCCTGCAGCGCAGTGGCAGCCCACAGGGCCAGGGCAACCACCAGCAGAATTACCACACCGATAACAACCCACTTAACGATGCCTGAACGCTTCTGCTCCGGCTCGTCCTCATCATCAACATGCTGCACCGGCTGCGCACCGGTGCCAGCGACCGGCGGGATGGGCGCGGTCGTCGGATTCGGTGAGAACCGCCCGCCTGAACCGAACCGGGGCGCAGCCGCGGCAGTGATAGCTCCCGTAGCACCTGTAGCAGCGCTCTGCTGCACCTGAGTCTGGGTTTGCGTCGCCGTCGCAGCTGTCGCCGACTTCGGCATGAACTGTTTAAGTGCGGGCACGGCCTTCAACGCCGCACGCACATCGTTACGGCGGATAGCGTCAATCGCCGCCGCCAGTGCTGTAGCGCTCGCGGGACGCTCTGAGGGGTCCTTCGCCAGCAGGCACATAATCAGTGCCCGCGCCGTCGGTGAGACACTGTCAGGAAGCGGCGGCGGGGTATCATTCACCTGCGCCAAAGCGATAGCGATCTGCGACTCGCCCGTAAACGGGCGGTGCCCCGCCAGCGCCTCGTACCCGATAATACCCAGCGAATACATATCGGATGAGGGGGTCGCGGTCTGCCCGGTCGCCTGCTCAGGGCCAAATACTGGGCGGTACCCATCACCTGACCCGTGGCTGTGAGCGGAACCTGGTTCGCCAGCCGGGCGATACCGAAGTCGGTTACCTTCACGCGGTCATCCGGGGTGATAATCAGGTTACCCGGCTTCACATCGCGGTGCACCAGGCCCTGCGCGTGTGCTGCCGCCAGCGCGCGCGCCGTCTGCGCAATAATGTTCAGGATACGATCCGCTGGGATAGTGCTATCACGCTCAATAATGTTCGATAGCGGCTCCCGGGAACCAGCTCCATCACCAGGTACGCCGAGTTATCCTCCTCGCCGTAATCAAACACGTTCGCCACACCCGGGTGGTTCAGCAGTGCGGTGTGGCGCGCCTCCGCGCGGAACCGCTCCAAGAACCCGGGGTCACCCGTGTACTCCTCTTTCAGGATTTTCACTGCGACGATGCGCCCAAGAACCTTATCGCGCGCCTTCCAGACCTCACCCATACCGCCTACAGCGATACGTTCAGTCAGGGTATAGCGACCGCCCAAGGTGACATCAGCCGAAGGCCTCACTTGTTCAACACCGCCTCAAAGAGTTGTTTACCTGCATTAGTCGAAAGCTTCGCGCCCGTGGACACATCAATATCCTCATAGACGACCGCAATAGCAATCTTGGGGTCATCCGCCGGGGCGAAACCGGTAAACCAGGAATTGTTCAACCCGGTCGTGCCAATCTCGGCGGTGCCGGTCTTACCCGCCACCTTCACGCCCGACACACCCGCACCGGACGCAATACCATTATCGACCGAGTTCACCATCCATTGTTTCACCTGATCGGCGACTTTTTGGGAAGTTGAGGTGCGCAATTTCTCGGGAGAGAACTCAGACAACGTGCTCAGGTTGCTGGTCTTCACCGAACGAACCAGATTAGGTTTCATCTGCACACCACCGTTCGCAATCGCCGCGGAAGTCATCGCCACCTGCAGCGGCGTGGTTTTCACGTCATACTGGCCCACCGACGCCTGAGCCAGCTGGCTCTTCGTCATATCGGAGGGGAAATCCGACTTGGTGACCTTCAACGGGATCGACAAATCCTGGCCGTACCCGAACTTTGAGGCGGTCTGAGAAATCTTCTCCTGCCCCAAATCGAGGGCGATATTCGCAAACGGAGTATTACACGACTGCGCTAACGCCCACTCAATCGTCGCCTGCGTGCGGGTGGCACACTGACCATTCACAAAGTTCGGCAGGGTCACATTGGTGCCCGGCAGCGGAAGCTGCGCCGGGTTATCAATCACAGACTTCTCGTCATACTTCCCCGACTCCAGCGCGGCCACGGCATCAATAATTTTGAACGTCGAACCCGGTGAGTAGGTGTTACCCGCGATCGCACGGTTAAACAGCGGGGACTGCTGATCCTGGGTCAGCTTCGTGTAGTCGGCGATCACCGACTGCTCACTATGCGCAGCCAACTTATTCGGGTCATACGAAGGCGAGGATGCCATCGCCAGAATTTCCCCTGTTTTCGGGTTCATCGCCACAATAGAACCCTTCCTGCCCTGCAGCAGCTGGTAGGCGAGGGTCTGCAGCTTATCGTCCACAGTCAGCTCAACGCTGGCCCCGCGTGTGGAATTACCTGAGAACAGCTGCGCCACACGATCATAGAACTGGCTGTCCGAGGTACCCGAAAGCTCCTTATCCAGAGCCGACTCAATACCCGTCGAACCGTACACCGACGAGAAGTAGCCGGTAATACCAGCATACTTCTCAGGTTCGGAATATACGCGCTGATAGTTGTACTCGTCGTTAGATTTCACTGAGGAAGCAATCTCAGTTCCGTTCACCACGATCGAACCACGCTGCGAACCGTAGTTATCGTACAGGGCACGGGTGTTCCACTTGTGCTCCATGAGCATCTGCGCATCAAAGAACTGAATATAGCTCAGGGTGCCCATTAGCAAGATAAAGACGCACGCGGCAGACATCCACATGCGGCGAATCGCCCTATCCACGTTGGCTCCCTTCTGTTGATGCCGTAGAAATACGCGCCAGAACACTGGTCGCACCTTCAGGTTCGTAATCGTTACTGCCGTAGTCAATACCCCGTGGGGCATCAAAATCGACCACGCCGTGCGGGGCACGTGCCGAATGCGAAATCGCCAGCCACAGCGCCACAATAATCCAGTTCGCCACCAACGACGAGCCGCCAGCAGACATGAACGGGGTGGTCAAACCGGTCAGCGGGATCAGTCGAGTCACACCGCCAACCACCACAAACAGCTGAAGCACCATAACGGTGGACAGCCCAGCCGCTAGCAGCTTCCCAAAACCGTCGCGGGTACCCAGCGCGGCACGGTACCCGCGTGAGACCAGCACCAGGTACATCATGAGGATCGCGCCCAAACCCAGCAGGCCCAGCTCCTCACCGAGGGAGGTGATGATCATATCCGAGTTAGCGTACGGCACCAGGTAGGTGCGTCCCTGCCCCCAGCCGCGGCCAAACAGCCCGCCGTAGGAGAGTCCAAAGACACCCTGCAGGATCTGCCGAGAACCACCGTAGGAGCTGTTGTAAATATCGTTGTCGAAGGCATGCACCCACGCGTAGATACGGTCGTGGACGTGCGAAATGGAGTGGTACGCCAAGAACCCACCAGCTACCACACCAATACCACCGGTGACCAGCCACGAGGTTTTACCCGTTGAAAGGTACAGCATCGCCATGAACAGGCCGAAGAACAGGATTGACGACCCAAGGTCATGCTGGAACACCAGCACCCCAATGCTCGCCAGCCACGCCAAAAACACCGGCACCAAATCCCTGAACCGGGGCAGCTGAATAGGCCCAATGCGCCGCCCCGCCACAAGAATCAGGTCACGGTGGGTCGAAAGGTACCCGGCGAAGAAAATCGCCAGGGTAATCTTGGCAACCTCACCCGGCTGGAAGGTGCGGCCCGCAATGGAGATCCAGATGCGCGCACCGTTAATTTCCTGACCAATAATCGGCAGCAGCGGCAGCACCAGCAAAATAAGGGACAGCGCCAACGAAATGTAGGTGACCTTACGCAGCACCCGGTGATCCCGCAGGAAGTAGATAACCACGGCGCAGGCGAGCATCGACAGGCCCGTCCAAAACAGCTGCGAGTCACCCACCGGGTACTTCAAATCCGAGTCGATACGGTAAATCATGGCCAAACCGACACCGTTGAGCACAATCACGATCGGTAAGATAAACGGGTCGGCGTACCGTGCCCGAAGCCCCAGCACCACATGCAGAATCAGCGCGCCCACGCCTAATACAACGGTGCCCATGAGCCAGGCGCTTGACGAGCTGCCAAATGCCTCTTCAGGGTTCCGCAGGTACAGCGCGCCCGAGCTGATGCCCACCGCTAAAACCAGCAGTACAATCTCAATGAACCGGCGTGACTTCGGGGCGTTCGGGTCGCGTCGGGAGAAGAGGGAACTAGCCATGATGCGCACCCCCTTCACCAGTTACGGTACCCACGTCCCCTTCCGTGGTAGCGGCACCCTCGGTGCCGGGCATTAACGGAACCGTGGCGTTACCGGATTCCTCCGCGCTCGGGGTGGGAGTGGGGGTCACCGACGGGTTGTGGCTCTCGGAAGGCTTCGCACTCCCAGACGGGCTGGCTGAAGAAGAAGATGAAGGCGAAGGACTCGGGTGCGCGTTCAGGTTCGCCTGCGTCTGCAGACGGTTCACCACCACGCGCGCCTCATCAATATTGTCGGCCGAAATCGTGTCTTTCAGCAGCGCACGGTTATGGTCCGAGAGGTCATTAACCGACACGTTACTTTCCTCAACCACATGCGAGAACCGGATAGGCCCAAGGGTCTGCGGAATACCGTTATAGATTGACACCTTGCCGTTGCTGTCGCTCACATAGTAGCGGCCGCTAATCCAGCGCATACCCGTCCACGCGGCAGCCGAGAGCACCCCAACCACCAGCAGCAGCACGAAAATGCGCAGCGGCCAGCGGCGTGGGCGGTGCTTAGCCGCATCCACGGTGAGCATGGCCTCAAGCTCCTCGGGAAGCTGTGCCGTCTCACCCTCAGTAGTCAGCGGCACCCGCTGCGCCAAGGTGGCGCGGTGCTCCAGGGTGCGGTCCACCACGGCCGGGATCATCCCCGTCTCTGTCGCCGAAGCGGCTGAACCCACCAGCTGGTGCGGGCGCTGCCCAAGCTGCCCACGCAGAATCTCAGCGGAGGTATGAATCACCTCAACCGCGCCGCGTTTGTGCAGTTCCTCCTCGTGCAGCAAAGACCCGGTTAAATCGCGTGCACGCCGGAACCGGCGGCGAATATGCGCCGAACCGGGGCTGTCGCCACCGGCGGGGTTCACCTCGGTGGGGTCTTCAGGAGGGATACGCATCGTATCCTCATCCCCGGTGGCATTGGGCACGGCCGGGGCAATAGAAGCCGGCAGGCTGGGCGCATCCGGCACGGCAGACTCGCCCACCGGCTCATCCTCAGGCAGCACGCTGCGGTCAATCACCTGGGCGACCACTACCGTCACGTTATCGGGCGCACCGCGCTCCAGGGTCATCTGGATGAGAACATCAGCAATTTGCTCCAGATCGTCGGTGGAGCGCAAAACCGCCTCAATATCGGAATCGGGAACAACCGAGTCCAGCCCATCAGAAGCCAACACCCAGCGCTCTCCCGGCACCGCATCAAGGGTCTGCAGCTCAAGCTCAGGTGAGGCGTCCACATCACCAAGCACACGCATAATGACGTTGCGGTGCGGGTGGTGCACAGCCTCCTGCGGGGTGATGCGCCCCTCATTCAGCAGGCGCTGCACAAACGTGTGGTCTGTCGAGATCTGCTCGAACTGCCCGTCCGGGCCCGGGCGCAAACGGTAGGCTCGGGAATCGCCAATATGCGCCAGCTCAATCTTGTCACCGTCAATGAGCAGGGCGGTGCAGGTGGTGCCCATCCCCGCCAGCCGCGAATCCTCATGCGCCAGATCGTTAATGATGCTGTTCGCGCTTTGAATCTCATCCGCCAGGTACACGCCCGCGGTGCCGTCAAAATCGGGGTGATCCAGCGGGGTCAGGTTAAGTACAGCTGTGGCGGACGCGACGTCACCGCCCACGTGCCCGCCCATGCCGTCGGCAACCACGGCAAGATACCGGCCCCCGTAGCCGGAATCATCATTTTTGCTGCGGCGCACACCCACATCGGAGCGTGCCGCGAAACGGAAGGCAATCTTCACCGACTACCCCTCAACTGCATGGTGGTGCCACCCACCCTAAATTCGGTGCCCGGCTCAATGACGGTGGCACGGCTAAGGCGCTGGCCGTCCACATAGGTGCCGTTCGTTGAGCCAAGGTCTTCAAGGAACCAACGGGAGCCCTGCGGGAACAGGCGCGCGTGGCGTCCCGAGGCGTAGTCATCCTGAAGCGAAACCTCAATATCGTTTGCGCGTCCAATCGTGATGGGCTCATCCCCCAGCTGCATCATGGCACCAGCCTGCGCGCCCTCAGTGATCACCAACTGGGACGGGCGCGCCGGGGGAGCAGCCACAGGGGCCTGCTCAGCCGCCGGCAGGGCAGGGGAGGCGAACGCATCCACCGAGACTGTGCGGAAATTCTTCCCCAGCCCCAAGTCGCGGCGTGCTGCGGCCAACACCAGAAACACGAAGAACCACAGCAACGCCAAAAACGCGAAGCGCAGGATAATGACGGTAAGCTCAGAGGCCACTAGAGAGCACCCCCGGCGGGCATCATACGGAAGAAGATGCTCGTATCGCCTAGTCGCAGGAGAGAACCGTCGTGCAAAGTTGCGGGGGTGCGCAGGGCGGTGCCGTTGAGCATCGTGCCATTAGTGGAGCCCAAATCGGTCACAATGTACGCCCCGCTCTGGTGCGAAATCTGCAGGTGGCGGCGGGAAATACTCTTACCATCCACACGGATATCAGCCACACTGCCACGCCCAATAACTACCGGGAACGAGGTCAGCTCAATGGGCTGCCCATCAATCTCAAGGTGCGGTACCAGCGGCTGCGGGGCGGGGGCGGGCGGAGCAGCCTGCGGAGGCTGCTGCGCCGGTGCGGCCTGCGGCTTGGTGATGCGCGTCGGCAGCGACCGTGCACGCGGCGGGCGCACCGGGCTGTAGGAGGGTGCCCCATGCGGGCTCGGTGGGGCGTCATTGACCGGTGTCTGCACCGGCAGGGCACCCTGAGCGGGCGGGGTGGAAAAGTACTCAAACGTGGGCACCACCTGGAAATCACCGGGGTGAACCTCCGGTAAGGAATGGAAGGTGATGCGCACCGCCCCAATGAGCGAGTATCCCTGCGCTCGCGCGTGTGAAATGGCGAGGTCGCAGAGCTCAATAGCAAACGGGTTGCCCCACTCCCGTATCCTGTCAAAATCTGCGGGGGAGAAATTAACCGCATAAATATTGGGGGCCATCAGCATCTCGTTGGGATCGATGTAGGATTCATCGTCCATGACCGTGCGAATACGGTTTGCAATATCTGCTTTTTCGAAGGTGCCGAAGCCTTTGGAGAAGCCAACGGCCTGCCCAATGCCTTGTTCTAGCCGCTCAAGCCTGTCCATAAACTTCATTGCCGCCTCCTCCTAACGATCCGTGCCGATTGTACTGCCGTGAGCCCGCGCGGGCCCGCGAAAGGTACAGTCTAGCGATTTTAACTGTGCATATGCTGTGCGTGTGTTAGATACACACACCCAACGCTATTCTATGCGATAGGCGGTGATTAATGCAGAATCGGGGTTATTTTCGCAGTAAAACCGGGGGCTGAAGAGGCACTACGGTGAATTCTGGTGCACCATGCGTGGATGTTCCATACCGTTACACCCCGATAATAGGGCGTAAAAATCCGTCATGTGATGTGAATAAGGTTACTAAAATTGGATTGGACAGGGGGCCAAGGGGTGCGTATAGTTCTATATGTTGCCTGCAACCACAGGTTGTAAGACACTTGCGCGAGTGGCGGAATAGGCAGACGCGCACGGTTCAGGTCCGTGTGCCCGTGAGGGCGTGGGGGTTCAACTCCCCCCTCGCGCACCAACTAATCCCCGGTTCAGTTGAACCGGGGATTTTTTATACCCGTCATACCCGTCTTTCCCGTGTGTCTGCAGCACCCGGCGGGCCAAACATCAGCATAAACATCCAGCAAGACCGAACAGTGATGTACGCCCTGCGGCGTTTAGTATCCTATGGGGCGTCATTGCTGGGCGGCTGAGTATTCTGCGTATCGGGTGAGGGCCGCTGCGCAGCCTCCCGCTTCTCGGCGCGTGAACGTAAAATCCAGGCGATAGGGCCAAGAAACGGTAGCGCCAAGGTGAACAGGAGCCACTTGAGCTTCTGCACCTCACTAAAGTACGGGCTGCGGTGAATCGTGAGCAGACAGTACAGCGCCAATGCGATACCCACGAGAAACACCGCGGTCCACAGTACATCAAGCACGCCGCTAGGCATGAGGGGCCCTCCAAGGTTTTCAGTAAAAGCGGAGTTTTCACCAGAGAGTAGCACTTATCCGGTAAAAACTCCGCTTCATAGTGAGGAGACTAAGCTAAACACCCGTCTTTTGTGCCCGCTTAGCGGCAGCATCCGAGTCTCGTTTAGCCCAGAACTCGCGGGTGGTCACCTCATCCGTGCCATCCCAGGCAGCCAAGTTTTTAATCTCGGGCATATCGGATGCCATGAAAATAGGCTCCAGCCCAGCCTTACGCTGCGTCTCATAGTTCTTCAGAACCGCAACCACCTTCGGTGAAAGCCACAGCACCGCCACCAGGTTCACAATCACCATGCCCGCGTTCAGCATATCCGCCGTCGTCCACAGCAGGCTCAGCGATGCAATCGCGCCAAAGAACACAAACCCCAGCACCACCAGGCGGAACACCGTCAGTGCCCAACGCTTTTCGGTCACAAAGCGGATATTCGACTCACCGTAATAGTAGTTGCCAATGACCGAGGAGAACGCGAAGAGGAAAATAGCGAAGGTTAAGAAGTGCGTGGCCCAACCACCCAACTGGGCGGCCAACGCATCCTGAGTCAGGCCCGCACCGCGGGTCTTATCGCCATAGACAGGATTCGACAGAAGCACAATAAACGCGGTCACAGAGCAGACCAGCATCGTATCGAAATACACACCCAGCGCCTGCACATAGCCCTGTTTGGCGGGGTGCGAGATAGTCGCGGTTGCGCCCGCGTTCGGGGCGGTACCCATACCGGCCTCGTTTGAGAGCAGGCCGCGTTTCATACCCCAAATAACGGCACCCATCGTGCCGCCCACCACAAACTCACGCAGACCAAAAGCGCCCTCGAAAATCATGAGCAGAACGTTCGGAATTTCTCCAATATTCAAGCCCACCACCAGAAGGCCCAGAACCATGTACAGCACCGCCATGAACGGCACCAGAAACTCGGTTACCGAGGAGATCGCACGAATACCGCCGAAAATAATGGCCGCCGTCAGGCCCGTAATAATCACACCCACCAGGATGCGGAACCCCATACCGTCCGTGCCTTCAATGCTGATGTTGAACGAGTTCGCGCCCGCCTCAACAATCGCGTTGGTCTGCACCGCGCAGAACACAAAACTATAGGTCAGCACAATAAAGCCCACGAAAATCAGGCCCAGCCAGCGTGCGTTCAGCCCGCGCTGCATATAGTAGGCGGGGCCACCAATATAGGAGTCCTTGCCGCGCTCCTTATACAGCTGACCCAGCAGCGACTCGGCGAAAGCGGATGCGCCGCCCACCGCCGCAATAAGCCACATCCAGAACACCGCACCGGGGCCGCCCATCGCAATAGCGATCGCCACGCCCGCAATATTGCCGGTACCCACACGGGATGCCGCCGAAACCGTGAACGCACGGAATGAGGAAATGCTCTTACGGCCGTCAGCTTCGTGACCGGACGGGTCGGTGAGCACGCGCAGCATCTCGGGCAGAGAACGCCACTGCACCGCACGGGTGCGGATGGTCAGGAACAAACCAGCGGCAATCAGCGCCACGAAGAGGAAGTTCTCCCATACCCATTGCTGAATAGAGTCAACCACGCTGGTGGCGCCAGAGGTATAGGTGTTGACGTCTTGAATAAAATGTACGAATCCCTCCACGGGCGCTCCCATCGGGTTATTGAACACAGTAATCCCCCGGTACGAGGCGTCACTGCGGGGGAGGGGCGGGGCTTAAGCACCCGCATACGGAAAAAGATATTTTTCCGGAAGTTACAGGTAACTATTGTTGCGGTACAGTACCCGTGTGAGCAAGCTCAATAAGTGGTTTCAGGGAATTTGTAACGAATAATTAACGCACACCGCAGCGTGTGCCACCCCCGCCGAAAGCGCCCTCGGCTTAGCAGTAATTAGAAGCGGGGGAGAAGGCTCACTGGTAGCGCGTATCGTGCTTTAACGGTTTTACGAAGGGGAACGAAAGCACCCCGCGAATCTGGGTCTGCGCCATGAGCATGACCAGCCGGTCAATACCGATCCCCAGCCCGCCGGTAGGCGGCAGCCCCGTCTCCAGGGCGTACAGGAAATCCTCATCCACTTGCATGGCCTCGGGGTCTCCGGCGGCCGCTTTCAGTGACTGCGCTACCAGACGCTCACGCTGCACCAGCGCATCGGCTAATTCGGAGTAGGCGGTACCCATCTCCATACCGTTAATCACCAAATCCCAGCGCTCCACCAGCCCCAAAACACTGCGGTGCGCACCAGCTAAGGGGAGGTCTCCACCGGGAAATCCGTGTAAAACGTGGGGAACACGGTTTTTGCTTCCACCAGTTCACCATACAGTTCCTCAATGACCGCCCCTGCACCCATATCGTCCCGTACGTGAATCTCATGCTCACGAGCCAGGGCCAGGAGCGTCTCAAAATCGGTGTCTAAGGTGATGGTGGTGCCCACCGCCGCTGAGAGTGCCTCACACACCGAAACCACCGGCCAGGCACCTGAAACATCATCCAGCGTACGGTCTGTGCTGCCCTTTGCCCCCAACGGCAGCACGCACTGACCGTACACCGCCTGCGCCGTGTTTTTAATGATCCGCTCCGTTAGGTGGCGCATATCGGTGTAGTCGGCGTAGGGTCGGTATGCCTCAAGCACTGTGAACTCGGGGTTGTGCGTGTTATCTGCACCCTCGTTGCGGAAGTCACGGCCCAGCTCATATACGGCACCCATGCCGCCCACCACCAAGCGTTTGAGGTATAGCTCCGGGGCGATACGCAGTGTTAGATCCGCCCCGTAGGCGTTAATGAACGTTTTGAAGGGGCGGGCGCTGGCGCCACCGTGCACCGTGTTCAGGATTGGGGTCTCAACCTCGGTGAAACCTTCCGTATCCAGGGTGTGCCGGATGGACGTAATAATAGCCGAGCGCATCCGCAGGTTTTGCACCTGTTCAGGGTTAACCAGCAGATCGGTGGAGCGGCGGCGCAGGCGCGCCTCCGGGTCGGTGAATGAGGCGAACGGGATGGGATGCAGGCACTTAGAAGCCATCCGCCAGTCGCTGGCCAGCACCGAGACGGTGCCGTTACGTGAGGCTCCCATGCTGCCGGTGATGAGCAGAATATCGCCGGTATCGACGGTCTGGCTGAGAAGCCGCAGCGCCTGCGCACCCACAGCGGCGCGTTCAATAACCACCTGGAGGGTGCGGCCGTTCTCTATGAGGGTGAGGAAGACGACCCCGCCGTGGTTGCGAATAAACCGCACCCGACCCGACAGGGTAAATTCCTCAACCGAAATATTTCCTGAATGCAATATATTGGTGAGCTCTTCCACCGAATAATCACACCGAACACCCAACGGATATGGCTCCATACCCGCGCTGCGTAATAGCTCAGCGTGCCGGATGCGGTGCCGAGTCTGCTCACTGCGGCGTGTCTGCACCCGCGGGGTGTCTGCCAGAGACCGGCGTTCAATCTCCCGCACCCGCTCACAATCAGCCTCTCCCAATAACAGCGCCTGGGATCGCTGCCTCCGCGCCGAAATCGAAATATCCGGCAGGAACCCCTCGGCCACACCCGCCGCAACCACCGTATTAATGAACGCCAGCGTCGGTTCAAACGCCATATACCGTCCCACCCACTCCGGGGCGAACTTCAGATTAAACCGGTACAGGCGTTCCAACTGCCAGAACCTGTCCAGGTACCCCAATGAACGGGAGGCAAGCCTCTCCCACGGGCTGGCCCCAAACCGCTCGGCGTTATCGTACACGTGACGGAACATCGCAAAATTCAGGGAGACACGGGTGATGCCGTACTCGCCAGCCCGCTCCATCAGCCCGGCCACCATGAACTCGATAGTCCCGTTGGGGGCCTCAGGGGAGCGGCGCATTACATCCAGGGAAACCCCTGTGCGGCCCCACGGCACGAACGAGAGTAAACCCACCATCTGCCCGTCGGCGGCGTGCGCCGATACCAGCAGGCACCGGCCGTCGGCGGGGTCACCCAGGCGGTTTAGAGCCATTGAGAAACCGCGTTCCACCCTGCCGTGCCGCCATTGGTCGGAGTACTGCTGCATCTGCTTCAGTTCTTGGTCACTGAGGTCACGGTGGCGGCGGATGCGCAGGCTGTACCCCGCTTTCCGCACTCGCTGGCAGGCCTGCCGCACCTGCGTCAGCGACGTATTATTCAGGCTGAACCTGTCGGTGGTGAGTACCGCTTCGTCGCCCATGCGGGTAATGCTCAGCCCTTCTTTTGCGAAGGCACGCGCGCCTGCCTCGCTCACACTAATAGCGGCCGGAACCCACCCGTAGGTGCGGGCGGCGCGCATCCACGCCCGGATTGCTGCGCCCCAGGAGGCCGGGTCTCCCACCGGGTCGCTGGATGCCAGGCACACCGATCCCACCATGCGGTATGTGATGGCGGCCCGATGATCTGGGGAGAACACGGTCTGCTTATCGCGGCGGGTGGCGAAGTATGAGAGGGAATCGTTTCCTCCGTACTCTTGGAGCAGCTCACGCAGCCGCACCTCGTGTTCAGCTGTCCAGGTGTTTGGCATACGGTACCCGCGCAGGATGAGGTACACGGCGATCGCCGAGAAAATCCCATAGAACACCGAGGCGACAGTGCCCACGACGGCCGCAGCGTTAGGTCCCTTAAGTTCGGGGACAATGTCAATCCCCAGACCGTGCAGTACCAGGTTTTGTGGGGTGACTCCGGGAAGGTGCCGCCCAAAGTACCAGGTGATGAGTGTGGTTGCGGTGAAACCGCCCACGAACACAAGGGCCGCCACGGCCCACGAGATACGCCCAATACGGGCCGGGAACGCTTTACGAATAGACCACAGGAAGGGGATGGCGATTAGCCCAATAACCACCGAAATCGTGTCTACCCACGAGATGAGGTACTGTTTGGGTCCCATGATCGGGTCGGGGAAGAACACCACGAGGGTGCTGTCGATACCCAGCACAATACCCGCTGCCTGAAAGAAGATCGCCAGGTACAGCCCCAGACGTTTGCGGGCAATCAGACCCCAGGTGATGACGAGCATCGTGACGGCACTGGCCAGTGAGTGGGTGGCGGGGATATTGAGGAGGCTCACCCCCAGCTCCCACCAGCGGAAGCCGCGCCCGCTGCGCAGGGGCGAGATAATCCAAGAGAACACTGTGATGACGGTCAGGAAAGAGTAGGCGCCAATGAGCCACCGGGCCGATACCTCGGCGTATCGTGAGGCTGTATCCGCCGCGTCGCGGCTTCGTTTCTGGCCTGTCATGAATCCCCCTTCGGGCTGTACTCCCTACCTATAACTCTATAAATCATTTGGGTGTGTGCACCTTAAAAGTTACGGATAATTTGCTTGTGATCGTGCTGAGAAAACGAAAATGACTTATAGATATAATAGAGCCAAATATATATACAGAAATACATCGTATACCTTATGTGAATATTTATACTTTATATAAAATTAAGCTTAAATATTAAAAACGCTCAAACACACTTAAAGCTTTTAGACAGAGAAGTCTTCTCAAGGAAAACACCATGATTATCGTGAAATGGCGAGTAGTGATCCTGCTGCTTGTGCCCACCATCCTGTGCTACGGGTGGATGATATTTATTCTGCCCAGGCTCATGCGCTCCGACGGGGTGCGCAAATATGTTCTGCAAGCGGTGAGTCTTACCCTCACCTGCCTGCTGACCCTCACCAGTGTTGCCTCGTACCTGAACCTTCAAAACAAGTGGTACCCAACCCTGGAAAGTATCTTTGCCGACCCCAATGCCCCTATTACAGACAGCCACTACGGCGCGCCCTTGATCCCCGTCTCACAGCAGGTCTCTGAGCACACCCCGGAGCAAGAAAATGCGCGAGGCGCTGATTCCGTGAAGGAGGCACTGGCTCACGCCGAACCGGGCAAACCCCTGGAAATCACGGTACCCGGGCGGGGCGGCACACCGGATATGAAAACTTTCATTTGGCTCCCCGAGGGGTACGCCTCCCACCCGGAACGCACCTACCCGGTTATTCTTGGGCTCTCGGGGTACCCCGGCTGGCCTTTAGGGTTTGAGCAGCTTGCCGCCAAACTTAAACCTGGTGCCTCCCGCCCCATTGGTGATGTCATTCTTGTTGCCCCAGATATTTTCTATAACGGTATCGACACCGAGTGTGTGGACAGCACCAACCCCAAGGGGCCGCAGGTAGAAAGCACCATTGTTGAGTCCCTCATCCCGCTGCTTAAAACCACCCTGAGAGTCAGCACCGAAGCTGACGGGTGGCTCTCCTGGGGGTATAGTTCCGGTGGTTTCTGCGGGCCGATGCTCGCCATCAGGCACCCGGATCTTATTGGTGCTGCCGTCTCATTCGCCGGCTATTTTGCCCCGCAGTACCTTGAGGGTCAGCAGTGGCGCCCCACAGAAGACACCGAATATGATTTGCTGCGCCTGCTGCGGGAGAAAAAGCCTCCGGTAAAAATCTGGTTTTTTACCGCTGAAGACGACCTGAGTATTCGGGACGAGGTGCCCGCATTCACGCAAGCTGTTCAGGCCCCCACCAGTGTGCAGCTTGCCACCGTCCCGGCGGGTGGGCACAGGTACGATGTGTGGTTCAGCCGCGAACCTGCCGCCCTCCAGTGGGCAGGCACCTACCTGGCGCCGTTTAAACCCTAAATACGCGCTTTCACCTCAACACGCCCACGTGAGTAAAACACGTGTCCGCCCCCGCGCAGCTTTGCCTTAATGCCTCAACTGTACGGTGTGTATGGGGCAAAGGTGAAGTGAACGTTAAAAAATCTGCGTATGATTAGGCACAGGAAAGTACGTTCAACGGTACTGACCGCCAGGGTAGTACGCGTAGGGGAGGCAGCCGGTGAATATCTCAAACTGGGGTACGGTGCTTCTGTTTGGCGTGTTCACGGTGTTCTGTTACGGCGTTGTGATTGGGGTGCTGCCGCGCATGCGCGGCCCCGGTGCGCGTAAATACGCGGTGCAGGCTGTGGGGATGTTTTTAGCCGCCCTCTTGACCCTGCTGACGGTGGGCGCTTACCTGAACCTGCAAAACCGCTGGTACCCCACGCTTGAGAGTATTTTCGCGGATCCGCACGCCTCTGCCTCAACGAGCACGTACGGGTTTTTCCCTGGTAACCCTTCGAATGCGCCCGGGATCGAGCTCAGCAGCGAACAGAAGGATGCGTACACTAACCCGGCGCTGCGTGCAGCATTTGAGGAGCGCCGCGCCAGTGGGGGCAACGGTCCGCTGCAGCTGTATATTCCCGATAGTGCCGGGCGGAGTATCCGCACGCTGGTGTGGCTTCCTGCTAGTTACCTGGATTCGCCGGAGCGCGTGTACCCGGTGGTGTTGGCGTTCCCGGGGTACCCGGGCATGCCGGATGTGTACGAGAATTTTGTTCCGGCCCTTGATCGGGCGGTCGCTAATGGCACTGTGGGAGAGACGATCCTCGTTGTCCCAGATGTGTTCTATGCGGGGGTGGACACCGAATGTGTGGATGGGGACCCCAATACCAGCCCCACCCCGCACACGGAGAGTTTTCTGACTGATTCGCTCATCCCGTTTATGAAGAGGAACCTGCGGGTGCCTACTACCGCTAATGGGTGGGCCACCTGGGGGTATAGTGCGGGCGGCTATTGCGCATTAATGCTGCCGGTGCGTCACCCCGATCTGGTGGGGGCGGGAGTCTCGTTCGCCGGGTATTTTAAGCCTCGGTATGAGCCGGGGCAGCAGTGGCGCAGCGAGGACGATAACGAATACGATCTGGCGCGCATCCTGCGTGAGAAACGGCCTGCCGTGAGGCTGTGGTACTTTACCGCCGCCGACGATACGACGGTTACCGCTGAGCTTGCGGATGCGACGCGCGGTATTAGTCAGCCCAGTATGCTCAGTGTGGTGACCATACCGGCTGGTGGGCACAGGTTTGATGTGTGGCACCCGAATGATTGGCGTGCCCTGGCCTGGTTGGGGAAATATCAGTGGTTTAAACCCGGTGGGATGCGTTAGCGGCTTCAGCCCCTGCCGGGTGCCCCTTATGAAACGCTAGGTGCCGCCTACCGTGTGTACGGTAGGCGGCACCTGGTGCAGGGGCTGCACTGCGTGGGCGGCTAGTCGCCTTTGCCTTCGAAGACGTCGGGAATACCGTCGTGGTTCTCGTCCAGTTCTTCTTTTTCTGCGACTGCCTTGTAGTGCTTATTGCGGCGTGAGAGGATGATCGCACCCAGGATGGCGGCGGTAATGGAGCCGAAGAGAATAGCGATTTTGGCGTCTTCGGTGTGCGGGGAGCCGTGCGGGAATGACAGCTCAGCCACCAGCAGCGAGACGGTGAAACCGATACCGCCGGTGACCGCCAGACCAATGATGTCGATCCATTTCACGTCCGGGTCGAGGTTGGCGTGTTTGAACCGGGTGACCAGCCAGGTGGTGCCTGTGATACCCAGGGTCTTACCGACCACGAGTGCGAAGATAATGCCGATTGCTACCGGGTCG
The DNA here is from genome assembly GCA_002355935.1 of Rothia aeria. Taxonomy (GTDB): domain Bacteria; phylum Actinomycetota; class Actinomycetes; order Actinomycetales; family Micrococcaceae; genus Rothia; species Rothia aeria. Next base: position 378,941 of record AP017895.1, on the reverse strand, counting down.
GAGAGGGCCCGGCCCAGCCCGTCGAAGCCGCCCAGGGCTACACCCGCGCTGAAAAAGGCGAAAACGGGCACGCAGATACTGGTGGAAATGGGGCGGAACCGGTGTTCGAAGACCTCCGCGAGGCCGGAGTCGGCGCCAGCGGCTTCGGTGCGTTTATTGAATTTCACGGGTACGCAGAAGCCCAGAACCACGCCCGAGATGGTCGCGTGAATACCTGATTCGAGGAAGAGCGCCCAGGTGATGAACCCCAGCGGCAGCAGAATAATCCAGGCTGCGGCGGGTTTGAGATGGAACATTTTCTCGCCCTTATAGGCAATGAGCGCGAAAAGCCCAATGGGAATAACCGCCGCCAGCAGGTATTCGCCGTGGAAGTTATTGGTATAGAAGATGGCGATAATGCAGATGGCGATCAGGTCGTCGACCACTGCGAGGGTGAGCAGGAAGATGCGCATCGCCGAGGGCAGGTGGGTGCCCACACCCGCGAGTACGGCCACCGCGAACGCAATGTCGGTGGCGGTGGGGATGGCCCAGCCGTGCACCGCTGTTTCGCTGGCGTGGTTGACAATGAAGTAGAGGATGGCGGGGGTGATGACGCCGCCGCACGCCGCAGCAATGGGGATGATCGCGGTGCCAGGGGATTTGAGATCGCCAATAACGAATTCTTTTTGAGCTCAAGGCCGGTGAGGAAAAAGAAGACAACCAGTAACCCGTCGGCCGCCCAGGTGCCAACACTCATGTGAAGGTGGTGGAATCCGGGGATTTCCGGGCCGATTTGTGCATCCCGCACCCCAAAGTATGCGGCTGCTAAGGGGTGTTGGCAAAAATAATGGCGAGGACGGTCGCTATGAGAAGGATGGAGCCGCCCACCGACTCTGTGCGTAGAATATCGGCAATACGCACTGATTCGCGGTAAGAACCTCGCCCGAAAGCTGTATTGTTGGGTTGTACGTCACTCTTCTGACTCATGTTCTCCTCAGGGGTTTTGTGCGGCGTTCCTTATACCAGTGTAACGTCTTTCCACAGCAAAAACTTATTTTATTCCAGTATATGAATTTTATAAACAAATAGACAGCTTTGAATATTTCCCTGTATATGGTGATATAAACCCACAAAAATAAAGCATAAAATGCAGAAACTCACTCTTAAGAAATATTCCCCACCGCCGGTATAAAGGCGATGGGGAATGCGAAAATATGCGCTATATGGTTTTAGGAACCAGCAACTGCGGGGGCTGAATCGTCCTCACCGTGGTTTTCATCCAGTTCACGGGCAACGTAGTTCTCAATGTCAAACAGGTTGCCGTTTGCGCGCTTAACAATGGTCACCAGAGTCTCCATGGAGGCGACCTCTTCAACCTGTTCCTTCAAGAACCACAGCATGAACTGTTCGCCCAGCGGGTAGGTTTCGGCGCGGGCGGCAGCGAAAATTGCCTCAATCTGGGTGGTGACTTCCTTCTCCTGCGCCAGCGACATATCAACGATTTCCTGAACATCGGCAAAATCGTTCTGTACTGCCGGAATCGCCGGGATCTGAACCTTGTGGCCGCGGTCGAGCTGGTACTGAACCATCATTAGGGCGTGGTCGCGTTCCTCCAGCGACTGGCGGTAGAAGTAACGGGCCAGCTGCGGCAGATCCTCGCCGTCAAGCCAAATAGCCATTGCAAGGTACTGGTGGGATGCGGCAAACTCGTGGCCGATCTGCTCGGTCAGCAGTTCATAGAAAGACTTGGTCATCATACTCTCCTGGGGTGTGGTTTATGGGCCCAAAAAGTGGGCGTAACTCAATCTGACCAGTCCATAGTATGCGCCGATTCGGTGTGTGTATACGCAGAACAGGCTAATCTCGACCAAGAATTAGGCCCTCCTGCGGTGTGTACTAACCGAGCACAACCTATGTTGAGGGTGCGCGAGCTGCGGGGCTGCCAGTACGGCGTAATACGGGCCTACTCTGGGTACGAGCCGCGGCGAAGACTATCGATTGATATAAGCTTCGAAGGAGTGTCTCCCAGTACGCTGGTGCCAATATTGGCGAGGTCGTACACCTGCTGTTCATTGAGATGGTCAAAGATTTGTCGGCGAACTTCAGCCACATGGCCGGGAGCCACCTGCTGAATCCTTTCAAGCCCTGCCGGGAGCAGATGGCAGATGCTTACACGACGGTCTTCGCGGCTAATGGAGCGTTCAACGAGGGAATCTTTCTCAAGGCGCGCCACCACACGAGACAGACGCGCAGGAAGAGTGTTTGTGGTCAGTGCCAACTCTGTCATGGTTAGGCTGAGCTCGGGTGACTCGGAGAGCATGGCAAGCACCATGTATTCAACATAGCTTAAGTCGGCTTCACGCTGTAATTGATTTTCTAGCCTGCGAGTGAGGTTAAAAATAATAGAGCTTATAAATAGCCACGCCTCCCGTTCTTCGGGAGTAAGCCACCGGGGTTCTTCGGCGTGCGGTGAGTCAGACACAGGATGCTCCTTCCGGGTCCGTCGTCTTAGTGAGCTGTATGTTGTCGTAGTAGTAATCGAGATATAAGGTTGTATTAATTCCCCATTGTATATGTATCATCTCTCATATTCCGGTAACGGCACCAGTAAATGCGGCGCATTCACAAGTTTTGGTTTACCTAAAGTGTGCGCGCAGATATGTAATAGGTTCCAGCTTATAGTAAACGTTTCCTTATTATTCACCGCTGAAAAGTAGGGAGCGAGTATTTTTGGGTGTTTACTTCCCGAATCGATAAAAAATTGGTACTTAAGAAGCCGAGCTGTACTTGAAGGTTTTAGAGTGATAAAGGTCAAAAATACGGATTTTTTAGGATTTAGGTCACTTAAAGCAACGCTTGAGGGGTGATTTTTCGCCCCTAGTCGAGAGCGTGCTGTCTAGGAGTGCTACCCTCAAGCTGAGGGAGAACCGCGTAATATCAAGGTAAAATGGGGTATAAAAAAATTGGTACGCTTTTCTCAACTCTGCTTTAGGGGAAGATAACAAAACGATTACAAATTTTTCTGAAAAAGTACCATTTTGGGTTTGCAACCGGCCCAAGACCGTGTACACTGGTATACGTAACGGGGTCGAAAGAAGCCCGCGGGGCGAGACCGGAAGCTCAAACCGAATGGGTTCGACTCTCTATTTATCGGTGATTGTCGTCAGTGTGCGGGTAACCCGCATTTCTACTGACGGATGTGCGGTGCGGATGCAGTTCGTGGTTGGGCTGCATTCCGCGCCGTATCTTTTTAACCAGCCCCTTCTGAGGCACTCTCAACCACTCGCTCTGAACAACCTCTAGAGATTTCCTATTGGTACCCCTGCGTGCCCTGTCGAGCGTTATCGCCTCTAACTGCGGAGCAAACTTGTGGGTACACCCACTAGGTAATGCAGGAATTACCCTGCCGATCCCTGCAAATACAGGCCATAGAGGCTATTGGGTGGCCTGACCAGGCTGTAGCGTCCGTCATTCTATGAACTATCAGTAATACAGCATCTAAATCTCTTCTCCGCTCGGCGCATCCCTGCAAACACGCGGAACAGGCCCATATTTTCTTGTCGCACCCGGGCAATGACCACCCGCATGAGGTGCTGAGAGTGATCGGCCGCGTAGCGATGAGATAAAGGTCGCCACATCTAAAAAGCCTTTAACTGTTCAGAAAATGACAAAAGCACATGCGTGTATGGGGTGAATGTGAAGGATTCGGCGATGCTTGGTTTGGGGATGCAAAAATACGTGCACGCGTGGGCGAATCCAGAAGCAGAAGGTACCAAAAGCAGCGTAGTGGGGGAGAGGCGCCTTCTGGCGCGTGGGGTATATCGGAATATCTGCGGGGGTGCGTGTGTTTAATATTGCCGCCGAAGACGCGCCAACAACATGCGGTTATGCCATTCCGCCACTGGCGTATCCACAGGTGTTATCCACAACGTGGAAAACTTACAGGTGTGTTATTCATAGGATCTTAATAACGTGCGGTGTGATAACGAGATGACATAAAGACCCTTGAAATACCGGGGGATTTCCATCAGATGGACGCGGCTCATCTCACCATCCAAAATATACAGGCGGGTTCAGGTGGTGCATCCCTTCCACAACGCGCCCGTTATTCACACCTGTGGAAAAGTCTGTGCACAATATCCACCGTCCACCCTCTGCGCCGTGCATAATATTCACCGTATGTATTACCTCCCACCGTTTGCCCCGCCCCTGAAGAAAACTCGCAGCAGAAAGACGAAACCGGCCAAAAGTTCTTCCTGCTGGCCGTAATATACTGCCCGCATATTAAGCGTTGAGATGCTATAAAACGGCCCCTTCGCACCCTCCGCAGCGAGTATCCACAGACTTTATCCACAGCGTGGATAACTTACATACCTGTTATTTGCGGGTCTGAACCCCGCAAAAATCCGGCAAATATCCCGAAATCGTGATGAGGTTGAAATAAAATCCACGGGTTTATCCACCCCTGTGGAAAACTTTCTCCACCCTATGCACAGCATCCCCGCACAATGCCCAGAACCCACTGAACTCGCAGGCAAACGCTGGTACCCTTGTAACGACGCCATCTTCTGAATGAAAGGGCATACACTATGGCTGAAAAGTACACTCTTCCCGAGCTCCCCTACGACTACGCGGCGCTCGAACCCCACATCTCCGCAAAGATCATGGAGCTGCACCACGATAAGCACCATGCAGCCTATGTTGCAGGCGCAAACGCAGCCCTAGAGCAGCTTGCCGAGGCACGCGAAAACGGTGCATTCGGCAACGTCTCCAAGCTGTCCAAGGATCTTGCCTTCAACCTGGGTGGTCACACCAACCACTCCATCTTCTGGAAGAACCTTTCCCCGAGGGTGGCGACAAGCCCACCGGCGAGCTCGCAGCGGCTATCGACGAGTTCTTCGGTTCCTTCGATAAGTTCCGTGAGCACTTCACCAACGTTGCCCTCACCATTCAGGGCTCCGGCTGGGCAATTCTCGCCTGGGACACCGTGGGCAAGCGCCTCATCATTGAGCAGCTGTACGACCAGCAGGGCAATATCTCGGTTGCACTGATTCCCGTTCTGCAGCTCGATATGTGGGAGCACGCCTTCTACCTGGACTACCAGAACGTGAAGGGTGACTACGTGAAGGCATTCTGGAACATTGTGAACTGGGCAGATGTCGCTGAGCGCTTCGCACGCGCAGTGTCGCAGACCAAGGGTCTGGTGCTTCCCGAGTAGTTCTCAAAGATTAACGATGCGCTCGCACTCAGGGCGTATCTTTTACGGGCGGGTGCCTGGTGCCTCTTCTAACGAAGGTGCCGGGCACCCGCTTTGCGCTATAGAACTCATGGGTTAGTGGCTACACGGTGATGAGACGGTATACAGAACCGCGACGCCCTGAGTGCGCTCGCTGCTCTGCCATACCTCGTTTGACCAATTTGGGCAGTGCATACCGAACCTGCCGCGCGGTTAACTGGGTATCTTCTACGAGATCGGCGACCGTAGCGGGCTTCTGCGCTAAAGCAGAATACACCTGTGATTCCGTGGCGGATAGTTCCTGCAGTACGTCAACATGCTGGGAAGACTGTGCCGCCCGTCGATCCCGTGTGGACTGTGCATCGTCCGTGGAGCGGTAAATGATAACGCGTACCTGAATACCTTCATCAAGGACGCGAGCCTCGCGCAAACCAGCATTGCGTAAGGCCTGCTGCGCCGCCAAAATACCGCCGCCTTCTCCCTCAATGAGCCGACGACCGTCGCTGAGACGAATATTCTGACAGATAGCGTACAGCGCCTCATTCACAGCCGAAGGGCGGTGCACAAGACCAACCTGACTAGGTAGAATACCCCAAAAACCACCGGGGCTGATGATCTCAACACGGCCACGCTTAATAAAAATCTGCACGAACTTGCCCGAAGCATCCCGCTCATAACTGCGGTGCACAAGGGCATTCGCCACGAATTCGCGCAGAGCCACCAGAGGAATTTCGGGTTCATCCACCAGACCCGCCCCATCAGGGGTTGTTACGGTGCGGTTTTTGAGATTACGCACAAGCCAGGCAAGTGCGTCTTCAAGCATGGCAGGAATAGGGCCTTCGCCCCGAAAACGGTCATCATTACGGGCTGTACCGCTCATAGACACTACGCCGATAATACTTGCCCCAGAATAAAACTGCTGCGGATAATCCCCAGAGCGCATAATCCGGCCAAGGTTAAATCGTTCTGCGCGGCGGTGAGAACATTGCGTTTGTGCAGAATTTCCTGGTCAGAGTCATGCCGCAAACGTGCTGAGGAGAGGCGAACCTGACGCAGAAAGTCCTCGGTGTATGGCTCATCTAAATCTTTGATGGACGTGCCAGGAATATTTCGTAGGTCATTCTGTGGTTTATGGCGTTGGGCATACATAAGGCTTAGCGCGTAACTATCCATCGGGTAGTCACCGTCTCCGAGGCGTTGATACGCCACATTACCTTTAAAGCAGGGGCGTTCCTGTACCGGTAACCCTGGAACAGATACGATGAGCACCTGATGATCGCCCAGAACCATATCGGTGGTTTCTACCGCGATTTTTGGTTTGAGATTCTGCGCGGCGTCAATAATTTTGCTCGTAAATCTTCAAGATCGTAAACGCCCACGGGAGCAAAATCCTGGGCTTCGTCCACGCCGCATATGATGGTGCCGCCGTCAGGAAGGTTGGCAAAGCTACAGATAGTCTCAGCAATGGACGATGGGTAACCGTTATGCGCCGACTTCACCTCAACGGTCAGGCTATCCCGACCGAGGAGGCGTAGCTCATTCAGAGTTTGTGTCACTTCTTCAGGCGTATACATGTAAATATTGTAACTCTGAGAGTGACAATATGAGTGTCTGACCGGGCTGAAAGTTACAAATCTGATGATTTTGGGTGACAAAATGTAACTTTCAGACGGGTTTTTGTCACTTTGGCATGAAAAACGCGAGTGAAGGTGACAAAAATGTAACTCTCGATGGCAATTGTGTAACTTTCACCGAGGAGTCAAACAGGTTCCCTTTGAATTTTGCGGACTTCCGAAGGGGCACACATACTCGTGGCATGCTCTCGAAAGCGTAAAAGCGGGAGCGGGTAAAACTGGGACGGGCCAATGCTCGCTAGGCCGCGCCGAGTTCTTGGGCGAGAAGCGCCATTTTGCGGCCGCGACCCCAACGGTAATCACCAATCACGCCGCTCTCACGAATCACTCGGTGGCAGGGAATAATCAGCGCCACAGGGTTGTGTCCCACCGCAGTCCCCACGGCACGCGCGGCACGAGGGCGGCCAATACTCTCAGCCACAGACCCATAACTTTGCACGGCACCCTGCGGAATATTCAAAAGTGCACGCCACACCTGCACCTGAAACGGCGTACCCTTCAAATGCAGGGCGATGCGCTTCCCACCGCCCCGAAAATACTCAACGCCTGCTCGTGAAAAGGGTGCTCGCCCTCATGCAGCTGCGCATTCGGGTATTCGGCGCGCAGGTTCGTAAGAGCCGCATCCGGGTTATCGGCGAAGGCCATATGACATATGCCTTTATCCGTTGCGGCGATCAGCACCGTGCCGAAAGGGGATGCGGCGTAACGCCAGACGATGCGCAGGTTCGCCCCGCCGTTCTTGTACTCGCCGGGGGTCATGCCCTCAACGGTGACGAACGCATCGTGCAGGCGTCCCGTGCCGCTGAACCCGCTCGACCAGGCCGCATCGAGCGTGCTCTGCTGCCCAGCGAGCGCCGCCTTCGCCCGTTCAAGGCTGATATGCTGCAGCATTTTCTTGGGGCTCACCCCGCCCACTGCTGGAACTGCCGCTGCAGATATTCGGGTTCACATGAACCGCCTGGGACACCTGCGCGAGCGTGGGATGATCTGCGGCGTGGTCATACAGGTACTCGATAGCGGCGGCTATGCGCCCGAACTGGACGGTCTGCTCGATCGGGTCTGTGCTCGCTGCGGAACGGTCTGTGATGCTCAAAGATTCTCCTAGTTCAAGGTCTTAACACTAGAGAATACGGGTGTTCCGGGTGGAAAACGACCCGATTCTTGACCTTGTGCGCATTGGGTGTAGAAGTGATTGTAGAGTTTAGGTGATGAATTAGAGAGACAAATGCGAGGATATTAGGATACGCTCAAAGGGCGGCTGACAGTTAACGCCATAAATCCCTGAATTTTAGGAGAGCCATAATGGAGAATTCTTTTACTCTTGACCGACAGACCCTACGCGATATGCGTGACGTTCTTGATGCGATACGGCGTGAACATGGAGGTTCCATTAACGCTTCTATGACTTTACAGGGAATATCAGATTCGCAGGTAGAGATGCATCTTACGGATACTGACTATATAGATACCCGTGTTAATTTCGAGGTATCTTTTGAGGCTATGCATTTTGCTGTCATGTGTGTTCCGGCTGAGAACTTTGCAGAGGATTTAGGGCCGTATATGATGCGCAGCAGTTCTCAGTTCACCTTCACCTGGGAGGACTATGGCTACGGACCAGAGATTAACGGTATACCACTGTCTGTGGGGCATGCTGGAGGTCTAGACGACATGCAAGACTGTACGGAGTGGTATTTTCCTGAAACACGGTGGATACCGCTGGGGACCATTACTGGTGATGACTACCTGCGTATTGTCGCCCAAGATGCTCCGGCGAAAACGTATAAAGAAGGTACTCTACAGTACGGTGTAGTACATTTTCTTGATGTGTATTTTACGGTGAAAGATGTATTTAGTTTTCTTGAAAATACCCTAGGACTGACACTTCCTGCTGATTCGCACATTATCCAAGATGCATTGAAGGCAGAGTGGAAATTCCCGGTAACCATATTTGAAACAGTGTTTGTACTAGCAGATACCACCAAAGCTAAAAATATTCAGGTGAGCGTTAGTGCTCCTGCCCCTAAGGAGCTTGTCCTGAAATTTGAGGGCGAGAACTTTACTCATGGGACACGCGCAGTATCTATTTCGGAGGCTGACGAAGAAGAGGGTTATAGACCAATGTTTGATTTTCTTACTGAAATCAATAACGTATTCAGCGACCCTCATGGTGAGTAACGGTTCGCAGCTGTTGAGGGATGTCGTCCCTTGCGTGCGAGGAAATAAATAACGTTCCGAAGCTGGCGAGGCGTCAGCTTATCTAATTCCGGGAACGGTAAGTTGCAGCGGGAGCGGGGAGCACGCTCCCACTACAAATTACTGCTCCCGGATTGGTGGGGTTGGCTGAAGTGGCTGAGTAATCACCCCGTCTGTGAGGCGAAAAGCTGGGCGAAATGTGAGTTGCGCGCCATTAGTTCGGTGTAAGTGCCGGATTCGACGATTGCGCCCGCATCCATCACATAAATACGGTCGGCATGACGCAGCGTCCAGGCGCGGTGCGAGACCAGAATCGTCATGTGTCCCGCCGCAATCTCGCGCAGAGAGGCGAAAATATCTTCCTCCGTTTCGGCATCAATCGCGCTGGTGGGTTCGTCCAGAACCCACAGGTCGGTATTGCGCAAAATTAGGCGAGCCAATGCGAGCCGCTGCCATTGCCCACCCGATAGACCAACTCCGCCCCATTGTTCACCAAGTTGTGTGTCTAAACCGGCAGGCAGAGTCTGCACGAACTCGGCGGCACGGGCTTTGTTGAGTGCGTCCCACAGCTGCTCATCAGTTGCGGAGCGCCCGGAAATCCCCATGAGGAGATTCTGCCGAACCGTCAGCTCGTAGCGTCCAAAATCCTGGGTGAGAATAGTTGCCAGCCGGTGCCGTTCGGCGGAATCGAGAACATCCACCGGGGTATTGTCGAAAAGAACACGCCCCTCGTGAGCGGCGAGCATACCCAGAATCCCATGTACTAGCGTGGTCTTGCCCGCACCGTTTGCCCCCACGAGCGCGATTGTTTGACCGCGCTCAATCTCGAAGGATACCCCGCGCACCACGGGTTTTTCAGCGTTGGGGTAGGTGATGGAAAGGTTCTCGATGCGCACACGACTAAGTGGTGCATCAAGAGTGGCGGCCACCTTGCGAGACGGGTTTTCGGAGCCCTCCAGAAACTCTCGATACCGTGTAATTCCGTTAGCCCCGGCGCCGAGCGAGCTCATATCGTGACTCGCTGCGGTCAGCGACATCATGGCGGAAAGTGCGCCCACTATCGCACCAGAGATGATACCCGCGCTCGCCCCGGAGGACACCAGAAAACCTAGCGCACCCACCAGGAATACCGCGCACATTACCCCCGATATTACCTGCAAACGCAGGGCATATGCGGTAAGTTTCACCTCTTCGTCAGCGGCCAGCCCGCGCTGCCGGTTAGCCCGTGCCGCAAAGAACCAGCCTGCTTTCAGGGTCGAAAGTTCTTCGGCGGTATTCGGGTAGGCTATCTGGTTGGTAGCGTACCAGGCCCGGTGGTTATGCGCATAAATGCTATCCCAGGTCTGCTCGTTGCGCCGTGTGTACAGCCCCGCTACGAACGCCACCGGAATCAGGCACAACAGAAGGCATACCGCCGCCGCAGAGCTGACGCGAGCCACCATGACGCAGAGCGAACCCACCATAAGAAACGTGAAGAGAAGTACGCCGGTGCTGGTTACTTGGGTGTGCAGGTGGCCGTTGGCGACCGCATCCTGGGCGGCACGCGAGCGCTGCGAAAATGAGCCGCGCGAAATCTGTTCGGGGGTGAGGGAGGCGAGCCTGCGGGCGATCGCCCGGATACCTGTTTGCGCCATACCCGCCCGCAGCGACATATCCAGCGAATTAGACACCTGCTGCAGGGCAAGGTTACCCGCCAGCACGCCCCCGGTTACGCCCGCCCACGTGAGTGCAGTGTGCGCATCCCCGGCGCTGAGCGAGTCGGTGATTGCGGCTATGAGGAACATCTGTACGCTGGGCAGAAACGAGAGCACTGTGAGAAGGGTGAACGAGCTGAGTACAAGAATAGGATGCGCCCGCAGCGCATACCGCAGGGCCCAGAGAGTTTGTCTGATCGTTTTTAACACGATGGTGTTCCTTCTTTCGTGAACCCGGTGTTGTCTGTGGATTCGGTGCCGTCAGCAACTGACAAGCCCGACGGCGTGTGTTCCGGTGTGTCGTCTATCTGTGAGGCGAAAATTTCGGCGAACCGCCCGCCGGCGCCTAATAGTTCGGCGTAGGTTCCCGATTCGACGATGGTTCCGTGATCCACCACATGAATGACGTCTGCGTGTTTGAGAGTCCAGGCTCGATGTGAGACCAGAATCGTCATATGATCTGCCGCAACTTTGCGTAGAGTAGCGAAAATCTGCTCCTCGGCGTGGGCATCAATAGCGCTGGTCGGCTCGTCCAGAATCCACAGGGCAGTGTTACGCAGGATCAGGCGCGCCAATGCTAAACGCTGCCATTGCCCGCCCGATAGCCCAACGCCACCCCACTGTTCACCCAGCTGTGTGTCTAAACCGGCGGGTAGAGCCTGCACGAACTCGGCGGCGTGGGCCTTTTCGAGCGCATCCCAGAGACGCTGATCGTTTGGCGGTTCCTGGCCCTGCGTGTGAGTACCCAACAGCAGGTTTTCCCGCACGGTCAGCTCGTACCGCCCGTAGTCCTGGCTGAGCAGGGTAGTGTGCTTAAAAACTTGTTGCATGCTTAGCGGCTCGGTTGGAGCATCGCCGAAGAGCACGCTGCCTGCGGTGGTGGGAGTTAGCCCGAGAAGTCCGCGCACCAGCGTAGTTTTCCCCGCGCCGCTGGCACCGACCAAGGCCACCATCTGTCCGCGTTGTATGTGTAGGTTCACGTGGTGCAGCGTTGGTGCATCCGCCCCGGGATAGGTGACGGTCAGATTGCGTACAGTGAGTTCGCGCGGAGAATCACCGGTTGCGGGCGGATTATGATGCGTTGTCTCTGAAGCAAGCACGTAGCGTGGATTATCCACAAACGCGCGATACGGGGCAATCGACATCGCCCCGTTTGAGACCTGCCCGAAGGCGTAGCCAACATCCTGCGTGGCCGCGATACAGGTGAGCGTGCCTACCAGCGCACCGGCAATTTCGCCCGCGCTCGCCCCGGAACCGATCAGGCAGTAGAGTGCACCCATCAGCAACACCGAGCAGATGAGCCCGGCGAACCCCACCACGATGCCGCGCATCGCCTCCAGATTGTATTCCCGCCCGGTGGCACGAGCTCGTGCCCGCGCCACACTGTCTGCGAAGAAACCACCGGCTCCTAAGGTCGCGATCTCCCGGGCTGTGCTGGGGTGGGTGAGCGCATCCAGAAAATATGCCTCTTCACGGCGGTCCTCATAAACCTGCCCGTAGATACGGTAGTCACGTTTCGCCAGCAGCACCATCGCGGCGGACAGCGGAACCATGCACCCCGCCACAAAGAACGCAGCCGGAAGGCTCGTACCTGCAATTGTTGCGCACAGCAGCAGCACCATCGCCACGGCAGCACAGAGAGTCACCACGGAATTTGCCTGTGTGGGAATCTCCTGCTTCGTAAGAGATTCACGGGCCGCACGAAGATGCTTCTGCATCTCGGGTTCACTCATCACCTCAGGATTCACCCGCGCCAGGGTAGTATTGAGTTTCTGATGCGCGGCGGCATTCACGCGCGCCTTCGTCATGGTGAAGAGCGACATGCTCGCCCGCTGCACCAGAAGGTACGCCGCCACGAGGACACCGATTACCGCGGCCCACGTGAGTGATGCTGCAGTATCGCCAGAAGCCACCGAACCCACCGCAGCATTCACCAGCACCACCTGCGCGCTCGGCATGAACGTGAGAAGCAGGGTCGTACAAACCGCGGCAATGAAGGGAACGGGCGCCGTGTGAAGGGTTATACGGAATGCCCACGGAATAGAACGAAGAATGTTTAGCACGACCCCTCCCTGAGGGTCTTTGCCGAAAGGCTGAGTGTGCGGTCGATACGGATGCGCTCGCAAAAGTCCTCATCGTGGCTAACGACGATGAGCGCGCCGGTATAAGCGTCGAGCGCCTGCACTAGCCAATCCACCGACGAAATATCTAGGTTATTCGTGGGCTCATCCAACAGAAGAAGCTGCGGCACCGGGTCGGTGAGCAGAACCGTCGCCAGCGCGGCACGAAAACGCTCACCCCCGGAAAGCTCCCCAATATGCTGATGCACCCTCTCGCGCTTGAATAGCAGTCGTGCGAGCTGATCGCGCAAATGCTGTTCACTCGCCCCCGGGTTCGCCCGTTGCACGGTTTCAAGGAGAGTGCGTTCAGGGTCAAGCGTGATGCGCTGCGGCAGATACGCGGCGTTGCCCAGGCGGTAAAGCACCCGGTAAACGGGCGGTACGGGGGAGCGGTAGCCGGGGTCATTCGCATGCGCTATCGCGTTGAGAAGCACGGTCTTGCCGCTGCCGTTTGCTCCCGTGATGCGCAAATGCTCGGGCCCGGTCAGGATAAGAGCCTCGGGAAAGTCTTGGTCGCGGGACGGATAATCAACTTCATAAGGTTGTGTTTCATGTGAAACGGTATTTTGGGTGTTTGCATTCTTAAGTTCGGCACTCTGTTGTGTAGATGCGCAAGAGTCTTTCCTCACCCGCTGTAATTCCAGCACCTTCCGCCCTGCCGGGAGCGCATCCTGAGCGAGTTCCAGATAGATACGCTCCTGCACGCGCAGGTTCTCTTGGGCTTCACTAACTGCCGCACGCGCATCCGCCACCATGCTTTCGTGTGCCGCGCGAAGTTTCCCTGCGGAACGCTCTGAACTGTTCTTATCCAGGCCCATCGCCAGGCCAGGTTTCCGCTTCGACCGCTCAAAATCGCGGCCTCGGCGGGCGTTACGATCGAGCTTAATCTGGTTCTCAATGCGCTCGCGCTCAGCCTTACGCGCCTCATGTTTCGCCTCACTCACGCGGCGATGCACGGCGCTCTCCTCGGCCTTTCGCGCCGCCCGGTAGGTGTCGTAGTTGCCCTCATATATGCGCAGATGCGCCCGCCCCTCACGGTCGGCGTGCAGCTCGGCAATCGCTTTCATGTGCGCGAGCAGATCGCGGTCGTGGCTGATGATGAGCGCCGGGCAGGCGAGGGTTTCAAGAGCCGCGAAAAGCCGATTCTTCGCGGCAGAATCCAGGTTATTTGTGGGCTCATCCAGCAGAATAAACTCGGGATTCGAGAGCAGAAGCGCGGTGAGCGCGGCAGTGACCGTCTGACCGCCCGAAAAGGTGCTAAGGGAGCGCATCAGAAGGTCGCGAATGGCGTGCGGGTCGGCGGCATCCGTGGTGAGCGCAGGACTAAAACCGTACTCGGCAAGGATCGCGAGAGTGCGCTCTTCAATATCCCAGGCGTCGCCGATGGTGTCATAAAGGCTGGGGGAGTAGTTGCCCGATTCCAGTGCATCGAGCGCTCGCAGAATTTTTGTAATTCCAAAATATCGGCAAGATGCTGATGCTCGCTCAACCCTAAATCTTGCGGCAGGTACGCTATGCGCGGCGGGGCGCTGATTGTGCCGTGACTAGGCTTTATCTCGCCAAGAATGAGCCTGAAGAGGGTAGTTTTTCCGGTACCATTATCGCCGATGAGTCCGGTGAGCGGGGCGGAAAATACGGTGGAGAGGTCGGTGAAAAGCGGGGGTTCACCCGGATGCGCATACGAAATATGGTCGAGTGTAATGTGGTGTGGCATGGGCCGAGTTCCTTCGAGTCGGTGCTCGGGTCCCCGCCAGCGCAGCGCGCGTTAGGTGTGAGGGCATGAAAAAACCCGAGCATGGTGTGTAGATACACGTAAGCCCGGGTAGTGGGGTGGGCGCATAAAAGCGCTCTGACCTGGTGTTTTGATCCGGGCTATGCTCGGGAGCCGTTCATGTGCTGGTGCCTCCTCGTGTGCCGATGCGCTTCCGTGCGCCTCGATGGATATAGACAGGAACAATCCGGAATGTGACCCGGATAACCTCTAGTGTAGGGAGTGGCGATAGCGCCTGTCAATCATGGGGCGCATTAATCTTTTGGCTTGCGTGCCACTATCGCCAGGTGGTCGCGGTGCCTCCCAGCGCGGCGGGTGTGAACTTCTTCCACCGTAAACCCGGCCTTCTCGCACAGTGTGGAAAACTCTGGAACGCTCACATAATAGGCGGTTGTCACGGCGTGTGCGAAGGGCAATCCGTGCTCGCCCAGAAACATCCCCAGAAGAAGGCCTCCTCCCGGAATCAACAGCCGATAGAACTCGGTGAGTGCGCCGGTAAGGTGAGCTGGCGGCGTGTGAATGAGCGAATACCAGGCGAGAATTCCTGCGAAAGACCCGTCAGCATAGGGCGTGTGTGCCATATCCATGACCTCGAAGCTAAGATTTGGGGCGCTAGAGGCGGCGCGGGCATGGGCAATAAATTCGGGGGTCACATCTATACCGGTGACGGGCCGGTCTGCGGAGGCGAGCAAGCGTGCCCAATGCCCGGGAACGCATCCGGCATCAAGAATACTGCCTGGCACGGAAGCACTCCACGACGTGATTAGGGCAGTATCAGTTGGTTCCATCTGATCGAGCGACCCCAGCGCCTCACAATATTCCGCCGCCCGCGCCCCATACCTGCTGCTGACTGTCATTGTTTCCTCACGTGGTGTTTACTGCGCAACGCGATAGGTCGTGTTCCGGTTTCCTTGGCCGCCTTCACGCGCAACAAGGAGGGTACAAAAACGGGGGCGTTTTCTTCATGCAGGAGCAGTATAGTGCTCCCACATGAAGAAAACACCCCCGGATTTAGAGTGTCTGATAATCCACCAGTTTTAAACCTGGTACAAGTACCCCACGCGATCGAAATAACGACCCCTGAGCGGCACAAAGTTGCCGCTTCCGGAGTTTACCTAAGATTCGTGGCGCTCGCGGTACATGCCCAGTGGGCCCGCATCCGCATAAGCCTGAGCCGTGTTGTAACGGTACAGGCGCGGCGGGCGGTGGCGGGTACCTTCAATGCGCCGGCCGGTATCAATAATCGATTTTGAGGCTGCAATCTGGCGGCGGAAATTCGCGGGATCCAACGGACGGCCAAGAATCGCCTCGTACACCTCACGCAGCTGCGCCAGAGTGAACTCTTCCCCAGGAACGAGTGCGCAATACGCGAATATTCGACCTTATTCTGCAGGCGGTACAGGGCGTACTCCACAATCTCGTTGTGGTCGAAAGCCAGCTCGGGAAGCTCATCTACCGGGAACCAGCGAATATTTTCGTGCACGCGAGTCTGCGAAACCTCAGTCGCCGGGATCGAAGCCCAATACACCACCGAAACCACGCGCTCATGATCCGCCCCAGGCACCGGAACCGGCGCGCCGTTAATGCGCGCCGCCCGCGCCTCCGGGGCACGCAAAACATCACCGAACGCATACAGCTGCTCAAGGTACCCGGGCTCAAGGCCGGTCGCGCGCTTGAGCGTGTACCCCGCCGCCTGCTCCAGGGACTGCTGGGACTGCAAGGGGCCGCCGGGAAGCGCCCACTGGCCCTTATAGGGCTCGCGCAAACGGCGCACCAGCGGCAGCCACAGGCTCGGGTGCTGCTGCCCCTCCTTAGGGCGCAAGGCAAGGATGACAGTTGAAACCGCCAACGAAACCGAACTGTGATCACCCTCAGTGTGGTCGTCGTACAGTTCGACGGCGGGGGTGCTGTCGGGTGAGATGCTCATCCTTGCCTCCTGATCTGGTATGCACATACTTTTCTATTTTACGGTGTGAGAGCGCCGGTGTTGCCGCAATGGCGCGCCCGGCACATCGATACTTACATGAACCAGGGGCGGCCCCGGTGGGCTAGTCGATGGTCAGCTCACCCATGGCGTCCCAGCCATCGCCGTCAATTTGGCGGGAAACAATCTTCGGGGTTGCACGCAGAGCCGGGCGCATATCGGTTATGGCTTGGGCGAAATGCGCAGAGTTCACATGAGCCGCCGCGCCGTCGTCCTCGAAAGCCTCCACCAGCACGAACTCGTTCGGGTCCTCAACGCTGCGCGACCACTCAAACCACTTATTGCCTGCCTCGGCGCGGGTGGCCTCGGTGAAGTCGCGGGTTAAATCCAGCCACTTTTCGGCGTATTCGGGCTTGACGGGGAATTTCACAACAATAAAAATCACGGCGGACTCCTTAATTAGAATATTCAAAGGACACTTCTATTTTTCACAAGATGAGCCTGCGCGGGCAGCGCCTAAAGCATCACCTTGTACTGAGGATGCGCGAGCAGCGGGTATTTTGCCTGAAAAGCGGAGAAAATACCTCTTCTCGGGCGAAAACCCGTTGCTCGCGGTTAACCGTGGGGTGGGTTTGGTGCAGCCTTCTTATTTATGTGTGATTAGAGACTTGGCCCGCCACGGTTTTTCCGCTGATTTTGGGTGTTGTGGTGCCTGTGCTGGTGGGTGTTTTGGTTGTCTTGTTGGGGCTTTGAGGTCTATGAGTCCGAGGGTTTGTGTGTCGTATATGCTGAGTTGGATGCCGGATTTTTCTTGTAGGGTGAGGTCGCTGCGTAGAAGGGCTTGGGCCATAGAATAGGCGACGGCGTCTGCGGCCCATAGGTTGCGTTCTGTGGTGGAGGATACTTGGACGTAGTTAATGGGTGGGATGATGTTATTGCGGGTTAAGTGTTGTATGGTTTGTCGATCTTTCTGATTTTCTTCTGATTGCCGGAGTACGTTCAATAACAAAGGCTTTAACCGGATCCTCACGATCTGTTGCGAGTTTTAGGAGTGTGGTAAGGATTCATTACGAGCATTGCGCATAATGCGCTGGGTTTCTTCTTCGCTGGCGCCGTAGGGTGTAGAGGTCTGGACAGCAATAATATTGGTATCTGTGTTGGTGTAACGACTGATTGCGCCAAGCATAGATATATTGTGGAAAGCATCTTCTTCGGTGGCGAGGTTATGTACCACCGCTGTGCTCTTTCGGGAAGTTGTATTGGTTTTCTGCGTGGTACTGTTGTAGAGCAGATAAAACAATAATATCCTCTGCGCTCGTGAGCAACTCTGCCTGGTAAGTATTTTCTTGTTAGGATCTTCATCCTTTGAGGTGAGGGGGTAGCGGAGGTGCGGCCATGGGGGGTATGCCGGGTTGTCCGGCCAAACCCATGGATCTTGCCCAGAAGGCACCCTGTAAGGGGTGCCTTCTGTTGTAGAGCTTGTGGCATGTTTTGTATGAAGTAGTGCATGGTATGCTGGGTAGGCGAGATAAAACAATATTGTCCTCTGCGCTCGTGAGCAACTCTGCCTAGCAGCTTTTTGTTGTTAGGATCTTCATCCTTTGAGGTGAGGGGGTAGCGGAGGTGCGGCTGTGGGGGTATGTCCGGTTTGGCGGGCAGAACCCATGGATCTCACATCAAGAGGCATCCTAATATGGGATGTCTCTTGTTGTAGGGGAGTTGTTGGCATGTTTTGTGTGAAATAGTGCATGGTATGCTGGGTAGGCGAGATAAAACAATAATGTCCTCTGGCCTTCTGTATGAAGCTTCTGGAGGTGCGGCTGTGGGAGGTATGCCGGGTTGTCCGGCCAAACCCACGGATCTCGTATCAAGGGGCGCCCTAATATGGGGCGCCTTCTGTTTTTTGGGGAAGCCGTCAGTATATTTTTGTATGAAGTGTTATTCATTAGGGATAGCTCTCCGCGCTTGACATACACAAACAACGAACAACGGTCCCTCACCCGCAAAGCGTATGATGATGGAAGATATTGTCTTCTCATCGTAGATCTTCTAAGCAACCACCACATGAATCTGCTCCTTGGGGCGGGATACCGTTGGCGTTCAATGGTCCTGTTGTGAGTGCACGTCACGACAGATATTACGTGACAGTACACGACCTGGATAGATTCTTAGATCCGAAGGATACGCGCAAGGACCAAGGCTCCTAAGGATTACACGTTGTTAGCCCGGCCAAAAACCGCACCGTAAAAACCTCACCACTGAGGGCAACGAGTCTGGCCGGCAGATTAACCACTATCGGACGGTGGCAGAGCGAGTTATCGTGTCCCTCAAGTGCTGGTAGATACTGCCCACAATATCCCGCAGACCTCTCATTTTCTACTTCAGGGTGTCCTTGGTAGTGCAGGGCGGGACAGCCCCAAATAAATAACCCTCGTGGTATTCTGGGTGGGCGAGATAAAACAATAATGTCCTCCGCACTCGTGAGCAACTCTGCCTAGCAAGTATTTTCTTGTTAGGATCTTCATCCTTTGAGGTGAGGGGGTAGCGGAGGTGCGGCCATGGGGGGTATGCCGGGTTGTCCGGCCAAACCCATGGATCTCGCATCAAGAGGCACCCTAATATGGGTGCCTTTTGCTACGGGAAGCAAAGACAGAGGATATGACAACTTTATCCCAGCCGTGTATATAGTGCAGGTATGACTAGTATCTTGTGTGATTGGTGTACCTCCATACTGCGTTCATGAGTTTTCAATTAGGGAAGTCCTCCATTATTTATGGCCCACATATTTTGAGGTGGCGATTTGGGTGGCTAATTTATATTTCAAAAATAAAGAGCGTTATAGGCATGTTTTTAAGCTCAAAATTTGTGTATACACCGCGTGTTATTCTAGGTATGTGAGATAAAACAATATTGTCCTCCGCTCCCGTGAGCAACTCTGCCTAACAGTTATTTTTGTTAGGATCTTCATCCTTTGAGGTGAGGGGGTACCGGAGGTGCGGCCATGGGGGGTATGTCCGGTTTGGCGGGCAGAACCCATGGATCTCACGTCAAGAGGCATCCTATCAAGGGTGCCTCTTCCTATAAGGAAGTGATGGACGCAGATATATTTTGTGTATGCGTCGCGTGTTATTCTAGGCATGTGAGATAAAACAATATTGTCCTCTGGCCTTCTGTATGAAGCTTCTGGAGGTGCGGCCATGGGGGTATGTCCGGTTTGGCGGGCAGAACCCATGGATCTTGCCCAGAAGGCACCCTGTAAGGGGTGCCTTTTGTTGTAGAGTTTGTGGCATGTTTCATGTGAAGTAGTGCATGATATGCTGGATGGGCGAGATAAAACAATAATGTCCTCCGCTCCCCGTGAGCAACTCTGCCTAACAATTATTTTTGTTAGGATCTTCATCCTTTGAGATGAAGGGGTACCGGAGGTGCGGCCATGGGGGTATGCCGGGTTGTCCGGCCAAACCCACGGATCTCGCATCAAGAGGCACTTTTAAGGTGCCTCTTATTTTTTATTCCGGAAACATATTGGATGCGAAATATGATCTAGAAAGCGTGGGTAGAGGGTATTTTCCCGTTTTTCAGGCGAAACCCCGCTGCTCGCGGTTAACCGTGGGGTGGGTTCGGCGTAGGGTTAAAGGTATGACTACTGCACAGATAAAGTTCCTTGAGACAGACCCCTCCATGATCTCCGCCGAAACTACTCTGCGGGCGGCGGCGAGTGATGTGTACGCCCTAATTGCCGACCCCGCCCGCCACGCCGAGCTTGACGGAGGCGGATCAGTACGTGGGCTGGTATCCGGCGACACCCCCGAACTGCGCGAGGGCGATACCTTCACCGAAAAAATGTTCCTGGGCATCCCATACCGCATGTCTCCCACAGTCGTGCGCGCCGAGAAAAACCAGGCCCTCTCCTGGCGCATGCCCGCCGACCACTACTGGACCTGGGAAATCGCAGATAACCACGACGGCACCGTGACCGTACGTGAAACCTGGGACGCTTCCGAAGCGAAAATCTTCGGGTTTATCCCCGCTGCGCCCGTATTCCGTACGGTTGGTGCGTTCGCGCGTAACCGCCGCAACATCGCGCTGTCGCTGGCGAAACTGCATCGCACCTTCGAGGGGTAGGGTGTAACAGGCCGCTTTTCGTATGTTCCTCTGGTTATCGCGCTCCTAATTGATTCGCGATAAATATCTAAGTACGTCCTGCACAGGTGCCGACACGAACACTACCGCGCCGCACGCCTGAGAATGTCGAGCACATCCAGCAGAATATCCCGATCGGCCTTGATGCGTTTGCGCGCCGCCGGGTTCGCCATGCCTCCCGCAAACGCCGCACTGTAATACATGCCGTCTCCCAGCAGAAGCACGGTGCGCGCCATCTTATCGTCCCCAATCTCCGCGCGAATCAGCTCATACCACTGCCCCTGAATCTCGTCCATGAGTTCGCGTGCGGCCGGGTTCTTATCCTGCGCCAACCGCGAGAGGGCAACCAGGCATATATCGAATGGGGTGCCCTGAAAGGTTGAGGTGTTGATGTAATAGGCGCTGGCCCCCTCGGGTGCGGCGCGCATCTTCTCAAGGTCTTCGTCTGCGTAGGTGCGGGTGCGGTCTAAAAGCGCTTGGAAGAGTGCCTTTTTCGAGCCGAAATGATAGAGTAGCCCGCCTTTAGAAACTTTCGCTTGGGTGGCGACCGCATCAAGGGTGGTGGCACGTTCACCGGCCTGTACCAGCAGATGTTCATAGGCGTCTAGGATCTGTTCGCGCGAGTTGTTGGCGCGGGTTGTGCGGGGTTCGGATGCGCTGGCTGGGGTAGTCATAATCACCATTCTACGGATTAGAAACTTTACCGTCTAGTTGGTATAGTTAGTGTGTCCGTGGTTGCCTGTATGGCGCATCCTCACTACCCGAAGCAAGCCTCTGGCAGCAACCCGTCTGCGGGCTATGAGCACTTGCCGCCCGGCGCATCTGCCGCAAGTGCCGAAAACTCCCAGATGCGTGTAAACACAACGATGAACAACTCATACCCCGTCACCGAGGCGCTGCCTATTCACGCGCCCGATCAGAAAATCAAACGGTGGATTGCCCTGACCGTGCTCATGCTGCCGGTGCTGCTTGTCTCGGTCGATAACACCGTGCTCGCATTCGCCGTGCCCTCAATCGCGCAGGCGCTCGAACCATCCTCCAGCGAACAGCTCTGGATCGTAGACGCATACTCGCTCGTGCTCGCCGGGCTGCTCGTGCCTATGGGAAGCCTGGGGGACCGCATCGGGCGGCGTAAAATCCTGCTGATCGGATCCGTCGGGTTTGCAGTTATCTCAGCGCTCGCCGCTTTCGCGCCCACCGCCTTGCTGCTTGTCATCGCCCGCGCCGTACTCGGGTTCTTCGGCGCCATGCTCATGCCCGCCACGCTCTCACTCATTCGCAACATCTTCCGTGACCCGAAAGAACGCCGCACCGCAATCGCCGTGTGGGCGGCTGGCTTCTCCGCCGGTGCAGCGCTCGGCCCCATCGTGGGCGGACTCCTGCTGAGCCATTTCTGGTGGGGGTCGGTGTTCCTCATGGCGGTACCCGTACTCGTACCGTTCCTCGCCCTCGCACCTATGACCGTGCCCGAATCGAAAGACCCAAACCCCGGCCCGCTCGATATGATGAGCATCCTGCTCATTATGATCGCCATGATCGGTGTAACCTTCGGCCTCACCCATATTTCTGAGGCGGGCGTGGATGCGCTCGCACTCAGCACCGCGTTTATTGGCGCCGTGTTCGGTTTCTTCTTCGTGCGTCGTCAGCTGCGCCGCGGGCGTGCGGGAACCACCCCATGCTCGATGTTCGCCTCTTCAAAAACACCGTGTTTACCGGGGGATTCTGGCGAACCTGTTCGCCATGTTCGTAGATGTTGGGTTCCTTTTCTTCGTCTCGCAGCATTTGCAGCTGGTTTCGGGGTACTCTCCCATGCAGGCGGGCCTGTTCCTGATTCCCGGGCTGGCGTGCACCATTATTGCGGGCCTGTACGCCGCTAAGCTCGTTTCGCGGTTCCACCCGGCGGTGATTGTGTCTTCGGGGCTTGCCTTGGGTGCGCTTGGGTACCTGTTTGTGGTGTTCTTTGGTTCGCGCAACGACCTTCTGCTCATGACTTCCTTCATGTTCCTAGGGTTGAGCGTGGGTGCGGCGCAGACCATCTCGAATGACCTGATTCTTTCCAGCGTTCCGGCGAATAAGGCCGGTGCTGCGTCGGCAATTTCTGAGACCGCCTACGAGTTCGGCACCGTGCTGGGTACCGTGGTGATCGGCGGCATGCTGACCGCAATTTACCGTGCACAGGTCACGGTTCCCGCCGGTCTTAACGCGGATGCGGCCCATGCGGCGGGCGAAACCCTCGGCGGCGCGACCGCAGTTGCCGGGCAGCTTCCCTCGGATCTAAGTGCTGAGCTGCTGCATTCGGCGCATGCCGCATTCGATTCGGGCGTGCTGGTGACCGCAACCTTTAGCGCCGTGCTTCTGGCGGTGCTGTCGGTCTTCACTTACCGGATGCTCCGCTCGGCACCCGCCGAACTGGAGAAAGCAGAACACTAGACCAAAAATTCTGGTGCTAAAAAGAGCCTTTATGCGAATAAAGCGGTAAAAAATACTCTTTATTCACATAAAGGCTCTTTTTATCGTGGAGGCAGGTGCCGGAAACACACCGAAGGGGAAACAAAGCACCAGGAAAACACCTTTCGCAGGTTGAGAACCGTCCCGGCCCCTCACACCCGCGGGTGCTACGGTAGAAGCATCAGCTTCAGCAAGCACGCGCCCCACGGGCACCACCGGGCACCTGAATGTGCACCGCTCCTCATGCTGGCGAGGGGCGGGCAGGGAGAGCAGGTGGGGCGTGAGGGGACGGGAGGGACACTGTGGACACCAAAGACTGGATTGCGCCTATAGTTACGCTGGCAATTGGTGCCAGCACCATTTTTATCTCCTATAAGAACTACCAGTCGCAAACCCAGGCGAAGCCCTCCGAGCTGGCCCGTCTGGAGCTGTGGAGCAAGCTGCTTTCAGAGTCGGGAATCGATGTTGGTAATCTGCCGCCTGAAGATGAGATTACCGCTGAACAGCGCGAGATTCTGGAGAACTACCGGGTGTTCCTCAAACGCGCATCCCTGGAGTCGAAGCTGCGAAAGGTGGGTATTGAGAATAACCGCCTGTTCAACCTTCTGATGAAACGCGCCCATTCTCCCGTAAAACCTACCCCCATCGGGTTTGGCGACTCCATTATTTACTATCGTCTTATTCTGTGGCTTTTTGCATTTATTTGGATTCCCATAGCCACTATTTTCCTGGGTATTCCGGTGCTGTATTCGTTCGGGGCGTATCTGTACCGCATGTTTGTAACGCGCAGCGCCGATAATTATGTGGACTACTCAATGCCTGTTGGGTCGCTCGTCATTATCATTATTGGGCTTCTCGCTATTGGTGGGCTCTGGTATTTGCAGAACAAGATTCGTTCGGCGATTATCGCCAGTAACGTGTACTTCTATTTCTGGGATACGTACGGCGCGCGTAAGGGAAGCCGCGACTCGGCGCAGGCGTACGCTGAGAGGCTGACCGCGAAAACCTACTCCGACCTGCTCTTTATTGGGCAGTACGAGTTCGCCCAGCAGTTCCGTGAGAACATGTACATGGCGGGCATTCAGGAGATTGACGAGTACCCGCGTGTGCTCAGCGATGCGGGCATGATTCCGCGCAACCACCAGGTGGTTGAGACGACCGCCGACTATAACTGGCTGGACCGCATCATTAACTGGGGGCGCGCCAAGATTGGTATGGAGCCAAGGCCAGCGCGCATTATCTACTCCCTGGAACGTAAGCCCCCGAAAGATAAGGGGCAGCCGGGGTTCAACGAAGACCCCCAGCCTCAGGAGCAGCCGGTGAAGAAGAAACGATTCGGCCGCAAACGGAAGCGGAAGAAAGGCCGGGTGCTCATGCAGGCTGAACCGGCGACGGAGACGATACCCGTACCCTCCGAACAGCCGCATGATGCGGCGGGGCAGGGCTCTGCTGCAGCTGCAGAACCCCAGCCGAAAGCCACCCCACCCACGGACGGTTCGGCGGCATCGCCCGATAAGGCGGTGGACACTGCCAAGGAGGCCCCCGCAGAGACAAAACGCAGCCCCTCAAATCCTCAGTCGAAAAACACTGCGGAGTAAAAACCAGTACCCCAAATACTAAAAGTCTCTTCAGATAGAGCGTGTATGCAGCGTTTTATCTGAAGAGACTTTTTGTGTCACGCCGCAAAGCATTATTTATCGTGAACGTTCAGGGGCTGTTCATGGGATGTTCAGGGCAGAAGCCTAGAGTGAAACTATGAGTACTACTAATCAGGATTTTACGAAATCTCAGCATGGAACGGCCCAGGCTCAGCCCTCAGCTCCTGCGTATGTTGTTAATACGAGACGGGTGATAGTTCAAACCCTTAAAGAAGCATCATGAAGAGCTGATCGTAGGCATCCAGGGCCAGCGGATTATTCTCAGGCAGCAGGAAGAATAAGGAGAGCATTATGAGCACCGATAAGAACTATTCAGCGACGAATGATCATGCTCAGGAGCCCGGGCAGGAAGAGCCGGAGTATATGCAGCTGGCCCGGCAGGATACCCAACCGCCGCCGCAGGTAGAATCAGTGCAGCAGGCTCAAACACAGGCACAGGCGCAACAGTATCCGGGACTTCCTGGAGCGCCGGAAACTGCTTCAAACAAACTAATGTCATATCAGGGTACTCTAGTGGCTATTCAGCTGATCAGGGTTATTCTGGAGTCGCTCCCGCTTGCACTTTTGGTGGTGGTGATAGTTTCATCATTTTTCAAAACGTACGGTCCTCCTCAGGCGAGTATCATCTTACTAATATTTATAATCTTAATCCCTTATGAAGCTCATCTTGCTCTGCAATTTATAGCAGTCCCGCAGCTTATCCGTGGAGTACGGTTGTCGTGGGTGCGGAATATTAATATCTGTAGTCTGGTATTAGCGCCTATTATGGCTTTTTATGTATATATGTTTATGGGGTTTATGTTCCTTCTGGGGCCATCTCGGCGATATGGGGAAGAAATCGCAGTACTGCCTGCTGTTGCTGTTTTAGCCGTTGAAGTTGCCCTGTGCGTCATTATGATTGTGGCGGCGCAGAAAACTTTGAATAATCGTGCTGTAGCTAAAGCAGCAATTTACTACAATAATATATAGGAGTTTATGTAGAGCGGTTCCAGAAGAATCATCTGGGCAGATATATAAAATAGCTAAATATTATTTATTGAGAACACTCAGAGGCTTTTCATAGGATGCTCAGGGCAGAAACCTAGAATAAAAATATGAGTATTAATAGGAACCCTTCGGTACCCGACCACGGCGGCCCTCAGCCTTCCCAGGGGAACAGAGCGCGTCAAGTAATAACCCGAAAAGCTCAAGCCAAGAGCCTGAGTATACACAGCTGTATGACTATGAAGGGACTAGCGGTAAGACTCCCTCAGAGCCTCAGGCTGCCCTGGATTTTCAGCTGTCCGAGCCAACAAAGGAACAGCCTGACACTGACGTACCGCCCCCGCAGTTCTATATAGACCCCAAGACCCACCGGGGTCTTCTTGTGGCGCAGATTGTGAGGAATATTCTGATTACTATTCCCGCGGTCATTACCCTCATCGCATATGTTTATTCAGTAGTTGTGGCTATCGCCTCTACAAACGGTGAATACGGGTCTCTCGCATGGGGATTTGTGCTTGTTTTTACTATTATTGCATTACCCTATTGCATCTACGTTGTCTTGCAGATTATCGCATTGAAGCGGTTTAGGAAATCAGTCATGTTCCGGTGGATACGGGGCGTCAATATTTACAGTCTCATTATTGGCCCTATTGCTGCGGCTTTTTATGTGCCAGCTCTTATAGGGGGTCTTTTCGGGTCATTTGTGATTTATGAAAGTTCATATTATTATATAGGGGCACTTTTCACAGCAATAAGAACTATTATTGCTGCCTATGAGCTTATTATGTGTATTGCGATGATTGTTGTCACGTCAAATAGTATTAAGAAGACCGCGCAGCCTTTAAAACAAAGAACAATATGAAACACCTGAAGGAAACTCTCATGAATGACCGTAGAGCCCCTTTACAAATGGCTGCACCTGGTGATTCCGTACCTAAAATCCCGTTCCGTACGTTTCTCCTCAGGGCACACCTGCTAAGGATCCTCTGGGGCTCCCCTCATGTCAGTTATGCTTTTTGCTGTAGTACTTCCGATAAACCGTGAACCGTCTCCTGTTTTATACGACACATTAATGTCCCTCATATTTTTGGGGGAAATAGTATTCAGTGCGATCATGATTATCGCAGTAAGTAAAGCACTCAAACACCGGTCTTAGCAAAACATATGTGGTTAATCCTCATTGGTCGCACGCGGTGGTGCTACTGTTGGAAGGACGCCGATATGAGCTAGGAGAGACCGCATGCGCACCCTTCACATACAACAGCAGGCTCTTAAAATCACCGACCACTATATTATTTATGATGATTTAGGCCGTGGGGTGTACCAGGTTGATGAAGAGTTCCGGATGATGGGGAAGAAGATCACCGTACTCAACCTAGAAACTGGGGTGAGCTTTATGTTTACCCGCCAGGGAGGTTTCACGAACGAGTTCTATGTGGCTTTCTCCACCGGTGCCCTAGTGAATATTAAAAAACACTTTGCGTTCTTCCAGCTAAAGCTTGATGTGGAATCCAACTGTGCCCCGCCAATGCAGGTGAGGGACAGGTACCTGGGGCGTGAGTTTAATGTACGTACCGAAGAGGCCATTGTTGCAACTATCAATAAAAGTACTTCACAATCGGCGACCAGTATGTGGTGATGGTGTATGACGATAGGTGTCAGGATATTGTTGTAGCAATTTTCCTGGCAATCGACTATATCTTGGACCGCAGGAAAGGTTCAGGAGAGAGCAGCAGCTCGTCATAATGCAGCAAGGCTTCGGGGTATGGGGATAAAACCCCGCCAGGAGGGGTAACTGGCAGCGGAATCTTGGTGGAATAGTTGTGATAAGAGGGGGCGCTATGCCCCCTCATTTGCGTGGTTGCACGCCAATATATTTGGGGTGGGAAGCATATTTATGGCAGGTTCGGGGGGCGCGCCTAGTTAATCTGTAAACCTTTGAGTGAGAAATAGAAAAATCTTTACTAAGGGTTGAAAGTTCTGGGTAGTGTCTCTAGGGTAGGTGATGGAGGGGTTTTGACAGGAAACATTCTGAACTCGCTCAAGAGTGCGGAGGTTTGACTGTTTATTCCTCAGACATGCATCCGCAATCGCATGAAAGGACTAAAGACCATGCCAACCGACAACACTGGTCTTTCCCGCCGTAAACTGCTGCGTACTACCGCCATTGGTGTACCTGCCGCTGGTCTGCTCGCTTTCGGCTCGACCCTTGTGACCGCAACAAGCGCGAATGCCGTTGAAGTCGACGGCTGGTGGGGTCCTGAAACCTCGGCTGGTGTCCAGCGCCTGATGATCGCTATGTTTCCCAAAGATCAGGAGGTTTTTCCCGTAGCTGTTGATGGGGTAATAAGCTCTCAACCTTCTTTTATGGCACCGTACTGTCCAGGTATTGTCGGTGGCTGGGAGTGGGTAGATCGAGGCCATGCAGAGGGATCAACAACTATTACTCGTATGCATGAGTGGCTACATAAGTATCATGAAGGGTTGACCTGGGCAAATACGCATTGGATCGGTGATTCGCTTATTACTGCTCTGCATAGGCACTACGGTTACACCAGCGTCACTGAGGTTTCGGCAAAGAAATACGGTCTTAAACCCGGTACTCTGCCCGGTGGTGGCGGAGTTATTAAAGGGCTGCAAAACGAAATTAACCAGTGGGTTGGTTAACCCACGATTCCCTCTCTACTACATAGCCGGGGCGTATTATCTGTGGCTTAGAGCGCGCTCTGACGTAGTGTTTCCCATTGTTCTGAGCCTGAAAAAATACACGAAGGAAGAGAGCCACTATGGCGAATGAGCATTCTGGTATTTCTCGCCGTAAATTACTGTACACCGCCGCCATTGGTGTGCCCGCTGCGGGTGCGCTGGGTCTAGGGGCAAACTTTGCGGCCGCATCCGTAGCACAGCCAACGCTTGAAGCTGACGGCTGGTGGGGGCAACAAACCACGGTGCAACTCCAAAAGTTCATCTTCGCCCTCTACGCGCAGGAGCTTGGCAAGCCCACCTACGGGTATGAGGAAGGCATCATAAAATTCCAGCCAGCCATACGCAAAAAAGAGAACCCTGGTCTAGGCAGCGGCTGGGATTGGGCAGCCGATGACGGTACGCAGGGTTACGACTTCACCATCTACTACCTGCAACGCTGGCTAGGCGTAGAAACTGACGGGCTCATCGGGCCCAACACCATTAAAGCTCTGCAAACCCACTACGGCATCACCGCAGACGGTCGCCTGGATGGACCCTCAGACACCATTAAAGCCCTGCAGAACGAGCTTAACCAGCATGTCAGCTAAAACGATTAGTGCACTGCAAACCTGGCTTGGACAGCCCGCTGATGGCGTACTTGACGGGCCCTCACCGACTATTGAGGCCCTGCAAAACTACCTGAACTCTCATGAAGTTAAGGCCTAAAAGGATAAGTTGTTATCGCACAAATAGTGTGACATTTTCTCATCTCGTGTATGTGGTGAGGTGAAGGAGGAATATTATGAATCTCGAAAACACCGGACTTTCCCGCCGTAAGCTGCTGCGCACCGCCGCCATTGGTGTGCCCGCCGCAGGTGCGGTTGCGATGGGGGCTACCCTGATCGCCGCCCCCGCATCCAATGCGGCCATGATTGCCGCCGATGGTTATTGGGGAACCGAGACCACACGGATGCTTCAAACACTCTTCAAGCTTGATGTGGTAGACGGTATCGTCTCAAGTCAGCCCGCATCCCGTGCGAGTGCTAACCCTGGGCTGGCAGGCGGCTGGGACTGGGTTCCTGATGCTTCTGCTAACGGCTCACAAACCATTCGTGCCCTTCAGGGCATGCTCAAAGTGACCCAGGACGGGCTCATCGGGCCGGGCACTATTTCCGCGCTTCAGGCACGCTACAAGCTCACCCAAGATGGGGTGCTGAGCGCTGAGTCTCCCACCATTAAGAGGCTCCAGGCTGAGCTCAACCGGGTCGCTTACGACTAGTTCAGCATCCAAAGCTTCAGAATCCATACCAAGCTCTGGATATACCTTCTAGTAAAGTGAGGATGATAAAAATGACGAACGAACATTCCGGTGTTTCCCGCCGTAAGCTCTTGCGCACCACCGCCATCGGCGTACCTGCTGCGGGTATGCTCGCCTTCGGCTCAACTCTTGTGACCGCACCGAGCGCTAATGCGGCTACGGTTAAGGTTATTGATGGGTTGTGGGGTAAGGAAACCTCGGCCGGTGTCCAGCGTCTTATGAATCTTTTGTACCCCCAGGCTGGGCTTGTTGTGGATGGTGTCATCAGTTCGCAGCCATCACGTTTGAAACAGCCGGGTCTTGCTACGTTCGGTTGGGAGTGGGTGCCAGACAATCAGGCGGCTGGTTCGCCTACTATGTACTGGATGCATAAGTGGCTGGGCGATATACGCCATGGTCTTGACAGCTCCACTGCGAAGTACCATATTACCCATTCATTTATTTTTGCGTTACAAAAGCATTACGGTATTCCGGCTGACGGGGTACTGGATGATTCCTCCAAAACTATTAAAGGTCTGCAAAACGAAATTAACCAGTGGGTTGGTTAGTTTATAAGACCCTGCCAGGCCTTTCATTGAGGTCTTTTCTAACTTCTGTACCTAAAAATACGTGAGGAAGGACGTTATATGACGAACGAACATTCCGGTGTTTCCCGCCGTAAGCTGCTGCGTACTGCCGCTATTGGCGTTCCCGTCGTCGGTGCTGCAGCCTTTGGTGCTAGCCTGGCGACTGCCCCGGCGGCAACCGCTCTGGCAGAGGATGGGTACTGGGGCTCCGAAACGACGGTTGAGCTGCAGAAGCATCTCAACAGTGTAGCTGCCGCGAATTCCGCTGTTGTGGGTGGCCTTCCCCTTGACGGGCGGATCGACAGCCAGCCTGCCTCCCAGTCCAGTGCGAACCCGGGCTTGACCGGTGGCTGGCAGTGGGTTTCTGATGATGCCGCATCCGGCTCAGACACCATTAAAGACCTGCAGCGGTGGCTGGGCGTGAACGCTGACGGTCTGATCGGCCCCAACACGATCAGCGCCTTGCAGTCTTACCTTGGCCAGACGGCAGACGGGGTTCTTGATGCGCCTTCACCGGCTATTGTTGCGCTGCAGCGTAAGCTCCTTAGCAGCAACTACCCCTAAACTGAGTACTATGTGAACGCGCGGCGCCCCCGGCGGGATACTTGAGGCTATTCGTAGCCCGCAGGTTCCCTTCCAGGGGCGTTGAGCATATACTAGGGGCCTCTGCACGTGGGTTAGTGCAGAGGCCCCTAGTATTTATGCGGGTTTTTACCCGGCTCCCTAGTGCTTAATCGGCTCGCGGGAGATCACAACCTTCACCGCGTTATGCTCGGCGGCGTTTGCGAACAGGTCGTATGCTTCCTCGAACTGGTCGAAGGTGAAGTAGTGGGTTGCCATCGCCTTTGCGTTCAGGCGGCCTGAACGCACCATATTCAGCAGGTTGCCCACGGTGTTGCAGTTCACCAGACCCATGTTGATGTTCACGTTCGAGATCCACATGGTGTTAATCGGCAGCTCCACCGGCTTGCCGTGCACACCCGCGTTCGCAACGTTGCCGTAGGGGCGAACGATCTTGGTGCAGGTCTCGAAGGTCTGCGGCACGCCCACAGCCTCAATCGCCACGTCCACGCCCAAACTGTCGGGGGAGAGGGCCTTAATTTTCTCGATAAAGTCCGGATCGGCGGCGTTGACCTTATCGGTTGCGCCCAGTTCCAGCGCCTTGTTCATGCGGTTATCGTCCATATCGACGGTAATCACGCGCCCGGCACCGCACAGGTTCGCCGTCATAATTGCGCCCAGACCCACCGGACCTGCGCCGATAACAGCCACTGTATCGCCCGGTTTGGTGTTGCCGTTAAGAATACCCATCTCGAAACCGGTCGGAAGCGCATCCGTGAGGAAGAGAACGTCCTCGTCCGTGAGCCCCTCGGGAACCATGTGCACCGACGTCTCGGCGTAAGGAATGCGCACATACTCGGCCTGGGTGCCGTCAATCATGTACCCGAAAATCCAGCCGACACCGCCTACGGTCTGGCAGTGTGAGGGCTTATTGTCCTTACAGTATGAGCACTTGCCGCAGTTCGTGACCGCCGGAATAATGATGCGGTCACCAACTTTCAAATCGGTGACCGCAGAACCGACTTCGGTAATCGTGCCGATAGCCTCGTGGCCCAGAATACGCCCTTCTTCAACCTCGGGAACGTCGCCCTTGAGGATGTGCAGGTCGGTGCCGCAGATGGTGGTGGTATCAACGCGAGCAATCACATCAGTGGGTTCAAGGATGGTCGGATCCGGAACTTCCTCCCACGCCCGCTTGCCTGCGCCGTGGTAAACAACTGCCTTCATAATGACTCCTTCGTTGAGTTCTATGGAGGGGGAGCGGCGGTGATAATGTCATCACCACTCCTATAAACTTATAAATATATGTTTATAAGTTATATGTCTATTAAACACTAAAACACCTCAGCTGCCTAGATGTTACGCAGATTACATTTAAGGTTGTGGTGACTGTAAGAGGCGGTGGCGGTACATTATTAAGCCAGGTTTAAAAGCGAGAAGCGGATTTTTGACCAAGAGGGTGATATTTTCTCACCTTTCCGGCCAAAAACCCGCTTCTCGCGTATACACACGAGGGGGAGCGATACGGCACGGGTACCGCCCGCCTTATCGCTTAGATACTTGCGGCGTGCCCCACTTTCACGTGGCTGTGGCGGTCACGCTCCGCATCGTGATAATCCGACTTGAAGCCCTTGAGCACCACCTCAATATCGTTCTCCTTCGCATAAACATTGGAGAAGTCCTCAATCAGCTCCAGCACATCACTGGCGATATACGAAGAGTTCTCGGCATTAATCGTGATCTTCGAGCCGGGGCGAATATTCTTCAGCGTCTTCTTAATAGCCGCCTTGTTCAGGAACGATACTTCTTCCGCCAAATCCAGCGTGATTTCGTCGGCCTCCGCCAGCTCCTCACGGCTGAGGTAGTAGGCGCGCTTCATATTGCCCTGCAGCACAAAGAAAATGCTGATTGCCAGGCCAATACCCACACCCTCCAGCAGGTCAAATACGACCACGGCGACCAGCGTGGCCGCGAACGGGATGAACTGGTACAGGCCCTTGCGCCAGAAGTGGAAGATGGTCTTCGGGCTCGCCAGCTTATACCCCACCACCAGCAGCACGGCGGCGAGAGTCGCTAGCGGAATCAGGTTCAGTACGAACGGAATGGCCAGCACGCACACCAGCAGCAGCACACCGTGAATAATGGCGGAGAGCTTATGGGTTGCACCCGCGTTCGCATTCGCAGACGAACGCACCACCACCGACGTCACCGGCAGCCCGCCAATAGTGGAGCACACCATATTACCCACGCCCTGCGCACGCAGCTCGCGGTTGGTGTCGGTGATACGGCGGTGCACATCCAGGCGGTCGGCTGCCTCAATAGAAAGCAGAGTTTCAATCGAGGCCACAATAGCGATCGTGATACCGGTAATCCACACGTGCGAGTCCAAGAACCCCGAAATATTCGGGAAAGTCGCCAAACCAACCATATCGCCCCACGACTTCGGCACAGGAAGCTGAACCAGCTGATTATTCGGAATTGCCAGGCCGCTATTGGAGGTCACAAATATCCAGTTCATGAAAATACCCACGGCAACCGCCACCAGTGCGGCGGGCAGAAGCTTAATGTTTTTCAAACCGGGGATTTTATCCCAAGAAATCAGGATGATGAGGGACACAACCGTCACCAGAATCGACCCGAGGTGAAGGTCAGCAAACACGTTCAGGCCGTCTTCCCGCAGCTTCAAATCGCTGCCGAACGCCAACGGAAGCTGATTAATGATGATAATAACGCCGATGCCCGCCAGCATACCCTCAATGACGGCAAGCGGAATATATTCGGCGATACTGCCCACGCGCAGGAAGCCCAGGGCAAGCTGTATAGCACCCGCAATGAGGCCCGCGCAGAGGAACAGCTCGAACGCGCCCAAGCTGGTAATCGACTCAAGAACGATCGCCGCCAGACCCGCCGCAGGACCGGAAACACTAATGTTCGAGGTGCTCAAGAACCCGATGACGATACCGCCGACAATACCCGAAATAATCCCCGACAGCGGCGGTGCCCCAGATGCCAGGGCAATACCCAAACACAGTGGCAGAGCCACCAAGAAAACCACCAACCCCGAAGCGAAGTTGGCCTTTAATAAGCTGCCCACAGGCAGCTTTTCGACAGGCTGATTAACCATAAACCGATACTCCTCATATGTGTTGTCTGTGTGTTGTGATGCGTGCCGTACACTCCCGCAGTGCACAGCGGAAAATAATCGTGCGCGTTAATAAGGTGTTCACGCCCGGCCGCAGCAGTGGCCCTATTAGGATTCCTTACGCGCGTTCACCACCCACTCAGAATCGGTCAGGTTATAAATGCTCTGGATATCAGCCAGAATATTCTCAAAATCGATATCCAAATCGATCAGACGGCCCGTGCGCATATCGAACACCCAGCCGTGCACAATCGGGTAACCATCCAGCAGGTAGCGTTCCTGCACGCACGCCATCTTAATCACGTTCAGGCACTGCTCCTGCACATTTAGCTCAACCAGACGGTCATAGCGCTGACGCTCATCAGTGATCGCATCCAGCTCTTCGCGGTGCAGACGGTACACGTCACGGATATTGCGCAGCCACGGGTTCATTGCCCCCAAATCCTCGGCTGTCATCGCCGCCTTAACGCCGCCGCAGTTATAGTGACCGCAGATAATAATGTGCTCAACCTTCAGGTGCGAGACCGCGTACTCAATAGCGGAACCGGCGTTCATATCCAGCCCGTGCACCAGGTTAGCGACGTTACGGTGCACAAACACCTCACCCGGCTCAAGACCCATCAGGCCCTCCGCCGACACGCGGCTATCGGAGCACCCAATGTACAGAAAATCGGGGTTCTGCCCGTCGGCTAACTCTTTGAAATAGTCGGGCTGGCGCTGCTTTTTAGCGTCAATCCACTTCTGGTTATTCTCAAAAATAACCTCGTATGACCGGCTCATGTTCTCTTCCTTTCTAATATATTTGCGTCATTTAAGGGTTTTTCGCCTCAGCTACAGCGCGCGGTCAGAAGGAAGGGTTGGAAGGGCCGCACGGACGCGAAAAACAGTCAAGACAACGGAATACGCACAGTTCACCCCTGAAGAAAAAGGAAATAATTGGGGATCATTGGGACAGAAATCTTTAAAGAAATGCTCCTTATAAGATATGTGAGCATATTCCGTTTCAAAATATTGTGTGTGTCTTTATTTTATTACTAAAAATGTTCGGAGAAACCGGACCAGCAGGTACCGTGCAAAACACCGTCCCATGCCGCCGGGAAACAGGTCCGGAAACCCGCCCACCGTGCTTAGTGATGTTATGACAAAAACTAAGCTCAGCCTATCCTAGCAGGTGTTTGCGGCGCGATGTCAAGACACTTTGTCACACTGCGAGTGCCTGATCAGGGGGGTGAGTATGTTCTAGCTGGGCGTATGTGGGTTCTTGCTGGTGCCCCGCAGGAGTTGATTGATGCTGAGCAGGGGAGTGTGGCGGGTCATGTGACTCAGTCTTTGTTTGGCAGGCGTCAATGGTCGGGTGTGGATTCCCCGGTATTGTTTGCTGGTCAGTATGAGGATCAAGAGTCTGGGTGGGTGTATAACCGGTTTAGGTTTTATGATCCTGCCGGTGGTGTGTATGGTGCCCAGGATCCGTTGGGTGTGGGGTCGAATGTGGGGACTGCGCAGGGGTATGTCGCTAATCCTTTGACATGGGTTGATGCGCTAGGATTGAAAGCGCACCCAATCACTGATGCTATCAGAAACTCCACAGACGATTTGCAACAAAAAGTTGTTGGGGTAATGGACAACGCAGGTGATGGTGCTCGACGTTATGGTGCACTTGCTATGGCTGAAGTCACTGACAGCGCAGGAAACAAAACAATCCTTGCAGCCTCCAATGGTCGTGATGGAGCGATCTTGCGTAATGATATACGTCGGCATCTGCCAGATGATGTTGTTGCAGTGAGAAGCCAAATAACAGAAGGGGTGGTTGGAAGAAACGCTCATGCTGAAGAGCCACTAGTTAATTATTGCAAAGCCAATAATTTGTCGATTAATAAGTTGGCTGCATCACGTGGTGTGTGTAAAGACGTCTGTTAATCATTGGTGGAAAATGTAAATGTTGTTACCCCGCTTGTGGGGGCAATGTAAGGAGAAGAATAAGATGAGTGTATATCGTGATCAGTTGGGCGAACGCTCCAACAATCTCATCAATGAGCTTTTGGCAAAAGGGCTTGGTCTGGCATTTTATAAAGGCAAATGCTTGGAGATCCTTGATGTGACTGGATGGGATGCAAAAGATGTTTATGAGTTTGTCGAACATTTGACTCTGGCTGATGCCGAAACTGCTGATAAATTTCAGGAGAGTGAGCAGTTGATGGCTAAGTATTCTGACCAGCTTGATGAGATGGAGGCAAACCAAGATCCTAATTCAGGTAAGGTATTGGAGGTGCAGACAATTGCCTTGGCAACCTATCTGATGTTAGAAGAGCCAGATAAAGAACAACGTGTACCAGTGGGTCTGGAGGCGCTGATTAATAGTGATTATCCAGAGCCTAAGCTCTGTGACGACATTGAAGCATTTCTTCAAAAACATTAGCATCCGCTAAGGTTGCTGATTATATGTTGCAACTTTTGGCTATACTAACACTAGGGTTTTCTCACCAGGATTGCCAATCAGGATCATAATGCAGCGACATCAGCACCACAACACTTCTTACTATCTTTGTAATTGTTGTCGGACACAGGCTTACGTGTTTTAAAGCCTTGTAGTGTTTTAATGCTGCATCTCCCCTCAGTAGGCGCTCTGATGCCGGTAAAATCCCTCATAGGCGGCAGAAAAACACGACGATAAACGCAGGGCCACGCGCTCGCAAATGGTAGGGTGGTTGCTAAAAATAGGCTGTATATGGGGGATAGCATGGCGGACAACTACACATACCGGGATGTTTCCAGCGGTGAAGCATTCCGCGAGCACCTGGGCTCACTGGGCTGGTCGAAACCACGCAAAAATCAGCCCGTATTCATCCAAGAATACGGTGAAGACCTCATATTTCGGGCTGCTTTTCTCTACGCAACATTCAACCATACGCCGGGGAACTACAGCGGTATCCCGGCGTTTTATGTGATGTCTAAAAAATGGCGTAAAACCCTGCGAAAAATATCGGCACACCTCGATCAGCCTCTTAAATCTGTGCCCTCCCCGCATGACGGCGATCTGTACTTTATAAGCGTTGGCCACCCCCGCTACCACGAATTTGTAGATCACGAAGCGAGAATGACTTACCTGAGGCCCGATGGGACGCTCAATATAGAAGCATTCACTTGTTTCAGCACCGCCGCTCATCGGTTCATGGAAACCTTTGATCTGGCGGACTATGTGGCGCTTACCGGGCAGGAGCTGCAGCAGCAGCGCCTCGATACCGTGCTGCCGGATGTGCTCGGGTATTTGTCCGTAAACACGATGAACGACCTGCGCGATGAACTCTACCGGAACGTGCACGCACATCTTACCGACCGCGACGCCACGCTCTTCGCGGATCAGCACGTGCTGCGACGCCGGTGGGATGTTATCGCAGACTATTTCTCACTGACCTAGTACGACGGTGAGAGCCTTGAGACGGGCGCGGCAAATCCTAAACCGGCAGGGAATGGGCGGTCTCAGGAATGCGTCTGACTCGCTGGTGCATCCAGGTGAACGCCCACACCAGCACGAAAGCGGCGACCATCGTCAGCACAATCGTGCCGCCAGTCGGCAGGTTAAACGCCCACGAGAAGTACAGCCCCGCCGTCGAACACAGCACGCCGAAAACCGGTGAGAACAGCATCATAGTGCCTAAACGGCGGCATGCGAGCCGCGATGCGCTGGCCGGAACCACAATGAGCGCAAGCACCAGCACATTCCCGAGCGTCTGCAAAGAAATCACCACGGAAACCGTCACGAGCACATACAACAGAATATCCAGCAACAGCACCGGCAACCCTAACGCGCGTGCACTTTCACGGTCCAGGCTCACCGTCACCAGCTGCCGATGAAACAGCCACAGAAGCAGCAGAATCCCGGCGGACATAGCCGCCGCCTGGGCAATATCGCCGCGTGAAACCCCCACAATCGAACCGAACAGGAAATCCTGAATCGACCCCGAATACCCCGGCGCCAGCGAAATAATCACAATACCCAACGCGAACGAACCGGCAAAGAAAATACCGATCACCGAATCTTCTCGCAGCTTCTGGTTCTGGCTGAAAATAGCCACCAAAACCGCCGTGATAACGCCCGCGATCAAGCCCCCGAACACCAGGTTGCCGCCGATAACGAACGCAACCGCCAAGCCGGGAAACACCGAGTGGGCAACCGCATCGCCAATAAAAACCATGCCGCGCATCATCACATGGCACCCCACCACGCCCGTCACCAAAGAAGCCAGCGTCACTGCGGCGAGGGCGCGCGGCAGAAACGCCAGGGAAGGGTTGAAAAGGTCAAACAGAAAATCGAGGGGGGTAATCATGCTGCTGCCTCCTGCGGGGTTACACGATGACTGGTAGGATGCCCCTGCCGGGTGCTGCTGGTCGAGTCGCCGCCTGCGCCCGGTACAAGTATCTCGGGCGATGGGCTTGTGCCCGCGCTTCCGCCTTTACCTGTGCTTTCACCCTCGCCCTCAAGTTCGTGCCCGTGCACCCAGGCGTAAAGCTGATGCGGTGAAAAATCCTCGGCTTTGCCGTCCAAACTCAAGGAACCGCGCACCCCGCACAGCCGCGAACAAGACTCCCGTGCCGCCACAATATCGTGGGTAGACATCAGAATCGTCACGCCCTCGCCCGCCAGCTGCCGGTACAGTTCGGTGAGCGCGGACTGGGTGGGCGCATCCACCCCCGTGAAGGGTTCGTCAAGAAGCAAAAGAGCCGGTTCAACCGCGAGGGCACGCGCCAGAAGCACCCGTTGCCGCTGCCCGCCGGAAAGCTCTCCGATGGGACGGTTCTTCAGCTGCATTAAATCCGTGCGTTCTAGGGCGTGAAAAACCTTGACCCAATCAGCGGTTTTAGGGCGACGAAACCAGCCGATCTCGCGGGTTCGCCCGGTCATGACCGCATCCTTGACGGTGATCGGGAAATCCCACTGAAACTGGTGCTTCTGCGGCACATAGCCGATGCGCGCCCGCGCGGTGCGCGCAGTACTGCCCAGCACCCGAATGCTCCCCGAGGCAGGATGCAGCAGCCCCATAATGGCACGTAACAGCGTGGTTTTTCCGGCACCGTTCGCCCCGAGAAGACCCACAAATTCGCCGGGGTTCAGGGTGAGCGAAAAGTCCCGCAGTACCGCCCGCCGCCCGTACCCCGCATAGAGGTTCTGGATGCTCAGCGTCGGATTTTCACTCCCCGGCGCGGGGTCGTTTTTGGAGCCTAGCACGGTGGTACCTTTACTCATCCCGCGTGCCCTTTCCGCTCGCCGTGATGCGCTCGGCCTGCGCCTGCGCGGCCTTATTGCGGCGCATCATGACGAGGCCCGCTGCGGCAAGCACCGCCACAGCCCCCGCGCCGAGCGCCACCGGCAGGACAGGGAACCCGCCGGATGAGGCCCCCGGACTATCGGAAGCAGCCGCAGAGTGCGCGCCCTCCGATTCGCCCGCCGGTGCCTGATCCGTGGCCTGCTGCGCCAGAGCGTACACCTCGTCCGCAGTCACCGAATCCCCGATGGCGAACTTCATATAGCGGGTATCGGAAACAACCGAACCATCCGCAAGCTCCGCACGGGCCGTCACCTTCAGCAGATAGGCGCCGGGCTTGGTAAACACCCAATTGGCGTGGGTGTGCGTGTTCTTCTCAACCCATATATCCTGCGGCTCGTGTTTGGACGAATCCCACAAAACCTGCGGTTTCGAGAAGTTCCCGTTCTCCAGGTACAGTGTGAACTGCCCCGGCCCCTGAACCTGCTCTAGGGTGAGGGTGACCCCGCGCGGGGTTTTCTGCACAAGCCCCGGGTCCTGAGTGGTCCAGCCAGGCCAGACAACCCCCTTCGTCTCGGTCTGCGGAATCACATACACCTGTTCGCCGGGCCGTGCACCCACAAACGAATACCGGTCATCATCAGGAACCTGGCGAAGGGCCGCATCGGAGCCGCGGTACAGTACATCGTCCACGCTGCGCCAGATGGGTGTAGCGGCATGATCGTCATGGATCATGAGCTGAAACTTACCGTCGGTAAAACGCGGACCCATATCAACATGCCCGCTCGAAATTTCGGTGCGTCCCGTGCCCACCGGCTGCTCGGGTGAGAGCGTCTGCTGCAGAGCCTTCTGCTCTTTGCTGAGGTTATCCCCACTCGGTCTTGACGAGGCGGCCGCCGGTGACGGGTCGGCATGGGCAACACCACCAGCCGAAACCAGTAGGGCGGCACTAAGGGCAGCTGAAATAACCTTCTGACCAGTATTTATGCTAAAAATAGAATTTTTCAAGGGTGTTTCCTTCACAGTACTAAAAGTGCATTTTGCGGGCGTCTACAAGCCGCCCATGGCCTGCTGTATAGCCCGGGCGTTAGCGCGCATCATATCCGCATAGTGGGGCGCCTCATCATCGAGCGAATCAGAATACAGGGTGCCCACCTGAACCCCGTTTTCATGGGCGACCTCACGCAAAACCGGGCTTCGCGCGCGGGTATTCTTATCAAGAAATATGGCCGGTACACGCAAATCCCTGATAGTGCGCTGCAGTCGCTGCCGCTGCTGGATGCTCGGCTCACTGCCCGCCACCGGCGTCACAAATCCCGCCACGCTCAGCCCATAAGTGCTCGCCAGATAGCGGTACCCATCATGGGTGGTAATCAGGTTTTTCGAGGCCTCGGGCAAAGACGCATAGATGCCGCGAATCTCCCAGTCCAGCTCATCGAGCTCGCGCATAACACGCTCGGTATTCGCCGTGTACAGGCTGGTTCCGGGCGGGTCAGCCTCAGCGAGAGCATCACGCATGACCTGCGCGGCTGCCTTCATATTCGGCACCGAATGCCATATATGCGGGTCTATCTCGCCGTGCACATGTTTGCCGAGCACCGCCTGCGCCAGCAAATACACCTGCCCCCGATGTTCGCGCGAAGACCCCCTCAAGAACCCGTACTGGCCGCCCGCAGGAACCTCCTGCAGAGTGCGCGAAGGAACCGCAATGATCGTACGAGCCAAGTCGTGTTCGGTGACTTTCCCGCCGCTATCGGCGCGAATCACAAGCCGCCCCGTATATGCCTGAAAGGCTATATCCGCATGTCCGGAGGCTAAAACGGTTGTATTTGCGCCCAGACGAGAGGCGGCCTCGGCAGGGTCTTCACCCACCACGACATGCAGTGTCCCCTGCGCCTGCCGCACCCCCTCGGGTGCGTTGCGGGGCGTTGCCAGAACATCAAGTTCGTACACACCGGCATCCGCAAAAGCCCACGAAAGATGCGTATGCGCCTGCAGCGGAAGCTCCAGCGACCCCATATCGCCGGTACGCACCCTCACACCATCCTGAGCGGATTCCTGCGTGCCGCGCGCCTGAGAATCGCACATCATCTCGACCGCACCGAAGGTCTGTGTAATAAACGCCGCAACCTGCCCGGGACCCTTCACCCGGGTAACCGAAAACGCGACCGAAGCATCCGAATCCGCAGGCGAATCAGCGGAATGGCTGGCGGATGCGCCCGAAGGCTCGGTGCCCTCAACGCGCAGCCCCAGCCAGATAGAATCCAGCGAGGCATCCTCCACCACGGGTTCAAGCTTGCCGCCGTACTGCTCAATCCTTTCGGCAACCGCCACCTGCGCCGAACTCTGCGGCAGGTTAGAGCTCACCATCGCCACCATTTTGCGCTGTTCCAGCAGCAGACCGTTGGTGAACGCCAGCCGCGCGTAGGCGACATCGCGCACATCCCGCAGGCTCGGCTCATAGGAATGCGGGTCTGCACCATTGGGAATGAGGGCGTGTACCCGCGCACGCTCGCCACCAACAGCACGCGCCACATCCGCCAAAATCGGGGTTGTCGCCACCACCTGAAGACGCCCGTCGGCATCAAAACCCAAGGACGTATTCTGTGCGGTGCAGGCGCTTAACGCCGCGCAGACAGGCAGAAAACCCAGGAAAGCGCGGCGGCTGAGCCCATTACGCGGCATGACGCTTGCGGCGGCGCACGGCGTACACGATCATGCCGCCTAAAGCGACAGCAAGCACGGAGGTGCTGACCATAAACGGGTTAAAACCGGCCCCGGTGCTGGCCAACTGACCGGCAGCAGCGGCCTGCTGCGCATCCTTAAGTTCCTGGTTGGTGAGGGCGCAGTCCTTACCCGAGGCGGTCTTACCAACGATGCGCACCTTCGTGCCGTCCGGTTTCGTCACAATACCGCTGGCCGCATCCACAGTGCCGCGCCCCGCCTGCTTATCGGGGGTTTTGCTCTCGCCAGCGGGCGTATCATTGTGCGCACCTCCGCGGTGGCCGCCGTTCTCTGCGGGTTTCTGCGCCCCCTGCTGCTTATCACCGCCGGAGGTGTTTTCCCCGCTGCCGTTACCCACCGTAAAGTTCAGGGTCGATGTGCTCTCGACGGTCTGCCCGTTCTTCAGGCGCACCTGCCAGCCGATCGTCACCCGGTAGCGGCCCTCCGCAGTAAACACCCAGTTGCTGTGCTGGTGCGTATTCAGCGGAACCTGAAATGAGCCGCCGCGGGAGGTGAACACTTTCTGCCCGGCGGAACCGAAGTTACCCGAGAGGAACACCGACATTGAGCCGGGGCCGTCGAACCCCTTCAAGCTCATGGTGACCGGTCCATCGGCCTGCTTGAGAAGCTCAGGATCCTGGGTACTCCACCCCAGCCACGGCACGCCCGCCTGCTGCGTAGCCCCAATCATGTGCACGGTACTTCCCGCGGGGGCAATATCTTCCATGCCCGCCGGGAATTTCAGCTTCGCAGCATCACCCAACACGAAATTAAGTGAGCCGGGGGAGACATGCTTGGGCGGGCTGAACCGGTCATCTTTCACGGCGGAACTCAGTGTGGAGCCGTTCAGCACCGGACCCACATCGAAGTGCCCTTCAGTGGCGCGGTCTGACCCGCCGTATTCAGCCACGTTCTGCACCGTTGCCGTGTGCAGCGCAGGCTCAACACTCAGGACGGACGCGGGTCTGCGCAGGGACTGTTTGGCGTCTTTGACCTGAACCTCGGTGGCGTAGCATTTCTCGCTGCCCGACCCCGCCGAATCCGACCCGCCCGAACCAGCCCCACTGGAACCCGCTCCACCCCCGGCGGAACCCGACCCGGCTGCCGCACCCTGATGAGACGCACCGGGGGCCACATTGGCACTATTGGAGCCGCGCACGCTTTTACCGCCGGATGCACCCGCCGGCGGGGTGATGCTCTGTACAGTACCGCCCGTTCCGGTGCCGCCTGAGTCGGCAGCGCTGGCGGCACCATTACCCCCAGAATCTTCCGCCGCATTGACCGCCTCCGGGGTGCTGCGATCGGCAGCCCCCGACCCCTGGCTGGCACTGTTACCAGCCTGCTGCGCTTGGGGCTCTGGCGCGGGCCCCTGCGCGGCAGGGCTCTCGACTCGTGGCTGCTGCGGTGCACCGTTCGAACCCCCGCTGGCGGGGGCACCCGCCTGCCGCACATTGTGGGTGTTGGCCCCCGAAATATTGGCCGGGGTTTTCGGGGCACCTGCACCGGCGGGGGAAGCCGCGCTCGCGGCTGCCGAATGGTCAGTGGCTTTGGATGTGCCGCCGTGCCGCTCGCTCTCCTGGGTGCGCATCTGCTCAAAAATATTGGCTGGAACATCGCCCACCGCCACCGTGTAGGTCTGCTCGGCACTGATCGGCGTGCCGTCGGTGCGCTGAGCTGTCGCCCGGAAAGTAAGCCGGTAAACACCCGGTGCGGTAAATGCCCACCCGGGGTGCGCCTGCTCACCCGCGGTTATGGTGTGGGCGGGCAGATTCTCGCGTGAACTGAACAGGCGCGTGGGGCCGCTGGGGTCCTCACGGAAAACCTCAACGGAGCCACCATCAGGGGTTTGGGTGCGCACAAGTTCGAGCGATATTTTGTTCTCTTTCAGTGCGTCGCGGGGGATATTATCAGCCCCGAAGCCGGGGT
The DNA here is from genome assembly GCA_002355935.1 of Rothia aeria. Taxonomy (GTDB): domain Bacteria; phylum Actinomycetota; class Actinomycetes; order Actinomycetales; family Micrococcaceae; genus Rothia; species Rothia aeria. The sequence goes on along the minus strand of AP017895.1, from coordinate 334,974 downwards.
GAAGAACCCCGCCGGTGCCGGTGTGCGGGATATACCAGATAGGGGTGCCTTTGGGGGCAATAAATTCATAGCCTGCAGCCACAGTGCTGCGGGTGGAGTCAGTATTTGGCAGGTGGAAAACAGTTCGTGCGGGATCGTAAATACCTTCACCGTCGTGTGTGCTGGCCCTCGAACCCAGTGTGAACGCACCGTCGCGCAGGGAGAGATCTACCAGGTTGGCGTGCACCCCGGCAACAGTATTTTCCCCATCAATACGGTGGGTTCTCTGGTTGCTAGTGGTGTCCGATGCGCTCGCGGTGCCGTGTTCTTCGTGCGCGAGGGCTGGTACTGCGGGGGTGAGGACAAGCCCGCAGGTGAGCGATGCGGCACTGAGTAGGGTCAGGGCGGATGTGCTTCGTTGCATGTGTTCCTCCAGGTGCGTGATGCGGTGACTGGGCGCGGTTCGGCGCGGGGGAGTACGTTCGCCCCCGCGCCGTTGGCGTATTCGGGAATCACTATACAGAGCATTTTTGTTAATGACAATTATTCGCAAAAATGCTACGCTATTGCCCGTAAAAATTAGAAAGGAAAGCATGAACACGCACCTCCGAACCCAACGTCGGGCACCCGGAAAACCCCTAGCGCGCCTCTCCGTCGCGGCGCTGATCATCCTCACCGGGTTAGCCCCCAGCATCACAGCCCACGCCGGGCCTGACGACGGGCGCATCATCACTACCAAAGGCCACGTGGACGCCCCCAAAGCCTACTGGGAAAACGGCACGTTCGTTCTCAAAAATGAATCCAACCCCTACAAGACCGGCGCAGACCTCTACGACCTCGACAAAACCGTCAACTGGGTCGGTAAAGGCTGGGACGGGCGTAACGGTGCCTCACAATACACCCTCACCCTCCCCAACTCACCCAGCCTAGGTTTTCTAGGTGAACCCGGGCAGACCCTCTACATGGCGCCCACCCTCACCTGGGGCAACCACGACCCCATCTGGGCGGGTCTGGGTGCATCTGTCAAAATCCCTACCGAACAGTTCCGTGACGGGGTGTTCGCCACCGACATCCTCTCGGTGGACGGCCCCGGGCGTATGGAGCTGTTCCGGTACAACCCCGACGACGGCCCCGCTCAGATCAACCGCATTCTCTCAAGTACCAGCACCGGCTGGCACTCCTGGCTGCTGAGCAAAGGCAGCCACACCCACAACACCACCACCTTCACCCGGCCCGGGCGGTACGAAGTCACCTACCGCACTGTGGCCCGCGGTACCGACGGCAGAATCATCCAGTCCGCGCCGCAGAAACTCGTGTGGCAGGTGGGCGGCAATAAGCCTATTCTTGGTGACGGAACCCCCACCGCCGTACCCACAGAAGAGCGCTATAACGCCGCGAATGTGGGGAACCTGGACACCGCCAAATATGTGCTGTCCGTGGCACCGCACACCCCAGACCCGGACCCCGCCAAGAGGAGAGACGCCGACGATAAGCTCAGCGACATCACCTTCACAGCGGGCGATAAAAACCTCAAAGGCAAGCTCACCCTGTACAACAACGGGTACTTTCTGACGGATCTTGATGTCACCAACGGCACCGCCACCTGGAGCGAAATGATGGGCGGCGAATCATCCCACCTGCAGGCGGTGTTCACCCTGAAGGCGACAGCGGTGCACGCTGGATCTCGCATCAACTCGCGTATGAGCCCGGGCGGGCTGAGAGCGTGTACAGTGACGACGGCAACGGCCAATGGCCCGTAAAAACCCCCGAAGAGCGCAACACTACCCTCAATACCGCCACCTACACCCCACCAGCGGCGACTACACGGTGCGCACCGTACCCTCCACGCAGGAAGGATACCGCACGATTGAGGTGACCTTCGCCGACCCGAACTTCCGCGGGTTTATTCGCGGCGGGTTCTACGCCCCCAACGACTACGAATACCCCAAATTCGATATTGAAACCACGGTCGAAAACGGGGTGGCGCGTTTCACCTACCGGGAAGACAGCTACTTTGAGAACAGTGAACTGATCGCCAAAGTACTGCCGCACCCAGATATGAACGCGCGCGCCTCGAGCGTGAAACTCACCGGTGACTACCGGCGCGGCGGCGACTATAGCGCATCCGGCACATTCACCGTGGAGGGAACCGCCGGGCAGGCCCCCGCCGACCCCGCACCCAGCGCCCCCGCCGGTGAAACGCCCGACCCATCGTCCAGCCCGAGCGCCACACCCGCTGCGCCTATTACCCCCGCCCCGGCCCGCACAGAACCAACCAGCCCAGCACCAGCCGCCTCAGGACCAGCCCAGGGTGAGCCTACCGCATCGGCTGCAGCGCCCCCACCCGCCCCGTCGCACCCCACCTGTGATGCCCGCACCCTTGATGGCCGCCGCAAAATCCACGACGGGCACCTCGACATTCAGGGGCAGCTGCGCAACAAGCAGCTTCACGTGGGCCTGAAAGACGATAGCGGTCTGATCGACCCGGACTCGACCGTGCGCCCCCTTGACTCGGTGGTGCTCACCGTGAGCGATCGGGCACGCCGCACCCGTAATGAGCACATGAGCAGCCCCGCCCTGAACTTCATCGGCCCGGTAGGCACCGCCTTCTACGGGCTGCCCCAGACCCAGATCAAGGGGCTGCCCTGGCCGGGGTACAGCACCGAGAATATTGACTACTCCCAGCTGTCGGGCGGGGTGAAACTGCACGTGGTGCCGCGCACCATGCCGCGCGGCGCCCGGTTTGGGGTGTTCACAGAGTCACTGACCGGAGCGGATGTGCTTCTTGACTCCACCACCGGCAAAGACACGATTGATATTGCGTACGCCACTCACGCGCACGCGAACTGGGTGTTTACCGAACCCGGCCGGTACGGGTTTGACGTGTACTACACCGCCACCCTCAAGGACGGTACGGAGGTAAAGAGCGAGGTGCAGCGCATGCAGGTTGCGGTGGGGGATGAGGCCGCGAACGGCTGCTCAACCGGCGACTCCACCGGATCTGCAGCCCCCAGCGTGTCTGGGGGCGGTACCGCTGCACCCTCCGGTTCTGACCGCACCACCCCCGGTACCGGCACCACCGACGACACCACATCTGCGCCTGCACCCGCTGGCGAACCTGAGGCCACAGCACCCTCGTCCGGGGCAGGTGACTCATCACCCGGTGCCGCGCCTGCACCCGCGAATAATGGCTACGGTGCCGGTGCTCATGGCTATACTGGGGCCGGCACCGGTTCGGATGGCAGTTCATCAGACGGTTACGGTGCCTCAGCTGATGGTGGTGCTGGCGCGGCCGGATCGTACGCCGGCGGCTCTGGCGGATCTGGGGCGGCATCCGGCGGGTCTTCCGGTGCGGGCTCCTCGGCTGGGGCGCTGGCGCACACAGGGTTCGCGGCCGCTGGTGTGGCTGCTGCGGGTGCGACTGCCTTAGCAGGCGGCATTATTTTAGTTGTCATCCGCCGCCGCAGCTCACGCTGATTCTTTGCAGCAGCATACTCGCCCCACGAGTGAATAGCGTTCCTCTAGGGGTATATGGCGTCCCGGCCTGTAGAACAATACTGACAGGCCGGGACGCCATATTTCTGAGCAATATCTGGCTATTTACGTATGAACCTGAATGTATTAGAGTACGGTGAACGATAAATGTGAGTTATTGTATGGAACCCTCACGCAGGTGCGTGCTAAAAAATATCCGAAAGCACTCTTTAAATTTCACGAAATATATAGTGCAGGGTGCCTGCCCAATAATTGTTTACAGATTTTCGTTTATAGGGTCACACAATAATAGGTCAGCATAGTGTGGTGAGTCTCCTCATAACTGCAGCCATACTTTCCTGGCATCCTAGGTACGCTGAATTCTTGGAGGGTTTAGAACAATCAGAGACTTAAACACCCCGCCTCGGCGGTGATTCTTATGCAACCCAGGGTTAGTTTTTGGGGTGTGTGGGGGTGAGGGTTTCGGTGGCGAGGTTGTTGCCGTTGCGGAACCTGCGCAGGGATCGGGTGATGTTGAGGGGGTGGGCGGCGGCTTTTGTGATGGTGTGTGCGTTTTCTGGGGTGTTCATGTTGGCCCAGCGGTGTTCGGTCTGCCGGAAGATGAGGTGGGCTGCGATGGTGTATTCCTTGAGGGTCCTGGGGAGAAGGAGGCTATTTTTGTCCTTTGCTGTTGTAGAGTTTGAGCTGGTCGGGGTGGAAGTCGCCTTCGGCGGTGGTTTCTGTGGGGGTGTAGGTGTAGGCGTTGATGGGGGTGGTGATGCGGCGTCCGGTCCAGGTGCGGTGGGTGATGGTTCCGTTGGGGTTGATGCTGAGGTAGCTGGTGGCACCGGCGGTAATGCTGAGATATTTTGTCGTGCGGCGGGGCATCATGAGGTTGTTCACAAGGGGGAGCTTCTCTTCGTAAATACCCTCATTATATGTATTTATTGCTTTTGTTATAGTAAATATTGATACTTTTCAGCACTTCAGCAGGAAGGCACCACAAAACGTGGAACTGCAAGATATTGTCGCTAAAGCCTACAAACTACGCGTTGAAAAAGAACTCATCGAACTTGCCGAACTCCGCATGGTCAAAGCCCTCGCCGATGCCGGAGCAAAAAACAACCAGTTCGCTCGCGGACTCGGTATCAACGAATACAAGCTGCCCGATATGCTCAAAAAGCAGAGCGTGTTGAGCCTATCCGTGCCGGGTTTAGCTCCGGCTCCCCGTATGAGATCTGTCAACGCTACTACGTTGGTGAACTCACCCGTGCCCAAGCAATTGATGAACTCGTCCGTTGGGAATACAAGCCTCAAGCCAAAGGTGAGGAATGGGATCCTTGGGGTATGGAAGGAGGAGCACCCCGCGTCCGCGGTTCCTGGGATGATATGCACACCGCTAAAACCCACAAACTGATCGACCACAGCCTCATGCTAGAAGTCTCTCGGACACGAGCCGCTCTACGACGCGCTGCAGAAGGATAACCATCCGATGTCTGAATACAAGGATTGAGTCATTAAAATCAGCTCTTAAAAGTACTTGGGCGGGTATGTGCACACCTGAGGCGGGTGCATTCTATGGGTTTGCCCGGTGAGTCTTCTGATTGCGTGTTTTCTCGCTTTTTAAAATGTGATAGTGACTTAAACTAGAGGGTGGTAGTTAAATACTTTAGCTATTGAAAGAGGCCAGTAAGAACCAGCGTGTAGGTTTTCCGTGTGGGGCTATATGCTGTGTTTCGAAGGGAGAACGAATTATGGCTGATGGGGGCGTCCGTCCGGAGGATATTGAGTGGAATATTGATTCACTGGGAGCCACGCTTGTTGAGCTGTATAACAACATGTCTGAGCTTATTGACATGTATGAAGAGCTGCGGGACCGGGTGTATGCTGTAGAAACTGCTGGTGGGGGCTCAACGAGTGAGCCCTCTAAGTATTGTTGGCGTAATATTTCTGACCCGGCTGAGGCTACTCGTCTGTGGAACGAGTTAAGGTCTTGGGTTGATTGGCTGAATTTTCGGTATTTCAGTACGGGCAGGTTTAGGATAGCCCCATGCTGGTATCGGCACGGGGCTGCGGTTGAGGAGCTGACAGCGTTGTGGGCTTCCTGGAAAGCGGCTTACCAGGGTGGGGATTTTTCAGACAGCGCGTTTTACTGGCATGAGCGCTTGTTCGACTCAAGCATTGAGCGTTTAAAGGGCTATTTCAGGGAGTGCCAGCAGGGCACCGGCAGATGCAGGAGCTTGTGTATATCACTGATGATGGGTTTGATGATTTCGTAAGTTTTCAGGTTGGGGCATTAACGGCGGCAGCGGACATAACCCCGGCTAGTTAGCCTGCTGTGGGATAGGGCCCCACATGGAGGAGAGCCACCAGTTACTGTTAATGTAACTGGTGGCTCTGCTGTGGCGGGGTTAGAGGCGCGGGCCGCCTTGCTCTGGTGGTTTTCTCCTCTTGTGGTGCTGGTCGTTATTATTTTGTTGAGGCTTGGGGCCTGCATCTTTCTGGGGACTCTGCCCGCGCGTGGTGCTGAGCCTGTTATTAAGCGAAAGCTGTGTTTCAGGGCTCTGCTGCCGGTTTGGTTGAGGCTTGGCGGCGGGGACGGCCCTGCTTCTCTCCAAGCGTGAAGGCTGTCGCCTTTTGCCGCGAAAATACGCTGCGGTTCGGAGCCGTTGTTGTCCATACCGTATATGAGGTAACAGTGTCGTTGTTTTTAGCGGCTTCGTAAGTAGCGCGGGCGGGCCCTGAGGGGTGCTCACCACGTAGTTTGGGGTCGAACACGCTGTCGATGAATTCGGCGGGAACAGGGCGCCCGCCGAGCCCTTGACCTGTTGTGAGGGTATGGGTGTAGTCGTGTTCCCAGCGGGAGTAGACACGGTTATGTGAGTTTTCTTGGGTGACTTCCACATTAATAAGGCTAACGTCTTGGTAACCTTTTTCTGTAACCGGTCAATGTCTCGTTGAAGGGTGCTGGGGTTACTGTAGACCCTGTCAAGAATAACGTTTTATCTTCGCGTTGTGCGTCTTTAAGAAGTTCTTCAGCAAGGTAGGTTGATTCTTGGTGGACGAGGCTGCCGAAGTCCATGGGGAAGAATTTTTCGCCTTGGTCGGTGAGCTGTTTAACTTCGGGGATATTGTAGAAGGTGTTAATTTCTCCGCTTTTAATGGCTTCTTCAATGAGGAGCACTTTAAAGGCGTCAGGGTCAATGGGCAGGTAAGTGTCAGGGCTTCCGTCGAGGGCTCTTTTGAGGGTAGTGCTTTTTCCTGCTCCGGGTGCCCCGGCCATCATAATGGTTTTGCGTTCGGTATCAATATTGTCGTATCCGTGGGTTTCTTTATATTTATCCAGAAGCCGTTTGTGTAATTCTTTCGTTCTTTGGTAAGAGACGCGTCTTCAGATAGTGGGTCTATGGCTTTTGATAGGTGGAGTTGGCCCCCCATGCGTCGAATGGCCCGCCTTGAACGGAGAGTTTATCAATATTTCTTTATGGGTACGGGTATCGGTGATACGGTCGGTCATTGGGGTTTATCCTTCTGCGGCGCGGCGTATGGCGGCTCGTGTCCGAGAGACTTCTAGTACTAGGTCGTAGTCAATGAGGTTGTGTACTTCTGCGGTGTCGAGGTCGTCCCAGGATCCGGGGACTTCGGGTGCTCCTCCTTCCATGCCCCAGGGTCCCATTCTTCTCCTTTAGCTTGAGGCTTGTACTCCCAACGAACAAGCTCATCAATCGCCTGAGCACGGGTGAGTTCACCAACATAGTAGCGTTGACAGATCTCATACGGGGAACCGGAGCTAAACCCGGCACGGATAGGTTCTACTTCGTTAGCTTCTTGAATTTTTTGGGGATGTCACTTTGACGGATCCCGAGCCCGCGAGCGAACTGGTTGTGTTTCGCTCCGGCATCAGCGAGGGCTTTGACCATGCGGAGTTCGGCAAGTTCGATGAGTTCTTTTCAACGCGTAGTTTGTAGGCTTTAGCAACAAGGTCTTGCAGTTCCATGGTGTGTTTTCCTTTACGAGTAGTTGGGTGCGCGGTCTAGGGGTTTATCCTTCGGGGTGGCCTGGGCTTTCGCGTCGATTTTATCGCCAACTTCAGTGTAGAAGTCGTAATCAATAAGTTTGTGGGTTTTGGCGGTATTCATATCGTCCCAGGATCCGCGGACACGGGGTGCTCCTCCTTCCATACCCCAAGGGTCCCACTCCTCTCCTTTAGCTTGAGGCTTGTATTCCCAGCGGACGAGTTCATCAATCGCTTGGGCACGGGTGAGTTCACCAACATAGTAGCGTTGGCAGATCTCATACGGAGAACCGGAGCTAAACCCGGCACGGATAGGCTCAACACGTTCTGCTTTTTTGAGCATATCGGGCAGCTCATATTTACTGATGCCGAGTCCGCGAGCGAACTGGTTGTGTTTCGCTCCGGCATCAGCGAGGGCTTTGACCATGCGGAGTTCGGCAAGTTCGATGAGTTCTTTTTCAACGCGTAGTTTGTAGGCTTTAGCGACAGTATCTTGCAGTTCCATGGTGTGTTTTCCGTTACGAGTAGTTGGGTGCGCGGTCTAGGGGTTTATCCTTCAGGGGTGGCCTGAGCTTTCGCGTCGATTTGATCAGCAACCTCATTGAAGAAGTCGTCGTCAATGAGTTTGTGTACTTCTGCGGTGTCGAGGTCGTCCCAGGATCCGGGGACTTCGGGTGCTCCTCCTTCCATACCCCAAGGATCCCACTCCTCACCTTTAGCTTGAGGCTTGTACTCCCAACGAACAAGCTCATCAATCGCCTGAGCACGGGTAAGTTCACCAACATAGTAGCGTTGACAGATCTCATACGGAGAGCCAGAGCTAAACCCGGCACGGATAGGCTCAACACGTTCTGCTTTTGGATCATGGCTTCGCGTTCTGAGGTGGGGATGCCTAAATATTGGGTTATTGCTTGTGGTTCGGCTCCGGTGCTCAGAATAGTGTTGATCATGCGGTAGACTTCTAGGTCCATGAGCCTTTTGCGGACTTTGGTATGGCGTGCTTTTTCAACGAGTTCTTGCAGTTCCACGTTCCATAGTGCCTTCCTGCTGAAGTGCTGAAAAGTATCAATATTTACTATAACAAAAGAAATGACTGAATATAGGGCATTTCAAATTACGTTCAGCTATGTATCATCATCGTTTAACGGTCGACATGTCTTGAATAATGGTCCTGTCGCTGGGCAGTTTTAGGGTGCCGTGGCGGCTCAGTGAACCTTGCTACGATATATGTACATTTATGAGTACCCCGCAGGGCGCGCCAGCTGCCCGGATTCTATGATGAATAGGGGCATCGCAAGGAGGGAAGAATGGAACCGTCAAGGTACCCGCGTGTGGATGCCGTTGTTCGAGGGCCAGCTGTTGTTGAGTTAACTGTTCAAGATCAGGAGTCCCGCTTCTTTCAAGAAGCCACAACTGATGCGGCCTTATCCCATTCCTACGCCCATGTTTCCACTATTGCAGGTAATCTGGGACGCCCGGTATACGTTCATGTAGTAGATATACAGGGCAACGACAAAGTGATGGTGGTGTACCCAGATGGCTTTGTTGAGCCCGAAAATATGGTGGTTCCTCAAGCAGCGGTAGCGGCCCCTGCTGCGGAGAACAAACCCTTCTACAAGCGGGCAGTGTTTCTTGTTCCGCTGGCTCTGGTTCTTGTTGTGGGGCTGCTGGGTGGCGGCGTGTGGGGGTCATGTTTTTTCTCTCGAATCAGGGGAGAGAACTGTTGCGGCTGAGTCTCATGAAACTAGCGCAGAACCCCAAAGTCCTAGCTCTGCCCAGGAGAAGAAAGGCGATGCCGTCCAGTTAACTGGTGCTGCTGAAGTTTCCGCCGTCTCTCAGGACGGTAAATATGTCACCTACCTGTCCGGTAAAACACTGTATGTTGTATCGGCTCAGACGGGGGAGGAAGTCAGCAAAACGGAGGTAAAAGAGCCTGATAATGCGCTTTCTGAACTGACAATACGGCCCCACCAGGGTGGTTTCGCATACGTTGGTAAAGAGTCCTACCTCACGTGGTCCAGTGATAAGAAATTCAGTGAGGTGCTGCGGTACTCCGCTAAAGACCAGCAAATGCTCACCCGTCAAGGGGTTACTGCTTTGGTTAACCGTGATAACCCGTCTAAACCAGCGAAAGTAACGCTGCTGGGGTCATCGCCCAAAGAGTTTCGCACCCCGGCCGAGGGCGCGTCGTTTATTTCTACTGATGGTTCACGGGCGTACTGGGCTACTTCCCAGGACGGAGGAACAGTTGTTACGGCTGATTCGTCCGGCAAGGTTGAGGGCTCGCATAAGCTTGCCTCACCGGGGGAGGGGCGCGTCTTATATCGTGGGCTGGGGTGAGCTCGCGTGGCGAGGTGATGACGCTCTGGTCTGTTGATGGCCGTTCAACCCTGGTTTTTCAGTCGGTGAGTTCTGATGATATTGCGGCGAAGGTCTCCGTTGACGCATCAGAGGGGCCAAGGTAGATTTTTCTGGTTCGACACTACTATTAGGTAAGCAAATTATCGACTGTAACACTCGTTCAACGTATACCATAGAGATGGTCCCTGAAAAGCTACCCCACTTCCGGTGGGCTTTCACCTTTCTGGCGGCACGGGCGGCGTTTCGTGGGCTGGCCCCGGTGGGGTGCGCAAGAGCCCGGAAGGTGAGGTTCTTGGTGTTAACCATGATGGAGCATCCGTGCTGTTATCAGCCGACCATCACCACATGACAATTATTAAGAAAGATGGAGAGTGAGTGACCCCATGAAGAAACAAGTGACAATACTGGGCGGTTTGGCTGTTCTTGCAGCTATTAATATGGTTCCGGCTATGGCTGATGATGCCCCTCTGAAGCGTACACCCCTGCGGCTGTGGCAACTGAAGAGCCCGCTGCTGCGGTTTCCCCGGCAGCTGTTGTTCAGCCTGCTGCTGAGCCTGAGGCTCCGGTTCTTGCTACAGAGCAGGACCCCGTCGGGTTTTTCCCCACCCCTGGACTGACTCCCGCTCCGGGGGATGCGACACCGGCAGATCCTGCTATTGATCCGACCCCTGCGCCTGCCGACCCGGCAATTAACCCCACTCCGGCTCCTGCTCCTACGCCTGATGCCCCGGTAGCTCCCGCCCCGGTGGCTCCCGTGGTTGATACCGAGCCTGCTCCCGTTCAGCCTGTCCAGCCCGCACCGGTTGAAACTCCTGCCCCGGCAGCCCCGGTAGCTCCTGCCGCCTCAGCCGACACCTCTGTGGCAGGCGGTTCCGCTGCACAGGCTCCGGTTCAGGCAGCACCCGTGCAGGCCCTGCCGCTCAGGCTACTGTTCAGGCGGCCCCCGCCGCGCAGGCACAGGCTGCACAGGCTCCGGCCTATACTCCTGCTTACACCCCTGCTTCTGAGGCAGCAGCTGGCGGCTCGGGTGCTGGTGCTGCAGCTAATGGTGCGTCCGGCGGGTCTGCCGCTGTTGCAGGTTCTCAGGCCGCCCCGGCTGCTCCTGCCGCTCAGCAGGCTCAAGACTCTGGGACCGTTGCTGTGCCTGCTAACAACCCGGCTGCTGCTTCTGTTGCGCAGAGTGAGAGCCAGGCAACCGTTGCGAAGAGCGCAAGTAACCTGGCAAACACCGGTTTCTCAGCCACCCCGGTGGCTACCGCTGCCGGACTATTCGCAACGGGTGTAGCGCTCACCTATGCTGCATCGCGGAAGCGCAGGCAGCAGGCGTAAAGAGCCCGTCTAGGGAGCTTGCTTCACCCTTGGTTCGCTGAGGTTGTGGGTGTTCCCAGGCGTGTGCCTGCCATATGCCTTGTAGGTATAACTCAACTGTTCTTGAGAAAGAACTAAAATTCGCCTGGATTGGGTGGTGAAACAGCCTCTCAACCCAGGCGAATTGTTTGTGGGCTCTGTTCAATAAGTATGTTTTGATCGCTTTGCAGTGGGTGGTGCAGGAGCTGCAAGGCCTAATAATTGCAAGTTAAACGTGAGGGCTGCCCTACTGTGCGTGTCTTAGAGCTTGAAAGTATCAGTTTTACACTAAAGTTTAACAGTCAGCTGCCGGAGGGTAGCTCTTCCTATCCTCCTATTTGCTGCACTTATATGGTTTATATGGTAGTAGGCTGTCAAAAAACAGGGCATACTTTTGTTTCCTTGTAAAACATAAATTTTTACTCGGATAACCTCTTGTGATAGTTCATGAAGTGTATAGTTATAATAGACTTGACTTCTGGCCCGCTTGAATCGGGAAGCTTCTGTTGCCTATAATCATCTTCGGACGGGCCAGCCGTCTCACCGCGTGATAAATAGAAAGAAATACACCCTAATATGAGTACCCCGATAAGGGGTAACAATGCTACCGTTACCCCAGACAGTTCTGTGACGGTACCTGCTGATGGCGGGTACGGGTATGTTGCAGCACCCGCAGAGCAGTCCGATACGAACGCACCTGCCGCCTCTGCCGGGGCTAAAGGTAACGCCGGGGCACCTTCCTCTCGTTATTACACGTATACTGCCGAGCCAGCTTACGGCTACTCACGGCCACACAATCCCGGCATCACCAATACCAATGCAGCAGGCGGTGGTAATGTGCCGGACGCATCCGCAGCGCAGCAGCCCCCTAACGGGTATTATGCGCAGAACCCTCCAAGATATGAACAGGCACATCCGCAGCCTGCCGTTCAGGGTTATCAGCAAAAACATCAGGATGCTGCAAGAAATTCATTGCCGGAAAGAACACAGCCACCGCAGATTCACCAAGAACAACACACACCAGTCCAACAAGCGCCAGTAGCACAGCATCGGCAGTCGGCAGATAACCGTTTTTATGGGAATCCTCAGCCGGAAACGCCCATGTCGCAGCAGGCTCCTCTCACTCAGTACCAACAACAGCAGCCAAGCTTACAGGAGCAGATTCCGCCGCAGCAGGTAGGTGCTCCAGGGCCTGTGCTGCCTGTGAGTGAGCCCCAGCCATCTGTAGCTGACGGGGCTTCGGGCGCTTTCGCACCACAGTACCCGCAGGCTTTTGAGCCTCAGCCTAGTGCGCCGGTGTAGCCGCAGTACACTCCGGTTTCACCTCAGGAAGATCTAAGGGGTCCTGCGGGTGCTGGTGAGGCGATGAACACTGTTGGCGCGGAGCCGGCAGGTTCTCAAGAGTCTGCGCCTAGCGAGCCTGTGCCTCCGGTGAGTGCGCCACAGGGCGGGCAGCTGTCCCCGATCGTGTATGGGGTTTCACCAGTATCGGGTGCTACAACGTGGGCTTCACTGCTGGGGCTAGGCGAAGTGGTTGATATTGACCGTGCGGTAGCCTCGGGGAGGCCGCTGGTGTTGGTAGCGCGTACCACTGAGACATCAATACAGGCGTGTTTCGATTTCTTGTCTGTTCACCGTAGCGGCGTGGATATTGCAGCAATTCTGTGCGTTGCTGACGCCCCGGGGGCAGCGGTGCGTCCTGTGAAACATAAAATCAAGATTTTAGCCGGGGCTAACTCGGTTATTTCCGTACCGTGGGTACCACGCCTGCGGGCGGTATCTCTCACTGCTGAAGCGGCTGCTGACAAGGCGGTTGTGAAAGCGGTTAAAAATGTGATTTCCGGTCTTCCGGCCGGTGTTATTGAGTAAAGGAATAAATACATTATGAAAAAGTCAGTGAAGTCTTTGGGATATGGTGCTTTGGGTGCGGTTCTATCGCTTCCTTTTGTAATGTCGGCAGCACATGCTGAGATAAAGCCCGCCCCGAAAGAAATGTGTGATGGTCTGGACACAATGCAGGCATGGGTTACGGGCATCGCCGCTTCATTGGGTGTTATTGGTCTGGTAATCATTGGTGCGGGCATGTTTTTCTCGCACCGGCATGAGTCGGGTGAGGGTGCTTTTAAGAAAATCGGCTGGTGGATTGGGGGCGCTATTGTGGTGACTGCGGCGGTTGGTATTGCCTCTGTCTTTATCGCTGGCAAGTTGAACTGTCGCTAATAGTTACTGATACTAACTAACTCTGGAGGTGCACGATGTCTCGTATGTCCGAAGTGCAGAAACGTAACCTTGCTTTTATCTTTATGCTGTGCGTGATTCTAATGCTGGCTGTTTTGCTGGTGTGGAATCTGATGGGAAATAAGGGAGAGAATAAAAACTCTGCTGAGGGTGCGGCGTCGTCGAGTTCTGCACCTTCGGATGGTGGTCAGCAGTCAAGTACGCCGTCCTCTAATGCTACAGGCCGCGGCGACCATAAATGCGATGTGCCGGTGGCTCCTGATAAGGCTTTTAGCGCTGAACTGCCGTCTGATTATCGGTTTGAGACAACAACCCATGGTGTTATTTACCCGATATCGGCTCAGTATGGTCCTACCTATAAGCCAGGCATGGTGGTGGGGTATTGTTTCGCTCATAACCCAACAGGTGCTGCTCTGGCGGCTAGTCAGGGTAGCACGATTGTTGGGGATACTCGGGCTACTGAGGCCGAGCTTCGTGGACTGTATTCTTCGCGTATAGCAGCTGATCTTCATTCCGCGCCTAATAGTAATACTGAGCGTGTAAATGCTCGTATTGCTGGTTATGATATAGAAAATTATTCTCCTGAAAAAGCTACTATCGGTATTGTTGTTATCGCTAAGGACTCGGATGGGAAAAATATGGGATTTAAGGTATCTATACCATTAATTTGGGAGGATAATGATTGGAAATAGATACTGATAAAAAGCCGGAGCCGTCTCCCTTAACCAAGGAGCCAACTCATATTTTCAAGGCTCAAGGTGGCTCACAAAATGCCTGAGCTCTGGAATGCAACAGTGGATACCGTCGTAGGCGGTGCTAAAAAATTTGGCGGTGCAGTGTGTGATGCAGCTGGTAAATATGCTGGGGCGGATAGTCAAGCCTGCCGTAAAGTGGTTGATGGTACCGCCGAAAAAGCAGGCGAAGCTGCTAAAGACCCTGTTGGCACTGCTGTTAAAACTGCGCTTGAAGGCCCGATTAATGATTTTCTGATCTCTTTGTGGACCGGGGCCGTCAATTTTTTTCAGACATTTATTTCGTCATGGATTCATGCTGGTCCTGTTATTAGTCTTGAAAAGACACAATGGACTGGATGAAGGTAGCAACCGGCCCTATGGTGTGGATCTGCGCCGTGATTGGGATTCTCATCGCTGGTGGTAAAGCGATGTGGAACGCGCGTGGAGACGACCTGCGTCTGATGATGCAGAGCCTTGCTCGGGTCATGATTGTCTCTACCGGTGGCTCTGCATTTATCGCATGGATGATTACAGCAAGCGATAGTATGGCTGGGTGGATTCTCAAGATGGCACAGTGGGATAAACTTAATGTCAAAGAGGCTCTGCTGAAAGATCCAGCCGCATTCGTAGCAAGCGCAGGCGCGATGTCGATTATATTCTCCGGCATTATGGTTCTGGTCGTTCTTATCCAATGGATACTAATGATTATCCGCGCGCTGGTTCTGCCTATTATCGTGCTATTCTGGCCTATCTCCGAAGCCATGAATATGGCCGCTGGAGTGCCCAGATTCTCCCGAGCCTCGCGGTGGATACTAGCATTCTTATTATTTAAACCAACAGTCGCCATATTGTACGCATTTGCTTTTACGCTGCTGAAATCCCAAGACGGTATTGGTGGCCCGGTGATGGCAGTAGCAGTTGTGACCATCAGTATTTTTGCGCTCCCCTTCATCCTCAAGATCGTTATGCCGCTCTCCACTGCTATTGGCGCTGGCGGCGGCGGTGACGAGCTTATCGCCGTTGGAAAACTCGCTCTTGCGGCAGCAGCAGCCGGGGCTACCGCCGGTGCAGGCGCTGGCGCTGCTGGTGCCGGTGGTGCTGCTGGTGCTGGCGGCGGGGGAGCAGCTGGTGGCGCTGGCGGAGGCGGCGGTGGAATGGCGGCTGCCGGTGGCGCTGGCGGTGGAGGCAGCGGAGGCGGCGGTGGAATGACCATCGACTCCGGCCAGACCCTTGGTTCAAGCGGCCTGATGCCGGTAGACGATACGCCCAGTGGCTCAACCGGCCAGGGATCTAGCGGTAGCCCAATCAGCAATTCTAATACTGACCCCGAGGGAACTGGCACCGGCGGGGGATCAGGCGGTGGCCCCGGCTCAGAGGAATTGCAGCCCGACCCGGACGAAACGCACCCTGACGACTTTATTCTGGACCCTGGTAACGAAAAACAGGATCCAGGAGGCGGAGGTGGCGGTGACGATAAACAGCATCATGACCCCAATCAGCGTAATTTCGATGACCAGGAGTCGAATAAGGGCGGCGGCGGGGTAACAACAAGTCTTTTGAACGCCAGAACCCTCCGCTGGAATATCAGGAACAGCCGCAGCCGCACCACCGCGAACAACAAAACCGCACCCCGCCTCCTGAACGCCAGCAACAGCAACAGCAGGCTTATCAGGGAACAAGGGAACAAGAAAATAACCCTGAGTCCTTCGCTGATGCCTTCTTTAAATGGCATCAACGGCTAGACCAAATCGGTCCAAACTCGAACCTTGGGGATACATTCCTTGACGAGACACATATCGACCGTGACGGTCAGTAAAGAGAAGGAAGGATAGTATGAGCAACCCACAGTACGGTAACTCTATCCGCGTTGGTTCTCTGCGCATAGGCGGTTGGCTGCCGGTGCGGTCATTCGTGATCGGGCTGGGCACAGTTGTGGCCACTATGATGATTATCCTTTTGGGATACCTAATACCTGGGCTGGTGTTCCTGCTGGGTATGTTCCTCGGGCTGGCTATTTTCGGAATTCCCTTTGGAGATGCAGACCTGACGCTGGCGGCTCGCATATTACGTAGCTTAAGGCATGCACGGCACGTCAGCACCGGGGAAGCAACCTTCGTGAATTCCCACTTTTCAGGACGCACCTCTGAAGAGCTATTGGGGCTCCCCGGGTACCTGCATACCATCAACACAGTCAACAGCATTGATGGTACAGGCGCACCGGTTCAGCTGCTGCACCATAAGAGCGTAGGCATGGCGTCAGTGACGTTAGCGTGTGCTCCCATAGGCACGAATATGCAGCCGCAAGACTCCACAACCCACCAGGTAGGTTCTTTCGCGAACTGGCTGGGTTCGCTCGCCTCCGAAGGGGGCCTGCGCGGTGCATCCGTCACGGTGGATTCCATCCTTGAGTCTTCCCTGCCCATGGCCGAGGCCATCATGGACACGGTGGATGCGCGCTCACCACAGGTGGCGCAGCAAATCCTTCGTGAAGCCGCCGCAGCGCTTCCTGCACGTGTGTCAAAAGTTACTTCTTATGTCACACTGGGTTGGCGCCTCTCATCCCTAGATGACGATATTGACGGTGCGCTGGCAGAAATAGTATCGCGCATACCACGGCATGTGTCAGCCCTATCTGCTTCAGGAGCAGGGCAGATCCACGCCATGAGCGACGCCGAGTATGGCGACATGATGTACACGGCATACAACCCGCATCGTACAGGTGAAGTGGAGCGGGAACTCCACTACGGTATTGATGCCGTGCGCACTTTTGCTGGCTCCGGTCCTGAATATACAGACGCTACAGATAAACGCGTAGTGCTTCATGATGGTGTGGCGTCAATGACGGTGATGATGACGGTGCCTGACCCGTCAAAGATCACAGAACGCTCTTATGAGCGCCTGTTTGCTCCTTCTCGCCACTTTTTGCGGAAACGTGTGACGATGTTCTACCGTCCGATTCCCGTTTCAGCGCAGCGTACCCGAATCGACAGCGCATCACGTAACTCCACCACCGAAAATACCTCCCGTAAACGTGTGACGGTTTTTGAAACAAAGAAAGCAAAAGCGATCGGGCACACAATGGACCAGATGTCACGCGGGGCAATGATTCACGAGTGGGCGCTCATGATCACAGTAACATTTGAGCCAAACCGCAAAGCTAAACGTGCAGCAGAAAATGAGCTCAAAGGACTCATGGGCGGTATGCGCTGGACATTCGCTGACTACGCTGCAGACGCGGCATTCCACCAGACCCTCCCAATAGGGCTGTTCCCTTGGGTGTACTCATCACGGCCGTGGCTTTTCAACCCCGAGTATACAAATCAGAAAGGCAGCGCTAAAACCAAGGGTGGGTCGTCCTCCTCCGCCCGCGCTCAAGAAGGGGACGGCGCATAGGCATGGGTATTTTTTCTCGATCCAAAAAGAAGAAACAGCGTTCAGCAACAGCGGTTGTTGACCCGCTACCCAAAATAAGTAGGGCTGGACAGCATGGGGTAGGCGGCGGCGCCTGGGACCAGCTGGCCGCCCCGCGTATGTGGCTGGAATCTAACTGGGATAACGCTGGGCTGTACCCCTTTATCACCGGTACAGCTAGGCCGCGGCTAGGAGCACCCATTGGGTACGACCTGACCTCTGGTTCGGCAGTGGCAATGGATCATATGTCACTGTATAAATCAAACGCTATCACGGCTCCATCCGCGATGGTGTTCGGCCTAAACGGATTTGGTAAATCATCGATATCTGGTCTGGTTGCGGCCTCGGTCAACGCCACAGGGTGCCCATTGGCTATTTTCGACCCGATCAAGGGTGAGTGGGCTGACTTTGCGCGCGCTATTGGAGCTGACGTCTTCCAGATCGGTATTCGCGATAATAATACAAAAATTAACCCGTTAGATCCCGGGCCGCTAGCGTCAGCAGGGGCATACATTGGGGGCGATTTAGGGCGTTCAATGCGTGCAGACGCGATCACTAATATTGTGCATAACGTGATCGCGCTAGTGCGTATTAACCGCGGCCGTGATAAGAGCATTTCAGACTCGGAAGCGACTATTATCAAGCTCGCGGTTGAAACCGTGATGGATAACGAGCAGGCCCCATCACTGAAGCACCTGCTGTACTTCTTCGATAACCCCTCAGATAACGCGCTCTATGCTTCCGGGCTTGGGTCTTCTAGAGAGTTTAAAGAAACATACTCTGAGCTGTTCCGCTCCCTCTCAGCTCTAGTATACGGCGAGATGTCGACAGTTTTTTCTGATAGAGGTGTGAGCATTAACCCGGGTAACCCCGGTGGGTTCTGCTTCGACTCCTCATCCATCCCAGATAGCCTAGACCGGATGATCTCTGCGGTCATGATGTCTACCTGGCGCTTAGGGATGAACGCGATCGATGCGCACTGGGAACTGGCCCAGCATGAAAAACGCATTGCGGAAGAAGCTGCCGCTGACGGGCAGGTGTATGTGCCAAAGTATACGTGGCACGGGTACTCCTCCTTAATGGATGAGTTCTGGTACCCGGTGCGTATGGCTGACGGCATGGTGCAGGAAGTAGACCGCTTATCCCGTACAAACCGTTCAGTCGGTGTGGGGGAATGGAAAATAACCCACTCGCCCAAAGACTTTTTGATGCTCGCAAACGAAGCAGACCAGAAGATCGCCCACTCGCTGATCGAAAAATGCGGATTGTGGGTGTTGATGGCCATGACATCAGCTGACCTAGACGCATTGAGCACTATTCGGAAGATTGAGGATACTGAGGCTTCATGGGTGACCGGATTTATGTCAGGTGCCCAAGGGCTGGAGCAGCATTCAGAATTTAAAGGATCTGATGGTCGAGTAAATAAGGGCGGGCAGAAAGTACTTGCAGGTGCCGGTAAAGCACTGTGGAAGGTAGGAGATTCACTAGGTATACCGATCCAGTCCCCTAAACCTGCTACCTTAGGGCGACTGCACAATACAGATACCCGTTTTGTGAAGAATAGCTAGTGAAGAGGTCAGCAGATGGATGAAGAGAATAACGGCTCAACTGGCCTCATCATTGCTGGTGTCCTAGTCGTAGTACTAGCTATTATATTTGCTCCCGTCCTCGTAGTGATTATTATTTTTGGCAATAATCAGGCTGCACAAGCAGCATGCACGCCGGGGAAACCATCCGGCGAAACTGCTGTGCGCGGTGAGCCGAATAGTACCCCGCCACCCCCAGGTGAGAAAGGCCCGGATGGTCGTCCTGCTCCGTATTATGGTGTGATTCCGGTGGATTACGATGATAAGGGTGAGACTTCGGGTGTGGGTGGGTTGATCCCTCAGGAGTATGAGCAGGATGTTATTGATGCGTCGAAGGTGTCTGGTATTCCAACGTCGTGGATTGCTGCCCAGATTGAGGCTGAGTCACGGTGGAACGCGGGGTTAGGCCCGAATAAGGCGAATGCCTCTGGCCTCACGCAGTTCACGGCAGAGACCTGGGCGACGTATGGTCATGGTGCTTCGCAGAGTGATGGGCATGCGTCGATCCGGGCGATGGGTGAGTACTTACGAGACTTGAAGAAACAGCTGGAACCAACTATCCAGTCGTCGGGGCAGGACTGGAAAGACGTGGTGATGGCTGGGTATAACGCTGGTCCTGGTGGTCCTATGCAGTACGGGGGCATTCCCCCGTACGAGGAAACCCAGACGTATGTTAAACGAATTCATGTGCTGCATGATCATTTTTATAAGCGGGTGTACGGGGACGAAGTCGGCGGTAAGTCGGATGGTTCGGTTGATACCGCTCCAGTGCAGAACGCACCTGCTGGGTCTGGCGGCTCAAATTCGGGTAGCGGTTGCAGCGGCTACTCGGGTGGTTCGACCAGCGGTAATGATGATTATCCGTGGAAGGGGTACGCGGAAGGCCCTAACCCTATCACGGGTGCGTACTATGTGAACTGTACTGATTTTTCGTTGTGGCGGTTAAACCAGCAGGTGGGTGCGACCGATCCGCAGAAGCCGAAGTACACGAATAGTAATTTCGTCAATGGCAGGGTGCTCGGTAACGGTGGTGATTGGGCCGATACATGGCGCGCGAAGGGCTGGCCTGTGGATAATACCCCGGAGGTGGGGGCAATGGCTCATTTCTATGCGGGTGCCCCTGGTGCGTCTGCGACGTACGGTCATATTGCGGTTGTTAAAGAGGTTAAAGACGACGGTAAGACCGTGGTGATTGAGGAGTATAACGCTAATACTCCGCACGCGTATGGTACGCGTCAGCTGCCGGCGTCGAACATCAGTAATTATTTGCACATTCCTGATAGTGAGAAGAAGAAATAATGCGGAAAACATGTGTTGTTGGTGTGCTGGTGGCGGCTGTGTTCCTGGGTGGGTGTTCTTCTCAGGGGTCTAGTGGTTCTTCGGGGCAGCAGAGCTCTTCCTCACCGGCGGCTCCGGTGGTGGGGGCCTCAGGTAGTTCATCGGGTGCTGAGGATAATGACCGTTATGGTCATTATGGTGAGCCTGCGAATTCGCCGGGTCCGGGGGCTTATGCGGGGTGGAGTAAAGAAGAGCAGAAGACTGCGACTGAGTTCGCGGTCTCGTCCATGCGTATTTTTGCGATGAAAACGGATGCGAAGACGTGGCATCTTTATATGGATCCGCGGGTGACGGATGGGTATAAGAAGCAGTTGGAGCGTTATAACCCGCAGTATGGGTCGGTGAACACGGTGTATCAGGCGGTGTATACGGAGTTCCCACCGGATGCGAAGAAGGCTGTGGTGCGGGTTGAGACGGATGCTGGGGTGTGGGTGGTGCATCTTCAGCGGGAAGGGGCGGGGGAGGCTCCGAAGGTCGCGCTGATTGAGCCGTTGACGTTGAAGAAGGGGTAAGGTTATGCGTAATGCAGAGAAGTTTTCGGTACTGCTCTTATTTCTTATTTTGGCGGTGGGCGCGTGGTTAGCTGCCCGTGTGAGCGCGTTCTTCTCCACCGGTCAGTGGTACACAAACGTGCAGGATCTTGCGCGGGTGCTGGGTGAGCACGGTATAGGCGTAATGTTCTGGGTGGTTATTGTAGCTGCTTTAGTGGTCGGGTTTTTCGCGGCCGGTATCGTCATTAAACTGGACGATAAGTTCGGTGAGGGCGCACACCAGGGGAATAAAGCTGGACTGCCGCACATGGTAAAGTACGCGCAGGTAGCTAAGACCTTGGGGTATGAAGCTGCGGTAAAAAACGCGCGGCAGAAGGCAAAACTGTCGATGCCTCCAATATCTGCGGACCCTGCGGAATCAAAGCGTCAGATTGATGAATTTGTGGATCGTATGCCGGATTCCTGGCTGGTGACGGAGCTGGGCAAACTTGGGGGCAAAGTTACTTCTTCCGGGGGATCCAGTTCGTATAGCGGAGGTAAACCCGTTTACGGTGAGGCGAAAGAATCGAAGCTTGTACTGGCTCCAACTCAGGCCGGTAAAACCACCTCGATTGCCTCGAACCTGGTGCTGGACGCCCCCGGCGCTGTAATGGCAACATCCACAAAGTCTGACCTTTTAATGCTTACCGCGGTGGCCCGCGAACGTACAACGGGTGGGCAGGTATTAGTTTTTGATCTTGATAATACGTCAGGGTGGCCGCATCGGGTGATGTGGAATCCTGTTGCCGGGTGTGAAAACTTTGAGGTCGCACAGCGTCGTGCTCAGGCGTGGGCTGGTGCGCAGCCTATGGGCGGTACGAAGAACGGAGACTGGTTTAATTCTCAGGCGGGCGCTTTTCTCGCGAGGTTTTTGCATGTTGCTGCGGTCGCTGGGCGCAGTATTGAGGACGTGATGGTGTGGGCCGAGAATTTGAGGTCGGCCATCCCCCTGGAAATTGCACAGTCCTACTCCCACCATGTGAGCCCACAGGTTATTTCATTCCTGGAATCGAAGCTGGACTCACGGGCCGGTGAGACAATCGACTCGATCCAGCAGACACTTGCAGGGCTGCTGGAACCGTTGGCGGTAGAACGTATCCGTGAGCAGCTGGTGTGCGATTCGCGGCACGCCTTTAATATGCGGGATTTCTTGTCGGGACCGAACACCATATACCTGGTATCTGATACGGCGACGGGTGTTGAGGTTGGCCCACTGGTTTCGATGTTTGCCAATGAGCTGATCAACACGGCACGCGAACTATCCCAGGAGATGTACGGTGGTAGGCTGTGGCCGTGTTTCCGTGCGGTGCTGGATGAGGGCCCGAACCTCGCGGCATTCCCAAAGATGGATTCTATTATGTCGGATATTAACGGTCGTGGTGTTGAAGTAATTCTGATTGCGCAGTCGTTCTCTCAGCTGGTAGACCGTTGGGGTGAGCAAGGGGCAAAAACAATTTCTGGTAACTCGGTGGTGAAGTACTACCTGCCGGGCTTGGACGTAGAGACGCTGCGGCCGGTTTCTGAGGCACTGGGTAAATTCGACCGTAAACGGGTTTCTCGGTCGTATTCCGCAGGGCAGTACGGTAACTCCACCTCGTACTCTGTGGAAGAGAAATCGGTGATGGAGGCGGCGGCCATGACCCAGATCCCAGCGTTTACGGCTATGGTGCAGTATAAGAACTATAGGCCAATGCACCTGGGGCTAACCCCGTGGTGGACCCGTGCCGACGCTGGGGTGCTGAAAGAAGACCAGATGAGAGCGTATCAGCTGTGCGGGAAGATGCAGGCCCCCACCATGGATAACTGGGGTGTCACCTCTGACGGTACTGTGAACTACCGTTAGCAGGCGGTTACTGCTGCCCGAGAGCTTCTAGCTGCCGTATCTTAAACGGTAGGGTCTGGTGTAATCCTGGGCTGGGGCGCAGTAGGAGGTTGCTGGTCAAGCTCAGGCTACCCCCTGAAGGATAAACCCCAAAGACCGCGCACCCAACTACTCGTAAAGGAAAACACACCATGGAACTGCAAGAACTCGTTGAAAAAGCACGCCATACCAAAGTCCGTAAAAAACTCCTTGACCTAGAAATTTACCGTGCAGCTAAAACTCTCGCCGATGCCGGTGCTACCCCGCACGATTTCGCCCATGGGCTTGGTATCAGTAAATATGAGCTGCCCGATATGCTCAAAAAAGCAGAGCGTGTTGAGCCTATCCGTGCCGGGTTTAGCTCCGGTTCTCCGTATGAGATCTGTCAACGCTACTATGTTGGTGAACTTACCCGTGCTCAGGCGATTGATGAGCTTGTTCGTTGGGAGTACAAGCCTCAAGCTAAAGGTGAGGAGTGGGATCCTTGGGGTATGGAAGGAGGAGCACCTCGTGTCCGCGGATCCTGGGACGACCTCGACACCGCAGAAACCCATGAGCTCATTGATTACGACCTGACATTAGAAGTTTCTCGGACACGAGCCGCTCTACGCCGCGCCGCAGAAGGATAAACCCCAATGACCGACCGTATCACCGATACCCGTACCCATAAAGAAAATATTGATAAACTCTCCGTTCAAGGCGGACCATTCGACGCATGGGGACAAACAGCTCAACCAGCAGGTTAACTGCCACTGTGTGGTGTAGAACAGGGACCCGCGTATCGAAATACTGGCGGGTACTGCCCACAGTGTTCCACAGGATGTCAACCTCGTACTCTAGGTTTTCGGTCATTTGAAGTTTTTCTGGGCGCGGAACAACCTCTAATGAATAATCCTCCATGTTACGTCGTAATATTTCTTCCAGTATGCCTTCTACCAATCTGAGGCATTAAATAACAAGATAGATAAGATTAAATGTCTTTAAAGCCACAAATATTAAACAATATACGAGCTACGATCCATCGGATTGACTCCAGTCGGTATATTCAACAACAGATACGTGCCGGGCGGAAACCTGAGAGTTTTCGGAGTGAGGTACTCCTATCAGATGAAGAATTCGGAAGGTTTGTTAAGTACCCTCTGGAAGAGGTAAAACCTGGGTTTTCTGGAGCTAGTATTCGCGAGATCTGTGATCGATATGCTGCGGGTTTGTTTTCGAGGGATCAAGTAATTGATGAGCTGCAGCGTTGGCCGTATGAACCACGACAGACTCTCGGGTGGTTTTACGAGAATAACACGGATCTTTCCTCTGAATATTTGGAACTTGCGTATGATCGTGGGCTTATTAGCGAGGATATTTATGATGCTGTGTACGATAGTCTTCCTGAGGGATTAAGGTAGTTAATGAATAGTAGTATTCGCCCTGAAGTCCTACAGCATTTGATTAGGATGCAGGCCCCCACCATGGATAACTGGGGTGTCACCTCTGACGGTACTGTGAACTGCCGTTAGCAGGCGGTTACTGCTGCCTGAGAGCTTCTAGCTGCCGTATCTTAAACGGTGGGGTCTGGTGTAATCCTGGGCTGGGGCGCAGGCGGTAAGTCATGATGGTAGACCCACAATAAGCCCGCCACGTGTACAGGCTCAACAAGAGCCCATGTGCATGGTGGGCTTATACTGTGGGCTTCCCAACTACCTCTGATTTTGGGCGTTTACTTTATAGTCCCATCCTCGGGTGACGGTCATTGCGCTCGCGCCTGGGGTGGGGCTGCCTGTATTTTTGCGGCTCCTGCCGCTGCTGTGTGTTCTGTGAACGGTTCTGCTGGTGGGAAGGAGCCGTGTTTTTTACATCGTCTAGTTTTGAACGTAGCTGGTACCTGTTGTATGTATTTTTAGGTGCCTCAGAAGAACCTAGCGTGGGCGCATCGTCTGTCCTGCGGAGATTAGGGTCACCAGCATTATTCAGGGAAACACCCCTGCTCAAGCCGACCTCTCGTTGCAGGGGGACTTCGTGCCCCTGCGCGGAAACAGAAGGTGATATGGGTGTAATAGCTTTACCCAGCACAGCGGCTAACCTATCGTTCCTGCCGGTATCTTGGCTATAGAAACGCGCCTGTACGAACTCGTCACGCAAAGGATTTCCAGGGGCAAAAGCAGCGGTATCAATATGGTAACCAGCCTGCTGGGCGAGTTGGGAGAAAAACACGAACTGGCTGCGGGTGTTGCCTTCACGGAAACTGTGGACCACATTGATCTCGCCCCAGCTTTCAGCAAGTCCAGTAACAAACGTGTTCTGATCTAAACCTCGCAACAAGTTTTTTCGGGCCAGAAGGTCATATTGCGCGTGAGCAGCAGCAGTAAGATTAGGCCCCGCAGGGTAGTATGCGTGCCCGAGTTTGACCATGGGTCCATTGGTAGGGGCGGTGCGTTCTTGACCCGCCCAGTCATATACATCCTGAAAGATCGCGTGATGCACAGCTTTCATATGATTGTAATCAAAGTTGCCCTGAATAGGGTTATCATATAGGTTACGCATGCGCACCTTTGTAACCTGTTCCTCTAAAGATCGTAGTTTTTCTGGGTTGGGCTCCCCATAAGGATGTTCAGGGGTTGTAAACTTATTGCGCAGAGTATAGGTGAAGGGAATATAGTAGGCATACCATTCGGGGCTTGCTGCTTGCTCCTGAAGCCAACGCTGTTCCATAGTACTTACACTCCCTGAATTCGGTGTCGAATTTCTGCAATCGCTTCATCGGTTGTGATTTCACCGCGTGCTACACGTTCAAGTCGTTCAAGTTCTTCGGTGGTTGGAGGCGTGCAGCCTGCAAGATTGGCGGCTGCAACAGCGAAAGCGATACTTTCCTGTACTTCCTTTTCGGTGGGTTGCTGCTGAGTGGGTTTCTTCTCGGTCATTGTATCGTTCCTTTGTGAGCTGGTCGCAAAATATACATCTATATTATAAATAATATATTCAAATAAAACTAGTACATACTGTAGAGTGTCTAAAATGTTTTAATATATTATTGTGCAATATTAATATTCTGAGATAGTGCTTAAGTATTTAGTAATCAACTCAAAAATCGGATATTAGAGATTATTTATATAGGGCTAACCCGCCCCTTGCGCAGTGACAAAGCAGGATATCTGCACTTTCCGGTATGTGGTGATTCATAATTCAATAATTAACTATTAACACGCGAGTAGATGCTGCCGTTCTCTAAGGATAAATGATTGATACCTCAAGAGAAAAAGATATTTATAGAAACGTATGGTTGTGCTAGTCGTTGGAGTGGACATCATGGTTGGTGCCCATGGAATCCTCCTGCCCAGTGGGCTTGTCGTATGGGAGTGGTACACGCCTACTGTCCCTCTTGACGGGTGTGGCCTGCATTCTATTGTTAAGAGCGCACGCACCTTCGAACCGCTACTTCTGCCCCTGCCGCTGTATGATAAGAGTGCGCGATCACCTTATGTGGAAAGGATGCGACCCCTGTCATGACTTCCGTGTTTAACCGCCGTACCGCCCTGGGTCTTCTGGGCGCAGGGTCTGCTGCGTTCTTAGCGGCCTGCGCCCCGCTAAGAAGCGTTAAGAAAAGTAGCGGCGATAGCAGCAGCAGTAGCAGTAGTAGCAGCAGCCCCAATTCACATTCTCCGGAGCCGTCTGAGGAGTCCGTGAGTCCTGCGGTCTCTACGTCATCGTCTTCATCAGCATCTTCGGAGCCTGCGAAGAGCTATAAAGGTGAGGCAAAACTAGAGAAATACGAAACCTCCGCAGGCACCTATGAGCCCGGCACCAGCGAGCATCCCCCGCGGAACGTGCCTAAACCCATTAAGCCAGCGAATATGAATGAAAACTCGGTGGCTGGTCTATACTCAACAATCGCCTTCTATGCCGCTTCGTTCCAGTATTTTGTGACAACGGGCGACCGGCAATACCTGGACCAGGTAAAGACTGATGAGGAAGAGGACCTGAGTGACTACGATGAGATGGCACAATATATCGCAGGCGGTGTCGCATGGTTTGAAAACCCCAAGATTGTTATTACTTTAACGACTGACCAGCCCACCAAGTCAGGCTCTAGTTACACATGGCCCTCTACGGTCGTTTTGATTACGGTAAAAATGTTCATAACGCACAAGGCCAGACGGTTCCTGTGCCTTCTACAGGGCTGAAAAGCCTCAAAAGGGGTATATGAAAGGGAAATACACTGGTGGCGTGTGGGAAGTTACCATCATGATCTATGATCTTTCAGATAACTCATAAAAAGAAATTTAAGGTAATAAAAACGAATTTTAGCTACAATAAAAGAGTCAAACATCCTGAATCTGGACAAATGAGATCGATAATATTGTGACTTCCGTATTTAACCGCCGTGCCGCGCTGAACTTTGCGGGTGCTGGATCTGCTGCAGCATTGTTGTCTGCCTGCACCCCTATAAGAACCGTTGTGAAGCATCAAGAGGCTGAGAGCAGCAGCGCATCGTCCAGTGCCTCCGCCGGTCCGGCAAGTTCGTCGTCTTCTGCAGCCTCTAATTCACCGTCCAGCTCGTCGTCGGTAGACCATAAAGGGGAAGTGAAGCTCGAAAGCTACGACACCTCTGCGGGAACCTACTCGCCAGCTACCCGCACCCAGCCAGCGAAGAACGTGCCCAAGCCCATCAAACCAAAGAACATGAACGAGAACTCTGAGGAAGGGTTCTACTCATCCTTGGCATTCATGGCAGCCTCAATGCAGTACCTCATGACCACTGGGGACTCCCAATACACTGAGCAGGTCAAACTTCACCCAGAGGAGAAGAAAAACTACGACATAATGGTTGAACAGTACTCGGTTCTGCAAACAGGCGAAGTCTGGTTTGAAGATCCCAAGTATGTCATCACCCTAGAAACATCCTCATCCAATAAATCAGGTAAATACTATCTATGGCCAGCAACCATCACAACCGCAGTAGGTACCTACCTAGTGACTGCCGGTCAAGTGCGCGATATGCCTGCTAATGAACGGAAAATTAGTAGCAAAGTTGTTATGCGTGGCGAGTATACAGGTGGTGTGTGGGAGCTTGCCGGTATTCAGGCCTTCTCTTCAACGGTGAAGCCCTAAGTCGCCCCTTGCACCGTGGTATGCGGAAAATTCTTGCCTGCGCAAAAAGCTGCAGCGCAGATGTGGGCTGGAAAACCCCCGCTCACCGTGGTGAAAGCTCAGTATGATGCTGAGGCTGGTTATTCCCAGCTGAAAGGAAACCTAACATGACATTCATAGTGAACCGCCGTGCCGCCTTCGGCTTTATAGGCGCTGGCTCCCTTACGTTTTTAACCGCCTGCAGCGGGTTAAATATAAACTCTTCTACCTCAGATATTTCTGATGATGATCAGAAAAAGAGCCCGAGAAAGACTATAGAGGTGAGGTAAAACTCGAAAGCTACGACACCTCTGCGGGAACCTACAGGCCAGCTACCCGCACCCAGCCACCAAAGAACGTGCCCAAACCTGTTAAGCCTGATAATATTCGTGAGGAGTCAGTGGCGGGCCTCTATTCGTCTCTTGCGTTCATGATAGCGTCGCTACAGTATCTTTTCGCTACGGGAGACGACCAGTATTTTGAGCAGTCAGACCTCAGTGATGAAGACAAACGGGACATTACTAAGGATAGTTCTGCCGGGGATATGTACAGGGCGTTTAGGGAGGGGCAGGCGTGGCTCGGCAACCCCACCTTTACGGCTGTTCTGGAAGAACCCCAGCCTACTAAACGTGATGACACCTACCATTGGCCAGTTACATTCACCTCTGACCTTGGGGAATATATAGTAGCTCTCGGAAAAGTGCAGGAGTTCAAGGAGGCAGAACGGAAGCACACGTATAAGGGTGAGCTTACTGCCAAATATTCGGATGGTGCGTGGCGTCTTAGTGACATCAGCTCTCAGTCACCGGGTGCATCAGCCAGTGCCTCACCCAGCAGTTCAATCTAGGCGGTTACCTGCGTCTGCCTCAAAGGCACTTAGCTGGTGCCGCGCCGCCGAAGTGTCGGGGTACGCACCATGACTGGCTCAAAGAAGTAACAGGGGTGCCCCAGATGGTTAGCCATCTGGGGCACCCCTGTATCACGGGCCGGAACCTGCTCCGGCGGTTCGCGTTAGTTGGCAGGTTACAGGTAGGCGCGGGCCGGGTCGATAACGTCCCGCGGGGTGCGTGCGGCGCCCGGCAGCGGCGAACCCACGGCCTTAAACACCCAGTCGTTCCCGTCCCGGCTAATGGAGGCGACCATCAGGCCCGTGTGCGAGCCTTTCTGCGTCATCTCAAAACGGGCCAGCTCCTGCCGGTTTTCCACGTTTTCGACGCGCACAAACGCGTTCTCAATACCGCTGAACTGATCACCCGAATATGAGGTGATCACCAGCGCCAGGGTGTTGATGCGGGCATCCACCCCGGGCAGGTTAATGTCTATAACCTCGTCATCGCCATCACCGGCACCGGTGAGGTTATCACCGTGGTGAATGATTGAGCCGTTTGCGGCACGCAACGACCCGTAAAACACGGCCTCAACCATTTGCCCCGAGGCATCATAGGCCAGCACCGAGGCGTCCAGGTCCACGGCCTTCTCCTTGGTGCGCCCAAAGAAGCCCTTCACCTTGATCGGGTCCCAGCCCAGCCCCAGGCGTACCTGGGTGAGGCCGCTATCTTTTGACAGGTTAATCTTTTGGCCTTTTGAAAGGTTAATGGCCATAATTTCTCTACCCTTCTACATCGTTGTACGTTAGTTGTCATGCCGCGCCGGGTGACAGCACCCACCCCAGTGGGGCGGCCACCCGGCAGCGGTTACGGACACGCTCACAGGGCGGCCTAATCGGTTGAGCTTCCCGAGGCTACAGGTTCTTTGGCGTCCCCATCATTCTCGGCGGCTTCGGCACGGTTAGCGCGGCGGGATGAGATGACCGAACCCGCAATGAACACGATGCCGGATAAACCGATCACATAATCCGGGATATCCCATTTCAGGGTCGCTATCAGCATGAGCGCCAGGACACCGATCGCCCAGTGCGCGCCGTGATCCAGGTAGCGCAGCTCCTGCAGGGTGCCTTTCTCAACCAGGTAGATCGTCATTGAACGAACGAACAGGGCGCCCACACCCAGGCCGATCGCAATAATAATCGGGTCGGAAGTCACCGCGAACGCGCCCAGCACCCCGTCGAAGCTGAATGACGCATCCAGCACCTCCAGGAAGATGAACATGGAGAACGCGGCCTTACCCGTGAGCATGGCGACCTCCGACAGGGACTCTTCCTGAGCCTCATTGCGGTCTTCCATGAACGTCGCTAGACCGTTCGTCGCCAGGAACGTGAGCATACCCAGCAGCCCGGAGAGCAGGATCGTGTACTGTTCATGGTGCTCGGCCCCGAACAATTGTGCGGCCGCCAACAGGATCGCACCCGAAACCAGCACCGGCATTGAGTCGAAATGCCCCGCCTTAGCCAGCGGCCTCTCAATGACCGCCAGCCAGTGCACATCCTTACCTGCCTCGAACAGGAATGAGAGGAACAGCATCAGCAGGAACATGCCGCCGAAAGAGGCGATCGTGTGATGCGCAGATTCCAGAATGTAGCCGTAAGTGCCGGGGGTGTGCGGGTCGCCGCGCTCCATGGCTAGGTTCCACGCTTCGACCGGTCCCACGTTACCAGCCAGGCATACGATCAGGAACGGGAACACCAGACGCATTCCGAATACCGCCACGAGCACGCCTACGGTCAGGAAGATACGGCGCCAGGCGTGCGACATCTTGTTCAGGTATTTTGCGTTCACGCCCGCGTTATCGAACGAGAACACGATCTCAAGCACGATCAGGATCGCGGCTGAAACCATGCCCGAAACACCGCCGTAGAACATCGCCACAACGAGTGCCGCGAGGGTGATGAGCAGGTCATATTTGAAGAATTTCAACAATGCCATTGACTAAAAGCTCTCCTTATAGAGCGTGTGTGTGCTGTCTAGAGGGTTCTAGACGGTAAAACCGTAGGAGGTGAGCAGGTGCGGCAGGCCACCGGTGAAGGGGTCTTCCACAGCCTTGAAACGCCACTCGCCATTATGGCGGTACACCACAGCGAACAGCACCGCCGGTGCGGCCGAGCAGTCTTCGGACAGGTCGTAGCGGGCGATCTCTTCGTTGGTGTCGTCATTAATCAGGCGCACGTAGGCGTTGCGCACCACACCGAAGTTCTTGCCGGTCTTCTCACCCTCGTAAATAGAGGCGAGGATGTGCACACGCTGAATCTGCGGGTCCACCTTCTCCAGGTTCACGATAATCGTCTCGTCGTCGCCTTCGGCGTCACCCGTGCGGTTATCACCGGTGTGCACGATCGCCCCGTCCGCGCTGGTGGGGTTATTGAAGAAGATCAGGGAGGCGTCATCGAAAATGATCTTGTCATTCTCATCGGTGAGCATGACCGAGGCGTCCAGGTCGTACGCTTCCCCAGCAATTGACAGGTCCCAGCCGAGACCGATGGTGAGGTTCTTCAGGCCGGGGGCCTCCTTGGTGAGGTTAATGGGGTTGCCTTTGGTGAGCTTAATAGCAGCCATGTACCTTTCCTTATCTCTTGTCTATTTATGGTGGTTATTTCTAGCCAATAATGGCTATTGCGAGCGTAGCGTACCCACTCTCGCTTAATACTAGCGCGCCCCTGCCCAGGGTTCGGGTAAACCCTAGGCTGGTGTTGGCCAGTATAAGATTTTCTCCGCCCACAACCAGCGAACGCAGCTGCGTGAGCGCCCGCGGCGGTATGCTCAGCACCGTGCAGTCGGTGTTGAGAGTGATCCTGGTGACCGTATCAATGGGTTCGGGCCGTGAAGGCTCAGGGTAGTCGATGGTGGCGCCGTCCCAGGTGAGCAGGGTTGCGTGCAGGTTCGTGCCGGTGATGCTCACCCCGCCGATTCCGGACTGTACCGCATCAAGTATGAAGGCCCGTTCTTCCTGCGCCGCTTCGGTGATATTCGGGGCGGACCCCCACCAGTGCGGTTCGGGGTCTGGTGTAGGGCTGGCGGTTACGGTCGTGGATGTTTCGGTGGTTTCGGCCCCGGAGGGTGCCCCCGATATTTGGCTGTTGGGCTCTGCGGGGGTGTAGGTGGCGGTGCGGCGCGCGGGTTTACGCATATCTGGCGGGGCCACCTGCTGCCCTTCGCTATTCGACCCGCCGGGTTTGACGACTGAGGGGGCCTGCACGCGACGCCCGCCGCCACCGGGCTGTGCCGCCGGTGTGGGGGAACTGTGCCGGGTGTTTTGGGTGGCGGCCGGGGCTGTTCGCTGGGGTGCGTGGGCCGCCGCGCTGCCCGTGGTGGCAGGGGCGCTGCCGCCGTGGTCACGAGTATTCTGTGGCGCCGGGTCGGCCAGGTACGCCGTTAAGAAGCTGTAGCGGCTCACAACCCGAACCCCCGCAGCATCGCTGGAACATCTGCCCATTCGTCACACACCGCACGCACCTTCCAGTCCCCACGGTGCCGGTACACCTGCATGAGGCGCACCGCCGCGCTGCGGCCCACCTGCGCCAGGGGCGCACGGAACATGGTGGCTCCTGTGGCCGGGTTAATGACGCGGGCCCGTATGCCGCTGGCACGGTTAAGCCGTATTGAGCTTTCCCCGTTAATGAAAAGCACCACCTCCAGCGAGTCCACATCCGCCGGAACCTCCGGTAAATGTATGCCGAACTGTGCCTTGTCGTCGCCCATGAGCTCGCGGCGGTGCACACTGGCGGAGCTGTCAAGCACCTGGTGCGCGAATACGAAGTCGCGGCGGTTCACCAGGCGCCCGCCCGCTGTGAGCAGCACCCCGGCTTCCAAGCATTCACGCAGCAGCGGTTCGTCGGTGCGCCACCGCAGCCCCACCAGGATATTGTGCACCTCGGGGGCGGCCTGGGTCAGGTTCACGTTCTGCCCGATGCTCAGTTCCATCACGTTACCGCCCCATCATGCCACCATGCGCTTACGCATAAACAGGGTGTGTGTCTCAAGGTCCATGCTGTGCCCGGCCCGCACCAGGTTCAGGGCGGTGGAGAACTCGCGGTTCGCCTCCGTGAGCGCCTGCACCAGCTCGGTGGTTTGCGTCTCGGTGGGGGAGTGGGTGCGTGTATAGGCGGTGAAAAGGTTCGGCAGGTAGGTGCTTAGCGCCGTCTGCAGGGTGTACGAGGTTGTTTCCGGCAGTGCCCGGTGCGTGTTAGCCCCCGCCTCATCCGTGATCTTCCGGTAGGTCTCGACCATCTCAAACGCTGGAAAGAGCGCCCGAGGCGGTACCGTGTCAGCGAACTGCCCCAGGCGTATGCTGGCCTCCGCGATCACCTCGGCGGGTGTGGGCTCGTGTACCTGCGGGTACGCCTGTGCGTTACCGGCCTGGGCGGTATGCTCGCCCACCCCCGCCCCGGGTGGGGCTGGCTGCTGCCCGGGATGGGGTGCGGGGTGTGTGTCCTGAACCCCAAGAAACCATTTAAGGAAGCTCATTGGCGCTAGTTCCCGGTGATGGCGCGGGCAGAACCGCCGCCGGTGATAGCGTTCTCTTCGGCGTTGCTGCGTTCGACGCGGCGCATCGAGTCGGCGGTGAGCTCCCGCAGCATCTGGTTTGACTGGGCGAACGCATCCACCGCCCCCTGCCTGAAGGAGGAAATTTCATCAAGAGCGGCCAGCACCTTGCCGTGCGCCTGCTCCAGCACCTGCGGGTCGATTGCGGGCTGGGACGCCATCTGCTGGATGCGCGTAGCCTGCGAGGACAGCATCTCGGCGTTGCGCGTGATCGCGTTCTCCGTGGTTTGTTTCAAGGCACCAAGCTGCTGCAGCACCGCCTCCTGCATGCCCAAAGAGCGGGCAATGTAGGCGGTCATCTTGTACGCCCACAGGGTGGTGTCTTCGGCGCGGCGGATACCGCGAATCAGCTCTTTACCGTTGCTGGAGACAACGTCACTGGTCAGGTACGCCTGCCCGGCAATTTCAAGCTTCGTGAGCAGGTCGCTGATGCGCTGCTCGGTCACGTACAGCACCTTCTCGGTGTAAATGCGCGCGGTCTCTTCATCCCCTTCAAGGCGGGTCTCTTCGGCGGCGGCACGCACCATATCGGCGAACTGCTGAAGCACCGCAACTTTCTCGTTCAAATCCCGCATGCCTTCCTGCAGGCGTTCACGCAGTTTCACCAGTTCCGCCTGCTGCATCACCAGGGCGTCCGTGGACTTTTTAAGTTTTTTGCTGATGCCCTCAATATTGCGGTTGACGGTGGCGTACTGGTAGAAGAACGCCTCCATCTTGTTTTTGCCGCGCCCCAGCAGGCGTTTTGCCAGGCCGCGCTTGCCGGGGGTGCCGTCAATTGCGCTGTAATCCAGGGAGTTGATCTGCGCGCGCAGTTCAGCCAAGTTTTTCGAGGCTTTCGTCTGCGGCGACTCGGGGGCGAGCTCAAGCTCCTGCATGTTCAGCAGCCGCTGGGTGATTACGTCAATACCGTTGAACGTGTCGGCACCGTACACCGAGATCGTGTTCTCAAGGGTGTCAAGCAGCGTGGGAGACTTCAGGTCGGTGTTATTCAGCGCTATTGCCAGCTCATCAGCGCCGTTACTCACCGTGGCTGCCTCGGGTGCGCGGGTCTCTTTTTCACCAAATCCAGGGTGCCTTGGGTGCCCAGTCTAGCCGGGGCCTGGGTAACGGTTGGGGGTGCACCGAACTGTGGTTCGGAGGCGGGAATGTCAGACACTGGACACCCTTTCTGTAGCGCACTAATAGTCACGGTGAAGCCGCCAATACGTACCGTGCACGGTTATTCGGGTGCCGCACACCTGTACGGAGGCAACGTATTCTATTGTACGGAAAGAACCTGAATAGTCGCGCAAAAGTGGCCCGGACAGCGCGGCGCGAAGCGTTTTAGCGCTGCTTTAACACAATATTCAGGGTTAATGTTTGAGCCGACGAGCAGTACACCAGCAACTAAACCTCCACCCGTTTTCGGCCCTCTCAGATGAGCCCAGGACGATCAGCTTTCAGGCCCAGGCGCCAGCCGCCAGAGATGAAATACTTGCCAAAATAACAAGCAACACCGTGGTTAAGCCGTTAAACTAGATACCTCCATACAGATAAACTAATATGGCAATCACCAATCATTGAGGATGACACACTATGACAACTTCCGCCTATACCCGCCGCACCGCACTCATGACCGTGGGTATGGCAGCCGCTACCGCGCTCACAGGATGCGCCTCCACACTGGTGCCTGCCACCACACAAACAATAGAGGAAGGGGCAGCCAGCTCCTCAAGCTCTGAACGCACCGACTTTAGCGGCGAAGCGAAAATCGAGAACTACGACACCTCCGCGGGAACCTACGAACCCGCCACCCGGGAACACCGCGCCAAAAACGTCCCCAAACCTATTCTTCCCGAAGAAGCGAATAAGAATAGTGTGGCCGGACTCCACGCTAATATTGCCTACTTGGCTGCCGCCTACATCTACGGGTTCAACAGCGGCGACGCGGAATGTGTTGGAAAAAGCGCATTAAGCAGCGAAGATAAAGCCTCTCTGACAAGAGCTATAGGCCGTGTGAGTGGCTCCACCTGGCTTGCTGACCCCACACTGATCATTAGTCTTAAAGAGGCTACACCCCGGCAAGACGGCGATACCTACACGTGGCCAGCCCTGCTCACTCTTAAAATCGGCCCCTTCCGGGTGAAGAATCGTTCAGTGGAAGAAGTCCCAGAATCAGAACGGTCACATGAGTTCCCCATGGATATTGTTGCCCGGTACAAGGACGAGCGGTGGGTCTTTGATACCCTGCCCAACGACAGCTCCTCATCGCCCGGTGCAGGGGGCACCTCCCGCATCTAGGGTGCCAGCACAAGGCTGCTGCCGCGCTCGCCCCCACAGGACCCGGTGCCCTATTTCTCCTGCGCTCCGCGCAAAGTGGAACAGCTTACGAGTGTTACAGATGATTCACAGGCCATAATACTGGTTAACTGCACCACAGTGAAGGCGGTGGGGTCTTTAGATGTTCCCCGGCGGTCGATATGATGAATGAAGAACCGACCATCGACCACAAAAGGAACGATGACCCTATGACTTCCGCATTAAACCGATCTTCCGCTGTGACCCGCCGCGCCGTGCTCACGGGGATCGCCGCAACAGGTGCCACCGCGTTAGGGGCCTGCACTTCCTCAGCCCAGCTCACAGATATGAGGGGAGACTACTCGGGCGAGATCAAGTTCGACAGCTACGACACCTCCGCGGGAACCTACGAACCCGCCACCCGAGAGCACCGCGCCAAGAACGTACCCAAACCCGTCAAACCCGCCAACATCGACAATAAAACCGTTGCGGGAATCTACTCCGCCCTCGGGCATTATGCGGCCGCCATCACCTACGCCATAAACACTGGGGAAGACACCTGTATTCAGCAGGTGAACATGGAGGAGGCAGGCAAAAGGGCGTGTACGAGTATTTTGGGAAACCCTTCACCAAGGCATGGGTGGGGGAATCCAAGTGCGTTTTCATCCTTAAAGATCCCCTGCCCACGAAAAAAGACGACACATACATGTGGCCTTGCACAACGAAAATCACTATTGGGGAGTTCGCTGTGTCAGATGGCCGTGCGCGAGATATTTCCAGTGACAAGCGGGAAATAACCGATGACGCAGAGATGCATCTAACCTACAAAGACAACAAGTGGGTCATCAGCACTGACGCCTCGCTCTCCTCCTCCGCAACCAGCGGCACGAACAAGGTATAGATGCACTCTTATGCACCCGCGAAGGATGTGAAAATCTAACACTGCGAGCTAGAAGCCGCGCCGTATGGGTAATGATGAAACGGTGATAAACCAGGTGGTCAATAGATACAGCAGGGCACACAACCTTATTCCTGCCACCGCCCTCTCCCGAGTAGGGTCGATCGCCTACACTGTGGTGGTCGCATGGTACGTGAGCCAACATGCAGGTAATCAGATGGTGGGGCTGATGAACGCACTCAATGGGGCAGGGGTGCTTCTTGCCAGTATTCTGGGGTTCACGATTATTGACAGATACAATAAGAAAACACTGCTTATCGCCTATGACATTATAAACAGTATTTTCTGTATAGTCGCCGCCGTATTATCGATATACCTTGACAGGCACGCAAGTGTTTTTATTGTGCTCATTCTTTCGGCATGGTTGTCGCTTATCGCAACAATATATGCGCCTACCAGCCGGGCTATCATTCCTGAAATACTCCATACTCAAGAGTTTGAAAAATACAATAGTGTTTATTCGGTGGTAGGGGAATTATCGCGTTCGGCGGGCCCGCTAGTGGGTGCAGCTATCCTGGCGCAACAGACAGCTGATGCTCTTGAAGCTGCGCTGATTGTCAATTTTGTCTCCTTTATGCTCTCTTTGGTAATCACTCTGTATCTGCCTTCGGGCGGCGTGTGTCTCGTGCTGAGGTGAAGGAAGAAAAACCTCGAATAACCCGTGATTTAAGTGATGGACTAGCATATATAGCATCTTCAGCATATCTTAGACGCGAGGTACTCTACATTACGGTCATTAACGTGTGGGGAGCCTCCACTCTGTATCTGCTGCTGGGGCGAGTGGCGCACCTGGGGATGGACTCAAACATGTATGGGTTGGGCATGTTTATCTCGGTGCTGGGTGCTGTGGCTGCATCCGCTATTATTCATAAAACGCCCAGTCTCGGGGCAAAAGCTCACCCAAATACTCTACTATTTCTGATGTGCTGCGCGTACTGTATAGCTATCATTCCCGGAATTATTAGTGTATTTTGTGCATTATTTATAAGCGCAGGAATTATAGTTATTTACAATATTCGACTATATAGTGATGTGCAGAAGAACAGTAACCCCAAACATATTGGGAAAGTTATGTCGGTTATTTTCCTGGCAACTGCACTCTTCACCGCATTAGGCAGCCTGTTGTTCTCACATGTGAGTGTGTGGGCTGATACCGGGCTGTACGCCATAGTGTGTGCCGCATCCCTCATAGCTGTTACAGCGGGTCTTACCCTCACCAAGTGGACCCGCCGCACGACCTAACATCTAGCCCCTGAGGCCGCGAGCAGAGGATATGTGTTCTAACAGAGGAGAAAATATCCGCTGCTCAAACCGATGCCCTCTGCCCGTGGGTTTGTGGGTCTGCTAAAGATTCTGCTAAAGGCGCAGGGCGCTACAGCCAGATACGCACCCGCTCCTCGGGCGGCAGGTACAGCTGATCGCCCTCAGTAACACCGAAAGCCGTGTAGAACTCGTCAATATTGCGTACCGTGCCGTTCACCCGGAACTCATCGGGGGAGTGCGGATCCACCGAAATCATCATCTCCGCGTGCTGCGGGCGGGACTTCGTGCGCCAACCCTGGGCCGTGGACCACAGCAGACGCTGCGCCGCGCTCATCCCATCAAGCACCGGCGCATCCTCCAACGAATTAATACCCTGCTGCTCAAGGGCGATCTTATACGCCTCAATCGCAATCGACAGTCCCGCCAAGTCACCAATATTCTCACCCAGCGTCAGCTCACCGTTTACCCGGAACTTTTCCGGGTCAAGACCCACCGGGGTGTAGGCGTTATACTGCTCAACCAGGGCGTGCGTGCGCTTATTGAACTCCTCGTAGTCCTCATCGGTCCACCAGTTATTCAGTGCCCCCGTGCCGTCATAGCGTGAGCCCTTATCATCAAAACCGTGGCCGATCTCGTGCCCGATCACCATACCAATACCACCGTAGTTTGCTGCGTCGTCGGCCTCGGGGTCAAAGAACGGCGGGCGCAAAATAGCGGCCGGGAACACGATCTCATTCGCCGGGGCATATAGTAGGCGTTCACCGTCTGCGGCGACATCAGCCACTCGTTCTGATCCACCGGCTGGCCATTGCGTTCCAGCATAAAATCACAGTCAAAGGCGGAGGCGCGGCGCAAATTCTCGAACAAATCGCCCTCAACCAGCTCAAGTTTCGAGTAGTCACGCCACTCATCCGGGTAACCGATTTTCGTCACGAACATAGACAGCTTCTCCAGGGCCTTCGCCCGGGTGGCCTCAGTCATCCACTCCAGGTTCGTGATCGAGCGGCGGTATGCCTCCAGCAGGTTATCCACCAGTTTAAGCATCTTCGCCTTATGCTCCGGCGGGAAATGCACCGCCACATACTCCTTGCCGACCTCCTGATCGA
The DNA here is from genome assembly GCA_002355935.1 of Rothia aeria. Classification (GTDB taxonomy): domain Bacteria; phylum Actinomycetota; class Actinomycetes; order Actinomycetales; family Micrococcaceae; genus Rothia; species Rothia aeria. Next base: position 295,943 of record AP017895.1, on the reverse strand, counting down.
GCGCCTTCTCAACCGTGCCCACGCCGCGTTTCCACCTATCGCGCAGCTTCTCCGTACCCGAAAGGGTGCGGCCGTAAAAATCGAAATTCGCCTGCACCAGCTCGTCATACATAAACGGTGCCCGCGAATGCACAGCATTCCACACCGCCCACAGCTTCCACGTCAGCAGCGGCGTCTGCTCCCACAGGCGCGCCACACCCTCAAAGAACGACGGCTGAGACACCACCACCTTGCCCATACTGTCGGGGTCAGCACCAAGCGCCCGCAGCCAGTGCGAGAACTGGAACCCGGGGAACTTCTCCTCAAGCTCAGCCGCATCCACCGGGTTGTACCGCGCCTCAGCGTCGCGGTTAGCGACCACATCCCAGTGGTGGGCGGCAATCTCGGCCTCATGCGCAAAAATCAGTTTCGCCGCCTCCGCCGGGGTGAGGCTGAACCCCTCCGCCAAGCCAGTCAGCTCAAAAACACGCGCAATATGGTCAATATAGGCGGAGCACACCTGCTCGTACTTCTCCTCACGGTAGTACGCCTCATCCGGCAGGTTCAGGCCCGACTGGGTCATATAGAACGTGTACTTCTGCGGGTCTTTCGAATCGATACTCGTGTACCAGCCGATCAGCTGCGAAATACCCGCGCGTGAGAGCAGCGCCAGGGTGACCGCCAGCTGCTGCGGGGTCTGCGCGTTCAGGATGGGGGCGACCTCTTTCAGCAGCGGGTCCAGGCCATCCGCCTCAATTTTCTTGGTGTCCATGAACGAGTTGTACAGTGCACCAATACGGGAAGCAGGCTGTTCTTTTGCGACGCGCTCAATAATCTCACGCACATGCTTCTCGGCGTCATCGCGCAGGGTGTACAGGCCGCCGTCTTTGGAGCGGTCGGCGGGGATCTCATACGTGTCAAGCCACGCGCCGTTCACGTGGCGGAAGAAATCATCGCCCGGTTTGACGTTTGAATCGACCCATTCGGTGACAATACCTGATTTTTTAGTGTTATCCATGAACCCATTCTAGGGGGTGAGCAGATGGCGCGCCTCACCCCGCAGTATGAGGTGACCCCTCAGTCTGCCCGCAGGATGACCCGAGACGCGGGTAAAACAACCCGCGAGCGGCGGGTATTTTGCCGAAAAGGTGAGAAAATATCACCTTCTCAGGCAAAACCCCGCTGCTCGCGGACCTATAAAGAGGCTACAGGCTCGCCCGAACCTTCTTCGCGGCAGCCACCACGTTCTTGAGCGTCCTCTTCGTCTCCTCGTAGTCGCGGGTCTTCAAACCGCAATCCGGGTTAACCCACAGGTCAGAGATGGTTCCGTACCCAATCGCGGCACGGATCAGCTCCTCAACCTCGGCCTGCGAAGGCACACGCGGCGAGTGAATATCCCACACGCCCGGGCCCAGCCCCGAAACATAGCTCTCGGGAATATCCGCCAGCAGCTCCATATGCGAGCGCGCCGCCTCAATACTGGTCACATCCGCATTCAGGGCATTAATCGAATCAATAATCTCGTTGAACTCCGAGTAGCACAGGTGGGTGTGAACCTGAGTTTTATCCTCGACCGCGCTCGTCGCCAGGCGGAACGCATTCACCGACCACGCCAGGTACGCGGGCTGCTCATCACGGCGCAGCGGCAGAAGCTCACGCAGCGCCGGTTCGTCCACCTGAATAATGCGGATGCCCGCCTCTTCCAAATCGGCGATTTCGTCGGCGAGCGCCAATGCAACCTGATTCGCGGTTTCCTCGCGCGGCTGGTCATCACGTACGAACGACCAGGCCAGAATAGTCACCGGGCCGGTCAGCATGCCCTTAACGGGACGATCGGTGAGCGACTGGGCGTAGGAAATCCAGGGCACGGTCACGGCCTCGCCGCGCAGCCCTTCACCTGAGCGTTTCACATCGCCGAACAGCACCGACGGGCGGGTGCAGCGTGAACCATAGGACTGCACCCAGCCGTGCTTCGTCGTGGCGAAACCATCGAAATTTTCGGCGAAGTACTGCACCATGTCGTTACGTTCGGCCTCACCGTGCACGAGCACATCCAGGCCCAAATCTTCCTGGAGTTTAATAACGGAGGCGATCTCTTCACGCAGGAACTCGTCAAGCTGCTGCTGCGTGATTTTACCGGCACGCGCCTCTGCACGGTGGCGGCGAATATCGCCAGTCTGCGGGAACGAACCAATGGTTGTGGTCGGCAGCTTCGGCAGATTCAGATCGGCTTGGGCATCCCGGCGGATTTTCAGTTCAGGGCGCTCAAAATCCTGCGGTTTCACGGATGCGGCACGCTCACGGATTGCCGCATTATGCTTACGTGGATCCGCTGTGAAACGTGCTAGCGCTTCGTCGGCGGTCTTCAACTCTGCCTCAACCGCAGACTCACCGTCGGCAAGACCGCGGGCAAGAGTTACGATCTCGGCGACTTTCTGGTCGGCAAAGGCCAGACCGTCTACGGGCACATCGGCGGGGTCTTCAAGGTCAAGATCGTGCGGCACATGCTGCAGCGAGGTTGAGGACGCAACCGCCACCGCACCGCCGTTAATGTTCTGGAGTGCGTGCAGGAGCGCTCGCAGGTCGGCACGCCAAATATTGCGCCCGTTAATGGCACCTGCCACCAGGGTTACGCCGGAGTCTTTGAAGGCGGTCAGCGCCTCGGCATTGTAGAGCGTGGAAACCAGGTCGAGATGCAGCGCCTCAATACCGGTGTCTAACAGTGCGGGCAGGTTCTCGCGCAGATTGCCGTAGGGGCTTGTCACCAGGATTGCGGGGCGGTTCGTTTCGGCTGCCAACGCGGAGTAAGTTTTACGCGCCAATTCGGCGATTTTGGCGTTGGGAATGTCGCGGTCCACGGTCAGGCCAGGTTCGTCGAGCTGCACCCACTGCACGCCGCGTGCCGCCAGCTCGGCGAGTACCTGCTGGTAGGCTTTCACGAAATCGTCCAGGCGATCCAGCGGTGTGAACCCTTCGGGCGAACCCTGCTCGGCTTTCGCCCCGAGAAGCAGAGTGAGCGGGCCGACCAGCTGCGGGCGCACCGTCACCCCATGCTCCTTGGCGACTTCAAGCTGCTCGTCAATAGCCTCAAGATTCAGCGTGATCTCGGTATCCGGGCCGATCTCGGGCACCAGGTAGTGGTAGTTCGTATCGAACCATTTCGTCATCTCCAGCGGAGGCAGCGTCTCGGTGCCGCGTGCTAGAGCAAAGTATCCGGGCAGATCGAGCAGGCCGCGCGCATCCTTGGCGTCGGCAAGACGCTTGGGCACGAGGGTGAAAAGGCGCACGGCATCGAGCACCTGATCGTAGTATGAGAAAGTCGCCGGGATAGACGAATCGGTTGCGCTAAGACCGCGCTCGATCACACGGTCATAGTAGGTGCGCTGCACATCTGCGGCCGCCTGGCGCAGTTCATCCTGCGTGATTTTGCCTTTCCAGAACGCTTCCTGTGCCTTCTTTAGCTCGCGGAAACGGCCCACGCGGGGGTAACCGACGATGGTTGCTGCGGGGAATGGGGTGTGGGTCATCCTAGTTCCTTACTGTGGGAGGGTGTCAAATAAAAGGGGAGTTTAGAGGTATTGAAGATCGCTCAGGGGAGTTTGAAACGGTTCGAGTAGCGCGGAACGTCGAGTTCTTCAAGGACGTCCAGCACAGCCTCATGCTCGTTAAATGTGAAGAAATGCAGGCCGGGGGCGCCAGCATCAAGCACCTTGCGACACTGGTCGAGTGCATGTTCCACGCCGATGCGGTGCATCTCGCGCGGCTCACTCGCGGTTTCCAGGCGATGCGCCAGCTCGCGCGGTACTTCAAGCCCGGCAAGCTCGCACAGCTTCGTCAGCCGAGTCAGCGAGGTAACGGGCATAATACCGGGGATAATGGGGATCTCCACCCCGGCAAGGCGCGCAGCATCCACCAACCCCGAATAGCGCTCGGTCTCAAAGAAAACCTGGGTGATGGCGAAATCCGCCCCGGCACGCTGTTTTGAAAGCAGAATCTCAATGTCTTGAAGAAGCGAGGAAGATTCGGGGTGCTTATGCGGGTACGCCGCAACCCCAATCGATACCTTCCCCGCGGCAAGATGCGCGAAATCCTCACGTTCCACCCTGCGAATCAGCTCCACCAGGTAGCGGGCAAAAGGCAGCTCAAGCGGGCGCGTGTTTTCGGGCGGAATATCGCCGCGCAGCGCCAAGAAACCGCGTACTCCAAGCCCCAGAATCAGACGAACCGAGCGTTCCAAATCGGCCACGGAATGCCCCACACAGATGAGATGCGCCAGCGGATTCAGCGAGGTTTCATGCACCAGGTGATCGAGCAGAGCCAACGTCTTTTGGCGGCGCTGCGCATCGCCCGAATAGGTGACGGAAACGTAATCCGGGTTGGTTTGTTCAAGCTCGGTAATGGTTTTGAGCAGGGAATCGCAGCTTGCGTGCGACCGCGGAGGATACAGCTCGTAGGAGAGAGCCGGGTGAACTGTCGTCATTTTCATTCCTTCGTGTTCACCCGATAGAAGCGTGCCCGAAGGTACGCCGAATTCTTTATGCACAATGCGAAAGGAATTCACTTCTATCGGTTCTGGCGGGAGCACCTTGTCCGCCCACCCCGTGGGGTGGAGGCTGGCGAGGTTGCTGCGACGTCGAAGAGCCAGATCTCTCGGTCGCTCTGGATAGATAACACTCCTACTTTAGGCAGGATGCGCGGTGCCAGCAAGAATATGTCGGCACATGTCACTGGACGGTCATAACCGCGTAATATTGCGGGATGCGGCGAAACAATACGTCATATAGGTTCGCGGCAGTTTGGACTAGCGTATTGAAGCCTCCACCTGATTTGGCCGCGAGCAGATAATATTTCGACGAACAGATAGCGGAATGTTATCTGCTCGTCACAAAACTATCTGCCTGCGAAAGAATTGCAGGGTGCCGTGAACGTCATGTTGCAACCACGTCCTGTCAAACACGGTAGAGTAAACGTATGGAACGCATCGAATCTCCCGCATATGCACGCCTGGGTAACTCCGGGCTGGTCGTGCCCTCCGTCGGTATCGGCTGCAACAACCTGGGACGCCCCGGCACCCCCACTCAAACTCAGGAAGGCACCAACGCCGTTATCGCTGCCGCAGTCGAGGCGGGCATCGGCTTCTTCGATATTGCCGACCTGTACGGTGCCGAGCCCGGGCTGTCAGAAACCATGTTCGGTACCGCGATGCGCGAACTCAACCTCAACCGCGATGACCTGATCATCGTCACCAAATTCGGGCTTCCCACCGGTACCCTCAACGGCAACGACTGGGATGCGCGCGGCTCACGCCGATACATCATGCGTGCCGTCGAAGGTTCACTGCGCCGCCTGGGAACCGAGTACATTGACCTGTATTTCTACCACAGCCCTGACCAGAACACCCCGTTGGAAGAGACCCTATCTGCTCTCGACACGCTCGTGACCAGCGGAAAGGTGCGTTACCTGGGGCACTCCAACTTTGCGGGGTGGCAGCTTGCCCACGCCGAGCATCTCGCCCGCGAGCTCGGCACTGAGCGGTTTATTGCCGCCGAAAACCACTACAACCTGCTGGATCGCCGTGCCGAACTCGAAATTCTGCCCGCCGCCCGCCATTTCGGGCTCGGGGTGCTCCCGTATTTCCCGCTCGCCAACGGGCTTTTGACCGGAAAATACCGCCGCGACAGCATCCCTGCAGGGTCACGCCTGTCGCACTCCAAAGCGCAGGTACTCGCGCAAGCCGACTGGGAACAACTCGACGCCTACCGCGAATTCTGCGCCGATCTGGGGATCTCTGAGGTTCAAGCATCCATCTCTTGGCTCAAACAGCAGAACCCCGTCGCCAGCGTGATCGCTGGGGCAACCACCCCCGACCAGGTACGCGCAAACGCGCAGTCCGCAAGCGTGCGGTTCAATGATGACGAACTGGCGCGGCTCAACGAGATTTTCCCCGCCCCCGAGCGCATCGCGCTTTTCTAACACAACCTTCACCACAGATATTGCTGAACGGGAATACTGCCGCCGGGGCGGGCGTTAAACCCCTGCACCACACAAAAACGCAGAACACCCAACCGCATGAGAGACAAGAATACCCGCATGAGCATCACCACCGAGCCGCCGAACCGCGCCAGCACACTACCCCCGCTCGGGCAGGGCTCGCACACCCGCCGCTTGGGCGTTATCGCGCTGGTGGCAACCTTTGGTGGGCTCCTCTTCGGGTATGACACCGGGGTTATTAACGGTGCCCTTGACCCCATGAGCCGCGAACTTGGCATGGACAACACCATTCAAGGCTGGGTCACAGGCTCCCTCGCTTTCGCCGCCGCCCTCGGAGCCATGGTCACCGGGCGCATCTCAGATGCCATCGGGCGACGCAAAACCATCATCGGACTCTCAATCCTCTTCATCGCGGGCGCGCTTGCATGCGTTTTCACCCCCAGCATTGCTGTACTGTTGATGGGCCGTACGATGCTCGGGCTCGCTGTGGGAGGCGCGTCCGCAGTTGTGCCTGTTTTCCTCGCCGAACTTGCACCCTACGAAATTCGCGGATCACTCTCCGGGCGTAACGAGCTCATGGTTGTCGGCGGGCAGTTAGCCGCGTTCATCGTGAACGCCATCATCGGTAACCTCTGGGGCGAACACGACAGTGTATGGCGGTGGATGTTCGCCGTCTGCGCTCTGCCTGCGCTCGCGCTTTTTATCGGTATGCTGCGCATGCCCGAATCCCCACGCTGGCTTATCGCGCAGGGGCGCACCGAGGATGCACGCGCCATTATGCGGCGCATCCGCCCCGCCGAACGTGCCGATGCCGAAATTGCGGACATCGCGCGTTCACTTGAGGAAACCCGCACCCAAATCGGCGCGGGGACTAGGGGCAGCATGGGTAAAATCCTGCGTGAAAAATGGTTTGTGCGGATTCTGCTGGTTGGTATTTTGGTGGGTGCCGGGCAGCAGCTCACCGGTATTAACTCCATCATGTACTACGGCATTAAGGTGCTCAAAGAAGCTGGGTTTGACGAGGGTTCGGCTCTCATTGCGAATATCGCGCCGGGCGCTATCGCCGTGGTTGGCTCAGTCTTTTCGCTGCGCATGATGGAGCGCGTGAACCGCCGCACGATGGTGATTGCGGGGTATTCGCTGACCGCGTTTTTCCACCTGCTGATCGGGGTAGCGTCTATGCTCCTGCCGGAAGGCACCCCCGCGCGTCCCTATATTATTCTGGCGCTTGTGGTCGGGTTCGTGGGGTCGATGCAGACCTGCCTGAATGTTTCGACATGGGTGCTGATGAGCGAGCTGTTCCCGCTTCGGGTACGCGCGGTTGGCATGGGTCTTTCTGCATTCTGCGGGTGGATGATGAACGGCCTGCTGTCCCTCGTATTCCCGGTTATTTTGGGGGCGCTAGGGCTGACCGGATCCTTCTTCGGGTTCATGGTGGTGAACGTGCTAATCGCCGTGCTCATGTGGCGTAACCTGCCTGAGACCCGCGGCAAAACCCTGGAAGATGTGGAGGCGGGCGTTATCTCGGGCGCCGCCTACCCGTTTGGGACGACTCGGTAGACGGTGCTCCACTAGTTCGCGAACAGATCGACCTGTTCATACCAAAATCCACCTGCTCATGGATAAATAAGGCCGCTGGATACGGTTTACGGATTCTGTTGTAGAAAGTCTTCAAGAGAGATGCGGTAACCATCATCTTCGGCACGGGCTTTACGCAGAGCCTCAATATCAAGTAGCTCTTCGTATTCTTCTACGGGGTCTAGACCAGTCATATGTCCTACTCGAGGTAATGTTATTGATAGAGAATGCTTGTGTTAGTCTTAACATATCTTCGCAAAGTTACCTGCGTACAGCGGAAGACCCAGCAGCGGCAACTACTGAGCCTTCCTGGTAGGTAGAGCACTACTTCAGAAGCTTAATGAGGTTTGAAGCAAAGCTCATGATGTACGAGACGGCTTGAGCAGCTCCATCGGTAAGGGCAAAACTTACCAAGAGCGCTTGGGCCGTTTCTACGTAGTCGTAGAAAGACATCGTATCCCACCGCCTTTCCGCCCTGGGAATCTCCACAGGATATTCTTCGCAAAGTGGCTGTGGGATTACCCTGCAGAAAGGGCATTTCTAACTTTACTGTACGCATATGTTCAATCTGCAAACATACAGCATGTGACTACCTGAGGAACTAAACCAGCAACAGTTCTATGTTTTTGCTGACCCCAGCAAAGGCACTCCTATCCTGCGGGGCAGGCGGTTAAGTGCTACCGTCAAATAAGACGGCGCTACGCCGAAACAAACGCGCGCAGGCTCTCGGCACACACCCATGGCGCGCATCCACCCACCCGACGAGCCAAACATAACAACTGAATCAGGGGCAAAGAAGTGACCAACACCGAGAAAAATGACTGGGATTTGCGCAGCGAAAAGGTTCAGAAGAACCAGGTAGCCGCTTATGACGAGATGCGCCGTCGCTGCCCCGTAGCGCACGACGAGTTCATGGGCTACTCCGTGTTCAAGAACGCTGATGTGCAGCATGTGCTCGATCATCCCGACATTTACTCGAATGTCGTCTCGACGAGGCATATTGCCGTGCCGAACGGTATGGATGCGCCAGAACACACAACGTTCCGCGCCGTGAACGACAAATACTTCACCCCCGAACGCCTGAGGGAGTTCGAGCCGAAAATCCGTGAGGTCGTCAAGAACCTGGTGGCTGATCTGCCGCGCGGCACCGAGGTTAATGTGATGGATGGGTTCGCGCAGGCTTATGCGATGCGCATCCAGAACGCGTTCATGGGCTGGCCCGCAAGCCTTGAGAAGCCGCTGATCGAGTGGATTGAGAAAAACCGCGAGGCTACGCTGCGCCGCGACCGCGAACAGATCGGCAAGGTCGCCCTTGAGTTTGACACCTATATTCGTGAGCTTCTGGATGCGCGCCGCGAACAGGCTGCCGCCGGGAACCCGCAGGATGTGACCGCCGAGCTGCTGACCGACACCGTGCAGCTGCCCGGCCACAAGCCGCGCACCATGACCGATGAAGAGATTGTGAGCCTGATCCGTAACTGGACGGTGGGGGAGCTTTCGACCGTTTCGGCGTGCGCCGGGATTATCGTGAACTTTTTGGCGCGCAACCCGCAGGAGCAGGCACGGCTGCGTGACTCACTGGGGGAGGGGCATGCGGAAATCGCCGCCGCAGTTGAGGAGATTATGCGCCTTGAAGACCCGCTGGTGACGAACCGCCGCGTAACTACCGAAGACACCGTGCTGGGCGGGCGTACTATTCCGGCGAATTCGCGGGTGACGATTAACTGGTCGAGTGCCAACCGTGACGAAGACGCGTTCGAGGATGCGCTCGCCTATAACCCGCATCGTGACCAATCCCGCAACCTGGTGTATGGCGACGGTATTCACGTCTGCCCGGGTGCGCCGCTGGCCCGCTTGGAGCTGCGCCTGCTCATGGAGGAGCTGCTGAAGGCGACCAAGAGCATTGTTCCAGGCGACGAGTCTGACGTGCCCGCCACCGAGAACGCCACCTACCCGATCTCAGGTTACTCGACGGTCCGGGTGGTGTTTGGGTAGGGTTTAGGGCCTCATAGCAGCCTTCGGCCAATTGCGAAGGGGGCGGGCTACACGTACTTTCTTACATAGGACGTATGACTGTACGCCACCCCAGGGCAGCGACGCAGTGGTGCAGATTGGGCTGTGCCACTCAAAAACCTGTGTCATATTGTGGACAGATGCAGACCGAACATCTAAAAAATAGAGCACTTTTTCTTTAATATTTTTTAATTTTTTCACCCTGACCCGCAGAGTGAGTATTGAGTGTCGTTTTTAAATATGCTAGGTTGTTTTTCCCTTTGAGATTGGGGTCAGGGGGCCAATAATTTAGTGGCTAAACAGCCTGAAAACTGTACCGCGCAAGCAATAATCCGCCATTAGATTTTAAATATTTACCCGTAAAATTTAAACACTGGCTTGTATTTTGATAGTTTTGAGTGTGCTTTAGTAATGCAATGGAAAAATTTTCACAATCTGGTATTTGTCTAGTTGGGGTTGGTTAATCGCGCAGATATCCTCTACAGTCGAATAACGGGTTTAGGAAAATCTGTGCCTCAAGTTGAGGTTTAAAGGCTTCCGGTCATAGTGTCTAGAACAGTTGTTAGGGGTTGCTCTCGTGTATCTCAATACCTTGACAAAACCAAACCCCAACAGCCTGTGCCGTGCCCACCATCTCTTCTTGCTCCATAGATGGGTTCCCTACGTATTTTTTCTGCCTGTAACAGGGAATAATCCCGCCTGTCCGCCTGTCCCCAAACACCTGCTGCCCCTTTGAGCGTGTTAACTACCCTCGGCGGCTGCCCGCGCGAGGCAGCGTGCATGAGCAACGGCCAAGCAGGCAGATCCACGGGACGGATCGGGGCATATAAAATCCCCAGTCTAGAGCCCCTTTCGTTGCACAGCCGCTGCGGCTGGAAGGCACTGAATTCTATCCCACCCTGCAGCAGGGAATCGGCGGATAATGCCCTTGCACCCGCCTGTTCCTTACGGCGCGCCAGTACACGACCATAGGCCGCACCATTACAGCCCAGTAACGTCAGTAAATAACCAGCAGCAGGATAAGGGAGGTGAGAAACGATGTACACCACGCATCACATAGGCACAGCGACCCGCTCACACGGTTACTGCATCGCGCCGGTGGCGCAAGATAAAGATCGGGGCGGGCGCCGCCTGTGCTGTGTTCACCCCCCGAAACAAGAAGAATAGGGTTAACCGCGGGATCCCATCCCACCTGTGTCCCTGCACGGGCGAGATCTGAGGGGATAAATTGCTGTTCCTGGTATCCCTAAGGGGCCGCAACGAGGTTCTCAAAGCGGTCGGGTGAACGCACCTATTGGCCCTATTCGCTGGAAACACCACTAGTCCGGAAAGCGGTGTCTCTGGTTATCACCGATATTTCCCTGTTGACCCAAGAGGCAGGGGAACAGGTTTAGAAAGGAGAGTAGAGAGAATCCCCAGAACAACAGTGATCTTTTAGGTAGCAGAGTCTAGTGGATGATATTGAAGACTTGGCAGACGGTATGCCCTAAGCCGTTTCGTCAGCTTCAGTTCAGCTTCCAGCCCGTGAGGTGGGGTGCGCAGCCAGTGCATCCACCGAGGCGTGGTAGCCACCCACTAGGTAGGTGACTACCCCGCTTAGATATGTTGTGCAGAAAGAATGGTTAGCTAGCATCTCTCAGCAACATGTCTAGGCACACCTAAACACTTGGGCTACTGTCCGTCATAGGCGGGCGGTAGCCCAAGTTTGTGGGTGCTCTCACAGCGAGCACGCCCACTATTCTACTACAGGCGATGATGGTACCCGAAGAGCATTTAATATACTGATAAAACTATATATCGCAGTGTCGCGTATTTTAGAGAACAGCAGATATTGAGAATGTGGCTTTATTTCTCTGCTATAGCAAGGGTTTACGATATTCCTTGATAAGTAAAAGTGCATAACTGAAATTTTACATACGAAATTATTTACAAAAATTTAAATTTTTTAAAAACTTATGGATTAAAAATTTAACCTCACCTAGGATGGGGACTATCGGATTGATAATCCGGCCTGAGGGTACACCACTCTTAGGAACACCCTAGAGATAGGAGTCTCTATATGCAGTACACCAAGGCTGATATCCGTAAGGTTGGCTCATTCGAGGAGACCACGAGCGGTCTCTGGTTTGGGGCCTACCGTGACATTTTTGCTGGCCGTCTCTTCTTCCAGTTCTCCCTGTAAAAAGGGCGTACCCCAGCAAGGAAATCCTAGGGATAGGAGTTTTACCTGCAGTACATCAAGGCTGATATCCGCGAGCTTGGCTCGTTTGAGGAGGCCACGAACGGCTTCTTCTTCTTCGGCCCGTACCGTGACCTGTTCTTTGGTCGCACCAACGTGATTGTCCATGCAGGCTACTACCCTTAAGCCTACCTTTAAGAAGGTGCCTCACCTTTGAGGCACAGGCACTGTAACTCAATGAAGTAATATCCGGTGCCGAACCCTCTGTGTATGTAATCCTACATTGTAAGAGCGCATATTTCGGGATAAAAAATACCCCCGAAATATGCGCTCTTTTTGCTCTTATGTTCGCACCTATTTATTAGATAGTCAGGGGAATACGGGGAGGAGCTTTATTATCGGAGGGCAGCTCCAATAAATACTTAATTATTACCCTGAAAAATAAAAACAATGTATAACTGGCTATATGGTGGAGAATCTGCGGCTGCCTGGCTGCTTCAATAAGCTGTAGTGAAAGAACAATAACAGCACTTACCGCAGTGGGAGAGGGTAAACCCTACAGATCCTGCCCTTCGTACATGACTTCCCAGGCGGTACCGAACCGGTCGATGCAGCACCCGTCGTATGCTTCCCACACCTGCATCTCAAGCGGGTAAAGCACGGTTCCGCCCTCTGAAAGCGCTGCAAAAACACGATCCGCATCGGGCACAGAATCAGCCGAATAGACCAGAAAACTTGCTGGTGCGCCTTCGGGTGCTTCCTCAGCCATAACATCCGAGCCCATGAGAGTCATGTTATTAAACTTTAAGGCGGTGTGAGCGATCTTCTCGCCCCATTCTTCCTTATACATCCCAGCGCTCTTGAGCGCGTCTGCCATGTCCCGGTAGCGGATAAGGCCATCTCGCTGCGCCCCAAAAAGCTCCTCATAGAAGTCGAAAGCTTCACGGGTGGTTCCCTGGTGGTTTGAAAGATAAACATTCATCTGTGCCATGTGAAATTCTCCTGATTTCGGATGATGGGGACAATAATTTCACGGTAGCAAAGCCACACTGCCCTTTGCTTATCTTCAATTGCGCACTTATTGACTCTTACGGGATGACAGCAGGTAACGTGCCAGCAACACCGGAAAATTCATGGTGATAGGCGGGTCTTCGGGCAGAGGCAGGCGCATCATCAGGTGAACCGGCTCAGGTGTTGTTGCCGCATCAAATGTTATTGAGGAGTCTGCTTTAGCGCGGTAATTCTGGCTCAGCGCCTTTAGCGGATGCACCCCGAAACGCACCTCGCACGCCAGCAGGTAGTAGGTTCCGGGTGGAATATTCGTGAAGGTGTATTCCGCAGAACCAACCACCGCCACCCCAATAACCGGCTCTCCTTTAGGAATCGCAGTAGGAAACAACCCCATAAACGTAATATCGCTGCGGTAATCTGGTGGGTACACGGCTCGCACCGTCAGCTGATGCGGTGTTGTGACGGCGCTTTGACGGTGCTCAAACTGGGTGGTGCGACCGCACAGTCCCAAGAGCACGCTCCGGGCTTTAAAAGACTCCCGGCGATAATCGCGAGGCGAGCTACCCGTATGCTGTTTGAAGGTGCGGGAGAAGGACGTTAAGCTACTGTACCCGGCAGTAATAGCGCTAGCTGTTACGGTACTGATGGGCGAGGAACGATCCAGAAGCCTCTCAATACTGCACTGAATTTTCAGCACCTCAACATACTGCTTAATGGTGTATCCCCTCACCTGCCTAAATCGACGTGAGAGATAGTACGGGCTATACCCGCAGGCTTTAGCAATACTGGTGAGGGTCAGTCTATCTTTTGCATGCTGACGAATGTAATGTGTGATCTTGGTGGTATCCATCAGACTTTTTTGGGAGTGTGGATAAAATCTGGAGGTTCATATATGAGACTAATAAGGGGGGGAAGGACTATCCTGCGGCTACTACAAAGCCGCGCCTGCCGTCGGTTCCGTACATGGCGTGGTTGTGGCTAGAGTCTAAGACGTTGTAGCGGTATTCGGGTATGCCATCTTTGACGTGGCATAGAAAGTAGTCATGGGACATGCTTTTTCGTAGAAAAATTACTGGTTGTGGGAGTTATCTTTCTGCGCAGAAGACTTCTTGTGTTCGCGGTACATCATCCAGAACCCGCAGACGATAAGAACCGCGCCGAGAATAGAAGAAGTCGTGAGATCGATCGGTAATATACGGCCGTCACCAATGCGGGGGAGCGCTAAAACGAAAGTTGCTAGGGCAAACACCCAGAGCGATAGTGGAAGTTCCTGACGCCGTGACTGCTTACCTTGGTTGTCCTTGTGCACTATACTCATCCCCTCACGAATTATTGCCTTAAAATTTACCTTACCTAAGTTATAAATTTAAAAATACAGCAGACACTGCCATTATACTGTTTAAAATAAAATAAATCAAGATATATTTAATATTTTGGTTGTGTGTACAATTTCTGCCTATTGATTGCTGGTACTTATTAATTTAAAGCACCGTTTCTATATTATATTTAAGGGTTATGCAGGGGGTCACTACCTTTTTATATTATTAATAAAAATTCGAATGATGGGGCAATCGTCATGAGAAAACCATCGGAGTGCAAAACACAAAGAGAATTATTGTGCGGATTAAAACATAAAAACCCAGAATCCGACAAGCCTATAGCAAACATATTTTTAACCATTTGTTCATCGAAAAAACTTGGTTCATGAGAATCTATGACTATCTCATCAATAATATTTAATGGGATTTGATAATTGGGGCCATCGGAAAAAGTTTCCTCAAGAAGCATATCTTCATTCCACAAGTCATAAAATGCGCCTCCGTCATAATTTTTACAATCTTTTGCATTGAATAGCGCTTGTGAAATCCCGTTTTTGTTTTTATGCAGGAAATCTATATAAGCTTTAGGGAGTCTATATTTTTCAAATATTTCTCTCACACCATACTCCTTCAGCTATAACTTGAGACAGGCACCCATGTTTAGCTGCTCATTTTGCGATTTTAAATATTCCTCTGCCCGCTTCTTTAAGGTTTAATCACCAAGGTATTTTCGTCTTGGTTATCTGCGGTACAGGCCCGCTGCCTGGGCGGATATATTCGGGGTGGCAGCAGCCGAGCTAGGGACCGGTGCATCAGCACGCACAATCTGCGACTGTTTAAACCGGCGGTCAGGGGTGCAGGTCTGCTTGTATTTAGTGTCCGCTAAGCTGCGAATCTTCTGCACATAATTCTGCGTCTCGGGGTACGGCGGGATGCCCTTATACTCCTCAACCGCGCCCGGCCCGGCGTTATACCCGGCCAGCACCAGATCCAGCAGCTCATCATCATTCGCGGCGTATTTAGCTAAACGCTCCTTCAATCCAACCAGGTAGCGGGACTGCGCAGCAATCGCATCGTGCGGGTCGCGTCGATCCCCGCCCTGGCCCCACTGCGCCCACGCGGCATCGGTAAACTGGGCGATACCCTGCGCCTGCGCGTCGGAGACAGCACCCACCTGCCAGTGGCTCTCCGTCTCAAGCTGCGCGGCAAGAATCCCCGGGCGGTACCCGGTAGCGGATGCGCCCCGCAGCAGATCCTCACGCACCTCGGCGGGCGCATAGGTCAGATCGGTAACCTGGCAGTACTCGTCATAGGTTGCCGCGAGCCCCACCACGCCGCCTCCGAGCAGTACAACGGACGCGATCACCTGCCAGTTAGCCATGAAACCAGCCACGAACTTCGTGAGGAACCCCGCCCTCGACTTTTCAGACGCCATGCCTTCTAGAATAACGCACCCCGCCGCAGAACCGGACGCGGCCCACACACTAACCGCCGGAGCCTCCTCACGGTGAACGAGGGGTGTGCCGGTGTTGGTTACCGGCGCCGGGCGGTGGGCAACCGGGCCATTGCGCGCAGGTAAAATTTAGACGGGCAACCCTAGAAGAAAATGCTCATATTATTCGCACCATCAGGAAAAGGGATCATGGAAGCTTCTCAGGATAAAGAGCATAAATCAGTAATTGAACTGGATCTATTATTAGATGATTTTGTGTTGGATAAAAATAGCAATTGCTTAAAAGAGCTATTTGAATTACCTAGCGGGAAGTGGGCTGAAGCTAAACATTTCTTTGACCAAGATTATTACGCTTCAAACTATCGCAATTCGAATATTTTTGTCTGCTGGCTGCCAGATGTTGACGGAAGCACCGATAAGTATCGAATAATCGTATTTTTGATACAAATGATTTGGTGTCTCAGGTAATATCTTTGAACATGGAAACTTTGTCATCGAATAACTCTTTCTGACTACGCCAGGGCAGGCGCAGATGCTGTTGCCCAGAAGGCATCGGCAGAGCCCCCACCCTGCCTGCTAGGGGCGGCGGCAGGGGAGAGGCTACTTGTCTGTCACCTTAATCTTGCCCATCGCCCCGCGTTCCATTTCGGCGAACCGGTGATTCACGAACGTGTAGGTGCCGGGTTCGCGGAACTGCATCTCAACGAATCCGCCCTGCGCCGAGTCAAGATCGAGCGCCTGCGAATGCCCGCCGGTAACCCCGTACGGGTCTTTACCGCGCCGCAGCAGGTAGCCGCCCTCCTTATACACCGTGTCGAACTGCGAGCCGACCACGTGGAAGCTCATGCCCTTTGACGGCCCCGCCGCCATTAGCCAGATACGCACCCGCTCACCCTTTTTTGCCTCCAACGGCTGGTTGATGTACTGGGTGGCGTGCCCGTTAAACATGGTGAACGTGGGGGTGCCCGCCGCGATACCCTCGGACGAAACCTCAGTGAGCTTATTGCCGTTCTCCGCAGTCTGGCCCGTGTTGCTCAGGTACGTCTCGTTCTGCACCAGCACATACTCGTGGTCCACCGGGTCCATATCCTGCGGGTCGATCACCACCGCCCCGTACATGCCCGAGGCCATGTGCAGGCTCATGGGCGTAGTCGAGCAGTGGTACAGCCAGATGCCGGTGCCGGTCGCCTCAAAACGGTACACCAGTTTCTCACCCGGGGCGATGGTTTTCATCGTATTATCGGGGGAGACCATGCCCGCGTGGAAATCAAGCGAATGCCCCATCGACCCGTTATTTTCAAGGGTAATCTCAAAAACGTCACCCAGTTTGCCGTGCAGAATCGGGCCCATATACGAGCCGTTGAACGTCCACGCCTTCACGTCCACCCCGGGGGCGACTTCGCGGTTAAGCTCCTGCACGTCCATGGTTATTTTGTGCACGGTCTTCCCGTCACGCTTCTCACCCGCAGGTACGGGCTGCAGCACCGGGTCACGCCGCTCATAGCCCTCTCCGGGGATGCGTGCAGATCAACGTTCCCGTTCTGGGCCGTCATCACATTCGACCCCGAACCGTTCGACCCCGCGCCACCGCCGGAGGCGCCGCCCCCGTGGTGCCCATTCGCCTGCAGGTTAGAACCGGTGGCCTTCACATGGAACAGCATGCCCTGCTGCCGGTGCCCGGCAACAGAGCACCAGCCCTCAGAGTCGGCAGTAATCACGCCAACATCCACGCTTTTCGTCTCACCCGGGTTAATCGTGCCGGTCTTAGCGCCGTTATTGAACGTCAAATCGTGGGTCATGCCCTGATCCTCGTTCGTCACCTCAACCACCAGGCGGTTACCCACCGGAACCTGCGCAGTGTCCGGGGTGAAACGGTAGTTTGAGGTGGCCTTCACCTTCACCGTGGTGGTCTGCCCCGTGCCGGTCGCGGTTGAGCCGCCCATAAGGTTAAAGCCCACTGAGCTCGGATCCACCGCAATACCCAGGGTCAGCGCCAGCACCACCGCCAGCACCCCGAACAGGGAATGCCGGGTGTGGTTCACCGGATCAGGCTGAACCCCAGACCCGTCGAAAGAGGGCTTCTCACCGCGGGCGCGCGCAGCCATCATCTCCTTGCGGGTATTCACCGACGCCTTCACCCCGCGCACCATACACGGCAGGAACGACGCCAACCCCAACGCCCCCATCGCCGAGACCGTAACCTTCACCCACGAACCGGTGAGCGTAGTCGGAAGCATAAAAACAATCAGGCTCAGGTTAACCACTGTCACGCGTGCGGCAGCGAACCGGCTGAACTCCTTATTGGAGGCGCGCACCACCGCCGGGCCGCCGCCCATACGCTGCGGCAGCAGGTAGCTCATAGCCCCAGCAGCACCTGCAGCAGGAACCCCGCCACAAACACGGGGGTGACGGCGCGCATATCAAGCTCAGCGAACGGGGTGCTGAGCACCATAAACGCGGTGGCGAGCACCCCCAGCACCAGCCAGATGAACCCCGCCCCACCGACATGGGAGGGAACTCGCCGGGCCGTTTCGTGCGCATAGTGCGCACCATAACCACCGCCACCATCAGCAGACCCACACAGTAGGCGAGCAGACCCGCCCCGGCGGCAAACCGCGCCCCCGGTACGCCCCCAAAAATCGCGCTGAGCGCCGTCACCAGCACACCCGCGATCATTAGCTGCAGCGCCCGCACACTAATACCCAGGGCGTTCTCCACCATTTTGGTGCGCAGCATCGTCGGCCAGAACGTGATGAGAGTGCCGACCACGGTCACACCCACAAACCCGAGCACGTTCACCGCCTCGTGAGCGAGCAAAAACTGGGCGTGAAGAGTTTTCTCAAGGCCCGGGAACGCAGTCATCGCCCCCAAGGCCGCACCGAACGGCAGCATGAACGCGGCCGCAATATAGAAGCGGATAGTTGCACCAAACCGGGACGGCAGCGCCTGCTTCACCTGCTTCAGCAGCGCAACACCGTGCCAGGCGACCATCGCCCCCACCACGCTCGCCCCGGCCAGCGTGAGTATGTACAGCGTCGGCAGCTGCTCCTGAAACACCATGCCCAGCATGAGCACCACGATGCCGGCGTTAAGCGTGAAAATACGCGTGACCTGAACCCCGCGCGCCTCATCCGGGATTTTGATTTTCATCAGCGCCTCAGTGAAATGCTGACTCCAAATCAGGATAGAGTTCGTAATCAAACCCAGGGTGACCATGTGCACGATCAGCCAGCCGCCATTAGGAATAAACCGGTGCGCCAGCAAAGCGGCGATAATCCCGAACATCCAGTACGACACAGGTTTAGAAGCACGCCGGTGCCACGTGCCGCGCCCCGATGCGCGCCGCGCGATCTCCTCAGCCGTCAGATTCGCCCCAGGGACACCCTCCGGGCGGGCGCCGATCTGCAGCCCGCTGCTGCCGGAAGAACCCAAAGGCGCAGACCCCGGCTTGGACCCGGCCGCACCCCGACCGCCCGCACCATCAGCGCCAGCGCCCGCAGACCCCGCACGCTGGGAATCGTCATGGTGGGTGTTCTTACCCTGTGCACCGCCGCGTTCAGGCTCGTCGGCGGAAGGCCCGTTGAGTTTCTCGCTCACGCTACCGCTCTTTCATTCGCTGTGTCCAATTACCCCCATTATATTGCGCCACCTATACGAATTTTAGTGTCGGTGACCTGTGCTACATGACGTAGAGGAACGGTAGAATATCCCCTATGAAGTACCTGTCCCTCGCCCCCTTTGCCGCACTCGCAGCCATCATGCAGGCGATCACAATCTACTCCTACGACCAAGACGCTATGGCGGTGGCAGGGCAGATTTTCTTCCCCGTCCTCTTCACCCTCATGGCGCTGTACCTGATGCTCAAAAACCCCGGAGGATCAGCGAAACTCACACTGGTGATGGCGATCGAGCTGGTCATTTCGGCGCTCACCTTCGTCGGGTCAAGCCAGAAAATCGCCGCACTATACCCCTCCATCATCGTGTACTATGTGGCCCTGGCCGCGCTCGCGCTTGAGGTGGCTGCGCGCATCGCCGATACCCCCAAACGCGCCAAGGCTTCCGCCGACGGCGACGACACCCCGAAACCGACAGCCCCGCAGCGGAACAAGAACACGACAGCGCGGGCGAGCACGACCCGGACGAAACCGCACTAGACAGCGACAGCGCGGCGACCCGCCCCACCGAGGAAGACACGGCCAACACCGCAGCGGGCGAGCACGACGACCCCAACACCGCAAAACCCGCTGCGGCAAAACCTGCCGATTCCCAAAAAACCACCCGCACCAGGATGCGCGCCGGACTCAACCGCAAAGCACCCGTACGCCGCGGCAACCGCCTCATAGCCACCACAAAAAAATCAGACAAACCCACCACAGACACGGACTAACAGGCCCCTGCCGCCCCGCCGCTGCACACACCCTCGCCGCAACCAGCCGCACCCCACCCAGCAGCAGGGCAGAGCCCCACCACAAGACCCCCGCACCACCGGGGAACACCCACACCCACACGCCCACACGATAGACTGGGACAAACAGGCAACAGAAAACCAGCCACAACCGCCGCGCCCGGCGGGCCACAACCGACACCACGCGAAACACCCCCGAGCAGAAAGACCCACCATGACCACAGCGCCACCCGTGCAAAACCCCACGCCAAACACCACCGTGGCAGGCAAAATAGCGCTCGCGGCACTCGCCCTGACCGTCGTCGGCTGGCTCATCTACATCGAATTCACCGGCGGCCTGGACTTTAACGTCTACCGGCTCGGGGCCATGACCATCTTCGACAACGAAGGCATGCACAAAGACCTCTACGCCCGTGACCTGCTCGACTACGGTGCGCTTAAACTGCCCTTCACCTACCCGCCGTTCGCGGCGCTGCTCTTTATGCCGTTCGCGTTCCTGCCGTTCGGGGTGGGCGTGGGCATCATGTACACCATCAGCATTGGTGTGGCCTGGTGGATGGCCACCCTCATCTACGACTACGCCACCAGCCGCGGCTACCACATCCCCTTCCAAGACAAGCTCGGCAGATACGGTACTATTGCCGTGCTCACTTTCATCATCATCCTCTCCGGGCCGTGGCGGCGCGGGCTTGCGCTGGTGCAGGTGAACCCCATTATCCTCATCCTGGTGCTGGCTGACTTCCTGCGCCCAGCCAAGCGTATCCCCCGCGGGGCGCTGATCGGTATTGCTGGCGGTATTAAGCTCACCCCGCTCGCGTTCGGGCTTATCCTGCTGATGCGCAAAGACTGGCGCGGTATTTTCACCCTCGGCGCCTCCTTCGCGGCGACCGTCATTATCGGGTTCATCTTCCTGCCCCATGAGGCTCTCACCTTCTGGACAAGCGCCGTCTCGGACCCCTCCCGCGTGGGCAACATTAACTTCCTCGACAATATCTCCATCCAGGGCTGGCTCATGCACCTGGGGCTGCGTGACCCGCTGCTGAAGCCCGCATACTACGGGCTGGTGCTCGCCACCATCGTCCTCTTCGCCGCGCTGCTGCACCAGCTGAACCGCCGTAAACTTGTACTCTCACAGGTGGCGGTCGGCGGGTTCCTGATGGTCAGCATCTCACCCATCAGCTGGTCGCACCACAACGTCATGTTCCCCCTGATCCTCATGGCGCTCATCGTTGATGCGTTCCCCCGGTTCTATGCGCACCTGCCCGCCTGGGCCAACCGGGCGGCGCGCATCCTCACCTGGGTGGCCCTCATCGGCCTGTACATTTCGCCCATGTGGCTGGGCGCCTCCCTGTGGGGCAGCTTCAGCGACCTTGACAATATCTACCAGCACGCCCTGCTGTTCTCCACCGTGCCGATCCTGTGCCTGTACCTGGTCATGATCACCTGGGCGGTGGCGGCCCTAACACCCGCCGTGCGCACCGCAGAAGAAGACGACCTGTTTATCGCCCCGCCCCCCGGCGCGGCACCCGATGCCAAAAAGGGGTAGCCGTTGAAAAAACACCCCGCAGCGTTTATCCCGCATGCCCTGTTCGTGCTCGCGGTCATCTACATGGTGCAGTACGTCATTAACGACGGCGGCAACGACCTGTACATTTACCGTCTAGGGGCCGAAACTATCGCTGATGGGCCCGGCGGGCCCGGGCTGTACGAGGTGAGCCTCGACAACTACCCGTTCACCTACCCGCCGTTCGCCGCGCTGCTCTTTATACCGTTCGCGCTCATGCCCAAAGAAGTCGGGATGGCCCTGATGATGCTCATCACCGCCGGTATCGCCTGGTGGCTGGGGTGGGTCATCACCAGGTACGTGAGCAGGCGCGGGGTGCGCATCCCCCTGTACGAACACCTGGGAACCGCCGGGTGCGCCTCAACACTGGCGATGCTGATCTGGGCGAGCGGACCGTGGCGGCTAACCACCCATTTTGGGCAGATTAACGCGGTCATCCTGCTGCTGGTGCTGGCTGACTTCCTGCGCCCAGCCAAGCGTATCCCCCGCGGGGCGCTGATCGGTATCGCTGGCGGTATTAAGCTCACCCCGCTCGCGTTCGGGCTTATCCTGCTGCTGCGCAAAGACTGGCGCGGTGTTGCCTCCGTGGCGGGTGGTTTCGTGGGCACCATCGCCCTCGGGTTTTTGGCGGTGCCGGGTGAGGCCGCCTACTACTGGGGTGTGGCGGTGCGTAACACCTCCCGCATTGGGGTGACCGCGTTCTACGATAACGTTTCTCTGACCGGTATCTTCGCGCACCAGGGTGTGCCTGAGCCTATCGCCACGGTGCTGGTGGTGGCGCTGTCCCTATTCCTGCTGGTGGCCACCGCCGCCCTGATGTGCCTGTTCATCCGCGCGAACATGGTGTTTTCCCAGGTGGCGTTGAACGCGTTTTTAATGCTCCAGATCTCCCCGATTAGCTGGTCGCACCACAACACCTGGTACCCGGTTCTGCTGGTTGCGTTGTGCCTGGAGATTTTCCCGCTTATTATGCCTGCGGCACGCCCGGTAGTGTACGTGCTGAGTGCGTTCGCGAGCGTGATCGCACTGGTGGGCATGTATATTTCCCCGTTCTGGCTGGCGGTGCTGTTCTCCCCGAAGTACTCTTCGCACGAGATGATCTACCTGCCGCAGGGCGGGGCCGGGCTGGTGGCCAGTTCAGCCCCGTACGCCGCCATGTACCTGGTGGTGGTGTTGGTGTTCCTCACCTACTGGGCGCACCGGGCAGCAATTGATGCGCGGGTGGACTCGGGCCGGTTCCGTGCGCCCGAACGCCCCGCACCGTAGCCCTTCACACACCCGCGCCCAAGAGGGCACAGCTAAGGCCCGTCGTGCATCACGACGGGCCTTAGCAATCAGGGCACCTTCCGGTGAGGCGACCGGGTGCGGGCTACTTGGTGTTCATGCGCCACCGGGCGTAGGGCGCCTCAACGAACATGTACACTTCGCTGCTGCTGTCTTCCCACTCGGTGGTGCTCTTCGACGAAGCCATGCTGGTGCCAATCACCGAGCCTTTACCGACCGCATCCAGCCTGAAGTGGTAGTAGCCGTTATTGTCGGTGCTTTCGCTGTTCACCTCAAACGAGCTGGTGCCGCCGGTGTAGGTGAAGGCGTAGTTACGTGCCCGGCCCTCAATGCTCTCACCTTTACCGTACTTCGGTGCGGAGGAGGCATCGTACACGCGCACCGTCCACTTGCCTTCGCCCTCAATCTGCAGCTTGCGGGTGGTTTTGCTAGTGGTGTCCATCCAGGCGGAGCCGGTGATCGTGGAGCTCACGCTGCCGGAATCACGCACCTCAAAACCGCTGGACTGGTCTTTGTCGGTTTTACCCGCCACGTTCAGCACACCCCGGTTATTCTCGTTTGCGGGCACGGATGCGGGAGTGAACTCGTAGTAGACCAGCGCCTTCGAGTCGTTGCCGTTGGGCTTTTCGATGTCGATGGTCTTCTTACCCTCACCCGTGTATTCCTTGAAGTCGCCCGAGGGCTTCTTCAGTTCGGTGGAGTCATCCGAATCGGAGGATGAGCTGCTGCTCGCGGACGAGGAGCTGCTGGAACTGCTTGCGGCAGGCTCCGCGTTGTTCGTATTGTCGCTACCGCGCGGTATGAACAGCACCAGCGCCAGGATCAGCAGCACCACCAGCAGAATAACGCCCGCGATACTCGCCAAACCCAGCGGGGTGGAGAAGAAGTTCTGGTTCCCGTTATTCGCGGTGAGTTTTTCACGCAGCGTATTCACGGCCCCGGCTGCCCTTCCGGAGGCTTTCTTGGCTGCCGCGCCACCAGCCGCAGCCGCCGCAGGTGCGGCAGCGTTTGCGGGGTTAAACTGTGCGTTATTCTGGGTGTTTCGGGCGTTCTCAGCCGCGAACGATGCGGGGGTCACGGTGCCGGGTGCTGGCGCGTTCACGACCGGGCCGCTGGCGTTGCCCTGCGTACCGTCAGCCGGGGTGGCCTGCACGTCGCGGGCTGTCAGCCCGGTACCTTGCGTCTGGCTCGGCTGGGACTGATCGGCTGGGGGCTGCTGGCCCGCCTGGGCCTGCCCCGCCTGCGGGTTCTCCGGCTGGGCGCCGGGTTGGCTTTGCGGGTCATACCCGTAGCCGGTGCCTGCCGTATCCTGCCCGTACCCCTGGGCGGCGTCCTGACCGTAGCCGGAGACACCGTAATCCTGGCCGTAGTTCTGCGCACCATCCTGCCCATAGCCGGGTGACTGCGCCGCACCGGGGTCGGTGCCGTACGAGGCGCCCTGCGCTGGTGCGCCGCCCTGGTTCGCGGAATTCACGGGAGCGGCACTCTGCTGGTTCGGCAGCGGAATCTGCGAGGTGTGATCCGCCAGCTCGGGGTTAATCGGCTCCGGCAGGATCGGAGGAACAGCCGGTGCTGCGACCTCAGAGGCCTGATCGGAACCTGCCCCAGCGGATGCTGCGGGTGCAGCAGCCGGTGCCACGGGCTGGTCGGTGGGCTCTTCTGAGAGCCCGTACCCCGAAGGGTCCGCCGTGTATGGCTGCTTGCCGGTTTCGCTAGCTGCCACATGCGACTGTGCCGCACCGGTACCCTCGGGGAAGGTCGCTGCGGGCAGAATAGAGGCCGGTTTAGCGGCCTCATCCGCGCCTGATGTCTGCTGCGCAGTATCAGTTAGCCCGTAAGGCTCCTGCTGGGGTCCCGGTTCAGGTTCGGGGGTGTGAGACACGGCCTCCTGCTGGTGTTTCCCAGCATCGTGAGTTTTAGCGTCACGAGCCTCGACACCATACTCCTGGACAACATAATCTTGGGCGCCATCGGTTTCGGTGCCGGTGCTTTCGGCACCGCGTGCCTCAACGCTGTGGTCTTTAGCGCTGTATTCCTCAGCGCGGCGGGACTCGCGGGGCGCATCCTCAGCCTCTTCTGCGGTATCCTTCGCGGCGTGCCGCGGCTTTACCTGGGACGGCTGCTCGGTGGAGGGCTCCTCACCCTCGGTGCGGGCCTCATCATCCTGGGCGGTGTGCTGGGCCGCGGCGGAGGTGTCGTGGAACTCAATCAGGGGCGAGTTCACCGGCGAAGGCAGCGCATCCTCATCCTCAGACGGGGTACTTTCAGCATCCTGAACCGAGGGTGTTTCCTTCGGCTCGAACGGCTCATCATCGTCGAGGGGGGACAGCGCAATAGTTGCCGCGTCTGCGGGAATATTTGCTGCGGTATCCACCGATGAGGCGGTGGTAATGTCCGGTGCCTCAACGCTCGCGCCGAGCATCCGCTCACCCTCATACACGAACGGTTGGGCGTTATCGTCCTCAGCCGCTTCGGCTGCCCTGCGGCGGCGCTTGGGAGGCTCGTCACCGCCCATAATGTCATCGGCGGAGGTGCGGGTTGCCGCATCCGACTTCTGCTCCTGCACCGCAATACCTTCAGGCGGGGTGGGCAGAGGCATAATATCGTCGGCGCCCGCACCGCTGAGGGTGGGCCCCTGCCGCTGCTGCCGCTCGCCTGTGTCCGCCTGCTCTTTCTGAACCTCATCGGCGGCGGGGCTCGTGGCGGCGTGTTTTGCGGCGTGCTGTGCCGCACCGTCGGTTTCTTCAGCTGCTGACGCGGTGCTCTCAGCGGCACCCTGGGTGTTCTGTGCGGGCTTCGCGTCGTCTTTGGGCTGTTTCTTCTTCGGCTGAATCTTAATGAGCCCCTGGGTGTCGAGGTTTTCGTTCACCTCAATACTGATGTGCTCACCGGGTGCACCCTCGTTTGATGCACTCATCTCCTGCGCCTCACGCACCTGCGCGAACCGGCGCAGAGCGTTCTTCACGGGTTCGGGCTGCTCCAGCTCTTCGGCTGTGGTGGCACCGGTGCGGGTCTCGGCGGCGGGGGTGTCTTGCTCGGGGAGGTTTGCTCAGAAGAAATGTGTTCAGCGGAAACCTGCTCAGCGGCACCCTTTTCGGTGGAGGATTGCGCGTACTCTTCGTCCCGTGCAGCACGCCGCGCAGCCCGGGAATCACCAGAATCAACCGTATCCGTTTGGTTTTCCTCGGTCTCGGGGAGTGGTGCAGGGGCAGCGGCGACCGGCTCGGGCGAACCGGCATGGGTGCCCTCCTGCTCGTCCGCACCCGCTGCGGGAGCAGCCTGAGCGGGCTCATCCTTCTGCAGTTCGCTCTTTATTGCATCACCAACGGGGATGCTGGGGGGAGTGTCAGCTTCCCGGTGCGCGTCAACGTCAGCGGTTACCTGCGACTCCGCCAGCTCATCTGCAGCGGGGAGGCAGTAGTGCTCTCACGCTGAAAATCAGCGGGCTCCGGCAGGGTAGGCTCGCCGCTAACAGGCTGGGCGTGCCGGGGCGTGTCCTCGGCGATCTCGGCCACCTGCGGCCCGCTCGTGGACTCACTAGCTGGCTGGGTGTGCGCTGCCGAAGCGGCGCTAGCCTGCTCGTCCTTGGCATCAGTTGTGTTCTGCTCAGCCTGCTGGGCGGCTGCGCGCTCGGCAGCTTCACGCTCGGCGGCCTCCTGCGCCGCCTGCTGAGCCATGAACTGCTCGCGGGCGGCCCGGCGGGAAGTCGGCTGGGGCATGTTCTCGGGCATACCCGCCACAGCCTGCCCACCGTTAAAACCGTTTGACTGCCCTTCCACTACCTGCGGGTGTCCGCCAGGCTGCGGCTCGGTGGTGTTCGCCGGGCCGTTTGGCTGCAGGCGGGCGCGCTCAGCCTCGTAGTGTGCGGCATGAGCCGCACGGGAGGGGTGCGAGGTGGCCTGCGCCATCCTGAAGTCATCATTAAGCGGGTCAAAAGAGGTGGTGCGCGGCTTCTGCTCTTGCCCCTGTTCAGTACCGTTACTGTTCTCCGCGGTCACCGTGTCGTGTTCGAGGGCGGAATGTGCGGGTGCGTTATGAGATACAGCGGTATCGACGGTTCGCTCTGTGCCCGCCTGCTCCTGTATAGGAAAACTGCCGGTGGCGGGGGCTGCGGGACTATGCTGCGCGTGTTCCTGTGGGGTGGGGGCAATAACCGAGTCGTCACCCGCTAGAGTGTAGTCGTCGCCAACGTGTGCCGGAAGCTCATCCATGGGCTCCTCATACGCCGTGCCTTCGTCGTTGAAATCGGCGGAATCGGTGGGCTCCTCAATCCACAGCTGCCACCCGGCCGGGACCGGGCCCCACGCGGGGTCGGGGCGCCAAGTGGGGGTGGGTTTCCAGCCTTTGGGGGTTTGGGCCAATTCGGCGGCGGATTAAAAATCAGTGCCATGAGAAGCCTTCCTTCTGCCCGCGCCACCCCCATACCCGGAAGCGATGGCGCGCACAATCTAAACAAGAGAAATACGGTAACCATAGAATTATGTCATATTTACCGCTAAAATACCCTGTAACAGTCACTTAGACAACCCCACGGCGCAACGTTGCGTGAGCATCGAAAAGTTGCAGGAGCGGCATAGATTATGAGCACTAATTCGTCGGAGCCCAAACGGCACCCCGAGCACAACCACCACGCAGGCACAAACCAACAGAGGCCGCAGGATACGAGGCAAAAATCACCTAAATCATCCGCTACTTCCCCAGCCCCTGAGACCACCTCAGGGGTTACTGATGTGCCCTGGAGCAGCTCCAATACCGCTGCTCAAAGCGCCGAGAGCACCGCCTCGGGTTCGGGTAGTGAGCAGGACCCTGTCCAGGCGGCCCCCGTCAGCCCAGGGGATGATCCGCGGCCGGTATCGCAGCTGCTTGCCCTGCCGCCGCTAACGGACGCTATTAAGCAGGTCTCTAAGAACCCCGAGAACCCACCGGCGCACGGCTCGTATGCGGTGCCCGTATATAACCTCGACCCCAGTCTCACCTCCGATATGTCGGCCTCTGTTGAGCGTACCCTGCCGTACCACCGGTTGGCCTTTGCCGATGGCCGTTCCCGCTGGTTCACGCCCCTGCTGGAGGGCCTGGTGGCTCTGGTAGTCTACGTGGTTCTGATTACTCTGTTTACCGTGGTGATGATGAGCATCCCACTGATCATCCGTGCGGATAAAACAACTGACTTCGGAACCTACATAAGGGACGATGTACTGAATGATCCGCTGGCTATGTTCTTCGTATTCGGTTCAGTTGCTCTTATGTTCCCTGCCATACGTGTTGCACGCCTGATTTTCGGTCCCCGTCCATGGGGCCTGGTGCACTCGGTGCAGCGCCGGGTCCGCTGGTCGCTTCTGCTGACGGCGCTGGTGGTTGGTGCCTTCTGTTATGGGCTGCTTTCCCTGCTGACGCTGATGCTGGACGGCTTCTCATCCATCGGTTTCCACCACAAGCAACCGCATGAGGTTGCTTTCTGGCTGAACATGGTGTTGCTTCTTGTTCTGGTGCCATTGCAGTGCTACGCGGAGGAACTGGTATTCCGCGGCTACCTGATGCAGACCATCGGCCGGTGGCTCAAGAACCCGGCGTGGGCGATTCTGCTCCCAGCTCCCTTCTTCATGCTTGCCCACGGCTACGACCTGTGGGGGCAAGCCTCAATAGTGGTTATGGCGGTGCTCGCGGGGTTCCTCTGCTGGTACACGGGCGGCTTAGAGGCAGCTATCGGGATGCATGTGATGAATAATATAACAACGATGGCGATGGGTATGTTCGCGAACACGGACCCGCTTCAGATGCAGAGCAGCGGCACCCCCACCGATTTCGCGATGGTGCTCGCCACCGAGGTTCTCTACACGGCGGCCATCTGCTGGTTCACACACTACCGCGGCTACCTGCGCACTGCCACGTTCACCGTGCAGGATCCGAAGCAGAGCCACGCGCCCGTGCAGTTCTCGCCCGCCCAGGCCTCTCAGGGGCACTCACCCCAGTCGCCGGAGCAGCCGAAACAACAGGGGAAGTAACCTCCCCCAAAAAGCTCACGGTGCGGTGTGCCGGTGCGGGTTGAGAACCCACACGGGCGCACCGCACGCATCATCTGGTGTTTCCGGTCAGAGTCAGTCTCTCTTCACGCGGGGTAAAGCAGCATTTCTTGCTTTTACCTCACGGGAAGAGGCTTTTTAGCACCCCAAAACTCTCGCGTGAAGGTAGGCTTAAAACATGAGTGTAGACGCAGTGAAAAACATCGAAGACCTAGCACAGTTCGTTGAGGACTCGCCGGTTTCTTACCTGGCGGCGCGCACCGTGGCGCGGCGCCTGCAGGGGGCCGGGTTTACCGAACTGACCGAGTCTGAGACGTGGCCCGACTCCGCCGCGACGGGGCGCCATTTTGTGGTGCGTGACGGCGCGATTATTGCGTGGGCGGGCGGGCGTCAGGCGTCTGCGGCGAGCGGCTACCGGGTGCTGGGTGCACACACCGATTCGCCCGCGCTGAAAGTTAAACCGAAATCTTCGCTCACGGTTAAAGGCTGGCACCAGATCGGTGTTGAGAACTATGGTGGGGGGCTGCTGAACTCGTACCTTGACAGGGAGCTGCGTTTGGCGGGGCGGCTGACGGTGCACGAGGGCGGCACCCTGCGTGACCGGTACGTGTGCACGCCGCCGCTGGCGCGCATCCCCCAGCTGGCCCCGCACCTGGACCATAAACGGAACGAACTGGTTCTTGATAAACAGTTCAACCTGTACCCGATTTGGGGTATTGACCCGGGGCAGAACGATGTGCTCGCATACTTGGGGCGGCACACGGTCGATGAGGGCGGCGACGTTGACCCCGCCACCGTGGTTGGCTACGACCTGCTGACCGCCGATTCTCAGCCGGGGCGCCGGTTTGGGCAGCACGGCGAGTTTTTTGCCTCCGGCCGGCTGGATAACCTGTCGTCGGTGCACGCGGGGCTGTGCGCGCTGGAGCGGTATGTGGCCGATAACGCCGACGAGCACGCATCCCACACCGTGATGCTCGCCGGGTTCGACCATGAGGAGGTCGGCTCGGAAACCCGCAGCGGCGCGGCTGGCCCGTTCCTGGAAGATGTGCTGGTGAGGCTGTCGGCGGCACGCGGCGAGAACACGGAGCAGTACCGCCGCTCTGTCGCCTCCTCAGTGTGCCTGTCGGCGGATGCGGGGCACCTGCTGCACCCGAACTATCAGGGCCACCACGACCCGGTGGTGCAGCCGGTTCCCGGCGCCGGGCCGCTGCTGAAGATTAACGCGAACCAGCGGTACGCCACAGACTCGGTGGGCGCCGGTATTTTCGCGGCGGCATGTAAGGCGGCACGGGTGCCGTATCAGGAGTTCGTGTCGAATAATAATATGCCGTGCGGTTCCACCATCGGGCCTATCACCGCCACCCGGTTGGGGATGCGTACCGTGGATGTGGGCGTGGGCCTGCTGTCGATGCATTCGGCGCGCGAAATGTGCCACGTTCACGACATGGCGTACCTGACCCGCGCGGTGGAAGGCTTCTACCGGTTACAGGGTCTATAACCGGACTGCTGCATAGCGGGACGGCGCAGGCGGCGGCAATGACGGCACAACATAGTGCATGGTTTTGGCATTTTTGTAATGCTCCCATCCTTACAAAACAACCGAAACCGTGCACTATATGAGTGCGTGGTGAAGGATTAAATACTTATGGTAACCGGGGAAGCATATGACGCCGTAAGTAAGCAGCAAAACGAGGAGCATCAGCTCTTTCAAGCGCTCCACATAGATCTAATTCGCCATATTTATTAATGAAATATCTTTCTTGGAATAAATATATTTCTGCGAGGTCTGCAGACGACAATATGAGGGATTCTTGAGTTGACCTACCGAGATGCGGTTCCACAAAATCCATCAGAAGGTCGTCAGCGCTAATGGTGACATAGGGTAAAGGGTCACCGGTATTTTCGCTCGTTTCCCAGTAATCCAGGAGAGCTTTGTCGTTGGTGACTAAGTAGTCAATATTGTGCTTCACCATTGCTGCATGTATATGAAGGTCGTTCTTATCGGGGTATCCATGTATTGAGGGGATAGGGTAACCTTCTAACACGAACACAGATTTACCTATCTGCTCTCTAACCTTCACCCGTGTAGCATCATTTCCAGTTGGGTTTCCTCTAAGCCAGTGGTACCCCCACTCGTCGAGAATATTCTGTGTTGTGTGTATATCGAAGTACTTTTTATTTAGTATCTGGTTAGGAAGAAGCATCCAATCCCTGAGTGTTTTACTCAGCAGAATATTGGTATCTAGAAGAATAGAAGTCGCCCCGTTGCTCATGCTATTTAGTCTAGCAAAGTAACGGGGCGATACTTCTGAATTATTCACGAATTCCGAGTTCTGCCTCTATATCCCAGATTTTCATGAGTGCCTGTTTCTGACGCTCTAATTGGGCGCGTTGGTATGATTCCAGGTCTTCGCGCATAATACGGAAATGCGAGCCTACCTTGTGTGCGGGAATTTCTCCGTTACGGATCATTTTTACGAGAGTCGGCCGGGAGATACCCAGTTCTTTCGCGGCGGCGGTCGTGGTGAATACTCGCGCTTGGGAGACAATGGCCAGATCTGCACCGGAACGAACGGCTGCGATAAGCTCACGAATCAGTTCCGACAGTTTAGGGCCGAGTTCCTCCGAATCCTTCCCCTGCACTTGCAGAAAGAACGAGACTTCAGTGGTATCTCCATGCGTATCACGAGCACCAGGGACGAGCTTCTGTACTTCTTCGCGCAGCTGCGGGTCGTTTAAATCCGCACGGGTCAGCGTTGAAGTGGTCATGATGTACCTCGCTGTTTGATGACATGTGCACTTACCCCGCATATGCTTACATTCGGTTTAGTGCATCTGCAATGCTGGGGCATGTGCTCTACAGTCTACAGGAGTAAGTGAAACAAAAGAAACCAGTTTTCGAATATTTCCTATATAGATTAATGTTGTTTTTGCCGCAGAAATAGTACCTATACCTTCAGCAGACCCTGTGTGTGAAGAGCGGCCACACCAACACTGCTAGTCCCTGCGGGCCAGTGCCCACAGTGCGGATGCGCATCCCAGAAGACCCCAAAAACCGACGACTATTACGTCCAGGATCTGTATCGGGCCGATGTTGAAGAGGGTGGCCCTCACAAGGTTTGCCGCAGGTGCGAACGGCAGGAACTGCTGAACATGCGCGTACCACTCGGGCAGTCGTTCGGGCGGGTAGTTAATCGGCGCAAACAGTATAACCATGAAGGTAATCGTCTGTGTCACGATCGTCAGAAATGCCGCCGGAATCCAGTACGCAAGCATAAACCCTAATACCGCCATAACAACTTGAAGCGCGAACACAACGGCAATAGCGCCGATACTCAGGTTCACGTCAAAACCAAATTTGAGTTTCGCGGCTGCACCGCCCGCAATAATGCCGGGAATCGCGAGAACCGCCCAAACGAGTATGTCAGCCGCCAGAATCGCCAGGCGCGGGACCGGAAGGGACCGCTGATAGTCGAACATGCCGTTCGTCTTAGTGGTAACGATAATCTGGGGAGCTATTACACACCCCATAGAAATGAGGGTTACCGTTACCGTGCCGGATGCCAGATATTCTGCAGAATTCCGGTCAAGATGCGGCATGAAGACCGAGATGCCGTAAAGAAGTGCAAACGCTAAAAGGACCTGCACCACCGCAAAAAGCGGCGCGTTGATGGCGTTACGAATCAGTGACCAGCGGATCAGCTCGACCGTGGCACGTACCGTCGAAATTCGTGAGGACACGAGGGCGCTAGTCATGGTTAATCATCTCCTCATAGTTATCGGCCAAAGACGCCGAGCCTATGCGATAGCTTTCGACGCATCCCGCACGGATTCCTGAAAGTACATGGGGTAAGGCCAGCTCAAGCTCGTCGGTACTCAGGGTGACGGTAAACTCCCGGGGATAGTGAAATCGCCCTCTGCACGCTTCTCAATATATTCCGTATCTGGCATATTCCCTGGTGAAGGGGATATTTTTACATCTAGCACGCTGCTAAGTTCTTGAAGGAACTCCGGGGTAGCCGTGATCGAGAGCGTACTTTTTGCTTCCTCCAAACCCAGCGCGCTTGTCGGTTCATCACGAACTAGCAGCCCCTTATTAAACAGCAGGTACCTATCAGCGTGACGCTCCACCTCCAGGAGGTTATGAGTCACGATCAGCACCGTGGCACCCTGCTCGGCGCGCATCCGCAGCATCCTCCACAGCAGTTCACGGCGCACCGGATCAACATCGTTCGTGGGCTCGTCAAAGAGGTAGATGGGGGCGGGCGCGGTAACCGCCATACCGAATGAGGTCAGGCGCTTAATCCCGCCCGAAAGCTTATGTCCCGGCCTGTCCGCCCAATCCCCTAAATCGAGAGTATCGAGAGTTTCCTGAACCGCCCGCTTCGCCTGTCCCAACTTCAACCCGCGAATGCGAACCGCCGTCGCTATCGCCTGGCGCGGGGTCACCCCTTCTAGGGAGGACGTTACCTGCGGCATGATCGCGCATATCTGCCGAGCCTGTGTTGGATGCGCTATCAGGTCTGTGCCGCCGTAGCTAATGCTGCCCGCATCTGGCTTGGTCAGGCCCACGATTTGGTTGAGAAAAGTTGTTTTACCGGCGCCGTTGTGCCCTATGAGGGCCGTGACCTCGCCGGGGTCAAGGCGCACACTAATATTGCTATTGGCCGTGGTGGTACCAAAAGTTTTGGTGAGGTTATTAATGGTGAGTGCGGGCGCGGTGTCTGTACTCATAAGGTGCCCTATCTGCTGCAGGATACTGACGGTACCAGTAGCATAACGGCGGTTTTTCGGCGCACCCGTGACATTCGTCAGGGTACAGCAGGAGCTTGTCATCACACCAATAACCTAGCTCGGCATAACCTGTGACATGGCCTTTTAGGTTTTTGTGGGGCTGTTTTATATTGTATTCCTCATGCATGGTGTATCGCCCGCGACAACGGGTGGCTTTAGCCGTGCCTCTATCGCCCATAAACTGTACATTTTCCCGCATATTTGTAGGGTTAAAGCGTACGATATGCGGGAAAGTGTACGATATATATCGTTATACCGTGCCTAGGTGCACACATACCGACAACATATATTCTCCTGCCTCATTAGACAACAGGAGAGAAAGAGAATTCGGTGAAATACCTCAAACCATATTTTGTATTTTGTGCTCGCGTCATGACTTTAGCCTGGCGAGCTTCACCCCTGAAAAACCTTAGCGTACTGGCCGCCGTCATGATCTCTGCGCTCGCTCTGATCGCCTGCCCCATTCTGCTGGGTTATGGTGTTCAGCGCACCCTTGAAAACCCTGAAGTTTGGCGTCAAAACCTTGCCGTCCTCGTGATTCTTTACAGTATTCTGTGGCTCATCGGGCAGAGCTTTCGGTATCTTTTCTACCCTGCTTACGGGTTCATCGAGCAGAAAATGCAATCGCGCCATATGGCGGATGCGCTCGCCACCAGCATCGGCGCCGACCCGCGCGCACGCGCTACACTAGGCGCCTCCGAAATTGCGTATGCCGTCGATGCGCAGGCCGCATCCATTCGCGAAACCCTCGCCACCTTGTACCTCTCAATTCTACCCGCCGGGGTTGGTTGCATCGCTGGTGCTGTCTCGATTCTGGTGATGGGTGGCGTGCCGGAGCTAGGCATATTTTGCGGGTTTGTGGCGCTCTATCTGGCTGGAAGCATGCCGCTGATCGCGCGTCATCAGAAGTTTCAGGGCGAATTCTTTGACGGCTCAATGCGCAGTTTCGGCACCCTGGAAAACACGCTTCGTCTCTGGCGTGAAAGCAGAATCCTTGGGGCGGCTCCCTTTCTTCACGACCGATACGCCCAAGGCCGCCTGCCCGTAGAAGCAAAAGCTCTCAAAAGTTACCGTTACACCATGTTGTTACACACCTGGCAGGGCGCGATGTTGGCTCTATGCCTGCTCGCGATAGTGCTCAAAACCGTATTATTCGGTGAAGGTTCTCCGGCGCAGATTACGGGTACTGCGGTGGCGCTCATAGGAGTGTGCGCGGCGGCAATTGGTCCGCTCCAAGCCGTCGGCTTTGGCGTATCGACCATCGCGGTTTCGGCAGAGCGTTACCGGCAGGCGCACCATAAAATACTCGCTCCTGCCGCCGACGATTCGGGGTATCTCATCGACTACGTCGTAACCACAGGTGAGCTTTCCCTCCGCGTGGATGCACGCAATCTGAGTGAAACATCCCATGGTGTGCATACGGTGAAGCCGGGACGCCCGTGTTGGGTGCGTGGCGCATCCGGCGCGGGAAAAAGTTTGCTTTTAGAACGACTTCTTGGCGTGCGTGCGACAACTACCCCCGCTTATATGTCGATGAGCGCGCCGCAAGGCACTCTTCGGTTTGTCTACTTGCCGCAGGAAGCTGGGCTGCTGGTTGGTACCGCGCATGAGAATGTGGCGTTTGGTCGCGACATTCCGGTGCATATATGCGACCGGTACCTGCAGGCGGTGGGGCTAAGCGAGTTTGCCTCTAGTGGTGTTCGATGTCATGACACCGTCGCGGGTGAGAGCGGCAGCGTGTCCGGGGGAGAGGGCAGGCGTATCGCCTTGGCGCGTACTTTGGCGGCGGCCGAAACCTTGAATGAGCAGAAAGCCCTGAGCCCCGCGACCGTCATGGTTCTCGATGAACCGACCGCCGGGCTAGATGCGCCTACCCGTGCCCGCGTCTGGGAACTGATCGAGCGAGTGGCCCATACCGCAATCGTGCTGGTGAGCACCCACGATGAGGACGCGCCCGCCCGGCAGAACGATACCGTGATCGAACTCTAATGCGGCGCGAACCCTAGGAATGAGAACGTTTTATCTGTAAAACATTCGGTAAAGTTGGATTAACCCCTTATTCACCGGGGTAAGAGCACACGGCACGCATTATGAAATTTACCCCCGTGATGACTCTTAGGGTGGAGAGGGGAGATACAGCCTTTGTCTGGAAAGCACAACAGCTTCTGCAACCGCCTCGGAAAATACGGCTGCGCGGTAAGCAATCCCAACTTATCCCTAGAAATCCCTTAAAAGGGATAACTGGGGATAACTAGTTTTCGCACTTATCTCAACCTATCGGGACTTATCTTAAAAATCCCGATAACCCCGATAGGTTCCGATAACTTCCTGTAGACTAAAAATCTAAGGAGGCTTCCGCAGATCATGACTCTTAATCCATTCCGCCCGGGTGCCGGGCATACTCCGCCCGAATTTGCGGGTAGGCAAGAACCGCTTAATACGTTTACTAATATCCTGCGTCGTACCGAGATAGGGGCTATTAGCCGCGGCATGATGCTTTACGGGCTGCGTGGGATGGGTAAAACCGTGCTTCTGCGTCGTCTGCAGGAAGACGCAAAACGTGCCGGATGGGTAACGATCTCTCTGGAAAGCGGAATGGGGAAGAACGCGTATGCTCAAGTTCGCACCCGCCTAGGTAAAGAACTTGCCTTAGCTGTTCGAGGCTACCGGCAGAAGAGCCGCTGGAAGAAACTCTTATCGAATGTCGCTTCTTTATCGGCGACGCTTGGTTTTGCTGGAGCCTCCGTTGTGCTTAAAGCTGATACGCACCACTCCGATACAACGGGTCTTCTGGACTTTGATCTTCCAGAGACACTACTGTCTATGGCTCGGGAGCTCAAAGACCAAACTCCCAGTGCTGGTGTGGGTATTTTCATTGATGAGATTCAAGATCTTGATCATGAGATGCTCGATATTCTGCTGACAACCCAGCATGAAGCCGGGCAAAAAGAGCTTCCATTCTATATTTTCGGAGCCGGGCTGCCTTCAGTCCCCACGAAACTGGGCGAGATTAAGACTTACGTCGAAAGGCTCTTTAGCTACCATCCTTTAGAGCGTCTCAATGATGATCAGACCAGACTGGCTTATGCTGATCCTATTGCTAAAAATGGCGGTAGTATCACGCAGGATGCGCTTGCAGAACTTGTGGACCAATCCCACGGATACCCTTATTTCATTCAGCAGTTTGGGCGGGATGCCTGGGACTGTGCCAGCGCGGGCAATATCACTCAGGATGATGTTCGTGTGGGCGTTAC
The DNA here is from genome assembly GCA_002355935.1 of Rothia aeria. Classification (GTDB taxonomy): domain Bacteria; phylum Actinomycetota; class Actinomycetes; order Actinomycetales; family Micrococcaceae; genus Rothia; species Rothia aeria. The sequence goes on along the minus strand of AP017895.1, from coordinate 259,099 downwards.
TTTGGGCTGGGAAGAGCTAAACCGCGGGTTCTATATGACGCGGTGGAACAGGGCAACAGAATCTGAGAAACACTACTTGGTAGCGGTCGCCGATCTTATGTCTGAGAAAGAAGGAGATTCTGTGCCGGTCTCAGAGGTATCCAGCCGGATGAAATCTATTACAACGTCTTTGAGTGCCCGCCGCGCATCCTTAATTGAGAAAGGTGTACTGTACAGCCCTGCATATGGTCGGATCGCTTTTACGGTTCCGGGGATGGATCGGTTCATTAAGCGGTCGGCACAGTAGCTGCACGAAGTTATCTCAACCTATCGGGACTTATCTTAAAAATTCCGATAACCCCCGATAAGTTTCGATAACTTTTGTTCTCCCACATGAAGGCTCTTTTTATACCAGGGGAGAGGCGGGAGAGAGCCTATCGAATTAGCGAGAGCAGTTCCTCGTGCACGGTGGTATCGCCTGTGACTTCCGGGTGGAAAGAAATGCCGATAATGTTCCCGGCGCGCACGCCCACAATCTTGCCCTCATGATGCGCCACCACCTGCACGCCCTCACCGGCACGGGTCACAATCGGCGCGCGAATAAACGCCGTATCGATCACGACTTCCTCACCCGAGGGCGTAAGCCACGGCAAATGAACCTGCGCCGAATCGACCTGCGAGCCGAAGGCGTTACGCCCAACCGAAACATCCAAAACACCGAGCGACTGCTGCCCCGGAGCCGGATCGTCAATCACGGTCGAGAGCATAATCAGCCCCGCACAGGTTCCCAGGGTCGGCAAGCCCCCGAAATCGCCTCAATCAACGGCTGGCGCAGCCCAAAAATACGGGTCAGCCTGTCAATTGTGGAAGATTCGCCACCGGGCAGAACCAGCGCATCCAGGTTCGCCAGCTGCTCGGCACTTTTGACGAGCACCACCTGCGCCTCCAGTGATTCGAGCATGCGCGCGTGTTCGGCAACGCCGCCCTGCAGCGCCAAAACACCAACGGTTTTGCCCGCACCGGGCAGGGCAGCCGGGGGAAGAACCTCAGTCTCACTCATGAGCCTATCTTTCTGCAACACGAGGTTGCGCACAGTGTAGAACGTTGGGTTTCGGGCTGCGTTTGAGAGCACCAAACTCACCCGAGCAGATAACGTATCTGAACAGAGTCGGGGGCGAAGCCCGCACCGAGCTTCACCCCCTGCACGCCTTGACCGGGCACCCTCACCTGAACCGAATATAATCGATCGGCGAGCGCGCATCCGCCACGCGGCGGCCTATACTTACCAGCCGCGCTCCGCCAGACGATGCGGCGCGGGCAGATCGGCAACGTTGATGCCGACCATGGCCTCGCCCAAACCGCGCGATGCATCCGCCAGTTTTTCGGGGTCGTTGTAGAACGCGGTTGCCTTCACGATGGCCTTAGCGCGTGCCTCGGGGTTTCCGGATTTGAAGATGCCGGAGCCGACGAATACGCCGTCCGCGCCCAGCTGCATCATCATGGCGGCGTCGGCGGGGGTTGCCACGCCACCGGCGGTAAACATGACTACGGGCAGCTTACCGGTCTTCGCAACTTCGAGCACCAGGTCGTAGGGGGCGGCAAGTTCTTTCGCCTTCACGTACAGCTCGTCGGGCATGGTGTTGTACAGGCCCTGCAGCTCGGCGATCTGGCGCTTAATGGTGCGGATATGCTTGGTTGCCTCCGAGACGTCACCGGTGCCAGCCTCACCCTTCGAGCGGATCATGGCGGCACCCTCGGCGATACGGCGCAGCGCCTCACCCAGGTTGGTGGCGCCGCATACGAACGGCACCGTGAACTGGTGCTTGTCAATGTGGTTCACGTAATCGGCGGGGGAGAGTACCTCTGACTCGTCGATGTAATCCACCTTGAGGCTTTCAAGAATTTGCGCCTCAACAAAATGCCCGATGCGCGCCTTCGCCATCACGGGAATCGAGACGGCGTTGATGATGCCCTCAATCATGTCGGGGTCGGACATACGAGCCACACCGCCCTGAGCACGAATATCGGCGGGTACGCGCTCAAGCGCCATGACGGCGACGGCGCCAGCATCTTCGGCGATCTTGGCCTGTTCGGGGGTGACGACGTCCATGATGACGCCGCCCTTGAGCATGTCGGCAAGCCCGCGCTTCACGAGCGGGGAGCCGGTTACTGGGGAATTAGTCTGTTCAGTCATGCCCCCATTTTCTCACGTTTGGTGTATGTACGCTCGCCCCGTGACGGATTTTCTGCCGCAGGGCGCGCATCTTTGTGTCTGCGCGACATGAATCGTCATATTTCATGAGGCTCGTGGCGTTATACAGTCTCGTAAGCCTGCTCCTATAGAAGGGATAATACTAGAGCTCGGTGTGCACCCTGCACAGGGCATCTCACATGCGCGGGTCTTTTGCACCTAGAAGTACAGCACCACGAAGAGAGTGCCGTTCAGCATAAAGCCCCGTATTTTTACCCCGTGATATGTTGGAATATGCGCGCCTTTACAGGTGTTATTCTGGCGCTGTTTATTTCTCTTCAACCCCAACACACACATCAAGGAACGTCACCGTGCTTGAAGTCATTATTGCCCTATCGCTGGCAATTCTTCTGGGTAATATCCTTGCCCATAAAATACGAATAACCCCCGCCATTATGCTCATCTTCCTTGGGCTTGTGCTGGCACTCATCCCCGTTCACGCCATGCACGAGGTGCGTGAGGCCGGGCTGCCCCCGCACGTGATTCTCGAAATCTTCCTGCCCGTGATGCTGTTCTGGGAGACCCGAAATACCTCTTGGCGTGAGGTACGCACCCGTCTGCGCGGCATTCTGCTCTCGGGCACGGTGCTCGTAATTTTTACGGCGTTCGTTATCGCCTGGGTGCTTCACACCTTCATGGGCATCTACATGTGGCATGTGGCGCTGATTATCGGTGTGGCGCTTGCCCCCACCGATGCCGTGGCTGTGGCAACGCTCAACGGCAAACTCCCCAAAGCCTCCATTACCACCCTCAAAGCGGAAGCACTCATTAACGACGGCACCACCCTAGTTCTTTTCGCGCTCGCACTACAGCTTGCGGGCGGTCATGAGCTGGCCCTGGGGACCGCATCCGGAATGTTCTTCTTCTCGTTCCTGATTGGAACTCTCGTTGGCCTGGCCGTCGGATGGGGCGCGAATAAGCTGCGTGCACACATCGGCAACCCTATGAACTTCAGTGTGTTCATGTTCACCATACCGTTTATTGCTTTCTTCCTGTCTGAAGAGATCGAGCCTTTTGAAGGCATGAAAGGTTCCGGAGTGGTAGCCGTGGTGGTCGCCGCCTTCTACCTGACCTATCGCGGGCCGGATACCATCAAACCCCAAAACCGCTTCTACGGTCTGCCCATCTGGTCGTTTGTTTCCTATGTCATGAACGGTGCGCTCTTCGTGCTTGTGGGTGTGCAGCTGCCCAGCGCCACCGAGCATATGGAAGGCGTCATCCACGAATACAACTATGCGTGGGCTTCCGCGCTCGCCGTGATTGTGGTGGCGTGGCTCGTTTCGATTGCGGCGCGTTTCATCTTCCTGCACGTCACGATTGGTATTATTCGTGCCCTTGACCGTTCAGAAAAGCAGAGGCGGCTGCGCACAACTTTCCGTGGTCGTGTGGTGAGCACCTTTGCGGGGCTGCGCGGCGGTGTTTCCCTCGCGGTGGCTCTCTCCGTGCCGACTGGTGTTCCCGGGCGTGACTTTATTATCTTTATTGTTGCGGGCGTGGTTCTTCTGTCGATGGTGGTTCAGGGGATGCTCCTGCCGCTGGTTATCAGGTGGGCGAAAATTCCGGTTGATACCACCGAAGAAGACGAGATTAATAATGCGGTGCGCACGATCATTGCCGAGTCCTTCGACTCTGTGACTGAGATCGGCCAGGAAATTAGTGCGCCGCAGGAAATTATCGACCGCATTGCCGAAGAACAGATGTACAACGCGAGTATGTACCGCAACCTGCACACCGTTCGTAAGCACGGTGCGAACGCGCCGGAAGAAGCCCGCCGTATTATTGAAGCGAGCGATCTTGAGAAAGAGCTGCGTCTGCGGCATTTGGAGAAACAGCGTGAGGTGCTCAAGCGCCTGCGTAATGAGCGCACAATCGACACGAATGTGCTCCACGCGATTCAGGAAATCCTGGATATTGAGGAGATACGCGTGCTCGGCCCGGTTGAGCTGGAGTAACGCAAACACTGGTAGTCGTGCTCTGCGGTTCTGTGCACGGTATGCTGGTATGCGTGAGTAATAAGCCAGCCACCTCGCAGCAGCACACACCGCAGATACCGGCCCCCGGCTCACCCACCCGCGCCACCGCACAGGGCCGGGGCGCACTTGCCGTGCACGCAGTCATCTACCTGCTTTTTGGTCTGAGCACCATCTTTATTCAAATCCCCGACTGGGGTACCGATAGGCTGCTCATTGGAGGGCTGATGCTTGCCCTCGGAGCCTCCCACTGGTGGGTTTCACGTGGAACACGCTACGGCCCGGCCACCAGTGCCACGCTCATCTCGGTTGCGCTCGTGCAGGCCGCTTCCGGGGCGTTACTAATTGCCCAGCCTGATGCACCCGCCCCAATCCTGCTGGCCACCTGCGGCGGTATTGGCCTTGGCGCCCTTCTGAAGGGCCTGCTGGGGGTGCGGTACCGCTCCGTTATCGCTGCGGCGCGTGACTGGGTGCTGGAGGGCACGGTGATGCTCGCAGCCGCACTCGCTGTACCGTTCATGGTGAACATCGGGCCGAAAGCGGTGCTGGGAGTCACCGGCGGCGGGGCGCTCATAGCGGGTGTTTTCCTGCTGGTTGGTGCCCTGGGTGCACGTACCGAAGGCACGCCCGGGGCGTAATGTTGGCGCTGGATAATGGGTGCGGAACCGTGGACGCGTACACTGGTTTAGACGCACACAAAAGGAGGGTTCGTGGCTGAAGACCGCCCGCGGGGGCTCAAAGCCCAAGTGAAAGGGCCGCTGATTATTGCTGCTGCGCTTGCGCTCGCGGCATTCTTTGCGGTGTTCGTTTTTGCAACCGGAGGCACCCATAATAAGCCGAATATCGGTCTGGCTTTGGGTGTGGGGGGTGCCGTGTTTATCGTGACCCTGGTGGTGTGCGCAACCTTGATTCTGGTGGACCGCCCAAACGACCCGTCACTGGGGCAGGGCACGGGCATTAATCGTTCTTCAGCTGAACTGTATGCCCAGGCAAAAGCTAAACGAGAAGCAGCGGAACGTGAGAAAGCCCGTGCTGAGGGGAACTCACAAGCGGCCGGAACCAAAGCGGAAACAGCCGAGAATGATGCTGAGCCCCCTAAGACGACTGACAGCTAATCGGCGCGCTGAGGCGGTATGCTAAGCTGGTTCTATCTTTATGAGTTATACGCCTTATGGCGAGAGGAGCTGGTAGTGCTACCTGCCAACTCCTCTCTGCGGGTAGAGAACTACCTCAGACGCTTAAGAAACACTGAGATAGCTTCTACGGCGTAAGAAACGGCTTGAGCTGATCCGTCGGTCAGGATATAACTGACCAGGATCGCTTGAGCCGTTTCTACAATCTCGTAGATAGACATACCCGCTCACCGCCTTCCCGCCCTGGGAATCATCACGGAATGTATCTTTATGAGTTGTGCCGTGGACCCATTCCAGGAAGAGGGCATCTTCTACTTTACTGTACGTTTTATTAGAAAACCTTTAAACGAATCAATATGTGTATATAAAAGGCTCTTGATGCACATAAAGTAGGATTTTCGGTGCTTTATGCGCATCAAGAGCCTTTTTATGTCGTGTGTGGGGCGGCGGGAAAACTATTTTGTGTGAGAAAGAGCCGCTTTCCGCGCGCCCATCATCGCGCGCTGTACCCCCACTATTGAAGTCAGGACCAGCACGAAGCCGAGCATCGACAGCGGTGTCATGTTTTGCCCCAAGAAAATCCAGCCAAGGATAAATGCGGTGACTGGGCTGAGCGGTCCCAGGGACGCAATGACCGCGGGCGGCAGCTTCAAGAGCCCATAAAAATACACGCAGTAGGCGAGCGCTGTGCCCACCAGGCAGAGGAAGGCGTATCCGCCGATATTTGCGGCGGTCAGCGGTGGCAGCGGTTCCTCGGTCAGTAGGGCGATGGGCAGCAGGAATATTCCGCCCACGAGCAGCTGCCATCCTGTCATGGCGAGAGTCGAGAGAGACGATGTGCCCATGGAGGTGAAGAAAATTCCGCACGCCATAGCGACAGCCCCGGTGAGCGCCGCGAGAATGCCAATCACATCGAAGGTGGTGCTGGGGGATGCGACCAGCAGAATAATGCCGATAATGCCCATCAGTGCGGCAAGCCATGCCGATGCGGGAGTCGCTTTCTTAGCAACTGTTCGGGTGAGGACGAGGACGAAAATAGTTTGTGTTGAGCTGAGAATCGCCGCCAGTCCGCCGGGCAGGCGGTATGCAGAGACGAACAGCATCGCCTGGAATAGACCGATGTTGAGGATGCCGAGAAGAATAATTCGGCCCAGCTCGTTCTTGCGTGGGAACTCTCGGGTGATGAGCAGCAGCAGCAAACCTGCTGGCAGCACGCGGATCAGTGCGGCGGTGAAGGGACGGTTGGGCGGCAGAAACTCGGAGGTGATGAGGTAGGTTGATCCCCAAACCATGGGGACGAACGCCGTGATGATCAGCAGAGGAAGACGGTTTTCATAGTTCTTCGTAGTCGGATAGATGTCTTGAGTTCAAGATAAATCCTAATCGCTTTTTGTCTTGAAAGCAAGATAAAATAGTAGTGAGTCGATTTTAGGAGGAATATGTCGAGCGCCCGTTCCCGCAGTAACCGCCCCGATGCCGTGGATATTATTATCGATCAGTGGAAACGTGAACTCCCCGAGTTGGCTTCTGAAAATATGGCTCTGATCGGTCGTCTTAAGCGATGCTCTATTCTGCTCGCGCCGCGCCTTGACGAGGTTTTTGCTGCCCATGATCTTAGTAATGGCGCCTTTGATGTGCTGGCGACGTTACGCCGCGCGGGTGCGCCCTATATTCTGACCCCGACCGAGCTTTTTGCATCGCTCATGGTTACTTCAGGCACTATGACAACCCGCCTGCAGAAGGTGCAGAAGCGCGGGTTCATTGAGCGCATCCCTAACCCGGATGATGCCCGCAGTATGCTCGTGAAGCTGACGGGTGCCGGGCGTGAATTGGTGGAAAAAGTCGTCTTCGAACACGTGGACAATGAGCGGCGTATTCTGGAAAAGCTGCCCGCTGAGACACGCCGTCAGCTGGATGCGGGGCTCGCCGAACTGATGCGGGTGCTGGAGGACGCGAAGAAGGGCTAGGGTGGCGCCACGTTAGGCTACCGTGCTTCATGGTTCCTCCGAGAGACACCTTTTGATATATTAGTAAATGCATTGATAATCAATGTATTTACTAATATACGCAATGGGACATAATACTCTCGTAGAAGGGAATACACGATGTGGAGCACCCAGCATTCTCAGATTACTGATGTCAGCATATCTGCCTTGTGGCGCACCTTTATTGCGGTGCACAGCGGCGAACTTACCCTGCCCGGTGGCGACCATTTTGAACCTGAACGGGAACTCGCAGTGGGTACACGTATCGCAATGACTCCTGCCGGTCAGGAACAGGTCATCTCAACGGTCACCGAGTTCGTGCCTGAAAAACGCTACGCCGACGAGACCCCGTTTAACGGTCTAACCCTGACCTTCCGTCACGAGTTTGAGCCGGTTAAGGAAGGCACACGCATTACTCACACCCTAGAAATCACAGGGGATGAGGCAGATACCATAGGTGCACACATAGGGCCTGGCATAAGCTCTGATTTTCCTGCCCAGATGAACGAGCTTATTAAGGCGGCGAGTGCATCATGAGTGTTAGCAGGTTTGCTAGCCCTGGTGCCGACAGCCCGGGGTTTGTGCTGTGGAAACTAACCCAGCGATGGCAGCGAGCGGTAGCTGATGCCCTGGAACCGCTGGGCGTTACGCAGACTCAGTTCGTGATTCTCGCCTGCGCCTACTGGCTAACTCAAAAGACCGAATCTGTACAACAGATCGATATTGCTAAAGCTGCTGGCATGGATGCACAAATGGTCTCTGACGTACTGCGGCGCCTAGAGAAAAGCGAGCTTGTGCAGCGTGTTTCAAACCCCGCGGACGGGCGGTCAAAGAATGTTCTTCTCACGGACGCGGGGCAGGATATTGCGATTCAGGCGATTCCCGCTGTCGAGCAGGTAGATGCACAATTCTTCGGTACAATGCGCTCGACAACTCTGGCGGACCTGCGGGCGGCACTTGAGAGGTGAATGGGTGGGCACTTCTCTCCGGGAGGCGAGCGCCTTCACGGTCTTTTGGTGGTGTGCTAAGCTGGAACCATATTTGCAAACTGGATGCCTGTTATAGGCAAGAGGAGCCGGTAGCGCCAACTACCAGCCCCTCTCTGTGAGTAGGGTATTACCTCAGGCTCTTAATCCAAGCTGAGATAAAGCCTACAATATGTGAAACGGCTTGAGCCGATCCATCAATCAGAATGTAGTTGATGAGGATCGCTTGGGCCGTTTCTACTATCTCGTAGAACAGCATTCCTACTCACCCCCTCTCTACCCTGAGAGTCATCACGGAATATAAATTTGCAAACTGTGCCGGTGACTCATTCCGGGAAGAGGGCACTCACAACTTTACCGCATGCTTTACAAGGAAATTTCGTGTGATTCTGGAGAATGCGTAAAAATGTGATTCTTCCATTTTTAAATTCTTTTTACGTGCACTAGGGACATTCCCTGAAGAAATATTGCGTCATAAAGCGTTATTCCATAACTTTGCCAGTACTCAGCATTGATACCAGCGTTACACCCAATCTACGATAGAAATATCCACCCCGGATTTTGTAAAATCTGCAATATCTTATTCAATCACCAGGAGACCCCATGCAGACCCTTATTATTAACGCCCACCCAGATCCCCGGAATAAAACCGCGTATTGCACCAACCGCCTCGTCGATTGCCTGACCGAGAAACTGCCGGATGCAACCGTGCTGAACCTCTACAACGAGGATATTCCCGAACTTACTGCCGAGACTCTGCCGGTCTTTAACGGCGCATACAGTGGGGATGGTAAAGATGCAGAGTTGAGCAAGGGCGCACAGCATTTTCTTGCGCGCAATGCCGAGCTGCTCGAACAGTTCAAGGCGGCCGACCGGGTGATTATCGCCATGCCCATGCACAATTTCACGGTGACCTCACGCCTGAAAGACTACCTGGACAACATCATCGTGCCGGGGCAGACCTTCCAGTACACTCGGGAGGGCCCGCAGGGTCTCATGGGCGGGCATAAAGCGCTGCTCGTGCAGTCAAGCGGCTCCGTATACAGCACCGGTCCGCTGGCACCGTGGGAGCAATCGTACCCCTTCCTGCAGACCGCATTTGGGATGCTCGGGTTCGACTCGACCGATATTGTGCGTGCCGAAGGCACCATGGACCCAAATATTGGCCCAGACGTCGCTGTTGAGCGTGCCTGCGCCGAGCTTGAACAAAAGCTGCCCGAGTTCCTTGCCTAAGGACCCAAGAACCGCTGGGTATAAGGAACACTAAGAAGCCCGATTAGCATGTAAAAAGGCTCTTTATTTGAATAAAGCGTTGAAAAACTCTCTTTATTCACATAAAGAGCCTTTTTGCGTGGGAGGTTAGAGAAGGAGGCCGGGGAGGGGCGCTGGGGAAAGCAGTGGGAGGAAGGGTTTATTTCTCAGTGGGAAACGCGACGGGTACAATAGAGTCCCCTGCCCGCATCCGGCATGTAGCGCTGACCGATATTACCTGAGCCATGCCGCCCCAGAGACGGGCGCACTGCACAGACCAAGAAACGCATCTTCATGACACATAAACCTACACACGCCCTGCCCGAAAATACCGGCGCGGCAGACAACCCCAACGCAGCCGCAAAACTTGGCACAGCAGCACCGTCCGAGGCGAACCCGCCCGTCACCGGTGCAGTCCCGGCGGTGACAGGCACCGTGCCCTCCACCACTGGCGCCATCCCGGCTGTGCCCGCACCTGATGCAGGCCCCGGGATGCCCAATATGGACGATCCCAAAAACATCTACCTGCTCAAAGATGCCCCCGTTTTCACAGCGCTTCTTTCCCTGGGTATCCCCATGGCGGCGGGCCTGGCGATCACCAGCATTTACAACGTCATTAACTCCTACTTTGTGGGTCACTACGGCACCGTCGAAGAGCTCGCCGCCACCGGATACGGCGTACCTGTTTTCGGTATCATCATAGCGATTGCGGGTGTGTTCGGTCTGGGCTCATCAACCCTGGCGTCGCGTCTGCTAGGCGAAGGTAACAAGGCACGTATTCGCAACGTAACCTCATTCGCCCTGTACTCTGCGCTCGCCTGCGGTGTGGTGGTCGCTATTGCCGGGTTCCTGTTCGCAGACCCGGTTACCGGGCTGATGGGCGCCTCCGGAGCATCCTTTGAACCGACCAAAACCTTCGTGCACCTGCTCTTTGTGGGTGCGCCGTTTTCGGTCGGTATGTTCACTCTGGAACAGCTGGTGCGTTCTGAAGGTTACGCCAAACAATCCATGTACGGCATTATCTGGGGTGTCGTCATCAACTCAATTTTCGATGTTTTATTGATTGCGGTTCTCGGCTGGGGTATCGCCGGTGCCGGTTGGGCGATGCTCGCCGCAAACGCCGCATCCATGGTGTACTACCTGCAGTTCCTTATTCGCAAGAGCCCCAACTTTTCGTGGAAACCCAGCGATTTTGTGATCGCTGGTGACATTATTAAACCCGTGTTCGCCGTGGGTGCCGCCGAACTGATTCAGAGTGCAAACCTGACCGTTTCCGCGCTGGTGCTCAACAATATTGCGGCAGGATACGGTGACGACTCCGTGGCCGCCTTTGGGCTGGCGATGCGCCTGAACATGGTACCCGAAATGCTGTGTATGGGTATCTGCATGGGCGGTATTCCGCTCTTCGCATACGCTTACGGTGCTCGCAATCGAGACCGAGTACGTTCGGCCTTGAAAACCGCCGCAATGGTATCGGTGGCAACCTCCATTATCTTCACCATCCCCGTTTTGATATTCCGTCACCAGCTGCTTGAGCTCGTGGGCGACTCCTCGCTGGTCGCCACCGGCGAGAAAGTGCTGATCGCGCTCATGCTCGCCGCCGTGTTCAACGCCGTGAGCATCGTGTTCGTCTCGTGGTTCCAGGCCGCCGGTAAAGGCTTGCCCGCCACGCTCATGACCCTGGGTATTGCGCTGCTCTTCTTCCCTGCGGTTATCTTCGGTAATATGTGGTTCGGGTTCGACGGCCTCACCTGGGCGTTCCCTTTCACCCAGATTTCGGCGTGTGTGCTGGGCGTGATCCTGTTCTTCGCAACCGGCGGTACCAAGGTGAAGGACACGGCAGCGAACGAGACTGCTACGGTGAAAGACCCCGCAAAAGCCTAGTCTCACCGCCGCCAACAGGGGCTGCAGCAGCGAAACACCATATGGTTTAGGCGGTGTTCGTTATTGCCGCGCCAATAGAGGTATGATGAGCGAGGCAAACAACCACACCCCACGCACGGAAACGAGCACAAAGGAAGAGGCGCGCGTGCACGAAACAACCGACAACACCCCTGCGTCGCGTGCGGCCGAAATCCTCGAATCCGGCGACGAAAGAAACATCTACTACCTCAAATCGGCCCCGCCCATGCGCGCCCTCCTGGCCCTGGGCATCCCCATGGCCACCGGCCTGGCGATTACCTCCATCTACAATGTGGTGAACTCCTACTTTGTGGGGCACTTCGGCACCGTTGAAGACCTGGCGGCCCTCATCTTCGGCTTTCCTGTTATCGGTGTCATCACCGCCCTGGCGGGCCTTTTCGGGGTGGGCGCATCCACCCTCACGGCGCGGCTGCTGGGCGAGAACAAAGCCGACCGCATCCCCGAAGTCACCTCATTCGCACTGTACGCGTCCCTGCTGTTCGGGGTGCTGCTGGCCCTGATCGGCGTGTTCTTCATCGACCCGCTCACCCACTTCATGGGCGCCTCAGGAGCCACCTACGAACCCACCCGCTGGTTCGTGACAATCCTGTTCATTGGCGCCCCGCCCTGGATGTGCATGTTCACCCTAGAGCAGCTGGTGCGGGCCGAAGGGTACGCCAAACAGTCCATGTACGGGCTGGCCTGGGGCGTGCTCGCCAACCTGGTGCTGGATGCGCTGCTCATTGGTGTGCTCCACATGGGCGCAGCCGGTTCCGGGTGGGCGCTCATGGGCTCAAACCTGGCGTGCATTATCTACTACATGCTGTTTCTGACCGCTAAAAGCAAGAACTTCTCGGTATCTCCCCGCGATTTCAAGCTCTCCGCCGACGTGCTCAAACCCGTACTGGCGGTGGGCTCCTCACAGCTGGTCTCTAGCCTGTTCCTGGTGGCCTCGGCTCTGGTGCTGAATAACCTAGCGGTCAAGTACGGGGATGCGGCAGTCGCCTCATTCGGTGTCTCAATCCGGCTGATTATGGTGCCAGAGACCCTGTGCATGGGTATCTGCATGGGCGGTATCCCGCTGTTCGCCTACGCCTACGGGGCACGGAATCGGGAGCGTCTGAGGGCCTCACTGAGAACGGCGGTGGCGCTGTCGGTGGGCACCTCGGCGGTGTTCTCCATCCCGGTGTGGTTTTTCCGGGACTGGGCGCTGTACCTGACGGGCGGACCCACCCTGGTTGAGGCGGGCGATAAGGTGCTCACGGCCCTGCTGTGCTCGACCGTGTTCCACGCGCTGGTGGTGCTGTGGATCTCCTGGTTCCAGGCGTGCGGCAAAGGAACAGCCGCGGTGGTGATGACCGCGAGCGTGGGTGTTTTCTTCTTCGTTACGGTGCTGGCGGGGGAGGCACTGTTCGGGTTTGACGGGCTCACCTGGGCGTTCCCGGTAACCCAGATGGCCTCGTGCGCGCTCGGCGTGGTGCTGTTCGCGGTAACGGGCCGCACCCGCGTGCCCGCAACAGCCCCCGATGCGGGCGCTTCCGCATCGGCAGAACCGGGAGGGCAGGCCGCTGGGAGTGTTGGCGCCGGAATATAACGGCTCACGCCTGCGCGTACACTAGAGGTATGCGTGAACTTCAGGAAAAAATCGTGGCCCAGATGGGCGTTCGCCCCAATATGACCGAAGAGCAAGCGCGTGAGGAAGTACAGCGGCGCGTACAGTTCCTCTGCGACTATGCGAAAGCGACCGGCACCCGCGGATTCGTACTCGGCATTAGCGGCGGCATCGATTCCACACTGGCGGGCAGGCTCTGCCAACTCGCCAGCGAAAAACTCAACGCCGAAGGATACCGGGCGCAGTTCATGGCGGTGCGCCTGCCCTATAAAACCCAGGTAGACGAAGAAGACGCGCAAAAAGCCCTCGAATTCATCGCACCCGACCGTGCCGTCACCTTCAATATTGCGGATGCGGTCGATGGGTTCGACACCGCCTACACGGCTGCCGTGGGCACGCCCATCAGCGACTTCAATAAGGGAAATATTAAGGCGCGTGCCCGCATGATCGCCCAGTATGCGCTCGCTGGCGACCCGTCCCTGCTGGTCGTCGGAACCGACCACGCGGCGGAATCTGTGACCGGTTTCTTCACGAAGTTCGGTGACGGAGGGGCGGATATACTGCCCCTTTCCGGACTGAACAAACGGCAGAATCAGCTGCTTCTGAGGGTTCTGGGCGCATCCGAGCGGCTGTGGGCTAAGCCGCCGACAGCCGACCTGCTTGACGGTATCCCCGGGCGCACCGATGAGGACGAGCTTGGCATCACCTACCCGCAGATCGACGACTACCTGGAGGGTAAAGAGATTGACCCCGTCGTCGCCGAAAAGTTGGAGAGCATCTACCTGCGCAGTCGGCATAAACGCACGGTTCCGGTGGGTATCGCCGATACGTGGTGGCATGTGAACTGACTCTGTCCGTGCGCCCCCTTTTAGCTTTATCCTTGAGATAGGGACGCAATCTCAGAGGAAGGACACAATGACCGAACCCACTTCTAACCCCAATGACTCCCGTATTAACCTCGACAAAACGGAGCAGCCGTCTCACCCGAGCGAGCCTCAGCCGGACCCCCACCCGCAGAGCTACCAGGGTCCCGCCGTTGGGCAGCCGCCCGCACCGGTGCCCTATGCAGCCCCTACCCGGGCCAGTATCCTTACCCTGCTGAGTACCGGGCGGCTGACGCCCACACTATAGCGATGCTCGCCCACCTTTCGCTGCTGCTGTGGGGGTTCACCCCGCTCATCCTATGGGCTGTGTACAAAGATAAGCCCGGGTACGGGTTTACTAGGCGAGCCTGCGCCCGCGCGTTTAACTTTACGATGACCGTAATGATTGCTGAGCTCTCGGTGATTGCTTTTAGCCTGCTGAGTTTTCTGGTCTTGATGGGTATAACCGCCGGTAGCCGAGATGCGGCGGCGGTGGCCGCAGTAGTATTCATGATCGGTCTTATAGCGGTGTTGGGGATCGTGACTGTCATGCTAATTCTGGCCCTCATCTTCCCCATTATGGGGGCGATACGCGCCAACCGCGGGGAAGAGTACCGGTATCCCCTCCCGCACATAAAAATACTGGATGAAGACGGATAGGTGAACTGTCTCTCATAATACTCAAAAAACGCCCCCACCAAACCATCTGTTAGTGATGGGTGACACATATACGGTGTTGGGTGGCGTATCTACAAGACTATTCATCAAAATCTTGGTAGTCTTGCGGATATGGTACGTACCGCACCGTACCATTCACCGACCAACCGACCGAAAGTACATTATGAGTCAACAGAACTTTGACCCCAACCAGCCGAACTACAACTACAACCCAAATATGCAGCAGGGTATGGGGCAGCAGCCCTACGAGCAGGAAGCCCCGGACGCACGTTCCATGGCAACGTTTGCACACATTTCCCCGGTCCTGTCTCTTTTTGCGCCTCTGATCTTCTGGTTCATTTACAAAGATAAAACCGGGTATGGTCGCACCAAGGCTGCTGCCGCCCGCGCGTTTAACCTGGCGCTCACCTGGACCATTGTGGCGATTGTGTACATTATTGTGTGCGCCGTTATCTTCGGGGCAGGCGCGGCAGCATCAACAGCTCGAAATGTTTCTCCCCTGGTGGGAATAGCATCCCTGATGTACTTGCTGATTATCCCTGCCGGTCTTGTAGTTCTTATTTTCCACATTGTGGCAGCAGTAAAAACTAATAAGGGAGAGGACTACAAGTACCCGGTTCCCACCCTTAAGGTTCTGAAGGATAAGTAAAATTACCGTCCACTCAGGTAATAATGAAGCTGTGGCCTGGATTTGTACTATACAGATCCGGGCCACAACTTTATGCGCACACTGGCGAGAATTATCCCCGGTGAAGCACCCGCCGGGCGTACCGGTGAATCATCGTTGCCGCAGCCTCACGCCGCACCGTGGCGGCAGGTTTGAGCAGGGAAGTCTCCTCCATAAATATCTTCTTCTCATACGCCCAGGTGATCTCCCGGTAGAAACGCGCACCGGTGGGCACATCCTCAAAGGGGCTCTTCTCCGGGGGCGTGTAGGCGGGGGAGCCTGCGGCACGGTAGAAGAACGCGGCCATGGCCTCACGGGTGGCAGCCTCATGCGGGCGGAACGTGCCATCCGCCCAGCCGGTAGTAATACCCGCCTGGTGCATCCACGCGATCTCCTTATAGAACGGGTGGTTTGTGGGAACATCCGTAAACGGCGACTGCTGCGGGGGCGTGTAGGCGGGGGAACCGGCCAGCCGGTAGAAGAACGCCGCGGCCGCCCCACGCTCGGTATCTTCACCCGGGTGGAAAGTGCCGCCCGGGTACCCGCGTGTAATTCTGCGTTCGGCCAGCCAGTCAATGTCGGGGGTGGCTGTGTTCGCATCGTTCACGTCCGTAAACCGGGCCCGCACCGTGTTGTGGGTGTTCTCCCCAGAGACATTCAGCACCTGCGCCCGATCACCTGTGGCACCCCGGGCGCCGTTCAGGTTACCAGTGGAATTATGCAGGTGCAGCAGAAGCAGCTTACCTTCTGCCCCTTCGGTGCGGTGCACCGTCAAAGACGCGTTGGGCGCATCAACGAACAGCCCCGGCACGCCTGAGGCGGTACCGGTGAACCAGAAGGCGGGTGTGAACGGGTTGAACTTTACCGCTTCGGTCGCATCAACAATGGGTGTGGTGGCGTACGAGGAGGTGGTGGCCACCGTGTATGAGAGAGCTCCCGGGTTTTGGGCGCTCAGCCCCAGCAGCCGCAGCGGCACCCCCATAATGAGGGTGTTGCTGTCCATGGTGTTCGTGTCGGTGCTGCCCCAGGTGTTATTGAGCGGGTAGAGCGCCCCGTCCACCGGAACCCACCGGCCGTTATCGGCACGGGAGAGCTGCACCAGTGGGTAGTCCACCCCGGCGGCGCGCATCGTGTGCAGGCGGTAGTCGTTGGTGCCGTCCCCGTCAGTGTCAATAAACACGTAGTAGGTGCTGCGCGGGGTCACCTCGGACCAGTTGCCCCAGGTTGAAATACCAAAATAAAGCGAACCATCGTTCGGGTTTTTGCCTGCGGCGGCCAGTGCGGCAGCATCCGATGCGGCACCCGCGTACTGAATATCCGCCCGCTGGTCGCTGCTGACCGACAGGTCCTCGGTGGGAATATGCCCGCTCGTGACCCCCAGCTCAAAAGCCCCCAGCAGCGACCGGTACCCGCCCTGATCCACACCCGTACCGGACAGCGGCAGCTGCGCCTGCTGCTGGCCTCGCTCAAACTGCACCTCCGCAGCGGCCACCCGCATCTTTGACACCAGCTTCGGGGCGGCGTGCACCGGCACCCGCAACGTGGTGTCGCCCTCGGTGAGCACCACCTGCCCGGATGCGCTCGCAACATACTGGCGCGCCCCAAAAGCAACCACCTGCCCGTCTTCACCAGTGGAACGCTGGGTGGTGTTTGCGGTCGCCTCAGCGGTTTTCGCCAGGGCGGCGGGGTCCACGGTGAGGGTGACGGTGAACGTTGTCCTCCCGCCCGGGGGTACCGTCACGCTCTCAGGCAGGGAGTAAGCAACCCCCGAGATTTCGGTGCTGGCAGTGTACGAAAGCAGGTAGGTGTGCGCGATAGTGTCAGTATTTTCCACCACCATTTCACGGCGGAGAACAGACACCGGCGCATCCGGGGCGTATTCGAGTACCCCGAACGTGTCTGAAACCTGCTCCGGGCGGGCGGCGTTATAGACGAGCACACGGTTATTCACGGCCTTGGCGGAGTCGATGCGGCCAGAACCCACCCGATCCGGCGGGTAGGGGCGGTTGTGGGCATCATGCACGGGGTGCGCGGCAGTGTTCATCAGGGTGGCTTTAAGCTGCTGCGGGCTGTAGCTGCGGTGCTCTTCCACAAGCTGCGCGGCCACCCCGCAGACGTAGGCGGCAGACATGGAGGTGCCCGTGAGCGTACTGGCCCCTGCACCTGAGCCCGCCCGGGCTGAAGCGATACCGGTGCCCGGGGCAGACACATCGGGTTTAATACTGCCCCACGAGCCGTGAGCGCCCCGCGCCGATGCCGGGTTAGGCTGATCCGCCGCCCCGGTTTCGATGCGCGCACCGGTGCGGAGAGCATCGTCTAGTCGCAGGGTGAGGGTGCCTGAGGCCAGCGCCGGGCGGATCTTCTCGGCCTGCTCTGAGGGCAGCAGCACCCCGGGCAGGGCCGCAGTGCCAGCGATATCGGTCAGCGGCTGCCTGGTGCCAAGAACCACCCCAGCGCCGCCAGCCCGCTCTACATTGGCGAACCGTACCGCCGAACCGCAAGGCACGGCACCGCTTGTATTGTCCCAGTCAAGGTACACCCATTTCCCTTTGAGCCTGGCGGCCTCTTCAGCGGTGAACGGGGCACACCCGTACAGGTTCGAGGCGGGGGCTTTCACCACCTGGCCGGTGAGCTCACCCTCCCTGTACCGTGCATAATCATACTTTGTGGTGTACCGGCCGTATATTTCGCTCGTGCCAGCGGGGGAGAGCACTTTCACCCGGTCAGCAGACTGCGTGGCGCCCATAGAATTCGCCACAGTGAGCGCGTACGCGCTGGTTGCCGGGCCACCGGAGATAGAGTAGGTGTCGCCAGCACCGTTCTGGGATGCGGCATTCCCCGCGGCGGTCACCGTAAGAACACCCTGCCGGTACAACTCACCTATTGCATAGTTAGTCGATTCATCGAATACACCGTAGTCTGTTCCGGCCGAAAGGTTCACAATATCCGCCCGGTCACTGAAATCCCCATCGTCGTTCGGGTCAAGCACCCGGTCGAGAGCCTTCAGCGTGAGCGCCGACGTTCCCGCACACCCAAAAATACGGAAGGCCACCAGGCGCGCCTCCGGGGCGGCCCCGGGGGCGATGCGCATCCTGTGCAGCTCATCGGCGCTGAGCGCGGAGTAATCCCCATGAAAGGCAGTATTATCCGCCGCCACACCGTACCCGGCGATAGTGCCCGCCACGTGGGTGCCGTGCCCGCTGCAGTCAAGAGGATTCGCGTCCGGGATGGGCAGGGCATGCTCCTTAGTGCTGGCATTATAGCCATCCCCGGCCATATCGTACCCGCCCACAAGCTTCTGCGGGTCGTACAGCCCATCCGGCAGGGTGGCCGAGTCCTTCGCCCGCCGGTAGGCCTCATCGGTGCCGGGCCCGCCCAAATCGGCGTGGGTGTAGTCGATGCCGGTATCAATGACGGCCACCGTAACGTTACGGCCCGTGTACCCGTACCCGCCGGTGTTGTTCTTCTGCGCCCAGGTGGTGAGCGTATCCGTGTGCACGGCGGTACCCGCGTTCTGCGGCCGCACGTTCGTAATAACGCTAATGCGCGCCACATCCTGCCGGGCCGCGAGCTTACGGATCTGCTCAATATCGCCGTAGAGCCCGACCCCGCGCACCGTGTTCACGGTGGTGTACAGTATTTTTGAGCTGGTGGCCTCAGCAGCCGTGCGTGCCCGCTCGTTGACCCAGGCGTGGATGGAACGCACCTCATCCCGTTTGGCCGCGTTCTGCTCCCGGGTGGCGTGGCCGGCCGCGGGCGGGTGAGCTCATAGGCGCCGGTGCCTTTGAACTGCACAAAAACCGCTGTTTCACCCGATGCGCTGGCGGCTGAGGGGCTAATAATATTCTGATCTCTGCTGGTTTCTGCGCCCTGCTGGACACTGCTATCCGGTGTATCTGCGGCGAAAACCGGGAAGGCGGTGGTGGTTACTAACGATAAACTCAACGCTGTGGCAAGAGTGCATCTTGCCTGCCCCATGAACTTTCTCGCCATAGACAGCTCCTTGATATGTGGTTGGTGCGCAGAGTGAACGAGATAAGAGTACCGAAAACTTTCGGGACGTATCGGGCGGCTGTGCGGGGGCACTCACGGTTTAACCACAAAAACAACAGTAGACTAATAATTATTAGTGCATCTCCTTGTTTTTACTGGCACTAAGACTAGAAAATATTCGGAATACTTGTGCAATATCACGGTATATGAGGCTTATTTTGAGGTGCGCCTCGCCTGCAGTTTTCTATAACTATGCGGCTCATCCTTAGCGCCCCACCCACACCGCACAGAAAACCCGACCGCCAATAACCCCTCAGGGGCCACTGACGGCCGGGAAACCAGCCAAAGCGCCAGGCGTCCAGCCAATAGTAGGGCGCCCAATAGCGTAAGACTACGGCACAGACACCCGGCAGCTGGGGCGCTACCGCTTACTCAGCACCTTCTCGTGATACCGGTACAGGAACGCGGCCATCGCATCGCGGTGAATCGGCTCACCGGGGCGGTACGTGCCGTCGTCCCAGCCCTTCGTGATGCCCTGCTCAGCCAGCCACGCGATCTCCTTGTAGAACTGGCTGTCGGCAGGAACATCCGCAAAAGGCGTCCGGGCGGGTGCCGCAAACTGCGGGGAACCCGCATTCCGGTAGAAGAACGCCGCCATCGCATCACGGTTCACCGAATCGGAGGGGCGGAACGTGCCGTCACCGTAGCCGGTGGTGATGCCGCGGGCAGCCATCCACTCAATCTCCTTATAGAACGGGTGATTCGTGGGCACATCACTAAACGTCGGCTTCGTCGGAGGCGTAAACTGCGGCGAACCATTCAAACGATAGAAGAACGCCGCCATCGCCCCGCGCTCCACATTCTCGCCCGGGCGGAACGTCCCATCCGGGTAGCCGAGCGTAATCTGCCGCTGCGCCAACCAGTTAATCTCCGTATAGAACTGGTTATCGGCCGGAACATCCTTAAACCGGGCGTCACGGCTATTAGCAGATGCGGCACTCACCTCAACCACCTGGGCACGCTCGCCATGCCCGGCACCAATGCCACTCAGATCACCGGTGCCGTTATGCATATGCAGGAACAGGGCCTTAGCCTCAAAAGCCCCCGCCTGCCGGTGCGCCGTCAACTCAGCACCAGCACGGTCAGCGAAGAACCCCGGCACACCCGCCGAATCGCCCTCAAACCACACCTTCGGCGCGAACGGGTTGAACGTGGCCTTCTCCGTGCGGTCCACATAATCAGAGCCCTCATTCAACCAGGTGTTCGTGAACACGGTGTAGCTAATGTCCTTCGCGTTCGCTGAGGTCAGGCCCAGATCCTTCAACGGGACGCCCAGCACCATCACATTGGAATCCATCATGTTCGTATCGGTATCGCCCCAGGCACTATTGAGCGGGTACTGGTTAATGAAATCCCACTTGTCCCCGGTTGCCTTCCACACCTTCACCAGCGGGAAATCCAGGCCCTTCTCGCGCGCCACCTCAAGCACATAGTCCCGCTGGCCGTCCCCGTTCGTATCAACCGAAACCTCCACGCTGCGCCCAGAATGCAGCACATCCCAGTTCGACCATGTTGAAATCCCAAAATACAGGTTTCCCTCATCCGGGTTCTTCCCGGCAGCAGCCAGCGCCGGGGCATCCGAGGCGGCACCCACATACTGCACATCAACCACCTGATCCGACGCCACCGTGAGGTTCTGCGTTGGAATACGGCCGCTGGCGGCGCCCAGCTCAAACACGCCCAGCATCGACCGGTACCCGCCCTGATCCAAGGTGGTGCCCGTAAGCTTCACCTTCTGCTCAGCACCGGTGCCGAACTCAATCTTTGAGGTGTCCGCGCGCATCGCCGAAACCGGTTTAGGGGCCACATGCACCGGCACGCGCATCGCCTCGGTGCCGTCCTCCTTAAACACCACCCGGCCGGATGCGCTCGCAACATACTGGCGGTCCCCCTCGGCGGTGGTTTCGACCTTATCGCCCACGACGTTGCGTGAGCTCTGGTGCTTTTCCAGCGCGGGGTCCCTGGTTTTCTCCAGTTTCGCCGGGTCGATGGTGACGGTCACCGTCACGTTCTTCTTCTCGCCCGCCCCCACGCTCACCGTGGACGGCAGGGAGAAACTCACCCCCGGGATGCTGGTGCTTGCCACATACTCCGGGGTGTAGGTGTGTGCCCGCGAGTCCGTGTTGTCGAGGGTGATGTCGCGGGTTACGGTCTGCACCCCGAGTCCGGGGTGTACTCCAGCACGCCGAACGCTGTTGATACGCGCTCTGGCTGTTTCGTATCGTACGCCAGCACCTTAGCCTCAACAGCGGCCTTGGCGTTAATCATGCCGGACCCTACCCGGTCCACAGCGTACGTGTGCCCCTGGGAGTCTTTCAGGTCGGTGTTCGCCCCGTTCATCAGGGCAGCCTTGAGCATGGTGGGGGAGTAGTCCTGATGCGCCTGCAGCACCAGTGCCGCCACCCCGGATGCGTGGGGTGCCGCCATGGAGGTGCCCGTGAACGCAACCCCTTGGTGCCGCCGCCCACGGCTGCTGAGACGATCTCGGCGCCGGGGGCCGCCACATCCGGTTTAATGTACCCGTCTGAGCCGTGCTGCCCGCGCGCCGATGAGGACACCAGGCTCAGTGCCTTACTGTGTGAGGTGCGGCCCTGAGTCTTGTAGTCGTTGTTCAGCTCAACCCGCAGGGTGCCGTCGTTGATTGCCGTGGCCAGCTTGTCGGTGGCGCTTTGAGAGAGCATAAAACCGGGGATCGTGGCGTTACCCGCGATACCGACCTCGTGCCGTTCCTGCACCGACCCCAGGATGACGCCTTGACCGCCGGCGGCCTCCACATGGTTGAACCGCACCGCTGAGCCGCACGGGAATTTTCCGGTGGCCGGATCTTCCCAGTCGATGTACACCCATTTGCCCTTAAGCTGCGCCGCGTCCTGCTCGGAGAACGCTTCGCAGCCGTACCGGTTGGATGCTGGGGCTTTCACCACCTCACCGGTGAGCTTGTCGGCGCTTGCAGCGGCGTAGCCGAAACTGGAGGTGTACACGCCGTTCACGAACCCGGCCTGCTGTTCGGGGGCGAGCACTTTCATCTGATCCGTCGGCTGGGTGGTGCCGTAGGCGTTCGCTACTGACAGTCCTGCGGCGGCGTTGGCGGGGCTGCCCGAGTTGGAGTAGGTGTCGCCCACCCCGTTGTAGTTATTGGCGTTACCGGCTGCGGCGACCGTGAATACGCCCTGCCGCGCCATCGTGTTCACAATATACGATTCGGGGTCGTCCACAGGCGCGAATTCGCCGCCCAGCGACAGGTTCACAACGTTCGCCTTATCCGAGAAGTCGCCGTCGCCGTTGGGGTCCATTACCGTGTCGAGGGCTTTAATGACCATGTGGGTGGTGCCGTGGCAGCCAAACACGCGAACCGGCAGGATTTTAGCCTCTGGGGCGGTGCCGGGCCCGATTTTCATCTGGTTCAGCTGTTCTGCGGTGAGTTTGGAGTAGTCGCCGCGGAAGGTGGTGCCGTCTTGGTTTACGCCGTACCCGGCGGCGGTGCCCGCAACGTGCGTGCCGTGGCCTCCGGAGCCGAACCCGTCGGGGCGGCAGTCCAGCGGGTTGTTGTCGGGGTGCGGGGTGTTCTGTTCGGTGTTCGTGGAGGAGGCGTTGTAGCTGTCTCCTACCAAGTCCACGCCCGCAGCGATCTTATTGCGGTCAATCAGCCCTGAATCTGCGGAGGGCAGCTCGGGCATGTCTTTCGCTTTCTGGTATGCTTCGGCCGTGCCGGGGCCGCCGAAGTCGGAGTGCGTGTAGTCCACACCCGAATCGACCACGGCAATGGTCACGTCTTTGCCCGTGTACCCGGTGTTTTCGCGGGTCCAGGTGTTAACGGTTTTGGTGTCTACCACGCTGGAGGCGTTCTGCCGTTCCTTGGCAATAATGGGGTGATGCGCTCCACATCGCCGCGGTGCGCAAGTTCACGGATCTGCGCAGCATTCCCTTGGAGTACCACGCCGCGGGCGGTGTTGTGCACGGTGTACAGTGCCTGGGAGCTGGACTGGCGGGCCGCCGCCTGTGCTTGTGATTGCACCTGGGTTTTGATGGCTTGGACTTCGGCCTGCTTATTGGTGGGTGCTTGTTTGTTGGCTAGTACTGCGGCGGATTGGGTTTGTTCGTATGCGCCTTTGCCTTTGAATTGTACGAAGACTGCGATATTGCCTTCCGCTTTTTCATGCCGGGGCTGAGTACGTCCTTGGCGGTATCCCCCGAGGTGACGATACCGGTTTCATCAGCAGGGGCTGTACGGCTGAGGCCGGTGCTGCGGCGCTGAGGGTGAGTGCTAAGCCCATTGTTGCGGCCAGGCAGCTTTTGGCGAAAAGCCGTGGGTCGGATAGTGGTCTCATGATGGTTTCCTGACTATAGGTAACGTGATATGTGTGAGCTACGGCATATCAGTGTGATTTACTTTAGCATGAGATTTAATAATTCCTGGGTGCTCTATTCATCTGTTTTTAAAGCATTATCGGGGCAATAAAAATCCCAATATTTTTGGTACGCAACGTAAATATGCGGTGTGTAATATCCATCCTCCTCAAAAATATGGCGTTTTAGGTCTGAATAAACCCTGCCGCCCTATGGCGCGTAGCTTTTGGGCGGTACCGCATATGGCGCGGGGCGCCAGCTTCACCCGCACAGGAGAAGCCAGCGCCCCAAACGCAGTAGCGGCTAAGATCCGCTCGTACCTACTTCAGCACTTTATCGCTGTAGCGGTACAGGAACGCGGCCATCGCATCGCGGTGAATCGGCTCACCGGGGCGGTACGTGCCGTCATCCCAGCCCTTCGTAATGCCCTGCTCGGCCAGCCACGCGATTTCCTTGTAGAACTGGCTGTTGGCGGGTACGTCCTTGAAGGGGGAGGCTGCCGGGGCTGCGAACTGCGGCGAGTTGGCGTACCGGTAGAAGAACGCGGCCATGGCGTCACGATTCACCGAGGCGGAGGGGCGGAACGTGCCGTCGCCGTAGCCGGTGGTGATGCCGCGGGCGGCCATCCACTCAATCTCTTTGTAGAACGGGTGAGACTTCGGAACGTCACTGAACGTGGGGTTATCCGGCGCGGTGAACTGCGGCGTGCCTGCTAGGCGGTAGAAGTACGCGGCCATTGCCCCGCGTTCCACGTTCTCGCCCGGGCGGAATGTCCCATCCGGGTAGCCGGTGGTGATGCGCCGCTGAGCCAACCAGTTGATTTCTGCGTAGAACTGGTTCTCGGCCGGAACATCCGTGAACCGTGACGGCGCCGGGTCGAGCTGCTGCTGCTCGGTGACCTCCAGCACCTGGGCACGGTTGCCTGCGGCACCGTTAAGCCCGCTCAGATCACCGGTGGTGTTGTGCATGTGCAGGAACAGGGCCTTCACATCAGTCGCACCTTCGGCGCGGTGTGCCACCAGCTCGGAGGAAGGCGCATCAGCGAAGAAACCCGGAACCGTTGCGGCGGTCCCAGAGAACCACAGCTTCGGGTCGAACGGACGGTAGTTAATCCAGCCGGTCTCGCTCACGTTCGTCCAGGCGTACTGGGTGGTGGCCGAGACACTGTACTTAATGTCTTTCGTCTTCTCGGCGCTGAGCCCCAGGTCCTTCAGCGGTACCGCCATCACGAGGGCGTTGGAGTCCATCATGTTCGTGTCGGTATCGCCCCAGGCGTTATTGAGCGGGTAGTAGGCGATCTGCTCCAGGTTGCCGTTCTTGTACCCGTACAGGCGCACAATCGGGAAGTCGATGCCCTTCGCACGGTCGGTGACCAGCATATAGTCGGCACGGTTGTTCCCGTCGGTGTCAATATTCACGGTGAACGTGTTCTCTGTTGAGACCACGTCCCAGTTAGCCCACGTCGAGATACCGAACGCAAGCAGCCCGTCATTGGGGTTACCGCCGGATGCTTTCAGCGCGGGTGCAGTCGATGCGGCACCCACATGCTGCATATTCGCTTTCGCGTTGCTGCTCACATCCAGCTTTACCGGGGAGGTGCGCTCAATTGATGCGCCGTGTTCGAACGCCCCCAGCAGCGACTTGTAGCCGCGCTGGTTCAGCTCAGTACCGGTGAGTTTCAGGTTTGCCTGGTGCTCCCCGGCTGGGATCTCAACAGAGCTCCCTTCAACTTTCATGGCTGATGCGGGCTTAGGTGCCGCGTGGATGGGCGCACGCAGGGTGGCTGCGCCCTCAGTGAGCAGAATACGCCCCGACTCTGAGGCAATGAACTGGCGGTACTGTTCGGGTACCAGCTCTGTGCCGTCACCGTACGGGTCCACGGAGTTATGGGTTTTCTCCATGGCCGGGTCCATGGTCTTCTCCATGGCGGCCGGGTCAATGGTGATAGTGACCGTGAAGTTCTTCTTCTCTCCGGGGTTTACCGTAATATTCGACGGCAGGGAGAACTCCACCCCCGGCATGTCGGTGCTGCCCGCGTACGAAATGTTGTACGTGTGGGTGTGCGAGTCGAAGTTTTCCACCGTCATCTCGCGGGTTAGGGTCTGCTTGCCCTCGTTCACCGCGTATTCGAGTACCCCGAAGGTCTGGGACACCTGCGCAGGCCGGTCGGCGTTATACAGCAGCACTTTCGTCTCTGCCGCAGCCTTAGCATCAATACGCCCTGACCCCACGCGGTCCACCGCGTATACGTTCCCGTCGGCGGTGCGCACATCATGGTTGGCGCTGTTCATGATTGCGGCCTTGAGCTGGGTGGGGCCGTAGGACTGGTTAGCCTGCAGCACCTGGGCGGCCACACCGGCGGCAAACGGGGCCGACATTGAGGTACCCGTATACGAGATGCCGTCCGTTCCGGTGCCTACCCGCGCCGAAGAGATATTGTTGCCCGGTGCCGCCACATCGGGTTTCGTGTACCCGTAAGTGCCGTGGTAGCCGCGGGCGCTGGAGGCGGTCAGCTGATCTTTCTTATTGCTGGGCACACGCAGGGATTCTTTCAAATCCGTGCCCAAGCGTACCTTCAGCTCACCGTTGGCGGCGGCTTCACGCACTTTAGCGGAGGCGCTTTTAGCCACGCGGAACCCGGGGATGCTCTCATTACCGCCGATCGGCAGGGCAGGTTTCTCTTCCTCTGAAGAAAGGACTACGCCTTTACCGCCAGCCTTTTCGACGTTATCGAACCGCACCTTAGAGCCGCAGGGGAGTGAACCGTCTGCGTTGGCCCACTCGAGGAACACCCACTTGTCTTTAATCTTCGCGGCGTCTTCGGCGCTGAACGCCTCACACCCGAATTTATTCGACTCGGAAGGGGTCACGACTGTCCCGGTCAGTGCCTCAGGTTTTGCCCCCGTGTAGGTGTACGAGACGGTGTAGTCGCCGGGGACTTTACCGGCCACGTTTGCCGGTGCCTGAATCTCCATGGAGTCCACCGCGTAGGAGGAGCCGATGGAGTTCGCCACTGTCAGCGCAGAAACCGCGTTTGCGGGCTGGCCCGAATCGGAGTATGTGTCGCCGCGGCCGTAGTAGTCGGTTGCGTTACCGGCTGAAACAACTGCGAGCACGCCCTGACGGTTGAGGGATTCAACGGCGTATGCGTCGGCATCATCCGGTGGGGAGAACTCGCCGCCGATGGAGAGGTTCACAATATTCGCCCGGTCCGAGAAATCCCCGTCACCGTTCGGGTCGAGGGTGCGGTCAAGGGCCTGAACAACCACACCGGTGGTGCCGGTGCACCCGAACACGCGGAAACTATACAGCTGCGCTTCCGGTGCCGCGCCGGGCCCGATTTTCATCTGGTTCAGCTGTTCTGCGGTGAGTTTGGAGTAGTCGCCGCGGAAGGTGGTGCCGTCCTGGTTTACGCCGTACCCGGCGGCGGTGCCCGCAACGTGCGTGCCGTGGCCGCCAGCGGAGCAGTCGATGGGGTTGTTATCCGGGGCGGTCTGGTTTGTACCGTCGTACGAGTCACCCACCAGGTCGTAGCCGCCTATGTACTTCTTGGCATCGTACAGGCCCGAGTCTGCGGCAGGCATCTCGGTGAGCTTAGTTGCTTTGTTGAACGCTTCGACCGTGCCAGGCCCGCCAAAATCGGCGTGCGTATAGTCAATACCGGAGTCTACGACCGCGATTTTCACGTCTTTACCGGTGTACCCGCTGTTTTCACGTGCCCAGTTTTCCGCCGCACCGGTATCAACCACGGAACCGGCGTTCTGCTTCTTCTTCGGCACGATCGGGGTGATGCGCTCCACCTCGGGGTTATTGGCGAGGGCGCGGATCTGCGCCGCATCACCCTGCAAAGCCACCCCGCGCATTATATTGTGCGTGGTGTACAGCGTTTTCGCGCCGGTGCTCTGGGCTGCTGCCTGTGCCTGTGACTGCACCTGGGTTTTGATGGCTTGGACTTCGGCCTGCTTATTGGTGGGTGCTTGTTTGTTGGCTAGTACTGCGGGGGATTGGGTTTGTTCGTATGCGCCTTTGCCTTTGAATTGTACGAAGACGGGGATATTGCCTTCGGCCTTCTTCATGGAATCCGAGAGTACGGCGTGCTCACGGGAATTCCGGGCGATGTCCTGGGCGACTGGCGTGTCAGGGTCGCCAGCGGGTGCCGCCGTCGCGGGCAGTCCCGCTGTAATGGCCATAGTTACACCCAGGGTTGCCGATAGGCAGGCTCTTGAGAGGCCCCGTATCGGAGTGTTTTTTGGCATGATGCTCCTCGAATGTATGAGTGATAATGCGGTGCGACGGCATCGCCGCACCTCGAAGAAGCTGAGAGATGAACACCACAATACACCAGTGTGCGAGAAAAAAGTTGCACGGAATACATTGAGGTTTATTTCATTCAATGAATGAAGGTGAATTATCTCTCAATGTTTTATTCGCTTTACCGGGAGCAGAGGATACGTGTTTGAGAATGAGGATTAAAAACCCTGTGTGGATAAAAATCTTCTGCTCGCGCTCTTTCAGGTGCATCCCTTAAAATGGTGTTTACCTCACAAACAACCGTGCGGCGTCGAAAACCGCACACCTAAGGAGCATCATGAGTCAAAATCCTTACGAAAATGGCCCCTACGACAAGAACCCTGGGAATGGGCAGAACCAGCAGCCGCAGGGATACCAGCCGCAGAACCAGAATCCTTATGAGCAGCAGGGGGCACAGCACCAGTACCAGCAGAACCAAAACCAGTACGACCAGCAGGGCGCACAGTACCAGCAGGATCCGTACGGGCAGCCGAAGCCTGGGGCGGTGAGCGCAGACGATAAGAACATGGCGTTTCTGATGAACCTTATTTCTGCGGGCGCCACGTTCCTTTCGGCAACCACTATTGGTTTTCTGGCGCCGCTGATTTTCTGGTTTATTTATAAAGACAAGCCGGGCTACGGGTTCACGAAGGAAGCGTCCCGCCGTGCCTTTAACTTTAACTTCACCCTGTGGGTTATCACCATGGCGTCGTGGATCCTGGCACTTATTACCTTCGGTATTTTGATCTTTATCCCGCTGATCGTGATGCCTCTGGTGGCTATTGTGCTGATTGTCTTCCACATTATTGCCGCTGTCTCGGCGAATAATGGCGAAGAGTACGAGTACCCGCTGACTTTCATTAAGATCCTTTAAATCCTCTGGCTCTGGTATCAGCCGATTATTACGGGTGCGCACTCCCTGCAATGTCTTGGGTGCGCACCCGTTGTTGTGTCCGCAGCAGATGCACGTGCCCGCCGCGAAATTTGGCGACTGCTGCTAGTGCTGGCGCGGGCGGTGGGCGGTATGATTAATAATTGTGTGCCCGCCTCGGCTGGGTGCGGGTTGTATGGCGCGTAACCGGCGCGGAATGTGAAGCTTAACAAGGAGCGCAAGAAATGTCAGCTGTCGTCATCGTGGGTGCCCAGTGGGGCGATGAGGGGAAGGGCAAGGCAACCGATTTGCTCGGCCCCCGCGTGGATTACGTGGTCAAGCCTAATGGCGGCAATAATGCTGGCCACACGGTGGTGGTGAATGGGCAGAAGTTTGAGCTGAAGCTGCTGCCCGCTGGCATTTTGAGCGAGAACGCGACCCCCGTGATTGGTAACGGCGTGGTGGTGAACCCGGAGGCGCTTTTCGCCGAGATTGAGGGGTTGCAGGCGCGTGGTGCCGATACTTCTAAGCTTAAAATCTCTGCGAACGCCCACCTGGTGGCCCCGTACCATCAGACGATGGATAAGGTCACGGAGCGTTTCTTGGGTAAGCGCGCGATTGGTACGACCGGGCGCGGTATTGGGCCCACCTATATGGATAAGGTGGGCCGTTTGGGTGTTCGTGTGCAGGATATTTTGGATGAGTCGATTCTGCGGCAGAAGGTTGAGGGCGCGCTGCGGCAGAAGAATGAGCTGCTGGTGAAGGTGTATAACCGCCGCCATGTTGAGGTGAACGAGATTGTGGATTATTTCCTCTCGTTCGCTGAGCGGCTTAAGCCCATGATTGTTGATACTACTCAGCTGCTCAATAATGCCTTGGATGAGGGCAAAACCCTGCTTATGGAGGGCGGTCAGGCGACTTTCCTTGACGTCGATCACGGCACCTACCCGTTTGTTACCTCTTCGAACCCGACTGCTGGGGGCGCCTGTGTGGGTTCGGGTGTTGGTCCCACCCGCATTTCCCGTGTGATCGGTATTCAGAAGGCGTACACCACCCGTGTGGGTGCTGGCCCGTTCCCCACTGAGCTGTTCGATAAGATGGGCGAGTTTTTGCGCACGACCGGCGGCGAGTTTGGCGTGAACACGGGCCGTCCGCGCCGCTGCGGCTGGTACGATGCGGTGCTTGCGCGTCAGGCGGTGCGTATTAACGGGTTTACTGATTTGTTCATTACTAAGCTGGATGTGCTCACTGGGCTTGAGAAGATTCCGGTGTGTGTGGCGTATGAGGTGGACGGTGTTCGGTTTGATGAGGTGCCGATGACGCAGACTGATTTCCATCACGCCAAGCCAGTGTATGAGTATTTTGACGGCTGGAGCGAGAACATTTCGGATGCGAAGTCTTTGGCTGACCTGCCGGAGAACGCCCGCAAGTATGTGCATAAGCTTGAGGAGCTTTCTGGCTGTCGTATCTCGGCGATTGGTGTGGGTCCGGATCGTGACCAGACTATTGTGGTGCGTGATCTGATCGATTAGGTTTTTCTACGTGAAGAATACCGGCAGCGGCGCGGCTTAGCCACGGTGCGCTGTTGTGGGTGCCGCAGCTTTTAAAGCTGCGGCACCGTGTGTATCTGGCGGTGTTTACAATGCTTTTACCGGCCGGAGGAGCCGCTGCTTGCCGTTGCCGCGGTCGCAATATAACAAGGTTTGTGGCTGTGCCGCACGAGGCCTGAAATACCTGTGCTGTGTTTTTGACAGCATACCCCTTAAAAATCGTGGGTGATGGAGATAAAATACACACAAAGTTAGCCATTCTCCATGCGTATCCCTGCTGGTGGGCATCTGGGGCGTAGTCGCCTCTAGCTACTGGGGGTTATGTCGTGGACTCCGCCAAAGGAGCGTGCCATGCTGCACCTTGAAGATTCTGTGAGCGAGACCTTACTGATTCCGCTGTATATGAAGCATCTTGCCTCGCAGATGCCTAACCCGGTGATTCACGATGAGGCGGCTACACGCCTGGTGCGGCAGCTTGATTACGATTTTTCGAAGTACGACCATATTATTCACACCGTTGTTGGTACCGCGATCCGCGCGGATTACTTCGACCGGCTAACCGCTGATTTCATTCATCGCCGCCCTAACCCTGTGGTCGTAAACGTGGGGTGTGGTTTGGATAGCCGCCGGGAGCGTATCGGCGCTGCTGCCGACGGTGTACCGTTTTACGATATTGATTTGCCTGATGTTATTGCTCTGCGGCAGAAGCTGCTGCCTGCGCAGCGGGGTGAGACGCTGCTGGCCACTTCTGCTTTTGACGCTGGGTGGATGGATGAGCTGAACCGCCTGCACCCGAACGCCCAGTTTTTGCTGGTGATTGAGGGGGTGCTCATGTACTTTGACCGTTACACTGTGCGCGCCTTGTTCTGCGATCTGGCGCGTCGTTTTCACCGTAGTGAGGCAGCATTCGATGTGCAGAATTCGTGGATGGTGAAGAACTCCGACAGGCATGAGGCGCTGAAGCATGTGCGTGCCCGTTTCGTTTTCGGCTGTGACGATGACCTGGAGTTTGAGCGGTGGGCGGATAATCTGCACCTGATGAGCGTCAAGCGCCTGACAGTTGATTTTCCGATGTGGAAAAGAAGCGGCTTCTTGTTATCCCTTATCGGGCGGCAGATCCCAGCCTTCCGGGACTCCACTCGTATGCTGCACTACCGGTTGGACTAACGGGTACTGGGCGCAGCGGTAATAGCTGCTGAAAGGATGACTGAGCTGTGTATGATCAGGAGCTAACCGGGTTTTTCAAGCGGCACAATATTGAATATGCCCGGTTAGATGAGGAATCTTATAAGAGCTACTCATCTATGAGGGGTTTTTCTTTCACGGGTTCTAGAATTGCGTGGAGTAAAACAAAAAACCACCGTTGCTGTCGCCTACATGAAACATTGGAGTTTGTAGAAGATATAGAGGTCATTCTTCAGCCCACCGATTTCTGCAGGTTCATAGTGGTGGGAAACGATTTTGAGGACGGGTACCTGATTCAGTGTTCTATACAAAGTGTTCGTTCACTACTTGATTTTCTTGTGGAGTATCCGGGGGAAAATTATCTGATCGATACTGAGGAAAAGTGGTGTATCTGTGTCTATGACTATCTAGACTTTGGTACGGTGGATTAGTCTTACTCTGAGCGGAGATAAGCTGCTTCTAGAAAATCAAGATGGGTTAGGGTATAGGCTTGTTGGCTTCCATGGAGAGAAATTTAACATATAGCCATAACCGATGAGGGTGCCGAGTAGGTTCATGTATCAAGGTTTTAAAGGGAACCACATGTTTTAATTTTTCATCCGCTTGTGGGAGATATAAATATAAAACACCGTCATAGATACATAATATTCCAATAAGAGAATATAAGGAGTAATAGTGCAAAAACTAGTTAATTATCATAGTGATTTGAGGCATGGTGCAGTTTTTAGGTTTCCCGGTTCATACCCGCACGAAAAATATGTTGATTTAATGCTGGTCGAATTCCCAGGTAGCGACAGAAAATATGGTTTTGTGGTATCTACTGGGTATAAGGCCGGGCTAATTCTGGTGATGCTCCCGCAAGAAGCTGAATTGGAACATTCAGCAGGGGTAAGCAGGCAATGGGTGATAGATAATTGGAATAAATGGATTTATGAAACCTGTAGTGTTGATGATGTCTACGTAGATAAAAACTATCCGGTTCCAGCTAGCCTTATCTAATACAGGCAGCTCATAAAAATGAGTTTGGATATAATGCTAGGCATTATGCGACTGAAGATTATCATGGTAAAAAGAAGTCAAAAGATATAATGAATTTGTTAAAGTACTATAAGTAAGTTAACGATGGGTTATCGCTGATAAGAATCTTGCGAAAGAACAATAAGACGCGGTATGAGGAATGAAGAAAATTAAGCTGATGCCTGACTACCATTGCTTTCCGTTATGGCGGATAGATGATGATATTTGCTGCAATATAGACCCATATTCTCTACCGATATCCAATATATTGGCTGAAGAATTAATAAAGTGGGCAAATGAATATGATAAAACACTAAATATGAACGATCCTGTAAACTCTGGATTTGAAAATACAGAAAAAGAGCAGGCTTTTATAGATAAAGGAAATAACTTATTTAAAAGATTGAAGCATGAGCTCAGGGGTCAATACACAGTGGTTTTAAAAATTATTGTATGAAATACACTGTTATAAAACTGAAAACGCGGCTTTTATCCCTGGGGAATAAGATTTTCAGATTCATGAATGGGGCATCAAAAATATCAGCCTTCTTGTTAAAGATGTATTTTTCTAATTCGGCCTTATCATGGTTAATGAAGAACTCATTTCTGTATTCAGATAAGGTACTGTGGTTTGCGGACGAGTATGACAATTCATCACCGCCAGGGCCTTCCCAATAACAAATAGAACAAATATCATAACTTAACCTACCCGACAAAGTGTAAAAATAACAGCAGGGGCATTTGATCTTCCTGCCTATTTCATCCCCAAAGACCTCTATCTTTTTGAGGAGAACATTGCTAAGTTCCTTTGATAAATAATTATTATTTAGAATCGAATTTTTATGAACCAGTCCTGAAACAACTACAGGCTGGAAAAATTCACTATAGTATTCTACGTCGTCAAATTCATGTGTGCTTAGGTAATCTATAAGTTCTTCATTTAAATACTCAGGTTCAGATTCATAAGAATACCAAAAATCTAACAATATATTCATCTTATCAGCATCAGATATTAAATTACTCTGATGTTCAGAAAGTATTTTTATAGCTTCTTTTCTGTTCATGATAATATTTCAGATAGGCGTTAAAAATAATTATATTTATTTAGATTCATGCCATTTTTAACCGAGCCTTCTTCGTGCTATTATTTGTGCGATATATTTTATTTCCTCTATATTAACATACTCAATCTATAGGTTTGCGTTTATTGCAGTAGGCAGCACACACCATGGGGTATAGCAACTACATGATGTGTATTTCGAACGGACCCGGTGATTTTTTCTGAGGACCTATAATAGTGAATGCTCACCATGGCATAGTCTCTTAAAGAAAATTTATCTGGAAGATAAAGTGATAGTCGTGCATGGTATTATATGGTTTGTGCGCCCACAGGGCTAAATATATTTTACTGAATAGCAAGAGGAAATAGGTGAAATATGGGTAACTCGTATATTGATATCTCTGTTCTAGAGGAAAAGGAAACCTTTTTTATTGAGCCTTTTGAGTGGGTTAATCCAGAAAATGTTACTGGATTTTCGCGAGAAACTGTAAGAAAAGAAAATATTAGATCGTATGAAGAAGATGATTACAACAGAGAATCTAATACGGCAGATATTATTATTGCCTCATACTTGGAAGAATGCCTTTATGTCGATTCAAGTAATTATATGATTTTCCTGGAATATGGACTATGGCTAATCACAGAGCTCTATAGTAGTTATGTGGTGCATATTTTTCCTAGTGATATGAGAGAGCATCTTCCCAGAGAGTCTAATAAACTAAACCATATTTTGATGAAATCTACAAAATATTTTTGACTAAAGATAAGGAAGATGAATATCATTGTGCAAATCTATTAAAATATTTATTTTGAAGTTTTTCAATTTGGCAGTGAATGGGGAAATTTTGATATAAAACATATTGATTGTGACAGCATTTTCTTGGAAAATAACCTAATTGAGAGTGCTACCGAAGGTAAATTTTTATGCTCGTATTTAAATGAAGAAAATTTAGCTAAGCTGTCGTCTCTAGTTAACTATAGTAAAGGACATATTCCCCAGTATAAATACTGCTGAGTTAGGGATCTGGTAGTGATGCTTCAGATTTTCAATATGCGATTCAGAATTATTTGGAAATTACTCAGTATAATTCCAAGTTTTCTTCAACCGATGCTATTTCAACGGGCATTAATGCAAAATCCGGGCTAGATAAGGTGTTTAATGCTGAGCGTCGGTGATATGTGCAAGGTATCTTATCTAGAGAAACCAAGATTACTTATAATAACTGACTGACTTTTTCACCATTTAAACGTACCTTGTTAGTTGATTATATTGGTGGTTATGGTGTTCTAACCCTCTTCAACTCCATCAATGTATTGAGAATCCTCAATATGAACGGTTGAGAAGCTCTGGATAAAACCAGGAGTTTTCTGATCATCTCTTTTGGGCTTAAACAATCCTTGTGTAATAGCCCAATCATATATAGATATATCAAGAGGGTACTTCGATAGTATCCCGCTGATTTTATACTTTTCTATCCATCGAACAGCCTTCTCTCTAGACGAAAAGATAGCAGACGGAAAACTGGCGCTGCTTCCTTGAACAACCCATATATACAATTCATCCATTGGTATGTCCTTTCGAGGATGACCGTATCTCTTTTCGCACTCGAACAATACCTGCTTCTCGTCCTCCTTGTCCACCTCAGGTAGCGGGAACAGTCACCCCTGATCGTTTTATATAGGCCAGCCCTACCGCATCACAGGTAATGCTCTACCAGCGTCACGCTTCAGCATCCGCCGAACGAACCAGGCCTCAGAACGGAGCAACGGATCCATACCAGCGGCAGGATGCCCCTTGCAGGGGGGTGCTGTAGATGAGGCGCTGCTGGTTTTACTGGTTTTGAAATTGAAAGGCTGACTTGTGGCTGAGGCGCGCCAAAAACTATAGGCATCAAATGCAGGGTACAGGTGCCGGGTAATTTTTATATTTGTTTGGCATTTGCGAGTTCGTAGGCGGTTTTGGCACCGAGTCCGTCGATGTAGGCGGTCAGACGGTTGAGGCGGTCGTATTCGAAGGTTTCGTGACTGCCGTCGGGGTAGTCGGTACGGACGGGGTTGCCTGCTGCGTCGTAGTGGTGGCGGGTGGTATGGCCCAGCGCATCGGTAACAGTTTCGAGATCGCCGTATTCGGTGTAACCGAAACGGGTGGTTTCGCCGGTACAGTCGGTAAAGCAGACGAGCTGATCGAGGGTGTCGTAGTGTAGGTGTCGGGTTTTGCCTAAGGCGTCGGTTATGGTTTCGGGCAGCCATTGGGCGTTGTAGCCGTAGCGGGTGGTGTAACCGGCGGGGTCGGTGATGCTGATGAGGTTGCCGCGTTCGTCGTAGGTGTAGGCGGTAATCCTGCCTGCGGGATCGTTGACGGCAACCGGCAGGTTGAGGGTTTCGTGGTAGCCGATTTGGGTGCTGCTGCCGTCCGGGGCGGTAATGGCGATGACGTTGCCTTCGGGTGAGGCGATTTGGTAGATGTCGTCTGAAAAGCAGAAACTGCGTGTGTACCGCACACACCCTTGTATATCGGAACACCCGTATCATAGCAACAAACCGCCCGGCCGCCACCCGCATCCGACCAAGGCAAACAACCGTTGAGTAGCTCAGGGAGCGGTCGGGCAACCCATCGACACAACCGGACAGTTGCCAGACAACACAACCGAATGCAAGGCAGGTTTATGATGAGTACCCAACACAATTACGCAGGCATCGACATCGCCAAACGAAACTTCGTCATCGCCGTTTCGTCTTTGTCTAAAACCAAAACCGAAACCAACAACCCCAAAGGAATCGCCCATACCGTCGAATACCTTAAAAAACACAAGGTCGCCCTCGTCGTGATGGAAAGCACCGGCGGTCTCGAAATTCCCGCCGCCAAAGCCATCCACCGCTCAGGCATAGCCGTGATTATCGCCAACCCGCGTCAGACGCATCAGTTTGCCCAATCGCAGTCGCTGACCAAAACCGATGCCAAAGATGCCCAAATGCTCGCCTTCTTCGCACAGATGACGGCACAGAAAGAAGGTTGGCAAACCATGCTCTACCACCCGCCCACCGAAGCGGAAGAAGTGTTGGAAGCATTGGTCAACCGCCGCAACCAGCTGGTGGATATGCGGACTGCCGAGAAAAACCGTCTGCATCAGGTTCACGAAACGCAAGTCGAAAGCGTCAAACAACTGATTGCTCATTTTGACCGGCTGATTGACGAATTGGACAAACAAATCGACGACCACACCCACACGCATTTTGACGGCAAAGCCCAAGTGGCGGAACAAATCAAAGGCATCGGTTCGATAACGACGGCTACGCTGATGGCGATGCTGCCCGAATTGGGACGTCTGTCGCACAAACGGATAGCGAGTTTGGTCGGTATTGCCCCGCACCCGAGGGAGAGCGGGGAAACCAAATTCAAAAGCCGCTGCTTCGGCGGAAGGTCTGCGGTGCGTAAGGCGCTGTATATGGCTACCGTGGTGGCGACACGTTTTGAACCGCTTATTCGGGATTTCTATCAGCGCCTGCTGTCCAAGGGTAAGCCGTATCATGCATCCGAAACGGAAAATTTGAGCGGTTACATACCTTGGGTTGGTGGCAGTGTTATTTTAACTTGGCTGCCAATTCGTCGAATTTTTGTTTGATGTCGGCCTTGAAGGCTTCCACTTTCTCTTGGCGTTCGGCTTTGCGTTCGGCTTTGCGCTGTTTTTTCCAAACTTCGTGTGCCTGACGTGCCACTTCTTCCTGCGCTTCTATTGCTGCCAATACGTCCTGTTGGGCAACGGCTGCATCTTGCCGGAGAATAACGGTTTTGAAACGGTGGAAGAAAGCGTCCAATACAGCTTCGTTGGATTCTTGCGCCAAAATAATGATCGCAGTACTGCCGTTATCCAGTTTTTTGGCTGTATTTTCCAGCAACGACCCCTCTCCCAATGTTTGGGCAGTGCCTGCATCACTGCCGATGAGTGCGCCAATAGCTCCACCCAACAGAACACCGATAGGACCGCCGAGGATGCCGACCAGCGAACCAATGAGGCCGCCCGTCCATGCGCTTTCGGCCGTATTGGCGGTAAAGTCGGTGCTTTCTGCTGGGATAATCAGACCATTTTCCTTTTTAATCAAAACGGCTTGTGCCACCAAAGCATCTGTTGTCTGCGAGTAAGCTTTCAATTCAGAAAAGGCTTGATAAGCTTCGCTGGAGATGTCGAATAAGGCAACGATGATGTTTTGTTTCATAAGTCTACTCCCGTGGATTGAAAGATTTAAGAACAATACAAATTGTATGCGGTGTCAGTGTAAATTGCAAGGGGGGGGAGCAATGCGGCAAACAGAACTTTACCTATGTAAAGTCTGTAGAACCGGCAAACGGATAACGAACAATACCCAGCCTTAATGGGATTCGGTTTGTTGCTCACGCATGATTTGGGCGCGGGCTTTATGTCGGATGTAGAGGGCGAGGCTGCCGACTTGGCCGAAGACGGCGCCGAAGGCGAACAGGAAGGCGGCGACGGCGAATTGTTTGCTTTGAATGGAAAGCAGGTACGCGCCCAGAGTTACCAATGCGATGAAGAGCAGGGTGAAGAGGACGGTCAGGATGAGGAAGGTTCGGCGTTTGGTCATGGTGGTAACGGGGTTAGGTGGTTCGGGAGGCCGTCTGAAAAGCGGGAAATGCGTTTTCAGACGGCCTTTTTTGTTTATTCCACCGTTTCCAGCCTGTCGAGCAGGGCTTCTGCGGCGGCGGAGACGAGGCGGAAGGTTTCGGTAAAATCGCCCGTATACCAAGGGTCGGGCACGGCCCGGTAGCCGCTGTCGGGAATCAGGTCGGTGAGCTTGAACTGTTTTCCGGGGCAGCGGCCGAACTGCCTTTCCAGTTCGGCCAGGTTGTCGTCGTCCATGGCGATGATGAGGTCGTAATGCGCCGGGTCTTCGCGGCGGATTTTGCGGCTGGAAAACCCGTCGGCGGCAATGCCGTGCGCTTTGAGTTCGGCCCGGGTGCCGCGGTGCATGTCTTCGCCGTCGTGCCAGCCGGACGTGCCCGCGCTGGCTGTTTCGACGAGGTGCGACAGGCCGCGTTCGGCGGCTTGGTGGCGCAGGACGTATTCGGCCATCGGCGAGCGGCAGATGTTGCCGAGGCAGACAAACAGGATAAGGTTGCCGTTACGGCGTGTATGCGCAAACTGCTGACGATATTGAATGCCCGGATGCGTGATTATTTTGCCGAAAACGGTACCATCGAAAACGGTATCCAAACGGCTTGATTTGAGTTTTGGTATTTTTGCCCGACGGGGTGAAAAATACAGTTGCTACCCATGTAGACTACGGCTTACCAAGCTGCGGAGTTTCAGACGGCCTTTGTGATAAAAAGGCAGCCTGAAAACAGGGAAACAAGGATTTCAGGCTGCTTTGGGTTGAGTTTAGCCACCCAACGCACGCTTGTTGCCACAGATATTTATAAATCAACAACAGGTTGGTAACCAAATTCTTTGAACACGGCGCGGCGCAGGTTTTTTTGCGCGTCGTCGAAAAAGCCGCCCAGTTCTAAGCCGACAAAGGGGAGAAACGGAGTAATCAGCGGGTGGCTAATCATACTGTTGTCCAAGCCTTTTTGCGTACGCAGGCGCAGCAGGGCGAGGATTTCCCACGGCATCCATTGTTCCAACGTGTATTCGAATTCGGGGTAACCTTTTTCATCGTCGCGGCTTTGCCGGATATGGTAGTCGGCGAGGTCGTTGAAAATCTGCTTCACCTGTTCGGCGTCGCTGCTGTCAAAGCCTGCGTAGGCGGTTTGGTAGAGTTCGGAGAAGGCGAACAAATCTGCCTGCGTTTGGTCAATCGGCAGGGCAAGATGGTCTTGGGCGAGGCGGAACGACAGGGGGATGAGGGTGCGGGCGGCATCGGTTTCCTGCGGTCGGATGCATTCGTCTGGGTTGGCAATGATGGTTTGCAGGGCGGCGAAGCTGAGGCTCTGCTCGTCGCGGCTGAAAAAGAGGGAGGCGAGGAAGGCGAAGTAGCTATTGTTTACGCTGATATAGGGAATGCGCGGTCTGCCGGTGAGGTGGTGGCGTACATAGCCCATGGTAAGGAAATAGGCTTTTGCCATCATGGCGCGGAACAGGCTTTCGCTTGGAGCTTGCAGAAATTCGGCAAGCGGGATGCACAGTTCCATGCGCAGATCGTAGATGACTTGGGTGGCGGTGTAGCTGACTTCACAGTCCTTCTCCAAAAAGTCGTCATACCAGCGGTGGGTGAACGGGGTGGTGCCTTGGCGGATGTATTCGTCCAGATAGCCGCGTTCGCGTTGATAGTCTTCGCTGTCGTCACCGGTAGTAATGTTTTCAACCAGACGGTCAAGATTGTGCTTCATGGCGGCGGTGGGTTTTTTGCTCATTTTTTGCTCCTAAATTAATTACCATGGGCTAAATGTCATGCGGGTTGCTTGAAATTTATGATTCATATCAACAAAGACAGTTTCGGTTTTATCTATATTATTAAATATCTCTTGCGCCTTCTTCTTATTAAGAGGCGTCTTTTTGCCGTCTAAGCCTTTCATAAAATATCCGCCTTTTTTCTTATCCGTTACATCTTCCGTCAACACTTGCTCAGCAAAACATTTACCGCCTTTCTGCTGTCTTTCGCTTAGTTTAAATTTTCCACGTTTAGAACTTTTAACTTTAAATATGTCATATTTCCCATCCGGTCTCAATGCGACAATATCCAAGCCGTTTCCGGAGGCATTTTGAATAGAGAAGACTTTTTTGTATCCCGTACCTTCCAGATATTTCATTACCCTGCGCTCGCCGGCAGTACCCAAGCGCTGCGCGTAGGTTTTTTCAATCCCAACGGGTCGAACCAAACCAAAGCGTTATCTGCAAATTGATAAAGATGCTCCCCACCCAACAACCCAATCGGATCCTGATTCACAAACCGCCCGACCTCAGGCTCGTAATAGCGCATCAGGTTGTAATGCAGCCCGGTTTCTTCATCATAATACTGGTTTTGCAGTCGGAACGGCTGATGCGCGTTCTTGTAAACCCCGCCCGTCCTTTTTCAGACGACCCCAGGCGGTGTATTCGCCGTACCATAAGAGATTGCCGTGGATGTCGGTCATCTCGCGCGGGATGCCGATTTGGTCGGTGTGGAAATAGGCGAGGTATTGTTTGCCGTCTTTGGCATTGTCAAAGACTTGCGCCAGCGGTTCGTAGCTGTCCTAGTCGGTGTAGAGATGGGTGTGGCTGCCTTGGTAGGTATACTCCTGCGCCAGTCTCGTACCGTCCCAGACGAAATGGGTCCGCTTTGGTTCGGTGCTGGTCCAGGCCAGTTTGTCTTTGCGTTCTTTGGAGAGTCTTCGCCCGAACGGGTCGTAGGCGTATTCCCAGATTTCGGTGTTGCCGGCTTTCTTTTTAATCTCGGCGCGGACCAGTTGGTTTTCGGTGTCGTATTGGAAGTATTGGTTTTCGCCGTTAGGGAGCTGGCGGTAGATCAGGTTGCCCAGTGCGTGCATTCCACACACACCCCACTTCAGGATTAGGGGTTTTATGCGGGCTACGGCTTGCTGTGTCGGAATTAGAAGTTTTATACACGTTACGGTTTGTTGCTTGTTAAACCTAGTTTTCTAATAATTAAACATTCCTTTCTTTACCAATAGAAATTCTTCTAAGGAAGATGATATTTTTTCTAAGGAGTCTTCACTCATTACTCCCAGGCCAACAGCAAAAATATTTTGCTCTTTATTGTCCATCAGAACAGCAATTCCCCCACCATTATCTCCAATCATAAGAAAATTCGGTAAATATTCTTGTACCTCATAGTCAATATTCCTTTGTTGAATATCCTCTGCCTCTAAAAGGGTTATCTCATCTCCAAATAATCCATTACTTAGTTCTAAAAATTGAATATATGATGAATATGAACTATGCCACTTCAGTGGCAGCATTTTTATTGCCTGGCTAGTAGCAGGGTCATTTAAAATGTATAAAGTTTCTAATTCATATCTATTCATTTTAAATTGCTCCCAGTTCTTTGAAATACTTATAGTTTTGATTTAATGCTCGTTTAATTTTCTTAGGTGACAAACCCGCAGCTTTTAATTGTCTTGCTGCTTCCGTAAATTATTGTCGAATACTTGTATTATATCCATTTTGTTTCCTAAAGGCTCGCTTCATTGCTGAAATAATAGCATGAGCTTTTTGACGAAGAAGGCAATAGAATTGCTGGAGCTTTTAGGGGATCGTAACCTTTTATATTCTTTCTTGCCCATTCTCGTTCAATGGTATGGTGTGATTGCCCCCTATCATCATCTTTTATGTTGCAATATCCTGGTGCACGATTACTTTACCGAAAACAATATCCAAACAGCTTGACTTGAGTTTTGGCAATTTTGCCTGATGAGGTGAAAATACAGTTGTTACGCATATTGTCACACAATTTAATATTCATTATTTAATATGCGCTTTTTAATTTCCTGATCAAAAGGATTATCTTCGAAAATCAAGTCAAAACCAGTAAAAAGGCCATTCTTATTTTCTTTCACTTTATCATCAAACTCGAACAATTTTTGAACAAGTGGGTGATTAAAAGGTAATTTATTTACCTTAATAATATAAAAAGCTGTCAATGATTTAAACTCAAAATGAGATGGGTACTTAGCTAGATGTTCTAGAACATTTGGACTCATGTCCATGAAAGCTTTAATAATAGAAACATAACCTGATATCAAATGCCTCAGGACATCAGGATAAATTTTGTCAGCTTCCTCAGGAGAGGACGGTACCTTAATAGTGTTCCCCCATTTGAAACTAGTAAGCAAGGGAGCATGATAATAATGTGCACATGCTATAGACTCCATCCAAAAAATTGTTTCAAAATTAATCTCATGAATATTATATTTTCGATTTTGAGACTCATACATTTCCTTAAAAAATTTAGCTAAAGTTTTACTTTCTATCCAAATACATGCTGTATATCCCTCATAAACTCTTGAATGATCAAAGGAGATTTCTCCGTAAAGATGGTTTGCTTTTCTAAATTTAATCGACTTCTTGAAGAAACGCACATTTTCTTCATTCATGTTTTCTTTAATATATTCCATGAGATTTTCAAAAAATACTTTTCTATCCATAATACTTTTCCTTTAATCATTAAACTTTAAAAGTATTTCACAAACCGTCCAGTCTCCGGCTCGTAATACCGCATCAGGTTGTAATGCAGTCCAGTCTCTTCATCATAACACTGGTTTTTGCAACCTGAACGGCTGATGTGCGTTACGATAGACCCGTTCCTCATTTTCAGGCGACCCTAGGCGGTATAGTTGCCGAACCACAGCAGGTCGCCAGCTTTGTCGTAGGCGTAACGGCGATTGAACACGGTACAACAAAGGTCCTCTGAAAAGCAGAAACCACGTGCGTACCGCATACACCCTACGTCCAGACTTGAAGGTTTTGTTCGGGCTACAGCTTGCTATCCCAGTCCGACCGATAACAGAAATCGGATTGTCAAAGAACAAATATTTTAGACGACCACAAAGAGATACTGGGGTAGTCTGCAAACCAAAAAACGCGTGTACGTTTTGAAGAACGCACGCCACCGCTACCTGTGAATTTGGAAATTTAGGTAGGCTGTGGCTTGCTCGCTAAAAACGCATACAGATAGAGGTTTACATTTTCTTATTTATTTCTTGTTATTCCCAATTATTCAAAGAAAAAACCATAGAAGTTTTTTACTTCAATACTTAGTTTAGTCAGCTGGAAAAAAGCATTAATTTCAGCAATGAATTCATCGTCCTCTAGAATAAAATAATCATCATTATTAATATTCTTCGAAAAGAATTTTTCCGACAATGTCATTATTTCAGATAATGTTTGTATAAAATCTCCTAAAGAAGAAGCTATTTTTTTAGGTTCTTCTGAACCCAATCGTAAGGAAAAGATTTCAAAAGTTTCCTTTGAAATTAATATAGGTTCATCATTTTGACTAGCCATATAGAGATAATTCTCTATGTTTATGCCTTTTGGCCATCCTACTAAGCTTTCTCGATTTTTAGATGATGCAAAATTAAATTAAATGGCTGACCTATATGGATCTGAGGGTTTAATGTTACCAAATTGAAAAATAGTTAATGATAAACTCATTATCCTGTAATATTTTTTTATCAATTATAATTTGCCCAAAATCAATCTCCTCACGAGAAAGTTGACCATAAATATTAGAAAATTTCTAACTGCTGTGTTCAAACTAAACATAATAATATACTCCTATACTGTGCATTTTTAAGTTATTGTAACATTGCTCGCCTACCAATTAATTTACCGCGTCCTAAATTGGTCCAGCGACCTCTACGCCCTTGATTAGAATGTAAATTATCGTCAACTCCTCCGGGATGGTTACTATTAGGCAAAAATACAATATTTCGTGGGTTGCCTTTCCATTTTGACCTAAACTGCCTGATTCAACAGAATTAATATGATGACCGGTATAACCCGCTCTAGACATAACAGAAGTCAATTTTTTATTTTTCGTGCTCAAAATCAAATCTCTTTCTGCTTGTGTCCATTTTCGAGTACCACCCCCTGCCTCAACTAAAGCTTTTTCCTCTCTCCAAAGCTTTATCTATGGCTGTTCCACGTGCACCATTTTGAGCCGGAATAGTATCTCGGGGTTTGTAACGTATAAGGTGAACCAAACCCCATGGATCACCCCAAATCTGAACATTCGGCGCAAACTGATAAAGGTTATCCCCATCTACCAACCCAATCGGGTCCTGTTTCACAAACCTACCGATTTCAGGTTCAAAGTAGCGCATCAGGTTGTAATGCAATCCGGTCTCTTCATCATAATACTGGTTTTGCAGTCAGAACGGCTGATGTGC
Source organism: Rothia aeria (assembly GCA_002355935.1). Taxonomy (GTDB): domain Bacteria; phylum Actinomycetota; class Actinomycetes; order Actinomycetales; family Micrococcaceae; genus Rothia; species Rothia aeria. Next base: position 214,606 of record AP017895.1, on the reverse strand, counting down.
GTTCCGATAGACGCGTTCGTCCTTTCAGGCGCCCCTAGGCGGTGTATTCGCCGTACCGCAGGAGATTGCCGTGGGTGCCAGTCATCTCTCTGGGATACCGATGTGGTCGGTGCGGAAATAAGCGAGGTATTTATTCTTCTTTGTTTTGGTTGTTGTGGAAGACTTTGGCTAGGGGGGTAGCAGCCTTTGTAGGTGTACCCCTGAAGTAATCGATTACCGTCCCAGACGAAATGGGTACGTTTCGGGTCGGTGCTCGCCTATGCCAGTTTGTCTTGGCGTTCTTTGGAAAGCCTTCGTCCGAACGGGCCGTAGGCGTATGCCCAGATCTCAGGGCGGTTGCCAACTAGATAAAATATGTTGTTAAAAACAAAAATGCCGCCTGAAAATTTTATCTAAAACTTTTCAGACGGCATTAGTGCTTACGCTTTTTGCATATTAATCTCCACAAAACTCACCGATATATGTTAAACCATTATATTTTTTATCTGGAGAAATTTTTAAGTCAGGGTCTGAATACCATAAGACAGCATTACCTTTTGTAATACCCAGCTCTTTACATTTTGCTTTTACGGCTGGTAATTCAGATTCATCTACCGCAGCTTCAACTAATAATTTATTCAAAGAAACTACTTTAGGAAATAAAGGAATAATTCCAATATAGTCTTCATCGTATTCTTCATCTAATCCAATATCTTTACAAAAGGGCAAAACACACCCTCTGGCAAACTATCTTGTTCGAAATACTGCTCATACTGATCTTCTGAATCTGTTACAGTTCCTAACCACAAGTGTACCCTGTCGAATCTGTCGTCATCTTCTTCCAAAAACATGATATTTTCCTTAATTGAATTGTTAAACAATTATATTCATCAACCATCTACTGAATTACCACATATACCACAGACTAATGGAAATCTTCCTATCATGCGCCGATCATGGTGTTCTGTAAGTATATCTAATACCTCTTACTGCGTTGCCCGAGTTGAAACGGTTGCCGAACAATCGGATAGCGAGTCTGGTCGGCATCGCGCTGCACCTGAGACAGAGCGACGAAACCAAATTCAAAAGCCACTACTTCGGTGGAAGGTCTGCAGTACATAAGGCGCTGTATATGGCTACCATGGTGGCAACACAGTTCTGAACCGCTTATTCGTTGCCGTTACGGCGTGTGTGCGCAAACTGCTGATGGTATTGAACGCCCGGATGCGTGATTACTTTGCCGGAAACAGTATCCGAGCGGCTTGATTTGAGTTTTTGCATTTTCGCCCAACAGGGGTAAAAATACAGTTATTACCTATGTGGGCTACGCTTTCTACGCTACTCTGTATCCTCTTCCCAATCTATAACTTCACGATCAAGAGTTTGCCGCACAATTTTATGTTTATCAAAATCAGATGAGTACTGAATAAACTCACCAAAAAATAAACAATTGTTAAAAAAATCAACCAATTCCTTTTTTATTTCATTAGAAAAAATAATGTGTATTTCTTGAATGGTGTCCAGAAATTTTTCACTTTTGTCAAAAATAATTATGATTCTTTTAGGGTGAAAAATAATTTTTTCTGGGTCTAAGTACCTTCCATTTTCCTGACCGGATAACTCAAAATAAGCAATCTCTGAATACTCGAAATCAGGGTCTATGTATACAGAAGACTGAATATTAAAATATCCACCTTCAAATATAATATTGAAACAACTTGTATCTAATTGATCATAAACCATTTCATAATTAATTACATTTAAAACAATTTTACCCATATTAAAATTCTCATTATGTACAATTATATTTTGGAGATAATATTTTTGTATTTCTGTGCTCTCTATGCTTTATGGCAATCCTTGCTTTTAGGGTTTGTTTCCCATTTTTATTTTTCCTGTTTTAGCATCTTCCCAATAAGATTCTATAACTAAATCTAATGCAGCAGATGCGTTGTTCATATTTCCTGCCAGCCGTTACCCCTTCCATTTCTGAAGTTCAGCGAGAGCACCCGGCCGTTGTTGTCGATAACGTACTGCAGCAAACCGGTCCGGTCAGCAGATGGTAAACGAAACGCTGATGGCTGCCGTTGGCGTCTTCTGCTGCCACTAGCGAAGAGGAAGTAGTCTTCATCCGAACCGTCCTCTGCTACCAGCGGCGCAAAACGCAACGGCAACGAAGCGTCCAGCGAGTTGTATAAACAATGCAACAACGGTTTTTAATGTCTAGTAAATTTTATTTAGGACATATATCCTATACAATTTTTTTGAGTTCTATGATTTGTTTTTCTACCTCAGAGATAATTGTAGGATCATTATCCCATATGTCTAAGAAATCCCAATCGCTATTTGGAGGATTTATCATATTTTCAAGTATTGTCAAAACCCTCTTAATGATTATGCTTCTTTGATCTAGAAAATCCTCTGGACATGTATAAGGTGAACCAAAACAAATTAAAATATGTGCGATCACTCTTATTGTGTCGTAATTTTCGTTCCTAGGATCAAATTGCTCCACTTCTTTAACTAGTAGGTCAAAGCTTTTAGTGTCCCAAAATTGATGTAACCAATCTGCTGCTTCGTCGTTTTCGTAAAATTTATATCCCCAAGCTCCCATAAAAATACACTCCTTATTAAAATCTAAAAATAGACTATTTATTTAACGTTTATAACCAGCTTATTGAGTGACCGTACTTTTTATCTCTTCAAATAGTTTTTCTGAATCATTTTTAATTGAATCACGATACTTTTTCTGTAACTTTTTTCGGCTCTTACAAACCATTCATTAAAAATAATTTGCCATTCAGAAACTCTTTGTTTTTTATTTTCAAGTTGGCATCATCGGGAAATTTTTAGCAATCATAAGTAACATGTCTAAATACCCTAATAATTGTTGGGCAGGTTCATCAGTACCTTTCATCCATTCAATAACATCTTCGATTTGAGATATTGAGAAGTGCAAATACGCCAACCCAACAAGATCAGCTCTATCGTTCTCATAGATTCCAGTTCCATATACTTTCATTTTATACTCCTAATTTTATATTCATATTTCTAAGGTTATTAAGGACATAGGTGACACGGTCCAATTCCCAGCAAATACCCCCTACAGCCACATTGTCCTATTAACCTTAAAGTATCTCTCCAATCTTGTACATTCGACTCAAACTGATACAGATCCTCTCCGCCTATAACCTAATCGAATTCTAATTCACAAACCGACCCGCATCAGGTTCATAGTACCTGAAGAAGTCGTAGCGCGCCCATCTCACGGTCACAATACTGGCTTTGCGGGCGAAAGGGCTGGTAAACAGTATCCGTTACCTTGGTTTCCTCTTTCAGACGATCCCAGCCGGTATATATACCGAACCACAGCAGGTTGCCGCCCTTATCGGTCATCTCCCTGAGACGTTGATGTGGTCGCAGTGGAGGTAGTTCACTTCCTGAGGCTTTCGTCTTCGGCATTGGCGACGGCGCGCACAACGGACGGCTTGCCCATGCGGGCTGCCTGTTCTCGGCGGTTGACCTGACCGTTTTGCCGTGTGGGATTTGGTGCAAATCCTTGCCACGCTTCATTCTGAAACGATGTTCCGGGCATATGCAATGCAGTATCGAAAGAGCGGCGCGTACCAGAAAAAATATTCGCGCAGCTGTGCTTCGGTTTGCATCAAATGCTCATTTGTGCCGATGCGCAACGGTAGGTTTAACAACCGCTGCAAGTTCTTTTGTTCGCGCTTGACCCGCCTAATGCCAACAAATTTGAGTAGGCACAAACCCTGGTGGTGACGCAGGTAATTATGTCGCCCAAAGCTCCGGAAAATTTGGGGTCAGAATGGTGCTGTTCATTAAGATAGATTCCTTGGTCTCAACCAAACAAGGGTTGTCTGAGAACTTAATATATTATTAATAAACCGCCCTCGTCCCCATACGTAATCAAGATTTGCCTGGCTGCGTTTTATGCATATTTGGAATTTCGAGAACGCTCTCATTTTTAATGCTTGAACCGAAAGAGAAAAAATACTATCCTGTTTTAGGTGACGTTGGAGAAACGTCCAGAACCCAAGAAAGGCAACTAAGGGGACAGCATCATGGCAAAAGATTTAAATGTGTTCGATAAAGAGTATGGCCTTTTGATTAACGGCGCGTGGACGAGCCCCGGCACGCTTTTGGATTCTTACAATCCCGCCAATGGCGAAGCATTGGCGAAATTTACCGACGCGACTGACGCCGATGTCGATGCCGCCGTCGCCGCCGCGCAGGAAGCATTCAAAACATGGCGCAAGACCACCGCAACCGAACGCGCCGCCATACTCAACAAAATCGCCGATGTGATTGACGAAAACTTGGAACTGTTCGCCCTGCAGGAAACGCTGGACAACGGCAAACCCATCCGTGAAACCCGCGCCGCCGACATCCCGCTGGCTTCCGACCATTTCCGTTATTTCGCCAGCGTCATCCGCGGCGAAGAAGGCACCGCAACCCAGCTTGACTCCGAAGACCTGTCCATCGTATTGCGCGAACCTATCGGCGTAGTCGGTCAGATCATTCCGTGGAACTTCCCCTTCCTGATGGCGGCTTGGAAAATCGCGCCCGCACTCGCCGCAGGCTGTACCATCGTCATTCACCCGTCTTCCAGCACTTCACTGAGCCTGTTGTCGCTCGCTCAAAAATTAACCACCTGCTGCCTAAAGGCGTGCTGAACATCATTACCGGACGCGGTTCGAAATCCGGCGAATACATGCTGCACCACAAAGGCTTCAACAAACTCGCCTTCACCGGCTCAACCGAAATCGGCCGCCACATCGGCATCGCCGCCGCCGAAATGCTCATTCCCTCCACCTTGGAGCTGGGTGGCAAATCCGCCAATATCTTCTTTGACGACATGCCGTTCGACAAAGCCCTCGAAGGCGCGCAAAAAGGCATTTTGTTCAACCAAGGCCAAGTGTGCTCCGCCGGTTCGCGCGTCTTCGTACAAGAAGGCATTTACGACAAGTTCGTCAACGCCTTGGCGGAAGAGTTCAAAAAATCAAAGTCGGCCTGCCTTGGGAAGACGATACCCAAATGGGTTCGCAAGTCAACGCCGGTCAGCTTGAAACCATTTTGAAATACGTCAAAATCGGCGAACAGGAAGGCTGCCGCATCATCACCGGCGGTAAAAAACTCGAAGGCGAATTGGGCAAAGGCGAATTTGTCGAGCCGACCTTGATCGAGGCTGACAACAACAACGCCCGCGTTGCCCAAGAAGAAATCTTCGGCCCGGTTGCTACCGTAATTAAATTCAAAACCGAAGAAGAAGTCGTCAAAATGGCAAACGACAGCGAATACGGCTTGGGCGGCGCAGTTTGGAGCAAAGACATCAACCGCTGCCTGCGCGTCTCCAACGCACTGGAAACCGGTCGTATCTGGGTGAACTGCTACAACCGCCTGCCCGCAGGCGCGCCGTTCGGCGGATACAAAACTTCAGGCATCGGCCGCGAAACCCACAAGATGATGCTCGCCGCCTACACGCAGGTGAAAAACATCTACATTTCCACCCGCGAAGAGCGTGAAGGGTTGTATTAATTGCCTGCTGAACGTTGATTGAAATAGAGAAAGGGTCGTCTGAAAATCCGGATTCGGGTTGAGCTGACCCTCACTCGGGCGATCGGACACTCATAAAAACCTCTTCAGGCGCTCCGCATAAGCTGGGTTCTGTATGCAACAGAACCCAGCTTTTTCAATTTCAAACTCTGCATCGCTCCCAGTTGTAGTAGTCCATATAATCATCTATCTGTTTCATCAGTTCGTTCACCGTCAAGTCTCCTCCACTATAGAAGCATTCCGTTACACGGGAAAGAAGCTCTCCGCTGGTGCTGGGGCTATGATTTAGATCTGACCATTTTCGTTGTAGTCAAAACAAGTGATAGTTGCATATAGGAAAAAGGTCGTCTGAAAATTTATTTCAGACAACCTTGATGTTTGTTGGGTCTTGCCCCAGCCTACGTTTGCTAAATGGAATAATATCACCAGAAAAATGAAATCATCGGTTCGCCAAGCAGATTAAATGTGAAAGTAAGTGTTCCTTCCATAGTAGACTAAAAATACGGAAAACAGGAACCACTACAGCAGTATGCTAAACCAGTAGTTTTTAATAACCCACGTTGGATATCGTCTTTGGGGCAATTCAATCAGTATATTCAACTTTTGGTTCAAACATGTTCAATACGATACTTCCTTAAAGTAGGATGATTAACTAGAAATTCTAGGTATTTTTTAAAAAGTTCCTCTCCGCATAATTTATACACATTAAAGAAAGTGGGAAGTAATATATCGGATACTGTAGCGCAGTTCTCAAGTGTATCAGTGAATTGTTCTTCATCTGATAACCCTCCTAGTATAAGTTGAATAAAGTTTCTTTCATGTGATGATGTTTGTGAATCATGAATTTTCCAAACTCTTATTCGTTCCTTCTTCAATTCCTCATTTGATAAGACATTGGATAAATTCAATAGAATTTTACGACACGTATTTTCTGCTAATTTTATTAGAGTATCAGCTATTTGATTATGGATACAAGGGCTAGATAAAAGTACGTTTTGATAAAATCATGCGTAATTATCTGAAGGTCATAATAGTTTATGGCATCAATATCAAATGTATTAGTTAATTCTCGTCCTGCTATAACATCAGGTCTATTTACCTCAGCCATTTTAACCTCCATTACTGTCGCGGATCCCAAGATTTTTAATACGCAAAAGTATCACCTTCTTTGATATACCTGTACAAAGTTTTTTGGTTTTTATCCCATCCTAAAATTTTTAAGTTGTTCATATTGTAATCTCCATAGCCCTCAAAAATAACAAAGATCTGTATTGCATCCATCGTGAGAATATCTTGCTTCTGATAGCTGATTCTAGAATATATATTTCTTTTTGTCACCTTGTGCTAAAAGTAAATCAGCTAAATTGGATTGGGCAATAGGGTGTCCATTTTTTGCCGCTATTTCCAGCCATTTAAATTCTAAATCTTGATTTAAAGATACAAACATATGATATTGGTATAACTTAAACGATGAATTTTATCCCCATTGTGGGCCTTTTCTTCTAGAGTACTAATTTCCTCGTCTGAAATCCAATAAATGCTACCTGTTGATACGGAGTTAGTCATGTTTTACTTCTTCAGCATGTTGTCTATATGAGCAGGAAAGGTTTGATGCTTTTATATTATAACAAGCCCTCAATTTCATTTAGAATATCTAGCATTGTTGATTTATTCATTATAAAACAGACATCCCAAGTGCTTTCATCATCGCCAATCAATAGATAAATATCAGAGTTTTTTCGTTTCCATATGACTGAATATCCAAGAATAAACCCTAGCTTTATGTATTGTGTCTTTTCTGTAATAAAATCTTTAAACTCTTGAATGTTATCTTTGGGGAAATATATATTCATCTCGGAAAATTCATTTGAAAGTTTTAGTAAAATAGATTCTGAGTTATCAATATAGATAGCCTCTTCAGCAGAAACATCAAATAACCTTGTCATAAAGCTCCTTATAAATTATCAACTCTAATATTTCTTTTAGCAGTCCTCAACAATCATGTGCAGATGGCTCAGGGAGAGGTATTGTTCCTGACCGTGGCCAATATAGTTATAGGGGTGGTTGCCTTTGTAAGTGTACTCTTAAAATGATCTCGTTCCGCCCCAAACAAAGTGAGTGCGCTTCGGTTTGTGGCCGATGTTCAAGCCGGTTTATCCCGACACTCGTCAGAGAGGCTAGATCTGAACAGGTTGTAGGTACCCAGGTGTTGGTAGTGCTGTCAGCTTTTGAGTTTTGGTACGAAAGAGCTGGCTTTCGGTATCATCGTGGACGTACTGGCTTTCGTCGGTGGGGGAGTTGAGTGTAAATCGGGGTGCCTAGGGCATCGTCGTAGGTGTATCCGGTATTGTCGTAGCGGAGGCAGACGGACACGGCTGTTTTGTTGGCGCACGACTCAGCCTACGATTACTACGCTACGCTTACCATGATTTATTTAACCAAATATTCAGTCTTATCAAAAATAAAGTAATCTTAACTGGGTTTTGTTTTGACAAAGAAATTGATTGATAGTTATGTAATATTGCTTCTTGTAAATATTCTAAATAATTATTTAACTCACCAGGTAATAAACTAGCTATATCTTCAATTTCCGTTCCTTGATGAATTAGATCTGAGTATACAGATTCAACAGGGATCAATTTCAAAAGTTCAATACTTTTAGGTCCAAACATTAAATATTCTATATCATCAATATTTGCTTTCTTTTGCAGCAGGGCAGTTACCCCTCCAAGAAGTAAAGTGTTGAGAAAAATTTAAATTGATCTAAATCATCTGCGTTTATTGAAATTTTCATAGCTGTACCTCTTTCAGCTTGAATACTAGAATATATATTATTAATATACACTATGTACTACTATACCTTCACGTTAGTTTGACATCAAATGAGGTTACCATCAAATTTCTACAGAGGGATCCGTAATTTTCTACATCTTACGGAATCTTATCGTACTACATTTATTACTCAGGTAATGGATAAATCTTATCACGAACAGTTACAAATTTTTGATTGGTCAATGGTAACCATTGTGGGGTGTAACTTGATCTAACAAGTGGTAAAACCGAGTATGTTCACTTATGAGCCACAGGGTTTAGGATGGTGAACTATAAAGGGAGAGACTACGTGCGTGTAGTCCGCAACCACACCACATGTATGCTGGACGGATTGTTTTTGGAAATCAGAAAGGGGTAATTTGATTAACTCCATTACCCGATGAGTAATACTTTTATCGCGGTCTAAAGATGTAGACCAAAATAACTATTCAACACACTATTAGGATTAACGTTCAAATTTTCGTCTAGCCACTTCATCCCTTTTTCAAAGTTTTTACTAGTCTTGCGCTTTAATTTTAAAAACATCTTTTGCGTGAGTTTATCATCGTTAACACATGAAATTACGCCGCAATATATTTTTGAATCAGTTTCACTGTATTTATGAACTGATAAAAATCTTTCAAAACGTACAGGAATTTTTGTTGTATCCTCCATCTTATAAACAGCAATGTTATATATAAATGAGCTTTTTGCATTCACCTTTTCGTCAATGCGGCGCAGCCATAATTTATTTATAGGATCGTAAACAGATAACCCATTCTCAGCAATAAAGGTATTTAAAAAATTGATAAATTCATAATCGGACGCACAAATATTACAGTACATAAAGCTCCAGACCAATTGCAAAATTTATAAATATTTAATCCAAGCGATTTTTTAAACCAAAGTTTATAACAAAAAGTTCCTCAACTTTACTATATCTGTGTCAATAAATTAGATTCCATTAGGAGGGGCATATTTAAAATTCTCTCATACAATCATATATTTATTATTATGGCTTCGCATGTCTAAAAACTCTTTTAAATCACAGATTAATTTATTACTCAAACATATCTAAAGCCTCATTCAACAGTTCAGTTCTCCACTCTTCATTTTTACGATCTTTAGAAGCAAATCCTATAGATTCATAAGCATCATCAACTGAATCTCCTGATAATTTTGATATTTTGTTAATGATATTAAAGGCCCCATATGCGACTTCGAATTCCCCATGTATTAACCATTCAATAGCTTTTTCGAATAGAGGCTCCGGGGGATAATTTTCTAACGCATACACTAATGTTCCTTTACAATTATTAAATTCTGGCTGATCTATTAGTTTTAAGATAATTGGGTAAACTTCATTATTTTTCTGCTCAGCTAAATCTAAAATAACCTGTACTTTGTCCCAGGCGGGTAGTTCAGAATTTTGTAAAGTCTGAAACAATAATTTATTTGGCATGCGGTTCCCCTTATGTTCTTCCCAAATCTCAAAAATGTATTGCGCTTCTAATGTACCGAGAAGCAAGATGACGGACTTGCGCGGAGGTAACTCCTATGGGTCCAGTAACGGTTTCTGCTTGCGTGTACATGATGGGGCGATTGTTGTGGGTTTAGGTTCCACCGAACTGACAGGGGAGAGACTGCTGCTTCATTGCGTACAGGACAGAGGCTAAACACCTAATCGCCCCTAAAGCACTGTTGTTAAGGTTGTCAGACAACCATAAGGGCTGAAAGCGTCCTTGCCTGCGGGCGCAACCCCACAAAACGATATTTTCATGATGCCTGAAAATCAGACAAGGTAGTTAATCACAGCATTGCCAGCGTTGGCTTGGACAGCATAGAAGGCTTGCAAGGCGTGGAAGTCATCAAGTAACTCTCTGCGAATTTCGGGACAGTCTGTCCATTCACCTATAGGGTGTAGGTCATGCATATTTTCGGGTTCGTAGCGCGAAAGTAGGGCTTCATCGCTGATCTGCGCGAGTTCGGAGGCAACCTGGATAACTTCGTCCACAGTCAGGTAAAACGCTGGGGTGATGCCAGTCTCGTGTTCAGGATCAATGCACTCTCCACTGATAATAGTGCGGCTGGTGAGAATCTCGCTATTCCAGGCGCCTGTTTCGTCGCCGCCAAGCAGGTAGGTGAGCGCACCCCAACAGTGGATAACCAAAAATCTGGAGTTTCTTTTTCAGGGTATTCCAGAGTATCCAGCATACTGCTGTCGGTCTGGCAGCTTCGCAGAAATTCGGGGGATACTCCGTGCAGCATAGCAAACATACTCATAGTGTGTCCTTTCAAGGATAGGGCGGGAAACGGAAGTTTCAGACTGCCTGAAAGTGTTTTTCGGCGCGGTCGACGATAACCTATGAAAACATAATACACGGTAGGATAAATGAGATGTCTGAGCAGCAGCAGAACAGTAATCAACACCAGTAATCAACTATCACGGACACATGAGCAGAAAGTGTCGCCTACTTTCTGACGGACCGGATCTATCCTCCAAAATCGACCCTATTCAACGTTATTTTCTCTAGAATCTGCCAGCTTCTAGGTTCATGCAAAGCTACCTCGGCATATGTACACTGGAAGCAGACCGAAGAAAATATCTGAAAAGCAAAATCGTTCAGGCGTCCTAGAAAATCTTATGTATGGTTACGTCCGATGGCACGGGCTGACCGCACCTACATGAATTATCCGCAAAAAACCAAGCGTCCAAAATAGGCTATACTTATGTAGTTTAATAATCGAAGATTGGCATCACCCGAACTTCAATGTCATTTTCTTCTATAAAAATATCGATCACTTCGCGCCGATTTAAACAAAATAGTGTTATATCTAAAGATTTTTGCTCTTTTGCGTAGCTTTTTAAGAACTCAGCTAAGTTTGTAATCTGAAATGATATGTATATAGGACTATAATCATAGTAAATAATCAAAAATTCGTTTTGCGGCGCACAAATAAAATCTAGAGATTCTGCCAAGCTATCTATACGCACCCCATAAGGGAACCTGAACCGTGGATTTTCTTTGTATATATCGTTTATATCAAAATCAGAAATCCATTCCGTGTTATATGGACTATCTGCTGATACTGACAACAGATTAATGCCAATCAATTTTTCTGTCATTTTTGTTGCATGTAGCATGGATAACTTATCTTGCAGTTTTTTGCTGCTAGCTTCCATATTACCACCCTATGATATAGAAAATACTCCTAGAAAACTAAAACAAGTGTTTTTAAACATTTCTGTGATGATCAAAGAACCACTCATTGTTTTCCATTTGCTGCGCATCTTTTTTAGAACCAGCGTGTGCTTACGGAATATCCCTGATGTTCATATTCCCCGGTAAAACGCCTTGGTCTGACTCCACAAATAGTTCACCATCGTCTTCTACAATATACGATTTCCTAGTTCTAAATATTAAATTATATAATCCTTCATAGAATTTTCCTCCCAGGTAGTACAGGTCGCCAGAATCAGGGATAAAATAAATTCTCCCCAGATCATCAATAAGAACTTCTCGGTCACCCGCAAAACCAAAATTTCTTAATTTTCTACCAACAGATTTTTGATAATAAATAAAATCTTCATCATTCAGTGAATAATCGGATAATTTATTTGTAGTTTCTCCAAAGCTATGCAGTACTGTAGATAGAAAGACACGGGCATCGCTGCGATAATAGGCATCATAGCTGACTGTTAAATACCAGATTTCTCTCAGAAAATTTTTTACCTCATCAGGCAATTCCTCCAAATGGGGCGGCAAGGACTCTAGAATAATATCTCTATTTTCATACCACCCTGAAGAAATCATTTTCTTGAAAAAATCTGAGTGTATTTCATACGGTTGCTTCATTTATACAGTCCTTTTTATTTTACTTTTCCACATAAAGTATCTTCCCAACATTGTTGAGTACTGTAATATATTATATATGATCACTGGATAATTCGACACTACAGCACAATATTCTATGTGGGCGTACAGGAACAAACAGGGTATTTATTTATAAATAAATCAAAGGACGGTATAAATATCTATTTTCTTTTTATTGGGTAATGATTTACCTGGCTGCTGTACCAGAGACCAGGATGTTCCTGATAGAGAGGCGCTAAAACTGTACTCTCAATACTATAGCCTTATTTGTATGATAAAATTTATTTAAAAGGAAAACAAGTAGTTAGGGAAGCTATAATGAGAAGCTTTTATTTTTCTTCTCCGGTTAGGGAGCTTCTATATCGAGATGGGTGGCGTCCTAACCGTAGAATTAATATAAACCATTTTGAGAACATCATTTCTTCTGATGACGGTTACGTATTAGATAGCTTTTCAAGAAGTTTTTATGTAACTTTGGGAACCTCGAAATTCATCATGACAAGTATCGCGGAAGTGGCAAAGACTCTTCAATATTTAGCCCTAATTTAGCACTTGCTAATTCACCTATTATGAGGGAAGAATATTCTGAGATCACTAAATCTTCTTTATGTCCAGTAGGGGTTGGATATTCTGAGCACTTAACATATTTCTTAAGTCCTAAGGGTGAAATGTTTGGTGGTTTTGAGAGCTACTTTTGTCGAATTGGAACTACGGTAGAAGATGCTTTTGAAAATATTTTCTTTCGAAAATATTTCCAAACCCTTGCAGACTAAAAATGCTATCTAGCCGCTTCTTTTGTCTGAAATAAAGAAAATAAAGTAAGGTCGGGCCGATAAACCTACTAGGGTGGGGAGGTGTTTGTAAGTTATCGAGATGAATATGCAAGAGCAACCTGCTCTGCGATAAGAAACATGGCTTCGTCTAGCTCTCCTTTTGAGCATTACAGCTGGTAGAAAAGAAGCTATAACCTGTTTGGCAAAGGGTTACGTATGATTTTACTAATTAACTAGCAGAGAAGAAAACGGTAAGGCATGGAAGAGATATTTATCAATGGAAATGCGGAAGAAACTCAAGTTGAAATTTCAGGGACAAATCTGTCCCTGACGACTTTAGGAGATATTTTGACTCAAACTACCACTACAACAACACTAAATCTCCAGACTTGTTCAGATAAATTCTATCCAAGAAATTTTAAGTCTTTACAGATAATTTATCAGGAAGACCAAACTAATAGAGTTTCTGTCCAAATCAAGGGCAATAAGTTTATTATTAAAGGAAACAGCATAGCATTGAGCATACTAGGAGATTCGCTAAATAATTTTTTCGATAAGGAGAGTAAAAATATGACCATTTCCATATAGATTATTATGATGGGAATGATGTTCTTAACCCAACTAATATTTCATTGATTTTTATGTGTTTATAGATAAGGACCGTTCGATAAGGATTTAAATATGGAAATTGAAAACCGTGATGATTTTTAATCTTCTTACAGAATTTTATTAATGAAATGGATGCAGGGGAGTTTGAAAATAATACTTTGAACGGATTCTTGGAAGCTATGAGATATTGGATTAAAGATATGGACGGGTACTACCAAAATGTAGGTAAAGAAGAAAACTTTGATGAAAACATAAAGTGGAGCGTTTTGGCAGATATTTTGAAGCAGCACGGATATACGAATAGCGCTTTAAAGGTAAACAATACTTATGGAAACGATTGTTTTTAACGCTTAGTAAAAATGGCAGAGTACAATAAAACTCTCGGCTGTGTTTCTGTGCATCTTTCAGACCATACCGCAGATGCATAAATGTCAATGCTGAGAACGAGCAGAACTTATAGAGACCAGACGGTGGAGAATTTTATAATGGAACACGAAATAGAGTAGGTAAGGCCAATCGATGCTGCAAGAAAATGAGATTTATAGTGAAATAGTAGAAGCATGTAATATTTTAGTATCTCTAATTCTACTACTCAAAATGGAGAAGAGATTCTCAAAGAAATTACGAGCCGCTATACTACCGGAAATCCCAGGGTTTGGTGGCTATCGTTTAAAAATATCCCTCAGTCTTACCATTTTGCAAATAATTACGGGTTTCGTCATATAGAGGATATTCTAATTCAAAATAACGTTGTTCCGCCTAAAACTGTGTATTTTATAGCAGACATCGATGATGAATCTGAAGATAACCCAGTATTTAAAATAAGTTTGGACAAAGTTCCTAATGTTCTTGAAGAGTGCCGATTCTTTGAGTATTATATATGTCCATTCGATTTATCATGGTTAATCTGCGAGAATGATCATAACGAAATTTTATTTATAAAGAGTTCTAAATAGCCTTTATAGGTAAAAGTTTAAGGAAATTTACTATGCAATATTCTATTCTGGAAGTTGTTCAACTACAGCAAGACTTCCCTAACCTTAGTCTATTTCGAGGATCTATCGGTACAGTTATAGACACCTATATGGATTCTCATGAAGCATACGAGGTGGAATTTTGTGATGATAGGGGAGTAACAATTGCTTTACTAACTTTGAGGTCGGAGCAGTTAAGAAGCATAAGCAACCTTTAAAAGGATCGACTATTTTTACCTTAGAAGTTATATATTAATTCTTCTGTTCTTGATCATCCTACAATGTATCGCCGCAGTTATCTGAATTATCCGCTGATAAGCCGTTGAAACTATAAGCAGGTTTAATTTCAACGAACAGTACGATCCGTGCTGTCTACCGTGAAGCTCGACCGCTAGGTTGTTTGTCTCAAGCTTAACTTCAACATGAATGCAGCCCGTTACTTCCTATTTTCCTATCTATTAGTCCTATAAGTATATAATTAAATACTTTTGAGTAGATTACGGTACGGTAACATCGCTATCTATGATGAAGATACGGGTAGAATGATTAAGGCAGTGTTATCAACACTGCGTAGCAATCACCTTTGAAAGAGGCTTTTATGAATACCTTACGTCATCTTCCGGTACCGATCTCTGCTGCTCTTGCCATGATACTGGCTCTCAGCGCCTGCTCCTCAGCGAGCAGCAGCGGGAAATCTTCGTCTTCCGAAACCAGCCAGTCAAACGCTAGCGTATCTACCGCGGATAACGGATCGCCTAGCGCATCACCGCTGACAACTACTTCTAGTAGCGCCAGCACTTCTTCACCAAGTCCAAGCGCTACCTCAAAGGCTCTGACCGATGACAACAAAGCTGGTAAGCCACGCCCAACCTCAACGTACGGAGAGAGCATCAGTGAGGGCGCAACGATTCACGAGGATGGTTCTTGGGACTACACCAATAGTTCGGGAACGTTACATGTTAAAGCTGATGGCACATGGAACTGGGAAGGCAACAACGGCGATAAAGCCAACCTAAATGCTGACGGCAGCTGGGAAAATTTTGAAGTACATGGAAATGAGCGCTCTCGTGTGAACCCTGATGGTAGCTGGGTTCAGGTACGTGACAGCACCGAGAGAGACTTGATTAAAGGTGCTCAGGGCATGGAAGTGAAAGCTGACGGGACATGGCGTGAAGTGGACTCGTACGGCACCTACTATGGAACCGCCGACGGCAAAGTTTATCAAGAGCGCCCAGGCCAAGAGAAACATGAAGTTAGTAAAGAGTCAACCCCCACATCGACTCCTGTTCCACCGGTCCTATATGCCCCCGGCGGTGTAGGCGGTAATAGTGTTATTCCGCTCAAGCCGCGTACCCCGCTCAAAGCTGGGGAGAAAGCAGAGTAACTCTGAGAGGCCTCTGCCTCGGTTCTTTGTGGTGGCGCATCCACATTTATAGGTGGATGCGCCACCTGCTGGGACGTTCCGCTCTATCCTGAAGATGTGGAGATAATGGAGCCTCAACACCATTTATGGTGAAGTACCCTAAAGTAGCTAGGAAAATGGCAATATTCAAATTAGCAATATCAGAAAACCCTACTATAAGACCTGAAAAGCGGCTTCTGGGAGAGCTCTGCGAGAATTTAGAATTTTATGATGATTATGATCCCAAAGATCTGCGTGCATCTTTTATTGAAGCTTGCAGCCTTGTGTGTGCAGAAATCTTACCCGTAGGAAACAGTGAGCTGACTATTCAAGGGTACAGATTAGAATGGAAAGAATATAGAAAGTACTTAGACAATATATTTCCGGAAATATTAGACGCTATTTCTGATCTGAAAAATAATAAATCAACAAAATTAGTGTTCTATGATGTGGGGAGCGAAAGGGCTATTAAATTCTTTCAGGGCGGTAACGGATCGACTGTAAATATTGTTTACTCTAAATGTTATTCTCTAACAAGCGATAAATACATTGGAGTGGATGAGGTTATTGACAGAAACAATCTGATATATCAGCTTATATCTTTAGTTGGCACGTTCGTAAAATTTTCTGAATCCTATTACCCGTCGGTGTATGCAGACTTTCTCTATCCTTATTTAAGGGAGTATGACTTAGGTGCAGTCATTGAAGGTGCTGAAACAGAAGCCATGGGACCTTGGGGAGTAAGGTAGGGGTGCATCATGAAAAACGTTGTAAGATACATTTCAAAATTTGAAAAAGACACAGATATTTTTATTGAGGTACTAAAATTTAAAAACGAGCCACCCCTTGATGTACTGCAAAAATTTTTAATGAAACTGGCCCTATGTATGATGAATACCCAATAACACATGAGACTGCTGAAAAAATCGGGCACTATGTAGACGGAGAGCTAAAGGCGAGTGGCTACAACTATTTCTTATCGTGTGATGAAGATGTGCAAACACTCGAAAAGTTGTAGGAACCTCGGGGAATAATCACAATGACAGATGAATGGACGGCATGGGATACGAATATTGATAAATATAAAGCATTGGAAAAATATATTGAAAATATGTTTGTGTATCTACTGAAGGAAGTTTCATCCCATACGAGTGATTGGGTTTTTCCTTACTTTAAGGCCACATATGCTGACGGAACCCCACTGATGGATGGAAACCCTATATTCTCTGCAAAAAACACCAGCGCTAAGAGAATTATAAAAATTATTGTGGATGACGGCTACGACGATATATTCGAATATGATAGTTTGTTTGCAGAGAACTTACTGCACACGATAGTATCTCCCAGCGCATTAATCGACAAAGTAAACACACCACTAAAGGACTTTTTAGCCCTGAAATAGTGGTTATTGATTTACCCACTCCGTCCCGCAGGTGAATACAGTCTTGAAGACTCCAGACGCTGCTAGGATATGCTCATGAGTACACGCCGTAGCTTCACCCTCCCTGAAACCAGCCCAACGCAGCGCACAGCAGTAGGGGAGCGCATCCTCATAGGGCGCGATGCAGGATACACTCAACCAGTAGCCACCCCTGACGGGATACTGCTGGCGCTTATTGCGTATATCCCGCTCCCTGAACTATTTAAGCTCGTCCCCGAACTCGCCCTGCCCGTCCCCGCCGAGCATCACGACAAAGCAGTGTACGTGTTCTCCTACTACGATGAACACGACTATTTTCTTGGTAATATCACTGAGCTACAGCCCGCCCTGCTAGACACATGTGTCGAAATCGCCCACAAGAACCTGCACGACTTTGACCACCAGAAATTCTTCACCCCAGAATTCAACGCGGACCCGGACGCGATGAGCTTCATAGGCGGCAGCCCCGTATACCTGCAGCACACTCTCCCAGATGGGCTGGATGACTACGTATTTGTGGGGCAAATTTCCGGTGCGGATCTGCCCAGTTCCCTTGATGATCTGTTCTACCTCACCGAAAACGTAGGGTATATCTTCGTGAAAAAAGACCTCACCGGCGGGCTGTTCTTCGTGCAAGCCACCTAAATTTTCCCAGAAAGGCACACCCCCAGCCCCCAGTATCCCCGTACTGGCGTTGGCATTTCACCTACCCTTTACACTTAAACCTATGTCGTATCTCACCGGAGCCATCTACCCAACCCACGGCGAAACCGTCCTGAACGCCCCGCTAGAAACAGCCGTTGAAGCATACCAGGCGGGTGCCTCTGCGGTCGCTCTAGGGTACATCTCGCCCACCGACACTGAGCTCGCCCACCTGCAAAGCATCTTCAAACTGCACGAGCTCGCCATCGAAGACTCCATGCTGGGGCACCAGCGCGCCAAACTTGAACGGTACGGTGACTCCCTGCTGGCGGTGGTACGCCCCGCCGTGTACCTAGACGCAGAAGAAGAAGTGCACCTGGGCGAGGTGCACCTTTTCGTAGGCCGCAACTACCTGGTGTGTATCGTACAAGATAAGCTGCGCAGCCCAGAACGTGTGCGTGAGGTTCTGGGCGGGTTCTTCGCCGAATCCGACGCCAGTATTGCTCGGCTACTGCACCGTATCCTCGACAACACGGTAGACCGGTACATGCCGGTGCTGTCTGGGCTAGAGACTGACAGCGACGAAATAGAGGATGCGCTTTTCACCGATGGCGGTAAAAACCGCGGTATTTCCCAGCGTATCTACGGGCTGCTGAACCAGGTGATTGATTTTCAGCGAGCCTGCAAGCCCCTGGACTCCATGCTGGTGCGCATCGTTGAAGACCTGCGCATCGGTGCCCTAGACGCCTCCCCGCGCCCGGGTGCTACGCCTCGGCGGGTTGAGGATGAAAGTGTTGAGTTGCAGCGCCAGTTCCGGGATGTGCACGATCATGTGATGCAGATCAGGGACCGGCTAGAGGATTTACGCACGTCGTTGCAGAACGCTTTGACGGTGCACGATACACTGGTGGCGCAGCAGCAGAACGAAGACATGAAACGTATTTCGGCAGGTGCAGCGATTCTGGTGGTGCCCACTATTATTGGTTCCATTTACGGCATGAATTTTGAGTACTTGCCCGAACTCAAATGGGAGTATGGGTACCCCGCGTCACTCCTGTTGATGGTGCTTGCCTGTGTGGGGGTGTACTTTTTCTTTAAGAGGCGTGGCTGGTTCTAGGCGGTATACCTGCTCGGCTAACCAGGAGAAGCCGCAGCTATGAAGAGCGCCTTGGGGCACTAATAGGAAATAGGCACTCCTTAGGCTGCTTCCGCATAATCCTGGCGAATCCGCCGCAGCAAATCCCGACGCTGCCGCTTAAACTTAGTGACCGCGCTCTTAGGGGATGCGAGCCAGTGAAAATCTGCTTCGCTGGCGCTTAGGCCAAGCATCGCAACATCCAGCATCCCCAGCGCAAACAGCAGGTTCTGCCGGTGCACCTCAAACATGCCGCGGGTGCGGCGCGACTCGCCTGCAATCAGATACCCGTCAATCTGCAGCACCTCCTTCGCCCAATGCTCATACCAGCGGCGAGTGCCCGCCGGGCGGCAGCACACCTTCGTCACAGCAAGCTTAGTGCCCATTACCCGCTCAATGCGCACCGCAACCTCAAGGCCCCGCTCATTCGGTGCCGGGAACCGCAGAATCAGGGCGTTGCGGGCAGCCTGGCGCATATCGGCGAGGGTCTCAGTAAACGAACCGAGCGCAGGGTGGGCGTGCATGCTCATTACCCGGTCATACACGTGAGAAGGGCGAGCCACATTAAACGCGCGCCCGGCGGTAATAACCTCCGCAATGGTGCGCCCAATAGCATCAATATTGTAGACGTTGGTGGTGAGAACGGTGCCCGCGTTCATGAGGAACTGCAAATCGGCATTAACAACCTCGTCGGCGAGGCACAGAGTCTTCTTCTCTACCATGGCGGTGATTTCCTTCCGGGAGCTTTATCTGATGCTCTTACGCTACAGCCGCCCCTGACGGTTTAAGAAGATTTTTCGGTGCGGTGCCCCCAGAAATAAAATTTTTGAGCATTTTTAGCCCATCATTTCCCCAACGCACAGCCGCAGAGGGTGCGTAAACCACCGCACTTTACGCAGAAGCCACAGCATGTACACCCCACCAACCGCCCCCGTGGCCAGCCCCACCGGGATCTGAAACGGCGCCAACACCCGCATCGCAGCATAACCGGCAACCACCAGAAGAACCGCGCCCAGCAACGCAGAATGCCACATCGCCGACTCCAGAAAAAGGCGCACGGCACCGCAAAATATGTTCTGATGGTTGTAGCACTGAACCAACCACCCGGAGGAACACATGAATACCACCGAGCAGAATGCAGCTAAAAACACCGAAGCGCAGGTGCGTCGAGTCCTCGACGTTATGAATCAGGGAAAACTCAAGCAGGCTATCAGGATTACGGCAACCCCATCGCAGCAACCGCTGCCGAAGACCGCCTCAAAGTTCGGGGGAGTGCCGTACCTGCCTGTGAGAGAATCCGCGCCGACGAACGCATCCGGCCAGCCCCTAGGCATGATCGCGCAGATTAACTGTGTGCAGCTGCCGCAGAATAATATTTACCCGAAGAGCGGTATGCTTCAATTTTGGATTGACCCTCACGACACCGTGTGGGGGTATGACTATAACAAGCCTGCGGTTCAGGAGAACTGGCGGGTGATCTACTACGAGAGCGTGGGTGAGCCGAACCCGGATGCGCCGCTGCCGGTGATCGACTGGGATGTGATTGGCTGGCCTATCGAACCGGAGAGCGTGGAATTTGCGCTCTCGTTCAGCCTGGTTGAGCAGGGTGTTACCGGTACTGCGCACTACTACTATCCCGATTTTGCGCGAGTGTGGGATGACCTGTACCCCGAGGATAAACTGCCCACGGGAGACGACGAGCAGGCGAGGATCCAACGGATACACACCGTTGAGGAGCTTACTCTCCCGTATGAGGAGAGTGATGAGTACTCCCGGATCGGCGGCTACCCCTACTTTATTCAGAATGACCCGCGGGATTTCGACGAGAACCTGCAGGGGCACACAGTGAACCTGCTAACCATTGTCTCCGAGGCGGACTGGGAATCGGAGGAAGAAACCCCGGAACTCCTCTGGGGCGATGCGGGCTCCGCGAACTGGCTGATAACACCCGAACAGCTTGCAGCGCGCGACTTCTCAAATGTGATTTTTGAGTGGTCATGCGGCTAGAGTAAAAACCTATGCAGCTTTCTCAGCAAGTGCGATACATATAGGTTTACAAGGAAAAACCGCCCTCTTGTATTATGGAGATTTTCTATAGTGTTTATTATCCCGACCGTTTTAGCGAGTAAATTCACGTAGGTACCCATGATGTAGTTGATTGATATTGAAAATATTTGGGATAACTGCAAATGCTTCAGAGAGAGGTTTTGCAGTGGTTTTCCATCCCTGGCCGTCGGTTACCCACACAAACTCAATACCCTCAGAATTCTGTATGATGTGATTATAAAGTGATTTAAATTCACCTGCTACCGATTTTAATTTACTGCCTCCACCTCCATAGTAGTTTGTTTCGAAGAGAAAAGACGTCGCTTATGAGAGTCAAAAAGAGCCCCATCAAACTTACGTTCTGACTTATCCACAGGAACCTCAACTTGCCATTCCTGCCGCATCCGATGAGCTGTTGCTTGGGTCATTGTCTGGTAGCCGTAAAAATCGGCGACAGCCCGTAGCTGCCCCTCTAACAGGTCTTCCATGACCTTGCCGCTGCGGTTCTTGCGCCCGTTACTATCCAACCCAACCTCTACACCGTATGCATAGTCCACCAGAGAACGATTCGCGCTGTGTTTTAGGAAATCGAGAAGACCGGATTTTTGCATAAAGTCCACATATTTTTGAATATTGGTGGTATCTACATTTTTAAAGTCAAGGTTGTAGAAGAAGATGCTCTCATCTTCATCTACTTCCATGACATCTAGGTGAACATCGCGGGAGGCGAAAAGAACTGGTACTGCCTCAAGAAGGTTGGGCTGCTGGGTAAACAGCTGAATCGCTTCCTCGTACAGGTTATTTAGACCAATCAAGTAATTCAGGGTATTCAGGGCTAGGGCATGTTTTTGACTCCACCATTTACTTTTTCCCAGTTTACATAGTATTCGGGGGTGCGGTTTGTGATTGAAAGGGTGCTCAGAAAGTATTTAAGTTTTTCTTCAGGGGCACTACCCATGTATTCGTTGTACTTCATAGTGAGGTAACCTTCCGTAATTTTAAAAGAGCCTTTGCGGTGCCTCAGCGATACGTTTTTGTGTTATATGGAGGTAATCAGTATTAAGCTCAATGCCGATGAACTTCCTGCCAAGCTCTTTGGCTACTTTGCCTGTGGTACCGCTACCGAGGTATGGATCCAGTATAAGGTCTCCCGGGCGGGTGCAAGCGAGAATGATACGTTCCAGCAGATATTCTGGTTTCTGCGTAGGGTGTTTGCCGTGAGATTTCTCTCCAGGTTTCGTTAGAGAGCCTTGCCAAACATCTTTCATCTGTCGGTTACCGTTGAGCTCCTTCATGAGCTCATAATTGAAGTAGTGCCGTGCCGTGGGTAGGTTCTTCTTGGCCCACAGGATGGTTTCTGTAGAGTGGGTGAAGGTGCGGCATGCCAAGTTGGGTGGCGGGTTGGTTTTTTGCCAAGTAATGTTGTTGAGAATTTTAAAATTTTCTTCCTCTAGAGCAACGCCAACAGAGTATATATTGTGAAGTGTGCCAGAAACCCAAATGGTTCCGTTCTTATTTAATATATGATAGCTTTTAGAAATCCACTGGCGGTTAAATTCTGTTTTTTCAAGGACAGAAATTTTGGTATCCCATTTTCCTTTATCGACATTTACTCTCTTTCCACCGCTGTTTGTGGTGCCACCTCCGCTTAAGAAATAGGGTGGATCTGAAAATATCATATCGATACAGTCAGGGGCTATATTGTCTAATATTCTAAAACTGTCGCCTTGAAGTAATATGGTGTCCGAATCTTGATAATATATTTGTTGAGATGGTACGTCATGTATAATTTCGGATAATAACTTCATTAATTTTCCCCTGCCGGTTGCTTTAGAGTTAATCATACGGGAAGCGCCCACAGTTTCGATCATAAACCCTTCGTACAGATCAAGTACAGAAGGAGAAAAAGAGTTAGATGCCATAAAAAGTACCCCTTTGCGGTCTAACTCGCGGCATGTTTCCATAAGGCGTGTCTGCTCTCTGAAGCCAAAACCGGAGTCTGTATAAGATGTAAAGTCACTTGTGGTATTTAGCGGAATATATGGTGGATCGAAGTACACAAAATCACCCGTAGCTGCTTTGGAAACAGCATCCTGGAAGTCACCCTGATGGATAGTGATATTCGCACTGTTTAAATAAAAACTAATGTTTTTAAGGAGTTCTTCATCCAGTATTTTTGGGTTTTTGTAGCGACCGTATGGTACATTGAATTGGTTCTTTGAATTTACTCGGTACAAACCATTAAAATTTACTCGAAGCATATACAGTAGACGCGCTGCGCGTTGTGCCTCACTAAAGCTTTCCAATCGCCCATCACGATCTGCTGCTCGAATATTAAGATAGTAATCTTTGGAATTATTTTCTTGGTGTATCCGTAGTATTTCTATAACATCTTCTGGATTATCGCGGATCTGTTCATAACAGAAGATAAGCTCAGTATTGTAGTCGTTAATGGTCGCAAAATTGGGCTGTAACTCAAAAAAAAGAGCTCCCCCACCAACAAAAGGTTCGAAATAATGGTTGTAGCTTACGGGGAGTCGCTCGGTTAGTTCCGGGAGTAGTTGCCGTTTTCCGCCTGTCCATTTTGTGAATGGTTTGAGCTTTTGACGTACATCCATATATTTACCCCCTTACTCACATCGGAAATACCTCATAAGACAGGTGAACCATTATACAGAATTTCGTAGCCCGCCCCGCCTACTGGAGACGACCGGGGCGATAGCGAGCCACAGTGTCGTGCCGATGAGTAGGCATGGCACCGGGTTGTATGCCTGGCCCAGTAGGTACCCCACTAGCAGCCCTAAGAGTGTACCGGCTGCACTGAATGTGAATGACCAGCTCATAATGCGTGCGAATTGGGCACCTCGAAAATATGCCTGTCGGTGTGTTTCTAGTACTACTGCCCGTGCCCGTGAGGCTGCCGCGTTGAGGAATACAAACACTGGTATGAGCGGTGGCAGGATTGTGTCTGTCAGTATGCCTGTGGCGAGTGCTCCGGTGAGTGCCGCAGAGAATAACGCGGCTGTTCTCAGAATCGGTGCGGTTTCACCGGCCTGTCGTAGCCATTTTCCTGCCTGTGGGCCGAATGCGGCGCCTAGTCCGAACACTGTTAAGACAAGCCCCATCCCTGTGTAGGCGGTATTGTCTGTGCCGGGCAGAGGCACCGCGGGTCCGTGGTTTGCGGCCCAGAGGATGAACAGTTCCCCGCTCATGGTTCCAGCGAATGCTATGGCGAGTGAGACGAGTGGGGAGGCAGGGCCTGAAGTGAACAGGTCGTGCAGAAACTGTCGGAGCGGCTCTTTATGCCCGGTGGCGGCGAATTGACTTGCATTTATTGTGGTTGGTGGTGGCACGGGGTAGGTGTGCCGTGCCCGTGCCCGAAAGAGTGCTGCTGCGAGGGAGAGCGCTGTGTTGACGGCTAGTAGTGTGGGGATTGAGACCCCCGCTAGGAGTGAGCCTGCTAACCCTGCGACGACGAAGTTAACGATCGCTTGGATGGTGCTGAGTGAGGCGTTGAATGCCATTGCTGTGTCTTCATTAATCTGTGCGAAGTGTGCACCGTAGAATTCTTCGGCGATGTCGGTGAAAGCTAAGATGAGCAGGTCAATGAGCGTATAAGCATAGACTGTCCATATGGCCTGGTGGGGCGCTAGGAGTGTGATGGTGAGGGCTAAAGCGCTCAATACGGTTTCGGTGCTGTCGCAGGCGATGAGTACCTTATCGGGGCTGTGTTTGCCCATGAGTTTGGCGATGGCGGGGAACGCGAAGGCTGAGAGTCGCCTAAGGGCTGATAGGGTGAGGAGCGCGCCAACGCTGACTACTCCGGCGGCAGTGAGGGCGTTGAAACCATATTCGACAGTGTTGTTACCCAGCGTTGACAGCAGCAGCCCGAACACCATGATATGGCGTGTGCGTCTTATGAGTATGGCGCGCGGCGGCGGGGCGGGTGTACTGTGCATAGGTTTGGTGGGGTAGAGAGAGTATTTATGATGTGCATCATAGCATGGTGGTGGGTAAGGGGATGAGAGGCAAGCCCGCTGGTTCTGGCTGAAGACGGCTTGTTTTTCATGTTTTTAGCGGGGCGGCTGGTGCCGTTGTGCGCAGGCGCGGTTCGCGTGTTCGGGGTGTTTGAGGGTATAAAGTGTTGCGGCGCTTGGTGCTTGCGGCGTGTGTGCCCGTGTTTGGATTAGACTTGAATCATGCGTATTAAGATTCTTGACCACCCGCTGGTGGCGCATAAAATCAGTGTGCTTCGTGATAAAAATACTCCTTCGCCTACGTTCCGTCAGCTTGTTGATGAGCTCGTGACCCTGCTTGCTTATGAGGCAACCCGTGAGATCCGGGTGGAGCAGCGGGAGATTGAGACCCCGGTGGCCCGCACCGTGGGCACCATGATTGCCAGCCCTAAGCCGCTGGTGGTGCCGATTCTGCGTGCCGGGTTGGGGATGCTGGAGGGGATGACTCGCCTGGTTCCAACCGCTGAGGTTGGGTTTTTGGGTATGGCGCGTAACGAGCAGACCTTGGATATTGTGACCTATGCTGAGCGTCTTCCGGAGGACTTGACCGGTCGGCAGGTGTATCTGTTGGATCCTATGTTGGCTACCGGTGGCACTCTGATAGAAGCCATTAAATTTCTGCGCCAACGCGGTGCTGAGTCTATTACGTGTGTGTGTCTCATTGCTGCGCCTGAGGGTATTGCGGCCCTTGAGAAGGGCGTTGAGGGGTTGCGCAATGTTGATTTGTTCTTGGCGGCGCGGGATGAGCGGCTGAATGAGAAGGCGTATATTGTGCCCGGTTTGGGTGATGCGGGCGACCGCCTGTATGGGCTGGCGGAGTAGCTCATAACTTTTGGTGCGCGGCTGTATTAACGCCTTCACCGGTGTCGTGAAGGTCTAGGCGCGTGCGCGCTGTGGCGCGGGGCTCGGCGGTTGTGGAGTTCCGCGCTGACGGTGTCTAGGCGGGGCAGCTGGTGGGGGATTTGTGTCTCAGGTTGGCGGGTGTAAAATTTTTTGCATGCTGGAAAGTGTTTCAACGGTGCCGTTGGGAACTTCCCTTACATGCGATATGGTGCATAATAATCCGTAAATATATTGAATATTTAGGGAACTAAGTGAATACTCATGCTAGATTTGGTGGTATGGGCTGCTTTGCTTCCCCGTCCATAGCCTCATCGTCATGAGGGTGATGTAGCTTTAGAGGATACCTCCACGTTCTGAACCCGCTTGATTTATGTGACAAATAAGAGAAATATTAAATGTACGGTGGGTATCGCTGAGCCCATTCGCGGCTCGGCAGTGCAGGCGGGAATCCGACGTGACATAACGGGCGCCCGTATATCAGCCCCTACGCTTCGAACTGCGAGAGAAGGATGCATATGTCAGGTGCAGTACCAGGGTACGTTCACATTTCCCAGCGTGGACGCGCCGCTAAGCGCCAGGCTCCCCAGCCCAGTCGCCCGCAGGCGCCTGCGGCTACTCTGCGACCCATGACTTTCACTGCTAATGACCACTCACCCAAGGGCGGCGCGCACGAGAATGAGGCGCGCGGGTTCGTGCTGTATGTGGGCCTCAATGAGGAGCTTGCGGCGGCCAACGGTACCTCCCTAGTGCGTATCGTGCAGGATTTGCGCAATTACGCTCACCACCTAGCTCCGGAAGCGGAGTCTTATGCTGCGGTAGCGCTGGCCCCACCAGTGCGGAGGGGAGCGACCTTGAGGTAGTGCGGAACGCGCTGGGGGACCCCACGGCTGTCTACTATCAGCCGGATGCAAACACCCATGTTGAGGCCGAGTCGCAGGCCACGCATACCAATGGCGTGCTGATTGATCTGGCGCGACGTGAGGTGTTCTTGGATGGTGAGCCGCTTATGCTCACTTTTAAAGAATTTGAGCTTCTGGCGCACCTGGTGGAAAACTCCTCCCGCACGGTCGGCCGTGATGAGCTGCTGGACTCGCTGTGGAGCGCCGGGGACGAGCACCCGCACGAACGCACCATTGATGTGCATATCCGGCGTCTGCGCTCAAAGCTAGGGCGCCTCTCAGGTACGGTGCGTACGGTGCGTGGGCAGGGGTACCGGTTCTTTGAGCATCCAGAAGTTGTGGTGTGGGCGGCCCCTGAATATTCCATCTAACCCCTAGTAGCCGCCCGATGTGTTGAAGAGTCTATGGCGGTGCCCCGCGCTTGTGGTCATGAGCGCGGGGCACTGTTGCGTGCAGCCTGTAAGATGAGGGTATGACTGAGATTTCTTCCCGTATGAAGCGGGATGTGAAACACCTGATTCTGATGCGCCATGCCGAGGCAGACTGGGGCTTGAACGATTTTGACCGGCCGCTGACAAAGCGCGGTCACCAGCAGGCGGCACAGGCGGGGGCGTGGCTTGCTGAACGCGGCTATATTCCCGAGCAGATCATGTCATCGGCCGCGCTGCGAACCCGCCAGACCACCACCTGGGTTTCGGACGCGCTGGGTGAGAAAGGCCCCACTGCGCACCTGGACGAGGGGCTGTATGAGGTGGGCGCATCCCGCATTATTGCGCGTATTAACGGGGTTTCGGAGAATGTTCGTTCGGTACTGGTGGTGTCGCATTTGCCGGGCATCCAGGATGCGGCGATCCAGCTGACCCACCCCGACTCTGACCAGAACGCAGCCATGGAGATGTTTTATGGGTTCCCCCGTCGTCCGTGGCAGTGTTTGAGGTGCCTGGGGAGTGGGCGCTTCTGGATGGGGCGGATGCGCACCTTATTGCGTTTAAAAGTTTCTAGCCCACGCTTTAGGGCATGGTGGCTGGGGAGCGTGCGTGCTTTAGGGCTAAAGCTGCTGTCTGGCAGGGGCAAGTAGGGTAATGGTTATAAAGTGAGCCCCCGCACGTGCTGGTGCGGGGGCTCAACTATTATTCACAATGCGGAGACGGGGGGATTTGAACCCCCGGTCGAGTTCAACCCCGACCCTTCATTAGCAGTGAAGTCCATTCGGCCGCTCTGGCACGTCTCCAGCGATGCACCGCAGTGCATCTCTACAAGAATATCGTTCGTTCTGGCACAGGTCAATTCCCCGGCACCTTATGCGGGTGCATAAGAAAGCGCCCAACGGTTAGGGGCTCTAAAAATACCGGCTGCCACGCTGCTTGATATGCGCCTGAGCCTCACCCACAGGGTGACTAATAATTGCGCCGCCGAGCCTCGATATAGACATAAATCGGTGGAGAAAAGGTGAGGATACGAGGCGCTGGAAACAGCGAAACAGGTGGCGTTGAGTGATGGCCCACACGGCGCCAAAGCCTGTGTTTTATACAGGCGAGTAGGTTAAACTATAGGGGTTATGCGCCGCTCGGTGAGGAATGGCCGATACGGCGGTTGTTTGCAAAAGTCACCGAAAGGACAGCCCGATGTCACAATCCCCTTATGATCCACAGCCTGATAGTGGCTCTAATTCCTATAACTCATCATCGGGGCAGACATACCAGAATCAACAGCCCGCATATCAGCAGCCGACGTACCAGCAACCCACCTACCAGCAGCCCATGTATGCTCAGCCAATGATGGCTGTAGTCCCTAAAACCCCGCAGCAGATCGCCGGTGAGCAGGCAGCACAGACATCGATGACCCTCGGAGTTATTGGCCTTGTGCTTCTCCTCACCGGTTTGGGCGGCGTTATTACCTTGATTTTGGGTATCATCGGGGTGAAAAAGGCGGCTGAGGCAGAACGTCAAGGAGTTCCCGCTACAGGCGGGAAAGTGATGGGGTGGATATCCCTTATCGGCGGAGGCCTACTCACAATATTAACTATCTTGGCGATTGGCTTCATAATCGTAGTCTTTATTGCTGCAGCTTCAGCAGGTTCAAGCTCGACAGGGAACTACCTGGATCTGGCGTATACCTTCGCCCCGCTCATGTCTCTTTTCTAAGACAAAATGTAGGTGTCTCATAGTCCCGCACCAGTGACTTTCTGACCGGAGGCTCCCTCTCGTACGATACGGGAGGGAGCCTCCGGCCTTTTTGGCTTTTCATAGGGGCCTTCGCAGCACCGGGCGTGGTCTGTGCGTTTGAGGAAAGAGAGCGGAACATGAATCGATGGTGCGAGCGCATCTGGACGTTAAAACCGAAATTTAATGCGATGCATGGGAACGGGTGGCGACGCACATAACTTTTATCTCGGGTAGAATAGGTGGTACCGAACCGATAAATATACACGTGGCCGCAGCACACGTAGGCCGCATCAACCGCATAAGGATTCAAATGTCTGAGACTATGACTCTTGCGCCCTCCTCTTCCGCCGATGAGCAGACCTTCCGGTACTCTTCCCAGCTCGGCCCTCACACCTATTCCGTCCCCGTAGTACCCCAGATCCCCAACCCCGAGGCTGAGGCCGCCGTTAAAAAAATCAAACTGTTTTCGACCGCAGCGCTCATTGTGGGCGTGCTGGGCCTCTTCTTCTACCTGTATGTAGGGTTCATTGGTGCTGCCGCTATTGGTGCTGGGGTCGTCGCACTCACCTTGAATAAGGGGTATGAGAGCCGTGGCCTGGCGATCGCGGGCATCCTGCTTGGTGCGGCTGGGATCAGCATGTGGGCGTTCTCCCTATACATGTCCAGCTCGTTCTAATAGCCTGAAAAACGCCTTGAAATAAGCAAAACCCCGCGCCCCGTATCTCTACGGGTCCGCGGGGTTTAGCGTGTGCGGATGGTAAGGGATTTGAACCCTTGAGACGGGGTTACCGCCTACTGGTTTTCAAGACCAGCTCCTTCGGCCGCTCGGACAACCATCCAGATGCTTTACTATCATACCGGCTCAAAGCCGGGTGTTGATAAAAGCTACCAGCTGATTATCGCACGAGGGAAGCTTTTCTGTAAATTGCGCCCTCCTTAAATGCCCTGCCTCAGCCCGGGTGTGAAAGACTCGGAAGCCTCCGCACGGCAGCCTGGCACCTATTGCGGTAGTGTGCAGGCATCCCGCCGAATAAGGGCTGAACTTTGTGGGTGGGGTGCCTCATGGGCGGTTAGCGGGCCGGTAGAGTGGAAGCCACAACCCCGCATAAAAAGAGCAGAAGGAGCGAGCGCATGCGCGCCATTATGGAGGAAACACACGGGGCGCCCGAGGTGCTGCGTGTTAGCGAACAACCCATACCCGAACCCGCCCCGGGGCAGGTGCTCATTCGGGTGCGTGCCGCCGGAGTGAATCGTGCCGATGCCCTGCAGCGGCGGGGGTATTACCCGCCTCCACCGGGGGTCAGCAGCATTTATGGGCTTGAGGCGGCGGGTACTGTTGTTGCCGTTGGTGCAGGTGTTTCCCCGCAGATGGTTGGCTCGCCGGTTGCAGCGCTTTTAGCTGGTGGCGGGTATGCCGAATATGTGGCGGTTGATGCGCGCCACACATTCGGTGTTCCTGAGGGGATGAGCTTCGCCGAGGCGGCCTGCCTGCCTGAGGTTGCCGCCACCGTCTACTCAAACCTAGTGCTCACCTGCGGCATGAGCCTTGATGCTGCCGCCCACCGCGTATCGGGAACCAGCGTGCTTATTCATGGGGGTGCGGGCGGTATTGGGCTGCACGCGGTTCAGCTGGCCAAGGCGGTTGGTGCTCGCGTGTTCGCCACTGTTGGCACCGGTGCGAAGGCTGATAGTGTGCGTGCGGCCGGGGCTGAACCGATCATCTACTCTGAGCTGTCATTCCGTGAGGTTATTGCCGAAAAGACCGGCGGGGTCGGGGTGAACTATATTCTGGATGTGGTGGGCGGGGCGTATCTAGACGATAACCTGCACTCCCTCGCCACTGGGGGACACCTGGCAATTATCGGTCTGCAGGGCGGGGCGAAAGCCCAGGTGAACTTGGGGCTCATGCTCACTCGCCGTCTCTCGGTGCACGCCACCTCCCTCCGAACGCGCAGCGCCGACGAGAAAACACGCATTATGGCCGGGGTACGGCAGCAGGTACTGCCGCTTGTGGAATCTGGGGCTATTCGCGCAAACCTAGACCGCACCTTCGCACTGGAACAGGCTGATCAGGCCCACACCTACTTCGATTCGGGGGAGCACCGGGGGAAGATTGTGCTCACCCTCGGCGAAGACTAGTTGTTTGGGTGGGCTGGTGGCCGTCCTGCCGCAGAAACTTCTCTGTTGAGCGCAGGGCACCATAAGATTCTTCACAAAACCGGTGTGACATAGTGTCAGCAAAATAGATTTAGGGTAACCTAAGTGTTAAAGGGTTTTAAAGATGCTGCGAAAGGAGGGATCAGTGGGTATCAAAAACTTTCTGCAGTCACGCCGTGATGACGCCGAACTTGGCCGCGGGCTCTGGAGGCGCGCTCATGACCGTTTTATCCGTGGCGTAGACCGTTTCCACCAAGTGCTTGAGCGCCTAGCCCACACCGACATGGTCGAACTGGTGGTACCCGCCGCCAACAGCCTCTCAGACCTGATTCCGCGCGTGCGCGCTATCGCCATGGAAGCACAGCGGCTGGCCCCAGCGAAGGCACAGATGTGCCCTCATCCCCCACCGGAGTGTACTCCGATGTGCACCGGGCGCTCTCTAAAGCAGGGAACTCGGCGGCCCTCTGTGCCGAGGCGCTCGCCATGGCACGCTGCTTCGGGGAATGCACCGCCCACTGCCAGCGGCAGGTGACCGTAGAACGCCGCGTGCAAACCGTTGTTGAACACATTCAGGAGGCCGAGCGGCTGATTGCGCGTGCCCGCGACGAACGGCATGAGCCGGTACTCGCTCGCTAGCCCCCATCAATATGAAACCCACGCCCCCGGCGGAGGGAAAAGTTCACCCGAATTTAAGGTTTCGTGTCTATTTGACAAAAACCGACCTTAAGCGGATGCCAGACACCCGCAGTGGTGGGCTGCATCACCACAAGAACACACGCAAAACCTTAAAAACCCCACAGCATCCACTGCTGCCAGCAGTGGCTAAGGTTCACCTCAGTAGGTAGGTGGGTGAGGCGAATAATACACTGAAATCTCGAACTTCATATTCACTGGGAAAGAAAACACCATGTACGACTACCATCGCAATGAACGCGCCATGGCCCTACGACCCAGCCTCTCCCGATCCTGGCTACTGGTACGTGCCAACTCAGACGAAGCGACTATGGAAGCCGCTTTTGAAAGCGAAGCCGATTCCGTCATTTTAGACCTCGAAGACGGATGCCCAGCCGACGAAAAAGACGAAGCCCGCAAAAGGGTCGTCGAAATCCTCAACACCGAAGCCCGCGCATGGGTGCGCATTAATGCCATCACCACCGAACACTGGTGGAACGACGTCAAAGCCCTTAGCGGTGTCAAAGGCCTGCGCGGGGTAATGCTCGCAACCACCGAACACTCCACCGACATTGACCGCACCGCCGCCGCACTACCAACCGGAACCCCCATTATTGCTCTCATTGAGTCAGCCCTTGGGGTGCACAACGCCGTGAAAATTGCCAGCGCTATCGGCACTTTCCGCCTAGCCTTCGGGGTGGGAGACTACCGCCGCGACACCGGCGCATCCGACGACCCGATGGCCTTAGCCTACGTGCGCTCGCAACTGGTGATCGCCTCGACCCTGGGTGGGCTGCCCGGGCCGATCGACGGGCCAACTCTCGGCAAACGCGGGGCGGAACTTGTGACCGCCTGCCAGCACGGCACCGTGCACGGCATGACCGGAAAACTCACCCTAGATGTGGGGCAGGCCGATACGATTAACCACGCCCTCTCACCCAGTGAAGATGAAATCCAGTGGGCTCATTCCCTGCTGGACGTGCCGCTGGACGGGCCCAAAGATGGCTCATACATGCCGCGTTTCTTGCGCGCGAAAAAGGTTGCGGAACTGGCCCGAGTGTACGGGCTGTGGGGCAAACTTGAGGGCGAAAAACGCGCCTAACTATCAGGGCTTATAAACACGACGCCCCCGGAAAGAAAACTTCGCGGCCAGAAGCAGCCTAATGTTTTTCTTCCCGGGGGCGCTCACGCCTCCACGCGGAGGCGGCGGGTCAGTTATAGGGGTCTTTCCCGCCGGTGAGGGCATAAGCGCACAGGTACGAGGTGATGAGCCCCAGCACTACCGGCACCACAAGAATCGTATCGTCCTGAAAAACCGAGCGGTAGAAGAACCACAGCGCGCAGCACGGCACCAGAAGCAGGACAAAAACAAGGCCGAATCGCGAGTTTCTCTTCGGGCGCATCCGGGTCTCCTCTCACATAGTGTCTGCTCCCCATTGTACGGGGTCACATCCCTACCGCGTTGAGACAGCGGTAACGGGCTGAATTTACTAGCAGAAGTTGGGAATGAAAAACAGCATGGAGTGTGTACAACAAAGTCCCGTGCACCCTAACCATGTGTAGGATGCACGGGACTTTACTCGTGGAGCCCCCTGTGGGATTCGAACCCACGGCCTTTTCTTTACGAGAGAAACGCTCTACCCCTGAGCTAAGGAGGCGTACTGGATGCCCGGCTCTATGCCGGGCAAACACACATCGCTAATAGTAACAGAGAGAGGTGCAGGTGTGTGAACTGTCACATGAATGAGAAATCGGTCCCAATGTGTGGGAGGATGGAAATTATTACCAATATCCCTGAGGGGAAACAGAAATGACGCAATCACCCATGACCCGCCGCACCCTTTTCGCTCTTGGGGCACCCGCCGCGCTGGTGACTATTGCTGCATGCTCTAAAAGTCCTTCCGGTACCAGTAATTCCACCACCAGTAAGAGTGTTTCTACGCCTGACAGAGTGGTTTCTTTCAACTGGCCCGAAATCACGGAGACTAAGTTACGTGATGACACCGGGTACCATCTGAACAAACTTGTAGATGGTGCCCCGACCGTGACCCTGTACACCGACTACGAAGTCTTCGAGTGCATTAGGGCCGAACTCGCCTATGAGAAGGCTGCTAAGGATCTTGAGGGCACCATGAATGTGACCGTGCGCCATTACCCGTCGCCGAATAGTGGTTATGCGCGCGATTCGGCGTTGGCTGTGCTGGCCGCTGAGGTACAAGGTAAACACCAAGCTATGGCGCGTAAACTCTGTGAAACCCATGAAGAACGGTATCGTAGGGGGAGTGCCGTTGGAAATCTGCGTGTAAAACTCAAAGGTTACGCGAAAGAAATTGGCCTTGATGTTGATAAATTTGACAAAACTATGGATGACAAGTCGATAGCCGATCTGCTCCATACTGATCAGAAACATGCCTTCCTAGATCTCCGGATGGTTCGTACCCCCGAATTCACGGTTAATGACAAGATTCTTGAGAACATAGATTATAACAAGGTTCTTGAGAACGTAGAGTCCTCAACCCCGCTGAATATCTGGTCAAAGAATTCAAGAAAGCCGCAGGGCTGAGCTGGTTCGTTCGTTTTGGATGAAAGACAGTGAGAGTGTGCCGTGCTGGGCGTTCACTTGCGTGTGAGCGGTCAGCGCGCCCGCATTTTTGAGGATAGGATTCAGCGAGTACGGTTATGTGCTTGATATCGGTGGTCCCGGATGATCTCCGTGTCGTAGTCCGCTGGATTCCCGCTCACGCATAGGTCTCAGCCAAACACCGTAAACCTTTTGATATGAGGTTGTCCCATTTGGTGGCAACCGGCGACGAAACCTCCCCTGACCGGGTTGCCGTGCCGTAGCTCGGAAGGCACTCTCTGGGCCTCAGGGACGCTCGCAGGCCGGGCCGCTGCCGACCGAGTACCCGAGCCCTGCAAAAACCGCGCCAAAACAGCAAAAACGCCACCCTGGATACCTACCGGCCGGGCCGGGATTACTTGTATTCAGAGTGACGTGCGAATGGAGCCCCCTGTGGGATTCGAACCCACGGCCTTTTCTTTACGAGAGAAACGCTCTACCCTGAGCTAAGGAGGCGTACTGGATGCCCGGCGCTATACCAGGCAAACACACATCGCTAATAGTAACAGAGAGAGGTGCAGATGCGCGAACCGTCACAAGAATAAGAAATCGGCCCTAATGTGTGGGACGATAGAAATTATTACCAATAGCCCTGAAGGGAAACAGAAATGACGCAATCACCCATGACCCGCCGCACCCTTTTCGCGCTTGGGGCACCCGCCGCGTTGGTGGCTATTGCTGCGTGCTCTAGCGGCTCTTCCAGTTCCGGGTCAAGCTCATCTGCAAGCGGTAGTTCAAGCTCTAATGCCAGCTCAGCAAGCAGCGCTCCCTCTGGTGGTGCTTCCGGCAGTGCTAGCGCCGGGGAGAAGCAAGCGCATCCGGTTCGGCTTCAGCCTCGGGTGACTCCGCCAAATAACCGCCACCAAAGTTGGTGAACGTGACGATGCCGGGTACCACCTCAACACCCCAAACAGGGTGCGCCCACCGTGACCCTGTACACCGACTACCAGTGCCCTACTGCGCCAAGGCTGAGCCCACCTATGAGAAGGTCGCCAAGGACCTTGAGGGCACCATGAACGTAACCGTGCGCAATATGCCATTGTCTTCCCACAAGAACGCCGTACCCGCCGCTCAGGCCGTGCAGGCAGCAGAACTTCAGGGTAAACACCTGGAGATGGCGAATAAGCTCTTTCAAACTCAGGACAGTTGGAAAGGTATTACCGACAAACAGACTGAGCTGAGGGGACTTTTCCTCAGCTATGCTCAGGAACTTGGGCTGGATACAGAGAAGTTCAAGACCGATCTGGTTGATCCCAAAACTCTTGAGTTGGTCAAGGGCGATTTTGAGTACGGCCATAAGATCGGTGTGAAGGGCACCCCCAATTCGTGGTGAATGATAAGCCTCTTGAGAATGTGGACTCTTCAACCTCCGCCGAGGATATGGCTAAAGAATTCAAGAAAGCCGCAGGGCTGGGCTAGTCTTTCGTGATGGATGAGAGACAGCGAGAGCGTGCCGTGCTGGGCGTTCATCTGAGTGTGAGCGGTCAGCGCGCCCGCATTTTTGAGGACGGATTCAGCGAACACGGCTATGTGCTTGACATCGGTGGTGCCGAACAATCCCATGTTGATGCTGCTGATGCGACCGTCGTGTTTTACGAGTATCTGCGGCGCATCGCCAATGTGCTGGATGTACTCGCACCGCCGCGCGAACCCGTAACAGCTCTTCACCTGGGGCCGGGGCGCTCACGCTTGCCCGCTATGTGCAGGCCACGCGCCCGGGTTCTTCGCAAGTGGCCGTCGATTATGAGCCGCAGCTGATGGGGTTTGTGACCGAGGTGCTGCCGTTGCCCGCAGGTACCCGGTGCAAGTTCGTGGTTTCGGATGCGCGCGCCGTGCTTCCCGAGATTCCCGCGCTTTTCGGTGCTCATGCCGCATCCGACGGCGGTGTTTTTCGCGGGATCGACGCCATTATTCTTGATATTTTTACGGGCATGGATGCACCCGCGCACCTTGCCAACGCCAACTACTACGCCGAGCTGCGTGAGCTTCTGAGCGCTCGCGGGGTACTCGCTGTGAACGTGGGCGATGATGCCGGGCTGCCCTTCTTTCAGGGGCAGGCACGCGCCCTATTGGACACGTTCGAGCATGTGTGGTGCCTGTGCGATTCTTCCATGCTAAGCGGTGAACACGAGGGGAACCTGGTGCTGATCGCAACTGCACGCGAACTCGACGAAGACACAGCCGATGCGCTGTTCGCGCGGGGGCCGCATCCGGCGGAAGTACTGGGTACCGAAGAGCTGTGGGATTTTCTGGGTACCTGGCCGGGCAATAGCCGCCTACGAAATGCCGTTCGCCGCAGAAACCGACCCGGCACGCAGCGTAGTATCCTGTGGCTTATTCCGGCAGCGGCAGGGGAGAGGTATGCTCGGGAGGCTCGTTCCTCCGATAAGAATCCGAAGTTTCGTCCGCAGGCACCGAACCCCCAGTCGTTTGGGTAATTCCAATACTTGCCGTGATCAGCAGGATAATCGCAACCCAGCGCATCAGACCGGTTTCCTGACCCAGCAGCGCCCACCCCGCGAGCGCCGCAATCACCGGTTCCAGGCTGAGAAGCACACTGAAGACCTGTTCGGGAAGGTGCCGCAGAGCTGCCAACTCGCTGCTGTACGGTACGACCGATGCCAGCAGGGAAGTTCCGATAATGAAGAGCACCAGTTGGGTATCGTGCGTAACGCTCCAGAGCGCTACGGGGCCGGGGAAAAGCAGGGCCTCGGGGACCACGCAGATGGCTCCCACGGCCATTGCTACGGCGAGTCCGCTTGCACCGGGCACGAGTTCGCCGACCGAGGCGCTTGAGCGAATGTAGAGTGCCCAGAATGCGCCCGCGATCAGGGCGTATAGTACGCCCAGCAGGTCTGTTTCCTGCCCGTGTACCGCCTCGAAGCCGAGTACCGCCATGCCTGCCGCCGCGCAGAATACCCACACTAGGTCGCGTTTACGCCGCGTGAGGATAGAGGCTAGTACGAGCGGACCGGTAAACTCGACCGCCACCGCCAGCCCGAGCGGGATGCGAGCCAGCGCATTGTAGAAGAAGCCGTTCATGAGCCCGAGCGTGACACCAAAAATGAGCATGGCACGCCACTGGCGGGAAGACCAGCCTAAGAACCCGTCGGATGTTTTTGCGGGTACTGCCATATATGCGGTTTGTGCACCTGCCCGATGCGCCCGCCAGCGCCCGGCAATCCAGACCGCCGCACCCACCGTGATCGCGGCGAGAAGCAGGCGCAGAACTGTGACGAGCCACGGACCAAAAAGCGGGAAAAGGTGCACCGCGAAAGCCGCGCCGAATTGCAGAGAAAGGCACGAGATGATCACAAAAATGATGCCGACGGTGGGGCGCTTGTGCCTGGTGGTACCTGGGGTCATTGCTGGCTCCTCACAGTCGCTAGGGTGCACGAATCACGGCAAAGGGCGACGGTACACCGATAGTATTCGGTACCGCCGCCCACATTCTACTTGCCTGTGGCGTGCATCTCAATAGATGGAATGCTGTGCGTTAGCCCTCCTCGCCGGTACGGGGATGGGTTTTTCCAGCGGTATCCTGCCGACGCGCCTTATCGGCCGCAACCTGTTCAGGGGTGGGCAGCTCAATCGCACCAGTCATCTGCGCTATACCGGCACCAATATTATCCACAGCACCCGGCAGGTACGGTTCGATCGACTCACGTTTACCCGCTGCAAGAGCCGCACGTTCAGCCCTAGCATGTGACAGAGTGATGCCGATACTCGCCGAAATCAGCAGGGCAATCGCCGCCCACCGTATCAACCCCGTATTCTCGGCCAGCATAAAAATACCCACAATAGCAGCGAACGCTGGCTCCAGCGAAAGCACCACACTGTACACATTCGACGGGAGCATACGCAGCGCCGAAACCTCACCAAGCGCTGGCAGAGCCGACGCAAGCAGGCCCATCACGAACCCCAAGCCCAGAAGCGCCGGGTCGGTGATAGCCTTCTCAAGATGGTTGCCGGTGATGAAAAACGGGAACGGCAGCACCAGCAGGGTAGAGACAATATTGCCCATCACCATACCGCCCATGCCGGGGATACTCGCCCCCACCTTTTCCGTTGCCAAAATATAGGCGGCACGTGAAATAGCGGTCAGCACCGCAAAGAACACGCCAGCCAGCGCAAAATCCTCGGGGTTGGCCTGCGAGTCGGCGGTCAGCACCGCCATGCCCGTGAACGAAAGTGCCACCCACACCAAATCCAGTTTGCGGCGTGAGAGCACAGTCGCCAGTACCAGCGGGCCCATGAACTCAATAGCGACCGCGATTGCCAGCGGTACCTGCTGGATAGCCACATAGAAAAACGCGTTAGCACCAAATAAGGCCACGCCAAGAACCGTCACGGCTATCCACTGCGGGCGCGTCCATTGACGAACTTGCGGGCGGAAAAACACGTACAGCAGTAGTGAAGACGTAATCAGGCGCAGGGTGACCACACCCCATGCGCCCAAATCACCCATCATAGTTTTAGCCAGCGCCGAACCGAACTGCATTGAAATAATGGCACCAATGGCATACGCCATGCCCAAACCCTGCGTCGCCAGGGGAGAACGCGCTGGTGCTGAAGCCGAAGCGGGAGCAGACATATAGTTCCTTTACGTTCAGAAAACCGCGGCCGGTGCGCCCCAGCCGCGGGGTGTGGGATGCTCAACTGCGGGCATCACCCTGTGTGCGTCATGTAATCTAGCTCAATTCTACGCGCTAACAGGTTGTAAGTGTACTAATGACCGTAAACTAATGACGCTGGCGTGGCGTCCCCCGAAAAACACAGGTGCGCACACCGGTAAACCTCCGGGTTTACGGGTTCGCCATGCGCGCACCCCACATCAAACACTCAGCCAAACATGCTTTACTGGTGAACATGCTAGACGCTAAAAAGTCACTTTTTGACAATGACGGCAACCCCCGTCCCGCGCTCACCAACGCGCTCGATACTGTGCTACGCCTACAGCGCCCCCTCGCGCTGTCTATGGTGAAGAAACTCCGTGCCGCGCACCCGCACGAAACCCCCGAACAGATACTGCGCCGCCTCGACAGGCAGTACCTGCGGGATGTGACCGCAATCGGCGGGGTGACCGGCGCCTCCGCGTTCGTGCCCGGAATCGGCACCGTCACCTCAATGGGGCTTTCAGCGCTCGCGGTGGGCGGATACCTGGAAAGGACCGCCCTGTACGCGCAGGCAGTTGCCGAGTTGCACGGTGTGCACGTGAAAGACCCCGACCTGGCCCGCTCAATGGTTATGGCGATTATGCTCGGTGAGGAAGGCTCACAGCTGATGAACACCGTGCTGCTGCAGACCGGCAAAGCCACCGGTGTCTCGGGCCGCTGGGGGATGCTGCTGGGCGGTAAATCCTCTGGCAAAATGTTCAGCGTAGAGCGGGCAATCCGCAATATGTTCATTAA
Organism: Rothia aeria; assembly: GCA_002355935.1. Classification (GTDB taxonomy): domain Bacteria; phylum Actinomycetota; class Actinomycetes; order Actinomycetales; family Micrococcaceae; genus Rothia; species Rothia aeria. The sequence goes on along the minus strand of AP017895.1, from coordinate 174,580 downwards.
ACGGTTCCTGACCCGCCAAACCGGCGCGTTCTTAGGCCGCGCCCTGCCGTTCGGGGTGGGTGCTGTGGTCGGTGGCGGCGCGAACTACGGCCTTGGCAAAGACGTCGTGAAGAACACTCGGGAAGCATTCGGTGACGCCCCGCCGTTCTTCCCCTTAGAGCTCATGGTCGAACCGCGCGCCCCCAAATTTGATGACGCAAATGAGGGTAAAGGCCCCTCGAAGGCACGGCGGGCGCTGACCGGCCGGTTCAAACGCAACAAGGCCGACACCAAAAACCACGATGTGCACTCGCACGGGCTGCAAAACCCCGGCGCGCAGCATCGCAAGACGATGGGGGACTAGAAGAAACTAGCTTCTTACCTCTGCCCGCCGGTATTTCGCGGGTAAGAGTGCCCGTTTTGCCGCGGTTTTCATGAGATATATACGGGAGAGTGTTAGATTAGCGGGGTGCTAATCTAACAGTTTTCCGTCAAAGTGCGAAAAGTTGTTAGATTAGAGCATCCTTAATCTAACAACTTTTTGTGTTGAGATGGAAAACTGGCGAATAAATGGGTGTTCTGTAGACCCTGCCGGAACCGTAAAAAGGCTCTTTATTCACATAAAGCATTGGAAAAACCGCTTTATTGGAATAAAGAGCCTTTTTAGAACGTAGAGAGCGGGGGAAAGGAGCCGAATTAGCCCTGCGCATCTTTCGCGTGATCCACCAGCTGCGCGGCGATGCCGTTGTACGTATGCGGGGTCAAGTTTGACAGCCGCTCCTGCGCCTCGGTAGACAGACCCAGGGTGCCCACAAATTCTTTGAGGCGCACCGCATCCACCCGATGACCGCGCGTAAGCTCCTTCAGACGCTCATAGGGGTTCTCCATGCCGGGGGTGCCCGCGATCGCCTCCGCGCGCATAACCATCTGAATGGCCTCCGCCAGAACCTCCCAATTGGACTCCAGGTCGGCGGCAATAACGTCGGCGGCAATATCGAGGCGCTGCAGACCCTTAATCACATTAGAAATCGCCAGCACCGAATGCCCAAACGCCACGCCAATATTGCGCTGCGCCGAAGAATCGGTCAAATCACGCTGCCAACGCGAAGTCACCAGCGTGGACGCCAGCGAATCGAAGATCGCATTGGAGAGCTCAAGATTAGCCTCCGCATTCTCGAAGCGGATCGGGTTCACCTTATGCGGCATTGTCGACGAGCCCGTCGCGCCAGCCACCGGAATCTGGCGGAAGAAACCAATCGAAATATAGCTCCACACATCGGTGCACAGATTATGCAGCACACGGTTGAAATGCGCCACATCAGAGTACAGCTCCGCCTGCCAGTCATGCGATTCGATCTGTGTGGTCAGCGGGTTCCAGCTAAGCCCCAGATGCTCCACGAAACCCCGCGAAATAGCCTGCCAGTCAGCCCCCGGAACCGAGGCGTAATGCGCCGCATAGGTGCCCGTCGCGCCGTTAATCTTGCCCAGGAACTCGGTAGCGGCAACATGGGAAATCTGGCGTTTCAAACGGTACGCCAGCACAGCCATTTCCTTGCCCAGCGTGGTGGGGGTTGCGGGCTGGCCGTGCGTGCGAGAGAGCATCGGAACATCCCTGCCGGTTTCTGCGAGATCCAGCAAAACCTGCACCAGATCGCGGGCGGCGGGAAGCCATACGTTCTCGACCGCGTCCTTAATACCCAGGGCATAGGAGAGGTTATTAATATCTTCGGAGGTGCACCCAAAATGCACGAGCGGCACCAGATGCCCCAGCCCCAGCGCTTCGAGGCGGCGGCCGATATAGTACTCGACGGCCTTCACATCGTGAACAGTGACCGCCTCAATCTCGGCGAGTTCGGTGACGGAATCGGTGTTGAACTCGGTCACGATAGCGCGCAAGCCGGACTTCTGCTCATCGGTGAGCGGCGTGAGCCCGGGAAGAACGGCGTGCTCGCACAGGTATATGAACCATTCGATCTCCACATGGATGCGGTCGCGGTTCAGCGCGGCTTCGGAGAGGTAGTTCGTTAAAGGCGCGGTCACAGGGGCGTAACGCCCATCGAGAGGGCCAAGTGCAAGGGTACCGGCGGAAAGGTCGGTACGCCCGGAGGGCAGTGTGTTTTCAAGGTGAGACATGCTTCTATTTTGACACGCGGTGCTGGGATGCAGTGTGTTTGGGCGGGCAGAATCTTTCGGTGCTTCGCCAAATAGTTAGCAAGATAACGCGTAGAGCGGTGGGTGGGGTACCTTCCGGAACTGGTATTGGTAGAAGTCAAAACGGCCATAAAAGTGCATTTTCGTAATATTTGTTCATATTAGGTGTGTATAAGAAGCCCGGTAAGTCGGAAAATCCTGTGGAAAACTTATTGTGGTGACCCTGCCATCTACTTATCCACAGGAAACTCTAAATTTCGCAAAATATATCAAAAGGTATCATATGGTGTTTTTAAAGATTTGAGCGTAGCACTAAGGAGAGTACCGTGGCACCACCAACAGTAGCCCCTGCCCCCGCCCCGTCACCAGCGCCCGCACCACCAAACCCCACCGACATTCTGCGGGCCGCAGGCGACATGGGATTCGGCGCCAAAGCCGCCAAAGATATTGCCGCAGGGCTCAGCGCTGGTGCGCAACTAATCCGGCAGAAAGGGAAGGAATACCATGACGAGCTCATGAAACACGCCGGAACTCTCGACGAACTCTGCAACCGCACCAACAGTATGCGCAACGAATCCTGGAAATCAGAATCCGGGCAGAAATACCGAGAACAGCTGGAAAACCGCCGGAAAGACGCCGAACATTCCCGCGACGAACTGCGCACAGCCGCCCAAGAAGCACTGCAAGCTGGTGAGGAAATCGCGCAGAACCTCGAGGCACAGAGCGCGGCCATTAACAACGCGGCAAACCAGGTGGACTCCATACTGCATTCACTCGCCCACGGGGCGGCAGATGCAGCCGATAAGATAGGCGACATTATTAAAAAATCGGGTATCGGTGGCGCCCAGGATACGCTTAACGCCCTCGCGGATAACGGCAGCAAAATGCTACAGGGCCTCGGCTCGCTCATGCCGCACTAAAAACACGAAACACGTAGGAGAAAATCATGGGTAACCGCACCATAGACGTTGAACTTGAAGAGCTGCCGCGCATCGCCGAAGGGCTTGTGCATATTGGTTACGACTGCGGGGCAATGGTGATGCCGGTTGGGGCCGCAGGGACCGGTATCCTTGCGCACCTGGCAATGAGTGCACATGGCCGCTCCGCCGCAGCCCGTGCCGCAGGAACCTCCGCGAAACTTGCCACGTACTCAGGCACATATGCAAATATGGCTAGGAAAGTACTTGGGGCGTACGGAGGCTATTGGGCAGCAGACGAAATGGCCAAAGCAGGAATCATGCTCCGTGATGGTGCGGAAGCAGTAAAGTTTGGCGCACGGGTATTCTATGGCAAAGAGCTTTTCTCCTTTGAACGTGTTAAAACTATTGACCCTAACTCCGCTGACGCCCCTAAACCTGATAACAATAAAAAACGCCAACGTCTGCTCACGATGCCTCCATATATATTAACAAGACGGGCAGTGAAGCCGACGAAGTGGACAAAACACACCAGGGCAAACAATACGCCGACCGGGGAGCCATCACTGTTATCCCCTACCGAGATAAAAATACGGGGCAGAAACGGTATGTGGTTGTCATACCCGGAACCGACTCCAATAACCGCAATGGCGACCCCCACTCGTGGGATAACGCGATTCGCGAAAGCGGAGGTAAAGACGGGGAACTGACCCCCAACAGAAAATGATAGACCAAGCCCTGAAAGACGCAGGTGCCGAGCCCGGCTCCGAGGTTTTCCTCATGGGCCACAGCCAAGGCGGTATGATCGCCTACAACACCGCCAACAGCACAGAATTCGCCAAAAAATACAATGTTAAAGGTGTTTATACGGAGGGGTCGCCACTGAGCGGCCTGCCAGCAAAACGACGCGACTTCAGCGTCGCATACGTGGAAGGTAAAGAGCCTGTACCAGATTCCTTGGGGCCCCGGAAGAAGGGAAAAGGGTGGACACCGGATGAGCGTGACACCGTCATTAACACCTCTAACTCGGGTATGGATGGGCATGCCGCCGTGGAATACGAGAAGGCGCTGAACGACAACCCGAAAGGGCACAAAGACCTTAAACAGCTTAAAGATTTCTTCAGCAACGGGGACTACGAAGCGCAGCAGATCGGCGTGTACTCTGCCTCGACAATGCCCGATGGCACATCAGACCTGGCAAACAGTGCGATGCAAATTGGGCGATATGAAGAAGCTATTATCACATCTAAGGCCGAGGGCGCCAATGCTCATATTCACCAAGCGGGCGCAGATTATGCCAGGGGAGAGAGGCTTCCAGATATTCTAGACCCTCGGTATCGTGACCAGGAAGCTGGGGAGTCTTCTGCCTCCACACCGAATATGAGGAGCGACAGCCTTGTAGAGCGATACCAGGATGCGATAACTTTGAGGCCACCGCAGCCGTCACAGAGCTTCGCGGAAAGTTCCCAAAGGGCTACGCCTTCCGCCCCGCAGGGCAGCTTGTCATGGTCAGATATCGTAGAATCCTCAGGGGTCGTTGGGTCTGGTGTGAGCCCGACTCAAATGGTTGAGGGGTAGGCCGCCAGCTGGCGGAGAACCTTGGGATCGCCTCCTCAGAGGACGCTAATTCGGCGGGGGCGGAGAGCTTCATGGACCAGCTTGATAGTGCTGACGCTTCGGACGGGCCGCACGTTATGCCCTACAACCCGGACACTGCCCCTGCCGAGCCGCATGTTATGCCGTATGACCCCGCCACCGATAACGTGGGTGCCGCCACTATGCCGTACAAGCCTGATACTAAGCTCCCGGACCCGCCGACTCCCGAACCGGTGCAGGCACCCGAACCAACTCCAGTTCCCCAACCGGTGCAGGCACCCGAACCAGCCCCGGCTCCGCAGCCAGTGCAGACCCCTGAACCGGTGGCGGCAGCTCCGCAGGGCGGGTATACGCCCCGCAAGTTGAGGCGCCCGCCACCACCGTGCCCCCTGCAGCGCAACCGGTTGCCCAACCCGCCGGTGAGGCCGTCACCGGGGCGCCAGCCGGAGAGTTCACCCCGCCCACGGCGGAACCGGAATACACGCCCATGCCCTATAACCCCGCCACCGATAACGTGGGAGCCTCCAACATGCCGTATAACCCGGCCGATACCTCGGTGCAAGAGCCGCTGCAGATGCCCACCCGGGTGGAGCCCAACAACGGGTACACGCCCCCGCAGGTATCCGTCGCTGAGCAGATCGCATCCGCAGCCTTTGGCGGCAGTGCCGACGACATGATGGCTGGCGACCTAGAGACAGCCAAGTGGGAAGAACCGACCCAAGGACCCGCCTACATGCCCTATGACCCCGCCACCGACAGCGGGGAAGTAGCCAACCTGCCGTACAACCCGAACACCGACAACGGCGGGCCTATCTTCCTCCAAAATGCGGCAGCCCCCGAACTGGCAGGGGCGGCAGCCTAAAACGGGCATCCCGTCGGGGCGCGAACAGAACCAGTACTGTGAGCGCCCCGGCGGGCAGCCCCACACCACAGCCGTGATGTGTGGCACTATACTGAGACTATGAGCGAACACAGCAACACCCCCGAAACACCCGCTATCCAGCCGCGCCACGTCTTCTCGTCTCTGCCCAAATATGCTGCCGGTAAACCTCCCACGCCCGTAGAGGGCTGAAACAGTATAAGCTCTCCTCCAATGAAACCCTCACGGGCCCATACCTGAGGTGGCGCGCATTCTCGCCGAATTCGACGCCACCCACCGCTACCCGGATCCGCTCTCCACCAAGCTGCGTACCGCCCTCGCCCACCGCCTGGGGGTAGACGCCCACAATATTGTGACCGGCGCGGGAAGCCTGGGGGCACTCAACCAAATCCTCAAAGCCTTCGCCGGGGCCAGCCTCGACGGCACCCAAGACGAAGTGATCTACGCCTGGCGGTCCTTCGAAGCCTACCCCATTCTGGTGGGGCTGCTGGGCGCCAAAAGCGTGCAAATCCCCAACCTGCCCAATGGGGCGCACGATTTGAACGCCATGGCGCAGGCTGTTACCAACAGAACCCGTGTGATCCTGGTGTGCACCCCGAATAACCCCACCGGGCCAGCCGTCACCGAGGCGCAGATGCGCGAATTTCTCACCAAAATCCCCGAGAACGTGGTGGTCGTCATTGATGAGGCATACTACGAATTCTGCACCGCATCCACCGTGCCCGCCGGGCAAAACGCCCCCGTGAACGGGTTGAACCTGCTCAACGACCACCCGAACGTGATCGTGCTGCGCACCTTCTCCAAAGCACAGGGGCTCGCCGGGCTGCGCGTGGGTTACTCCGTCTCCCACCCGCAGCTGACCCAGTACCTGCGGGTTGCGGCCACCCCGTTCGCCGTGACCGCGCTCGCCGAAGCCGCAGCCGTGGCCTCTATTGAACATGAAGAGGCGGTAATGGATGGGGTGCGGCATATCGTTGCTGAACGTGAACGTGTGGTTGCCCGACTGCACGAGCTGGGGTACAACATCCCGCAAACCTACGCCAACTTTGTGTGGCTGCCCTTGGGGGAGCACACCGAGGCTTTCAATAAGCTTGCCGCCTCCCACGCCCTCTCGGTGCGTGCTTTCGATGGGGAAGGGGTGCGGGTGAGCATCGGCGAAGATGAGGCAAATGACCGTTTTATCAGCATCTGTGAACAGTTTCCCCACAGAGTCTAGACCCTGCAACGCTGCGCCTATGCACCAAGAGGGTGGGAAAACCTCAGCTCAGGGGCCTTGGCGACAGTGCTCGTGAATCACTCTCTTCACCGTGCCGACGCAGCACCATTTCTCAACCTATGCGGTGCTGCTTGGAAAAACCAAAATCACGCTGACTGAGCCTCATTTATGCTGGAAGAATAACCTTAAGAAACGCTACATCGCGCTGATGTTTCCTGTGAAGAGGAGTAAAATAAGAGGAAATATGCCCAAGCCTTCCGCCCCGCGCGCCGAAACTCTCTGCGTGCGCCCGGCGTGAAGGGCAGCTCGTATCTGCGTGGAGGATTGATGCACGAGAACGAAAAATATCCGGGAGTACCCGAACGCATCCAGCTGATGGATGAGAACGGCAAGGTACACGAGAACCCCACCTTCAGTTCTTATGTGCACGATGTAGACGCAGAACAGCTTCGCGAAGCCTACCGCCTGATGTACATTACCCGCCGCATTGACGACGAAGGAACGGCACTTCAGCGGCAAGGGCAAATGGCTCTGTGGGCGCCCAGTCGCGGGCAAGAAGCGGCGCAGGTCGGCTCCGCACTGGCATTCGCCCCCAACGACTATATTTTTCCCTCCTACCGTGAACACGCGGTCGCCTTCGCCCGCGGCGTAGATTTCCGCGAACTCATCACGGTTTTCCGCGGCTCCCACACCCACGGGTGGGACCCTAAAAAACATAACTTCCATGTTTACACCAAAGTGCTTGCCGCACAGGTGCCGCACGCGGTCGGCTACGCTATGGGCCTGAACTTTGATGCCGACATTGCGGCGGAAACCGGGCAGCTGCAGACAGGCCAAGGGCAGGCCACCAACCCGATAACGACACCGTGAAACCCGCCGTCGGCGTCTACTTCGGCGACGGTTCCTCCACCGAAGGCGAAGCCCACGAGGCCATGGTCTTTGCCGCATCCTACGATGCCCCCGTACTGTTCTTCGTGCAAAACAACCGCTGGGCTATTTCGGTACCCTTCGACGTGCAGTCGCGTGTGCCCATCTCAACCCGCGCCCAAGGCTACGGCTTTGAAGGGCTGCGCGTTGACGGCAACGATGTGCTCGGCACCCTCGCCGTCACCCGCTACGCACTCGATAAAATCCGCCGCGGCGAAGGCCCCGTACTGATCGAGGCGGAAACATACCGCCTGGGCCCGCATACCACCGCCGACGACCCCACCAAATACCGTGACGACGAAGAACTCCAGCAGCGTCTGAACGCAGACCCGCTGATTCGCCTGGAAAAATACCTGCGCGAGAACGGGCACACAGATGACTCCTTCTTCGAAAAACTCGCCGAAGAAGCACAAGAACTTGCTAACGGGGTGCGCGAGGCGGCGATTGCCTCCGAACCCTATGAATTCGACCGATTCTTCGACCGCGCCTACGCCGAAGAACACCTTCAGGTAGAAGAAGAACGCGAGTTCTACCGCAACTACGTCGCAGGTTTCGAGGAGGACTAAGAATGAGCGAGCAGAATGCACAGGTTGAGCGCTTGACCCTGGCGAAAGCGATCACTCGCGGCCTCGACGATGCGATGGCAGATAACCGCAAAGTCGTGCTGATCGGTGAAGATATCGGCAAACTCGGCGGCGTATACCGCGTAACCGAAGGGTTACTGGCGAAGCACGGGCAGAAACGCGTAATGGACTCTCCCCTCGGAGAGGCCGGTATTGTGGGCACCTCCATCGGCATGGCGATGCGCGGCTATCGGCCCGTAGCCGAGATTCAGTTCGACGGGTTCGTCTTCCCCGCCTACAACCAGATCACCACCCAGCTCGCCAAAATCCACAACCGCAGCGACAAAAAATATATTGTTCCGGTTACGATCCGTATTCCCTATGGCGGCGTGATCGGGGCGGTCGAGCATCACTCGGAATCGCCCGAGGCGCTGTTCGCGCACACCGCCGGGCTGCGCATCGTAACACCGTCCTCACCGCATGACGCCTATTGGATGACCCGCAAATCTATTGAATGCGACGACCCGGTAATTATTTTCGAGCCCAAACGCCGCTACTGGCTCAAGGGTGAGGTGAATTTTGCGGACACCGATTTTGATCCGTTCCAGGCGCAGGTGGTGCGAGAAGGCACAGACGCGACCATCGTGGCATACGGTCCGCTGGTGCCGGTAGCGCTCGCCGCCGCAGAGGCTGCCGTCGAAGATGGACGCTCAATCGAAGTCATTGACCTGCGGTCGATCTCCCCGATGGATGTGCCCACCGTCGCCGCATCCGTGGTGAAGACCGGACGCCTGATCGTTGCCCACGAAGCGCCGACCTTCGGGGGTATGGGCGGCGAACTTGCTGCCGCGATCACCGAGCGCTGCTTCTACAGTCTGCAGGCACCGGTGCTGCGCGTGGGCGGCTACTATATGCCGTACCCGGTACCGCGCACGGAGGACGAATACGTGCCCGATATTGACCGTATCCTGGAGGCGGTAGACCGCTCCTTTGAGTACTAGACCCACCCCTCAGCGTATTCTTTACGGGCTATATGCACTAGTGAAAGGCGTTTAATGTCCCAGATTTTTAATCTACCCGATGTGGGTGAAGGACTCACCGAAGCCGAAATTCTCGCCTGGAAAGTTGCCCCCGGCGACACCGTGCACATTAACGACGTGCTGGTAGAGATTGAGACCGCCAAGTCTGTGGTTGAGCTCCCCTCACCGTATGAAGGCAGCGTGGAGCAGCTGCTCGCTGCTGAAGGTGACACGGTGGAGGTGGGCACCCCCATTATCGCCGTGGCGGGCAGCAGCGAAAGCGCTGGCTCCTCCGCCCCACCACACCCGGCGCTAATACCGGTGCTGCCGAAACACCCGAGGCGGAAACCGGTAACCAGGCGCTCGTTGGTTCGGGCCCCAAGGCAGACTCGGTTAAGCGCCGTGCCCGTAAACGCCCCGCATCTGCCGCCCAACCGCAGCCGGCGACCCCCGCCCCGCAGCAGCCCGCCCCGGTGGGGCACACACCCGCCTCCGCCGAGCCGCGTGCCGGGCTGCTGGGTGGGCTCAGCGGATGGGCGGAGCGGGCCAGTAAATTCGTGGAGAACACGCCGCTGAACTCGTCCCTGAACACTGTGCGGCAGCGCCTACAGGGTGCCGAGGCCCCAGCACTTGAGCAGGATGCTGCCGCCCCCGTGCCGCATCGGCCTGCTCTTGCCGCCCCGCCGGTGCGCCTGGCCGCTAAGGAAATGGGAGTGGACCTGGCGAATGTGACCGCGACCGGTTCGCGGGGGCAGGTGACGAAACAGGACCTGCTGGACTATGTGGCGCACCTGAACGATGTGCAAGAAACCGGCGGCCGGTTCTGGCAGCCCCCGAGCGTACCCGGTGACCGTCTTGAACGCATCCCCGTACGGGGGGTGCGTAAGGCCACTGCGAAGGCTATGGTGTCTTCGGCGTTTAGCGCCCCGCACGTTTCGATTTTCGTGGATGTGGACGCCTCCCGCACCATGGAATTTGTGAAGCGGCTGAAGAAGTCCCGCCATTTTGAAGGGATTAAGGTGACCCCGCTGCTGGTGCTTGCCGCCGCCGTGATTTGGGCTGCCGAGCGGAACCCGCAGGTGAACGCCACCTGGACGGACAGTGAGATCCAGATTAAGCACTTCATGAACCTTGGTATTGCGGCGGCTACCCCGCGCGGGCTGATGGTGCCGAACATTAAGGATGCGCAGGAGCTGTCCCTGCGTGAGCTGGCGATCGCCCTGAATAACCTGACCGCCCGTGCGCGGGAAGGGAAGACTCAGCCCGCCGAGATGGCGAACGGGACCCTGACGATTACGAACATCGGCTCGCTCGGCATTGACACGGGCACCCCGATTATTAACCCCGGTGAGGTGGCGATTATTGCTTTCGGCACGATCAAACAGAAGCCGTGGGTGGTTGATGGTGAGGTGATCCCGCGTTGGGTCACCACGCTGGGCGGTTCTTTCGATCACCGCGTGGTGGACGGTGACCTCTCGGCGCGTTTCATGGCGGATGTTGCCGCCATCCTTGAGGAACCGGCCATGCTGCTGGATATTTAGCCGCAGGCGCCCGCACCCGTATAGGGTGCGAAAACTGGGGTTCGTAACCGATACGGCTACGAACCCCAGTTCTATTCTAAGTTCAGCATATACGCTTGTGAGAGGCGTTATTTGGGGTATTTCTCCACGCGGCGGTGGTAGATACGGCCGCACATCCCACCCAGGACAGCGCCCAGAAACGACACCCCAATGACGCTAAGAAGCGCCAGGATACCGTTGCTGATGGTGCCCGCCCCAAAGAACTGCTGGGCCGCCAGCGGCGAATAGCTGCCGGGGGAGAACGCGTGAGGCATGACATAGGTGAAAATCGTGGCGGTCGCGCACCCGAGGATCTGCCACAGGCACACCGACACACCCTGTTTAGCGCCCGCAAACCGTGCCATTCGTCCGGCGGTGTACCCTCCCGCGAGGTACGCCAACAGGTAGATCACCCCCACCGTGATTAAAAAGGTGAGCGCATCCGCCTCACCCTCGGAAAAATGTTGCAGGGTTTCGGCTATGGGGTGCGTGAGCGTACCCGTGGGGAGAACCATAATGGTTTCCGCCAGCCAGGTGAAAAAGCTGAGAGCCGAGAGTGCGACCATCCACCCCATGAGCCCCGGAAACACCTGCAAACGCCCGAAGTGTTCCCGCTGCGCCTCTAGCGGAGCCATGGCAACCACGCCTTCCGGTGGCTGTTCCCACGCCTCTAAAGGTTCCGGGGGCCCGCCGTGGGGAGCACTGCGGTTTGCGTTGTGCGGGTCTGGTGCGGGCGCAGCATCCGGGTGGAGGGCGCCCGTGGTGGGGGTATTAAGCCAGGCCAGCTCCTCGTCGCCGCTGGTAGCATCCACTCCCGGCCCCGCCGCGTTCTGCGCGGAAGAGCCGAACTGTTCAGGTGCGGGTTCATGCCCGTTAGGGAACCGGCCGCCAAGGGAGAGTGTGGGCTCATCATCGTCATACTGCGGTGCGCGGGCCTGCTGGGGCGCCTCGAAATCGTCACCGAACGCCACGGTGGGCTCATGAACATATGCAAGGCCCTGAGTGTTACCGTGATCGCGTCCCTGCTGATACGGTTCAGCTGCGCGCCGGGCCTTGGCGCCGGGCCGTGCGCCCGTGGGAGAGTGCGGGTCGTTAGGGGTCACGTAACCTGGTTTCCTGTCGGTTGCTGATGGGATGCGGTTGGTGTGTTTGGTGGGTGCCTAGTCGATGCTGGCTGTTAGGGAGTCGTAGAACGCCTGCGCCTCAGCGATACTTTGTGCACTGTACTGGTGCGGATGCGCCGGGTGCTCATCGGGGCCAACGGTGCGCACCACGCGCGCCGGGTTGCCCACGACCACCGCATTGGCGGGCACATCTTTCGTGACTACCGACCCCGCCCCAATGACGGCGTTCTCACCGATACTCACCCCACCGAGTATGATTGCGCCGCCGCCGATCCACACGTTATCGCCCACGGTAATCGGCAGCCCGCCCTCCCACAGGTTTTTGCGGTCTTGAGGGTTCACCGGGTGGGTGGGGTGAGGAACTGGGTGTTTGAACCAACCAGCACGCCGTCGCCGAAATGTACGGGGGCCACATCTAGAATCACGGTGTTGAAATTGAAGAAGCATCCCTCGCCAATGAACGTGTTCACCCCGTAGTCGAACGCCACGGAAGGACGCATAAACGACCCGGCGCCGAACGCGCCAAGGTGCTCACGGAGCACGTGCATCGCCTGGGCGTGCTCACTGCGCGCATAGTACTGTTCGAAGAGTTTGGTCGCCTCATAGATGGTGTCAGAAAGGGCGTGGCATTCGGCGTCAGGCTTGTAGGGGGCGCCGGCGATCATGCGCTTAAAAACGGGGCCGTGCTCGGCCGGTTGCTGGTGGCGGCTCATTGATGTATACCCCCATAGAATAGGTACATGAAGCCGATAATGGCGGCGCCTAGGGCGATAACCACCAGCCCGGCAATGGCGAAACGTTTAGAGATTTCACGCAGCAGCTTCTTAAAATCCTCATCTGAGTAATTCTGACTCATGCCGTTAAGTATCCCAGAAGATACACTGCACGCCCACCCTCTGCGGCTTGGGCGAGTCTGGGTGAATCCGGTGAACCTGCTGGCAATGATCTGCCATTGCGGCCTTGCGGCTTGAGCCGGGCGGCGGCAGAGGGCACAATACAGAACATGACTGACGCACACAACCCTATAGCCACCCCGGATGTGCCCGGGCAGAACCCGCTGGCGCATCGCCCCTGGCTCAAAAATTATTCACCCGGCGTCGCCGCCGATGTTCACCTGTCTGAGACCTCGCTGAGCCACCTGATTGATGATGCTGTCCGCGAGGTTCCCCATAAGGTCGCCCTCGAATTCTTCGGGGCCACCACCACCTACGCCGAACTTGGCAGTCAGATTGACCGTGCCGCTGAAGGGTTGCGCCTGGCCGGGGTGCAGGCGGGGGATCGGGTCGCCCTGATTCTGCCTAACTGTCCGCAGCATATTGTTGCCTTCTACGCGATTCTGCGTCTGGGTGCGATTGTTGTGGAACACAACCCCCTTTACACCGGCGCCGAGCTGCGGCACATGTTTGAGGATCACGGCGCGAAGGCCGCCATCGTGTGGGATAAGATTTCCGGGCATATTACGGGCCTGCCCGCAGACATCAGACCGGCGCATATTTACGCCGTGAACCTTATTAAAGCGATGCCTGCCCTCACCCGTGCAGCGCTCAAACTGCCGATCAAAAAGGCACGCGAGTCCCGCGAAAAACTCGAAGGAGCCGCCCCCGGAACCACCAGCTGGGCGCAGCTGCTCAAGAGCCCGCCGATCGACCCCGACTTTAAACGGCCCACCGCCCACGACGTAGCGCTTCTGCAGTACACCTCCGGCACCACCGGACTGCCCAAGGGCGTGATGCTCACCCACCGCAACCTCGAATCGAACGGGCGCATGGGCGAAGCCTGGATTAAACCCAGCGACGACGAATGCATCTACTCGGTGCTGCCTCTCTTCCACGCCTACGGCATGACCTTGGGCGTAACGATTGCGGCGCTGTGCCGCGCCCGGCTGGTGCTCTTCCCAACCGTCGATATGGGTCTGATTATTAAGGCGATGAAGAAGACCCGCCCCACGATTCTGCCCGCAGTACCGCCGGTCTACCGCCGCCTGATGGATGTCGCCAAAGAGCAGGGCATCTCGCTGCAGGGAGTTCGCTATGCGGTTTCGGGTGCCATGAACCTGCCGCCCGAGCTGGTGGCAGAGTGGGAGGAGGCATCCGGCGGGTACATGGTTGAGGGGTACGGGCTGACCGAGTGCGCGCCGCTCGTCTCATGCAATCCGCTCAACGATACGCGCCGTGCCGGGTCAATCGGTATCCCCTTCCCCTCGACCGATATTCGCGTGGTAGACCCCGAAACCCTTCAGGATGTGCCGCTCGGCGAAGAGGGCGAGCTGTGGGTTTACGGTCCGCAATGTTTCGCCGGGTACTGGAAACGCGAGGAAGACACGCAGAAAACCATTACGGCTGACGGCTGGCTGCGCACCGGCGATATTGTGCGCCTGGACGAAGACTACTTCATTCAAATCGTGGACCGTATTAAGGAAGTCATCATTACCGGCGGGTTCAACGTCTCGCCCACCGAAGTGGAAACCGCCCTGAAACAGCATGATTCCGTGGCGGATGCGGCGGTCGTGGGCATCCCGCAGGCCAGCGGGGGAGAGATGGTGGTCGCCGCCGTGATTCCCGCCGAAGGACACGCGGTTGATGAACATGCGCTGCGCGAGCACTGCTATGCGCGCGTGACCCGCTATAAGGTGCCGCGCAAGATTGTGGCGGTGGACGACCTGCCCCGGTCGATGCTCGGCAAGATTCTGCGCCGCAAGGTACGCGAGCAACTGCTGAACAGCGAAGAATTCAGCCACTAGAGCCGCAGGGTGCTGAGACACGCCCAGTAATAGCTAAATCGCCGGTTTTCCGGCGATTTAGCCGTTAATGAGCGGGTACTAAAAGCCCGGGTGCGGTATCGCCGAAATGTTACGAAATATTGCGAGGGTGACCCTGTGTTTCGCCATGTGATGCCTCGACTACCCAAGCGTAAGCCGGGCATGCTCTAATGGGTAAACACCCCTCCCGGAACCCCGGGAACCACCCGCACAGGAATTTAACCGTGCACGTGGTGGCGCATCGTAAACCCAAACAACAGAAAGTTTCATAGCCGTGAAAAATTTGTTGCTGCACTGGCAGTTGTACCTCTTGTCTTCAGCCTCGCCGCCTGCGGTTCTTCCTCGAACGGTAACGGTGATAGCAAGAAGATCACCATCGGCGTGGTTGGTAACGAAACCGCGAACCAGGTGCTCAAAGACGAAGCAGCCAAACAGGGCATCACCATTGAGTACAGTGAGTTCACCGACTACGCCCAGCCCAACCCGGCTGTTGACGCGGGCGATAACGACATGAACCGCTTCCAGCACATCGCCTACCTGGCAAACTATAACGTCAGCTCCGGCAAAGACCTGCAGATCGTGGGTTCTACCAATATTTACCCCATGGCTATCTTCTCTAAGAAGCACAAGAAGGTAGATGAGATTCCTCAGGGCGGCACCATCGCCATCCCGAACGACAGCGTGAACGAGGCCCGTGCCCTGCTGCTGCTCAAGGCCCAGAACCTGGTCACCTTCAAATCAGAGGTGCACACCCCCACCCACAATGATATTGACACCGGCAAATCCAAGGTGAAAGTCACCCCGGTAGATGCGGCACAGACCGTGGTCTCCCTGGACTCCGTGGATGCCGCCGTCATTAATAACACCTTCCTTGCGGATGCGGGCCTGAACCCCTCCGATGCGCTCGCCCAGGACGACCCGAACAACCCCGACGCCCGCCGGTACGTGAACCTGTTCGTGGCGCAGAAAGATAAGGTCAACGACGAAACCTACAAGAAAGTCGTTGAAATCTTCCACAGCAAGACCGTGCAGGACGCCGTGAAGGAAGACTCCAAGAACACCGCAGTTGAGGTGAATCTCTCCCAGGATGAGCTGAAAAAAGCGCTCGAAAACGAAGAGGCGGCGCTGAAGAAATAGGTGTAATGCAGTAAGATAGCATACGGCGGAAGCGGTAAACCGGAACGACCCCGCAGGGTGCCCGGCTTACCGCATTTTGCCGTAGACGGGTGGATGCGCCCCGGCACACCCCGAGGCAGGCGCATCCGACCGAACCAGCCACTATCACAGCAAAGAGAGCGTACATTGAGCGAACAGATAGACCCCAGGGATGCACTGACACCCATGGTCACTATCGAACACGTCTCCAAAGTTTTCGGTAAAGGCAAAAAAGCCGTTACCGCAGTCGATGACGTTTCCCTCACCGTTAACCGTGGCGAAATATTCGCCATTATCGGCTATTCTGGCGCGGGAAAGTCAACCCTAGTGCGCCTCATTAATGGCTTGGAAACCACCACCAGCGGCACACTCACCGTGGACGGCTTCGAAATTTCCGGTAAACGTGACCTGGAGCTGCAAAAAGTCCGTACCAATATCGGCATGATTTTTCAGCAGTTCAACCTCATGAACTCCCGTACCGTGGCCAAGAACATTGAGTTCCCCCTCAAGGTCGCCGGGTGGGATAAAGCCGCCCGGAAAAAACGTGTCGCGGAGATGCTGGAATTTGTCGGGCTTACCGAACGCGCCAACTACTACCCCAGTCAGCTGTCGGGTGGGCAGAAACAGCGTGTAGGTATTGCCCGGGCGCTGGCCACGAAACCGGCGCTGCTGCTGGCAGACGAGGCGACCAGCGCCCTTGACCCCGAAACCACGCAGGAAGTGCTTGCCCTGCTGAAAAAAGTGAACCAGGAGCTGGGGATCACTGTTGTCGTCATCACCCACGAGATGGATGTGGTGGCTTCCATCGCCAATAGGGTTGCCGTTATGGAGAACGGCCGCGTGGTGGAAGAAGGGACCGTCTACGACGTGTTCTCAAGCCCGCAGACTGAGGTCGCCAAGCTTTTCGTAGCCACCACCGTCAAACAGGTTCCCACCGGTGAGGACGCCGCCGAACTGCGCAAAAACCATAAGGGCTACCTGGTGAATGTCGAAATTATTGAGGGCAACCAGAAGCTCGGCAAGGTGCTCTCATACCTGAGTGAGAGGCGGGTACGGTTCAATATCGTCCAGGGCGGTATTGAGACTCTGCAAGGTAAAGCCTACGGCACGCTCACCCTCGAACTGCTGGGGGAGGTCACCAGTATTGACGCCGTGGTGGCCGAACTGAAAACTGTGACCCGCGTGAAGGAGGTGCGCTAAATGAACGCACTACTGACGACTGCGCCGCTGGCGGCCTCCACCAGGCCGGTTAACTGGGATACTTTCATCCCCAAAACCCTCGTCCCCGCCATTTTCGACACCCTGTACATGGTCGCAATCACAATGGTGATTGCCGGTTTCCTGGGGCTGCTGCTGGGTGCGCTGCTGTACACCACCCGTGAAGGAAATATCTACCAGAACCGTTTCGTGTACGCAGTGCTGAACGTGCTGGTGAATATTGTGCGGCCCATCCCGTTCATTATTCTGATTGCCGCCTTGGGTCCGCTCACCAGTGCGGTAGTACAGACCCGTTTAGGCCTAAACGCGGCGATTTTCGCCATGAGTTTCGGCGCGTCCTTCGCCATTGCGCGCATTGTGGAGCAGAATATGGTCTCCATCGACCCGGGCGTGGTTGAGGCGGCCCGCGCAATGGGTGCCTCCAGGCTGCGGATTCTGTTCACGGTGATGATCCCCGAAGCGCTCGGGCCGCTGATCCTGGGCTACACCTTCATCGTGATCGGCGTGGTCGATATGTCCGCCATGGCCGGGTACGTGGGCGGTGGCGGCCTGGGTAAGGTCGCCATTGTGGACGGCTACCAGAAGTTCCAGGACCAGATCACCTGGCTGGTTGTTGCGGTCATTATTATTCTGGTGCAGCTGGTGCAGTTCATCGGCAACACCCTGGCGAAGCGGGTGCTGCACCGGTAAACGCCGCTTGGGCGCTGGCCCCTCCCCGGACAGGAGGGTAAGCTTTAGCCCGTAAATACAAAAACTGATGGCCTGTGAAACCTCATGTTTCACGGGCCATCAGTTTTAGTCCTCACATCTGCCTGCAACAAGCCCCGTTTGCTGGGATGTGATCGATGGCGGGCCGCTACCGGTCATCGTCATCGCGCGGGTTAAGCATCCCCGGGCGGTACCGCGGAATCTGCGGTTCAGTGCCTTGACGCTCAGCATAGTCGGTGGGGCGCAGCACCCGCTCATCCTCATCCTTCTGAGTGTAGGCGGCAAGGGCCAGCATGCCGTAGGCCAGCCCCGCAAAGATAAGCGCAGTCATCCCAATCTCAGCCCACATGACCGTGTAGTTGCGGCGCAGATCCTCACCAGTATTCGCGTACAGCACCGGAACAACGGTGAAACTGGCAATCACAGCCCCCACCCCGAACACGGTGATAAGATGCGGCAGCAGCCACCACCGGGAATGCTCCCCCTGCTGCACCGCCTCCTCGCCGGGGGCGCGCAGCACCGCGAACAGGCGGCGGCGCACCGCCACCCAGCACCCCACACCCGCTAAAGACAGCAGCGTGCCAGCAAACGTTGCGGGCAGGGCCGACGCAAACAGCCCGGCACCCGCAATCGCCAGGCCCACCGCCAAGATCATGAGCCCCATCATATTAAAAAGGCGGCGGCGGGCACGGACAGCCAGTACCGCAGACACCTCATCGGGTACGGTGTGCTCCCGAGTGTTCTCGGGGGCATCCCAGAAGGGGCGGTAGTATTCAAGCTCCTCCGGGTCCATCTGATCGAAACGTAACCCGTAGCGGCTCTGCGTTTTGTTTTCCCTACGCGCTGGCGGCGGGGTGCCGGGGCGGTTCGTGCCGGTGCCCGGGGTGTTGTTCTCGCTCATGCGTGTGCCTCCACCAGCGGAGGCTCATCTTCAGGGCTGTGCGCACCCTCCGCAGCACGCGCCCCCTCAAGTGCAGCAACCCAGATGCGGGCCGCATCCCACAGGGCCGGGTCTGTGAACGACTCAAAATACCCGTACCCGGCGGGTGCGCTGGCCGTATCACCATCCGGTACGTAAATCAGCACCTTTGTGCCAGCGTCTCGCGCTGCCTGCGCACCAGCCGCAGAGTCCTCTACGGTGAGCGCATCCGCTGGGTCACAGCCTAGGCGGCGCGCGGCCTCAATATACATGTCCGGGGCGGGCTTACCGTGGGGCACATCCTCACTGCTGACCCAGGTGCGCACCAGCGGGGCGTACCCGTATGTGCGCATCTTAACATCAAGAATCTGCGCCGTGGAGTTTGAAGCGACCGCCACCGGCATATGCTCACTCAGGTACCCCAGGAACCTCTGCGCGCCGGGGATAAGCTCAACACCGGCACTGATCACCTGAGCCTCAATCTCCAGCAGCTCCCCCAGGGTGGCCTGCACATGTGCGCTGTACGCGGCGGTGTCTGTCATATCACCGGCGTAGGTGAACTCGGCTAGGGCTGCGGCAACATCGTGCGCCGATAACCCGGTGAGCCGCTCCTCAAGGTCGGGGTGAAGGGGATGCCCCACTGCTGAAAAAGCTCGCGCTGCACGCGGTTCCAGGCTGTCTCGGAGTCAAGAAGAACCCCGTCACAATCAAAACGGCGCATTGGGGGAACCAATTATCGGGCACGGTGTGTTCAAACATGCTCCCATCTTCTCATGTCTTGGAGCTGCCGCGCGTATAAACATTTTTAAACCGCCAAAAGCGGGTATTGCCCGAGAAACTGAGATTCTCTCACCTTCTCGGGCCAAGATCATCTGCTCACGGAAATGAGAGATATAGTAACATTACTACAATTGTGTTTTGGGGGAGAGAAAACTATGACGACTACAGTATCAGCACGCGAATTTAACCAGAATGCCAGCGCCGCCCTGCGCCTGGCTGCAGAAGAACCCGTCTTTATTACCAAACGCGGCACACCGACCAACGTTATTTTGAGTATTGAAGACTATCAACGACTGACCCAACCGCAGCCTCGGCGTTCCTTGGCGGATGCGCTTTCCACCATGTCGGCAGAGGCGGGCGAGATTGATTTTGAGATTGACCGCGAACCGAGCACCCCAAACCCGCACCGCGAGGTAGACTTCGCAGAAGACGGCGACTTTTTCGGCAGCGAGGAGAACTAATCCGTGTACCTTGCCGATGCAAACGTGATCTCCGAACTGCGTAAATACCGCTCGGGCAGAATACATCCTTCGGTGCGCCATTGGGTGGAACACGTAGACGTGAACGACGTGTATATCAGCGTGATTAGCATGATGAAGATTCGTACAGGAATCCTGCGGCATGCCCGTAAAGATGCGGCTCAGGCTCAGATTCTGCAGCAATGGTTCTCTCATGAGCTTGCGCCGGAGTTTGCCGGGCGCATCCTGCCGGTTTCTTTAGAGGTTGCCCTCACCTGCGCTGAACTCCACGTGCTGCATAAGAAATCAGAATACGATGCGCTGATCGGCGCCACTGCCAGGGAACACCACCTGATGCTGGTGACTCGTAACGTTGCAGATTTTCAGGGTATGGGTCTCGATATTCTCAACCCGTTCGAATTCCACGTATAGTGCATGCCGTGAGAATAGGAGGAAGCGGAAATTCACGGGAAATAGCCAGCTTCAGGATGCCCTCCCCTCGGTGCAGCGGGGTGATACTAGAAAACATGGCAAACGAATACCCCCACGAACAGACCGACAACACCACTGACAAAAAACCACCCCACCGGGACACCAGCCACCGGGAGGCCGCATCGGCCCCACCGAACGAGCCGCCCCTAACCGGCGACCAGACACCACCTAACGGGCCCGACACACATAACGGTTCAGGCCCGCCTGAACCCACGGAAACCACACACGCCCCGGCCCCAGGCACACCCCCGCAGCCTGCCCCCGAAGAGCACACCGCAGCATACCCGCAGCCGCATCCTGGGGCAGCCCACGCCAACCCTGCCCCAAACACCGGGGCACCCACCCCGGACATGCCGCCCGCCCAGCAGGGGTACGGTGCGTACCCGCCGCCAGTGGCCGGGGCCGTCATCTCTGCACGTGGCCTCATTAAATCCTACGGCCCCAACACCGTACTGCGCGGGGTATCCCTCGACATCTACCCCGGCGAATCCGTGGCCATTATGGGGCCCTCCGGCTCCGGGAAAACCACCCTGCTGCACGTGCTCTCAGGCATTATTAAGGCAGACGCTGGCACCGTGCACATTAACACCGGCACGCACAACACCGCGCATGCTGGAGCCCCAACTGAGCTGAGCTCCCTCACCGAAAAACAGCGCACCGCCCTACGGGCCGGCAGCTTCGGGTTCATCTTCCAGCAAGGGCTGCTCGTACCCGAACTCACCACCGAAGAAAACGTGGCGCTCGCCGCCATGCTCGCCGGGACACCGCGTGAGCAGGCGAGCATGGCCGCGACGCACCTTCTGTCCCAGCTGGGTCTGGGGACGATGCTGCAGCGGCGCATCGGTGAGCTGTCCGGCGGGCAAGCCCAGCGCGTGGCTATCGCCCGTTCCCAGGTGACCGGCGCGCCCATCACCTTCGCCGACGAGCCCACCGGGGCGCTTGATACTGCCACCGCGCAGGAGGTTATGAACCTGCTGCTGGCCCTCATCCCGCAGCAGGGCAAAACCCTGGTGATTGTCACCCACGACCCGAATATTGCGGCGCAGTGTTCCCGCACGATCCACCTGCTTGACGGGCAGATCGTGCACGACAGCCAGCACCCCGCCCAGCCCCGGCAGGAAGGTACACACTAATGCAGACCTTCACGATGCTCGCCCGCCGCACCCTACCCACCACGCAGGCAGTCATGCCGGTGCTCGCCTTTGCAGCATCCGCGGCGTTGACCCTGCTGGTAGCGGGCGGTATTCAAGCGTTTCACCTGTGGCTGGGCGACCCGAGCCTGCCCGGCCGTGGGGCGCAGAGCCACCCGAGCAACTACTTACAGTCGGCGTATATTCTGCTCGCGTGGGCCAGCGGGTTCCTGCTGCTCACCCCACTGTTCACGCTCGGGGCCTCCGCAGCACGGCTGAGCGCACGCCGCCGCGATGACCGCCTGGCGACCCTGCGGCTGCTGGGCGCGTCCACGGGGCGTATTACGCTCTACACTGTGGCTGAGGCGCTGATTTATGCGACCGTCGGGTTCTTCATCGGTTTTGTGCTCTATCTGGTGCTGACTATTCCGTTTGGGATGCTGCATTTTCTGGACACCCCGCTGGGGGCGCATAATATGATCCTGCCGGCGCATCTGGTATTTGCCTGCTATGTGGGGTGCCTGGTGATTGCGGCGTTGAGTTCGCTGTTTGGCCTCTCAAAGGTGACTATTAGCCCGCTGGGGGTCCGCACCCGCGCTAATGCACCGAAAGCGGGTATTGTGTTCCTCATCGCTGGCCTGGCGGTTTTGGTCTTAGGCTTCATCGGGGCGCAGCTGGTGTTGAAGATCCTACGCGCAAGTGTGGGCGATGGGACTTTTGGGACAGCCATGTCTGTGATGTTTGTGCTGCTGATTCTGACCCTCATTGTGGTGTTCCCGCTGGTGCTGGGCATGATTGCGGTGGACCTGCTCGGCGGTTTTACCGTGTGGCTGTACGCGACGATTCGGGTGCGTATCGCCCGCACCCCCGCAGCTTTGTTGGCATGGCGGGCGGTTCTGGAATCGCCGCGCGCCGCCTGGCGGCAGGTCTCCGGGGTGGCCATGACCACGTTCATTGCGGCCCTGATAGGCCCCGTGCTGGGGCAGCTGTTTCGTGAATCCACGTCGCAGGCTAGGAGGAACGTGCAGGATGATACACTGCTGAACGATATGTGGCAGGGCCTGTTCCTGCTCATGTTCCTCTCCTACCTGCTGGTGGCGCTCTCGGCGCTGCTGAACCAGTCCGCCGCCATCTATGAACGCGGATCGCTGTACTCCTCCCTACGAATGATGGGCACCGAAGCAGCAGTACTCAAACGGTCGAGGCGCATTGTGGTCTTCGGCCCGCTGCTGTTAGTGAGTACGCTCTCAGGGCTGTTGGCGTTGGTACTGTTCGGTCTCATTGCTCGGTCGGGTGTGGAACCACGGTTTCTGCTCCAGTCACTGGGCATGATTGTGGTTGCTATTGTGCTGGGTATGGGTCTGGTGTTCGCGTCGCTGGCAGCCACCGGGCCCGTCATGGAGCGGGTGAGCCGTAAACCAGTCTCGGCGGTATAACGTCCTCTTTCCTTAACCGCAAGAAGCGGGTTTTTAGCCCAGAACCCGCTTCTCGCGGAATAATGCGGAACAACGCAGGGGTATCCGTAAACGCACTATAACGGTTCATGTAATGCGGTTTCCTCTGAAGAGGCTGGGGGAGCGTCTGCGTTGTGGCAGAGTCCATGAAGTGTTGAGCGCGGTCAAGGGGTTTATCGGGCGGATGCGGCTCTCATAAAAGAGCGCCTCGTTGTGGAGGTCGATGGGGCGCTCAAATATTCAGAGCGGGCAGGATGTTCCGGATGAGAAAACCCGTGAGGACGCCATCCGCCTGGAGGGGTGGGAACTTGTGAGATCCACGGGGAGGATGTGCTGCATCCGGGCCGTACGGAGCAGAAACTACTTACAACTACCTACAGCGTAGAGGTATTTGTTAACTTCACGAGAAGCGGGTTTTTGATTGAAAACCCGCTTCTCGTTGTCAGGGGAGCCGCTACACCGCCGAGACCGGTTTGCGGCTGATCTGTTCCATGACGGGTCCGGTTGCCGCCAACGCTGCGAATACCAGCCCCAGCCCCACCGCAATCGAACCAAATACCAGTGCTGCGGTGTACAGCAGCCCCGTCCCGGTGAGCGCCGAACCAAGCATCAGCACGAATAGGGGCAACGCCACCGCCGCAGACATGCAGCTCACCAGCAGCAGCGGCCCGAAAACCACAATGCGCCTTGAACGTTTCAAAACCGCAGCTTCGGTGCCCATCATTCGCAGGGAGGAGTACAGCGATCCGCGCTCATAGATAGCGGCGGACTGGTTGAGCAGCGCCGAGAGCGCCACCAGCAGGTAGGACAGGAACAGCACCAGCACCAGGCCCTGAAGCATATCCCCAATAAGATAGGATTCCGCCGAGCCTTCATCCACACCCGATGCGGAATTGACCATGCCCAGAATTGGCCCCATGAACGCGGCAATGAACGTGGTCATGGCCACCCCGGAGACCTGCCGCCAAGCGGTGCGCGGCGACTCCAAAATGGAGCGGTAGGCCAGCAGGGTTGCGGGGGTGCGGGCGGTGCGAACCCGAATGCGGGCGTACAGACCCACCACGAACCCGCCGATCAGGTCTACGGCGAGCATTGTAAGCAGGATCGGCAGCCCAAACATGATGGCAATTACCAGTACCAGCACAAACCCGTTCGCCCCCATAGAATCGGCGGCGAGGTTCATGATGACCTGGGACGCAATCGCCCCGATGAACCCCACCACGAGGAGCACACCGCCCAGAATGAGGGTGCGTTTGCCCAAAGACGGCTTATCCGAACGGGTGCGTACCCCCAGCGGGCTAATGGTCACCTTCGAGAGCCCAAAGAGTGAACTGGTTGCGGCAATGATCAGGCACACAAGCCCGCAGGCCAGCACGATAGGCAACGGCAGCAGCATATTTTCGGGGCCCAGGGGATGTTCTGGAAGCGCAGCATCCCGAAGGGCAGCACCAGAATCAGGTACACGATAAACCCGAGAACGAACCCAACCGCAGCGTAGATCACGGAATCGAGCATGGTGTAGAGGGTAAGCTGCCGGGTGGATGCCCCCAGTAGCCGCAGGGTTGCCAGGCGGTCGTCGCGGCGGCGTGCGCTCAGCCGTGCCGCGGAGGCCCCGAGCGTGAACAGCGGGGTGAGCAGCAGGAACCCGCTGACCCAGGCAAGCATCAGGTACAGCGGCTGCAGCGTGTGCGCCGTGTTTTTGGTGCCGGAACCCGCCTCGACCGAGGTGGCCGTGCTGGCGTCCCCACCCAGCCACAGGTAGAAGGCGTGAATACCTCCGGCGATCAGCAGAAAGAGCGCTGCGGATGCGGCAAAGGCGAGCACCGGCAGGGTTGCCTGTGAGGTGGGTAGGGTGCGGCGTGCGAGAAGTTTGAAGGTCTGCATCGCTAGGGCCTTTCTAGGCGGTTTCAGTGCTGCCGGGTGCGGTGGCGTGTGCGGCGGGTTGGTCTGCGGGGCGTGCCTCTTCCACAATCTGCCCGTCGCGCAGGTGGATGATTCGTGAGCACCGCTGGGCCACCTGCGGGTCGTGGGTGACAATCACTAGGGTTTTGCCCTGCTGCGGGATGAGGGCCAGCAGCAGCGCCATGACTTCGTGGGCGGTGGTGGTGTCGAGTGCGCCGGTGGGTTCGTCGGCGAAGGTGATGGGGGCGCCGGTCACCTGGGAGCGGGCGATGGCTACGCGCTGGGCTTGGCCGCCGGACAGCTCACCGATGCGGCATTGGAGTTTGTCGCCGAGCCCGAGCTTGGTGAGCAGGTCAACGGCGGCTACTCGCGCCTGTGCGCGGCCGCCTCCGGCGAGCATGGCGGCGAGCGCCACGTTTTCTTCGGTGGTGAGTTCGGGTACGAGCAGCCCTTGTTGGAAGATGAACCCGAAGCTGCCAGCCCGCAGTGCGGTGCGCTGTTTTTCGGTGAGGGAGCTCAGATCCACCGTGTTCGGGCCTGTCCCGGGGTGTGGGGTGGTGATGTGCACGGACCCTGAGTCCATGGTGATAATGCCTGCCAGTGCGTGCAGCAGGGTGGTTTTCCCGGAGCCGGAGGGGCCCATAATGGCCACGGATTCGCCGGGGTAGATGTCGAGGGATACCCCGCGCAGTACGGTGTTGGGGCCGTAGGTTTTGGTGACTGAGCGTGCGGAGATAACGGGTGCTGCGGTGCCAGGTGCCGAGGTGGAGGCAGCTGGCCCCGCAGCGGTGGGTACCGGCGCGTCCGGGGCGGGGCGCGCCGGTACGGCCCCGGCCGCCGAGGTGGGGGCAGCCGGGGAAGCGTGTGGTGGTTGGGTGGGGGCTGGGGGTCCCGCGTGGGGTGCTTGTGGTGCTGGGGCATATTGTGGCCCCGGGCGGGCCGCTGGGGCATGCTGGGGCGCATTCGGCTGTGCGGTGTGCGCCGTGCTGTGGTGGGCCCCGTCATACGCGTATGTAGTGGAGGGGGCTGTGCCGCGGGCGGCGGGGGCAAAGGGTGATGCGGTTAGGCCGTTGCTGGGGGTGTATTCGTTGTTCATAGTCCCAGTATTTCAGGGCGCAGGGGGTGTTTTTATGCCCCTGGGGGATGATATTTTCGCCTTCTGTACGGGGGTTTTCGGCGGCATCTCATCCTTAGGGTGGAGACGCCGGGGCGGGGTCCTCACCCTACGGTATGACGTGGGGAAGTACTGAGGTGTTGACGATGTGGGTTTAAGGCTTCTGGCCGGTGGTGTTTGCCTGCTGGGGCCGCGCAGGGTAGGACAGGTACGCGGGGAAGCCAGCCTGTGAGAATCCCACAAATTCTCACTTAAGCCAAAGCTTTAGAAGGAAATTCATGCATAATTGAGGGCATGACTATCACTCATGGCTCATTACAACATCCTAATTCTGACGGCGCGCAGATCGGCAGCGGCGCCTCTCACCCCGAAACCGCGCAGCCTCCGCAGAACTTGCAGGCTGCCCCGACCGGGGCAATAGCAGACAGGAGAACGCCGCAGAGCACAGTGCTAAGACGCACCCTGCCGGGCGTATCCTCATGCTGCGGCATGGGCTGACTGACTGGAATATTGAGCACCGCTTCCAGGGCAATACCGATATTCCGCTGAACGATGCTGGGCGCGAGCAGGTGCGCGGCGCCCTGACTGAGTTCGCCGCCCTTGCCTCCGACGGTGTGCCGGTGGATGGGGTGGTGTCTTCCCCGCTGGTGCGCGCGGTTGAGAGTGGGAAGATCATTGCTGAGGGCTTGGGGGTGCCGTATTTGGGTGCCTATGAGGGCCTGCAGGAGCGCGGCTTCGGCGAGCTGGAGGGCCTGGTGGCCACCCCGAGCTGGTGGCGGATGCCCGCAGCGGTGCGAACCCGACGGTTGAGCCGCGTGAGGAGTT
This sequence comes from Rothia aeria, assembly GCA_002355935.1. Taxonomy (GTDB): domain Bacteria; phylum Actinomycetota; class Actinomycetes; order Actinomycetales; family Micrococcaceae; genus Rothia; species Rothia aeria. Next base: position 147,736 of record AP017895.1, on the reverse strand, counting down.
TGTGGCGCGTGCCTTGACGGCGTTTAACCGTGTGCGTGCGGCGCATCCGGGGAAGAATATTGTGGTGGCCACGCACGGTATGCTGATTGCGGTGACCATGACTGTGCTTCTTGAACATGAGCACCCTGAGGCGCTGACGGTGGACGGTATTTACCCGATCCCGCCGAACGCCTCAATTACGCAGCTTCCCACGGCGCTGCTGGATGCGGCGATTGACCGGCACGTGGTCACGCACAGCGAGGGCGATGTGGGCCCCGAGCCGCTGCCTGAGGGTCTTGCTGGCGGCACGCTCACGCTGATTCGGCACGGGCAGACCGACTGGAATAAGAACCGGCTGATGCAGGGCGTGAGCGATATTCCGTTGAATGAGACTGGGCGTCAGCAGGCGCATGAGACCGGGGCGAAGCTGCAGCAGATGGGGCTGAGCTATGACCGGGTGCTTTCTTCCCCGTTATCGCGTGCCCACGAAACCGCGCAGCGTGTGGGGGAGTTTTTTGGGCTCACGGTGAGCCAAACGTACCCCGAGCTGGTGGAGCGGGCGTATGGTGCTGCGGAGGGTAAGAACATTCCCGACTATGAATCTGATGCCCCCGACCGTTTTTACCCCGGAGTGGAGACGGAACGTGACCTGTATGTGCGGGCGGTGCGTGCCCTGCGTGAGGTGGTGCGCCAGTACCCGGGGAGCGGCTGATGGTGGTTTCGCATGGCAGCCTGATTCGCCGTGCTATTTCGGCGGCGCAGGGGTATGAGCATACGCAGGAGGTACCAAACGCGCAACCGCTTGAGGTTGATATTGCGGGGCTGTTCGCCTGGGATTCGCGGAGGTATTTCGGTGACTAACAGGGATGCTTTTGGCGCCGTCACCTTCCGGGGCGCTGAACATCTCACCGATAGTCACACGTATTCGTCTGCTGTTTCCTATCCGCCGCGTTCTGCGCGTTATGCACGCCTGTGGCGGTGGGCTCTTATTGTTCTGTTTGTGGCCTACCTGTGTGTGGTGGGTTCTATTGTGTTTGCGCCCGTGCACGTTGATTCGGGTGAGGCCGGCGGCAGCCTGCGCGAGTTTTTGGAGCGCGGCCACGCCCAGGGGTGGCTGCCGGGGCTCATCACCTATGAGAGTGTTGAGCGGGCTGCGAATGTGGTGATGTTTTTCCCGTCCGGGGTGCTGCTGGGGCTGCTGCTGCCGCGCGGGGCGTACCCGTACATTATGGTGGGCGGGTACGTGGCGTCGTTGGGCATTGAGAGCATTCAGCATATGATGCCGAACCGTACGGCGGATGTGTCGGATGTGCTGATGAACGGCACCGGCACCCTGCTGGGGGTGCTTGCGGTGCGTGCCGGTGCCGCCGTGTGGGGTCGGCTGCGGCGGGGTACCACTGAACCTGAAGGGGGCCGCGGTTTCGGGTAGGCCGTAGCGGCGTATCGGGGCGGCTGCTGGCTGGTTCTTGGGTGTGGTTTCCTGACCGGGTGCACCGGGCGGTGTGCCGGTGGGAGCCACCCCTAATGTGGTTTTTCTAGCGAAATTTCGTCATATATGTGAGCCTTAGGGTGGGTTCTATTGACGTGCCCACAGAAACCCACATAAAATCAAGTACAGGGCTGTTGCAATGGGTTACAGCTTGAAACCATCCAGGAGCGCGTGACTGTTCTTGCCGGAATGGGCCGCCTCTGCCGCCTACCTTTACCGCCCCGACCGAAAGTGAAGAACATCTATGTTCGCTGAAGAACGCCGCGCTGAAATCGCGAAGCTTGTAGCGTCGGCTCGCCGCGTCAACGGCGCGGAACTCGCACGCCGCTACGACGTGACGATGGAGACCGTGCGCCGCGATCTGGCCGCCCTCGAAGAAGCAGGCAAACTCCGCCGTGTACACGGTGGTGCCGTAACGGTGGAGCAGTCCACCTCCCTTGAATCCTCTATCGCCTCGCGGCAGGGCATGAACACCCCGAGAAGCGGCGTATCGCCACTAAAGCGTACAACATGCTCCGCGACTCCGAGGTGGGCTCTATTGTGTTGGACGCGGGCTCAACCATTGAGATTTTGGCAGATCAGATAGGGGCTGAGAACTTTAGCCTCAAAACCGGTAGTGACCGCATTATTATTACCCACGCCCTGCACATTGCGGTGAAACTCGCTGAGGCTGAGGGCATCACCATGGAGCTGGTGGGCGGTCAGCTGCGCAAAATGACGTGGGCCGCCATTGGGGCGCGCGCCGCAAACTATTTCTCCACCGTGCGCCCCGACATTGCTTTTATTGGGGCTAACGGCATTGGCGCCGAGTTCGGTGTCTCAACCCCCGGCATGAACGAGGCGATTGTGAAGACCGCTATCTGCAAGTCGGCCCGCCGCGTAGTGCTGCTGTGCGATTCGGCGAAGTTCGGCAACGAGTCGCTGGTGCGGTTCGCCGATTTTGAGGATATTGACACGCTGATTACTGACCGTGCACCCGAGGGAGAGCTGGCTCAGGCGCTGGAGGGGCCGGTGTGGAGGTGATTATCGCATGATTATTACCCTGACCGCTAACCCCAGTTTGGACCGCACTATTGAGCTTGGCGCGCCCTTGGCGCACGGGGCTGTGCAGCGCGCAACCGGCGCCGTACAGGACCCCGGCGGCAAGGGCGTAAATATTTCCCGCGCCCTGCACATATCCCACGTTCCGACCCTTGCCGTTATCCCCGGTGAGGCCACCGACCCGGTGCTGACCGGACTGCGCGAGGTGGGCGTGGAGTACGCGAACCTGTCCACAGGTGAGCCGATCCGGTCAAATATTACTGTGGTAGACCCGGACGGTACCACCACCAAACTGAACGCCCCCGGAACCCATTTCACCCCCGAACTGCGCCAGGCGCTGGACCAGCTGGTGGTGGAACGCGCGTGCGCGGTGAACGACGGGCAGCAGACGCACTGGGTGGTGCTGGCCGGCTCACTGCCGCCTGGGCTGGACGCCTCCTATTATGCCGAGCTGGTGGGTAAGCTGCGTTCGGCCGGGTTTACCGGCAATATCGCGGTTGATACTTCTGAGGCCCCGCTTATCGCCACCGCGCGCGGGGAGCATAAACCCACCCTGATTAAGCCGAATTCTGAGGAGCTGGCGCAGCTGACGGGATCCGATAACTGGCGTGAGCTTGAGGCCAGCCCCGAACTGACCGCCCGCACCGCCCGGCACCTGGTGGATCAGGGCATCCGGTATGTGCTGGCCACCCTGGGTGGGGAAGGCGCGGTGCTTATTAGCGCTGAAGGTGCCTGGTGGGCTAAGCACGAACCCGTGACGGTGCGCAGCACGGTCGGTGCCGGTGACTGCTCCCTGGCGGGTTTTTTGATCGCTCACGAGCTCGGGGCCTCACCGCAGGATGCGCTGGTGCAGGCGGTCGCGCACGGTTCTGCGGCTGCTTCCCTTCCGGGCACGCGCGTACCCGCCCTTGAGGCGACCACCCCGCAGAAGGTTACCGTGCAGGCCCTGGCGGTCTAACAGCGCTCAACGCAGGTAAACCCACACGTCAGAATATTCCAATAACAGAATACGAAGAGTTTTCACCCTATATATCACACAACACCCAGCCGGAGCGGACCCCACGCAACCCCAACCCGGCACACAACACACATACCCCAAGGAGGGTAGTAGACATGTCTGAACTCATCGCACCGGAGCTCGTCCTGCTGGATGAGAACCTCGGTGACTCACGTTTTGACGTCATTGAACGGTTAGCCCACACCATTGTGAAGGCCGAGCGCGCCAATGATTTCGACCAGCTGTACGCTGACGCGAAGGCACGCGAATCCAAGACCGACACCGGCATCCCCGGCGGTATCGCCATCCCGCACTGCCGCTCGGCGGCAGTCACCGTGCCTACCCTAGCCATGGCCCGCCCCAACCCGGCCGTGGACTTCGGGGCGAAAGACGGCCCCGCCGATTTGATCTTCTTCATCGCCGCACCCGACGGGGCAGACCAGGCGCACCTGAAGCTGCTCTCCACCCTGGCACGCTCGCTCATGAAGAAGTCATTCACCGCATCCCTGCGCGAGGCAAAAACCCCCGAAGAGATCGTGGAACTGGTCTCCGGGGCGCTCGGCGGCGGGAATGCGAAAAAAGACGCAAAGAGCACCGCCACGAAAGACTCTGCTACGAAAGACTCCGCGGCCGCACCGGCAGCGGGGGCCGCCAGCTCTCAGGGCGGTACCTCCGCTGAAGGCAGCGACAAGAAGGCGGAGCCCGCCGAAACAGAGGCAGCGGCACAGACTGAACCCGCCGGTGAGGACACCGCACCGGCAGCCGCGAAAAAGAAAATTGTGGCCGTCACCGCCTGCCCCACCGGCATCGCCCACACCTACATGGCCGCCGACGCCCTCAAATACGCGGCAGAAGACCTCGGCTACGACTTCAAAGTCGAAACCCAGGGCTCCTCCGGTAATGAGACCCTCACCCAGGCCGATATTGATGAAGCCGACGCCGTGGTGTTTGCGGTCTCCGTGAACGTGCGCGACCGCAACCGCTTCGCCGGTAAGCCCTACGTGGAGTCCCCGGTTAAACGCGGTATTGACGAGCCCGAAGCTATGCTGAACGAGGCCCTGGCCGAGGCCGAGAACCCCAACGGTAAGCGGGTGGCCGCCGCCACCTCCACCGCTGAGGACAGCTCCTCCGCCGTTGAAGGCTCGTGGGGTACGCGCATCTACAAGGCCGTGATGACCGGTGTGTCGTACATGATCCCGTTCGTTGCTGCGGGCGGTATTATTATGGCGCTGGGTTTCATGCTTGAGGCAGTCACCACACCAAACCTGGGGGACCTGAATGAGGCCGCCCGGAAGAGTATTCTTGAGAACGCCTCCCTCTTTAATCTCAACGGCACCCACTGGACCCTGTACCTGGGCGTGGTACTGCACACCATAGGCAGTTACGGTACTGACCTGGTGGTGCCCGCGCTCGCCGCCTACATTGCGTACGGTCTGGCGCAGCGGCCCGGTATCGCCCCGGGCTTCATCGCCGGTACCGTGGCATTCAAAATGCAAGCTGGCTTCCTCGGCGGTATTGTCGCCGGTATTCTTGCCGGTGTGGTCGCCTACGGGCTGGGAACACTGAAACTGCCGCGCTGGCTCGGCTCCATGATGCCCGTGGTAATCACCCCGCTTATCACCTCCCTCATAGCGGGTGCCGTCATGTACCTGCTGCTGGGTGCGCCCCTAGCCTGGATCATGTCTGTACTGCAAGGCTGGCTGATGTCAATGTCGGGCACTTCCTCCCTTGTTCTTGGTTTGATCCTGGGCGTTATGATGGCCTCCGACTTGGGCGGCCCCATTAATAAGGCGGCCTACCTATTCGCTGTGGGTGGTCTGGAGCGCGGCGGCGCCGTGAACCAGGAAATCATGGCGGCCGTCATCATCTCCGGCATGGTTCCGCCGCTGGCCATGGCGCTGGCCACCACCCTGCGCCCCAAGCTCTTCACCGAGCCCGAACGGGAGAACGGCAAAGCCGCGTGGCTGCTGGGTGCGTCCTTCATCTCCGAGGGAGCTATCCCGTTCGCTTCGGCGGATCCGCTGCGTGTGATCTCTTCCTCCGTTGTGGGCGGTGCGCTCGCGGGTGCTATCTCCATGAGTGCGCACGTGGCCTCCCCGGCACCGCACGGCGGTATCTGGATTGTTCTGCTGAGCAATAACGTGCTGATGTTCCTGGCGGCGGTAGCTGCCGGAACCCTGCTTTCGGCACTGGTGTACTTGGTGCTGAAATCGATCGGCGCTACGTCAAAGGCCGAGAAGGTCGCGGCTTAAGACGTAGAACACGCTACACTTGAAGACAACTTCAACCTAAGGAAAATACCCTCATGACTACTTATAAGGGCGTTGGTGTTTACGCCGGACGCGTGATTGGTCCCGTCAAACAGATGCCCGAACCTATCCAGGAACCTAAAGACGGGCTGCGCCTGAGCGGCGAGACCATTGAGGCAGCCTCCCAGCGCATTAAAGACGCCTCCCAGCGCGTGAAGGAAGACCTGCTTTCCCGCGCCGAGCACGCCGGGCGTGACGGTAAGGCCGTGCTGAAGTCCACCTCCCAGATGGCCACCGACCGTGCGCTTATTAAGAGCGCCATTAAACTGGTTGAGACCCAGGAGATGGCACCCGAGCGCGCTATCTGGGAGGCCGCGACCTCCTTCGCTGACCAGATGGCTGCCCTTGGCGGGTACATGGCTGAGCGCGTGACCGATATCCACGATGTGCGCGCCCGTATTGTCGCCGACCTCACCGGCCAGCAGGCCCCCGGCATCCCCTTCTCGGATGAGCCGTTTGTGCTCGCCGCCATTGACCTGGCCCCGGCCGATACCGCAACCCTAGACCCCGAGAAAGTGATCGCCCTGATCACCTCCGACGGCGGCCCGCAGGCGCACACCGCGATCCTGGCACGCGGGCTGGGCCTTCCCGCGATTGTGGCGGCTAAGGGCGTGACCGAAATCCCCGACGGCACCGTCGTATACGTGGATTCTAACGAAGGCATAGTGGACACCGAACCGACCGATGCCGACCGTCAAGCCGCCGAGAAGTACGCCAACCGCAAACCTATCGCCGACTTCGACGGTAAAGGCGTGCTCGCCGACGGCACCCGGGTGGAGCTTTACGCAAACGTGGGCGACGGCAAATCCGCTGAGAAGGCTGCGAGCCTCAACGCCGAAGGTGTGGGCCTGCTGCGTACCGAATTTGGATTCCTCGGTCATGATGCCGAGCCGAGCATTGAGACGCAGGCACAAACCTACAAGTCCGTTTTCGACGCATTCCCCGGCAAACATATTGTGGTCCGCACCCTGGACGCGGGCGCCGATAAGCCCCTGCCGTTCCTGAACGTGAAAGAGGAAGAGAACCCGGCGCTGGGTGTGCGCGGGTTCCGCACCGACTGGACCGTACCCGGGGTGCTCACCCGCCAGCTGGAGGCCATTAAAAAGGCGTACGACGAGTCAGACGCCGATATTTGGGTGATGGCCCCCATGATTTCAACCACCTCTGAGGCGCGTAACTTCGCGAAAATGCTCAAAGAGGTAGATTTGCCGGTGCACGGTGTGATGGTGGAAACCCCCGCCGCCGCCGTGAACGCTGAGGCAATTCTGGGCGAGGTTGATTTCGTGTCGATCGGCACGAACGACCTGACCCAGTACACCATGGCCGCCGACCGCCTGCTGGGCGATTTGGCGCACCTGAACAACCCGTGGCAGCCGGCGGTGCTAAAGATGATTAAGCTGACCGTCAAGGGCGCCAAGCGGGCCTCCGTGAACGCGGGCAAGAAGAAGTACGTGAGCGTGTGCGGTGAGGCTGCCTCAGACCCGGCGCTGGCCGTGGTGCTGATCGGGTTGGGTGTGGACACCCTGTCGATGAACGCCGCCGCTATTCCGGCGGTCGCCGCGGTGCTGAAGTCTGTGACCTTGGAGCAGGCGCGGCACATCGCCAATAAGGCGTTGGAGCAAATCTCTTCGGCTGAGGCGAAGGCCGCAGCCCGTGAAGAGCTGCCGATCCTGGACGAGCTGGGCCTGTAGCAACGCCCTGGTGTACGGGACGCATCGGGGGTTGAGGCCGTGTTAGAGCCGCAGCCGCCGATGCGCCCCTGATGGGGTCATCATGAACCTAAGTAGTGGGCGGAAAATTTACGGTAGAATCACCTAAATACGGGTACAAAACCACCCGTCTGCACTAGAATAGTAAGCAACGTAACTTATTCCATAAAGGAGAAAACTATGGCAGAGCGCGAAGCAACCATTGCCAGCCGTGTTGGTCTACACGCCCGTCCGGCAGCTATTTTCGCTGAGGCAGCAGGCGACCTCCCCGTCGAGGTTACTATCGCGGCCAAGGGTGAGCCCGCCGATGAGGCTATGGACGCAGCATCCATCCTGTCCTTGATGTCTTTGGGCGCTAAGCACGGTGACGTCGTTGTTCTGCGTGCCGAAGGTGAAGGCGCTGAAGAGGCTCTAGACACTCTGGTCAAGATCCTTGAGACCGACCACGACGCCGAGTAAACACGGACTATACGATAGCGTGTAGCCGTCTTATTCGACTCAGACGCCCCGCCGCCGGAAAATGTCACCGGCGGCGGGGCGTTTAATCACCCAGCTCACCGCCCCTGAGGGTATGCTGCGCTCGGCAATTTTTACACTAAATTTTGCTGCGTTTTTTGTTTCACGCACAGGTGCTGCTTGCTAGACTAGGTACGCAGCCCAAACACTTCGGAGACACCTATGGCAGATGAGCGGAACCGTCCCACCGGCGACGGTTCAGAACCCCACGATAATCCACACACCACACCGCGCCCCAAAAGGTATGAGCCGCACGCGCACCCCATGCCAGCTGTGTCGCTGAACCAGGTGAACGACGCGCAATTACGGGACGCGCTTGCGCATTCTTCCCGCAGCTCCCGCAAAGCACTGTACGAGGTGGCGCAGGCGCACGGGGTTGAGACGAGCACCGAGCAGACGCAGCTGCTGCCGGTGGATGAGGCAGGCATGCCGACTGTCTCCATTGACGATGAGCTGGTGCCCGAGCCGATGCCGGGCGAAACCACCCCAAATCCTCTGACGTGGCTGCGGCCTACCCGCCCTCACGCCCGGTTCCGATGACAGGCATGATCCCGCGTGTGCCGAATTCGCAGGCGGCCCAGCGGTTCGGCGGGGTGGACCCCGAGCCGCCGGAGGGGTACGCCTCCCCGAAGTCGGAGCCGACCACCACCTTGCCGACGGTGCACCGCGGCGGGGCGGGCGCTGGGGCGTGCGTACCCTGCGATCGTTTGTGCGTCCGGGCGCCGAGGGCCCCGCCCTGCGCGGCAGCGCCCGTATCGCTCAGCGGCAGTTTGCGCTCAAGAGCCGCAAGGAGGAGCAGGCCGCGCGTGAGGCGTTCCGCCGCGAGAAGGAGCACGCCCGGGACACCTTGAACTACACTCTGCGTCTGGCGGAGGCGATGTTCCATTACGGGGCGGATGCCATGGATGTGGATTCCGCTATTATTGCGGTTTCTTCGGCGTTCGGCCTGGACTCGGTTGAGGTTGATATTACCAACCAGTCGGTGACGATTAACTACACCTCCGACCCGGACACGTACATGGAGTCACGCATTATGAAGCGCGTGGGCCTGGATGAGAGGTTCACCCACACCCTGGTGCGGGTGGTGCGTTCTTCTACGGAGAACTACGAGGCGCTGGCCTCCATTTACGAGCTGATTCACGAGATTACAGCCGGTGGCATCACCCTTGAGGTGGCGGATCTGCGGTTGAGTGAGATTACGCACCGCCCTAAACCGTACCCGCCGGCGGTGATCTGGTTGGCGAATATCTTTGGGGCTTCGACGCTTACGGTTGCTCTGGGCGGCGGCTGGGCGACTGCGGTGGCGGCGGGTATTATTTTTACGCCCGTGTACCTGCTGATTCAGTGGCTGCGGAAGATTGGGATGCCCGCGTTCTTCCGGATGGCCGCCAGTGCGGGGCTTATGACGTTCCTGGCGATTCTGCTCGGTGGTGAGGGGTCGATGCTGCACCGGCCGGATACGCCGCTGTCGGCGCCGCTGGTGGTTGCGGCGGGTTTGATTATGTTCCTGCCAACATCCCGCCTGGTGTCTGCGGTGCAGGATGCGATTAACGGGTTCCCGATTACATCTGCGGGGCGGTTCGTGTCTACAGGTATGAGCTTCCTGGGGCTGGTGATTGGTATTGCCAGCGCGGTGAGCGCCTTAGCGGTTTTTGGCGGGCCCACTATCGATATTGAGCAGACGAAGTTCGTCCCGTCCGATACCGCCACGTTTGCCGTGTTTATGCTGGCGGCGACCGCAGCGTTTGCCGTGGCGGCGCACACGAAGGTGGCGAAAATCGGCTGGCTGCTGATGATTACCACCGCGGGCCTGATCACGTACTACGGGTACTGGGTGCTGACGGGGGAGAGCACGGGCCGGTCAAATACGGCGCTGGCTGCGTTTGTGATTGGCCTGTTCAGCACCTATATGGCGTATAGGCTGCACGCGCCGCAGGCGATCTTTTCGATTCCGGCGCTGACGTTCCTGCTGCCGGGCCTGGAATTTTTCCGGGGCATGTATCTGCTCACGGTTGATACGAACGTGGTGTTCGGCCTCTCCAGCATGGTCACGGCGGTTTCGGTTGTGATTGCCATGGCGGCGGGCACGGCGGCGGGTAACTACCTGATGCAGTACCTGCTGCAGCGGTTCGCACCGACCACGGGGAGACGGACTAGCCTAGCCCCCTTAAAACGGTATTGCCGTAGCCGGGCGGATGTGATTCCGTTCGGCTACGGCAACCGCCGTTTAAAACCCTATTTGACGTGCCAGTCTACCCCGGTGGCCCCTGCTGCGCCAGCAGCTCGTTCACGCGTGAGAACGGGCGGGAGCCGAAGAACCCTTTGCTGGCTGAGAGCGGCGAGGGGTGCGCCGACTCCACGCACGGGTACGGTGCGAGCATGGGCGCGGTGCGGCGCGCATCGGCGCCCCACAGCAGCCCCACCAGCGGTTTGTCGCGGGCTACGAGGGCTTCAATGGCCTGCTGGGTCACCTGTTCCCAGCCTTTATTGCGGTGGGAGGCGGGTTTGCCTTCTCGCACGCTGAGCACCCTGTTCATGAGCATCACTCCTTCGTCAGCCCAGCTGGAGAGGTCGCCGTGTTCTGCGGGGGCGATTCCTAAATCGTCGTTGAGTTCCCGGTAGATGTTGTTCAGCGAGCGCGGCAGGGGGCGCACATCGCGGTGCACTGAGAATGACATGCCCATGGCGTGCCCGGGGTGGGGTACGGGTCTTGTCCGAGGATGAGCACTTTGACTTCGCTCATGGGCCGGGCGAAGGCACGGAAAATGTCGTCCCCGGCGGGGAAGGTGCGGTGCCCTGCGGCGTGTTCGGTGCGCAAAAAATCGCCCATGGCGCGGATTTGCGGTTCGACCGGGGCGAGGGCTTGTGCCCATTCTTCGTGCATAATGGACGACAGCGGCGGATACTCGGACATGGATACCTCCCGTAGGTGCGGCGCACACAACATAAATTACGTACTCTAGAGTAGAGCACACCCGGTCTGTGAGAACACCCGCGAGGTCATGGTGAATAAGAAATTTGAGGAACTTAGCCCCTTGGAGCGGGCCATTATTGGTATTGAGAAGCGCCGCTGGAAGTACCAGGGGTCGAAGGAGAAAACCATTGGGGCGCTGGGCATCACACCTATTGCCTATTATCAGAAGCTCAACACGATGATTGATGACCCTCGCGTCATTGCGGCGGAGCCGATTCTGACTGCGCGCCTGCGGGAGCACCGCGACCAGCAGTAGCGTTATGGCGGCGTTGAGCACCGCGCCCAACGAGGGCCGCAGGGCGCCTGCGGTTCGGCAGATAAATTAGCCACAAAACGGTAGAGGATGCTGAATAACTCTTCCTGAAAACTTTACAATGGGTGTGTTATTGTTCAGACCCGTCCTTGGAGTCGGGCGAGAATCCCTGTAATCTGTATAGAACACCAAAGACGACCCACCCGAGAGATGCATGAGTAAGTATCCGCACGACGAATTCGATGATATCGACGAGAATACCGCCCGGCGCGGCATCTATCGCGGTACTATCGACGACCCCGCTAAGGACCCGCGAGGAGCCATTCCTCTTGTCACGGCCGGGTTATTGCGTTGCTCTTGGGCGCGTCCATGTATGTGATGGCTCCCCGCTACAGTTCACCCAACTCTGCGGGCTCTAAAGCGTATGCGGGTAAGGCGGCAGCCAGCCCTTCCAGTAACGCCCCAAAAACTGATGGCGGGAATAAGAGCGGCAGCGCCCAGCCGTCGCAGTCGTCGAGCCAGAGCTCCACCTCGGGGACTGTGGCCGTGTATAACGCGTCGGCCCCTTCGGGCAGCGCATCCCGTGCCGCCGCTAAGCTTAAGAGCTACACCATTAGTGAGACCGGCAACTGGCCCGGTAACCCGCCGCAGAGCAGCACCGTCTACTATAAGAGCGGCGCCCAGCAGCAGGCCCAGCAGGTTGCTAACGCTGTGGGTATTAGCAATGTTCAGGAAGGCACCGCCGAGGATCTGGGCAGTAACGACACAGTCGTGGTGCTTGCCAGCGACTTCCAGAGCTAGTTCATTCATTCTTTCCCCTGCACATGATCCGGGCGTTAGTGCTGTGCCCGTGAGCATCTATGTGGGCTGTGCCCTGTTTTTCCTGCTGTGCCGCGCGTGTTCCTTGCGCTGTTGGCGATATGATGGCCCGCCACGGCCGAAAATGTTTGCCCCTGGGTGCGGTCGGTGCCAAAATTGATGTAGCATTCGGTGCACCCACGGTGCGCATGCGCCGTGAAGCGTTCTGCGGCGGCGCATCCGCTCGGGTGCACCGCACACTTTTGATATAGGGATTCCTACATTCATTTATCAGGAAATATAGGTCCAGGAGGGACATCGCCACATGGCAAAACTTATTGCTTTTGATGAAGAAGCTCGTCGCGGTCTAGAGCGCGGACTGAACACCCTAGCCGATGCCGTTAAGGTGACTCTTGGCCCCCGTGGCCGCAACGTCGTGCTTGAGAAGTCGTGGGGCGCACCCACGATCACCAACGACGGTGTTTCCATCGCCAAAGAGATCGAGCTTGAAGACCCCTATGAAAAGATTGGCGCCGAACTCGTCAAAGAGGTAGCCAAGAAGACCGACGATATCGCAGGTGACGGTACCACCACCGCAACTGTGCTCGCTCAGGCGCTCGTGCGTGAGGGCCTGCGCAACGTGGCTGCTGGTGCTGACCCGCTGAGCCTCAAGCGCGGCATTGAGAAGGCTGTTGAGGAGGTCACCAAGACCCTGCTCGACTCCGCAAAAGAGGTTGAGACTGAGGAAGAGATCGCGGCAACCGCATCCATCTCTGCGGGCGATCAGGAGATCGGTAAGCTGATCGCTCAGGCTATGGAGAAGGTCGGCAAGGAAGGTGTGATTACCGTTGAGGAATCCAACACCTTCGGCCTGCACCTGGAACTCACCGAGGGTATGCGCTTCGATAAGGGCTTCCTCTCCGGCTACTTCGTGACCGACCCCGAGCGTCAGGAAGCTGTGCTGGAAGACCCCTACATCCTGGTGGTCAACCAGAAGATCTCGAACGTGAAGGATCTGGTTCCCGTCCTGGAGAAGGTCATGCAGTCCGGCAAGCCGCTGCTGATTATCGCCGAGGATGTTGAGGGCGAGGCTCTGGCGCTGCTCGTGCTGAACAAGATGCGCGGCTCCATCAAGTCCGTTGCCGTGAAGGCACCCGGTTTCGGTGACCGTCGCAAGGCTATGATGGCTGATATTGCGATCCTCACCGGCGGCCAGGTTATTACCGAAGAGGTTGGCCTCGCGCTGGATACCGCAACCCTGGATATGCTGGGTAAGGCACGCAAGGTTGTTGTCACCAAGGACGAGACCACCATTATTGAGGGTGCTGGCGACGCCGCCGCACTTGATGGCCGTGTGGCACAGATTCGCGCCGAGATCGCAAACTCCGATTCCGACTACGACCGCGAGAAGCTGCAGGAGCGCCTGGCAAAGCTCGCCGGTGGTGTGGCTGTGCTCAAGGCTGGCGCAGCAACCGAGGTTGAGCTGAAGGAACGCAAGCACCGCATTGAGGATGCTGTGCGTAACGCAAAGGCAGCCGTTGAAGAGGGTATTGTCCCCGGCGGCGGCGTGGCACTGATTCAGGCGGGCGCGAAGGTCTTCGACAAGCTCGACCTGAAGGGGATGAGGCAACCGGCGCGAACATCGTGCGTGTGGCTATCGATGCGCCGCTGAAGCAGATCGCAACGAACGCTGGCCTTGAGCCCGGCGTGGTGGTCGATAAGGTTCGTTCCCTGCCCGAGGGCACCGGTCTGAACGCTGCAACCGGCGAGTACGAAGATCTCATGGCTGCGGGTATTAACGACCCCGTGAAGGTGACCCGTTCCGCTCTGCAGAACGCAGCATCGATCGCTGGCCTGTTCCTGACCACCGAGGCTGTGGTGGCGAACAAGCCTGAGCCCGCATCCGCTGCGGCACCTGCTGCTGACCCGATGGGCGGCATGATGTAACGTTTCCCGACTGAGGGAGTATGTTGAAGCTCTCCGGGGTGGGTTCCTGACCGGCACAATGCCGGGTGCGGGACTCACCCCGGAGAGCTTTTGTCTATGCTCTTCAGGGCCGCGAGCGGGTGGTTTTTTGGCTCGAGCAGGTAGGAAAATTCTACCTTTTCGGCACAATACTACCTGCTTGCGCATATGTGTGATTGTTCGTGACGTGCGCTGTGATTCGTTCGGGATGGGCAAGCCACGCGGTATGCTGGATTTATGATGCCTAACACCACCTCCAAATCTTCCGAAAACAACGCCCCCGATGCCCCCGCCCATTCCGACCAAAATGCAAAGAGTATCGGCTCGCGAAATTCATTTCTGAGCATCGGGTCGGTGAACTCATTCTGCAGCATTGGCTCCGTAAATTCGGCGTTTTCTATCGGCTCGGCTTTCTCGTTCGGATCTATCGGTTCGGCTTTTTCTTCGCTGTCCGTTGCCTCGTGCCTGAGCTACATGAGCGTGTTATCGGTTTTATCGGAAGCATCTGTGCTCTCGGCACGGTCGTACAGGTCGGTGCTTAATGCGGGCCAGCAGAAGAAGGCAAAGAAGCCGTAGCCTTTCCGACCGATCCAGTCCCGCCTGCCTGCTAAAAAGAGCCTTTATGTGAATAAAGCGGCAAAAACTACGCTTTATTCACATAAAGGCTCTTTTTCCGATGGGGCAGGGGCGAAGGAGCACGCCTTGAGGGGCACATCAGCAAAACCACCCGGCGGGTTACCCGTGCCCGCGCATCCACAAGGTAGAATAGTGGGGCTATGGAATGCGCCTATTACCGTGAGAGTCTTTGCCGCTCCTGCACCAGCATCGAAACCCCATACCCCGCCCAGCTCGCGGCGAAACAGGCCGATGCGCGCAGGCTTCTTGCGGCGTACCCTCACCTGACCTGGCTGGAACCTGTCGCCAGTGCCGAGGCGCATTTTCGGAATAAGGCGAAGCTGGTGGTGGGCGGTTCGGCGCAGAACCCGTCCCTGGGCATCGTGGATTACCGTTCGGGGCGCGCCACCGATTTAAGCGAATGCCCGCTCTATATTAAGCCGATTGAGCGCGCCATTCCGGTGCTGCACGAGCTCATTCAGCGTGCCGATTTGACCCCGTATGACATTCCGGCCCGGCGCGGTGAGCTCAAGAATATTCTGGTGACCGCATCCGAGACGGGCGAGCTGATGGTGCGGTTTGTGCTCCGCTCGAAGAAGCTGCTGGTGCCTATTCGCCGCCAGCTGGGGTGGCTGCAGGAGCGTCTGCCGAAGTTGGCGGTGCTGTCGGTGAACCTGCTGCGCGAGCATGTGGCGCTGATTGAGGGCGATGAAGAGATTATTCTGACCGAGCGGCAAACCCTGCCGATGCGCGTGAACGGCATGAGCCTGCACCTGCGACCACAGAGTTTCTTTCAGACGAACACGCAGATTGCGCAGGCGATGTACGCGCAAGGCCGCGAGTGGGTGGGGCAGGCGCAGCCGCGCACGCTCTGGGATTTGTATTGCGGCGTGGGCGGTTTTGCCCTGCACGCGGCGCAGGTGATGCACGGTGAGGTCACCGGGATCGAGATCAGTGCGGAGGCGATTCGTAGTGCCCAGCGTACCGTTGCCGAGCAGGGGCTTAAGGGCGTGAAATTTGCGGCGGGGGACGCGACCGAGTTCGCCGTGAATGCCCGCGAAACCCCTGAGATGCTGGTGGTGAACCCGCCCAGGCGAGGTATTGGCGAGAGGCTGTGCGCCTGGGTTGAGGGATCGAGGATTGAGCACGTCATCTATTCGAGCTGCAACGCAAAAACCCTTGCCGCTGACCTGGCGCGCATGCCTTCTTACAAGCCGGTCGCCGCGCGTGTGCTCGATATGTTCCCTCACACGAACCACTACGAGGTTATGGTGTTGCTCAGGCGCGGGTAGGTTTCCCGAGCATATACATAACCCAACCCTAGGGCGCGAGCAGATAGTATTTCGGCGAGAAGATAGCGGTTTGTTATCTTCTCGCCGAAATACTATCTGCTCGCGATGTTTCGGGCATCCCGCAGCGTGGCGGGTGCGAAGTGGTAGTACCCCAAAGATGGATACGCAGAGCAGGTCATGCACCCGCACGGTTCTTTGCCTCATTCCGCGATTCCTGCGCCCGTATCGCTCGTGCGGTCGGGCCGAGAATGAACGTGAATACGGTGGCGATAACGAAGAGTGACCCTCCGGCAACGATGGTGTTGATCGCGCCGAATGCTGGTACCGCCCATCCTGTGATGAGGTACCCGACCATACCTGCTAGGGAGAAAACCACGCCCATGAAGCTGTAGACGCGCCCGCGCATGTGCTCGTCAATAGCGTCTGCGAAGAGAACCTGCCCGAGCACTTCTTCGGGTCCGTAGAACATGCCCCAGGTGAACCAGAGTACGAGTACCGCCCACAGTGCCGGGTACAGTCCCATGCTCAGACAAACAGCGCCGTAGCCGAGTCCGGAGATGCACATCCACCCGCGTTTGGTTATGCGTACCCGCCCGGTGCCTGTACCGACGCCGAGTTTGGCTGAGAGCCAGGAGCTGATCACGCATCCGGCGGCGTAGACGGAAGTTGCGATTCCGAAGGCAGTGTAGTCGTGCCCGAGGCCGCGGGTGAGGTATTCGAGCATGGGCAGGGTGGTGATGGGTACGGCGGCGATGGAGAGGAACCAGAAGGTGAGCATGCCGCGCACGACCGGGTTGTGTGCGGTGTAGGCGGCGCCTTCGCGCAGGAGTCTGCCGGTGTGGTGTTCCTGCACGGTGGCGGTGCGTTCGGCGTGGGTGAGGTCGTAGTTGCGTATGGTGGCGACGGTGAGGGCGGCGAGCAGGTTGAGGGTGCCTGCGAATCCGACGGCGAGGGCTGGGGTGGTGAAGGATGCGACGGCGGCTGCGATGGTGGGGCCGAGGGTTTGGGCGAGGAAGATGAGGCTGCCGCGGCGTGCCATGTATTTTTGGTAGTCGTCGCCGAGCAGGGAGGGCATGGCGGCGGAGGCTGCGGGGGATGAGAAGGTGCCGAAGGTTGAGACGAGAAATGCGATGGTGAGGAAGGCGGACAGTCCTGCGGCGGCGTAGAGGGCTGGGGATGCGATGAGTAGGGCGGCGCTGGCGAGTCTGAAGCTGACGGTGAGGGTTTTGCGGTTGAATCTGTCGGCGATGGTGCCTGCGAAGGGTGCGAAGAGGATGACGGGGACTGCCTCGACGACCATGACGATAGCGGAGTGGGCGAGGTCGCCGGTGGCGCCGTAGGTCAGCAGGGGCATGGCGATAGCTTGGATACTGGACGCAAGAGCATCAGAAACCTGCGCGGTCAGGAGCGTGAGCTGCCCGCGTGCGTTCAGCGGCGTTGCTGATGTGGGTTTTGCGGTCGAGTCTGGTGTGTTTGTTGGAATGCGCGGCGCAGGTGATTCAGGGTGCTCAGGCGAAAGCTCTGTGGTGCGTCTCATAATACTGTGGATTCTATCACGGGTGAGAACGCTGGTGGGTGGGGTGTGGAAGGTTCGCTGAATAGGTGTGGAACCCACGGGATGACAAACTGATAGATACAGTGGACCTCAGATGAGGGCAAGCCGCTTCAAATAAAAACCATCACCCTGCCATCACGTCCCGTCGCCGCCTCAACATTCTCCCTCCCACCGCTTCTCACGAAGTTGTCAGCGAGAGTAGAATAAAGATACGGAAGGTTTCTTAGATGAAACCTATGCCGAAAGGAACAGATGATGTCAAAGTTTAAGACCGAAGTAACCGAAGGTATTTTCCCGCTGGGTGAGGTGAACCCGGTATCGACAGCGCCGGATATGCCGTCAAGCTACAACTACCCGCTGGTGTTTGACCCGGAGGTGAGCGCCAAGGTGGCGAACGTGAGTTTTGAGCCCGGTGCCCGTACTAAATGGCATAAGCATGTGGGTGGGTACCAGATTTTGTTGGTGACCGCCGGTGAGGGCTGGTATCAGCAGGAGGGCGAGGAGCCCCGCAAACTTCACGCCGGGGATGTGGCGGTCGCCCGTAATGGGGTGAAGCACTGGCACGGTGCCGCTGCCGATTCGTGGCTTTCGCATATCGTGGTGAACGCGGGTGAGGCTGTTTGGGGCGACCCGGTGACTGATGAGGAATACCCGGACTCCGAGAAATATAGGTAAACGCGGTCTCGAAGGCCGGATGCGTGGGCAGGGCTTCGTGTTTTTCTGGGGTCTTCATCGAGCCAGCTAACTTAGCCACAGCATCGCGATCAGGCACATAACACTAGTGTAAGCGCGCGAGCAGATAGGATTTCGACGAAAAGATAACATTTCGCTATCTTTTCGTCGAAATCCTATCTGCTCGCGCGGTGCTCTTAGGGTATCCCGCAGAGTGGCGGGTGCGAGGCGGTGGCACGCGCGGATGCGGCGTGTCGCTGTGGGTTTCGCGTCATAAAGCGCCACAAACAAAATTTTGGGTGTTTCTCTCCGAAAATCCTAGGTTTAAGGAAACGTTAAGGGTAATCTAATGCCTGAACGACGTTTCAAGGGCAAACGGAGGAATCCATGAGTCAATACGAGACTGAAGTGACCGAGGGTGTGTTCCCGCTCGGCGGTGTGAACGATGCGCTCGCCCAGTATTTCAGCGGAACCAGCTACATGAATACGCTGGTGAATGATCCGGATGTGCCTGTCACCGTGGCGAATGTGAGTTTCGAGCTCGGCGTTCGCAATAACTGGCACAAGCATAATGGTGGGTTCCAGATCATCCTAGCGACAGCGGGGGAGGGCTGGTACCAGGAAGAAGGTCATCCGCCCGCCAAACTCCATGCTGGGGATGTGGCTCTCGCCAAAGACGGCGTGAAGCACTGGCACGGAGCTCCGGTAGACTCATGGTTCTCCCACCTTGTTATTACGGCAGGTACGGCAGAATGGCTGGAACCGGTGGGAGATGGTGAATACCCAAATTCCGAAACATAGGTAAGCACGGTTCCGACCGAATACGGCAGCCCGCAGCGTGGCGGGTCTGAGGCAGAAGTGTGTCGAGGTGACGCGCTGGCGTGGGCTTTGCGAAAGAAAGCGTATAGATTTGCAAAGAAAAGTGTGAAATAATATTTAATATTATAAACCATTGTTTCACTATATTACATATTATATAGATAACTCTCAAGATTAAAAATTTTTTCTTGTTCACTTTTCTCGTTGATGCTACTTAGGATATAATTGAATACAGCAAAATTATCTGAATACTAATATAGGGGTGAAGAATTGAACAACCTTTACATTGTTGGTAATGGTTTTGATCTTGCACATGGACTTCCAACATCTTATACACATTTCGCTTATTTCATTTATAAAATTATATTGCTGATACACAACCTGAATATAAATGTTTAGTGTATGAAGAATTTCTGGAAAATCTGAGAATATTTTAATATCTCTTAGTCATAATGTCTGGAATTTTCCGGCTGAAGAAATAGAAGATATACAGCCTTGGGCCTATGTAAAAGGGGTGCTTGCGGGTTTTTGGGGATTCTTAGTTATTGTGAAACTGATGATTTATGGTCACATTTAGAGTATGCGCTTGGAGAGATTGATTATCAGCTGATTCGCGATGAGATTGAGGATATTGTTGATAAGGAGGGAGATCTTGATCCTCGAAAGACTGGATATGTTTTAGAGGATGGTAGTAGCCCTTGGCCTCGTGCTGCCCAGGAATTTAAAAAGTCTTTAGACAATGGATAGCTACAGTTGATATTGAGAAATCTAGAATGAAAGAAAGTTTTTAAATTACTCAAAATTAATAAAGGAGGTTTCATTAATTTTAATTACACAGAAACTCTTCAGAAAATGTATGATGTGCAGAGTCAGAATATATTGTATATACACGGTTTTAGGGGTAATGAAAAGACGAACTTATTGTAGGTCATTGCGCTAGAGAAGTTGGCTATAAGAGCTATATGCTGGAATATGATGACAATGTTCGCGATTTGCATGAGGAATTAAAAAAGATGTACAGCTAGGTAAATTGAAAAAATTTCTGGATATTCAAGAAAATGTGGACAGTATAATTTGTATAGGATTTAGTTTGGTGATTCTGACGACGAATATATCCGTGCCCTTATCAATCACCCTAAAACCTCGCACGCAGCCTGGTTGCTCAATGAATATTGTAAGAATGAAGTAGCCGAGCAGTTCAAGAAACTACAGAGGTTTGGTGTAGATCCATCGAAAATTACCTCTGGAAAAATTCTGTGATCAACCCTTCTTCGGGTGCTTAGCTACTACCTCGGGGCGGGCGTCAAGTAA
This sequence comes from Rothia aeria, assembly GCA_002355935.1. Taxonomy (GTDB): domain Bacteria; phylum Actinomycetota; class Actinomycetes; order Actinomycetales; family Micrococcaceae; genus Rothia; species Rothia aeria. The sequence continues at coordinate 127,442 of AP017895.1, read as the reverse complement.
TGCCCGCCCTGCGGTGGTGAGCTTATAAGACCGCACGGGGACCGCGTCCTCAAGTTGGGTGGGGAGAGGTGTTCCCGCGCAAGCCTCATCAAATCGGCCTTTTTCGCACTGCTCAAGTCGTTCACGCCCGCATCCTTGAGAGCCTTGCGCAGTGCCGGGGCAGTCACCAAATCCAAAGAATCAGCGGCAGACTCCACCTCCACGACCCCGGCCTCAACCAGCATCCGCAGGTCGAACGCCGCATCGATCCCGTAGACGTACTCAAAATATTTCGGGAACCAGCTCTGCGTGGTAAAGGTATCGAAGCTTATGCGCCACAGCAGAATAATGTCGCCCGCCGTCACCTCAAACAGGTACCCACCATAAAGTTCAATGTCGGCGACCGGCTCAAGCGCCCACTTCGGAACGGCCTTCGACGAGGACAGCTCCACCTCTTCAAGCCACGCCGCCAGGTCACGCTTGGGCGAAATATACGGCAGGCTCCGATGGTTGCGGTACAGGTGCTCAACCGCCGCAACCTGCTCGGCAGTCGCACCATCACGCCAATCGGCTCCGCCCGTACTGACTGTCACTACGCTACCCCTCTCGAACTGGCCGCACCCGTAATACTCTCTAACTTTTCATATCACTGCCCTCTGCCAATATTTATTTCAAATATACTTAATTCCCAATTTTATAACTCCGAAAGTAATCTAACTGCCATTTTTGCGTTGACTGAGCTGTTTTATTTAAATTTGTACACCAAGGTGGATAAAAACGCATAGCCATTTTCCCTTTACTATCCCTTGTAGAGAGAATCCTTTTATTAACTGCCACCTCTTTCGGGATAATAAATAGCCCACTATTGTAGCTGTCGATTACGACAATAACAAGTTCATCACCCAAGTCTTCATTAGTATAAGGAACATTATTATTATTTTGGTCCTTTTTCCAAAAGACTGTAAAGTAGCCTTCTTTTTTGGATGTCCTCTTTGCTAAACGACACCTTTTATATTTTTGCTCTTCCTTTGTCTTAATAAGGAGACCTTCATAGTCCTCATTCCATTTTTCTTTAATGAAATCAAAATCACCATAAAACTCATGAAGGATATCAATAATTTTCAATATTTATTACCTTTCTTCGGAAAATCTTTTTATTAATAGAAGATATCTCGGTTCCGCTCGTACTGACAGCCACTATGCCGCCCCACCCGAACCGTCTGCACCCGCGAGAATGCCTGCCGCATAGGCTGCCTGCCCCATGTGCTGGGCGGCATCGTCGATCATACTCACCAGCCGCACCCCGCGCGTCACATGCGGAGTCCAGGACGTATCAATCACGTCATCCAAATCAGCCTCGCTCAAACCCGCGACATACTCGCTCAACGCCGCAGTGGCCGCACCCAAATATTCGGCCAACAGTGCGGCATCCTCCACCACGACGGCGCGCGCCTGCTCCGCAGTATGCCCGTAGCCCACCGTATCGCCCAGCTCACTCAAGTTGAAGCGGGCATCAAACCCCTGGCTATGCCACACCTGCGGCTCGCCGTTTAGCTGCGCGAGCTGCACATCCATCTGCCGCCCGCATGCCACAGCAGCCAGGCGATCGAATTCGTATGCCCACCAGCGTGCGCGTTCAACACCCCTGCGGGCAGAGCGTCTACAAGGGCTTTTGCCTCAGTTGCGGGTCGGCTTGCAGCTTCGCACAGAACATCGCGGGCATCCATTGCGGCTCCTTCATTCGGGGTAAAAACGTCTACCACCAGTCTAGATTCCAAAGCGCAGAGGCACATCTATTTTGGGGTTTGTTGTGCATTCAGCGACTTAAATAACCGCCAGATGCAAAACAAACACCAAAATAGAAAACCGAGGTGTACCAAGGCCAACCGGCGCAATAACGCTCACCGTCGCCGCTCTTTCACAACTGACTCTGCGTAACGGTCTCCTGGTAGTGCTCGCCCCATGCCCACAGTGCATCGAACAGGGTGCGCATGCTCTGCCCCAGCTCGGTCAGCTTATACTCCACGCGCGGCGGCACCTGCTCGTAGACGGTGCGGGTGAGGATTCCGCGAGCCTCAAGCTGGCGCAGGTTCTCGGTGAGCACTTTCTGCGAAATATTGCCGAGCGAACGCTGAAGCTCTTTATAGCGCAGGGGCCCGTTGAGCAGATCGCGCACAATAAGGGCACCCCAGCGCGTTGAAATAACCTCCAGCGTGGTTTCGACGGGGCACTGCGGCAATTCGGCGTTTTGGTAAAGATACTGGTCCGTCACAATAGTTTCCTTGGGGTAACTGGGGCACGTTAAAGTGCCGTCTTCACAGGTGTTTATCGCGTCGGTAGCGTTGAATACGTCCTAAGAATACAACGTTTATCGCGGAGGAAACATGAAAATCGCAGTCATCGGTGCAAACGGTAAGTCCGGTACTCTCGTCGTGCGCGAAGCCGTCGAACGCGGGCATGAAGTTACCGCTATCATGCGGTCCGAACACCCCACCCAGGCGCAGCACACGCTCATCAAGGACGTTTTCGCGCTCACTCGCAGCGACCTGTCTGGGTTCGATGCGGTAGTAGACGCCTTCGGCGCGTGGACTCCCGAGAGCCTGCACCTGCACAAGGATCACCTAGTCCATCTTGCGGATGCGCTCAGCGGCACCCAAACCCGTCTGCTCGTTATCGGCAGCGCTGGCAGCCTCTACCCCGACTCGACCACGGATCAGCGGCTTGTAGACTCGCCCGCCATGCCCGAAGAATTCAAGCCGCTGGCTACCGCGATGGCGCAGGCGTATGATGCGCTGCGCATCCGCGACGATGTTGCCTGGACGTACCTGAGCCCGGCCCTGGTGTTTAACCCTGAGGGTGAGCGCACGGGTGAATACCAGCTGGCAGGCGATGTGCTGACGATGAATGCTGCCGGGCAGAGCGAAATCAGCTATGCGGATTTTGCGGTCGCCGTGCTTGACCTTATCGAGTCGGGGGAGCATCAGTGCGAGCGCGTGAGTGTGGTGTCGCGGTAGCTTACACCCCCGCTGCTGGGTGTAAAAGAGCCTTTATGTGAATAAAGCGGGATTTCCAACGCTTTATTCACATAAAGGCTCTTTTTAGGCTGCATAAGATAAGGTAGACGACCCGCCCCCAGCGCAGCGTCAAAAAACTTAATGTTTTCTTGCAAAACCCAGGAATAAATGCCATACGCCGCCCGTTGAAGTTCACCGGAACACCAGACACAAATTATGAACACCTCAAACTTCACCGGGAGAACACTATGACTACCGCGCGCCTTCACTTCGATATGGTCGTTATCGGCTTCGGCAAAGGCGGCAAAACCCTTGCTGGCGCCTACGCGAAAACCGGCAAGAACGTTGCCCTGATCGAGCAGTCCTCAAACATGTACGGCGGCACCTGCATCAATATCGGCTGCGTGCCCACCAAGGCGCTTGTGCACCGGGCTGACGAATTCCGTGCCCTCGGCGAGCACAATGCCGAAGCTGCGAACGCCGCCTACGAGAGCGCCGTGATTTTCCGCGACAAACTCACCGGTGCCATGCGCGCGAAGAACCGCGAAATCCTCGAATCGAACGCCACCGCCAAACTCATTGACGGTCACGCACGGTTCCTCTCAGACACCGAGGTTGAGGTCACCGCGGGCGAGGACAAACTGGTCGTCACCGCCGACTGTTTTATCATCAACACCGGTGCCGTGGCGACTATCCCGCCTATCCCGGGCGCCCGCGAATCGAAGCGCGTGCTCACCTCCACCGAACTGCAGAAGCTCACCCCGCGCCCGAAACGCCTGGGCATTATCGGCGGCGGTCCTATCGGCGTCGAGTTCGCCGGTATTTTCTCCTCCTACGGCACCAAAGTAACCCTGCTTGAAGGCGCTCCCGCGCTTTTCGGGCGTTACGATGACGACGTCGCCCAGGCGGCACGCGAGATTATCGCCGACCAAGGCATTACCGCTCACGCGGGCGTTCGCGTAGAGTCTGTAACCGATAACGCCGACTCCGTGACCGTGAACTACCTGGACTCTGAGGGTGCGTCCAAGCACCTTGAGGTGGATTACGTGATGGTTGCAACCGGGCGCAAACCTGCCACCGAGGGGCTGGGGCTTGAGAACACGAGCATCGAAACCACCGAGCACGGCGCAATCGCTGTCGACGAGCACCTGCGCACCACGGCACCGAATATTTTTGCGCTCGGCGACGTTAACGGCGGCCCGCAGTTCACCTACATTTCGCTGGATGACTACCGCGTGGTGCTCTCGCAGCTGCTCGGTGACGGTTCCCGCTCCACGAAGGACCGCCAGGCGGTTGCCGCAACCATCTACATGAACCCGCCGCTCTCGTCCATCGGCCTCACTGAGCGTGATGCGCTCGCCGCCGGTCACACCATCAAGGTTGCCGCCAAGCCTGTTGCCGCTATCGCCGCCATGCCGCGTGCGAAGACCCTGGAAAACCCGCGCGGCATCATGAAGTTCGTGATTGACGCGGAGACTGACCAGATTCTTGGCGCTCAGCTGCTGGTGGTCGAGTCTATGGAGGTTATCAATCTTGTGGCGTTGGCAATGCGCCACAATATTACGGCATCGCAGCTACGTGATGAAATTTACACTCACCCCTCAATTACCGAGGGGTTGAATGAGGTGCTGGCAGTGGCCCAACCTGTGGCCTAGCCCCGTAGCCTAAAACCCGTGGGCGGCGCGCCCAGCCAGTACGCCTGCCCGCCCACGCGAGCGCTATTCTGCGGGTGTGGGACCGTCGTTCAAGCTGTGAGCCGGGGCGGTTTTACGCCCCGCTGGCTGTGTGTGTTGTCTTCGTGGTGCTGGCTGCCGCGTTGTCACCCGGTGTATGTAGTAAAGGCCCCGGCATGAGGTGAACAGTTGTTCACCGCTGTCAGGGGCCTTTGCTATATTTTCTTTTCGGGGCGTAATCACCACCCCCAAAGATGCAGGTTAGGTCAGGATGTCCTAATATTTAATCGTACGTGCGCGCCGCTGGCACGTCATTCACCAACCATACAAAAGACGGGGGAGTCATCCGTGGCGTTGCCCAAGAAAATTGCACCCTATTCGTACCGAGACCAGGAACACCAGAACCGCGTGAATTGGCGGGTCGATCCTGCTCGCGCTGCGCTTCTTGTGCACGATATGCAGCGCTATTTCGTGCGCGCCTTTGAGCTGGAACGTAACGGCCAAACCCTCCCAGACGCCCAAATCAACATTGCCATTGCCAATATTCGCCGCCTAGTGGATGCGGCACACGCGGCGAATATCCCGGTCTACTACACCGCCCAGCCGCCCCGCCAGAACCCCGCCGACAGGCGCCTGCTGACCGACTTCTGGGGCGACGGCCTGCAGGACGATGAAAGCGCCCAGATTCTTGACGAGCTCGCCCCACCGAGGCCGATACTGTGCTCACCAAATGGCGTTACTCAGCCTTCGTGCGCTCCCCGCTCGAAGAACAGCTCAAAGAGCTTGGGCGTGACCAGCTCATCATCAGCGGAGTGTACGCACATATTGGCTGCCTCACCACCGCCCTGGAGGCGTTCATGCGCGATATTCAGCCGTTCATGGTGGCGGATGCGCTCGCCGACTTCACCGAGGAAGAGCACCGTATGGCCTGCGAATACGCCTCGGGCCGATGCGCCCGCGTGCTAGACACCGCCGAGGCGCTGGCGCAGATTACCGCTGGTGCCCCCGGCGCGGACGGGGCGCCGGAAACCGGGAAGGTAATCGCATGAGCTGGGTTATTGTGACCGGCGCGAACGGCGGAATTGGTGCGGCAACCGTACACGAACTCATCAAGAATAACTATTCGGTGTACGCCGCCGATCTGGCGGAGACCCCGCATGAGTCATTCGCCGCCTACAGCGACACCACGTTCCGCTACAGCCCCGTTAATGTGGGTGATGAAGAGTCGGTGCGGGCGCTCGCACATGCCGCCGCTGAGATGGGGGAGCCCATTAAAGGTGCCGTGCTCGCGGCGGGGATTGCCCACAGCCAGCCGCTCTTAGACACCTCTTTTGAGGACTGGAAACGGCTGCACGCGGTTAATGCTGACGGTGTTTTCCTGTGCCTGCGCGAGATTGCGCGCGTTATGATTGAGCAGGTACAGGCAACCCCTGAGAACACGCGTTCGCTGGTGACGGTCGCCTCCAATGCGGCCCGCGTGCCCCGCGCTGAATTCGGTGCTTACGGGGCCTCGAAAGCCTCAGCGGTGCGCGTATCGTCAAGCTTCGGGCTGCAGCTGGCGCGCCACGGTATTCGCGTGAACACGGTCTGCCCCGGCACCACCCGCACCCCCATGGTGACTGACGCCTGGGGCGGCGAGGACCTCAGCGCCCTGCCGGTGGCGGGCAGCCCCGAGACTTTCCGCCTGGGAATTCCGCTCGGGCGCATCGCCGACCCCGCCGATATTGCGGCGGTGAATGCGTTCCTCATTAGCGATGCCTCACGGCATATCAGCATGCAAAACATTGTTGCCGATGGCGGCGCGACCCTCTAGCAGGCCCGAAAGGCTGTATCATCTGTGAGCACTACCCTGCCCGATTTCATGTTTGCCACCGGCACCCGCGTGATGCGCACCGCCGGTTCCCTCCGTCAGGTCACCCCGCAGCAGGCGCACGCCGCCGCCGAATCCGCCGGTACCGCCGTGGTCGGTCTGATTCCTTTCGACCCGAACGCCCCCGCGCATCTCTTTGTGCCCGAACGCCTGCAGATCGACGACATTCCGGTGCCCGAGCACGAGGTTACGCTCGCCGAACCAACGCAGATTGAGGGCCGCGAAAACCCCGGGTATCGGCAGGCGGTGGCGACCGCCGTTGAGCGTATGAAGGCGCATCAGCTGGATAAGGTCGTGCTCTCTCGCCTGCTGCGCGCCGATTATGCGCCGGGCACACTCGACCTTGCCGGGGTGTATAACAACCTGCGCGCACAGCAGCCCAACACGTTTGTTTTTAGCGTCAAACTGCCGCAGGGGCATCGCGGGTTGGAACACCCGTACCTGATGGGTGCCTCCCCGGAACTGATTTTCAGTACTGAACCAGACACCGGGGAAGGCAGTGCTTTCAAAACGCACCCGTTGGCGGGCAGCGCCCCGCGCATCGCCGAACGCGGCAGCACCGAGGATGAGGCTATTGGGCGGCGGCTTATGGCTTCACCGAAGGACCGTGGCGAACATGCGACCGTTATCGCCGATATTCGCGCGCAACTGGAACCCATGACCCGCCAGCTCACTATTCCTGAGGAACCTTCGCTTCTGCAAACCCCGCAGCTGTGGCATTTAGGCACCCCCATCTCAGGTGTGCTCAAGCAGGGTATGACCTGCCTGGACGGTGCGCACGCCATTCACCCGACCCCCGCGATCTGCGGCACCCCCACCGAGGTTGCGCGGCGTATGATTACCGAACTTGAGCCGTTTAGCCGCGACTATTTCGGCGGGCTTGTTGGCTATATGAACGCGGACGGAAGCGGCCAGTGGGCGCTCGTGCTGCGCTGCGCTGAAGTTGATGCGCAAACCGCCATCCTCTACGCGGGCGCGGGCATTGTGGCTAAATCAGACCCGGTGCTGGAACACACCGAAACCGGCACGAAGCTGCGCAGCTTCGGGCGTGCGCTGGGGATTAATACACTCCCTGAAGAGCCCCCGGCGGCGTAGGGCGCTTCCTCATCGTCTTTCACTGCGCCGCCCGGTGCGCCAGTATACGGCAGGGGCGGTTAGGCGGTGACGGTGTTAGTCCCCATCCTCATGGTGGGCAGCTGGGAAAAAGTGAGCGGCGCCAGGTTATTGCGCAGCTCAACGGGGGTGGCCACCGGGTGTACGTGCACGCTGTTGGGCACCCCTTCAGTTGCGGTGGCTAGGAGGAATTGTTCGGCAGCGACGTCGCTGCCGTGCGCCGGGTTGGTGTTCTGTGGGTTGTTGTGGGCGGGCTGCTTCTCGGGATGTAGGGTGAGCGCCGTCCAGGTGATATAGAACGACCGTTCTTCCGTGGTGTCGCTGTTATCCCGTGAAGGCACGGTGAACACTGCGCGCGCGGAGCAGACGGATGCGGCCGTCACCTCTTCGTCAGCTGACTCTCGGGATGCCTCGAAAGCCTCTGCCAGTTGGTCTGTTAGGGAGTCGCTGAAAAATACGCGCACCGCCGCCGGGGAGACGCTCAGCCCGTGGCCGGTGGCTTTGAGCACTGCCTCTTTCGCGGTCCATAACGCCACCCCCAGCAGGTTGCGTGCCTCACCGGTGGTTGTCTCATATATTTCACGTTCACGCAGTGATAGCGCCACCCGCGCGAACCCGGGGAATAGGCGGTCTCGACGGGGCTCAAGATCAACCCCGAGCACCTGCGTATCGTCGGGGCAGAACCCGCCCACCGCCAGGGATGAAACCTGCGACATATTGAAGTTCATGCCTTCAATGCGGGGTTTGCCGTGCGGCTTGGTGCTGTTGCATAGGGTGCAGGTACGATCCACTTCGATCGTGTGCGCCGCGCTGGAGGCAACCCCAGTCGGCATGCCGCCATAGAGCGCATGAGCGCCTGGGTGGAGAGGTAGCTGACCGCCCCGACGGGGGTGGGCAATTCGGCGGCGCGGCGTTGTTCAGCCGCACCTAGGTAGCTGAGCCAGCTGACCCGCAGGCCGCTGTACATGGTGCGTGTGGGCAAGGCAAATACCGCCACCTGTGCACCGCCGGAAGTAGAGACAGTGGTGATCATGCTCTATAGTCTACTCCCGCCAGAGGGAAAATATGCAGATATGTGCATGACGAACATGTCACTGTTTGTACCCGCCGGTAGGGTAAAGTCGAGTGCATGAGCGAGATTATTGCGGCTGCTGACGGTTCGGCGCTGGGCAACCCCGGCCCGGCGGGATGGGCCTGGTACATTGACGACAATCACTGGGCGGCTGGGGCTGGGAGCACGGCACCAACAATATGGGTGAGCTGAAGGCTGTCCTTGACCTGTTTGAGGCGACCGCGCACATGCCCGAACGTAAACTTGTGGTGTACTGCGACAGCCAGTATGTGATTAATTCCCTCACCAAGTGGATGCCCGGCTGGAAGAGCCGCGGCTGGAAAAAAGCCGACGGCAAGCCGGTGTTGAACCGTGAACTGCTGCAAGAGCTGGATGCTGCCACCGCTGGGCGTGACTATCAGCTGGTGTGGGTCAAGGGCCACTCCGGCCACGAACTGAACGAGGCCGCTGATGCGCGCGCAAACGCCGCCGCGCAGGCGTACCAGCAGGGGAACGCACCGGATGCCGGCCCGGGCTTTGGTGCGGCTGCTGGGGCATCTTCAGGGGCCTCCGACGGGCAGGCTCCGGCTGCGGAGGCCGAGCCTGAGCAGGGCCCTCAGCAGATGCGCATCTGAGCGTTGAAGAGTTCACGATGGAGCAGGCGCAGCAGGCCCGTGAAGGATTCAACGCCCTCAAACTCAACGGTGTGCTCAAACCCGCCTCTGCTGTTGCTGCCCCGACCCGCAGGCGGTGGCGGAGCGTAAGGAGAAATTAGCGCAGGCTGCGCAGCGAGCCGAGCGGCACGAGCAGGCCGCTCATATTCAGAGCCCACAGCAGACACAGCAACAGCTCACCGCCGACCCTGATGAGGCGCTTGCCGCAGAAGAAGAGCTTGAAGCCAACGGCGCGGCCATGGGCGAGGAGGAAATCGCCGAGCTGCTGGACGAGAACCTGGTGTGGATTACCTCTGCTGGCCGCCCGGTTTCGCGAGCCTCCACCATCGAGTACCGTGCCCGCGCGTTTACTCAACGCGGGGAACCAACTCACCGCGTAGTGGAACTGGTAGACACCGCGAATGTGCTGGTGATGGCGGTGGTGGATACCGCGCGCGGTCGGGTGAACCGTTCCAGCCTATGGCATTATGATGCGCAGGTGGGCTCCTGGCGCCTGCGGTTCAGGCAGGATACCGCCATACCCGGCTAGTTTCACCTGCCGCGCCCAGCCTCACAGGATCCGCTGTGTGCTGCTGGCTAGCAGCCGCCAAAAGTGCGGCGCTGGCCGGTTCGGTACGTTCGGGCGGGTGAGCCTGCGCCCAGAAGGGGGCGAAGCACGGGCCTGCGGGTGCTGGGATGGTAGCAGGTTAAAAGATTGGGGCGGGTACATCATGTACCCGCCCCAAACCGTTAAGATAGACTCACCACATATCTTGAGTTACTTATATCGGTTTATTGAATTGAAATTGCAGAATTCGCTTATTATATTACCCCATAAACATCGAAGCGTTCGACTGCTCGGTATCGGAGTAGTTAACACCGGCACGTGAAAGCGCTTCGTTAATCTGGGCGATAGACTCTTCCACCTGCCGCTGGGTTGCACGCCACTTATCGAGCACGCCCTGGAAGTTGGTCGAGGCCGAGCCGGTCCAAGAGCTCTGCAAATCCTGCAGGGAAGCAGTCATGCCGTTCACCTCTGCGGTGATGGAAGCAACGTGTGCTTTTGCCTGCGCGCTCTTTGACGCAATGACTTCGGAATCGACAATGAACTGTGCCATGATAGGTTCTCCTTCAGTAGGGTATGTATTGGTTGTGCCTCTAGCACCTAATTCCTAAGCGCTTGTTACAAGACTAAAACGAATCAAAAAATATTTTCATGAATTAAAATAAATCTGTGGATAACTTACGTTACCTGGTCGTAAAACCAGCTTATCCACAGAATAAAACTCAATTTTCAGCCCTGAATACCCCCACAGACCCTCTCAGTATGAAGAAATATGAAGCTTTGCGGGGCTAGCGGCGCCCAGACCACCAGCCCGTGGAACATCCCTGCACACGCGAAAGGGGCGCACGGTTCGGCTCTTACACCGTCACCGTGCGCCCCGCATGTACCGCAGCTTCTTTTAGCCAGCGCCCGCCAAAACCGGCAGCGACACCACAAACGTGGCCCCGCCTCCATCAGTCTCTTCAATACGGATATGCCCGTCGTGTTGCTCCACGATTGCGGCCACAATCGACAGGCCCAGACCCGTGCCCCCGGTCTCCCGTGAGCGTGAAGTGTCGGTGCGGTAGAAACGCTCGAACACGCGCTCACGATCCTCACCGTGGATACCGGGGCCGTGGTCGCGCACCTCAATAATGGCGCGCGGCACCCCGGGGCCTCCTGCCGCACACCCACCGCAACTTCAAGGGGCGAACCCTCAGGGGTGTACCGCATGGCGTTGGTGAGCAGGTTCGCCACCACCTGACGCATCCGCGGCTCATCACCGACCACCGGTGCGGAGCAGGGCGCCACATCGTCGGTCAGGCCCACCAGGGTAATCTCACGGTCGGGGGAGGTGGCGAAGGCATCGTTGGTGGCGTCCACCGCCAGGTGGAACATATCAAACGGGGCCAGCTTCGATTCCCGGCGCTCATCAATGCGGGCCAGCGTCAGCAGATCCTCCACCAGCTGCCCCATACGTTTAGACTCCGCCTCAATACGGCCCATAGCGGTGGCCACAGCGTCCTCATTCGGCAGCGCCCCCTGCCGGTACAGCTCGGAGTACCCGCGAATACTCACCAGGGGGTGCGTAGCTCGTGGGATGCATCGCCCACGAACTGGCGCATCTTCGCCTCAGATTTTGCCTGCGCATTGAACGAGGTCTCGATCTGGGCGAGCATGGTGTTCAGCGACGTGGCAAGACTGCCAATCTCATTGCCGGGATTGTAGTCCTCAATACGTTGTGACAGATCCCCTTTAGCGATCTTCGCCGCCGTCTGCTCCACGCGCGCCAGCGGCTCGAAAGTGCGGGTGACAATCACCCACGTCATTGCAATAGCCGAGGCGAGCGTGGCCAGCCCGAACGCGAAGGTGAGCACACCTACGAGAGCAACCACCTGGTTGGTTTGCTCCAGGGGTAAGGCAACCACCATGGAGGTGGCGTGCACCCCGTTCACGCTGGTGTCGTTATTAAGCGTCATCGGCAGCAGACGCCAGTCTTTCGACCCTTCCACCGAGTTAACAGTAGTGCCGACCCCGTTATTTTTGCGCACTTTATCGGCTGTCCAGCCGGTTACTTGCGGCTCGTCCCGGGAGCTCGTATCGGGGCTGAGCGCGTACAGGGTGTTGCCGTGCTCATCCAGCAGGTACACGTGGTACGAACCGAGCGTGGCCTCCTGCACGGGATGCTGGCTATTGTTCGAGACAAGGGAAAGCAGGTTCGCCGAGTTCGCCTTCATCTCGTCGTCCAGCTGATGCACCATCTGCGCGCGCAACGCCGAAATCGCCACAAGGGAGGTCACAACGATCGCCAAAGCAATCAGTGCAGAGGTCACCAGCACCAGCTGCGTGCGCAGCGACAGCGTGAACGGTATACGCTCAAGGGGTCTGCGCCCCATGTGCTTCTGCGTGGAGGCATTCTGTTGAGCCGCCTCCGGGGCCTCCGGGGGCTGCTGTGCGGGTTCGCGGTTGAACAGTTTAATAGGTACCGCCCCTAGCTGCGGGAACCACGAACCATGTACCCTACGCCGCGTTTGGTGTGGATCAGGGGTTCGTGGCCCTCACGGTTGTTATCGATCTTGCGGCGCAGGTACGAGATATACGACTCCACGATGGACGAGTCGCCGTTAAAATCGTACTCCCACACGTGGTCGAGGATCTGCGCCTTCGACAGCACCCGGTTTGCGTTGAGCATTAGGTAGTGCAGCAGATTGAACTCGGTGGGGGAGAGGTCAATCTCCTCCTCGCCAAGGAACACCTCATGGGTGTCGGTATTCAGGCTCAGATCGTCCACCCGCAAAATAGCAGTATCTTCCTCCTGCAGTGAGCGGGAACGGCGCAGGATGGCTCGGATACGGGCGATCACCTCATCCAGCGAGAACGGCTTAGTCACGTAGTCGTCACCGCCTGCTGAGAGACCAGCAACTTTATCTTCGGTGGCGTCTTTCGCGGTCAAGAACAGCACAGGGTAGGTGCGTCCGCCTTCACGCAGGCGGCGCGTCACATCAAACCCGTCCATGCCCGGCATCATCACGTCAAGCACAATCAGGTCGGGCTGTTCCTGTTCGGCCTTCTCAATGGCCTCGCGTCCGTTTCCGGCGGTCACCACTTCAAACCCGGCAAAACGCAGGGAGGTGGCGAGTAGTTCAAGAATGTTGAACTCGTCATCAACGACGAGCAGCTTAGCTTCAGCAGACATGTTCACTCTTTTCTGACGTATATATGTGGTTGCGCGGCCGGAAGGCCCTCTAACTTGACTTACGCCGAAGAACCGCAAGGAGGAGGGCAAGCATTAGCGCGATGAAAGCGACGGGGAACAGCACCAGGGGAACCTGGCTCATAACGGCGGGAGGATGAGCATCCACCCACTTGAGTACTAGCATCGCCACCCCCGAAAGGGTGCACAGCAGTGCGAGGATGCCGCCACCGACTCCCAACCAGCGGATAGCGCGGGTGTAGGGGAGCTCATTGGCTACTTCAAGAGGCGTTTCTCGTTCGCTAGTCATGGCATAACCGTAGCAGGTTTAGGCCCCTTTAACGGGGTGGAAATACTAATATTGCGGCGTTGTGGACGGTATTCACATCTTTTTTGCAGGTTCCCTTCGGAGGTTTGCCAGCCCGATAGCGCGCATACCGTATTCTCTGCAAGGAATAAGAGGTTGCATCAGGGCAGAAAAATGGCGGAAAACCGCGCCATAATGGCACACCGGCGCGAACCGTGAACGTAAGAGGTCAAGGCAGGCCGCCCCGCCCTCCCAGCGAACCTTAAGAATGCTTTAATAGTGGTATGTCTGAACAGGTGATTGACCAGAACCCAACCGAAACCGCCAGCTTTGACCCGTTTGCCGACCACACATACGAGCAGGTTGGTGAACCCACCCTTGGGCAGCCGCATAAGCGCCGCCGCACCAGCCGTGTGGACACGGTCTTGGCGCAGGCCAAAGACGTAGCGTTGGCCGGTATTGAGCAGATCGCCCCCAAAAACACCATTGGCCTGCTGCACCATTTGCGCGGTGAAGAGGACCGTTTGACCACCCACCTGTTTGAGTGCACCCTGCCCGGTTACCGGGGTGGTTCTGGTTCGCCACATTAGCGCGGGCGCCACGTTCGAAAGTGGCGACCGTATGCGAGGTTGGTCTGCTGCCCGGCGATGACGCACTGCTAGCCCCGACTGGGTTCCTTGGGCGCAGCGCCTTCAGGAGCTGCCTGATACCGCCGATCTTGACGAGGCGCTCGCTGCGGACCCTGAGGATGTGTACGAGGACGAGGAACCTCAATTCGACGCTGATACTGAGACACCCGAAACCGGCGGCAAGAGCCGTAAGGCGCGCCGTAGCGCCCGAAAAGCACAGAACCGGAAGAACCTGAACCGGCAGCGAGCAGGCGGGCAGAAAGCATCCCAGGGGGATTCCGCTCCGCAGCAGGACGCCCCGCAGAAGAGCGGCGGACGTAAGGGCTCCGGGCGGGGATCGGGCGGGCGCAAGCGCGCAAAAACCTCCGCCGCACGTAACTCTGAGGGCTAGACTGCGTGGCGATACGGGCCCGTCAGGTGTACCTGGCGGGACGTTCGCTTCGGGCGACGCGCCGCGCAATCCGTGGCGAAACACGCTAAAAAGGTACATAATAGTTACTCAGAAGAGCATCATAACTAAGGCTAGGTTTTCCTAGTCGGCAGGGAAAAGGGATACAGGCGGCATGACCGATCTTATTGACACTACCGAAATGTACCTGCGCACCATCCTTGAGCTTGAGGAAGAGGGCATTACCCCCATGCGTGCGCGCATCGCCGAACGTCTGGAGCATTCCGGGCCGACTGTTTCGCAGACTGTTGCCCGTATGGAGAAGCACGGGCTGCTCAGTGTTGAGCCTGACCGCCACTTGGCGCTCACCGATGCTGGCCGTAAGAAAGCGGTCGAGGTGATGCGTAAGCACCGCCTGGCGGAGCGCCTGCTCTCCGATGTGATTGGGCTGGACATTGAGTATGTGCACGATGAAGCGTGCCGCTGGGAACACGTGATGAGCGACCACGTGGAAAAACGCATCCTGGCGATGCTCAATAACCCCAAGTTCTCACCGTACGGAAATGCGATTCCCGGTCTTGAAGAGCTGGGCGTGGAAAGTGAGCACAACGACGAACGGACTGTGCCCATGTCGATTGCGGCCCGTGACTCGGGGCCGGAAGACCGGTTTACTGTCTCCCGGTTCCCAGAGTCGATTCAGACCGATATTGAGCTTCTCAAGCTTTTGGCGGACGCCGGTATCTCATTCGGTGCCAGTGTGTCGGTTCTGGCCGGTAAAGACGACGACGTGATTGTGCGTGCAGATGGGGAGGAGACCTCCCTATCGCTCGATGAGGACGTTGCCAACGCTATTGTGGTGAAGCGTTCGTAGCGCGGTGCCGCCGGATGCGGGGCGGTGCGGCCATAACTGGCCGCACCGCCCCGCATTATTTGTTAAGCTCTTCCCTAAGGGCAGCGTTCCTTGAGGGTAACCTGAGCCTTTTTAGCCCGAAGCCAAATTTTTTATATTCATCGGCAGGTGCATCCTTACCGGCCGCCTGTTTCCTATGGGATACGTGGTTTCACCTGGGATTATGCCTGTTTGTTATCGGAAAAATATTTAAGAGATAAAGCACACCTGTGTTTTTCTTAAGAAAATTTATGCACGCATCGGTTTGCCTGTCTCTTAACCCCCTGAATCTATCGAATTCCCTTGTCAGAGAAGGGTCTACAGGGGGTGGCGGGGACCGCTTGAGGGACCGCTGCGGGCCATGATTTGCGTATATAAACCGTAGCTTTTTGAGAAAAAACTCAGATTGGGATGTGACAGCTGGGAGTTTTCTGTGTATTCTCGTATCTGTGTCCAAATCCTAATCGTAAGAGGGCACCACGGAGCGGATCCGCTTAGTCCTGCCGCCGCAACGTGAAACATCTACCCATAATGGCAGGAGCGGGGGAACCAATTTTTGGCTCCCTTATAGGGGGCCTAGGGGCTAAGCTACTTCGGTAGCCGGGTGAATCCATACCCGAGTCCGACAGCTCACCTCGTGAAGCAATGGAGGAAACATACACAATGGCTAAGAAGATCGTTCGTAACGCAGGTATCGTGGCATTCGCTGGTGCAGCTCTGGTGGGTTCCACCGTTCCCGCTAACGCATTCGCACAGGTTCCTGCAGCAGCAGACCTGAGCTACGATTACAACAACTACGAGACTGATTACACCAGCTACCAGACCGGTGCTACCAACTACGTTGCACCCCAGGCTGAGTACCAGACCGAGTACGTTGCACCCACCCCGAGCTTCGGCCAGCAGCAGACCACCAACACCAGCTCCACCACCCCTCCGCTCCTGTGCAGACCGCAACCGGTGGCCACGAGGGCGTTGTAGCAACCGCTAAGACCGGCATCGGTGGCGGCTACGTTTGGGGCGGCCGCAGCTTTGGTGCATGGGACTGCTCCGGCTTCGTATCCTACGTTTACGCACAGCACGGCGTGAAGCTGACCCCCTACACCTTCGCTATGAAGAACGAACTGCGTGCAACCGCTAACCCCAGCCCGGCGACATCGTCTTCCAGAACGGCTACAACCACGTGGGCATCTACGTTGGTAACGGCATGATGATCTCCGCTCTGAACCCGAGCCAGGGCACCCAGCTGCACCCGGTTTCCTGGATGTCGGTTGACGGTTACTACACCGCATTCTAATCTCGACTCTAGAGATATTTAGACTCGGAGGAAGGCACCCCCAACGGGGTGCCTTCCCCATGTTAAACCGCGCATCACGCGCTGACCCCGAATACACTGGTCGGGGCTACACGCGGGGCACGGGGCGTACCGAAGGGTAGCGGACGCCCGGTAGAATAATGAACATGCAGTACCAAAGCCCCAAAAGTAGCTCCGATCAGGAATTCACCTACCTGGCCGTCGGCATGGTCGCTGGCGCCATACCAGGCATTATTATCGGCCTGCTGCTGGCTATTCCTCTTGGCAACCCCGCCATGTGGGTCTCTATCACCGGCGGGATTGGCATCGTGATTGGCATGGTCACCGGTAAATTCATCTACCGTAAGAAATACAGTAACCAGCCTCAAAGCCCTTCTGAAGGCCCGCAGCACCCCAACGACAAAAAGCAGTAAGGCGGGCGCGCTCCTATCTATATGGGCCGTGCTAGCACTACGTGAGCGCTTTAGAAGAGGGCTTTTAGGTGTAGCTCTCTAGCTCAGCGGCCATATTCGCCCGAGCCGCCGCATCCCACAGCGAATGCCCCGCCGCAGAGGCAAAAATACGGTCTCTGCCTAAGAACTCCCGTAAAAACCCTGACCTTCCCTGCGCAAACGCCTGCGGCCCGTAGTGGCTGTACTCCGTGCGTACACCCGCAATGTAACGGCCATACCGGGCGGTTTCTGCTGCGAGAATCGCAAGGTCGGCATCCATGAAAAAATCGGCGTCGGCGCGGGTGAGCACACCACCGGTCAGTCCGGCAAGCTCTTCAGGTACCCGGTGGGAGGCGGTGAACTCCACCAGCTGGGCGGCGGCGGTGACCTCCGCAGCGGTCAGAACACCGGTTCTGGTGAGAGGCATAAGATTGGTACGTACCAATTCGGCGCTGGCGGCCTCATCCTGGCCGGGCTGAGCCTCATACACCGCATCATGGAACCACGCCGCAAAGAGCACAGTGCGCGGCACCGGCTTAGGGGAGTACAAAAGGGTAAGAGCGGCGAGCATCTCTGAAAGATGAACACTATTGTGATAGGCCCGATGCGGCTGCTCCCACCGCTCAAGCAGGTCAGCGCCCACAGCGGAAGCACCGGGCGCGAGCGCCTCCCAGGCACGCAGAAGACGCGGACGGATCTTACTGGGCCGTTCTTTGAGCGGAACCCGCAGTCCGCTGCGGATGAGTATGCGAGTTAGTTGGGTGCCGGTTACTTCCTGCGCCCCAGCGTTTACGAGGGCAGTGTAGCGGTGCTGCGGCACGTCGTAGTGGTCGGCGTCGAAGGCGCGCGGGCTGATCTCGTGGGCGGCCGCGAAGTCATGCAGTTCCTTCAGGCTGGTGTCTGAGATAAGGTGCGAGAAGAAAGTGCCGTGTGCCGGCCAGAGGGGCGGGTCAATGAAAATACTCACCTACCTATTGTAGTGAGCGTGACGCGCCGGGGCCCGGGTGGAAAACTGCCGTGATGTTGCCGCTATAATAGAGAACGTTGCCCCCGTAGCTCAGGGGATAGAGCACTTCTCTCCTAAAGAAGGTGTCGGACGTTCGAATCGTCTCGGGGGCACAGTTACAGAACCCGCTTGATGCGGCTTCCTCACGGAGGCGCACCAAGCGGGTTCTGCTGTATGCCTGAGTTTTAGGGGGCGTGTGCTGTGCAAGCTTGGGCCAAAAGTCTACATTTCATAGAATGTAACATTGAAGTTTTATTAAAGACACACCTGAAAATTATGATGTGACACATAACATGTGGGCTAGTCTGAAAGTGACGGTATTGACCGATTCTAAGGAGGCTAAAGATGTCTTCCCATCTTAATCGTCGAGCCGCACTGCTGCTGCTCGGTGGCGGCGCAGGAGCCGCTTTTCTCAGCGCATGCGGCAGCTCGTCCTCAAACGCAGGGGGTGCGGCCTCATCCTCAGCGAGTGCTTCAAATAGTGCATCGTCCCCAGCGCACGGGCCTGAAACCGGTGGTGGTACTGCCAGCAGTTCTGCGGCTGCGGTGAATGAGCCCAGTACGCAGCAGCCGGCGGGACCGAACAGTGCCGCATCCAGCGACACCGCCCAGAACGGCGCAGCATCTAGTAGCGCAGCCCAGAGCGGCGCCGCGGACGCTGCCCCTCTTGAATCCGGAAATACTCCCGGGGAGGGGCATACTGAGCTGTCTGGGGAAGTCTCGCTTGAAGTGGACAGCTCCGGCCCCCGCCAGGAGTATGCAACACGCGAGAAACCGCAGCAGAACACCTACCCGCCGAAGAAGCCCTCCACCATTAATGACCGCACGGAGCGGGGCCTGTATAGCAGCATCTCGTTCGCGGTGACCTCTCTGGATTATGCACTGCAGACCGGTAATGCCCGCTACCTGGAGCAGTCGGCGATCGTTGAATCGGAGCAGCTGTATTTCAAGAAGTCTACTAACCTGATCGATACCCGCGACGGAAAATACTGGACGGCGGCAGGCAGTATTTTGCAGTACACGCTGGTGGGCTCGCACCCTGTGGCATCCAGCGGAGGCGAGTACGTGTGGGCGTACAACCTGGTGCTGCTCAATGGTGACTTCTATGTGAAGGACGGCAAGGTGCACGAGGTAACCAAGGAAACTTACTCCGGTAAGGGTGACTGGGGCAAACGCTACCACACGAACGGTGAAATTCGCGCTAAGTACGTGAACGGGCAGTGGCAGATTAGCGGGCTGCTCTCCAATGATCTGCCTCTCGTGCCACCAGAAAATGGTGGTCAGTAAGCGCCTATCCTCCTCAACCATGGAAGAGGAAAGCTTTAACGGCACCGCTACAGCAGGGCATACTGCCGGTGGCTTAGGTCTGTCAAAGACTTCTCTTCTAGGGCAGGTGCTGAATGCCCGCCATGTGTTGAGGTGCGGTATCCGCCCGGTGTGGTCTCTCATAGCGGAGGCTGCACCGGGCGGTTTCGCCTGAGGGCCTGGGCGGGACAGCAGGTAGAACCTTGAGAACATGAAGGTTACTGCTGAGCTTTAAAGTTAATGGTTTATTGTTAGGCTCAGAGAGGAGAGTAATAATGTCTTCCATTTTTAACCGTCGTGCAGCATTGGGCGTACTAGGCGCAAGCGCTGGTGCCTTTGTACTGGCGGCATGCGATGCCAACCGTTCCGTTTCAAAAGGGTCATCTTCCTCATCAAACGAACCCTCAGAGACTAGCCCGTCCGCATCGTCTGCTACCGCGCAGACCGATATAGATATGAGCGGCGACTATAAGGGAAAGATTAACTTCGAGTCCGTTTTAGAGTATAAGAAGTCGGGCACCTACGAACCTGCCACGGAGGAACATGCGGCGCGAAACGTGCCCCGGCCTAAGAAACCGGAGGATGCCAACGATAAATCTTTGAAAGGTCTCTACCTGAGTGTCGTGTTTGCGGCGGCAGCCACCCAGTACGCCTACAACACTGGGGACTACTCCCTGGCGGAGGAGAGCGCCCTATCAGAGTCGGAACGCGACAACTACAAAGGGCTTGAGAAGGTGCGGCTTAAGAAAATCCGTGAAGGCAACTACTGGCCGGATAATGTCACCATTGAATACGAGATTACCGAGCCGCAACCGTTACTAGAAGACGACCGGTATCTGTGGTCCCGTACTTTCAAGATTACATACGGCAAGTTTGAGGTGGAAGACGGCCGGGTAATCTACCCCAAGAGCGGTAAAGGATCCGTTGTAGCAGAAGAGTTTATTGGTCTGGTATCCGCGCAGTATGTGAACGGGGCGTGGGAGATTAGCTCACACGATAACCGCCGCAAAGAGTAATGTGGCTTCGGCCCAAACGATTACCGGGTGCGGACAGGGGATTGGTTGTTCCGCGGATGGCGGCTGCCTTCCAGCAGCGTGTCGGACGTAAATTCTACTGCCTTGTACAGGCTGGAAGGAGATGCGGCGCTACTCGGTGGGCGGCCCACCCGCAATAAAAGCAGCAACCGCCCGTTTGAACGCCCGCACACCACGGTATGCCAGGCTCAGAAGCGAGAGCACCAGAAGGGCCCAGCCCAGAGGCAGAAGCACCACAAGTGCACCCGGCTGATGCGCTGGGTCAGCCAATGATGCGTCCACCGCAAAAATTGTGGCCGTAAACACCGCACTGTACACCAGTGGAAGCGCCGTCAATAACACCCGAAGCGGCTTTTTCGCCGTCGCCGCCCACGACAGGCCCGCCACAGACAACCCGAAAAACACTGCAAACGCCAAACCCACTGAACGGTGCGCATACGTGTAAGGCCCCAGGGCGTCACCCGCTGAGGAGGAGGACAGCCCGTGCGCGAACGACCCCAGCGCATCCGTACTCAGGGCCAGTGACAGCTCGGGAACGGGGGCACCCGCCAGCCTGCCGTAGCCGGGAAGCACCCACGCGAAAAGGTACACGCCCATGAGCAGGGAAATAGCGACCGCAACGTGGAGGAAAACACGTGAACCCCGCCCGGTCGCTTGATCGTGGGCAGCGCGTTCCTCCATAAACTGCCGAAGCTCACGGGTTTCGCTATGCTGCGGGTCGGGGGTGCCGCCCCTGGAGTGTGAGCGGCCTTCGTGTTCGTGCCGTAGCGGCGCCTCTTCTGACCTTGTGATAGACCCATACCTTCCATTATTGCGCAGAGCGGTTGGGTGCGTCAGCGTGGGGCCTTTACCAAAAGAAAGCTGTGGAGTATATATACGGGGCAGGCTTCTTGATCTTCTGCCGCGCGATACTGCTTATTTACTGATACCCCTATATCAGGAGGGTCGTGGTGCAGTGGGTTACAGCTTAGTCAGGTCGATCTTGCCCATGTGCAGGATCTTATCGCGTGTGGTGGCGTTGGCCATGAGTTCGGCGATGTTGTGGGGGACGACCTGCCACGAGACACCCCAGCGGTCGACGCACCAGCCGCAGCGCTCGGCCTCGGGTACGGCGGAGAGCCCCGCCCAGTAGCGGTCGATCTCTTCTTGGTCGCGGCAGGAGACGATGATGGAGACTCCGGGCGTGAAGGTGAAATCGTGGAAGGTCCCAGAGTCCGTGGCTGCCATCCAGGTGCCGCGCAGGGTAAAGTCGGTGAACATGACCGTACCCGCATCCAGCGGTCCGCCTTCCTCGTAACGGTACAGAGCACCGCGGCGGGCGTTATCAAACAGGGCGATCCAAGCGTCTGTGGCTTCCTCGGCATTAGCGTGATTAGTACCGCCGAACATGAAGGATGGGATAACAAAGGGGCGCGGATCGCCGTCCGGGTCGGTGAGCATGAGCTGCCAGGTCATGCCGAAACGGTCACGAACCCAAGCGTAGCGCGGGGAGAAGGGGTACTCACCCAGCTCCATGAGTACGCCGCCGGTGCTGAGCCGCTCATAGAGCTCATCAAGGTAGTCTCGGGCCTGTTCCTCTCCGCCGAATAAGAGCGGATCAAAGTTCAGGATGCAGCTGATCGACGGGTTCGGGGCATATTGGTTACCGCCGTTGATGAGCGAGAGCCTGAAACCGTGGATGCTGACCGTCGTCACAATCCCGGGCGCCTGCTCGGCAATGGATGTATCGCGGAAAACATCGGCGTAGAACTGTGCTGCTTCGTCGGCGGTGCCGTCGCACCACATAGCGGGAGTGATGACCTGATCCATTCGGTCATCGTAACATGGGTGCACCGCGCGGTGGGGTACCGCTAAGAGCGAATTATGCGCGGCAAACGGGCGCGATGGGTGGGAGCGAGAGGGCAAATACGGTAGCATGGAATATCGAACGTGTATTCTAGGCAGCGAGGTAGATCATGAGCGAACCCACCAACTCCGCATCCGGCGTTGATCCTGCCGCAGATACCCTCTTTGCCGATCTCGAAAACACGCAGCCGCCCTACGATCCCGAATATGATGCCCGTATTCCGCCGGAAGATAGTTTCGCACCGGAAGAAGACCCCTTCGCTCACGAATCTTTTATGTCAGAGCTCAACCCTGAAGCGGTGACCTCCCAAACCGTCACCGCCCATGAGGATGCGCTCGGCGAGTTCATGCCGCCCGCCTACCGAGTGGGCGGGTACGGAAGTGAGTACAATCCCGAAGACCCTTACGGGGAGCGCACCTATTCGCTCAGCACTATCGACCCCGCAACCCTGATCGACGGGCTTAACGACCGGCAGCGCGAAGCTGTTTTACACGCCGGTTCACCCCTGTTGATCGTCGCCGGGGCCGGGTCTGGTAAAACCCGCGTGCTGACGCACCGCATCGCCCATCTGCTCGCAACCGGGCGGGCGACTCCAGGGCAGATTCTCGCCATCACCTTCACGAACAAGGCCGCGGCGGAAATGCGTGAGCGCATCCAAGCGCTGATCGGCCCGCGTGCGCAGCACATGTGGATTTCAACTTTCCATAGTTTCTGCGTGCGCGTGCTGCGCCGGGAAGCCAAGGCACTCGGACTCAAATCTACCTTCACGATCTATGATTCGGCGGATTCGCAGCGCCTGCTCACGCTCATTATCAAAGAGCTGAACCTGGACACCAAAAAGTTTGCCCCCAAGGCCGTAGGGCACAGGATTTCTGCCCTCAAAAACGAGCTGGTGAGCGCCGAAGAATACAGTGCGGCGGCCGCGAATAACCCGTGGGAAAAGACTATCGCACAGATTTACACCATCTACACCCAGCGCCTTCGCGCCGCGAACTCCCTCGACTTTGACGACCTCATTGGCAAAACCGTGTTTTTGCTCAAGAAGTTCCCCGAAATCGCAAACTATTATCGCCGTAAGTTCCGGCATATTCTGGTGGACGAATACCAAGATACCAACCACGCCCAGTACGCGCTCGTGCGGGAGTTAGTGGGGGCGCATCCGCAGGGAAACACTCGCGAGCAGGGACCGTACCCGGATGCTCCGCCGCCCGGCGAACTGACCGTCGTGGGCGACTCAGACCAGTCGATTTACGCCTTCCGCGGCGCCGACATTCGCAATATTACGGATTTCGAGAGCGACTACCCCAACGCACACATTATTCTGCTGGAGCAGAACTACCGTTCCACGCAGAACATTCTCTCTGCCGCGAACGCCGTGATTGAACGCAACCCCAACCGCCGCCCCAAGAAGCTGTGGACGGCATCGGGGGAGGGCACCAAAATCGTGGGGTACGTCGCCGAATCCGAACATGCAGAGGCACGCTATATCGCCCAAGAAATAGACCGGCTTGCCGATGAACACGGCATCAAACCCTCGGATGTGGCGATTTTCTACCGCACCAACGCTCAATCCCGGGCCCTCGAAGAACTCCTGATGCGCGCCGGACTGCCGTACCGCGTGGTCGGCGGCACCCGGTTCTACGAGCGCAAAGAAATTAAAGATGCGCTCGCCTACCTGCGCGCCCTCTCAAACCCGGACGACGACGTGAGCGTGCGGCGTATTCTCAACGAACCTAAACGCGGTATCGGTGCGAAATCTGAGACCGTGGTTGCCGATTATGCTTCAGCACAGCGAATTTCTTTCTTCGCCGCCGCCCGTGCCGCTGCCGCCGAGCCGGGGAGCGTGCCGGGTTTGGGCGCTGCCGCCGTGAAAAAGTATGCTCAGTTCGTCAAGCTCATGGACGACCTCGCCCAGATTGCGCGCACCGAATCAGCCGCCACAACCCTAGAAGCGGTGCTCGAACAGTCCGGCTATCTCGCCGCCCTGCGCGAATCTAAGGATATTCAGGACGAATCCCGGGTGGAAAACCTCTCGGAGCTGCTGGATGCGATGGTCGAGTTTGAGGCGGAGAACCCCGGCGCGGACTTAGAACAGTTTTTAGAGCATGTCTCGCTGGTGGCAGATGCCGACTCGATTCCGTCCCGGGGTGCCTCCGCCGACGGTCAGACCCCGTCCGCCGAGCAGATTGCCGCCGAGGCCGCAGAGGCGAAGGCGCAGGGCATGATTACCCTGATGACCCTGCACACCGCTAAAGGCCTGGAGTTCCCGGTTGTTTTCCTGACCGGGCTGGAACACGGGCTGTTTCCGCATCAGCGGGCGCTGACCGACGAGGGTGAGATGAGCGAGGAACGCCGCCTTGCCTATGTGGGGCTCACGCGCGCGATGCAGCGGCTCTACATCACCCGCTCCGAGACCCGCACAATGTGGGGCAAGAGCCAGTTCAACCCGCCCTCACCCTTCCTGGAAGAGATTCCCGAGGAGCTGATCGAGTGGCGCCGCCTGGGCGGTTTTGCCGGGTTTGGTGCCTCCGGGATGGGGGCATACGCCAACGGTGCCAGCGGGTATGGAGGCTACGGGCAGGGCGGCTACCGCGGGGCGAGCGGATACAGCTCCGGCGGTGGGCGCAATGCTGATGGGCACGGTTTTGACGGGGGCAGCGCGGGCGGCTATGGCACGGGATACGAGGACTCTCGCTCCCGGGCGAACCGTGAACCATCAACCGCTGAGGTCAATGGTTCGGCAAGCTACGGGTTGGCGGCCGCAGCCAGCGCATCCGGAGCGGTGCGTAACCGCTCGCGGGTGCATCAAGGCAAGGAAATTCCGCAGCTGAAGGTGGGCGATACGGTGCGGCATAAATCCTTTGGCGAGGGCCGGGTTCTTGCCCTGGAAGGTACTGGCGATAAGACCGTGGCGAAGGTGCGTTTTGCCTCCGAGGAGAAGCGTCTGCTGCTGCGGTACGCACCGGTTGAGAAGGTCTAGCCAAAACCCAACACACCGAAGAGTGATGCCCATTACAAAAATAGCGTGTGTGTTGTCTGATAAGTACACCCTCAACCAAATATCCGATAGAGTAGAACCGAGAGAAATTTAGAGCGTGACAGCGCGCCCTCTCAGGGGCGTAAAACACGTCGAATAGTAACTCACCAGACCAAGCCGCCGCACCCTAAAACGGCGGCACCACTTCGACGAAGAAGGACACCTGTGGACCTTTTCGAATACCAGGCGCGCGATCTCTTCGCAAAGCACGGTGTACCCGTGCTCAAGGGCATTGTTGCGACCACTCCCGAAGAAGCAAAGGCAGCAGCTGAGGAAATCGGCGGCCTGACCGTCATTAAGGCTCAGGTTAAGACCGGCGGCCGCGGTAAGGCCGGCGGCGTGAAGCTCGCTAAAAACCCTGATGAGGCATACGAGCACGCTCAGCAGATTCTTGGTATGGATATCAAGGGTCACACCGTTCACCGCGTGCTGGTTGCACAGGGTGCTGACATTGCTGAAGAATACTATTTCTCGATTCTGCTTGACCGCGCAAACCGCTCGTACCTTGCCATGTGCTCGGTCGAAGGCGGCATGGAAATTGAGCAGCTCGCCGCTGAACGTCCCGAGGCTCTCGCTAAGGTTGAGGTGGACCCGCTGGTGGGTATCGACTCCGCTAAGGCGCAGGAGATCGTTGAGGCCGCCGGGTTCTCCGCTGAACTGCAGCCCAAGGTGGTTGAGGTTCTCGCGAAGCTGGGCGGTGTCTTCAAGAAGGAAGACGCAACCCTCGTTGAGGTTAACCCCCTCGTGCAGACCCCCGAAGGCGATATTCTGGCTCTTGACGGCAAGGTCTCTCTCGACGATAACGCGGAATTCCGCCAGCCCGATCACGTGGCGCTTGTCGATAAATCCGCTGAAAACCCGCTGGAAGCTAAGGCTAAGCAGCACGACCTGAACTATGTGAAGCTCGATGGCGAAGTTGGCGTTGTCGGCAACGGCGCCGGTCTGGTGATGTCCACCCTGGATGTGGTGGCATACGCTGGCGAAAAGCACGGCAATGTGAAGCCCGCCAACTTCCTCGATATCGGTGGCGGCGCATCCGCTGAGGTTATGGCTGCGGGCCTTGAGATTATTCTGGGCGATGAGCAGGTTAAGAGCGTTTTCGTGAACGTCTTCGGCGGTATCACCTCGTGCGATGCCGTGGCTGAGGGCATCGTGAAGGCGCTTGAGATTCTGGGCGATTCCGCAACTAAGCCGCTTGTGGTGCGGCTGGACGGCAACAACGTGGAGGAAGGCCGCCGCATCCTCTCTGAGGCAAACCACCCGCTCGTGGTGCAGGCAACCACCATGGATTCAGGCGCCGATAAGGCAGCAGAGCTCGCTAACAAGGCGTAATCGCCACCGAAGGATTTATAGGAAAAACTATGTCTATCTTTGTGAACAAAGACTCTAAGGTCATCGTTCAGGGCATCACCGGCGGCGAAGGCACCAAGCACACCGCTCGTATGCTCGCAGCCGGCACAAACATTGTGGGCGGCGTGAATGCCCGCAAGGCTGGCACCACCGTTACCCACAAGGCAAAGGACGGCTCCGATGTTGAGCTGAAAGTCTTCGGTACTGTTGCCGAGGCTATTGCCGAAACCGGTGCGGACGTTTCGATTGTTTTCGTGCCGCCCGCCTTCACCAAGGCCGCTGTGCTGGAGGCTATTGAGGCTAAGATCGGTCTGGTCGTCGTCATTACCGAGGGCGTGCCTGTGCAGGATACCGCTGAGTTCTGGGCTGCCGCGAAAGCCTCGGTGGACGAGAACGGCAAACAGATTACCCGCATTATCGGGCCGAACTGCCCCGGTATTATCACCCCTGAGGAGTGCCTGGTCGGTATTACTCCGGCGAATATTACCGGTAAGGGCAAGATCGGTCTTGTCTCCAAGTCGGGTACCCTCACCTACCAGATGATGTTCGAGCTCGCCGACATTGGGTTCACCACCGCTATCGGTATTGGCGGCGACCCGATTATCGGCACCACCCATATTGATGCTCTGGAGGCTTTCGAGGCTGACCCGGAGACCGAGGGTATCGTGATGATTGGTGAGATTGGTGGCGACGCGGAGGAGCGTGCCGCTGAGTACATCAAGGCGAACGTCACCAAGCCCGTGGTCGGTTACGTGGCTGGCTTTACCGCTCCTGAGGGCAAGACTATGGGCCACGCGGGTGCGATCGTTTCGGGTTCTTCGGGTACCGCTCAGGCGAAGAAAGAAGCTCTGGAGGCTGCTGGCGTGAAGGTCGGCAAGACCCCTTCCGAGGCCGCTAATCTGATGCGCGAAATCTTCGCGAACAAGTAGCATTCCGCCCGGGTAGGGCAGCTAATAAGACCCCCGGCGGTGCGAGCCATTACGCTCGCGCCGCCGGGGGTCTCGTATATAATCAAAGTACTAACTCGCTCCTGTCAACGGCCCTCCACTATCGGGAGAGCGTCAATGGCAGGAGTTTTTCGATTGGGCTTGCGAGGGAGCATAAAACAAAGAACCAGTCTCTCCATTATGATTACTCTTTGCGCAATGCTGTATAGCCGATGACCTGATATGCAAGTAGCTAAAGCTGAAAGACTGCTTGGATGCGCCAGTTCCGGATGCCACGTCATATGCGTGGCATTTCGTGTATTGCAAAGGGGCAAAGCCGCTGGCGTAGAGAAAGTATGGAACGGAATAGACCTACCCCAGTGTGGTGCCGAAGGCTAGGCCCAGCAGGTAGGTGATGCCCGCCGCGCCCAGTCCGATGAGGATTTGGCGCAGCCCGCGGCGCATCGGGGAAGACCCCGAGAGCAGGCCCACAATACCGCCGGTGAAACCCAGCGCCATGGTGACGAACAGGAGCGAAAGCAGCATCGCCCAGAGGCCGGAAAGCCCGAAAATATAGGGCAGAATCGGCACGAGCGCCCCGGATGCGAAGAAGCTAAACGATGCCGCCGCCGCACCAATATCCGTACCCAGTGCTACATTCTCTTCCTCGCCGTCCTCATTCGCACGGTGTGACAGCGACGGGTCGCAGTCGCAGTCGAGGTACCCGAAACGTTCCAGCGCGCGGTGATGCGCCGCCTCCTCATCCATGCCGCGCGCCCGGTAGATGAGCTCAAGCTCGTTCGCGTCAATATCAAGGTCGCCCGCCACGCGCAGGGTCACCTGGGTCGGCTGGGATGCATCCAAAAGTTCGCGCTGGGAACGTACCGAAACGAACTCGCCCGCCGCCATGGAAAGCGCGCCCGCGAGCAGCCCGGCAATCCCCGAAAGCAGCACCATAGAGCTGGATGCGCCCGAGGCCGTGATGCCGATCGTTAGCGCCAGATTCGAGACCAGCCCGTCGTTCGCGCCGAACACCGCCGCGCGGAAGTTGCCGGAGAGTTTTTCGCGCCCGCTGGTGGCTAGGGCACGGATAATTTCTTCGTGAATAGCCTCGTCAGCCGCCATTTCTTCGGTGGCGTCCGGGTCTTCGGCGTAGGGGGAGCGGGATTCGGCCATTTGCGCCATTGCCAGAATAAAGACCGACCCGAAATGCTTCGCCATGAACTGTAAAAATGCGGATGAGAGCGACGGGCGGACGGGTTTGCCAACGTGTTCACCGAGCATGTCACGCCAGTGCTGTTGGTGGCGTTTCTCAGCCTCGGCAACCTGCATCAGAATCTCGCGGTCTTTACCTTCGGCGCGCTGGGCCAGGTAGCGGTAGATGCGGGCCTCCGACTCTTCATCAGCCAGGTAGCGCCGCCACCGCCGGATTTGTGCCTCACTTGGCTGGGTGACGGGGTGGTGCCGTGCCGGTACATGGTCAAGCGCTCCTGTGCGTGCCGCCGTTGGGGAAGGGGCTGAGTGTTCGGGGTTGCGGCGCGTGGGGACATCCGGTGCGGTGAACGCCTGCGTGGTGATGGGCTCTCGCCGGTTTCTGCCGGGTGTTGCCTGGGCGGGGGAGTGGTTGTTGCTGCTGGGTGCTTCGGGTGTGTGTTTGCGGGGCTCGGGTGACATGGGGCGTCTTCCTCAGGGTGGCTGGTGCGTGCAAAACACTAGAATAGACGGGCGCTGGGCGAAAATCTAGGTAAACCCGACCGGGTGCTGATGTTCGCCGGGCCGAAAAAATGCGGGCAGCCGCCACCGTGCTGATAGGGCTTACTCGCCTAAGTGTCGCACCCACCTGTGCCCGCACTTCTGCCGGAATATGCGGCGCATATGGTTATGCCGTGGCTGGGGTGGTTCCCAGGCCACAGACGTGAGGGGGGCAGCAAAAAGGGTGGGTGCTTTCCCCAGCTAGGGGAGGGCACCCACCCGGTGGGCCTATAGGGCTCAGAAAGGCTGCCTGTTAGGAGATTTCGCCTGCGCTGTTCTCTAGGAATGCGCGAATGAACCACTGGAACTTCTCGAGTTCGGCGGTCTGGCCGATCAGCAGGTCTTCGGTGATGGGGTCAACCTTGCCCGCAAATTCGATAGCCTTGCGATGGTCTTCGATCACGCGGGTGTAGACCTCGTTCAGGGCGTGCAGGTGGTCGGTGACGCGAGCGCGGCCTACGGGGTAGTCGTCGTGGCTGCGCGCTGCGACTAGGGCACCTGCGAGGCCGTTGGGGGTTGCACCCAGGGTCGCCATACGCTCTGCGATGTCGTCCACAAAGTTACGCACAGTATCAACCTGCGGGTCGATCATTTCGTGCACGGCGATGAAGCCGGGGCCGGTCACGTTCCAGTGTGCGTGCTTCAGGGACAGGTGCAGCTCGTTCAGATCGTGCAGGCGGCTCTGCAGAACTTCCGAGATTTCTTTGCCCTCGTCAAGGGTAAGACCGGGTGCGGTGTATTTTGCGAATGCCATAGTGACGACTCCTTAATGCTGTGTAGATGCCCGCCCGGTGGTTATTGTGAGAAAACCCGGCCGGTACGTTGATATTAGTAAATCATTTTTAGACCGGCCCGTCAAGATTAGTCTTATTTATTCATAATAAGCACTGCTTGATATGACGCCTTGAAAATCCTAAGAGTTTGAGAAAGCTAGGCTAACCTCAAGACTAGCGCCCGAGCGCCTTAAACACGCTCAGCTCCAGCTCCTCATGCCGAAGACGCACATCCCCTAAACCGGCAGGAACCTCAAGCTCACCGGGGACTACAATCACCTTCATACCCGCATCCGTAGCGCTACGCACCCCGGAAGGGGAATCCTCAATCGCCACGCACTGGCTGGGATCCACACCCAAGCGCTGCGCCGCTAAAAGATACGGCTGCGGGTTTGGCTTCGGATGCGTGGTCTCATCATTACCAATAACAACCGAGAATGTTCCCTCAGGGGCGGCATCAGCCGTGCGCTGAGCCACCGCAGTCGTAGCATTTGTAACAATTGCCGCCGGAATCTGGGCATCACGCACTTGGGTCAGGAAACGCTCAATACCGGGCAGAAACTCCACCTGCTGATGCGCCAGCGCCTCACGAACCTTAGCGACTAGGCGCTCATTAATCTGCTCATCCGGCAGATCAACCCCGCGTTCGCGCAGGCGGTCAAGCGTGAACTTCATGGAATAACCCAGGCAATCCAGGGTGTCCTGCGCGGTCCATACACCACCAAACTCCGCCGCCAGCTCAACCTTCGCGGCCGCCCACACTGGCTCAGTATCAACCAGCGTGCCATCATGATCAAAAAGAATCGCCTGAGGAAAATCCGCCTGAATATTACTGTTCATGCCATTAAGCCTACCGGGCATTTCTAGGCCGCCCGTATGACAACATCCTCAATCGTCACCAGAAAATCGGTACCCGCATTCAGCGGGTCTCCCGCAATATCGAGCAGAGCATCGGCAACGTCCTCACGGGCAATCGTTGGGATACCCGGAACATGCGCAACACTCGTCACATCAACCACCTTCGCCCCGCCCTTACCAGGCTCATCTGTGAGCCTGCCTGGCAACGCCCGCGAAATATACGGCTGATACTTAGCAACCATAGCGTCGGCCTTCGCGCGGTCCCTAAAAATACTGCGCATAATGGTCTTGCACGCCACACGCATTAAAAAAGATGCGCTCCGCACCGTGTCACCCACCCCGTAGGCGCTCATAAGAACACAGTGCGGTACACCCGCACCCACCACCGCCTCCATAATGAGCGGCAGGCGCTTCTGCATGAACTTGGTCGATAGAAACTCCCGTACCGTAGCTTTCTGCCCCAGGATACTAACCATCACATCCTGCCCGGAAGAAATCGTGGCAAGCTGCTCGGAATCGTTCAGGGCACCGGGAACAATAATGAGGTTCTGGTGCGCCCCCAAAAGCGCCACCGCCTTATCGGGGTTACGCACATAGGCGGTGACCGTGTGCCCCTCCTCTAACGCTTTGCGGGTGAAAAGGCTTCCGGTGCGACCGCTCGCTCCTAAAACCAGTATTTTCATGTAGGCTCCCATTATTTATCGGTGTGGTTGGTATGGGTTTAACGTGGTTGGTGTGGGCACCCGCAAGCACCCAATGTGCTCAGTATAACAATAAAGTTTT
The DNA here is from genome assembly GCA_002355935.1 of Rothia aeria. Taxonomy (GTDB): domain Bacteria; phylum Actinomycetota; class Actinomycetes; order Actinomycetales; family Micrococcaceae; genus Rothia; species Rothia aeria. The sequence continues at coordinate 95,726 of AP017895.1, read as the reverse complement.
GGCTAAAGTTTAGGTTTATGTGGGTTTTACTGCGGAAAAACCACTGACATGGTGAGTGCTGCCCCAACCCGGGGCGCAAACCGTTTAGGATGGCACAGTGAACGAAAAATCAGAGCGCTCCGGATCGCACCCGCACGTAAACTCATTGGCTGCACGCACACCTGCCGTCATACAGGTCGCAGCCCTCTACGCCGCCTACCCCATGGCGCTTGTCTCTGCCGCCTGGATTACCGTAGGCCGTGCCCTCTTCGGGGCAGCCGGTGACCTCGTGCCTATTTTTGCTATCTCATTCGGCCCGGCGCTCGCACTCATACTGTGCCTGGCGGCCCGCTGGGCCTTTACGGATGCGCGCCGCGCTGTCGCGGCCGCAGAACTCACCCGCCCCGCCTGCCGCTGGGGTGTGGCGATTGCGCAGTCTACCTGCTGGGTGCTGGCGTTTTTATTCGGCATGTTTATCCCGGACTACCGCGCCGGGGTGCCGGTGTCAGGAATGGGTGCGCTTGTGGGCGGCGAGTACGTGGGATATGCGGCAGGGTTCGGTAACACCTTCGGTATTCTGACGTTCGCGGCCGCTATTACTGCCGCCGCGTTGGCGTACAGTGCGAACCGGCGTGGGGCGCGCCTGCAGCAGGGTGTTACCGACGAGGTTTTGGAGGAGCAGGCGCGACAGCAAAGCCCGTATGACTTCTTGGACTGAGGCCTAGTCTGGCCCTCTCATCCCGCGCCCTAAAAAGGCTCTTGATGCGAATAAAGCGTATTTTTCACCGCTTTATTCGCATCAAGAGCCTTTTTTAGCACTGAATTTTGGTCCCGAAAATCGGCAGTAGCCCCTTGCATCCAAACCTTGAGTGTAGTAGACTCAAGTTAGCTGTAAAAAGAAGGCGCAGGATGCGCCCCGCACAAGACGTGAAAGGATAAGATTTATGGACGCAAAATTCACCACCAAGAGCCAAGAAGCGCTATCCGCTGCTAATATGAACGCGCAGACAGCGGGTAACCCCAGCATCGAACCTGCGCACATCCTCAAAGCACTGATGGATCAGCGAGAAGGTGTTGCCGTAGCGGTTCTCAAGGCCGCAGGGCTAGACATCGAGGCTATTTCGGAAGCCGCATCCGCAGAGATTAAGAAACTGCCGAAGGCATCTGGCGCATCGGTGCAGAACGCAAACTTCAGCCGCAGCGCCCTCGCCGCCATTCAGAGCGCGCAGACCCACGCACAGAAATTCGGTGACACCTACATCTCCACCGAAATGCTGCTGCTGGGCATCGCAAGCGGCGATAGCGATACCGCTCGCGCACTTGAAAACCTGGGCGCAACCGCCAAAGTTATCGAAGAGACCATTCCCCAAGTACGAGGAGACCGCACCGTGGATACCCCGGACCCCGAAGGCACCTTCCAGGCCCTTGAAAAGTATGGAACCGACCTGACCGCGCTCGCCCGCGAAGGTAAACTCGACCCCGTGATTGGCCGAGACTCCGAAATTCGCCGCGTGGTGCAGGTGCTCTCACGGCGCACCAAGAACAACCCCGTGCTCATTGGTGAACCCGGCGTCGGTAAAACCGCCGTGGTCGAAGGGCTGGCTCAGCGCATGGTCTCCGGCGATGTTCCCGAATCCCTGCGCGGTAAAACCCTGATCAGCCTTGACCTTGGGTCCATGGTTGCGGGCGCTAAATACCGCGGCGAATTCGAGGAACGCCTCAAGGCCGTGCTCGAAGAAATCAAGAAATCCGAAGGCCAGATCGTCACCTTTATCGACGAGATGCACACCGTGGTTGGTGCGGGCGCATCAGAAGGTTCCATGGATGCAGGCAATATGCTCAAGCCCATGCTGGCACGCGGCGAGCTGCGCATGATTGGCGCCACTACGCTTGACGAGTTCCGCGAGAACATTGAGAAAGACCCCGCTCTGGAACGTCGTTTCCAGCAGGTGTACGTGGGTGAGCCTAGTGTTGATGACACGATCGGTATTCTGCGTGGGCTCAAGGAACGCTACGAGGCGCACCACAAGGTGCAGATTTCCGACGCCGCCCTAGTTGCCGCCGCAGCACTTTCAAATAGGTACATTCCCTCACGTCAGCTGCCCGATAAGGCGATCGACCTGGTGGATGAGGCCGCATCGCGCCTGCGCATGGAGATCGACTCGGCCCCCGAGGAAATCGACCAGCTGCGCCGTGCCGTAGACCGCTTGACGATGGAAGAACTGGCCCTCAAGAACGAGACCGACCCGGCGTCGAAGGAACGCCTGGCGGCGCTGCGCAAAGACATGGCTGACAAGAAAGAACAGCTGGATGCGCTCAACGCCCGCTGGGAAGCCGAAAAGGCCGGTCTGAACCGCGTGGGCGATCTCAAGAGTGAAATCGATGAGCTGCGCTCGCGTGCCGAGGTGGCACAGCGCGAGGGCAACCTGGCGGATGCATCCCGCCTGCTCTACGGCGAAATTCCCGCCAAGGAGAAGGAACTGGAAGAAGCTCAGCGCGCCGAAACTGAGGCTCATGGCGAGGCTATGGTCTCTGAAGAGGTCACGGCTGACGACATTGCCGAGGTTATCTCTTCCTGGACGGGCATTCCCGCCGGGCGCATGCTTCAGGGCGAATCCGAGAAGCTGCTGGAGATGGAGAAACGTATCGGTGAACGCCTGATCGGTCAGGAAGCCGCCGTGGTTGCCGTAGCGGATGCGGTTCGCCGCGCCCGCGCCGGAATCTCCGACCCGAACCGCCCGATTGGTTCCTTCCTGTTCCTGGGGCCGACCGGCGTGGGTAAGACCGAGCTCGCGAAGGCTCTGGCGGAGTTCCAGTTTGATGACGAGCACGCCCTGGTGCGCATCGACATGAGTGAGTACGGCGAGAAGCACAGCGTTTCCCGCCTGGTGGGTGCGCCTCCCGGATACGTGGGCCACGAAGAAGGCGGTCAGCTGACCGAGGCTGTGCGCCGTCGCCCCTACTCCGTGGTGCTGCTGGACGAGGTTGAGAAGGCCCACCCCGAGGTCTTCGATATTCTGCTGCAGGTGCTTGATGACGGTCGTCTGACCGACGGTCAGGGCCGCACCGTGGACTTCCGCAACGTGATTCTGATTCTGACCTCGAACCTGGGTTCGCAGTACCTGGTCGATCAGGAGATGCCGTTTGAGGAGCGCACCGAGAAGGCAATGCAGGTGGTTCACCAGGCGTTCCGCCCCGAGTTCCTGAACCGTCTGGACGACATCATCATGTTCGAGCCGCTCTCTTCCGAGCATCTGGGACAGATTGTGAACCTGCAGATTCAGGGCATGGGCAAGCGTCTGGCCGACCGCCGCCTGACCCTGGATGTTACCCCCGCCGCCCTGGAATGGCTGGGCTTGGCAGGGTACGATCCGGCCTTCGGCGCCCGCCCGCTGCGCCGCCTGGTACAGCGTGAGATCGGCGACCGTCTGGCGAAGGGCATCCTCTCAGGTGCCATTCACGATGGCGACACCGTAGAGGTGGATGTGAACCCGGATGTTGCAATGGACGGTCTGTCGGTGACCTCCAGGCGGTAACGGGTAGCGCAGCTGGTACAGATAATGCGCGCCGCACCGGGAAGTATCCCGGTACGGCGCGCATTCTTGCTAGTAGATGAAAGGTGTTATGCCTGCTTGCGGCGGCGTGCCACCAGTACGACGGTGGTACCCGCTACGAGGGTGAACAGGCCAACCCCGGCGATGGTTAGCGCACCCGAAGCGCCGGTGCTTGCCAGCCTGCCGCGAGTGGTTGAAGCTGCCGAGTAGCTGCCCGTGCTGCCGGTTGAGGCGACGGTCCCGGTGGAGGAGACACGCGATGCGGAGCCACCCGAGTAGCTGCCGGATACCCTGGACTCGCACGCTACCCCGTCTTTGTCGCGGTCAAGGTGGCCGCTGTAGTGTTCGCTGCCTGCCTTAATATTGTTCAGGCCGCGGGCGCGGGCCTCGGTGCAGTTATCAGGTTTGTCATCGGTGGAGGTGTCAGCGGCTGCTGCCTGCTTGCCTCCGGTGGTGCTGGTGGTGCCGGAACCGGAAGTGCCGGTTGCTTTAGTCTCGCACCCTACCCCGTCCTTGTCACGGTCAAGGTGCTCACTGTAGTGCGGGCTGTTCGCATCAATATTGCTGAGTCCGCGCGCCGATGCTTCGGTGCAGTTCTTGGGGATTTCCCCAGCTACGGCCGAGCCCTGAGCGGCAGCGGCCAGGTGCTCCGCGTTTGCGGATGCGTTCGGCACGTTATGTTCAGCAGAGGAAGAGTCCTGCGCCGAATTGTTTGCTGCCTGCTCGCTCTGGCTGGGGGCAGCGGAAGGCTGCACCGGAGGCTGCGGCTTGCCCGTCACCGCTGCGGAGGCGCTTGAGGCAGCGGGTGCCTCGGTGGCGCTCTGTGCGGCAGAGGCTGAGGAGCTGGGGGTTGCTTCGGTCGGTGCGGGCGCAGCAGAAGCAGCAGCCGTATCGGTGGGGGAAGCGCTCGGTGCTGCTGCCGCCTGGATTGTCACGGTCGCGGCGTCGCCGCCGCGGCGGGGATCCTGTTTATTGAGCGACCCGGTAAGCACCGTGAGGGTCACGGTCTGCCCGGGTTTGAACCCTTCCTGCCAGGGGATGGTGCCCGCCACGTTGCCGTTTGCGTCGGCCTCAACACGCAGGTAGGGCTGTCCGCTTACGCCACCGCCATCAATTTTGAGGGCGAGTACCGAGGGTGAGCCGTCTTTGGCTTTGAACCCGGTGCCGGTGAAGCTTAGACCCTGCCCCACGGTCCAGGAGCTGGGGAAGGTGATGGTTGCCCCGTCGTCGTAGGTGTGGCTCGCGTTTGCTGCGGGTGCCACGGCGGCGGTGTTGGTTGCGGGTGCCGCGAATGCGGCGGGGACGGCGGTCGCGCCTACGAGGCTGAGGCTGAGCGTGGCGACGGCGCCAATAGTTGCGAATTTGTGATGAGTTGTCATACCTAAAATTCTATAGGCACCGCGTAGGGTAGAATGCCCGAAAAGACGCTTCGGGACTGTGGTGTACAACAGTATGGATACCCTATCTTTAAGCTGTTAGTTGAGGTTTACTCCCAGAAATTCTTTCCGTGCGCGGGTGAGCAGTGCGCGGTCCCAGCCGCCGCACGGTCACTTTCGGTGCGGATACCCGCAGTGTGCACGGTCATGGCGGGGCGCATCCTACAATGGGTGCAGTACATTCTTGAACGACGGCACACTGGGACGCAATGGATAAATGGACTGACACGACCGGATTCGATAATCACGAGATTGCCGCCGTGCACCGTGCCGCGATCCGTTCTATCCAGCGTGTTGTTGCCGAGACCGCCCAGCCGCACCAGCCTGAGGTTGCCCTCGAAGGGGTGGCTGGTATGCTTCGTGCAGGCCGGGTGCTTGCGCTTACCGGGGCGGGGGTTAGTACCGAATCCGGTATCCCTGATTACCGTGGCCCCGCCGGTTCCCTGCGTGAGCACCGCCCCATGACCTACCAGGAATTCCGGTATGATGACGCTGCCCGCCAGCGCTACTGGGCGCGTTCCTATGTGGGGTGGCGGCGCATGAAGGAGGCCAAACCTAACCGCGCCCACTATGCGCTGGTTGAGCTTGAGCAGCACGGCGCTGTTTCTGGGGTGATCACCCAGAACGTTGATGGGCTTCATGCCCAGGCGGGGAGCAGAAATATACTGGCTCTGCACGGTGATCTCTCAACGATCATATGCCTCACCTGCGGGCACCGTGAGGGGCGGGCGAGCCTGGATATTCGTTTGGATGCCGCAAATCCCGGCTATTTGGCGCGTCTTGCGGGCACCGATTTGCGGGTTAACCCTGATGGCGATGTTGAGTTGGATAACGATTTCATCCGTGATTTTGTGATGATCGGGTGCATTGCGTGCGGCTCCCAGCGCCTTAAACCGGATGTGGTGTACTTCGGTGAATCTGTGCCCGCCGAGCGGAAGGAGCGGCTGCGGCACATGCTGGCTGATTCGACTGCTCTGCTGGTGGTTGGTTCGTCGGTGGCGGTGATGAGCAGTTACAAGATTGTGTTGGATACGCTCAAGGCCAATAAGCCGGTTGCCGTGTTGAACGGTGGGCCGGGCCGGGCGGATGCGCGCGCCACCTATCTGTGGCGCACCAATGTGGGGGATGCACTGGGCCAGCTGCTTGACCGGTTGCAGCTGTGAGCACCGTGGCCCAAGGCGCCGCCACGCACAGGAGAAGAATAATAAAGAAATACGCAAGGTACGCCAAGCACCGGGTTAGAGTATTTCCCCTAATGGGGGCGTACATTAGCGCAAAATAGTGCGTGCCCTATCGCCGCTATTTGACCCACACCATAATCGTAGGCCATGTAATATTATTGCTTCGCCGATAGAATATAAGGCATGACAATTCGCACCAAGATTGCCACTTTCGGTATCATAGCCGCGCTTGCGGGCGGCATGGTAGGCACATCCGCTCCCATCGCCTCGGCCGCGCCGGTGGCTGCTCCCACCGCCACCAGTTATTTCAGAGCTGGAGCAACCGTTAATTTCCCCACCACTTGGACGGCGGGGCAACCGCTAACTGTTATCGGGCAGGGGTTTAGAACCAGAAGCGGTCGGTCGGTGACTGTTGTATTGCGTGGCGATGAGGGCGAAATTTACCACGAGGTGCGTCCGGATGCTAATGGAAAATTCACTACTTCTATCCCGTGGTCGAATAGTTTACAGGCCGGGCAGAGCATTGAGTTTGAGACTTTCGCGTTGACCCGGGGCGGTTTCTACGAGGGCAGCGAGGTTGATGTGCGGGTTGTGGCCGCTCCGGCGCGGCAGAACCCTGCCCCGCAGCCGAAGACCACCACCGGTGCAGCCCAGAAACCGGCGGAGAAAGATAAGTCTGGTGAGAATAAGAACGGCGGGGGCTCTGACGGCGGCAGCACCTCTGGGGATAAGAATAATAAGGACGGTAACGGCGGCTCTGGTGACAATAAGAACCAGGGCGGCAGCGGCGGCGACAATAACTCCGGCGGCAATAATAATAATGCTGGCGGTGCCCAAAGCGGCGGCGGCAGCGACCCATCAGCCTCCCCACAGGGTGGGCAGCAGGATAGTAACGGGGCCTCTGGCAGCGCTATAGATTCCTCCGAACCGGATGGTCCTTCCGATAAGGTTTCGGCCAGTGCCAGTGAGTCCAGCCCCAGTGCGTCAGCCTCAGCCTCTGCCAGCGGGAATAAGCGTTTTCATAACTGTAAAGAGGTGAAGGACGCCGGGCTGGCCCCTATTCATAAGGATCACCCGGATTTTCAGGAGGGTTTTGACGCTGACCATGATGGTGTGGGGTGCGATAAGCCCGCAGACTTCGGCAACGAGCCTGTGACGATTACCACGGGTGCTGCGGCTGGGGATTCTTCTGCCTCTACGGAGGCCTCGGGTGAGCAGGGTTCTTCCGGGCAGGGGTTTAGCCCGGCAGATCTTGCGGACCCCGGTAAAAACGGGGTTTTGCTGGCTGCCGGTTATGTGCTGATTGTGGGCGGAATTGGTGGAGCAATATTCCTGGCCGTGCGCAAAATGCGTAAAGAGTGATGCCGCTCTCGCATATAACCCGCTGTGGGTGAATTATTCTCTACATATTCAAGAACGTGCCTATAAGAATGCAAGAGTGTATTGCGGGTCAATTTAGAGCACTTATGCGATGAGTCGCCAGCCACAGAAGCCGTGTCTTATACCGTTAATATGTTCCTTAAAACCTGCCAGATCAGGGATATAGCACCAATGATTTAAGGGTGGGTTTTACGTCTAAGGAAGGTTAACCATATTGACGAACACCATAGTCTTCTGCGTGCAATAACTGCATTTAATACTGTGCGTACAGATAAAATTAAGTCATGAGTATTCGCACTAAATTTACTACATTCAGCATCGTTGCCGCACTGGGGTGCGGCATGGTTGGTGCAACTGTTCCCGCTGCTTTTGCAGCACCTGGTTCGGTTCCAGCCGCAGCCGCTCACGTTTACGAAGATGGGGCGAGCCTGCAGTTTCCGGACACCTGGACCGTAGGTCAACCCCTGCACTTTACAGGTACCGGTTTCAAAGCAACTGATGGTTCCCCTTCTATTCTGGCGATTAAGATCAACGGCGGCCCTGTCAGCGGCGCCCGCTACCTAGAGGTTAAAGCGGATGCGGACGGCAATATTTCTGGCTCTATCCCTTGGCAGGAGAACCTTAAAGCCGGGGAAAGCGTCGAAATTAATGTGCTCACCGGCTCGTTGAATAAGAAAGACCGGCAGCGTGGCGGCGTGGCGGCTACGGTGACCGTCGTGGACAATTCGGCTGCCCCGTCTGATCCGTCTGTACCGAAGGACACCCCTTCTGAGACACCGTCACCTTCTGAGAAACCCAGCAGCGTGCCTTCGGAGTCTCCTTCAGCTCCTGCTCCCAGCGCGAGCTCACCCGTTGCTGCCCCATCTGAATCACCCTCTGAATCACCGGCTGAATCGCCCTCGGCAACCCCGAGCGAGACCGCCCCTTCGCAGCAGCCCTCGGCGACCTCCAGCGAAACCTCATCGGCTTCTGCTGAGGCGTCGGTGAACGCTGGTGCAGATACAGAAGCATCACCAACCCCGCGTTTTCAGAACTGTAAAGAGGTGCAGGATGCCGGTCTGGCCCCCATCCACAAGGGCCACCCGGACTTCCAGGAGAAGTTTGACGCCGACCATGATGGAGTCGGCTGCGAGAAGGACGCTGACTATGAGAACAGCGCCTCCCGCGTGGATTCTAATGGCGGGGTAGCCGCTAGCGACAGCAATAATAATAGTGGCGGCAGTATCTCTGGGCGGCTGGCAAGCACGGGCGCGGCCGGTGTTGCCACCATTGCGGGCTTGGGCCTGGCTGCTGTGGGCGCTGGTGTTGCCGCAATTGTGGTGATGCGCCGCCGTAAGCAGAGCTCCTAGGCTTTAGCTTCCTAGACCTTGGCTGGTGCGCGTTACCTAATGCGCGCTGCCGTGGAGTATTCCAACCGACAACAATAGTGCAGGTCTCTTGCATACCGCAGTATGGCGGGGCAGAGGCCTGCACTTGTGTGTAGGGAGGGGCACTTTCGGCTTGCGGGAGGGGGCGATGAAGGTTTACAGAAGCTCTTCAGCCAGGAGGTGCAGGGTGCTCTGAAATACAAAGGTACGGCGCATTATGCGTGGGTATAGTGCTCATAGGGGAAATACGCCACGCCGAGCGTAAAATTTCTTGACGATGTGCTGAACGTATCATAAACCTGCAATAAAATAACAATGTATGAATAGATAAACACTATACCCTCAGTATTATAGGAGATATGTGCATTTTTATGTTTTATACCTTTTATAGTGTGTAGTTAAGATGTAGCCTTTTAGAGTGTCTTGATTGAAATACTGAGGATCTAAAGGTTGATAGTGCAGGGTGAATTCAGTCAAAAAGTGAATTATTACACGGGGGAGTTTTAATAATACGGTAATACTATCCACACGGTACACATCATTTTCGATAGACTGGTGATATGACATTCCGTAAAAAATCGCTACTTCCGGCGCTGTGCTCGCTCTCGGGTGCAGTCTACTAAGCAGCTCGGTTTTGGCACCGGCCGCTTATGCAGCGCCAGAACCATCTGCAACGCCTATCGTTAAGGAATACACCGACGGCGCCACCCTTACCTTCCCCTCAACCTGGACTGAGGGTGAGCCCCTAGAATTTTCGGGCGTTAACTTCTTTGCCACCAACGGCACCCCCTCAGTACTTGCCGTGCGTCTCAACGGTGGGCCCGTGGGTTCATCAGACTACTTGCAGTTCGAAGCTGATGCCGATGGTAAGGTAAGTGGCTCTATTCCCTGGCAGGATCGTTATACTGCCGGTTCGACCGCCACCATTAACGTGCTCACCGGGTCTTTGAACCCCAACGATAATAAGCGCGGAGGCATCGCCGCTTCTGTGACCGTGGTAGACAAAAACGGCGGCACCGGCAAGGCTAAGCCGTCGGAGTCAGCCTCAGCCGATGCGAACAAGTCTGAAAGTCCCAAGGAAGATCCTTCTAAAGGCGCTAAGACAGAGACTCCCGCTAAAGAAGAAAGCAGCCCCGCGGCTAAGGAAGAAGAAACTCACACCGCTGCTAGCAGCGCCACCACAGATGCGGATGAAAAGCCGCTAAGCCCGATCAGCAGCAGCGCCAGCCCCACCGCAGTGACCAGCGCATCTTCAAATAACTCGGGCGGGAATATGATGCCGTGGCTTGGCTACGGGCTGATCGGCGGCGGTGTGGTACTCGCTGCGCTCATCATTTTCTTCAATATTCGGCGTAAATCATAAAATATCGCTCGGTCGGTACTTTATACTGCCGCATTGTGTAAATATTCACTTAAATCCCCCTTTGCATGGAATGCAAAGGGGGATTTTGGATTTGTGGGGATATCCCCACAGAAAACCATAAAACAGGTCACACTATAAATGATTTCGTTCGCAAGAGGCGTTATGTGGGTGTGATTTTATGCACATAAATGTCAAGGCAACTCTATCTGTATAGGTTGAATTTAAGCCATAGAACGTGAAGGTGCGTTAAAACCTAAGCCTTAGATTGATAAAATGAGGGGAAAGGTAACAGATATATTCCACTGACAGTTACCGCTCAAAAACCCACATGAAATATGTGGGAACACAGCACATGAACCGCCAACAGAAAAGAGGCGATACAGGATAAGACCAGCGCCGTTGGAAGACATACCTGCGATCTAAGTAGGACACAGCTACAACACAGGATTAAGCGCGAATCTATAAATATCCGAATCACTACACTACAGACGGAGAATCCTATGCACCTAGTGAGTATGGTAATCGCGGACCTTATAGCAATTGCCGCTCTGTGCACCATCTACCTCGTCCGCCACAGCCGCCGTGAGCTAGTGGTCTCATACACCATCATTAACTTCGGCGTTTTTGTGGTCACAGAAGCACTCTCATTTGCCTCCGGCACGAGTGCAGGAATGGGGCTTGGACTATTCGGCGTGCTATCCATTATCCGCCTGCGTTCCACTCCACTGGCACAACGCGAAGTCGCCTACTACTTTGTCTCATTGGCATTGGGCCTCATCGCAGGTGTCAGGCTGGATCCCGAATATATGGCATACGCCCTCATGGCGATGCTCGTTATTATCATGGCCGTCGTCGATCTGCCCTTCTTCGACAATAAGCAGAAGACCCAGATCATTACCGTCGATCGTGCCATTAGCGACCCTGAAGAACTCAAAACATACTTGAACCAGAAGCTCTCCTACGAAGTGCTCAGCGTGAAAGTATCGGAGCTCGACATGGTCAACGACACTACCAGGGCAGAGGTTAGCTACAACCCTGACCCACCGGCAGAAGATACCACCGCAGAACAGGGAAACACCCCCGACTATGCGGTAACTGCCAAGGCGCAGAACACCCCAACACAGCAGGGTGCAGGTGCCACTCAGGGCTATGGCAACCAAGCCCAAGGGTACGCCTCCTCACAGCAAGGCTACGGCCACCACCTGCATGAGGCGTCCCGCAATATCTAAAGGATTCGCGCATATCCTGCTACTTTCGTAGCTCTAACCGACAATACCGACCCGGCACGGCTTCCGCACAGTCACCGGGCGGTGCCCGAAAGGAACAGCATCATGGAAATTATTCCCAGCTACTGGCAGAGCATTACCCTGAACGATCTTAATAACAAAGCTGCCATGCAGACCCGCATGGACCGTAAATACATCGTAGACGCAGACTACGCGGCATCGGTACTGGCAGAGCTGCCCGCCGAGGCATCCGTACTCGAAATTGAGGGGCAGCGCGAATTTGCCTACGACTCCGTCTACTTCGATACCCCCAACCTGGTCAGCTACTACGCGGCCGCCACCGACCGCCCCGACCGGTTCAAGGTGCGCACCCGCAGCTACCTCGACACCAACACATGCTTCCTGGAGGTCAAGACCGAAGGCGAACGCGCCATGACCGTGAAGGAGCGCATTCCTTACTCCATTGATGACCGTGACAAGCTCACTGAAGAGGGCCGACAGTACGTCAACGAGGCACTCTACGGGATTCTTGACACCCCGGCCATTGAGTTCGAACCGGTTATTAGCACCGGGTATCGACGCACCACCATTTACCTGCCCGCCTCAGAGCAGAACCCGGTGGATTCCCGCCTGACCATTGACCGTAACCTCACGTGGACGCCCTTGTCGGATCATGCGCTCTATGCGGGGGTAACCCGGGAAAACTACCACGGCCATAAGGTGGGGGTTGAGTACACGATTCCCGGCACCGTCATTATTGAAACGAAATCCGGCACGGCCCCCTCAGTCGCAGACAAGCACCTGTGGCGTGCGGGCATCCGGCCCGTCAAGATCTCCAAGTTCGGTACCGGTCTGGCGGCACTCAACCCGCAGCTGCCCTCCAATAAGTGGCACCGCATTATTGAGCGGTGGATGAACCTGGTGCCAGCTAAAGTTGCCGTCTAGGCAACCCGCGTCACCGTATAGAAGGGAGAATAACCAACCACAACCGACACTGAACTAAAACCGGCGCAAGAACGAACACATTAAATTGCCGGTACGAGACGGCACCTGCCGCGCAGAACGTGATAAGGCCCAATGCCTCACACAATAAGCGCAGCAGGTGCCGTACCCTTTTTAGACCACAGTGAATGCTATGCCGCAGGGTCAGGCGTCACCCATTTAGTATTTTAAACCCACCTAATGGTAGGGTAGAGTGCGTGGCTTACCGCCACCTAACTCATGGCGCGTATTCGACGGACCCCCCTCACCCAGGGGATTCTAGGGTGCAGCGCGCAGACAACATGCAAATAACCGCCAATAACACCAACCACCGGTAAGGGTATATGGGGAGCCAAACGTTACCCGTTACCGTTATGACACGCGCCTACAGACACCGATATACGCAGGCAGGAAGAAGACGCATAGTGAAGAAATCCCCTTTAAACGTGGCAGCCTCTCTACCCCTTATTGTGGGTTTGGGACTGGCTGGATGCTCAGGTAGTAATAATGAATCTAGTGCCGCCCCGAAAGACTCCCTAGGCCCGACCAATGCCGCACCCGCTCAACAGGCAAAAGCCCCCTCGGGCAAATATAGTTCGAATACGAAAACCGGCGAAAAAATTAATGCTGAAACCCACCACACCCACGGTAGTCTCACCTGGGATACTGGATCTGAAATCCGCCTTGACCTTGCGAATGAACCTTCCGCTGACGGGGTGAGCGTTGAGGATGGTGCCCTAGTCATTACCAAAGCCGGGAACTATCATCTAAGCGGCGACTACACCGGGCAGGTACGCATTAATACCGCCGAGCCTGAGACAGTGCGGCTCATCTTAGATAATGTGAGTATTACTAACTCCACGGGGCCTGCTATTACCGCCAGCGGAGGCGGCACGACAATCGTATATACGATGGCTGGCACCACCAATACTGTCAGTGATGGGGAGCAGTACACGGTAACTGGTAAGAAAAACCAGACGCAGCGATCTACTCCACCGCGAACCTGACCCTCGCCGGGGAAGGCACGTTGACGGTGAACGGGAACCATGAAGAAGGGTGCATACCACTGGCGGGCTGGTGATCTCCAACGGAACCCTGAATGTGAACTCCGTAAAAACCGGGATTAAAGGCAAAAACTATGTGGACATTCTGGGCGGTGAGGTATCCGTCAACTCCCAGAAAGATGCTATTAAAGCCACCAACTCTAAAGAGGAAGGGTACGGGTGGGCTCGTATTACCGGCGGCACCGTGAAGGTTATTGCGGGCGATGACGGACTTAAAGCCATCCGCACCGTTGAAATAGCCGACGGCACGCTCAATATTGAAAAGGCCCGAGAAGGTGTGGAGGGCCAGTACATTAATATTTTGGCGGCGCGGTATCCGTCAACAGCATAGACGACGGCATTAACGCCTCCCTCAAAGACCCCCTGCCTGACGGGCAGGAAGCCGAGGACACCGCCGACCCCACACCTGACGGTCAGCCCCAGCAGGAACCCAGCGGCAGCGTGGGAGGTGCACGGGATACCACCGAAGTTATTGACGCCGCTATTCATATCAGCGGCGGACAGGTCACGGTGAACGTTGAGGGGGATGGCATCGACTCGAACGGCTCCCAGACCTACACCGGCGGCACTGTCACCATTAACGGCCCCTCAACCTACCTGAATAACTCGGTGGATGCCAACGGCGAGCTGCTGCTGAACGGGGTGAATATTGCGGCGGCCGGCAGCGGCGCAGAAATGTTTAAGGTTCCCTCCGAGAAGTCAACGAACGGGTACCTGCGAGTGGTTAATCTGGATGTGTTTACCCCCGGACGCACAGTGCAGGTGACAGATACCGAGACCGGCGCGGTGGTGGCGAACTATACGGTGGTTACCTCCGGCGTGCAGCTGTTCTTTCTCTCGAACCCATCCCTCGTAAAAGGTAATAACTATACGGTATATACGGTGTCTGAGCCGGTGCAGGAGGGCAGCACGACCCTCGCTCCGGGAGCGGTTGAAGTGGGCACGTACGCCGCAGAATAGCCCAACAATACCTATAAACCCGTTTGTGACAAGACGAAATAACGGGGAAGGCGTGGAACTGTTGTCTTTCGGCTCGTAGCGGTACGGAGGTGAAAGTACACAATAAGAAGACACGCGATGCTCAAACCGGTGCATCGCGTGTCTTCTTTATATTTATTTATCTATAAATTAGGTTACACAATCCTTCAACTTAAGGTAGACTTTTAAGGTCTTGAGCGATTGCTGAGACTCCAATAATCACCGAAAGATAACAATAAATATGAAGAAAACAACGGTCAAAACCGTAGCCTCCGTAACTCTGATCACCGCGCTGGGGTCTACCGGGTACCTTGCCGCCAATGGTGCGCCTCCCGTCGCAGCTGCACCCAACGCAGCCGCAGTGCAAAAGCTAGATGCACAAACCCACTACTCCGATGAAGACCTCAAATGGGACTCCTCCGACGAAGAAGCCATTGACCTGGCGAACCCCGCCGCTGCCGACGGGGTAAACGTTAACAATGGCACTATCACTATCACCGCAGACGGTACCTACCGGCTCTCCGGCGAGTACAACGGCCAAGTGAAGATTGAAGCCGGTAAGTCTGATACGGTACGGCTGGTGCTCGATAACGCGAAGATTACCAACTCAACCGGGCCAGCCATTAATGTGGCGGGCGCTGGTGAAGCGATTATTTACACCGCTTCGGGCACGGCAAACACCATTGCAGACGGAGCTAACTATGCTGCTAAAGGCGCAGATGACCCGGATGCGGCCATCTACTCCACTGCGAACCTGACCCTCGCCGGGGAAGGCAGTCTGTCTGTGAAGGGCTCCTACAAAGCGGGTGTTCACACCACTGACGGGCTCGTCATCGCCAACGGCACCCTTGATGTCAACGCCGCAAAAGCCGGTATTAAAGGCAAAGACTATGTAGACATTGTTGGCGGCACCGTGAAGGTTACCGCTGGGCAGGACGGCATTAAATCCACCAACACCGATGATGAAAACAAAGGCTTTACTCGCCTCAGTGACGGGTCGGTGACTATTTCGGCTGGGGATGACGGACTCAAAGCCCCGCGCACCCTCGAAATTTCCGGCGGCACCCTGAACATTGAAAAGTCCGATGAGGGTATTGAAGGGCAGTACGTTAACGTCCTTGACGGTGAGGTGACCGTCAATAGCACGGATGACGGCATTAACGCCTCCTTGCCCGCAGCCGACAAGGTAGATGATGACGGCGATGCCGACCAGGAACAGGAACCCGCTGATGGTGCTGGCGCCGCTCCGGTAGACGCGGACGTTAATATTAGCGGCGGCACCGTGGTCGTCAACGCTGATGCTGACGGGATCGACACGAACGGCAACGCGGTATTCACCGGCGGCACCATCATTGTGAACGGCCCCATCGCTGGCGGCAACAGGGCTATTGACTTTGACGGCAAGCTGCTGCTGAACGGGGCAAACGTCACCACCGGCAGCGCCGCCGAAAAGTTCCAGACACCCTCAACGGAATCAACCAGCGGGCACCTGAAAATCGTTAATAACGCTGCCCTGACCCAAGGCAAAACCGTTCAGGTGGCCGACTCCTCCGGCGAGGTGGTGGCGAACTATAAGATCACCAAGTCAGGGGTGCAGCTGGTGCTCGTCTCGAATAAGAATATTGTCAAGGGGCAGGACTACAAGGTCTACGTGGCCTCCGGCGATGTGGATATTGACTCCACCGATGTGGCGAATGGCGCAACCGAGCTGGGCAGCTTCACCGCCGCTTAATCCAGCACCCCGTTGAGCCTGATGCGGCTTCCCGCCCTCTCCCAACACAATGGGAGGAGACGGGGAGCCGCTATCTTTTGGCTTGTGACGGTACGGGGCTGAAGATGCACAATCAGAAAACACGCGATGCTCAAACCAGCGCATCGCGTGTCTTTTTATGCTCATCTCTCAATGATTCAGGTTATCTGCTGCGGCAACTGGGGGCAGCCCCTAAGACATTGCGCAGAAAAAGCCCGAACACAGCTGAGGCTTAGCTAACTGCCGAAATATAGGAGGTATGAAGAACTCAATGCTCAAAACCGTAACCTCCGTAACTCTGATCGCCGCGCTGGGGCTCACCGGATGCTCCACCGCCAGCGGTACCACCCTCACCTCCGGCACCTCCACCGTGCACAGCGCTGTCTCAGGAACCACCGCCGGAACGTCCACCTCCAATACGGCCGCTGGGCAGACACTAGATGCCCAAACCCACTACACCAATGAGGACCTCACCTGGGACTCCTCTGATGAGAAAACTATTGACCTGGCGAACCCCGCCGCCACCGATGGGGTCAGCGTAGAGAACGGCACCATCACCATTACCTCCGGCGGCACCTACCGGCTCACCGGTGAGTACAGCGGCCAGGTGAAGATCGATGCAGCCAAGACCGACACGGTGCGGCTGGTGCTTGATAACGCGAAGATTACCAACTCAACCGGGGCGGCCCTTAATGTGGTGAGCGCCGCCGAAGCAATTATCTACACCGCTGCGGGTACCACGAACACCGTCGCCGACGAGGCTAACTACACTGCCACCGGTGACGACGACCCGGATGCAGCCATCTATTCCACCGCGAACCTGACCCTCGCCGGGGAGGGCAGCCTGTCTGTGGAGGGTGCCTACGAGGAGGGTATCCACACGACTGGCGGGCTGGTTATTGCCAGCGGCACCCTTGAGGTCAACGCCGCGAACACCGGTATTAAGGGCAAGGACTATGTTGATATTACCGGTGGAATCGTCAATGTTACTGCCGCACAAGACGGCATTAAATCCACCAACACCGATGACGAAAGCAAGGGCTTCACCCGGCTGAGCGCCGGGTCGGTGACTGTCTCGGCTGGGGACGACGGGCTCAAGGCCCCGCACACCCTCGAAATTTCCGGCGGCACCCTGAACATTGAGAAATCCAATGAAGGCATTGAGGCGCAGTACATTAATATTCTTGACGGTGATGTGACCGTCAATAGCACGGATGACGGCATTAACGCCTCCCTCAAAGACAGCTCCTCTGACACCTCATCCGATACCACCAGTGGGACGGCCCCCGCCGGGCAGCAAACCCAGCAGAACCAGAACGGTCAGGTGCAGCAGGCCCCGGCGGGCGGGGAACCGCACCCGGCGGTAGTCAGGGCAGCACTGGGCAAAACCAGAATATGCCCCAGCCTCCCACTGACGGTGCTATGCCCGGCGGTGGCGGCGGCATCTTCGAGGTGGTAGATGCGGCCATTAATATAAGCGGCGGCACCGTGGTGGTCAACGCCGAGGGTGACGGGATCGACTCGAACGGTACCGCAACATTCAGCGGCGGCACCGTCACCGTAAACGGCCCCACCGCTGGCGGCAATAACGCCCTTGACTCCAACGGTGATTTGCTGCTGAACGGGGGAACCGTCACCGCCGGCAGCACCGCCGACATGTTCGAAGCCCCCTCATCAGCATCGACCAGCGGGTACCTGAAAATTACTGATTCGTCGGCCCTCACCCAGGGCAGCACCATTCAGGTCACCGATTCCTCAGGCACTGTGGTGGCGAACTATAAGATCACCAAGTCAGGGGTGCAGCTGGTGCTCGTCTCGAATAAGAATATCGTCAAGGGGCAAAGCTACACCGTCTCTGTGACCTCCGGCAGTGTAGATGCTGCGTCCACCACTGCGGCAAGCGGGGCGAGTGAGCTGGGCAGCTTCACCGCAGCCTAACCCAGCGGCCTGTTGTGCCGGATACGACTTCCCGTCCTCTCCTAACACGTCGGTAGGAGGGGACGGGCTATTCCGCACTCTCGGGGTGCTAAAGCTGCCGATAACCCGTGCAAAATAAAAAGGGTGTTCGGTAAGCTTCAAACCCGCAATAGGCGGTGTTTGCTCCCGGTTTTTCTGAGATTTCTAGCAGAATATGTGTCTGTCAGGAAGACAATAAGGGGTCAAACAAGGTACCCTAGAAGGCAGGAAAGACTGTACAAGCGATCCGTCGGTTGCGCGCGCCATGCGGGCGGCAGTCACGGACAGGATGAAAGAGGGGTCACGCCATGGGGCGCGGCCGTCAGAAGGCTAAGGCAACACGGCAGGCTCGGGAGATGAAGTACTTCAGCCCCGAAACCGATTACAGCGCACTTGAGCGTGAGCTCAGTAGCGCTAAGAAGAGTAAAACCTCCGACTCGTCCCAACATCGTTACGATGATGAGGATGACTACTCGGCGTACGCAGAGAAATATGCAAACTACGACGACGAGGCATAGCTGAGGTGCATCGCTAAAAGTATAAGGCGCGGCACTGGCTCTCATGTCGCCTGCTATGCAACCGGTTCGGGCATCCCCCAGGGGATGCCCGAACCGGTTTTTGTGTGCCTTCAGCTTGGGTAATTGGATGGGGCAGATGGTGCTGGCCCGGTTTGGTGTACTGACGCTTCCCAGATGCGTTCTGCATATAGCAGGAAAAGGTGAGCCGCGGGTAAGCGTGAGATCAGAAAATAATAAGAAAATATGAGCTGCGATGCATAGCTAAAATAAAGGTTCTTCATGCCCCATGCATGGGATGGTATTTCAACCTATAAATATGAAGAACGAACAGAATATCACCGGCTCAAACACTCTCACCGAAGACACCCCCGCCCCGGCGGATAATACCCCGGCGGCACCAAAACCGCAAAGAAAATGACCCGCCGCGTCCTCATCGGCGGCGGCATCGGCACCCTCGCCGTCGCGGGGGTCGGGGCTGGCTGGGCCTACAACCGGTACCTCGCCGAACACACCCAAATCGAAGACACCCTCGCCTACGAGGCAGCGCAGCAAAGTAAAAACAACCCATCCGGCGCCGCAGACCCCACCGAGCTCACCGGGGTGAGCATCACCGACAGCGGGCTCACCGCGCAGGAAGGCTCTATCACCCTCAAAAGCTACACCGAAGGCAGCGGCAATAACGCCGTCGTCTCGTTCACCGCCGAGGTAAAACTCAATAATGCCACGCTGCTGCGCTCCGCCTTCGCCAATAACAAATTCGGCCAGAACATTATCGACACCCCTCCAATATTGCCGCGCAGCACAACGGTATCTGGGCCATAAACGGGGACTACTACGGGTTCCGTGACACCGGCATCGTCATCCGCAACGGCGTCACCTACCGCGATTCGCCCGCCCGTGAAGGGCTCGCCTTCTACCGGGACGGCAGCGTCAAACTCTACGACGAAACCAGCACCAACGCACAGGCGCTCATTGACTCCGGCGTGCTGAACACCCTCTCCTTCGGGCCTGCGCTCGTCAAAAACTCCGAGGTTATGAGCGGCATCGACCAGGTTGAGGTCGATACCAACTTCGGTAACCACTCCATCCAAGGCAACCAGCCACGCACCGGCGTGGGTGTGCTGGGAAACAACCACCTGCTGTTCATGGTCGTAGACGGCCGCTCCGACGGGTACTCGCGCGGGGTTACCATGCCCGAATTCGCCCAAATGTTCAAAGAACACGGATGCGAAACCGCCTACAACCTTGACGGCGGCGGCTCCTCAGTCATGGTTTTCAACGGGAAACTCGTCAATAAACCCCTAGGGGGCAGCAAAGAACGCGGCACCAGCGATATTCTCTACATTGCCGGGAGCGCCGCATGATAGTACTCATTCCAGCCTACAAACCCGACAACTCACTCACACGGCTAACACACCAGCTCACCGCCCACAGCGAGAACATCCAGGTGCTCGTAATTGACGACGGATCCGGCAGCGAATACACGCCGATCTTCACCGAACTCACGCTCACCGGGGCAACCGTTATCACCCACCCCATCAACCTGGGCAAAGGCGCAGCCATACGCACCGGCCTGAACTGGGCACGCATCTATCAGCCCCGGCAGGTAGTCGTCACCGCCGACGCGGACGGCCAACACCTGGTGCGGGATATCCTGCGGGTCGGCGCACACACAGCAACCCACGCTGACAGCGGCAAACACTCACTCGTGCTGGGGGTACGCACCCTCCCCGATAACACGGCCCAGGGGAGCGGCACAGTACCCGCGCGCTCAAAAGTGGGCAACGCCCTCACCATCGGGTTTTTCACCCTCGCCACCGGCACCCGGCTAGCAGACACCCAAACCGGGCTGCGCGGCTTCACCCCGCAGATGATCGAATGGGCGCTGAACATACCCGGGGACAAGTACGAGTACGAATTCACCATGCTGCTGCGGGCCACCCGTGCGGGAATCAACCTGGTGCAGGTGCCCATTGTGAAAGTGTATGAGCCCGGCAACCCCACCAGCCATTTCCGACCCGTGCGCGACTCGGCGCTCATATACGCGCCGCTCATTGGGTTCCTCGCCTCCTCGTTCGCAGGGTTCCTGATTGACGCGGCGGCACTTTTCACGCTCGTCGCACTCGGTACGCCCCTGCTGGTGGCCGTCATTGCCGCACGCATTATCTCGGCGCTGGCGAACTTCAGCGTGAACCGGCTAATGATGCGTGACGGGGCGGCCCGGCCCTCACCCGGGAACTCACTGATGCGGTACGCAACGCTGGCGGTGGGCATCCTCGCGGCAAACGCGGCCCTGCTGGAGGCGCTCATGACCCTTGGTGTGCACCTGGTGGCTGCCAAGGTACTCACCGAGGCCGTGCTGATTCCCGTGAGCTTCGCGGTGCAACGCCGCTGGGTGTTCCTGCCCACCCGCACGCCCCAGCGTGAAGAGCACACCGCGCCCGAGCTGCAACTAAGCAAACTCAGCGGTGCATCCGTCGAAGAAGAATATACGGGCAGGCGCTACTAGATTTTCAGGTGCACAGCGTGCGCGGGGTACCCGAACATTGCTACTCATCCACTCTACTCGCGGGTGGCCCCGGCAGGCTGGCACGAAACCCACCAGCTCAGGAGGTGATGCGTATACGGTGAACAGCACCGAGAGCGATACGCTCACTGGAGAACTTCATAGGGTATACAAACACATGCACGCGGTGTTCCCACGGCCCCGGAAGGGGGAGTGGGAACACCGCGTGCTCTGCTGCGCCCGCTACACAACGGGCAGTAAATAATTATGCGTACTGGCCGAAGAGGCGCACCGCGCCGCCATTGACCCCTTTAGCGCCCTGCACATAGTCGGGGCTGTCGGTATCGGGCTCGGTGGCGGCCACCACATCGCCCATGACCCAGGCGGGAACACCCCGGTCGTTAAGGCGGCGTGCGGCGGCCTCGGCAACTGACGGGTCCACAATAGCGACCATGCCCACACCCAGGTTCAGGGTGCGTTCCAGATCGGGCAGCGGCACGTTGCCGAGCGAACCGATCAGCGAGAAAATTGCCGGAATCTGCCAGCTGGAGCGGTCCACGCGGGCCTCCAAGCCCTGCGGCAGCACACGCGCCAGGTTCGCTGCTAAACCGCCGCCGGTCACGTGTGAGAACCCGCGAATACCGGTGCCGGTCTGCCCGTCGGGGCCATTGACGGGGAACGCCTGCGCCAGATCCAAACAGTCCGCAGTGTACACGCGGGTGGGTTCCAGCAGTTCCTCACCCAGGGTGCGCCCCAACTCGTCTACCTGACGTTCCAGGCCCCACCCCGCAACATTAATAACTTTACGAACCAGTGAATAACCATTTGAGTGGATGCCGGAAGAAGCCATACCAATGAGCACATCGCCCTCACGTACCCGCTCAGGGCCCAGCAGCTCGTCAGCCTCAACCACGCCCGTGGCGGCACCGGCAACATCGTACTCATTCGCGGCCAGCAAACCCGGATGCTCAGCCGTCTCGCCACCCACCAGGGCCGTACCCGCCACAGAACACGCCCCCGCAATACCGCGCACAATATCGGCAATACGCTCAGGAACCACCTTGCCCGTGGCAATATAGTCAGTCATAAACAACGGCTTCGCACCGCACACCACAATATCGTCCACAACCATACCCACCAGGTCATAACCGATCGTGTCATGCACATCAAGCGCCTGCGCAATAGCAACCTTCGTACCCACCCCGTCCGTGGAGGTCGCCAAGTACGGGCGGCGGTACTTCACCAGCTGCGAGGCATCATACAGGCCCGCGAACCCGCCTACGCCACCTACCACGGCGGAGGAGTGGGTGGCGCGAATCGCGTCTTTCATGAGCTCAACGGCGCGGTCGCCCGCCTCAACATCAACGCCCGCACTGGCGTAGGTGACGGCGGCGGTATTCTCAGTCATTCGGGTTAGTCCTTATCGGTAGCAGTTTTCGTGGCGGATGCCGGAACAAGATCATCGTCGGTCAGCAGAGCCTCAAGGTCCGCATCGGGCCCCGGATTGCACATCCCACCGGCTGGTGCGTGCTGACCCGGTGCTGGCTCACCCCCGCCCGCAGGTGCCGCTGGCAGCGGGCTGCTCTCAAACTTGTGCTCCAGCGAATCAGTGCCTGCGCGGGTCTCAATCGACACGGCCTCAGCGTGCTCAGGCTTAGTGGGGACGGGGCGCTCAACCGTCACCTCAGCAGCCATACCAGACAGCGGCCCACCCTTACTCTCTGAGGCGTCGAACAGGGACTTGCCGCGCCGTTCCTCGGCGGGAAGCTCAATCGGGTAGTTGCCGGTGAAGCACGCCGTGCACATGTTCCTCGTGGGCTGCTCGGTGGCGGCCATCATGCCATCCTGCGAAATGAAACCAAGCGAATCAGCCCCCAGGGACGCGGCAATCTCGTTGACCGAAAGCCCGTTCGCAATCAGCTCTGCGCGGGAGGCGAAATCAATACCGTAGAAGCAAGGCCATTTCACCGGCGGGGACGAGATACGCACATGCACCTCTTTCGCACCCGCCTCACGGAGCATCCGCACCAGGGCGCGCTGGGTGTTGCCGCGCACAATCGAATCATCAATCACGATCAGGCGTTTGCCCGCCACCACAGACTTGAGCGGGTTCAGCTTGAGCCGAATACCCAGCTGGCGGATAGTCTGCGATGGCTGGATGAAGGTGCGCCCCACATAGGCGTTCTTCACCAGGCCATTGCCGAAGGGGATGCCGGACTGCTCCGCGTAACCGATCGCGGCGGGCACACCGGACTCGGGGTGGGCATCACCAGGTCAGCCTCGACCGGGTGCTCACGCGCCAGCTGCCGCCCCATCTCCACACGGGACTCATACACTGAACGCCCCGAAATGGTCGTATCAGGCCGGGCCAGGTACACAAACTCAAACACGCACCCGGCGGGCTGGGCGGGTGCAAACCGCTGCGACCGCAGCCCGTCCTCATCAATGATGATAAGCTCGCCCGGCTCTACCTCACGCACGAAAGAAGCACCCACAATATCGAGCGCCGCCGTCTCGGAGGCCACCACCCAGCCCCGCTCCAAACGCCCCAGCACCAGCGGCCGCACACCCTGCGGGTCACGGGCCGCGTACAGGGTGGTTTCGTCCATGAACGTGAGGCAGAACGCCCCGCGCAGGGTGGGCAGCAGATCAAGCACCGCCTCCTCCAGCGAGGCAAAATCGTGCTCAGCTAAGAGCGCGGTCACCAGGGCGGTATCGGTGGTGTTGCCCTGCGCCAGCTCGCCAAACGCCGGAGGTTTACCGCCGTTCTTCGCCAGCAGCCGGTCGTAGAGGTCAGCCGAGTTCGTGAGGTTGCCGTTGTGCGCTAGGCAGAGCGTGCCGTGCGGGGTGGTGCCCAGCGTCGGCTGCGCATTCGCCCAGTGGGATGCACCCGTGGTGGAGTAGCGCGCGTGGCCGATAGCGTGATCGCCGGGCATGGAGCTGAGCGTTGCCTCGTCAAAGACCTGGGAGACCAGCCCCATATCCTTATACACGCTAATGCGCTTGCCGTTACTGGTTGCTATACCGGCTGATTCCTGGCCGCGGTGCTGAATCGCGTACAGGCCGTAGTAGGTGAGCTTTGCCACGTCTTCACCGGGTGCCCAGACGCCAAATACGCCGCAGGCGTCCTTGGGTCCATGATCAACCGGATCCAGATCGTGAGTGAGTTTTCCGTCGGGGCGAATCAATTCACTTCTTTTCGACGTCGGGACTGTGGGAACGCCTTAACCAGCCTTCGCGTGTGATGCTAAAAATTTTGCCAGATTAAGACGCACAACCAGTCTACCCCTCCAACAGAAAAAAGTGGTGCGGTATACGAATATTTCTCACAGGCTGGCTGCTCTTAGTCTTCAGGCTCGACGCGGGCAATACGGGCTTTCTTCACCGACCGGCGGTCAAGCCACAGCCCCAAAAGCGCCCCCAGGGCCGTACCCACGGCACCAAAAATGACGGCGATCACCCCGAACACCGCCTCAAACGTGTAGGAGGGATTACCCGGGCCGAACCACACCGAAACAAACGCCACAATAAGCCCCACGACCAGGCCCAGAATCATAAACGCCGGAATGGACGGGGCACGGCGGATACGCACCTGCGAGTACTCGACCTCGGTCTCGGGGGATGCTTCAGGCACAGGGGCGGGGAATGCCCCGAAGAATCAGGGTGGGAATTAGAAGGTGTGTGTGCGCTACTCATATCTTCAAGTCTAGCTTTTGGGCTGTGCCCTGCCTAGCGGCTCCCTCAACGGCGGGAGCTCGGAAAACGCAGCTTAAGGCGTATTACCTGCCCCTAAGGCGTGGGCGATACACCATAAGCTGCGTTATTCAGGCAGTTGGTGCCTAGAATCGGGCGCCTAGAATAACGGGAAATAGCGGGAAATATCAGACCGCTCACCGCTTGCGCTCAGCTGGGCTGACCCCAACGCATCAGCCCACCCCAGCACCCCAAGCGCGAGCGCACACCACACGAAAGCGGACGCCTCAACCACACTCGGCGGGGTGCCGCGCGTATGCCGCGGGCCAGCCACGCACTGGGTCACCCCATACGGGGCACCCGCACCTCAACACTATTGCCGGGGGCTAAAGTGCCCAGCTCCTCCAGGCTGTACCGCACAGCGGTGGCGCGCACCCCACGCGGCAGGGACGCGAACAACCGTTCCATCTCTTCCCGGTTCTGCCCGCCCGTCAGCGGTGTGCCTGCCTCAAAAACGCCGCGTACAGTGGCCAGCGCAGCCGCCCCGTCAGCCTCCGACACTTTACGCCGTATCGCCACTAACGCCTGCCTTTCTTGCCGTTCCTGCGGCCCTTGAGCGCATGACGCACGGGCCTGCCGTTGACGCCCCGACCGGGTGCGGCCCCCGCAGAACCGCCAGCGGCCCCGGATGTTTGGGTGCCGTCTGCCTCCTTGCCGGTGGCTGTGCTGTCGGCTCCATCTGGCTCACCCGGTGTTTTCTCACGCTGCGTTGTCTCTTCGTGTGCTTTTTCCTCATGCACCGTGAGGCAGGCCCCGTCTGAGCCGTGCCGTGCCGCCACCGCCGGCGCCACCCCAGCCAGTACCGCCGCAAGATCCGTGCCAGGCACCAGCTCCCCCACAGTACGCGGCTGCCCGTCTTCAACACCGCCGGTAATGGGGCGAAGCACCGCAGTCAGCAGGCTATCCACCGTCGTCTGCGTCAAAAACCCTGCCGCCTGCAGCGCCCGCAGCGCCACCAGGTGCGTGGCGCGGGATGACCCGTCAGAAATCTTCACCACGGCGCTCGCCCCCGAGCGCAGGCCAACGCACAGCATCCCCTCCGCGCCGCTTTTCACCACAGCGTCCAGCCGTTCACTCACCACCGTGTCGGGGGAGTCTGGGCCCTGAATCAGCTCGGGGTAATCCACCATCGCGGTTGCTACGGTTGAGGCGCGCGCATCCGCCTCCATATTGCGGATCGCCGTGCCCAGGGTTGCGTAGGCGCGGGCCAAACCCACCGGTGATAACGCGAACACGGGCGCGCCGCACCCGTCGACGCTGGCGTGCGCAACCTGCTCGCCGGTGAACGCCTCCACCTCTTCAACGATCATGCGCTGCAGCGGGTGCTGGGGGTCAAGATAAGTGTCGATGCTCCACAGTGCCGCATCCGGCTCAAGCTCGCCGCGTTCACTTTTGGCCGCGCACGCCCACAAGAACGCGGCGTGTTTGCCGGAGCACTCGAACGCGAGCGGTGTTTTTGCCAGCCCCGCCTGGAGCATGGTGGCGCGCGTGCCCGAGTCGGTGGGGTACACGGCGGGGCACTGGAGCGCGTCGGCGCTGAGCCCGGCTGCCGCCAGCGCCTCCTGTACCGCGCGCATCTGCTCGAAAGTGCCCCGGTGCGATGCGCACGCGATCGCCACCTGCGCCCCGCGCAGCGGCGCCCCGGCTTTGAGCGCCCCAATGGCCTGGAACGGTTTGAGAGTGGAGCGCGCGAAGATGGGGCGGTGGGCGTCTCCGAGGGCGAGGATAACATCGCCGCCGGGGGAGAGCACCACCACGGTGCCGCGGTGGCGGGATTCGATCATGCCGCCGCGGGTGGCAACCGCCAGCTCGGCGTCGCGTACGGGGGTGGCGGCCTCTGCGATGTGTGCGCTATTCATACACCCTATTAAAAGGGTTTTGCAGGCTTCAGGGCGCATTATTCGCCTCGGGCGTGGCGCGGGGAGTTCGAGTGGGGCGGATAGGCGGCTACATGAGCGCGGTGACGGCAGCCGTGCCGCCAAAAATAATGCCGGGCGCATTTGCAATCACGATGGGCCAGTCTTTCTTCTCGCGCCACAAACCGTATGCCACCCACAGCGTGCAGTTAATGCCGGCAACGAGCGGCTGAATCCAGTCGCCCTTATGACCATTGATATTGCCGATAATTTGCGGGAAGTAGAAGACGTACATGAGCACCGCGGTTACGGATGCTACGCGCGCTAGGATCGGGAAAAATCTGGCGTGAATATCCGATTCTTTATGCGTCTCTTGGGTGGGGGTCTGAGTGCTGGAATTTTGTGCGCTCATGAGGGTCCTTTCGTCTGTGTAGTATGCCCTGCGATGCGCCCAACCCAGTAGATGCAGACCGTATTCACAAGACAATTTAGCCTACTCCCGCCCCTGGAATGACGCAAAATGCAGGCCACGGCGGCGGCCCTAAACTATCCTGCTAAAAAGAGCCTTTATACGAAAAAAGCGTTAAAAACACCGCTTTATTCACATAAAGGCTCTTTTTTACGGCCTGAGGGATAGGCACCCCACGATACAGAAGAGCGCCGAAACCCCCGCCCAGGTCGCATACGACACGGTACCCTTATGTACATGAAGGTTTTGGTACTGGGCCCCGGCGGCCGCGAACACGCAATTATCCGTGCGCTTGCGCGCGATCCACAGGTAACCGAAGTTCACAGCGCACCCGGCAACGCGGGCATCGCTCAGGACGTTCCGGTACACGCCATCGATGCCAATAACCCCGAGCAGGCTGTTACGCTCGCCCGCGAGCTCGCCGCAGACCTGGTGGTTATTGGCCCTGAGGCACCTCTAGTCGCCGGTGTTTCCGACGCCTTGCGCGAGGCGGGCTTCGCGGTCTTCGGACCCTCCGCGGCTGCGGCACAGCTTGAGGGGTCCAAGGCATTCGCCAAGCAGGTGATGGAGGAGGCGAACGTGCCGACCGCCCGCGCCTTCGTCGCCACGACCGAGGCCGAAGCGGCGCAAGCCCTTGATGAATTCGGCGCCCCCTATGTGGTGAAAGACGACGGGCTCGCCGCGGGTAAGGGCGTGGTTGTCACCGAGAACCGGGATGCCGCCTTAGAGCATGCGAACGCCTGCTTTGCCGCCGGCGGTTCCGTGGTGATCGAAGAATTCTTGGACGGTCCCGAAGTGTCGCTCTTCGTCATCAGCGACGGAAAGAACGTGCTCCCGCTGTCTCCCGCGCAGGATTTCAAGCGCATCTTTGACAACGATAAAGGCCCAAACACCGGCGGGATGGGCGCCTACACCCCACTTGACTGGCTGCCTGAAGGATTTGTGGGCGAAGTGATCGAAAAGATCGCCCGCCCCACCATCACGCGCATGGCAGAACGCGGCACCCCGTTCGTAGGTGTACTCTTCTGCGGGCTCACCGTTACCAGCCGCGGCGTGCGCGTCATCGAATTCAACGCTCGCTTTGGTGACCCCGAAACCCAGGCGGTGCTGGCACGCCTGCGCACCCCGCTCGGGCAGCTGCTCCTCGCGGCATCCCGCGGCGAGATCGCCGAAGACACCCACCTGGAATGGGATCCCCGCACCGCCGTAGATGTGGTCATGGCGGCAGAAAACTACCCGGGAACCCCGCGTAAGGGCGATGCGATCGCGGGGCTTGAGAACGCATCCAACGTGCCCGGTGTGCATGTGGTGCACGCCGGAACCGCCGTCGCGGGCGAAGAGATTGTGACAGCGGGCGGGCGCGTGCTCGCCGTTGTCGCGCTTGGTGATACCCTTGCCCAGGCTCGCGATGCCGCCTACGAAGGGGTACACGCTATCACCTGGGAAGGCGCACAATACCGCACCGATATCGCTCTGAAAGCCGTGCAGGGGGCGATTACCGTGCCCGAACTTCGCGACTAACGCGGCGGGGGCATCCGCGGCATCTGGTGCGGCATCCTATTCGATGCTCCCGACCGGGCGCTACCCCGCCCGCCAGAAGGTGACCGGCAACGCACCCAAACGCCGGTCACCTCATTCTTTAAGAGTGCCACCTCACCCTCAGAACCCGTGAGGGCGTACTATTGCACGCCGGGGCATCATATCGGGTATGTTAAAAAGTACACAGCTCTTCAACCACCGCAGAACACATCTCAGGAGATGCCCATGACCTCCCGCACCGCCCCCATTGAGATTCCAGGTTGGACTCACGTCTACTCCGGTAAAGTCCGTGACCTGTATGTTCCCGAAGAAAGCCGTTACGACGCTGCCGGGCTAACTATCAGCGACGACGCTGAGGTACGCGCAGGCTCCGTCATGGTGGTCGCCTCCGACCGCATTAGTGCTTTCGATAAGATCCTTCCCACCGAAATCCCCGACAAAGGCGCGGTTCTGACGCAGCTTTCCCTATGGTGGTTTAAACAGCTGGGGACGTGCCAAACCACGTGCTTTCCACGGACGTGCCGGACGAAGTGGCGGGGCGAGCCATGATCTGCAAGTCGCTGAATATGTTCCCGGTGGAGTGCATTGCCCGCGGGTACCTGACGGGGTCGGGGCTGGAGACATACCGTGAGAACGGCACCATTGCGGGGATTGAGCTTCCCGCTGGGCTGGTGAACGGCTCCCGCCTGCAGCCGCCAATCTTCACCCCCACCGGCAAGGCTGAGGTGGGCGAACACGACGAGATGGTCACCCGCCAAGAACTGTGGGAAGAAGTGGGGGAGGCCGTGGCCGAGCGGCTTGAAGAGCTGACCCTGTACATTTACACCACCGCCGAAAAGATCGCCCGCGAGCAGGGCATTATCCTTGCGGATACCAAAGTTGAGTTCGGCACCGACTCATACCGCGGCGAAATCACCCTCGGCGATGAGCTGCTCACCCCCGACTCCTCACGGTTCTGGGACGCGAGCGAATATGAGCCAGGCAAATCCCAGCCGAGCTTCGATAAACAGTATGTGCGCGACTGGCTGCGCTCGCCGGAGGCAGGCTGGGACGGCTCCGATAATGTGCCTCACCTGCCCGAGGCTGTGGTGGAGAAAACCCGCGCCCGCTACATTGAAGCCTACGAGCGGCTAACCGGCACGAAGTTTTAATCTTCCCCCATATTGAGACACCCTTCCGGTGGCGGGCCATGCGCCCCACCGCGGAGGGTGTCTTTTTTCAGAATATAACCAAAATAATGCGGTATTTAGGAAAAATTTTCCCAGAAAAGCCTTTATACCGAACGTGTTAGCCAAATCCCCAGCCACACCTATGCTTTTCCTCCTATCCGCCCTTGGGCTGATAGAAGAGTCAAAAGCCCAAGGGTAAAAGTTTTAGCTCACCGAAACAATACGCCGGGTGGCTTCCGCTTTTATAAAGAATAGGTACAGTGGTTTTAAGACAATGAGGTGCGTACCCTCAACGTACGATAGTGAGGAGGGTAGCCACGGTGGCTACCGGTGAACATCGTCAAAGGAACAGTAGGACCATGCGAACAGGTAAACGCTCACTGCTGGCGGCTGCCGCGCTCATGCTTGCTTTGAGCGGGTGCGGCGGGATAGATAGCGGGCAGGCGGGTGCCACACAGCAGGAGGGAACCTCAGGGGATGAGCAGGCTGTGCTTGAGTACCTGAGCGGCCCCGCAGAGATTAATACGGCGCTTCAGAAGGCGGGCGCGCAGTGCATGCGTGAGGCCGGTTTCACCTCTGGCGGGTGGGAGGCGCGGCTGCGGGCGCATGAGAGTATTTCCGAAATCAGTGGCCGTTTCGAGAGTGAAGAAGACGCGAAGTTCCGCGGCTACTCCACCACCCTGTGGATCCCCGAAACCTACCCGACCCTCAGCTACCTCTCGTCGGCGCAGCGGCAGGCCATGTACGGTTCCCGCCCGCAGCTGGATTCCAGGAACCTGCGCCCGCAAAAGTACGACTGGGGCAAATCGACGGCCCCCTCCGCCCCGAACCTGTTCACCCCCATTGCGGTCACCGCCGACCCGGCTGAGTACGGGTGCAAAGGTATAGCCATCCAGAAAGTATTCGGTTCCTTAGAGAACTACGCCACCTATGAGGCGCTGTACCCCGAGCTGAGGCAGCTGGGCGCGCGTTCAGCCGAGGCGGCCCGCAAAGTGCACGATGAGAACCGGGGCGCCTACCAGCAGTGCCTAGAGGACGCTGGTTTTAATAATGTGGGCGCGCCGCCGCTGGTGGCTGAGCGGGCTGAGGCGATCGCCGGGCTGTACCGGGGTGAAGGTGTTCTCACCAACGCGAAAGAGCAGCAGCTGGCCGCCGCAGACTACGCGTGCGATAAGAAGCTGCACTATTTCGAGAAGCTTGACCAGGCGGTGCTATCAGCTAACCGCGAGTGGGTGCAGCAGAATGCGGGGCGCATCCAGCAGGTGAAGCGGATACGTGATGAGGCCACCGCTCGCGCTAAAACCATGTAAAACCGTTCCGGGGCTGTGCACCGGGTATGGCCGGGCGTGTGGCGTTGCGGAGGCGTCGGCGTGGGTTAGAATGGGTGATGCTCGGGTGGCAGACGGGCAATACAGCACAAGACCGTGTACGCCGTGTATCCCAGTCGTGTGGCTGCGGGCCCCGCCCACCTGTGGAGGCGACGGGCAGCAGCATATTGGGCACGGCGTGCGGTGACGGAAAGAACCTACCAGGGAGAAGAATGTCCACACCCACCAATGAGGCGCGCCCCGATACCACGAACGTACCCGTCCCTTGGGCGGGTAAACGCCGCTATTTCGACCTGCTGCTGGGCGCATCCTGCGTGATTCTGATTATTTCGAATATTGCGGCCACGAAGAGTATTGAGTTCGGGCCGCTGCCGTTCGAGTTCCCGCCGTTCACGAACGGCAACTTCATCCCCAGTGACGGCGGTTTCTTCCTGTACCCGCTGGCCTATGTACTCGGCGACGTGCTCTCTGAGGTGTACGGGTTTAAGCGCGCTCGCCGGGCTATTATCGCCTCGTTTGTGGCAGCGGCGTTTGCTGCCGGGTGCTTCCTGCTGACCGTCGCCCTGCCGCCCGCCAGCTACTATGCGAACCAAGAGGCGTTCGCCATTATTCTTGGTCCCGTATGGCAGATTTTTGCCGGGTCGCTGCTGGGATATTTGACGGGTCAGCTTCTGAACGCGTGGGTGATGGTCGCCATGAAGAAGGCCACCTCCGGGCGGTTTATGTGGGCGCGTATGATCGCCTCAACCCTTGTGGGCGAGTTGGCGGACACCATTATTTTCTGTGCGATTGCCTCACCTATTCTGGGGATTACCACCCTGGATCAGTTCATTAGCTACACCCTGGTCGGGTACGTGTATAAGTGCCTGGTTGAGATTGTGCTCATGCCTATCAGCTACCCGGTGATTGGCTGGTTCAAACGCCACGAAGTCGAGTACAAGAGCTAAAACGTCATACGGGGCGTCTAACATACGGCGGGGTGGAGGATTGCGTATTCTCCACCCCGGCTGCTTTTAAAATTCTGTACCGCCAAAGAGGCCCTGCCGCGGGACGGCTGCACCAGGCAGCAGGCCGAAGCCCCCACCCCATGTTTCACATATTGAGATTTTAGGGGTCGGATGCGTGAAAACCCCACCCAAAACCCGGTAAACCCGCCTGTGCCCCTGCCAGCGGGTTTGCGCCTGCCCCCGCAGAGAGTAATAGTTATTCAGTACCCTGCGCACACTCAATGCGTGAGGTGCCGCACCAAGAACCCACCGAAAGAAACCTATGAGCACCGCAGAACAGGGCCCCGTGAAGCCTGCTGATAACCCCGCAACCGGCGACGGTGAACTGAAACGTTCCCTCTCGCACGGTCAGATGACCATGATCGCGATGGGTCTCGCCCTGGGGACCGGCCTTTTTCTGGGCTCTGGTTCCGCCATCAAAATTGCGGGACCCGGTGCTATTATCGCCTACGCTGTTGGCTCCATGATCGCCGCTATTATCGCGGCGTGTGCGGGTGAAATGGCGGTTCGCCACCCCGTTCCCGGCGGGTTCGGCACCATCGCCACCAGATACCTCAGCCCCTACGCCGGGTATATTGGCCGCTGGGCGTACTGGGCAACAACCGTGCCGCTGACCGGCGCCGAACTCGTGGCGGTCGGCAAATATTTCTCGTACTGGTTCCCCGATATCCCGCTGTGGGTGACGGTGGCGGCCTCCGGCATCCTGATTCTCATCCTGAACCTGGTGAGCGTTAAATCCTTCGGCGCCCTCGAGTTTTTCCTCTCCTCCATTAAAGTAATTGCGGTTATCGTCTTTATTGTGCTGGGGCTGCTTCTTGTGTTCGTCGGTCTGCCCGGGCACGCTGCGGCGGGCACCGCAAACCTCGTGAACGACGGCGGGCTGCTCCCCAACGGAGTCGGCGCCGTCTGGGTTTCGATGGCAATTGTGATGTTCTCCTTCGGCGGCGTTGAAATGCTTTCCATCTCCGCCGCAGAAGCGAGGAACCCGGTGCGTTCGGTGCGCACCAGTGTTAAAGCCATGATCTGGCGGCTCTCCAGCTTCTACGTGCTCTCAATGCTGATCATTCTGTGCCTGATGCCCTGGCAGCAGGCGGCGCAAACCGGCAAAGACATCGGCCAGTCACCCTTCGTGATGGTGTTCTCTGAACTGGGTATTCCCTATGCGGCAGACATTACCAACTTCGTGATTCTGATCGCCGCGCTTTCGGGCGCGAACGCCTCGCTGTATGCGGCAACCCGCCTGCTCCACGCGCTCGCGGGCGATAAAATGGCACCCACGTTTGCGGGCACCACGAACCATAATGGTGTGCCCGTCACCGCACTTATGCTTTCCTTCCTGGGTGTGGTGGTCGCATCTGTTATGGCGGTGGCAGAAATCAGTAATATTTTCGAGCTGCTAATGGCCCTGGTCACCCTGTGCATTCTGGTGGTATGGATCATGATTCTGCTGACCTACCAGGCGTACAAGAAGCACCAGGGGAACTCCTCAGGGTTCACCGTCTGGGGTGGGCGCATCACGGCGGGTGTGGGGCTTGCCGGGGTGCTTGCAACCTTGGTTGCCCTGTTCATGCTTCCCGATTCGAGCGCCGTAGTATCCGTGCAGGTGGGTGTGGTGTTCTTCGCCATTATCTCCATTTTCTACGTGGTGCTGGCGAAAAAACGCGGCGGTTTCCCACGGGCCGACCTGGAGGCATTTACCGAACCGCAGAAAGAAGACGCGTAGCCTGTTGAGCTATAACCGCGGGCAGAGGATATTTCATCCTCTGCCCGCCGGTGTAGTAATGGCGGCGGGTGTACTACCCTAGAAACACAAACACGCTCATCATAGTTCCCCAGCATCTCGTGGAAGGCTAACCCCATGACTGACTCCGACCCTCAACACTCCGCATCACCCAGAACCGGTGCCGAGCACCCGCACAAACGCCCCGACCGTGCCGAACTCAAGCGCTCCCTCTCACACGGGCAGATGACCATGATCGTCATGGGCTCGGCGCTTGGCACCGGCCTGTTCCTGGGGTCCGGGCGGGCAATCGCCATGGCCGGGCCAGCCGTTATTCTCGCGTATGCTATCGGTTCGGCGCTGGCTTCCGTCATAGGCGCGGCCACTGGCGAGATGGCGGTGCGTTACCCGGTGCGAGGCGGTTTCGGCGCCATCGCCACCAGGTACCTTGGCCCGTACGCCGGTTTTCTGACGCGGGTGGCCTACTGGACGGCGACCGTGGTCATTACCGGCGTGGAGCTGGTGTCTGTGGCCACCTACCTGAATTACTGGTGGCCGCAGCTGCCCCTGTGGGCGGGCATCGCGGTATTCGGTGTCGCAATTATTATTCTGAACATTACGAGCGTGAAATCCTTTGGTACGCTCGAATTTTTCCTCTCGTCCATTAAAGTTATTTCGGTGATCGCCTTTATTCTGGTGGGCCTGTGCCTAGTGTTCTTCGGGCTTCCCGGGCATGCGGCGGCTGGCACCGCCAACCTTTTCAACGACGGCGGGTTCATGCCCCACGGGTTCGGTTCGGTCTGGCTTTCACTGGCGGTCGTGATGTTCTCCTTCGGCGGTATTGAGATGATCTCTATCTCCGCCGCAGAAGCCAAGGACCCCGCCCGGTCAGTGCGTTCCAGTGCGAAGGCTATGATGATTCGCCTGGCAACGTTCTACGTGCTGGCGCTGTTTATTGTGGTGTCGATTATTCCGTGGCGTTCGGCGGGTGAGCTGGGGGAGAAAGTCGAAACCTCCCCGTTCGTTCTGGTTTTTGACCAGTTGGGCATTACGGGCGCGGCGCATTTCGTGAACTTTGTGGTGCTCATTGCGGCACTGTCCTCGGCAAACGCTAACCTGTATGCCGGTGCCCGCCTGATGCACTCGCTGGCAACCGACCGTATGGCGCCCCGTGCGCTGGCTGCGGTGAACGCCTCCGGAGTGCCTTCGCGTGCCGTATGGGTTTCCACCAGCGGCGTTGTCATCGCTATTCTGCTGGCGCTATTCAGCCCGCAAGAGGCGTTCCTCTCCATGATCTTCCTGATTATGGTGTGTGCGCTCACCGTGTGGGTGCTGATTCTGCTCGCGTACATTGTGTACCGGCGGGTTGAGGGCAAAAGCTCAACGTTCCGCCTGTGGGGCGGGCGCGTTACGGCGGGCGCGGGCATCATGGTTCTTTTCACCGTGTGGGTTGCCCTGTTCATGGTGCGCGGCTCGCTTGTCCCCGCGATTGTGGGCGTGGGGTACTTCCTGGTTCTGACGATTGTGTACTTCGCGCGGGTCAAGCACACGCTCACCGTGGATGAGGACGCGTTCACCCAGGCGCAGCAGGCTTCCGCCGAGCACACTGCGGCCCTTGACGAGGAAGCTGAGGCCCTTAAAACCTCCGCTGAGGCTGGGCACTAGAGCACAGGAAACCAGGCGCCCGAACAACGGGCAGCCTACCTGCCTCCGGCACGGTTGCGGTTATTGTATGCACATTCCCGCGCCGCTACATCACCGGAACTGTACCCCATGCGCGTGCCTTGGCACATGAGCGTGCGGGGCTTGGCGACCCGTGGTAATTATTTTCAGAATTTTATGTAATATTCCCGCGAAAATGAGGTTTTACCGAGGTCGCAGAGATATAGTATTTAGTGAACCGTATGATCTTGTATGCGTTCAAATGTCTGTGTGTTGTCTGCTCCCCGAAGGCATTGAAGCCTTCGGGGAGCAGTATTTTAGTAAATATAAAACCTTTACTATAAGCTTTAGCAATTTTATGTGCGGTATGCTGTGTATTTACACCGTATATGATTATGGTTAGAACACAATTAGTGTGCGTGCCTCTTCTGTACACCGCCTGCGGGATTAAGGCGCCGCTGAGCCTTTAGTGCTTCCCACACCCGCGCTGTACAGTTGAACTATGAGCGAAGAAAACACGAACAAAACAACCACAGACCACACCGACCGTGAAATCACCGTATACGTGCCCCCACGCTGGGGAGATATGGACGCCTATGGCCACGTAAATAACGTGGCCATCCTGTCCATTATGGAAGAGGCACGTATCGCCCTGTTTGGCCCGCCACCATCGTCCGGGCAGAAACCGAAAAACCTGCCCGCCCCACCTATCCCGCTGTTTGAGACCATGGCCGACGGGGTGCAGGCGCTCATTGCTGAGCACGGTATCCGCTACGTGGCGCCGCTGCCGTATACGGGTGAGAACATACCGGTGCGGGTGCGCATTGAGAAGATTACAGCCGCCTCGGTGCGGGTGGGGTATAAGATCCTTAACCCCGTCAACGGCACCGACTGTGTGCGTGCTTTTACGGTGCTGGCATTCTGGGACTCAACCGCCGAGCAGCTGGCACGGCTGAACCCATCTCAGCGCGCCATGCTGGAGGGTCACAAAATGCTCGGTCACGGGTCGGCCACAGCCATTACCCAGTAAGCGCCTCACAGGCGGGCTTCTATATGCAGTAGCAGGGGCTCCCCTTGGAGGGATGCGGAGATGTTTGTACTGAATATACAAGGCGCGCTCCTTGGGGAGCCACGAAGTTTACTAGTATAAAAACTAAGCTGTAGCGGATGTACTTGGTGGTGTACCAAGTGCTGCTGGTGTGTATTTAGGCGGTGGCTTCTGCTTAGTTTATCGGTTTTTCTTGGGTTACACTGAACCTGTCTCATACAATAAATACATAAATTTGAGTTAGCAGTTGGTATTTCTTTAGATAAATACAATAAAAGGGCTAAGCCGATGGGTGATTTATTAAAAGTTTTACAGCAATGGTATCAATCAAAATGCGACGGAACCTGGGAGCACATGTACGGGGTTGAAATTGATACCTTAGATAACCCGGGGTGGACGGTCTCTCTTACGGGAGAGACCGATAAGAAAAGCATAAATATTTTCGTTGACCGTTCCGAGGACAACTGGCTGTCAGTAAAATCCTGTGACGATAACTTTGTTGCTTACGGCGGCATCAATAACCTAGAGGAAATACTGGCGCACGCGGTAGAATGGATTAATAGTTAATAGTGGCCCCGAAATAGAGAAGACATAACTCATGAATAAAGGATTCTACACTAGCCATGTTTAAAAATATTTTACAAAAATCAGTGCATGGAGTTATTGTCTCAGGGTATACGGAAAACACCGGTGGAAAGCAGTTTTATCAGCCCATGTACCGGTGGCTCTTTTTCGAGCTGGAGGACGGCTTCGCGGTGTTTTCCTCCAATGATGGAGATATAGAAGTAGAACTGGCCGATGAGATTACTTGTCTTTTCGACATTGAAGAGGGCGATATTTTTACGCTAATGCATATTACCAATGAGGATTTAGGTGTCATTCACAGTGTGGAATGCCAAAGAGACGCGCTGGGTAATCTTATTGAAGTGACGATCTGTACGCACAAGAAAAATATAACTTTGAATTCATTAACCCTAGAAGGGTTTGAGATTAGTATTGCGTAAAACTACTAGCGTAATAAGCGCAGGCGGCAGGGCACAGTCTATAGATGTCTTACGCCCCTGGTGTTGAACCGAAACGAAAACATGAAAAAACTAACTCAATACGTCAAAACTCCCCTTCTCCTCATCACCCTGATCGATGGATTCGCGGACGCATCCTTCGGGCTGATCCTCATCGTTTATATCTCGCGCATTGCCGAGCCCTGGTGGCTCACCGTCATGGCCGTCGGCGGGTTCTTCACCGGCATACTCTTCGGTCCTTTCACAGGCTGGGTTGCCGATCGTTTTTCGGGTCGAACCTGCTGGTCTGGCTCCCTGGCCGTATCCTCGCTCTGCGTGGCGGTCATCGCGTTTTTCCCGCATCCGGTCACTATCGTTGCCATGAGCGTGTTCAATGGAGCCGCCGGAAATCTCACCAACGCCGCCGAATTCAAACTACTGCCGAAGGCGCCGGGTATGACCCCGTCGAGCGCATCCGCCTCTATTGTGGGAATCGGCTCGTTCTGCTCGATCGTAGCCCCGCCTGTGGGCGCCTTCTTCGCCACCTGGAACATGACCGCCACCATAGTAGGTTCTTCGGTGTTCTTGCTGACTGCGGCAGTCATCGCCTGGTTTAACGTGCCAGCACAGCCCGATCATGAGCTGTCCGATGCGATTAAACGCGATAGTTTTAAAGATATTTTCCTAGGATTCTCGGCTATTTCCAGCGCCCGTGCCCTCGTGGTTTTCTTACCTGTGATGGCGGTCGTAGTTGCTTCCACCACGATGGAAGGCATCGCCGGGGTGTTCTACCTGCAATCCATCACGAACACCGCATTCGAATATTCGCTCGTGTTGGCGATGTGGGCTGTCGGGGCGCTCATCGCCAGCGTTTTCTACGGGCGCGGATGGTACAAACCGCAGCTGGTGAACGCGATTCTGTGGGGCGGATTCTTTATTGGTGCCGCGATTCTGCTGGAAGGGCTGGTGGCGAATCCTTGGATTGTGGGAGCTGGGTTCCTGGTAGGCGGGTTCTTCAACTCGATCCACAATATGGGTATTCGTGACATGGTGTATACACGGGTGCCCGAGCATCGCCAGGGGCAGTCTTGGGCTCTTATCGGCTCGCTGTTCAGCTCAATGGTGCTTGTGGGTGACCTACTCGGTACGCCGGGAATACTGGGGGATGCGCGCACTATTGTCATGATCGGCGGCGCGACGGCAACCGGTGCGGCGGTGGCGAACCTGCTGCTGTATGCGCTGGTGCATAGCCGTGTAGGACAGGCTCAAGGAGAGAAAACGGGCCATTGTCCTTTCGAGAGTTCATAGCACCAACATGGCAAACTGAAGCGCCTCTGAGAAAGGCCTAACTTTCTCAGAGGCGCTCACCCAGTGATTTAGGGGCCGAGTGCGATTTACGCCCAATAAAACCTAGTAGTTGGTCTGCGTACCGGCGCGCCCAGCTTTGCTGCGGGGGCGCAGATTCTTGAGGGCGGGCCGTCTGGCGTGCCTGTGATTGCGCAGAAATACTGTTGTAATAACTGGTACGGATTTCGTGCAGAACTTCGTCACGGTTTGCACGCGGCGGCGCAACTTCGCCGTTCTTGACGAAAGTTGGGGTCCACTTTTTATGTGATGTAACGGTCATGATAACTCCTCAAAACCCATTCAGACGGGTGAGCTTGGCCGCAGTACGTAGTTTCCCTATTCTACACCATTTGAGTTTTCACTGTCGGGAGGAAACCCTGTAATATCCAAAGTTCGAGCCACAATGTCTTGCATCTGTTGGGCAATTTCTAGGTCTTCTGCCCCCAGTAACTTTGGTGGCTTATGAGCGTATCGATCAATAAGCATAAGGGCGAAGGCCTGCTCATATGGCTTTGATGAGTCGCCCACATACTTTGCTGCCCACTGCATCTGGTCTTGAAACTCAGCGCTTACTGCTTCTCTGGCGCGCTCCCGGCTGGCACGTAAGACAGCGACTGCGCCGATGATAGCAGCCAGAAGAGTTAAAAACCCTGAGATACTTGGGAGGGCTAATAGCCATTCGGGGATGTTCACTAATAACCTCCTTTTATATTCTAAAATATATTATAGATAGAAATAAGCTACTATATAAGACTTTTAGAATCATTCAATATATTTATATTGCAAATATTTACATGTGATATTTTGAGGCGAAAGAGCCTGCGTATCGCTGTGATGGAGCGTTCAAGATGGAGCCAGCGTGGGTAAGAGCCTTCGTCGGGGAGAGGTAAAATTAAACCCGGCTTAATACACCCCGATAAATCAAGGAGAAAACCCCGTGAAAGCTTACCCGGTTCTCGCCGTTGGTGCGGCGCTCGCTCTGGCGCTAACAGCATGCTCATCAGGAGATCAGAAAGCGCAGGAAAGCCCCAGCTCATCAGCCGCCTCAAGCAGTGCAAGCGCCAGCGCCTCCGCGAGTGCTTCTGTGGCGAGCGCATCCCCGCAGGTGAGTACCGCCGCGCAGGAGCCCACGGTTGGTACCGCCCCCGCCACGGTATCTGACGAACCCACCTGGGGCACTATCACCACCAGCTCGGCTGCCGCAGGGGCACCCACAGCCACAGCGGCTGGCGAAAGCGCCAGCGCCGCCGCAGGCTCCGGGCAGGGCGGTGCCAACAATAACCCCAAGAACCCCAGGCTCCCACCGAGAGAATAGCCCGTGCAGGCGAGAGCTGCGGCAATATTCAGGCGCAGAATGGCAGTGCGGTCGTTACCGTACAGAACGGTGCGGTAGTGTGTGACCGTGCGCTGACGGTGATGCAGGAGTACGTGAATACCTCGGCGTCGTCGCGCGCCAGCCAGGCCATTCAGGATGCCCAGTGTTCGTGGAATGAGCAGTCCAGCTCTGCTGAATGCACGGCGGCTAATGGGGGCGTGAAGTTTACTGCACAGCTGAGCAACCCAGCCTCCCAGCAGCAGGGCGGCGGTACTGCCCCTGCGCAGCCTGGCGCATCCCCGAGCACCGCGGCGGCTTCTGAGTCGGCTGCTGGTGCCGCAGCCCAGTAGCCGCAGCTATTTACTGCTGGTTCCTTCTCAAGGCGCTTTAGCGGCAGGCAACGGCCCGAAACCGTTATCTGCCGCTAAAGCGCCTTTGTGTTGGCTGCGATTTGTTCCTCCCCTTTCTGCCGGTGAGGGGCGCGGACTATGAGTTCACGTCTTCCAGTTCGGAGAGTTTGGGCAGGGTGCGCAGGCCCGGCTGTACGAGCATAAGCACCAGCGAAAGCACCATGAATACGGCGAAGAACAGTAGGGTGGTGCCAGCACCCCAGGCACCGAAAAGCACCCCGGCGGCGAGTGTCGCTGCGGGCATTAGCGCCATGACGGGCACGCCCAGCGCCGAGTGCACCCTGCCTATTGCGGCCTCGTCGGTGGTGGCGTTCACGTAGGCCATAATGCTGGCGTTAAACGCCGGTAGCGGCACCCCGGCGAGCGCGAACACAACGGCTGTCGCCCAGAATGTGGGGTGTATGAATACTGCGGCGAGCTGCCCTGCCGCGATCGTACCCACGGCGCATATCCCCAGGGTGCTCAGCGCCAGCCGGTCGGTGAGAAAGCCTACCAGGGTGGAGCCGGTAAGTACTCCCGCCCCGAAGGCGCCCATGAGTACCCCCACCCACAGTGCTGAGAAGCCAGCCGACTGGTAGTAGTAGATGAGAGTGAGCGGAATACCGGTGGTCGCAAAATTTGCTATTCCGGTCACGGCGGCTATTGCCAGTAGGGTTTTGTCGGCGAGTACTCGCCGCCACCCGTCTTTGAAGTCCGCGAGTATCCCGGAGGTCGTTTCAGGTGCCGCGCTGTCGGTGGCCGATACGGTGCTGCCGCCGGGCGCGGGGTCGTCGCTGTTGTTTTTCGTCTTCCGGTACTGGTCGATGCTTCTGCGGCTGGGAACCACGGCGAGGGCCACCAGGTTGAGCAGCCCCTGCGCCGCAAGCAGCAGGTGAAGTGATATCCCCGCGATAAATCCTGCAATTGGTGCCCCGAATAGGTTGGCGGCTGATTCGCGTGCTTGCCCTATGGCTGAGGCGCGCCCTAGATCCGTGACGGGAACGGTCGCGGCAATGATTTTCTGCTCGCTGGGGTAATCCAGCTGGGATGCGGCGGTCAGCAGCACCAGAATAAGTGTTAGCACCACAATAGAGTGGGACCCGCTCATGCTGAGGGCAAGCACGCCCACCCAGCCCAGTGTTTGGGTGGCGCATGAGAGGATGAGTGCCCGCCGCGGGGTCATGCGGTCTACGATGGTGCCGGAAATAATACCGGCGGTGATTGCGGTGAAGCTGCAGCAGAAAAGCACCAGGGAGGCGAGCTCGGGGGAGCCGTTCATCGCTATCACCATGAAGGTGATGGTGATGAGAGACATTGCGTCTGAGAGCTGGTTGAGGGCGAGGGCCGCAGCGGTGCGCTGAAATGCTGTGTTGGCCCGTAACGGGTTTTTGGGCGCGCTGGCGGGGGTATTGGGGGTCATGCGTTTGTTCCTTGAAAACGTCGAGTGCTTTTATACCTGTGGGGTGTTGACGGCATACGCGTAGAACCCACGTCGTCAGTGTTCGCGGGTGTGCGTGTGCCGTGGGTATTAGCGGTCGTTTTCGTAGCAGCGGCGCTGAATAATCATGATCCCATCCAATTCGAGGGTGACTGGAGTCACTTGTAGTATAGGGGATGTGCGGCACCCCGCGCCACATAGGGCCAAGAATGAGGCGATGCGCGGCTTGCCACTAGCGAGGGTCCGATGCCTGGCCGGGGCCGTCATCCGTTTGTTCGGGGCTGGCATCTTCTTGTTCAGGGT
Organism: Rothia aeria; assembly: GCA_002355935.1. Classification (GTDB taxonomy): domain Bacteria; phylum Actinomycetota; class Actinomycetes; order Actinomycetales; family Micrococcaceae; genus Rothia; species Rothia aeria. Next base: position 53,143 of record AP017895.1, on the reverse strand, counting down.
CGTCGTGTTCGGTGAGCAGCGCATCCAGCCGGGCGAAGGTGGAACGCCAGCTGGTGCGTACCTCCTCGTGAACATTCGGGGCATGGGGCCGATCTCCACGGTGATGCGCGTGCCCTCACCCACACCTTCGGGAGTAATCACCGTCTCGGGGTGAAAACGGAACCGGGAATACACCAGAATGTCGCTGGGCTCACCCAGGTGGTTCGGCAGCTGCTCGGCGTACTCCAGCTCGTGGTACGGCTCAATAGCCAGGAACCGGCTCTGCAGCACGCAGGTGGCCCCCGGGTCGAAATCGTTCACCATCCGCACCCGCTGAATACCGCCCACTACGGACTCCACAACAAGGTCGTCTGTTTGGGCACGCCACCCCGCCGGACCGTACCAGCGGTGTAGCTGTGAGGGGTCAAGGTAGGCGGTAAACACCCGTTTGGGGTTCGCCGCGATCTCGTGGTCAAACACGAGCAGCTCTTCATCAGGTACCTTCGTAACACTCACAGTAGGCCTTTCGTAGCTATGGTTTCTTCCCAGAGTAATAGTTACCGAGGAATTCGTCACGGTACTCGAAGTAGGTGCCGTCGGCGATCGCGGCGCGCGCATCATCGACCATGCGCACGATAAACCGCTCATTGTGAATGGAGGCGAGGGTCGCCGCCAGCCGCTCATCCGCTTTGAACAGGTGCCGCAGATAGGCGCGTGTATAGTGTGTGCACGTATAGCAGTCGCACCCCTCATAGATGGGCGAGAAATCTGCTTTGAACCGGGCATTCGTCACGTTAAAACGCCCGGTGGGGGAGTAGAGCGCCGCGTTACGCGCCACGCGGGTGGGTGAGACACAGTCGAAGGTGTCCACACCGTTTTCCAGCCCCACAAAAATATCGTCCGGTTCCGAAATACCCAGCAGATGGCGGGGCTTAGCCTCCGGGAGTTCTTCGGCGCACCAGCGCACAATGGTACCCAGGTTCTCCTTTTCGAGGGCACCCCCGATACCGAACCCATCGAACGGCATATCACCTAAATCACGGCAGGCTTTGCGGCGTAAATCCTCATACTGCGCGCCCTGAATCACCCCAAAAAGTGCCTGGTAGGGTTTGCCCGTGCGCTCATCCGTGAGCCGTTCATGCTCCGCAATGCAGCGCAGCGCCCACAGACGGGTGCGTTCCAGCGCCTCTTCCTGGTACCCGCGGGAATTGTACAGAGTTGTCAGCTCGTCGAAGGCAAACATGATATCTGCCCCGATCTGATGCTGCACCTGCATTGAAACTTCGGGAGTGAAACGGTGAATAGACCCGTTGATATGGGACTTAAAATTCACGCCGTCATCATCAATATGCGCCAGGCGATCCTTGCCGTGAGCCACATCGTCGTCGCCAATCGGGCGCCCGTCGGCACCCTTCGCATCGGCAACGGTTCCCATGTCAATCACCTTTTTGAACCCCGACCCCAGGCTCATCACCTGGAACCCGCCGGAGTCGGTGAAGGTTGGCCCGTCCCAGTTCATGAACCGCCCCAGCCCGCCAGCGGCATCCAGAATCTCGGGTCCGGGCTGCAGATACAGGTGGTAGGCGTTCGCCAAAAGCGCCTGCGCCCCAAGCTCCTTCATCGCTTCGGGAAGCACCGCTTTGACGGTCGCCTTCGTACCCACGGGCGTAAAGGCGGGAGTCTCAATATCGCCGTGCGGGGTGCGAATCACACCCGTGCGCCCCAAAAACTGCCCGCCGTTAGCCTCAACACGCTCGGCTGAGGGGGATGCGGTCTCGGCAAGACGGCTGGTGACGGTGAACCCGAAACCGGGGTTGGGAAACTCGCTATTGCTGCTGCTCATGTGTGCCTTTCCACCGTGGGAGGGGTGCTCGCCGCCGGGCACTGGCGCGCGGAAATACCGCCCGAAGAACCCGCACAAAGAATAAAAAACGAAAAGTTTGGTGACATTAGCGCGCCCGCCCTGGGGGCGCACCGTCTAGGATACGCGCGTCAGCAGGGCTGATGCCTCTAGCACCATCCATGCCTGCAGCTGCCCGGAGAGCTCCACGGGGGTGCCCGCCGGCAGTACCGTGTGCGCCTGCTCCGTGAACTTGGGGGAGAACACCGCCACCGCGTCGCCACGGATTTCGCTGGTGTTCACACCCGGTTCGCTCAGCGGCAGCTCGGGGTCGAACTCGCGGCGCCCCTCCCACACTGCGCGGGCGCTGCCGTGCACCAGTGAGGCCGCCAGCAGGCGTGCATCCTTGCTCAGCAGCTCGCACTGTGCCGCCTGTGCCAAGTACCGCACCAGGATGCCGGTAAACAACGCACCGTCGCCGTCACCGCCGGATGCGAGCACACGCCCGCGCTGGCCGTCGCTGAACACGAACTCCTCGCTCAGGTGGGTCACAATACCCACAATCAGCTGCTCGGCACGGCGCACCAGGGAGTGTGCCTGCTCGGGGCTGCGTTCTGCGACCGCCAGCAGTGCGGCCAGAGCCGTCCCCTGGTTGTACGTGTAAATATTCTGCTCGTAATCCAAGTCGATGTCGCGGGCACCGACCACATCACGGACCTTGCCGGTGCGCACGTTCACCCCGTCGATGTAGAGCGAACGCTCCGCATCCCACAGGGTGTTATTGAGCCAGGTCACCAGGGCGGAGGCGTCGGCAACGTCACCGGCGCGGGCGAACGCCAGGGCGGTGGGGGCCGTCGCCGGGGTGTTAATGAAATCCCGTTTCTGCTTTGACCAGCTCACCCCACCGTAGGGTGACATGCCGGAACGCAGCTGCGGGAACAGAACGTTCCCGGCGTCCTGCGCACCGGTATCACCTTCGCCGCCGTTCATGGCGCGGGACAGCTCATTCATGCGACCGGCAGCCAACGCCAGCCACGCCATATCGTCGTAGAAGCCGTTCACGAATGTGCCCAGGTTTCGGGCGTTAATGCCGCGCACCAGCGCGCGGGCGCGCGAAAGCCATTCTGAGGCACCCAGCCGGTTACCGGCGTGCAGCTCGCGTTCCCCGGCGTCTACCACGCACTCCAAAAAATGCGCCTGCCACCAGTAGTGCCAGTCTTTAAGCCGTTTGCTGAGGGGCCGGGTTTCGGGCACCTGCACGGAACCAAGAAGCGTTCCGGGCACGCCCAAGGGACGGTGCGCAAATTGGTGAAGCACCGAATCCGCGGCTAACCGGGCACGATCAGCCGCACGCTGGGCGTAGTCGGCTGCGGTGTGGGTGGGCGCCTGCGATGTGTGAGTGGATTCCATAAATGCCTTTCCCGGGGGCCGAGACAGTTTTACTCATCTATACTTTACCCTTATTTACCTTTGACATTATCCCATCTTGTGGGAAATGTTCGCCTTCACGTGCAGGCTTATGGCCTCAGGGCTGAATTTATGGTGGATTATGACGGTAGAAGAGCCAGCTTCCGCATACTGCGTAACCGCACCCGCTCGCCCGTGACGGGGTGCTCAAACTCCAGTCGGTGCGCCACTAGCTGAAGCGGCAGCTCCGGGGCATCGGCTGGCGGCAGTACCTTCGGGTAGAGCACATCCCCTGCAATGGGTGCCCCCAGCAGGTGCAGGTGGGCGCGCAGCTGGTGGGTTTTACCGGTGTGCGGGCGTAACCGGTACAGTGCCAGCTGCCCACCGGTGACGGGGCAGCCCGGTGCCGGGTGCGCGATTGCGCCGGTGTGCTGAGGTGTATTGGCTGTATGATGCGGGCCGGGCGCATCGAAAACTGTGAGGATGCGCACCCCGGTGGTGGCGTTGGGGTTCAATAGTTCCCGTTCACACGATGGCTGATCCCATTGCCGCACCTGCAGCTTACCCCGTATTTTCTCAATGCGGGTGCGCACCGTCAGCTCACCCGATAATGCTGCGGCACGCGCCTGAGGATCGGGTATGGGGCGGGCCACCGCCAGATATTCTTTGAAGACCTCGCGGCGGGCAAACATGGTCTGAAATAATCCCCGCGCCGGAACCGTTTTGGCGAAGAGCAGCACCCCCGCCGTCGCCCGGTCCAGCCGGTGAACCGGCACCAGCAGCGGGTTTCCCTCGCGTACCCGCAGCTTGGTGAGGGCCGTCTGGGCCACGAACGCCCCGCGCGGGGTGGTGGGCAGAAAATGCGGTTTATCGACCGCCAGCACATGTTCATCTTCGTAGAGTACCGGCAGGTCATCGGGGAGCTGAGGCTCCTCGGGCAGTTCCCGATAGTACCAGATGGTGAGCCCGGGAACGTACGGTGAATCGCCGGTGAGGATACGCCCGTTATCGGTGCGGATCTCCCCGCGCTCAAGACGGTCCGTAATAATTCGTGGGTTATGTGGGTAGAACCGGGCCACTAAAAAATCTGCGACAGTTCTCACCGGCTGATTGGGGTGCGCTGACCCCGCGATGTCAAGCGCGGCCCCCGGGTCATTGGGGAGGGTAAACGCTACCGGGTCAATACCCGCCCGCTGGGGCAGCGGCGGGGTTTTAGTGTCTCGTGTGACTCGTCTGGGCATACGCCGATTCTACCGGCGGCCCCCGTTGGCGTAATATTTCCCCCAAAATATCCACTTTATCTGTCTAATTAAAGCTGAAGTTTATGCAGTATAGATTTTTCTATAGTTTTTGAGGCGTTAAATATGGCCGTTCGATGCCCGTTTGGGCGTCATATTTTCTGAAAACCCACAGCCGTTCAGGGTGAAGCGGTAGGATTGAAAAAGAGGGTTCGAGCAATCGAACATATAAGGGGCAATTATGGAACACTATATACGCAACGAAGCTGAAATGAGTCAAGACGCACCCAACCACACTAAAAATAAGACGAGGAAGCTTCCTGTGCCGCACCGTACGCGGCTGACCCCCGCCGCCCGCGAAGAGCAGATTATTAATGTTGCCGCCGCACATTTTGCCCGGCGCGGAGTGGTAGGCGCCTCCATGCTCGACATCGCCAAGGAAGCCGGGATTACCCGTGCCCTGCTGTACCATTACTTCCCCGGCAAGGAGTCCCTGGCTGCTGCTGTGACTCGCCGTGAAGCCCGGGCGGTTCTGGAAACCCTCAGCGAGCATCACGAAGACCCGCAGGAGGCGCTGCACACAGCGTTACATGTCTACTTTGACCGTGTGGCCGGGCGCGGCACCGAAGCCACCAGCGCCGTTCCCGACACCCCGGATGAGTACCTCGAATGGATGCTGCACCGCACCGGCATGCCCGTGAACGACCGCACCCGCATGATACTTGGCGGCTGGATGCATCTCGTCGATTACTTCGCCCGGCACGTGGTGCAGGGGAAAGCACGCGGGCGTGTCTCGGCGGGGGCACGGGCAATGCGCACCGAAGAAGCTATCGAACTGTGCATGGGCGCCGCTGATAACCTCACCGGAGGTGGCTACTAGAGCCTTTCAACAAGACCCCACATCGGGAGCTGCCGAAAATATTTCGGTTCCCTCGATGCGGGTTTCTGCTTTTAAAGCACCCACATATCTGGGTACCCCAGATGCATAGGTACCCCAGTATTTTAGAGGGAGCGGCGCATCCGCAGACCGCGCGGAGTCGTGTAAAAGCCCTGCGCAAGCAGTGCGCGCCGTAACGCCACCACCGGATGCTCGGTCAGCCGGTTAGAATCGGCCTTGGAGGCTCCCCGATGATTCGGCGGTTCCGGGGTCGCTAGAATATCACAATCGTTGAGTTTTTCCACCACGATCTTCTCAGCAATACCCGCCTGCACGATGCGCGCCAGCAGCGGAGCCGCAGCCTCAAGTTTGAGAGGGTCAGCCGTGAAAGACAGCAGGGTTTTGCCGCCGCGTTCCAGATAGAGGACCGCTTCACCATCGAGCAGGATGAGGCAGGCACCCGCCTTACGCCCCGGACGATGCCGCACGGACCGAGCGGTCTCTGCGCTTTCGCGCGCAGCCTCTTCCGCACCGCCGAATGTAGAAGAGACCGAGAGCAAGCTGGGGACGGAAGGCCACGTGAGCGCCGCACCATAGGGATTCGCAGGGTCTGTAGCCGCCAACAGAACACCCTCAAATACACCGAATACTTCCTCGGTTTTTGTTCGCTTTACTCCGGTATTCTGCGGGGTGTCGGTGCCAATATTAGTGTAGGAGCGCACCGCATCCACTGTTGCTGGGGAGGCAAACTGAGCCGCACCCAGCCCCTCAATGAAGTATCCGCGCCGCACCAGGGCACGTTCCTCGGCAGCCGCATAGACGCGGTACAGGGCCGCAAAGCCACCGGGCACATCCTCAGAGGCGAGCGCGCCGCGCGTGAGCACACCGTACCTGTCTAAAAGAAGCTCCGCGCGAGCATAGGCGGTAACGGTCGCATCCGCTTCCTGCGAAGACTCGGTGCCCCCAGTATGAGGGCGGCTCTGGGGAAGGCTAATATGGCTGAAACGTCCGGAATCCCGGGCCGAAACCTGCGGATCAGAAGAGCTGGCACGGGTGCCGCCCAAGCCGCTATACCTGCGCGGATAAGCACCCACAGAAGTACGCGCCGCCGACAATCGTGCGGCACCGCGCCTGCGCACCGGGCGCGCTAGGGGAGCGGCGGGCCGCACCGGATGCGCACTCGATCCGCCCGCCAGCATGGCACGTACCGGGGCGAAAGTATCGTTCGTGACCAACCCCGCCCACACCAGGCGCCACAGCGCGGCGGATACCTCCGAAGCCTCCGGAAAATGCACAACCTCGCCCGAGGCGGCGCGAGAGGCCAAGATGTCGTTCACGCGCTCACGAAGCGGCATAAAGAATAGCCCGCCGCCGGAAAGCGCCTCAAAGACGGCGTGCTCCACCGAGCCCAGCTCATCCAAGGCCTGCGTGCGGGAAGAATCGGGCAGGGTCAGCTCGGCGGATTCGGTAAGATGCAGGCTCACCCAGCCGTCATTGCCGGAGATTTCGCCTTCGCCGCGCCAAAGCACCTCTCCGCTGGCCAACAGACTATCTAAGAGCTGCGGCGAATAATCACGCACCCGTGCTGGCAAGACGAGGGTCTCCAAAGCAGAGGCGGGCACACGCACCCCGGCCAGCTGATCAATGACCGTCAGTAAGCCTTCGCGACCCTCTAATGCCTCGGCGGATGAACCTTTGTTTTCGGCAAGAACCTGAACCGTGCGTTCGGGCTCGTAATACGCACCGTACTCGGTGGTTTCTGCGAGCCTGCGCGAAACCTTGACCGTCTGCGTGCGCACTCCCTGCCAGGTGGGCAGGAACGCACCATAGGCACGCTGTGGCACCGGCTCAATCTCGCGGCGCAGCGCCGCCAAAGACCGGGCACGAAGCAGGCGAAGCACCTCGGCGTCCACCCATTCCAGGCTTGCCGTGGGCGCGGGGGAGGGCGGTATCGTATCGGCTGCCTCCGCGCGAGATACACGCAGTTCCTCGGGCAGGTACTCACCCGAGAACAGCCGATTCTGCGTCTCTAAAGCGCGTAAAACCGGCAGAATAGCACCCGAACCCGTCGGCGTGATGCGGCTGAAATGGGCGCTCGCCTCGGCTGCGGTAAAGGGGATGTGCGTGCGCGCATACCGCGAGATTAGGTCTTCGAGCGGCGCGGCGACCGGCATGAGGTACGCCTGAGCAATCCCGACCGGAAGCGGCAGCCCTAACCCGTCGCGCAGCCGGGCGGCGTCTTCCACTGCGGCATAGATCGGTTCCGTGCTACCCGCTATATTTGAGTGCGGATTGATAACGAATGCCCTGCGGGATGCGACCAGCTCTTCGGCAAGCGTGCGCGCCTCTTCGGCGGTGGCGTGCGGGGTAGTTTCAAGGTCTTCTTCCGGTAGACCCTCGGCGGTATTTTCGGCTGAGTGCCCGGTCTCATGTGAAATATCAGCCTTTTTAGATCGACTTTCGCTGCCTTTTGGAGTGCTCCAAGAGACCTCGGGCACGGCCTCAACCCCGGACCCCTCATTCCCGCGCATCCGCAGCGCCAGCTCATTTGCCGTGAGCGGACCGAGCTGGCGCAGAAGATCCGCCACACCCTCAACCCCGCGTGCCCGATACTTCACCCCGGTGCGCTGAAGACGCTCCTGAACCTCAAGAATCACCTGCGGATCCAGCAGATCGCGCAGCTGAGCGGTACCCAGCAGCTCCGCCAAAAGCGCCGGATCCAGTGCCAAAGCGGCAGCGCGGCGTTCAGCGGCGGGCGCATCCGTATCATAAATATGCTCCGCCACGTACTCGAAAAGCATGGTGCGGGCAAAAGGCGAAGGCCCCTCGGTCTGCACCTGCGACAGGCTGATGCGCCGCGCGGCAATATCCCGATGCAGCTGAAGAAGCGCAGGAACATCATATACATCCTGCAAGCATTCGCGGGCGGTTTCCAACAGAATCGGGAACTCGGGGTATTTGCGCGCAACATCCAACAGTTGCGCCGAACGCTGGCGCTGCTGCCATAGGGGAGTACGCCTGCCCGGATCGCGGCGCGGCAGAAGCAGGGCACGGGCGGCGCTCTCTCGAAAACGAGACGCGAAAAGCGCCGATTCGCCCACACGATCCTTGACGATCTCCTCTAGCTCATCGGGCTCGAAGAGAAAAAGTTCAGCACCCAGCGGGGTATCTTCCACCGCAGGAATACGCAGCACAATACCATCATCTGCCGCAAGCGCGCTGGCATCAATACCGTACCGTTCCTGCACGCGGGCGCCCACCGCCACAGCCCAAGGCGCATGCACCGGATACCCGTACGGCGAATGCAAAATAACGCGCCAATCTCCCAGTTCATCGCGGCAGCGCTCCACCACAAACCGCGTATCGGTGGGGACCACGCCGGTAGCCTCGCGCTGCTCCCGAATATAAGCGAGCAAATTATCGCTCGCCCAAGAATCCAGCCCTAACCGGGTCAGCTCGGCGCGTATCGCAGCCGTCGCTGAGGCGTCTTCGCTTCCGGAGTCAGCACCCGCAGACTTCGCTAACTCGCGGGTAAACTGCCCCAGACGACGGCCCAACGCCACCGGGCGGCCCACCCGCTCACCATGCCAAAACGGCAGGCGTGAAGGCTCGCCGGGTGCGGGGCTCACGCGCACCGCATCGTGTGAGATGTCCTCGATGCGCCAACTGCTCGCCCCCAAGGCGATCACATCGCCTGCCCGCGACTCGTAGACCATCTCCTCGTCCAGCTCGCCCACCCGTTTAGGTGCTTTGGAATCCTCAGAACCGGCCAGGTAGACAGGAAAAAGCCCACGATCGGGAATCGTCCCGCCCGAAGTCACGGCAAGCCGCTGCGCACCGGGTCGCCCCTCAATCGTGCCGCTTGGCGCATCGGCAGTGGCGGCGCGATCCCAAATAATACGCGGGCGAAGCTCCGCAAACTCATCGGAAGGGTACTTGCCCGCCAGCATCTCTAAAGTACTGTCATAGAGCGCGCGCGAAAGGTTCGCGAAAGGAGCGGTGCGGCGCAGCGCCTCGTACCAGGCATCCACCCCGATAGGCCCCAAAGCGCAGGCGGCGACGGTCTGCTGGGCAAGCACATCCAGCGGGTTCGCGGGAACGGTAAGCGGTTCTAAAGACCCGGCGAGCATACCGGACAGAGCCACGGCAGAGCCCAACAAATCCCCGCGATGCTTCGGATAAAAAAGCCCGCGCGAAACCTCGCCCACTCGGTGCCCGGCACGACCCACCCGCTGCAGACCGGAAGCCACCGACGGCGGGGACGCCACCTGAATAACCGCATCCACATGCCCCATATCGATGCCGAGCTCCAGGGAACTTGTGGCGACCACACACCGCAGCGAACCATTCTTGAGGGACTCTTCGATAAGCGTGCGCTGATCCTTCGCCACCGAACCGTGATGCGCCCGCGCCAACGGCGCAATATCTGGATCCTCACCAATGTCAGGCAGAGGCTCACCCGCAAGCTCGCGCCGTGAGAGCTCGCGGCGCACATGAATATCGTTGAGAGCCGCGGTAAGTTTTTCGGCAAGCCCACGCGAGTTCACGAACACGATCGTAGAACGATTATTCTCGATATCGTCCACGATGCGTTCCTGAACATAAGGCCAAATCGAGGCACGATACCCGGACGCGCGCTCGCCCTCACCGCCCGGCTTCCGTGCCCCGGCACCCGCCGTCGCGCTCGCGGCACCATCTTGTTCGGCAGAGCTGTTCAGCAGCTCAAGAGATAATCCTTCTTCACCGGGGAAGGTGCCAATAGCATCCGCAAGAGTATAGGATGGCGCATCATCGGCTGCCTGAACCTGCAAATCCGGGGCGTTCGGGGCTGAACCGGGCGAATCCTGCCCGCGCGGTGCCCGTTGCTCCCGGGGGCATAGCTGCCCTGCCCGTAATCGTTTGCCCCGCCGAGCGCCGCCATATCCGGCACGGGTACCGAGAGCCGCAGATCCCAACGTTTGGGCACCTGCCGCGCCACGATTGTCACCGGGTGCACCCCGCCTAAAAATGTGGCGACGGCTTCGGGTGGGTTCACGGTTGCAGAGAGTCCGATGCGCTGCACCGGTCGCTCCACCAGCTGATCGAGCCTCTCCAGGGACACCGCCAGATGCGCCCCGCGCTTAGTTCCCGCCAGGGCGTGCACCTCGTCCACAATCACAGTTGTCACGCCGGTGAGTGTCGAACGTGCCGCAGAGGTCAGCATAAGGTAGAGCGATTCGGGGGTGGTCAGCAGAATATCGGGCGGGTTGCTGATAAGCTGCCGCCTCTCTCGCGCCGGGGTGTCACCGCTTCGAATACCCACGGTAATATCGGGCGGGGTTCGCCCGGATTCCTTCGCCGTATGCGCAATCCCCGCAAGCGGCGCGCGCAGGTTGCGTTCCACATCCGCCCCGAGAGCTTTCAGAGGTGAAACATACAGGATGCGCGTACCGCCCGCACGCTTTTTCTTGGTCTTGTGTGTTTCCCGAGCGTCCCCGTTTTTCTGCGCCTGAGCCGATGTCGTAAGCTCGCGCTGACCCGGTTCTGTGCTTTTGTCGCGGTAGAGCGCATCGAGCGCCCACAGGAAAGCGGCAAGGGTTTTGCCGGAGCCCGTGGGGGCGATAATAAGCGCGTTTTCGCCCTTGCTGATACTCTCCCAAGCGCCTTCCTGCGCGGCGGTCGGGGTGCCAAAAGCGTTGCGGAACCATTGCTGAGTGGCGGGTGAGAAAGGTGCTAGAGCGTCGGGCATGGTTCCATTATCCCGAAAATGTGCGGTGCGCAGCGGGGTTTAGGTCATGGTGGGCTGTCGCGACTACGGCGGCTTGGCGAGAAGACCCCTGTGATGGTGAATATGGGGTGCCACCTGGGGCTTTGCCAGTACCGCCGGGGTGTTCATAGTGTGGACTGTTCCTGTATGTTTCGCGCTACATTTTCTGTCGGTTAAACAACGGTGAGGCGTTGCGCGGTGCACTGAAGCCTTCCATGTGGTATGTCTGCGCTTGGTATATCTCTGGTAAATACAGGGCTAAGGATCGCGCACAGTGAGGGAGAGGATGTTTACGATGATGTTTGACCGGCCCCCGATAGCAGGGTAATGTTTTATCTGTAAAGTTTCTAAAGGTAACAATTAGAGGAGCCTCATCATGACTCGCCTGAACGACGAACAGCTCAACACCCTTTTCAATGAACCCCGCACCGTGAACGCATTCACCGAGCAGCCCGTCACCGACGAGCAGCTGCAGAAAATCTATGAGCTGGCCGCTATGGGCCCCACTGCTTTTAACAGCCAGCCGCTGCGCATCACCTGGGTAAAGACCCCTGAGGCTCGCGAGCGCCTGGTCAAGCACATGATGGACGGGAATAAGGAGAAGACCCTCAACGCCCCCGTGACCGCTGTGCTGGCTTTCGATAAGAACTGGCAGAAGCGTTTTGGGGAATTCGCGCCCCAGGCCGCTGCCTTTGAGTCCTACTACGAGGCTGAAGAGGCGCGTATTCCCGCAGGCGCGCTGAGCTCTGCACTTCAGGCTGGCTACTTCATTACCGCCGTGCGTGCTCTCGGTTTGGATGCTGGCCCCATGACCGGCGCGGATTTCGACGGTATCGCCGCTGAATTCTTCGAGGGCACCGACCAGCAGCCCTTCCTCGTCGTAAACCTGGGTTATGGTGTGGCTCCCGAGTATCCGCGCGGTACCCGTTTTGAGTTTGATGACGTAACCCGCAGCATCTAAAAGCTGTGTTTCGCGCTCGCTGAGCCGCCGCATATTCGGCATTGAGCGAGACCAGCGAGAGTAAGCCGCAGAACTCCGGTAGTGATGTACATGTGTCCGGGGACCTGTGAGCGCCTGATTTTTGCCGGTGGCTGCCGTATCTGATGATGCGGCAGCCACCGGTTTTTGTTAAACCCTGAGGGAACGGGGGAACTGTTGCAGTGCGAATTTTGGGGTAGCTTTATGGCACGGGCCGGTGCATGATGGGAAGAACGGCGCGGTAGCCTTTCGTGGGGCATATAGATTCACTGTGCCAAAAGAACCCGACGTCATAGGAAAGGATATGAGAGATGACCCGTTTGTCTGAGGACCAGATCACTGCTCTTTTCCGTGAGCCCCGAACTATGCGTAAATTTACCGATCGGCCCGTCACTGATGATCAGCTTCGGGAGATTCAGGAACTTACCTATCTGGGGCCCACGGCCTTCAATAGCCAGCCTTTGCGCATCACCTGGATTAAGAGTCCTGAGGCCCGGGAGCGCCTAGTGAAACACCTGATCGAAGCTAATCAAGAAAAGGCTCGTCAGGCACCCGTTAACGCCATACTCTCATACGATAAGGCGTGGATAGACCGTGCAGATGTGTTTAATCCCCGCGCGGCAGAGACTATTAGGAGCTACTGCACGACCGAGGAAATTGTTACCTTCGCCGCTCAGCAGAGCGCCAACCTGCAGGCCGGTTACTTTATGACCGCCGCGCGCGCCCTTGGTCTAGATGCCGGTCCCTTATGGGCCGATTTTGAGGGGCTGTATGAAGAATTTTTTGCGGGGACCGACGAGCATCCCATCCTTGTGGTGAATCTAGGGTACGGTGTTCCTACCCAGCACCCGCGCGATACTCGGTTCGGATTCGACGAGGTGACCCGCAGCCTCTAAACACTGTGTTTTGCGTTTGCTGAGCCGCCGAGGAACATTTATGGCACCCGGCGAGATTACCGCAGAGACCCGGTACGCGGCGAACGGAGAGGCCCACGAATATCTCTGATTCACCGGCGGCTGCCGCATCTGAATGATGACGGTAGCCGTCTTTTCGTTAAGATTTTTGACACTGGGACGGTAAAACCGGCGTTTGATGGGGTGCGGGGTACACAATGGGAATAACCCCACCTGGCAGGCCCCGCAGAGAGGAAAATGCAATGCCCCCTCACTACCACGACACCATTAACCTGGCGAACCCCACCCACAGGCCCCGTCTGGAGGAAGAGCAGCGTGCCGCCCTCTACCTTCAGCCGCGCACCTGCTACCGGTTTAGCGAGGATCCCGTCACTGAGGAGCAGCTGCGTGAGATTCACCAGCTGACTGTCATGGGACCCACCGCCTACAATAATCAGCCGCTGCGCATCACCTGGGTACGTTCCCCGCACGCGAAAGAACGCCTATTGACTCACCTGCATGAGGGGAACCGCGCATCTGCTTCCCAGGCCCCGGTGAATGCGATTCTTGCGTTTGAGCGGAACTGGCAGAAACGTTTCACCGAGTTCGCCCCGCACGCTGTGGCCGCGCAGAAGTTCTTTGAGGATGAGGGCGAGCGTATCCCGCTGGGGCGGCTGTGCGCGCAGGTTCAGGCGGGGTATTTCATTACCGCTGTGCGTGCTCTTGGCTTGGATGCTGGCCCTATCACCGGCGCGGATTTTGAGGCGATCGCAGCGGATGCGGTGCTGCTGGGTGGGCAGGATCAGCAGCCGTTTCTGGTGGTGAATATTGGTTACGGGCTGGGGCCTTTCCGGGAGCGTGGGGTGCGGTTCAGTTTTGAGCAGACCACCCGCACTGTCTAGGCCCACAGGGTGGGGAATATTCTCGCCCAGTAAGCGTGTCCAACTGGTAAGCTAAGGCTCAACTAGTGTATAAATAAAGTATTGTGTAGATGCTTAAAGGCGGCTCTCCCGGTTTCTCGGGGGAGCCGCCTTATAGTTAGGGCGTATTTGGTGCATAGAGCGCAGAATCTGCGCCCCACCCGGCACCGCGGGTACGCCGTGCCGCTGCGTGGCTAGGCGCCGAATTGGCCCACGAAGAGCTGCGGCACGTTAGTGCACGTGTCCTGGTCGAAGTCGAAAGCGTACCCTTTACCCGACCCGGGCAGCCACACGGTGAGTTTGGGGGAGTTCTGCACCACACAGTTATCGCCGTGCGATGATGCGCTCACGCGCCGCATGGCGGCTGTGGTGGTCTCGCCCGACTGGAGCACCACCCCGGAGGGGTTCATAAGGTTACCATCGAGTTGGGAAGATATGCCCATAATGCTGCTGCCGTCCGTGTTGGTGTGCGCCACATCCGGGTTGCCTTTCAGACGGCAGGGTCCGGCAGAGACATTGGTGAACGACAGGGTGTACTGCTGCGACCCGGCGGTTGAAGGGCCGGGGGTGAGCGATACCGAGACCTGGTTCTCGGTGCATGCCTGCGCACGGCTCACAAGTGTGCCGCCGCTGGATTCCTCGCTGGAGGCCCCACCGCTTCCGCCTCCTGCGGGCTGGGCGGCGGGTTCTTGCTGAGTGCTGGAGCCGCTTGAGCCGCCGCTGCCGCCTGAGGAGCTGGAGCTGCCTGAGGTGCGCCCCGAACTGCCTTGTGAGCCGCTTCCTTGCTGTTTCTTGGTGCCGGAAGAGCTGGATGAAGAGGAGGAAGAGCCACCTTTTTCGGTGCGTTTACCGCCGTCTTTTTTCTCCCCGTTGGTGCCGCCTTTGTCGGAGTGCTCATCGGATGAGCCGGGCGACTCCTCAGAGTTCTGGTGCTCTTTCTCGTCTTCTTTTTCTTGTCGTTATTGTTTCCGCCATTGACCACGTTAATGTCGCCGGGCGCGACCGAGCCTGAGGGGTTAGCTGAGGCATTGGGGGAGGCGATGGTGATGGTGCCGGGGGAGACGCTCGCACTGGCCTCGTTCTGGGCCGGTGCGTTCTGCGTCTGGTTGGTGTCGCTGGAGCCGCATCCGCTCAACGTAAACGCGCACAGTAGCGCCGTGGAACAGATGAGAGTCCGTGCCGAAAGTTTCATTACATTGCCGCCTGTAAGGTGATGGACGCGCCGTCCATATCTGGGGTGTATTCTACCTGGCAGCATAGGCGGGAGTATTCGTTGGCTACATCGTCAACCATATCGAGTAGGTCAGCTTCTGCGTCTGTACGCTCGCCGGATGCTGCAATATGTTCGGGGTCAATAAAGGCGTGGCAGGTCGCGCAGGATGCGTTCCCTCCGCAGGTTGCCAACACCGGGAAACCGTGGGAAAGAAGCGATTCGAGTAGGGTGTGGTGTTCTTCCCACTCGACTTCACGACTATCGCCGGTCTCATCGGTTACCTTAATCATGACGCCCATGCGTTCCTCCTGTGCGTTTGTGTAGATGCATATCCATTCTATGCGTCAGGAGGGGTATTAATCGCCTTCGAGAGGCGAATTATGGGGGTGCAGTGGCGGACATTATAGCCTCTATAAAGTTGCTATTGCCTTACTAACACTAGGCTTAGCCTACCCCAAATCAGTGGTTATTGTTAGGCGTCCTCCACGGAACATTTCACAGTATATCCCCATTGTGCACACCGTGTGAGCCACACATTCGGCGTGCACCAAGGCCGCAGATAAAGCCCGCCTGCCCCGGTGCTGTCCAGGCGGTGGGTGGGCCAGCGTGCGGGAGCGTTTTCCAAAAAGCCCGTGACAGGCACAAAGACCCCAGGGGTGCCCGCCGGGTGAGGCGTATGGGCTGTGGGGCACCCCATAAAACCGCCGCTGGCACCCCTTCTAATGAGGGGCGCCAGCGGCAGTATAACGTGAGGCAATACACGGGCTATATTTGCAATGTGCGGGCAAAAGATTCAAAGACGCACCGGCCCGCCACACCTCGCACCTACAGCAGAGCCTTTACGAAGGCTGTAACTGCGTTGGAGGGTCAGAGCCTTTCGTGCCTGGGGGTGGGTTCACCGCGGCGCGTGTACTCGGGTCGGTCCCGTTTAAGGTTCACCCCGAACTCGCGGCGCATATCGCTGACCGAGTTCTTGTACCAGCGCTGACTATCGGAGGGGGTCACCGGCATGCTTACACTCTTGCCGGGGAACGCATCATGAGTGACTTTGTAGTGGGTTTTGCCGTGCTCAACCGTGAACCCGTGGGTCTCAAGCAGTTTAATGTAGCTGGGCATATCGTTCGGGATTTTCACGCCGCGCTGGGCCTTCTGCCCGCTGAGCCGGGGCTGATTGTGCGGAGTGGGCCGAGTACCCGGTGAGGCAGAGGCCTCCGCCACGCTCAGGATGGTTTTACGCACCGAATCGACGATCACCTCGTACCCGTTGAGCCGGTACCCGGTGCGGGCGCTGTGCCCCGGAACCGCTGACACCTCAGAGTCGATGCTCTCCAGCACCAGAATCAGCTCTTCTTCGCGCAGCCCCAAATCCTTCATATGCTGCTCAGCTGCCTCAGCCAGCGAGTATTTGCCGACCATCCCATCGTCAATTTTCCGTAGCGACATAACGGCCGAGCTGTTGTGGGTGAGCACCACCCGATACCCCAGTTTTTTGCTGGTGTATACGGGTACCTCGTACCCGTTGTTATGGCTGGTGCTGTATTCGGCGTCGGGGTCGTTAATAATGTCTAACAGCAGCGCATACCCCAGGTTTTCCCGCATCATATAGTGTTTCAGTCCGGGGGTCACCCCGTAGTTGCGTTCCTCTTCGGGCACGCCCGCATAGAATTCTTCTTCAAGGGACGCCCAGTGGGCTTCTTCTTCGGCGCGTTCTTTTTCCACCTGGATGAGGGGGGTCAGCTGGGCCTTGGGCATTTTAATGGCGGAGGGCGTGGGCACCGCCGAGAACGTATTGAGTGCTCGCGGGTGCTGCTTGGCGAAGAGCGTGGCAATCTGCGGGAGCACCTCAAAATACAGGTTGAGCAGGTCGGCATCCAAGACGCGGTCTTTGGTGAGGGCGCTGTGCCCGGCGGGGGAGAGAAGGTCCCAGTCGCCGTCCTCATCGGTGTAGGTGTAGGTGGCGTAGGGGGCCATCTTCTGCAGTGCTTCGTAAAGTTCTTCGGGCACGTCGAGTGTGTAACCGGCCATGACTAGTCCTCTTTCAGGGGTTTAATGGAGCGGATGGTGCGGCCGTCTGGGGCAACGAACACTCGGTACTCATGGTCGCTGTAGGCGGTCAGCCACGAGGGGGCCGGGTCCACGCTCTTAGGTTCTTCAATGATGCGGATAACGCGGTTATACGGGATGCTGTGCATCACCATGTAGTGTTCTACGGCGGGGGCGAAGGTGTACGGCAGTTTCTCCTCACTGGTGTCGTCTAGGAACTCGTCGTAGAAGTCACGTTCGTCTTCAACATTCAGCACCGTGTTCGAGCTGGTGTTCAGCTCCACCCGGTAGTCGTCGTACCGGTAGTGGGTGGTCCAGCCGTTGATTTTTTCGGGTACCCCGCAGTCAATAAACCGTTTAATGTCTTCGTAGTCGAGGTTGAGCTCTTTAATGTGTTTGAGCATTTCGGGCCGGATCTCTGGGTATTTCGAGCCGGATGCTTCCGGGTGGGGAACGGCGCGGTGCTGCGTTTTATGCAGCCTGCGCAGCAGCGAGTCCCGCTTGGTGCCGCGCAGGTAATACTGGTCGCCGAGGGTTTTGCTGAGCCGCTCGGTATCGAGCAAATCGGTGTGTTTCTCTTGGCTCACTGTGTAAGGTGCGATAGCTTCCACCTCTTTGAGTGGCCACACCCTTTCTCCTGCCGCTTCCCCATGCCGTGCGCCCCGGGACGGCTTAGTGGCGTAGTATTCGGCGATGGCTGGCGGTTTGTAGGTGAGCGGTTTGAACTTACCCGCTAGGGCGGTGGGGCTTGGGATGGGGCCGGTAGGGGTTTTCGGCTCAGCCTTGGATACTTCCGCCAGCTTCGGCAGCGGTGAGCTGGGCGGCTGCGGTATTGGCCGCTTAATATCTGGATGGTTCCGCTGCTGTGCTTCGGTGACGGCGGGCTTTGGGGCGGTAGGGGTGGGGCGAGACGGTGTAGGGGTTGGCTGTGAAGTTTGCTGTTTTTGAGGGTTTGTATCTTCGGTACGTTGATGTATTTCTGCTGAAGTATGATAGTCGGTTTTTTGGGATTTTGTATCTTTTATCTGTTGTGTAGTATCCGCTCGGGAAAAAGGTGTTTCGCAAGGTTCACTACGTGGTACGAAGTTTTCTTGAAGAATTGCCGCCATTGTGCGTATGAGTAGTTTTGCGTCCGGCTCTAGCGGTGCACACGGGCAGGCGAGCTCCGTTTTATGGGAATCATATACGGCCCAATGCGAACATTTTGGGGTGGCTGGAAAACACTAAACTTACCCAGTTGGGCGATTTCTGTGAGCTGGCGAGCTATTACTCGCGGTATGAGCAGGGTGGTTGTAGCCACTGCTACCTCCTAGGGCGTGTAGGCATACTAGTTGTATTCTTGCGTGGATATAAACTTTGGGTTGTGCTACTGTCGTCGCTGCCCTAGAGTTTTACCTCAATATCAGGACGACACCGGAAGTGGTGCTGTCCCATACACCTCGCGCCTTATCGTGATGCGAGGGCGGTATACCAAACACACTTTCCAGGGTAACTTTTTTGGGGTTCTGTGGCTATGAAATCGGCTCATAGCCAAAAATAGTTTTTCCGATAGGTGCATAGTACGGTCTTTTTTACAGATTTGGTGGCAAAACTGTGCATTCGCCACCAATTTTTTCCTGTGTAACTGTTGCAGGTTGAGCTTTTTCCGGTGCATCTTCTCCCGTGTGCTCAGATTTTCCGCCGCAACAGCAGGGATAGGGGTGGTTTCCTGGGCTGTACCGCTGCCGCTGCTCACTTCACGTTTCTTGCGGGAGGGCGCACTCACACCCTTTCGTTATCGAAACGTAACTTTTGACGAGGTTAAAGAAGTAAAGCCAGTACTGCACGAACTGGCATCTCGTGAAGCAGTCGCACTCATACGGATGGAGCACCGAACCCTTTTGCCGCGCCGTCTTGCGCCTCAGAATGCGGTGGCGCTACTGGTGTTCCACAGGTACAGCCGTGCGTTGGGTGGGCATCAAAAAAGCCCTTCCTGATGAAGAGGAAGAGCTTTCACAGTGTGCGCCTGGAGGGATTCGAACCCCCAACCTTCTGATCCGTAGTCAGATGCTCTATCCGTTGAGCTACAGGCGCATGTTCCGTGGTTTGAATTTTTTCAATCCGTCGCGGCAACAGGTAATACTCTACGGGATTCCTTCACACACTGCAAGTTGAAATTGAGTGTATTGGCTCACAATTAAGACGGTGGTTTTCTTCCCCGGCGTACCCGCTCTGTCGAGCCGCACAATCCCCTGGGCAATCACTCCCGTCGCGGTGTTGGCGTCCTGTCTGCCTATTGAGGTATCGCACCAGGTCAGCGCAATATTTTGCCTCTGTGTGGCGCACGCACCGGCAAAAAATCTGGGATACGCATCGCAAACACCCCAGATGTTCCACACAACAAGGGTATATGCGCTATTCTGTAAACACACGAGGGAGTGGAAAAATTTCATCGGCGTGCGAGCCCCTCGGCCCTGTGCGCCGTTGTTATTTAACCGCCCCAACCAGTCAGACGCGCCTGGCCAGCGAAGGTGCCCGGCATACAAACTCAAAGGGGAATAAAGTCAATGACTGATATTTCACGCGGAGCTCTTTCCGCAGAGCTAGAAAAAGACCTGCAGAACGCACCGACCACCCATGCCGGTCTGCTTGAATGGGTGCGCGAGGTTGCAGCCCTCACCGAGCCCGACCGTATCTACTGGGTTGATGGTTCCGAAGAGGAATACAACCGGCTTGCCCAAGAACTGGTCGATGCAGGCACCTTCGTGCGCCTGAGCGATCACGAGTTCCCCAACTCGTATGCAGCGTTCTCTGACCCCGACGACGTGGCACGCGTGGAAGAGCGCACCTTTATCTGCTCACAGACCGAAGAAGGCGCAGGCCCCACTAACAACTGGCGTGACCCCGTGGAGATGAAGCAGACGCTCACCGGCCTTTTCAAAGGTTCGATGCGCGGGCGCACCATGTACGTCATTCCTTTCGTCATGGGCTCTTTGAAAGCGAAGAACCCCAAGATGGCGGTCGAAATTACCGACTCCGCCTATGTGGTGTGCTCAATGCGCATTATGGCAACTATCGGCAAGGATGTGCTCGCGAAACTGGACGAAACCCAGGGCTTCTTCGTGAAGGCGCTTCACTCCGTAGGTGCCCCGCTTGAGCCCGGGCAGGCAGATGTGCCCTGGCCCTGCAACCCCGAGAAGTACATTGTGCAGTTCCCCGAGACCCGTGAAATCTGGTCCTTCGGGTCAGGCTATGGTGGCAACGCGCTGCTGGGCAAGAAATGCTATGCGCTGCGTATCGCCTCGGTTATCGGTCATGATGAGGGCTGGATGGCTGAGCACATGCTCATCCTCAAGGTCACCAACCCCGAGGGCGTTACCCGCTACATCTCCGCCGCATTCCCCTCTGCCTGCGGTAAAACCAACTTTGCGATGATGGACCCCACCATCGACGGCTGGAAGGCCGAAATGGTCGGCGACGATATCGCGTGGATCGAATTTGACGAGAACCACCAGGCTCGCGTCGTTAACCCCGAGGCGGGTCTTTTCGGCGTGGCACCCGGCACCGGTTACTCCACTAACCCCAACGCCATGAAGGCAATCTCTAAAGGCAACACTATCTTCACCAACGTGGCGCTCACCGATGACGGCTCCGTATGGTGGGAAGGCAAGACCGACGAGGCACCCGCGCACCTGACCGACTGGACCGGCAAGGACTGGACTCCTGAATCGGGGCGTCCCGCAGCGCACCCCAACTCGCGCTTCTGCACCCCCGCATCCCAGGTGGATATGCTCGCCCCGAGTACTACGATCCTGAGGGCGTGCCGCTGAGCGCCATCGTGCTGGGCGGTCGCCGCAAGACCACCGTGCCGCTGGTCTCCGAATCCGACAGCTGGGAACAGGGCGTATTCCGCGCGGTCACCCTCTCCTCTGAGACCACAGCAGCCGCAAAGGGTGCCGTCGGCGTGGTTCGCCGCGACCCCATGGCAATGCTTCCCTTCATCGGGTACAACGCGGGCGACTACTTCCAGCATTGGATCGACCTGGGCAAGAAGCACGGTGCCGAGAACATGCCGAAGGTCTACTACGTGAACTGGTTCCGCCGCACCCCCGACGGCGGCTTCGCATGGCCCGGATTCGGTGAAAACTCCCGCGTGGTCAAGTGGATCTTCGACCGCCTCGACGGCAAGGGCGGCGGCACGCAGACCTTCCTGGGCACCGTACCCACGAAGGAAGACCTCGACCTGACCGGTCTGAGCATCAGCGATGAAGAACTTAACGCAGCACTCGCCGTTTCAAAGGACGAGTGGGTGGCCGAGCTGCCCGGCATTGACGAATGGCTGGCGAAGTTCGGCGATAAGCTCCCCGCAGAGGTCAAGGCTGAGCGTGACGCACTGGCTCAGGCGCTTGAGAACTAAGTAACTCTTCATCCCACGCGCGGCACCTCAGCGAGAGAACAGGGCAGAAACCTGTGGTCTTGCCGAGGTGCCGCGCAGTGCGTGCGGGGCACCTGACGGCTACACACTCACATGACACAAAACCTTGCAGGATTGTGCCTTGGGCATAACGACGGTACCTCGCCTGGGGCCATGCTTGTCCAGCCGGTGCCTGTATTTTTCGTATAGTGTGAAGAGCCTCAGTGCCGGATTATAAAAGAACTGTTGCGCTAAAAGGCGCGGCACGCTGGGGTGAATCCCACGCCCACGAAATTATGCGGAATATACTATATGTATAAAGCATAAAATTGGGTGCCAGTGCAGAAAGCCGGGATGGTTAGGCAGCGGACCCTAATTTTTTTCACGGTATGGTCGGGGCTACAATTCCCACAGATGACTATGGCTAGCGCCACCTTTAATAGTTTTTAGGGTGATCTTCCAGCCCCCATACGAGAGGAGAGAACGATGCGGCTTACAGCCTTTTCAGACGTATCGTTACGCATCATGATGCTTCTCTCTGCCTTAGACCCCGATCAGAAGCTCTCTACCCAAAAAATTGCTGACGGCGTGGGAACCCCCTATAACCATGTGGCAAAGTCGGTGGCATTCCTGGTAAATCAAGGCCTGCTACAGTCCACCAGAGGCCGCTCCGGGGTGTGCTGCTCTCGGCGAAAGGCCGCCAGGCAACAGTGGGTCAGGTGCTCCGTACCACCGAGGGGATATCCCCATGATTGAGTGCGAAGATCAGGACGGTAACTGTCCTCTCGATAGTTTCTGCCGCTTACGGAACGTGCTGGCGGATGCGCGTGAGGCATTCTACGCGGCGGTGGATGATGTGGTGATTTCGGATCTTCCCGGCCCCGCCAGGCCTGCCGGGCCTGTATTTGTGGAGCTTGGGTTGGGGCCGCTGGCTGCGAGTTTTGACCGCGAAGTTCTCTAAACCTCTTATTATCAGCGTCGTGGCGAGGTTCTGCCGCCCGGTAAGCACAGAGCCGCCTGTTATTGCCTGACCCTGTGTAGCGTGCGGCAATAAGCGTAAAACATGCAGCGACTATATGAAAAGAAACCCTGCAGTTATTTCACCTGCTGCGAACTTAAAGAAGCATTTCACCTACGCTTCTAAGTAACCGTTAGTTATTATGCCGAGAAATATTCGTATACAACATATAAAAGTGTGCGGGGGCAGATATATAAAACTGCGGGTATTTCTGGGCGCTCCCACCAAAAGCAGATTCCAAGGGAGCCCTGCGGGCCCCTGTCAGAAGTGCTACCGTGTAAAAGGCTTTACGTGTAAAACGTTTAAGGCGGATTTCATCATTTACGGAAGAAGACACCTATGCTCTCTGAAAAGTCACGTCCCATTATTGAGGCAACACTGCCCATTATCGCCGACCGTATCGGTCACATTACCCCTGACTTCTACGAGCGGATGTTCGCTGCCCGACCCGATTTGATGGACGGCCTGTTCTCCCGTTCCTCTCAACTTGAGGGCACCCAGCCGAAAGCACTTGCCGGGTCTATTGCGGTTTTTGCCTCCTACATTGTGGAGCATCCCGACTCCTACCCCGATGAGGTGCTTTCCCGCGTGGCGCATAAGCACGCTTCTTTGGGGCTGCAGGAGAAAGAGTACCCCACCGTATATAAGTACCTGTTTGAGGCGATTGCTGCAGACCTGGGCGATGCCGCAACCGAGGAGGTCGTGGACGCCTGGAGCGAAGTGTACTGGCTCATGGCGAACGCCCTCATTAAGATCGAGAGGGGCCTGTACGCGTCCCAGGCGAATAATGTTACCCACGCGCCCTTCAAAGTTGTTGATCGCCAGGAGACCGGCGATAACGTGGTCGTGCTGACCTTTGAACCTGCCGATGAAACCCCCATGACTGAGGCGAAAGCAGGCCAGTACATTTCCATTATTACGAAGGCACGTGATGGTCTGCGCCAGCCCCGCCAATACACCCTGCTTCCGTCCGATAAAAACCAGCGTCGTATCGGCGTGAAGCTCGACCCGAACGGCGAAATGACTTCGATCATTCACGGGCTCACGATTGGCGATGTTGTCGAGATTTCCAACCCTTACGGTGACCTCACCCTGGAGGGCTTCGGCTCTGCGGATGCGCCCCTCTACCTTTTCTCAGCGGGTATTGGTGTAACCCCTATGATTAGCTTCCTCAATGAGCTGATTGAGTCCGGTTCTCAGCGTCAGGTAACCGTGGTTCACGCCGACCGTCGCCTTGATACATGGCCGCTGCGCGAGGAGATGACCGCGCTGGTTGAAAAGCTCCCGCACGGTAAGCTCGTCACGTTCATGGAGGATGAAGAAACCGGTGATTACCGCGGCCGCGTGGACATTGCGAAGCTGGGCGTACCTGCGGAGGCGAACGTATACCTGTGCGGCCCGCTGCCGTTCATGAAGGGCGTGCGTTCCGCTCTCGTGGATGCAGGTGTACCGGCGCAGAATATTAATTACGAGATCTTCGGGCCGGACCAGTGGATGCTGCGCTCATAAAGGCTGCTTCAACGCAGCCCGTGCTGGAGTATTTAGAGGCGGCTGGGTGAGCTAATAGTCGCCTTTTCAGGGATGTCTCTGTGCAAGTCCGTCTCTCGGCGTCAGGGGCGCCTCGGCCCTCTTCTGGTGCGCATCTGGATCCTGAAGAAGGTTCTTTGGAGAACATCCTGAAGCCGCTTGGGAGATCCGTCTGAGGCCGCACCGAATATCCCATGTTCAGGAGGAGAGATAAAAAATATTGGGGGCGTTGAGCCCCCAATATTTTATTTAAGTATTTCTAAATATCCAAAGGTAAACTAAAGAAGCCCCCGTCGCGGCTACACCCCACGGAACACTTCTGACCTAATCAGCCGTGGAGGGTCGTAGTTCCGAAAGGGAGTGAGACGGAATGCCGAAAAAAGGTAAAAGCAAAATCGCTTTGGCGGCTGCGCGAATTATCAAAGCCCTCGCGCAACTCGTCAAAGCGATTGCTGACCTAATCGACGTCATCGGCTAAGCCGGTGTGACGTTTCAGCGGGTTCCCCTAGCTTCGCGGTTTAGGGGTGCCCGCTATCTAATATTATACCTAAATATCAGTGGGTATATCCCTGTTAAAACTACAAAGCCCTTGTTCTGGGGTTCACGCCCGGCACGCCTACCGGGGCAAAGCGGTTCAAATGCGTTTGCGACAGGGCTGTAAGGCGATTGTATAACCCGGCACCAATAATGCATAGCAGAAGGGCGGATACCGATAATAATCGACATCCGCCCAAAATAGTGAGTTCAGAGAATTACTGGCGCACCAGAGCCAGGATCTCGTCGCGCACGCGCTCCATTGTGGGGGTATCCGGTGCTTCAAGGTTCAGACGCAGGAACGGCTCGGTGTTGGAAGGCCGCAGATTTGCCCACCAGCCTTCTTCGGTGTTGGTGAAGGTGGTGCCGTCGGAGTCTTCGACCTCTACGGGCGCGCCAGCGTAGTGCGCGCGTACACGGTCCACAGCGGCTGCCTTGTCCTCAATCTCGGAGTTGATCTCACCGGATGCCACATAGGGGAGTAGCTGGCGCTGATCTCGGAGAGTGCCTGGTGACCGCCGCCGAGGGCCGCGAGCACGTGCATCGCGGCGAGCATACCGGTGTCTGCGTTGAAGAAGTCCTTGAAATAGTAGTGCGCGGAGTGCTCACCGCCGAAAATACCGGATTCTTCAGCCATGACTGCCTTGATGAAGGAGTGACCCACACGGGTTTTCACGGCGCGCCCACCGAGCTTTTCAACGAGCTCGGGTACAGCCTTGGAGGTGATGAGGTTATAGATAATAACCGGCTGCTCATTGCCTTCCGCCTTAGCACGCGCGATTTCACGTTCTGCCACGAGCGCGGTAATGGCGGAGGGGGTGACCGCGTTGCCTTTCTCGTCAATCACGAAGCAGCGGTCGGCATCGCCGTCAAAGGCAAGGCCGATGTCTGCGCCGTGCTCAACAACCGCTTTCTGCAGATCGACAAGGTTGGCGGGTTCAAGCGGGTTAGCCGGGTGGTTCGGGAAGGTGCCGTCAAGCTCAAAGTAGAGGGGCACGATCTCAAGCGGAAGCGCGGGAAGAAGAGCATCCCCAAGACGGCGGGGGTGGTCATGCCGCCCATGCCGTTACCCGCATCCACAACAACTTTGAGGGGCGGATGCTGGAGAGGTCTACGAGCTGACGCAAGTATTCGGCGTAGGCTTTGAGAACGTCCTTTTCGGTGACAGCGCCGGGGTTCTCAACGGTAGGAATGGAGCCTTCGTCGAGGTACTTCTGCGCAAGGTCACGAATATCGAAAAGACCGGTTTCGGAGGATACAGGAACAGCCCCGGCCTTAGCCATTTTCATGCCGTTGTATTCGGCGGGGTTGTGGCTTGCGGTGAAAGTAACGCCCGCAGCGTTCTCAACACCGCACGCGAAGTAGAGCACATCGGTTGAGATGAGACCGATTTTCTGGACGTTTGCGCCGCGTGCGGTGGCACCTTCAGCGAATGCATCCATGAATTCGGGGAGGAGGGGCGCATGTCACCGCCCACCAAAACGGTCTGACCAGCCAGGCCGAGCACATCAACGAAAGCGGCGCCGGTTGCCTTCACGGTTTCAGCGGTAATGGTCTCGCCCACGATACCGCGAACATCGTAGGCTTTGAACGAGTCATGTAGATTGATAGTAGTCACCCCTCATTCTAACGGGAAGGCCAACTAATATCCCTCTATAATTGGGGAAGAAACGCTGGGAATTCCATAGATATTGTAGGTTTTCCATCACTCAGTTTTAGGCCGTCAGGGCGGTTCGTGAAAGGATATGCACGCGCATGGGCGAAATTTTCCGTCTGAAAAATAAGATCCAGAACTACGCATGGGGTTCGCGCAGCATCCTGGGCCGTATGCGTGGGGTGCCCGTGCCCACTGACAAGCCCGAGGCTGAAGTGTGGGTAGGGGCGCACCCGGCCGCCCCGTCGGTTGCCACCGTTGACGGCTCTGAGCAGCAGCTTGACGAACTGGTTGCACAGCAGCCCGGCAGGTTCCTGCGCCCCGACCGGAACAGCGACTGGTTCCCGTTCCTCTTCAAAATCCTGGCGATTGACGCCCCCCTGTCTATCCAGGTGCACCCCACCGACGAGCAGGCCGCCGCAGGGTTCGAAGCCGAGCAGGCCCGTGGTGTGCCCCTAGATGCGCCGCACCGCAACTACAAAGACCGCTACTCCAAACCCGAGACCGTGATCGCCCTCACCAACATGCGGGTGCTCACCGGTGTGCGACCCGCCGAGCAGCTCAAAAATCTTGCCCGAGCATTCAACGCGTCCTGGCTGGCGGACAGAGCGCACCTTGCCCCCAAAGAGCTGCTGACCGCCATTATTCGTATGCCCGAACCCGAAGCCGCCCAAGCCGTGGATCAGCTGGCGGCCACCGCCCATAAACTCGCGCAAACACGGCGTAAAGCGGCCCCCTCCGTGCTTGACGCTATAGAGCTGGTGAACCTGGTAGCACACAAATACCCCGGTGACCGCGGCCTGCTGGTGGCTTTCGTCATGAACCTGGTGCACCTAGCACCCGGTGACTCCGCCTTCACCCCCGACGGGCAGGTGCACGCCTACGTCTCGGGGACCGCAATCGAACTCATGAACCCCTCCGATAACGTCATGCGCGCCGGGCTGACCCCAAACATATTGACACTGAAGAACTGATTCGGGTGCTGGGCGACTCCCAAGACGCCCCCGAAATTCAGCGGCCCACCCCCGATAACGCCGCCGTAGGCGAATACACCATGTGGGATGAGCGGATGAGTGTAACCCGCATCCGGGTGGCGCCGAAAGAAACCATCGACTACGTCTTTGAAGGAACCTCAGCAGCACTGGTAGTGGACGGGACCATCACTATCACCATTGCCGGTGCCGTCACCGGCGCAGGCCAAGACTACACCCTTGGCGGCACCGAATCCGTACTGCACGCGGGGGACCCCACCCCCGTGACCATCACAGGCAGCGGTGAACTGTACATCGCCCAGTACGTATAAGGGCTGGCACGCCACGGCAGGGCGGGGCTCAAAAGCAGGCAAATAACCATCCAGTGGTGTGTTGCGGGTCTCCATATCAACCGGGATACGTTACAATTCCTAAAAAACTATCCTGCCCAGAAACCATGCCACCACCGTAAGGAATCACCGTGAAAATCATCCTCACCGTCACCGGCATCGACCACGAAGGCATCATTGCCGCCGTCACCAACACCCTCGCAGAACGCCACGTGAACGTCCTCGACGTCTCCCAAACCATTATGGGTGAATACTTCACCATGATCATGCACTGCTCCTTCGACGAAAACGAGCAGAACCTCATCGACCTGCAAGAAGCCATGATCCCCGTCGAACACGCACAAAAAGTTCAGATCCGCATCCAGGCAGAAGCGATCTTCAAAACCATGCACACCATCTAACGTGCCCAAGGGACCCCAACCGCATGATGAACGACAATATCCTCGAAACCCTACGCATGATCGAGGAAGAAAAACTAGATATCCGCACCGTCACCATGGGCATCTCCCTGCTCGACTGCGCCGACTCTAACGGCGCGGTAGCCCGCCAAAAAATCTACGACAAAATCACCTCCCGCGCCAAAAACCTGGTGAGCGTGTGCGAAGGAATCGAAGCTGAGCTGGGCATCCCCATTGTGAATAAACGCATCGCCGTCACACCCATCGCCGTCATCGCCGGAGCCAGCAGCGAAAACGACTACATCGAATACGCCCGCACCCTCGACGCCGCCGCAAAAGCCGTGGGCGTGAACTTCATCGGCGGGTTCAGCGCACTCATCGACAAAGGCGCAACCCCCGCCGACAACACGCTCATGAACTCCATCCCCACCGCGCTCGCCGAAACCGACGTGGTGTGCTCCTCAGTAAACATTGGCTCCTCCCGCGCCGGCATTAACATGAGCGGTGTTAAACGCATGGGTGAGGTGGTGCGTGAAACCGCCGACCTCACCGCAGAAACTAACGGGTTCGGGTGCGCCAAACTCGTGGTCTTCGCCAACGCCGTGAGCGATAACCCCTTTATGGCTGGCGCATTCCACGGCGTGCAAGAAGCAGACACCACCATCTCAGTGGGCGTCTCCGGCCCCGGCGTGGTACACCGCGCCCTCCACAAAGTACGCGGGGCACGATTCGACGCATGCGCCGAAGCCATTAAACAGGCAGCCTTCAAAATCACGCGTGTAGGGCAGCTGGTTGGCAGCCTCGCCGCCGAACGCCTGGGAGTGTACTTCAACATTGTTGACCTCTCACTAGCCCCACCGCCGAAATCGGGGACTCCGTGGCGCACATCCTCGAAGAACTGGGGCTGGAAACCGTGGGAACCCACGGCACAGTAGCAGCACTCGCCCTGCTCAACGATGCGGTAAAAAAGGGTGGGCTCATGGCCTGCTCGCATGTGGGCGGACTATCTGGCTCATTCATCCCAATCTCCGAAGACATCGGCATGATCGAATCCGCCGCCGCAGGGCATATTACACTCGATAAGCTAGAAGCAATGACCGCGATCTGCTCGGTTGGGCTGGACATGGTCGCAGTACCTGGTGACACTCCCGCCGCGACGCTTGCCGCCATGATCGCCGATGAAGCTGCAATCGGCGTGATGAACCACAAGACCACCGCCGTGCGCGTCATCCCCGCCGTCGGTCTAGGGGTGGGAGATACCGTTGAGTTCGGTGGGCTGCTGGGGCGCGCCCCGATCATGCCGGTGCATACACCATCCTCAGAGGCGTTCATCGCCCGCTGCGGCAGGATCCCCTCACCGGTGCACGGGTTCAGAAACTAGGGGAGCAAACGGAAGAGGGTTTCTTTATCCGTTCTCCTTCTGCAGAGGTGCTGGGCTTATGCTAAAGGTTTCTGAATAGTTTCCCTAGCCCAAATGAATGCCCCTCCTACCTCAGATAGCACATATCAGGCGGTGAAGATGAAAGCTACCATCGATCAATGGCAGGGGACGCGCAGGCAAGAGGAAACCTTTGACATAAAATCTCAGGAAGAACTCACCAAAACGCTGCGGCGACTAGACTCAAAGGTACATACAGAATTAATTCTTCATGGAAAAATTGATGATGATTATTTAACTATCTCTGGCGGTCGTGGCACCTATCTAGTTTTCGGGCAGGAAGCACATAGCGAAGGACAGCTGAGAGGGTTTAACTTATTGTGCCCAGAAGGCGAAGAAGTGAGCTCTATAGATACAGAGAATATGAAAGCCGGAGGGCAGTATGGGCCATATGAGGTTAAATATGTTATCCCGAATACCTGGCGTTTAGCTGTATGAGGGAATATTTTAGGCTCGGCAGGATTCCATGCGACGATAAAAGTTTCTCTTGGGAAGTGTATGAGACATATTAGACTATGGTGTGCGGTTCTCAGCAAGTTTTAATCTCTGGATACGTGGCATAAAAGGCACGAAGATTCGGGTAGTATATTTTGGGATTTTACATATGCAGGATGGTTGTTAAAGATGCTAAGTAACAAGAAATACGGAAACGTATATGAGATTCTTCTGCCAGAAGGGAAGTATGTGTATGCCTGTCTTATCTCTGAAAAGAATTTCGGGATTTTTAATTATATTTCTAAGAATAAAATAAGCGACGTCAATATTTTGCTTCACAAAGGGTTTAAAATGTATAGCGCCTGTGATGAAATGAATATTGATAATAATACATGGAAATATATCGGAAATATCGACTTAGAATCGGAAGGCATTACATTCCCAGATTTGGCTATATATCTAGCGTGGAACGTATCCTATTCTTATCAGAATTCTCAGGTTATGAGTAAAGGGAATGCGAAAAGTGTTAGTTTTGATACGTACGATACGCTAGTTAAAAGTGGTCGTATATATGGGTTTTTTGCAAAACCCAGCGCGTTTGAGATGTGGCTAAGTATGTTTTTTGAAGACTACCCTGAAGGAGTACTTAATTTTCACACAATGTCTGAGCGTATGAAAGAATACAAGACCAGGCAGTAGCCAGCCTGGACCCCAGAACTTGGCTAGGGGAAGAGAGGTGGAAAGAGGCTCTGCGCTTGTGTGCATCAAAACTTCACATCAGGTAAAATGTAAATATTCTTAGATAACTATAACTTATACAATACGAAGAGGGTATGTGATGAATAGTCAAGACGTTTTTGAAGGCCTCGATACTCTGATGGATTCATTTATCGGAGGGGAATCTAGCTATCAAGAAATTAGTTATTTTATTAACGAATCTATTTCTGATAGAGGCATTGACATTTTGGATTTTCTTCATGAATATATTGAAGATGGGGTTAAAAATAAAGATGGTGGCAGAATCGAATTTTGTATAGCGCTTTCGGGGCTGTTGAAAAAAGACAAATTTTTGCTTAATGTGTATAAGCAATTATTATGCGAAGGGTGGCATAGCAGGCAAGAAGACATTGTAGATATTATTGACTACTATGGAGATGCGTCAGCAGTCCCGGTCTTAATAAAATGTTTTGATCTAAAATATGACTGGTTAGCGCTCAACAGTTTTTACTCTTTCCATAGAAAACTTATGTGGACCATCCGTAATGTGGATAGTAGAAACTATAAAGAAACCTTACGTTCTGTCTCGAAAAAGGTGTCACCCAAGCTGAAAGCAGAACTTAACCAATGTATAGGTAAATAGTATGCAGCCATGACCTACCAGAAATTCGCCGGAAACATTAGGGAAATAAAGTCTCAGAGGTTAGGTTTTCTATGAGTAATAGGGAGAAAGTTTTAATAAAAATATGTCATGACGTTCTAAACTCATATGAGAACCCCGAGAGCCCAAATTTTAGTTTTGTTGGTAAGAGAATTAATGAGGGTATGTACGATGAGTTTCTAAATGCTGTAGAAACGCAATACATAGTTTCTGATCTATCGGACTTAAATTATTCCTCATGTTTGGACTGGTCAATAGCCAGTCGGCGAGACGAAAAGAATAGGTATGGGGTGAGTCTTTCCCTGGTAGGCAGGTACGCTGTGGCACAACGATATAAATCCGGGCACTATTTGTCGCATCAATCCCCTGGTATTAGTAGCGAGGATTTGCCATTAATAACTTTATTTCAACAACATAATATAATCCTTCTTGATGGCTTTGTTTTAAATAGCAAACTACCGGTAAAAATTGAGGGTGAAAATTTCACTGAAGAAACACAATCTTGCGTATATAATTTAATTTTTGAAAGACTGTAAGATTGTGGGTGTGTAACGTAACTGAAAAATATTTATAAATTATTCAAAATAGAAATATTTATTGATTAATACGTGGTAAATATTTAGGAATGATAGTATGATTGATAACACGGTTCGGGGAATGATTTCGGTGTGGATGGGAATATCCATGAAGTCATATGAAGATTTTAATGAATACACGGAAGGCATGGAATATCTAGGATCAGGTTGTCCGGCGTGCAGAGATTTTGGAACCTCTTTTATTGACTCTGATTTCTTTGGTGCGTATCGAACAGCGAATCATGAAATTGTTCCCATCGAAGTTCTGGCTGAAGAAGTGGCGACTCATTCTCGGGCGGCTACTGAAAAGGTTATTGCGGCGGCCAAAGCTAAAGGGGTAACCGAAGGAAATTCGTTATATTATTATGGAAACGCAGTTTTTCATGAGGATACTCCGGGCAATTTATACAATGATTTAACATTTATTGGTTCTTTTGAAGATCCCCGAAGGAAATATTTCTAATGCTCCGCTCAAAATTATATTAAGCGCAGGTTTTCAATAATATTAGTGTGCCTACGCTTGCCTATACGCTGAAATCCATGTGCCGCGGATTAAAACTGTGAGTGGCTGAAAGGTGAAGAGCAGTATCTTCAAGCACGTGTTGCGATACCTTAAATAGCTCACCCCAGCGACCTTATATGTTGAACCAGCGCGGGTAACCCGGTAAGGTCTAAAACACTATAGACCAACCACTACACAAAGATGACGAAAAGATAATAGTAATGGCACGTAAAATCTTCCTCTTAGCTGGGGCGGCGGGTGCCGGTAAGAGCACCTGGATCGCCGCGCATCCTGAGCTCGCAGACCTGACGCATTCCTGGGATGCCGAGCGCCGCAAATGCGGATACATCACCTACACGCTCGATAACCAGCCCGCACTAGCCCTATCGCAAAATACCAGTGCCGAATCGAAGGCTATCCGCCGGGTAAACGACTGCGTGGAAGAGAATATGCGGCACGGCAACACCGTATTTATCGACAATATGAACGTGCTGCTGCGCAACATGAAAACCTTCCTCGAATTTGCGCGTAAATACTGCTACACCGCATACCTCGTCGATTTTCAGGGCGAACTCACCCTCGACGAACTGTATGCGCGCAACAGAGCCCGCGAATACACCAAGCGCGTACCTGAAGAGGTTATCGAGACTGCCTACAACAACCACCGCGAGCTGCGCGAGAACTGGCGCAGCACCCTCAAAAACTACCGGGATGTGGTCGCCGGGTACATCGCCCCCGACCAGGTTTTCGCCGAACTCTTCACCCCGGTGCGTGCGCTCGATAACTACCATAAAGTAGTCGTGGTCGGCGATATTCAGGGCATGGGTAGTGAACTCGAAAAACTCATCGACACTCTCTCACCCGAAACCGGGCTGAGCGATGAAAACATCTGCTGGATATTCGCCGGTGACCTTTTTGACCGCGGGCAAAACCCCGAAAAAGTCTTTGACATCCTCGAACCCGCCCTTGGCACCCTGCCCAATGTGCACCTCGTGATGGGCAACCACGAACGCTCCATTATGCACACTATCCGGGGCGTGCGCCGCTACCGTGATGCCCGCGAAACCCTGGACGCTCTCGCCGCCCACGGCGTGTACAACAGCCGGGTAATCGCCATGCTCAACACCGCTGTGAATATGATGCCCTTTACTCTCGGGCAGGAGCGTTATTTCGTGACCCACGCCGGGGTTGCGCCGCAGCTCTTCGCGGACTCCCATCGCACGCTGGAGGGCGTGGGGAGGGGTACCTCACGGGGCTGTATGCAGATGAAACGTTCTATTTGGGTTCTAATCCGTACCCGCAGGCGCGGGCGGGTAAAACCCAGTACGCGGGCTACGAAGACACGCTCAATGACCTGAGTCGGGCCGCCGGTATCACCCAAATTTACGGTCAC
Source organism: Rothia aeria (assembly GCA_002355935.1). Classification (GTDB taxonomy): domain Bacteria; phylum Actinomycetota; class Actinomycetes; order Actinomycetales; family Micrococcaceae; genus Rothia; species Rothia aeria. The sequence goes on along the minus strand of AP017895.1, from coordinate 19,442 downwards.
CGCCCGGCGGCGCTCGGTTCGGAAGGATACAGTAATCTCATTCCGTTAGAAAGCAGCGTCGAATATACCGGCGGCGAGCTGAGTGCCGTGGTGTTCAGCCGTGAGGACAGCGTATCCGGTGCACCTGAGAAAGCCGTATGGAAGCGTGAAATCGTGGAAATTCCATCGAGCTCCCTCATCCCCGATCCTTACGCCTCGGGGAGTAGAGCGGCGGGCGCCTCAAAAAGCACCGCAAACGGTGCCACAGAACCACTCAATGACGGGCATCGCCTGCTAGAGGAGATGCGCGCCAACCCCAATGTGAACGTGCGCGCCACCGAACCAGCGGGTGTGCTCGCGTGCAACTTCACACGCAAAGCCTTCTACAAAGGCGCCTGGGATAAGACCACCGCCAAAGCGCGCGGGCTGTTTATTCACGCCGAAACCGGCAAAATTGTGGGGCGCGGGTACGAAAAATTCTTCAATATGGATGAGCCCGGGCACGAGAGTGAGGCACACGTTCGTGAACGCCTCGCCTACCCGGCTGTGGCGCGCGCCAAAGAAAACGGGTACCTGGCGATTATTACGGTCTTCGACGGTGTGCTGACCGTCTACAGTAAAGGCGGGGCAACCGCCTACAGCCGCCACGCCGAGAGCATCCTGCGCGCGGCCCTCACCGAGGAAGAACTCACCCGGCTCACCGAGGCGCTCACCCGCATGGATTCCTCCCTGACCGTTGAGGTGGTCGACCCGTTCCGCGACCCGCACATTGTGCCCTACGAGCAGGTCACGCTCTACCTGCTCGATCTGGTGGCGAACACCGCGCAGTTCAGCGTGAAACTGGCCCGCTTTGAAAATCTGTGGCTCTCCCCGCAGGCCTTCGTACAGCCGCGCCCCACCGAAGACTACGGCTCCGTGCGCATCTCTACGGTCGAAGAAATTCCCCTCAAAGACGACGCCAATTTCACCCGCCTGCTCCAGAACGCGCGCACAAGCGACGCTGAAGGCTGGGTTATCCGCGACTCTACAGGCTATATGGTCAAAATCAAGGCACCTGGGTACTCCGCCACGAAACGCGCCCGCTCAATCCCGGTGCTCGTGGACTACCTGAAAACAGCGGAGAAACTTGAACACTCGCCGCACGCCTATGAGGATATAGAACGGTTTGAGCACAATGCGCGGCAGGCCGGAATTAACCTTGACGACTATATTGTGCAGGACATCTCCGCACGCCCGGTGTGGAACCTGCCACGCCTAGCGCCCCACCTGAATGTGCTGCTTGACGGGGTGCGCACGCGCGGCCGCTGGGGACAGGCGCAGTAGTTACCGCACGAACCTGCTCATGAGGGCCTCCAAAGCCAGGCGGGCGTTCGCGTTAGTGCGTAGCCGCCGCAGGGTTGTCTCAACCGCCTGAACATCTGAGAGGGTCTGCGCGGGGCTGGTGCGCGCCGCGTACTCCTGCAGCGGCTCCCGCAGATACTCGTTCAGCAGAGGGGCCTGCGCCCCCAGCTGCAGGGTTAGCGCATCCCGCAGAACCGTCTGAATATCGGCCACCGCGCGGATGAGCGTATCGGTCTGGATGCGCCGCGCCCGCCGCTTCTGCTGCTCCTCCAGACGACGCACCTGGGCCCGCAGGGTCGGGGCCACCCGCTCACCCTCAGCGATGCCCAGCATCGCCAGCAGCTCGGCGCGTTCGGCGGCATCACGCTGCTGCGTCGCGTCGGCGGCATCCTGCTCAGCCAGCGAAATCAGCCGCTCAGCCGCCTCCATTGCCGACGACAGGGTGCGGATACGCAACGGCAGGCGCGCAAGATCCTCCCGGCGGGTCAGCGCCTGCGGTACCGTTGCCAGCCGGTGCGCTACCTCGGCGTCACCGAGGCTGAGGGCGGCGGCGCGGTGGGCCAGCCCCGCCTCAACCCCTGTGCTTTCAAGGTACGCGGCGATCCTCTGTGTCTGCGGCACCGGCAGCTGCACGGGGCGGCAGCGTGAACGGATGGTGACCAGCACATCGGCGGGGGAGGGGGCGGTCAGCAGCCAGATCGTGTGCGGCGGCGGCTCCTCAATCGCTTTCAGCAGCACGTTGGAGGTGCGCTCAGGCATGCGTTCGGTGTCTTCCAGCAGAATCACACGCCAGCGGCTCACCGAGGGGCGGTCTTGGGCTTTGAGAACCAGTTCACGTGCCTCATCAATGCTGATGCTCACCGCCTCGGTACGGAAATGTGTGAAGTCGGCGTGGGAACCGTTCATGACGGTCACACACCCCCGGCAGGTACCGCACCCCCGGTCTGCCGGGTCGGGCTGGTCACAGAGCAGGGTTGCGGCGAAAACGGAGGCGGCCTGCCGGTTGAGCGAGCCCGCCCCGCCGGTAAAAAGCCAGGCGTGTGTGGGCGCCTGGGAAGAGGCATCTTGCCGTAGCTGCGCCGTCACGGGCTCAGGCGCTAGGAGGGCGTCCCACAGGCTCACAGCGCCTCCTTAGTTGGTGCGGTGTTTTCGCGCGGCAGTGACCGCTGAGCAAGTAGCGGCGTGATGGCGGCAAGCACCCGCTCGTGCACCTGCTCAATGGTGCCTGAGCCGTCAATGACCGTGTGCGGGCCGGTTGTTTCGGCGTGCGCCAGGTCGGTAAAAGCGGTGTGGGTGCGGGCCTTGAACTGTGTGTTTTCGGCTTCGATACGGTCGGTGGTGCCGCGTACGCTCACACGCTGCTCGCTTGCTGCGGGCGGCACCTCAAGGAAAAGGGTGGCATCTGGCAGCAGGTTACTGGTGGCCCAGCGGCTAAGGTCAACGATGCTCTCCACCCCCAGGCTGCGCCCCGCCCCTGGTACGCGGCAGACGAGTCAATATACCGGTCGCTGAGCACAACCGCCCCGGCGGCGAGCGCAGGACGGATTTTCTGCGCCGCGTGTGCTGCGCGGGAGGCGGCGAAGATGAGAGCCTCGGTGCGGGCATCAACCGGGTCGCCGCTGTTGCTGAGCACGAGGTCCCGCAGTTTCTCCCCGATCTCGGTTCCGCCGGGTTCACGGGTGGTGATCACGGTGTACCCGCGGGCGGTGAGCGCATCAGCGAGCAGGGACAGCTGGGTGGTTTTGCCGGAGCCATCGCTGCCTTCAAAGACGATAAAAAGCCCGGTTGGGGTGCCGTCACTCACACGCGGGTGGTCTGCGGTGCCGGGGTGTAACTCAGAGAATCCTTCACCCTATCTAGGGTACCGTGCCTGCCCGGTCCGCGCGGGGTGCGGGGTGTTTGCGGTCTCGGGCGCAGGTTACAGCCGTGTAAAACCTTGTGGCCTTGTGGCAGGGCCGGGATGCGCCGGGCGTGAACCTGTGCCACTCTTAAGGGTATGACTTCTGAACGTTTCTCTGCCGATACTTTTGTTGTGAGCGGCGGGCGTCCCGCGCATGAGCATGACGCGCCGGTGAACCCGCCCATTATTCTTTCCTCCACCTACCGTGGCACTGACACGGTTGATACGGTGAATGACCGCGTGTATGCGCGGTTCGCGAATGATACGTGGGAGGGAATGGAAGAAGTCGTTGCCCGCCTTGAGGGCGCCACCCAGCCGGGCCTGCTGTTTCCTTCGGGTATGGCGGCGGTTGCTTCGGTGATCGACTTGGTGCCGGTTGGTTCCGTTATTCTGGTGCCGAAGCACGCCTATATGGCGTCGGTGACCATGTGTAAGGATCTGGAGCGCCGCGGTATCGCTGAGGTGGTGCGTTATGACCTTGAGGACACCGCCTCTGTTATTGCTGCCCTTGAGGATGCGGCAGCCCGCACCGGTGTCACCCCCGGCACTGTTGACTATGCCGCCCCGAAGGCGCTCATCTGGATTGAGAGCCCCACGAACCCCATGCTTGAGGTGGGGGATGTGCCCGCAATTTGTGCGGCTGCGAAACGGCTGGGTGTGGTTTCTGCGGTTGATAATACGTTCTCCACTCCGTTGGTGCAGCGGCCGCTGTCGTTCGGGGCGGATGTGGTAGTGCATTCGGCTACTAAGTTCCTGGCGGGTCACTCGGATGTGCTGCTGGGCGTGAGCGTCACCTCAAACGAGGCGCTGTACCAGGCGATGCTGCACCACCGCATCACAAACGGGGCGATTGCCGGGCCTATGGAGGCGTGGCTGGGGCTGCGTGGGCTGCGTACTTTGGCGGTGCGGGTTGAGCGTTCCATGGCGAATGCGCAGGTGCTGGCTGAGCGGCTGGGGAGCACCCGGCTGTGGTGCAGGTGCGTTACCCGGGGCTGCCCACTGATAAGGGGCATGAGCTGGCGAAGAAGCAGATGACCGGCGGGTTCGGTGCGGTGCTGTGCGTGGTGCTGAACACGGATGCGGCTGGCGCCCAACGCGTGGTTGAGGCACTGAAACTGTGGACCCCGGCCACAAGCTTGGGTGGGGTGGAGTCGCTGGTGGAGCGCCGCCGCCGTCACGGTAATGAGCCGGATTCCATTCCGGAGTCTTTGCTGCGCCTGTCGGTGGGGATTGAGAATGTGGATGACCTGTACGACGATCTGGTCAATGCGTTGAAGGAGATCGCTTAATGTCGCCGATTCAGCTGGTGATGCTGTTCATGTACTGGGCGGATCTGGTGTTGTCAGTAGCCGCCGCTGCCACCTGCGTGTGGGCGTTTGTGCAGGCGGCTGCGGCAGCCCCGAACGCCTATAAGTTCCACGATAAACGCACTAAGGGGTTCTGGATGGGGCTCACCGGCGGTTCGGCCCTGTTTCGGTGCTGATGCTGTGGCTGGTGCTGAGGGCGGGATGATGAGCAGCATGCTCCTGTTTGAGCTGATCGCCATCACCATTGCGATGGTGTTTTTGACGAATGTGCACCCCAGCGTCCGGCGCCGCCTGTAACTGGTGCCATAGTGGGGTACTGCCGGGTGCGGTGATCCGTGCGGGTGTGGGCAGCGGCATTTGTGCCGTAATGTGCCCACACCCCGGCTTTTAAGCGTCTTAAAGCATGACAAGCCGCGCTGGGGTGGAAGAATAGGGGTATGACTTATAAACTAGTACTCCTTCGCCATGGCCAGTCTGAGTGGAACGAGAAGAACCTATTCACCGGCTGGGTTGATGTTAATCTGACAGATAAGGGCCGTGCTGAGGCTCAGCGCGGCGGCGAGCTGCTGAAAGAGCGCCACATCCTGCCGGATGTTGTGCACACCTCCCTGCAGCGACGCGCTATTAACACCGCAAATATTTCCCTGGATGCGGCTGACCGCCTGTGGATCCCGGTCAAACGCACTTGGCGCCTGAATGAGCGCCACTACGGTGCTCTACAGGGTAAGAACAAGTCTGAGATCCGTGAAGAATACGGTGACGAGAAGTTCATGACTTGGCGCCGCTCCTACGATGTGCCGCCTCCGCCGCTGGACGATAACGACCCTTACTCGCAGGCGAACGACCCCCGCTACGCTGATGTTGAGAACGCACCCCGCACCGAGTGCCTCAAGGATGTTCTGGGCCGTATGCTCCCGTACTGGGAATCCGATATTAAGCCTGATCTTGCTGAGGGTAAGACTGTGCTGGTGGCTGCGCACGGCAACTCGCTGCGCTCGCTGGTGAAGCACCTGGAGAATATCTCCGATGAGGATATTGCCGGTTTGAACATCCCGACCGGTATCCCGCTGTACTACGAGCTGGATGAGAACTTTAAGCCCGTCAAGCCGGGCGAGTACCTTGACCCGAAGCCGCGAAGGATGCGATTGCGGCCGTCGCCAACCAGGGTAAGTAAATTCTCACCAACTGATTTGTAGGCGTGAAGCCCGTCTCCTCGGGATAATGTGTGACGTAGGAGGCGGGTTTCATGTTTTTGCTGGCCCGCACCGGCGGACATCTGACAACGGCGACGTTAGGAAGGAGGGGAGCCGCCCTGGTTATTCTCATATCGGGTATTATTGGCCTGCTGCTGGGTGCTGTGAGCATGAGCTTTCTGCGCCGCAGCGAACGTGAGTGGGCGAATAATAGTGTGGTTGAGCCCGCCCTGAGTGACGGAGCGGCGCAGGTGCTCGCGGTGATTGGCCGCGCCTACGTGGTGGTTGATGAGGTCGGCGGCGTGGCGCAGGCGTCCCCCGGGGCCTACGCGATGGGCCTGGTGCGCGGGCACACGGTAGTTTCTGAGCAGCTGTCCGAGATGATCCGCACCGTGCGGCACCGGGGTATTTTCGTCGAGCAGGAGGTCGAAGTGGACCGCGGCGAGGGCGAGACGCTGGTCATTGACCTGCGGGTGGCGCCGGTGGGGATGAGTACATGCTGGTGCTGGCCGATGACCGCACCGAAATTTCGCGTGTGCAGCGTGTGCGCAATGATTTTGTGGCCAACGTTTCACATGAGCTGAAAACCCCGGTGGGCGCTATTGGCCTGCTGGCTGAGGCTATTGAAGAGGCATCCGACGACCCGCAGGCGATTGAGTACTTCACGGGCAGGCTTCGCCGTGAATCGCAGCGGCTCTCGGCGCTGGTGCGAGATATTATTGAGCTGTCTCGGCTGCAGTCAGCGGATGTGATTGCCCGCGGCACCCTGGTATCTACGGATGCGCTGGTGAACGAGGCTCTTGACCGCAACCGGTTAGCGGCCGAAGCGAAAAGCATTGTGCTGCAGGCTCAGGTGCACTACAGCGGTGAGCTGTACGCCGACCCTGAGCTGCTGGGGACCGCCCTGCACAACCTGGTGGAAAACGCGGTGCGGTACTCGCCCGAAAAAACCCGGGTGGATCTGCTGATTGAACGTGAGGGGACACCCTGAACATTTCGGTGACTGACCAGGGCGCAGGCATCCCGGAGGAAGAGCAGGCGCGCATCTTTGAGCGGTTTTACCGTGTTGATGCGGCGCGTTCACGCCAGACCGGCGGCACGGGCCTGGGGTTGAGCATCGTCAAACATGTGATGGGGCAGCACGGCGGGCAGGTGTCGGTGCAGTCGGTGCCGGGGCAGGGGTCCACGTTCACGCTGTCCCTGCCGATTGCCGATACGGCGGTTTAGGGCAGCTGGGGCGGCAGCGGCCGCAGGGGCGTATACGGCATAATGGTAGTAGCCGTCACGAACCCTAAGCGGAGGTATAGACCCCGGTGAAAATCCTGATAGTTGAGGATGAGGAAGCTCTCTCAGACCCCCTGGCGTACCTACTGGGCAGGGAGGGCTTCACGCCTGTTGTGGTGGATAACGGGCTGCAGGCGGTGCCCACTTTCGAACGTGAAGGCGCCGACCTGGTGCTTTTGGATGTGATGCTCCCGGGGCAGTCCGGGCTTGAGGTGTGTAAACAGCTGCGGGCGGTTTCTTCTGTGCCGATTATTATGCTCACTGCCAAAGATACTGAGCTTGATAAGGTGCTGGGCCTTGAGCTGGGCGCTGACGACTATGTGACAAAACCGTATTCTTCGCGTGAGCTGATTGCGCGCATCCGGGCTGTGCTTCGCCGCCGCAGCGGCGGGGACCCTGAAGAGGACGAGAGCCGTGCGCCGCTGGTGGCTGGGCCGGTGCGGATGGACGTGCAGCGGCATGTGGTGACTGTGGACGGTGGTGAGGTTTCGATGCCGCTGAAAGAGTTCGAGCTTCTTGAGATTCTGCTGCGGAATGCGGGGCGGGTGATGACGCGCGCCTCCCTGATTGAGCAGGTGTGGGGCGCCGACTATGTGGGGGACACGAAGACTCTGGATGTGCATATTAAGCGTCTTCGCTCCAAAATTGAGCCGCAGGCTTCTTCCCCCGGTACGTGGTGACGGTGCGCGGGCTGGGATATAAGTTTGAGGCGTAGCCCCAGCGGTACCACACCGTAAACGGCGGGTGCCGCAGCCGCAGGATGCAAAAACCTGCTGGCGGGCACCCGCCGTTGTTCTATTTTAGGTGTTTTTCTATAACCGGCCGCTGAACTTGTTCTAACGCTGGGGTGAGGCGCTTGAAGCGGACTGCTCCGCACCGGTGGGTTCTTCCGTCGCCCCCGGGGCCAGGCTCAGGGTGGGTGCCTGGCTGGTTTCGGCGGTCGCCTCTGGGGTGCGCCCGCTGGTGGCATCGTGTGATGCGCGTGGGGTCTCGGGTACAGCGGAGGGGCTCACGCTGCCGCTGGGGGTCGCTGCATGACTCGCGGATGGGGCACCGGTGTGGGAGGCGCTGGCTGAAGCGTTCGCATTACCAGGCAGGTACGGCTTGTACTCTTTGAGGGTGCCGTCCATGACGGGGATGTTCAGAGTGCCCGATGCATCACCCACGGATACACGCGTGTTGCTCAGGGTTTCTCCGGGCTGTGGCGCCACCTGCGGGATCACGAGCTTGTGGTCGTCCTGTTCCAGGCGCACCTGCTGCCCTTTGGGGACGTTCACGGTTTTCGCCCCGGAGGGGAAGTTGAAGGTGACGGTCGCGTCGTTGTTGCCTTTGTTCAGTACGGTGCCTAGCACTCGCCCTTCGGCGCCTTTACCGTGGGAGACAACCATAATATTGCGCAGCTCAATATTGCCGTTAATGGTGCTGTGTACTCCGTCGGATGCGGCGTAATGCAGGGTAGTTGGCTGGGTGTAAATATACCCGCACCCGCTGACAGCCAGTAACGCGGCCCCTAGCGTTAGGCCCGCTCCGGCGCGTTTGAGTGCTGTAGAAACGGTGAACTTCACGACCCGTCCTCCTTGGTGTGGTGGCGAGCCGGTGAGGGCTCGGTGTGCGTGCTAGACGCCTCAGACGCGGGCGTTCTCCCGGACGGTGGGCGGCCGCGAACCGTGGCGTGAGATAAGTAATCTCTTGCACCATTCTAGCAATTTATCGACAAGACGTCGGTATATGACTCCCCAGGTTTCCCCAATGGGCTGTTCACGCCGTAGCGGCGGTTAGCGGACGGCTCTAGCTCGGGTGTATTGAGAGCTTTGGGCCGTGGACGGGAACACGCATAGCTCAATATCACATAGTGCCCGCGGCTTTTCCCACGGGCTGGCGGCTTTTGCGGCCTCCACCTGCGCGTATAGTGCACCGTATTCCCCGCAGTAGCCGCTGCGGGTCGCGGTTTCACCTCCCCGGCGGGGGCTGGTTTTGTTCAAGTATCCGCCGTATCGGGTACGCTCATTACGTGATGAATAAACTTGGTGTGACCGATATTGACGTTGCGGTCATTGTGCTCGCCTCGGGCTCGGGCACGCGCCTGGGTGAGCCGGTACCCAAGGCCGCCGTTAAGGTGGGCGGTAAAACCCTGCTGCATCATGCGCTGCAGGGGTTCACGACTCCGGGGTCGCCGATATGATGGTGGTGACTCTGCCCCCCAACTGTAGTGAGACATGCCCGCAACTCTACGATGACGCCAATAGGTTCGGGGCGATGGTGAGCACCGGCGGGGACACCCGCACCGCCTCTGTGGTGGCGGCAATGCGTACAGTACGTGCAGTATGTTCGTTGCAGCAGATCCTTCCCCCACGTGTGGTTCTGATTCATGACTGCGCCCGGCCGTTTACCCCGCCGAGGGTGTACCAGCGGGTACTGGATGAGCTGAACACTGGCTCGGACGCAGTGATCCCGGTGCTTCCAGTGGTCGATACGATTAAGACAGTAGACGCCTACGGGTACGTGACGGGCACCCCGCCCCGCTCGCAGATGCGCGCCGTACAGACCCCGCAAGGGTTTGAGTGGTGGGTTCTTGAGGCGGCACACCGCCGCAGCCGACGGCTGCCTCCTGAAGAGTCTGAGAAGATCACGGACGACGCGATGGCCGTTGAGGCAGCGGGCCGACGGGTAGTGACCGTGCGCGGGCACATGGACGCCTTTAAGATTACGACGCCCATGGATTTGCGCATTGCCAGGGCTCTCTACGCAGCACCCGATTCTTCTGCCGCCTAACCCGTACACCTGCCCCGCCGGGTCATGACGTTTCGTCACAGGAAGGTGAGGGTGGGGAACCCACAGTACACCGCGACGAAAGGCACGCCATGACAGATACAACCAGCACACAGAACAGCCCCACCCCTCAGACCCCCTCATACCCCGCGTAGGAACCGGTGTAGACGTGCACGCCTTTGGGGAGGAAAACACTGAGCTGTGGATCGCGGGGCTGTATTGGCCGGGCGAACGCGGGCTCAGTGGGCATTCCGACGGCGATGTTGTTGCGCACGCGGCCGCCGATGCGCTCTTTACCGCCTCCGGTACCGGAGACTTGGGCAGTAACTTCGGGGTGGATCGTCCAGATATGGCGGGCGCATCCGGAGTGCGTATTCTCTCGGAGGCGGCGGCAATCGTGCGAGCGGCAGGTTTTGAGATCGGCAACATCAGCGTGCAGCTGATCGGTAACCGCCCCAAATTTTCGCCGCGCCGCGCAGAAGCCAATCGTGTTCTGAGCGAAGCGGCTGGGGCTTCGGTGACCGTTACCGCGACCACGACCGACGGTTTGGGTCTGACCGGACGCGGCGAAGGCGTTGCAGCCGTTGCCACTGCACTCCTTTACCCTGTGGTGTAGTTCCCCGGACGGAAGATTATTAAATGAGAATCCGGCGGTACCCGCCGCTTGGGTGCTGTACCCCGTAAACTAGGTACTGTGACTATGCGTTTTTATGATTCAGCAACATCAAGCATCCGCGATTTTGAACCGGTAGTCCCCGGCGAGGCACGTATCTACTACTGCGGTGCCACCGTGCAGGGTGAACCGCATGTGGGGCATATCCGTTCCGCCCTGGTCTTCGACCAGCTTGCGCGGTGGATGCGCTACCGCGGGTTCAAAGTCACCACCGTGCGCAATGTTACGGATATTGACGATAAAATTCTGGCGAAGTCCGTTGAATCTGCACAGCCCACCTACGCTGGGGAACACCCCAACGAGCAGTGGTGGGCGCTCGCGTATCGATACGAGAAAGTTTTTGCGCGCGCATATGCGACGTTGGGTATTGACCCGCCAACCTATGAGCCGCGCGCGACCGGTCACATTCCTGAGATGTTTGAACTTATTCAGCGTCTCATCGACCGCGGGCACGCATACCCGGCGCTTGATGATTCTGGGGATGTCTACTTCGATGTGCGTTCCTGGGAACACTATGGCGCGCTCACCCGCCAGAGCGTAGATGATATGCAGGACTCCGCCGACGCAGACCCGCGCGGCAAGCGTGATCCCCGCGATTTTGCCCTGTGGAAGGGGTATAAGGAAGGTGAACCGGTGACCGCAGCGTGGGATTCGCCGTGGGGTCGCGGTCGTCCCGGCTGGCATCTGGAATGCTCCGCGATGGCAGGTAAATATCTGGGGAAGCGGTTCGATATTCACGGTGGCGGGCTGGATCTGCGTTTTCCGCATCACGAGAATGAACTGGCGCAGTCCACGGCGGCGGGCGATGATTTCGCTAACTTCTGGATGCACAACGGTATGGTCACCTACGAGGGCGAGAAAATGTCGAAGTCAATCGGCAACACCATTTCGCCCGTGCAAATGCTGCAGCAGGCTCGCCCGCTGGTGGTGCGCTATTACTTGGGTTCGGCACATTATCGTTCGGTGCTGGACTACCGCCCCACTTCATTAGAAGAAGCACGGGTTGCTATCGAGCGTGTGGAGGCGTTTCTTGCCGCTACCTCGGAGCTTATGGCCCCGAATCCACAAGAGCGTCGCGTACCACAGGATTTTGCGGATGCGCTCGACGACGATATGAATATTCCGCGCGCGCTCGCGGTGCTTCATGAGCAGACTCGCGCCGGTAACGCCGCGCTTGCCGCCGGTACGGATGCATCCGAATACGCAAACGCCGTGTGGGCGATGGCGAATGTGCTGGGGCTGACTTCGCTCATGAATCTTGACGGTTCGGGAGCATCTGGCACGGAGCATCAGGCATTAGATGCGCTTATTCACACTATTTTGGAACAGCGCGCGAGTGCCCGCGCCGAGAAGGACTGGGCAACCGCCGATAGGATGCGCGATGTTCTCGCTGCCGCAGGTATTACGGTCAAGGACGGCGCGCAGGGCTCTACGTGGAGCCTTAACGCATAACACATTCTCCGAAACCCCGCCCCGGAAGCGGGCATGACAGACATTGAACTAAAGGATACAGATATGGCTAAGGCAGGTTCGCGCCCCGGCGCTACCGCAAAGAAAAAGGGTGCGACGAAGGGCACCGGCGGCCACGGTCGGCGTGCGCTGGAAGGTAAAGGGCCCACCCCGAAGGCTGAGGACCGCGTTTATCACAAGGCGTATAAGATGAAGCGCGCGGCGGAGCGCCGTGCGGCTACCGGCACGAACCGCAAGTTCCAGACTCGTCTGGGCGGTAAACGCGTGAGTGATGAGTTGGTGACCGGTCGCAACGCGGTTCTGGAGGCACTTCGCACCAATATTCCAGCGAAGCACCTGTACGTGATGAGCCGTATTGAGGTTGATGACCGCGTGCGCGACATTATGACGATGGCGAATAAGAAAAACCTGCCCATGCTGGAGATTCCCCGCAGCGAGCTGGATCGTCTGACGGATGGTGCCGTGCATCAGGGGATCGCAATGCAGATTCCGCCTTACCAGTACCCGGATGCTACCGATTTGGTACTGGATGTTATGCAGCGCTGGCATGCTGGCAAACTTAAGTCGCCTCCGCTTTTCGTGGCTTTGGATGGTATTACCGATCCTCGAAATTTGGGCGCAATTATTCGTAGTGTGTCGGCTTTTAGCGGTGATGGGGTCATTATTCCCGAGCGTCGCTCTGCTGCGGTGACTGCAGGCGCCTGGAAAACGAGTGCGGGTGCGGCGGCCCGCATTCCGGTGGCGAAGGCAACGAACCTGACGCGCGTGCTGCAGCAGGCAAAAGAGCAGGGTATGTTTGTGATTGGTTTGGACGGCGGGGAGACATAGACCTGCCGAATCTGCAGCTCGCTTCTGAACCTCTGTGCGTGGTGGTTGGTTCCGAGGGTAAGGGCCTTTCGCGTTTGGTGACGGAGACCTGCGATCAGATCGTGTCGATTCCCATTGATTCGGCTATGGAGTCTCTCAATGCCGCAATGGCAGTGGGTATTACCCTTTATGATGTATCGCGCCATCGCACCGAGTCTCACTAGCGGTCCCCCTTTACCACTGTGCGTGTGTAGAGAACTCATTTGTTTAAAATTTTAACGTTAGCTTCATATTTAAAGGTATTTCAAGGTATACGGTGCTATAGTCATACCGTCTTCGATGTATGTGTGAAGACGTAAAGTTTTTACTTGAGGGAAGTGAATCATCACATGAATATCCGTCCTGCTTCTGCTGTAGTGTCGCTGAGTATTGTCGCTATGCTGGGTTTGAGTGCATGCGGGAGCTCAAATAGCTCAGCATCGAATAGCTCTTCATCATCAGCTGCTTCCAGTTCTAGTGCATCATCTTCAGCCTCCGCATCGTCTTCGTCTGCGGCATCGGCCTCTTCATCTTCCGCTAGTGCAAGTAGCAGTGCATCGTCTTCGGCAAGCTCAACTGCGTCGTCTTCAGTATCTGCAAGTACTGCTCCGGCAGGTGGCGCAGACAGCAGCGGTAACCGCACGGCTACGGCTAGTGATCCTGTGGGCGAAGCAATCGTTAATGATGATGGCTCGTGGAGTAAGAACTACAAGACCGCCCAGCTCATTGTGAAGAAGGACGGGTCTTGGGAAGAGAAGAATGATCTTCGAGAGTTAACCGTTAACGCTGATGGTTCCTACACCTACGCGGCGACTAACGGTTACAGGACGTATGAAGTGAAGGCAGACGGCTCCTGGACTCTTAAATACCAGGACGGAACTGTCTACAGCGTATCTGCAGACGGAAAAATGACGAAGGAGGGCGGCGACGGCAAATCATTAGCTTCTCCTTTTGAACAAGCCACAAAACAGCAGGGTGTTGGGGCGCGCCAAGCATCGGAGCCTAAGGCTGTGAAGGCTGCGGCCCCGGTGGAGCCTGTAACGGCCAAGAACAAAGAGTAAGAATTTTCTGTAGGTTGCTATGACGAAAAGATAGCGTATATGGGGGTAACTGCGTTGAGCAGTTACCCCCAGTTTTGTAGGTGGCACCCACATGCTGCTTTATGTGTGGTGTAGTTCATGGTGTGTGGATTTGCGTGTTGTGTGGGGGTGTGTATAGTTGTATGAGTCGCCGCGGCGAGGGGCCCTGAAGGGGTGCTGTTGATGTTGTGGTTGGCTCTGAATGATGACTGTCTGGGGGCTTCTGCGTGCCTGTTGTGGGTGTGTGGTGGTGTCCTGGGGTGGTGTGTTGTTTGAGAACTCAATAGTGTGCTTTTTGGTTTCGAGCAAATTGTTTTTGTTTGGAAATGTGATACCAATTATTTTATTTATTTTTGATTGATGACCGTTTGTGGTTTCAATTGTGTCAGCGTGGATCGTGCACCCCCGTGTACGGTTTGTGTTGGTGTTTGAGATCGGGTTGTCAGGCTTTTGTTTTGTAACGGAGAGTTTGATCCTGGCTCAGGACGAACGCTGGCGGCGTGCTTAACACATGCAAGTCGAACGATGAAGCGGTGCTTGCACCGTGGATTAGTGGCGAACGGGTGAGTAATACGTGAGTGACCTACCTTTGACTCTGGGATAAGCCTGGGAAACTGGGTCTAATACCGGATACGACCAATCTCTGCATGGGGTGTTGGTGGAAAGCGTTATGGAGTGGTTTTAGATGGGCTCACGGCCTATCAGCTTGTTGGTGAGGTAATGGCTTACCAAGGCGACGACGGGTAGCCGGCCTGAGAGGGTGACCGGCCACACTGGGACTGAGACACGGCCCAGACTCCTACGGGAGGCAGCAGTGGGGAATATTGCACAATGGGCGCAAGCCTGATGCAGCGACGCCGCGTGAGGGATGACGGCCTTCGGGTTGTAAACCTCTGTTAGCATCGAAGAAGCGAAAGTGACGGTAGGTGCAGAGAAAGCGCCGGCTAACTACGTGCCAGCAGCCGCGGTAATACGTAGGGCGCGAGCGTTGTCCGGAATTATTGGGCGTAAAGAGCTTGTAGGCGGTTGGTCGCGTCTGCTGTGAAAGGCCGGGGCTTAACTCCGGTTTTGCAGTGGGTACGGGCTAACTAGAGTGCAGTAGGGGAGACTGGAATTCCTGGTGTAGCGGTGGAATGCACAGATATCAGGAGGAACACCGATGGCGAAGGCAGGTCTCTGGGCTGTAACTGACGCTGAGAAGCGAAAGCATGGGGAGCGAACAGGATTAGATACCCTGGTAGTCCATGCCGTAAACGTTGGGCACTAGGTGTGGGGGACATTCCACGTTTTCCGCGCCGTAGCTAACGCATTAAGTGCCCCGCCTGGGGAGTACGGCCGCAAGGCTAAAACTCAAAGGAATTGACGGGGGCCCGCACAAGCGGCGGAGCATGCGGATTAATTCGATGCAACGCGAAGAACCTTACCAAGGCTTGACATGCATTAGATCGCGTCAGAGATGGCGTTTCCCTTCGGGGCTGGTGTACAGGTGGTGCATGGTTGTCGTCAGCTCGTGTCGTGAGATGTTGGGTTAAGTCCCGCAACGAGCGCAACCCTCGTTCTATGTTGCCAGCGGTTCGGCCGGGGACTCATAGGAGACTGCCGGGGTCAACTCGGAGGAAGGTGGGGATGACGTCAAATCATCATGCCCCTTATGTCTTGGGCTTCACGCATGCTACAATGGCCGGTACAGAGGGTTGCGATACTGTGAGGTGGAGCTAATCCCTTAAAGCCGGTCTCAGTTCGGATTGGGGTCTGCAACTCGACCCCATGAAGTCGGAGTCGCTAGTAATCGCAGATCAGCAACGCTGCGGTGAATACGTTCCCGGGCCTTGTACACACCGCCCGTCAAGTCACGAAAGTTGGTAACACCCGAAGCCGGTGGCCTAACCCTTGTGGGGGAGCCGTCGAAGGTGGGATTGGCGATTGGGACTAAGTCGTAACAAGGTAGCCGTACCGGAAGGTGCGGCTGGATCACCTCCTTTCTAAGGAGCTCAACTATATTGGTTGGCCATGCCATCTGCGAGTGTCGGATGGGTGGTTTGCTCATGGGTGGAATGTCATGTTTCCTGGTTTGTGGTGGGGCCATTGAGGTGCGCTGTTGGGTTTTCGGGCTGCACGCTGTGTGGTCTGTGTGACTGGCTGGTGCTGGTGCTGGGGGTTTTCTCTGGTGCTGGTGGTGGTGTGGTTTGTTGTTTGAGAACTGTATAGTGGACGCGAGCATCTTCTGGAAGCTGTGCTGTGCACCCGCCTGTTTTGTGTGTGGGTGTGTGGTGAGTTTTCTGTGATTTTTCTTTGATTGTTTGTAAGTTGTTAAGGGCACACGGTGGATGCCTTGGCACTAGAAGCCGATGAAGGACGTGTGAATCTGCGATAAGCCTCGGGGAGCCGATAACTGGGCGTTGATCCGAGGATGTCCGAATGGGGAAACCTTGCTCATTGTTATGGTGAGTGACCGCTGGTTGAATGTATAGGCCAGTTGGGGGAACGCGGGGAAGTGAAACATCTCAGTACCCGCAGGAAGAGAAAATAATAATGATTCTGTTAGTAGTGGCGAGCGAAAGCGGAAGAGACTAAACCTGTGGTGTGTGATACCGGTCGGGGGTTGCATCATGGGGGTTGTGGGAGGCGTCGTGGCAGTTCTGACCGGCTGTTGGCGTGATGTTCAGGATGGTAGGTGAATGGTCTGGGAAGGCCGACCGGAGTGGGTGAGAGTCCCGTAGCTGAAATTGTTCTGACCGCGTGGCGTTTGTCCCGAGTAGCACGGGGCTCGTGGAATCTCGTGTGAATCTGCCAGGACCACCTGGTAAGTCTAAATACTTTCTAGTGACCGATAGTGGATCAGTACCGTGAGGGAATGGTGAAAAGTACCCCGGGAGGGGAGTGAAAGAGTACCTGAAACCGTGTGCTTACAAGCCGTTATAGCCCCGTTGTGTGGGGTGGTGGCGTGCCTTTTGAAGAATGAGCCTGCGAGTTAGTGTTTTGTCGCGAGGTTAACCCGTGTGGGGTAGTCGTAGCGAAAGCGAGTCTGAATAGGGCGTTGTAGTGGCAGGATCTAGACCCGAAGCGGAGTGATCTATCCATGGCCAGGTTGAAGCACGTGTAAGAGCGTGTGGAGGACCGAACCCACCTAGGTTGAAAACTGGGGGATGAGCTGTGGATAGGGGTGAAAGGCCAATCAAACTCTGTGATAGCTGGTTCTCCCCGAAATGCATTTAGGTGCAGCGTTGCATGTTTCTTGCCGGAGGTAGAGCGACTGGATGGCTGATGGGCCCGCGAGGGTTACTGACGTTAGCTAAACTCCGAATGCCGGTAAGTGAGAGTGTAGCAGTGAGACAGTGGGGGATAAGCTTCATTGTCGAGAGGGAAACAGCCCAGACCATCAACTAAGGCCCCTAAGCGTGTGCTAAGTGGGAAAGGATGTGGAGTTGCTGAGACAACCAGGAGGTTGGCTTAGAAGCAGCCATCCTTGAAAGAGTGCGTAATAGCTCACTGGTCAAGTGATTCTGCGCCGATAATGTAGCGGGGCTCAAGTACACCGCCGAAGTTATGGCAATCAGTCCTTGTGGCTGGTTGGGTAGGGGAGCGTCCTGCATGAGGTGAAGCTGCCACGGGAGTGTGTGGTGGATTGTGTGGGAGTGAGAATGCAGGCATGAGTAGCGAATCACGGGTGAGAAACCCGTGCGCCGGATGATCAAGGGTTCCAGGGTCAAGTTAATCTGCCCTGGGTTAGTCGGGGCCTAAGGCGAGGCCGACAGGCGTAGTCGATGGATAACGGGTTGATATTCCCGTACCAGTGAAGAACCGTCCATACTGATATTGTGATGCTAACCATGCCGAACACAGTGTGCTGCTCTTTTGGGTGGTGTGTTGTGGGGTGTGTGGGACCCAGGCTTTGGAGGTAAGCGTGTTAACAGGTGTGACGCAGGAAGGTAGCCAAGCCACGCGGTGGTTGTCGTGGTCTAAGCGTGTAGGATGGTTGGTTGTTAAATGCGCCAGCTGTGTGTCTGAGACGTGATGGGACCCGTTGTTGGGGATTTGGTGATCCTATGCTGTCGAGAAAAGCATCGGCGTGAGGTTTGAGCTGCCCGTACCCGAAACCGACACAGGTGATCAGGTAGAGAATACTAAGGCGATCGAGAGAATCATGGTTAAGGAACTCGGCAAAATGCCCCCGTAACTTCGGGAGAAGGGGGCCCTGAGCGTGATCTGCCCGTGCGGTGGGGAGCGTGTAGGGGTCGCAGAGACCAGGGGGAAGCGACTGTTATCAAAAACACAGGTCCGTGCGAAGTCGTAAGACGAGGTATACGGACTGACTCCTGCCCGGTGCTGGAAGGTTAAGAGGAGTGGTTAGCCCTTTTGGGGCGAAGCTGCGAATTTAAGCCCCAGTAAACGGCGGTGGTAACTATAACCATCCTAAGGTAGCGAAATTCCTTGTCGGGTAAGTTCCGACCTGCACGAATGGAGTAACGACTTCCCTACTGTCTCAACCATGAACTCGGTGAAATTGCAGTACGAGTAAAGATGCTCGTTTCGCGCAGCAGGACGGAAAGACCCCGTGACCTTTACTATAGTTTGGTATTGGTGTTTGGGTTGGCTTGTGTAGGATAGGTGGGAGACTGTGAAGCCGCTACGCTAGTGGTGGTGGAGTCGTTGTTGAAATACCACTCTGGTCAATCTGAGCGTCTAACTTCGGGCCATGATCTGGTTCAGGGACAGTGCCTGATGGGTAGTTTAACTGGGGCGGTTGCCTCCTAAAGTGTAACGGAGGCGCCCAAAGGTTCCCTCAGCCTGGTTGGCAATCAGGTGTTGAGTGTAAGTGCACAAGGGAGCTTGACTGTGAGAGTGGCGGCTCGAGCAGGTGCGAAAGCAGGGACTAGTGATCCGGCAGTGGCGTGTGGAAGCGCTGTCGCTCAACGGATAAAAGGTACCTCGGGGATAACAGGCTGATCTTGCCCAAGAGTCCATATCGACGGCATGGTTTGGCACCTCGATGTCGGCTCGTCGCATCCTGGGGCTGGAGTCGGTCCCAAGGGTTGGGCTGTTCGCCATTAAAGCGGTACGCGAGCTGGGTTCAGAACGTCGTGAGACAGTTCGGTCCCTATCCGCTGCGTGCGTTGGAGAATTGAGAAAGGCTGTCCTTAGTACGAGAGGACCGGGACGGACGAACCTCTGGTATGTCAGTTGTACCGCCAGGTGCATGGCTGATTGGCTACGTTCGGGAGGGATAACCGCTGAAAGCATCTAAGCGGGAAGCTTGTTTCGTGATGAGTTCTCCTGGCACCTTTTGGGTGTGTGAGGTTCCCTGTAGATGACGGGGTTGATAGGCCGGGTATGGAAGCGCTGTAAGGTGTGGAGTTGACTGGTACTAATAGACCGAAGGCTTACAATATAGTCATTTTGTGTGTTTGTGTTCACTGTACAGTTTTGAGGCAACAAACCATTCTTTACGGGGGTAATCCCGTGAAGGTGTTGTTGTGTGGTTTTGCGGTGGTGATAGCCGGGGGAAACGCTCAGTCTCCTTTTCGAACCTGGTTGCTAAGCCCTGTGGTGTTGATGGTACTGCATCTTGGTGGGTGTGGGAGAGTAGATGGCTGCCGCAAT